>NZ_CP150156.1:932500-4142759 GCF_037963345.1 Bacillus sp. PS237 | reverse complement strand
CTTCCGGCACGTCCCTCCTTTTCTTAGAAAATGGCGTCTTTCTCTGTTATAGAACACAAAAAAAGAGCAAATGGCGCTTACCATTCGTACACATTAAATGTTGAAAACATATAATATAGTAGATAAATAGCTTTTCGACAAATTTCACAACTTGTGGACAACCTTCTACACAAGCTGTGTGAAATCAATCCACAACTTATCCACACTTTGTGGATAAAGAGGAAAGGTAGGATTAGTAATCAAGAGTTAAAACACAAATATAATACCAAAATAAACGAGAGCTTGCAATGGTTGTCACAATCTTATCCACAAAGCGGACAACCTGTTGAAAAAACCTTGTCCACAGGGGTTGGTAATGTGAAAATGTTGTCGATAACCTCTGTGGATACTAAAAAAAGCCGAAAAAGATATCCACATGCGTGATTTTAGGGGCAAATTGTTTGAATTTGTCTTTTTTCCGTAAAATTAAGGAATCTAAAAAATAAGGTTTCGAAAGTTGAAAAGGTATGGTATCCTATTATGGTTGCAAGAAATAAAAGCACTAGTGAAGTTGACAATGAATAGGTAACGCAAATATAATAAGTAAGACTGTCTTTAACAGCTATTCCTCGAGGGAGGTGTCATAAATGAAAAGAACATTCCAACCGAATAACCGTAAACGCAGCAAAGTTCATGGCTTCAGAAGCCGTATGAGTTCAAAAAACGGTCGTCTAGTTTTAGCACGCCGTCGCCGCAAAGGCAGAAAAGTATTATCAGCTTAGGCCACTGAATAATGTCAGTGGTCTTTTTTCACGTTATGGGAAAAGATAGATGTGATGCGTAATGAACCGGGGCATGCTTCCTGGTTCAGATGCATCTCATGTTCATAATAAATTTTAAAAGTTTCTGCCAGCCAGTATCGGAGTGAGTCATTTGAAGAAGCGAAATCGTTTAAAGAAAAATGAAGATTTTCAAAAAGTGTTTAAACATGGGACATCAGTTGCAAACCGCCAGTTTGTCTTATATACGCTTGATCAGCCTGAAAATGATGAACTGCGTGTCGGGCTTTCCGTCAGCAAAAAAATTGGCAATGCTGTGATGCGAAATCGGATCAAACGTTTGATTCGGCAGGCCTTTCTTGAAGAGAAAGAGAGACTGAAGGAAAAGGATTACATCATTATTGCCAGAAAACCGGCGAGCCAGCTGACATATGAGGAAACGAAAAAAAGTCTGCAGCATCTATTCAGAAAGTCTTCATTATATAAGAAATCTTCGTCAAAGTAGGCATCACCACTGCTTTCTTACAACTTTTAAAAGCGCTTCCTTTCTGGTTGATCAGAAAAAGACACCATTTAAAACTGAAAGATGCTAAAATACATACAAGTATGCTTTGCAATAAAAGAGTGTAAAGATTAATTATAGGAGGAAATGTTGTTGAAAAGGAGAATAGGGTTGCTATTAAGTATGGTTGGCGTATTCATGCTTTTGGCTGGATGCTCGAGTGTGAAAGAGCCGATCACTGCAGATAGTCCGCATTTCTGGGACAAGTACGTAGTATATCCATTGTCTGAGCTCATTACGTATGTAGCGAAATTGACGGGAGATAACTACGGGCTTTCAATTATTCTAGTTACCATTTTAATTCGTTTATTAATTTTACCGCTGATGATTAAGCAGCTGAGAAGTTCGAAAGCGATGCAGGCTTTACAGCCTGAAATGCAAAAGCTTAAAGAAAAATACAGCTCAAAGGATCAAAAAACGCAGCAAAAGCTTCAACAGGAAACAATGGCTTTATTCCAAAAGCATGGTGTCAATCCATTGGCGGGATGTTTCCCGATTTTGATCCAGATGCCGATTTTAATTGGATTCTATCATGCGATCATGAGAACCCAGGCGATTTCAGAGCATAGCTTCTTATGGTTTGACTTAGGAGAAAAAGATCCTTACTATATTCTTCCTATCGTTGCCGGTGTCGCTACATTTGTTCAGCAAAAACTGATGATGGCTGGCAATGCGCAGCAAAATCCGCAAATGGCGATGATGCTTTGGATTATGCCAATTATGATTATCGTATTTGCGATCAACTTCCCGGCGGCTCTTTCTCTTTATTGGGTAGTTGGTAACTTGTTTATGATTGCGCAAACTTTCCTCATTAAAGGACCTGATATTAAAAAAAATCCTGAGCCGCAAAAAGCCGGAGGAAAGAAAAAGTGAGGAATGTGACTGCTGCAGGGCGAAATGTCGATGAAGCAGTACAGTCCGGATTGCAAGAGTTGGGATTAACGAAGGATAAGGTAGAAATTACTGTTATTGAAGAGGGAAACAAAGGGTTTCTCGGTATTTTCGGTAAAAAGCCTGCGATCGTAAAGCTGGTTGAAAAGATTGATCCGATTCAGCAAGCGAAGTTATATCTTCAAACGATTGCCGAAGCCATTGCCGGGAAGTCTGATGTGACTGTTCAAGAAAGCAAAAAGACAGTGAGATATCATATAACAGGTGAAAAGGCAGCATTGTTAATTGGGAAAAGAGGACAAACCTTAAATGCCCTTGAAACTTTGACACAGCTTGCCCTTAACCGTTATCCAGGCCAATATAAAAATGTGACGGTGGATGCAGAAAACTATCGTTTGAAAAGAAAAGAAACACTGAGCCAGCTGGCCATCAAGCTTGCTGACCAGGTTTTGAAAACGAAAAAATCCATCCAGCTTGAGCCTATGCCGTCCAGCGAAAGAAAAATTATTCACGATACTCTTTCTGGATATGCAAACCACCAGATCAAAACATATTCAATGGGAGAGGGCGAAAATCGTCATCTCGTTATTTCCCATAAAAGATAGCATAAAACCGAAGTCCGATAAAAATTGGATTTCGGTTTTTTTGTATCCGAAAAATCCACTTTTCCTAGTAATATCAAGGTTTTGCCGTTTAAGTTTTTTCTTTTTAGGTGTATCCTGTTGATAAAAAGGAAGTTCAGGAAATAAAATTAATTGTTATTCACATGTGGATAAGTTAAAGTAATAAGGGACGAATTTCTATTTCTGTGGATAACAAATCTTCCACTTCGAACCAAACTATGTTATCTTTTAGTTTTGGCATAATAAAAATTTTTTTATATAGATGAAGTATAAGTAAAGAGAGGTGAACAACATGGATACAATTGCGGCAATTTCCACACCGATGGGAGAAGGTGCGATTGCGATTGTACGGTTGAGCGGACCAGAAGCCATTCAAATCGCAGATAAAATTTATAAGGGACCGAAGGGGAAAACACTCAGCTCGGTCGAATCACATACGATTCATTATGGTCATATCGTAGACAGACCTTCGGATCGTGTCGTTGAGGAAGTAATGGTATCAGTGTTAAAAGCGCCGAGAACTTTTACACGGGAAGATGTTATCGAGATAAACTGTCACGGGGGAATTGTGACTGTGAACCAAGTGCTTCAGCTCGCATTGAGAGAGGGAGCGAGACTGGCAGAGCCTGGCGAATTTACGAAACGTGCGTTTTTAAACGGGCGTATCGATCTTTCACAGGCGGAAGCGGTTATGGACTTAATTAGAGCGAAAACGGACCGGGCAATGAACGTTGCTATGAATCAAATGGAAGGGCGTCTTTCTGCTTTGGTGCGCCGTTTGCGCAGTGAGATTTTAGAAACACTGGCCCATGTTGAGGTGAATATCGATTATCCGGAGTATGATGATGTAGAGGAAATGACGCATCAGATTTTAGTCGAAAAGGCAACCGCCGTGAAAAAGGAAATTGAGGCGCTGCTGAGGACTTCTGAGCAAGGAAAAATCTTGCGTGAAGGTCTTTCTACCGTCATTATCGGCCGGCCAAACGTAGGAAAATCATCTCTTCTGAACAGCCTCGTTCATGAGGCAAAAGCCATCGTAACCGATATTCCCGGAACGACACGGGATGTGATTGAGGAATACGTGAATGTAAGGGGCGTCCCGCTTCGTCTGGTTGATACAGCAGGTATTCGTGAAACAGAGGATATTGTTGAGCGAATCGGTGTTGAACGTTCTCGCCAGGTCCTAAAGGAAGCGGACCTGATTTTACTTGTGCTTAATTATAGTGAAGAGCTTTCTGAAGAAGACGTGAAGCTTTTTGAAGCCGTTGAGGGCATGGATGTTATCGTGATTTTGAATAAGACTGACCTTGAGGCGAAGATTGACACTGAACGTGTCCGTGAGCTTGCCAATGGACGTCCAGTTGTTACGACATCTCTTTTAAAAGAGGAAGGCATCAATGATCTGGAAGAAGCGATTCAATCATTGTTCTACACGGGTGCCATTGAAAGCGGTGATCTGACTTATGTCAGCAACACACGTCACATCTCTATCTTACAGCAAGCAAAACGCGCCATTGAAGATGCGCTTAGCGGCATCGAACAGGATGTCCCGATCGACATGGTGCAAATTGACCTTACAAGATGCTGGGAGCTTTTAGGGGAAATCATTGGAGATTCTGTCCACGAAAGCTTAATTGATCAGCTCTTTTCTCAATTCTGTTTAGGAAAATAATTAAAGGAGGAACTAGAATCATGGGGTATGAAGCAGGCCAATACGATGTGATTGTGATTGGCGCCGGGCATGCCGGTGTTGAGGCTGCCCTCGCATCTGCACGCCAAGGCGCCAAAACGCTTGTCTTGACCATCAACCTAGATATGGTTGCATTTATGCCATGTAATCCGTCTGTCGGCGGCCCCGCAAAAGGGATTGTCGTCCGCGAAATTGACGCGCTCGGCGGAGAAATGGGAAGAAACATCGATAAAACACATATTCAAATGAGAATGCTGAATACAGGAAAAGGTCCTGCGGTTCGTGCATTGCGTGCGCAAGCAGACAAATTCCAATATCAGCACGAAATGAAAAATACACTTGAAAAAGAACCAAACTTAACATTGCTGCAAGGAATTGTGGAGCGGCTGATCGTTGAAGACGGCGAATGCCGAGGCGTTATTACACAAACAGGCGCACATTATCGTGCGAAAGCAGTTGTCATGACGACAGGGACATATTTAAGAGGACGTATCATTCTTGGCGATCTGTCTTACTCAAGCGGCCCGAATAACCAGCAGCCTTCTATTAAGCTTTCTGAGCATTTGGAGGAACTCGGTTTTGACCTTGTTCGTTTTAAAACAGGTACGCCGCCTCGCGTTAAAAGCGACACGATTGATTACAGCAAAACGGAAATTCAGCCTGGTGACGATGTGCCTCGCGCTTTCTCATATGAAACAGTGGAATATATCACAGATCAGCTCCCTTGCTGGCTGACATATACAAGCCCTGAGACACACGAGATTATTGACAGCAACCTGCACCGTTCACCGATGTATTCCGGTATGATCAAAGGTACAGGCCCAAGATATTGCCCGTCCATTGAAGATAAAGTTGTACGATTTAATGATAAACCGCGTCACCAAATCTTCCTTGAGCCGGAAGGCAGAAATACACAGGAAGTCTATGTCCAAGGTTTATCTACAAGTCTTCCAGAAGACGTACAGCAAAGAATGCTTGCAACGATTCCTGGACTTGAAAACGTGCAAATGATGAGAGCCGGCTATGCGATCGAGTATGATGCAATCGTACCGACACAGCTCTGGCCGACACTTGAAACAAAAAAAATCACAAACCTTTACACTGCAGGTCAAATTAACGGAACTTCCGGTTATGAAGAAGCTGCGGGACAAGGGATTATGGCGGGAATCAATGCAGGACGAAAAGCGCTTGGAAAAGAAGAAGTGATTTTAAGCCGTTCTGACGCCTATATTGGTGTTCTGATTGATGACCTTGTGACAAAAGGTACCAATGAGCCATATCGTCTTTTGACATCACGTGCGGAATACAGATTGCTGCTTCGCCATGACAATGCTGATTTGCGTCTGACAGAAATCGGACACCGCATTGGATTGATTTCTGATGAGCGCTATGTGGCTTTTGAGAAGAAAAAAGCGGCGATCGAGGCGGAGAAAAAACGTCTTCATTCTGTAATTATCAAGCCGTCTCCGGAAAATCAAGAATATATCCGTTCTCTTGGCGGAAGCGAATTGAAAGATGGAGTTCGCGGCACAGACTTGATGAAGCGTCCTGAAATGAACTATGAAACAGTCACAAAACTGGCGCCGCCAGAAGTGCCAGTTCCTCAAGACGTGGCAGAACAAGTAGAAATCCAAGTGAAATATGAAGGATATATTGAAAAATCTCTTCAGCAAGTGGAAAAACTGAAGAAGATGGAAAATAAAAAAATTCCAGATCGAATTGATTATGACGCAATCAAGGGGATTGCGACCGAGGCGCGTCAAAAACTGAAAAATGTACGGCCTTTGTCTGTTGCCCAAGCTTCCCGCATTTCCGGTGTAAACCCGGCGGACATTTCAATTCTATTGGTGTATTTAGAGCAGGGACGCATTGCGAAGATAGCCGAATAGAAAGGATGACGGCATGAATATTGAAGAATTCACTTCTGGTTTGGCGGAAAAAGGGATCTCCCTTTCTCCCCGTCAGCTGGAGCAATTTGAGCTGTATTACGACATGCTGGTTGAATGGAACGAAAAAATCAATCTGACTTCAATAACAGAGAAAAAAGAAGTGTATTTAAAGCATTTTTATGATTCCATTACAGCTGCTTTTTATGTCGACTTCAATCAGGTGAACACGATTTGTGATGTCGGAGCGGGAGCGGGTTTTCCAAGTCTGCCGATAAAAATATGCTTTCCGCACCTCAATGTCACAATCGTGGATTCACTGAATAAACGGATCACGTTTTTAGAAAAGTTATCTGAGGCTTTGCAATTGGAGAATACAACATTCTGCCATGATAGAGCTGAAACGTTCGGGCAACGGAAAGACGTGCGTGAAAGCTATGATATTGTGACAGCGCGAGCAGTTGCGAGATTATCTGTTTTGAGTGAGCTTTGCTTGCCTCTGGTGAAGAAAAACGGTTTATTTGTTGCTTTAAAAGCCGCATCAGCTGAAGAAGAACTGAATGCAGGCAAAAAAGCAATCACGACGCTTGGAGGAGAACTTGAGAATATCCATTCTTTTAAGCTGCCTATTGAAGAAAGCGATCGTAATATTATGGTGATACGCAAAATAAAAAATACACCTAAGAAGTATCCAAGAAAACCGGGAACTCCTAATAAATCGCCAATTGAAGGGTAATTTAGACAGCCTGATATGACAATACCATCATATTTTCATCAAAATTGATGGATGTACAGCAGGAAAAACCATGAGAAAATAGAATTATAAAAATGGCAGTTTTTAAAGGTGGTGTAGGTACATGAAGCATTCATTCTCTCGTTTCTTCGGGCTTGGTGAGAAGGAACAGGAGCCGGAGATTGCTGAACATGATACAAACAAAGAAGAGATTCTGGAAATACCGGTAAATGCTATCGTTCCCAACCGTTTTCAGCCACGCACCATTTTCTCAGATGAAAAAATCAAAGAGTTAGCAATGACCATTCATACACACGGCATTATTCAGCCGATTGTTGTTAGGCATACAGAAGAAGAAGGCCAATACGAACTCATTGCAGGTGAAAGACGCTGGAGAGCGGTGCAATCGCTTGAGTGGGAAAAGATTCCGGCAATTATTAAGGATTTTTCCGACACGGAAACCGCTTCTGTGGCGTTAATCGAAAACTTGCAGCGGGAAGAACTGTCTTCTATTGAGGAAGCGCATGCTTATGCTAGGCTGCTTGAGCTGCATGATTTAACACAGGAGGCACTCGCACAGCGCTTAGGAAAAGGGCAGTCTACAATCGCGAATAAGCTTCGGTTATTAAAGCTGCCTCAGCCGGTCCAAGAGGCGATTATGGAGAAGAAAATCACCGAGCGCCATGCCAGAGCACTGATTCCGCTGAAACAGCCTGAGCTCCAAGTCACACTGCTCACAGAGATTATTGAGAAAAGTTTAAATGTAAAGCAGACAGAAGACCGCGTGGTGAAAATGCTGGAGCAAGGCCAGAGAAAGCCAAAGCCGAGACGCAAAGCATTCAGCAGAGATACAAGAATTGCGATGAACACGATTCGCCAGTCACTATCAATGGTGGAAGACAGCGGTGTAAAATTGAATACGGAAGAAGAAGAATTTGAAGAATATATTCAATTAACGATTCGCATACCAAAATAGAAGCTCTCCTGAAAAGCAGGAGAGCTTTTTATATTTTTAATAAAAGGTAATCACTTACTTTTAGTGAATATTATTATATTAGAATTCTTTTCTTTGAGCTTGTGGATAAATTCTTCAGATTTTTGCGGTGAAATCACTGCATGTCCCCATCCCCCCTGATAATATATTGTGATGGCATGGCGAGAGCCGATCAGACGAAAACCGGACCACAGTTTCTTTTTTTGAACGACTTTATCGATGTTTTCATAAGGAATTTGATGTTTGATCAATCCGGCTTTAATGATCAGATGGTGTTCTTTCAATACATATTTCAGGTCAATAAAGCTCCAAATGATGAGTCCATTTAAAAGAGTCAGCAGAATAAAAATGATCCAGCCGGAAACTCTCATATTTCCCAGCACAAAAGGAACAATGGCATCTGCTTGTATCAGTAATATGAGAAACACAATCATCAGCGTAACGGGTACATCTCTCTTCGTTTGATAAATCATTTTCTCACCATCCTGTTTCCACGTTCTGTACTGTGACTTCTTCTTTTTTTCTTTAAGAAATTCCTTTTTTAAGTCAAAAAAACATAGAAATTGCAGAATTTATAAGAGAAAGCATAAAGCGTGCTTGAATTTTCAATTATTTCCCTTCTGATTCGGAACAAAATGATGAAAAAAATGAAACGCTTTAATCTTTTTTTGATAGAATAGAAGCAAGATAGTACATGTTCATGTGAAAGTAGGTGACATCGTGGGAAAAATCATAGCAATTACGAACCAAAAAGGCGGGGTCGGCAAAACAACGACGTCTGTCAACCTTGGGGCATGTTTGGCTTACATAGGGAAAAGGGTTCTGCTGGTAGATATTGATCCGCAGGGAAATGCGACAAGCGGATTAGGGATTGAAAAAGCCGATGTAGAGCAGTGTGTGTACGATATTTTAGTAGATGATGCAGATGTAATAGATATTATTAAAGCAACGACAGTAGAGAACTTGGATGTGATTCCTGCGACGATTCAGCTTGCAGGGGCTGAGATCGAGCTGGTTCCTACAATATCAAGAGAAGTGAGATTGAAGAGAGCGCTTGAAGCAGTAAAGCAAAATTATGATTATATTATCATTGATTGTCCGCCGTCATTGGGCTTGCTGACGATTAACGCCCTTACAGCCTCGGATTCCGTTGTGATTCCTGTACAGTGCGAATATTATGCCTTGGAGGGTCTCAGCCAGTTATTAAATACAGTACGTCTTGTGCAAAAGCATTTGAATACTGATTTAATGATTGAAGGTGTATTGCTGACAATGCTTGATGCCCGGACAAACCTTGGCATTCAAGTGATTGAAGAGGTTAAAAAGTATTTTAGGGATAAAGTATATAAGACAGTTATTCCGCGTAATGTCCGTCTGAGTGAGGCACCGAGTCACGGAAAACCCATCATTTTATACGATCCGCGGTCAAGAGGTGCGGAAGTATATTTAGATTTAGCAAAGGAAGTGGCTGCGAATGGCTAAAGGCCTTGGAAAAGGGATTAATGCGTTATTTAATCAGGTAGATTTGTCTGAAGAGACAGTTGAAGAAATTAAAATTGCCGATTTACGCCCTAATCCTTATCAGCCAAGAAAACACTTTGATGACGAGGCATTAGCTGAACTAAAAGAATCTGTGTTGCAGCATGGCATTCTTCAGCCGCTTATCGTCAGAAAATCTTTAAAAGGCTATGATATTGTTGCGGGTGAACGGCGTTTTCGAGCGGCAAAGCTGGCAGGTTTAGATACAGTTCCGGCCATTGTCCGTGAATTATCAGAGGCGTTAATGAGGGAAATTGCTTTATTAGAAAACCTTCAGCGTGAAGATTTATCTCCGCTTGAAGAGGCTCAGGCATATGATTCCTTGTTGAAACACTTAGATCTCACACAAGAGCAGCTTGCCAAACGTCTTGGGAAAAGCAGACCGCATATTGCGAATCATTTAAGACTGCTGACACTGCCAGAAAATATTCAGCAGCTTATTGCCGAAGGTACGCTTTCTATGGGACATGGACGCACGCTTCTTGGCTTAAAAAACAAAAATAAGCTTGAACCGCTGGTACAAAAAGTGATTGCGGAGCAGCTCAATGTTCGCCAGCTTGAGCAGCTGATTCAGCAGTTAAATCAGAATGTTCCACGTGAAACAAAGAAAAAAGAACCTGTGAAAGATGCGGTTCTAAAAGAACGAGAATCCTATCTCCAAAATTATTTTGGAACAACAGTTAATATTAAAAGACAGAAGAAAAAAGGCAAAATCGAAATTGAATTTTTCTCTAATGAAGACCTTGACCGGATTTTAGAGCTTTTGTCTGAAAGAGAATCATAAATGAAAAAACCATCTTTCAAACGAAGATGGTTTTTTCATTTATATGCGCCCAGTGAGCCTTTGTAGCGGGTTAAGGCGTTCTTGCCTCCACTCTGTCCGATCTGTTAAACTCAAACCTTCCGCTAGAACATTTGCCATATTCATGACCAAGTTGAGTCTAGTATTTTGCAATACAAAATATTCCATAAAACCGCTCACATTCACGATTCCGTTAATATGAAGATCTCCCACTTCAGGAAGGTCTTTTTGTACACCGGCTCCGGGCTTTAATGGCCCGTCCCCGATTTGAAATGAACCCACACTCTTAACGCGGCCTAAGCATGCATCGACTGCTATAACAAATGGGTTTTTATGTAATTTATGAATGTCATTGATTTTATCCTTCATGTTCACAGCATGGACGGGGTCAGATAAGGTTCCGTAGACATGGAATCTGGTGAGCTGCATCTGTTTGAGTTTCATTCCTACGAGCGGGCCTAATGAGTCACCGGTTGAACGGTCTGTTCCGATACAAACCACGACAATTGGTTTGCCAGCAGCTTTACGTAAGGATGAAGAAAGGATGGTTTGGATTTGTTTTGCCGCTGCAGCATCTGTATGTGAAACATATTGCTTTACTCGTTCCTGAGAAGAAAAAAGCCCGCCTTTTCGATTCATGGGTTTCACTTCCTTGTTATAGTAGGTAACAGAATTGCTATGGTGTGTGTAGTTATGTAAGGTTGTTTACAGTATATCCAGCAGTATGATTTTTTATGCTTTGTGTATGGCACCAGAGATTTTAAAAAAGTAGAGGGCATGATATGAATGGTTAGTGGGCGATTACAAGTATTGTCCCCCATTGCCTCGATCATGATCAAGCAATGGTCTGCTTATGAAACACTTGAATAGGTAGGAATGGTTAGAAAAAAGTGAAGAGTGAAGTTCACTTCTTCATTCCGCGGACAAACAAATAAATATCTCTTTTTAGACTGCCGTATTAGCAGTCTTTTTTATGTGTATTTCGTATGATAATTTCAGCTTGTGTTCAAATGTCTATGAAAATATGGCATGTTTGCTTTCCTTTATTTATATAGTAACAATAACGGGAACAAGCTGAACTTTGTCTATGAGGTGATAGTGTTGTGGAGAGCCGGAATGAAGTGGATGCTGCTCATATTAGGGAGCCTGATCGGGGCCGGATATGCGAGCGGTCAGGAGATATGGCAGTTTTTTGGGGCGGAAAGCGGACTTGCTATTGTGCTGTTTACAATTATGTTCATTTTCTCGTCTTATATTGTGATGAAAATCAGTTTTAAGGTTCAATCCACTCATTTTCTGCCGGTTCTGGAGCATTTAATGGGGCCATGGCTGGCGAAAATTTATGATGTCCTCATCATTTTTTATTTGTTTTCGACGACTATGGTGATGATTGCCGGAGGCGGTGTGACCCTGCAAATGTACAAGCTTCCTTTCTGGTGGGGAATCACGCTGATTTGCATCGTGACAGTGTGCTTGTTTTTGTGGGATGTGAAAGGAATATTATCTATAAATAGTATTTTGATTCCTGTGTTAGTAGCGGGGCTTTTATATGCGCTGATCTCCTTTCAGAGCACACATCACCATACGTGGACGATTGATTTGTCCCAGCAGTATAACTGGCCTGCGAGCATTACGTTTACCTCTTTAAACATCCTTTCAGTTGTTGCGATTTTATCCTCTGTTGGGAAAGAGATGAAAGGGCTCGGAGAAGCAAAAATCGCAAGTGTGGCAAGCGGTCTTATTTTTGGCGTGATCTCATTTGTTTATAATGAAACGTTGGTGGAGCTGGCGGGCTCCCTTTCTCAGTTTGAAATACCGCTGTTTGCCGTTCTGGAGGGTGCGCCTTATTTCCTTTTTTTATGTATGACGGCGGTGCTGTGCCTGGCGATTTACACGACGACGGTAGCTGGTTTGCTGGGTTTGTCCAGCCGGCTGATGGCGTTTATTCATATGCCGAGATGGATGATTGTGTTGATTTTGTTAGTGTTAATGGTACCTTTTACTTCTTTCGGATTTTCTGATTTGATCGCGTTCTTGTATCCGATATATGGGATGCTCAATTTGTATTTGTTAGTTTGTCTGCTCTTATATCCTATTTTGAGTAAATGGAAATAAGAGGATGTATTTCTTTTCGGGTATCTTGATTGCTCTTATGATCAGTTTTTTTGTACAATAGATACAGCAGTTTAGGAAAAGAGGTGAAGGGTCTTGGCGGATAAAGACTTTGGCCTGAATGATATCGTAGAAATGAAAAAACCGCATCCATGCGGAGCGAACAGCTGGAAAATTATACGCATGGGAATGGATATTCGAATTAAGTGTGAGGGATGCTCTCACAGTGTTATGATTCCGAGAAGAGAATTTGAAAGAAAACTAAAAAAAGTACTAGTCAAGCATGAGGAGCCTACTTCATAAATAGGCCGACACTCATGCTTTTTCATATAGAAGGTAAGGAGAAGACGGCGATGAGCAAAGTGCATCAGTCGGCATGTCCGCTGAATTGTTGGGACAGCTGCGGCTTTTTGGTGACTGTTGATGATGGAAAGGTAACAAAAGTGGACGGAGATCCAAACCATCCGATTACGGAAGGTAAAATCTGCGGCCGCGGCAGAATGCTTGAGACAAAAACAAATTCGCCTGATCGGCTTCGCTATCCAATGAAAAAACAAAATGGCGAGTTTGTGCGGATTTCTTGGGAGCAGGCACTTGATGAAATTGCCGATAAACTTCGGGAAATCAAGGAAACGTCGGAGACGACTGCTGTTTTGCACAGCCATGATTATGCGAATAACGGTCTGTTAAAAGCGCTTGATCAGCGTTTTTTTAATGGATATGGCGGCGTGACCGAAATCGTCGGAAGCATATGCTGGGGCTCCGGTATCGAGGCGCAAAGCTGGGATTTTGGCCGTTCGTACGGTCACGGACCGCTTGATATTTACAACAGCAAGCATGTTGTTGTGTGGGGAAGAAATGTATCAAGAACAAATATGCACTTATACCATCACTTGCAGCAGGTGAAAAAGAAGGGCGCCACGATTACGGTGATTGATCCGATCTTCAACCCGACTGCTAAGCTTGCCGACCGCTATATCTCTGTAAAGCCTGGAATGGACGGCTGGCTTGCGGCAGCCGTTTTGAAGGTTCTGATTGAGATGGGAAGAACGGATGAAACGTTTATTTCTGAGCATTCTGTCGGTTTTGATGATGTGAAAGAGCTTTTGAAGACCGTTTCTCTGGAAGAGTTTATTGTGAAAACAGAAACTTCTATGGAGGAGCTGGAGTATTTGGCAGGTTTGTATGCTGATGGTCCGGTGTCTACTTTTATGGGGCTTGGCATGCAGCGATATAAAAACGGCGGGGGAACGATTCGTTGGATTGATGCACTTGTGGCGGCAAGCGGAAATGTCGGAATTAAGGGCGGCGGCGCGAATTTCGGAAATGTCCAGATTGGTGAGAGCTTTGCAAAAACAAAGCTGACGCTGCCGGAATTAAAAACAACATCCCGTTCTTTTTCAATGATGACACAGGCTGAAGAAGTGTTGACCGCTGCTGATCCTGCGATTGAGATGATTATTGTGACGTGCGGAAATCCGCTGACTCAGGTGCCGAATACAAATAAGGTGAGACAAGCATTTGAAAAGGTTCCAATGACGGTCGCGATTGATTCCATTATGACGGATACCGCAGAGCTGTGTGATTATGTTTTGCCGACTGCCACTGTTTTTGAAGAAGAAGATATCTACTATTCCAGTATGTATCATCATTATGTTCAGTACGGGAAGAAGCTTGTGGAGCCGCAGGGTGAAGCGAAATCGGACAGCTGGATCTGGTCAGAGCTTGCAAAACGTCTTGGGTTTGGCGAGCTGTTTGAATACAGCACTCAAGAATTTTTAGAGATGGGGCTTTCTTCATTGGAAGCAGAGGATGTGACACTTGAGCGTTTAAAAGAAAAAGGCCACCTCCCTCTTCCAGTAAAACAGGTGCCGTGGGATGATTATCAGTTTTTGACGCCGAGTGGAAAATTTGAATTTACTTCGTCGCTAGCTGAGCAAAAAGGATTTAGCGGCTCGCTTCAATTAAATGTGCCCGAAGAATCTGTTTTCCATAATGAGGAGTTAGCTGGAAAGTACCCTTATACGCTCTTATCCATTCATCCGCAGCGTTCCAATCATTCACAGCATGTGCCGTTTATTGAAAAGCTTCAGCACGTTCAGGTCGATATTTCTCCAGATATAGCGGCTGGGCAGGATCTTCAGGATGGAGACGAAGTTGTCATCTTTAATGACCGCGGAAGCATGAAGGGCAAGGTGAAAGTGATGAAGCAGGCTCATGCGAAGACGATTAATATAGATGAAGGCATGTGGGCGGCTTTTGGAGGGTCAGTCAATGCACTGACAAATGATACAAATTCTGATAATGGAATGGGAAGTACGCTTTTTGACTGTTTAGTAGGCTTGAAAAAAGCATAATCAAAGGGATTGGCAAGCTGAAAATGCTTTTTTGTCAGCTTGTCTTTTCCAGTGAACCTCCTTATAATTGCTCTAGGTTCAAAATACGTTCATACAATGACGGTTTTATATAGAGGAGATGAAAGAATGGCTTTAACAGCTGGAATTGTTGGTTTGCCGAACGTCGGAAAATCAACACTATTTAACGCAATTACACAGGCCGGTGCCGAATCAGCCAACTACCCGTTCTGTACAATTGATCCGAACGTGGGAATTGTAGAGGTGCCGGATGATCGTCTGCAAAAGCTGACTGAGCTGGTCAACCCGAAGAAGACTGTGCCGACTGCTTTTGAATTCACTGATATTGCAGGGATTGTAAAGGGCGCATCTAAAGGAGAAGGACTCGGCAACAAGTTCCTATCTCATATTCGCCAAGTTGACGCGATTTGCCACGTTGTCCGTGCTTTTTCCGATGACAACATTACACACGTTTCCGGAAAGGTTGATCCGATTGATGACATTGAAACGATCAACCTTGAGCTGATCCTCGCTGATATGGAAACAGTTGAAAAGCGGATTACACGCGTCAGCAAGCTTGCGAAGCAAAAAGATAAAGACGCTGTATTTGAGTTTGAGATTTTATCTAAACTGAAAGAAGCGTTTGAGAGTGAAAAGCCTGCTCGATCTGTAGAATTCACTGAAGAGCAGCAAAAGCTTGTGAAGCAGCTCCATTTACTGACTTCGAAGCCTATTTTGTACGTGGCCAACGTAAGTGAAGATGAAGTTGCTGATCCATCTGGCAATGAAAATGTAGCGAAGATTCGCGAGTACGCTGCCGGCGAAAACGCAGAAGTTATCGTTGTGTGTGCAAAAATCGAATCTGAAATCGCTGAGCTTGAAGGCGAAGAAAAGCAAATGTTCTTGGAAGAGCTGGGCATTCAAGAATCAGGTCTTGATCAGCTGATCAAAGCGTCTTACTCTCTTCTCGGCCTCGCAACATATTTCACAGCCGGAGAACAGGAAGTCAGAGCTTGGACATTCAAAAAAGGCATGAAAGCCCCTGAGTGTGCAGGAATTATTCATAGTGACTTTGAGCGGGGCTTCATTCGTGCTGAGACAGTTGCTTATGAGGATCTTCTTGCGGGCGGCGGTATGGCAGGAGCTAAAGAGGCAGGAAAAGTCCGCCTTGAAGGGAAAGAATATGTGGTCCAAGACGGAGATGTTATTCATTTCCGATTTAATGTATAGGATGCAGTTGTAAAGGGACAAGAGCTTTGGTATAATATAAAATTGTGAGTAATAGAATTATTGCTCCTTGCCCATTATGGGCCGCTTAGTCCAAAAGGAGGTGCAAACAGATGAGAAAGTACGAAGTTATGTACATTATCCGCCCAAACATTGACGAAGAGTCTAAAAAAGCAGTTATCGAGCGTTTCAACAACGTTCTGACTTCTAACGGTGCGGAGATCACTGGAACAAAGGATTGGGGTAAACGTCGTCTTGCTTACGAAATCAACGATTTCCGCGACGGTTTCTACCAAATCGTAAACGTTCAATCTGACGCTGCGGCAGTTCAAGAATTTGACCGTCTAGCTAAGATCAGTGACGATATCATTCGCCACATTGTTGTTAAAGAAGAAGAATAAGCAATTTTGAAATATATAATGGTAAAAGGTGGTCTTTCTTATGCTTAACCGAGTTGTATTAGTCGGAAGACTGACAAAAGACCCAGAGCTTCGTTATACGCCAAACGGTGCGGCTGTTGCTACGTTTACTCTTGCTGTGAATCGTACATTTACGAACCAGTCCGGAGAACGTGAGGCCGATTTCATTAATTGTGTCACTTGGAGAAGACAAGCCGAAAACGTTGCAAACTTCTTGAAAAAAGGAAGCCTTGCAGGCGTAGATGGCCGTTTACAAACAAGAAACTATGAAAACCAGCAAGGACAGCGTGTCTTCGTGACAGAGGTCCAAGCTGAAAGTGTTCAATTTCTTGAGCCGAAAAACGGCGGCGGTTCTGGTTCAGGTGGATACAACGAAGGAAACAGCGGCGGAGGCCAGTACTTTGGCGGAGGCCAAAATGATAATCCATTTGGGGGAAATCAAAACAACCAGAGACGCAATCAGGGGAACAGCTTTAATGATGACCCATTTGCCAACGACGGCAAACCGATTGACATCTCGGATGATGATCTTCCATTCTAATGTGATTATCGCCTAAAATGAAAAAGAAAGGAGGGAAATGACAATGGCAGGAGGACGCAGAGGCGGTCGTGCGAAACGCCGTAAAGTGTGTTATTTCACTTCTAACGGTATCACGCACATCGACTACAAAGATGTAGATCTTCTTAAAAAGTTTGTTTCTGAGCGCGGTAAAATTTTACCACGTCGTGTAACTGGAACAAACGCTAAATACCAACGTAAATTGACTGCAGCGATCAAACGCGCACGTCAAATGGCTTTACTTCCATACGTAAGCGGTGAGTAAGCTGATATGTAAAGAGCAAGGACCTTCGGGTTCTTGCTCTTTTTTATAGGGGGGAGGATGAAACATGAAGTTGATTTCATGGAATGTAAACGGCCTGCGGGCTGTGATGAGAAAAATGGATTTCCTCTCTTATTTGAAAGAAGAGGATGCAGATATTATATGTCTTCAGGAAACGAAGATACAGGACGGCCAGGTTGATCTCCAGCCTGAAGACTATCATGTGTACTGGAATTATGCAGTGAAAAAAGGATATTCCGGCACAGCTGTTTTTTCTAAGCAAGAACCGCTGCAGGTCATCTACGGTATCGGAGTAGAAGAGCATGACCAAGAAGGCAGAGTGATTACGCTGGAATTTGAAAACGTGTTTGTGATGACTGTTTACACGCCCAATTCCAGAAGGGGATTAGAGCGGATTGATTACCGCATGCAATGGGAAGAGGCTTTACTGTCTTATATTCTTGAATTGGATCAGAAAAAACCAGTGATTTTATGCGGTGATTTGAATGTAGCCCATCAGGAGATTGACTTGAAAAATCCAAAGGCGAACCGGAATAACGCTGGATTTTCAGATCAAGAAAGAGAGGCATTCACTCGTTTCTTAGAAGCTGGCTTTGTTGATTCTTTTCGTCATGTTTATCCTGATCTTGAAGGCGCTTATTCCTGGTGGTCGTATCGTGCCGGCGCCCGGGACAGAAATATTGGATGGCGGATTGATTATTTTGTTGTTTCTGAAAGCCTTAAGGAACAGATTGAAGATGCCAGCATATCAGCGGACGTCATGGGTTCCGACCATTGTCCTGTTGAACTTATCATCAATATATGATGAGATAGCAGTAAGGATTTTACACTTACTGCTTTTTTTATATGAAAAGGAGAAAGAGATGGCAAATATAAAAGAGATCGCAAGACTGGCAAATGTATCTGTTTCGACTGTCTCGCGTGTATTGAATCATCATCCGTATGTATCTGAAGAAAAGAGAAAGCTTGTTCATCAAGTCATGAAGGAATTGGATTATACACCAAATCGAACCGCAATCGATCTCATTCGCGGGAAAACCCATACGGTCGGTGTGATTCTGCCTTATAGCGATCATCCCTGCTTTGATAAAATCGTTAACGGAATCACCAAGGCGGCTTTTCAGCATGAGTATGCAACGACCCTTCTCCCCACCAATTATAACCCCGATATTGAAATCAAATATTTAGAGCTGTTAAGAACGAAGAAAATAGACGGTCTCATCATTACTTCCCGCGCCAATCATTGGGACAGCATTTTAGCTTATCAGGAATATGGGCCGGTCATCGCTTGTGAGGATACCGGAGACATTGATGTCCCTTGTGCTTTTAATGACAGAAAAACTGCTTATGCAGAGAGCTTTCGCTATTTAAAGAGCCGCGGGCATGAGAATATTGCTTTTACGTGTGTCAGAGAAGCTGATAGGAGCCCGAGCACGGCTGATAAAGCTGCGGCCTATAAAGCTGTCTGCGGAAGGTTGGAAGACCGCCATATGCTGTCCGGATGCAACGATATGAATGATGGTGAGCTGGCAGCTGAACATTTTTATATGAGCGGGCGGGTTCCGACTGCTATTTATGCAAATAGTGATGAAGTGGCAGCTGGAATTCATCTATTTGCCAAAAAGAATAATTGGGATGTTGAAATCATAGGCGAGGGAAATACTTCTATCAGCCGTGTTCTTGGTTTTCCGTCGCTTGATTTGAATCTTGAGCAGCTCGGCATCGCAGCATTTTCTCTATTTTTGCAGGATGAACCCGCTGATATCAAAATTCAGCATAAATTTAAGAAAAAAGCTTGAACTGAAATGCATTTCATACCTTATAACTTCATTGAAGGCGAAGGAGGAGGAAGAAATGCAGATTGAACATACAGCGGTCTGGGTCAATGATTTAGAGCGAATGAAGTCTTTTTATGAATCGTATTTTAATGGCGAAGCGAATGATTTGTATCATAATGAGAAAAAAGATTTTAAGTCTTATTTTATTACGTTTGATTCCGGAGCAAGGCTGGAAATTATGAAAAAAGGGAATGTGACCGATCCGCCCTCACAAACAATGACAGGCTGGGCACATATTGCCTTTTCCGTTGGGAGCCGGGAGAAAGTTGACGAACTGACTGATCGATTGAAGGCGGATGGTTTCGCAGTAGTAAACGGCCCGAGGACAACAGGAGACGGCTACTATGAAAGCGTGATTGAGGATGATGAAGGAAATTTGATCGAGATTACAATCTGACATCTGGAGTGACTTAAATGCTGAGGACAGAAAAAGAAAAAATGGCAGCCGGAGAATTATACAATTCGGAAGATCAACAACTATTACTAGAACGCAAGCATGCGAGACAGCTGATTAGACAATACAACGAAACACCGGAAGATGATGCAGTGCGGACGAAGCTTTTGAAGGAGCTGCTCGGTTCGGTTGGGGATCAAGTCACGATTTTGCCGACATTCCGCTGTGATTATGGCTATCACATTCATATCGGAGATCATACATTTGTTAATTTTGACTGTGTCATTTTAGATGTGTGTGAGGTGCGTATCGGCTGTCATTGTTTGATTGCGCCAGGTGTACATATCTACACGGCCGGTCATCCTCTTGATCCGATCGAAAGGAAATCCGGGAAGGAGTTCGGTAAGCCTGTGACAATTGGAGATCAAGTTTGGATTGGAGGCCGGGCGGTGATTAACCCGGGAGTGACAATCGGTGATAACGCAGTGATTGCTTCTGGATCTGTTGTCACTAAGGATGTACCCGCTAATACTGTTGTAGGCGGAAACCCCGCAAGGATTTTGAAGCAATTGTAATGAGATCAGTGCGGCAGATCCGCACTGACTTTTTTAAATCTGTTTTGCATTCGTATTAGGACCGAAGAAGATTAACAGCAAGGAGCATGCGAGCCAACAGCCCCCAATAAATAAGAAGACGCTGATATAGCCGAGCTGAACGGCAATAAATCCGACAAGCAATGAGCCAAAAATGTTTGAAAAACGGCCAAGACCATAGGCTAAACCGCTGCCAGACGAGCGGTATTCAGTCGGATAAGGTTCAGATGTATAGGCGTATAAGTTCGAGGTAAAGACCCGTTCTGTGATATTCACGATAAAACCAAATACAATGATCATGATGGGAATAAAAGTCATACCATATAAGAGCCCGGCGATGGCCGTCAGAAACGCACTCGCAGCTAAAATCCATTTTCTTTGAAATCTTTCGGAAATCATGGAGCCGAGCAGTGCGCCAAGTGGAGCGCCGACGGAATGCAATACGTTATACCATAATGTATTTTCCATGGTTACGCCATTGCTTTTTAGCAGGCTTGGAACCCATGAAGCAAATCCGTAAAACCCAAACGTTTCAAAAATCCATACAGCAGATAATACGATGGTAATTTTGAGGTTTCTGCCTTTCAATAAGCCTGCGTAACCTGCATTCTGCTTAACAGTTTCGCTTACTTTAGGCTGGGATGCTGCCGGAAGCGGGCCTTTCTCCTTTTCAACCTGTTCTTCAATTCGGGTGAGGATCGCATCGGCTTTCGCATATTCCCCGCGATTTTCGTGCCAGCGAGGTGACTCTTCCAGACGGTGGATGAAGAAAAAATAAATAAGGCCGACGGCACCCCATACAAATACTAGCCTCCATCCCCATGAACCAAGAGGAATGACAAAGGCAGACACAATGTTGGTGATCGGAACCCCAATCAATCCAATCATGGCACAAAAAGAAATATATTTTCCACGTACACTTGAAGGGAAAAATTCCGCCAAATAGCTATTCGTAATGACCATGGCGGCTGCAACGCCAAATCCGGTGAGGAAACGGAATGTCATTAAAGATGGAATGTCCCATGCCGCAGCATTGCATAGCGATGCGATTGAGAAAACAAAGACAAATAGATTTAAGGCTTTTTTGCGGCCGATTCGATCGGACAGCCGTCCGCCCAGTGAAGCGCCTAAAAACATGCCTAAAAACGAAGCGGCCGTTACGTTAGCAATAGTTGAAAGCGGGATGCCCCAATGCTCGATCAGTGCCGGCGCTACGTTGCTGAGGGTAAATAAATCTGCGAGATCAAAGAAATAAACAATGCCGAGAGCGGTTAACACTTGGAAATGAACGCGTGAAATCGGAAGGCGGTCTAAACGATTCGCTGCGTTTGAGAAAGGATGTGTATTCTTTTGTTTGAAGATCGTATTCATAAAAAACCCCCTTTTGAGTAGTAGAAAAGACTGAAAATTCCCCTCTTGGGACTATTATAAGTATCTTGGTTCATTGGCAACAGAGTTCAAATCACTAGATGGAAGAACTAAATTCACACTTTATATTTTAATTTTGCTTAAAAGATTTCCAAAACAGTAGATTCATAGACCAATTTATGCAAATATATAGTAATATTCTCATTGAAAGGAAGAGACATAGAAGGAATGAATTCATTTATCCGTCCTATAGAAGGAAACAATACGTTGTGGAGATATTTTTTCGCTTTTTTGGTGATGGTAGGGTTATATGTATTAGGGAATATAGCTTACCTTTTCGCTATATTGTTCACGGTTATTGTGAATCCCAATATCACGTTTGATTTGGATGAAGCTGTGCTGAGTGATCCCCTCGTAGATCTTTATTTGTCCCATGTGATTTATTTATTCGCCATTCCGGGAGTTTGGCTGGCTGTGCGCTTTATTTTGAAGCGGCCTTTCCGAACGGTGATAACACCAAATTCAAAGATGAATTGGCGGAGAATTTCCTTTGGTTTTATTGCTTATTTCTTGCTAATGATCGCCGTACAATTGATTGATTTTGTGATTCATCCTGATAGCTATTCAATGCAAGAGTTTAATGCATCACGATTTATCTGGCTGCTAGCGGCTGCCCTCATTTTGGTTCCGATTCAGACATCAGCTGAGGAACTATTTTTCAGGGGATTTTTGCTTCAAGCTTTCGGGAGATTGACGAAAAATCCTCTATTTTTGACACTGATTGTCGGAGGATTGTTTGGCGTATTGCATTTTGCGAATCCAGAAATGAACAATGGCGCTGTCTGGGCAGGAATTGAGTACTTAACATTTGGGTTTGTGTGGACGTATTACACGATTAAAACTGGGAGCATCGAAATATCACTTGGCGCCCATGCCGCGAATAATATGTTTTTGTGTATGTTTATTACAGAAAAAAACAGTGTGTATGGAGGAATTCCTTCTCTGTTTACCGTTACGCGGGGGAACCCGATGTGGGAGGCTTTCTTTACGATAGCGGTCAACCTTGTGTTTGCGGGGATCGCTTTATGGTACCATAAGAAATCAAAAAGTAAGCAGCAAGGGTCTTAATCCCTGCTGCTTATTAATGTGTGGATCGCTTCTTCAATATTTGTTGTCGGTTGCTGGCAGGCGAAGTTTTCACAAATATAAACGGTTGTTTTGCCGTCTATGATGCGGTAGTCTGCTGCAAATGGCGCAATGTCTTTGCATTGCTCGGGCTGCTCTGCCACCAGAATGGAGTCGTTGGGCTTAAAGGCTTTTTGAAGCTCCGCTATAATTTGTTTTCTGGCTGGATCGTCTGCGCTGCCAAAAATCACGATTTCTTTTTTAGGCATCAGATGCCTTAACACACTTTGCATAAAGAAAGCATGGCCGCTCGGATACGCTTCTATGTCTGGCTTGAACACGGAAAACATTGTTTCCGCTTTTTCGATCAGTGATAAGTCGCCTGTGACTTGCCCGAGACGCAGCAGCTGAACAGCTGCCACACTGTTTCCTGAAGGCACGGCGCCGTCGTACACTTCTTTTTCCCGTACGATTAAGGCTTCTGCATCGTGTCCGGTGAAGTAGAATCCGCCATGCTCCTCATCCCAAAATAAGCTGATCATATCGTCTGTCAGTTTCTTCGCTTTTTGTAAATAAGAAAGATCAAACGAAGCTTCATAGAGATCCAGATAAGCCCATAGGAGAAAAGCGTAATCGTCGATAAAGCCTTTGTTTTTCACTTCGCCATCACGATATCGGACCATCACACGGCCGTCGATGATTAATTTGTTTTCAATAAATGTGATGGCGTCTTTCGCTAGGCTGAGATATTTCGGCTCCTGGTATACCTTTGCCGCTTTCGCAAGACCCGCGATCATCAGCGCGTTCCATGAGGTAAGCACTTTATCATCGACATGCGGATAGGTTCTTTCCTCGCGTGTCTTCAAGAGCTGCTGTCTTGCGTCTTCGAGTTTGAGACTGAGCTCTTTTTCGGTTAACCCGGCATCCTCTTTGATTTGTTCTCGCTTTGTGTGAATGAGGTTAGGAATATTTTTGCCTTCAAAGTTTCCTTCTTCAGTGATGTCATACACTTGGCAATACAGCGTTCCGAGATCGTCCCCGAGCGTTTTTAGAATCTCTTCCTTTGACCACACGTAGTACTTTCCTTCTTCTCCTTCTGTGTCCGCGTCCAAAGCCGAGAAAAAGCTTCCGTCTTCATGAGTCATTTCCCTCTGAATGAACGTAATGATCTGCTCACAAATCTCTTTATAGCGGCTGTTTTGCGTGACCTGATAGGCTTCTGTATAAGCGGTCAGCAGCAGCGCATTGTCGTACAGCATTTTTTCAAAGTGGGGAACGAGCCACTCGTCATCGGTCGAATAGCGGGCGAACCCATAGCCGATATGATCGTAAATGCCGCCATTCGCCATGCTGTCCAATGTTTTCGTCACGTTGTATAGAGCGTTCTCCTGCCCTGTATTGTGATCATAACGTAGCAAATACATCAGCATATGAGGCATTGGAAATTTCGGTGCCTGCCCGAAACCGCCGTAGATCGTGTCAAACCCGCTGGCAAGCTGCTGGAATGTCCGGTGAATCGCTGATTCGCTAAGGCCCTCACCAGTTTTTGCAGCTGTTTTGGTCTGCAAATGTTTAGCGGCGTTCTCCGCAATATCCTCGACATGCTCGCGGTCGTTCGCAAACGTCTCAGACAGATGCTCAAGCACATCAACAAAACCGGGACGATTGAATTTGCTCGTCTTTGGAAAATATGTACCCGCGTAAAACGGCTTTTGATCAGGCGTGATAAACACATTCAGCGGCCAGCCGCCCTGCCCGGTCATCAGCTGGCAGATTCTCATATAAACAGAATCCACATCAGGCCGCTCTTCCCGGTCGACTTTAATCGCCACAAACCGTTCATTGAGAAGACGCGCGATTTCTTCGTCTTCAAAGCTTTCGTGGGCCATCACGTGGCACCAATGACAAGTCGAATAACCGATGCTGACCAGAACCGGCTTGTTTTCGCGTTTTGCTTTTTCAAAAGCTTCTTCTCCCCACGGGAACCAGTCCACAGGGTTGTGGGCGTGTTGGAGTAAATATGGTGATTTCTCATTGATTAATCTATTGGGTTTACTTTTGTTTGGCATGGGATCACCTTCTTCCTATAATTAGTGTATATTTAACTTAACACATTTTCTCAAAAATACTCCCTATTTCTTTATATAGCTGACTGTTCTTTAGTATTGTACTTAGGAATACGTATTACCCCCGAAGCGGTTAAAACGCCTAATATAACTAGCACAGCCCCAATAACTTGAAATACCTTTATTGGTGTTCCAACGGCAAATGAAATAATCATCGTTACAACGGGAACAAGGTTGAAAAATAAAGATGTTTTACTAGCTCCAATCTCTTTAATCCCCTGATTCCACCATAGGTAACCCAAAACACTTGTAAAAAAAGCCATAAAAGCAATTGCCCCCCAAACTCCAATCGGGATGTTCGATAAAGAAACAGGTTTGGATGTAAATAAGGAAACTACTATTAAACTAACAGCACCAATAACCATCGTATAAGTGGTTGTAGATAGCGGTGTACCATCCTTTACAAACCGACGTCCAAGTACGCCATAAAGTGCCCAACAAACGTTACCTGTAAAGATTATTAAGTCTCCTCCTGAAATTGATAAGGTTTTAATGGTTTCGATAGAACCTTGTGTAATGACTAACAATACACCGATGAATGCAAAGAATATGCCGAGTACTTGTTTTTTTGTCATGTTGTCCTTTAAGATAATTCGAGCGAGAATTGCTGTTAATAAAGGATTCAGCCCCATTATTAATGCTCCGTTAACGGGAGATGTATATTTTAAACCAACAAAAAACAAGGCATTAAATCCAAAGATTCCTATAATTCCAAGAACAATGTATGAAACGGCGTTTTTCCGTAATTGACTCTTCTTTATACCTTCAGTAAAAATCAAAATGATGAGCATCACTGCAGCCGCTAAACCGAAACGCCATGCCGCAGAAGACGATGGAGAAAAATATCCAACTGTATATTTTGCAAGATTAAAAGTAGCTCCCGTGAAAATAGAGAAGCCAAGTAACATTATGTATATATTTAAATGTTTCATTTGTTTTCCACTTCCTCTTTCAAAATTGAATAATATGTATCCAGTTTTCCTTTTGTAGTAGAAATCACTTCTTCCAGCTCCCTTTTTTTAATTTCCATTTTCTCTAAGTGCTTGGTTAAAATCTCAATACGTTTATTTATAGATGGGGAGAGTTGTGCCGATTTAACATCCGAATTGATTTTTTCCAAAATGCATCCGTCTTTGACAAACTCATTAATATCCTCCAAAGACATACCTGTTTCCTTTAAACTTTTCAGGAATAACATGAACTGAATATCAGTCTCCGTATAAAAACGCCTTCCACTGTTTTTTCGTTTTGGTGGTGGAAGTAACCCAATCTTTTCGTAATATCTTAATGTATACGAACTAATACTAGTCTTCTCAGCAGCTTTACTAATGGAATACAACAACATCATCCCTCTCATTTAATTAAAGTTAGTTTACAATTTAGAGTTAACTCTAAGTCAAGCAAATAAAAAAACCTGCTACCGCGTGGTTACGGATTACAGGTTTTAGAAAATGAATGAAATAAAAGGTAGACTGTATTGTTTGAACAAATAGTATTATCGTTTAAAATGGCTTCTGTTATCTTTTAATGGAGTTCCACACGATTTGATTATCCCAGGCCACCAATGACAAGTCGTCGAATAACCGATGCTGACCAGAACCGGCTTGTTTTCGCGTTTTGCTTTTGCAAATGCTTCTTCTCCCCACGGGAACCAGTCCACAGGGTTGTGGGCGTGTTGGAGTAAATAAGGAGACTTTTCAGCGATTAATCTATTGGGTTTACTTTTATTTGGCATGGGATCACCTTCTTCCTAAGTTGGTTATATTCAGGTTACCACAGTTATCCTAAACAAATACAATAACTGACTGCTTATCGATAATTGTGATGTGAAAATATAAACTAATGTTTCATTTTGCCACTTGAGATAAATGCGAATAACGTTTTTCCTTGTTTCGCAATCTGGTCAAATTTTTATAAAAAAAGTAAAAGTTTAATCCTTAGTCTATATATAATAAGATCATATCAATCAAATGTAGGGGGAGTTATTATGAAGTGCAATAAAATGAACAGGGTACAATTAAAAGAGGGAAGCGTATCAATGACCCTATAAACTGCGTCTGCCCTCATTAATGGAGGGGAAATTGTGAATACGTCTTATTCACAGTCAACTTTACGGCACAATCAAGTTTTGATTTGGCTTTGTGTTCTATCATTTTTCAGCGTATTAAATGAAATGGTTCTGAACGTCTCATTACCTGATATTGCCAACGAGTTTAATAAACTGCCAGCAAGTGCAAACTGGGTGAATACAGCCTTTATGTTAACCTTCTCCATTGGAACAGCTCTATATGGAAAGCTATCAGACCAGCTGGGCATCAAAAATCTGCTTCTATTTGGGATTATGGTAAATGGCTTAGGGTCGATCATTGGATTTGTTGGACACTCTTTCTTTCCTATTCTCATTCTAGCCCGATTTATTCAAGGAATTGGTGCAGCCGCATTCCCAGCTCTTGTGATGGTTGTCGTTGCGCGCTATATTCCAAAAGAGAACAGGGGGAAAGCATTTGGCCTGATCGGGTCCCTGGTAGCAATGGGAGAAGGTGTTGGGCCAGCTATTGGCGGAATGGTTGCTCATTATATCCATTGGTCGTATTTGCTGCTTATTCCAACTGCAACAATTATCACCGTTCCATTCCTTATAAAATTGTTGAAAAAGGAAGAGAGAATAAGAGGACACATTGATATGGCAGGGATTATATTGATGTCTGCAGGTATCGTATTTTTTATGCTGTTTACAACATCTTATAGATTTTCTTTTCTGATCATCAGTATCCTTGCTTTCTTCATATTTGTGCAACACATTAGGAAAGCTCAGGACCCTTTTGTTGACCCTGAATTAGGGAAAAACGTCTTTTTTGTGATTGGAACCCTTTGCGGAGGACTAATATTTGGTACAGTAGCAGGATTTGTCTCTATGGTTCCTTACATGATGAAAGATGTTCACCATTTAAGTACTGCAGCAATTGGAAGCGGCATTATTTTCCCCGGAACAATGAGTGTCATCATCTTTGGTTACATTGGGGGATTGCTTGTTGATCGGAAAGGTTCCTTGTATGTACTAACTATTGGAAGTGCATTGCTTTCTTCCGGCTTTTTAATCGCTGCCTTTTTTATAGATGCAGCACCATGGATCATGACAATTATAGTAATTTTTGTTTTTGGGGGGCTATCTTTCACAAAAACAGTTATATCTACAGTTGTGTCTAGCAGTTTGAAAGAAAAGGAAGCGGGCGCTGGAATGAGTTTGCTTAATTTCACGAGCTTTTTATCAGAGGGAACGGGTATTGCGATTGTAGGCGGTTTATTATCTATCGGCTTCCTAGATCATAGGCTGCTGCCTATTGACGTTGATCACTCTACCTATTTGTATAGCAATATGCTCATACTTTTTGCAGGAATCATTGTTATTTGTTGGCTAGTAATCTTGAATGTATATAAACGTTCGCGGAGACATGGCTAAATGAGTGAAAGGATCAATCTTGTGAAAGTAATTCAAGGTTGATCCTTTTTTGTAAAATGAATAAACATGGCATCAATAGCATGTTCTTTAGATTAGCCATCGTTAGCTATACCCAATAGATACGAGAACAGGCTTGTTTTCGCGTTTCGCTTTTTCATATGCTTCTTCTCCCCAAGGGAACCAGTCCACAGGGTTATGAGCATGTTGAAGTAAAATAAGTAGATTTCTCAGCGATTAATCTATTGGGTTTATTGTTAGTAGGCATTGGATCACCTTCTTTCGTTTTTTTATAAATACAAAACTTAGCCGATTACTTAAAAGAGGGAGAAGAAAATATACTATAATGCTTAATGATGTTAATTGAGGAGACATCGTCCTTTTCAATCCTCTTTTATTACAGAAAATTTGATATTGATAATTCCATAGTATATTAAGGGGAACCCATTATTTATGGATTCCCCTTTAGTTCAATAAGAAGGATTACTGTCGAGTGTTACTTTACAATGTTAGCCATTCCAATGATAAACGATTTGCACAACGCCAGAGGAAAATGTTCTTGTATTCACCATTTTTAAATTTATCCTCTGTTTTACATCAATAAACAACGGTTTTCCTTCTCCCAAAACAACAGGGTGAATAGATAATCTAAATTCATCAACAAGCCCCAAATTTATAAAAGTTGTAATGAGACTCGCTCCACCATATAGCCAGATGTCTTTACCAGGATTTTTCTTCAATTTATTTACTTCTTCAAGAATATTATCATTTATAAATATGGCTTGATTATCAATCTCATTTTGTGTTCTGGAAAAAACATATTTCTTTTTACTATGAACCAATTTCCAAAGTTCCTTTTCTGTATCAGGGTCTTCATTTTTTGGAATGTATTGTCCCCATAAATCGAAGCTTTTTCTACCATATAAAATAGTATCAATTTGATTTAAAAAATCAGTAAACCCCATATCAGGGTCCATAATACACCAATCAACTTCTCCATTTTTCCCTTCAATAAAACCATCTAAAGTAACTGCTAAATCTAAAATGATTCTTCTCTGTTTTAAGTTATTTGTCATAACTATTCATCCTTTTACATAAGAAGTTGGTTGAAATTCTTCTCCCACTCTCGCACCAGATGAACTAAGTTGCGTTTGTGGACAGAGTGAAGAACAGTATCCTAAAATGAAAGTGCCCACTACTCTTCGCAGCTTGATTAGCAGGAACACTCTTTATCTTCACTTGGTTAAATGAAAGCTCTGCTCGATTAAGTTATAGATTTCGCCTTCTGGATCTGTCCGTTCTAAAACAATTGAAATCCAATGTTCCTTATCCATATGATATCCGGGTAAGATATTTTCCCCGTTTCTTAAGCGATCACTTATTTCAGGGGGACATTTTAGATTTAGAATATCTATTTCGCCATGACCATCCAAGCCTAATTTTTCTGGGAGAACATTCATGATAAGACCGTACCATTTTTTGTTTGATGTATGTCTCAAAGAAGCATAGTTTGGGTATTTCTCCCACGGGTAATCAGGCGATGTACCGTATTTTTCTTTGACGTGTTTAAAGATATCTTCTCTTGTTAACATACTCAATCACTCCTTTATTCACTCTACTTTCTTCTTGAAAAAGTCAAAGAGCGATCCTTGGTTGTCCTTTGGATACTTCAATAGAGATGTCATCAATGGCAGAAGCTGTGTCAAAGCTTCCTCTCTCCACGGATACTAGTCAACAGGGTTGTGGGCGAGTTGAAGGAAGTATGATATTTCTCATTGAGTTTATTGTTAGTGGGCATAGGTTCATCTTCTTTTCTCTTGTTTCTATTCCTTTTTACTGTACCACAAGCCTCTGTTGAAATACCTCATTAAGATAGTGAAATATATAAGGTAATGGATGCCTTATCTAATGCTGTTCTCTTAAAGAGTACACTTTTGGAAGCTGTTGTTGAATAGTATCGAAACGAGTTTACTAAATATTATCTCGATTGGCGGAGATTGATATGATCATGAAAATGACTCATTTGAATATGAAAGATTTCAATAAACCAAACGAACCTTTCGTTGTTTTTGGGAGAATGATACCTGCTTTTGAAAACGGTGTTTGGACATATACTGAGGAACGATTTTCTAAACCTTATTTTAAACAATATGAAGATGATGACATGGATGTTAGTTATGTTGAAGAAGAGGGGAAAGCGGCTTTTTTATATTATCTTGAAAACAACTGCATTGGCCGGATTAAGATCCGTTCTAACTGGAATGGGTATGCACTAATAGAGGACATTGCCGTGGCAAAAGACTATAGAAAAAAAGGTGTTGGAACAGCATTATTACATAAAGCGATTGAGTGGGCAAAGGAGAATCATTTTTGTGGTCTTATGCTTGAAACCCAAGATATTAATATTTCAGCTTGTCATTTTTATGCCAAACATCACTTTATAATAGGTGCGGTTGATACGATGCTTTATTCCAACTTTCCAACAGCAAATGAAATTGCGATTTTTTGGTACTATAAATTTTAATTGATTATAAAACCTCAACAGTACCAGAGATAAAGAATTGACAACGAAACGGGGCTTGTTTTGCGTTTCGTTTTTTGGATCGAGAAGAGGTTTCTTAATAACCTCTTCTATTCTTTGATAAGAAATGTCTTTCCACAATAGGCATAAAAACGTGAAGGAGCATTCCTCCCAAACAAACCGTTAAAAGAGTTCCGATGCCGATAGGGCCTTTAAAGATGATGGCTAATACTAAGAAAAGAGCGTATACCAATGTCCTTGAAAACAATATTGTTCTTTTGGAGAGATCTCGGATAATAAGTGTTAAATGATCGATCGGTGTTGATGCGAATTTCGTCTGAAGATAGATGGCTGTTCCAAGACCGATGAGCACCAAACCAATTCCAAAACAAATCAGTTTGCTTAACAACGAGTTTAGATAGATGGTGTTTTTTACAACAAACAACCATAGGTCAATGCCTATTCCAGTAATGAATGCTGTAATCAAGCCCAGCAAAATAGGTTTTTTTCTCGTTAATATAGCGTTGCAGATTAAGAGGATCACAGAAATAAGGACCTCCCAGCTTCCTACGGTAAGACCGATTTTTTTTGACAGACCAACCAAAAGGGCATCGAAGGGTGATGTGCCCAGTCCTGATTGTATGGTTAAGGAAATGCCCAAACTTAATATGAGTATGCCTATTCCGTAATACATATATTTCATGTTATATTCCGCGATATTTCTTTTGTCATCAAGACGTGAGGGATGCCGTCCTCCATAAATTCCTGTGAAGAAATCTGGTAGCCCAGTTTTTGATAAAAGCCTGCCGCTTGTGTTTGACCATGCAGCTTATATGAAGTCAGTCCTTTTTCTTTCATGATTTCCTCTAACCCGCTTACGATGATCTTCCCCAATCCGTACTTACGGTAAGGTTTTAGGATGCAGATTCTTTCCAGCTTTGCTGTATGGCCAACGATGCGCGCGCGTCCGGTGCCGACAGGCTGATTCTCATGATATACCAAGATATGCTGGCATTGTTCCTGAAGCGTATCAAATTCATCGAACTCATCGGCTTCAGACACATGTTGCTCCTCAATGAAAACGCCTCTTCTAATCTTTAAAGCTTCATGTAAATCAGCTTCAGTTGTTATTCTTTTTATATTCATTATGAATCAATCCTTTTCTGATATTAGTCTGGACTGTACAGCACGCATGTGGTCTTATAATAGTAAGGTTAAAACATTTTTGTTGTAATTGCAACAAAAATACGTGAGGGGTTTTAGGAATGAATGATATTTTGCGTGAGATCGGCATGATAGCAAGAGCGTTGGATTCCATAAGCAACATCGAATTTAAAGATTTAGACTTAACAAGAGGGCAGTATCTCTATCTCGTGCGTATATACGAAAATCCGGGAATTATTCAAGAAAAATTGGCGGAAATGATAAAAGTGGACCGGACAACGGCCGCGCGGGCCATTAAGAAGCTGGAAATGCAGGGATTTATTCAAAAACTGCCGGATGAGCAAAATAAAAAAATAAAAAAACTGTTCCCGACTGAGAAAGGGAAAAAGGTATATCCATTGTTAAGAAGAGAAGGAGAACATTCCACGGAAGTGGCCTTGTCCGGTTTTACTTCAGAGGAAAAGGAAACCATTTCTGCACTCCTTCATAGAGTGAGGAAGAATATAGAACGTGATTGGGAATATGTGAAGAAGGGGAACAAAAGGGATTATTAATGGACAACGTTAACAAGTTGAGCTGATGCTGGCGAAAATCGGCGTTTCCTCTCAAGAATCCAGTCAGCTCGAGCGTGGGTGAAAATAGTCCGTTCACTTCTGTTTTCTTTAAAACTATCAAAAAATTTCCACAGGAGATGGTTTGCGTGAATTTGAGACAACTATCAGAACATGTCTTTCAATGTGAATTTGAGCTTGATGTGCCTCTTCGTATTCCGGTTCATACCTGGTTTATCAAAGATGGTGATGATGTTTATATTGTTGATACGGGAATAGAACGTTTTGCTGATGCTCAAATTAGGGCAGCGTTAGCGATCGGCAATCCAAAAGCCATTTTGCTTACCCATGGCCACAGTGATCATATCGGGGGTGCATCAAAATGGTTAGAGAGATTTGATATTCCGATTTTTGCGCACCAGAAAGAACTAAAGTACATCAATGGGGAAGAGCCATATCCGAACAAAAATGAAGTGGAGAACACAGGGGTAGCCCATATTGTACAGCCGCTGACGGAGCAAACGCTTGCTCATCTGCCTCTGAAATACTATTTAACACCTGGCCATTCGCCGGGGCATGTTGTGTATTATCATAAAATCGATCGTACGCTATTGACGGGCGACCTTTTTATCACAAGTAAGGAGGATTTACACCCACCTATAAGAAGATTCAGTGTTGATATAAATGAGAACATCGACAGCGGCTCAATCATAGATCAAATCAAACCAACGCTCATTTGCTCTTCACATGGCGAAGAAATCCTTTATAACGAAGAATTGTATAAAAACTATGTGGTAAGGTATAGGGATTAATGGAAGTGAAAAACATAAGCTGAAAAATCTCCAGCATGGTGAAGCCCTCGATCCGATTTACTCACACCCAAAAAGAAAAAATGGCAGCTGCCTGCCGCAGAGGCTTTTGCGGAGCTTGTTTTACATTCGATTCATGAGCAAAAGGAGTGAGTGTCAGGCTCACTCCTTTTCTATTTAAATTGCGGCTGTGAGCTTTGGTTTTACAAATTTCATGAAAACTCCTCTGACTAATGGGCCCATAATCAGTAATTGCAACGGATAGGCCAGGATGAAATTTTTCAACACAATCATAAGATAAGCACTGAAGAGGCTGTCCCCGTTCAGCCCATTTGCTAGAACCGCTGTCACTAAACCGAACACAGACATACAAAGTACCATGCCAATCACCATACAAGTTGACATGGCAAGGATGACATAAATTTTTTTAGTCTTGTCGAACGGCATGCGGAATGCAATCTTCTTGGCGAGGGGGCCCACTAACAGTAAATCTAACAGGAGGGCGATCATAAAACCGATGACCATTTCAAAAACGGTCATCAGTGAAAAATCGTAGATGGCTCGGTTGATGATGGCATTGTAAATCGACATGACGCAAACCATTCCAAAGCACATCATCACGCCAAATATAAGGCCTTCTTTTTTATTTGCTGGCATACAATCATTCCTTCTCTCCATAATCGGTGATTAGTATACCAATGAACCGTTCATGCTCATAAGTGACAAATTTGTGAACAATCTATAGCGCAGAATCGTCTTGTTTTGTCATCAGCACATGCGGAATGCCGTCCAGCATAAATTCTTCTGATGCAGTCCGATAGCCGAGCTTTTCATAAAAGCCTGCCGCCTGTGTCTGGCCGTGCAGTTTGAAGGCAGAAATGCCTTGTTCTTTTACAATACGTTCTAATGCATCGACGATCACTTTTCCCAAACCGAATTTGCGGTAAGACTTCAGAATGCAGATTCGTTCCAGTTTCCCCGTGTGGCCAACGATACGGACACGTGCAGTGCCAACAGGTACATTCTGATGATAAGCCAGGATGTGCTGGCAGTCACCGTGGAGTGTATCGAACTCATCGAATTCATCCGAAATGGGACAGCCTTGTTCCTCTACAAATACTGCCTTTCTGATTTCAAACGCTGTATGTAAATCCTGTTCTGACGTGATTTTTTTGACATTCATGCTTGAATCCTTCCTACTCAGAAAAATGGCTGATCACATATTGTTTAAAGGTCTCAGCAACCGGTGATAAAAACCTGCCTTTTATCCAGGCAATTCCTATGACACGCTGACATTCCGGCCAGCTGACGCGGATTTTGGTGATTTTGCTTTGGTCTAAGCCTTTCAGGTCTGGGAGAATAGATATGCCCAGACCGGCTGCCACAAAACCTGCGGCAGTAGTTGCTTCTTCTCCTTCAAACATAATGTTCGGCTGTATATTGGCCTTCTCAAACAGCTCATCGACCGTCATCCGAAGCGCATAGCCCTTTTTCAATAAAATAAAACGCTCCCCGGCAATCTCATTCAGGGTAATGCTTTCGCGACTGGCTAATGGGTGATCATTTGGCACAAATACAAAGAGTTCTTCACTCCACAGCTTGATCCATTGGATCGGATTTTCAGGCTTAATCGAAGCGAGGAGACAGAGGTCCAGATCTCCGGATTTTAATCGTTCAAGCAGCCAATAAGAGTGGTTTTGCTTCAGCTGGAAGGAAATGTTGGGGTATTCCTGCTGAAAGGAGCCGATGAGATCGGGCACGAGCGTGGTGCCTAATGTATGTAAAAAACCGAGAGAGACTACGCCTTGGTCTGGCTTTAATAAGGCTTGGATTTCTTCTTTTCCTTCGGTATACTCCTTCATCATCGCCTGAACCCGTCGTAAAAAAATGTGTCCGTATTGATTTAAGCTGATGGATCGTCCTTGCCTGTCAAATAGCGGGACGCCCAAATGATTTTCCAGCCTGGCGATAGAGCGTGAAAGTGCAGGCTGTGTGATGGAGAGGCTTTTTGCGGCTTTCGTGACGTGCTGCATCCGGGCCAGTGTTTGAAAATATTCAAGTTGTTCCCATTCCAATTATCATCTCTCCTTATTACATATAAGCATGAAAAGGATATTTTATATGCATTATACAACATATATCAACGGTGCTAAGATAATAATATAAACAGACTCGAGGATGTTTGAATTCGTAAGAAATAAAGGATGATTGTTTATGAATGGCAGTGCTCCACAACATGATGAGGGACCGATAAAGTCCCGATGACATACATTCGAAAAGGCACACCGGTTTTTCGAAAAATTACGTTTGCTTTCTTCGCTGCGGGTTTCAATACATTTGCGATTCTATATTGCGTACAGCCGCTCATGGAGGAATTCACGCGGGAATTTCATGTAACGCCTACTGCGGCGAGTCTTTCTTTATCTGTTACCACAATGCTGTTAGCTGTGAGCATGCTTGTCTTTGGTTCATTATCCGAGGTGTGGGGACGCAAGCCTATTATGGGTATTTCCATGCTGGCCGCATCGGTTCTCTGTCTGGCATCGGCCTTTAGTCCGAGCTTTCATACACTGCTCGTATTGAGAACCATTCAAGGCGTTGCGCTCGCAGGCCTTCCGTCGATTGCGATGGCTTATCTTGGGGAAGAAATTGAACCCGGAAGTCTTGGATCAGCGATGGGGCTATATATCAGCGGAAATGCAATCGGCGCCGTTTTCGGAAGGATCGTTTCCGGGCTCCTGAGCGAGTACTTGAATTGGCATATGGCGATGGGGACAATTGGTGTCATTAGTTTGATTGCTAGTGTTATATTTTTTATAAATTTGCCGCCATCCAGGCATTTTACGCCAAGAAAATTGAAGCTCGGGAAATTGGGAATGTCTCTGATCGGCCACTTGAGGGACCGTAAACTATTCAGCTTGTTTCTCATTGGTTTTTTGCTGCTTGGAAGCAATGTTGCCTTGTTTAATTACATTGTGTATGTGCTGTTGGGCCCGCCGTATTCGCTTAATAAAGCATTTTCCAGCTGGATCTTTATTGTGATGATTGTAGGCATTTTCAGCTCGTCTTTCATTGGAAGAATGGTTGATCGGTATGGCTATCCGAAAATATTGGTGATGAATATTTTCATCGTCATTGCAGGTGCGTTATTTACGATAAACAATATGCTGGCAGTGAAAATTCTGGGGATTGCCCTCTTTACATTCGGTTTTTTCGGAGGGCATTCAGTTGCCAGCAGCTGGGTGGGCAGGAGAGCCCTTCACAACAAAGCACAGGCTTCATCGCTGTATTTGTTCTTTTATTACGCCGGTTCAAGTGTTTTCGGAACAATCGGAGGGCTATTCTGGTCTGGTTTTCACTGGCTGGGCGTCGTCGGTATGATCACCTTCATGCTGCTGGTTGCGTTATGGCTGTCGGGATACTTGGCAAGAAGTGTGAAAATGCCGGATAAGAGGAACGAAAAAGGATTGAATTGATCAGTAAAAAAGGACCGTTAGCGGGTCCTTTTTTATTTCCAATGGGCAGGGGTTCGTACAGACAGCGGCAGCTTTGTATTCGAATCGCCGTTGGCGGCGTTCACCTGTGCCTGTGTCAAAAAGATGCTCCCGGTCAGGTCGGCGCCGCTGAGATCAGCGTCTCTCATATCTGCACCGATAAAGTCTGTCATTCTCAAATCGGCATTTCTCAGATCGGCGGCTATGAGCAGCGCCCCTCTTAGATTTGCTCCTCGCAGATCAAGCCCTTTCAGTTTCGCGCCGATCAGGACACTTCCCCGGCTGACCTTTTTCGGGAGTTTTGGATGGCGGGCTTGGGCACGCACCAGTTCACTTGTTTTTAACAGCCATTCATTGACCTCAGCTCGATGCTCGTCCACCTGCAGTGTCAGCAAGCGTTCTTTGCTGAGTCTGGTGAGCCTTTCTATTTTTTCGAAAGTGGTTCTCAGTTCAGAATGAATCGGCTTGGCTATATCTATAGAAAGAGCTTCATGTAAATACCAGAGCATTTCGTGCAGCTGCTGCATGATAGGAAAAACGTCAAACATCTGGTTGGCCGTTTCGGGGCTGTTTCGCCAATCCTTTCCCTCATAAGTGATTTGGGATACTTTTTGGCCGGCGCCAAAGCATTCATATGCAGAGCAGCCTCGAAATCCTTTTTCTCTGAGATCTTTATGTATAGAACATTGATAGTTTGATTGTAAGTTGCGGCAAGGCGTGCCCCCGTCTTTATCAAAAGCAAAATCTGCCGACTTCGCATAAGGCAAGGCGACACAGCACAGGCCAAAACAGTGCTGGCAATCCGCACTTAAATCATAATGTATATTGTCATGTAACGTTACTTCCGCAGACAATAATGTTCACCCCTTCACTTGGGTACTTTGTTAAATATATCTATTTGATTATATAGGAAAAAAGGATACTTTTCATTTTGTTTTCAAGGTTTCAGTGGTCTAGCGATGTATAATATATCCAATCATGATGATTGGGGGAATTCATTTGGAACAGCAATTGAAAGACATCATCTCTGCGTGTGATTTGGCAATCCAAAATGAAGATTTTGATACACTGATGAATTATTATTCGGAAGATGCCGTTTTAGTTGTGAAGCCGGGCATGATCGCGCGAGGCAAGGAAGAAATCAAAAAAGCGTTTATCACGATTGCGAACTATTTCAATCATCATATTGTCCCGACACAAGGGAAAATGATCCTGTTGGAAGCAGGTGACACGGTACTCGTTCTTTCTCAGACACTGCTTGATTCGGATAAAAAGGACTCCGAGTATGCGATGGAAAGAAGGGCGACCTATGTATTTAAAAAGAATGCGCAAGGCGAGTGGCTTTGTGTAATTGATAATTCATATGGTACGGATTTAATTGGTGTGTAAGATATGTCTTTGATGTGCCATTCCTGCATATAATGATTCATTCAGCTGATTAGGGAAGGTGACACAATTGAATGTGTATGACATCAGAATGGCTCCTTATTGGTTTTATGAAGGCAGAGGACTTGTTCAACATCCATACGTATTTCGGCAGCCTGTCTCCTCACGTGCAATCATTGTATCTACCCGCGGCGATGTAACGGGAGACGGCGTTATTGACGAGGTCTTTCTAACTGGAAATCAAATGCCCGGCAGCCCGTTATGGAGAAATATCACATTGGTGATCCGTGATGGCAGAACCCATCAGGAGCAGCGGATTCAGCTTCAAAACAATATGGGATACAATCCGTCACTTTTTCTGGGGGATATGACAGGCGACAAGATTGAGGATGTGGCAGTAGTAATGGACACAGGGGGAAGCGGCGGTGCTATTTATGCATATGTGTTTGCCTATCTAAACAGGCAGTTCCGGCGAATTTTCAATTCAGATGTATTGAATGATGAATTAAAGTACAGTGTGAGGTATCAAAATCAATATAAAGCGAGCGTTATCAGTCATCAGCAAAACGAAACGTATATCCTCGACCTTACTTACAAGGGCAGGGAATATTTGAATGAGATTTATAACAGCCAAGGTGTGTTAAAAATGCCGATAGAAGGATGGGTGAATCCTTTATCGGGCTTGTATCCGGTTGATTTTGACAGAGACGGCGTATACGAATTATTGGCGTACCAGCGGATAGCGGGAAGGTATAACGCCGACTCATTGGGATATGTTCAAACCGTATTAAAATGGAACGGGCAGAGGTTTATGTTTAACCGTCAGACTGTTACGATTTTTGGGAGTGACTTATCTTAAGTATTCTTTCGATGCAGAAAAAGAGTGCTTTTCAGCAAGCACTCTTTATTCCAGTTTAATTCGTTTTACATCCCCTAATACAAACACATAAAAAACCAATCCCAGCAACAACACAAAACCGGCACCAGAAAGCTGAGCGTAAGGAGCCTGTCACATCAAATAAATATCCCGTCAGTGAAGTAGCTATAATGCCTCCGAACAGGTTGTTTGCCAGGTTTATTAGAAATATTGATGAATTTACTTTTTCTTTTTAAGATTTGTTTTCTGACTGATCATATCTCTTCGCAATTATCAGCATTTCATTGGATTTTCTAGCATTACAGCAGTTGAACTTGTCTGCAGTCTATCATTGGATAAGAAATAGCCAGTTTAAACTAACTATCTTTCTTATATATTACTTTTTCTGAAGTTTCTAGACGTCCATGATTCATTTCTAATGCAATGTCACATAAAGATATAATATCTTCCTTGTGATGACTAGTAATAATAATGGTAGCTCCCCTTTTTTTCTCTTGTAAAAGAATGTCATGAACAAATGCAACTCCTTTTTCATCAATCGCATTTGTTGGTTCATCAAGTAGCAATATATCAGGTTTTTCAAAAATAGCCTGTGCAATATTTAATCGTTGTTTCATTCCTAACGAGAATTTACTAACCTTTACACTATTAAAATTTTCCAAACCAACTCTACTAATAGAATCTAATATATCATTATCTGATGCGATCTTTTTAATTTTTGACAAAATTTTAAGGTTAGTAAAAGCATCATACTGAGGAAGTAACTGCATATTTTCTATAATTAATCCTACACTTTTAGGAAAAGAGATATCTTTATGTAATTGTTCACCTTTAATAGTTATACTCCCTTCAGTAGGGACTATTAACCCGGATAATGCACGAAGTAGCATGGTCTTTCCAGAACCATTACTCCCAAATAGTCCATAAATTGTTCCTTTTTCAAATGTATAAGAGATATTATCTAAAACTGTAGTCTTTTTAATTTTTTTTGTTAGGTTTAATACCTCAATCATTGTAAGCCCTCACTTTTTAGCATATCTATTTTTTTGAACTTTAAGACAGATAATATAACTATTGAAATCTGTAAAATGATTATAATAAACAAACCTAATAATGGTTCAATAATAGCAGTTCCAGATTGGGAATAATAGCTTAACCCAGTTCTTAATCCATTACTGTAGTTTGGAATTAAAAAGTAGTGAATAACTTTCGGAGAATTTAATTGCACTAACTTCTTTGCTAAAATTAACGAAAAAATAATATAAACGCTTATATTTAATTGTGCTATTTGAGATTTATAATAAAGCTCCATAAATAATTGAAAACTAAATAAGTTAAGTAAGGTTAGATAATACATGAGTGTCATCATAACAAATCTTTTATTGATAACGGAATTAATATCAAGGTTATGAAGAGATACAAGTGAATAAATATAAAATATAGCAATCTGAGATAAAGTAAAGATTAAAAGTACAACTGTAATTATTAAGAATTGAGATGTTACCCATTTAACTCTACTATGTTCTCTTACTAACTTTAATTGCTCATACGAAATGTATGTATCTCTAATACTCCCAGAGAAACAAAAACTTAGGGAAACAATAGGTACAAACCACAATAAAATATTTTGATACTCATAATGACCCGAGGTGCTTATTGGTATGCCATCTAAAAAAGGAAAGACATTTTTATTATTATTATAACTCGATAATGACGCCTGAAATATTATCGCAACTAAAGTTATGAAAAAGCCTTTAATCCTCATTTTTTATAATCCTTATTCAAAAAAATTGAAGATCCAACTAAATAAAAAATAAAAACTATTATTATCTGTCTAATATAAACTATTATAAGATTTGAAGTTGACCAATATCTATTGAGCATATTTGTGAATATAGCCAAGTCTCTAAAGGGTTCCCAATATCCATTAGGAAGTAATAATTTAACGCCGAAATACAAGCTATCTAAAATTATATACACAATAAAAATTGCTAATGCTACTGAATTAAACAGATCGTATGTAAGTCTAAACATAATACCTACTGATAAGTAGAAAAACACTAAACTAATCATGTTTAATAAACAAATTGATAAAAAGTTTGCTTCGACCAACAAGTTTTTACTAAAGAAAATATGTGTACACGTAATATTAATAACAGTATGTATTGAAGAAAAAAGTAAAGAAACAAACCCAATCTCCATAATTTTAGACTTGTAGTAATTTTTACGCTTAACCATCCTCATTACTTTGTAGGGGTTTTCTGAATGAAAAAAGTTACTAAGTAACATAAGAAACGGGACAATATAAAACAAGGTATATGCAAATATTGAACTATATCCGAATGTACTATTATTCATATATAGTAATGACGCGATAGAATTCTTTCCAAGATAAGTGTGGTTCTGGTTGAACCATAAAGTAACTAAAAATAGTAGTAAACATAAAATTAATAGTAGTCTTTTAATTTTCATTGTATTTTGCCTCATATAAAACAATACTAGAAATTATTATTAGAAAAATAAAGATAGACAAACATAGGATAGGGAGAAGTACATTATAACCGTATTCTGTAAACGGTTGGAATAAAAACATTAATGATTTGTTTTTTAGTATAAGTACGAACCAAATAAAAAAACTTGCTGGGTAGGCATACTTCTTATCACGAAAAAGTAAACTGAGGCTTGAACCAAGTGCTCCAACAAATCCAGACATAATACAACAAATAATAGAAAATAACACAATTGCTATATAAGGATGGGCCATACTAAAAGTATAAAGGCTGTTATCAGGGAATTTAATTTGGTCTAAGTCATTTTTAAATGTACCTTTAAAAAAGAAAACCTGAACCAATAAAAAGTTTAATATTAGTGACAAAAACATTGTCAAAAATGAAATGATAAAAGAGGTAAATATTTTTTCCAAACAATATTTTTTTCTGCCAACTTTGCTTATAAGAATGTAATGATATCCTGTTTTATAATCTTGTATAGAATCGTCAGCACATAGTAACAAAAAATAAAGCGGAAGAAACCATAATAGGATCATTTGTGAAGCATGCCCTACGGAAGTGCCAGAAAGGAAAAACGCATATGCAGGATGGTATTCTGTGTTAGTCATTAACAATAGTGATATATCAACACAAGGAATTAATATGATTATAGTAAATATTATTATAGTTAATTTATTTTTGATAATGCGATAAATATGACTTTCCATGTTCTCACTCAATTCTTAATAGAATAAATAAAAATGATAATCTTATAAAAAGATTATCATTCTAAATTTTTTCGCGTGGCTAAAAGGTGCCAACGTTTTTAGAAGGTTCTTGTTTACCAAGTTTCTTCATCCCATACACCATCTATACCATAAGAACTTGCACTGTAATTGTTGTTTTCAACTGCTAAGGCTACATATGTATGGCTTCCCTGGCTATTTGCATGATAATAATGAGCTCCGCTTCCTTGTTTTACGTTATGTATTTTAGAAGCTTTTGGAATTTTACTATTCCCTGTGTTAATCAACCAAAATGTCATGATTGTACCTTTACCTTCTGCCGATTTCTGTAAATTTACTTTCCAAGGATTATCTGTATGAGTGGTCTGTCTAAATGCATCATTTGAATAGGCATTACCATAGCCATAAGGTACAAGTAAATGGAATTTATAGTTATCATTGCTGGCTTTTATAAAATTACTACTAGCAAGTAATGATATGCCTAAAGCAGCCGCAAGAAGGAAACGGAAATTGCTCTTCAGGAATTTATTCATAATTTTACAATCCTTTCAATATATATTTTATACTATCGGTTAGTTAAAAATAATGTGAAATTTTCGTTTTTATATCTAACTAAATAAAACTCAGGATGAAATTAAATGAAGACCGTAATGGGGAGATGGAGTTACTCCTATTTAAAACTTCAACACAAGTAATAAAAACCTCCTTTTACGTAAAAGATTAACTATATTATATCTTAACTGTAATAACCTGTAAAGAATTTTATTGATAGTATTGGATTTTATGTTATAAAGGAAAAAGGGTGGGCGATTTGCTCAATTGAGAATATTTTTATTATAAATTTAATGAGGACGATTAATAGTTTGCAACTCCAGAAAAGTCCATGATTCTGTTCCAAGCCCTACCTTGACCGATTGGATCACTAAATTGCATGATTTGATTTTCAAGTAGAAGCCGTCGCTCTAGATTCCGGCTACTTAACAACTCTCATCTCTAAAGGACTATTTGACCTCCAAGTTTTTGGTGCCATCGCACATAGACGTTATCACCCAGTCAGGGGTTTGCTTCCAAAATGGAAATTTCATTATAAAGTGAACAATACAGATACATTTGTTGAATCAGCATACACTTACGTACTCAACAATTGATCGCAAAGACTATCGGTCATATAAATCAAATCCTGAAATATGTTTGAGAATATTACACAAAATCAACGAAACGCCAGAAAGTCGTTACTCGGTATGTATGGCAAAACCATAAAGAAAAGGTTAGAAAAGATTGCTTTTCTATTTCAGGAAATCTCTAAAAAAAGAAAAGAAAAAATAGAACGAAGCTTTGTAGGTTCAAAACAACTGCACGGGCTTAGCTATCGCAGGTTCAGGGGGTGAGCAAACAAATCCTCCTCACAGCTGCATGCCAGAACATGAAGAAGAACGCCACATACCTAGCCGGTATGTGGGAGCTCATTTTCTTTTTATGACAGCTGAATATCTTGAAAAACAGCACAAAACTAAAAAGCTTGTAGAAAGAACAACGTTTTCTCTACAAGCACTCTTTATTCCCGCTTAATTCGTTTTACATCCCCTAAGACAAACACGTAAAAAACCAATCCAAGCAGCAGAACAAAACTGGCTACCAGAAAGCTGAGCGTAAAGGAGCCTTGTCACATCAAACAAAATACCCCGTCAATGAAGCCGCAATAATGCCTTCGAACAGGTTGTTTGCCAGATTTACCATGGAGCTCAGCATGGATACGGAACCGATCGGCGCCAGCTCTGCGGAAATGGACCAGCGAAACCGTAAAAACAAAAATGAAAAGGATCCCTACGTGTCAAACATTGTATAATATATCCAATCATGATGATTAGGGGAATTCATTTGGAACAGCAATTGAAAGACATCATCTCTGCATGTGATGTGGCAATCCAAAATGAAGATTTTGATACACTGATGAATTACTACTCGGAGCGCATCATGTGTAAACCTCGGAAACAACCTCCCCAGCGGTTTTGTGAATTATAAAAAACAAAACCAGGGATTCGGCTCCATTTCAGGAGACCATAATGATATCCACGATATTTTAGCGACAATAGAGGAAAACGGCACACAGGATGCTTTTCATTATGAAGGTGGTCTTCAAGGAAAAAACGAGCAGGTGCTCGAACAGATAGAGCAGGAAATGCTAGCTTCGGGGCTTGATATAGAGGAACAGGACGAGGAGAAGGTAAATGGGGACGGGCCGATTCTTTGATGTAAAGGGAGAGCTGCCAACTGGCAGCTCTCTTTTTCATGTTCTATAGTTTAATTCGTTTTACATCCCCTAATACAAACACATAAAAAACCAATCCCAGCAACAGCACAAAACCAGCTACCAGAAAGCTGAGGGTAAAGGAGCCTGTCACATCAAACAAATACCCTGTCAGTGACGCAGCAATAATGCCTCCGAACAGGTTGTTTGCGAGATTCACCATGGAGCTCAGCATGGATACGGAACCGATCGGCGCGAGTTCTGCGGAGATGGACCAGCCGACCGGAGCGGTTGCGGAAATTCCGGCGAGTCCGATGGAAATGCAAATAATGGCTACGGTAATATTGTTCGTCAGAATGGATCCTAAAAAGAAAAAGCCAAAGCTCATTCCGACTATGATTACGGTTCGGTACACCTTGGTATTAGGATAGCCTTTCTTAATAAAATAATCGACGAGCCAGCCGCCGACGGCAATTCCGGAAATGGTTGAGATCAGCCACGGCACTGCCGTAAATAAACCGGACGACATGAGATCCATACCGTATGTATGTTTAAAGAAAGTCGGAAGCCAGGTGAGCAGCAGGTTGAATGTATACCCGTACCCTGTAAATCCGATCATTAAGCCCCATACTTTTCGATTGGTGAAAAGCTTTTTTAAAAGCGGGCCCGTTTTGTAAGGGATTTGCTCTGTTGTAATGGCATTGTGTTTTTGAATATAGTTTAGTTCACTTTTAGAAATGCGTTTGTGCCGTTCAGGCTGTTCATAATACTGCCAGAAAAAGATCGTAAACAGCACATTGATGCATCCAATCGTCAAAAAAGCGACACGCCAGTCAAATGTTGTGACAAGAAAGGCGACCAATGGCGCGCCGATTACATTTGAAAACTTGGCGGCCGAATCGAACAGTGAGTTTGCCAATCCCCGCTCACTTGGAGGAAACCAGAGAGCGGTTGCTTTAGAGGCAGCAGGGAACGCAGAGGCGCTCGTCAGCCCAATGAGAAACCGGAACAGATACAACAGCAATTTTCCTTGCAAAAAAGCAAGAAGGATCGTTAAAAAGCTCCATATTGTCATTCCAACCCTCGTGACCCATGCGACCCCAAAACGGTCCAGCAAACTTCCGACAGGCAGCTGCATCAGTGTATAGGAATAGGTGTAAATGGAAAACACGATGCCGAGTTCAGTTGCAGTAAGGTGAAACGAATCTTGTATCGCAGGGGCCGCTACCGAGATGGCCACTCGGTCAAAATAATTAAGAATAATAATGCCGCTAAGTAACGAAGATATGTACCATCTGGTATGCCCAGGCCGTTTCACGCGCTCTTGACTCATGATGAAAACCTCCTCTGTCATAGCATGATCTCCTGATAGAAAAACCATTCAAATTTTAAATACCACAGCGCGCTTTTATATAAACGGCAGGAATTTGACTGGAACAGATCGGTGCTTTAGAATGAAAGTAATAAAAATGAACACTCCAAAGGGGAGTAGCTTTCACAGTAAAGTCGTCATTACGGGACAAGGTGTCCTCGGCTTTGCTGGCAATCTCATTGTTAGCGAGACCTTTGCCAAATCTGATTTGGTGAAGGTCTTTTTGTTTCAGGAACTTCACCAAATTGGTGGAGTTTTTTCATTTTTATCAAAAAGGGAGAGGAGCATCAGAATGTCTAAGCTGAAAAAGTGGCTGAAGCGTGAATTGGTGAGGAAAGGGCTGCCGTTAGCGAAAGAGAAATTGATTCCGATCTTAAAAGAAAAAATGAAAAAGAAACGATGAGGGGGCTGAAGATGAAGATCATTTTGACAGTACTTGCCGGAGTGGGACTTTTGAGTGCAGGCGGATGCGGCATGCTTGATCAGGTGAACGACGGATTGAACTATACGAGTGAAGCAGCTGGTTATGTGGAGAAGGTGAAGACATTTGCAGAGGAAGCGCCTGAATTGGCTGAGAAAGCTGTAAATGACACCGAGGCGAAAGAAAAACTTGAAGCGCAGCTTGAGTCGATTCAGAAGGCTGCCGCTGATTTTAATGAATTAACGCCGCCTGATGCCGCAGCGGAGATTCATCGAACCATTCAGGAGCATAACGAAACCTTGCAGAAAAGCGCTGAAGATGTGTTGAAACAAGCCGAGGAAGGCAAGGTATCGCTTAAAGAATTGGAGCAGTCAGACCTGGTCCAAAACGCAAAGCAAATTACTGATGTGATGGGACAAATTGAGAAGCTGGGTGAATAAGAAAAAGCATCCCGACGCGGGATGCTTTTTGCTTATTCAGCCATTGCGTCTGTTAAGACAGGAACGACTTGTTTTTTACGGGAAACAACGCCTTTTAAGAGGGCTGTGTTGTTTTCTAATGTAACGTTGAACGCTTTTTCCACTTTCGCTGCTTCGTTACCGATTGCAAGAGCAAGTGAATCATTTTCTAAGATATCTGTGATAACGAGAAGGAACAGATCAAGATTCTTCTCAGCCACAACTTTTGAGATCACAGCTTCTAATTCAGCTTGGCGTTTTTTTACATCTTCAATGTCCACTGTGTTTACTTGTGCGATTTCGACTTTCTTGCTGCCGAGTGTAAATTCTTTCGCATCAAGAGAAATGAGCTCTTCCACTGTTTTTTTGCTTAGATCAGCGCCTGCTTTCAACATGTTCAAGCCGTATTCTTCAGCATCTACTCCAGCGATCTCCGCAAGCTCTTTTGCTGCTGCTACGTCTTGGTCCGTGCAAGTTGGAGATTTAAATAACAGGGAATCAGAAATGATCGCAGACAGCATAAGGCCGGCAATTTCTTTCTCGATTTTCACGTTATTCTCTTTGTACATTTTGTTTAAGATGGTAGCCGTACAGCCTACAGGCTCAGCACGATAGTAAAGCGGCTCAGCTGTTTCAAAGTTAGCGATGCGGTGATGGTCGATAACCTCTAAAACCTGAACCTCTTCAATGTCTTTGATGCTTTGCTGGCGTTCGTTATGGTCAACCAGGATAACGCCGTTTACTTCGTTTGCAGCTGTTTCAACAAGACGCGGGCTTTCTTGTTTGAAATAGTCAAGCGCGTATTGTGTTTCGCCGTTGACTTGTCCGAGGCGGACAGGCTCAGCATTGAAGCCGAGTTTGTTTTTCAAATCAGCATAAGCAATCGCAGAACAAATCGTATCTGTATCTGGGTTTTGGTGTCCGAAAATAAGTATCTTTTCCATGATAGCTCCTATCCTTTTTTAAGTAGTGTAATCTTTATATAGTTTAACACGTCTTGCTGCAGGTGTAATCATGCAAACCCTTAAAAATTGATGTGAATAAGAAGCATTTTCTTTGAGCTAAGGAGAAAAGGTGTGTAAAATACTGGGTAGATTAGTTGCAAAATGTAATGTAGTATCAAAAAAGGTACTATTGGAGGGTCAAGAATGAGTGAAAAAAAGAATATATACCCGAACAAAGAAGGCTGTCCAGTTGAATTCACTCTAGATGTCATTGGCGGAAAGTGGAAAGGAATTCTTTTTTATCACATGATAGATGGCAAGAAACGATTTAATGAGTTTCGGCGAATCTGCCCGAGTATTACTCAAAGAATGCTTACTCTCCAGCTGAGGGAGCTGGAAGCGGACGGCATCGTGCACCGTGAGGTTTATCACCAGGTGCCGCCCAAGGTAGAGTACTCTCTGACGGAATTTGGGCGCACGCTTGAACCGATTGTTTTGCAAATGAAAGAATGGGGAGAATCCAACAGAGACGTGCTGGAATCTTATCGTTCGAACGGCTTAGTGAAGGATCAGCAGAAATAGCAGCAAAGGGAACTCCTTTGCTGCTTGTTTTATTTCATTGAAATGGCTCTGTTGGCGTTTCTGACATCGTTTTTCAACAGTTCAGAAAGGTTGTAAGACGGATAATATCCATGCTGATACATGTATCGATAAACTTGGGCGTGCAGCTGGATGGCAGCATTCAGCTGTTTGACCAGTACGTTTCTTAATTGAGGTGTTGCTGTTTCTGTAATTGCGATGGCATAGCTGCGGACAGATGTTTTGGCAAAACCGAGCAGGTCACCGCTGTAAAATGGGTTATCTGCGCGTTCTTCTTCCTCATCCTCTCTGTGCGGAGCCTGTGGAAAGAACGGAAGAAGCTCTCTCAAATTTTGCTCAACACCCTGAATAGACACGTTATAAAGCTGTCTGAGCTGAGGGTCTTTTACTTCTCTTATCATTTTCTTCAGTTTAATGAGTCCGTTTGATTGAAAAGCAACCAGCTCGTGCATTTCTAATGTTTCATGCCAAGCCAATGTTCTGCGTTCATCCATGTGAAAATTCTCCTTTATCGATCAGATTCCATATCAGCATATGCCCAACGCTCAATGTTGTTCATGATGTTTTGAAGTTTTTAAAAAGGGAAATTCACCTTATATAGGATACGGGTTGAGAACATGCACAAAGAGGTGAAACACAATGTGGGACATGATAAAGAACTTTTTCTTGTTTAGCAGCGGCGTTCTGCAAGCAACAACCCTTTTACTGGTGATCTTAATTTTTATGTATGTCAGAAAAACGAAAAAGAAAAACAAGGAATCTTCTGGCTTTATGGATGATAAACATTAATTGTGATGGGCATTCTTTTCAAAGAATGTCTTTTCCTTTTTCATGTTTCACATGAAACATTAGCGTCATTTTACTTGCGATTTGGACTTATGTTAAAATATAAAAGTAAAATTTAGAGATGATATAAAAACATTCGGTGCAAAGCATGTTGCAGCGATGAACAAAAGAGCAGTCGTTTATGCTGCTCTTTTCTATTCGTATGTTCAGGATGATACGAGGTGACTAAGTGAAACAAACGAGAGCTTTAATGGAAGGTGCTATTTTAATCAGTCTGTTTGCGATCATTACGCTTCTGGTCGTTTATGTTCCTGTGATTGGAACAATTCTGTTATTTGCACTGCCGCTGCCAATGATCTTGTATACGATCAGACATGGATTGAAGCTAGGGATATGGATGGGCGCTGTCAGTCTTCCGGTTGTTTTTATTGTCGGGTCCTTTAACGGGCTTATTGTAGCTTTTATGTCAGCTTGCGCCGGCATTGCCATGGGACATTTTTTCAAAAGGAAAGAGCCCGGGCACGCCATTATTTCGGGCGCTCTTATTTATATGCTTAGTATTGTCTTCTATTTTGTGATAAGCATTCAGTTTTTGGGTATCAATATCATTGATGAGGCAATGACACAATACCGGCAATCTCTTGATATTGTAGAAACTGTAGCGAAGCAGTCGGGCAATGCTGGGCAGTTTGAGAAGCAATTAAAACTGATGGAAGAACAATTGGGTATCGTTCAATATCTTTTTCCAACAGCTATTGTGATGGTAGGAGTTATTTTTTCTTTCCTCAGTTACCTTATCGCTAAGCCGCTCTTAAGGCGATTCTCCCCCGATATTCCTAATCTAAAGCCTTTTAGAGAGTTGAAGTTTCCGCAAAGTGTTGTAGTACTGTATTTGATTATTGTCATGCTTTCATTTTTGCCTTTAGAAAAAGGCCAAATGCTGTACTCTATCGCTTTAAATGGGGAGTTTATACTCGGGTTTCTGATTTTCATCCAAGGTTTATCATTTATCTTTTTCTATTGCCATAAGAAACAATATCCAAAGGCTGCGGCTGTGATTGCTGTCATACTTGGGTTTGTGCATCCGGTCTTCATGGCGGCCATTCGCATTTTAGGCGTTTTAGATATGGGCTTTCATATAAGGAATAAGGTGAAGTGAACATGAGTTTTACTCACATGGTGGGGAGTGATAGAAATGCCAAGCTTTTATGAAAAACCGCTGTTTCGGTATCCCATCTATGCATTGATTGCTCTGTCAATTATTACAATCCTCATCAGCTTTTATTTTAACTGGATATTAGGAACCGTCGAAGTGCTGCTGCTGGCAGTTATTTTGTTTTTTATTAAGCGTGCTGATTCTCTTATTCGACAAGAGATTGATGCTTATATTTCTACGTTGTCCTACAGGTTGAAAAAAGTCGGTGAAGAGGCATTGATGGAAATGCCGATTGGAATCATGCTTTTTAATGACCAATATTATATAGAATGGGCAAATCCGTTTCTTTCCTCTTGTTTTAATGAAAGCACTTTAGTGGGGAGATCACTTTACGATACTTGTGAATCGGTAGTGCCGCTTATCAAACAAGAGGTGGAATCGGAAACGGTTACATTGAATGACCGCAAGTTTAGGGTTGTCATCAAACGGGATGAGCGTCTCTTATATTTCTTTGATGTAACAGAACAAATCCAGATTGAAAAGCTATATGAAAACGAAAGAACCGTCCTGGCATATATTTTCCTTGATAACTATGATGATGTGACACAAGGATTGGATGACCAGACGAGAAGCACGATGAACAGCCAGGTGACATCTTTGCTGAACGCTTGGGCGCAGGAGTACGGGATCTTCTTGAAAAGGACGTCTTCAGAACGCTTTATTGCTGTACTTAATGAACATATCTTAACTGAACTCGAAAATTCGAAGTTTTCGATTCTTGATGAAGTGCGGGAAAAAACCTCGTTTGACGGTGTAGCGCTGACGTTAAGCGTCGGTGTCGGGGCTTCAGTCTCTTCCCTGAAAGAACTTGGCGATTTGGCGCAATCCAGCTTGGACTTAGCACTGGGACGCGGCGGAGACCAGGTAGCCATTAAGCTGCCAAACGGCAAGGTGAAGTTTTACGGCGGTAAAACAAACCCAATGGAGAAACGAACAAGGGTGCGGGCCCGCGTGATTTCTCACGCCTTAAAGGAAATCGTCACCGAAAGCAGCAATGTGATTATCATGGGGCATAAATTCCCCGACATGGATTCTATCGGCGCAGCGATCGGGATTTTAAAGGTGGCTCAGGCAAATAACAAAGATGGTTTTATCGTGATTGACCCAAACCAAATCGGATCAAGTGTGCAGCGTTTGATTGGGGAAATCAAAAAATATGAAGAACTGTGGTCAAGATTTATTACGCCTGAAGAAGCAATGGAGATTTCCAATGATGACACACTGCTTGTGATCGTTGATACACATAAGCCGTCACTCGTCATGGAGGAACGGCTGGTCAATAAAATTGAACATATCGTGGTCATCGACCATCACCGAAGAGGTGAGGAGTTTATCAGAGATCCGCTGCTCGTTTATATGGAACCATACGCTTCTTCCACAGCGGAATTGGTGACAGAGCTGCTTGAATATCAGCCGAAGCGCTTAAAAATCAATATGATTGAAGCAACAGCCCTATTAGCTGGTATAATAGTGGATACAAAGAGCTTTTCTCTCCGCACGGGCTCGCGGACTTTCGATGCGGCTTCTTATTTAAGGGCAAAAGGCGCCGACACGGTGCTGGTGCAGAAGTTTCTGAAAGAAACCGTTGATTCCTATATTAAACGGGCGAAGCTGATCCAGCATACGGTCCTCTATAAAGATAACATTGCGATTGCTTCTCTTCCTGAAAATGAAGAGGAATACTTCGATCAAGTGCTGATTGCGCAGGCTGCCGATTCGCTGCTATCGATGAGTGAGGTTGAGGCTTCATTTGCGGTGGCGAGACGGGATGAACAAACGGTTTGTATCAGTGCTCGGTCGCTTGGCGAGGTAAATGTTCAGATCATCATGGAGGCCCTGGAAGGCGGAGGGCATTTAACAAATGCGGCGACTCAGTTGTCCGGCATTTCAGTTTCTGAAGCGCTGGAACGGCTGAAGCACGCCATAGATGAGTATTTTGAGGGAGGCGTACAGAGATGAAGGTTATTTTCTTACAAGATGTAAAAGGAAAAGGAAAAAAAGGCGAAGTCAAAAACGTAGCAGACGGTTATGCGCATAACTTTCTAATTAAAAAAGGCCTCGCGGTTGAAGCGAACGCGTCAAACATCAGCGCGTTAAACGGACAAAAGCAGAAAGAGAAAAAAGAAGCCATTGCTGAGCTTGAGCAGGCTAAGAGCTTGAAAGAGACATTAGAAAAACTGACTGTTGAGCTTAGCGCAAAATCAGGTGAGGGCGGCCGTTTATTTGGTTCAGTGACAAGCAAGCAAATCACTGAACAGCTCCAAAAAGACCATAACATTAAAGTAGATAAGCGGAAGCTTGAACTGCCGGACGGCATTCGTGCATTAGGATATACAAACGTGCCTGTGAAGCTGCATCCTGAAGTGCAGGCTGTGTTAAAGGTACATGTAAAAGAAGAAGCTTAATAGAAAAGAGGCTTGGATTCATCCAAGCCTCTTTTTTTATTCCACGAGATAAAGAGTTTGCTGGCTTTCTCCGCCAGGTCCTCTTCGCATTCCCTGCACGCTGTTTGTGCTGCTGGAGGAACCGCTGTACTCGTCAGATGTTATTTCTTTTCCGTTTTTCTTAATCCAGGAAACAAGTTCGCTGTTGCCTGAGTTGTTTTCTGACAGAAGGAAGTATTTCACTTTGCCTTCTTTGATCAGTTTTTTCAGTTCCGACACAGTCAGAATGGGATCCGTGCCGTTAAACCCGCCCATTGCCATAACAGATTCATTTTCGTAAATGATGTATGGCGCAGCTGTTACGGTTGTCAAAGTAGCAAATAAATACTCTTCGCCGGTATTGTGTTTTCTCAGATAGGACAGGAGCCCGCTGTCGACCTCTGAAGAGAACATGTTCCCGCCGTTTGCTGAGCCTTTGAGCTGCGGGCCGGATTCAGGAAGGACGCTGTTGCCACCGTATAGAAGCGGCGTTGCTGACCAGTAAACTGGTGTGAGAAGCAGAACGCACAAGCTGATGATGGTCAGCAGCTTACTGAACGGATGGCTGCGTTTAAGCATCAGAAGTGCAAGGGTGATGCCCAGTCCTAAGAGCCCCAGGACATACATCCATACACTGCCGATTTGGCTTGTATAAGCGCTCAGAATATACACCTGAAACACGGCTGTGATCAAGACGGCTGCCGGCAGAAGATAGCTGGACCAGTCTTTATTATTTTTGTATAAGCGGTGCATCGTATACCATCCGATACCAGAAAGGGCGGCAATCGGCGGTGCCAGCATAATCAAATAATACTGGTGGAAGAATCCTGCGATGCTGAAGAAACCAGCCACGGGAACAAGCCAAGCCGCCCAGAATAGCGTTTCTTTCATTTTAGCAGCATGTCCGCGGCGATCACGGTACCAGCTGATGATTGCGCCCAGTAATCCGATCAATGAGAATGGAAGCATCCAGCTGATTTGGCCGGAAAGTGCTGATTGGAAGAGACGAAGCGGTCCAGGATCACCGGTGCCGAACATATTCACGCTTTTTCCGCCTCCGCCGCCAGGCCCTCCATTTCCAGGTCCGTTGCCACCTGTGGGAGGTGTGCCTCCGCCTCCATTGAGAGCGCCGGTTTGTCCGTTAGGCGGCTGAGGCGCCTGTGAATGGTTTCCGAATGATTGATTACCGTTCTGAGAAAAAGATGAACCGTTGCCATTTGGCGCTTGCATGTTGTCTTGATTCTGCATGTTCCCTCCGCCAGCAGCATTCATATCACCCTTTGCAAGGCCCGTAGTTTGCCCAAACAGACGCTCTGTGCCGTTGTAGCCAAAGGCCAGTTCTAGCACTGAGTTAGTCTGGCTGCTTCCTACATAAGGCCGGCTTGAGGAAGAGGCTGAATCCACTGCAATCGCCCATGAGAGTGAAAGGCCTGTCAGAAGGACAAGAGACAGAAGCAGGGACCCGATTTTTTTCTTCAGAGAAACCCGAGATGCAATCAGGTAGAATAACACAAATGCAGGCAATACCATAAACGCTTGCATCATCTTCATATTAAAGGCGAGCCCAATCAGGGCAAATGCCGTCAGCAGCCAAACCAGCTTGCCTTGTTTTACTGCCCTAAGCAGACAAGTTGAACCGAGCAATAAGGTAAAAACAAGCATGCTGTCGATATTGTTTGTCCGGCTGACAGCTACTGCGATAGGGGTCAGTGCCATGACAAGTGCGGCAATGCGGGCCGCTCCAACTCCAAAAGTCGGCTTAACCATTCTGTAGAGAAGGAAGACAGATCCAACTCCGGCAAGAGCCTGGGGAATGATGACACTCCACGTGTGAACACCGAAAATCAGTGCGAAAATCGTTTGAATCCATAACACGACAGGAGGCTTATCTACTGTCACAAATCCAGAAGGGTCAAATGACGCATAAAAAAAGTTATGGAAGCTTTGCGTCATGCTTTTTACAGCCGCCAAATAGTACTGGTTTGCTGTATCATCCTGCCAAATGTGATACGTATTCAAAAAAGCTGCTGCTAGCAAAATAAGAATAAGGGCTGCGTCGAATCGTTTGGTTTTCATCGTTTTTCACCTCTTTATGGTGTCTCATTGTAAAAAACAAATATGAAAAACTTATGAATAAACCATAAATATTCAAAGAAAAAAGCGGAGATATCTTCCCCGCTTTATGCTGAATTTCTTTGTTTTTCTGACTGGAAAATGTATCGATCTCGTCCGGCTCCCTGTCCGGCTGCTCCCATTACGATCAGGGCAGCAATGAGAAGCACAATCGGCATCGTCCAAGAATGCGTCTGGTCAAAGAGATAGCCGACAAAGATTGGCCCGACTGCTGCCAGCAGGTAGCCGAATGACTGAGACATGCCTGACAGCGCAGCGGCCTGTTGGGCATTTTCACTGCGGAGACCAATCAAAGTAAGGGCCAGACTAATGCTGGAGCCTTGTCCGATACCGATAATGATCATCCAGATGGCAAGCAATGTATGGCTTCCGCCCGCTAATAATCCGCAAAGGCCGATCAGATAAACTGAGGCCAGCGCCGCAACGATACCGCGCTGCTGTTTCACACGGTCAGCTAAAACTGGCGTCAGAAAAGTGGAAGGCAGACTCGCAAATTGCATGAGTGATACCATCCATCCGGCTGTTGCCGTATCAATCCCGTGTGAACGGAGAATTTCAGGAAACCAAGCGATGCTGCTGTAAAATAAAAACGATTGCAGGCCCATAAAGATGGTGACATACCATGCCATTTTGGAAGCCCAAATGGAACTGGATTGCAGCTTCATTGTCTGGTTTGCCGTATCTCGATGGCGCAGCTGAGGTATCCAGATTAGCAATGCAAGTAAAGCCAGCCCGCCCCATAAGAGAAAGGCTTGTTTCCATCCGCCATTCATCTGGGTCGCTAAAGGAACGCTGACACCCGATGCTAAAGCTGCGAATATATTCATTGATGTCGTATACAGGCTGATCATGATCCCTGGCTTTTCAGGGTATTTATGTTTGATTAAGCTTGGCAAAAGTACGTTACCAATCGCAATCCCGACGCCGATAAGTGCTGTTCCGAAAAACAAAGCGGCAGTATAGCCGGTAGAACGAGTCAGAACACCGATCAGCAGTATCACGAGACCTAGCCATAAAGTTCGCTCATTACCGAGGCGCTGTCCAAGCTTAGGTGCAAGCGGAGAAAGAACTGCAAACGAAAGCAGCGGCAGTGCGGTCAAAAAACCGGCTGCCCCATTGGACATGTGCAGCTCTGCCCGGATAGAGCTGATGACCGGACCGACTGAAGTGATCGCGGGCCGTAAGTTAAAGGCGATAAAGATAATGCCGGTGATCAGCCAAAATGATTGGATTTTTTTATTATGTGGATGTGGCAAAGCAGTTACTCCTCTTTTCTAACATATACATGATATTATCCCGAAACAGGTAAGCAAGTATGTGAATGAAGGCTATGATTTGTCCTCTTTTTGCAGTTCAGCCATTTTGGCAAGCAGAATATGCTGAGGCATATGCATGATCTGTTCAAGCGGCAGATTCAAGGACTCTGCAAGCTTTTGTGCAGTTTCGGCAGAAATTTGCAAAGGTCTCACAAAAGATCCCTCCTCTCTTCTGTCCATTGTACAAGAATCAGATGTGAAATGTAAGAAGATGTCACAAAGGAATAGAGCAATCGGAAAATGACCGTTATAAAAGAGGTAAGGAGGGTTCTTATGCACGCACCGTTATCCTTATTAAAACAAATGCTGAAGGAACACCAAATAGACACTGAAAAAGCTGTCACTTTCGAAGAATATATAGCAATGAGGTTAAAGCTTCAGGAGCTGATGGGGAAATTTGCTTCGATCGGGGAGTGGGATCTGTATCAAAAAGCGGCAGATTTGATGATGCACATAGGCATCCAATGGATGAAATAAACCGATAACCGCTAAAAAACCCTCGCTGCAGCGAAGGCTTTCATTCATTAAAATGAGTGTTCTTCTTCCACATTTTTAAACTGGTCATAAATTACAAGCTTAGACGGACTGTTTTCCTTAGCCACCTGTTTGGCCTTTTCAATAGCGGCGTCTTTAGACGTATACAAAGCTGTCGGCGCTACATTCTCCACCTCAATAAACCAGCCGTCCGCATCAACATTAGGTGTAATCGCATATTTCTTTATCATCTTTCATTCCTCCCTTATGTTTTATTGCATTTTTCCCGCCTTGTTACTGTCCGAAACGATCCAATCTGCTAACTGAAAAAAACAGGAAACAGACAATTTTTCTATTTTTTTTCTGTAGAAATGGTAGAATGGAGGTTGGAGATTTTTTAATGAGAGGACGGTGCTTAGCATGACAGACCTTCTGAATGACCGGCTTCCTCCGCAAAATATAGAAGCCGAACAAGCCGTGTTAGGCGCTATTTTTTTACAGCCGTCTGCTTTAACACTGGCTTCAGAAGTATTGATTCCAGATGATTTCTATAGAATGTCCCACCAAAAAATCTATAATGCGATGCTGGTGCTCGGTGACCGAGGTGAACCGGTTGATCTGGTGACAGTTACATCAGAGCTTGCGAACACAGACCTGCTGGAAGAAGTAGGCGGTATTTCATATTTGACAGATATCGCAAACTCGGTGCCGACAGCGGCTAACATAGAATATTACGCGAAAATCGTTGAGGAAAAATCGATTCTTCGCCGATTAATCAGAACTGCGACAACGATTGCTCAAGACGGGTATACCCGTGAGGATGAGGTCGAGGATTTACTCAGTGAAGCGGAAAAAACGATTATGGAAGTGGCACAGCGCAAAAACACGAGTGCCTTCCAAAATATTAAGGACGTCCTTGTCCAGACCTATGATAATATCGAACAGCTTCACAATCGAAAAGGTGATATCACGGGAATTCCAACAGGGTTTACGGAGCTTGACCGGATGACTGCGGGTTTCCAGCGCAACGACTTGATCATTGTGGCTGCCCGTCCTTCAGTAGGGAAAACAGCCTTTGCCCTGAACATCGCACAAAACGTGGCGACGAAGACCGATGAGAGCGTAGCGATTTTCAGTCTTGAGATGGGTGCCGAGCAGCTCGTTATGCGTATGCTCTGTGCCGAGGGAAATATCAATGCCCAGAATCTCCGTACAGGTAACCTGACCGAAGAGGATTGGGGCAAGCTGACGATGGCAATGGGAAGCCTATCGAACAGCGGGATTTACATCGATGATACACCGGGTATTCGAGTGAGTGAAATCCGTGCCAAGTGCCGCCGCTTGAAGCAGGAAAGCGGGCTGGGCATGATTTTGATCGATTACCTGCAATTGATTCAGGGAAGCGGTCGTTCAAAGGACAACCGTCAGCAGGAAGTATCTGAAATTTCCCGTGAACTGAAGTCGATTGCGAGGGAGCTGCAAGTCCCTGTTATCGCGCTTTCTCAGCTTTCCAGGGGTGTTGAGCAGCGTCAGGATAAACGTCCGATGATGTCTGATATCCGGGAATCAGGAAGTATCGAGCAGGACGCGGATATTGTCGCGTTCCTTTATCGTGATGACTACTATGACAAAGAAACCGAGAATAAAAATATTATCGAAATTATTATCGCCAAACAGCGTAACGGCCCGGTAGGAACCGTGTCTCTTGCGTTCGTAAAAGAATACAACAAATTCGTCAACCTGGAACGGCGTTTTGATGACGCAGGCGTTCCGCCCGGCGCATAAGCCCCAAGAGCTGCTCTTGGGGTTTTTTTCATTCGAAAGATGGAAGAAATGACGTTCGCTCAGCGGATGAAAAATTGAAAGCGTTTTAATAAAATGGTGCAAAAAGGAGATGGTAACAATATGGGAAAACGTTTTTCGTCTTTTCAAGCAGCACAAATCCGAATTGCGCGTCCTACGGGCCAGCTTGATGAGATTATTCGTTTTTACGAAGAGGGACTGTGTTTGAAACGAATAGGAGAATTTTCACAGCATAACGGGTATGACGGTGTCATGTTCGGCCTTCCTCATGCCGATTATCATTTGGAATTCACCCAGTATGAAGGGGGAAGCACTGCCCCCGTTCCCCATCCCGACAGCCTTCTTGTTTTTTATGTGCCGAATGCAGTTGAACTGGCAGCGATCACTTCAAAGCTAAAGCACATGGGCTATCAAGAGGTCGAATCAGAGAACCCGTACTGGAGCAATGGGGGCGTGACGATAGAGGACCCGGACGGCTGGCGGATCGTTTTTATGAATTCAAAAGGGATATCAGGCAAGTGATTCTTTCTTATGCTAAAGGATGAAAGTTTCGCAAGCTTTTTATGACAAAGCAGTGAGAAAACGCTTATAAAACGAATGGAAGCGAACGAATATAGATTTACAATAAATTAATGTTCGGATTTACAATTGACTTTCTGTTTCTTCACTGATAAACTTGATTTGTTTGAATAGAATCGTTTTGAAAGGTTAACGGAGGTGCACGGACATGTCTTCAGTAGTTGTAGTAGGTACGCAATGGGGCGATGAAGGAAAAGGTAAAATTACAGATTTCCTATCAGAAAATGCAGAAGTGATCGCCCGTTATCAAGGCGGAAATAACGCAGGGCATACAATCAAGTTTGACGGAATCACATATAAGCTTCACTTAATCCCGTCTGGAATTTTCTATAAGGATAAAACGTGTGTAATCGGAAACGGAATGGTTGTAGATCCGAAAGCATTAGTCACAGAGCTTGCGTATCTTCATGAGCGCAACGTGAGTACAGATAACCTGAGAATCAGCAACAGAGCTCACGTCATTCTGCCGTATCATTTGAAATTGGATGAAGTGGAAGAAGAGCGTAAAGGGGCTAACAAGATCGGCACAACGAAAAAAGGAATCGGCCCTGCTTACATGGATAAAGCAGCCCGCATCGGAATTCGCATCGCGGATCTGTTAGACCGTGACGCGTTTGCGGAAAAGCTTGAGCGCAATCTTGAAGAAAAAAACCGTCTTCTCGAGAAAATGTACGAGACAGAAGGGTTTAAACTTGAGGATATCTTAGACGAATATTATGAGTACGGACAGCAGATTAAAAAGTATGTTTGCGATACATCTGTTGTCTTAAACGATGCTCTTGATGAAGGGCGCCGTGTATTATTTGAAGGCGCACAAGGGGTTATGCTCGATATCGACCAAGGAACATACCCGTTTGTTACGTCATCTAACCCGGTTGCCGGCGGTGTCACGATCGGTTCTGGTGTCGGCCCGACCAAAATCAAGCACGTTGTCGGTGTATCAAAAGCATATACGACTCGTGTCGGCGACGGTCCTTTTCCGACTGAGCTGAAAGATGAAATCGGCGATCAAATCCGTGAAGTCGGACGCGAATATGGAACAACAACAGGCCGCCCGCGCCGTGTCGGCTGGTTTGACAGCGTTGTTGTCCGCCACGCCCGCCGTGTGAGCGGAATTACAGATCTTTCTCTGAACTCAATTGACGTCCTAGCAGGAATTGAAACGTTGAAAATCTGTGTGGCGTACCGCTACAAAGGCGAAATCATTGAAGAATTCCCAGCAAGTCTTAAGGCACTTGCTGAATGTGAGCCGGTATATGAAGAAATGCCGGGCTGGACTGAGGATATTACAGGTGCGAAGAGCTTGAGCGAGCTTCCGGAAAATGCGCGCCATTATCTTGAGCGTGTGTCTCAGCTGACAGGCATTCCGCTTTCTATTTTCTCTGTCGGTCCAGACCGCTCACAAACAAATGTCCTTCGCAGTGTGTACCGTGCGAACTAAATAGAATATGTCTGCAAGCCCCTATTTAAGGGGCTTGTTTTTTGTTTGAAAGCCGCATATAAGTTGGTCTGAGAAAAAAATATGAAAAAAAACCAAAAAAGTTATTGCCACTTCTATTTGTTCGTGATATTATAAATCTCGTTGTTACGGAAACTGCTTCAATAGAGTACAAGATGAGAACTAGATTTAAGTCGTTTGCTCTATAGAAATTCCGACATCTTTAAGAGCCATTAGCTCAGTTGGTAGAGCATCTGACTTTTAATCAGAGGGTCGAAGGTTCGAGTCCTTCATGGCTCACCATTTCGTGAAGGCCCGTTGGTCAAGCGGTTAAGACACCGCCCTTTCACGGCGGTAACACGGGTTCGAATCCCGTACGGGTCATTGATTTACTTTAGCGTTATTGCTAAATTCCTTATTTGTCTGTGAGAGCTGACACGACAGCTCTCCGGGCAATTACTGTAAGGTCCGGTAGTTCAGTTGGTTAGAATGCCTGCCTGTCACGCAGGAGGTCGCGGGTTCGAGTCCCGTCCGGACCGCCATTTTACTTTACTTAGTAGAGAAAAATAAAACATTTGGCTCGGTAGCTCAGTTGGTAGAGCAACGGACTGAAAATCCGTGTGTCGGCGGTTCGATTCCGTCCCGAGCCACTTACCAAACGCATCTGCAATCGTAGGTGCGTTTTTTCTTTTAGGAAAAAGGCAAACATGAGGAGTGTTATAATAGAAGAAAAAGGGAGAACCGGCCCTGCGGCCGGTTCAAAGAAGAAGACGTCATTGATAAAGACGCACTCCGGTGAGGGGAGGTTTCAATAAAGTTATCTTTTTTAAAAAAAGTTGACCAGCATGACAATAGATAAACAACTGGCGATAAAGGTGAAACATGTGTTTTTTTTCTAAACCTTTATTTTTTTTATCTTTTGACCTTAAACCGTTATAATAGACAAGGACCCATTCTTTACATGGGCCATAAGTGATGAAACGAATGTTATATAGATGAAATGAAGTCATTCGGCAGGAGGAAAATCAAAATGATGGATAAAAAGATCCTTGTAGTAGATGATGAAAAACCGATTGCAGATATATTGGAATTTAACTTAAGAAAAGAAGGCTATGAAGTGCACTGTGCCCACGACGGAAACGAAGCCGTTGAAATGGTAGAAGAGCTTCAGCCTGATTTAATTCTTTTAGATATTATGCTCCCAAATAAAGACGGCGTTGAAGTATGCCGCGAAGTCAGAAAGAAATACGATATGCCAATCATTATGCTGACGGCTAAGGATTCAGAAATTGACAAGGTTATCGGGCTTGAAATCGGTGCTGATGACTATGTCACAAAACCATTCAGCACACGCGAGCTCTTGGCGCGTGTAAAAGCGAACCTGCGCCGCCAGCTGACAACAGCGCCTGCGGAGGAAGAGCCTTCCTCTAACGAGATTCATATCGGCTCTCTCGTCATCTTCCCTGACGCGTACGTTGTATCAAAACGAGACGAAACAATCGAATTGACTCATCGTGAGTTCGAATTGCTTCATTATTTAGCAAAACATATCGGACAAGTGATGACCCGTGAACATTTGCTTCAAACCGTTTGGGGCTATGATTACTTCGGCGATGTCAGAACGGTTGACGTAACAGTCCGCCGGCTTCGTGAAAAAATCGAGGACAACCCGAGCCATCCAAATTGGATCGTCACACGCCGTGGTGTAGGTTATTACTTGAGAAACCCAGAACAGGACTAATGCCCATATGAATAAGGTTGGTTTTTTTCGGTCGATCCAATTTAAGATTACCTTGATTTATGTGCTTTTGATTATCATTGCCATGCAAATCATTGGTGTGTATTTTGTCAATCAGGTAGAGAAGTCGCTGATCAGCTCTTATGAACAATCGCTGAATCAGCGAATCGACAACCTTTCTTATTATATCGAACAAGAATATAAGAGCGATAACGACAGTACCGTCATAAAGGATGACGTCAGCCGTATTTTGAATGACTTCACGAAAAGTGATGAGGTTCGGGAAATTAGCTTTGTAGATAAAAGCTATGAAGTGGTCGGTTCTTCAAAGCCGTACGGTGAGGAAGTGGCTGGGAAACAAACGACCGATCTGATTTTCAAAAGAATCTTTTCTACCAAACAGTCGTATTTAAGAAAATATTATGACCCGAAAAGCAAAATCAGAGTTCTTATTTCCGCGAAGCCCGTCATGACTGAAAACCAAGAGGTTGTGGGCGCGATCTACGTTGTCGCGAGTATGGAAGATGTCTTTAATCAAATGAAGACGATCAACACGATACTGGCGTCCGGCACAGGTTTGGCACTTGTTTTGACGGCTCTTCTCGGTATTTTTCTGGCAAGAACCATTACCCACCCGCTTTCAGATATGCGAAAGCAGGCGATGGAGCTTGCGAAAGGGAATTTCTCGAGGAAGGTTAAAAAGTATGGACATGATGAAATTGGGCAGCTGGCCACAACGTTTAACCACTTAACGAGAGAGCTTGAAGATGCCCAGGCGATGACTGAAGGAGAACGCAGAAAGCTAGCCTCTGTCATTGCTTATATGACAGACGGCGTTATCGCCACAAACCGAAACGGAGCGATTATTCTCTTAAACAGCCCGGCGCTGGAACTGTTGAACGTTTCACGTGAAACAGCCTTAGAAATGCCGATTACGAGTTTGCTGGGGCTTCAAGAGAATTATACTTTTGAAGATTTAGTGGAACAGCAGGATTCTATGCTGCTTGAAATTGAGCGCGATGATGAATTAACGGTGCTTCGCGTGAATTTCTCTGTGATTCAAAGGGAACACGGCAAAATTGATGGTTTAATCGCTGTCATTTACGATGTAACCGAACAAGAGAAAATGGATCAGGAACGCAGAGAATTCGTTGCGAATGTATCACATGAGCTGCGGACGCCGCTTACGACAATGCGCAGCTATTTAGAAGCGTTAGCTGAAGGCGCGTGGGAAAATAAAGACATTGCTCCGCGCTTCTTAATGGTGACGCAAAATGAAACAGAGCGTATGATCCGGCTTGTCAATGATCTGCTTCAGCTGTCGAAATTTGACAGTAAAGATTATCAATTTAACCGGGAATGGATTCAGATTGTCCGGTTTATGTCACTTATTATTGACCGTTTTGAAATGACAAAAGAGCAGCATGTGGAGTTTATCCGCAATCTGCCGGACAGAGATCTGTATGTCGAGATTGACCAGGATAAAATAACGCAGGTGCTCGATAATATTATTTCTAACGCTTTAAAATATTCACCGGAAGGCGGACATGTCACGTTCTCGATTGATGTCAATGAAGAGGAAGAACTTCTCTATATCAGCGTGAAGGATGAAGGGATCGGCATTCCGAAAAAAGATGTCGAAAAAGTCTTTGACCGCTTCTACAGGGTGGATAAAGCGAGAACGAGAAAGCTTGGCGGCACCGGTCTGGGATTGGCGATTGCCAAGGAAATGGTACAGGCGCACGGTGGAGATATTTGGGCGGACAGCATAGAAGGAAAAGGCACGACGATTACATTTACTCTTCCATATAAAGAGGAACAAGAGGATGATTGGGATGAAGCGTGAAAATATAAAAACGATATTACTTACGGTACTCGTCGTCATCAGTCTTGTTTTTACATGGGGGATATGGACGTTCCAGCCAAACTTTTCTGAAGGCTCATCCTCAACAGAGTCTACTGTTCGTGTGAAACATAAAATCGAAAAAACCACCCAAAAGCTGTCTGAAACGGTAAGGCCAAGGGACATGTTTATCCATGATGACGGCGCTCATTACAAAGTGGATGACAATGCCCTCTATGAAGAAATTTGGTCTGACTTGCCGCATTGGGATGTGAAAGGAATTAAAGATATTTCGGATCAGTATGACAAGGCTGGATTCAAAAGCTGGTTTTATGGAATAGGCGGTTCTGAAGCCAAGCTTGACTTGCAATTCAGCGATACGATCCCGATTGATATTTTCCAAACGCTGTTTAAATGGTCTAATCAGTCGTTTGAATACAGTTCGTTTGACCATATTCTGATCCCGTTCAATGAAACAAAAGCGAACAAGAAAATCTATTTGGTGTCATACAGCAAGCAGCTCATTCTTGAAGTGACGGTTGAATCAGCAAACTACCGGAACATTATGAACGACTTGAAAAACAGGCAATCAAATATGCCGGCGTTCAGTTTGTTCTCCATTGGCTCAAAGAAAGAGTTCTTGCTGCCGAACAAACCGCTTACGATGGACAAAAAAGAATTTGTCACAGAATCGATTAAAACAAATACCTTTAAGCAGGCTTTGTTTAGTGATCCGAGCATTGTAAGAGAAGATTCGAATTACAACAACAGAAATGTGCTGACAGATGGGATCAGCCGGTTAGATGTGAATCTAAGCCAGAGACAGGTGCAATTTCAGCAGCGCAATTTGGTGCAGAGCACATCCTATCAAACAGGTGAATTAATCAAAAAGAGCCAAAAATACCTTGAGGATACCGGAAGCTGGACGGATCACTATCAATTTTTCAATATCAATGACAGCCAGCAGTTGAGCTTCTATATTTTTATGGATCAGATCCCGGTCATTAACAGCACCGCCAAACCTTTCGGGGCGACATCGGCGATTACGGTGCAATGGGCGAATGATGATATTCTCAGCTATAAGCGGCCGAATTACAGTCTCGGAACGAATCCGATTAAAACAAGTGAAACAGAGCTCATGGGCGGCAGCGAAGTGAAGATGCTGCTTTCGAAACAAACCGCTTATGATACGGACAAAATTGATCAGATCTTCCTTGCTTATCAATTGGTATCAACATCAACCAACGATGATCCTCTCGTTGAACTGGAACCGGTTTGGGCGATGAAAGTAAATGGAAAAATTGTGCCGATTACAAAGGATTTATTGAGGAAGGAGGGGGCTAACAGTGGAGTGGAATAAGACAAAATCAATCTTCATCGTTGCCTTCCTCATTTTAGATATTTTCTTAGGCTATCAGTTTTTTCAAAAATGGCAGGCTACCGGCAAAGAATATGAAGTCATTAAAAATGATGTCGAGCATGACATGAAGGCCGATCATATCACGTATGAAGGCTTGAATAAGGAAGCAACAGAAGGCTATCGGATCACGGCAAATCAAAAGTCTTTCTCCAAGGAGGAAATTGAGGCGCTGAAGGATCAAAAGCCTTTGATGGACATGCCTAGTGATGATCATAAAGTAACGAGCCTGAAAATGAAGTTTGCAAATCCAATCGCACTATCAAAGAAGGATATCGAGGACGATGCTCAGGCACTTGTTTCTTCGAAAATTCAAGATGGCGAAAAATATAAGCTTTGGAAGGTTGATAAATCGAAGAAAGAAATTATTTTCTTCCAAACGTACGAAGGTCATTATATTTACCAAAAGACCGACAATCCCTCTAATATGATCGGGCAAGTGGTGCTGCACTTAAACGGTAAAAACGAGGTTGTGTCATACGACCAGACTACGCTTGAGACCTTCAAGCAAATCCAGAAAGAAAGCTTAATTACTGAAATGGATGCGGTTGAGCTATTGTACTATCAAAATCAATTAAAAGAATACAGCACTGTGAAGAGCTGTAAATTCGGCTATGTAGCACAATATCCGCTGACAAGTACGCAGGTGCTGGCGCCGGTATGGAGAATTACGGTCGAGTACGAGAAAAAAGTGAACGGTGAGAAAAAGACAGTACAAGAGTATTTTACTGTGAATGCTTTGGAGAGTACGATTTTAGATACAGATCAATGAAAATAATGGAGTGAGACAAACATGAGCTTGCAATTTAGCGTACTTGCGAGCGGGAGTACGGGAAATGCGTTTTACCTCGAAACAGAGGATCACGCATTTTTAGTGGACGCCGGTTTGAGCGGAAAAGCCATGGATGGGCTGATGGCGCAGATCGGGCGTAAGCTGGATGATGTAGACGGCATTTTTGTGACGCATGAGCATAGTGACCATATTAAGGGCCTTGGTGTCGTCGCCAGAAAGTACAAGCTTCCGATCTATGCGAATGAGAAGACTTGGAAAGCGATGGAGAATCAAATCGGCAAAATTGACACCGATCAAAAGTTTGTATTTCCAATGGAGACGGTGAAGTCGTTCGGCGGACTTGATGTTGAATCGTTTGGCGTTTCCCACGATGCGGCGGAACCGATGTTTTATGTATTCCATTATAGCGGCCGAAAGCTCGCGTTAATGACAGATACGGGATATGTCAGCGACCGGATGAAAGGCATTATCCGTTCAGCGAATGTATTTGTGTTTGAAAGCAATCACGATGTCGGTATGCTGCAAATGGGAAGATACCCATGGAGCATTAAGCGGCGGATTTTAAGTGACGTCGGGCACGTGTCAAATGAAGATGCTGCCTTGGCGATGACGGATGTCATTGGCGATGAGACGTCTCGTATTTACCTGGCGCATTTGAGCCAGGACAACAACATGAAGGAGCTGGCAAGAATGTCTGTGCAGCAGACATTGGCTTCTAAAGGATTTGTGACGGGTGAGACATTTGACTTATACGACACCGATCCGAAGAAGGCCACTCCGCTTTGCGCTGTATAATTTTTCTATGTAAATCATGACTATTCTAGGAGTTTCTAACCCACAATATAACCATATTAACGTTCTTGGAAAGGATGGAATATGGTGGATTACGAACGTGAGGAAGAACATACTACTCCTGAACAGCCAAAGAGAAGCAAAAAAGGATATTTTCTTTCGAGTCTGATTGGCGTGATTGTCGGTGCCGTATTAATGGCGTTTATCATGCCGTACCTTTCAAATGAAGGGCTGGATACAGGCGCCTTAGATCAGCAGCAAAACAACAATGGCCGGGAATCAATCAGGACGGTGAATGTCAGTGTCAACAATGCCGTCACCAAGATTGTCAGCAATATGTCGCCCGCCGTTGTCGGTGTTGTGAACATCCAAAAATCAGATATTTGGGGAGAGAGCGGCGAGGCTGGGAGCGGCTCTGGCGTCATCTATAAGAAAAATGACCATTCCGCTTATGTCGTGACCAACCATCATGTCATCGAAGGCGCTTCCCAAATTGAAATCAGCTTGAAAGACGGCTCACGTGTATCAGCTGATCTTGTCGGCAGCGACCAGCTGATGGACCTTGCCGTTTTACGGGTGAAAAGCGATAAGATTAAAGCAGTCGCTGATTTCGGAAATTCAGATAAAGTGAAGTCTGGGGAGCCGGTTATTGCGATCGGGAACCCGTTAGGCCTTGAGTTTGCAGGCTCTGTCACACAAGGCGTCATCTCGGGTACGGAGAGGGCGATCCCAGTAGATTCAAACGGTGATGGACAGCCTGACTGGAACGCTGAAGTCCTGCAAACAGATGCGGCCATTAACCCTGGGAACAGCGGCGGCGCTTTGTTAAATATGGATGGGAAGGTCATTGGCATCAATTCAATGAAAATTGCCGAGTCAGCGGTTGAAGGGATTGGCCTGTCCATTCCGTCTAAGCTCGTGATCCCTGTGATAGAGGATTTAGAGAGATACGGAAAGGTCAAACGCCCGTTCCTTGGCATTGAGATGAAATCGCTAAGTGACATCGCAAGCTATCATTGGGATGAAACATTAAAGCTTCCTAAGAACGTCACCAATGGAGCGGTTGTGATGGGTGTAGACGCCTTTTCACCTGCCGGAAAAGCGGGGCTGAAGGAACTGGATGTCATCACGGAATTTGACGGATACAAAGTAAATGATATTGTTGACCTGCGAAAACGGCTTTATCAGAAAAAAGTCGGTGACCGGGTGAAGGTGAAGTTTTATCGCGGCGGAAAAGAAAAATCTGTTGATATCAAGCTGTCCTCCGCAGACCAATTAGGCAGTTAATAAAAGCAGTCTGGCATCGTTGCCAGGCTGTTTTGATATGCAAAAAAAACTGAACAGGGGTCACGCCCGTTCAGTTGAAAAAGGATATATCGAATATGAAGAAAAATACAAGATGGATGTTACACGTGAAACAGCAAATGGCAGTTAGCTGCAAATACTTCCGTTATTTGCATGGACTTTAATGGTTTGTACCGTGTGGTTGCTGGCTGTGATACACATAGGTGCCATTTTCTTTCTTCAATGCATAAGAAGTGACGTTTTTTAGTGTTTGACCGGTTTTACAAGGCAGACCCATCCCGCTCCCGGAAATATGGAGGTTCGGGATTAGGCCTTGCCATAACGAAATCGATTATCGACAATCACAATGGGACGATTGAAGTGAAAAGTGAAATCGGCAGAGGCACTGTTTTTCTGATCAGGCTTCCTGCTCCGGATTATTCGTTAGACGAGTGAGAAAATTTCTTCAGCCGATATTGGAGGCTTTGTCTGCTGATGCCAAGCTCCTGAGCAGCTTTCGAGATGTTATGGCCGTGTTTTCTTAACACGTTCTCTATCACATATTTTTCGAAGCTTTCCATTTTTTCTTTTAAGTCCGCGGCTGGCTGGTGTCTTGGTGTTTCCGGCTCTGGGATGTCAGCCGGCTTGATTTTCATGCGGTATTGATAGGGCAGATGGGAAGCCGTAATCGTTTGCTCGTCCGTCATGAAATTCATTGCGCCTTCGATCATATGCTCAAGCTCGCGAATATTTCCCGGCCAGTCATAAGAAAGGAAAAATTGCTTCACGTCATCGCTGATGTGTTCAACATTCATTTGGAACAGATGGTTGTTTTTCTGGATGAACTCCGACGCGAGAAGCAAAATGTCTTCTTTTCGTTCCCGAAGCGGCGGGATGATCAGTGTGACGACACTCAGCCTGTAATACAAGTCCTTCCGCATTCGTTCGCCTGCAATTGCATCAATTGGGTCTTCATTCATCGTGGCAATAATACGTACGTCAATCGGTGTATCCTTTGTTGAACCGATGCGCCTGATTTTCCGTTCTTGAAGGGCGCGCAGCAGCTTCGCCTGAAGGCTGAGATTCAGCGAGTTGATTTCATCTAACAGCAGTGTGCCGCCGTGGGCTTGTTCAAACAGGCCGGGCTGGTCGACAGCGCCGGTAAACGCGCCTTTTTTCGTCCCAAACAAAATGCTTTCCACAAGGCTGTCTGGCAGTGCCGCGCAGTTTTGCGAAATAAACGGGCCGCCAGAACGATCGCTTCCATTATGGATACTTTGCGCGAACAGTTCTTTTCCCGTGCCGGTTTCGCCTGCTAGAAGGACAGATGATGACGTACGGGTTGCCCGCTTGGCGTTTTCGATGACGTCTTGAATGGCCGGACTGGTGCCGAGAATACTGTCAAACGTATAGGTTGTGCTGCCTTTTTTGTTCATATTCTCCCTGATCAGCCGTTCCAGCTTTGTCACATCCTTGGCAATTTCAACGGCGCCCCTGATTTTGCCGTCTTGGACGATGGGATATGTATGATTGATCGTCGTAATTTCCTGGCCTTTATTATTGAAATAGCTCTGTTTGACGTTTTTAATCGTCTTGCCTTCCTGAAGAGCCTGTACCAGTGTGCTGTCCTGCTGCTTTGAAAACATAAACACATCCATCAGGTTTTTATTCAAGACGTCATGCTTCTCCATATCTTCAATCTGCATCATTTTATTGTTATAAACGATTGTGTTTCCATGCTCGTCTACCACGTGCAGGCCAACATCGATTTCATCTAAAATACTCTGAAAAACCAATGTGAGGAATTCGCTGTCTTTGACCACTGTATGAACCTCCCTCAATTATTTTCTTAATATTGCTTCTATTTTATAAAAAAACGGAGAGGATATGCAAAAGAATTTTGCACTTGCTGAAATTTTCGCTCGAAATATCAGAATGTTTTTGCACCTTGTCCTCGAAAATTGTAGAAAACACACGAATTCTTGATTTGGCACAGAACTTGCATTTATATAAAGGGAAAGCAGGATAACATGTTGAAACAGAAAACAAGGGGGAATTCAAATATGACAGCTTTATCTAAATCCAAAGAAATTATTGATCAGACGTCTCATTACGGAGCCAACAATTATCACCCGCTCCCGATTGTTATTTCTGAAGCGCTGGGTGCTTGGGTAAAGGACCCGGAAGGCAATGAATATATGGATATGCTGAGTGCTTACTCTGCGGTAAACCAGGGGCACAGACACCCGAAAATCATTCAGGCATTAAAGGATCAGGCTGATAAAATCACCCTCACGTCACGCGCGTTTCATAACGATCAGCTTGGGCCGTTTTACGAAAAAACAGCTAAACTGACAGGCAAAGAGATGATTCTGCCGATGAATACAGGAGCCGAAGCGGTTGAATCCGCGGTGAAAGCGGCGAGACGCTGGGCGTATGAAGTGAAGGGCGTAGCTGACAATCAAGCGGAAATTATCGCATGTGTCGGGAACTTCCACGGCCGCACGATGCTGGCGGTATCTCTTTCTTCTGAAGAGGAATATAAACGAGGATTCGGCCCGATGCTTCCAGGAATCAAACTCATTCCTTACGGCGATGTGGAAGCGCTTCGACAGGCCATTACGCCGAATACAGCGGCATTCTTGTTTGAACCGATTCAAGGCGAAGCGGGCATTGTGATTCCGCCTGAAGGATTTTTACAGGAAGCGGCGGCGATTTGTAAGGAAGAGAATGTCTTGTTTATTGCGGATGAAATTCAGACGGGTCTCGGACGTACAGGCAAGACGTTTGCCTGTGACTGGGACGGCATTGTTCCGGATATGTATATCTTGGGCAAAGCGCTTGGCGGCGGTGTGTTCCCGATCTCTTGCATTGCGGCGGACCGCGAGATCCTAGGCGTGTTTAACCCTGGCTCACACGGCTCAACATTTGGTGGAAACCCGCTTGCATGTGCAGTGTCTATCGCTTCATTAGAAGTGCTGGAGGATGAAAAGCTGGCGGATCGTTCTCTTGAACTTGGTGAATACTTTAAAAGCGAGCTTGAGAGTATTGACAGCCCTGTCATTAAAGAAGTCCGCGGCAGAGGGCTGTTTATCGGTGTGGAATTGACTGAAGCGGCACGTCCGTATTGTGAGCGTTTGAAGGAAGAGGGACTTTTATGCAAGGAAACGCATGATACAGTCATTCGTTTTGCACCGCCATTAATCATTTCCAAAGAGGACTTGGATTGGGCGATAGAGAAAATTAAGCACGTGCTGCGAAACGCATAAATCCGCACCATGGCGGGATATTCACTTCGTTTGTATAAATTTACAACAGAAAAATCAGCACTCCCTATTTGCTCAGCTACAGTATTTTAGTATAATGTATCTTTATGAGAAGAAGTGAATTTTATATTAAATAGATAGAGACTCTTTGGACAGCAAACTGGGATAGCACCATGCAGATGTTCCAGCTTAGATCCAATACAAGTTGCTGAAGGGGTGCAGAATGTGAATACAAACCAAGATAACGGAAATCAGCTCCAGCGGACAATGAAATCACGCCATTTGTTCATGATTTCATTGGGCGGAGTGATCGGAACCGGTTTCTTCCTTGGAACCGGGTTTACCATTAACCAAGCGGGACCGCTCGGCGCGGTTCTGTCCTATTTAGTGGGCGGCTTTATCATGTTTTTGACCATGCTCTGCTTAGGAGAGCTGGCAGTCGCCTTTCCTGTGTCGGGGTCCTTCCAGACCTATGCCACGAAATTTATCAGCCCGGCCTTCGGGTTTGCGTTCGGCTGGCTGTACTGGCTCGGCTGGGCGGTTACATGCGCCATTGAATTTTTATCAGCGGGGCAGCTGATGCAACGCTGGTTTCCGCATATAGACGTGTGGATCTGGTGTCTGGTCTTTGCGGCACTGATGTTTATTTTAAATGCGATCACCACAAAAGCCTTTGCGGAATCTGAATTCTGGTTCTCAGGCATTAAAATTTTGATTATCCTTTTATTTATTATTCTCGGCGGAGCTGCCATGTTTGGCCTGATTGATCTGAAGGGCGGAGAGCAGGCGCCGTTTTTGACACATTTTTATGAAGACGGGTTATTTCCGAACGGCATAAAGGCAATGCTGATTACGATGATTACTGTGAACTTTGCGTTTCAGGGGACTGAGCTGATCGGGGTTGCAGCCGGAGAAAGTGAAGACCCTGAAAAAACGATTCCGCGGTCCATCAAACAGACAGTATGGAGAACGCTTGTGTTCTTTGTGCTTTCAATCATTGTCATTGCCGGCATGATTCCGTGGAAACAGGCGGGTGTCGTGGAAAGTCCATTTGTTGCCGTATTTGAGCAAATCGGAATCCCATATGCAGCTGATATCATGAACTTTGTTATTTTAATCGCACTGTTATCTGTTGCGAACTCAGGTTTATACGCATCAACACGTATTCTGTACGCGATGGCGAATGAAGGACAAGCCTTCAAAGCGCTTGGCAAAACAAATCAGCGCGGTGTACCGATGTACTCGTTAATCGTAACGATGGCTGTGGCCTGCCTATCACTTCTGACAAAGTTTGCGCAGGCTGAAACCGTATATATGGTACTGTTATCTTTGGCGGGCATGAGCGCGCAGGTCGGCTGGATTACGATCTCGCTTTCCCAAATCATGTTCAGACGCAAATATATCCGTGAGGGCGGGAAGATAGAAGATTTGAAATTTAAAACACCGCTGTACCCGGTGCTTCCGCTGATCGGCCTAACGTTAAATACGGTCGTGCTCATCAGTCTTGCATTTGATCCGGAGCAGCGTATCGCGCTGTATTGCGGCGTACCGTTTATGATCATTTGCTACATCATTTATCATGTCGTCATTAAAAAACGCCAGCAGGCAAATCGTCAGCTAGAGCTTTAAAAACGTTGTCCGCAAGTCATCTTTGTTATAACCCGCATAGGACATTATCTTAAATGTTGAGGTGGAATCACAGATGGATAAAACGATTTCGGTTATTGGAATGCCAATGGATTTAGGACAAGCACGACGCGGAGTGGATATGGGCCCGAGTGCCATCCGGTACGCTCATCTGATCGAGAGGCTGTCAGACATGGGGTATACGGTTGAAGATCTCGGTGACATTCCGATCAATCGCGAAAAAATCAAAAATGACGAGGAACTGAAAAACCTGAATTCCGTTTTGGCGGGAAATGAAAAACTCGCGCAAAAGGTCAACAAAGTCATTGAAGAGAAAAAATTCCCGCTTGTCCTGGGCGGTGACCACAGTATTGCGATCGGCACGCTTGCAGGCACAGCGAAGCATTACGATAATCTCGGCGTCATCTGGTATGACGCGCACGGCGATTTGAATACACTTGAAACTTCACCATCGGGCAATATTCACGGCATGCCGCTCGCGGTCAGCCTAGGCATTGGCCACGAGTCACTGGTTAACCTTGAAGGCTACGCGCCTAAAATCAAACCGGAAAACGTCGTCATCATTGGCGCCCGGTCACTTGATGAAGGGGAGCGCAAGTACATTAAGGAAAGCGGCATGAAGGTGTACACAATGCACGAAATCGATCGTCTTGGCATGACAAAGGTCATTGAAGAAACCCTTGATTATTTATCAGCATGTGATGGCGTCCATCTGAGCCTTGATCTGGACGGACTTGATCCGAACGACGCACCGGGTGTCGGAACCCCTGTCGTCGGCGGCATCAGCTACCGGGAGAGCCATTTGGCTATGGAAATGCTGTATGACGCAGGCATCATTACCTCAGCCGAATTCGTTGAGGTTAACCCGATCCTTGATCACAAAAACAAAACGGGCAAAACAGCAGTAGAGCTCGTAGAATCCCTGTTAGGGAAGAAGCTGCTGTAATAAGAAAACCCCCGCACCCGCGGGGGTTTCAGCGTGTCGACAAACCCTCGCATTCGTTGTCAGGCCTGCGCTTCGGTGCTCACGAATTCCAAACATTCGCTGCGCTCCAATGCTCGTTCTTCCTAGACTTCAAGGGTTTTCAATCACGCTGAAAAGATGAAAGAATCCTAAAACTACAAACCGTTTTAGGATTCTTTCGTTAAATTGAACCCCCGCATCCCGCGGGGGTTTTTCATTTATCCAATCATTTTCTCAGCGACTTTCATTTCCTGTGAGTGGGTTTGATGGTCCGCAATAAACCAACCTGATAAAATCACCGCTGCGACGCCTGCGCCAATCAGAAATCTTTTCATTTATATAACCTCCGTTCGTTTAATCAGTTCTTCAATCTGTAATGCTTCATAAAAAAAGTGGGCAGCTTCTTTGTAAAGCTCAAGTTCCCTATACCGTTCGCCAGCCAAAATGGAAAGTTCTCTTACACTGTCATACTCTTTCTCGGACAACAAGTCATCCATATGTTGTTTGCATAAGTGAAACGTTTCCGCATGACCCCCTTCTGCATAAATGGCATATAAAATGTCTATTTTTGCCTCACATATTCTATTCGGCTCAGCAGTCAATTTTTCCTTCACGTCTTGGTAATAAGATAAGGCCTGTTCTTTCTTTTTGATCTTAAACAGCTCTCGTATCAGCAAGTAGGCAGAATGATAATAATAGGCGGAGCGGGCATACTCATCGTTCTGTAGAGCCTCCTCTAATTTCGAAACCGCTTCTTCTGATTTGCCGCTTTGCGCATGTAGAAGGCCGAAGTTATGCAAAAGCTGGGCTTCAAAAAAATGATCCTCTAATTCACTCGTGATCCGAATTGCTTCGTCCAAATAAGCCTCAGCTTCTTCAAACTGGCTCATCTCTGTAAAATTGCCTGACATGGTAATCAGGGCTGAAGCCAGCTTCTTTTTATAATCTGTCTCTTCTCTGAATGTTTTGACTGCTTGCCGTGTATGATTGAGGGACACAATATTTTGTCCCAGCTTATAATAGAGCTTACCGACCTTCAGGTGAAATTCGGCTTTTTCAATCGGATCGGGAATGTTGTCGAGATACTGCTCTGCATCTTTATACAGCCCAATGGCAATGTCATAATTATTTTTATAGGCCTCATACATGCCTTCAAACAGAAAAAAGTAATATTTCAGCATGTCAGACGTAGCATTCATATGAGAAGGCTCCTCATGCTGAAAGCCCTGTCCTCTCGCCTCGTGAAGCAAAACCTTGTGGCGCAGTTCCAATAAGGAGAAGTAGGCAAGCACCTCCTGATCCTCTTCCATGTCATCCAATAAAGGCTTCACTTCTTCAAATAAACGGGAGGATTCTTCAACTTCATGTTTCTTGATGGCAAGGTACCAATCGTTGAGCATGCTAGCGATTTCTGCGGGTGCGATCTTATTCATGTGAAACTCCTTTCTCTAGTGACTTATCAATCTCAGTTGCTTATTCTGATAGTAACACCTCTTTCTATTTTATGTAAAATCCTCTAGTCAATATATGAAGGAGAGATGATATGACAATTATGCTAACCCCTATGCAGACAGAAGAATTTCGGTCTTATCTCACGTACACAACAAAGCATTACGCGGAAGAAAAGGTAAAAGCGGGAACATGGCTGCCTGAAGATGCCCAGCTTTTGTCTAAGCAGGTGTTTACTGATCTGCTTCCGAGAGGGCTCGAAACACCCCATCACCATTTGTGGAGCCTCAAGCTGAATGAAAAGGATATCGTTGGCTGGCTCTGGATACATGCTGAACCGGAGCATCCGCAGCAGGAAGCGTTTATTTATGATTTCGGGTTATATGAACCGTATCGGGGAAAGGGCTACGCAAAGCAAGCATTGGCGGCATTAGATCAAGCGGCACGCAGTATGGGAATCCGCAAGCTGTCCCTTCATGTCTTTGCCCATAATCAGACGGCTCGAAAGCTATATGAGCAAACCGGATTTCAAGAAACAGACGTAGTGATGAGCAAGAAGCTTTAACGAAAAGGGCCTGATAAAGGCCTTTTTCTGTAAACGATTTCTAAAAATTCTGTAAATAACCTAGTTACTTTCCTTATTTTCCTAATATAATGTGGGTGAGGAAATTACCTTTCCTACACTCACAAGAAAAGAGGAGATGTAATGAAGTTGAAGAAACGAGTGTCGATGTTTTTGGTAGCGCTCACAATGTGCGGCGGCCTGTTTGTTACTCCCGCCAAAGCCGTAAAGACCACAAATTATGCTGAAGAAATCGCCGCACTGCAGCCAGGCACGACACCGGAAGAAATCATGAAATCTGCCAGCCAGATTGCCAAACAGCAGCACGTAAAGCAGGACGTTATCCTAAAACAGTTCTATAAGGAGATCACGGCTGATAAAGCAGAGGGGGACCGGCTCGCCAAGGAAAGCGGCATGTCTATCATGGGCGGCTCGTCCGGCACGAAAAAACTCCCGACAAGCGCGAAAGGCAATATCTATTACACGAACTCCTACACAGCCTACTACAATCACGGCCATGTCGGCATGTACTCCGCCGCTGACAAAATTGTTGAATCTGTCCCGAGCGACGGCGTCAGGCAGATCGCGTATAATGCCAGAGACGTGGAAGACAACTCCATTGTGCAAACCGTCAGCGTATCCTCATCTCAAAAAACAGCTGCTGCCGACTGGGCGGTATCAAAAGTCGGCGACCCATACTCATTTAACTTCGTCAATAACAGAAATACCGGCCATGACGGCGCCAAAAACTGTTCAAAGCTCCTATGGTCTGCCTTTTTGCTGAAAGCAGGGATTGATATAGACAGCAACGGAGGCTTAGGCGTGTATCCGCGCGACATCACTAGTTCTTCTTATACGACAACCATTATGACCATTTACTAAGGAGAAGGCTATGAAAAAGTGGATGATTACCATCGCCATGCTGATTCTCGCAGGAATCGCACTATTTGTCTTCATTTCTCCTCTCAAAAGCCATAAAACCGTGAGTCAGCAGGATCTCAGAAATCCCGATTTCCTGGATGACAAAGAAGTCCTGCTGTATTTCTCATCCTCTGCGGATCAAGATGCATTTGGCGGCGGGAAAAGCTACGCCCTGTTTATCAGCCATGACGGGACGCTGTCTTCCTTTCAGATGAAGGGCCTTGAGCTGGGCTCAGCAAAGGTTCACGGTGACAGCGTGATGCTGGAGGACAAAAACACGATTTATACGATCAAAAACGGCCTGCGCTCCCATAAAAGAACCTATCAGCACACAGGCGACAGCGCGGGCTTTCTGCAAAACACGGACGGCTTTTACACCTTATACAACTCCGGCTACGACAAAAAGGGAGACGGATACCGCTCAGAGCTGTACCGCCAAATGGACGGAGAGTGGAAAAAAGACGTCATCCCCTACTACATCCGAGCCTCCGGTTTCCATGATGGCGCCATTTACGCACTCGTCCCGACAGATGACGGAAAAGGCTATCAGCTCCTTCAGATTCAAGCAGATCAGAAGAAGCTTACCTATCTCAGCATAACGGAATGGCAGTACCGGGAAGGAGCCTCAGTCGAATCCCAACTTGCCGTGGACGACCAAGCTGTGTATGTTATGGTTCGCGGCCAAAAAGCCCACGATCTCTATCAAATGGTCAAGATCAACAAAAAAAGCGGCGAAGTAGAGCTGCACGATATCGCCGAATACAAAAACGACGAACAAACGATATACAGCTCCATGCCCTTCAGCTTTAAAAACAGCTTTTTCCCTTATGACGGGAACCTGTATTTCATTGACGGCTTCGGAAAGGTACACAAAATCGATGCCAAGACAGGAAAAACAAGCATCGTCTTCACCCTTTCCCCGGACAAAATGAAAGCCGAATTCAAAGAAATCACCCAAAAAGGCAGCAGCCTCTATTTCTTCACATACACGTATCACAAGCCTGCCTACATTGAACAGTACAGCCTGAAAACCGGAAAGAAAATGAAAGAAAAAGAGATTGGGAAGGTAAAGGATGTCGTGACGCCGAAGAGTCATTTGAAGCTGTATGATGTTGAGGTGATGAAGAGGTTTTAAGGCAAGGAGGGTAGTATGGGAGCCATCGCCGTTTTATTTATCGTTTTTGGTTTTCCGATCGTCGCAGGTGTATTTGGTATAGCGGGTCATTTTTTATTTAAAAGATTTTGGGTGGCACCGCTCATCGTTCTTATCACGAGCTTGATATTGTTAGTTACGTTAGCTTCGGGGAATAGCTCATTCATATTTTGGGTTGTTATGTATACGGCAATTGCGTTAGTAACGAGTGTTGCCACATTATTTCTCAGGAAATTTTTTGAGTGATCTCTGTTTATGAAGAGACTGGTGTGAAGTCTCTTTTTTTGTTGAACCGAAGTTTGCAGAGGATTTTGGGTATGGTTTAGAAACGAATCCAAAGGAGGAATTACATGCAGACAAATCGGGTTATTCTTCTGGCAGTTATGATCTGCCTGGTTTCGGCCATTACTGTGTTCTTGTTAAATGGATGTAAAGTCGACTTCTTAGACATCGGCGGAACCATTATTGGATGCTTTCTTGGCATATTTGTTGTTGTAAGAATACAGAAAAAACAGTCGTGAAAAAGGGAAAGAGTCATGCCGAACCGAAGTCATGTTCAAGGACGGAGAGTCCAAACACATGAATGGGAGGAATGGCGTTGACAGGAAACAAAGCGGTTGTGTACAAAGGCAAAGGGACTGTAGCGGTGGAGGATATCGGTTATCCGGAGTTAATCTTGAGGGACGGGCCCGGCGTCCCGAAGGCGAATGTGAATCGAAAATGTGAGCATGGGGTTATTCTCAAAGTCATTACAACCAACATTTGCGGAAGCGACCAGCATATGGTCAGAGGCCGCACAACGGCGCCAGAAGGCTTGGTGCTCGGGCATGAAATTACGGGAGAAGTCATTGAAACGGGGCGTGATGTTGAATTTATCAAAAAAGGAGATATCGTATCCGTTCCTTTCAATATTGCCTGCGGACGCTGTGTGATGTGCAAAACGCAGAAAACGCATGTGTGCCTGAATGTCAATCCGGACCGGCCGGGATCGGCTTACGGCTACGTCGATATGGGCGGCTGGGTCGGCGGCCAGTCTGAATATGTCATGGTGCCATACGCTGATTTTCAGCTTTTGGTATTCCCTGATAAAGAACAGGCGCTAGAAAAGATTCTCGATTTGACCATGCTGTCCGACATTTTTCCGACCGGCTTCCATGGAGCTTATACAGCGGGCGTGCAAACAGGTTCAACCGTTTATATCGCTGGAGCGGGTCCTGTCGGCTTGGCAGCTGCACACTCCGCTCAGCTCCTAGGCGCCTCTACCGTGATTGTCGGCGATCTGAACGAAGACAGGCTGGCACAGGCCAGAAGCTTCGGCTGTGAAACGGTCAACGTGCAAAAACACGACCGCCTCGGCGAGCAAATTGAACAAATACTAGGTGAACCAACCGTTGATGCTGCAGTGGACTGTGTCGGCTTTGAAGCATCTGGGCACGGCAATCAAGGAGAAGCGCCAGCCGCCGTGCTGAACTCAATCATGGACGTCACCCAGGTCGGAGGCAGCCTTGGCATTCCAGGCTTATACGTGACCGAAGATCCCGGTGCAAAGGATGCGGACGCCAAAACAGGCTCATTAAAAATCCGCTTCGGACTCGGCTGGGCCAAAGCCCACACCTTCGTCACCGGACAAACGCCCGCCATGACATACAACCGCAATTTGATGAAAGCGATCCTGAGCGGCAGAGCGCAGATCGCAAAAGCCGTCAATGCCACCGTTATTTCTCTGGACGACGCGCCAAAAGGCTACAGCGACTTCGACAAAGGCGCAGCCAAAAAATTCGTCATCGACCCGCATGGGACATTGAAGTAAAAGAAAAAGCCGGACGTTCTCAGAACGCCGGCTTTATTGCTGGTAATCCGTTTCTTCAAAGCGATCTCCTGTTTCGTCTTGAACAATTAAATCCCCTTCAATTTTGTCCAGTCCAATCAAAATAAAAGGGTTTTTCTCATTTGCCGTAGGAGCAGGTTTTCGCTCCACAGTTACAATCGTTTCTTTAGATGAGAATTTGACGTCCGACACTTCAAGCTTCTTATCTTTCTCGCTGCTTCCGAGAGACACGACGACCATTTTTTTGCCTTCTGATATGGTGAAGACTTGATATCCTTTCACGTCATCATGCATTTGGAGATAATTAGCGTATATTTCTAAGTCTGGACTGCCTTCACCGATTCGATCCTTCTCCAACACCCAATAAGATGGCTGACACTCAGCAAGCAGCAACATAATCACAAAAAGCCAAACCCATCTAAAGCGCAAATGCAGACCTCCCCACACATCGGTTACATCCAAACTAACACACGAGCGAAATAGAGTCATCAACAGCTTGTTTGTCGAATTGTGGATAAAACTCAGCCCGAAGCACTACTAACATGTGAATAAATAGGTTATATTGAGAAGAGAACATTTGTAAAAATGGAAGAAAACATCGGAGGATTTGAACATGAAACAAGCGTATTATTCTTGTGAAGAACACATCGAAACGGTGCTGGATATGTACATAGACGACCACGAGCTGCCGCCCGAAATCAGAAAAATCGAACATACTAACAGTTTATCCACAGCCTGTGAATTATGTGGAGACCCCGCAGTATATATAGTGGGGAACGAATGATCTTACACAAAATACAGAAAAGATATCCACAATTGTGGACAACATATATGAATAACTTGTTTTTAAAGTGGGGATGACCTGTGAATATCAATATTGTGACAATCGGAAAACTAAAAGAAAAATACCTCAAGCAAGGCATTGAAGAATACACCAAACGACTTTCGGCCTACGCAAAAATCGACATCATCGAACTCCCGGACGAAAAAGCGCCGGAAAACCTAAGCGACCAGGACATGAAAATCATAAAAGACAAAGAAGGCGACCGCATCCTATCCAAAATCAGCCCCGACGCCCACGTCATCGCCCTCGCCATCGAAGGAAAAATGAAAACATCCGAAGAACTAGCCGATACAATAGATAAGCTGGCTACTTATGGAAAAAGCAAAGTCACCTTCGTCATCGGCGGATCACTCGGATTGAGTGACACGGTGATGAAGCGAGCGGACGAGAAGCTATCGTTCTCGAAGATGACATTTCCTCATCAGTTGATGCGGCTTATTTTAGTGGAGCAGATTTATCGGGCTTTTCGGATTAATCGTGGGGAGCCTTATCATAAGTAAGAGCATCTCCACCATTACAGAAAGACTAAAGTTCAACTAAAAGCTATTTAATGGAATAATTCAATGAATATAATATTTCAGCAACCAATGCAATGTTTGACTTAAATACAATACTAAAATGAGTAAAGAGTTATGTTTAGGTTATAATTTATTTGATGGTGTGGAAAGAGTCTTAATATATTAAAGAGTAAAGATGATATAGAATAAAAAGTTTTCTAGAAATATATAGGGGATAAATATACTTATGAGAGGATGTTTGTATTGAAGGTACGTTTTTTACAAATTTCTGATTTGCATTTTCAGTTTCAAAATTATGACACTATTGTAATGAGAGATAAATTATTAGATTTTATAGAAGTTTTAAGAAGAGAGTCAGATTTTGATTTTTTATTATTAACTGGAGATATAGCACACAAAGGTGATGTGTATAACGAAGATGTTAAAGAATATCTTAATGGAATTATTAAAAGTATGGGATTAAGTAAGAATAACGTACACTTAGTGCCAGGAAATCACGATATATCTAGAGACATGACGAGGACACTTTTGATTGATAGTATTATGAAATCTCCTAACCCCTCAGAAATGTTGGATAAACTAGATCAAAAAGCTACAAATATATTAGTGGAAGGTCAAAGGAAATTTTTCGATTTTTATGAAGATTTTATGGGTGTTAAATATCCGGAAGAAGATTTGCATTTTTTGTATCAATCGGAGAAGTATAATGTTTTATCAATAAATACATGTCTGTTATCAGATAAAAAAGGTGAAGAAGGAACGTTATTAACTGCACAGATGAAATTATATAAAGCAATAAGGAAGATGAACAAAGAGAAAAATAAGGGCAAGGTATTAAATATAGCTATTGGGCACCATACGTTAGGTTGTATTGAATCTTCCGAAAGAGAATCAATAAAGGCACATTTTGATGATTACTTTATTGATCTATATTTGGCAGGACATGTACATGATTCTTCATTTAATATTACTGCAAATACAAATGAAAATCCATTCTTAGAATTAGTAAGTGGAGCCATTATAAAGGATGAGTATGCTACTCCAGAATTTATTTCGGTGGATGTGAATTTAGATAATGGCGAGACAGAAGTAACATACTACATTTGGAATACCGAATATAAATACTGGTCAAAAAACAACCAAGGAGGAAGGAGACTACAGGAAGGGAAGTTAAATTATAAGATTAATAGATTAGAGAGCCTTATTGAAAAAGAAATAGAAGATAACGATGATAAAATTGATGAAGATGAGTTTAAGAGCTTTATTATAGATTTTCATGAGTATAGAGAAAGTTATAAAACATTTACTAGTAATTTTGATAATCAAATTGGTTTAGATAAAAAATTTTATGATATGAAAAGTGGGGAAACTTTTAAACGGAAATTCGATAGTTATTCTGAGTATTTTGGTGTGATAAACCATATAATGGATTCCACTTCGTATGTAAGTGCTGATAAAAAGGAATTGATTGCTGAGACGATAGTAGACAAATATCTAGAGTTTCATAATCAATATAATAATGGAGATGAGATATTTGTAAAAATTGTTAATGAGATTTATCTAGAATGTCATTCAGTTTTACCATATTCAAAGGCTTTAACGAAAAAATACATTAAGATTTTAACATGTTGGTGCATTTATGAATGTGAGATTTTTAATGATAACAAAAGAAGTGTTAAGAATGATTGATCTTAAAATTGAAACAGCTGAAAATATTCTCAAATACTCTTATGTTTTATTAGAAAATGAGTTTAAAAACATTCAAATTGGAAATGATCTTATTCCTCTAGTGAATAATTCTCCTTTAAAAAAGGAAAAGGCGGAGAGGCCAGAAATGAATCATTTTTTATTAACTAAATATAATGCTGTGGAAGAAAATATTTTATACTCATCAAAGATACTTTATGAACTGTTAGAGAAGGAAAAACATATTGATCAACTTTTTCTTGATTATGCTAAGAGTCAAGGTATTATAATAAATTTGAATATTGAACGGATACTGTATTTATCGTTAACTTTTTTATATTCATTAGGTAAAGTTTCTTTTAATCAAAATATGATTAGCAGAACGGAGAGTTAGTGATTGTTATGATTATAAAAAATCTTTTTGTTTGCAATTCCCAAGAAATTTTGAAAGAGTATAAATTTAATGCTGTAGGAGTAAATATAATACTTGGTGAAAAGAGAGAAGATCATGAAGAGACTAATGGTGTAGGTAAGTCAACGATGATTGAATGCATCTCCTTTTTACTAGGGAAGACTATATCAAATTTTTATACGACAAATGAAATTCTTCTCAATAAAAACGTTTTTATTGTTTTGAATGTGGAAATTGATGGAAATCAAGTATTCCTTGCTAGATCTTTTAATTCTCCTAAACATGGTTATACATTACATGATACTTCTTTAACTTTTAATTTGGAGGAATGGAAAAAAGTTAGTATAAGTGTATATAAAAAATTTATTGAAAAGGAAATTTTAAAGGGTGAGAAAGAGGATATAACTTTTGCGGCGTTAAGGGAGTATATTATAAGAGACGAAAAGACAGGGTTTAATGATATAGTTTTACCGAATAGGGGAGGGTTAAAACAATATAAATTACTTAACTATCTTTTTACTTTACCAACTCATACAGAAAAAAACATAAAGGTTTTTCGGGATAAGATTGAAAAATTAAATAGTGAAATAAAATTGATTGAATCAATGAATATTAACATTGGCGATTTAAAAGTTAAGGAAGATGAATTAATAAATGAGATAGAGGATTACAATAGAGTTATCTATCAAACTAAGACTGCCAATAAATATAATAATGATACAAATAGGTACTCAGAAATTAAAAGTGAACTTAATAAAATACAAAATGAAATATTTGAAAATGAACATATTTGTAAACAATATCAAAGAAATATAGATGATTTAAATAAAAAAGTAACTAAGATTAAAGAATTAGAAAATATAGAAAAATTCTATGAAGATATTGTAGGTTTTTTTCCAGAGGAAGTAAAACAGAATTATAATAAAGTCCAAGAGTTCTATAATTTCATGGTAGAAAGTAGAGGGAGTTATTTTAAAGATAAAATTGTTAAAATACAAGCCGATTTAAAAAAACTTAATATCAAAAAGCAAGGATTAACAGAACAACTGGAATCAAGTGCCAGAATTTTAAAGAGTAACAATTTCATTGAGGATATTTCCATTGTGATGGAAGAACAAAGAAGGAAAGAAATAGAGTTAGCGGAAGTAAGATTGAGAATTAGTGACTACGATAAAAAAAACCATATTTTTGATAAGATTAATGAACTTCAACATGAAATATTAAGAGTTAATTCAATGTATTATGATGAGTTTCAATCTTATAGCGCTATAGTTAGTGAGTTAAAGAAGCTTTTTAATAATCTAATGGATGTTACATACAACCAACATGGATTTTTAGATTTTGAATATGATAATAGAATAAGTAACGCAAAACAATCAACTACAGGAAGGATCAAAATTTCTTGTTCTATACCGGATGAACGTTCACATGGTAGACTCCATATGAAGATAAATATATTTGATCTTACTTGGTTTTTATACAGGTGTATAAATAAGTGTAGTTTGAATATTTTAATTCATGACGGATCTTATTCTAATCCTGATCCTCATGTAAAAGGTACATTATTAAAACATATCAATTCAAGTCTGTTAGAGAATAGGATCGGACAATATTTTGTAACAATAAATAAAAATGAATTATTATTAGATGACCTTCAAGAATTAGAGTCGAAAGGTATGATTGTTGCAAAATTAGATAGAAACAATGAAGATAAAAATAGATTTTTTGGTTTTAGATTTTGACCAAATAATATTAAACTAGGGAGTTCTTATAGAACTTCCTTTTAACCTGTTTTAAAAATTCCCATAATGTCAAGGGTGTTTAAATTCAGTATATAATGAAACACCGTAATAACTTAACCTATAACAGAGTGATAAAATAGAACTTATGTCTTTTCTTATTCTTTCACTAGAAAAAATCTAGTACTTTGAATGTTGAAAAAGGTCCACCCTAGCGAGAGTTATATAGAATGGACTTTTTTTGAGTGCATTTTTTTACGGTTATGTCTACTAATGAGTGCCATAATAGAGGGAGAATATAGAACGGCTATATCGTGCATGTTCTCCATTGATAATTGTTTCAGTGTAATACCATATTATTTCGCAACCTCTTTCTCCGAATCATTACCCAATTACATTCTATAAGTATTAGTATTTCTTCCTTGTAGTATAATTGTCCAGCCATGAAAAAACTCCCCAAGGCAAACAGATTTTCTAAAATTCATCTATCTACTTTTAGGGGAGCAGCATATCACCATCCCTGAACCCCACACCCCTCACTTCATATACCGATACTCCCGCAAACTCTCTAAAATCGCAACTTCCTGCAACAATTCCTCACCCACATTCGTTTCCTTCACTTTCTTCCGCTCAAGCTCTTTGTCCACTAATCGTTTGACCGTTAAGACGTCGGTTCCGGTGCTTAGGACTTCTGCCTTGGAATTGAAGTGTTTATGGGCGACGAGCTGCATGCCGTAGGAGTTGTATAGCAGCGTGTAGCCGGCGATGCCTGTTGTGGATTGGTAGGCTTTGGAGAAGCCGCCGTCGATGACGATCATTTTTCCGTTTGCTTTGATTGGGTCTTCTCCTTCGATTTCTTTTACAGGTGTATGGCCGTTGATGATATGGCCGTGATCTGGATTGAGGCCGAATTCTGCCAGGATGTTTCGGCAGGTTGCCTCGTCTTCTCGTAAATAATAATACGGGTTTTTCTTCTCTTTATGCGTTTCCTTCTCTTTGATGAAATAGCGCTCAAATGTCGTCATGGCGCGTTTTCCGAAGAGGGAGGAGTATTCGCCTGTCCATAAATACCAAGCCATATCTGTCGCCAGGTCATCGGTTTCTTCCGGGTGGGCAAAGGCTTCCCGCAAGAATCGTTCAAATACATCGAGCAGCTCACGGCCCGCATACGGTTTATCCTCAATCATCATCGTTTCCATATTGCCGTTTTCATCAACTGGAATACAGCCGTGAATCAACAGGTTGCCGTTATATTTTAAATAAAGGCTGCCTTTTTTCATCATAAAATTCATATGGCGGCCCAGCTTTTCGGAATGCTGGACAGAGAATAGCAGCTTGTCTATGACTTCTGCTTCTTCTTCTAATAGCTGATCTGGCTGCTCCGGATTAATCGTCGCAAAGCAGGTGTTTTCCAGTTGATATGTTTTTCCGTTCAGCGTGATTTCATTTTTGTCATAGTCTATTTTCTCTAATAACAGCCGCTCTTCCATATTAAAGTTCGGCCGTCTCTTGATAATCGGGCTCTCAAGCTTGAATTGGATCATGGCAATCGCTTGATGGATTTTTGTGATTTGCTTAATCTCATCCTCTGGCCTGTTTTCGTCTGCTTTTGGACGGAACGCTGGATTATCATCATAATATTTTTCGGCCAGGTTCAGCAGCGGTCTCAGGTTGATGCCGTACACGTCCTCAATAATATCCAGGTTGTCGTAGCGGGCACAGATGCGGATAATATTGGCCAGGCACACTTTGGAACCGGAATAGGCGCCGATCCAAAGGACATCGTGATTTCCCCACTGAATATCGACAGAATGATAGTTGATCAGTTCTTCCATAATTCTATCCGGCTGCGGGCCGCGGTCATAAATATCGCCGACCACATGCAGATGGTCGACCACCAATCGCTGAACGCTGTAAGCAAGGCCGGTGATCAGCTTATCGGCTTGGCCAAGTTCAATGATCTGATCAATGATTTCGGAGTAATATTGCTCCTTGTTGCCAGCTTGTTCTGTTTTGTATAACAGCTCCTCCGTAATATAAGCAAATTGGGCAGGCAGTGCTTTGCGTAATTTGGAGCGGGTATACTTAGAGGAGCAATATGAAACGAGCTTAATCATTCGATGAATCGTTTCTTTATACCACTCGTTTAACGCTTCTTTCGCATCAAAGTCATGTTTGATTAATTTCAGTTTGTCTTCCGGATAATAGACCAATGCTGCTAATTCATCAATTTCTCTATCGTAAATGACACCGCTGAAGATGTCGCGTATCTTCTCTTTGACTCGTCCTGAACCATTGCGCAACACGTGCTGGAATGCCTGATACTCTCCGTGCAGATCACTGACAAAATGCTCGGTGCCTTTTGGCAGGTTCAATATCGCTTTCAAATTGATGATTTCTGTTACCACTTTTTCTTCACAATCGTATTTTTGTGCGAGTAGATCTAGGTACTTGCTTTCCAAAACCGTCCATCCCCTTTTTAGAATAAACCCCTCTTTATGAGCATGTGCATGATAAGGTGAATTTAAAAGTATGACATTATTTTTAAACATTGGACCTTTATATGATAGTACCGCATAACTGCTTTTAGAGACAATTAAAACGAGAGAAAGAGGTGCCAAATGGGGTAAGCAAGAGCTTAAAACAGCTTTTCAGTACAGGTTGGTTTAGGGTAAGATTGTTTGCCTCATTTCTTCCACTTAAAATCTGTATATCCCTTAACTAGTGTAGCCAATATTGATGTTTTACTTTTCATTACGAAGCTTTAAATCAAACTATGGCCTTTCATTCGGTATAGCTTAGAGGGGCTAGAGGACTATAGGCTTTATATACCAAGAATAGTGACATTTTTCAGATTTTTTAGGTACAATATATTGACATGTATTGAATGATATAGAATAATTGGTTTATATTAGAAAAGGAGGAGGGATAATATGAAAAAGGAAATCACTAACAATGAGACTGTGAAAAACTTAGAATTTAAGGGTCTATTAGATGAATCACAAAAGTTAGCAAAAGTGAATGATCTTTGGTATTTTGTAAAATCAAAAGAAAATCGCTGGATTCTTGGAAGTGGTCATTAATTAGAGGGGTACAAAGGAGAGTCTAACTCTCCTTTACCATTTGTTGGGGGATATTTCATGTATAATAAAACAGTATCAATCAATTTAGATTCAAGGTGTAATGCATCCTGTGACCATTGTTGTTTTTCTAGTTCACCAACTTCAACAACCAGGATGGAAAAAGAATACATAAGAGAGTTAGTAACTGAATTTGCAAAAAACAAAACCATTCAAGTGATTTCTTTTACAGGTGGGGAAGTTTTTTTAGATTATAAATTTTTAAAAGAACTAATGGAAATCATTAAACCATATGAAAAACAAATAACGTTGATCTCTAATGGATTTTGGGGTTTGAGCAAGAAAAAGGTCCAGGAGTACTTTCATGATATGAATTCTTTAAATGTGATAGCACTGACTATAAGTTATGATGAGTACCATGCTCCATTTGTCAAGTCTTCCAGTATTAAAAACATATTAGAACATAGCAGGAAATACCCTGATATCGATATTTCTCTTAATATGGCAGTTACCAAAGACAAAATGTCCAACCACATTTTAGAGGAATTGGGGGATTCAATCTTAGGTGTAAAGATAACAAAATTTCCAATGATATCAGTTGGCGCTGCTAAAACTAGAATTAAGCAAGAAAACATACATAAATTTTACAGTCTTGAAGATGAAGATTCCTTACATTGTCCCGGATATGACATTGTATATCATCATGATGGAGAAATTTATCCATGTTGTTCCCCTGCTATTTTTGAAACGAAAATAACCCTAAGGGAAGAATATAACCAAAGTTTCGAAAGAACCGTGGAAAAGTTAAATTCCAATTTGCTATTATTTATTCTTAGAAAAGAAGGATTCAAATGGTTTTTGAATATTTTAAAAGAAAATAACAAAATAGAGGAATTTGACATTCCTTATGAATTTTCCTCTATTTGTGGAGTTTGTGGTTCCTTATTCAACTCTGCAGAAAAAATAAACTACTTCTATCCTTATATGGAAAAATACTATAATGAAAATTTTAAAGTATGAAGATGAAAAATATGAAGTGCTTGTGCAAAACAACGTATTTATAAAAGACAAAAAAAGCGGAGAATACTATAAAAATAGTTTAAATTCTCTGTCAGATAAACAATTATTACGTTTTAAAATGTATAAAGAGAAAGTATCACCAAAGTTTTTTTATCTGTTCTTATCCTTTACGGCTCTCATGTTCATATTAAATTATATTCATTTAATAAAATTGCAAAATGGATTGTCCTCAGTATTTTACGGCTGGAAAATGTGGATAATTATAGTTATTTATTTTATAATGAATATAGTGCTTCATGAACTGGGACATATTTATTCCTTAAAATTTTTCGGGAAAAACTTTGATAAAGTGGGATTCAAACTGAATTTTTATGTATTTCCTGCTTTTTATGTCCAATTGAATGAAACCTACATGCTATCAAGAAATGAAAAGATAATCGTTCATTTATTTGGCTTGTTTATCAATTATCTTTTAATAAATACATTAGAATTAATAAATCAATTTACATTTTCCAGTGAAGCATTAACTATGGCATTTATGCTTTTCTCGTCTACTTTATTGTGGAACTTAATCCCAATATTGAATTCTGATGGTTACAAAATTCTTTTAGCTTTTCTGAGCTTAGATGAATATAGCCGTTTTAAGACAAATCATTGGTTAGTTCTTACGATTCAAATTATAGGGATTGGCCTTGCAGTGAATTCAGTTGTACATTGGATATTATATATTGTAAACTAGAGTAAAAGATCTCCAAATTAGCCATCTAAAAACATTTCTTTCGCTTCCGGATCGGAAACGAAAGAGGTACCTCAAAAGCTTAGACATTAGTAACAAATCACAAGGCAGAACATTTTATTATTATGCAAATATTTCCTAGGAGTATGTATATGAATATAGCGAATTACACTTTAAAAGTGAAAGGCAAAACGTTACTTCAGGACACCGACTTGCATTTTTCGAGCGGGAAAATTAATCACGTTGTCGGAAAAAATGGAGTCGGTAAATCACAGCTTGCTAAAGACTTTTTGTTGAATAATAGCAAAAGAATCGGCAGAGATATTCGTCAAAATGTTTCTTTAATATCCAGCTCGTCGAATATACCTAATGATGTTTCTAAGGACTTTTTATTACACTTTTTGAGTAAAAAATTTGATGCAAAAATGATAGATAAAATCGCATATTTACTTAATCTGGATAATATTGATGGAAAAGTTCTGATCAAAAATTTGAGTGATGGACAAAAGCAAAAATTAAAATTGCTCAGTTTCTTATTAGAGGATAAAAATATTATTGTTTTAGATGAAATAACGAATTCATTAGACAAAAAAACGGTTATAGAGATTCATGGCTTCTTAAACAAGTATATTCAGGAGAACCCCGAGAAGATTATCATCAACATTACACATGATTTGTCTGATTTAAAGGCGATAGAAGGGGATTATTATATATTTAATCACCAAGAAATTCAACAATATCATTCAGTGGATAAATTAATTGAAGTGTATATAAATGAGTAATAAAACAGTGGGGGCTTGAGATGAAATTAGAGTTTAAAAAGAGTATTAGCAACAAAGTTATCATTATTTTAGGAGCAATGTTTGTATTTTTATTTTTGCTGGGTTATTTTTTACTTGTTGGAATCGATAAAGTCAGTAATGTTACACCTGAAATGTTTTTCTTTAGCTCCTATACTGTTGCGACCCAGTTTGGTTTGATGTTATTTTCATTTGTTATAGCTTTCTTTATTAATAGAGAGTATTCAAACAAAAATATTCTCTTTTACAAGTTAATTGGAGAGAACATCTATACTTTCTTTTATAAAAAGATAGCTGTTTTATTTTTAGAATGTTTTGCATTTATAACGCTAGGCCTGCTAATCATATCGTTGATGTACCATGATTTTTCGCATTTTGCATTATTACTTTTTTTATTTTCTGCAGTTATACTGCAGTATATTCTAATTATCGGAACTATAAGCGTGTTATGTCCTAATATATTAATTAGTATAGGTGTCAGTATCGTTTATTGGATGACTTCTGTTATCTTAGTAGCTATAAGCAATAAAACGTTTGGTTTCATTGCTCCTTTTGAGGCAGGTAACACTATGTACCCCCGAATAGAAAGAGTGCTGCAATCTGATAACATGACACTTGGGAGTAATGATGTTTTATTTATTATTTTGTATTTAGTTTCAATTATTATCATAAATGCGATTGTCCTTCGCTTTTCTAAAACTAGATGGATCAAAATGGGCCTTTAATAAAGGGAGCTACTTCACAATGAAGTAGCTTTTTATGTGCACCTATATATCATTAACATCAAGATTAATGCATGTGACTGGCTGAGTTTGTTAAGGGAAGGATGTTTTTCTGTTTGCATCGCCCAAACTATTATTGTTTTTCTTTCACCATCTTTACAAAGAGGAAAAAGATAATGAATACGATAAAGTAGTTCATTGGATTCTTAACGATGCTCATCTCTAGTGAAATCTGTAAGAGTATCCAGAGCGCAAAGATGGCTAGTATGGCAGGAATGATAATTTTGTACATGTCGACCACCTACCGTAGTGAAGAGCCCTATAATAAAAAACTATTAGCCTGTACCACAAACTGCGACTGCTCATAATTATACGAAATCTTCGAGTAATCAAACGGCTGCCCATTTGTCAGGTGAAAAATACTTTCTATATACAGCTTCGGCAGTCCAGCCTCTAATCCCAAATATTCCGCTTCTTCCTCATTAAGCTGGCCCACGTGCAGAAACAAATCAGAAAAACCAATCTTCAACCCCAGTCCTTCCCGGATGTAATGGAAGATGGAGTGGGAGACGATTTCGTTGTTTAAATACGTCACGATGGATTTGGTGTAATAGGATTCTTCGTAGCAAAGGGTCTGGCCGTTGATGTAGCGGACCCTTTTGACATAGTAGATGTCCTCGTCCATTCCGATGTTCAGGTTTTCCGCCGCTTCCGGTGTTGGCTTTCTCACGTCCAGTTCGATGACTTTTGAGGTGACGTTGAAATCCTCGAGATCTTTTTTAAATCCCTGATTCGACAGAAGGCTGATATAGCCTTTTCGTTTATGTTTTCTGACGAAAATGCCGCTTCCTCTGACCTGAAAGATCGCGCCTTTTTGCTCTAATAGCTCGAGGGACTTTGTGATGGTGCTTTTGCTGACTTCAAACTGGGCCATGAGGGTTTCTAGGACTGGCAGTTTGTCTCCCTGCTGAAGCTGGTGTTCTTCTATATATGTTTCAATTTCCGTTGCGATTTGCTGGTATTTTAACATACGCATTCCTCATTTATTCGTTTAGTTTCACTTGTCAAAATTATAGCATAAACCGCTTACAATGATAGTTAGTGCGTAAATATTTTGTTTCGGAATTGATAAATTATACCGTTACAATTATAATGAAAGCGTAACCAAAACGAAGGGGTGGGTGAAATGTCGGGGAAAGTGAGAGATTATACGAGACTAGCAAAAGACATTTTAGAGGCCGTAGGCGGGGAAGAGAATGTGATTGGGGCTTCTCGCTGCGCTACCAGACTTCGATTGGTGCTGAAGCGGTCTACCCCTAAAGCGAAGGATATCGTGAAATCGATGCTACCATCCCGGCGTCATTACGGTTGTCATGGTTACGCCTACAAAGCATGCGATTGGCCTGCGTTCAGCGTCCGGCGTCGAATTGCTTGCGCACATCGGGCTGGATACGGTGACATTTGACGGCACGCCTTTTTCCTTGAAGGTAAAAGAAGGCGATACCGTCAAAAAAGGCGAAGTGCTTGTTGAGTTTGATAAAGCTTTCATTGAAGACATTGAGGAAAGTGCATTACATCAAAAAATATTTACAGTCGTAAGCTGAGGAGGAATTAAACATGGGAAACATGCCAAAGGATTTTTTATGGGGCGGTGCTTTAGCTGCCCACCAATTTGAAGGCGGATGGAATCAAGGCGGTAAAGGGCCGAGTGTCGTCGATGTGATGACAGCGGGTGCGCACGGCGTGCCGAGAAAAATCACTGACACGATTGAAGAAAACGAATTTTATCCAAACCATGAAGCCATTGATTTCTATCACAGATACAAGGAAGATATCGCTTTGTTTGCGGAAATGGGATTAAAATGTCTGCGGACGTCCATCGGCTGGAGCCGGATTTTTCCGAAAGGCGATGAGGCTGAACCGAACGAAGCTGGTTTGCAGTTTTATGATGATGTGTTTGATGAATTGCTGAAGCATGGGATCGAGCCGGTCATTACCCTGTCTCACTTTGAAATGCCGCTGCACCTGGCAAGAGAATATGGCGGCTTCAGAAACCGGAAAGTCGTGGACTTCTTCGTCAACTTCGCAGAGGCTTGCTTTACCCGTTACAAAGATAAAGTGAAGTACTGGATGACATTTAACGAGATTAACAACCAAATGGATGTGAACAATCCGCTGTTCCTATGGACGAATTCAGGTGTTGTGGTTGGCGAAAACGAAAACGCCAAGGAAGTCATGTATCAAACGGCGCACCATGAATTAGTGGCGAGCGCCTTAGCAGTGGCAAAAGGAAAAGACATCAATCCAGAGTTCCAGATTGGGGCCATGGTATCACACGTGCCGATTTATCCTTTCTCCTCCAATCCTGAAGATGTGATGCTGGCTGAAGAAGAAATGAGGCAGCGCTATTTCTTCCCTGATGTGCAGGTTCGCGGTTATTATCCAAGCTACGCGTTGAAGGAATTTGAACGCGAAGGCTACAACATCACATTCGAAGACGGCGATGATGAGATTTTAAGAAACGGAACCGTCGATTACTTAGGCTTCAGCTATTACATGTCAACAACTGTGAAAAGCGATGTGAAAAATGATAACACTGGCGATATTGTAAATGGCGGCTTGCCGAATGGTGTCGAAAATCCGTACATCACTTCGAGTGACTGGGGATGGGCGATTGATCCAACCGGGTTGAGATATACGTTAAATCGTTTTTATGACCGATACCAAATCCCGTTATTCATCGTTGAAAATGGCTTTGGCGCAGTGGATACGCTGGAGGAGGACGGCAAGGTTCATGATCCGGAACGCATTCAATATTTAAAATCGCATATTGAAGCATTGAAAAAAGCGGTCACGTACGATGGTGTTGATTTAATTGGCTACACGCCGTGGGGCATTATTGATATTGTCTCCTTCACAACTGGCGAAATGAAAAAACGCTACGGCATGATCTATGTTGATCGTGACAATGAAGGAAACGGATCCATGAAACGATATAAGAAAGACTCCTTTGAGTGGTATAAAAATGTCATTCAAACGAATGGTGAGGAACTATAAGAAGCGCTCGAATCGAGCACTTTTACCGTAGTGCCTGGTTCGGTTTTTTTCTGTAGAAAAAGAAAAATCCGCTATCCTGCCAATCTGGCAATATAGCGGATTTCTTATATTAGTTACGGATTAGGTAATCAAACGCGCCGAGGGCGGCAGTTGCACCTGATCCCATAGAAATAATAATTTGGTTGTACGCACTGTCTGTGCAGTCGCCGGCAGCAAATAAGCCTGGTACGCTTGTTGCGCCGTGTTTGTCGACAATAATTTCGCCCATGCGGTTGCGTTCAACCGTTCCTTCTAACCATTCTGTGTTTGGCACGAGACCGATTTGGACGAATACACCTTGAAGTTCAACGTGTTTTTCTTCGCCTGTTTCGCGGTCTACATATGTGATGCCGTTAACACTCTGATCACCTGTGATTTCTTTTGTTTGTGCGTTTTTCACGACAGTAACGTTAGGCAGGCTGTAGAGACGTTTTTGCAGGACTTCGTCTGCTTTCAGTTCCGGCGCGAATTCTAGTACAGTAACGTGATTGACAATACCTGCAAGATCAATCGCTGCTTCGATACCAGAGTTTCCGCCGCCGATTACCGCAACGTCTTTGCCTTCAAACAATGGCCCATCACAGTGCGGGCAGTATGCGACACCTTTGTTTTTGAACTCTTGTTCACCGGGGACGTTGACATTGCGCCAGCGTGCACCTGTTGAAAGGATCACTGTTTTACTTTTCAGGACAGCGCCGTTTTCGAGTTCAAGTTCGAACAGATCTTTCTTCTCAAGGCGTTTCGCACGCTGAAGGTTCATGACATCAATATCATATTCCTTCACATGCTCTTCAAGACTTGCCGCTAGCTTCGGTCCTTCCGTCGCTTTGACGCTGATGAAGTTTTCGATGCTCATGGTGTCGAGAACCTGTCCGCCGAAGCGCTCAGCGACAACACCAGTTCGGATGCCTTTACGTGCAGTGTAGATCGCTGCACTTGCACCAGCAGGTCCGCCTCCGACCACAAGAACGTCAAACGGCTCTTTGTCAGCAAACTCAGATGCATCTGTGCCGCTGCCCATTTTCGCAAGAATTTCTTCAAGCGTCATACGGCCGCTTCCGAAGGATTCGCCATTCAGGTAAACGGTCGGCACTGCCATGATGTTTTTGCTTTCAACTTCTGCTTTGTATGCTGCACCGTCAATCATCGTGTGCGTAATGTTCGGGTTCAGCACGCTCATCATGTTTAAAGCTTGTACAACATCAGGACAGTTGTGGCATGTCAGGCTGATATAAGATTCGAAGTGGTATTCACCACTGATCTTCTTCACCTGATCAATGACTTTTTGGTCTACCTTAGGCGGTCTGCCGCTCACTTGGAGCAACGCCAACACTAATGATGTGAATTCGTGGCCCAGAGGGATACCGGCGAAAGTCACGCCAGTGTCTTCTCCGACACGATTGACACTGAAGCTCGGCGTTCTGTTTAATTCAGCTTTTTCAACTGAAATTTTCGATGACATGGAAGCCAGCTCATCAACGAGAGCCAGCATGTCCTTAGAAGTGTCATCTTCGCCTGCGCTAACTTTGAGAACAATGTCATTCTCAATTAGCTGCATATATTGATTTAATTGTGCTTTGATATTTGCATCAAGTACCAATTGAATGCACTCCTTAGATTTTACCTACTAGATCAAGGCTAGGTGTAAGAGTTTCGCCGCCTTCTTCCCATTTAGCCGGGCAAACTTCACCTGGGTTTTGACGAACGTATTGAGCTGCTTTTACTTTGTTTACAAGGTTGCTTGCGTCACGGCCGATACCGCCTGCATTGATTTCAACAGTTTGGATAACGCCGTCTGGATCGATGATGAATGTTCCGCGGTCAGCAAGGCCAGTTTCTTCGTCAAGAACATCGAAGTTGCGAGAGATCGTTTGAGATGGGTCACCGATCATTGCGTAAGTGATTTTGCTGATTTTTTCAGAGCTGTCATGCCAGCCTTTGTGTACGAAGTGAGTATCTGTAGAAACAGAGTATACTTCAACACCTAATTCTTTAAGTGCAGCATATTGTTCTTGAAGATCTTCAAGCTCAGTTGGGCATACGAAAGAGAAATCTGCTGGGTAGAAGCAGAATACGCTCCATTGGCCTTTCAAATCTTCGTTTGTTACATCGATGAATTCACCGTTTTTGAATGCTTTTGCTTCGAATGGAAGTACTTCTTTACCGATTAAAGACATAATGTATATTCCTCCTAAAAATGTATTAGAAAGCATAATCGCTTTCAATAATAATTCTAATTATATATGAATTATTAATTAATATATATTTTTTGTCAAGCCATAACCTACTTTTTTTCATCTTAATAAAGGTGTGACAGGTAGGATTTAGGCATTTCTTTTATAATAAATGAGAGGCTGATTCTCAATTAGATAAGGTTTTCAGGGACTTTTGTAAATCAGAATGCCAGGCCGTTTTGGCATTTGAACATTTTATGACACCATGGTCAAGGGCAAAGGACAATGGCCAAAAGCAGAATAGAACGGAACAGCAATCTGCTGTCACATGATGATCTTGGGGATTGTTTCTAGCTATTATTGTATCACTGTTTATGATATTTAAAACATAACTTATGTCTTCTGTTGTTTGGGATAGAAGAAAAAAACACGGTTCAGTTGAAACTGACCGTGTTTTTAATACAGGTTATTCAGACCAATTCGTATGGAAGACGCCGTCCATATCAGTCCGTTCGTACGTGTGAGCGCCAAAGTAATCGCGCTGTGCCTGCAAGAGGTTCGCATTGGAACGCCCTGTGCGGTAGCCGTCGTAATAAGAGAGCGCGGTAGTTAAGCATGGGAAAGAGATTCCGGTGCTGATACCCTCGCAAACGACTTTTCGCAGGCCTGTTTGATAGGCATGGAGCTTATCTGTGAAATAAGGCGCGATCAGCAGGTTAGCCAGATTTGGCTGCTCACTGAATGCTTCGCTGATCACGTTTAGGAAATCAGCGCGGATGATGCAGCCGCCTCGGAAAATCAAGGCGATGTCTTTGAGCGGCAGATTCCAGCCGTAAAGCTCAGATGACATCTTATATTGGGCAAAGCCTTGTGCATAGGCGCATACTTTCCCCATGTAAAGAGCCTGTCTGACGTATTCAATCCAAGTGTCTTTATCCAAGTGTTTTTCTTCGGCTTCCGGGCCTGCTAATACATCTTGAGCTGCCATCCGTTCTTCTTTTAAAGATGACAAGTAGCGGGCGAACAAGGACTCTGTGATGATCGTGGACGGGATGCCGTTATCAATCGCCTGCATGCTCGTCCATTTTCCGGTGCCTTTTTGGCCGGTTTTATCAAGGATGACATCGATCAGAGGCTGTCCTGTTTTTTCGTCTTTTTTGCGTAAAATCTCAGCTGTAATCTCTATTAAATAGCTTTTCAGCTCACCTTGATTCCATGTTTCAAAAATAGATGCAATTTCATCTAGCGGCAGACGAAGCGTTTCTCTTAGAAACGTATAAGCTTCTGCAATCAGCTGCATGTCGGCATATTCAATGCCGTTGTGCACCATTTTTGTAAAGTGCCCTGCCCCTTTTGGTCCGATATAGACACAGCAAGGGTCATCTCCGACTTGGGCTGCGATTTTCGTCAGGATAGGAGCGGCTTTCTCATAGACGTCGCGATCTCCGCCCGGCATGATGGAAGGCCCTGTTAACGCACCGACTTCACCGCCGGAAATGCCGACTCCCAGGTAGCCGATCCCTTTTTCCTTCAGCTCGTCATATCTTCTTTCTGTGTCTTCATAGTGGGAGTTTCCTCCGTCCATGATGACGTCGCCTTCTTCAAGCAAAGGCTTTAATGATTGGATGACGGAATCTACGGGTTTTCCCGCTGTGACCATCAAAAAGATTTTTCTTGGTTTTTCTAACGATTGAACAAAGTCCTCAAGCTCGTAATACGGGCTGAGAGATTGTCCATCCAGCTTTTGGATAAGCTGGTCCGTTAAATCTCTGGTGTAATTATAGACAGCGACGTTTTCGCCTTTATTTGCCATGTTTAAGGCGATGTTGCTTCCCATTACGCCTAAGCCTATGACACCAATCGAATTGAACATGTGTTACAGCTCCTTCTTAATTTCATACAACTAAACTTAACAATAAAATGAATCCCAGTCCAGCAACGGAAATAATGGTTTCCAGCAATGTCCATGTGGCGAATGTTTCTTTCATGCTTAATCCGAAGTATTCCTTGAACATCCAGAAGCCGGCGTCATTGACGTGTGAAGCGATGACACTTCCGGCTCCTGTTGCGAGTACGACTAACGCCAGGTTAACATCAGAATGGCCCAATAACGGAATGACCAGACCTGTTGTGCTTAGTGCGGCAACAGTCGCCGATCCTAGAGAAATGCGCAGGATCGCTGCGATGAGCCATGCCAGAATGATTGGCGATAATGCCGTTCCTTTGAATAAGTCTGCTACGTAATCGCCGACACCGCCGTTGATCAGCACTTGTTTGAAGGCGCCGCCTCCTCCGATGATCAAAAGCATCATGCCGATTTGTGAAATGGCAGTTGAACAAGAATCCATCACGGTTTTGACTGGAATGTTGCGCTTGATGCCCATTGTATAGACTGCGACCAATAACGAAATAATCATAGCAGTCGATGCGTTTCCAATCAATCTGATAAAAGCTAAAACTCCGTTATCTGCAAACCCGATTGTTTCTTGAAGCAGGTCGATAATGGTCGCGACCGACATGATGATAATCGGGAGCATTGCAGTAAAGACACTGATTCCAAAGCCGGGTGTTTCTTCAAGGTTAAATGTTTTTTGTGTGCCGAGTGATGCAATATTGCCGTTTTTCGCAAATGATGCAGGAACGATTTTTTTCGCGAACTTTGTAAATAACGGCCCTGCAATGAGCACTGTCGGAACAGCAACGATAAAGCCGTACAGCAGCACTTCTCCAATGTTTGCGCCATACTCACCGGCGATCGCCGTAGGTCCCGGGTGCGGCGGCAGGAAACCGTGTGTGACGGATAGTGCCGCGACCATCGGGATTCCGAGAAATAAAATAGAAATCTTCAATTCTCTTGAAATCGCAAAGACAATCGGAATTAATAGAACCAGTCCTACTTCAAAAAATAACGCAATCCCAATAATGAATGAGGCAATGACAACGGCCCATTGAATATTTTTCTCACCGAATTTGTTGACGAGCGTCATCGCAATGCGCTGTGCGCCTCCTGAATCCGCGATCAGTTTGCCCAGCATCGCACCGAGTCCGAAGATGAGCGCGATGTGGCCAAGAGTCCCCCCTATTCCTGCTTCGATGGAGCTGACAACTTTATCGAACGGCATCCCGAGTGCCAGTGCCACGCCGAACGATACGACCAGCAGGGAAATAAATGTGTTTAATTTTAAGCCCATAATCAGAAATAGTAATGCTAAGATCCCAAGTGCAACGATGATTAACGGCATGGTAATGCCCTCCCCTTCATGTCATGTACTATTTGTGTGTGATTAAGCCCCTCTGATAATCTGCAATTTGTGTATATTGATTTTCTAATAATCTTGATAGATTGATGAAAATCGGCATTAATGTTCTGTATTCCTTGGCTGAGTCTTCGATCGGCGTATGTCTGTATGTGCTGCCGATCATATCGGACACGGCGTCGAAAGAATCGATTTTTCCTGTTGCATACAGGCCTAAAATGCAGGCGCCGAGACATGAGCTTTCGTAGCTTTCCGGAACGACAACCTCTGATTCGAAGATATCCGACATCATTTGGCGCCAAACCTCCGACCTTGCAAAACCCCCTGTCGCTTGGATGCGGGTTACCGGGCCATCCATGCATTCAGTTAACGCCAAGAACACCGTGTACAGGTTGTAAATGACGCCTTCCAATGCCGCGCGTATCATATGCTCTTTCTTATGCGACATGGTCAAGCCGAAAAATGAGCCGCGTACATCCGGATTCCACAACGGAGCGCGTTCTCCGGCGAGATATGGGTGGAACAGCAGACCGTCAGAACCGGGTCTGACGCGTTGGGCAATTTTCGTCAGCACGTCATATGGATCAATGCCCAGCCGTGTCGCTGTTTCGATTTCGGAGGAGGCAAACTCGTCTCTGATCCAGCGAAGGACGATGCCCCCATTGTTCACAGGTCCCCCAATAACCCAATGCTTGTCCGTCAAGGCATAGCAAAAAATTCTCCCTTTTTCATCGGTTTGCGGCTTGTCAATAATCGTCCGAATGGCACCGCTTGTACCGATGGTGACGGCGATTTCACCCTTTTTAATGGCGTTGACGCCGAGGTTGGACAGCACGCCGTCGCTGGCGCCGATGACAAAAGGCGTTTCCGGATCGATTCCCATTTGGATCGCTATTTCCGGGCTGCAGTGCTGAAAGATCTCGGTTGTCGGCACGAGTTTGGATAAGTGATCCGGCGTGATGCCTGCGATGCGCAGTGCCTCTTCGTCCCAATCCAAGCCCTTCAGGTTCATCATGCCTGTCGCTGATGCCAATGAGTAATCGATGACATACTCATTGAACAGCTGTTTAAAAATGTATTCTTTGATGCCGATATATTTTTTTGCCTTGGAAGCGATTTCTTTTCTTTCATTCGTGATCCAGGCAATTTTACTTAACGGTGCCATCGGATGAATCGGTGTTCCCGTCCGTTTGTACACCTCATGTCCGTTCAATTCCTCTTTGATCTTATGCGCCCAGCCTTCACTTCTGTTGTCGGCCCATGTAATGCATGGCGTCAGCGGCTTGTCATTTTCGTCGATTGCAATGACGCTGTGCATGGCGCTGCTGAACGAAATGAAAGAGATCCGTTTTTCGGGATGCTGTTTTGTAATTCTCGCTGTTGTATGGATGACTGCCTGAAAAATCTCTTCCGGATTTTGTTCAGCTGTTGAGATGTCCGGTGTATAGAGCGGGTAGCCGATGCTTTCTTTCTGTACCACATCTCCGTTTTCACTGAACAGCACAGCTTTTGTGCTTGTCGTGCCGATATCGATTCCTAACATATAACTAGTCATTGTTGTATTCAGCTCCTTTTGCCAGCATTTGTTGTGAGAGCCATAGGTCTTCTACCTTATCCTGCACATCATCAAAGTTTTGGTGAAGAGACTGAATCATCAGCGCCCTATCCTTTGTTTTGATGGCTTGAATATAAAGCTCGTGGTTATCTAAAATCCTTGTGAAGTCTTCATACTTTTCCTTTAACCGTACCCGCATCGATAAAAGAATAAAGCTTTCCATGACGGGTTTTAGATTGTTCCAGATCATCTGAATGTATGAATGATCAATCGCTCGGATAATCGTTTCATGGAACAGCACATCTTGAAATGAAAATTCGTCAGCATCCTCATATTTGATTGAGACTTTCATCATTTCAAGAATTTTGCTGAGATCCTTAACTAAAGGCTCAATGTCTATTTTGACAAGCCGTTCAAAGACAAATGTTTCTAATAGTAACCGCACATCATAAATTTCCGCGATTTTCTTCTCAGTTAAACCAATTACGACCGCTCCCATTCGTTCTAAGCGGATGATTTTTTCGGATGCGAGTATTTTTAGCGCTTCGCGAACCGGCGAACGGCTTACTGAAAACTCGGCGGCGATTGTATTTTCTGATAAAATGGTACCGCTTTCAATCAGACCTGAAACGATCCGCATTCTCAGCTCGTATGCGACACGAACTCCGGTTGACGCTTTTGAGAGCCATTTTGCGGGATACAACAGGTCTTTGGAGTCTAGCATACACTCACCTTCCTCACTCAAGGAGTATACTTGTATACAAGTATGATAACGTGAATATTTCTTTTATGCAAACACTTTCATTTCTAATTTTTATTTAAATTTTTACCATATTGCATGGTATGTATTTCCAGATCAATTATGGTACATTGGAGATCAATAGGTTAAGTGAATCATGTTTTGAAAGAGGCGATTTGGATGAAAATCATCATTGCACCTGATTCTTTTAAGGAAAGCTTATCAGCTCTGGAGGCAGCCGAAGCGATAGAAAGAGGTTTCAAATCGGTCTTTCCGGGTGCTGATTACAGAAAATTGCCGGTGGCGGATGGCGGCGAGGGAACCGTTCAATCTCTGGTCGATGCGACCAATGGAAGGATCATAGAGCAAGTTGTCACAGGGCCGCTGGGGGAACCGGTGAGAGCTTTCTTTGGCATGATGGGAGATGGGAGAACAGCTGTGATTGAAATGGCTGCTGCTTCAGGGCTGCATCTGGTGCCTGTAGATAAGCGAAATCCGCTCATCACTACAACAAGGGGAACGGGAGAATTAATCGGAGCAGCTCTTGATGCGGGAGCGGAGCGATTGATCATCGGAATCGGCGGAAGCGCCACGAACGACGGGGGAGCCGGGATGATTCAGGCATTGGGCGGAAGGCTTCTTGATAACTCAGGCAGCGAGATTGGCCCAGGGGGCGGCGCGTTATCTCAGCTTGCATCAATAGATGTGAGCGGGCTTGATTCCAGATTGCGGAATGTCAAACTGGAAGTTGCCTGTGACGTGGACAATCCGTTAACAGGACCAAAGGGTGCTACGGCTGTTTTCGGGCCGCAAAAAGGCGCGACGGCCGACATGTTGGATGTACTAGACCAGAACGTAAGCCATTTCGCTGATATGGCAGAAAAAGCGCTCGGATCAACCTTCCGAGATACAGAGGGCGCCGGTGCAGCGGGCGGTCTTGGATGGAGCCTGCTAACTTATCTTCAGGCTGACCTGAAAAGAGGCATTGATATTGTCCTTGAAGCGGTTGATTTTGAAAGTATCGTTCAGGATGCAGACCTTGTGATTACCGGCGAGGGACGAATCGACAGCCAAACGGTTCATGGAAAAACACCGATCGGGGTGGCCAAGGCCGCTAAATCATACGATGTGCCCGTTATCGGCATTGCGGGATCAATTTCCCGAGACAGTAATGCCGTCTATCAACACGGAATCGATGCGCTTTTCAGCATCGTCCCCGGAGCCGTGCCACTAGAAGACGCGTTTGAACATGCCGCGGAATATATGGAAAGAACGGCGCGGGACATTGCAGCGTCTATCAAATTGGCGAAAACGATGTTTCTGATATAGCCGATGCACATGCCAATGCATAGCCATCCTTCTTTTTGGGTAGAGACAGTTAACACACAATGAGGAATTCATCCCAGAAGGAGGACGCAGATATGACTGTACAAGAAATCAAAGGCAAAAAACTAGTAAAAGGCATTGCGCCAAATGTGGAGCCGGAAGCTCTGTTAAATGATAAACGAAAAGTATTTTTGTTTGGTTCCCCTAGCTACACAAACATTGGCGACCAAGCGATTGCGTATGCGGAAGAGAAATTTATCAAAAATCATTTTCCGTATTATGAATACATTGAGATTATGGATTATGCGACGGATGAGGGCATTGAACTGGTGAAGGAGATCATTCGTGAAGACGATATTGTCTGCTTTACAGGCGGAGGGAATTTAGGAAACCTTTATCTCGATATTGAGGAAGACAGAAGAAAGGTCTTTTCGGCGTTTAAAGACTACAAATCAATTTCTCTGCCACAATCCGTTTATTTTGAGGATACAGAGGAAGGACAGAAGGAAAAGAAAAAAACACAGGATGCGTACCATCAAAATACAAACTTAACGATTGCTGCGCGTGAGACGCAAACACTGGATGTTGTGAAAGAGACCTTCAACTCCAATGTGATCTTTACACCGGACATGGTGCTTTCCTTGGATATTGTGCCGCGAGAGCTCGAGCGGGACGGCGTTCTCTTTATTTTAAGAGCGGATAAGGAGAAAGTGACTGACGAAGATTTTATTTCACAGATGAAGCAATGGGCAGAAAAAACAACTTACACAGAGCGTACCGATACGGTGCTGGATACGGTAGACACCATCGATTACGCTGATCGTGAAAAGCATTTTATGGAGATGCTGGACCGCATCGGCTCCAGTAAATTGGTGATTACCGACCGCCTTCACGCGATGATTTTCTCGATTATCACCAAAACACCTTGCCTTGTCTTTGGAAACAGCTATGGCAAAGCCAAACATTCATATCGGGATTGGCTTGAAAGCTTAAACTTCATTGAATATACGGATAAGAATGATGTTGAGGAGCTGGAGCGTATGATTGACCGCCTGCTTCAAGCAGAACCGAATGACGTTGATTTATCTAAGGACTTTCAGCCGTTGATTGATTTTTTTGCTTCTTAAACGAAAAAGACTGCCCTCCCCCGGGGCAGTCTTTCTTTGTTAAATATGAAACAGCCAGACGACGAGCGGGCCGAAGAATGAGCCGAGCACCGCACAAAGCGTCATGGAGACGGAACTCATGGATACGGCCAATTCCCCATATTCCAACGCTTTGGAGGTACCCAGTGCATGGGAGGCGCTGCCTAATGCAATGCCTTGTCCTAGGGAGCTGCGTATGCGAAGCCATTTTAGGAAAAGCGGCCCGAGGATGACGCCTGAAAAGCCCGCAATCATGACAAATACGACTGTCATGGAAGGGACGCCGCCAAGACCGGCGGCGATCTGAATAGCGACAGGGGTTGTGATCGATTTTGGCAGAATGGATAATAAGAGATCATGATCAATCCCGAATGCTTCTGCGAAGATCAGCCCGCTGATCATTCCCATGCATAAGCCGACCAGGACGCCGCCTAAAATGGGAACACAATGTTTGACAATGATATGCCATTGCTTATAAAGCGGATAGGCCAGCGCCACAACAGCCGGCCCAAGCAAAGAATTGATCCATTTCCCCCCGATCATATAGCCTTCATAGGAAACATGAAACATCATCAAAGCCGCTACAATCAAAATTGTCGTTGTCAGAACAGGGATCAGAAATGGAAGCGGGAATCGCTTATAGAGTTTGACCATCGCTAAATAAGCGGCAACTGTTAAAAGAATTATAATGATCGCGATACATGCTTGCTGCATTTCTCTTTCTCCTCCCGTTTTTTTGCTTTTTTCTCTAATAGCTGGCTGGCGAATCCAGCCGCAATGATCGTGACGATGGTGCTGAGAACGACTGTAATCAGCAGCATCAGGCCATTGAATGAAATGAGAGACGGATAGTTTATCACTCCTGTCATTGCCGGGATGAACAACAATGGAAGGAAGGATAATAAAAACCCTGCTCCGTCTTCAATGATGGAGACGGGAACAATACGGAGGCCCAAGCAGATCAGAAGCAATACCAATCCAACGATGCTTCCTGACACGGGTAAATGAAACAGATGCTGAATGGCTTCCCCGATCATAAAAAATACATATAATATCAACACTTGCAAAATAATTCGTATGACTTTCACATCAAGTGCTGCTCTCCAATCAGAACAGCTTCCTCCTTTCTGGTGCTTGCTTCTAGGATGGTTCTGAGGAATCGCTTTACTTTCTTTTTATATGATTGTACTATACAAGTATAATAATTGATTTAGTCATATAACGACTTGTATTTATTCAGTTAATGTACATTTGTATTATACAAGTATATATGATGTTGTCAATGCCGGAGATTGGAATAGGGAGCGAGAGCGATTGCAAAATCAAAATCCAGTTGAATTAATTGAATATGAGCTGACGACTTTTATCAGGAGAGCTGTTTATCTGGATCAATCGGAGAAAAGAACAGGGAATTTGGAGAGATCTTCGTACTTATTACTGAGACAATTGGATGAGTTTGGGCCTGCTCGTGTTAAGGAATTGGCTGAATCGTTTAAGCTTGATATTTCTACTCTTTCAAGACAAGCAGCTGCATTAGAGGCAAAGGAGCTCATCTATCGTTTCTCAGACCCGTCTGATGGGAGAGTCAGCCTGTTTACCATTACAAAACTCGGCAAACAACTATTAAAAGCCGATCAGCAAAAGCGCCTTGAACGTTATGAACAGATGCTGAAAGAATGGTCAACACAGGAAAAAGAGATGTTCGGCGAGCTGCTGCAGCGTATGAACAAGGCTTTTATCGATTAACAGCTGAAAAACCCATGGTTCGCTGGAACAGCATGGGTTTTTCTTATGGTCAGAGATTATCTGCATCGTTTGGCGGCAGCCCAAGCCACTAGTCCGGCAACAACAGCCGCCGATACAATTGGGCGCTTCGTCGCTTTTGTGTAGTAGCTTCTTGACCTCATCCATCCTTTATTTGTGCCTCTGTCATGCATACCGCAGCCAGCATCATAAAGAGCGCTTTCTTCTCTCGGATTGGACGGTCTTTCGGCATGCTGGCTGTGATACATGATTTTTTCCATCAGTCTGTCGGTCAGACGAGGAAAAAGCGCGCCCAGCATGGCGATGGCTTTGGCCTGTGAGCCGATGTACATGTCGCGCTTAGGGTGTTCGGCGGCAAACAGGATCGCTTCGGCGACCGCTTCCGGCGGATAGATCATGGAGCGGTAATGAGCCGGCTGTTTGTCGAGGTAGCTGTGCGCATGCTCGTTATATGGTGTGTCAATTCTGCCCGGGTGGATGAGCGTTACCGAGACGGGCGCCTGTTCCTTTTCAAGCTCCATTCGGATGCTTTCCGTCCAGCCGTGAAGCGCAAATTTGGCAGATGCATATGTGGATTGAATGACCGTTCCCCTGTCTCCGAACAGGCTTCCTACATTAATGAGTGCGCCCGGCACACCTCTGCCGGTGTAGTGTTTGACAGCCGCTCTTGTTCCGTAAACAGGTCCCCAGAAATTTGTGTCGAACATGCGCTTCATGTCTTCGACGGTGACGTCCATGGCGTGTCCGAAAGTCGAGACGGCCGCATTGTTGACCCATGTATCAAAGCGGCCGAATGTGCTGATCGCGGTTTCTGCGATGCGGTTGACGTCCTCTTCTTTTCCGACATCCGCCTTTACCCATATGGCGTCGTGCCCTTTTTCCTTAAGTTCATCAGTGAGCTCCTTCAGCGCCTCTTCATTTCGCGCTGCTGCCACGACCTTTGCGCCTTTTTCAGCTGCCATTCTCGCCGTGACAAGTCCGATACCGCTTGAAGCGCCGGTAATGACGATCACCTGATCCTTAAGCTTTTTCAGTTTGAGCTTTGTTTTTATGGCGGGGTTCTGTTGTTCAAGCTGCTCTGTATTTGTGACTGAATGATCGATTGTCATTGAGAGATCCCTCCTAGACGCTGTTTTTGTACATTACCCCATCCGGAAGGGTCTTACCCCTTTTGACAATCACAGGGTTCTTTTTTATATTATATAAGTCGCTCTACCATACCTAGGAGGGAATGTTTTAATGACTAGCAGAGGAGATTCACGTGAAAAAATCCTTCACACGGCGTCACGTCTGTTCCAGCTGCAAGGATATCACGCGACAGGTTTGAACCAGATTGTAAAAGAAAGCGGTGCTCCAAAAGGATCGCTTTATCACTTTTTTCCGAATGGCAAAGAAGAACTAGCAATTGAAGCGGTTACATATACAGGTAAGATCGTTGAACATCTGATACAGCAAAGCATGGATGAATCCTCTGATCCTGTTGAAGCGATTCAGCTTTTTATCAAAAAAACAGCCAGCCAATTTGACAACACAGAAAGCATTAAAGGTATTCCAGTCGGTTTGCTGGCGAGTGAGACAGCGTTAATCAGTGAACCGCTGCGGACGGTTTGCATGAAGGTGTTTAAAAGCTGGGAAGCGGTTTTTGCCAGAAAATTAATGGAAAACGGATTTGCAGAAGAAGAAGCAAATCAGCTTGGAACGCTGATTAATTCGATGATTGAGGGCGGCATCATGCTTTCGTTAACGAATAAAGACAAAACGCCTCTTCTTCTCATTGCCGAACAAATACCAGTGCTGGTGAGAAAAAAAGGGTAGCATTTTGTTATCCTTTCTCCTACAATTATATAGAACGGTCTAGACAAATGAATGATAATATATAGACTGGTCTAAATTGGAGGAAGCGATAATATGAAAACATTATGTACACATTCATTGCCTAAAGAAAAAATGCCTTATTTGCTCCGGAGCGGAGAAGGCGAGCGCTATCTGTTCGGCAGACAGGTTGCCACGGTGATGGCGAATGGGAGGAGCACAGGTGATTTGTTTGAGATCGTGCTTCTTTCCGGGGGAAAAGGAGATGCCTTTCCGCTTCACGTCCACAAGGACACACATGAAGGAATTCTCGTTTTGGACGGGAAACTGGAACTGACACTTGATGGTGAACGCTATTTATTAATATCAGGTGATTATGCCAACATTCCGGCGGGAACACCGCACAGCTACCGGATGCAGAGCCACAGAACAAGACTGGTGTCTTACACGATGAAAGGAAACGTAGCGCACTTGTATTCCGTTATTGGGAATCCGTATGATCACGCTGAACATCCGCCGTACGCAAGCGAAGAAGTCTCAAACGAGCGATTTGCAGAAGCAGCCGCTGTAGCGGACATTGTATTTCTAGATGAAGCAAAGCCTGCATGTTCGGCCAAATTAGCGGAACTTACAGAGCTGCCAGATGGAGCGGTTCCATACGTTCTTGAATCTGGAGAAGGAGATCGTCTGTTGACTGGAGATCAGCTTCACCGCATTGTGGCTGCACAAAAAAATACAGATGGCCAGTTTATCGTCGTATCATCTGAAGGCCCTAAAGGTGACCGAATCGTTGATCACTACCATGAATATCATACAGAAACATTTTATTGCCTTGAAGGCCAGATGACGATGTGGACAGATGGCCAGGAAATTCAGCTGAATCCGGGAGATTTCCTGCATGTCCCTGCAAATACCGTTCACTCCTATCGCCTTGATTCTCACTATACAAAGATGGTGGGCGTATTGGTTCCTGGTTTATTTGAACCGTTTTTCCGGACGTTAGGCGACCCGTATGAAGGCCACATCTTCCCATGTGAGCCTCAGGCTTTGCGCTTTGATCGCATTTTGCAGAATATCGAAGCATTAGATTTAAAGGTGATGAAACCATAAAGATGACAAGATTGTAAGGTTTTCATGCCGGCCTGACACCTAAATCGATGTTACCGCGCTTCATTTTTTCCTACCCTTAAGGTACAGAAAAAAGGAGCGTGATGGCTATGTCTTCATTACAGCCGACTTTAACAAATGAGCGGATCGGTGTGCTTGATGTGCTGAGAGGAATGGCGATTTTCGGCATCTTATTTGTCAATCTGGCACATTTCAGTTATCCGGATATGTATTTGTCTATGCTTGGAAAAGAGAATTTTTTCATGGATAAGTGGTCTGAAGCTGATTTTGCCGCCGCAGACATACTGAAATTCTTCATTCAAACAAAATGTATTTTATTGTTTTCCTTTTTATTTGGATTTGGCATGGTTGTCATGATGGAGAGAGCAGAAAACAAAGGGAAACGGTTTGTTCCGTTATATGTGAGAAGGTTAATGGCGCTTCTCTTGTTTGGAACGATTCATGCCTTTTTGATATGGGACGGGGATATTTTAACAGAATATGCCCTGCTCGGATTTGTCCTGCTCTTGTTTCGAAAAGCAAAGCCGAAAACACTGCTGATATGGGCGGTCTCTTTGTATCTTCTGTTTTCCATTCCGTTCATGTTGACAAGTTTTGATCAATCAAACGGACAGGAATGGGTACAAGCGGTAACACAGCAGGCAAAACAAGCGATTCATGTTTATGGAAGCGGCAGCCTGAAGGATATTGCAGAACAGCGGATCCACGACCGTCTTGTTTACATGTCTTCGAATGGCATGCTTACGTATAATCCGCTCAACTACTTCTTTGCATCCATTCCATATTTCAGCATGTTTTTGCTGGGAGCTGCGGCAGCAAAATCACGGTATTTGCATGAACCGGAAAAGCATCGCAAAGGATTAAAACGATTATGGATGGCTGGGCTTGTCATCGGCATCGGCGCCCAGGTGCTGTACAGTGTAACGGATAAAGAAATATGTTTGCTGATTGGCGCGCCTTTCCTCATGTTTTTCTATGTTACAACGGTTGTCTATCTTTATCATAAAACAAGAGTGAGAACAGTGCTGCAATCATTCTCCGCTGTTGGGAGGATGGCATTTACCAATTATTTGATGCAGTCTATTGTGTGTACTTGGATTTTTTATCATTACGGCTTGGGCCTGTATGGAAAAGTGTACCCTGCTGCCGGTGTGCTCATTACAATTGCTGTTTGTGCCGTTCAAATGGTCTTCAGCCACCTTTGGCTTCGTGTCTTTCGGATGGGGCCGTTTGAGTGGTTGTGGAGAAGCGCTACGTATCTGTCGTGGCAGCCTATTGCAAAGAAAACAAAAGTCTAGATGCCTATTGGCGTCTAGACTTTTTTCTATTATTTATACACGACACGTGTTTTGCAAATGATGTCATGCAGGCCTTTTTTCTCTCCAAAGGCGATCATGATAAACCCGATATAAAAGATGATTCCAGATAAGATATAGGCAAAGTAACGGCCAATTCCCTGTCCGACAGAAACCCGTTCACCTTGTTCATTGACCACTTTCAGGCCAAGAATTTTTTTGCCAAGTGTGCCTTGCATTTTAGAAGCTGTGAGCAGCCCGTAATATAACACGCTGATGACGATCATGATCAGCATAGTAGGCAAAAATGCAAGCGTCATGTATTTCACTAAATACTCTTCTTCCGTCATGTAAGGGTTTGTTGCCACAGCCCCAGCTACAAACACAGAATTGATAATAAATAGAATAATATAACTAGGAACAGATACAATAATGCCGTCAATAAAATAAGCTAAAAAACGAATCCAAAATCCTGCTGGTTTTTCCATGTATTTTTCTCTCTCCTCTGAATTAATCTGGAATAGTATACTTTGAAAAACATGTACATGCAATATGGTATGGTGATAAAATCCTGATATTACAGAAAAATGAGTCTTTTATCCTTTGTTTTTTACTATATAAATATACTAGAAAGAAGCATAGCATTTGTGTATGTATTCTGGAATTTTTTAAAAATATAATGAATATAACATTCAACTTACTTATAATAAAAAAGGTTAATATTTCTATTAAAGGAGGAGTTTGATGTCAAAAAAAAATAGCGTGGCGATCATGACAACCATTTCTGCGTTTCTTTTTTGCGCCGTGATTGTGGCGGCTTCACTTTCGCCGCTGGCCGGAACGGGAGCGGCGGCCAATCAGTTTAATTCAGCTGGCATGTGGTCAGCTGTCGGTATGATCCTTGTCTTGTATTTCATTCCATTTCTCGTTTATATGCTCGGAGTCGATGCAATGAGGTATGTCATGGCGGTGCTTTGCGGCTTCGGGCTTTTGATTCATTTGTCTTCGGCCGGTTTTATCTTGATGTTTAGTTTCTTTAGTGACCATCTGCTTTCTGAGGTGATCTTTGTTTTGGGAGTTAGTCTCGCTGCGGCTGCTGTCAACGTCATTTGGTTTGTGGCTGCATTTCGATCGGGTGCTGAAAAAACGTCCGTGAATACTCTTACATAGTTTTCTAGTTTGTGATGTTTTTGTGAAATAGATTTATAAAATGGATGAATATGTTATGATGGTCACAAATTAGAAGTTACATATAATGGGGGTCTCAATGATGGTCAAGTCATTTCGTATGAAAGCTTTGATTGCGGGAGCTGCGGTGGCGGCGGCTGTTTCGGCCGGCGCTGTTTCTGATGTGCCCGCTGCCAAAGTGCTTCAGCCGACAGCTGCTTATGCGGCGGAAACGGTGTTTTCTCAAAATAATGGAGCATCTGGCTTTTTGCCAGGAAGATATGATGTACAAGCGATGGCGCCTGCCATGTTTAACTGGTCACGCGAAAGCCGGTTCGCCGGAAATACAGACGGGACGCTGAAATGGCAAAACGACATCAGAACGACTCCGCAAAATGGAGCGGGGGCTGTGATTGACGGAGACGGCACAGTATATCTTCATTCCAGAGACGGGGAAATGAAAGCCTTTAATCCAGACGGCTCAGTCAAATGGGTGACGGGCAATCTTGGAAAAACATATACGCAATCTCCTGTACTTGGGACCAACGGCGTTATCTATTTGGCATCCTATGACAAAAAGATTTATTTTATTGACAAAGAAACGGGAGAAATTTTAACAACGGTTCCGTTAAGCGGCGGGCCAAGCTCTGAAACGGTGATCGGTTCAGACGGGACGTTGTATTTCTCAACACTTGATAATTATGTTCACGCGATCAAACCGACGTCAAAATCAACCTGGACAGAGCGCTGGAAGTTGAAAACAAATGGGGTCGTCAGCTCTGTGCCGGTGCTTGCCAAAAACGGCACCGTGTATGTCGGCACATATAATTACGTGTTTTATGCGATCAACTCCGGAACCGGACAGGTGAAATGGTCCAGAACGACGTCAAATGCGTTTAAAGGATATCCGGTGATTGATAAGGACGGAAACATTTATGCCGGCAACCAAGATGGACAGCTGTATGCTTATACATCAACAGGCAGTTTGAAATGGACATTCCCGCTAAACGGGTTCTCCAGCTCATCTCCTGCGATTGATCATAATGGCAATATCTACATCGGCTCAGGAAGCGGCGAGCTGTTTTCCATCAGCAAAAACGGGGATATGAACTGGTCATTCTACACAGACGGCCCTGTCAGAACGGCGCCGCTGATTGACGCGAAGGGAACGGTTTATTTCGGGTCAGATGATATGAAGGTTTATGCGGCAGACGCAAACGGCAATGAATTATGGAGCTATCAAACCGACAGCAACGTCGTGTCTTCTCCTCAGCTCGCTGAGGACGGAACACTTTATATTGGAAGTTATACGAAGCTGATGGCTTTTGGGAAATAACTGAATAGAATAGCAGAAGACCTTCTTTTAATAAGAAGGTCTTCTTACTGTGATACAAAACATTTACACTTGCTGGGATTTTTCAATCTGAACTTTCATATCATTGTCTTTAATCTTAGGCACTATCGTATAAAGGATAATAGGGATTAATAGAAATACAGCTACAACAACAAACATGGCAGAGAGCCCAAAGGCTGCGGAAATGATGCCGAAAATGACACCGGAAAGAATTTCTCCAATTGCTCCTACCCCTGAGTTTAACGAGAAAAGTGTGTTCTTGTATGAATCGGGGAAAAACTTATTTAAGTAACTTGTTACGATCGGATGATGAATATCTTCAATTGCAAGCAAAAACGCTGTACATGGAATGCCCAGCGGCCTGAATGCTCTAGACAATAGAAAAGTCATGACCATGCCCATGGAATCCAATGAGGTTAAAGCGAGATATGGATTTTTTTCGATCTTCTTTTCGAACCTGATGGTTAATGTCAAAAGAACGAGAGCGGTAAACCCTCCTAGGGCAAAAATATATCCCAGTGACTTTTCTGAAAAGCCTAAATCACTCAAAAAAGGCTGCCAGTAACGGGAAATTGTGTCATAGGCTGTGGCTGTAAAGAAACCGGCTATGACGATTAAAAGAACCCTTTTTTTGTTAAAGATAATTTTTAAACTTTCTTTGATAATCTTTATCGAATCATGTTGGTTCTGATCCCCATGATTTGTTTCGGAAACAGAAGGGACTTTAATAAATACAGACATCCAAATAAATAGTAATAAGTAGATCACCATAACGAGCAGGAAAGGAAAATAGATATTTAATGAATACAAATACCCGCTGGCAATACTTCCAATAATTAAAAAAGTGATTAGCAATTGTGTGTTTTTCATCATTTCTTTGCCGAATCGATCTTCCCCTGCGACACGGCTCATCCAAGTTTCAAAAGAACCGGAAATTAAGGAATCTGATAAAGCCCATATGATCATAGCCAGTATGCAAATAGCAGCTGAATCGATAAAAGGGAAGAAGGCCCATGTAAGGATGGAGAAAAAGAATGAACTGGCAATTGAAATTTTAATTCCATAACGATCAGCAAAAACGCCGGAAGGAACTTCAAATATAAGCTTAGCAATTTCAAGTACCGCTCCCATTAATCCAATCTGAAGGAAATCATAATCTTTAGATATCAGATAAAGAATCCAAATAGGCGAAAAAATCCCCATTGCTAATCCCCTAAGTGCGGAAAACGAATAAAAGATGCTCATCTATATGCTCCTTCTGGCAGATTTTTTTGTTTGATCAAAATGATATTGTGTTCGATGGCTTCTTGAATATATTTGGCCACTTCTTCAAGGCTGACACCATGTCTGTCTAAAATCGTATGAAGTGTGTCTTTTCCATTAATATCGCAGAGAATATGCAGCCAAGCTCCGACGTCTTCCTCCGAAACAATAAACTGAATAAATCCTTCTTCCGCAATGTAGATGCAATGCTCACTATCGCTTTCCGGCCTTAACAGAGTGACGCCAGGGTTTAGCGCCAAAATATCTTGTCCTTCACACTTATTGGCTGAGATATTTAAACGACTGGCAATATCACCTTCCTGTGAGTGCCAGTCTTTTATTGTTATCGATTCTAAATGGCTGGTTATGTCTAATTGAACAGAAGGGGTTTCTTTAGTCATTTTTGATAAAAGTCCCATGTTCACCAGTCTTAATAAAAATTCAAAATTTGTAAACTCAGGATCATCCTCCAAATATGTCATGATGGCATGAATGTGTTCAACCTGTATTATGCTGGAGGCATCGCTGTGAGAGAAGGCCTCCTCTATAAGCTGATAATTGTTTTTCTTCAGAAGATGAAACATCATTTTATGTGTATATCTCACGTCCTTACCATAGAAAAAAGGAACCTTTGGCCGGTGGGTATAGCTTGTATGCAGCTCATTTGTTAATGATTTTCGCAATACCGACTTATCCCATAACAAGTCTTTACGGAGTCCATCAGGTATTCCGCAAACCCATTCAACAAGCCGATGGTCCAAGAACGGTACACGGTTTTCGATATGATTAGCCGCGGCGATCCGATCTTCATGCCAGCAATTATACATTTGCAGATCACGGTATTTTGTCAGGACATACGATTGCCAAGGATCTGCTTGGCTGGAATCATTGCTCTTTAAATAAGAAAGGTTTATAGGAGAAAGTCCAAAATGCTCCTCCCACACTCTAAAGATATTTCCCTGCAGCCGATGCAGCCGGTTCATCTCCATCGTATTGACCGATTCAATAAATCCTTCCCAACTTGGGTTCTCGGCTGGTGAAAGTGTCGTGCTGTAACCGCCGTTAAATTCGTCGCTGCCCTGGCCGGTCAGCATGACTTTCAGGTTTGGCCTTATCGCTTTGGCATACTTATGTAAATGAAACTTATATAATTGTTCCGGTCCGCAAAACGGTGTTTCACAGATCCATAACAAATGTTTATATGACTCTGGTTGTAATAACTCATCGTTCCCTAATTGATAGAGAACCTGATGATTTGGAAGGTGTAAATCTTTAGCCAGCCAATGGGCATATTTTGCATCTTCATTTGTAAATGTACTTTGGCTTAATACTGTAAACGTATGGAGATCCTGTTTTTCTGCAGCAAAATGTGCGACTGCAGCTGAATCAATGCCACCGCTAAGAAACAACCCGACTTCAACGTCGCTTTGTAAACATCTATGGACTGAATCTGCCAGCAGTTCTCTATATCCTTCAATCAGGTCATCGGGATGGAGATTCTCACGATAGCCTTGCCTGAGCAAAATATCCTGTAAAGACCAATAGCTTGCTGTTTTTCGTTCATTTGTTGTCAAATTAATTTCGAGATAATGGCCAGCATCGAGATTTTGGATGTTTACAAAAAAGGAAGTGGTTTCTTTATGATTACTGGCTGCTTCCCCGCTTAGCCAAATGTCTGAGAGTGCTTCTTTCCAATTAAATTGGCGGGGACAGTGAGGATGAGAAAATAGGGATTTTATTTCAGAGGCAAATATAAGCTCGTGTTTTAGCTCTGTGTAAAAAAGCGGTTTAATCCCAAAGCGGTCACGAACTAAAAATACTTTGTTTTTATTTTTGTCCCAAATGGCTATTGAAAACATTCCGATGATGTCGTCTACAAATCCAATCCCTTTTTCTTCATATAAATGAACAATTACTTCACAATCAGATGTCGTTTTAAACATATGATTGTGTAAAGAAGCCTTCAGTTCTTTATAGTTATAAATTTCTCCATTTACCATAACGACGATTGATCCATCCTCATTTAAAAAGGGCTGCTGTCCATTTACAAGGTCAAGAATGGACAATCGCCGAAATGCAAAGCCGACTTTGGAATCAATATGATATTGTTCATCATCCGGTCCCCTATAGCTGATGGCATCTGCCATGCCTTTCAATATATGAAAGGTACATTCCTGAGAACGGGGAGCAGCCAGATTTATAATACCCGCGAGCCCGCACATATGTCTCCCTCCCAATAGCGTTATTGATGTTTATAGATATAAGCTGTCTCTACATCTGTTTCTTTTACAATATCGATTTTAATTCCGAGACGTTTTGCGTTTTCGATTGCGAGAATGGAAGCGTACGCAGAAAATTCTTCGGGATCAATTTCAAAATAAAAAAAGGCCTCACTAGGTTCTTTTTCATACCAAGTGTGGGTATTTACGACATATTTATCTTCTGTTTCAAACAATTCAATTTTGTCATAAAGTAAACGTCTTCCTTTTATAAAGAGTTCCACAAATGATCCAACTGGTTGTTGGCTGTTAATGTGTCTCCACTCATCATAATATCCTCTTTCCTCATATTGCTCGTGAATCCAGCTTACAATATCTTGATGAGTCAATCCTTGTTTTTTGGCAAAGGCAAGCAGAGTGATGATGTAATTTACGATTGATTTAGAACGGTGTGTACTCAGCTCATGTACATCGTCTGGTAAAGCAAGCACTTTTTGTTTTTCCAATTCTCATGCCCCCTGCTTAACTTTGATTGCTTCATGATCAATAAGCAACTCAAACAGCTCCATACAATCTTCTAAGCAGGTTTGATAATCAACATCATATTCATTGACGATTTTTGAGCAAATATCATGTATGCTGACCTTGCCGTCGATATGGTTATAAATATCTGATGCCATTTCATTTAAAGTGATGCCCGGCTCTATAATAATGCTTTTCAAATATTTTCTTGATGGCATTTCTGGATTTTTGGATAAAACAGTTGATTCATTGATCATTACAATGCACCTTCCTTTTCTTTTTCTATCGTTAACATCCATGTGACAGACTCAATTTCATGATCAGTACTTTGATCATTTTGTTCCCACAGGGGAGCATCCTCCAGCTCATCTAAGCTTTCTATAAAATCCTCCGGTAAAAAGTGAAAGGTTTCTAATGAATAATTGGGAATGCCGGCATCCTGAACAAACTGGTGAATGTCTTCAAAGGAATAACTTTCTTCAAATGCCTCTCTTACAAACCTGAAGTATTCCGGTTCTTTGATTTGTTTTCGCATAATCTCTAAATGGCTTCCTTGGGGATTAAATGTATCCAAAATGACAATTTTTCCGCCCGGAGCCAGAACTCTATAGCACTCTTTAAGTCCTTTAACAACGTCTTCCCAATGATGCAGGCAAGAGTAGGAGACGATGAAGTCAGCATATTGGTCAGCGTAAGATAAATGGTGGACATCTTCCAAATCAAATGAAATCAGGCTGCTTACTCCGCTTTTTTTAGCTTCTTCTTGAGCGATTTCATGCATGGCCGGGTTAATATCGACAGCATGCACGTGCGCATTTGTTCTTTTAGCCAACTGAATGCTTAAATAACCTGGACCTGTGCCCATATCGATAATGACTTTGTTTTTGGGGGAATACATCCGGGACAGTCTGGCGCCAAGCAAGGGGTAAAGATAGGATTGGTAAAGATCAACAAATTCTTTGTACGTTCTGCATTCTTCAGCCGTAATCATCTTCAGCATCCTCCTTATCAAGTTGGCGTGATAGCCTCAAACGTTAATCGTTTTGGATAAGATTAATGACCGCCAGCTGCTACAGCGCGGCGCAATTCAAAAAGGCGAGGTTTCTTATAAGCTTTTTTCATTGAGCATCCCTCCTAAAATAGAGTACTAGATGTCAAATGCTATATGAGATTAATGGCCGCCAGCTGCTACAGCACGGCGCAGTTCAAAAAGGCGAGGTTTCTTATAAGCTTTTTTCATTGAGCATCCCTCCTAAAATAGAGTACTAGATGTCAAATGCTATATGAGATTAATGGCCGCCAGCTGCTACAGCACGGCGCAGTTCAAAAAGACGAGGTTTCTTATAAGCCTTTTTCATCCTTTTCCCTCCTTCCTTGTAAAAAAATAGGCTATCACGCACAACTAAATATTATAATCCTCTGATAATTCTGTCAATATTTACTTTTAGAAAAAAATGTTATATCTTTGTGGTGAAGTTACTTTTTTTGGGAGGGATAATATGAGTGCTGTAACCGAATCGGTTTTGGAGTCTATCATCAGTCCTGTAACGATGAGTGAGTTTTTAGAAGAATATTGGCCTGTAAAACCTTTGGTAGCCAGAGGAGAAGTGGAGAGATTTACAAGCATACCGGGGTTTGAAAAGGTTAGAACGCTAGAAAACGTATTGGCTATCTACAATAATCCAGTCATGGTCGTTGGTGATGCTGTGATTGAAGAATCTGAAGGGATCACAGACAGATTTCTTGTGTCACCTGCAGAGGCTTTAGAGTGGTATGAAAAAGGGGCTGCATTAGAGTTTGATTTCACCGACCTATTTATTCCCCAAGTCAGAAGGTGGATAGAAAAACTCAAAGCGGAATTAAGACTGCCTGCGGGTACTTCTTCCAAAGCCATTGTTTACGCGGCGAAAAATGGCGGGGGATTCAAAGCCCATTTTGACGCCTACACCAACTTGATTTTTCAAATTCAAGGTGAGAAAACATGGAAGCTTGCCAAGAATGAAAATGTGAGCAATCCAATGCAGCACTATGATTTATCAGAGGCTCCTTACTATCCTGATGATTTACAGTCATATTGGAAAGGAGATCCGCCAAAAGAGGATCTGCCAGATGCAGAAATCGTTAATTTAACACCGGGAACCATGCTGTATTTGCCAAGAGGTTTATGGCACTCCACCAAATCTGATCAAGCAACGTTAGCTTTAAATATTACATTTGGCCAGCCTGCATGGCTTGACTTGATGCTAGCAGCTCTTCGAAAAAAATTAATCAGTGATAACAGATTTAGAGAACTCGCTGTAAATCATCAATCCCTACATGAATCGTCCAAATCAGAGTTAAATGGATATTTGGAAAGTCTGATTCAAACGTTATCAGAGAACGCAGAGACATTGACCCCAGAGCAAATCTTCCAATCTCAGGATTCAGATTTTGATCCTTATCAATCCACGCAATTGGTATTCAGACAGCTTTTGACAAGTTATAAGTTCTAGTAAATACTAGATAAGGGGATTAATGACATAAAATAGGTTGTTAATTCTCTTATTTTTGTTCAGCTAAAAGGAGGAAAATATGAATATTATTCCGACATGCCAGATACCTAAAGATCTTGTTTCCGCGTTTTTTCAAAAACACTGGGGCAGTCCGCAAATGGTTATTTCTAGCGGTATTTATAACTGCGATGAATTAGATGGTTATGGAATGCTCAACGATGATAACCAGATTGTTGGCCTTATTACATACATATTTGAAGAAGATGCCTGTGAAATCATTTCGCTGGATAGTGTCATTGAGAATAAAGGGATCGGAACAGCTCTGCTAGAGAAAGCCGAGGAAGCATGCAGAGAGAGAAATATCAAACAAATAAAACTGATCACAACCAATGATAATATTCATGCATTAGCGTTTTATCAGAAGAGAGGGTACCGGTTGGATCGACTATTTGTGAATGCAGTCGAGACGGCCAGAAAGATGAAGCCCGAAATTCCTTTACTGGCAGATAATAAAATACCTATCCGTGATGAATTGCTTTTGGTCAAGGAGTTACAATAAAAGGCGCTCCTCTAAGGAAGCGCCTTTTGATCATGCGATTATTCAGCGGCCTGAATAAATACACCCTTCTCATGAGAAAACTCTTTGAATCCGTATACCCCATGATAGGAGCCGATTCCGCTTGTGTTGACGCCGCCGAATGGCAGGTTGACGTCACTGAAATGGACGACGACATCATTGATGGCGGCATTTCCTGATGTCGTGTGCTGAAGGACGTTGTCAATCAGATCTTGGTTTTTGCTGAACACATAAAGTGCAAGCGGTTTATCGCGGTCATTTACGTAATCGATGACCTCGTCGATGTCTTCATAGTTCATCATTGGCAGGATCGATGCGAAGATTTCCTCCTGCATGATTTTCATGTCAGGCGTGACGTTTTTCAAAACGGTTGGCGAGATCGTGCGGTCGCTGGCATCGAATACGCCGCCGAACACCACTTCCGCCCCTCTTTCGATGGCATCGTCGAACAGATCTTTGACGCGGTTGAAGTTGCGGTCATTGACGATCTGCGTAAATTTGCTGCGGTCTGGGGTATGATCATCCTCCATAAATCCAGCGTTGACGACTGTTTGTAAAATCCCCGCGAACCTGTCCTGAACGTCTTTTTTAATGAACAGGTAATCAGGTGCGATGCAGGTTTGGCCGGCGTTTACGAATTTCCCGACGGCGATCTTTTTCGCTGCGTCCATCAGATCGTATTCACTGTCAATGATCGTCGGGCTCTTGCCGCCAAGCTCAAGTGTGACAGATGCCAAGTGTTTGGCAGCCGCTGTCATGACAATTTTCCCGACATTTGTGCTTCCAGTGAAGAAAATATGGTCGAACGGCTGATCAAGTAGTTCGGTTGCCACCTCAACCTCTCCTTCAAAAATCGCGACTTCTTTTTCATCAAAAGCGTCTCTTATTACTTTAGCAGCAATGTTGCTCGTGTTCATCGTGAAATCGGACAGCTTCACAATCGCGCTGTTTCCGGCTGCGAGAGAAGCGGCAAGCGGCGCCATCGTCAGCATAAACGGATAGTTCCACGGGCCGAGGATGAGTGTGACGCCTTTAGGCTCGTACATAAGAATTCCGTTTGCGTCAGGGCTTAACGATGAACCGACTTCTTTAGGCGCCATCCATTGTTCCAGGTTATTCATATTATCTCTAATCGCTTTTTTTGTTCCTTCGATTTCCGCTTTTTTGACTTCGTGATATGGTTTGCGGACGTCTTTGCGGATCGCTTCGATGATTTCTTCTTCATGGGCGATGACGGAATCTAAAAAGCGTTGAAGCTTTTCTCTCCGCTGTTCCGCTGTTGAAGCGCGCAAGGCTTTTTGCTGTTTTTTCTGAAGCTGAAAGACACGCTGGATGTCGTCCTTTACTTGCTGTTCCATTGTAAAATCCCCCTCATTTGCTTTCTTCTTTTCTCGGACCTATTATAAGGTGGTACCTTTTCTGTAAGAAAGACAACGGTGAACCATCTATACGTTACCGTACATATATCTAAGATCTGTCTAATGATTGGAGGTGTCTTTTGTGCCGGAATCTGCCGAAGCTCAAGTGAAAGAGGCGCTGCTGGCTTTATTGAAAGATAGAGATATTCAACACATCACAATGAAAGAAATCGCTGAGAAGGCCAAAGTGAGCCGCGGATCGCTCTACCTTTATTATGAGGATAAGTTTTCAATCATTGAGGATGTGATCGAAGACATGAAGGAAGGACTGGGCAAAGCGCTTTTTGACGCCTTCAGTCATATGGATACCCTTCATTTGAACAAAAAACGGCAAACGGTGCATCCGACGCTGTCCTTTGTTCATGAGCATCGTTCCTTTTTTTCTGTGATGATGAACAGAGGACATTTTCATCGTTTTTTTAAGGATGTGTTTCAGCAGGATGTGCTGCTGGCTCCGATCCATGTGAATTTAACGCCGATTGAACGGGACATTTATGGACATTATCGGGCCTTGTACACGTACGCGATTATCCTGTATTGGCTGAATGAGGATGCGGCCGCGTCTCCTGAAGCCATCAGCCAGAAGGTATGGGAGCTTGTTTCTCAAAAGCGGTTTTATTGGCTGTTTGGAAAAGCTGTGCCAGGAGAGCGAGAGAAGGAGAAGCAAATCGACAGGCGGGTGGTTCGAACGAGAGAGGCGCTGCAGAAGGCATTTCTGGATGTATTGGCGGAGAAACAAGACTACGCGGGCATCACGATTTCAGATATTACGCGTAAAAGCAATATCCGCCGTGCAACCTTTTATGATCACTATGCCAATAAGGAGGAATTGCTCCAAACCATGATACAGCGATCATGTGCGGAGATCATTGATCACCTGACGATTGCCTCCAGCCCGAATGAATTTTCCTTAAAGGAAGCGGAGAAGGCGCTCGCCATTCTGCTTTCTGCTTTGTCAAACATGCCCATTGTCCATTTTCTCAATCGGGAATGGGGTGTTCCTCATGTGATACCTGATATGTTCAAAGCGCTGGAATCGTTTTATCTGCATCAGCAAACTGATATTCACGCAGAGAAAAAGCTTTATGCCCATTATGTATCCGCAATGATTATCGGGTTGCTTTTGTATCGGCTGGATGAAGGAAAGGCGCATCCGCCTGAAGTGCTGGCGAGGGAGTTTTTGCAGTTTTTGGATGTGAAGAAATATAAGGTTGTATTGCTTTAAAAGACAAAAAGAGAGGGGGCTCCCTCTCTTATTTCGTTTCTTCCTTCCATTTCTCCTCAATCAGCATCTTCCCAGGCCATGTGTACGCCATGATGCCGCCGTCTGCGGTGATGTCTTCTCCTGTGACGTATGAGCTGTCGTCTGATGCGAGGAACAGTGCCACTGTTGCCATTTCTTTGGGCTGGCCAAGACGTCCGAGCGGCGTGATCCATTTGTTGGCTTCGCGGAATTGTTCGCCCATTTCCTGTTCTTTTGTGCCTGCTAATTTGTCAATCAGCGGTGTTTCGATCGTGCCCGGTGAAATGGAATTGACGCGGATGCCGTTTCGTGCGTAGTCGATTGCCATTGCCTTTGTCAGGTTGGTGATACCGCCTTTTGCGGCGTTGTAGCCGGAGCGGTCAAGGTCCGCGGCACGGCCTGACATGGAGGAGGTGTTGATGATGGAGCCTCCATTTTCGAGCATGAGCGGAATCAAATATTTGCTGCAAAGGAATGTGCCGCGCAGGTCGACGGCGATAATGCGGTCAAACAGGTCAACCGGATATTCGTGCACCTTTCCGCCTTCCTGATCAACGCCGGCATTATTAAACAGAATATCAATCGTTCCGCATGCATCCTTGATTTGATCAGCAAATGCTTTCACACTGTTTTCATCTGACACATCGAGGTGAAAGGATTCGGCCTGTCCTCCGTTTTTTCTGATTGCGTCAACTGTTTCTTCCATTTGATCTTTATTGATATCTCCGATGATCACACGCGCGCCTTCATTGGCAAAAACCTCCGCCGTCGCTTGACCAATGCCTGTCGCGGCGCCTGTGATAACTGCTGTTTTGTTTTCAAGTCTTCCCATGATACGAGACCTCCTTTTTCTATTTGTCTTCCCGCTATGTGCAGTGATAAACATGCGAGAAAAGAAAGGCCAGCATATGTTAAGATGAATTAGAAATTGTTGGGAGGTTTGTATGTTTGAAGGTACAGCATAAGAAGGAGCTCAAGTTTTATTGCATCGTGACCATTCCATCTGCATTTGTTGTGCTGACTGTCATCTCTTTTTTATTGCAAGAGATTACGTTCCCGGTGACTGCAAGCGCATTTCTGAATGCTTCATGGCATAATCTTTTGTTTTTGATACCGTTCGGTTTGTTTTTCTACCCGGTGCATATATGGATGAAGCGGGAGTTTGGCCGTTGGAATGACACAGAAAAAAAGAGAGGATGATGAAGCCTCTCTTTTTTATGAGAATGAGTGAGAAAAAGAGTGAAAACAAATCCAACTAATGTTAAATTTACATATATATGCATCTATCAATCTAATTGACAATTGTCATCTTATGTGATAAATAGATGCTGAAAAGGGTTTACATAATGGTAAAGGAGCGATCAAGAGTGGCGAAAAAAGAGTTTAAAGCAGAGTCTAAACGCTTGCTGGATATGATGATTAACTCCATTTATACCCAAAAAGAAATTTTCCTGCGCGAGTTAATCTCCAATTCGAGTGATGCGATTGACAAAATCTATTACAAAGCGCTTACGGACGATGCGCTTACGTTTGATAAAGACAGTTACTACATAAAGGTCGCAGCTGACAAAGATGCGAGAACATTAACCATCTCTGATACGGGGATCGGAATGACAAAGGATGAGCTTGAACAGCATCTTGGAACAATTGCAAAAAGCGGTTCCCTCGCGTTTAAAAAGGAAAACGAGCTGAAAGACGGACATGACATTATCGGGCAGTTCGGTGTCGGTTTTTACGCGGCATTTATGGTTGCCGATGTCGTGACAGTCATCAGTAAAGCGCTTGGCAGCGAAGAGGCTTATAAATGGGAGTCTGCGGGTGCAGACGGCTATACGATTGAGCCGTGTGAAAAGGATTCTGTCGGTACAGACATTATCCTGAAAATCAAAGAGAACACAGAAGATGACAGCTATGACGAGTTTTTAGAGGAATATCGTTTAAAAGCGATCATCAAGAAGTACTCCGACTTCATTCGCTACCCGATCAAAATGGATACAACCATTAATAAGCCGAAGGAAGGCAGCGAAAATGAATTTGAAGAGGTGCAGGAAGAGCAGACGGTCAACAGCATGGTGCCGATCTGGAGAAAAAACAAAAGCGAGCTGACAGATGAGGATTATGAAAAATTCTATGCTGAAAAGCATTACGGGTTTGATAAACCGCTGACACACGTTCATATCAGCGTGGATGGAGCGGTTCGCTACAACGCGATTCTATTCGTCCCTGAAAACATGCCGTTTGACTACTATTCCAAGGAATATGAGAAAGGCTTGGAGCTGTATTCCAATGGCGTGCTGATCATGAATAAGTGCGCAGACCTGCTACCGGACCACTTCAGCTTTGTGAAGGGCATGGTCGATTCTGAGGATCTGTCGCTGAATATTTCCAGAGAAATGCTGCAGCATGACCGCCAGCTGAAGCTGATCGCGAAAAACATCAGCAAGAAAATCAAAAGCGAGCTGCAAAGCCTGTTGAAAAAAGACCGCGAGAAATACGAGACGTTCTACAAGTCGTTCGGCAGACAGCTGAAATTCGGCGTGTACAATGATTTTGGCGCGAATAAGGATCAATTGAAGGATCTCCTCTTATTCTACTCTTCAAAAGAGAAAAAACTGGTCAGCTTAGACGAGTATGTTTCCAGAATGCCAGAGGAGCAGAAATTCATTTATTACGCGACCGGTGATTCTTACGACCGCATTGAGAAACTGCCGCAAACGGAAATGGTGGCGGACAAAGGCTATGAAATCCTCTACTTTACTGAGGACATCGATGAGTTTGCAATTAAAATGCTGGCTTCTTATCAGGAAAAAGAATTCAAGTCCGTATCAAGCGGAGACCTTGGCATAGACACGGATGAGGATCAAAAGCAGTCCGAGGAAGAGGAAAGCAAGTATAAGGATCTGTTTGAGGAAATGAAAAACATTCTGTCAGACAAAGTGAAAAACGTCAGAATCTCAAAACGGCTTAAATCACATCCAGTCTGCCTTGCTGCTGACGGCGAAGTGACAATTGAGATGGAAAAAATCTTAAATGCGATGCCTGACAGCCAAAATGTGAAGGCGGAAAAAGTGCTGGAAATCAACCCAAATCACGAGGTATTCCAAACACTGCAGGACGCGTTTGAACAAGATAAAGAGAAGCTGAGCCTGTACACAAACCTTCTGTACAATCAGGCGCTCCTCATCGAAGGCCTGCCGATTCAGGACCCTGTGGAATTTACGAACAATATTTGCAAGGTCATGGTGTAAACAGAAAAAGGAATCGTCTCATAAGGAGACGATTCCTTTTTTTATAATGTACGCTCATTCAGCACTTGGTTTTGGGTGCTTTTCTTCTTTTTAAACCGTTTTTTCAGGCTTGCTTCAATTTCCTCCAAGCTTTTCCCTTTGGTTTCCGGTACCATGTAGAACGCGAAGAAAAATGAGAGAAGACAAATGACTGAGAAAACCATAAAGACCCATGCGATGCCCATCGCGCTTAGCATCAGCGGGAAGACAAGCGACACGATCAGGTTAGCCGCCGATAACACCAAAGTCGTGAACCCTGTCGCGGCTCCGCGTGCTTTGGACGGGAAGAGCTCAGGCATGAGCACCCACACTACCGGACCCCATGTCGCCTGGTAAAAGACGATATAGACACCGAGAAAGACTACTGTCATCCACGCTGTTGATGCGGAAAGCCCCAGTGTCAGGAGCACGCCTGATAAAGCAGCAAGGCTCAGTGTGATGCCGACACTTCCCCAGATCAGAAGTTTTTTGCGGCCGACACGGTCAATTAAGATCATGGCAGTGATACACATGATGACGTTGAGGATGCCGATTCCCATTGTGCCGAGCGCCGAAGCTGATGTGCCAAGACCGGCCTTCGTAAAAATGGTTGGCGCGTAGTAGATGACCGTGTTAATGCCGACTGCCTGCTGGAAAATGGCAAGGCCGACGCCAATCAGAAGCATAGGGCGAATCCACTTGGCTTTCAGCACGCCAAGTGTCGTTTCTTTTTTCTCCGCTTCCCCTTGCTTCATCTCTGCCAATTCCATTTCGATGTCTTTGGGGTCATGAGTGATGTTCATGATGCGTCTCGCTTCTTCTTCGCTGCCGCGCTTCACGAGCCATCTTGGCGATTCCGGCATGAAGGCGATGCCGATTAATAGAAGCACGGCAGGCACTGCAGCCAGACCGACCATCCAGCGCCACGCTTCAAACGGTGTGAACAGGTAGTTAACGATATAGGCGAGCAAAATCCCGGTGACAATCATTAAGTTGTTCATTGTGCCGAGTGTCCCGCGAATTTTCGTCGGTGCCATTTCGGAAAGATACACGGGCACAAGTGCCGTTGAACCGCCGACGGCCAACCCGAGTATCACCCTAGATGCAATCAGCATGCCGATTGTTTGAGAAAATGCGCAAGCGAGCGCACCGATAATAAAAATGATGGAAAGGACAAATACAACCTTTCTCCTGCCCCAGCGGTCTGAGCATGTGCCGCTCAAGGCAGAACCGAAAATCGCGCCAAGGAGCAGCATGCTGACAACCAATCCTTCTGTCAATGTCGTTAAAGGAATATCGTTATTGATAAACAGGAGTGCTCCGGAGATAACACCTGTATCGTAACCATATAGCAGTCCCCCTAAAGCGCCGAAAAAGTAGATCATATATTTCCTTGTGTCTTTCTTCACAAATGTCTCCTCCTCAGTTGTTGAGCCAATGAGTATCTAAAAATATGTAACAAAGTTAATAGATTAGTACCCATTTCCTATCTCATTTGAAACATTTGTTTTGAAAAAACGGAAACTTTATAGCCAAAAGAGATGATCACAGATCCGCTGAGTTTAGGAAAAACGAAATAACTTTATGCTCAGAGAAACCATTAAAAAAACCTTACCCGCGCGGAGTAAGGTTTGATTAAGACATTTTTATTCTTCTGCTTCGTTGACAAAAACCAAGGCGGAGAAGCCTTTTTTCTTATCAAATTGCAATTCAACGACGGTAACGTCCGGATTGAAGTTGTGGTATTCCTCTAAGAACTGAATAATGCCTTCTGAAATGTCATCTGACATAAGCTGCTTGTGGTGCAGGCCAAATGTAGCTTCAGCGAAGAACCCTGTACGCTTGTTGTACGATAGTTCTTTTACTTCAACGTCTTCAGGGTAGATATCTTCTTCATTGGAAATATACACGCAAATTCCGTCTACAATTTCTTGCTCATTTAATATTAATCTCATTGCCTAAAATCTCCTTCTGTACGTCTTCGGTGCTTTAAATGCGCGAATCAATGCGATGACAATGATTAAAATAATAATCAAAGCGATGATATCAACGATCCAGGCAATGGGTGAAGCGCCATAAGAAACATAACCGGGGCCTCCGACTGGATGATAGGTGTAACCCCATGGGTGCATCATGCTGATCATGAACATACCCATTGTAAATCCGCTATAATATCCAAACCATCCTGATGGCGCGAAACCTGCGTGATAGTAATGATTGACTGAAACATAACGTCCGCCAACATAGGCTTTAGACGTTTTTCCGCTGTATGTCTTTCCGGTTACTTTTGATGTAGCGCCGGAAAAGGTGCCTGACGATTTTTTAGAGCTTGATGAACTTGCCTTTTCCGAAGGCTTCTTTTTAAGCGAAATCGATGATGATGAATCGTCAGACGTCTTGGATTTTTTGCTAGAAGAGCTTGATCCTGAGCTGTAGCTTGATTTCGGGCTTGATTTATAGCTTCCGCTGTATGATGAGCTTGAACTTCGGCTGCTGTAACTAGATGATGAGCGGCCGCTAAAGCTCTTTGCATGAGAAATCGTTGATGGCAGCAGTACACCTAAAGCAACGGTTACTGCAACTAAGGCTTTTACATATTTAAGTTTCATTCTGTTTCCTCCATAGACCATCGAAACGGTCCGCTATTCTGACCAGCAAATAAAAGAAGCTGGGTCAGCTTTATTTCATATGAGCTAGATGATATGAACGTTTCATACTTTTGCTTTCTCAATCACTTTCTTTCTGAGATAAACTACCTTTATTTTATCGGATTTATGGCTCATTTTGTAAGGTTTTGCTTCAAAATCAGTTATTTAGGAATTTATCGCACAAAAAAACAGCCTTCTCCATTGGAGAAGGCTGTTTTCTTCTTATGCGAACAGCTTATCAATAAATGAAATATCCTCTTGAGAAAGCGTCACGTCAGCTGTTTTGATGTTATCAATCAGCTGATCGGCACGTTTTGCTCCTGGGATTAAAATATCAATTTCCGGTCTTGCTAAATACCAGGCCAATACGATGTGAGGGATATCCACGTTGTGTTTTTCGGCAATCGGCGCAAGCTTGTTGACCTTTCTGATATTTTCTTTGAAACGCTCACCCTTGAAGTGTTCCTGTTCGTTTCGCAGGTCGCCTTCTGGGAACGTTGTATCTTCTGTATACTTTCCTGCCAATAAACCTGATACGAGAGGGAAGTAAGGGATAAATGAAATATTATGCTCCTTCGTATACGGGAAGAATGTTTTTTCCGCTTCACGGTTTAACAGGTTGTATTCGCCTTGCAATACATCTACCAAACCGTCTTTGTTTGCTTCTTTCAATTGCTCTAAAGAGAAGTTGGATACACCGATGGAACGGATTTTTCCGGCTTTCTTCATCTCATTCAGCGCGTTAACGGCTTCATCCTTAGGCGTATGTTCGTCAGGGAAGTGAATGTAGAACAAATCAATATAATCGGTATTCAAGCGCTTCAGGCTTTCATCAACTGATTTTTTAAGAAAATCTGGTGAATTATCAAAGACAAAGTCATTGCCTTGTTTTCTGTGAGCGGCTTTTGTCGCGATGACAACATCTTCACGGTTGAATTCACGCAGCACTTCACCAATTAATTCTTCGGAACGGCCGATCCCGTAAATGTAAGCGGTGTCTAACATTGTCACGCCATTACGGATCGCCTCGCGCACCAATTCTTTTCCGGTTTCTTCATTTAGGTTCGGGTAGAGGTTATGTCCTCCGACAGCATTTGTTCCTAATCCGATAGGGAATACCTGCAAGTCTGATTTTCCGAGCTTCGCTTTTTTCATGATCTGCCTCCTAGAATAAAATGGATGATAGACTCTCAACACTATTGTAAACGTTAGGCCAGATGAATGCCGATTTGATGCTCATTGCAGTACTGCGTGTACTCGTCGTCTAATGGCTGAGAGGTCACAATGCAATGCAGCCTGTCAAACGGTGCATACGTCAGAAGCGTTGATTTTCCGAATTTAGAATGGTCAGCCAATAGATACACTTCTTTTGCTTTTTCTGAAATCCTCTTTTTAATTTCATACTCCAGCAGATCCGAATTGGTCAATCCGTGAGTCAGCGTCGTTCCGGTAGCGGACATAAAGGCTTTGTTGATATTGTACTTATCAAGCATAGCCGGGTCGTCCATGCCGACAAAGGAGCGGGTTTTTCTCTTATAGTTGTTTCCGATAATGATTAAGTTGATATTCTTCAAAGCTGACGCCGCATTGATAATGTCTAAACTGTTGGTTAAGATGGTGACATTTTTGGCTGGATCAAGCGTATCAAGAATAGACTTTGTCGTCGTTCCTGAATCAATGAAGACCAAATCGTGATCTTCAATAAATCGGGAAGCATAATGGGCGATTTTTGTTTTTTCATCCTGGTGCTGAATGGTGCGATTTTCAAAAGGAACTAATGCGGTTTTTTCAATAGATGTTACGCCGCCGTATACTTTTTCAATCGCACCCTTTTCTGTTAGCTTGTTGATATCACGTCTGACTGTGTTTTTGGAGACATTGAACACCTGGCACAGCTCATCTAAGGAAACAGTGCCATGCGATAAAATGTACTCCTCCATTTCCTGAATCCGCATCAGTTTCATATAAAAAACTCCTTCTTGAATCTTTACGTAACATAAATATATAATAAAAACCAAAAGTTAATCAATAGTTGCTTAAAAATGATAACATCGGTGTATATCTTTTGCAAGATTGGACGGCCTTCTCTTACTTCTCTTACTTGATTAAAAGATTAATATAATAAAAATAATGAAAAAATGTAGTGTTTATGATTGACTTATGGGTATTATGCGATTAGAATATAACCAAGAAATGACCAAAAAGTAACCTGTTGTGCATGAAATGGTTGCTTGTATGTAAATATGCATCCGCCATTTATTTTTTTGGTGTTTTTGAAAGCGTTTAATTCTTGGCTTGCTGAAAAGTGGATATTGATATGAATCTATCCGGAACCATCCATACAAGTGTATGTGTTTACTAATGAAGGAGGCAATAAGAATGGCAGAAATCAGAAAATTAAAAAACTACATCAACGGTGAATGGGTTGAAAGCAAAACAGATCAATATGAAGATGTCGTCAATCCGGCGACGAAAGAAGTGCTATGCCAAGTGCCGATTTCTACAAAAGAGGATATTGATTACGCAGCGCAAACAGCGGCTGAAGCATTTAAAACATGGTCAAAGGTGGCGGTTCCTCGCCGCGCCAGAATTCTATTTAACTTCCAGCAGCTGCTGTCTCAGCATAAAGAAGAACTTGCTCATCTAATTACCATTGAAAACGGAAAAAACACGAAAGAAGCTTTAGGTGAAGTGGGACGCGGGATTGAAAACGTAGAGTTCGCCGCTGGAGCACCTTCCCTGATGATGGGTGACTCACTTGCTTCCATCGCAACGGACGTTGAAGCGGCGAACTACCGTTACCCAATCGGAGTTGTCGGCGGAATCGCGCCATTCAACTTCCCGATGATGGTTCCTTGCTGGATGTTCCCGATGGCGATCGCGCTCGGCAACACATTTATTTTAAAGCCATCTGAGCGGACTCCGCTGTTAACAGAGAAATTGGTTGAGCTTTTTGAAAAAGCGGGCCTTCCGAAAGGGGTGTTCAACGTCGTATACGGTGCGCATGACGTTGTGAACGGCATCCTCGAGCATCCCGAAATTAAAGCGATTTCATTTGTAGGCTCCAAGCCAGTAGGCGAATACGTCTACAAAAAAGGAAGCGAAAACTTAAAACGCGTTCAATCTCTGACTGGCGCGAAAAACCATACGATTGTCTTGAACGATGCGAATCTTGAAGACACGGTTACAAACATCGTTGGAGCTGCCTTCGGTTCTGCCGGTGAACGCTGCATGGCTTGTGCGGTTGTGACAGTTGAAGAAGGAATCGCCGATGAATTTATGGCGAAGCTGCAGGAAAAAGTGGCGGACATTAAAATCGGTAACGGCCTTGATGACGGCGTGTTCTTAGGACCGGTGATTCGCGAAGACAACAAGAAGCGCACGCTCAGCTATATCGAAAAAGGTCTTGAAGAAGGTGCCAGACTCGTATGTGACGGACGTGAAAATGTGTCTGACGACGGCTACTTTGTCGGCCCGACGATCTTTGACAATGTCACAACAGAAATGACGATCTGGAAAGATGAAATTTTCGCTCCGGTCTTATCTGTCATCCGTGTGAAAAACCTGAAAGAAGCGATTGAAATCGCCAATAAGTCTGAGTTTGCGAACGGCGCCTGCTTGTTCACATCCAACTCAAACGCAATCCGCTACTTCCGTGAAAACATTGATGCGGGAATGCTAGGCATCAACCTTGGTGTGCCGGCTCCAATGGCGTTCTTCCCATTCTCAGGCTGGAAATCTTCATTCTTTGGAACGCTGCATGCGAACGGAAAAGACAGCGTCGACTTCTATACACGTAAAAAAGTGGTGACGGCAAGATATCCGGCACCTGATTTCAACTAAACGACGAACAGCCGAACGGCGTCCATGTGCGCTGTTCGGACTCATTCTGCCAATAGAAAGAGGAGGGCTTCTCTATGAGTTATTTGTTGCGTAAGCCGCAGTCGCATGAAGTGTCTAATGGGGTCAAACTCGTGCACGAAGTAACGACATCCAACTCTGATCTCACTTATGTAGAGTTTAAAGTGTTAGATCTTGCATCAGGTTCAAGCTATACAGAAGAATTGAAAAAACAAGAAATCTGTATTGTGGCGGTAACGGGGAAAATTACAGTGACAGATCATGAGTCGACTTTTGAGAATATCGGCACGCGCGAAAGCGTATTTGAACGAAAACCGACAGACAGCGTCTATATTTCAAATGACCGTGCATTTGAGATCACAGCGGTCAGCGACGCAAGAGTGGCGCTTTGCTATTCTCCATCGGAAAAGCAGCTTCCGACAAAGCTGATCAAAGCGGAAGACAACGGAATTGAGCATCGCGGGCAATTTTCAAACAAACGTACTGTTCATAACATTCTTCCGGATTCAGACCCTTCAGCTAACAGTCTATTAGTAGTTGAAGTCTATACAGACAGCGGCAACTGGTCCAGCTACCCGCCTCACAAACATGACCAAGACAACTTGCCGGAAGAATCTTTCTTAGAAGAAACGTACTACCATGAGTTAGACCCGGGACAGGGCTTTGTGTTTCAGCGCGTATACACAGATGACCGTTCTATTGACGAGACAATGACTGTGGGAAATGAAAACGTTGTCATCGTTCCTGCGGGATACCACCCGGTAGGCGTTCCGGACGGATACACATCCTACTATTTAAATGTCATGGCAGGGCCGACGCGAAAATGGAAGTTTTATAACGACCCGGCGCATGAATGGATTTTAGAACGCTAACAAGTGAGGAGTGGCTGTTTACGATGAAGTATACATTCAATGAAGAGAAGGCTTTTGATATTGTTGCCATCGGCCGGGCATGTATTGATCTGAACGCAGTCGAATACAACCGCCCAATGGAAGAAACGATGACATTTTCGAAATATGTCGGCGGTTCACCTGCGAATATCGCGATCGGCAGCGCGAAGCTTGGCTTAAAAGCGGGCTTCATCGGCAAAATTCCGGATGACCAGCATGGAAGATTCATAGAGTCCTATATGAGAAAGACCGGCGTGGATACTACACAGATGATTGTTGATCAAGATGGACACAAAGCAGGCCTTGCATTTACAGAAATCCTCAGCCCTGAAGAATGCAGCATCTTAATGTATCGCGATGATGTGGCGGATCTTTATCTTGAGCCTTCAGAGGTAAGTGAGGACTATATCGCAAATGCGAAAATGCTGCTTGTCTCCGGGACAGCGCTCGCCAAAAGCCCGTCACGGGAAGCGGTGTTAAAAGCTGTTCAATACGCGAAAAAGCATCAGGTTAAGGTGGTATTCGAACTGGATTACCGGCCATATACGTGGCAGTCATCAGATGAAACAGCCGTTTATTATTCTTTGGTTGCCGAGCAGTCTGATATCGTCATCGGCACACGCGATGAATTTGATGTGATGGAAAACCGCACAGGCGGAAGCAATGAAGAATCCGTCAATCATTTATTTGGCCATTCAGCCGACCTCGTTGTCATCAAACACGGCGTCGAAGGCTCTTACGCATACAGCAAATCCGGCGAGGTATTCCGCGCTCAAGCGTACAAGACAAAAGTGCTGAAAACCTTTGGGGCCGGTGACTCCTATGCGTCAGCCTTTATCTATGGCCTTGTCAGCGGAAAAGACATTGAAACGGCATTGAAATACGGCAGTGCTTCAGCCTCCATTGTGGTGAGCAAGCACAGTTCGTCAGAAGCGATGCCGACTGCGGAAGAAATCGAACAGCTTATTGAAGCACAGTCATAATTGAAAAAGATCGAGTAAAGGTGGGATCGTTTGTGGGTAAGAAAATTCGCTTAACAACTGCGCAGGCGCTGATTAAATTCTTAAACCAGCAGTACATCCATGTAGATGGAAAGGAAGAGCCTTTTGTCGAAGGGATCTTCACGATTTTCGGTCATGGAAACGTATTAGGGATCGGGCAGGCGCTTGAGCAGGATGCAGGCCATTTGAAAGTCTATCAAGGGAAAAATGAACAAGGAATGGCGCATGCGGCCATGGCGTACAGCAAGCAAATGCTGAGAAGAAAAATATATGCGGTGTCTACATCCGTCGGACCTGGAGCGGCTAACTTGGTGGCGGCAGCCGGCACTGCATTGGCAAATAATATCCCAGTTCTCTTGATTCCGGCAGACACATTTGCGACAAGACAGCCAGACCCTGTACTGCAGCAAATGGAGCAAGAATACAGTGCGGCGATTACGACAAACGATGCATTGAAGCCTGTATCGAGATACTGGGACCGCATTACGCGCCCTGAGCAGCTGATGAGCAGTTTGCTGCGCGCGTTTGAAGTCATGACTGATCCGGCAAAAGCAGGTCCGGCAACGATTTGTATTTCTCAGGATGTTGAAGGGGAAGCATACGATTTTGATGAAAGTTTCTTCGTCAAACGGGTTCACTATATTGATCGCATGCAGCCGAGCGAGCGCGAGCTTCAAGGTGCGGCGGAGCTGATTAAATCCAGCAAAAAACCTGTGATTCTCGTCGGCGGAGGCGCAAAATATTCCGGTGCGCGCGATGAATTGGTTGCCATTTCTGAAGCCTATAACATTCCGTTAGTTGAAACGCAGGCAGGAAAGTCTACCGTTGAGGCAGATTTTGCGAACAACCTTGGCGGAATGGGCATCACAGGTACACTTGCGGCAAACAAAGCGGCCCGCCAAGCTGATTTGATTATCGGCATCGGCACAAGGTATACAGATTTTGCGACATCCTCTAAGACCGCTTTTGATTTTGATAAAGCGAAGTTTTTGAACATTAACGTCAGCCGAATGCAGGCGTATAAACTTGATGCATTCCAAGTGGTGGCGGATGCGAAAGTGACGCTTGGCAAACTGCACGGCTTGCTTGAAGGCTATGAGAGCGAGTTCGGCACAACGATCCGGGAGCTGAAGGACGAATGGCTAGCTGAACGCGAGCGTCTCAGCAAAGTGACGTTTAAGCGGGAAGCATTTGATCCGGAAATCAAAAATCACTTTTCTCAAGAGGTCCTGAATGAATATGCTGACGCGTTGAATACGGAGCTTCCGCAAACAACGGCATTGCTGACAATCAACGAGACGATTCCTGAAGACAGCGTCATCATCTGTTCAGCAGGCTCACTCCCAGGAGATTTGCAGCGTCTGTGGCATTCTAATGTTCCGAATACGTATCACCTGGAGTATGGATATTCTTGCATGGGCTATGAAGTGTCCGGGACACTCGGTCTTAAACTGGCCCACCCTGACAGAGAAGTGTATTCAATCGTCGGAGACGGCAGCTTCCTGATGCTTCATTCTGAACTGATCACGGCGATTCAGTACAACAAGAAAATCAATGTGCTGCTCTTTGACAACTCAGGATTCGGATGCATCAACAACCTGCAAATGGATCACGGCAGCGGCAGCTACTATTGCGAGTTCCGCACAGATGACAACCAAATCCTGAATGTCGATTACGCGAAAGTCGCTGAGGGATACGGCGCGAAAACCTACCGTGCAAACACAGTAGAAGAATTAAAAGCTGCGTTAGAGGATGCGAAGAAACAGGATGTATCAACATTAATTGAAATGAAGGTGCTGCCTAAAACAATGACGGACGGCTATGACAGCTGGTGGCATGTCGGGGTGGCAGAGGTATCTGAACAAGAAAGCGTTCAGAAAGCATACGAAGCAAAAGAGAAAAAGCTGGAATCTGCGAAGCAGTATTAGAGGGGAGGCACCATAGATGGGCAAAAATGAAATCCTGTGGGGAATCGCTCCCATTGGGTGGCGGAATGATGACATGCCTGAAATTGGAGCGGGAAATACACTTCAGCATTTGTTAAGTGATATCGTTGTCGCACGTTTTCAAGGCACGGAGGTCGGGGGCTTTTTCCCCGAACCTGCCATCCTGAACAAAGAGCTGAAGCTTCGGAACTTACGCATTGCAGGAAAATGGTTCAGCAGTTTTATTTTGCGTGACGGACTTGGTGAAGCGGCAAAGACATTTACCCTGCATTGTGAGTATTTGCAGCAAGTAAACGCGGATGTCGCAGTTGTCTCTGAACAAACGTACAGCGTGCAAAGCTTGGAGAAAAATGTGTTCACAGAGAAGCCGCACTTTACGGATGATGAATGGGAGCGGCTTTGCGAAGGGCTGAATCACCTTGGCGAAATTGCCGCTCAGCATGGCTTGAAGCTTGTCTATCATCATCATCTCGGCACTGGTGTCCAAACAGCGGAAGAAGTGGACCGCCTGATGGCAGGAACAGACCCTGCGCATGTACACCTCCTCTATGATACAGGCCATGCGTATATTTCTGACGGCGATTACATGGGGATGCTTGAGAAGCATATCGGCCGCATTAAGCATGTGCACTTTAAGGATGCCCGCCTGAATGTCATGGAACAATGCAGGCTCGAAGGACAATCGTTCCGGCAATCATTTTTAAAAGGCATGTTTACGGTTCCCGGTGACGGCTGCATTGACTTTAGAGAAGTATATCAGCTGCTGTTGAAGCACAGTTATTCCGGATGGATTGTCATTGAAGCTGAACAAGACCCCGATGTTGCAAACCCGCTGGAGTATGCATTGATTGCGAGAAACTATATTGATCAGCAGTTGTTGGATCTGGCTTAATGGGGAATGAACATATGGGCAATACCAATGGAGATTCAGCCTTCAATAAACGGACAATCGCGGCAGCATTGGCCAACTATATTGATGCCGGTTCAATTGTGGCAGGCTCCGCCGGTTTATCATTATGGGTCAGTTACCTTAAGCTATCCGATACGCAAATCGGGCTGCTCGGCGCGTTGAGCGCAAATGCGATTTCTGCCGCTGTCGGCGCGCTGCTTGGCGGGTTTCTGGCTGATAAAGTCGGACGGAAGGCTGTTTATACCAATAGTATGCTGGTTTATGCACTAGGGATTTGTTTGGTTTTGTTCGGGGTTAATTTCCCCATGTTGTTAAGCGGTTACATCATTATCGGTTTATCAGTAGGGGCTGACATAACCGCGTCATGGACCATTATTGCGGAAAATGCGCCAAAGAAGAATCGGGCCAGGCATTGCGGCGTAGCACAAGTCGCTTGGGCCGCGGGCGCTGTCGTTGTACTGCTCCTCTCCGTACTGGCCGGTGACTTGGGACTCTTGGGGAATAAAATCGTATTTGCCCATCTGCTTGTGATTGCGCTGATTACGTACATCCTGAGAATCAGGCTTCCGGAATCAGACGCCTGGCAGACAAAAAATCAGCCGGAGGAAGCTCAGGCAGAGAAGCCGGCTGTATTGAATAAGACATCGTATTTTGATTTGCTCAAGCCTATGTATCTAAAAAGCATCCTGTTTTTGATGGGTGTGTACTTGGTTTGGAACCTAGCCGCCGGGGTCATGGGCTTCTTTATGCCATACATTTATCAGCAGGTCGGCGGTGTATCTGCCAACATGGCCAACCTTTTGCAAATGGGGCTGTTTATCTTCACAGGATTGGGGGTCGCCTTGATCTTCATGCCCTTTGCCGACAAATATAGAAAAACCGTATTTGGAATCGCCGCTTTCATGGCGGTGATCGGGTGGACACTGTTTCTGCTGCCAGTTGAAGGCCTGCCGATTCTGCTCCTGTTTATTGTCGTGATCGGCATCAATAACGGAGCCGGGCAGCAAGCGAACTATCAGTTATGGGCCAGCGAAATCTTTCCTACGCAATATCGTGCTTCCGCACAAGGACTGATGTTTTTCCTTGTCCGTATTTCAATAGGGATTTGGAGTCTGTTTGTCCCAATGATTATCACCAATTTCGGCATTGGAACGATGGCTGCAATTCTTCTCGGATGTGTGACGGCCAGTATGATCATCGGGCTGCTCTTTGCGCCGAATACGTCTGGCAAGTCGCTTGAACAAATTCAAGAGGAACTCTACGGGTCTCCTCAGAGCCAAGTAAAGAAAGGAACAGAAAGCAAAATCATGTAACCAACAGAAGGAGTGGCTGTCAATGAGTTTACGTATTGGCGTAATTGGAACTGGAGCAATCGGAAAAGAACATATTAACCGTATCACGAACAAGCTGTCAGGCGCGGAAATTGTAGCTGTAACGGATGTTAATCAAGAAGCTGCACAAAAGGTCGTTGAGCAATACCAATTAAACGCGACGGTTTATCCGAATGATGACAGCTTGCTTGCAGACGAAAATGTAGACGCTGTTTTAGTGACAAGCTGGGGGCCTGCGCATGAGTCAAGCGTGCTGAAAGCGATTAAAGCCCAGAAATATGTGTTCTGTGAAAAACCGCTCGCGACAACGGCTGAAGGATGCATGCGCATTGTCGAAGAAGAAATCAAAGTGGGCAAACGCCTTGTTCAAGTCGGCTTCATGCGCCGTTATGACAGCGGTTACGTACAGCTGAAGGAAGCACTTGATAACCATGTGATTGGCGAACCGCTTATGATTCATTGCGCGCACCGCAACCCGACTGTAGGAGATAACTATACAACGGATATGGCCGTAGTTGACACGCTTGTTCATGAAATTGATGTGCTGCACTGGCTCGTCAATGATGACTACGATTCCGTTCAAGTTATCTACCCGAAAAAATCGAAAAATGCGCTGCCGCATTTAAAAGATCCGCAAATCGTCGTGATTGAAACAAAAGGCGGTATCGTCATCAATGCTGAAATCTATGTGAACTGTAAATACGGCTATGACATTCAATGTGAAATCGTCGGAGAAGACGGCATCATCAAGCTTCCTGAACCATCAAGCATCAGCTTGAGAAAAGAAGGCAAATTCAGCACAGATATTTTGATGGATTGGCAGAGACGCTTTGTTGCTGCGTACGATGTGGAAATCCAAGACTTTATTGATTCGATTCAAAAGAAAGGCGAGGTCAGCGGACCGACGGCATGGGACGGCTATATTGCTGCTGTCACGACTGACGCGTGTGTAAAAGCCCAGGAATCTGGACAAAAAGAAAAGGTTGAATTGAAGGAAAAACCGGAATTCTATCAATCTTTTACAACAGTTCAAAACTAAAAAACAGAGGAGTGAAAATATGAAGTTAGCATTGGATCCATCCATGTATCGTGATGATTTAACTTTAGAGGAAACGGTCTATAAAACGGCAGAGCTCGGCTATGAATATATCGAATTGTCTCCGCGCGAGGATTTTTGCCCGTTTTATAAATATCCGAAAGTCGATTCAGCAAAGATCAAACAATTAAAGCGCCTTTTAAGAGATACAGGTGTTAAGCTTTCATCGCTTCTTCCTCTTTACCACTGGGCGGGTCCTGATGAAGACCGCCGCCAGGCAGCAGTGCGCAATTGGAAACGGGCAATCGAAATTGCGGTTGAACTTGAAGTGGATTTGATGAACAGCGAATTCAGCGGTTCAAAATATGATCCTTTAACAAGTGAAGAAAAATTTATCAAATCCATGGATGAGCTTCTGCCAGTCTTTGAAAAAGAAGGTATTAAACTTAATCTTCAAGCCCACCCATACGATTTTATCGAAACGCACAAAGGTGCGATGGATATGATCCGCGCGCTTGACAAGGATTGGATCAATCTTGTCTACTCGACTGCGCATACGTTCTTCTATGATGACGGCAAAGGCGACATCGAGACCATGTTTGACGAAGCCGGCGACCGCCTTACACATGTTTTATTTGCAGATACCTATAATCATAAAGCGGCTCATGGCCTTCGCTATATCGTCAATCCGCCTGACGCGAAAGTAACGGTTCACCAGCATTTGGACATTGGTCAAGGCGAGGTTGATTTTGATACGATTTTCAGAAAACTGAGAGAGATGAAGTTCGACGGAATTGCGACGAATGCCGTATTTGCTTGGGTCGATGAAAGAGCGGATGAATCAAGCCGATTTATGCTTAAGAAAATGAAAGAAGAATTAGGTCTGGCATAAGCTGAGCATGGAGTTCGGCGGGATATGGCGACAGCCTTCCTGCCGAACTCCCTTCATATCTAAAACGCAGATGGGGGAGTCTGGCATGAAACTTTGTTTTAATGAAGCGACAACATTGGAAAACTCAAACCTTAAACAGGATTTAGAACTATGCGAAAAGCACGGCTATGATTATATTGAAATCCGCACAATGGATAAGCTGCCGGAGTACTTAAAAGATCATTCATTGGATGACCTTGCGGAATATTTTCAAACCCACCACATCAAACCGCTTGCCTTAAACGCACTCGTTTTCTTCAACAACCGTGATGAAAAGGGCCACAACGAGATCATCACTGAATTTAAAGGCATGATGGAAACATGCAAAACCCTCGGTGTGAAATATGTGGTGGCCGTTCCGCTTGTGACAGAGCAGAAGATTGTAAAAGAAGAGATCAAAAAGAGCAGTGTAGACGTGCTGACTGAGCTGTCAGATATCGCGGAGCCGTACGGCGTAAAAATCGCGCTTGAGTTTGTCGGCCATCCGCAATGTACGGTCAATACGTTTGAACAGGCGTATGAGATTGTAAACACAGTTAACCGTGACAATGTCGGGCTTGTCCTTGACAGTTTTCACTTCCATGCAATGGGTTCAAATATTGAGAGCTTAAAGCAGGCGGACGGAAAGAAAATCTTCATCTATCATATTGATGATACAGAAGATTTCCCAATCGGCTTTTTAACAGATGAGGATCGTGTATGGCCGGGACAAGGGGCAATTGACTTAGATGCCCACTTATCAGCACTGAAGGAAATCGGCTTCTCTGATGTTGTTTCGGTTGAGCTCTTCCGGCCTGAATACTATAAGCTGACTGCTGAGGAAGCCATTCAAACAGCGAAAAAAACAACAGTGGATGTCGTATCAAAATACTTCAGCATGTAATGGATAAAGGAGGGGTGAATATGGCTTTTGTATCGATGAAAGAGCTTCTTGAAGATGCAAAGCGGGAGCAATATGCAATTGGCCAGTTTAATATCAACGGCCTGCAATGGACGAAGGCGATTTTGCAGGCGGCGCAAAAGGAGCAATCACCGGTCATCGCCGCGGCTTCCGATCGCCTGGTCGACTATTTAGGCGGATTTAAAACGATTGCCGCCATGGTCGGCGCGTTAATAGAGGACATGGCGATTACCGTTCCGGTCGTGCTTCATCTCGATCACGGCAGCAGTGCGGAACGCTGCAGACAGGCCATTGATGCCGGATTCAGCTCAGTGATGATTGACGGCTCCCATCAGCCGATTGACGAGAATATCGCGATGACAAAAGAAGTCACCGATTATGCCGCAAAACACGGCGTGTCAGTAGAAGCCGAAGTCGGCACGGTCGGCGGAATGGAAGACGGACTGGTCGGCGGGGTCCGCTATGCGGATATCACGGAATGTGAGCGGATCGTTAAAGAAACCAATATCGACGCGCTGGCCGCCGCCCTCGGCTCTGTACACGGCAAATATCAGGGTGAGCCGAATCTCGGATTTAAGGAAATGGAGGCTATCTCCCGCATGACTGATATTCCCCTCGTTCTTCACGGGGCATCCGGGATTCCGCAGGATCAGATCAAAAAAGCCATCACGCTCGGCCACGCGAAGATCAATATCAATACGGAATGTATGGTAGCGTGGACAGACGAAACACGCCGCATGTTTCAGGAAAACAGCGATCTGTACGAACCGCGCGGCTATTTGACACCCGGCATTGAAGCCGTGGAAGAGACAGTGCGAAGCAAAATGAGAGAGTTCGGATCAGCCGGTAAAGCAGCTAAGCAGCAGGTCGGCTAAAGAGACCAGAAACCGCCGAGATGGCGGTTTTTTTGTGCGGTGTTGCGTCCATACGCCCAAAACGATTATGATGATGGCAGCAGTGTAAGAAACGGGAGTGGTTCAGTTTGAATAAAATCATGATTGTGGAAGACAGTGAAGACATTCGCGGACTATTGCAGAATTACCTTGAAAAATACGGATATCAAACAGTGGTCGCCGCGGATTTTACAGCTGTTCTTGATGTCTTTTTGCGGGAAAAGCCCGATGTGGTGCTGCTTGATATCAATTTGCCGGCATATGACGGATATTATTGGTGCCGGCAGATCCGCCAGCACTCCACAAGCCCGATCATCTTTATTTCTGCCAGAAGCGGGGAAATGGATCAGGTGATGGCGATTGAAAATGGGGGAGACGATTATATCGAAAAACCGTTTTCTTATGATATTGTGCTTGCGAAAATCAAAAGCCAGATCCGGAGGGCGTACGGGGAGTACGCCGCAAAGCAGGGAGAGAAAGTGGTTGAATATGCCGGCGTTCAGCTCTTTGTGGAACGGTTTGAACTGCGTTTTCAGGATGAAAAAAGTGAGCTTTCTAAAAAAGAAAGCAAGCTTTTGGAAGTGCTGCTTGAGCGGGGAGAAAAGGTGACGAGTCGGGACCGTCTCATGGAAAAGACGTGGGACACCGACATATTCATCGATGATAATACACTTAACGTGTATATCACGCGGCTCAGAAAAAAACTGCGGGAGCTGAATGCGCCTGTTTCTATTGAAGCGGTGCGGGGCGAAGGCTACCAGCTGAGGGCGCAGTCATGAAGCTGTTTCTCCGGTCTCATGCAGTGCTGATTCTGCTTTTTCTCCTTCAAGGGCTGTTTGTCTTCTTTTATTACTGGTTTGCGGGTCTTCATTCTTTTTCTCACTTGTTTTACATATTGGGCGTGCAGCTTCTTATTTTGGCGGGCTATCTTGCCTATCGCTGGTACAAAGACCGCGGCGTGTATCATTGGCTCAGCTCGGGGCAGGAAGGGACGGATATCCCGTATCTCGGTTCTTCAGTGTTCTGTTCAGAGCTGTATGAAAAGCAGATGGAGCTGATCCGGCTGCAGCACCAGAAGCTCCATGAGACCGAAGCCAAGCTTGACGCGCGGGTGACGTATATGAATCAATGGGTGCACCAAGTAAAGACGCCGCTGTCGGTCATTAATTTAATCATTCAAGAAGAGGATGAGCCCGTTTTTGAACAAATCAAAAAAGAAGTCCGGCAGATTGAATTCGGGCTGGAGACGCTTCTTTATTCTTCAAGGCTCGACCTGTTTGAACGGGATTTTAAAATCGAAGCGGTTTCCCTGTCCGAGCTTCTCCAATCAGTTATTCAAAGCTATAAACGATTTTTTATTCAATATCGCGTTTATCCGAAAATGAACGTTTGCGATGATCATCAGATTTACACCGATGCCAAATGGCTCAAATTTGCGATTGGCCAAGTGGTCACAAATGCGGTCAAGTATTCAGCGGGCAAGAGTGACAGACTTGAGCTGAATGTCTTCTGCGATGAAGACAGGACGGTGCTTGAAGTCAAAGATTACGGTGTCGGGATTCCCTCACAAGACATCAAGCGGGTGTTTGACCCTTATTACACGGGTGAAAACGGGCGGCGTTTCCAAGAATCTACGGGAATCGGCCTCCATCTCGTCAAAGAAATTACAGATAAGCTCAATCATACGGTGGACATCAGCTCGTCTCCCGGTGAAGGGACATCAGTTCGATTTTCATTTCTTACAAAAATGTAAGGCTGCGTTAAGAAAACAACATAGCCCGCTTTGTTTCCCCTTGATAACATGGATTTATGTCAAGGGGATTTTTATGTTGAACGTCCCGGCACTACATGAAAGCAGCCCAGATCAACAAGAATAAAACCATAAGGAGGATTTTCATGGCGAATATGCTTGAAGTCAAACATATAAATAAAACCTATAAAGGACAAGTGTCCTATCAGGCCTTAAAGCAAATTTCATTTTCAATAGAAGAAGGCGAGTTCACGGCGGTGATGGGGCCGTCCGGGTCCGGAAAAACAACGCTTTTGAATATCATTTCAACGATTGACCGTCCAGATTCAGGCGATATCCTGATTAACGGAGAAAACCCGCATCGCCTGAAGCGGACAAAGCTCGCTCATTTCCGCCGCAAGCAGCTCGGATTTGTGTTTCAGGATTTCAACCTTCTGGATACGCTGACGATCGGTGAAAATATCATGCTGCCGTTAACGCTTGAAAAAGAAGCGCCGTCTGTAATGGAAGAAAAACTGCACGGCATCGCGGCAAAGCTCGGTATCGAAAACCTGCTTAACAAGCGGACGTTTGAAGTATCCGGAGGCCAGCGCCAGCGGGCCGCCATCGCAAGAGCGGTCATTCATAAGCCGTCACTCATTCTGGCCGATGAACCAACTGGAAACCTTGATTCCAAAGCGACAAAAGACGTCATGGAAACGTTGCAGAGCCTGAATCGGGATGATCATGTCACGGCTTTGATGGTGACCCACGATCCGGTTTCGGCAAGCTACTGCCGCCGCGTCATCTTTATAAAAGACGGCGAACTGTTTAATGAGATTTACCGCGGGGAAAACCGCCAAGTATTTTATGAACAAATTCTCGATGTGCTGTCTATGCTGGGGGGAAACGCAAATGACCTTTCTTCAGTTCGCTTATAAAAACGTCACGAGAAACAAAAGGGCCTATCTTGCATTCTTTTTAAGCAGCGCCTTTTCCGTTTTGATTTTCTTTACCTTTGCGATGTTCCTGTTTCATCCGGCATTAAAGGAAGGCTACCTGAATAACATCGCCAAAAAAGGCTTAACCGCCGCGGAATGGATGATCTTTGTTTTTTCTTTCTTATTTGTTCTGTATTCGGTTAATGCATTTTTGAAATCGAGAAATAAAGAATTCGGCATTCTGCTCATGCAGGGCATCACGCCGGGGCAGCTGAGAAAGCTCATTACTGCGGAAAATATGATCATCGGCGTCATGTCAATTGCAGCCGGTATTATCGGAGGATTCATTTTTTCAAAGACGTTCTTTACGGTCGGCGCTTATATTTTAGAAATGGACGCGCTGCCTTTGTATATGCCTTGGAAAGCGCTCGGTATTACGGCCTGCGGATTTCTGCTCTTATTTTTCTTTTTATCGCAGTTTACGATCCTTTTTGTCAGATCAAATACGGTTATCAAATTAATAAAGGGCACTGGCAAGGTTAAACCGGAGCCTAAGCCGTCCGTGCTTCTGTCCTTATTCGGCATCGCCTGTCTGTGCGGCGGGTACGGCATGGTTCTTAAAGGCAATGTCCACGGGGCCGAACCGTTTATCATTTTACTGCTCACCGTTATCGGAACATATTTCTTTTTCAGCCAAAGCAGCATATGGATTCTGCGCGCGCTGAAGAAGTGGAAAACCTTTTATCTGCGCGGGAAAAACATCATTTGGGTTTCTGACCTTGTCTATCGTCTAAAAGACAACGCCCGCCTGTTCTTTATTGTCAGCATTATTTCCGCGGTTGCGTTTACTGCGACAGGCGTGCTCGCAATGTACAAATCGACCGTCGGAGCGGAAGAGTCCGCTTATGAAATGGAGTATTTATCTTACAGCAACAATCCAAAAGAACAGACTCATTTGAAAGATATTGACCATGAACTGAAAACACACGGTTTTACGTATACGAAAGACAAAATAGATGTTTCCTATGTTCGCTATCAGGAAGGAGAAACTGTTCCCCCTGTTTACATGATCAGTGAATCGGATGCGGCAAAATACTTCCATGTCAAAGTGAACGGCCTGAAAGAAGACGAGGCTGTCTATTTCCCGGGAACGTATGACCGCAATTTCAAAAACGAAGCGCCGGATCAGCTGAAGCTGCTGAACCAAAAAGGGGAGCTGTCTGATCAAAAACTGTCGGTAAAAGAAGTCAAAAAACCGCTGATCTCATTGAATGCTATCATCGCGGTGAATGATCAAACCTTTGATCAGCTGAAATCACTCGGTGATAAAGCGTCATTATACGGCTACAGCTATGATCATTGGAAAGACAGTCTTGAGATCAGCCAATCCTTGCAAAATGAGATTTACGGCAATTATATCGACGTGCATTCTGATTTTGCTTCAAAAGCGGGGACTTACTATGATACGGTGCAGCTGCCGAGCCTGAGTCTATTTATCGGCCTGTTTATCGCAATTGTATTCTTTGTCGCGGCAGCAAGTTTCTTATATTTCAGGCTGTTCACTGATTTAGATGAAGACCGGGAGCGCTACCGTTCACTGGCCAAAATCGGCCTGAGTGAGCGAGAAATGGCGCAAAGCGTGACAATACAATTGGCGATTCTTTTCTTCTTTCCATTTGTCATTGCCGTCATGCATACACTGTTTGCCTTGAGAACATTGGCTGTGGAAGGATATTCCGATGTAGCGGGGCCGCTCAGTCTCACCATCGGAGGGTTTTTCATTTTTCAGCTTCTATTCTTCCTCGCGGTGCGGTCAAGCTATTTGAAAAAAATGAACAAGTAAGGGGAGTGCAAAGATGAAAAAAGCAATGGCAATCCTGGCCGTCTTGGCGGCTGCTGCCGTAATATGCGGGCTTCTCTTTTTTCATAACGATGTTACAGACAGATTTAATCCGTTTATTCACCAGCAAGATGTCTATGTTCAGATTGATCGAGATGGCAGACATCTTAGTCCGGGCGGTACTGAATATACATTAGACGGATATAATGCATCCGGGAAAAAAGAAGAAGTGACCTTTTTCGCCGGCAAAGAGCTTCGGAAGAACGCGTATTTGAAGGTGAAGGCGAAAGGAAAGTATGTCGAGACTTGGGAAGAAGTCAAGTTTGAAGATATGCCGGACTCCGTACAGTCAAAATTAAAGTGAATCATAAAAAACGGCACAGCGTCATGACTGTGCCGTTTTTTTATTTTTTATTTTCTTCGGCCCGTTTGATCAGCATGTCGGTGATGATATCCACCTGTTTGCTGACAGAAATCGGGTCGTACGGGTAGAACGAGTCAAAGTCATTGATAAACACGCGATTATGTTTAACAGCGTCAAGATTTTTCCAAATGGAGGAATTCTCCAGCTTGTCGAGTGTTTTGCTTTCGCCTTTCGGGTTGTAATCCGTAATGAACATATAATCTGCGGCATACTCAGGAATAACCTCTTGAGAGAGCTGTTTCATCTCTCCTTTTTTGATGACATCTTGCTCAATTTTTTCAGGCGCTTTTAACCCAAGTGCATTGTATACAGCTTGGCCGCCGCGTCCGCCATTGTCATTGAACACCCAGAATTCGCCCTTGTCTGTGTTTTCATAAATGCCGAAGGTTGCATCTTTGTCGATGACGCCGGCAATTTTCTTCTTAGCTGCTTCCGCTTTTTTGTTAAAGTCAGCCATAAAGGATTTTGCTTGGTCTTTCGCTCCGGCGATATCTCCGAACATGCTGACTGTGTCTTCTACGTTTTTCGCTGTGTTATAAGGTATGACAACAGTCGGAGCGATTTTCTTTAATTTATCAACATTCTCTTCATTCATGACAACAATTAAGTCAGGCTGAAGCTCCATCACTTTTTCAACGCTTATTGGATCACCAACATCCTTCACATTTTTCAGCTTTGATTTTAAAAACGGATTATCAAATGACCATGAGCCTGAGCCGACCACATTGGCCCCGACAGACAGCAATTCACCGGCATAAAAATCAGTGACGATGCGTTTCGGATGTGCAGGAATGTTGACGTTCCCTTTTGGTGATTTGTATGTTCTCATTTCTGTTTTTTCGGAAGCAGAATCGCTTGAGCTCCCTTTAGAAGCCGTGCCGCTGCAAGCGCTGACAAACATGAGAAGCAGCACAAGCATGCCCACGAGCAATATGTTCTTTTTCATCAAGAACCCTCCCACTATGTATCTCAATAGATTAGTAATGATTATCATTATCAATTAATAATATAGCAAGAAACCTGTTCTCCGTCTATCACTATTTTTAAGGGAGAAAGTTTTTCCCGTTTATGGGTGACGCGGTGTGCCTAATCGATTATTATAGGTAAATAGGAGGAGAAAAATATGGGAATTACAAAAAGAGGTGCCGCTTGGGAATGGCTGCATAGCTGGTGGATGCTGTTTATTTTCATGCCTTTTGCCATTACCAGTTTTTTTGCCTTTTTATTTATTGGCATCAAGGTTAGAAATAGAAAGTGGATCATGTACGGCATCATTTATTTTTTCATTTTTGCGTTTGGTTTTGTTTTGCCCGATCTGCCCGGTGTTTTTATTGTGGTCCCGTTATGGGCGGTAACCATTATTCATGGATTTAAAGTGCGCCCGCTGTATTTGATTCAGCTGGATGTCTACAAAGATCATGTGGAGGCGCGGGCTTTTGCCGAGGCAAGAAGTGAAGCCGAGAGCAGATTTCATGCACCGAAACAGTCTATTCAGGATATACATATTCGCAAAGAACAGTAAGAAAAAAAGCTCAACACTCGCATTGTGTTGAGCTTTTTATATGTTACTGCTGGTAGGATTGCTGCTGAAATGTCGTGTTTTGGCCGAATGGAAGTGTAGACACATTCGTATTCATGACGCTGGATTGTCCAGTAAGTTCCTGTTGCATTTGGTTGCACATGTTGACAACCTGCTGGCACTTTTGAATCGCCATGTCATGCCCGTGCAGTGCTTGCTGAATGGTATGTGCAGCTTGTTGTTCGTGGTTTAGAATCTGCTGCAGCATTTGGATGTTTTGCTGTTCCTGATGAAGCATTTGGCGATATTGCTGGCTGCTTTGCTGTGTTTGCTGAATGAGCTGCTGAGCAGTTTGGCGGCATTGGTTCAGCTGCTGCAAGCCGTGTTGTGTATTATGCATGAATGATCCCTCCATGTATCGATTGACGTGAGTCGGTATTATCATGCAACTTGAATGAAAAGAAATTCCGTCAAAGAGGAACTACAATTATTTTCCTCAGCCCCTCTATCTTTGAATGAAAACGGTAAAGATTGTATACTGGGTACAAACCCTTTTTATGTAAATGTTCCGTTTTAACATATAAGAAATGCGGAAAACGAAACCCTGAGATGGGAGAATCGTATTCCGCTTTTTTTCTTTGTTTCGCTCAGAAACCGCCTTCCCCTGCAGTAAATGGGATATTCAGCCGGTTTTCTACTGTACGGAGGCGCTGATTGAGCCGATTTAGGCGGCGTGTATGGCGTTCAACAGCCTGGCTTAACTGATTGACCTGTTCGGCAATCCGTGCAATTTCCCGATTTTGACGGCGGTCTTCGTTTGTCAGACGGGTTAATTCTCTTGACTGCTGTTCATTTTGCCGTTCAAGTGCTGCGATTCTTCTTTCCAATGCCGGCTGTCTGTCCATTTGGTATGGATCGTATACATCCTGCTGCGGATAAGGATTGTACTCATAGTGGCTATAGTAAGGTTCCTGCTGAGGCAGCTGAGGGCTGTAATATTGATAAGGGTTCATGTGATCAGTCTCCTTGTGGGTGAATTCCTTATAACTTATGTAGTCATTGGCACAGTGGCACGGCATTCGCCCAAAAAAGGAGGAAAGAATGGTGATCCCCTTGAGAAACAAATATGGCATTTTGTTTTTAATTGCTGTATGCATCATGGTATCGGGCTGCCAGCAGCAAAAAGAAGAGACGCCGTTTTATTACGGAACGTGGGATGAGGGGCGTGCCCCCGGGCCAACGGACGGTGTGAAATCAGCAACAGTCACATTTACCGAAGACGAGGTTGTGGAAACGGAAGTGATGGAAGGAAGAGGAGAGGTACAGCTGCCTTTTATGGCATACAAGGTGATTTCCCAAAGCACTGACGGGTCTATCGAGATTCAGTACCTCGGCCCTTATTATCCGCTCAAAAGCACGCTGAAAAGAGGAGAAAACGGGACATTGATATGGGAGCAAAATGGACAGAGAAAAACGATGACAAGAATCGAATCAAAGACCGGCAGGGAGGAGAAAGATGAGAAATCAAAAAGCTGAAAGACTGGTGGCAGCGGGGCTTGTTTTACATATCATTCAATGGATATTTATATTATGGGCTTTTCTCAAAGTCAAACATTTATTTAGTGACTATACGATCTATAACCCTAATGTCATCAGCGGCTCCATGCAGTCCTTATCGTTTATACAAATGATGCGCGCTATGATGTACTCAGGGGCAATCGTGAATTATGTTTTGTTTTTTGCCCTTGTATTGCTGATTTATGGCATAGTGCTTCATGCCATCCTGATCGTTCTGGAAATGGCGGCTTACGTCATGATCAGACGGAATCCATCATCTTCATGGGGGTTCTTTTTCATCGCGGCGGGTGTGAAGCTTGCCATCTTGAATATAACCGGCATTCCTTTTCTAGCTGCCGGCTTTCTGCTGATGAAACAGAAAAAAGCAGAAAACGGCGTCAAGGCAGAAAGAAAGCGGAAACCGCGCTTGCGTATCCGAAGACAAGGGCGGCGTCTAAACAGAATCCGGAGAAAACCATCTCTTCCGGTTGAATATCAAAAAGAAAAAACGATATGATGGGACTATAGCCTGAAAACGACATGAAGGAGATGCAGGATGTACAAACTAATTGCAATTGATATGGATGGAACACTTTTAAATGATCATCATGAAGTAACAGAGGAGGTCCGCGACGCCCTTCACGCGGCAAAAGCGGAAGGTGTCAAAATTGTGCTTTGCACCGGCCGGCCTATCGGGGGTGTGCAGAGATATTTAGATGAACTGAATTTAATTGAAGAAGGCGACTATGTTATTGCGTATAATGGAGCACTTGTTCAAAATACGCATACAAATGAAGTGGTCTCAGAGCTGTCTCTCGGTTATGATGATTTGACTTCATTATATGACCTGAGCTTAGAGCTGAAGACGCCGATGCATTTCTTTGACTCATCTAATTTGTATACGCCTAACCGGGATATTAGCGAATTTACCGTATACGAATCCTATGTGACACAGGTGCCGCTTCATTTCCGCAAGATTGACGAGGTGCCAAAAGATATCCTCATCCCGAAAGTGATGTTTATTGATAAACCGGAGAACTTAAGCCGCGTCATTACATCGATTCCAAAAGACGTGAGAGAAAAATATACAATGGTCAGAAGCGCGCCTTTCTTTTATGAAATTCTGCACTCGGAAGCCAGCAAAGGAAATGCTGTACGCCAGCTGGCTCAGCTGCTTGGAATTGAACAGGCGGAAGTCATGTGCATAGGCGACAACGGGAACGACCTGACAATGATCGAATGGGCGGGCTGCGGGGTTGCCATGGCAAACGCCATCCCAGAAGTATTGGAAGCAGCAAACTTTCAAACACGCTCCAATAATGAACATGGCGTTGCACATGCGATTCACGAGCTTGTTTTGGCTAAATAATAAAAAATCCAGCCTTCTAAAGGCTGGATTTTTTCGTTTTATTTGATGTAATGTCAATTCTTTGACGAATCGATTTGACTTTCGTTATGCTGATAAAACCAATTCGTTCACAATATGTATGATATTAATCTGAATTGAAAAGGGGACTGATCAAATGTGCACAAGTCTTACATTGGAAACTGCTGACCGTAAACATGTATTAGCAAGAACAATGGATTTTGCATTTCAGCTGGGGACAGAGGTGATTCTCTATCCGCGCCGTTACAGCTGGAACAGTGAAGCTGACGGAAGGGCCCATCAGACACAGTACGCGTTTATCGGTATGGGGAGAAAACTTGGAAATATATTATTTGCCGACGGCATTAATGAAAGCGGTTTATCTTGTGCGGCGCTTTATTTTCCGGGCTATGCGGAGTACGAAAAAACGATACGGGAAGATACCGTTCACATTGTCCCGCATGAGTTTGTGACATGGGTGCTGTCAGTCTGTCAGTCTTTGGAAGACGTAAAAGAAAAGATTCGATCTTTAACGATTGTAGAGAAAAAATTAGATCTATTGGATACAGTTTTACCGCTTCACTGGATATTGTCAGACCGGACGGGCCGAAACCTGACGATAGAACCAAGAGCAGACGGCCTCAAAGTCTATGATAATCAACCTGGTGTCATGACGAACAGCCCCGACTTTATATGGCATGTAACCAATCTGCAGCAATATACAGGAATCAGACCGAAGCAATTAGAGAGCAAAGAGATGGGCGGATTAGCCCTTTCTGCTTTTGGCCAAGGCTTAGGAACTGTTGGTCTGCCGGGGGATTATACACCGCCTTCCCGGTTTGTCAGAGCTGTTTATTTGAAAGAACATCTAGAGCCGGCGGCCGATGAAACGAAAGGTGTAACAGCCGCTTTTCAAATTTTGGCAAATATGACGATACCAAAGGGCGCAGTGATAACGGAAGAAGACGAAATTCATTATACGCAATATACTTCCGTGATGTGCAACGAAACTGGAAACTACTATTTCCACCACTATGACAATCGGCAAATCCAAAAAGTAAATTTATTTCATGAAGACCTTGACTGTTTGGAGCCTAAAGTGTTTTCCGCTAAAGCAGAAGAGAGTATTCATGAGCTTAATTAATTCACATCAATCAGCTGATTCCGGTTTGAATATCTGGAGTCAGCTGTTTTTTTATACAATCGTTACGGCGTCTGAATGGATAGGCGGTTTGCAAAAGCGAAGAAAAGGCAAAGGAAATGGCGAAATCTTATATGAAATTATTGGAAGAAAACTGAGTCTTTGCTTCATTAGACTCAGTTTTCTTGCCGATATAGAGGTTGCACTAGTTGAATGAATCAATGCCGTTCCCTCATGGTCACGCAAGGGTCTTTTCGCTTGAATAGAAAAAATTAATCTTAACTCATTGACAAACGTCCAAGACAAAGGTACATTTTGATTTATTCATATTAAACGACTAGGAATATAGGAGTTTATTTTTCGGATTATTCAGCCTAAAAACATGATAAAAGGAGTATCGCCATGACAAGCAAAAAGAAACAAATCAAATTAGGGGTATTTTTAGCAGGTACAGGCCATCATGTTGCGTCTTGGCGGCACCCGGACGCGCCGTCAGATGCGAGCATGAATTTGGATTATTTTAAAGAGCTTGCGAAAACAGCGGAGCGAGGCAAGCTGGATATGCTGTTTTTAGCGGACAGCCTTTCAATTGACAGCAAATCACATCCAAATGTATTAACAAGGTTTGAGCCATTCACCCTGCTCTCTGCTTTGGCGCAGGTCACATCAAAAATCGGACTGACAGCAACAGCCTCCACTACATACAGCGAGCCATTCCATATTGCCAGACAGTTTGCGTCATTGGATCATCTGTCCAATGGCCGTGCCGGATGGAACGTCGTCACTTCATCTATTGAATCAACAGCGCTGAATTTCAGCGGTGAAAAGCACCTTGAACACCATTTGCGCTATCAGCGGGCAGAGGAATTTGTCGAGATTGTAAAGGGGCTTTGGGATTCATGGGAAGAGGACGCCTTTATCCGTAATAAAGAAACGGGTGAATTCTTTGACAAAGAAAAAATGCATGAGCTGAACCACAAAGGAGAATATTTCTCGGTTCGCGGACCTCTAAACGTTTCAAGAACCCCGCAGGGCCAGCCGGTCATTATCCAGGCAGGATCATCAGGAGACGGAAAAGCGCTGGCTGCCAAAACAGCCGAAGTGATCTTCACAGCACAAAACCACCTGGAATCAGCTCAAGAATTTTATCAATCCATTAAAGAACAGGCTGCGGAATTCGGACGTGATCCAGAAAAAATTGCCATTATGCCGGGTATTTTCCCAATCATTGCCGATACAGAAGAAGCAGCGCAAGCCAAATACAAGGAGCTCCAAGATCTGATTATCCCATCTGTCGGTCTGCAAATTCTCCAAAATTACTTAGGCGGAATTGATTTGTCGGCATATCCGCTTGATGGGCCGCTGCCGAAGCTTGACGCCGAAGCTTCCAATGCGGTGAAGAGCCGCTTCAAGCTTGTTCAGGAGATGGCTGAACGTGACAATATGACGATACGAGAGCTTTACAAATACGTTGCAGGCTCCAGAGGCCACCATATCTTCGTCGGCACGCCGGAGCAGCTCGCCGACAAGATGCAGGAATGGGTGGATACGAAAGCGTGTGACGGGTTTAACATCATGCCTCCGCTTCTTCCAGAAGGAATTGAAGTGTTTGTTGATCAAGTGGTTCCGATTTTACAGGAGCGCGGCGTGTTCAGAAAAGAATATGAAGGCACAACATTACGAGAGCACTTCGGTTTGGAAAAGCCGGTAAACCGCTATGCAAAGTAAGGAGGAACGCTAGATGAAGCCACGATACCGCCTTGCAGTTGAACGTGATGCCGAACAGCTTCTCGAGCTGACATTGCGGGCTTATGAACCGATTCGAAAGCTCGGCATTCGTTTTGCTGCTGCTCATGCGGATTTGGATTTGGTGCTGAAAAATATTCGGGAAAATGCTTGCTACGTCATGGAAGAAGACGGGCGGATCATCGCGACCATCACCTTGAGAATGCCTTGGGGAAAACAGCCGGGACCGTATGGCGTTCCGCATATCTGGTGGTTTGCTGTGGACCCCGACACCGGTAAAAAAGGAATCGGAACAAAGCTGCTTCAATGGCTGGAGGAAACAATCCTTCGCGATACGTTAAAGGTTCCGTTTGTCTCACTCGGAACAGCGGATAAGCATCCGTGGCTGATTGAGATGTACGAACGAAAAGGATATGTCCGCTCAGGTGAACAAGACCTTGGAAAAGGGCATATCACAGTCTATATGAAAAAACAATTGCGACATGATCTATAAAAATAGAAAAGGCGGGAAAATCAAATGAAGATGAAAAAATGGACAGTGCTGGTCGTTGCTGCATTATTAGCGGTGCTCTCAGCTTGCGGCAATGGAAACAGCAGCAGTAAAGAGGATGACAATGTGCTTCATGTCGGTGCGACAGGACAAAGTTACCCATTTGCTTATAAAGAAAACGGAAAGCTGACAGGCTTTGACGTGGAAGTGATGGAAGCAGTCGCTAAGAAAATTGACATGAAACTGGACTGGAAGCTGCTTGAATTCAGCGGGCTGATGGGAGAGCTTCAAACAGGCAAGCTTGACACCATTTCCAACCAGGTAGCTGTGACAGACGAACGTAAGGAAACGTATAACTTTACGAAACCATACGCTTATGCGGGAACACAGATTGTCGTCAAAAAAGACAATACAGACATCAAATCAGTAGACGATTTAAAAGGCAAGACAGTCGCAGCCGTTCTCGGTTCAAACCACGCGAAAAACCTTGAAAGCAAAGATCCTGATAAAAAAATCAATATCAAAACGTACGAAACACAAGAGGGTACGCTGAAGGATGTTGCGTACGGCCGTGTAGACGCTTATGTCAACAGCCGAACTGTATTGATCGCGCAAATCAAGAAGACCGGTTTGCCATTAAAGCTTGCAGGAGATCCGATTGTTTACGAACAGGTTGCATTCCCATTTGCCAAGGACGATGCGCACGACAAGCTCCGCAAAAAAGTCAATAAGGCCCTAGATGAATTGCGTAAAGACGGAACACTGAAAAAACTCTCTGAAAAATACTTTAATGAAGATATCACAGTAGAACAGAAGCATTAAGAAACGGCGGTGACTCACCAGAATGAACACGATTGATTGGGAATTCATGATATCAGCGTTCCCGACTTTAATTCAGGCCCTTCCGATCACCTTGTTTATGGCAATAGCAGCTATGATTTTTGCCATTATCGGAGGACTTATTCTCGCACTCATTACAAAAAACAAAATTCCAGTGCTTCATCAGCTGTCAAAGCTGTATATATCCTTTTTCCGAGGCGTGCCGACACTTGTACAGCTGTTCTTAATCTATTACGGGCTGCCGCAGCTATTTCCAGAGATGAGCAAAATGACAGCTCTCACAGCTGCCATCATCGGGTTAAGCTTAAAAAACGCAGCTTATTTGGCAGAAATCTTCCGGGCCGCCCTCAATTCTGTTGATGACGGGCAGCTGGAGGCGTGCCTGTCTGTCGGTATGACAAAATTTCAGGCATACAGACGGATTATTTTGCCGCAAGCGATCCGAAATGCGATTCCGGCAACGGGCAATACATTTATCGGGCTCCTGAAAGAAACGTCACTGGCCTTTACATTAGGGGTCATGGAGATGTTCGCCCAAGGGAAGATGTACGCTTCAGGAAACCTCAAATATTTTGAGACGTATTTGGCGGTTGCGATCGTCTATTGGGTTCTTACCATTATCTACAGCATTTTGCAGGACTTGTTTGAACGTGCCATGAGCAAGCCATACCGGACTTAGAGGTGAAATCAGTTGATAACAGTAAAAAATATTCGCAAAGCGTTTAAAGATCTCGTCGTGCTCGACGGAATCGATCTAGAAGTGAAACGCGGAGAAGTGGTGGCAATCATCGGTCCGTCCGGTTCCGGAAAATCAACGCTTCTCCGGTGCTTAAATCTATTAGAGCGTCCGGATCAAGGCCTTATTGAAATCGGAGAAGCCAAACTGAATGCGGAAAAGTTTACACGCAAGGAAGCACATCGGCTTCGCCAGCAAACGGCCATGGTCTTTCAAAACTACAATCTGTTTAAAAATAAAACGGCTCTGCAAAACATTACAGAAGCTTTAATCGTGGCTCAACATAAACCACGCGACGAAGCGAAACGTATTGGAATGGAGATTCTGAAACAAGTCGGTCTGGAGCATAAGGCTGACAGCTATCCAATCACAATGTCCGGCGGCCAGCAGCAGCGAATCGGCATTGCGCGGGCGCTTGCGGTCAATCCGCATGCGATTTTGCTGGATGAACCAACGTCAGCGCTTGACCCTGAGCTCGTCACAGGGGTGCTTCAGGTCATCAAGTCCATTGCGGAAAAACAAACAACGATGATCATTGTTACACACGAAATGGCGTTTGCAAAAGAGGTTGCTGATCAAGTGATTTTTATGGCAGACGGCCATATTATCGAGCAGGGAACGCCAGAGGAACTGTTTGACCATCCGAAAAACGAACGGACGAAACGATTTATCAAGCAGGTGGGAGAGCCTGCAGAGCTTATATAAGAAGGGGAGAAGAACAATGGCCGACAAAGCGTTTCATACCCGTTTAATCAATATGCGGCGTGATCTTCATGAACATCCTGAACTGTCATTTCAAGAGGTTGAAACGACGAAAAAAATCCGCCGTTGGCTTGAGGAGGAGCAAATCGAAATACTTGATGTCCCTCAATTGAAGACTGGTGTGATTGCAGAAATCAAAGGACGGGAAGACGGCCCCGTGATAGCAATACGAGCGGACATTGACGCGCTCCCGATCCAAGAACAGACGAATCTTCCATTTGCATCTAAGGTTGATGGCACAATGCATGCGTGCGGACACGATTTTCATACTGCTTCTATTATTGGCACAGCGATGTTGCTGAATCAAAGAAGGGCCGAGCTGAAAGGTACAGTCCGCTTTATCTTTCAGCCGGCCGAAGAAATTGCCGCAGGAGCAAGAAAGGTTCTAGAAGCTGGCGTACTTAATGGCGTTTCTGCGATTTTCGGCATGCACAATAAGCCGGATCTGCCTGTCGGGACCATTGGTGTAAAGGAAGGTCCGCTCATGGCAAGTGTTGACCGATTTGAGATCGTCATCAAAGGGAAAGGCGGGCACGCCGGCATCCCAAATAACAGTATTGATCCAATCGCTGCAGCCGGACAAATCATCAGCGGGCTGCAATCTGTGGTCAGCCGCAATATCAGCTCACTGCAAAACGCAGTCGTCAGTATCACAAGAGTACAGGCGGGCACCTCGTGGAACGTAATTCCAGACCAAGCTGAAATGGAGGGGACGGTTCGAACCTTTCAAAAAGAAGCGAGGCAGGCTGTTCCCGAGCATATGAGACGAGTGGCTGAAGGAATTGCAGCGGGCTATGGGGCACAAGCAGAATTCAAGTGGTTTCCTTATTTGCCTTCCGTTCAGAATGACGGCACATTTTTGAATGCGGCATCCGAAGCTGCGGCACGGCTTGGCTATCAAACCGTTCACGCTGAGCAGTCTCCGGGCGGAGAAGACTTCGCTCTGTATCAAGAGAAGATTCCGGGATTTTTTGTCTGGATGGGAACGAACGGGACGGAGGAGTGGCATCATCCGGCCTTTACACTGGATGAAGAAGCCCTTACGGTTGCCTCTCAATACTTTGCGGAGCTGGCGGTTATTGTATTGGAGACCATCAAATGAGCAAACAAGGGCTGACAGCAGGTCTTGCAGAGGCTGTGAGAACGTCACAACCTGAGCATTCAGTTGACGCGATTCACGAAGCAAAAAAGGGATTACTTGATTTTACTGCCGCTTCATTCGCAGGAAGAGAAGATAAAGGAATTCAAAAGCTCCTCCGTCTGATAGAGGATGAAGGAGGCCGGCCCCTTGTTCCTGTTATCGGACAGGGCAAAAAGGCCGCGCCATTACAATCCGCGATGCTCAATGGATTTATCGCCCATGCATTGGATTTTGATGATGTCCACTCCGATGTAAGAGGACACCCCAGTGCAGTCATCGTACCGGCCCTTATTGCTTCTGCCGCTCGCGGACATGACGAGCGGCTTCTTGGCGCTTATGTTGTTGGTGTTGAAGTGATGGCACGGCTGGGAGAATCAATTGGCAGCCGCCACTATGAGAAGGGCTGGCATAATACAGGTACGCTTGGTGCCATCGCTGCTGCCTGCGCCGTAGGTTATGCTGAGGAGCTGACTCAGGAAGAGTTGGAAAAAGCAATTGGTTTTGCGGCTACGCAATCTGCTGGGATGAGGGTGCAATTTGGAACAGAAATGAAACCGCTGCACGCCGGTTTGGCGGCTCAGGCTGGCTTGCTGGCCGTTAAGCTGGCCCAATCAGAATTTGGCGGGTCCCGCACGGCACTTGATGGAGAAACTGGTTTCTTCAGTCTGTACGGTGACGTTGAGAAAGCACAACACACTTTGCTAAACGATTGGGGGGCACCGTGGAGAATTGTGCAGCCGGGTCTATGGTTTAAAATCTATCCATTTTGTTCCGCGGCACACCATGCTGCAGATGCGGTACGACAGCTTATCTCCGAAGAAACCATTTCTGCTGCCAATACCGAACGTATTGAAGTGATATTTCCGCCAGGCGGAGATGCTGCATTGACGGAAAGATCTCCAAAAGCTGGAGAGGAAGGCCGTTTCAGCGTTGAATATGTGATTGCTCTTGCTTTGCATGGACACGGCCTGACCGTTGAACATTTCAGCAGCCAGCCGATCCCAAACGGGGTTCAAACGACAATGGGGCGAATTCAGCGCGTATATGACAATGCTATTCAGCCGGCTCCTCATGCCGTTCCAAAAGGCCGTTTCACGATTGTCCGGGCCTATTTATCAGACGGCCGGATTTGCGAAGCGCGTGTGGACTGCCCAAAAGGGGCACCAGGAAATGAGCTGTCTGAAGAAGACATAATAGAAAAATTGACATTAACGGTCCCGCAAGAAAAAGCGCGACGCATTATAACAGCCGTTGAAAAAGCCGATATAAAAGAATTTTTAGCTCATATTGAATAAGATCAACTCTATTCGGTGATTTCAGATGATATGATAAAACCAATCATACGTTTGAAAAAGGAGAAAACCATGACGGTGAATGACGCGGTTGTATTCATTTTGGCTGCCTTTTTACTATGGGGAGCAGCGGATTATTGTTTGGGAAACAGATGGGGGCTAGGCGAGCGGTTTGCGGACGGCTTTAAGGCTATGGGGCCGCTGGCGCTGTCCATGATCGGAATTGTATCGCTGGCGCCCGTGCTGGCAGCAATCTTGATTCCCATTGTTGCTCCGTTTTACACAGCGATTGGCGCGGATCCTTCTTCCTTTGCGAACACCATTTTGGCGATTGATATGGGAGGATATGCGCTGGCTGGAGAAATGGCGAAAGATCCGCAGGCCGGGCTGTTTTCATGGGTGTTTTTAGGAACAATGATGGGGCCGGCAATCGTCTTCACGATTCCCGTCGCTCTTGGCATCATCGAAAAAGAGGATCATCCGTATTTTGCGAAAGGCATATTAATCGGGCTGTGCACAGTGCCGATCGGTTGCTTAATCGGCGGATTATGCGCAGGCTTTGACATCGGCATGATAGGTAAAAATCTTCTGATCCCGAGTCTGTTATCTGCTGTCATCGCTTTTGGGTTATGGCGATACACCGACAGAATGATTCAGTTGTTTCATCTCTTCGGGAAAGCGGTCAGTATGGTTGCGATTATCGGGCTTGCAGCTGTTTCTGTTGAAACGATGACCGGCATTGTGCTGATTCCGGGAATGGAGAATGTCGAGACAGGGATACAAACGACAGGGACCATCGCCATTGCTCTGGCAGGGGCGTTCCCGATGACGGCATTTATTACAAAAACCTTTAAAAAACCGCTTCAGGCTCTGGGGAAATGCCTTCATTTAGATGAGACAGCAACAGCAGGCTTAGTGACCTCTTTGGCGCATCATATCCCAATGCTGGCTTCATTAAAGGATATGACGCCGAGAGGAAAGGTCATCAATGTCGCGTTTGCGGTCAGCGGCGCCTTTGTACTCGGCAGCCATCTCGGTTTTGTAGCTGGAATGAAAAAAGAAATGGCGGCGGCCATGATCATTGGGAAATTAGCAGGCGGAGTCACAGCTGCCGCAGCGGCTGCTTGGATGACACCTGCACAATCAGCTAAACAGCAAAAACGTATCTCAGCCAGCCATAGCTGAGGCAGGAGCTGTTTCAACTTTGTTCAATCGGGAATGTTACAGTAAAGATTTCTGTGAAAGAGGGTTGGACACATGGCGGTGAAAGACCGGTACATGTCAAAAATAAAACAGGAAACCAAGCCTTGGATCAAACGATTCGGGAGGCTTGGTTATTTTGCATTCGGCGGCGTTTTTATTCTGCTTGGGGTTTTGGCTTTTATGACGGCTGCCGGGGCAGGCCGCGCCAAAGATTCGAGCGGAGCTCTCCAAACGCTATCACGCATGCCGTATGGGTCACTATTGCTTTTTTTTATAGGCATCGGCCTTATCGGCTATGTGATCTGGATGGTGTTAAGCGCGATCAAGGACACGGAGGGGCACGGAAACAGCAGGCGAGGCCTGTCGCGGAGAATAGGAAACTTTTTCAGTGCCGCTGTTTACACATCCATCGCTTGGAATGCCTTGCGATTTGTGTTTGGCCAAGGGGACGGCGGCACTTCAGAACAGACGTGGTCCGCTTATGTATTGGCGCAGCCGTTCGGCCAATGGCTCACAGGGCTTACGGGTGCGGGTTTTATCGTATTTGCGATTGTTCAATTTATGAAAGGCGTTCGGGCTGCTTTTATGAAAGAATTCGATACATCAAAAATGAACAAACAGATGATATGCATCACGAAAAACACAGGACGCGCAGGCAATATCGCCCGGGCCATTATTTTCTCGGCTATCGGCTATTTTCTCATCAAGACAGCCATGACCGCTGATCCCGACGACACAAGAGGCTTTGACGGCGCGCTCGCAGAACTCGCGCAGCAGCCGCATGGCAAATTGATTCTGTCTATATTGGCATTAGGCCTGATCCTATATGGAATGTACGCCATTATGAAAGGCATTTATCAGCATATGACTTGGGAGAAGTAAGCTCTGGGCAGGTCCGCGCCCAGAGCGTTTTTCAGTTTCTTAGAAATCAGGTGGATGAAAGCCGGCGCCAGCCTGTATAATAAAAGCAAATCAAAAGCAGTTTTATCAGGACTGATCCACAGGGAGGTGCAGAATGGATCGGGAAAAACAGCAATTAAGCATAGAAGCGGCAAGGCTTTACTATCAGTCTGACTACAGTCAGCAGCAAATTGCTGAGCAGCTCAACATTTCAAGGCCAACCGTTTCCCGGCTGCTGCAATATGCAAAGGAAAAAGGGTATGTCCAGATTCGCGTCATGGACCCTTTTGAGGATTTGGATGCGCTCGGTTCCATACTTGAAGAGAAATACGGGCTCCTTGAGGCGCATGTTGTGTTTTCCCCGACACCCGATTATGCAGGAATTACACATGACCTAAGCCGCTATGGTGCAGAATATATGCATGAAACGGTAAAAGACGGCGACATTGTCGGCGTCAGCTGGGGAACCACCATGTATCAAATCGCGCAAAACATGCAGCCGAAGCAGGTAAAAGGCGTCGAGGTCGTCCAGCTGAAAGGCGGCATCAGCCATTCCCGGGTAAACACGTATTCGGCTGAAACGATTCAGCTGTTTGCAGAGGCTTTTCAAACGATGCCGCGCTATCTCCCGCTTCCCGTCGTGTTTGATAATGCGGATGTGAAGCGAATGGTGGAGAAAGACCGTCATATTGAACGGATCATTGAGATGGGCAAGCAGGCGAATATCGCTCTCTTTACGGTCGGGACTGTCCGTGATGAAGCGCTGTTGTTTCGGCTCGGATATTTTAACGAAGAAGAGAAAGCCCTGCTGAAAAAACAGGCCGTCGGGGATATTTGTTCACGCTTTTTTGATGCGAAAGGGAATATTTGCAGCAGCGCCATCAATGACCGGACCATCGGTGTTGAGCTTCAAGACCTTAGACTGAAGGAACGCTCCATTTTAGTTGCCGGCGGAAGCAGAAAAGTATCTTCCATTCACGGAGCATTAACCGGAAAATATGCCAACGTTTTAATCATTGACCAGCATACCGCGAGGGCGCTTGTTAATGATTTGTGACACGTTCAAACCTTTCATTGAACAAAATTTCAATTACCAATTTACATATGTTCAAAAGTCGGTTATGCTAAAAAATATCTTAACAAAAAAGGAAGTGTGCGAAGGATGTCATTAGCCAACATAATTGATCATACAGCTTTGAAACCGCATACACAAAAAGCGGACATTCTAAAACTAATTGAAGAAGCGAAAACATACAAATTTGCTTCAGTATGTGTCAATCCGACATGGGTGGAGCTTGCTGCAAAAGAGCTTAAGGGAACTGGAGTCGACGTTTGTACGGTCATCGGCTTCCCGCTCGGTGCCAATACAACTGAAACAAAAGCGTTCGAAACAAAAGACGCCATTTCAAAAGGCGCCACTGAAGTGGATATGGTCATTAATATTGCCGCTTTAAAAGACAAGGAAGACGATGTGGTGGAAGCTGATATCCGCGGTGTAGTGGAAGCTGTAGCCGGAAAAGCGCTTGTCAAAGTCATTATCGAAACGTGCCTTCTGACTGATGAAGAAAAAGAACGTGCATGCCGTTTAGCGGTGTCTGCGGGAGCGGATTTCGTAAAAACATCAACAGGCTTTTCTACAGGCGGCGCAACGAAGGAAGATATCGCCTTAATGCGCAAAACAGTAGGGCCTGATATCGGCGTGAAAGCATCTGGCGGCGTCAGAACGAAAGAAGATGTAGACACAATGGTAGAGGCCGGAGCAAGCCGAATTGGCGCCAGCGCAGGCGTTTCTATCGTAAAAGGAGAAAATGCATCAGGCGGAGACAACTATTAAGAGCTGACGGAAGGCAGACTGCTTTCCGTTTTCTGAGGAAACAGTAATTGTAAGCGAATACAAATAAAGGAGAAACACATATGAAGTATTTGATTGGGATTATCGGTTTAATCGTGTTTTTAGGCCTCGCGTGGATCGCGAGCAGCGGCAAAAAAAGAATTAAGATCCGCCCAATTGTTGTTATGCTCATTTTGCAATTTATTCTTGGCTACATTCTCCTCAATACCGGAATAGGGAATTTCCTCGTGGGAGGATTTGCAAAAGGATTCGGTTACCTGCTTGAATACGCGGCAGAGGGAATTAACTTTGTGTTTGGCGGCTTGGTGAATGCGGACCAAACGACATTCTTTATGAATGTTCTCTTGCCAATCGTGTTTATTTCCGCTCTGATCGGGATTCTGCAAAAGTGGAAAGTCCTCCCGTTTATCATTAGATATATCGGCCTTGCCCTCAGCAAGGTAAACGGTATGGGAAGATTGGAATCGTATAACGCAGTGGCTTCTGCGATTTTAGGGCAGTCAGAAGTATTTATCTCCTTGAAGAAAGAACTCGGTCTTTTAAATCAGCAGCGCTTGTACACGCTTTGCGCATCTGCGATGTCAACTGTATCAATGTCGATTGTCGGTGCGTATATGACAATGCTGAAACCGGAATATGTTGTAACAGCGCTTGTTTTGAACTTATTTGGCGGTTTCATTATCGCTTCTATTATCAATCCGTACGAGGTTGCAAAAGAAGAGGATATGCTTCGTGTTGAGGAAGAAGAAAAACAATCCTTCTTCGAAGTGCTCGGAGAATACATTCTTGACGGTTTCAAAGTAGCGGTTGTCGTCGCTGCGATGCTGATTGGATTTGTCGCGATTATTGCATTGATCAATGGCATTTTTAATGCAGTATTCGGTATTTCGTTCCAAGGCATTCTTGGATATGTGTTTGCTCCATTCGCTTTTCTTGTCGGTATCCCATGGAATGAAGCTGTTAATGCGGGAAGCATTATGGCAACAAAAATGGTATCGAATGAATTTGTCGCCATGACGTCGCTTACGCAAAACGGTTTCCATTTCAGCGGCCGTACAACAGCGATCGTATCGGTATTCCTTGTGTCATTTGCGAACTTCTCCTCAATCGGAATCATTGCCGGTGCCGTAAAAGGACTGAATGAAAAGCAAGGAAATGTCGTCGCTCGTTTCGGCTTGAAATTATTATACGGTGCTACGCTTGTCAGCTTTTTATCAGCAGCAATTGTGGGCTTGATTTACTGAACTTAATCGAAAAGGATCGGTGACCAAACATGAGAATGGTAGATATCATCATCAAAAAACAAAACGGAAAAGAACTCACCACTGAAGAAATTCAATTTTTTGTGAACGGCTATACAGATGGAAGCATTCCTGATTATCAGGCAAGCGCGCTTGCTATGGCGATTTTCTTCCAGGATATGAGTGACCGTGAACGCGCGGACTTGACGATGGCTATGGTGAACTCCGGTGAAACGATTGATCTTTCTGCCATTGAAGGAATTAAAGTGGATAAACACTCTACCGGCGGCGTCGGCGACACGACAACGCTCGTTCTCGCTCCGCTTGTTGCGGCTCTTGATGTGCCGGTTGCTAAGATGTCCGGCCGCGGCCTCGGCCATACGGGCGGCACGATTGATAAGTTAGAGGCAATCATGGGCTTCCACGTGGAACTGACGAAGGATGAATTTATTAAACTTGTGAACCGCGACAAGGTTGCGGTCATCGGCCAAAGCGGCAATTTAACGCCGGCTGATAAAAAACTGTACGCGCTTCGTGATGTAACGGGAACGGTCAATTCCATTCCGCTCATTGCAAGCTCGATTATGAGCAAAAAAATCGCTGCCGGGGCGGACGCCATCGTGCTTGACGTAAAAACGGGAGCGGGCGCCTTCATGAAAACAGAAGAAGACGCAGCTGAACTTGCCAAAGCGATGGTACGCATCGGAAATAACGTCGGCCGTCAAACAATGGCTGTCATTTCAGACATGTCCCAGCCACTCGGCTTTGCGATCGGAAATGCGCTTGAAGTCAAAGAAGCGATCGACACGCTCAAAGGCGAGGGGCCTGAGGATCTTCATGAGCTTGTCTTAACGCTCGGCAGCCAGATGGTTGTGCTTGCGAAAAAAGCCGATACATTGGACGAAGCGAGAGCGAAGCTGGAAGAAGTCATGAAAAACGGCAAAGCACTTGAGAAATTCAAGGATTTCCTGAAAAACCAAGGCGGCGACAGCTCAATTGTTGACGATCCGTCTAAGCTTCCGCAAGCCGCATATCAAATTGATGTGCCTGCCAAAGAAGCGGGTGTCGTCTCTGAAATCGTTGCGGACGAAATCGGCGTCGCGGCGATGCTGTTAGGTGCCGGTCGCGCCACAAAAGAAGATGAGATCGATTTAGCCGTCGGCATCATGCTCCGCAAGAAGGTCGGCGACAAAGTAGAAAAAGGCGAACCGCTCGTGACGCTTTACGCCAACCGCGAAAACGTTGATGAAGTCATCGCAAAAGTCTATGACAACATCCGCATCGCCGCGGAAGCGAAGGCGCCGAAGCTGATTCATACGTTGATTACTGAATAAAAAAAAGCACATCCCATCCTGAGTGGGGTGTGCTTTTTTGATTACAGGATGTGATCAGCCTGATATTCCTCTTGGCTGATTTTTTTCGCTTTTGTAACATTTCTTTTGAAATGGTAGATCAGATAGCAAAGGATGATACAAGGAACTCCGCAGAAAAGTGCGATTCTTTGATTGGGATCAAAAGCAAGACCGATACAAGAAGCAGAACATAATAAGAGAGCGGCTATAGGCATAAGAGGATAAAGCGGCGTGCGAAATGTCAGATCTTTTACATTCCCCCCTTTTTTCAGAAATCTCTTTCGAAACAAGAGCTGGGACAAGGCAATGCTCATCCAGACCACGACTCCTGCAAATCCAGCAATTGCGACCATCACCACATAGACAGTTCCAGGGGCCACGATACTGGAAACGAGAGATAAGCAAGATACAGCCATACTGATCATTAAGGCATTTAAAGGAATGCCTTTAGAGGTCACTTTCTTAAAACGGGAACTGATCATGTTTTCATTTGCTAACGACCACATCATACGGGTCGAAGCATATAAGCCTGAGTTGGCGACAGACAGCAAGGCTGTTAATATCACGAAATTCATAATATCAGCAGCGTAAGGGATTCCGATCTCCGCAAATACGGCGACAAACGGGCTTTCAATCACGCCTGCGTCCTTCCACGAAATCAACCCGGATAATATGAAGACAGCGCCAATGAAAAAAATCACGGTTCTCCATGCGACATTACGGATGGATCGCGGTATATCCTTTTGAGGATTTGCTGATTCTCCTGCTGTAACGCCGATTAACTCTGTACCGGAAAAGGCGAAGCTCACAGATATCATCGCGATAAAAACGGCGAGAAAGCCATTTGGAAACAACCCGCCATGATCTGTGAAGTTTGACAACATAGGAGCATCCGCCGTTCCGTTTAAAGAGATCAGGCCAAACATGGCGGCTCCTCCTAAAATGATAAATAAAATAATGGTGACAATCTTTACGCTGGAAAACCAAAATTCAGTTTCCGCAAATAACTTAACTGAAAATGCGTTGCATATAAAAAGAAGGGCTGCAAAAATCGCACTCCACATCCATACACTGCTGTCAGGGAACCAGCGCTGCATGAGAATACCGGATGCGGTAAACTCAGAGCCTACCGTCACCACCCAATTGATCCAGTACATGATGCCGACCATAAAACCGGTAGATGGACCGATAAATGTTGTAGCATATTTTTGAAAAGAGCCGGTCACCGGCATGGCAACCGACAATTCGCCGAGACATTGCATGACGAGGTACATCATCAACCCGCCGATTACATAAGCGAGTATCGTACCGCCGGGTCCGGCTTGATGTAGCGTATAGCCCGTACTGAGGAAAAGTCCTGTGCCTATGACGCCTCCCAATGAGATCATAAATAGGTGCCTGCTTTTCATTGTGCGTTTTAGCTGTTGGCTGCTGTTCTCCTGAAGATTCACTGTCTCGCCCTCCTTTTAGCTGCCATTCCTTAGGCAGATGAGTTTCTTATACCCAAAATACAACCTGCCAGAAGATCACTTGAATGGGGAGAGTTTCATTCCTTTTAATGCGTGTAACAGAACATGAGCTGCAGCTCTGCTTGTCATATCTCGAAAATCGAGGGTAGGATCGACTTCAACAATTTCAATCCCGGCAATATTGGGCTGTTGTGCGATGTACTTGACTGCTTCAAGCAATTCGTCTGTATAGAGGCCGCCCGGGCCAATCGCTGGACAGCCGGGTGCATGGGACTGGTCTAAGACATCCATGTCAACAGATATAAAAATGAAATCTGTTCTATCTTGAACAACAGGCAAAATCTCTTTTATCGTTGGGATTAGTCCTTTTTCGCGGATCATGTCCATCGTGTGAATGTTCACGCTATGTTTTTTTGCATATGCTTCATAGGCCTGGCTGTTGCTGAATTCTCTGATACCCAGCTGGATCAAATGTTGACCTTCAATGATCTCTTCATCCAAAAGGCGGCGGAAGGGGGTGCCGTTTGTCGGCCCCCCGTCCTCCGTATTGCGAACATCGTGATGGGCATCAAATTGAATCACCGCTGTCGTTCCTTTTGTTTGTGCTATCGCTTTTATTGTGGAGTAGCTGATAGAGTTATCTCCCCCAAGTATGAGCGGCACCCAATCCGGATGATCCGAAAGCAGAGCGTGCATGGTTTGGAAAATGTGATGATGTGACTTTACGATATCAGTGACATGAATATCGATATCCCCCAGGTCATATAGAAGCTCTGATACGACGTGCTCTCCAAGCTCAGCAGAATAGGCTGATGAATGTTTCAGAGCCTGGCGTATTGTTCCGGGTGCAAAGGAAGCGCCTGAATGACTGATGGAGGATTTTGATAGGGGGACACCTATCAACGCCGGTCCCTTAATGTCCTGGCCGTCCCATGTTGCGATCAGGTCGCTCATTTTTGTGACATCCCGGTCTTTAAACGAAGATCCGGCCTCTCTGAGAAAAGGGTACTTATCCAAGAATGGCTCCCTCCCTGTTGACAACAATTGTTCCATTTTTCATGACTTGATGTACATGATTGACCCCGTAGTGATACGGAATATACATATAGTTCGGGGCTTGCCAAATGACAAGATCAGCTGAGCGGCCAGCTTTGAGCTGACCGGCTTCTTCTCCTTTTCCTATGGCATATGCGGCATTGACTGTGACCGCGTGCCATATTTCTTCTGCAGTCATTTTCAGATGAAGCGCGGCAATGGACATAATCAGCTGGATATTTTCAGTCGGCGAGCTGCCAGGATTAAAATCCGTTGCCAAGCTGACACATACACCTTCATCAATCATAGCTCTTGCCCTGGCGTATGTGCTTTTGCCAAGATAAAATGTCGTGCCCGGCAAGAGGACGGCGATCGTTCCTGCCTCAGCCAATTTCTTTATGCCTTCGTCCGATGTACCTACCAAATGGTCGGCTGAGACGGCCTTTAGCTTACCTGCTAATTCAGCACCTCCAAGCGGATCGATTTCATCTGCGTGTATTTTTAATCCGAAGCCTGCCTCAGCTGCTTTTTGTAAATAACGGCGGGATTGGCTGACTGTAAAAACGCCTGTTTCTGTAAAAATATCAGCAAAGCTGGCGAGCTCCTGCTCTTTGATTTCCGGCAAAAGGGAAAGCATTTGATCCAGAAAATCATCTGGATCGTTTTGATATTCGGGAGGAATCGCATGGGCTCCCATAAATGTGGAAACAAGGTCAACAGGCTGGCTTTCATGCAGTTTCTTTGCGACACGCAACTGTTTGAGCTCTGTCTCTTTTTCCAAGCCGTAGCCGCTTTTCACTTCTGCTGTGGTTGTGCCGTAGGACAGCATTCTTTGCAGATGAAAATGGGCTTTTTGCAGCAGCTCTTCTTCTGAAGCCGCCCTGGTATCCTTGACTGTAGACAGAATCCCGCCGCCCTGCGCCAGAATATCCAAATATGAAATGCCCTGAAGCTTAAGGTTCATCTCCTTTTCACGAGATCCGCCAAATACAAGATGGGTGTGCGGATCAACGAGGCCAGGCGTTACAAGGCGTCCCGAACAGTCAATGATTTCGTCTGCCTCGTAACCGGCTTCAGCCCCTTTTTGTCCGGCGAACACAATTTTCTGTTCATGGATGCCGACAACAGCGTCTTCGATCACATGAAGATCCTGCATGCTTTTGCCTGCCCGCGGACCGCTGCTTTCCATCGTCAAAAGCTGACCGATGTTGATGAGAATCGTATCAATTTGCTTTGGCATGTCATCACTCCTTTATTTTTGCATCGGCACGATAATGTCCTGTTCCTTCGCTACTTCAACGGCACGTTCATAACCCGCATCCGCATGACGGATAATGCCCATTCCTGGGTCGCTCGTTAAGACCCGCGCGAGCCGCTCGTCAGCCAGCTCACTTCCATCGGCCACTGCAACCATGCCGGCATGAAGGGAATAGCCCATTCCGACGCCGCCGCCATGGTGGAAGGAAACCCAGCTTGCACCCGCCGCCGTGTTGACAAGCGCATTTAGCACAGCCCAATCACCGACAGCGTCACTTCCATCCTTCATCGCTTCTGTTTCCCGGTTTGGAGAGGCGACAGACCCGCAGTCCAAATGATCTCTCCCAATAACGACAGGCGCTTTTAGCTCCCCGGTTCTAACCAGCTCGTTAATGGCGAGGCCCATCTTTTTTCGTTCTCCATATCCAAGCCAGCAGATACGGGACGGCAAGCCTTGGAAGGTGACTTTTTCCTGTGCCATATCAATCCAGCGGTGAAGGGCTTTATTTGTCGGGAACAGCTCTTTTAATAACGCATCCGTACGGTAAATATCTGCCGGATCTCCGGAAAGCGCCGCCCAGCGGAACGGCCCTTTTCCTTCACAGAATAAGGGGCGGATGTAGGCAGGGACAAACCCCGGAAAATCGAAGGCATTCTCCAGCCCTTCATCCTTTGCGACTTGCCGGATATTGTTGCCGTAGTCAAATACAATAGAGCCCTTTTGCTGAAAGGCCAGCATGGCTTCGACATGTTTTTTCATGCTTTGCTTCGCAAGGCGCACGTAAAGCTCTGGAGTGTCTTGACGCAAACGGTCAGCTTCATCAAGGGAATAGCCCTCGGGAACATAACCGATTAAAGGGTCATGGGCAGATGTCTGATCTGTCACAATATCAATTTTGACGCCTCGGTTCAAAAGTGTGTGATGCACCTCAGCTGCGTTTCCGAGAAGTGCAATGGACAAAGGTTTTCCTGCCAGCTTTGCCTCTTCAGCCCAAGCTAAGGCTTCCTCAATCGATGCTGTTTTTCGATCGCAGTATTTTGTTTCGATCCGCTTGTCGATGCGTTTCTCGTCAACCTCGACGGCAATCACGACGCCTTCATTCATCGTGACTGACAGCGGCTGGGCGCCTCCCATTCCGCCGAGACCCGCTGTCAGCGTCAACGTTCCTTTTAAGCTGCCCCCGAAGTGCTGTCGCGCCAGCTCAGCGAAGGTTTCATAGGTTCCTTGCAATATGCCTTGTGAGCCAATGTAAATCCAGCTGCCAGCCGTCATCTGTCCGTACATCATTAACCCTTTTTTCTCAAGTTCGTGGAAATGCTCCCAGTCTGCCCACTTCGGAACAAGAACAGAATTTGCTAGGAGCACGCGAGGGGCCTGCGGGTGTGTACGGAACATGCCAACGGGCTTTCCGGATTGCACGAGCAATGTTTCATCATTTTTTAATGTTTTCAAGGAATGCTCAATGGCGTGAAAAGCGTCCCAATCCCGTGCGGCTTTGCCAATCCCGCCATATACGATGAGGTCCTCCGGCTTCTCGGCGACTTCTGGATCAAGGTTGTTTCGAAGCATCCGAAGCACTGCCTCTTGCTCCCATCCTAAGCATTCAAGCTCTGTTCCTCTGTTGGCACGGATTGATTTTTTTACATCAGTCATATGTTCATCCCCCTTAGTTCTTTATTCTGATGATCAGGTATTAAAGATTCTTTCTTCAGCCAGTCAGTCAAGCGTTCAATGTCATAGGAAAAAACACGGTCCTGCTGAATGGACGGCACGACTTTTCTCATTTCTTGAAAAAGCTGTTTCGTATAGGACGCTGCATGTTCTATGCCTCTGTATTCAACAGCCTGCAATGCGCAAATGGCTTCGATCGCAATGACTCTCCTTGTATTTGCGATCACCTGATAAGCATGCCGAGCGGCGATGGTTCCCATGCTGACATGGTCCTCTTGGTTGGCGGATGACGGAATGGAATCCACACTTGCAGGATGGGCCAGTGTTTTATTTTCAGAAACGAGTGAGGCCGCGGCGTACTGCATGATCATTGCACCGGATTGCAGACCGGGATGAGGGCTCAGGAACGGCGGCAGGTCATTCAGCTGCGGATTCACAAGTCGTTCGATCCTACGCTCTGCGATATTCGCAAGCTCTGATATTGCGATTTTCAGAAAATCCATGGCAAAGGCGATTGGCTGTCCGTGAAAGTTTCCGCCGGAAATCACTTTGTCACCGTCATTGAAAATGAGTGGATTGTCTGTAGCTGCGTTCATTTCAATCTCTAATTTTTCTTTGACATATCCTAGTGTCTGCCAAGTCGCACCGTGTACTTGCGGAATACAGCGCAATGAATAGGCATCCTGTACCCGCAGTTCTCCCTGGGAGGTTGTCAGGCCGCTGTCAGATAGATAAAAGCGAATTCGTTCTGCGACATCGATCTGCTCCTGATAGCCGCGGGCTAAGTGAATATCCTCGTCAAATGCATCGATAATTCCCTGCAACCCCTCAATCGTTAAGCTGGCAATTCGTTCTGTTTGATAGGCTAGTTTCTCAGCTTCGATGTAGGCGACCACCCCCATTGCAGTCATGGCCTGAGTCCCGTTAATCAAGGCAAGCCCTTCCTTGGATGTCAGCGTTACCGGTTGAATACCTGCTTTTTTCAAGCCTGTCATTGCCGGCATTCTTTCCCCCTCAAAAAAGACTTCTCCTTGTCCGATCAGCGCAAGCGCCAAGTGGGAAAGCGGCGCCAGATCTCCGCTTGCGCCAAGTGATCCTTGCTGAGGGATGACAGGATGGACGCGTTTATTTAAAAAAGCAAGCAACTGCTCGATCAGCTCAGCGCGTACACCGGAAAAGCCTTTTAACAGCGCATTGGCGCGCAAAAGCAGCATTGCCCTGGAAACACACTCAGGAAAAGGGTCGCCGACTCCGCAGGCATGAGAAAGGATTAAATTCAGCTGCAGCGCCGCCGAGTCTTCTTTCTGAATCAGGACATCGCTGAATTTGCCAAATCCGGTGTTGATGCCGTAGATTGTCTTTTCGTCGCGTACAATCCGTTCCACTGCTGCTCTGCTTTTTTTCACGCGCTCCATACTTTCCTCAGAAGCCGCTGCCTCCTCAAAATCAAACAGCACACGAGCGACGTCGGCTGTTGTCAATGAAGAACCGTCTAAAGTCACCATAAGCCCAACTCCTTTTTCTTTACTTTGGTAAAGCGCCCATACAAAAAGGAGCTATGCTGTGAACTTCTGTTTTCACGCATAGCCCCCTATCGTCTAAGATCTATGGGCTGTTTCATATGTGATTAATTCCAACGCCGAATGTTTCATGCTCAAGACCTTTAATCGGCGCCCCGATTGTTCCGTAAAGCGAGACAGCGATCCAATCGCCTTCCGCTTCACTTTCATAAGGATTTCCCCTCAAAACGGCAAACCTCAATCCCACCGTCCGAAGCAGCGATCCCAGCAGCATTTCACCTCTGGTCACGCCATGCAAAGCCTCCATCGTCGCATGATAAAGCGCATGTGACTCCCGATAACCCTCAGATTGAATGACACCGCTCTTTTTGGAAGCGGTTTCAATTGCGGCTACTACTTTATGTGCGTCCATTGATCCTACCTTGCCAAGACAGACCTTCCATCCGTCTCGCTCCAGCTCCTCAACCTGCGTACTTTCTTCCGCCTCATTCAGCAGCAGGAGAACAGACAGCCGGCCGATCCGACGCTCTTTATGCAGTGTCATATGAATCACTCAATTCCTAAAAATTCTGATAACTATTAACTGAGTATTATATTAATTGGTTCAGCAGCAGAAGTCAAAAGGTTTTTTATAGTCTTTAACAAGTTAGATTGCTATTGTAATAGCGTGACGCAGAAAGCAGAACAGGTTTTTTCAGCGATTGCACACGATATCCAGACAAGGAGGCAAGCGCCGCTGTCTAACTCTCAATATGCGTTTACTAAGTCGTATTTTTCGCAAGGCGTTTTATAAAGAGCCAGCCGAATGACTCTGGTGTTGACGGGCAATCAGGCATCATCTTAAAAAACGCCGACAACGAAATGGCTGTATCACAGTTGATGCAAAACCTGACAAAGCAGTTATTACATGTACGCGAAAGAAAAACAGACGTGATGCAAGAAGGAGAAACAGCAAAAGAGTTGAACTATGAAGGAGAGGATATGCAAGCAACAAGTTCTGCGCAAAACAGACAGACATCAGTCTGACTATGTAAGTGAAGTGAGAAATCACCTATCTGGATGAATATGAAAACATTCGGCTGTTTTAATAGGCCGGGGTATCTTCATAGAGAAATGTAAGCGTTTAAAATTTAATAAAAAAGAGAGGCGAATTGTTTAGATGTTCAACCGATTGTTCCGTGTATGTTTTCTTGCAGCTCTTATCATGGCCTTCACCCTCCCAAACTCCGTCTATGCACAAAAACCTATATTTAAAGAAGTCAGCGTCCATGACCCTTCCATCATTGAAACAAACGGCACTTTTTATGTTTTTGGATCTCATCTCGCTTCAGCTAAATCGAATGACCTCATGCAATGGCAGCAGCTGACCACCAGCGTAAGCAATGACAACCCACTTATCCCGAATGTCTATGAAGAATTAAAAGAAACCTTCGAATGGGCGCAATCCGATACTCTTTGGGCGGCTGACGTCACGCAGCTGGCGGACGGCAAATACTACATGTACTACAACGCCTGCCGCGGCGATTCGCCAAGATCCGCCATGGGTGTTGCCGTTGCTGACAACATCGAAGGCCCATACAAAAACAAAGGCATCTTTTTGAAATCAGGAATGGAAGGCACAAGCAGCGATGGAACACCGTATGATGCAACCAAACATCCGAATGTCGTCGACCCGCATACCTTCTTTGATAAAGACGGCAAGCTGTGGATGGTGTACGGATCATACTCAGGCGGCATTTTCATACTTGAAATGAATCCGAAAACGGGCTTCCCGCTTCCTGGACAGGGATATGGGAAAAAACTGCTCGGCGGCAACCACAGCAGAATCGAAGGCCCGTATGTTCTCTACAATCCAGACACCCAATACTACTACTTATACCTATCATATGGCGGTCTCGATGCAACAGGCGGCTACAACATCCGTGTGGCCCGCTCCAAGAAACCGGACGGCCCTTACTATGATGCAGAAGGCAATCCAATGCTCGACGTCCGCGGCAAGGGAGGCACATTCTTCGACGACCGTTCCATCGAACCATACGGCGTCAAACTCATGGGCAGCTACACTTTTGAAACAGAAAATGAAAAAGGCACCGGGTACGTCTCACCAGGCCACAACTCCGCATACTATGATGAAAAAACCGGGCGTTCCTATTTAATCTTCCACACCCGCTTCCCGGGCAGGGGTGAAGAACACGAAGTCAGAGTCCACCAATTGTTCATGAACAAAGACGGCTGGCCGGTAGCAGCACCATATCGTTATGCGGGCGAAACATTGAAAGAAGTAAAACAAAAAGACATCACAGGAACATACAAACTTATCCAGCACGGAAAAGACATCTCAGCCGACATCAAACAAACCATCAACATCCAGCTCAACAAAAACCACACCATTTCCGGGGAAATGACCGGAACATGGAGGAAAACCGGAAAAAACACCGCCGACATCACGTTAGCAGGCAAGAAGTATAACGGGGTATTTTTACGCCAGTGGGATTCGGTGAGAGAGAAGAACGTCATGACGTTTAGTGTGCTGAATACCAGCGGTGAGGCTGTATGGGGATCTAAATAAGATGGAGAAGCGCCTTCGAGGGAAGGTGTTTTTTTATGAGCTTTATTGACTATAAGAAACAGTTAAGTGGGAGGAAAAATTAGAACTGGAGGAGAGATTAAAGGCTTAAATAAAAAGTCCCTACTATGATTGTTTTCTCCTTTCATAGGGTGATGAGATCGTATTTTTAGCAATTTAGAACCAGTTCTATACCTCTCAAGACAATCCTTTTTACCTATTTATCCAATATGACCCATCATGTAATATGAAAATAGTCTGTATTGTAAAGAATTTACACAGTTTGATAGAAACACGAGGTGTTGCGGCATGCATAGTGAAATGTTGTTACATTCGGTAAAAGCCGACTTACATGAAAAGCAGGAACAGATCCATCAATTAAAACGAGTGCTGCACGAAATTAGGCAAATCAAACACGATTTCTCTGAGGCCCAGCATCTCATTCACCGGCCTCATCTTAACCGGGAGGCATGGAGAGGAACACATGCTGAGCGGTTTGAAGATATTCGTGAAGGAATGAACAAAGCATATCAGCAAATCAAAAGCGATCAAGTCAGCGGAATCATCGAAAGCATAGAAGGAAAAATCCACTCATTAGAGGGCGATGTGTATTCTATAAGACGCCAAATCACGAGGATAGAGCATGAAATAGAGAAGGAAAAACATAAAAAGTGAGGTGAGCACAAATGGCACAGGAAATTAAAATGGTGTATGACACAGTGAAGCAAGGGCTTTCTCAGCTCAAGAATTCAGCTGAACTCAAGTCCTCATTGCCCGGTCATCTCTCAGGCAGAAACCATTTGAATGTTGTGAAGTCCATCGAGCAATTAAATAAGGACATCAAAGAGCTCACTGAAGCATATGCGTCTGTTCTGGCCAAGCATATCGCACAAACGGAAAGCGCGGTAAACGCCATGAAGGAAACGGACGAAAACATATCATCTTCCATGAAATAAAGCGCGGGAGGACAAGGGATTGAAAACATTAGATGTCCACGCTCTTCACGAGGGCATTCAGCATACGATTGAGAAACTGGACAAGCAAAAACAACAGCTGGAGAAGCTGGAAAAAAGCGTTGAGCATCTGGCAGGCATGAAGGATGCGCTGAAAGGAAAAGGCGGAGATGCCATCCGGACCTTTTACGAGGAGTGCCACAAGCCTTTTCTCCTTTTCTTTGGCATATTTATCGACGAATACAAAAAAGTGCTGAAACAAACACAGCATGCGATTTCCTCTGTAGAATCTAACTCCCACGGCATGATCGCAGAGGCTTTTCTCTCACACGATGCGAGACATGGGGTCAAGCATGCACGAGAAGTGACAGAGCAGCTCACTGACGCAGTCAATCGCCAGACATCAGCCATAGATCACATCGTCAGCCTGCCGACAGTCAATGATTCCTTTTTTCGGATGGAAACAGAACAGGCTGAGCGGCTGATTTCAGACACCCTGAATAAGCTCTTTCAATTTGACGGCCAGCAAACCCAAGCACTAGAAGCCGCAAAATCAGATTTTCAAACGATGAAAAAATACATTGATCAGCTCGAAACCATGTACACCGGCCCGAAAATTGAAATCACAGGCTACAAAAGCGGCTCCATCCTGAAATCACAGGAAGAAGAAAACATCAACCAAATCTTCGGCGCGATTAACCCGCAAATGAAGCAGGCGGATGATTCACCGATGGAGATGATGCTGAAGAAATTAGCCGAGAATGAAAAGTCTAAAGTGGATTCAGTTGTCAAAACGGGTGATTCTAAAAAGGTAAGTAAAAATATCATCGTTATCAATGGTAAAGTGTATAATACGAGTGAACATAGAGAACATATAAAAACTGATTTCTCAAATGCAGAGGTTAAGCAAGTCGTTTATAATGATACACTTTACAATGTATACATATCTGGTAATGACATGAAGCTTGAACCTGTCGTCTCGCTTTCGGACATTAAAGTGGATGAGAATGGATATGTGAAAATTTTAGAGACGGCTGTAGAACTTACCGGCGTGTATGATCTATTTAAAGCAGCCACGGGCAGAGATCCGGTATCAGGCGAAAAAGTCACAGGGAAAGACCGTGTTGTTGCCTCCATAAACTCAGTACCATTTGCCAAAATAGCTAAGTTAGAAAAGTTAATAGATATTAATAAACTTATTAATAATGGGAAAAAGGCTAAGAAGGCTTCGGAAGTTAAAAACGTTGCTAAGGATAAAGGGAAAATTGCGAATGATGTAAGTGGATCTGCTAATAAAATTAATTCTGATTTAATAAAAAAGTATGCTAGAGATATAGAACAACGCACAGGTAGAGAATTACCTAAAAATCAAATAGATAAATTAAAGGAAGCATTAAGAAATAAAGAATATAAAAAAATGTCACCAATAGAGACTGCAAAACACAGGACTAAATTTGATAAAGTAAAAAATAAAGTTATAAAAGAATGGGAAGAAAACACTGGACAAAAATGGCCTGTTTATAAGGAAAATGTTGTATCTGAAAAAACAGGTAAAATTATTAGAAAAAAAGGGGATAAGTATGATGCTCACCATATAATTGAAAATACTTTTGGCGGAGAACATGAATGGTGGAATATGCATCCAGCAAAATTTCCTAACGAGCATCAAGCTGGGATTCATGGTACAGGCTCACCAGCAAATGAATTATTTAAAGGAGGCAAAAAAAAATGAGTTATAATTTTATAAAATCAAACAAAGAAAATGATTTTTATCCAGTGAATCAAAGTGAGATTGAAGAGGTTGAAAAAAATTTAAACTTAAAATTACCTAGTGAATTAGTGAATTTTTATTTAGAAGTTGGCTATGGGTTTATTAAAGGATCAGAGTTTAATACTAATCGCATTTTGGATCCATATTCTGTAAGAGACTTTCGATTGAGGATAAATGACTTTGAATTTTATCCTGACATAGAAATATATGATGAGTTTGAGAATGATAAATTAATATTTTTTGAAGGTAGTGAATCGGCATTAATGTCAATTGAATTAAATGATAATAATAAAAATCCGATTTACTATTATGATATTCAAATTGCAACTTCTCTTACCGAGTTCTTAAGAAAAATAGAAGAGAATGATCAGTATTATCTTGATTTATTAGATGATGAATGATTTTAACATTATCCCGTTACCTCTCCCTTAAAGGAGCAAGATGACATGTTATTGATCAATAAACAGAAGGACCCTGTTTTTCAGTTTTTAGCTGGAACATTCCATCAAGATATTGAAACTCCTGATGACGCTATACAAGAGTTATTAATAGAGGAAAGTAAGGAATATTTGGAGGATGCTATTGTCTTTTTAACGGATTTTATTGAAAGTGAGCATTCAGACAATAAGAAAAACGATTACATTCAATCTTGCGCAGATGGCGTGTATCTTCCTGCGTTTAATTTAGAACCAATAGATTGGCTAAAGAATGTAATAGTACAGATAAAGAAGTCTTTAAAAAAATTTAAACGGTAACGATTCATAACCTTGATTGGAAAAAATGCCTTTCAAGGTTTTTAATTACAATAATTTTTTATTGAAGTTAATACTAAGTTCAAATCTTTATGATTACTTTTGTTCTAGAAACGATAGTCAACACCAAAAATGAAAGCGTTGACATCTCACGAATCTAGTGCTAAAGTATACCTACAAACAAATAAAACGACCCGTCAGGATTGTTACTGCGAAAGCAGGCAAAACCTAAATGGTGCAGGTGCAGGAGGAGACTCTCGCAATCTGTGTCATTTAGGTTTTTTTATTCTCTTTTAGGAGGTGATGCAGCATTTGATACAAAAAAAGCTGGTGAAAGGCGGCCACCTTTCATCCAGCAGTCCCCCCATAAAAAGGAGGTATACACATGGATTATGATAAATTATCGAAGGACATATTACAACTCGTAGGCGGTGAAGAAAACGTTCAGCGCGTGATCCACTGCATGACGAGGCTGCGTTTTAATCTTCATGACAACGCGAAGGCGGATCGCAGTCAGCTGGAGCAGCTGCCTGGAGTGATGGGCACCAATATCAGCGGCGAGCAGTTTCAAATCATTATCGGAAACGATGTGCCGAAGGTGTATCAGGCGATTGTGCGGCACAGCAATCTCAGTGATGAAAAGAGCGCTGGTTCATCCTCTCAGAAAAAGAATGTGCTGAGTGCGGTCTTTGATGTGATTTCTGGGGTGTTTACCCCTATTCTGCCTGCGATTGCGGGAGCGGGGATGATCAAAGGACTTGTGGCGCTGGCAGTCACGTTTGGCTGGATGGCGGAGAAGAGCCAGGTTCATGTCATTTTGACGGCTGTCGGTGACGGTGCGTTCTACTTCCTGCCGCTCCTGCTAGCGATGAGTGCGGCGAGAAAATTCGGAAGCAATCCGTACGTAGCGGCTGCCATTGCGGCGGCGATCCTGCATCCGGATTTGACAGCCCTGCTCGGTGCGGGGAAACCGATTTCCTTTATCGGGCTTCCTGTAACCGCTGCCACTTATTCGTCAACGGTCATCCCGATTTTGCTGTCGATTTGGATTGCTTCATACGTGGAAAAATGGATTGACCGTTTTACACACGCATCTCTCAAATTGATTGTGGTTCCGACATTCACGCTATTGATTGTCGTGCCGCTGACATTGATTACAGTCGGTCCGCTTGGCGCTATTTTAGGAGAATACTTGTCTTCTGGGGTCAATTATTTGTTTGATCATGCAGGGCTTGTGGCAATGATTTTGCTGGCGGGTACATTCTCTTTAATCATTATGACGGGCATGCACTATGCCTTTGTGCCGATCATGATCAACAACATCGCTCAAAACGGCCACGATTATTTACTGCCGGCTATGTTTTTGGCGAATATGGGGCAGGCGGGAGCATCATTTGCCGTCTTCCTTCGCTCTAGAAACAAAAAATTTAAATCACTCGCGCTTACCACAAGCATCACGGCGCTGATGGGGATCACAGAACCTGCGATGTACGGCGTGAATATGCGATTGAAAAAGCCGTTTGCGGCCGCTTTGATTGGCGGTGCAGCCGGTGGCGCGTTTTACGGCATGACGGGTGTTGCTTCCTATATCGTCGGGGGGAATGCAGGTCTGCCGAGCATCCCTGTCTTTATCGGCCCAACGTTTATTTACGCGATGATCGGCCTTGTGATTGCGTTTGCGGCGGGAACAGCAGCTGCGTATTTGCTTGGATTCGAGGATGTGCCTTCTGACGGCAGCCAGCAGCCGGCAGTGCATGAAGGCAGCAGAGAGATCATTCACAGCCCGATTAAGGGAGAAGTGAAAGCCTTAAGTGAAGTCAAAGACGGAGTGTTTTCTGCTGGGGTCATGGGAAAAGGATTTGCCATTGAGCCTGAAGAAGGAGAAGTTGTTTCGCCTGTTCGTGGAAGCGTTACCACCATTTTTAAAACAAAACACGCAATTGGCATTACGAGTGATCAGGGAGCTGAAATACTCATACACATTGGATTGGACACGGTAAAGCTGGAGGGACAATGGTTCACGGCTCACATCAAAGAAGGCGACAAGGTCGCACCGGGAGATCCGCTCGTGTCCTTTGATCTGGAGCAAATCAAAGCCGCGGGATATGACGTCATTACCCCGGTGATTGTGACCAACACAGACCAATATTCGTTTTCGCCGGTGAAAGAGATCGGTAAAGTGCAGCCAAAAGAAGCGCTGCTTGCTTTATCTTGAAAAAACTAATGGGGTGATCAATATGAGTTCAAATGAAAAACGATTTCCAGAAGGATTTTTATGGGGCGGCGCAGTTGCTGCCAACCAAGTGGAGGGTGCTTATAACGAGGGTGGTAAGGGGCTTTCGACAGCTGACGTATCGCCGAACGGGATCATGTCTCCATTTGATGAATCAATGACTTCCTTGAATCTGTATCACAACGGGATTGACTTTTATCATCGTTATAAAGAGGATATCGCCTTATTTGCAGAAATGGGATTTAAGGCGTTCCGCACATCGATTGCGTGGACGAGAATTTTTCCGAATGGCGATGAAGAGGAGCCCAATGAAGAAGGCCTCAGATTTTATGATGATCTGTTTGATGAGCTGTTAAAGCATCATATTGAGCCTGTCGTAACCATCTCTCATTATGAGATGCCGCTCGGTTTAGTGAAAAATTATGGCGGCTGGAAGAATCGCAAAGTCATAGAGTTTTATGAACGCTATGCCAAAACGGTTTTCAAACGCTATCAACACAAAGTGAAGTATTGGATGACGTTTAATGAAATTAACGTAGTGCTCCATGCGCCATTTACCGGAGGCGGTCTTGTTTTTGAAGAAGGAGAAAACAAATTAAACGCGATGTACCAGGCGGCACACCACCAATTTGTGGCCAGTGCTCTTGCTGTCAAAGCGGGTCACGACATCATTCCTGATTCGAAAATCGGCTGTATGATAGCGGCAACGACAACCTATCCGATGACTTCTAAGCCGGAGGATGTCTTCGCGGCAATGGAGAATGAGCGCAAAACACTTTTCTTCTCAGATGTTCAGGCAAGAGGCGCATACCCGGGATATATGAAACGCTATCTGGCAGAAAACAATATTGAAATTGAAATGGCTGAAGGCGATGAAGAGCTCTTGAAAGAACATACGGTGGATTATATTGGATTCAGCTACTACATGTCGATGGCGGCGAGCACAGATCCGGAAGAGCTTGCAAAATCAGGGGGCAACCTGCTGGGCGGAGTCAAAAACCCTTACCTCAAATCATCAGAATGGGGCTGGCAAATTGATCCGAAAGGCTTACGCATCACGCTCAACACCTTATACGACCGTTATCAGAAGCCGCTGTTCATTGTTGAAAACGGCCTTGGCGCTGTAGACAAGGTTGAAGAGGACGGCACGATTCAGGACGATTACAGAATCAACTATCTGCGTGATCATTTAATTGAAGCGCGCGAAGCCATTGCGGACGGCGTTGAATTAATCGGATACACATCATGGGGGCCAATTGACCTTGTCAGCGCATCTACTGCGGAAATGAAAAAACGCTACGGTTTCATTTATGTGGACAGGGACAATGAAGGAAATGGAACATTTAACCGCATCAAGAAAAAAAGCTTCAACTGGTATCAGCAGGTCATCGCCACAAACGGAGAGAGTATCTGACAAATTTTTGAAAACTCATGCGCTTCAATTGACAATAACGAAATGCAGGCTGACAATAAAAGAGAAAGATGAACCACCCACAGTCCGAAAGGCGGGAAGAGCATGTTTAACAAAATGTTAGTTGCGATTGACGGATCAGACATGAGTGCAAAAGCGCTTGATGCCGCAGTGCATTTGGCAAAAGAGCAGCAAGCGGAACTAAGCATTCTTCATGTGGGGAGAGAAGCCGTCGTCACGACTTCTTCTCTGACGGGAATTGTCTATGTGCCTGAACACTTTATTGATGAAATCAGGAACGAGGTTAAAAAAGAGGGCCTGAAAATCCTTGAAAATGCAAAAGAAAAAGCAGCCGAAAAAGGCGTTCAAGCTGAAACCATTTACGCGAATGGCGAGCCGGCGCATGAGATACTAAATCACGCAAAAGAGAAAGGCGTCAGCCTGATTGTAGTTGGCAGCCGGGGGATCAGCGGCCTGAAAGAAATGATGCTTGGAAGCGTCAGCCATAAAGTGTCTCAATTATCAACATGCCCGGTTTTGATTGTTCGATAGATTTGTAAAAAAAGCGCCCTTGGGCGCTTTTTTTTATTTAGAATAGAAGTGTTATAATATCTACATGTAAAAAAGAGGAATTCTATGTGTAGATTTCTGAATTCACAAAAAACAGTTTATGCTATGCAGTATTGGAGGTAGAATACGTTTGATGCAACAGGATCCTTCCATATCGTCAAAACAAAAATCAACAGCCGTAATCAAAATGGTCATCTCTATGGTGATTTTCGGCTCCATCGGCTTTTTCTCAGAGCATACCAATCTGCCGTCATTTGAATTGGTCTTTGTCCGCTGCCTTTGCGCGACGCTGTTTTTAGGCTTTTGCTGGCTGGCGTCCGGCCAGTATAAAACTGAAAAATGGAGCAAGAGAGACGTGCTGCAAACATTGGCGTGCGGTTTCTTTCTTGTATTCAACTGGGTGTTCTTATTTAAGTCTTTTGAAGAAACGTCCGTTACAATTGCCATCTCTGTTTATCATCTAGCGCCGGTGCTTGTTCTTCTTCTGGGGAGCTTCTTCTACAGAGAGAAATTAAATGTGATCTCCGTCAGCTCCATTATCATCTGCTTTCTTGGGACTGCGCTGATTTCCGGGATTAACGGCAGCACATCATTGACACAGCTGATGGGATCAGGGATCATATGGGCAGTTCTCGCCGCACTGTTTTATGCGTTCACCACTTTATTGGGAAAAGGCATTCACAATCTCAGTCCTTACACGACCACCTTCTTGCAGACAGGTTTAGGGGTTATCATCCTGATTCCGTTTATTCACTTTGGCGCTTTTGCGGACCTATCTCAGGGAAACTGGATTATGGTGGTATCTACCGGCATCATCCATACGGGTATTGTATATTTGCTGTTTTTTGACAGTTTACGATTTTTATCAACGAAATTTATTTCAATCATTGTATTTCTCGACCCCGCTGTCGCGATCGTGCTCGATACCGTCTTCACAGGCTTCCGCCCTGACCTCTATCAAACGCTTGGCATCGTAATGATCTTTGCGGGCATGGCCTTGACGCTTGTCAGGAGGCAGGGGAAGGCGAATGTGACAGCTGAGGGTACGGATATTGAACAAATACAATAAAAAATGTAAAAAGGCCTATGCGGCCTTTTTTTGTTTTAGGTCAATTGACTCTCGCTAATCCTTAAAATAAGATAAATTTTCTAGAAAAATATTGTAATGATATTTCAGTCTAGTTAAGATTATTGAGTAAATATTACTTTTATTACAAAAGGAGAGAGGAAATGAAAAAAAGAAAGAGGCGAAACTTTAAAAGGTTCATTGCAGCATTTTTAGTGTTGGCTTTAATGATTTCATTAGTGCCAGCCGATGTACTAGCAAAATCTACAGAAGAAGAGAATGGAAACCGTATTGCTGCCGATGATCCAGAAGAAACTCTTCAGAAAGAACAAACTGAGGAAGCTGTACCTTTTGATCCAAAAGATATAAACAAAGAGGGTGAGATCACCTCTGAAAGAACAGAAAATACAAAACTCTATTATGAAGGTGACGGTGTCTATAAACAGGAAGTATACCTTGATCCTATTCATACAAAGGAAACACCGGATGCCGACTGGGAAGACATTTCTCCTGAGTTAAAAGAGTCGACAAGCAAACAAGTCGAGACAGAGAACGCTATTTTGAATTCAGATTTTCAAAAGCAAATGAAGAACGGGCTTTATGCGACTTTTGAGCATAATGACCATAAGGTTACATATTCACTAGCAGAAGCGAAAGGCCCGAATAAAACTTCACTTACTCCGAAAGATACCTCAGCAGATTATAAGACTGACAGTAATGAGATTGTGTATCCGGATGTGTTTCCGAATATTGATCTTCAGACTTTCACATTCAATGAAAACATAAAAGAAGATTTAGTCCTTCATCAGTATAATGGATACAACACATTTACATTTCAGTTAAAAACCGATTTGCAGGCTAAAGAACAAGAGGATGGATCCATTGATTTTTCTGATGAAAAAGGAAAAGTTGTTTTTTCTGTGCCTAAGCCTTTTATGACGGATTCAAAACTAGATGAGCTTTCCGGCGAGGTTGAACGGTCAGACAAAGTCAGCTATAAGCTGGAAAAGAATGAAGAAGGGTATTTGCTTCATCTTACGGCAGACGAGAACTGGCTGAAAGACCCAGAACGCGTATATCCAGTATCTATCGACCCGTCAACTTCTTTATCTGTTTCATCGGATACGTTTGTCATGAGTGCCTACCCGACGACGAACTATTCGGCCTCCTCACAAAAATGGGATGCTAATTTAAAGGCCTATGTACTGAAAACGGGCTATTATGACAAAACAACAGGCACAAACTATGCGTTCATGAAATTTAACAACCTAAAGCCAATTCAAAATATGACTGTCACTAAAGCTACATTAAAAACATACGTAGCCCATTCCTATTATGGAACAAAGGCAACCGGCCTTTGGCTGGATACGGTCAACAGCAATTATGATAATGCAAAAGTGACATGGAACACCAAACCGGCATCTAAAAATATCGGAAAAGCCGACGTCCATAAAGGACAGTGGGCGAGTTATGATGTGACCGCTGCTGTAAAGTCATGGAACTCCGGCGGGGCCAACTATGGATTTAAGCTTCATACAAACGGAAACGGCAAGGAATATTGGAAAAAACTAATTTCTTCAGCGAACTCCGCCAATAAACCATATATTGAAGTGACGTATACCATTCCAAAGGGAAACACACCTACAATCAAAGCCTATCACAACGGCGATTCCACTGGTTATTTCGATATCAGCTGGAAAAAGGTTGAAGGCGCAAAAGGATATAAGGTATGGATTTACAATGGTAAGGAATATCAAGCGATTTCTGCAGGCAACGTCACGTCGTGGAGCACAAAAGGTAAAAAAATCTGGCCTACGAGCGCAGAAATTGCCTCCAAGAGATATAAACTGCATCTGGACGGCAAGGATGGAGCTGAATTGGCATTAGATCCATCCCCGGTCTATAAGAATTCCGGCGGAAGCTATGCTACAAGCAAAAACTATTGGATTGGCGTCAGTGCGATATTTGACCAAGGTGAAGGAGCGATGTCCGCACCGGCAAAGCCCGTTATCCCTAATGTAGGAAAAGCACAAGCACCGTCAGCAAAGGGCTACAATAATGGGAATGCCACAGGATACTTCGACCTTTCTTGGAAAGCTGTATCCGGTGCAACCGGCTATAAGGTTCAGGTGTTCAATGGGAAAGGCTTTGAGACACTTGATCTCGGAAATCAGACGTCTTGGACCACAAAAGGGAAAAAGATCTGGCCGACAAGTGCAGAAATCAAGGCGGGAAAATATGCTCTTCACCTAAAGGACGGAAGCGGAGCAGAGCTGCCGATCAATCCCGGACCAACCTATAAAAACGCCGGGGGAGATGGAGCCAAAAGAAATTACTCGTTTAAAATTATCGCATACAACAAAGACGGCGAAGCCATTGCATCCCCGGCTGCTACCCCGGCACTTCCTGATATCGCTAGGCCAAAGAATGTAACTGGCTATTTGTATACAAATACAAAATCGAGTCAAACGGGTTATGTGAATTTGATATGGGAAAAGGTTCAAAATGCGAAGGGCTATAAAGTTAACATTTACAACGGTAAAGAATATCAGTCCTTTGATGTTGGTGATGCTGATCATTGGACAACCCAAAATAAAAACATCTGGCCGACTTCTGAGGAAATCAAAGCCGGAAGCTATAAGCTTCATACAGATGGAAAAGGCGGGGAATTAGCCCTCGATCCATCACCTGTCTATAACAATGCAAATGGGAATTACAAAGGGAAGAAGAATTATTCTTTCACGCTTGTCGCCTATGATGCGAATGGTGAAACGATTCCAACGGCGCCCTTTAACCCAACGTTCCATGAAGGCGCAGAATTCCTAGGTACAGAAGAGTACTGGTCTATCATTGATATCCCAAGCGGCCAGTTAAATGGTGCGACAGGCAATGTCATTGTGAATGAAGAAGATTTGTCAATTGATGGACGCGGTCCGGGACTTGGCTTATCGAGAACCTACAACAGTCTTGACAGCTCTGATCACTTATTTGGACAAGGCTGGTATGCTGATGCAGAAACATCTGTCATCTCAACGGATGGCGGGGCAATGTATATCGATGAAGACGCTACGACACATCGATTCACGAAAAAAGCCGATGGCACGTATCAGCCGCCGACCGGTGTATATCTTGAATTAACAGAAACAGCTGATCAGTTCATATTAAAAACAAAGGATCAAACCAACGCTTATTTCAATAAAAAAGGCGGCAAACTCCAAAAGGTAGTGGATGGCCATAACAATGCAACTGTCTATACTTACAATGACAAAAATCAACTGACCGCCATTACAGATGCATCAGGCCGCAAGCTTACATTTACCTATGATGAAAACGGCCATGTGACGTCCATCACAGGACCTAAGAATAAGAAAGTCACCTACTCATATGAGAATGATTTGCTGAAGAAGGTTACAGATACAGACGGGACTGTCACAAGCTATGACTACGATAGTGAAGGGCGCCTTGTCAAACAATATTCAGCTAACAGTACCGAAGCAAAGCCTGTCTTTACCGAATATCAGTATAGCGGTCACCGTCTCGAAAAAGCGATCAACGCTAAAAAAGAAACATATGTCTACAGCTATGATGCTGATAAAAAGACGCTTCTCATGACACAGCCAAATGGCCGGAAAGTACAGTATGGCTATAATGAAGCGGGAAATCCGATTCAGGTCATTGATGATGCGGAAGGGTTAAAAATTACAACGAATACAAAGTATGAAGGCAACAATGTTGTAGAAGATGTAGATCCAAATGACGTCGGCACCGGAAAAGCAACGGAAAGCTATCAATATGACAAAGATGGCAACGTTACGTCGGTTAAAGATGCATATGGAACTGAGACATACGAATACAACAAAAACAACGATGTCACAAAGATGAAGGATACCGAGGGCAATGTCACGGATATTGCTTATGACGGACTGGATGCTGTATCCGAAACCGATCAGAGCGGAAAATCATCGTCAGCAGCTGTTTATGATAAATATGGAAACCAGATTCAATCGAGCAAAGATTTATCAGCTTCAACTAATATTTTGAAAGATGGAAGCTTTGAAGCTCAAAAATCCGGCTGGAATCTGACTGCCTCTAAAGACAGCGGCAAAATTTCAGTCATCGCCGATAAAAGCGGAGTTCTTTCCGGATCAAAGGCATTGGAGGTCTTGAGCCAATCAACGTCTGCCGGAACAGATCATGGGTATTCGTCAGCAACACAAACAGTTGAGCTGGAGCCGAATACAACCTATACATTAAGCGGGAAAATCAAAACAGATCTTGCGAAATCAAGAGCCTATTTTAACATTGATTTGCGAGACAAAGATCAAAAACGAATTCAATGGATTCACAATGAATACAGTGCATTAGCCGGAAAAAATGACTGGACAAAACGGCAAATCACTTTTACGACTCCAGCGAATGCAGGCAAAGCTGTTGTGTATATGGAAGTCGATCATAAAGATAAAGATGGCAAAGGAAAAGCATGGTTTGATGAAGTCCAGCTGGAAAAAGGCGAAGTATCATCAAGCTATAACCCAGTTCAAAACAGCAGCTTCACATCAGCAACGGAAAACTGGAATGTAAGCGGAGCATCCGTTGATTCTGAAGAAGGCTTTAATGATGATGTATCATTAAAAGCTGCCCGGACCAGTGCGTCCCAAGCCGGATCAGTAACAAAACAAACCGTTGTCTTAGGGCAAAGCGCAAATGACAAACCGGTTTATCTCACACTGACAGGAATGTCGAAAGCAAGCAGCGTCAAATTTACAGATGAAAAAGACTATTCTCTGCAGGCGAATGTCACTTACGCTGACGGCAGCACAGGCATCTACAATGCGAAATTCCCTTCTGGAACACAGGAATGGAACCGAGCAGCTGTCGTCATCCCTAAAACAAAGCCGATCAATAAAGTCGATATCAGTATTCTGTTCCAAAAGAGTGCGACAGGCACAGTCTGGTTTGATGATATCCGTTTGATTGAAGGAAGCCTTCTGACTAAAAGCACGTATGACAGTAATGGCAACTATGTGACCAAGGAAGAGGACGAACTAGGTTACGCCACTTCAACTGATTACGATGAAACTGGTAAGAAAACGTCTGAAACAGATGCAAAAGGTGAAAAAACAACCTATACGTATGATCAGGCAGACCAATTGACAAACATGACGCTCTCTAACGGCACGTCTATCCTTCACAGCTATGATAAGGAAGGCAATGAGGTAAGCAAAACCATCCGGGCAGGAGCAGATCAAACCTATAAATTCGAATATGATGTCATGGGCAAGCTTGTCAAAACAACTGACCCTCTCGGCAATGTGTTAGCAAGCGAATATGATGCCAACAGCAACCTGACCAAAACCATTTCACCAAATGGCAACGAAGTGTCTCTTTCTTATGATGGAACAGACCGGGTGAAATCAAAGTCGTATAACGGTACAGAAAAGTACATTTTCACGTATGACAAAAATGGAAATGAAACGTCGGTCGTCAATAAAGAGCAGAACACCACAAAGAAACGGACATTTGACAACAAAAACCGTTTAACCGAACTGACAGACCGCGGCGGCAGCCAAACTTGGACATATCCTAGTGACTCCGATAAGCTGAAAACCTTCTCGTGGATTCATGGGGACCAAAAAGGAACGAATCAATTTACGTATAACAAGCTGGATCAAATGATTGAGATGAAAGACAGTACATCCTCATATTCATTTGATTATGATGAAAATGGAAACGTCCAAACCTTTATTACGGGCAACGGCGGCGGAACAAGTTTTTCATATGACGAAAGAAACCTTGTAAGCTCGCTGCATATCGGTGACAAAAACGGCGGAGACATTCTGACGGAAAGCTATGAATATGATGCCAACGGCAACCGCACAACGATAAACAGCTCAGCAAGCGGCAAGGTGCAATATGAGTATGGGAAGCTGAATCAGCTTGTCAAAGAAACCCATGAAGACGGTACTGTTATTGAATACACATATGATGGATTCGGAAACCGGAAAACCGTTACAACTATAAAAGACGGCTCAAGCAAAACGGTGAACGCTTCCTTCAACATCATGAACCAGCTGACAAAAGTCAATGATGAAAGCATCTCTTACGATAAAAACGGCAACCGCACATCCGACGGCAAATTCACATATACGTGGGATGCAGAAGATAACCTGACCGCCGTTACCAAAAAAGGCGAAGACAAGCCATTCGCAACATATAAGTATGACGAAAAAGGAAACAGAATCCAAAAAACCGTCAACGGAAAAGTCACGAACTACTTCTACGACGGAGACAGCTTGAACGTCTTGTATGAAACAGACGCGGACAACAACGTCACAAAATCATACACGTACGGAGACAGCGGCCAGCTGTTATCCTACACAGAAAATGGTAAGAAATATTTCTATCACTACAACGCTCACGGCGACATCATCGCGATCTCAGACAGCACTGGAAAAACCGTTGCCAAGTATCAATACGACGCATGGGGAAATCCAACAAAAACCGAAGCAAGCGACGAAGTAAAAGACAATCGCTACCGCTACGCAGGCTACCAATACGACGAAGAAACCGGCCTGTACTATCTCATGGCCCGCTACTACGAGCCAAGAAACGGCGTGTTCCTATCGCTCGACCCAGACCCGGGCAGCGACGGAGATTCATTGGATCAGAATGGGTATGCTTATGGAAATAATAACCCAGTGATGAATGTTGATCCGGACGGGCATTGGGTATGGCTTGTGGTAAATGCCGGATTTGCAGCCTATGATGGATATAAGGCATATAAATCAGGTAAAGGATGGAAAGGTGCTGCTTGGGCAGCTGCTTCTAATTTTGGTCCTGGGAAGATATTTAAGGGTGCTAGTCGCGCCTATAAGTTTACGAAGAAGGCAGTTAAAATCACAGGTCATACAAGACATGGACTTAATCAATCTATAGGAAGAAATGGAGGCCGTGGAGTCAATTTAAGGGCCAAACTGAATGCTGTGCGAAGCCCTAAAAAAGTAATAAAACAACCTAATGGGGCAACGAAATATGTTGGAAAAAAAGCTACAGTTGTTTTAAATAAAAGGGGTAAAGTAATCACAGCTTATGGAAGTTCAAGAGCTAAGGGTTCTAAACACGTATTCCATACACACGGAAAAGGAAATAAATCTAAGAGAAGGCGTTAATAAGGTTAAGCGAGGGGGGGATGACAACTACCCTCACTTAAACTTTAAATGAGGAGGAAATATGGCCAAAATAAAAGATGATTGTATAGAACTTGAATTAACACCGAGAAGGTATCAAGAGTTGGACGATGATCCATTTATTTTATCTGTATTTGAATTGTTGGAAAATAAGAAAGCCGTCGTTCGCGATTTTTCTGCTGTTTTATTAGAAAGTGAATATAAGGTGTTGATATCTGGGATCGAAACTATGATAAAAGGAAATCAAGACAGTATCAGTTTAGAGACTATTGAACCATTCTTATTTCTTAGTATTGATCAAGAAAACGGAAATTACAGAATTAAGATTAAAATTATATTTGATGATTATAAAGAAAGTAAGTCGAACTCCAACTTGTTCGAAATTAATTGTAATGAAGAAAAGCTAGAGTCTTTTGTGACCGCTTTAAAATTAAATCTTGAAAATACAAAAAATCCTTCTAAACTTCCTTAATTATAAATAATTTCTGCATTGGATAAAAATGGGGCATTTATTGATGGAACATTAAATAAGAGATGTTACCATCCTCTCTTATTTGTATGACAAAAGAATCTAAAAATATAGAATTGATTGGGATGAAGAGGATTTGCCAAAAAGGTTCCCAGCGTTTTGTGAAAAGCCCACTGGGTGAGTTTTAAGCAGTTGAAGATAAAGCTTGTATCGATAAGCGATACAAGCTTTTTTAGAACAAATCTAAACATGAACGACAACGAAAACAAGAGAATGATGAATCAATTTAAAAGAAGTTGAGAAATTGACAGCGGAGGGAATGCGGCTCATGCAAAAAAGATTGATCGAAAAACTCGCCGAGAATAAAAGACGTTTATTGATGAGCGAAATCAAAGAAAAACTAGTCCCTTGTGCAGAAAGAGGCTTCACTTATCGTTTTGCTGATCTGGCGCAAAGCAGGCAATTGCTTGAGCTGGTTTTATCAAATTCAATACCAGCCAACACCCGTGAGGTTGATGCCCTCGAAAAAACGGAAGCGAAACAGCTGATCTGGAAAATATCTCAGTCATATGTTGCTTACGATGACCGGGACGTTCTGCTGTTTCATCAATACAGCAGCGAAATTGGTGCGTTAGTTTGTTCTTTTGGAAAATGTCTCGAGCACCTTGACTGCTTATTGGAGTGTATTGAGTTCGATGAAGGGATTCTCAATCATAGTTTTATTTTGGTTGAGCCTAAGTGCCAGTTTGGTTTATGTATATTGCACACGGAATACGGATGTGAGCTTGTTTATTGGTAGATTGGAAACCTTTTGGAACATATCTTTTACGGAAAAAGCTTCAATATCTAAATATCAGTACGGTGCTTTGCATACTAATAAAAAATCATTTAGTACTTGAATACGTGGTGATCAAATTGAGCGAGACAAATCTAATAGAATGCATAAATAAAATCAAAAGTGTCTTAAATGGACAAACAACAAGAGAAGAAGTGTCGGATTGGGCTGGAACTTATGTTTATGCGGATGACCCCGAAGTAGAAGACGATAGAGTCTGGGATATGTTAATCCTTCTAAGTGGGATTGATTTGAAAGATTCATCAGAAACTTATTTGCATTCAACAGATGATTTAAATGATTGGATCAAACAATATACGGAGTAATTTGTTTTCTGCTTGGTGGCAAGGCGTTATTGTTTAAAAAGAGGCAGGGGATGACAATGTATCAAACGATTAATGAATGGGTTGATTATATAGATAAGGGGTGCAGTGTCCTTCATTTAGATTTTAATGTGTTTAAAAAAGAACTCTCACTTGATATTAAGGTTTTTGAAGATGAAGGTGAATATACGCATAAAATTTCATTTCAAAATGTGGCATCCGCTTATTATAGTGCAGATGTTGGCGACATGAGATTGGAAAAAATAGATCCGGAAGAATACAATTGGCAAGTATTTGAGATGAGTTATCATCCAGAAGGAATCGGGAATCTATCAAATTCTATAATTCCGGAGTATCAATCAAATGCTAACTTTCTTATTGACATGAACAGAATGCTGATTGCTATAGAAGCTGAAACAGTTCGCTTTGATGATCAATCGTTTTATGCATACCAATTAAACACTAAATGATTTAAGGCTGAATTGGAAAGTAGATTTATCCCAAAACGATTAATGAAACTAGGTTGTCCGTTACTAATAGCTAATAAATGGTTTATTCTTATCATTTCATTTCGAACCTAGGAGCATAACCAATGAAAAAATTAAAATTGAATAAAATCATCAACGAGAACACCCAAGATTGTTTTTTCCATGCTGATCCACAGGGGCGTGTCTACATTGGAAAAGGGTTGAAAGGTGGTATCACCATTACAATCTATGATCCTTCCGGTGATGTTCGGGATTTTAGAGTGAAAGAGCAGATTTCATACAGTGATATTCTGCTCTTTCAACAATGTGCAGATGGCTATGTCTTCGTTTATTACGAATCGTACGAGCCGAAGGTAAAGGTTTTTTCAGAAGAGGGAAGGGTGAAAAGTGTTTTTCACTTGCCTTCAGGGGTTTCCTGCTGTCTTTTGGATTAGAAACAACAGCTTTGGGTCGGTTTATGTGATGAAGGGATTTATCATGATGAGAATCCCAACGGCCATAGTGTGTGGTGTTTTACGTTAGATGGTCAGCAGAAGGAAATACACATTGATAGAAAGCTTGAAGAAATGGATGCGCCTGCTGTAGATGATTGTTATGGACTTGCAGAAAAAAACGGCTTGATTTATATGCTGTATTACGGAGATGCAGTCATTGCCGCATTTGATGAAACGGTCGTGAGACGGGTGTGGATTCTGTCGGATAAAGAGCCGGACTCAGAAGCATTTGATCAGCTCGCGATATCCGAAGAAGGTTTTTTGGTTGGGACGTTCAATTGTTACAGTGCAGACCTTAAGTCGTCTCTTTATTTGATTTCTGCCGATGTGAGTCAAGAGATGGAAGAGATAACATGCTGTGATTCGAACGGTGAAGGCCTAGATGTTCAACAGCTGAAACTGACAAGTTACGCTGTTTACGCAGTGGCCTCTTCTGGTGTTTATAAGCAGGATATCCAATAAGGTGTAGGGATGAGATTATGATGAATTGGCGCGCTTTAAGTCAGACAAAACAAGACCGCATCTGGTCAGAAGTGAACAAGATCATAAAATGGAAGCCCGGAAGCAGATGTCATCACATCATCCCGCCTGATCCATATCGAGTGTTTGATATCTCAAGCGCGATGAGCAGTAAAGCTGGTCATAATGATGTGAGCGGAGTGCTAAGTGATTTAGAGACTTCTATTTTAAAAGCATTTCAATTAGGTACTGGAAAGAACGATGTAATGTACGCACTAGATTGGCAGCATGACGGATATACCTTTAGTCCTCATCAGGCAATGCCTAAGGATGAATTTGGCGAATGGCCTGTTCCCGTATTTCCAAATGGAGACTATTATTTCTTTTTTCATCAGGACTTCTCCTGGGGACTTTTGGGAGACCCGTGGAAATGTGCAATCACTGTGTTTGGTGAAGAGCTGTTGGAGGCGATAGATAATGATCCGCCTATTCTGTTTCGAAATAAATGAGATTATTGCGGAAGGGAGAGGATCAACGTGCTTCAAAAACTGAGAAAAAGACAGCGAGAGCTTGAAGAAAAGCAGTACCCTGATGAATTGTACGGCTTTGAAGCGGAAATCTATGAGTTTTTTATGCTTGTTGCTGGCAGTTTGGATTATGTGCTGGCGAATAAAAGGATACCCCGGCATCAGCGGCGTTCGTTGGAGAAAAGCTTTTTTGAGCTGTATCCTGACATACTTCCGGATATGATCAAAAACGATAAGGATCTGTATCATCACATTCTCTTGTATGAACAAGTCAGACAAGAGATTTGCGTTGCGCTATCCAACTGATAAGGGGAAGATTTTATGGAAATAACCTCTATAAGCAGTATTGGCAATTTGGACATGATCGAGCTTAAGCCTGACCAAACCGTTATGGCATGCGAACTTGAAGATGCAGAGTCGTTTTATCGTTTTTGGGCAGGGCTTGCCTACGATCGAATCATGATACAGGTAATAACGACTGGTTCATTTATAGAAGACCTGTCCGAGTATTTTGAAGGTCATGCTTACAAGGTGACGAAGCTGGCCAAAAGGGAATTCCATTTCCAATCCATATTACAGGAAGCAGACCGGGATATTGCAGATTTTCTCTTTCTGCTAGCTTCCATCAATGATGATGTTTTTCTGATCACTGATCCTCAACCGGATAAAAGCTATTTTTCAGAAGGGAAGCTCCAATGCCTAACGGACTCAGGCGAACGGATCATATGGTTTGAATACGATGCTGTGGACATTTATATGATTGGCGGTGAATCATATAAATAGAGGGAATTCATTTGAATATCACACAATACGAGAAATTGAAACAGCATCTTTCTGATGAGGATACAGGTCCATTTACATTAAACGAGTTTTCTTTCTATATGAAAGAAGATGATCGTTATATTCATATTCCTGTGTTTGAATGAAAACGATCTGCTCAAACCTGTGACATTCAATTGCGGTTTGAAAACATTAGTGCATCAAAGCTGGATGACCTTGAATCCATCGATTCGGTTGCATTGGAGATTGTACCGACTGACGATCAATGGGAAAGACTCCGTTATTATGTGTATGACGAAGAAAACCAAATAAGCTTCTATTGCGGAGGTTGGGATGTGATCAAGTGTGACAAGAAGTCACACTGATTTTCCCCTTCTTGAGACTCTCCCCTCATTTTTATTCCTCAACGCAATTTTTTTCTTAATTCAGTCATCATAAAGAAACAATCACCGAGTATGCATTAATGTATTCGTTTTCATAGAGGGGGAGTCTTGATGAAAAAATGGATGGCAGCGGTTTTTGTGATGATGCTGATGCTGTGTTTTGGCGGGATTGAGAATGTGAAGGCGGCGGAGCCGAAGGTGTATCAGTTTGACTTTGGAAGCGGTTCGATGGAGCCTGGTTATATTGGTGTCAGGGCGTCTGATCGGTATGACCGGTCAAAGGGCTACGGTTTTCAAACACCGGAGAATATGAGGGATGTGGCGGCATCCGGGGCTGGTGTGAAGAGTGATGCGGTTCAGTTTTTAGCGTATGGGACGAAAAGCAATAACACGTTTAATGTTGATCTCCCGAATGGCCTTTATGAGGTGAAGGTGACGCTTGGCAATACGGCAAGGGCCAGTGTGGCAGCGGAGGGCGTGTTTCAGGTCATCAATATGACAGGGGATGGCGCGGAGGATACGTTCCAAATTCCCGTCACCGACGGGCAGCTGAATCTGCTGGTGACAGAGGGAAAGGCAGGCACCGCTTTTACGCTCAGCGCCTTGAAAATAAAGAAATTGTCTGATCAGCCGGTAACGAATCGAACCATTTATGTCGGCGGCGACTCGACGGTGTGCAATTATTATCCGCTCAACAGCAGCAAGCAGGCGGGCTGGGGGCAGATGCTGCCTCACTATATCGATAAACACACCTTTCAAGTGAGAAACATGGCGTCTGGCGGGCAGATCGCGAGAGGGTTCAGAAATGATGGACAGCTTGAGGCGATTCTGAAGTATATTAAACCCGGAGATTATTTTATGTTGCAGCTTGGCATTAATGACACAAATCCGAAGCATAAAGAATCTGAAGCGGAGTTTAAAGAGGTGATGCGTGATATGATTCGTCAGGTAAAAGCGAAAGGAGCGGACGTCATCCTATCAACGCCTCAGGGCCGGGCAACCGATTTTACTTCTGAAGGCATCCATTCGTCTGTAAACAGATGGTACAGGGCCTCTATTTTAGCTTTGGCCGAAGAGGAAAAAACATATCTCATTGACTTAAATGTCCTCAGCTCGGCATACTTTACATCGATCGGTCCGGAAAGAACACTCGGGCTTTATATGGATGGAGATACGCTGCACCCGAATCGCGCGGGGGCCGACGCACTGGCGCGATTGGCTGTTCAGGAGCTAAAACGCCAGGGAATCGCTGGCTTTTAATACATCATTTTTCGACAAAACACATATGCCTTGGTCAATTAGAGTATAATGAGAACATCTGCAAGAGACAGGAGTTTATACATGAGTCATTTTAAAAACTATCAAATCAGTCATGACATTTTACGAGCATTGGAAGGACTGGGATATACAGAACCGACCAAGGTGCAGCAGAGTGTGATCCCCGCTGCCCTTGAACGAAAGGATCTTGTCGTCAAATCACAGACAGGAAGCGGGAAAACGGCTTCGTTCGGGATTCCTCTCTGTGAGCTGGCGAATTGGGATGAAAACAAGCCGCAGGCGCTTATTTTAACACCGACCCGTGAGCTTGCGGTGCAAGTAAAGGAAGATATCACGAACATCGGACGATTTAAACGGATCAAAGCGACAGCCGTATTTGGAAAATCCTCCTTTGATAAACAAAAAGCTGAGCTTAAGCAAAAAAGCCACATTGTTGTCGGCACGCCGGGACGTGTTCTGGATCATATCGAAAAAGGCACGCTGCCGTTGGATCGTCTCTCTTATTTGGTCATTGATGAAGCGGATGAGATGCTGAATATGGGCTTCATTGAGCAGGTGGAGGCGATTATCAAGCATCTGCCGACTGAGCGTACGACGATGCTGTTTTCAGCGACGCTTCCGCAGGATATCGAGAAGCTGAGCCGTCAATATATGCAAAACCCCGAGCATATCGAGGTCAAAGCGGCCGGCCTAACCACAAGAAATATTGAACATGCGGTGATTCAAGTAAGAGAAGAGAATAAGTTTTCATTGCTGAAAGATGTGCTGATGACGGAGAATCCCGACAGCTGCATCATTTTCTGCCGAACGAAGGAGCACGTCAATCAGCTGACCGATGAATTGGATGACTTGGGATATCCATGCGATAAAATTCACGGCGGAATGATTCAGGAAGACCGATTCGACGTCATGAATGAATTTAAACGTGGCGAGTACCGTTACTTAGTGGCGACGGATGTCGCCGCGCGCGGGATTGATATTGAAAATATCTCCCTTGTCATCAACTATGATCTGCCGCTTGAAAAAGAAAGCTATGTCCACCGCACGGGCCGAACGGGACGCGCAGGGAACAAAGGAAAGGCCATTTCGTTTGTCACGGCCTTCGAAAAACGGTTTTTAGCCGACATTGAAGAATATATCGGATTTGAAATCCAAAAAATAGAAGCACCTTCTCAAGAGGAAGTGGCAAGGAAGAAACCAGAATTTCTAGCTAAACTGAATGACCGTCCGGAAAGCAAAAAGGACAAAAGCGAAGAGCTGAATAAAGACATTATGAAGCTGTATTTTAACGGCGGAAAGAAAAAGAAAATCAGAGCCGTTGATTTTGTAGGAACGATTGCCAAAATTGACGGTGTGTCAGCTGACGACATCGGCATCATCACGATCATGGATAACGCCTCATACGTTGAGATTTTAAATGGTAAAGGCCCTCATGTTCTCAAAGTGATGAAGAACACAACCGTCAAAGGGAAACAGCTGAAGGTGAATAAAGCGAATAAATGATGAATGACCTGCTCCCAGTTAAAGGGGCAGGTCATTTTGCTGCTGGCTGACATCTGTGCTGGTTTCCTCGGGAACAAAGGCAAGAATCACAATACCAATCACAAACAAAATGATCAGGCTGAACACCGCAGTCGAGGATTTACCGGTCAGCTGGGCGGTAACGGCAATGAGCAGCGGCCCCATAATTGAGGCGAATTTTCCAAAAATGTTGTAGAAGCCAAAGAATTCATTGGCGTGGCGCTTTGGCACAAGCTTGGCGAAATAGGAACGGCTTAGGGCTTGAATACCGCCTTGCGAGGTGGCGACAAGCATAGCCAGTATCCAGAAATCAAGCGTTGTCTCCATAAAATAGGCATACACGCAGACGATCATATAAATGACGATCCCGACGTACAGCATGGTCTTCCCCGTGAAGCGTTCTGCCAGTTTTCCGTATATAATCGAAAACGGCGCGGCGACTACCTGGGTGACAAATAGGATGATCAGAAGGCTTGAGGAGCCGATCCCTAAATCTGATCCATAGGATGTCGACATCGTAATAATCGTGCCGACTCCGTCGATATAAAAGAAATAAGCGAGCAAGAAGAGGAAAAGTGCCCGGTATTGCCTGATCCGTTTCATCGTTTGGCCGAGCCGCTTAAAGCTGTTGATGACAATATGAGGTTCTTTTTTGATGTAATAGCGTTGATGGACATGTTTAATCATTGGGATGGTGAACAGCCCCCACCAGGCAGCCGTTATGAAGAAGGACAGCTGGCTTGCGGCCGATACAGACACTGGAATAGTCTCTGCTTGTGCGAGCAGGATGACAGCAATACTGATGATAAATGGAATCGTGCTTCCAATGTATCCTAAGCCAAAACCCCGTGCCGAGACGAGATTCATCCGCTTCTCAGGCGTGACGTCCACGAGAAAGGCATCATAAAACACATTGGCGCCGGAAAAACCGATAGCCGATACCGTATAAAACAGCAACAATAGCAGCCAATGTTCACTAGGGATAAAGGCGAGCATCGCGGTGCTGGCGACACCGGCTGACACAAAGAAACCGAAGAACTTTTTCTTGCACCCTTCATAGTCGGCGATTGTGCCTAAAATAGGGCCGAGCATCGCAAGAATAAACGTTGAAATCGCAATGGTATAGCCCAGATAGGCAGTCGATTGAGCGGCGCTGACACCGCTTTCCGCAGCTGCTGATTTATAAAATAACGGAAATACCGCGGTGGTCACGACAATTGAGTAAGCTGAATTTGCCCAGTCATATAACACCCAGCTGTTTTCTTGTTTCGTAAAACGTTTCATCATCAGAGCCCCTCTCCGGTAACGATACTTCTATTGTACGAGAAATGGGCCTGAAAAGAATGGAATGCACGTCAATTTTTACAAAATATTTATGTTTTTTCGCTTCAAATCATACTTTTGATTTATTGCTGGGGTTAGGTGCATCTGGTACCATTTAACTATATTTTATGGTATTTTCCAGAAGGGATTCAGCAGAGAGGAGACAGAGCATGAGGCGAATAGGCTTGTGTATAAGCCTGCTGGTCACAGTTCTTGTGATGAGCGCATGCGAAAGTGAAGGTGAGGCTCAGATGTTCGCAGACTGTGATCAAAAGACAGTAAAACAAACCGCAGCCAAACCGATGAGCAGTAAGAAAAAGCAGGATTTCCAAGCCCTCGCAAGCGACAGGCAGCTGGCCATTGTGTTCAGTTCCATGATACAAGTGAGCGAAGCATTTGATTATGGAATCGGCAATCCAGAATACTTCGTGCGAATCAGCATGACTGAAGAAGAAGCAGACATTGCGAAGGAGAATCTCGAATCGATTAAGCTTGAGAACAAATCGCTCAAAAAACAAAACAGCGAGGCGGTTGCCTTGCTTCAAAAAACGCGTAATCAAGATATGAGCCGCATCGAAATTCAGCAGCTGACAGAAAATAGAGCCGGTTTTTTTGAGACCGCAGACAGTATGATCAAACTCATCAACCAAGTCACACCGAAAAACGCGAAGAAGACAAGACAGCAGCTGGATCAGCTGAAAAAACAATATACACAATACAGTGCTGAAAGCATTAAAATCATGAACAGCATTGTCAAAAAGCAGAAAGCTGACAAGGCATCATTTGAACGCCATCTGGAGGCGCTGCTTCAAAAACAGCCCGGGCAGCAGGTACGGAGTGAATTGTACTGACCAGCTTCCGTCTTTCCCTGATGATATTGACCTAGTACAAAAAGAATGTACAATCAAGATATAGTCTGTTCTTAGTAGATTTGGAGGGACATGCCATGAAAATTGCGAAGGTGATCAACAATAATGTGATCAGCGTGGTCAATGAACAGGGGAAAGAATTGGTCGTCATGGGCAGGGGGCTCGCGTTTCAGAAAAAGTCCGGCGATGATGTCGATGAAGCCCGCATTGAGAAAGTGTTCACGCTCGATAACAAGGATGTATCAGAAAAGTTCAAAACCCTTTTGTATGATATACCGATCGAGTGTATGGAAGTATCCGAAGAGATTATCAGCTACGCAAAATTACAGCTCGGCAAAAAGCTCAACGACAGCATCTATGTGTCGCTGACCGACCATATTAACTTTGCCATCCAGCGCAACCAGAAAGGGCTTGATATCAAAAACGCCTTGCTGTGGGAAACAAAACGGCTCTACAAAGACGAATTTGCGATCGGCAAAGAAGCGTTGGTTATGGTAAAAAACAAGACTGGTGTGTCTCTGCCAGAGGATGAAGCAGGCTTTATTGCTCTGCATATTGTAAATGCCGAGCTGAATGAAGAGATGCCCAATATTATCAACATTACAAAAGTCATGCAAGAGATTTTGAGTATTGTAAAATACCATTTTAAGATTGAATTCAACGAAGAATCGCTTCACTATTATCGGTTCGTCACCCACTTAAAGTTTTTCGCGCAGCGTCTATTTAACGGCACTCACATGGAAAGCCAGGACGATTTTTTGCTGGATACAGTGAAAGAAAAGTATCATCGCGCGTATGAATGCACGAAGAAAATCCAAACCTACATTGAGCGGGAGTATGAGCACAAGCTCACAAGTGACGAGCTGCTGTATTTAACCATTCACATAGAAAGGGTAGTTAAACAAGCATAATGAGAGCGCTGACATTTGTGTTTCCTTGTGTTCACTTTTTCTTACATTCACATATGAAAATGGTAGGATTGTTACTGATAAAGCAGGCAAAACCTAAATTGCAATGAGTGCGGATCATCTCTGTCTGTGCTGATGGTAATTTAGGTTTTTATTTTTTTCAGAGGGAAGATGATGATAGTTACAGGATTCAAGTTAGTAAGATTCGATATTATCATTATTTTGACCGATGTTCCCTTTTAAAAGAATCATGTAAGATCAACATAGAAAACGCTTTCAATGAAAGGGGAATGCCAATATGCCTTATCTGAAACGAGTGTTGCTGCTTCTTGTCACTGGATTGTTTATGAGTTTGTTTGCAGTCACTGCTACTGCCTCAGCTCAAACAGGTGGATCGTTTTTTGACCCTTTTAACGGCTATAACTCCGGTTTTTGGCAAAAAGCAGATGGTTATTCGAATGGAAATATGTTCAACTGCACGTGGCGGGCTAATAACGTATCAATGACGTCATTGGGTGAAATGCGTTTAGCGCTAACAAGCCCAGCTTATAACAAGTTTGACTGCGGGGAAAACCGTTCTGTTCAAACATATGGCTATGGACTTTATGAAGTCAGAATGAAACCAGCTAAAAACACAGGGATCGTTTCATCGTTCTTCACTTACACAGGTCCAACAGATGGAACTCCTTGGGATGAGATTGATATCGAATTTTTAGGAAAAGACACAACGAAGGTTCAATTTAACTATTATACAAATGGTGCAGGAAACCATGAGAAGATTGTTGATCTCGGGTTTGATGCAGCCAATGCCTATCATACGTATGCATTCGATTGGCAGCCAAACTCTATTAAATGGTATGTCGACGGGCAATTAAAACATACTGCAACAAACCAAATTCCGACAACACCTGGAAAGATCATGATGAACTTGTGGAATGGCACGGGTGTCGATGAATGGCTTGGCTCCTACAATGGTGTAAATCCGCTATACGCTCATTATGACTGGGTGCGCTATACAAAAAAATAATGCCAAATGTGAAAGAGCCTGCTGCAATATAGCAGGCTCTTATGATTGTAATGAGAAGTTGTTGGCATGAATCTTCTATTCACTCATAATATCCTATTTGATCTTCTCCCCTCTGTAAATCACGTACTCACTCAATGCTACGATCAAGCTCATACATTTAGAAAGAAATAATCCCAATCAAAAGCGCCGCAATGGTCATCACAATCGTTGTTCCCACGGCCCATTTAATAGTGAATTTTTGATGGTCGCCAAAGCTGACGCCTGCCATTCCTACCAATAGATAGGTGGAAGGCACAAGCGGGCTGAGCAGATGCACAGGCTGCCCCAGCAAGGAGGCCCTCCCGATTTCAGCGGCGTCTATTCCGTAAGCGGAAGCGGCTTCGGCGATGATGGGAAGGACACCGAAGTAAAAGGCGTCATTCGACATGAAAAAGGTGAAGGGCATGCTGACGATCGCAGTGATCAACGGCAGGTGCGGGCCCATGGCATCAGGGATGAGTGAAACGAGAGAATGCGCCATGGCATCCACCATTTTTGTGCCGGAGAGAATGCCTGTGAATATGCCCGCAGCAAACACCATTGAGACAACGTTTAACGCATTACCCGCATGCGCCGAGATTCGTTTCTGCTGCTCTTTGACATTTGGATAGTTAACCATCAAGGCAACGGCGAACGCAGTCATAAAAAGAACAGGGAGCGGCAGCAGGCTGGTGATCAGTGCGGCCATCAGAGCGACAGTCAGCAGCAGGTTAAACCATTGAAGAGCGGGACGCTTGAGCGGTGCGGCCTCCGGGTCGGAAGACGGTGCGTGATCAATCGAAATGACGCCGAGCCGCTTCCGCTCTTTCTTTCCGAGGATATAAGCAACGGCGATCACCCAGAGAATGCCGGCGATCATAGCGGGAATCAGCGGTGTAAAGACCTCTGACGTGTCCAATTTTAAGGAAGCCAAAACCCTCGCAGTCGGCCCGCCCCACGGGATAATATTCATAACCCCCGAACCAAGCATCGCTATTCCCGCTAACACCAAACGGTTCATGCCGAGCCGTTTGTAGAGAGGCAGCATCGCTGCAATGGTAATCATATAGGTTGTTGTCCCATCTCCGTCCAGCGAAATGGTCATGGTCAGAACCGCTGTGCCTACGGCGATTTTTAACGGATCTCCTTTGACAAACGATAAGATTTTGGCAATGAGAGGATCAAACAGGCCTGAGTCAATCATAATGCCGAAATACAGGATGGCGAATAACAGCATGATACCGGTAGGGGCGAGGTCTGTAACGCCCTGAATCATCATCTCGCCGAGATCTTTGCCAAATCCGCTGATCAGGGCAAACACAATAGGAACGACAATCAAAGCAATAAGAGCGGAAAGCCGGTTAGACATAATAAGGTACATAAAGACAATCATCATCACAAAACCGAGTATGGCAAGCATGATATGACCTCCCCTATTCAACAGCTTTTTTGGTAAGCGCTTCCATCCTTTCTTTCTGTGAAGAAGGCTTATTTCAAATGTGTATGACCGCATATTTATATGTAGACCAAAAATCCTAATGAGCGGATTAGCAGTTTATATGAAGAACGCCACGGGTAAATGTGCTGTAGAATGTTTCGTTTTAAAAAGGGGGAGCAGACATGAGTGATGACCAAAACAAACGTGTAAATGAACACTCAAAGGACGAGCAGCTTGAGCAGTACAGGACCGATAACAGCGGGAAGAAAATGACGACAAACCAAGGCTTGCGAGTGTCAGAGGATGAGCACTCGTTAAAAGCCGGGGTTCGCGGCCCGACGCTGATGGAGGATTTTCATTTCCGGGAGAAAATGACGCACTTTGACCATGAGAGGATTCCGGAGCGCGTTGTGCATGCGCGCGGATTTGGCGTGCATGGCTTTTTTCAGGTTTACGAACCAATGACGGAATACACACGGGCCAAATTTCTTCAGGACCCTTCGGTGAAGACACCGGTATTTGTCCGTTTTTCTACGGTTGCGGGTTCTAAAGGCTCCGCAGACACGGTGCGGGATGCCAGAGGCTTTGCGACAAAATTTTATACTGAAGAAGGAAACTATGACCTTGTGGGAAATAACATTCCGGTGTTTTTCATTCAGGACGCAATCAAATTTCCGGATTTGGTTCACGCGTTTAAGCCTGAGCCACACAATGAAATGCCTCAGGCTGCGACTGCTCACGATACATTTTGGGATTTTGTCGCCAATAACCCTGAGTCTGCCCACATGGTGATGTGGACGATGTCTGACAGAGGCATCCCGCGCAGCTACAGAATGATGGAAGGCTTCGGCGTTCACACGTTCCGTTTTGTCAATGAACAAGGAAAGGCACGTTTCGTGAAATTTCACTGGAAGCCGGTGCTCGGCGTGCATTCTCTCGTATGGGATGAAGCGCAAAAAATTGCCGGGAAAGATCCAGATTTCCACCGCCGTGACCTGTGGGAAACAATTGAAAACGGCGGCAAGGTTGAATACGAGCTCGGCGTGCAGATGATTGATGAGGAAGATGAATTCAAGTTTGATTTTGATATTCTTGACCCAACTAAGCTGTGGCCGGAAGAGCTTGTGCCGGTGAAGATCATTGGAAAAATGACGCTGAACCGCAATCAGGATAATGTGTTTGCGGAAACAGAACAAGTCGCATTCCACCCGGGAAATGTCGTGCCGGGCATCGATTTTACCAATGACCCGCTATTGCAGGGGCGGCTTTTCTCTTATACGGATACACAGCTCATCCGTCTTGGCGGCCCGAACTTCCATGAGATTCCGATTAACCGGCCGGTCTGTCCATTCCATAACAACCAATACGACGGCTATCACCGGATGACGATCAATAAGGGACCTGTCGCTTATCATAAAAACTCACTGCAAAACAATGATCCGTCGCCTGCGACAGCTGAAGAAGGCGGCTACGTCCACTATCAGGAAAAAGTCGAGGGCAAAAAAATCCGCCAGCGAAGCGACAGCTTCAACGATTATTACTCACAGGCGAAGCTTTTCTGGAACAGCATGTCTCCTGTGGAGAAACAGCACATCATTTCTGCTTTCTGCTTCGAGGTCGGGAAGGTCAAAAGCAAAGACGTACAGCGGCAGGTCGTTGATGTCTTCAGCAATGTCGATGCAGATTTAGCAGAAGAAATCGCCAAAGGAGTAGGCGTGGCGGCGCCCGCGAAGCGTAAAGCATCTAAAGAAATTCTTACTTCGCCTGCGTTAAGCCAAGCCCGTACAGTGAAAACCGCGTCAACAAGAAAAGTCGCTGTACTCGCCGGAAACGGATTTCATGAAAAAGAGCTGCAAACAGTACTGGAAGCCTTAAAGCAAGAAGGAATCACAGTGGATATCATCAGTCAAAATCTGGGGTATATGACAAGCGGCAGCGGACAGCAGCTTGAGGCCAGCGGCACGTTCCTGACGGTTGATTCTGTTCTGTATGATGCCGTCTATGCCGCAGGAGGACTGGAGTTAAAAGACAACAAACAAGCGATGGCGTTTATCAGAGAAGCTTACAATCACTACAAGGCGATCGGTGCGGCAAATGAAGGAATTGACCTTCTTCAATCCTCTGTCGGGACAACAGAGGGGCTAGGCATCGTAACGGCTAAAGATGAACCTGACTACACCGCTTTCAGCAAGGCATTTATCGATGCGGTTGCTGCTCATCGCCATTGGGATAGACGAATTTGATCGGCTCCTGTATCTTTAAGGAAGATACTTTTCATAAGGAGCATGACAAATGAACGAAAAACAGCTCACTGAAGCTTACGAACGCGATGAAAATATGATGATTTTGGTGTTTGCCCAGTGGTGCGTGAACCATGATCTTGATCCGATGGAGCTGTACGCCAAAGCGTATCCGCAGCAAAAGCTGAATGAAAGCTTGAAAAAAACCATGGACGATCTGGTCGTGCCAAAACACGAAGCAGAGCACATTCCGGACCAGACTGTCATTGCGGTATTAGAGATGTTCGGAAATACAGATTTGGCACAAGCCCTTCATGAAGCGATTTCTGGGCGCAAACAGTAAAAAAAGAGACATCCTGTGTCTCTTTTTTTATTGGAAAAATCATGCTGTTAGACCTAGAAACTTCTTTCGATTTAATCAGTCTATAAAAGTGTGTATTGCTTAAATAAGGGAATGATAAACAACGACATCAAAGGAGTAGATTGTATGAAATGGAATAACATGCTGAAAGCCGCGGGCATTGCAGTCTTGCTTTTTTCTGTATTTGCATATGCGGCCCCATCTTTAAAAGCAGTTCAAGCGAAAACACCGACTGTCAGCACCCATACGTACAAAAAGATCAAGGAGTTAACGTATCCACAAGTGCATCACGTCGGGAATGCCGCGTTTGAAAAGAAAATCAATCAAGAGCTGAAAGCCTACATGAACAATCGTATCAGGAATACCTGAAAAACAAAAAAGCAGGCGAACAGCAGGGCTTTAAAACGGGAATATCAAACATCCTTCAGCGTCAAATACAATGCGGCAGGCAAGCTCAGCATTCAAACACTCAATTATATCTATTCAGGGGGCGCCCACGGTCTAACGTCTGTCCAGTCCTTCAACTATGACTTGAAAGCACAAAAGCGGGTGACGCTGGATCAGATTCTGAACACCAAAACAAAAGTCAGCAAAACGAGAGATTACCTATATAGCTATATCAAAAAACACGATGTGCTGTTTTTCTCTGATGTAAAGAAAGAGGATATAACCCTAAACAGAGACACAATGTTTTACTTTACGGCAAACGGGATCGCCATCGTCTTCGGCCAGTATGACTTGGGGCCTTATGCAGCGGGAATCCGGGATGTGCAGGTGCCAGCCTCTATTTATCAATAATGAAAAGAGCCATATCCGAAAAGGGATATGGCTCAATGTTTCTACCACACAAACAGGCCGACAATCGCAGCACTTAATAAAGATACCGCAATTCCGCTGACGAGCAGTTTCCACACGTTTCTCCCGATGACCGTTGACTTTTCTCCGTCAAGGATCGAATTGTACGTGCCGTAAATCATGCCGACAGTACTGAAGTTTGCAAAGGACGTCAGGAATGTCGTCGCCACCGCAACGGTGTGAGGCGGAAGGGATTTGAGATTGTTTTTCAAGTCAAGCATCGCAACAAACTCGTTCGTTGCTAATTTCATGCCCATCAGCTGAGCAACATACATCGCATCGTGCACTGGCAGTCCAAGCAGGAATGCGAACGGACTGAACAGATAAGCAAAAATTGTCTGGATGGTCAGGCCATGTACGAAAACGCCAAGAATGCCATTAACTGCTGACGTTAATGCGACATATCCGATCACCATTGCCAAAATAACGATAACCATGTTCATGCCGACAAGCATACTGTTAGAAATCGTAGAGAAAAAGTCTTTCTTCTCTTCTTTAGGCGGTGTATAGATGATATCTTCATCCTCCGGCACGTGAACAGGATTCAGCAGGTTTGCGATAATCAGCGCGTTTAAGCAGTTCAAAGGAATGGCTGTAAACACGTATGTCGCAGGCACCATTGAAAGATAAGATCCGATAATGGAGCCGCTGATGCTGCTCATGCTCATTAAACCGAATGTGAGCAGGCGGTTGTTGCTTAAAACCGTAAGCTGCTGGCGGATGACCGCAAGTGCTTCGGTATTTCCAAGGAACATCATTTGAATAGAGAAAAAGCTTTCTAATTTCGGCAAGCGGGAAGCCTTTGAAATCACCCATCCGATTTTATCAATCAGCCAAGGCAAAATGCCGAAATACGTTAAAATATCAAAGAATGTGACGATAAAGATAATTGGAAGAAGCGCACTAAAGAAAAAGTCTACTGTTTCATTCGCCATCACTGACGGAAAGGCAAACGCGATACCGTCACTGGCGCAAGCAATCAGCCAAGTGAAGAAATCACCGATTTTACCGATGGCCCAGCTTCCGACTTTTGTTCCCAGCATAAACCAAGTAATCAGCAATTCCAGAACAATTAACGTAATGATCGGGCGCCACTTGATTTTCTTTTTCTGCGGAGAACATAGGAATACAACTGCCATAATCACAATGAGACCGACAAGGTTTAGTAAAAAGTACATGATAGCAACTCCTATGAGGGTTATTATGGAAACAAAAAAAGCTCTTATCCTTCACAAATTCTGGAAGTGCAGAAAGTGTGAAAAATAAGAGCAAACAGAAAAGAACTTGTCCTTTTCAACTCGTTCAAATTTATTCAAACTTTCTTGTAGTCTAGTTTTTTACGGTTACTAGGTAGAAACAATCAGACCATATTACTGATCATATACAAGAATGTCTTTTTCTAAGATGATAGCAGTATTTTATCCTTTCACTTTTTGAAAATCAACCTTTTTAACTATTTTCACAATAATAAAATTTATATTCTAAAATGAGAAAATAAAGGAAAAACATGCTGGATTGCTATGCTGATATGATGTTGGCGGGATACCAGCATGTCAGTACTGATTTTTCTTCACTATAAGGTTCCAGCTCCTGGATATTTGTTGTATGATGGAAACGGGGAAACCCATACAGCAGAAAGGGAGTTTTTTTCATGATTATCCAATTCATTCGTTATAGATAATGACAGGTGTAGACAAACTGCCAGACCTGGCCAATTTTTGAGATAGGCCTAGGTTTATTTGTCTATGCCTTTTTCATTTATCTAAAAATGAATGAATGGGGTGTTTTTTATCATGAAGCGAACAGTTGATTTCAGCATGTTTCGATGCCCGCTCTGCGATTCTTCTATGGATGCGGCATCAGGGAAAAGCTTGATTTGTACAGAACGAGGACATACATTTGATCTATCTCGGCACGGCTACGTGAACTTTCTGACGAAGCCGGTCAAAACCAGTTACGGTGCCGAGCTTTTTGAAGCGAGGAGCAGGCTGATTGGAGAATGTGGTTTTTTTGACCCGCTCCATGATGCGATTGCAGAGCTCATCAGTCATCCCAAATCTGGTCATGAGGCATTCACCATCTTGGACAGCGGTTGCGGTGAGGGTTCTCATTTGAATGCGCTTTGCGGGTTTGATTATGCAGGGAAAGCAGCGATAGGAACCGGCATAGATCTTTCGAAGGACGGGATCTTAAAAGCTTCTAAGGCATTCAAAGATCTGATGTGGGCGGTTGCCGATGTGGCGCGTGCTCCTTTTCATGATCGCCAATTTGATGTTGTTCTGTCTATTTTTTCGCCGTCCAATTATGCAGAGTTTCATAGACTGCTGAAGAATGATGGCATGCTCATAAAAGTAGTGCCGCGAAGCGACTATTTAATAGAATTAAGGCAATTTTTATATACTGATTCACCAAGGCGCACGTATTCCAATACGGCAGCAGTTGAGCGTTTTACAGCAAATGCAGCACACAGCCGTCCTGTCAGGCTGCGCTATGTTAAAACGCTTGACCAGCAGGCGATCCACTGGCTTCTCAAGATGACGCCGCTTGCCTGGTCGGCGCCGAAAGATCGAGTCAGCCTGCTGAAAGAGATGAAATCAGCCGATATTACGGTTGATGTTGATATCCTAATAGGAATGAAATGAATGGTAGAGGAAAGCTCCGAAAAAAGGAGCTTTCCTTTTTTAATCGGAATAGTTGGCCCACGCTTCTCGTACATATGGAAAGGGGACGGAAACAGCCGATGCGGACAGGTTTTTGTAAACGCTTTCTAGTTCGCGGAAACGGGGGATGTGTGTGTGGAACTGATCATCATTCTATTGGCGTTAGGTTTGCTGATGTTTACGGCGTATCGGGGATTTTCTGTCATATTGTTTGCGCCGATTTGCGCGTTATTCGCGGTGCTGCTGACAGATCCAAGCCATGTGCTTCCTTTTTTTTCATCAATTTTTATGGAGAAGATGGCGGGTTTTATTAAGCTGTATTTCCCAGTGTTTTTGCTCGGTGCTATTTTTGGAAAGGTCGTTGAAATGGCCGGGCTTGCGGCATCAATCGCGAAAACAATTGTCCGGCTTGTCGGGGCAAAAAGAGCGATACTTGCCATTGTGCTGATGGGTGCTGTCTTGACGTACAGCGGTGTCAGCCTGTTTGTTGTCGTATTTGCTGTATATCCTTTTGCGAAAAACATGTTCCAAGAAGCAAACATACCAAAACGCCTCATCCCGGGTACGATTGCTTTAGGAGCTTTTACGTTTACGATGGACGCACTTCCGGGAACGCCGCAAATCCAAAATGTCATCCCGACGTCGTTTTTCAAAACAGACATTTATGCCGCCCCTTGGCTGGGTTTGATGGGCGCAGTGATTGTGCTGGCAGCTGGGATGCTCTATTTGGAATCAAGGCGGAAGAAAGCGCAGGCATCTGGCGAAGGCTATGGCGGTTTTGATTCGCAGAATGCTCCTGCTCCTGAATCGATTGAGTCCGCGGCTGAACCGGACAAAAGCCCGATTCGGCACGCGCTTGCCTTTGTCCCGCTTATTCTCGTCGGTGCAGTGAATAAATATTTCACCATTTACCTGCCAAAGTGGTATCCGAATGGATTTGATTTTTCTTCCATAGGATTAAAGGAGTTCGGCAGGCTTGATATTTCTTCAGCGGCTGCTATTTGGTCGGTGGAGATTGCTTTAGTGATTGGCATCATCACAACGATATTATTTGATTGGAGAAGTGTGTTTGCCCAATTGAAGGAAGGGCTGAATGAAGGAATTGGCGGCGCCTTGCTGGCATCTATGAATACGGGTGCTGAGTACGGGTTCGGCGGCATTATCGCCGCGCTGCCGGGGTTTCATAAGCTGAGCAGCGGAATTTCACATACTTTTACCGATCCGCTTGTAAATGGCGCCGTTACGACAACTGCGCTGGCGGGAATCACCGGCTCGGCTTCGGGAGGAATGGGCATTGCGTTAAGCGCGATGTCAGAACAATACTTACAGGCGATTCAGGCTTACAATATTCCGCCAGAGGTGATGCATCGGGTCATTTCAATGGCATCAGGCGGGATGGATACACTGCCGCATAATGGCGCCGTTATCACGCTTCTGGCCGTGACGGGTTTGACCCACCGGCAATCCTATCGCGATATTTTTGCGATCACGCTCATTAAAACGGCTGCCGTATTTGCTGTGATCGCGATTTACAGCCTGACTGGTCTAGTGTAGAAGAAAACGAAAGGGGCATCAATATGGGAAAAGTGCTGTCATCAAGCAAGGAAGCTGCGAAACTGATTCATGATGGGGATACGCTGATCGCGGGAGGGTTTGGGCTGTGCGGCATCCCTGAACAGCTCATTTTGTCTATAAGAGATCAGGGAGTAAAGGATTTAACCGTTGTCAGCAATAACTGCGGAGTCGATGACTGGGGGCTTGGTTTGCTTCTGGCTAACAAGCAAATCAAGAAAATGATCGCTTCCTATGTCGGTGAAAATAAAATTTTTGAGCGGCAGTTTTTAAGCGGAGAGCTTGAGGTAGAGCTTGTTCCCCAAGGAACGCTCGCTGAGAGAATTCGTGCAGGCGGTGCAGGCATACCGGGATTTTATACGGCGACAGGCGTCGGCACCTCCATAGCCGAGGGAAAAGAACATAAAACATTCGGCGGCCGGACTTATGTGCTGGAGCGAGGCATTACCGGCGATGTGGCGATCGTCAAAGCGTGGAAAGCGGACACCATGGGCAATTTGATTTTTAGGAAAACGGCGAGAAATTTCAATCCCATTGCCGCCATGGCAGGCAAGATCACGATTGCCGAGGCGGAAGAAATCGTGGAAGCAGGAGAGCTCGATCCAGATCACATCCATACGCCGGGAATTTACGTACAGCATGTCGTGCTTGGCGCGAGCCAAGAAAAACGGATTGAAAAACGAACAGTTCAGCAAGCATCGGGAAAGGGTGAGGCCAAGTGAAGGAAGCGAGAAAACGAATGGTCAAACGGGCTGTACAAGAAATCAAGGACGGCATGAATGTGAATCTCGGGATTGGAATGCCGACGCTTGTCGCAAATGAGATACCCGATGGCGTTCACGTCATGCTTCAGTCGGAAAACGGCTTGCTCGGAATTGGCCCCTATCCTCTGGAAGGAACGGAAGACGCGGATTTGATCAATGCGGGAAAGGAAACGATCACTGAAGTGACAGGCGCCTCTTATTTTGACAGCGCTGAGTCATTCGCGATGATAAGAGGCGGGCATATCGATTTAGCTATTCTCGGCGGAATGGAGGTTTCGGAGCAGGGGGATTTGGCCAATTGGATGATCCCGGGCAAAATGGTAAAAGGGATGGGCGGCGCCATGGATCTCGTCAACGGGGCGAAACGAATCGTTGTCATCATGGAGCACGTCAATAAGCATGGTGAATCAAAGGTGAAAAAAACATGCTCCCTTCCGCTGACAGGCCAGAAAGTCGTACACAGGCTGATTACGGATTTGGCTGTATTTGATTTTGTGAACGGCCGCATGACACTGACGGAGCTTCAGGATGGTGTCACAATTGAAGAGGTTTATGAAAAAACAGAAGCTGATTTCGCTGTAAGCCAGTCTGTACTCAATTCTTAATGGGAAGGTGTTTGACATGAGAAAACAAGTCGCTTTGGTGACAGGGGCTGCCGGCGGAATCGGATTCGAAATCGCAAGAGAATTCGCCCGGGAAGGTGCCAGCGTCATCGTTTCAGACCTCCGTCCGGAAGCATGTGAAAAAGCAGCCTCCAAGCTTGCAGAAGAAGGCTTTGACGCGGCGGCCATTCCGTATGATGTGACAAAGGAAGCGCAAGTTGCTGATACGGTGAACGTCATCCAAAAACAATACGGCCGCTTGGATATTCTGGTGAACAATGCCGGTATTCAGCACGTCGCTCCGATTGAAGAGTTTCCGACAGACACCTTTGAACAGCTGATCAAGGTCATGCTGACGGCTCCCTTTATTGCAATGAAGCATGTTTTTCCGATCATGAAAAAACAGCAGTTTGGCAGAATCATTAATATTGCGTCTGTTAATGGATTAGTGGGCTTTGCAGGGAAATCCGCTTATAATAGCGCCAAGCACGGCGTCATTGGACTCACAAAAGTAGGGGCGCTGGAAGGCGCGCCCCACGGCATAACAGTCAATGCGCTCTGTCCGGGTTATGTCGATACCCAGCTTGTACGCAATCAGCTTAGCGATCTATCGAAAACTAGAAATGTCCCTTACGACTCTGTACTTGAACAAGTCATTTTTCCGCTTGTGCCGCAAAAGCGACTGCTTTCCGTCAAGGAAATTGCGGATTATGCCGTGTTTTTGGCAAGCGAGAAGGCGAAGGGCGTCACTGGGCAGGCTGTCGTCCTTGATGGGGGCTACACCGCACAATGACATAAAAAACACACTTGCTCCGCTAGGGAATCAAGTGTGTTTTTTTCTTTGCTTATTTCCAAACATCATTAGCGATCTCAACCACATGGCGGAGCTTCGCCCATTGCTGTTCTTCAGTCAGCTTGTTGCCTTCCTCAGTTGAAGCGAATCCGCATTGAGGGCTGAGGCAAAGCTGGTCTAAGCTTACATAACGGGACGCTTCTTCGATACGGCGTTTCACGTCATCCGGATTTTCAAGCTCACCGAATTTAGATGTCACTAAGCCAAGAACAAGCTGAAGATCAGACCGTTTTACGTAACGGAGCGGCTCAAATCCGCCTGAGCGTGAATCATCATACTCTAAGAAAAGTCCGTCAAGATTCAAGCCGTCAAAAATGGTTTCGGCTGCTGCGTCATAGCCGCCTTCCGCTGTCCAAGTGGACTGGAAGTTGCCGCGGCAAATATGCATGGTTACCGTCAAGTCATCCGGGCGGTCTGCAATCGCGTCGTTAATGGATTTCGCAAACAGCTGGCGAAGCTCGTCAGGCGTTGTTCCGAACGCTTCGATTTGTTTTAAGCCTTTTTCTGATAAGAAAACGGCCCACGCTGTATCATCAAGCTGGAGGTAGCGGCAGCCTCTGTCATAAAACGCTTGAATCGCTTTTTTATATGCTTTGGATACATCGTGCTGGAAAAGTTGATAATCGTTTTTGTATTCATCCTTTTCCAGTTTTCCGCGGAAAAACAGCATATTCGGACTTGGAATCGTCATCTTTGGCGTCGCGTCACCGGCAATGCTATGGAGAAATGAGTAATCTTCAAGCATTGGGTGAGTTGAAAAGTCGATATCGCCTGTGACTTTAATGCCGCGTGCTTTTGTCTGTACGTTATGGAATTGAATGCCTTGCTCAGGAGTAAACGGCTCAACGCCATCTAAGTTTTCCAGGAAATCAAAGTGCCACCATGCTCTGCGGAATTCACCGTCTGTCACGACGTTCAGGCCGGTTTCCTTCTGTTTTTCCACAATGCGGATGATTTCGTCGTTTTCAATTTGGCGAAGCTGCTCAGCGGTCATTTCGCCGGCCGCTTTTTGCAGCCGCGCTTTTTTGACGGGCTCAGATCTTAGCAGGCTTCCGACTTGATCCGCGCGAAACGGCGGTTTTTTTCTTTGAAGTGATTTTTGTTCTGCGGGTGTTGTTTGTTGTGACATGTTGTCCATTCCTTCTTTCCATTCAAATATAAAAAAGCTCTTCCTTTGGATAAGGAAGAGCTTGCGTGACAATCTCAACCTTATCTTCAAGAGCAATCATTGCTCTAAAGGATTTAGCACCATTCTGTTAAACAGCGGTTGCCGGGTATCGCAGGGCCAGTCCCTCCACCTCTCTTGATAAGGAAAACCTTTTTATTAAATTTTCTGATAGTATCTATTATTCACACATTTTCTATTTCTGTCAATGATAGATTATCTCCACACATCGTTGGCAATGTCGATGACATGGCGCAGCTTTGCCCATTGCTGCTCCTCTGTCAGAAGGTTGCCTTCTTCTGTAGAGGCGAAACCGCACTGCGGGCTCAGGCATAGCTGGTCCAAGCTGACAAAACGCGCGGCTTCATTGATACGGCGTTTCACATCCTCAGGATTTTCAAGCTCGCCGTATTTCGATGTGATCAAGCCGAGCACAATTTGCAGATCCTTGCGCTTCACAAAACGGAGCGGATCAAAGTTTCCGGAGCGGTCATCATCGTATTCCAAGAAAAGGCCGTCAAGGTTTAAGCCGTCCAAAATCGTTTCCGCTACAGCGTCGTACCCTCCTGATGCCGCCCAGGTTGAGCGGAAGTTGCCGCGGCAAATGTGCATTGTGATCGTTAAATCGTCAGGCCGGTCTGCGACGGCATCGTTAATTGTTTTGGCAAATATGGCTGGCAATGTTTCTGGATCACCGCCGAGCGCCCGGACAACCTCTCTGCCTTTGTCCTCAAAGAAGAGAGACCATGACGTATCATCAAGCTGGAGATAACGGCAGCCAGCATCATAGAAGGCTTTGATTGCTTTTTTGTACGCTTGGGCCATATCATGAAAGTATTCCTCTTGATCGTCATAAATCCCTTTATCCGCCTTTTCGCCAAAAAACAGCATATTTGGACTGGGAATGGTCAATTTTGGCGTCGCGTTACCGGCAATCTCATGTAAAAATTGATAATCACCGAGCGCTGGGTGGCTCGTAAAATCGAGTTTTCCCGTCACTTTGATGCTGCGCGCTTTCGTTTTTGTGTTATGGAACTGAATCCCCTCAGCCGGGATGAACGGTTCCACACCGTCAAGCCCTTCCAGGAAGTCATAATGCCACCAGGAACGCCGGAATTCCCCGTCTGTTACCACATCGAGACCGATTTCTTTTTGTTTTTCCACGATGCGGGTGATCTCTTGATTTTCGATATCACGAAGCTGTTCCGCTGTCATCTCACCAGCCGCTTTTTTTTGCCGGGCTTCCTTTACCGGAACGGAACGAAGCAAGCTGCCGACATGATCGGCGCGGAAAGGTGCTTTGCGTTGTTTTTCTGTTTTTTGTCCTGCAACATTCGTTTGTTGAGCCATGTTATTCGCCTCTTTTCTGAAATATTAAGCATGTAAAAAGCTCTTCCTTTGTGTAAGGAAGAGCTTGAACGATCAAATCTCCGCCTCATCTGCAAGAACGCAATGTTCTTAAGGATTTAGCACCATTCTGTTTGAAACAGCGGTTGCCGGGTATCATAGGGCCAGTCCCTCCACCTCTCTTGATAAGGTACAACTTCATATTCAGATTTCAATTATCTTAATATTATTACTTTTGGATCAATTGTCAATGCTTTTTAGAAAATACTTTCATCTTCATCGTTATATAAAACCATATCAAGCACGATAGCGATGGCAGTGCAAATCAGAACATCTTCCTCGTATGCAATCTGCAAGTGATAGGAATCACCCCAACTGAGCCACTTTTTGCTCACTGACATCCGGACATTTTCCCCGTCCGTCAGTTGGAATTCATCCCTCCATAAATCACCATCTATTTCCCAGTTAAGCCCGGAAATCACAAATTTCGGTTTGGAAAACGTTACTTTCTTCGTTACCTCACAAACTGTTTTCCCGCCAATTGAAATCTCATAGCGCGGCAATAAAGACATTAGTTTTTGTTCTATGGAAACGAGCGTTTTCCCAGATGAGTCTGTCATTTGTAATGAGTCTCCTAACGAGAAAAAACGCCCCTCCACCTTGAATGTTTCTTGTTCATCCCGGTCATAAATGTGAAATGCATCTTTAAATGAGAACATTTTTTGTTTCATAAATAACTCGATCATTGCTGAAGTCTCCTTTGGGTTTGCCTTGTATGAAATTACGGATAGGTGGCGAAAAGGTTTCAGGCTCTAAATCAAAACAATTTTAAAAGGCTGCGTGATTCAGCAGCCTTTTCGTTTGAAATATAGAATTAGGAAAGATGCATCCGGCGTTTTTGGCGGATGGCGTCAAGGTCGATTAGGTTGTTGTGATGAGGTGCGGCTGCTGGCAGAGGGCTTGTCTTTTGCGGTTTGCGGCGATTGTCCTTGCTGAAAGAAAAAAGAAGATAGCCGCATAATGCGATGATAATAAATAGGATCATATTACATACCTCCCAAAAAAAGTTTTGGTACTCTCTATTGTACGGATAAAATGCCAAAAAGTATTCAAAAAATTCTAAATCAATAAATAACAAGAAACTGTCCCTCTAAAACAGTATTACCTGATGACCTGAAAATAGTCTTGAATTACGCTGTTTGCTCTTGTTGATGATTGGTTCTATAGTTACTATCGACGATAAAATAAATTCCTTTATATAACTTTTAACCTAAGTTTACGTAATTCGAATTACCTGTTTTTGGGTGCTGTTTTCTTGCTTGTTTGGTTTATACCCTATTTTGCGGAATTGAACACAAAAAACCCAAATTACGGAGCATTTGGGCGGTACGGGTGAATACGGATTGTATTTAGGGGATTTGATGTTTTATTTGAAGAAGCGTTTGAACATTTTTCTGATTTTTTGAAATGGGCTGGATTTCTTTTTCATGTTAAGCGGCCTGGAAATGATCCATTTTTTCAAGAGACTCTTGGCAGCGATTGCATGTTTTGTCATTGTTTTTCCTCCTCATTTGTTGATACTTGTTTTACGGAGGACGTGTTTAAAATGTTTCATTTTCACACAAAAAAGCCAGTCCTTTTTTGGACTGGCTTTTGGCGTTATGCTTGCGCTTCAAACTGCTTTGCAATCTCAACGATGACATTTACGGCTTTGACCATGTTGTCAACTGAGATGTATTCAAATTTGCCGTGGAAGTTTTCCCCGCCTGTAAAGATGTTTGGCGTCGGAAGCCCCATGTAGGACAGCTGTGATCCGTCGGTTCCGCCGCGGATGGGGGAAATCTTCGGTTCGATGCCGAGGTTTTCCATCGCTTGCTTGGCAATGTTGACGATTTCGATGACAGGTTCAATTTTCTCTCTCATGTTGTAGTATTGGTCGTTCATATCCAGCAGAATCCGGTCTTGCCCGTATTCGTTTTGAAGTTCTTCAACGGCACGCTTCATTGTTTCTTTTCTGTTTTGGAAATTCTCTTTGTCAAAGTCTCTGATAATGTAGTGGAGCTTTGTTTCCTCTACGTCTCCTTGAATCGACAGCAGGTGGTAGAAGCCTTCATAACCTTCCGTATATTCAGGCGCTTCGTCTGCCGGCAGCAGGCTGTTCAGCTTCATCGCGATTTTCGCAGAGTTGATCATTTTTCCTTTAGCTGTTCCGGGATGTACGTTGTTGCCTTTAATCGTAATTTTTGCGGCAGCGGCATTGAAGCTTTCATATTCAAGCTCGCCGAGCGGCCCGCCGTCAACCGTGTAGGCAAAGGATGCATTGAACCGTTTCACATCAAATTTGTGCGGCCCTCTTCCGATTTCTTCATCAGGCGTAAAGGCGACTCTGATTGTGCCGTGCTTGATTTCAGGGTGTTTGATGAGGTAATCCATGGCTGTCATGATTTCAGCGATACCGGCCTTATTGTCTGCGCCGAGAAGGGTGGTGCCGTCTGTGGTGATGAGTGTATGGCCCTTATAGCCGGACAGCTCAGGGAATTGATCAGGTGACAGGGTGACCTGCAGCTGTTCGTTAAGAACGATGTCTTTTCCATCATAGCTTTCGATGATTTGCGGATTCACATTTTTGCCGGTAAAGTCTGTAGCGGTGTCGACGTGAGCGAGAAAGCCGATTGTCGGCACGTCTTTTTCAGTATTGGAGGGAAGAGTTGCCATGACATAGCCGTTTTCATCAATGGCTGCATCCTGCATGCCGATGGACTTCAATTCATCAACTAGCATGTTTCCTAATGTCAATTGGCCGGGTGTGGAAGGACAAGTGTCAACGGATTCATCGGACTGTGTATCGACTTTTACATATGTAGTAAACCGTTCAATGATTTCTTCTTTCATTTCCAATCATCTCCTTTGTCTTATTTTAGCATGGCGGGATGAGAGATTTCTATTGCACAATACCGTTTCGAATGGCAAAAACGACTGCCTGTGTCCGGTCTTGGGCATTGCATTTTTGCAGGATGCGGTGCACGTGGGTTTTCACAGTGCTTTCACTGACGAAAAGCTTTTCAGCAATATCCTCATTTCTCAGTCCGTAGGCCATTTGCTGAAGAACCTCAAGCTCTCTTTTGGTGAACGGCTCTGCCAGTTCTTCGGCATGAGTTTGCTGTTTCGCCCGAAATGTCTCACTGATGATTTTAGCAGCTGTGACTGTACGGAAAATCGCCTCGCCTCTGGCCGCAGCGCGAATCGCATCTATCAACTCCTCAGGAAGTGTATCCTTCAGCAGATAGCCGACTGCGCCCGCACGGATGCCTTCAAATACGTATTCTTCCGTGTCAAAGGTGGTTAAAATGACTATCTTTGTATTTGGAAGTGCGGACATAATGTCTTTCGCCGCTTCGATGCCTGAGCAACGCGGCATCTGGACATCCATGAGGATGACATCGGGTTTTGTTTGTTTTGCGAGTGCTATAATATCGTGACCGTCGCCGGCCTCGCCAGAAACCGTCATATCCGTCTGTGCGTTGATGACGTAGCGGAAGCCTTCACGCACAAGCGGCTGATCATCGGCAAGCGCTACGCGTATTTTATCTTTGTTCATCTTTTTGCTCCTTATTCGTTGTCATGAGCGGCAATGACAGCTCAATTTTCAGGCCGCTCGGCTGTACGGCACTGAAAGTAAGGGAACCGCCTGCTTTTTCTGCGCGCTCTTTCATTCCTGTCAGGCCAAATCCATAAGTAAGGCTGCCGGTGAATTGTCCGTCGTCGGTGATTGTGACATAGAGATGGGACTTGTCATTAGAAATGACGGCCGCCGCATGAGAAGCGTCAGCGTGACGAATGATATTGGTCAGCGCTTCCTGCAAGATGCGGTAGATCGTTTCGCTCACGTTTGGAGGCCAAGACTCTTCTGACAGTCCGGCAGTATCTAAAGAAACGTGCAAGCCGCTCCGTTCCTCCACTTGATGAATGAGCCCCCGCAAAGCGGTAAGCCCCACCATCGATTCACTACGGCCCATTTGGTGAACAACAGACCGCACTTCTTGAAGACACTCCCTGGCGACACTCAGTACATTTTGAATGACTTTTTCTGAATCCTCCTTGCTGCTTTTAAGGATATAGGGAAGGGATTGAAGCTGAACAATCACAGAAGTCAGCTCGTGACCGATGCTGTCATGAATGTCGCGGGCAATTCTTGTACGTTCCTCAAGGACCGCGTACCTTAATGAAAGAACAGAAGCCTCCTGCAGCTCTGCATGCGCTTTCTGGAGTTCTTTATGAGCATGCTCCAGCTGCACATGCATTTTTGCCAATTCAGCATGATTCCGTTCAGCCTCCCTTCTCGCTTCTCGTCTGAAACGCATGGAGGAGAAGAGGACGTACAGACCGAGCATGATCGAGATGTTGCTGATGATGGTATTCAAGCTTCCCCCTTGTGAGGATAGGAGTAATATGTTGCCTCCAATTAAACATGCTGTGAAGATCAAGGATAGCCGTGAAGGGAGTCTAAAGGCGGCATATATCATTAAAAATACAATCAAAAAATAGGCGGCACCCTGCTCTTGGCCGGAAACAGCCCAAAAGAAATCGGTCAGGAGCCAGAGTCCGATGAATATGCTCAAACTAACAGCAGTGGATGCCACATAGGGAATGATCCAAATGAATGCTAAGTATACCGCAAATACAAATGCTAACAAAATGGGATCAGCCTTAGTTGGATGAGATAAAAATTGTATGCAATTCAAAATGAGAATAAGGCTCGGCACAAGCTTCTTGTAGTAGTGCCGAGCCGGAGTTTGTCCGTTCATGCTGGTCCTTCTTTCGGTTATTGAATGGATACTTTGCCAGCGGTCAGTCGTCTGTATGCTTTGTAAAGCATGATGTTGCGGGCTGTGATGGTGCCGAGGGGAACGAAGAACATAGAATGAATAATGGCAATAAACATCTCGTTGCTCTCAGGCAGCCATGTTCTCGCGGCCATGCGCAAAGAAAGTATCACTAGAATGAGGATAACACTCCCAAGTGAGCCGCGTGAAGTGACCTTTCCGGTTTCCGGGTGAATCCGTACATTTACCATCTTCCCAATGCCAAACCCGCAGGCCAGCCCGATCAGTAATAAAATGCCGCTGATCGCCACATGTAATACGGAATGAAAATACGCCGGCTGAAACGATGCAGATACGCCCCATAAGAGCAACAGTGGAATGATCAGCAACTTCCCGGGCTTTACCGTTCTTTCTCGATACATCGATAAAATAATAAGAATCAATACAATAAAAATATAAGGGCTCATCGCCATGTCATCAAATCCTTTCTGCATTAAGCATAGCGAAAATAGGAAAGAAAAACGTCAACCGGCAGATTGATTTTTCAGCTCTATACTTGTTCGCGCTGCATAAAGTCATGTAACATGGCGTGAAAATGCTGAATGTCTTCGCTGTTTCTTTTCCACATCATAAACGTTTGGGACGCAGGCAATTCTAGATGTGCAGGCGTGCTGACAGCCATCAGCTTTTTTTCGGCTTCTTCCTGTTTGATAATGTAGGTAGGGAGGAAAGATGCCCCCATTCCCGCTTTCATCATGTGGACAGCCGTATCCGTCTGCCCGACAGCCATCATTTGAAGATACGGGTAATGTGATCGGATGTTATCTAAAAAGGCATCCCCATATGACGGATGATCATGCGTTAGCAGCCGATAGCGGGTTAAGACGGATGCAGCATCCGGTCTGCTTTCTTGGAAAGGAGCCGCCAGACAAAGCGTACCTTCGCATATATGCTGATAATAAAGAGTGTTGGTGTTCGGGTCTTTCCGCGACAAACCAATATCAGCTTCATTGTGTTCCACCGCTTGTTTAATAGCGTCAGATCCAGCCACATGAGTTGAAAGCTCGACATGCGGATGTTTTTGGATATAGGCTGGCAGAAAGCGAGGCAAGATATAGGACGCAATGTAGGGGTGTACGGCCAGCGTGAGTGATCGGCTGTACCCCTGTTTCCATTGACTGACTTTCTGCTTTCCAGCTTGGTAAACATGGATCATTTCTTTGGCATAAGGCAAAAAGAGCCTGCCTTCGTCAGTCAGTACGACTCGTCTTCCGCTATGCAAAAACAACCTCATGTCCAGTTCATCTTCCAATTTCCTCATATGCTGAGAAACGGCAGGCTGTGTGAGATACAGATGCTCAGCCGCCTCCCTGAAGCTCTCTGATTCCGCTGCGGCAATAAAGGTTTGCAGCCATTTTAAATCCATGAAATATCTCCTTCACTGCAAGTTATCCATAACAAATTGTTACGTTTACATGCGTATTTGTTTATCACTGATTATACATCGATTCGTTTAGTATACCTATAGAACGAGAAAATAGAGAGAGGGATTCATATGAACATATACGTAGAAGCAAATCCATATTTACATGACAAGTATTCAAAATACGCGGATGAAAAATATAAGAGAGAAGGAAACCCATTTGTATCCTTTCCAATTCATTTTGATGACATCCCGTCCGGAGCAAAGACGCTCGCACTTACTTTCATCGATCATGACGCCATTCCCGTATGCGGATTCAGCTGGATTCACTGGACAGCGGCTAATATTCCGGCTTACATCGGAGAGCTTCCTGAACATGCGAGTGAGGAAAGACAGGACTTGATGATACAAGGGCAAAACAGCTTTGCTTCACCGCTTGCGGGAAGCAACGATCCAAAGGTGATTCACCAGTATTGCGGGCCGACACCGCCTGACAAGGATCATGCGTATACATTGACGGTCTATGCTTTAGATGCTGAGCTGAATCTTCAGCCGGGCTTTTACTTGAATGAGCTCTATCAAGAAATGAAAGAGCACATTCTTGCTGAAACCTCTATCGAATTGCTGGCAAGGGTTTAAGCTAAAAAATATGAAAAAACTATTAATAAACGATTAAACTTCTTAAAAATGGATGTGGACCGGTTCTAAACACTATATAATGAAAACAGGTCATTTTTTAGGAGGGTTTACATCATGGCAATACTTGTTACTGGCGGTGCCGGTTACATTGGCAGCCACACATGTGTTGAACTATTGAACAGCGGCTACGAGATTGTTGTTCTTGATAATCTGTCCAACAGTTCAGCTGAAGCGCTGAACCGTGTCAAGGAGATTACAGGAAAAGATTTAACGTTCTACGAAGCGGATTTATTGGACCGGGAAGCGGTAGATTCCGTTTTTGCTGAAAATGAAATCGAAGCTGTGATTCATTTTGCAGGGTTAAAAGCAGTCGGCGAATCTGTGGCGATTCCCCTCAAATATTATCATAACAATTTGACAGGAACGTTTATTTTATGCGAGGCCATGGAGAAATACGGCGTCAAGAAAATCGTATTCAGTTCATCTGCGACAGTATACGGCGTTCCGGAAACATCGCCGATTACGGAAGACTTTCCATTAGGCGCGACAAATCCTTATGGGCAGACGAAGCTCATGCTTGAACAAATATTGCGTGATTTGCATACAGCCGACAATGAGTGGAGCGTTGCGCTGCTTCGTTACTTTAACCCGTTCGGCGCGCATCCAAGCGGACGGATCGGTGAAGACCCGAACGGAATCCCAAATAACCTTATGCCGTATGTGGCACAGGTAGCAGTCGGGAAGCTCGAGCAATTAAGCGTATTCGGAAATGACTATCCGACAAAAGACGGGACAGGCGTACGCGATTATATTCACGTCGTTGATCTCGCAGAAGGCCACGTCAAGGCGCTGGAAAAAGTATTGAACTCTACAGGAGCCGATGCATACAACCTTGGAACAGGCACAGGCTACAGCGTGCTGGAAATGGTCAAAGCCTTTGAAAAAGTGTCAGGGAAAGAGGTTCCATACCGTTTTGCGGACCGCCGTCCGGGAGACATCGCCACATGCTTTGCAGATCCTGCGAAAGCCAAGCGAGAACTAGGCTGGGAAGCGAAACGCGGCCTTGAGGAAATGTGTGCTGATTCCTGGAGATGGCAGTCTTCTAATGTGAATGGGTATAAGAGTGCGGAATAAGAATGGAGGCCTTCTCAATTGAGAAGGCCTTTTTTAAAGAACAAGGGTGCCTAAACAGGCACCCTTGTTAGCTGTTATTTGATTTTCACAATAACATCATTACTGAATTTTAGTTTCCAAGTGCCTTTTGCATAAGCTTCCTTGTCAACTTCAAATGCTTTTACACCTGTTACTTTAATATTAGGATTTAGATCACTCAAAATTTTAGAGTTATCAACTTTTGTCTCAGTTGCATAGTTTACAGAAGCATCAATATCAGAATCATAAGAAGTACCATCAGCATCAACTAATTTAACAGTTGGAATTGAAAAAGAGCTAATCGGCTTTTTAGATACGTTTTTAATTGTATATTGAACAGCTACAATTGTACCTCCCTCAGATGCTTTCTTTTCAACATATTGAGTACCGACAGTATCTCTGTCCTCTACCTTCGTAACCGTCACTTCAGTTTTTTCAGTTTTTACGGTATCACCGATATTGTATGTTTTTTCAGTTTCTGCTTTGCTGCTGCTTGATGTTTTGGAAGTGGCTTCTGAGCCGCCTCCGCCGCCAATCATATTACCGATAATAATGATGACAACAACTGCGAGAATAAACGTAATGATTTTATGTCGCATAAAAAAGTTACGTTGATCCTTACCGCAGTTAGGACATTTTTTTACACCCTTTGCAATTTCTTGACCGCAAGCTTTACAGGGTACTAGTTTTCCTGCCATTATATTTCCTCCTATGTAATAAAATGTACGAAACATATGTACTATAATGCCTATATTATTTCTCTTAGTCAATATAAAATTATGAATTTCTTATAATTATTATCATTTATAGTTACATTCGCTTGTAAAATATATGCTTTTTTTCTTATCGGTTATATCTGTTCTTTTTTAATAGATAAATCGTATTTTTTTCCAGCTTATCTGATGAAAACTCCGCAAATACCCCTTGAACCAATTCGAACCGTCCCTTATAATGCTAATATTGGAAAGTGAAAAGGATATGATAAAAACAGTGGTTTTCTAGGGTTCCGCAATGCAAATTGGACTGTGACCGAGAGAAAACACATAGCAGCTTGGCTGTTATGACACGGTGGGATAAAAGCCCAGGAGTTTCTGCTCTTTTTCGAGAGCGTTCTCCTGGGTTTTTTTATTTGCTAGAACAGAACAATGAAAAGGAGTGTTTTCGTGATGAAAAAGAGAATGCTGGATGTACTTATGCTTGTGATTGGCGCTTTTTTCTTCGCGCTTGCGGTTAATTTATTTGCGATTCCCAATGATCTTGGGGAAGGCGGAGTCACTGGGATTACGCTGATTTTGTATTATCTGTTTCAATGGTCTCCTGGTGTCACGAACTTTATCTTAAATGCGTTTTTGCTTTTAATCGGCTACAAGTTTCTTGATGGAAAAACAACGGTTTATACGATCATTGCGGTTGCGGCAAATTCGCTTTTTCTTCATCTGACACATGGGTGGAGCATTCCGTCTGATGAATTGATCATTAATACGATTTTCGCAGGTGTATTTGCCGGAGTCGGGATCGGCATGATTATCCGGGTCGGCGGGACGACGGCCGGTTCCGCGATTCTGGCCAGAATTGCTAATAAATATTTAGACTGGAATATCAGCTATGCACTCTTGTTTTTTGATTTAATCGTAGTATTTAGCTCTTATTTTATTATTGGTGCAGAAAAAATGATGTTTACGATCGTGATGCTGTATATCGGTACCAAAGTGATGGACTTCATTATTGAAGGTTTGAATACGAAAAAAGCCATTACGGTCATTTCAGAAAATAAGAGTGAGATTGCAGAGCAGGTAAATACCTTGATGGATCGGGGCGTGACGATTTTATCAGGGAAGGGAAATTATACGGGCCAGTCAAAAGAGATTTTGTATATCGTCATTAACAAACAGGAGCTGTCTATGCTGAAAAAAATCATTAGAAGCTGCGACAAAAAAGCGTTTGTGATCGTACATGACGTACGCGATGTGTTTGGCGAAGGGTTTGTGGATATATCTAAATAAAGAAAAATCCCTCTGTACTTGAAACAGAGGGATTTTTTCATTTAGAACGGATATTTGCGGTATTGCTTCTGTATCGAAATCCATTTCGTCACGGTAAATTCCTCGACGACCCACGGATTGCCGAAACGGCCGACACCGCTTGCTTTGTTTCCGCCAAAGGCAATATTCGGCGAATCATTGACGGACTGGTCGTTGACATGGGTCATGCCGCTGTCAATTTGCAGGGCGAACTTTTCGCCTTTTTCTAAATCAGAAGTGAAAACCGCAGAGCTGAGGCCGTATTCAGTATCATTTGCCATGTCAATCGCTTCCTGGTCGCTGCCAGCTTTAATAATGGTTGCGATTGGGGCAAACAGCTCCGTTTGGGCAATTTTGCTGTTGTTGTCCGCACCGACAAAGACGTACGGCGTCAGCACGTTTCCGACGCGTTTTCCTTCAACCGCAAGCTCAATGCCGTCTGTCTTTGCCTGCTCAATGATCTCCAGCGCTTTCTCGATTTGGCGCTCGTTGATCAGCGGGCCGACAACGGTTTTCGGATCGGTTTGATCGCCGTACGGAAGCTGTTTGACACGGGCGGTGAATTTTTCTACAAACTCATCGTATACATCTTGATGAACGATGATCCTGTTGATAATCATACAGATTTGTCCCTGGTGAATAAATTTTCCGAAAATCGCGGCATCCACAGCACGATCGACATCCGCATCTGAAAGAACGGCAAATGGATTGTTGCCGCCGAGCTCAAGTGCCATTCGTTTGAAGGCGCGACCGGCGATTTCACCGATGTGGCGCCCGACTGCTGTTGACCCTGTAAAGCTGATTAATCTCGGGATTGGATTGGTGAGCATGCCGTCCCCGATTTCCTTTACATCCGTCAGCATGACGTTAAGGACACCGGCAGGAAGACCGGCGTGTTCAAACGCTTTCGCAATGATGGTCCCGCCGGAAATAGCAGTTTGGATATCAGGCTTGTGAACAACGCTGTTACCCAGCGCAATTGCGGGCGCAATGGATCTCATGGATAGATTCATTGGGAAATTAAATGGAGAAATCGATGAAATGACACCTAGCGGAAGGCGGTAAATCTTATTGGTTTTCCCTTCAATGTCGGATGGCACCTCTTTGACGCCGCCTAATTCACCAGTATACGTCATGGCTTCATCTAAAATCGCAATCGTTTGTTCCAGCTCGATTGTTGATTTAATGATCGTTCCGCCAGTTTCGCGGGCGATCATCATAATGATGTCATCACGGTTTTCGTGTAAATAGCCGCGCGCTTTTTGCAGCACGGCTTTTCGGTCTTCCGTCGTGCTCTTGGCCCACTCTTTTTGGGCTTTCTGTGCAATGTCAAACGCATCCTCAAGCTGTTTGCCCGTTGCCAAAGATGCTGTTGTGATCACAGACTGGTCATACGGATTCAAAATGTCCTCCGTACGTCCGCTTTCTCCCCCAGTCCATTTTCCGTTGATAAAACTTTTGTTTAACGTTTCGAAACTCATAAGATGACCCTCCTTTGGTCCTGCATGTCTTCTTCTATTTCCGCTGAAGCCAATATGTAAACGAATGAGGTTTCCCTTTCAGTTTCTCGTCTATCTATACCGGATATACTCTTTTTTAGTGGAGAACATGTGTGTTTCGCCTTATACTGAATATACAGATCCTTACATAAGAGAGGAGACTCTATGAAATCGCTGCTGGCTATTTATCCCGGTTCGATTGTGTCTGAGGAGCTTTGCATAAGGGAAGGCTGTCTATGTTTTTTTGATGAGAGCAATCAGAGATATATCTCCATTCCGAAAACAGAGATCAGTGAAAAAGAAGTATTGGTGCTGCAGTCATTTTTGACGCCTGCGGATGAGGGCAATCAACTGTCTATGAAATCACCTGAGGAAAACAAGTGGTTTTCGTTCCTTTTTTCCAGAGGGGAATTGCCGGCGTATATAAAGAAACGGACGAGATTTGTTCACTTTCATTTATTCGGCAAAATAGAAAGGACGTCCTTTACGGAAGCGGTTCGCCATTTTTGGCCGGTGTCTTTTGTGATTGTGTGGATCCATGAGGACAGAGGTGTGATTGTCGAGCAGGAAAGTGAAGCGGCGGCGGAGAAGGACGAACTGGAATCGCTCGCTAAGGTTCTTGAAAGTGATTTCTACTTCAGTGTCCGTTTTTACGCCGGAAGATTTTACGAGCCGGATGAGTGTCTGCGAAAACATTACGCTCGTGAACAGGCGTATTTCCTGTTTGCTGAAAAACGGCTGCCTCAGGTGCAGAGTGTGACCTTTGAGATGATCTTTCCTTTTCTATTATTAGAAACAGAAAAAGAAAAACTGGAAACACTGCTCTCTGAAGAAGCTGAGCTTTTATTTGGAAGTGAATCTGAGCTAAGGAAGACCATTAAGCTGTTTATTGAAAACAACTCAAACGTCACATTAACAGCGAAAAAGCTGCATCTGCATCGCAACAGCCTGCAATATCGGATTGATAAATTTATTGAGCGGTCAGGGATAGATATCAAATCGTACAAAGGCGCGCTTCTTGCCTATTTTATCTGCCTGCAAAATGAAAGTTCAGAATAAATTGGAAATATGCACGAAAAATGGCTGGGTGATTTTATGAACGCTGCCCATTTTAGCGAGAGGGAATTGCTGTTACACTCAATATAAGAAAGCGTTTACAATAACAAAGGGGGATGTTAGATGGCTGAATTGCGGATGGAGCACATTTATAAATTTTATGATCAGAAGGAACCGGCGGTTGATGACTTTAACCTTCATATTGCCGATAAGGAATTTATCGTATTCGTCGGCCCGTCCGGCTGCGGGAAATCAACGACGCTGCGAATGGTCGCAGGACTTGAAGAAATTTCGAAAGGTGATTTTTATATTGAAGGAAAACGGGTCAATGATGTAGCGCCAAAGGACAGGGATATCGCGATGGTATTTCAGAACTACGCGCTTTATCCGCATATGACGGTCTACGATAATATCGCGTTCGGGCTCAAGCTTCGGAAAATGCCGAAGCCTGAAATCAAAAAAAGAGTCGAAGAAGCCGCTAAAATTCTCGGGCTTGAGGAATATTTGCACCGTAAACCGAAAGCGCTGTCAGGCGGACAGAGACAGCGGGTTGCGCTGGGCCGGGCAATCGTGCGGGATGCAAAGGTGTTCCTGATGGATGAGCCTTTGTCAAACCTGGACGCGAAGCTGAGGGTGCAAATGCGGGCGGAAATCATTAAGCTCCACCAGAGATTGCAGACTACAACGATTTATGTGACGCATGACCAGACAGAAGCGCTGACAATGGCGACACGGATTGTAGTCATGAAAGATGGGAAAATTCAGCAGATCGGGACGCCGAAGGATGTATATGAATTCCCTGAAAACGTCTTTGTCGGCGGGTTTATCGGATCACCGGCGATGAATTTTTTCAAAGGAAAGCTCACGGATGGCTTAATCAAAATCGGTTCTGCGGCATTAACCGTCCCGGAAGGAAAAATGAAAGTGCTGCGTGAAAAAGGCTACATCGGCAAAGAGGTCATCTTCGGCATCCGTCCTGAGGATATACATGATGAATTGATTGTCGTGGAATCATATAAGAACTCTTCGATTAAGGCGAAAATTAATGTTGCAGAGCTGCTCGGTTCTGAAATTATGATTTATTCGCAGATAGACAACCAAGACTTTATTGCGCGGATCGACGCCCGCCTCGATATTCAATCGGGCGATGAGCTGACGGTTGCATTTGATATGAATAAAGGCCATTTCTTTGACAGTGAGACAGAAGTGAGAATCCGATAAGATCAAAAAAACCGGACATGGAGACATGTCCGGTTTTTTGCTATTGAAAATCTCAGAATCAAACCGATGAAAAAGGAGGAAGAAATAGACAGAAAGCAGGAGAACGATGAAACGATTGTTTTTAAGCATCTTTCTTTTGGGCAGCTGTTTGGCTCTTGCGGCTTGTGCTGATCAAGAGGCGAATGCAGAGCAGCCGATGCCAAAAGCGGAACAAAAGAAACCGGAAAAAAAGGCAGTACAAGTTCAGAAAAAAGAAGACGATACATCCGCATGGATCAAAACAGAGAAACCGGCAAAGCTGCCGATTTTGATGTACCACAGCATTTCTTCAGGAAACAGCCTCCGTGTGCCAAAGAAAGAATTCGAGGCGCATATGAAGTGGCTTCATGATAACGGCTATCAGACATTAACGCCGAAAGAGGCATCTCTCATGCTGACGCAGGATAAAAAACCGAGTGAGAAGTGCGTGCTGATCACATTTGATGACGGGTACACCGACAATTATCAAGATGCGTATCCGGTGCTGAAAAAGTACGGGATGAAGGCAACGATTTTTATGATCGGCAAATCGATCGGACATAAGCACCATCTGACAGAGGAACAAATGAAGGAAATGGCACAGCACGGCATATCGATTGAAAGCCATACGATTGACCACCTTGAGCTGAACGGATTAACGCCTCAACAGCAGCAAAGTGAGATGGCTGATTCGAAAAAGCTGTTCGACAACATGTTTCATCAGCAAACCACCATCATCAGCTATCCGGTAGGGCGCTACAATGAGGAGACGCTGAAGGCCGCTGAAAAAACAGGCTATCAAATGGGCGTGACGACAGAACCGGGCGCGGCTTCGAGAGACCAGGGAATGTATGCCCTCCATCGTGTGCGCGTGTCCCCAGGCATGTCAGGCTCGGCTTTTGGTGCGTACATCGAATCAATGAAATAAAAAAAGGCGGCGTTTAATCGCCGCCCCCTCCGCCGCCACAGCCGGAATCGCTGAAACCTCCGTCACTGCTGCATCCATCATGGTGTGAGCTATGATCTGAATAACCGAAATACCCGCTGTCCGCCTGCTGGCGGCTTTTGTTTTTCGAGGGCTGCGGCTGAATGACTGAAAGAAAAACAATAATAGATATAAACAATAAGATGATCACAATCACTTCGCGTCACTCCCTTTTTTCACCATATCTGTTATACGGATGAAACGCTGACCGGTTTCATTTCAAAGTGATCGATTCTTTCAGTCGGTCTCTGAGCCAGCGCTTTAGCACCCCATGTCCTTTGTTTGACAATAAAGTGCCGACACGCCAATACATAGGAGGATGAGGAGCGAACTGAAAATCAATCAATCTGAAAAACCAGCTTTTATCACGGGTGAGAGAATCAATTTGAAGCTCGTCTTCACCTGCTTCAGAGCTATAGGCACTTTGTTTCTGTATATCCTCATCTTGCCGAACCGCCAAGATTCTCAAGGCTTCAGCCATTTGTTTGTAACCGCCGTCCAGCAATGATGCGCCAAGGTTGTCAGCACGCACCTCCATCCATTGTGAACAAAAGGATTGATAGAGCTGGAATAGGATAATGATTGCCATAATGAAAGCCCAAAGCGCAATTTTGTGGGCCTCGGGATGGGTGATATGCTGCTCAAACAAGAGGAAAATCCCCACGACAGCTCCAAGATATAGAAAACGCAAAAGCTGTGATGACAGAACGTCACGTTTTTTGATATGAATCGCCTCATGGGCCAGAATGCCTTCAATGACACGCTGTGGAAGTGTTAGTGTGGCGCTTGTCAGGATGACCATTGACCTCCCGACATTCATGCCTACTGCCATTCCGTTGTAATCATCACTCTCCGTTTCGTATATGCGGACATGGGAAATGCCGGCCGATCTGAAAATCTTATCGGCCGCGGCCTGTACATGCGGATGATGACAAGACTTGGCGTCCATCGCCGCCCGCAACACACGGTCTGACATATACATGTTGAATACCCAATATAGGATTACGGCAACAGCCATGACCCATGGAGAGGCGTGTAATGCGTATAACGCGAGCACCAATAAGGCGTAAGCGGATACCCCTTTTACGCTGGCGGCAAAATAAAGCTTACCGAGCAGCCGCTTCACATTTTTTCGATGATAAAACGGCAAAACAGAAATCACATTGTCCACATTGTTTTCTGCATCTGTGTATTCCTGAAGAATTGTTTTCCATTTTTGCGGTTCCTTCACCGTCAGAAACAGTGTTTCGCCGGGAAGAGACAGTTTAATGACTTGCTGAAAGCTTGTTGTCAAATCTAAACGGGATGAATACATCGTCAGAAGCGGATGGAGCTTTAAGAGATCTGCTGTTGATTCAAGCTGAATGTTCTTCAAATCGGAAAGCGGGTATGTACGGGTTTCATAGTGTGAGCTGATATGCAATTTTTCTAAGGCTGCTGAATAAAAAACCTTTACGCTAAAAACATTCAGTATTCGCTTCACAAGTGCCCCTCCGCCGGAGATCATTCCGAGAAGGATCACATATTTGAGAGGGCTTGTGTCAGGTCCATAGATGAAAAAAATGACAGCCCCTGCAAACACAATGGCGGTCAGCGTAATGTCTGACAGGAGGCGTGTTTTGTTTTTGGCAAGCTCGATTTCCTGCCAGTCTCCCGAAGGTTTTTCCACACGCTCTGAAACAATGAGATCCATTGCGGTCCAATAGCAGTAGAACATTGTCGCGAGTGAGACAATGCCGTCCATGAATGAGAGATGAGAGAAGATGTAAGCCGCAGCGCCGACCCATAGAACAATATCAATCCAGAAGTCTATGGCCGGAATGAGTTTTGCAGCTAGGGCTGATATCAAATAAAATCCCAGCCCGAGAAGCATAAAGAGAAATAGATGAGTTCCCATAGGCATGCCAGATTCCTTTCTATCTAGTATTTCCAACTATTACTATAGCATGGGATGGGAACTTGCAAAAACATGGACATGCAAAAAAGCAAGCTCTTTCGTTTGACGAAGAACTTGCTTGCGGGGATCAATAAAACTGGTGCAGCAGCAATAAGGTTAAGGATACTGTAATCGCGCCCCCGATGCGGGTAGACACCTGGGCGAAAGGCATTAGCTCAAGCCTTTCAGCGGCGCTTAAAATGGCAACGTCACCCGTGCCGCCTTGCCCAGAATGGCATGCATTAATAATGGCGGTTTCAATCGGATACATGTTCAGCCATTTTCCAGTGAAGAAGCCAACGGCCATCATGGTCACAACGACAGACAGAATCGTGATAATATTGCTGAGGTTAAAAGCGGCGACAAGCTTGTCCCACGGCGTCATGGATACCCCAATCGCAAAGAGAAGCGGGTAGGTCACAGCTGTTGAAAAGAAGCGGGACACTCCAAACGCGCCATTTTCAATTGAGGCAGGCACCAATCTGAACAGCTTGATTAGAACAGCCAGTAACAGCATGGCAACGGGTGCCGGAAAACCGAAAAAATCGTGAGCGAGCATGCCGACTAAGTATAAAGAAACAGCAAGGATACCGCCTGACGCAAATAAAGAAAGGTTGAACATTTGCTGTCCGCTTTGAGATTCCTCCAGCGCAGGGGACTCTTCTTCGGAGCGGTCCACTTTGCCGTTGCCTGTCCATTCCGGTTTTTTCTTTCCGATTCGGTTCAGCAATCCCGCTAGAATAATCGCGCACAAGCTGCCCAGCATAATCGATGGCAGAACAAGTGCAAACGCTTCCCCTTGAGAAATGGGCATGATGTCAGAATATCCGATGGACAGCGGGATAGCGCCTTCTCCGACTCCTCCAGCCATGATCGGAATGACAATGTACAGCAGGGTATGCTGAAATCCGAGTCCGAGCAATGTCCCGACAGCCAGTCCGACAATAGCGGCTGTGACAGAACCGACAATAAGCGGAATAAAGATTTTCATGAATGCTTTTACGAGTGTTTCTCTTTTCATGCCGAGAATGCTTCCGACGACAATACCGGCGATAAACAAATATAGAAAGTTTGAGTTTTCTGTAAATTCTGTGGTGGATTTGACGATATCATTAGGCAGCAGGTGATAGTACACGACAGCGGACGGAATAAAAGTAGCTAGGATGGCCGGGCCGCCGATAGAACGAACAATCGGTATCGATTTGCCGATTTGGGCAAAGGTAAACCCGAAAAACGCCATGACGGCAATGGATGTCAAAATGTCACTTTTTACATCGTGATGCATAACAAAAACAGTGATTAATATAAACAGCAAGGCATACACAGGAAGCGGTATGATGCCTACTTTTATATTCATGGCTTTCGCAAACCAATTCTCTTTTCGAACCCCTTCGTGAATTGTATCCGTTTGCAATTGCATGTGTGTTTGAAGCTCTCCCATTGAAAAACCTCCCCTATTCTTGATGCAGTGAAATTGTTCACTATGTTAAGTATACTAAAAAATTGAAATTATTAATATATTAAAAATTTACTATTCAACTTTTCTCCTCTTACCGGTTCAAATGAAAAGAGGCATTCTGACTAAAATCGGTTTAAGACGGAATGCTGAGACTCGAGTGCTGGGGCGGGGGCAAGCATTTTGTTCGCAAGGAACGATGTGTTGATGTACGATAATAAAGGGTCATTTATCCTAGCAGCCGACATAAATAAGCAACAAAATAGACAAAAATCCGTCACATAGTGCGGGACTTTTTAGGTATTTTAGGCTTTATTTTTGAAATGAATCGTTGTAAAGTACTTAATATGAACCAGTCAGAGATTGTGTCATTTGGTCAGTCTGGCAATCTTGCATCATATTGGATGACTTTTTGACACATTTGTGAAATATTGAGCAATATTTTTTTCGTCTATTTTGTGAATTACTGATCAAAGTCTCGGTTCTATTTGTGAAGTAGTGAGCAAATTAACAGTTTTAACCGGAAATGGAGGAGAAAGCATGAGTGAATTGGTATTAGCCCGCATACAATTTGCATCAACAACGTTGTTTCACTTCTTGTTTGTGCCGATGTCTATCGGGCTTGTGTTTATGGTTGCGTTGATGGAGACTCTTTATCTTGTAAAGAAAAATGAGCTGTATCTCAAAATGGCAAAGTTTTGGGGACACTTATTCTTAATAAATTTCGCAGTCGGTGTTGTAACGGGGATTTTGCAAGAATTCCAGTTTGGACTGAACTGGTCAGATTACTCCCGTTTTGTCGGAGATGTATTTGGCGCTCCGCTTGCGATTGAAGCATTATTGGCGTTTTTCATGGAATCTATTTTTATCGGATTATGGATTTTTGGCTGGGACCGCCTGCCGAAGAAAATTCACGCGCTCTGCATATGGCTCGTATCATTCGGAACGATCATGTCATCTTTCTGGATTTTAACAGCAAACTCCTTTATGCAGGAGCCGGTCGGCTTTACGATCAAAAACGGCCGCGCGGAAATGAATGATTTTGGCGCGTTGATTACAAACCCTCAGCTTTGGGTTGAATTCCCGCACGTTATTTTCGGTGCGCTTGCCACTGGAGCTTTCTTTATTGCCGGAGTGAGTGCTTTTAAACTGCTGAAGAAAAAAGAAGTGCCGTTCTTTAAGCAATCTTTTAAACTCGCAATGATCGTCGGTCTTTGTGCCGGTCTTGGCGTCGGCCTTAGCGGACACATGCAGGCTGAGCACTTGATGGAATCACAGCCGATGAAAATGGCTGCCAGTGAAGGCCTATGGGAAGACAGCGGTGACCCTGCTGCTTGGACCGCTTTTGCGACGATCGATACAAAAAATGAAAAAAGCTCAAATGAAATCAAAGTTCCTTATGCCTTGAGCTACTTGGCTTATCAGAAATTCAGCGGAAGTGTCAAAGGGATGAAAACCCTTCAGGCTGAGTACGAAAAAATATACGGAAAAGGCGACTACATTCCGCCAGTGAAAACGACATTCTGGAGCTTCCGCATCATGGTAGGAGCAGGTGTTGTCATGATTCTTGCTGCGTTAGGCGGCCTTTGGTTAAACCGCCGTAAAAAGCTTGAAAACAGCAAATGGTATTTGCGCATCATGATCGCGTTGATTTCCTTCCCGTTTCTTGCAAACTCCGCGGGCTGGATTATGACAGAAATCGGACGTCAGCCTTGGACGGTTATGGGGTTAATGACAACCGCTCAATCTGTGTCGCCTAACGTAACAGCGGGTTCCTTGTTATTCTCAATCATCGCATTCGGTGTGATGTACATGATTCTTGGTGCACTGCTTGTCTTCTTGTTTATCCGTGAGATTAAAAAAGGTGCGGAGCATGATAATCATCATGATGTGCCTGTATCAACAGATCCATTTAGTCAGGAGGTATACCATGGCATCTCTTCATGATCTTTGGTTTATACTCGTTGCTGTATTGTTTGTAGGATTCTTCTTTTTGGAAGGCTTTGATTTCGGGGTCGGCATGGCGACCCGTTTTCTTGGCCATAATGAATTAGAACGCAGAGTGCTGATCAACACGATCGGGCCGTTCTGGGACGCGAATGAAGTGTGGCTTTTGACTGGCGCAGGCGCCATTTTCGCGGCATTCCCAAACTGGTATGCAACGATGCTGAGCGGTTATTACATTCCGTTTGTCATAGTGCTGCTTGCGTTAATGGGCCGCGGGGTCGCGTTTGAGTTCCGCGGCAAGGTGGATCATTTAAAATGGGTAAAGGTTTGGGACTGGGTCGTTTTTTTCGGCAGTCTAATTCCTCCGTTTGTGCTTGGTGTGCTGTTCACGACATTATTCCGCGGGATGCCGATTGATGCCGACATGAACATTCACGCACATGTATCTGATTATATCAATGTATATTCTATACTTGGCGGTGTGACGGTAACGCTTCTTTGCTTCCAGCATGGATTAATGTTTATCACGCTGCGTACGATTGGTGATTTGCAAAACCGCGCCCGGAAAATGGCGCAAAAGATAATGGGTGTTGTTTTTGTAGCGGTTCTTGCCTTCGCGGCCCTTTCTGCGTATCAGACAGACATGTTTACACGCCGCGGCGAGATTACCATTCCGCTCGCTGTTTTGATTGTCATCTGCTTTATGCTCGCGGCTGTATTTATTCGTAAGAAAAAAGACGGCTGGACATTTGGGATGACAGGCGCTGGTCTGGCGCTGACCGTGGGAATGATCTTTATTTCCCTATTCCCTCGTGTAATGGTCAGCTCGCTTCATAGCGCATACGATTTAACAGTAGCTAACGCTTCTTCTGGAGATTATTCGCTTAAAGTCATGTCAATTGCAGCATTAACGCTATTGCCGTTCGTCATCGGCAGCCAGATCTGGAGCTATTATGTCTTCCGGAAGCGCGTCAGCCATAAGGAGCCTATGACTTATTAATGGGAAAAGACCTGTTTCGATATAAAGGAATGAAGCGGATTCTCACCTTGATTACTTGTTTAACGTTGATTCAGACAGCCGCCATTATTATGCAGGCAGAGTGGCTGAGTGAGGCCGTAACCGGACTGTTCAACGGGAAGGGCATTACCTCCCTTTTACCGGTGATCGGCTTTTTCCTCATCGCTTTTATCGCCCGGCACGGGATGACGGTGGCGCGACAGAAAATCGTCTATCAATACGCCGCCCGGACAGGAGCAGATTTGAGGAAAAGTTTTCTTGATCAGCTGTTCCGATTAGGCCCCCGCTTTGCAAAGAAAGAGGGGACGGGGCAAATGGTGACGCTGGCGATGGAAGGCATCAGCCAGTTCCGCCGCTACCTGGAGCTGTTTCTGCCGAAAATGGTCAGCATGGCGATTGTGCCTGCGGCAGTTGTCATTTATGTGTTTTTTCAGGATCGGACATCAGCCATCATTTTAGTCGCTGCTATGCCGATTCTGATCATCTTTATGATTCTCCTCGGCCTTGTCGCGCAGAGAAAAGCGGATCGTCAGTGGAAATCCTATCAGAGACTTTCCAATCATTTTGTTGATTCTCTTCGCGGGCTGGAGACATTGCGTTTCCTAGGTTTGAGCAAGTCACACAGCAAAAATATTTTCTATGTGAGTGAGCGGTATCGCAAGGCAACGATGAGCACACTCCGGGTGGCGTTTTTGTCATCATTCGCCCTCGATTTTTTCACGATGCTGTCGGTGGCGACAGTCGCAGTATTTCTGGGCCTGCGCCTCATTGACGGCGATATTTTGCTTGGCCCTGCTTTAACGGCGCTTATTCTGGCGCCTGAGTATTTTTTGCCGGTGCGGGAAGTGGGGAATGATTATCATGCAACGCTGAACGGCCAGGAAGCAGGAAAAACCATTCAAGAGATTTTGTCGCAGCCTGGTTTTAAAGAAGAGACGCCGCTTCAGCTCGAAGCTTGGTCCGATCAGGATGAGCTGAAGCTGTCAGGCGTGTCAGTCGGCCGTTCGGTGTCTGATATTCATCTCTCATTCAAAGGCAAGAAAAAAATCGGCATTATCGGTGCAAGCGGCGCCGGAAAATCAACATTAATTGATATTCTCGGCGGATTTTTAGAGCCGGATGGCGGGATGATTGAGGTTAATGGTACAAGCCGGTCCCATTTGCAGGACGGCAGCTGGCAGAAGAACCTTCTTTACATTCCCCAGCATCCGTACATTTTTGATGATACGCTTGGCAACAACATTCGCTTCTACCATCCAAGCGCTTCGGCAGAGGATACAACACGTGCTGCTGCCTCAGCGGGACTGACGGAGCTGGTGAACAACCTTCCTGACGGATTAGAGGGGCGGATCGGGGAAGGCGGCCGGGCGCTCAGCGGCGGCCAGGCACAGCGTGTCGCGCTGGCCCGCGCCTTTTTGGGAAACCGTCCGATCCTGCTGCTGGATGAGCCGACCGCCCATCTTGATATCGAAACAGAATATGAAATAAAAGAAACGATGCTGGATTTATTTGAGGATAAGCTCGTCTTTCTCGCGACTCACCGCCTTCACTGGATGCTCGATATGGACGAAATTATCGTGCTTGACGGGGGCAGGGTTGCGGAAATTGGGACTCACAATGAACTGCTGGAGAAAAACGGTGTGTATACCAAACTCGTGAAGGCACAACTGGGGGAAAGAGCATGAAGAAAGAAGAATGGATTTTGCCGTATATCAAGCAAAATGCCCGCCTGTTCGTTCTGGTTATCTTTTTGGGTGCGGTGACGATTTTTTCTGCTGCTTTTCTCATGTTCACCTCAGGTTTTTTGATTTCTAAAGCGGCGACAAGGCCGGAAAACATTCTGCTCATTTATGTGCCGATTGTCGCTGTGCGCACCTTTGGGATTGCGCGCTCTGTGTCGCGATATGTGGAACGGCTCGTCGGCCATCACATCATTTTGAAAATCGTATCTGACATGCGCGTCCGCCTTTACAATATGCTTGAGCCGGGTGCTTTGATGCTGCGTTCCCGTTTTCGCACGGGGGATATGCTCGGCATTTTGTCTGAGGATATTGAGCATTTGCAGGATGCTTTCTTAAAAACGATTTTTCCTGCGATCTCAGCCTTGCTCCTGTATGCTGTGTCAGTGATAGCGCTCGGCTTCTTCTCTTGGCCGTTTGCCATATTGCTTGCGCTGTATTTGTTTGTTCTTGTTGTATTGTTTCCGGTTGTGTCTTTGCTCGTGACGAGAGCGAAGAATGCGAAGCTGAAAAGCGGACGGAATGTGCTGTACAGCCGTCTGACAGATGCTGTGATGGGTGTCAGCGACTGGATGTTCAGCGGACGCCGGCATGCTTTTATTGATGCTTATGAAAAAGAGGAACGTGATTGGTTTGAGCTTGAACGGAAAAAACAACGCTTTACAAGATGGCGGGACTTTGCTGCGCAATGCCTTGTCGCTGGCCTTATTTTGCTGATGCTGTTTTGGACAGCGGGACAGCAAGCGGACGGCGAGCTCGCTAAAACGATGATTGCCGCTTTTGTGCTAGTGGTGTTTCCGTTGACGGAAGCCTTTTTGCCGCTTTCGGATGCCTTAGGCGAAGTGCCGGGCTATCAGGATTCTATCAGACGCATGAACAATGTGGCTCCTCAGCCGGAGGCGTCACAAACTGAATCAGGGGATCAAATTCTCGATCTTCAAGATGTCACCTTGGCCTTTCGTGATGTGACGTTTTCTTATGACAACAGCAGCCAAGTGCTGCACAACTTTTCCTTTACGCTGCGCCAAGGAGAAAAAATGGCGCTGCTCGGCCGAAGCGGCTCTGGGAAATCAACATCGCTTGCATTAATCGAAGGCGCCTTGAAACCGGACTCCGGTTCTGTGACGTTAAACGGAGTGGAGACAGCGCTGTTAAAGGATCAGATTGCGGATGCGGTGGCCGTGTTAAATCAAAAACCGCACCTGTTTGATACAAGCATTTTGAACAACATCAGGCTCGGAAACGGAGAAGCAAGCGACGAGGATGTGCGCCGCGCCGCAAAGCAGGTCAAGCTGCATGACTACATTGAGTCATTGCCTGACGGATATCATACCTCTGTACAAGAAACCGGCATCCGTTTTTCCGGTGGAGAGCGCCAGCGGATCGCACTTGCGAGGATTTTGCTGCAGGATACACCGATCATCATCCTCGATGAGCCAACAGTCGGCCTCGATCCTATTACCGAACGTGAATTGATGGAAACGGTGTTTGAGGTGCTGAAAGGAAAAACGATTTTATGGATTACACACCATCTCGCGGGAGTGGAAGCAGCCGATAAAATCGTATTTCTCGAAAACGGCAAAACAGAAATGGAAGGAACCCATGAGGAGCTGCTGGCGGCAAACGAACGATATCGCCGCCTGTATCACCTTGATGTTCCTGTAAAATAAAAGACAGCCCTAAAAGGCTGTCTTTTTTGTTTGAAAAAGAAAAGGGACAGGAAAAATAGGAAAAGAAAGCAGAGGAGGGATAGAGATGAATGTTCCATTTTGGACGGAAGAGCATGTAAGGGCCACGCTTCCTGAAAGAGATGCGGAGAGCCATAAAGGCACGTACGGTACGGCTTTGCTGCTGGCTGGAAGTGACGACATGCCGGGAGCAGCGCTGCTTGCAGGGCTTGGGGCCATGCGGAGCGGTCTCGGCAAGCTTGTCATCGGTACATCAGAAAACGTAATCCCGCTAATTGTTCCTGTTTTGCCCGAGGCGACCTATTGGCGTGACGGCTGGAAAAAGGCGGCGGATGCTCAGCTTGAAGAGACGTACCGGGCCATTGCCATCGGACCGGGCCTTCCGCAAACGGAAAGCGTACAGCAGGCAGTCGATCATGTGCTTACGGCTGATTGTCCTGTTATTTTGGATGCCGGAGCGCTGGCGAAGCGCACATATCCGAAACGGGAGGGCCCCGTCATCCTCACGCCGCACCCGGGCGAGTTTTTCCGAATGACAGGGGTGCCCGTGAACGAATTGCAGAAAAAAAGAGCGGAATATGCAAAGGAATGGGCGGCTCAGCTGCAGACTGTCATTGTGTTAAAAGGAAACCAAACCGTCATCGCGTTTCCTGATGGAGACTGCTGGCTCAATCCAACCGGAAACGGGGCGCTCGCCAAGGGCGGAACCGGTGACACGCTGACGGGCATGATATTGGGGATGCTCTGCTGCCATGAAGATCCAAAGCACGCCGTATTAAACGCGGTCTATTTGCATGGTGCGTGCGCCGAGCTCTGGACGGACGAGCACTCCGCTCATACGTTGCTCGCTCATGAGCTATCTGACATCCTGCCCCGCGTGTGGAAACGATTTGAATGATAAAAAAGCTGTCTTCAGAGAGAAGACAGCTTTTCTTGATACCCCGCCCGTTTTTTCAGACGCGGTTTCATTAATACATAGTAAAGCACAGAAGGCACGGCCAAGCCGATAATCCATGCGATGTCTCCGCCGCCAAACATTTTGGCAAGCGGTCCGATGTAAAAGCTTGTGTTGATAAACGGAATTTCCAGCAAGATAGACAGAACGAACGCAATTGTGGTGATCCAATTGACCTTTCCATAAGGCCCGTTTACGTCGAACATGGCTTTGACTTGATACTTTCCGTGGCGGACGAAGTAGTAATCGACTAAATTGATTGCCGTCCACGGAATTAAGAAATAACTGATGAAAAAGATAAAATTCAAAAACAGTTCCATAAAATTGCTCTGTCCCAGTAGGCTTAAGACTGTGCCGACAAGCGTGACACCCAGGATCATGATGATTCTGACTTTGGGCGTGACTTTTAATTTCAGAAACGGCTCCAGCGTTGTTGTCGTGGACATGAAAGCCCCATACAGGTTAAAAACATTGATTGCCATTTGCCCAAATAGCACAATGATCAGCATAATAAACGAGAAGGGACCGAACAATTGGACAATCTGGCTGCCTGAGTTTGCCGTAAAGTCAGGAAGTGAGGTTGTCAGCAATGCGCCGAGCAGCATCATCCAGATGGAGCTGACAGATGTACCTGCATAGCTGTACCAAAATGTTTTTGAAGCCGGTGTTTTAACTGGCAGATATCTTGAATAATCGGCAACATACGGCGCGTAGGCAAGCTGCCACGTCGCAACTGCGCTGACTGCCACTAGGAAAATTGGCAGATCAATCGCTCCGGGTATCCAGCTGCCTGCCGGAATCGGCAATTGAAAAATGAGAATCGTTGCAGCAAAAAATACAGCAAAAGAGGTCCAAGAAAGGATTTTTTGCATTTTGTGAATCAAATCATGGCCGAAAATGGTGAGTAAAAAACATACGGCACTTAAGCCTATAATGCTCCATGATCCCGGGATGGGAACAAAGCTGCTTAAGGTTCCGGCCGCCAGAATCGTGCTGCTTGCGAAGAAACCAAGGTAGATAAACATGACTAAGAAGAGGGGAAGAATCGCTCCGATTACGCCGAATTGGGCACGGCTTTGAATCATTTGCGGGATGCCTAGCTGAGGGCCTTGCGCGGAATGAGAAGCCATAAATATGGCACCGATTAAGGTTCCGCAAATAATAGCGGCAACACTCCAAAACAGATTAAGTCCCATTGCAACGGGAATCGTGCCGGTCACTAACGTGGTGATATGCATATTAGCCCCGAACCATACGGGAAATAAATCTTTCGCTTTACCATGTCTTTCTTCATTCGGAATATATTCAATCGTTCGCCTTTCTACTTTCAATGCATCGTCCTCCATATTGGATGTTTTTTTGAAATCGACATAAAGTCATAGCTTAACAGACTATAAGGGGGTTTACAAATAAGGATATGCAGCCAAACGGCCGGGAAGCCTGATCTGTCAATGGCTGAAAAGAATTGTAAAAAAGATGAACGCTTTTGAATCCGGTGTCGTCTCATAAGGCAGAAAAACAAAAAAGGGGGGATCACGGTCATTGGATACACAAGAAGAACAGCGGCTGATCCAGCAGGCGAAAGAGGGAAACGACGAGGCGTTTACAGCCCTTTTCCACTATCACTATTCTTTCTTATATAAATACTTGTTAAAGCTTTCCCTTCACCCCGATCTCAGCGAGGAACTTGTTCAGGAAACCTTTCTGAAAGGGTACATCCATTTAAGAAGCTTTCAGGGCCGTTCAAAATTCTCCACATGGCTGATCTCCATTGCATCGCGGCTCTATCTCGATCACCAGAAAAAGAGAAAGAGAGAATGGAAACGGAATCAGACAGTTACGGAGGAAACAATCCGCAAGATCAAGTGGGACGTGTCGGCGAAAGGGGCAGAGTGGAGCGAAACGCTCGATCTGTTTTCAAAGCTGGACCCTAAACTGCGCACACCGGTTTTATTAAGGCATTACTACGGCTATACCTACGCTGAAATCGGGGTGATGCTTCAAATCAAAGAAGGCACTGTAAAGTCCAGAGTTCATAAAGGGCTCCAGCAAATCAGAAAGGAGTGGGATGATGAATAAAGAAAAGCTTTCTGATCATTTAAAGTCAGAATGGAAAAAAATTGATCAAACAGCCAATCCCTCTATACCGAATCAAAAAGAACTGCTTCACCAGCTGTCACAAATGAAAGCTGAATACAGAAAAAAACTTCTTCAAGAGATCATTTTATTTGTATTCTGCGCGCTGATGGTTGTGAGTGCTGCAATCTTAGCTTTCACTCAAGCTCCTGCTGTGTTTATTGTGCTTCAGGTTTGTGTGCTTGCGGTGCTGCCGATTTTGATTGCGGCTGAGAAAAAAAGGCATCTCGGCGAATGCGAGGTGAAACGCGGATGACACAAACAGAAATTATCATAACGGTTGCGGCTTGTCTCATCGTATTGGCGCAGGGAATCTTTTTATTTATTGATGCGAAAAAACGTAATCACATGGCATGGGTTTGGGGGATTGTCGGATTGATTCAAGCACCGATGCCTCTGATTTGTTATTACTTTTTTGTCATTAGGCCGGATCGGAAGAAAAGGGGGATCAAGCAATGAATATTTCTTGGGAAATGATTTTGCCGCTGATTGTATTACAGCTGGCTTTGGCGGTGTTTGCCCTTATCAGCTGTATAAAAGAAGAGCGGACGAACGGGCCAAAGTGGATGTGGGCTGCAATCATCGTATGTATCAATATTATCGGGCCGATTTTATTTTTCACCGTCGGCAGAAAGCAAAGGTAAGCCGATATGCTGTCTATTGAATCATTATGCAAATCGTACAGGCACCATGAAGCTGTAAAGAATGTCAGTTTTCACGTGAATGAAAATGAGTGTGTCGCACTATTAGGACCTAATGGAGCCGGCAAAACCACGACTCTGCAAATGCTGGCCGGACTGCTTTCGCCAACCTCTGGAACCATAAAGCTGTTAGGAGAGAAAAAGCTGGATCGGCGTTTGATTGGGTACCTCCCGCAGTATCCTGCTTTTTATTCGTGGATGACCGCAAATGAATTTTTGACATTTGCGGGGAGACTGTCCGGCCTTTCGAAGAGAAAATGCCAAGAGAAAATCGGCGAGATGCTGGAATTTGTCGGTTTGCACGAAGCGGCGCACAAAAGGATCGGGGGCTATTCAGGAGGCATGAAACAAAGACTCGGTCTGGCACAGGCACTGCTCCATAAACCGAAGTTTTTGATATTGGATGAACCGGTGTCTGCGCTTGATCCGACAGGACGGTTCGAGGTGCTGGACATGATGCGGGAGCTGAAAAAGCATATGGCCGTTCTGTTTTCTACACATGTTTTGCACGATGCAGAACAGGTGTGTGATCAAGTGGTGATTATGAAAAACGGTGAGATTTCATGGAAAGGCGAGTTACAGGAGCTGAAACAACAGCAGCAAACGAACGTTTTTACCCTTTCAGTGAAAGAGAAGCTGGAAGGTTGGCTTGAAGAGAAGCCTTACGTCTCAGCTATTGTCTATAAGAATCCGTCCCAAGCGGTTTTCGAGCTGCCTGATATACACGCTGGCCGGTCATTATTAAGTGACTGTATCCGAAAGGGATTGACCGTCACCCGCTTTGAACAGAAAACGGAGTCTCTAGAAGACGTCTATCTAAAGGTGGTGCACGCATGAAGGTGATGATGGCGCTATTGCAGAAGGAGTGGCTGGAAGGATGGAAAAGCGGCAAGCTGATTTGGCTGCCGATTGCGATGATGATCGTCGGGCTGACACAGCCGCTGACCATTTATTATATGCCGGAAATCATCGCACATGGAGGGAACCTTCCTGACGGCATGAAAATCAGTTTTACGATGCCCTCCGGGTCTGAAGTGATGGTCAGCACGCTTTCTCAATTCAACACGCTTGGCATGGCTCTGGTCATCTTTAGCGTGATGGGCAGTGTAGCCAATGAAAGAAATCAAGGGGTAACAGCGCTGATTATGTCGCGGCCTGTGACGGCAGCCCATTATATCGTGAGTAAATGGCTCATCCAAAGCGTGATCGGCATTATGTCGTTTGCAGCTGGATACGGGCTTGCTTACTATTACGTCCGGCTGCTGTTTGAGGACGCATCATTCAGCCGCTTTGCCGCAAGCCTTGGCCTTTACGCGCTTTGGGTGATATTTATTGTGACCGCCGGCCTTGCCGGAAGTACGATATTCCGGTCTGTCGGAGCAGCTGCGGCTTGCGGGATCGGGCTCACAGCAGCCGTTTCCTTTGCTGTTTCATTATTTCCAGATGGTGCGAAGTGGCTTCCGGCTGAGATTTGCAAGCAGGCGGAGCATATCCTTCTTCATGGAGAGCGGGCAGATTTTTTCGGATGGTCACTCACTTTCTCCATTCTGTGCATCATGCTTCTGGCCGTGTTTTCTGTGTGGCGCTTCCGGCGGTATGAAAGCTATTAATTGATCATGTTACGTTTTTGCGCGAGCATCACAAAAAAGGCGGCAAATGCCAGAGACCCGGCTCCATAAAAAACTCCCGCAAGCCCGACAAGCTGTGCGATTTTTCCGGCAAGAAGGGGCCCGAGGAAGATGCCTAGCGCATAAAATGATTGATAAAACCCCATCACTGACATTTTTAAACGGGCAGAACTGATTTCGACGACATGGCTTAGCAGCAGAGGAAAAACGAAGCCGAGCGCCAGTCCGATACAGGCGTGTGTGATGCAAACCGTGAACAATGCAGCTGAAAAAGGAACGTATAGCAAACAGACCCCGGTGACAGCGAAACTAATGAGCATCACGAAGTAAGCGATACGGCTTGTAAAGCGCAGAAACACAAAGCTTAATGTGGCGGCTGCGTGTGGGAGGAAAAAGGCGCTCATCACCCAAAGAAGCTCCGCGTCGCCCATTCCGAGCTGATTCATGTAAAGCGGCGTAAAACCAAACACTGTGATAAATAATACGGCATGGGCCGTCATAGACAGGATGGTGAAAAGCTTCAGCTTTGGCAGCCGCAATGTATCTTTGATGTACTGATTGACACGAATGGTGCCACGGTTTGCGGGAGGAGCAGACGGATCCTGAATAAAGCAGCAGATCACCAGACCTGCGGCAGAAGCTGCCAGCGCCATCCAAAAAGGAACCTGCCTCCCTAAATGGGCTGCGGCGAGCCCGCAGAACACAATGCTGGCAAACTGAGGCATGACGGTAAAAAACTGCATGATGCCCATTGCTTTTGATGCATTGCCATTGTTGAAATAATGTGCGTATAAAATGGTCGCCATCACCCACGTAGAAGCAGTGATTCCCGCGAAAAGCCGGGCGGCCAGCACGAAGAAGAAAGAATCAAACATCAGAAAAAGCAGGCTGCTGAGGACGGAAAAGCCGAACCCGGCAATTAACAATTGCTTGCGCAAGGAAAACAGGATGTCTGACAAAAGGCCGAGCGGGAATCGCAGAAGGATTTGCGTGACCCCGTAGCTGCCGAGAATGATGCCGATTGCGCCATATGAAAAGTGCAGATCCTCCAAATACAGACTGAATACAGGAACGTAAATATAGCCTGAAAACCAGAAACAAAATACCATGCATAAAAAAACGGCGTGATCTAAAGCGCCGATTGTTTTTTTCTGAGGAATCAAGTCCTGCTGTAATTCCATCGTATCTCTCCACCCCTTTCCTTCCAAGTACAACACAATTATTGAAAGCGTTTCAATAGAAAAATAAAAAAACAGGGCTTCTAAAAAAGCCCTGTTCGCTGTTGTTAATACGGATCAGACGGATGACTCTCCTGTTCAGCCTGCTTTGCAGCCTGTTCCGTTTCAGTTGTGCCGATCGGCCCGTTGCTGTTGTTTTCGGAGACCTTTTTTAGCCCTTCTGCTACGCGTTTTCCGTAGTCAGGATCAGCTTTTGTGAAATTCTCAATCATTTGATCCTGAATTTCTTTTCGGCACGTAGAAAGCGTATTCACCAAATTCGTAATCAATTCGTTCCGCTCAAATTCAGTAAATCTCCGGTACGTTTCTCCAGCCTGTCCGAAGTTGTTTGTTCTGTCAATCGCTTCACGCTTTACATCACCTTCGACATGCGGCGTATGGTCTTTTCCGTCTTGCTTCGCTTCCTTCAGCCCGCCCATAATGGATGGCTCGTAGTTGACGTGCGGGTTTTGTCCTTCTGCTCTATCGACCCGATATTGCATTTGCCCGCCTTCCTGGTTGGTGGCGACATGCTTTTTCGGCGAGTTGATCGGAAGCTGCAGGTAATTTGCGCCTACACGGTAGCGCTGCGTATCAGAGTAGGCAAACGTACGCCCCTGGAGCAATTTGTCGTCTGAAAAATCAAGCCCGTCGACAAGCACTCCCGTTCCAAATGAAGCTTGCTCCACTTCCGCATGGTAGTTTTCCGGATTTTTGTTCAGAACCAATTTGCCGATCGGTTTCCATGGGAAATCGTCTTTATACCACAGTTTTGTTGGATCAAGAGGATCAAAGTCCAGTTCAGGATGCTCATCATCGCTCATGATTTGAGCATATACTTCCCACTCTGGATAATCGCCATTTTCAATCGCGTCATATAGATCCTGTGTGGCATGGTTAAAGTTTTTCCCTTGAATCTCTTCTGCTTCCTTCTGTGTCAGGTTGCGGATGCCCTGCTTCGGTTCAAAATGGTATTTCACGAGAACGGCCTTGCCCTCCTCATTCACCCATTTATAGGCATGTACGCCTGAACCCTGCATTTGCCGGTAGTTGGCCGGAATGCCCCAAGGCGAAAACAAGAAGGTGATCATGTGTGTCGCTTCAGGAGATTGAGAAATGAAATCGAAGATACGTTCACCATCCTGGATGTTTGTCACTGGATCAGGCTGAAATGCGTGTACAAGATCCGGAAATTTCAGCGGGTCGCGGATAAAAAAGATTTTCAGGTTGTTTCCGACCAAATCCCAGTTTCCGTCTTCTGTATATAGCTTTACAGCAAAACCGCGCGGGTCTCTCAATGTTTCAGGCGAGTGTTTTCCATGATTCACAGTTGAAAAACGGACAAATGCCGGTGTTTTCTTGCCTTTTTCCTGAAAGAGCTTGGCCCTTGTGTATGTTGAAATCGGTTCGTCTCCGAAGCTTCCGTACGCTTCAAAATATCCATGTGCACCTGCTCCCCTGGCATGAACAACCCGCTCTGGGATGCGTTCCCGGTCGAAGTGGCTGATCTTTTCGAGAAAATCATAGTTCTCAAGTGTTGTAGGCCCTCTATTCCCGACGGTTCTCACATTCTGGTTGTCAGTAACAGGATGCCCCTGCCTATTCGTTAAGGTATCCTCTGACTCGTTTTTCCCGGATGTCTTATGAGAAAACGCTTCCTCGCTCCCTTGGGCATTTGATTGGTGCTGCTTGTTTTGATGATCATCTTTCAATGGTTGGCCCTCCTTTTTTGAACGGTAACAATATTCCCTGAATGGAAAGATTTTAAAACAGCCGTTTTTTTTGATCTGCTTCGGGAATGGTACAATGTACAAAAATCGGTAAAAGGAGAGGTCGATTCGTGACGAGAGAAAAAAATCCGCTGCCCATCACGTTTTATCAAAAAACCGCTCTTGAGCTTGCCCCATCGCTTCTGGGCTGCCTTCTTGTAAAAGAAACAGACGAAGGCACAGCGTCAGGCTATATTGTGGAAACAGAGGCCTATATGGGGGCTGGAGACAGAGCGGCCCACAGCTTTAACAACCGCCGGACGAAGCGGACTGAGATCATGTTTGCAGAAGCTGGGCGGGTATATACATACGTGATGCACACCCATACATTGCTGAATGTCGTTGCGGCGGAAGAGGATGTCCCGCAAGCAGTATTAATCAGGGCGATTGAGCCGCATGAAGGCCAGCTGTTAATGGAGGAGAGAAGGCCGGGCAGGAGTCCGAGGGAATGGACAAACGGACCAGGAAAGCTGACGAAAGCGCTTGGCGTCACGATGAATGACTACGGACGCTGGATCACGGAACAGCCGCTTTACATCGAAAGCGGGTACACACCGGAAGCAATTTCAACCGGCCCGCGCATCGGCATTGACAACAGCGGGGAGGCACGCGATTATCCATGGCGTTTCTGGGTGACGGGAAACAGGTACGTGTCGCGTTAGCATGTTTAAGGAAGAGGCAATCAGGGGAATGGTTGAGAAAAAAGAAGGGAGAATCGGAGCTTTGAAAAAGATGATCAAAACCGTTATCAAATGGGCGCCGGTCATTTACCCGATTGTTCGAAAAATCATGAAGGACCGCAAGGCGTCTAAACAAAAGAATATGTCCGCATCTAGAACAGCCGGCTGATCCCGGCTGTTTTTTTATAGGTCAGTTTTCCCTCTAGTCCTCCGGATGTTCATTGACTTGCCATTCTCTACATTATAGAATTTATATACATTTCGCATCCCTTCATCATCCTTTCTGCCTATTCACTGAATCCCTGCATCTACTAGTTAGGAGGTTTTTCTCATGCTTCATGGGCGACTACGTGATATTCTGCGCTTGCTGATGGCGGCTGAAGCCCCGGTGACAAGTTCGTTTTTTGCCGCGCAATTAAACGTAACGACGCGGACAGTCCGCAATGATATAAAGGAACTTCAAGGTGTGCTAAGCGGCCACGGTGCCTTTGTACAATCTGTAAGAGGCTCCGGCTACAAGCTCCGCATTGATGACGAGCAAGTATTCAGAACACTGCTGCAAGATGAATTTCAGCAAAAAAAGGGCCTGCCGGTATTGCCGGAGGAGAGAATGGCCTATCTTATGAAACGTCTGCTGCTGGCGGACCATTATCTCAAGCTCGATGAACTTGCTGAAGAACTATTTATCTCAAAATCTACACTCCAAACGGATTTAAAGGAAGTAAAGAAACGTCTGCTGCCTTACCGCATCGTCATGGAAACACGTCCGAATTACGGCTTCAAGCTGCGCGGGGACGAGGTGCAGATGAGGTACTGCATGGCGGAGTACATTGTTGATGAAAGAGAAACGGAGATAGATGTTTTAAATGAAAAGGCTGATATTTTGCCAAAAGAAGAAATTGAGATCATCCGTTCCGCCATCTTGAAAAAAATGAAAAACGACCGCATCCCTCTGTCCAACATGGGACTGAATAACCTCATTATCCATATCGCTATCGCCTGTAAACGGATCAGAACGGAAAACTATGTTTCTCTTTTCCCGAAAGATATGGATCATATCCTGCATCAAAAGGAGTACCAGGCTGCAGAAGCCATCGTAAAAGAGCTGGAATCAAAGCTTTCCGTTACGTTTCCGAAAGACGAGACGGCCTACATCACCATGCATCTCCTTGGCACAAAACGAATGACACAATCACAATGCGGAGAGGACACATTTTCAATAGAAGAGGAAACCGATCAGCTGACACTTGCCATGATCAAAGCTGTTGATCGTGAACTGAAGCTTGGCATCCTGCATGACAAAGAGCTGAAAATCGGCTTGGCACTGCATATGAAGCCGGCGATCAGCCGCAACCGATACGGCATGAATCTTCGAAATCCGATGCTGGCAGCGATCAAGGAACATTATCCACTCGCTTTTGAAGCCGGGATCATTGCCGGAATCGTGATAAAGGAACAAACGGGTATTGAGATTCATGAAAACGAAATTGGATATTTGGCTCTCCACTTTGGCGCCGCGATTGAACGAAAAAAAACAGAAAGCCCGCCGAAACGCTGTATCATTGTATGCGCATCGGGAGCCGGAAGCGCCCAGCTTCTGCGCGAAAAACTGCGTTCCCATTTCGGCAAGCGGCTCGATATTCTTGGAACGGCTGAGTATTATAGTCTTGATCAAATGTCCTACGAATCAATTGATTTTGTCATCAGCACCATTCCGATTAAAAAAGAGCTCCCTGTACCAGTACTGAAGGTTAACACCATCTTAGGCGGAACTGACTTTACAAAAATAGAATCTATTCTGAGTGATGAAAAGGAAAAAGCCAATCGCTACCTAAAAAAAGAACTCGTTTTTTTTCAGGAGGATCTGCGCTCAAAAGAAGAAGTGATTCAATTTTTAGGGCAGAAAGTGGTCGAATGCGGCTTTGCCGATGAAGAAATCATAGATTCCATTTTTGAAAGAGAAGACATGTCGCCAACGTGTTTTGGCAATCTTGTTGCCATCCCGCACCCGCTTGTTCCGCAGACGAAAACAACGTTTTGGGCCGTTTGTACGCTCAAAAAACCGATCGATTGGGAGAGTCAGCGAGTTCAATTTGTCTGTCTGCTTTGTGTCGAAAAGGAGAACAAAGCGGATTTACAAAGCATGTATAAACTGCTTGGCAGCATTTTGGATGACCCGGCGGCGATGAACCAGCTGATCAAATGCCGTTCATATCAAGAGCTTTCGGATGTGTTTGACCAAAAAATGCTGAGCTGACAGCCTGTATATACCTTTTTTCCGTTGCCTGCGGAAAAACCCTGAGTGTTTATGAAAGCGATTTCATAATATGATGATAGCAACAGCAGGACATTACAAAATTGATCAAACTCTAGGGGGTCTTTTACATGAATATATTACTCGTTTGTGCAGCAGGCATGTCTACTAGCTTACTGGTGAGCAAGATGGAAAAAAGTGCGCAGGAACAGGGAAAAGACTATACCATTTGGGCAGTTTCAGGCGATTCTGTACAAAATCATATCGATAAAGCGGATGTATTGCTTCTCGGTCCGCAAGTCCGTTACATGCTTCCGCAGCTCAAAAAATTAGGAGAGTCAAAGGGGGTTCCGGTAGACGTCATTAATACCGTCCATTATGGAACGTGCAATGGGGCGGAAGTGCTGAAATCAGCTGAACAGCTTGGACATGTGTCATAGAGAGGGGCGGGCTATGTGAATAAAGTCAATCAGATCTTAGAAGAAAAGGTCATGCCTATAGCGGGAAGAATTGCGGGACAGCGTCATTTGCAGGCGCTGCGTGATGGTATCATCCTCACGATGCCCCTGATTATCATCGGTTCCTTTTTCCTCATCATTGGCAACCTCCCGATCCCGGGATACGCTGAGTTTATGGCAAAAACGTTTGGCAGCTCCTGGTCTGAAAAACTGGCCTACCCAGTCGACGCGACCTTTGAAATTATGGGTCTTGTCGCCGCGTTCGGCATTGCCTACCGGCTCGCCGAGAAATACGGTGTTGATGCCTTGTCGGCCGGAGCCATTTCCCTTGCGGCATTTTTATTAGCAACACCTTATCAAGTGCCGTTTATGCCGGATGGCGCGACGAAAGAAATCATGGTTGGCGGCGGGATTCCGCTTTCGCTCATGGGAAGCAAAGGCTTATTTGTCGCCATGATTATCGCAATGGTGTCCACAGAGATTTACCGCCTTATTATCCAGCGCAATTTAGTCTTCAAAATGCCGGACGGTGTCCCGCCGGCGGTAAGCAAGTCATTTGTCGCGTTAATCCCCGGCTTTGCCGTCATCTTCCTAATTTGGGCAGCCCGGCTGATTGTTGAAGCGACACCGTTTGAAAGCCTTCATAATATTGTAAGCGTTTTATTGGGGACTCCGCTTTCCATTCTGGGAGGAAGCCTTGGAGGAAGCCTTGTCGCCGAAGCCGTCAAAATGCTTTTATGGGCCTGCGGCCTTCACGGTGCAAACATTGTTGGCGGCGTCATGGCACCGATTTGGTACGGCGCAATGGATGCCAACCGGATCGCATTCCAAGCCGGTGAGGAGCTTCCTAAGATTTTCACCCAGCAATTTTTCGATATCTGGGTCAATATTGGCGGAAGCGGCGCCACATTGGCACTGGTTGTCACGATGTTCCTGCGCGCCCGAAGCAAACAAATGAAGCAGCTCGGGAAGCTTGCGGTCGGCCCGGCCATCTTCAATATTAACGAACCGATTATATTCGGAATGCCGATCGTCATGAACCCAATGCTCTTACTTCCGTTTATCATCACGCCGCTTGTCACAGTGACACTCACGTACATCGGAATGAGCACCGGCCTTGTCGCCAAACCGGCGGGTATCGCAGTGCCGTGGACCATGCCGCCGATCTTTTCAGGCTACTTGGCGACAGGAGGAAAAGTCTCAGGCGCGGTCATGCAAGCCATTAATATTGCCGTGTCCTTTGTTGTCTACTATCCATTCTTCAGAATGTGGGATAAGCAGAAGCTGAAAGAAGAAAACGATCTGGAGCTGGTCCAAACGCCTGCAGCAACAGATGACAAAGAAGCGGCTCTGTAGAGAAAGGAAGTGAATCGCGTGAATGAGGAAATGGAACAAATCATTTTTCAAATCATCCTTCACGGAGGAAACGGTAGGAGCTCCGCAATGGAGGCCATTGCCGCTGCGAAAAGCGGTGACGCAGAAGAAGCGCGGAAAAAGCTTCAAGACGCTGCTGAAGAATTGTCAAAAGCCCATCATTATCAGACAGAGCTGATCCAAAATGAAGCGGGCGGAGAAAAGACGGAAATGACGCTTCTGATGGTTCATGCACAGGATCATTTAATGAATGCAATGACAGTGAAGGATATGGCTGCAGAGATCATTGAGTTATATGAAAAAATCACCGAGCAAAGGGGAGCAAGCATATGACAAAAGGATTGAAGATTGTAACGATTGGCGGAGGTTCAAGCTATACGCCCGAGCTAGTGGAGGGGTTCATTAAACGGTATGATGAGCTGCCTGTCCGTGAATTATGGCTTGTCGATATCCCCGAGGGCGAAGAAAAGCTGAATATTGTCGGCACACTCGCCAAACGGATGGTTGAAAAAGCTGGCGTCCCGATTGACATTCATCTTACGCTCGACCGGAGAAAGGCGCTGAAAGACGCAGACTTTGTCACGACCCAATTCCGCGTCGGACTTTTGCAGGCAAGAGCAAAGGATGAGCGCATTCCGCTAAAATACGGAGTGATAGGCCAGGAAACAAACGGCCCGGGAGGTCTGTTTAAAGGATTGCGCACAATTCCGGTCATCCTTGAGATCGCAAAGGACATAGAAGAGCTTTGCCCGAACGCTTGGCTTGTTAACTTCACAAACCCTGCCGGCATGGTAACAGAAGCCTTGCTTCGCTACTCCAACCTGAAGAAAGTCGTCGGTCTTTGCAATGTTCCAATCGGCATCAAAATGGGCGTAGCCAAAGCGCTTGATGTAGATGTGGACCGCGTAGAAGTCCAATTTGCCGGACTGAACCATATGGTATTCGGGCTGGATGTTTTCTTGGACGGCGTAAGTGTGAAGGAGCAAGTCATCGAGGCGATGGGCGACCCGAAAAACGCGATGACGATGAAAAATATCTCAGGCGCCGAATGGGAACCGGATTTCTTAAAAGCGCTCAATGTCATCCCTTGCGGCTATCACCGTTACTATTTTAAAACAAAAGAGATGCTGGAGCACGAACTGGAAGCATCACAAACGGAGGGCACCCGCGCTGAAGTCGTACAGAAGGTCGAAAAAGAGCTGTTCGAGCTTTATAAAGATCCAAACCTTGCGATCAAACCGCCGCAGCTGGAAAAACGGGGCGGAGCTTACTACAGTGATGCAGCATGTAACTTAATCAGCTCCATTTATAATGATAAACATGACATTCAGCCGGTGAACACGATCAATAATGGTGCAATAGCGAGTATTCCAGACGATTCCGCAGTTGAAGTGAACTGTGTGATGACGAAAACCGGCCCTAAGCCAATTGCTGTCGGCGACTTGCCGGTGTCTGTCCGCGGCCTTGTCCAGCAAATCAAATCCTTTGAACGTGTCGCGGCAGAAGCGGCAGTTACAGGTGACTATCAAACTGCGCTCCTTGCCATGACGATTAACCCGCTTGTCCCGTCCGATACTGTGGCCAAACAGATTTTAGACGAAATGCTAGAGGCGCACAAAGCGTATCTGCCGCAGTTTTTCAACAAAATTGAAGCGTAAAAAAAGCCGGCCTGTAATGGGCCGGCTTTTTTCTTACTTGCTTTCAGTCAGCGCTGCGACTTCGGTCGTCCATCCGAATTCGTCTGCGACAGCGCCTTTTTGAATGCCTGTAATCGTGTCATATAGTTTTTTTGCGATTTCTCCTGTTTCACCGTTGTTGATCGAAAGTGTTTCATCCTGCCAGATCAGCTCGCCGACTGGGGAAATAACAGCTGCTGTACCTGTTCCGAAGGCTTCTTCCAGGATGCCGTCTTTATGGGCTTGGATGACCTCATCGATCGCAATTTTTCGTTCTGAAACTTGAAGGCCCCAATGCTTAAGCAAGGCGATGACTGAATTGCGCGTAATGCCTTCCAGGATGCTCCCGTTCAGCATCGGTGTTACGATTTCACCGTTGATTTTGAAGAAGATGTTCATGCTTCCGACTTCTTCGATGTATTTCTTCTCAATGCCGTCCAGCCAGAGTACTTGAGAAAATCCTTTCTCTTCGGCTACCTGCTGCGCTTTTAAGCTTGAAGCATAGTTTCCTGCGGTTTTGGCATTTCCTGTTCCGCCTTTTACCGCACGGACAAATTCACTTTCAACAGCGATTTTGACCGGCTTAATGCCTTCTTTGTAATAAGAGCCGACCGGAGAAAGAATGATCAAGAGCTTATACGTATGAGATGCCGCAACACCAAGGAAAGGCTCGGTTGCGATGATGAACGGACGGATGTAAAGGGACGTGCCCTCCGCATTTGGAATCCAGTCTTTATCAATTGCGACAAGCTGCTTTAAGCCTTCAAGAACCTGTTCTTCATCAATTTGCGGGATGCAGAGGCGGTCGTTTGATTGATTCAGGCGTTCCATATTTTTTTCCGGTCTGAAAAGCAGAACATGGTCATCCTCTGACACGTAAGCCTTTAACCCTTCAAACACGGTTTGGCCGTAGTGATAGACCATTGCAGCCGGATCCATTGATAAGGGTTGATAAGGAATGATTCTTGGATCGTACCAACCTTTATCTGCGGCATAGTCCATTACAAACATGTGGTCTGTAAACACTCTTCCGAACGAAAGCTGATTTGGGTCTGGTTTCGGTTTTTTTGTTGATGTCAATTCAACGCGAATTGTTTGTTTAGTCATGGTCAATCTCCCTGCTGTTAAATTGTTTATATTATCAAACTTATTTGAAAATAATTATATTCTATTGTATACCTTCAACAAATAATCGCAATAGGTTTGCTCAAATTTGTAAGAAATTCATATGAAAAAAGCAGGAGAAATTAATTCTCCTGCGTGTTCATTTGCTCGAATAACCTGTCATAATCGGCGCGAGTGGCATCCCGAAGACCTTCAACACGTTCATTTGTAATCTCCTGTTTGCCTTCCTTCAAGCCGTCCAAGAAATATTGAACATATTCTTCAGATGAAATGCCCCGGTACGTCAGGCCTTGTTTATCGCGTGATTTTTGGTTTAAGCCCGTGTCCACCATAGGCGGTGCCATTTCAATCACTTCCACGCTCGTGTCGCGGAGCTGGTGTCTGAGCGTAAGCGAGAACGAGTGAAGTGCCGCTTTTGTTGCGCAGTACACCGGATAAACAGCTAACGGGTTAAACGCAAGCCCGGATGTGACCTGAACGATTGCCGCCTCGGGCTGCTTCATCAAATGAGGTGTGAAAAGGGCGGATAAATGGACAGGCGCTTGGAAATTAAGTTCAATTTCATCACCGTCCACAAAAAGCTCCTCTGTCCCTTTTTTAAAGTCAATTTCCTTTTGAATGCCGGCGTTGTTGACGAGAACATTCAAGTTCGGATATTCCTTTAAAGCCCATTCATACAATGCTTCCCGCTGCGAACGGTCTGCAACATCACATTGCTTTGTATGGATGTTTGGGAGCTGCTGCTTCGCTTCTGCAAGACGTGCTTCGCTGCGTCCGCAAATGATAACTTCATTGCCAAGTTCCAGCAGGCGCTTGGCCAGTTCAAGCCCGATGCCAGCAGAACCCCCTGTGATTAAAACCGTATTATTTGTCATCTTCATTGGATGTAACACCTCTTAATTAAGTTGGCTGTGATTCCTTTACTATTACAAATCTTAGCAGGAAATATGCAGCCGCGTCCTATGAGATGCTCAGGATGAAGTGACTTTTCCGGTTTTATAAAATTCGTCAATTGCTTTATCGACATACACCCAGCCTTTCCAGCCGATGTGAATGGTGTCTTTCATGAAATACGGGTCATATTCATGCCCTGAGAAATCAGCAACCTGGAAGCCCTTCGCTCTGATTTGTTTATTTACCTTTTTGTAATAGTCAGTGCGTCCTTTTTTCGGGAAGCCCGTGTAATCGTACCATTTCCCGTTAACAGGAATGGTGACAAACATAGGCTCTGCGCCCGCATCCTTCAGGATATCGAGCATCATTTCAAAGTCGCCATATTCCGGTGACACCGCATACGATCTTCCTTTGTTTTTCCCTTTCAGCTTAGGCACTTTCGGCTTCAGCTTTTTATAGACAGGGTTGTCGATGTGAAAATCGTTAGAACCGGAGTGGCGTTTGCCCGATTGATCCGCTAGTTTATTCAATTCAGACCATGACTTATCCTTTACTGACTGCGAGATATAGCGCTTTGGCCCGGATGATTCTGTCGTTGAATAATACAGATCTTTCTTTTCCAGCATGCTGTAATACACTTTCGCCGCCGGCTTCAGCGCGTTCACTTTCCACGTCTGACCGTTTACCATTGCTTTGTACAGCTCAGAAAGAATGGCATCGTTTTGCACAGCCTTAAAGCGAAGCATGCGTTTCATCATTTTCTTTTTAATTTCAGGATCGATCTGATCGTTAAATGCCAAATCAAGCCCTTGCAGCGCAGAATAGTTCGGCGCGAAATGCTGTTCATCAGACCCGCGCTTAATAAACCATTGCGGAGACACGATGAATACGATTTTTTTGCCCTTCAGCTGATCCATGTGGGCAGCGAAGTTTAAAGAATGAATCAATGACTGGGATCCGCCTTTGCCGACAAGGTATGGCGTGAATCCCTCATTGTTTACCTGAAAATAATTAGATGGGTGGAACTCGTCCAGCCGAGAAAGCTCAGAAGACCCGTAAATCGGAAGATATGTCGGATCTTTGAGCATCTGATCTTGTAAATATAGCCCTTGAAACATACTCGGATTCAAGGCTGTTGCTGACTCTTTCACACGCTTATCGGTGATGAAGCCTGTCAGCCATGAAGATGGAATTGCGATGGCGCCTGCGAATAGAATAAACGCCAAAATAATTGGACCGAAAAAACGCTTTTTCATTATTTCAACTCAGACAGCTGATTTACAATGTTGTTAGGTGTATTCCAAACGTCCCGGTCAAATTCAGTGATCGGCACTAAAATATCAAAACGGTTTTCAATCGCAAGCAGCAATTCTACTGTTCCAAAAGAATCAAGCAAACCTTCTTCAAAAATTTCAATATCAGGATTTTCCTTTACGATGTCATCCTGGCAAACCTCTGCTAAAACGTCTAATACCTCTTGTTTAAAATCCATAGCTTTCTAATCTCCTTTAATGGTGGTGATGAAATGGTTTTCCTGAGAAAATATAAAACCCGAAGCAAACGAAATGGAATGTGATCACAATAGCGAGAATGGTTGTCCAGCGGTTGGACGGCAGCCATTTATATTTCTTATTCCACTTCTCGAAAAAGTTGTAACACGTCATCAGAACGGCGTGATAGAGGCCGTAAATGATATATTGCGGCGCGAGCCCGTGCCAAACCCCCATCAGCATAAACAGCAGGAAATACCCGATGTTTGAGACGGCCATACGGTTTTTGATCCACTTTTTCTTAGTCATCCAAAATACGAATCTCATAAACACATAATCTCTGAACCAAAATGACAGAGACATATGCCAGCGATTCCAGAAATCTTTAATATTTTTACTGATAAACGGTTTATTAAAGTTTTCTGGTGATTTAATGCCCATAATGTAGCTGACCCCGACGGCAAACATCGTGTAGCCGGCGAAATCAAAGAATAAATACATGCTGTAGCCGTACATGTACAGCAGGTTCCCAAGAATCTTATTGTGCGTGATTGCGGGAAGATTCATGATGAAGTACGTATTGATCGCGTAGCCGATAATAAATTTATACAGGAAACCGATGAAGATTTTATGGATTCCCGTATACAGCAGGTCGGCGTATTCTTCTTTCGTCCAAGCCTTCTGTTCATCCTTGACGAACCGGCGGTATCTGTCGATCGGGCCGGAGGAAATCGTCGGGAAAAACAGGATGAAATACAGCAGACGGTGCAATGGCAGCTGTTCTTTCAGCAGTCCGTCTCTTGCTTCCATAATCAGCTGAACGCCTTTAAAGGTTAAATATGAAATCCCTAAAAAGCTGATCAGGTTATGCGGCGGATGATGCGGCTGCGGGTGTGAAAGAAACGGCCATATTTTTGACAGAAATAAAGGCAGAATAGACGCGATAACAGCTCCGCAAAAGACAAAGCCGCTGTTCGCTTTCTGCCGGTATGCCAGATAGCCGCTGATCAGGAGCACCTGCCATATTGTAAACAGGCACAGCGCGATGACCCCGTGTAAGTCGTGCGAAAAAATTAAAGCCAATATAATGATAGATATGAACATGTTGTATGCTTGAAATCTTTTTCCGTTTAAGCCGAGAATGATCGTCGGCAGAAGAAGAATGCCAAGCAGTATAAAGAATAAAAACGAGCTGTAAGGCGTCATACAAGAACCTCTTCGCCAATGCGTTTTCGGTCAATTTTGCCGTTAGCCGTCATTTGAATGTGATCCTGATAGATAAATTTTCTCGGGATCATATATGCCGGAAGAGAAGCGGCAAGCTCTTTTTTAATAGCGCTTGTCAGCTGGAATTCCTTCTCGAACTCATGCTCCTCAGGCACAATAGCAGCGATCAGATACTCAACTGTTCCGTTTGGCTGATAAGGAATCACGACAGCAGAACGAACGTACTGTGACTGTCTGACATGGAACTCGATTTCCTCCAGCTCCATTCGATAGCCGTGAAGTTTAATCTGAAAATCCAAACGTCCTTGGCAGAAAATCTGACCGTCTTGAATAAAGCCGGCATCGCCAGTTCGGTATGCCCACTGGCCTTCATGAGAGAAAAACGCTTTTTCCGTCAGCTCTGGCTCACCAAGGTAGCCTCGGCTTACACTCGGCCCTGCAATGACGATTTCTCCTTTTTCTCCCTCAGGAAGCGGCTGTCCCTCTTCATCCATAATGAAAATGTTCATATCTGGTTTGGCGAAGCCCACTGGAAGCGATTCGCTGCGGCTGATGACGTCATTCGTAATTTCAACCGATGTGACAGCCACTGTCGCTTCAGTCGGGCCGTACGTATTAAAAATCTTCGCTTTCGGAAAACGCTCAAGCAGCGCTTTGGCCACAGAAACCGGAAGAACCTCTCCGCAAAACATAAATGTGTCCGCATGAGGCAGCAGATCCTGTGAAAAACCCGGATCCATCAGGCACATTTGCACAAAGGAAGGTGTTGATGTCCACACATTCAGCCCGGACTTCTTCAGCTCTTCAAATAAGACTTTCGGCTTATTCACAGCATCCTTTGTCACGCAATGTAAAGTCCCGCCTGATTGAAGGCACGGATATAGGTCCATGACAGACAAATCAAATGAGAACGGCGCTTGGTTTAAAAATATTTTTCCTCCGCTGACTGGAAAGTCTGCACAAATCCAGTCTGTGAAGCTTTGAAGGTTCGCAGCGGAAATCTGCACGCCTTTCGGATTTCCTGTGCTCCCGGAAGTGTAAATGATATAAAACGTTTCGTGTTCTTTGACCCATTGATCTTGGCTGACAGAGCCGCCTTCGTTTTCCAGCAGTTCTTCCGCAGAAACTGTCTGAATCTGCTGGCCGACTGCATCAATTGAGAGTCCTGCTGCATGGATCAGCAATTCTGCTCCAGAGCTTTCGATAATTTTCGCAATCCGTTCGGACGGAATAGACAGGTCAACCGGAATATAAGGATGTCCCGCTTTGACACTTCCCAAGAAGGAAACGATCATGTGCGGCTCCATGTGGCCGTACACAAGGATAGGAGATTTCTTTTCCCCAGAAATGCGTTTTTGGATCGCGGCAGCCGCGCGGTCAGACTGCTCCCATAATTCCTGATACGTGAGCGACTGGCCTTGAGAGCGGAAGGCATCGGTTTGCGGATAAGTTTCCGCATGTGTTTGAATAGCATGTAAAAGTTTCATAGTTATTCTCTCTCCAATTAGAAATCGTTATAAATATATGAACCGGTATTCGCGGTGTGAAAACCATACATAAAAAACAAAACAAGCAGTATCATCAAATAAAAGCCTGTATGACATGTCCACTTGACAGCGGGTTTTTCATACAGCTGTTTCATTAATTGCAGCATATCAAAAATTCCCTTCCCGTTTTTTCGACAATCACATGATTATTTGACGATCAGATGCTCAAAAAGTTTCATTTTTTCCCTAATCTCCCTCAAATTAATATATCGGCGTATGTTTTTGAAAATGAATCTTTATACCTGCAAGGGCAAGAATGGAATGTTTCGAGCTGATTCATAATAAAGGAAAAGATACCTGGAGTCAAAAGATCTTTTTAACTTTTAAAAAGTGTAATGTACTTAAAAAAATTTTTCTGTACCTGTTCGTTCAAGTGAAAGCAGAAACCTAATGAAATCAGGGCGAGAAGCGTATAATAAGAAAGAAAACGCCTTCTTGCGGTATCTTGTGAAATAAGGGAGAAGTCATTATGATAGATAAGGAAGCAAAAGGAGTTTTTTATTAAGCTGCCGGCTGAAAAAAAGTAAGCCTTTTAATAGAAAGGAAGAGGAAGATGAACCAAACAAATAAGGGTGAGGGTCAGACAGCGCCGCAAAAAGAAAGCATGGGGCAGATCCTTTGGCAGTTAACCCGTCCTCATACGTTAACCGCATCGTTTGTGCCTGTGCTGCTCGGAACCGTTTTGGCGATGTTTTATGTGAAGGTTGATCTGCTGCTGTTTTTGGCTATGCTGTTTTCTTGCCTATGGATCCAGATCGCGACGAACTTATTTAATGAATACTATGATTTTAAACGCGGATTAGATACAGCAGAATCAGTCGGAATCGGAGGGGCCATTGTACGCCACGGAATGAAGCCTAAAACGATTTTGCAATTAGCTCTTGCCTCATACGGGATTGCCATTTTGCTCGGTGTCTATATTTGTGCCAGCAGCAGCTGGTGGCTTGCGCTGATCGGCCTTGTCGGCATGGCGATCGGCTACCTGTATACAGGCGGGCCGCTGCCGATTGCGTACACGCCGTTCGGTGAATTATTCTCAGGCATTTGCATGGGTTCGGTGTTTGTGCTGATTTCGTTTTTCATTCAGACAGATAAGATCAATATGCAGAGCATTTTGATTTCCATCCCGATTGCGATTCTTGTCGGCGCGATTAACCTGTCGAACAACATTCGTGATATTGAAGAGGACAAAAAAGGCGGACGCAAAACATTGGCGATTTTGATGGGGCATAAGGGAGCTGTTACTCTGTTAGCTGCGTCGTTTGCCGTCGCTTATATCTGGGTTGTCGGCTTGGTTATTACCGGTGCCGCAAGCCCATGGCTGTTTGTCGTCTTTTTGAGCGTGCCTAAGCCGGTTCAGGCAGTGAAGGGCTTCGTCCAGAACGAAATGCCGATGAATATGATTGTCGCAATGAAATCAACAGCCCAAACAAATACATTTTTCGGATTCCTGCTCTCGATCGGATTATTGATCAGCTATTTCCGATAATAAAAAAGACCGCTCGTTTCATGCGGTCTTTTTTTGTTACAATCGACCGCATTTTGTAAAAAAATTCATAGAACCTTGCAGCAGACAGGGACGTCTAGTACATGGACAGCGGATAAAGTTCCGTTAAAGGAGATGACGAACATGGATTTATCTGTAACACATATGGACGATTTAAAAACAGTAATGGAAGATTGGAAAAATGAGTTATTAGTTTATAAATTTGCGCTAGATGCGCTCGATACAAAGTTCTCAATTATCAGCCAGGAATATAACCTCATTCACGGACACAACCCGATTGAACATACAAAATCCCGTGTAAAAAGCTTTGAAAGCATCGTGAATAAGTTAATGAGAAAGGGCTGTGAGATTACGACGAAGGAAATGAAGGAGCATATTCACGACATTGCCGGCGTGCGCATCATCTGTTCCTTTATTTCTGACATTTATAATGTCGTGAATGTGTTGAAGCAGCATGAAGATTTGAGAATCGTAAAGGTAAAGGATTATATCCAGACACCCAAACCGAATGGCTATCGAAGCCTGCATTTAATCATTGAGATGCCTGTGAATTTAACGAACCGTGTGGAATACGTCAAAGCAGAAATTCAAATCCGGACAATCGCGATGGATTTCTGGGCGAGCCTTGAACATAAAATTTATTATAAATTGAACAATGACGTTCCTAAGCAATTAACAGATGAGCTGAAAGAAGCCGCGGAGATTGCCCATTACCTAGATGAGAAAATGCTGGGGATTAAGAAAGAAGTGGATTAAAAAAGACGGCACCCAAGTGCCGTCTTTTTTTATTTGATATCTTCAAAAATGTCAGATGCTTTCGCCTTCATTTGTTTCTTAATGGTTTTCGGTTTCTTCTCTTTTTTCACAGCCTCATAGACAGCGGCTGTCACAAGATCGCCTGCTTGCTGGAGGCGTTCTTTGCTGATATGTTCGATCGAGTCTTCAGGGGTATGATACCACGGCTCAACTTCTTCTGTTTCCGGGTCTCCCCAAATAAAGTTAGCGGAATCAATGCCGGCTTCGTGGAATGGCACATGATCAGATGATCCTCCCTGTGTCAGAGACAGGCTGTCAAACCCAATTTTTTCAGCAGCCGTACGGCTGGATTCCCAAACATAGTTAGATTGGCCATCCAATGTGTTGACATACAGCTCAGACGCTTTTTCCCAGCTTGTGCCTACCATATCTAAGTTGAAGTTCACTTCGCTTCGTTTCAGCTCTTTTTCCGATAGATGATCTACATAGTGAGAGGAGCCGAGCAGGCCGAGCTCTTCGGCGCCGAAAGCGATAAAGCGGATTTCTTTATCAGATGGAACGCTTTTTAAGACACGCGCCATCTCCAGCATAACAGAGGTACCTGAGCCGTTGTCATTTGCTCCGGGCGAAAAAGGAACACTGTCGTAATGGGCGGTCACGTACACAATGTCTGGATGTTTGATGTTCTTTGGTTTTTTGATTCCGATGATATTCTGGGAGGTTTGGTTTGTGAATGCTTTTAGTTTTAAGGTGGCTTCTTTTTGCTGGGTAAGTGCTTCGCCGTCTTCTTTCTTAATGCCGACGACCGGAATGCCGACTTTATTTCCCGACAGGTTTGGCGTCATAGGCACGAGGCTTTCTTTGTTGTTATAAATGATGACAGCTTTCGCTCCGGCGGCTTCGGCATTTTTGGCTTTCTCGTAATAAGTCAGGTCTCCTCTGGAAATCAAGGCGATTTTGCCCTTGGCGTCAGCGGTAAAGTCCTTTTGATAGCCCAATCCCGCATTGTAAAGCGGGGCCGTCAGCCCTTGTTCCTCAGTCGGAGCTGAGCCCGACGCCGCTTGGAGAAGAATATCGCGTCCTGCTGAAGACAGTGTACCCTCAAGCCGGTCAGGAATGTTGAATCGTTGAACCTTCACATCAAGCTTTAATTTTCTCATTGATGAGGCGATCAATAGGGCACTCTTTTTTTCAGCTGCAGTTCCGGCTATTCTGGGGCCGATTGCTTCACTTAGCTGAGAAATGGTAGAGTACGCATGTTTTGCTTTGAATGGAAGCTCGCGCTCGCTATTTGATATTTGTACAGCGTGCGCGGCAGGGGTGACACTCTGTGCCGGCAAGAGCAGTGTGCCGGCAGTTAAAACAGCCATCGTCATGACAGTCAAAAGCTTTTTCATCAAAAATAAACCTCCCCTAAATGTATGGTTGGGGAATATTTCGGGATGCTAAAGGAGTTTCCTGCAAGATGGAGAGCGTTTTTGAAAAGACAGTGCTTTATACCTGCAAAAAAACGCTTATGAATGAAGGGTCATAAGCGTTTCGGAATATCAGATTATTGGAGCTTTAAAAACTTGCGTTTGCCGACTTGGATGATCATATTCTCTCTTATCTCTGCTTTGGCGTGAACATCTGTTACTTTCTCTCCGTCGATGCGTACACCTCCGTTTTGAATCATGCGGCGCGCCTCGCTCTTCGAAGAGAGGAGCTTTAGCTTGACGAGCAGATCAATCATCGCTATCGTTTTTTCGCCTTTCCAGTTTACGGCCGGTATATCTTCCGGCAGGCTGTTTTCCTGAAAGACTGTTTTAAACGAGTGTTCGGCAGCTTCTGCTGCTTTCTCTCCGTGATACATTCGGACGATTGTTCTGGCTAAAAGCATTTTGGCATCACGCGGATGAACGGCGCCGGTTTCTAAGTCTTTTACGAGCTGTTTTTTCTCTTCAAGCTCTAAGTCTGTCGCCAAGTGGATGTACTTTTTCATCAGGCTGTCGGGCAGTGACATCGTTTTTCCGTACATGTCGTTTGGATGTTCGTTAATGCCAATGTAGTTGTGTTTCGACTTCGACATTTTCTCGACGCCATCCAAGCCTTCCAAGAGCGGCATAAGGATGACGACTTGTTTTTCTTTGTTGTATCGTTCTTGGAAATGCCGTCCCATGAGGACATTGAAATGCTGATCCGTTCCGCCTAATTCAATATCACTTTCGAGAACGACAGAATCATAGCCCTGCATCAATGGGTAAAAGAATTCATGCAGTGAGATTGGTTTTTGCATGGCGATGCGTTCTTCAAAGTCGTCGCGCTCCATCAGGCGGGCTACCGTTATTTTCCCTGCTAATTCAATGACATCTTCTAGATTCAATGTTTTCAGCCATTTTGAGTTATAGTGAAGCTCGACTTTTTCTGGATCAAGCACTTTTCCGAATTGCTCAAAGTAGGTTTTGGCATTGTGCTGAACTTCTTCATCAGTCAGTTGCTTTCTGGCTGCCGATTTTCCGGTCGGATCACCAATTTTTCCTGTGAAATCCCCAATTAACAGCTGGACAATGTGGCCGTTTTCTTGAAATTGGCGAAGCTTATTTAACACAACCGTATGGCCCAAATGTACATCCGGTGCAGACGGATCTAATCCGAGCTTAATTTTAAGCGGCGTGCCCGTGGAAATTGATTTCACGAGCTTTGCCTTTAATTCCTCCGGCGGTATGACTTCGTGGGCGCCTGTCATGTATAGCTGAAGCTGTCTTTCTACCTCTTTTTGTTGTGACGCTGTGAGCTGCTCAAATGTTCTCATCATTTTTCCTCCTTTTTTACAAACACAAAAAAGAGCCCATCCCAATAAGGGACGTGGCTCAATGCACGCGGTACCACCCTGGTTGAAGACATTGTCTTCCGCTCATTCGAATAACGGTTTCCCGTTCTTTGCTACTAAGGTTCACAAAGAAAGCTTGGGGAGGTAATTCACGTTTGCCTGTGCGCCGGCTCGCACCTACCGCCGGCTCTCTGAAACAGGGAGACAAACCGCTACTGGATTCCCGTCAAAGCTTATGTTGTATGAAGATTGTCAGCTACCTTTCTAAGCAGCCCTGTCAATATTTTCTGTTCGTCCTTCGTCATTCCCGCAATGAGCTCTGTTTCCCCTTTGTGAAACTCCGGGTAGAGTTCTTCGATCGCTTGTTTGCCGGAATCGGTGATTGAGACAAACACGAGTCGCCGATCTCTTGTGTCGATGCTTTTACGGCAAAAACTCTTTTTTTCGAGCGTTTTGATCACGTTGCTTGCTGTAGCTGTAGATATCCCTGACAGCTCAGCGATTTTTCTCGTTTCGAGCGCTCCCCATACCCATAGATCATAAAGAATGGAGAAAGCGGTCCAAGAAAGGTTATAGGTAGAAAGAACCTCAGTCTCCATTTTGACACGGAGCCTTTGTGCAGACCGATACAGATTCGTAGCGATCGAAATGGCTTCCAGGTTGAGTGACTCGACGGGCATTTGTTTGAGCTTAGAAAGTGTATCGTGTTCTTCCTTCCGAAGCTGCTGATGTTGATGTGAACGTTCCATTTTTTAGGCCTGCCTTAAATTATCAGAATCATTAGCTATGAAACGAATTTTAACAGAGTCTGGTGTGAACTTCAAGCCCATATATCGGTTGAATAAAAAAAGCCCAAACAACGCCAAAATAAACAAAAACCCGAAAACGGGGGTGCAGTTTTGCAAAAATATGTTCAATCCGACTATAAGCATGATCCGTTTCATCTGTTTTCGACAGAGCATGTAGTGACGTTAGCGATTATCTCCCTTTTGGCCATTCTGTTGTTTTTGTTCCAAGATGAGGTCAAGCAGCCGAGGGCCAGCCGGTTTTTGCGTTCTCTGTTTGTGTTTCTTTTGCTTGGTTCGCAAATCGGCTATCAAATATGGATGGTCGCCACGGACAGGTGGTCGGTGCGCACTTCATTGCCTCTCCAGCTTAGTGACCTGTCGGTGTATTTGTCAGCTATTATGTTAGTGACAAAAAGCAGAAAGCTGTTTGTGTTTTTGTTTTTTGTCGGCATCGGCAGTTCGATTCAGGCTCTTGCCACTCCTGACCTCGGTATGTTTTCATTTCCGCATATCCGATATATCCTCTTTTTTATTTCTCACGGGTCTGTGTTTTTATCCTGTCTGCTGATGGCTGTGATTGGCACCTACAGAATGGGCCAGCGCTCGTTATGGGTGACAGTCCTGCTTGTTAATGTGTACGGCGTCTGTATTTTTCTGATTGATCGCTGGCTTGGCGCGAATTATATGTATTTGACGAAAAAACCGGGCGGTTCCTCTCTCTTAGATGTTCTCGGGCCATGGCCGTGGTATATCGTCTCGGCTGAAGCCATCACAATCGCAAGCTTTTTCATTCTTTATTGGCTTTATCGCATCTTCAAAAAATGACACCTTTTTTGTTGTATCACACATTCTGTTTAAAAAAATGTCGGAGAACGTGTTTATTTTTTTGAAAAAGGGTATGTAACTTGTACAACAAAAAGGGAGATGAATACCATTGAGGAAAGATGAAATCATGCATATCGTATCATGCGCAGATGATAATTATGCTCGTCATTTAGGTGGGATGTTCGTTTCTTTATTGACTAACATGGATCAGGAGAGAGAGGTAAAATTATACGTCATTGATGGCGGAATTAAGCCTGATAACAAAAAAAGACTGGAAGAAACCACTTTGAAATTCGGAGTGCCGATTGAGTTTTTAGAAGTGGATACCAACATGTATGAACATGCGGTTGAGAGCAGCCATATTACAAAAGCCGCGTATTACCGCATTTCGATTCCCGACTTAATTAAGGATGAAAGCATCAAACGAATGATTTACATCGATTGTGATGCGCTTGTCCTAGAGGATATTTCTAAGCTATGGGACTTAGACATTGCGCCATACACCGTAGCCGCTGTTGAGGATGCGGGGCAGCATGAACGCCTGAAAGAAATGAACGTCACTGATACAGGGAAGTATTTTAACTCAGGTATCATGATTATTGATTTTGAGTCTTGGAGAAAGCAAAACATCACAGAAAAAGTCATCAACTTTATCAATGAACACCCAGACGAAGACTTTCTTGTGCTGCATGACCAAGATGCACTGAATGCGATCTTGTATGATCAGTGGTATGAACTTCATCCGCGCTGGAACGCTCAAACCTATATCATGTTAAAGCTGAAAACCCCATCGACTCTGTTAGGGCGGAAGCAATATAATGAAACAAGAGAAAACCCGGCAATCGTGCACTTCTGCGGCGGAGAAAAGCCTTGGAACTCCAATACAAAACATCCGTATCGCGATGAGTATTTCCATTACATGTCCTATACGAAGTGGAATACGATTGGGAATCCGGCGATCAACCAATAAATCAGATAAAAAAACGCTTTTGAGATGATCAAAAGCGTTTTTTGTTTGTCTCAGCGTGCGACTGACCGTTGGTAGAACCGCTGAATATGCATGGCGATGTAGCACAATTCTTTTTCAGGAAACTCAAAGCCGTATTCCTTCTTCACAAAGGTGCCGATGCTTAGGGCACACAGGAAGGCATCCTTAAACTTCTCTTTAATGATGTCAATCATTTCTGCGTCCAGCTCGTAAATGGATTCGCCTGCTTTGATATGCTGAATGGCAAAGCGGAGATGGGTCACGAGCCTTTCATAAGAGATGGTATCTTCAACGATATTAATAGACAGTTGAATTTCGATAATCTCGATAATATCACGGATCATTGTTGTAATATCAAGCGTTTGTGTCATATCGCCGGCATTGTTTCTTGCTGTGTGGATATGCATGGCGATATTGCCGATTTCATCATCAGGAATGTGAATCCCCAGTTTATCTTTAATCAGTGCTCTGGCCCATAAGCCGATCTGGAACTCCTTTGGATAAAGGACTTTGATTTCATTCAGCAGCGGATTTTTGATAACCATCCCATTGCTCAGGCGTTCAATTGCAAAAGAAAGATGGTCTGAAAAAGCGACATGAATGCGCTCGTTGATTTTGATGTTCAGCTCTTTTTCGGCATGAGAGATAATTTGCTCAGAAATCTGAATGTGGTCTTCAGGCAATGTTTCTAAAATCTCTTCGAACTGCTTATAGTCAGGTGTATCTTTTCTGATAAAGGTTTTTTCTATTTTTGACGGATCGACAATATCATTCTTCTTTTTGTTAAACGCAATTCCTGCACCCAAGAGAATCTTCTCTTCATTTTGATCCTTTACGACGATAGCATTATGATTTAAGATTCTTTTAATTTTCATAGCTTTTTTGTCCTTTCATCCCCCGTTTTATGAATGAAATCGAATAAATCCAGTTATTCTGTCTCTTCTTTAAACCCGAGAAACAATGTAGCTATAAAAGCAGAGACGGCTGCGATCAAGAAACCGATCATATAATGAACAAAATTAGCGGCGCCAAACGGCAGCACGATTGAAATCATCGGAATGCCTGTCAGTCCGTAGGAATTTGCCACAACTTGTACCGCAACCACGTATGCTCCGCCAATAGCACCGCCGATGGCTGCTCCGATAAAGGGACGGATCAATTTGAGATTTACCCCGAATACAATCGGCTCAACAATGCCTAAAAACGCGGTCAGAGAAGCGGGGAGCGCAATTTTCTTCAGGCTTGATTGTTTCGTTTTGAGGAATACCGCAAGCCCCGCTCCGCCTTGGGCCACATTCGCCATCGACCATATCGGCACTAAAAAGTTGACACCGACATGCGGATTAGCAAGCAGCGTTGCCTCAATTGCATAAAAGCTATGATGCAATCCAGATAGGACGATGGTGGAGTAGATGCCGCCGAAAAGAGCTCCGGCAGCAATGCCGGCGTGATCATAAATATAGACGATCGATTGTGTCATGATCTGGCCGATGATGGACGCGGCGGGATTCATCACAATCAGCGCGAGGCACCCTGTCACCATGACCGTAATAAAGGGAATGATCACGACATCAAGCGACTTCGGCACAATCGATTTTAATAGCTTCTCAATTTTGCTCATGACAAAAACGGAAAGAAGAATCGGTATCATGGAACCCTGATAGCCCATCATTGGGATATGAAGCCCCCATATGTCTAAAGAAGACGGGGTTTTGCTGCCGAGCATAGACGGGTCCAGCAGATCAGGATGCGTCAAAAGCCCTGCAATCACTGCCCCTAGGTATGGGTTGCTGCCAAATTGCCGTGCAGCACTGAAGCCGACTAAAATCGGCAGTAAAATAAAGGCTGTGCTGGACACGAGGTCGAGCATTTTAATCCATGGGCTGCCGGCAGCGAACCAATGAAACACCTTAATCATGCCGATCAGCCCCATGAGCAGGCCGCTTGCTGTTATTGCCGGAATAATCGGCACAAAAATATCGGACAGTGTTTTCGCAAAAGCTGCGGCAGGGTTCAGCTTCCGGCTGGCTTTTTTCTGGTGGACAGGCTCTTCAGAAGGCGCGGTCTCCCATACATGAACGACTTCTTTATATATTTTGTTGACGACGCCTGCTCCGAAGATAATCTGGAAAAGCCCATAGCGGAAAAAGGTGCCCTGCACACCTTGCAGGTTCTCAATGGCATGTATATCAATTTTCGTCTCGTCCTTTACATCAAAACGAAGACGGGTCGTACAATGGCTGATGCTGATAATATTGTTTTTTCCTCCTGCGAGCAGCAGTAATTCTTTTGCAATCTCTTTATGCAAGCAATTAAAACCTCCTTTGCTGAAGAAAAGTCGGCTTGTTCATCGTATCAAATGAAAAGTTGACAATCAAAATGAAAAAAGTGAGAAATACCGGCTGAAAATGACAAAAATGCCCGCGTCGACGACGGAGCATGAGAATAGGGGGTTGTCCAAGGCGCCGTTATGAGCCCAACACGAAAAGAAGAGTTAAAATGCCCTGTTTTTTAGGCATTAATACTCCCTTTGCATCATTGGGTCTTGCCTGCCTGCCCAGTCACAATCCCGCCATATGTGGTGATAACTGTAATAACGTTCATTTTATGCTGTTCATGGCTGTATAGCAATAGTATGAAAAGCCTGTACAATGGATGGGAAAAAGGTTGTGTGTGGTGTTCTTAGAATGAAAAAAACCTTTAAGACTTGGAATGCAAATCTTAAAGGTTTTTGGTTACTTTTTCGGTTTGACGGCGTTCAGCCGTTTTTGCAGCTTTGTTTTTTCATTGGATGCTTTTAATTGATTCACTGCAGACTGAGCGGATGTCTTTGATTTCTTTGTTTTGTCTTTTTCCGCTTTCTTCACTTTTGCCTTTGCAGTTTCCACTTTTTTTGCTTCAGCCGCCGCCACCTTTTTCTTCACTTTGTCTAACCGTTTTTGCAATGCCGTTTTGTCCTTGCCTGCTTGAAGCTGATTGACGGCTGATTGTGCTTTTGCCGCATTTGCATCAGTTGATTTCTTTTCAGCCGCAGATACGGATTGCTGTGCCGTCTTCAAATTGGTGCTCTTCACTTTGTTAAGGCGTTTCTGCAGGGACGTTTTTTCTGAACTTGCAGGCAGCTTGCCAATTGCTGATTGTGCGCTGTCCACATCTGTTTTCTTTTTGCTTTTTTCCGCTTTCGCAACTTTGTCTTTCGCTTGCTTTGACGCGATGTATCGTTTTACTTGGTCTAAGCGTTTTTGAAGGTTCTTTTTGTCTGTTCCGTTTGGCAGCTTGTTGATGGCAGTTTGTGCTGTGTCAACGGTTTGCTGTGTTTTATATTTTTCTGCCTTTGCGACTTTGTCTTTCGCATCTTTTACATTTCTGTATGACTGTACTTTATCCAGTCTTTTGTGCAGGGCAGTTTTGGCGTCGGAGTTCGGCAGCTGGCTGATGAGTTCTCGCGCTTTGTTGATATCGATTTGTGCTTTTGTTTGTTCCGCTTTTTTCACCGCTTGCTCTGCTGCCGCGTACGCTGAATCTGTTGCCTGTGCTTTATACTGGATTAAGCCGTAGCCAAATTGCTGATCGCGGCCTGCGGTACCAAGATCAACGATGTTTTTCCGCATTTCCTCGCGAAGCTGGACGTTTGTCTCGGCAGGATCACGCTGTTTTAACAAGGCAAACATGGCAGCGGCGTGCGGTGTCGCTTGGGATGTTCCGCTTCCCGTTGCATAATACTGGTTTAAGTAAGTGCTTGTGATGTTTGTCCCCGGTGCTGAAAATTCAACTTCATCTCCAGTTGTTGAAAAGGAGGCAAGCTGATTCTTTTCGTTTGTTGCTGAAACCGCAACGACACTGCTGTATGCCGCCGGATAATTCACTGGCTTGCCGTTTCCGTCGTTACCGCTTGCGGCAACAAGCAGAACACCTTGTTCATATGCTTTGTTCACGGCGTCATGAAGGATTTTGCTGTCTGACGTCGTGCCAAGGCTCATATTGACGATGTCCATCCTGTTTGCGATCGACCAGTCAATTCCTTGGAGAAGACTTTGAAGATCCCCCGAGCCGTTCTGATCAAGCGCTTTAACCGCGTATATTTGTGCTTCCGGTGCGATGCCGTCAATTCCGTAGCCGTTATGCTTGGCTCCGATAATCCCTGCGACATGTGTTCCGTGGCCGTTATCATCTTTGTAAGAAGAGGTATAACTGACAGCTGAATACCCGCCGGCAATCGACAGGTCATCGTGGGGGGAGATCCCGCTGTCAATGACGGCAATTTTGATATTTTTTCCTGTCAGTCCTGCCTTCCAAGCCTGTTTCACCTGAATGGGCTCAAGGTTCCATTGCTCAAAGTTGTCAGAGGTGTCAGTGCCGTCTGACAGCACTTTGAAATCCGTGCTGTCTGCTGCGGTAAATGATACGTTGTTTTCTACATACAAAATATCAGGATCCTGCTTTAATTCTTTTACTGTCTCCTGGTCTGCTGTGACCGCTACCGCGGGAAGATGCTTATACTGCTGTTCAACATCAGCATCACTGTCCAGGATGGTTTCCTTTCCGGCCTTGTTTTTATAAACCACAATAACCTCTTTCTCGCTGCTGTTTTGCGCATGAGCGAGAGGGCCTATGGTGAGAAAACTGAAAAACAGAGTGACTGATACAACAAGTTTGCAAGACATGTTTTTCATGATTCATCTCCTTTTTCTATGATGTTTGATATATATATCGGAGAAAAAAAGAGAGATTAATAGTAAGAAGGAAAAAATTTTTCATGGGCAGGGTTGTTTAGCAAAATGCAGATTTTTTCCGCATGAAGAGGAAATTTTCCAAATGAATTTGTAAGCGTTTTCAAAATAAGATAAAGAAAACATTGCGGAGGTTGTTCACAAAGCAATGAGAAAAGGGGGTTTTTAAGATGAGCACATTCACTCGGGTGATGGAGGAAAAAATAATGCCTGTCGCCGGGAAAATTGCCGGGCAGCGGCATCTCAGCGCTTTGCGTGACGGAATTATCCTGACCATGCCGCTGATTATTATCGGGTCTGTCTTCTTGATTTTAACGAGCTTGCCGATTCCGGGGTATGCTGATTTCATGGCGAGTGTGTTTGGGAACGAGTGGGCCGATAAGCTCGGATATCCTGTTAACGCTTCGTTTGATATTATGGCGATGATTGCCGCTTTTGGGATCGCCTATCGGCTGGCAGAAAGCTATGGTGTCGATGCCCTTTCTGCCGGAGCGATTTCAATTGCCGCATTTCTGCTGGCAACACCGTTTGAGGTGCCGTTTACACCGCATGGCTCAACGGAGTCCATCATGGTAGGGGGCGGAATCCCGATCACGCTGCTCGGCAGCAAGGGCTTATTTGTCGCCATGCTGATCGCCTTGTTTTCAACCGAAATCTATCGGTACATTATTCAAAAAAATATCGTCTTCAAAATGCCAGACGGTGTGCCGCCTGCGGTAAGCAAATCATTTGTCGCGCTGATTCCCGGCTTTATCATTGTGCTTCTCGTATGGCTGGCGCGTCTTCTGATTGAAATGACACCTTTTCAGAGTCTGCACAATGTCGTAGGAGACCTGCTTGGCACACCGCTTTCCATCCTTGGCGGCAGTCTCGGCGGAAGCCTGATCGCTGAATTTGTGCAGATGCTGCTTTGGTCGTGCGGGATTCACGGGGCTTCCATCATTGGCGGAATCATGGCGCCGATTTGGTACGGCGCGATGGATGCCAACCGTCTCGCCTTCCAAGCAGGCGAGGCGCTGCCGAGTATTTTTACGACTCAGTTTTTTCAAATTTGGATCAATGTCGGCGGAAGCGGGGCGACGCTGGCGCTTGTCCTGACGATGCTTGTGCGCTCCCGCAGCAAACAAATGAAGCAGCTTGGACGATTAGGAATCGGCCCTGCGCTATTTAATATCAACGAGCCGATCATTTTCGGCATGCCGATTGTCATGAATCCCCTCCTTATTGTCCCATTTATCATCGCACCGCTCCTCACGATTACCGCGACTTATATCGGCATGAGCACCGGGCTGGTGGCAAGACCGGCCGGAATCGCGGTGCCATGGACGATGCCGCCGCTCATATCAGGTTACCTGGCGACAGGCGGAAAGGTGTCGGGCGCAGTTATGCAGCTGGTAAATCTGCTGATCACCTGTGCTATCTACTATCCGTTTTTCAGAATATGGGATCATCAAAAATGGCGGGAAGAGAGTGCGGTTGAATCTGGGGATAAAAATGTGATGTGATAGATGATCAGCCTGTCATAGGGCTGATCATCTCTTTCAAACGAAAGGAATGTTAGAATATGTAAAGGAGGTGCGCATGCTAGATTATATATGGTTAGATGACGAATCACCAATCTTACAACAAGTACCAGTTGAATACTCATCTGCTGCTCTTATCTTTTCTCCTTTTATCCAAATGCCTGAAGGATGGGAGAATGCAAAAAGAAAAAATGATTATGAACATATTTATCCAAACGATAATGAAATAAGAGGAATAGGCAAGGCTGTTTCCTGGAAGAAGGTTATGTCTTCTTGCGGCTTTCAAACACATGCTGAGCTGGCGCTGGCTTTAATGACGTCGATAGGCGCTTTAAGGGACGAGTTCGCGAGAGAGGATTTGGCTGAGGTGTTACATGAAAACATAAATGGAGACCTCTATTATCCCAGTGAGGATCATATTTCAAATTTTCATATTCCGAGTTTGGTAAAGGTATTAGGTGCGAACGGATCCAATCGGTTTTATTACGCAGAACCGATTGTGGAAAACCGCGGCGTTTTGGACATAACTGAAGCCAACTTGCGGACGGTTCTTGATGAAGCCGCAACAGAGCTCGTTTTAACTGATGAGAAAATGGATTTTGTGTTTATGAGTGTATATGACTCATTCATTAATGTCTTTTTAGCCAAAGATAAAAACATCCATGAATTGGTTGAGCGTATGGGCTGGGAAGCTATGATTTGCGATGAGTCAACGTATATCAGTTGGTATAGATAAAAAAGAACGTACATCACAAAATGTACGTTCTTTATTTTTACCGCTGAAAGAACTCAATCCACTCACCGTCAGGGCCTTCGATATAGAAATAACGGTATCCGTTTGGAAGTGTTGTGATCTCCTCGTCGATAAATTTTGCGTTCATTTTTTCCGCTTTTGTATATTCAGCCGCGATGTCATCCGTCAGCAGGGCAATGTGGTGCACTTTTCCTTCAGCGGGAAGCTCGCTGCTGTAGCCTTGAATCAGTTCAATTTCTGTTTCCGGGCCGTCTTCAAAGCCAAGAAAAGCAAGCTCGATTACACCGTTCGTGTGAGTGATGCGATCCTTCAATTTCATGCCTAGTACCTCTTCATAAAATGTGATGGACGCGTTAATATCTCTTACCATGATGCCTGTATGGTCAATTCGTTTTGCCATGCTGCTCCTCCTCGTAACTCTTTTTGTCTATCGTAGAAAAACCTTTCCTTTCTGTCAATGCAGACATCTTGGCGTTTTGTGGTACCATAAGAGAAAGCAAACGGAAAGAGGACGACATATATGAAGCTACTCACCCTAAAAAAAGCACACGCTGCCAAAATAAAAAAAGGCTATCCCCTTATTGAAAAAGAAGCTCTCGCAGGGAGTGCGGGGCACATGAAAGAAGGAGACCTCGTTGATATCGTGTCTGAGAGCGGCGGCGAGTTTCTCGCGCGGGGCTATTACGGCCTGCAAAACAAAGGGGTTGGCTGGACGCTTACCCGCAATAAACATGAACAGATTGACCAAGCATTTTTTCTCAGCAAATTAACAAAAGCGGCCCAAGCGCGCGCCAAACTATTTGAGGCTCAAGATACAACAGCTTTCCGCCTGTTCAACGGTGAGGGTGACGGTGTCGGCGGCGTCACCATCGACTATTATGACGGCTACCTGCTGATTCAATGGTACAGCAAGGGAATTTACACCTTTAAAGACATGCTGATTTCCGCATTGGATGAGATGGATCTTGATTATAAAGCGATTTACGAGAAGAAACGCTTCGACACGGCTGGACAATACGTTGAAGATGATGACTTCGTGAAAGGGAGAAGGGGCGAGTTCCCGATCATCATCCAAGAGAATGGCATTCAATACGCGGTGGATCTGAATGAAGGCGCCATGACGGGCATCTTTTTGGATCAGAGACATGTGCGCAAGGCGATCAGAGACCGCTATGCAAAAGGGAAAACCGTTTTAAATACGTTTTCTTATACGGGTGCATTCTCCGTGGCGGCGGCGCTTGGCGGAGCGGAGAAAACAACAAGCGTCGACGTGGCAAATCGAAGTCTTGCCAAAACGATCGAGCAATTCAGCGTGAACAAGCTGGATTACGAAGCGCACGACATTAAAGTGATGGACGTTTTTAACTATTTTTCATATGCTGCAAAAAAGGATTTGCGCTTTGATCTGATTATTCTAGATCCGCCTTCCTTTGCGCGCACAAAAAAACGCACCTTCAGCGCGGCCAAGGATTATAAAAACCTGCTGAAGGAAACGATCGCCATCACTGCTGACAAGGGTGTCATTGTTGCCTCTACAAACAGCAGCGCCTTTGGCATGAAGAAGTTCAAAGGCTTTATTGATGCCGCCTTTAAAGAAACAAATGAACGCTACACGATCATTGAGGAATTTACGCTGCCGGAGGATTTCAAAACGATTTCGGCATTTCCGGAAGGCAACTACCTGAAAGTGGTCCTTCTGCAGAAAAAATAATGAAAAAGCTGCCCTGTTCAGGGGCAGCTTTTTTTTATGTAGAAACGATCTGCTGGTCGCGGCCGATGCGGCCATCTTCAAGACGGACTTTAATGCCATGCGGATGAAAGTTTGATTTCGTCAAAATATCCTTCACTGTCCCTCTCGTCAGTTTTCCTGTTTTTTGATCTGCTTTCAATACAATATCAACCTGCAACCCTTTCGAAATGCTGTTTCGCTCTTGCCCGTTCATAACGCACATCCTTTCTTTTGTTCATTATAGTCATTATGGTTTAAAAGTAACAGCCGGCTGATGAAGTGTATGTTTGTTTTTTTCAGCCTTCATTAAATATAATGTCAGGCCAAAGCCTGCTATGCTCAGAATGCCAAAAAGCAAGTAGACTGCGAAGATCGACACGTAGTCAAAAATGTACCCGCCTGCAAATGTGCAGAACCAGTTGCCGAACCCGTTGCCAATGGCGGCGTACATGGTCAGCGCCGTCGCTTCAACGTGTCTTGGGGTAATCTTTTTCACATATTGAAGCGCCGCCGGGATAAATAAACCGATGGCCACTCCCTGAAGAAAGACCGTCGCATAAATGATCCATAGTGAAGGCGCCGTGAAATAGAGCGCCCACCTGAATAATGAGACTCCGCCTGACAGCATAATGACGTTGAGCAGCCCCATTTTATCTATAAATGTTTGGGCGAATCTCATAAATGGAATTTCTGAAATGACACCGATGAAAAATAAAATGCCGATAGCGGAAAGTGACGCGCCGCTTTTGTCCAGAAAAAGACTGAAATACGTATTGTTCGCTAAGTTTGGAGCAAATGTCGTAAAGGTGATGATCATAAAGATGAGGAAAGTTTTGTTGCTGATAAGCTCCCGGAATCCTTTGCGGATATTGACCTTTGTTGTTTTCTGCTGGCCGGGCACTTGTGAAGCCAATATGGCAGCAATGCACAGAAAGGCACAGCCAAAGATAAAGATCACGTGAATGGGGTACAGCTGGTTCGTCACCTGTCCCATGGCAAACACCGCGACACCGAAGCCGAGAGAACCAAACAGGCGGATTCCGCCGTAGTTGCCGTTTGTTTCTTGTGTGTACCTTAGTGAAATGCTGTCCGAAAGTGGAATAATCGTGCTTTGAAAGGCTGCAAAACAGGCCGCAATCAAAATAAACAGAGGGAAACTGTCAAATGCAATATAGGCTAATCCAATGATGCCTGTGATTGATGTGCAAACCGCCAGCAGGCCTTTCGTTTTTTGCGTATAGTCGCTCAGCATGCCCCAAAACGGCTGAAAGAAAATCATCACAATCGGGCCCAGTGACATGATCAAGCCGACCTGTGATCCGCTTAAATGCTGTTCCTTCGTTAAATACATACTGAGTAAGGGAATTATGCTGCCCGTACCGAGAAAAGCAAACAAATAAAATCCTTTTAACGCGGCATAATGCCGCCTCACCTGCAAGTTGTGCATCAGGGTGCCTCCTTTGGTATCCACAAATACATTATATTGGAATTCGCCAGCTTTTCAATAAGGGGAAGCACATAAAAAAAACTGCCCTCGAGAGGACAGTTTTTTACATAAATGAAAGCAAAAACGGCGCCGCGCAAAGCGTCATAATCGCAGCTAAGATCATCGACACGCTGGAAATCGTGCCGGACACAGAGCTGAGCTCAAATGCCTTTGACGTTCCCGCTCCGTGCGCGCTTGTGCCAAGCAGCACGCCCCGCGCAATTTCGTTATCAATGCGGAAATAACGGATGACCATCGGGCCGATCACTGTGCCGAGCAAAGCGGTTAAAATCACAAACACGGCTGTGACGGCAGGCATACCGCCGATCATTTCAGATACGTTCATCGCGATCGGCGTTGTCACTGATCTTGGGACGAGGCTGTCAATTAAGCCGGTGCCGAGGTGAAGCCATTTCGCAATAAGAGCGGTAGAAATAATCGCGATGCATGAACCGACGGCCACATTCAAAATAATTTCCACTGCGTATTTCTTTAAAACAGGGAAATATTTATATAACGGGATCGCGAATGCCACGGTGGCCGGCTGTAGCATATCGGTCAGCAATCCGCCGCCGAGATTATAGGACTCGTACGGGACATTCACCAGCAGCAGCAGACCGACTAATACAGCGGGCGTCACCAATAGCGGCGACGTATAAACACGCGGAAAGCGTTGATATACCTTTTTTGCTCCTAAATACACCAAAACCGTTAAAAACAAACTTACAATTCCGATGAACACGTATGCTTTTTCTCCTTTCTCTTTGCGATGAGTTGTGTAAGCGTTCCTGTAGACACCATCACGACAAACGTGCTGATGATGACAACAAGCAGAATGCTGACACCAAATTTCGACATAATGTCTCCGTATTCAATCACTCCGACGGCAGACGGGATAAAAAATAAAAGCAGCTCCCCGAGAAGCCACGCTGCACCAAGCTCGATCCATTCAAGCTTGATAATGTTAAAGTGCAATAATGTGAAAAGAATCACAATCCCTATTATACTGCCGGGAATATTTATATGAAGAAGGGCTGTCACCCAATTAATCAGCCGAGCAAATATAAATAACAGAGCGATTTGAATAACGGTTAGCAACAGTTTTTTCATATTGATGCCTCCCTTATATACTTATTGTACATAAGGTCTCTCTATAGGTAAAATATATATTAAGAATAAGAAGTATTCCTTTTGTCTATAGAAAGGGTGAAGCGCATGGATATCCGCCATTTAACATATTTCTTGGAAGTCGCCCGTTTAAAAAGTTTTACGAAGGCTTCCCAATCCCTTTATGTTTCTCAGCCGACGATATCAAAAATGATCAAAAATTTAGAAGAAGAGCTCGGAATTGAACTGTTTTACCGAAACGGCAGGCAGGTGGAACTGACTGATGCCGGTCATAGCATGTATGTGCAGGCGCAGGAAATCATTAAATCATTTCAAAACCTGACGTCAGAATTAAATGATATTATGGAAGTCAAGAAAGGGCACGTACGGATTGGACTGCCGCCGATGATCGGATCGGGGTTTTTCCCCAGAGTGCTCGGCGATTTCCGTGAAAACTATCCGAATGTCACCTTTCAGCTAGTCGAAGACGGTTCTATAAAAGTCCAAGAAGGTGTCGGGGACGGCTCTCTTGATATCGGCGTTGTGGTCCTTCCCGCAAACGAAGATATCTTTCATTCGTTTACAATCGTAAAAGAAACCTTAATGCTTGTCGTTCACCCTTCCCACCGGCTGGCTGATGAGAAAGAATGTCAGCTGCGTGAGTTGAAGGACGAGCCTTTTATTTTCTTCAGAGAGGATTTTGTCCTGCACAACCGAATTATGACGGAATGTATCAAGGCTGGGTTCCGGCCCCATATCATTTATGAAACATCACAATGGGATTTTATTAGTGAGATGGTATCCGCCAACCTTGGGATCGGGCTTTTGCCGGAACGGATCTGCCGCGGCCTTGACCCGGAAAAAGTGAAAGTCATTCCGCTTGTCGATCCGGTCATCCCTTGGCACCTCGCCATTATTTGGAGAAAGGACAGGTACTTGTCGTTTGCCGCCAGAGCTTGGCTCGAACATACGAAATCGTATTTATGGGACCCGAAAAAAGATAGTAAAGGATGATGCAAATATGGATGCACAATCAGCAGCAAAATGTCTTACGGCTGTCCGCCGGCATAGCCCACTGGTGCATAGCATAACCAACAATGTCGTAACGAATTTCACAGCAAACGGCCTGCTCGCGCTCGGCGCATCGCCCGTTATGGCGTACGCAAAAGAAGAGGTCGCCGATATGGCGAAAATTGCGGGTGCACTCGTTTTAAATATCGGAACACTGAGCAAGGAGTCAGTCGAAGCGATGATCATCGCGGGAAAATCAGCTAATGAACATGGCGTTCCCGTCATTCTTGATCCTGTCGGTGCCGGAGCAACACCGTTCCGCACTGAATCGGCACGTGACATCATTCGTGAGGTGCGCCTTGCTGCAATCAGAGGAAATGCGGCGGAAATTGCCCATACCGTCGGCGTGACCGATTGGCTGATCAAAGGTGTTGATGCGGGTGAAGGTGGAGGCGACATCATCCGGCTGGCTCAGCAGGCGGCACAAAAGCTAAACACGGTCATTGCGATAACTGGTGAAGTTGATGTCATAGCCGACACGTCACATGTATACACCCTTCATAACGGCCACAAGCTGCTGACAAAAGTGACAGGCGCCGGTTGCCTGCTGACTTCCGTCGTCGGTGCGTTTTGCGCTGTGGAAGAAAATCCATTGTTTGCTGCTATTGCGGCCATTTCTTCGTATGGGGTCGCCGCTCAGCTTGCCGCACAGCAGACGGCTGACAAAGGCCCTGGAAGCTTTCAGATTGAATTGCTGAACAAGCTTTCAACTGTTACTGAACAAGACGTCCAAGAATGGGCGACTATAGAAAGGGTGACTGTCTCATGACTCGTATTTCTCGGGAAATGATGAAAGAGTTATTATCTGTATACTTCATTATGGGGTCAAACAATACGAAAGCCGATCCTGTTACAGTTGTACAAAAAGCGTTAAAAGGCGGTGCCACCCTGTACCAGTTCCGTGAAAAAGGCGGGGATGCGCTGACAGGAGAGGCTCGGATTAAATTTGCTGAAAAAGCGCAGGCAGCTTGCCGTGAAGCTGGTGTTCCGTTCATTGTCAATGATGATGTGGAATTGGCTCTGAATCTGAAAGCTGATGGTATCCACATCGGCCAGGAAGACGCAAATGCGAAAGAGGTAAGAGCTGCCATAGGTGATATGATTCTCGGCGTTTCTGCCCATACGATGTCTGAGGTGAAGCAAGCCGAAGAAGACGGAGCGGATTATGTCGGGCTTGGGCCGATCTATCCGACTGAAACGAAAAAAGATACGAGAGCGGTACAGGGTGTATCTCTTATCGAAGCAGTGCGCCGCCAAGGCATCAGCATTCCAATTGTCGGCATCGGCGGAATCACAATAGATAATGCCGCACCTGTTATCCAAGCGGGGGCCGATGGCGTCAGTATGATCAGCGCCATCAGTCAGGCGGAGGATCCTGAGAGTGCTGCACGCAAGTTTCGTGAGGAAATTCAAACGTATAAAACAGGAAGATAATCGTTCATTTTCCTTCAAAGGGCTGTTCTGTAAAAGGACAGCTTTTTTGCTGTCCATCAAGGTTTTCAGACCTTCAAATTTTAATTGACAAAGGACAGGAACTGGCTATGATTATGTTATACAATGATAATCATTTTCAATTATAGGAGGAACATGATGGCTCGGGGGCTGGCACTTATTCTATTCAGCTTGTTGATGGTTTTCGGTTCTGCGGCACATGCGGAAGATGATCCGATCGCCGCATTAATTCAATTAAACAAGCAAATGATCAAATCCGTAAAAGACGGGGATATGGATTCGGCACAACAAACGTTTGACACCTTCAAGGCGAAGTGGAAAAAAGAAGAACCTTCTATTAAGAAAGAAAACCTTTCTTCTCACAGTGAAATGGACGCGAATATCGCGATGATTTCTCTTTCTTTTATCAATCAAGACGCACGTAAGCTCAAAACACAGCTTGAAGAGCTTGCGTCTCATTTAGAAACCTATCAGCAGGCTGTCGTGCTGAAAAAGACATCCTCAGGTCAATCAAGGGCGTCCTTAACAGCCTATATACAAAGCTTGAAAGACACAAAACAGTTCATAGAAAAAAAACAATTGGATGAAGCGTCATCCGCAATCGACAATTTAGTTACATCCTGGCTCGCTGTTGAGGGAGATGTCGTGTCCCAATCGAAAGAAGCCTATACGACATCGGAGGAAAATCTGGCGCTGATGAAGGCGGAGATCGGCAGCCATCCTGAAAAGGTATCAAAGCAAATTGACGAAATGATTCAATTGCTCGAGCCGATCGCTTCAAGCAGCTACAGCTGGTGGGATGCGGCGCTGATCCCGGTTCGTGAAGGAATGGAGGCCCTCCTTGTCATCGGAGCGCTATTAACCATGACAAAAAAAGCGCGGGTTACGCGTTCCTCGACATGGATCTGGGGCGGGGCGTCCGCCGGCATGGCTGTTTCCTTAGCAGCCGGCATCGGTGTCACGGTTCTGTTCTCCTCCAGTGTATTCGGAGAAAACAATTTCTTGCTTGGCGGCGTTACCGGCGTACTGTCCGCTGTCATGCTTTTGTATGTCGGGGTGTGGCTGCACAGAAACGCCTCAATGGATAAATGGAGAGAAAAAATCAATATCCAGAAGTCACAGGCACTAAAAAAACGAAGCCTGCTTTCCTTTGCGCTCATTGCATTTCTGGCAGTTGTAAGAGAAGGTCTCGAAACGGTCATCTTTTTCATCGGGCTTGTCGGGAAGCTCCCGCTCACTGAACTGATCGGCGGAACTGCCGCAGGGCTTATCGTTCTCGTCATCGTCGGTGTTCTGATGATCAAGCTCGGAATGCGCATTCCATTGAAGCCGTTTTTTCTTCTATCAATGGCGGTTGTCCTGTATATGTGCGTGAAATTTCTCGGAACCGGCGTTCACAGCCTTCAACTGGCGGGCATTCTTCCGTCTGATGCAGAAAGCTGGCTGCCGTCTGTATCGGTGCTAGGAATTTATCCGTCTGTGTACAGCACGATTCCGCAAATGTTGATTTTACTCTTTTTACTGATTGCGCTTGTTTCAGAAGCGGCAAAACATTTTACAAACGGAAAGGAACTGACAAAATGAATTTCACAAAAATCGCTGTATCAGCCGGATGCATCCTTGCGCTGTGCGCAGGCTGCGGAGCCAATGACACATCTTCAACCAAAGAAAAAGCTTCATCTGAAAAAAGCGGGGTCACTAAAGAAATCACCGCATCCGTAAATAAAATGGAAACCATCATTTCTAAGCTGAATGACTCAGTGGAAAAAGGAGACCAAAAAGAGATTGAAAAGAAGGGGAAAGAGTTAAACAGCTACTGGCTTTCCTTTGAAAACGATATTCGCAGCGACTATCCATTCGAATATACAGAAATCGAAAAGCATCTTCAGCCAATCTACACAGAAGCGCAAAAAGACAAACCGGATGCAGGAAAAATCAAGACAGAATCCGAGTCATTGAAAGCATCCTTAGAAGACCTGACAGAAGCGAAGAAGAGCGGCAAAAAGGCTAGCGATCAGCTGGCAAAAGCAGCGGATGAGTATAAAGGCTATGTCAAAGAGCAGAGTGACCAGCTTGTCAAAGCGACTGAAGCATTTACGGGTGCTGTGAAATCCGGCGATATCGAAAAGTCCAAAACGTTATATGCGAAAGCGCGTGTTTATTACGAGCGAATCGAACCGATCGCTGAAAGCCTCGGAGATCTTGATCCGAAAATTGACGCACGAGAAAACGATGTTGAAGAAGGAGACAAATGGACAGGCTTCCATAAGCTTGAGAAGGCCATTTGGAAGGATCAAGATATTTCCGGGGAAAAGGCAACAGCTGACCAGCTTCTCAAGGATGTAAAAGAGCTTGACGGTTCAATTCAATCACTGAAATTAACACCTGAACAAATTGTTGCAGGCGCGATGGAGCTTCTGAACGAAGCCGGAATTTCGAAAATCACGGGAGAAGAAGAGCGCTACTCACGAATTGATTTAGTTGACCTTATGGCAAATGTGGAAGGCTCCGAAGCCGTTTATCAAACAGTGAAAAGCGCGCTTGTAAAAGATCACTCCGACTTGACGGAAAAACTGGATACGGAGTTCAGCGAATTTGAAGTTTTAATGGCAAAATACAAAACAAATGATCAGTCCTATACGTCTTATGATAAATTAAGTGAAAAGCAAATCAGAGAGCTGAGCACTAAGCTGACGACTCTTTCTGAAACCATGTCGAAGATTGCGAATGTGCTATAAAAGGAGTTTTGTAACATCATGAGCGATGAACAGAAAAAGCCAGAACAAATTCACAGACGGGACATTTTAAAATGGGGAGCGATGGCGGGGGCAGCCGTTGCGATCGGTGCCAGCGGTCTCGGCGGTCTCGCTCCGCTTGTTCAGACTGCGGCTAAGCCATCGAAAAAGGATGAAAAAGAGGAGGAGCAGATTGTTCCGTTTTACGGAAAGCATCAGGCCGGAATCACAACTGCCCATCAGACGTATGTCTATTTTGCTGCACTGGATGTAACAGCAAAAGACAAAAGCGACATCATTACGTTATTTAGAAACTGGACAAGTCTCACACAGATGCTGACGTCTGGCAAGAAAATGTCAGCGGAGCAGAGAAATCAGTATCTGCCGCCGCAGGATACAGGTGAGTCTGCTGATTTATCCCCTTCCAACTTAACGGTCACATTCGGATTCGGGCCTGGCTTTTTTGAAAAAGACGGAAAGGACCGCTTCGGACTGAAAAGCAAAAAACCGAAGCACCTAGCCGCTCTTCCAGCGATGCCCAATGACAACCTGGATGAAAAGCAGGGAGGCGGGGACATCTGCATTCAAGTGTGTGCAGACGACGAGCAAGTGGCGTTTCACGCGCTGCGTAACCTGCTAAATCAAGCGGTCGGCACTTGTGAGGTCCGTTTTGTGAACAAAGGCTTTTTAAGCGGTGGAAAAAATGGTGAAACACCGCGCAACCTCTTCGGGTTTAAAGATGGAACAGGCAACCAGAGCACGAAGGATGACACGTTGATGAACTCGATCGTGTGGATTCAGTCTGGTGAGCCTGACTGGATGACGGGCGGCACCTATATGGCTTTTCGGAAAATCAAAATGTTCCTTGAGGTATGGGACCGCTCTTCCCTCAAGGACCAAGAGGATACCTTCGGCCGCAGAAAAAGCTCGGGGGCGCCTTTTGGGCAGAAAAAGGAAACAGATCCCGTGAAGCTGAATCAAATTCCGTCTAATTCACACGTCAGTCTAGCGAAATCTACTGGGAAACAAATTTTGCGAAGAGCTTTCTCTTACACAGAAGGACTTGATCCGAAAACCGGCTATATGGATGCAGGTCTCCTGTTTATCAGTTTTCAAAAAAATCCCGACAATCAGTTTATCCCGATGCTGAAGGCTCTTTCAGCAAAGGATGCGTTAAACGAATATACACAAACAATCGGTTCTGCTTTATACGCATGCCCAGGCGGCTGCAAAAAAGGAGAATATATTGCCCAGCGTTTGCTGGAATCATAAAAGAAGCCTTTACAGGCTTCTTTCAGCGTGTCGACAAACCCTCGCATTCGTTGTCAAGCCTGTGCGTTGGTGCTCACGAATTAGAGCATTCGCTCCGCTCCAATGCTCGGCTTTCCTAGACTTCAAGGGTTTTCAATCACGCTGAAAGGATGACAAAATCCTAAAACTTTTTAGGATTTTGTCATCAATCTGAAAGAAGCCTAAATCGGCTTCTTTATTAAAAAACAGTTGTAACTTTAATTGTTACAGTTTAAAATCAATTTAGTATGAAAGGAGATTATCATGACAGTACACATTAAAGTTTATTCAGATTACGTCTGCCCATTTTGTTTTGTTGGAAAAGCCGCTTTTGAAGAAGCGATAAAAGGAAAGGATGTTGAAGTCGAGTGGATGCCGTTTGAACTGCGCCCAAGCCCATCTCCTCAGCTTGATCCGGTCAATGATCCTTCTAAACAGTACATGTGGCAGACATCAATTCAGCCAATGGCGGAGAAATTAGGAGTCGAGATCAATTTTCCAAACGTCTCGCCCCATCCGTATACAGACCTCGCGTTTGAAGGCTTCCATTTTGCGAAGGAATACAATAAAGGACATGAATACAACACCCGTGTCTTTCAGGCATTTTTCCAGGAGGACCAAAATATCGGCGATATTGACATCTTGACGAAGCTCGCCGAGGAAGTGGGATTAGACGGTGCATCATTCAAATCAGCACTGGAAACAAGAACATATCAGGACGTGCAGCGCCAAGCCTTGAAGCACGCCTATGAAGAGGCTGACATCACAGCCGTTCCAACCTTTATTATCGGTGACACTGTAATTCCGGGTGCTGCCGGCAAGGATGTATTTGAAAAAGCGATTTCTGACGAGCAGAAGAAAAAGTAAGGAAAAAGCTCTCGATAAAGAGAGCTTTTTTTATTCCTGTTCCATATGGACGCCAGTATGCGCCTTCACCTGAATTTCTGCAAACGTATCTTCATCAATTGTTTTATCAGACGACAGCACCGTTCCGAGCCACGCGCCGAGAAAGCCGAGCGGGATGGAAATAATTCCTGGATTAGATAGCGGAATGAGCGGATCACCGGTAAAAATAGCACCTCCGGCCGGGTCCCACACACTAGGGCTCATCGATACCAGCACAAGCGCGCTGATCAGGCCTGTCAGGCTGCCCCATAAAGCGCCTGAGGCATTGAATCGTTTCCAGAAGACTGTAAACACAATCAGCGGAAGGTTTGCGCTGGCGGCTACCGCAAACGCGAGTGCAACAAGGAACGCCACATTTAAGGATTGTGCAAAAATCGCAAGGAGAATCGAGAGCACTGACACGGCGACAGAAGCCCATCTGGCCGCTTTCATTTGTTCTTTTTCAGTTGCTTCTCCCTTTCTGATGATCTGGCTGTAAATATCATGGGCAAATGCTGAGGCGGCAGACAGCACCAACCCTGTCACGACAGCCAAAATGGTGGCAAAGGCGATGGCTGATACAAACGCGAACAGAAAGTCTCCTCCGAGCGCTTTTGCTAAAAGCGGAGCCGCCATATTTCCCGCTTGATCAGCCGCCGTAATCGCGTCAAAACCGACAAATGCCGCGGCACCAAAGCCGAGAAATACCGTCATAATGTAAAACACACCGATAATCCATGTCGCTGACACAACGGATGTACGGGCCGTCTTGGCATCCTTAACGGTATAAAACCGGATCAATATATGCGGAAGCCCGGCGGTTCCCAGCACGAGTGCCAAGTTTAACGACAAGGTCTCAAGCGGCACCTTGTATTTATTTCCGGGGTTCAAAAAATCAGCGCCAAGCGGAGTAGCCGTTTTCATCTGTTCAAACATGGTATTAAGGCTAAAGCCGAATTTCGAAAACACGATAATCGAAATCACGAGTGTGCCGGCCATCAGCAAAACAGCTTTAATAATTTGAACCCAGCTTGTCGCGATCATGCCGCCAAACACGACATAAATGGTCATCAGCACTCCGACGATGAGGACAGCCGCGGTATAATCCAGCCCTAGAAGCAGTTTGATCAGCGCGCCCGCCCCCACGAGCTGGGCGATCATATAAAAAGTAGAGATGGCAATGGTATTGAGAGCCGCGACACCGCGGATTTTCTTTTCTTTAAAGCGAGCGGCAATCATGTCTGCCATCGTGTACTTTCCAAGATTCCGAAGCGGCTCCGCCACGATGTACAAGACAACGAGATAAGCCACCAGAAAACCGATGCTGTAAAAGAAGCCATCAAATCCATATAACGCAATCATTCCGGCAATCCCGAGAAACGAGGCGGCAGACATGTAGTCACCGGCAATTGCCAGTCCATTCTGAACGCCGGTGAGCCCGCCGCCCGCCGTATAAAACTCACTCGTCGTTTTCGTCCGCTTCGCGGCAAAATACGTGATAATAAGCGTCAGGCCAACAATCGCCAAAAATAATAAAAAAGCAGTCATATTCATGTCTGTTCACCCTTCAGATCCTCTTTTAAAGCGCTTACATACTTATCGAAATGGGCGGCTCTCCGGGAATACACAGTACTCAGTATCCAGGTCATAGCGAATTGGGCGATGGCGAACAGCCAAGCCCATGAAACAGCTCCAATGGCCGGTGCATTCAAAAAGGTGAAATAAGATGTCAAAACAGGGAGTGAAAAATAAAAAACAAAAAAGAAAATCGCAGAAGGAACAATAAAAGCGCGTTTCTGCTTTAAAAAAGCTTGAAAAGACGGCGTTGCAGCAATCTGTTTATAATCAGCTTTGTACATGGCTTTCCTCCTTTTATTCGCTAAACGTAAGCAAAAAGGTACACCAATAGGTATGTACTGAAAGTCCGATTTATGCGTTGTACAATAGCTGGAGGATGAAAAAAGAAGGAAGTCGTGAAGAGGTGAACACAGTGGTCTAAAGACAGGCGAAGGTTTTCAAGCTCGGCCGTGTATAAACGAGTTTGCTTTCAAAACCTCACCGAATGCAGCTTGTTCTCAGCAAAGCTGCTGTTTACCAGAGCACGGTTATCATGTTCGCATCACCTCTTTATGACAATGCATGTGCCAAGAGGTGATCGCATCACCGGCTGTCTGTCGTAGTTAGCTGACACACCGTTTGTCCTCAAGCTCAGCGCAGCGATTTGCTTTTGAATAGAGGATATGGTGAAAACTCAGATCAGGTGATAGAAAAGCCAGAGGTAAATAGATCCGCCTGTTCGGACTAGTCTTGCCGGACGGTTTTTTTGTGGTTTTTCTTTCTTGATGCTGTCTCAGATTCTAAAAACTGCCTCACATCATGAATGCCTAATCCAATGGATCTAGCTTCTTGAATTAACATATGCCAACCTTTGTCCAAATCTTTTTTAACATGAGTTTTCATAGTAACCTCCAATTGTATAAAATGTTTTCCTGCAACATGCGGGCAATAAAAGACAAGCCAGCGCGATGATGGAGGCGAGTACAACAAATTTCACACATAGTTGCTCGGTGTTCACAAACTGAAGGAAAAACCACCTACCTATTCCCTAAAAAAATGACTAATATAACCAATGGACCTTATTTATAATAATAAACAATTAAATACTGACTGGATAGTATGTAAATGAAAATAAATCATTTAGCCTATTAAAAATGACCCCTGGGAAACCGAATAGCATAACCGTTTAAAGAAATAAATACCGCTAAAGATTGATCCGGTGTAAGATAAGGGTAATCATTACCGCCAGGAGAAAAATATGAAAAAAAACAAATTTCAAATTAAAAGAGAAGCAACATTTGAAAGTTTTATAGACGCTGGCGTGAATTTGTTGATTGACCGAGCGTATGATCCGGTTTCTGTAGAAGATATCAGCAGAGCCGCCGGGTACAGCAAAGGAGCATTTTATGTTCATTTTGTCAGCAAGGACGATTTTCTGCTGTACCTTCTCGAAAAACGTCAGATGAAAAAAAAGATCATTATAGGGTATCTTGATCAAATGGAGCGGGAGTCAGTGAAATCGCTGACATTGGACGAGGCTGCAAAACACGCTGCAGAACTGCTTTATTCCTATTACATAAATAAGCCGTCGTGGGACATCACCTCGTTTGCCATGAACATGCCGACATATAAAGTCTTAAAGAAATGCAAGGCCTATGTCCGGCTGTACGAATTGTGGGTGGAAGAAAATGTGTTATATATTAAGTGGCTGAAGGAGAGAAAGCTGATTGACGCCTGTATTGATCCTGAATATACGGCTAAAATAATATGTGCAGTCCTCGACGGAATCATCAAACAATCATATGTATTGGGCCAGCCAGCCACCTTCCGCAGCTTTTTAGACGCACTCTCGGTATTTTTTACTTTAGACAGAGAGCACGAGAGGCCAAGAATTTTGAAAAGTTTTTCAGAAAGCGAGGAACATCAGTGAAGTATAGAGAAATAATTATGTATATCATTATGGGGGTTTTCACAACCATTGTGAATATCGCCAGCTTTTATATATTGGTAGAGATCATGAATGTGGATTACAAAGCCGCCACTGTTGCCGCTTGGATTTTGTCCGTGCTGTTTGCTTACATAACAAATAAATTATATGTGTTTCAGCAAAAAACACATGATCTGCAGAGCCTGCTGAAAGAGCTCACTGCTTTTTTCAGCGTTCGGGTCCTGTCTCTCGGCATAGATTTAGGCATGATGATCATTCTTGTCGGCCAGTTCAATACAAATGAAACCTTGGCCAAAATACTCGACAACGCGGTCATTGTTGTCGTCAACTATGTTGCGAGCAAATGGCTCGTCTTTAAAAAAACAAAAGAAGAAGGGGTATGAGAGGACTGCAGCATATGATCTGCCGTTTTCTATGAAGAAATAAGGGGAATAAAAAATAAAAACCAGAAAGGTGATTGCACATGCGGGAAGAGCTAAAGGGGATATTTGCAAGTGTATTCGGAGAAAAAGAGGGGTTACGGTTTTTTTTCGCACCTGGAAGAGTGAATCTGATTGGAGAACATACAGACTATAACGGCGGGCATGTCTTTCCGTGCGCGCTGACAATGGGTACATATGCTGCTGTTGCAGAAAGAAACGACGGGCTTGTCCGGATGTATTCAGATAACTTTAGAAACGCAGGCATCAAGGAATGCAGCCTTGACGACATTCGCTATCAAAAAGAAGACGACTGGGCGAACTACCCAAAAGGCGTGATTTATGAATTTCAACAGAGGGGATATGCAGTTCCCCATGGCTTTGACATTGTATTTTCAGGGAATATTCCAAACGGGGCGGGACTGTCGTCTTCCGCTTCTATTGAACTGCTGATGGGGGTCGTGCTCCAAAGTTATTTTCATCCTGAAGTAGATGCGCTTGAGCTTGTGAAAATGGCGCAGCATGCGGAAAACCATTTTATCGGCGTCAATTGCGGAATTATGGACCAATTTGCAATTGGAATGGGGAAAAAACATCATGCGATGCTGCTGAACTGTGACACGCTTGACTATGAATATAGCAAACTCAATGTCTCAGGCCTCGCGCTGGTCATCGCGAACACGAACAAAAAAAGGACATTGGCTGACTCCAGCTATAATACGAGACGCCAAGAATGCAATGATGCATTGCTTGATCTGAAAAAAGGCCTCGATATTGCCGCACTGGGCGACATCAAGCCTTCTGATTTCGATGCGCATTCCAGCCTGATCCAAAATGAAACGAACAGACGCCGGGCAAAGCACGCTGTATACGAAAATCATCGTGCTATTAAGACGGCCCATATGTTCAAAGAGAACAATATAGATGAAATCGGGCAGTTAATGAAGGAATCCCACCTTTCATTGAAGGATGACTATGAAGTAACATGCCCTGAACTTGATGAGCTTGTGTTTGCGGCATGGGATCACGAAGGTGTAATTGGATCAAGAATGACGGGAGCAGGCTTTGGCGGCTGCACCATCAGCATTGTAAAAGATGAGTTCGTTGATGATTTTATTCAGAAGGTTGGAGACAGATATCAAGAAAAAACAGGGCTCCGAGCGGACTTTTATGTCGCGGATATCGGAGAGGGAGCGAGAGAACTAAAGGGGGAGTGACATATGAGTATTATTGAACATCTGGAACAGCTGCTTGAGTATGGCCTGGAACGAAAATTGATTTCGATCTGGGATCGGGAATATACGAGAAACCGTCTTTATGAAGCGCTGGGCATCACACATCCCGAGCCGAACTCCAGCACCAGCATCAAGCAGTCACAAAGCCTGCCGGACTTGCTAGCTCCCATCTATAAATGGGCTGCCGAAACCGGCCGAATGGAAGCGGATACAGATACGTACCGTGACCTGCTCAGCGCAAAGCTGATGGGCTGTTTTGTGCCTGCCCCGTCCGAGGTCATTCGCAAATTTGAAGAGACAAAAGCATTATACGGCCCAAAACAGGCGACAAAGGAATTCTATCAATATTCAGAGGATGTCTATTATATACGGACTGACAGAATCGCCAAAAATGTTCATTGGACGGTGCCGACCGAATATGGCGAGCTGGAAATGACCATTAACCTATCAAAGCCTGAAAAGGACCCGAAAGCGATTGCGGCTGCAAAAGAGCAGGAACAGACAAATTATCCGATGTGTTTGCTGTGTAAAGAAAATGTCGGCTTCGAGGGAAGCGTGAATCATCCAGCCCGGCAAAATCACAGAATCATTCCGGTCATCCTTGAGGACGAACAATGGTTCCTGCAATTCTCGCCATATGTCTATTATCCGGAGCACTGCATTGTCTTAAAAGGTGAACATGAACCGATGGAGATCAGCAAAAAAACATTTGAAAGGCTGCTGTCATTTCTTGGCCAATATCCGCATTATTTTATCGGTTCAAACGCGGATCTGCCGATTGTCGGCGGCAGCATCCTAAGCCATGATCATTTCCAAGGCGGCGCGCATGATTTTCCAATGGCACGTGCAGAAGCGGAAGACGTTTATGAATTAAATGATTATCCCGGCGTGTCGCTGGGCTTAGTGAAGTGGCCGATGTCTGTGCTCAGGCTCCAAGGAGACGAACCGGGTCATGTCGCCGAAGCTGCTGACCATATCTTCCGCACGTGGCAGACGTATTCCGATGAAAAAGCCGGCATTGCCGCCTATACAGGCGATACGCCCCATAATACGGTCACACCGATTGCGCGGCGCAGGGGAGACTTGTACGAACTCGATATCGTACTGAGGAACAACCGGACGGATGAGGAGCATCCATTAGGAATATTTCATCCTCATCAAGAAGTCCACCATATTAAAAAAGAAAATATCGGCCTGATTGAGGTCATGGGATTGGCGATATTGCCTGGCCGCTTACAGGAGGAAATGAAAGAAACGGCAGCGGCGCTATGTTCTGCTGATCCGAAAACAGCCTTAGAACAAAATCCGCTCACTGCAAAGCATAGTGAGTGGGCTCTTCGGACGATGGAAAAAAGAACCATAACAAAAGAGAACGTAGATCTAGTCATAAAAGAAGAGCTGGGACATGTATTCGCGCGCATCCTTGAACACGCCGGTGTATTTAAGCAGACAGCAGAGGGAAAACAGGCCTTCAGAAGGTTCATCGATCAGTTGGGCGCCAAACCAGTCAAAAGCCTCAACCGCTAGGGTTGAGGCTTTTTCGATTTTTATGGCAAAACAAACACCCAAAGCGCTGACGCTTCGGGTGCTGCTGCTTTTATCCTCTTTTTCTGGTTAACAGGCTTACTAGAAAGACAACAATGGCTGCGCCGATTACCGCTGGAATAATGGCAAATCCGGCTAGGTGCGGCCCCCATGTTCCAAGCAGCCCGTGTCCGATCCAGGCGCCTATAAGACCTGCGATCATAGACCCGATAATTCCTCCGGGCATATCTCCTTTTACAAACAGGCTTCCAAGCCATCCGATAATAATAGCGACGATAAGTGAAATAAGAAAACTCATCATGCAACACATCCTATTTTTTATTTATTTGCTTATATCATTCCTCTTTTTTGTATAAGATAAACAACTGGATGCTCTCATAAAAAAATACGGACAATTCAGAGCATATTGGCTCTTCATTGCGCCTTTTCTTTCAATATTTGATGCGTTAAAATGGTAACCGTGTGAAAAGATGCTAGACGAGGAAAAAATAATTCCTATCTAGAAAGTTTAACAAAATGAAATTTTTGATTGACCTAAGTTTTTTATTGTGGTAAACCTTAATTTGTCAGAATTAGTTCTTCATCATCTTTCTTTACTTTATATGCGGAAATAACTAGAAACTTTTCATCTTAAGCGATAGATGTGAATAAAGTTGGAGCAATTTTTGTCGATTTTATGACATTTAAGCGAAAATGGGATGAAGTTTATAAAAAAATAAAGCTAATAAGTGAAGTTTTTGATAGCATAACAAAGTAGAGAAAAGATTTTGAGGAAGTATGCACTTCAGATTTATTACATCAATAGGAAGGATGGTGATCTTCTTGTTCAGAGCATTAAAACCGTTGCTTGTATTAGCGCTGTTAACTGTGGTTTTCGTCCTTGGGGGATGCAGCAATGCTTCAGTACTAGATCCGAAAGGACCTGTAGCTGAACAGCAAAGTGATTTAATCCTGTTATCTATCGGATTTATGCTGTTTATCGTCGGGGTCGTCTTTGTTCTATTTACCATTATTTTAGTAAAATACCGCGACCGTAAAGGCAAAGATAATGGATCTTATAACCCAGAAATTCACGGTAACACGTTTTTAGAAGTAGTCTGGACAGTGATCCCAATTTTAATCGTCATTGCACTTTCTGTGCCAACAGTACAGACGATATATTCGTTAGAAAAAGCTCCTGAAGCAACAAAAGACAAAGAGCCTCTTGTTGTTTATGCTACTTCGGTAGACTGGAAATGGGTATTTAGCTACCCTGAACAGGATATTGAAACGGTCAACTACTTAAACATTCCTGTCGACCGCCCGATCTTGTTCAAAATCTCATCTGCAGATTCAATGGCTTCGCTATGGATTCCTCAGCTTGGAGGGCAAAAATATGCGATGGCAGGAATGCTGATGGATCAATACTTACAGGCTGACAAAGTGGGTACTTACGAAGGCCGCAACGCGAACTTCACAGGTGAACATTTTGCAGACCAAGAGTTTGATGTGAATGCAGTCACAGAAAAAGACTTTAACAGCTGGGTGAAAAAGACTCAGAACGAGGCTCCTAAGCTGACAAAAGAGAAGTATGATGAATTGATGCTTCCTGAAAATGTGGACGAATTAACGTTCTCTTCTACTCACTTGAAATACGTTGATCACGGACAAGACGCTGAGTACGCGATGGAGGCGCGCAAACGCCTTGGCTATCAAGCCGTTTCACCGCATTCTAAAACAGATCCGTTTGAAAACGTAAAGAAAAACGAATTTAAGAAGTCTGATGATACAGAAGAATGATATTGATCAGGAAAGGAGGAAGCCTGCATGAAATTCAAATGGGACGAATTTTTCGTAACTGGTGACCCATTAATTCTGGGCGCACAAGTTTCCATTGCGCTTTCAACCATTGCCATTATTTTTGTTCTGACTTACTTCAAAAAGTGGAAATGGCTGTGGTCTGAATGGATAACTACTGTTGACCATAAAAAACTCGGAATCATGTATATTATATCTGCTGTAATTATGTTATTCCGTGGCGGTGTCGACGGTCTGATGATGCGTGCCCAGCTAGCGCTTCCGAATAACAGTTTTTTAGACTCAAACCACTATAATGAAATTTTTACAACTCACGGTACAATCATGATCATCTTCATGGCGATGCCGTTCTTAATCGGTCTTATCAACGTTGTTGTGCCTCTTCAAATCGGTGCCCGCGACGTTGCGTTCCCTTACTTGAACAACCTGAGCTTCTGGACGTTCTTTGTAGGGGCGATGCTTTTCAATATTTCTTTCGTTATCGGAGGTTCTCCGAACGCAGGCTGGACGAGTTATATGCCGCTTGCAAGTAACGACATGAGCCCTGGGCCGGGTGAGAACTACTACCTCCTCGGACTTCAGATTGCCGGTATCGGTACCCTGATGACAGGGATCAACTTTATGGTAACAATCTTAAAAATGAGAACAAAAGGCATGACATTAATGCGTATGCCGATGTTCACATGGACAACACTGATCACAATGGTTATTATCGTGTTTGCGTTCCCTGTACTTACAGTAGCATTAGCACTTTTATCATTTGATCGTTTGTTCGGCGCTCACTTTTTCACATTGGAAGCAGGCGGTATGCCGATGCTTTGGGCTAACTTGTTCTGGATTTGGGGACATCCTGAAGTATATATCGTTATTCTTCCGGCGTTTGGTATTTTCTCAGAAATCATCTCAAGCTTTGCAAGAAAACAATTGTTTGGTTACAAAGCGATGGTTGGTTCTATTATCGCCATCTCTGTATTGAGTTTCTTAGTTTGGACTCACCACTTCTTCACAATGGGGAACAGTGCGTCCGTTAACTCATTCTTCTCAATTACGACAATGGCAATCTCAATCCCAACCGGGGTTAAAATCTTTAACTGGCTCTTTACAATGTATAAAGGCCGAATCAGCTTTACAACACCTATGCTGTGGGCGCTTGCGTTCATTCCTAACTTCGTTATCGGCGGGGTTACAGGGGTTATGCTTGCGATGGCAGCAGCGGATTATCAATACCATAATACGTACTTCCTTGTATCTCACTTCCACTATGTGCTGATTGCGGGTACTGTATTTGCTTGTTTCGCCGGATTTATTTTCTGGTATCCAAAAATGTTCGGCCACAAGCTGAACGAAAGAATCGGAAAATGGTTCTTCTGGATCTTTATGATCGGGTTCAATATTTGTTTCTTCCCGCAATATTTCTTGGGGCTTCAAGGCATGCCGCGCCGTATTTACACATACGGACCGAATGACGGCTGGACAACATTGAACTTTATCTCAACAGTCGGAGCTTTCATGATGGGTGTAGGATTCTTAATCCTTTGCTATAACATCTACTACAGCTTCCGTTACTCTACTCGTGAAATCAGCGGAGATTCATGGGGTGTGGGACGTACGCTTGATTGGGCGACTTCTTCTGCGATTCCGCCGCATTACAACTTTGCGGTGCTTCCTGAAGTCAAATCTCAAGATGCATTCCTGCATATGAAAGAAGAAAAAACTGAATTATACCCTGAAAGCAAATTCAAGAAAATCCATATGCCAAGCAACTCAGGCAGACCGTTCTTTATGTCTGTTGCCTTCGGTCTCGCAGGCTTTGGACTTGTCTTTGAATGGTACTGGATGGGCGTAGTCGGATTGATCGGAGTCCTGCTCTGCATGGTTCTGCGTTCATTCGAATACGACAACGGCTACTACATTAGTGTTGATGAAATAAAAGAGACGGAAAGAAAGATTTCCGAATAAGGAGGCGTGAGTTATGGAACATGCAGAACACGGCAATTCTAACGCGCCTATGGAATATCAATCTGAAACCGGCAGACTTAATATTCTCGGGTTTTGGATCTTTTTAGGGGCAGAAATTGTGTTGTTCTCAACACTATTTGCAACCTTCTTCGTTCTTAAAAACAGAACAGCTGGAGGTGTCTTGCCAGACGAACTATTTGAAGTCAATCTGGTAATGATTATGACGTTCTTGCTGCTGATCAGCAGCTTTACCTGCGGGATCGCTGTTCATGAAATGCGCCGCGGAAGTTTAAAAGGCGTAGTCATTTGGACAATTATCACTCTTCTTCTCGGTGCCGGCTTCGTCGGATGCGAGATCAACGAGTTTGTTCACTATGTACATGAAGGAGCGGCTCTCAGTACAAGTGCGTTCTGGTCTGGATTCTTTGTTTTACTTGGAACTCACGGAACTCACGTAACAATCGGGATTTTCTGGATCACAGGAATTCTGATTCAGTTGAAGAAACGCGGCTTAACTCCGCAAACTTCATCTAAAATCTTTATCTCAAGCTTGTACTGGCACTTCTTAGATGTTGTATGGATTTTCATCTTTACAGGTGTCTATCTCATGGGATTGGGGGGTCTGTAAAATGGCAAACAAATCTGCTGAACACAGTCACTTTCCATGGAAACACATTGTAGGTTTTATCCTGTCTATCGTTTTGACCCTGCTGGCTCTATGGGTTGCAGTGTATACTGACCTGAGCTCATCAGCAAAACTTTGGATTATCTTCGGCTTCGCCTTCATTCAGGCGGCGCTGCAGCTTCTCATGTTCATGCATATGACAGAGAGCGAAAACGGCACGATCCAAGTCGGAAACACGCTGTTCGGATTCTTTGGCGCGATCGTTATCGTACTTGGATCCATCTGGATTTTCGCGGCTCACTATCACCATGGTGACCATATGGACGGAAATCCTCCTGGAGGCGCTGAACACTCAGAGCATTCAGGCCATAACGAATAATACAAAAAACCCTCTTCAGTGGAAGAGGGTTTTTTGCTGTCTTCAGCTGCTTCGCTTTCTGCGAAGATACGGAAGGCCGTAAATGATAAATGCGGCGATATGAGCGACAATGACGTTAACGGCAAACAAGATAATCATGAGAGTGTGTCCAAGTGGAGAAAGGCTTTCTGTTGCGTAAAAGAAGAAGAATACCCACATTAAAATGATTGGCGGAATAGCTGAGAGTGCGACTTTTTTGTTATCAAGCCAAATAAAGAGAGGCGTTGCGCTGGCAACCAATAAGTAAGCAAAAAACATGTCCATCATACCCGTCTCCTTTCATTTTGTGATAACGTTTACAAAAATGAAATAGAGGAACTGAGTTGTGTCTGTTTTGTGATTGTTTTTTGAACATTCTGTTACAATTATTATACCATGTTTTCCAGAAATTGATACGTGTTTTTGCAGAAATGGACTGGATCTATCGTCTTATTTTTTCGTTTAATGTGCTAGGAGAATGTATGGGCATGGGGCTCTGAATTTTTAGCTATTTCTATATGAGGTATCACATTATTTGGGAACATAACACATTATCGCATTCGTTTTTTAACAAATTCTATTGGTATGGCGTTTTTTTCATTTGAAAAGTTTTGTGTCAATCGAAACATTTCGGTTTATGATACGTCATATTTCGTGTAGCTGAAAAAGCGCCGCAAATGCTGAAAAAACATAAAAGGAAGCGAGCTTCACGTGTCATCTTGAACGTGGTTCATGTATAATAAACATTAGTGATTTTCCGATGAAAATGTAAGGCGGGATAGAATGAGTCGATATAAGAAACAGCAAAGCCCCTTTTACCAGGGGGATTTGATTTTTATATTTGGTGTGTTTTTTATTATAAGCGTAGTATCAATATATGCTGCCGGTCAGTTTGGGCAGTATGGGAACACGGATTGGATTCAGCAAATTGTGTTTTATCTTTTGGGGGCTGTAGCCATTACAGTTCTTTTGTACTTTGATTTAGAACAGCTTGAAAAGTTAAGTTTATATATTTTTATCATTGGTATTTTATCTTTGATTATTCTTAAAATCAGTCCCGAGTCTATTGCACCTGTTATTAAAGGGGCAAAAAGTTGGTTTAGGATCGGTAGAATAACAATACAGCCGTCAGAGTTTATGAAGGTTGGTTTGATTATGATGCTTGCTTCAGTTATTGGAAAAGCAAATCCTAAAGGAGTTCGGACGCTTAGGGATGATATCCACTTGTTATTAAAGATTGCGGGTGTCGCAGTTATTCCTGTAGGTCTTATCCTGATGCAGGATGCTGGGACTGCGGGAATATGTATGTTTATCGTTCTTGTAATGGTTTTTATGTCAGGGATAAATTGGAAATTGATTGCGATCATAGCTGGTTCAGGTATCTTACTCATTTCATTAATTTTATTAGTAATGATAAACTTTCCTGACGTTGCTAAATCAGTTGGAATACAGGATTATCAAATTAAGCGGGTCACTTCTTGGGTGTCTGCTTCAAATGAGACACAGGAAGATTCAAATGACAGCTGGCAAGTTGACCAGGCCATCATGGCAATAGGATCTGGTGGTATTTTAGGTAATGGTATTTCTAATTTGAAGGTTTATGTTCCAGAGAGTACGACTGACTTTATCTTTTCTATAATAGGTGAGTCATTTGGCTTTATAGGCTGTGCAATTGTTGTCATCATGTTCTTCTTTTTAATCTACAGGCTTGTTGTTCTGATAGACAAAATACATCCGTTTAACCGTTTCGCTTCTTTCTTTTGCGTTGGCTATACGGCGTTAATTGTGATCCACACATTCCAGAATATCGGAATGAACATTGGCATTATGCCTGTTACCGGGATTCCGCTGCTGTTTGTCAGCTATGGGGGAAGCTCGACACTTTCCACGTTAATCGGATTTGGGATTGTATATAATGCAAGTGTGCAGCTGACGAAATACAGAAGTTATCTTTTTAATTCTTGATATGCAGACAGCCTTTACAGAGGCTGTCTTTTTTTGTGCAGAGCATTTCACTTTTGAGATCACTTTTTTTCGGATATGATAAAAAGTGATAAGGAGGTTTTTGTGATGAATAACACAATCGAAACCATTTTGAATCATCGGTCAATCCGGTCTTTTACTGATCAGCTTTTGACAGCTGAAGAAATTGATACATTAGTGAAAAGTGCGCAGGCTGCGTCTACATCCAGCTATGTGCAGGCATATTCGATTATCGGGGTTTCTGATCCTGAGAAAAAACGTGAGCTGTCCGTGCTTGCTGGGAATCAGCCTTACGTTGAGAAGAACGGACACTTTTTTGTATTTTGTGCGGATTTGTACCGCCATCAACAACTGGCTGAGGAAAAAGGTGAACATATTTCTGAGCTGCTCGAGAATACAGAAATGTTTATGGTTAGCTTGATTGATGCGGCGCTGGCAGCGCAAAATATGAGCATTGCCGCTGAATCCATGGGGCTTGGCATTTGCTATATCGGCGGCATTCGGAATGAATTGGACAAGGTGACAGAGGTGCTGCAAACGCCTGACCATGTGCTCCCGCTTTTCGGACTGGCAGTAGGCCATCCTGCGAACCTTTCCGGCAAAAAACCGAGATTGCCAAAGCAGGCCGTTTATCATGAAAATACGTATAATGTGAACACAGACGATTTCCGTCATACTATGAATACGTATGACAAAACCATTTCTGATTACTATAGAGAAAGAACAAACGGGAAGCGGGAAGAAACGTGGTCCGATCAAATACTGAACTTTATGAAGCAAAAGCCGCGTACGTATTTAAATGACTACGTGAAAGAAAAGGGCTTTAATAAAAACTAAAGCAAACCTCTCCGTCTGGAGGGGTTTTTATGTTTCACGTGTAACATATTCCGACAAATAGGGACATGCTTTCACAAATAAATGGCGAATGATAGGGGACACTGATAAGCAGTGTGAGCGGCTTTGGAGAAAAAATAGGGGATCAGTGATACGATGAGGATGAGGTGGTAGGGATGGTTTCATTAAGTATATTAGATCAATCTCCAGTATCAGAGGGCAGCAATGCAGAAACGGCCTTACAGCAAACCGTTGCGCTTGCCCAAGCTGCTGAGGACCTTGGATATAAGAGATTTTGGGTTTCTGAGCATCACTTTTCAAAACGGCTGGCAGGGTCCAGTCCTGAGGTGCTAATCAGTCATATAGCAGCGAAAACAAAGCGAATTCGTGTTGGATCAGGAGGAGTCATGCTGCCGCATTACAGTGCTTATAAAGTAGCTGAAAACTTTCGTGTTCTGGAGGGGCTGACACCAGGAAGAATTGACCTGGGGCTTGGCAGAGCACCGGGGGGAATGCCGATTGCATCATGGGCGCTGAATGACGGTGGTAAGCGCAATGCTGATCAGTATCCGCAGCAAATTAAGGAGCTGACCATGTATTTGCATGATTTGGCGGATGACAAACACCGTTTTCCGAATCTGACCGCTGCGCCGCATATTTCAACGGCTCCGGATGTGTGGCTGCTCGGCTCATCTGGAGAAAGCGCGCTGCTCGCAGCTGAATCTGGCGCTGGCTATATGTTTGCCCATTTTATCAATGGAGAGGGCGGAGAGGGTACTGTCAGACAGTATAAGAGGCGATTCAAACCGTCTGTGTTAGGAGATACGCCTCGAGCGGCAGTTGCTGTTTTTGTTCTTTGTGCTGACACGGAGGAGAAGGCAGAGGAGCTTGGGGCTGTGCTTGATTTTACACTTTTGGCGGGAGAGCAGGGTATTCCTTTAGAGGGAGTTCCTTCGTATGAAGCTGTTCGGAAAAATACGTATTCTCCTTATGAACAGAGACGAATTGCTGATAATCGAAATCGAATGATTGTTGGTACGAAAGAACAGGTTAAGGAGCGGCTGTTAGCTTTGAGTAACGCGTATGAAACAGAGGAAATCATGGTGGTGACCATCACGCATCATTTTGAAGATAAGCTCCGATCGTATCGCTTATTGCAGGAGGCGTTTGCTGACTGATCTTTAAAAAGCCCTGCCGAATCGGCAGGGCTTTTTCTTATTCAACAGTGAAAGGTTCTTCGGTCAAAACCTGGCTTGACTTGCCTTTGTTCGCGGCATATGCGAGCAAGTAATACTCTCCGGCCGGAAGTTTGGTTCCGCCATTAATCGTGCCGTCCCAGTCAAAGTACTGGTAACCTTTATCTTGGTTTTTATAAATGCCGGCTTGGCCTGCGAAATCAAGGTTGCTGTCATAGACGAGGAACGCCAGCTCTTCCGCTCCCGCAGGAAGGTAGGTTTCAATTTGATAGGTACCTTGTACAGACCCTTCGCTGACAGAGACAGATGTGACTCTCGGATAATCGGGCTCTTTCACAATCAGCAATGTAGGTACCTTAGCGACCGTTTTTCCGCCTTCTCTGACGATAACCGTTCCTTCATAGGTGCCAGCTTTTGTTTTCTTCGTATTGACCTTTACTTTTGCAGTGGCTTTCCCGGTTTGATGTGCCGGAATCACAACACGGCTTGTGCCGGATGTGGAAATGCCGCTGCCATTAAATGAGTATTCAAGTGTGTATGACTTTCTAATGGAAGATTGATTTTCAATCGTAAACGTTTCATTTTTTGTTTCGTTTCCGTTTTCCTTCAAGAACGTGCCGTATGAATAGCTTCCAGGTGAGACGAGCGAATCGGCTTTGATTGCGTTCATAATTCTTGCGCTGCCTGCGCCTTGAGCGTTATGCGGATATACTTCCCCATCGCTATCCTTTAAAGTGACAGCGGTATTCATGATGGCGGCTTTAATCTGTTCAACGCTCCACTTTGGTTTGGCTTGTTTAATAACGGCAACCGCTCCGGCAATATGAGGCGATGCCATGCTTGTTCCTTGTTTTGATCCGTAGCCGTATGGATGGTCAGGATCGTGTGTTGGGATCGTGCTCACGATATTGACCCCTGGCGCGGAAATATCAGGCTTAATCATCCACGTATCCATAACAGGGCCGCGTGATGAGAAATCAGCGACTTGTTCACCGAGCGCTTTTGAGACCGTCAACTTGAATGTTGTTTTTGTCTCACCAGCTTTCAGGGCGCTGACGAGTTTTTCGCCGTCTTCTAATGAAAGCTTAATCGTTGGGACAGACATGCCTGGCACATTGGCTTCAATTTCTCCAGAGAGGTTGTTATACACAACCATGCCGATTGCACCGGCTTTTTTAGCGTTATCCGCTTTATCCACAAATGCAATGCTGCCTCGTTTGACAACGGCGACTTTGCCTGTCAGGTCTTTCCCTTCAAAATCCTTTGCTTCGCCGATTCCCGCTTCGACAAGCTCAACTTCTTTGTTATTGAGCGCTTTGACGTCGTCCTCTTTGTTGTAGCCCATCACTTTTGCTGAAGAGTAGGAGCCGAAAGTGACGGCGTATTCATTGAGCGGCAGCTGAGTCGCACCGACAGAAATCGCTTCTCTTGATGTGCCCGGCGATCCGACTGTCCAGCCGTTCGGTCCGCTGTTGCCGTTTGAGGTAACAGCGACAACGCCTTCTGACATGGCCCAGTCAAGCGCTGTGCTTGTCGCCCAGTCCGGGTTGTTTAAAGAGTTTCCGAGAGACAGGTTCATCACATCTGCCCCGTCCTGCACTGCACGTTCCACGCCCGCGATGACGTTTTCCGTTGTGCCGCTTCCGCCAGGCCCTAACACACGATAAGCAAGAAGTGTGGCATCAGGCGCTACGCCTTTAATCGTTCCGTTTGCAGCCACAGTTCCGGCTACGTGTGTGCCATGGTCAGTTGCCTCGCCCCTCGGATCGCCGGTTGGTGTTTCTTTTGGATCGTAATCATTGTCCACAAAATCGTATCCTTTATATTGTCCAAAGTTTTTCTTCAGATCTGGGTGATTGTATTCAACCCCAGTGTCAATAATCGCCACCTTGATGCCTTTTCCTGTGTAGCCTAAATCCCATGCATCGTTTGCTCCGATATAAGGCGCACTGTCATCCATTTGCGGAGATACGGCGTCTTCGGAGATTGTGACGTCTTTATCCTTCATATTGTCTGTTTTATATGTGACGTTCGGGTACACTGCCTTAACGTCTTTTACCGCTAGAAGTTTTGGAATCTCATTAGCTGGAAGCTTCATAGAGAAGCCTGAGAATACCTGCTCATATTCCCGGTTTACTTTTCCGTTTTTCACTGCTTTGATTGCTTTGTTTTTTGCTTTGGTGCGAGCGGTTTTCAGCTTGCTTTTCGATTGGCTTTCTCCCGCTTCCTTCGCTTCTGCCAAGGATTTTTCTTTTAATTCCACTATAACGGTTGTTTTTTTGCTTGTCGTCATATCGATATCACCGAATACCTCGGCTTTTTCCAGATCAGCCGACGTTTTTGAAGAAGCCGGAGCTGCCTGAACGCCCGTAATGCCTGTGGATAACGCAAAAAATAAGACGAAACTTACAAGCAGAAAGCGAATGATCCCCTTTTTCAATGTGTTTCCCCCTTTGTATTTAGAAAAAATGTGAAAGATCTAGTATATATTTCTTGAAAATTCAAAAAAATCCTTGTGTCATTTGGACCATTTATTGGATTTTGTTTGTGTATAACGAAGGAGTTATACACAGAACCCTGTGTATAAGTGAATAAACCTGTGTATATATATAGTTAGGAATATACGTTCGTATACAAAATATAGATAGAGTTTGTGGACATGTGGATATCTCTTGTGATTAAGTTGTTCTTATCTTTGGGATAACTTGTGTATAAAGTTTTCAAAGCGGTTCTCCAATTTTCATTTCAATTCTTTCAGCTTTCAACAAAACTTCTAAAAACTAGTTGGTTTTTTCACTCATATTGTGACAAAGAATTCTCTTTCCACGGTCTATCATAGAGTCATGAGTTTTGCTAGAGCCGCTAGTTTGCGAGAAAAGAAATCGGCCGTCTTTTCTTGCGGGCTGCGGCTGAGAAAACGGGCTGCTAAAAAGGCTGCCTGCCAAAAAGAAGCGGAGGGATGTTTTTCTATGAAACGTTTGCTTGTATCTTTACGGGTGTGGATGGTCTTTTTGATGAACTGGGTGACGCCGGACAGAAAAACTGCGGCTGCCGCGGTCTATTCGGCTCAGCGTACATACCAAAGAAAGGCGGCTGTGCAGGCCGCAGGACTCGTTTCGTTTTATGAATGGCGGATGGCTGTGAATGAGGAAGAAAAGCAGAAAGCGAAAGCCGCCGCGCTTTATAAAAGAAGATGTTTGCAAGCCTTCAAGGAATCGCCAAAGCAGGAGAGAGCGGGCCCGCATCTTTACATGGCGGTCAAAAGGAGGTAAAATCCCAGTCAAAAGCAAATTGGCGGGAGAGATAACCTCTTGAAAATCTATAAAGTATTAAACAACAATGCGGCTTTAATAAAAGAGGATGATCAGGAAAAAATCGTGATGGGACCGGGAATCGCTTTTCAAAAAAAGAAAAATGATCTCATCCCTATGAATAAAGTGGAAAAGATCTTTGTCGTGCGCGACGAGAATGAAAAGTTCAAACAAATCCTGCAAACACTGCCGGAGGAGCATATAGAAATAGCTGAGGATATCATCAGCTATGCGGAAGGAGAGCTCGCGGCGCCGCTGAGCGATCACATTCATATCGCGCTTTCCGACCATTTGTCCTTTGCGATCGAAAGGATTCAAAATGGGCTGCTTGTGCAGAATAAATTGCTGCATGAGATAAAGGCGCTCTATAAAAAAGAATATGAGATCGGCCTGTGGGCGATCGGACATGTAAAAGAGACATTGGGCGTGTCTCTGCCTGAAGATGAAGCGGGTTATATTGCCCTTCACATCCATACGGCGAAGATGGATGCGGAGAGCATGTATTCAGCGCTGAAGCATACGACCATGATCAAAGAAATGATAGAGAAAATAAAACAATACTTTAATCGAAAGGTGGATGAAAACAGCATTTCCTATCAACGCCTTGTCACGCATTTGCGATACGCGGTCAGCCGGTTGGAATCAAATGAAGCGCTCCATCGTATGGACGAGGAGATGCTTTATTTCATCCAAAAAAAGTATTCATTCGCCTATCAATGTGCGCTGGAGCTGGCGGAGTTTTTGAAAAATGAATATCAATTACATTTGCCGGAATCCGAGGCCGGCTATATCACGCTGCATGTCCAGCGTCTTCAAGATCTCTCGGAATAACCGCTTTGACTTGCAGGGAGTGATCTCTGGAAGTTTTTTTATTGATCAGGATTCAGTGTGTAGTACATCCAGCCCATCATAACTATTCCCGCGGTCAGATTGCCGAGCGTAACGGGGATTAAGTTTCTGACTGCTCCCATCAGTGTCACTGTATCAGGGTGCTCGATCAAAAGCGAGATGGCGAATGTGCACATATTGGCAATGCTGTGTTCAAAGCCGGAAATAAAGAAGCAGAAAACGAAAAGCATCATGGTAAAAAGCTTTGCTCCTTCCCCTTTGAGAGACATTGGAATGAAAAAGGCGAGGCACACAAGCCAATTGCACAGCATTCCTCTGAAAAACAATTCGGAAGCCGGCGGCTCCATTTTGTGCTCTGCCAAATGAATCAAAAAGGAATGAACAGAAGGCTCCTCAAAAAGTCCCGTCGCGCTGATCAGGATGGCAAACAGAATGGCGCCGATTAAATTGCCGGCATAGCTTGACATCCACAAGTATAGGGTGTCGCGCCAGCTGATTTTTTTCCGGAGCGCGGTATAGGTGAAATAAAAGGTGTTGCCGGTAAATAAATCTCCGCCTCCGTAAGCAATCATCAGAATAGCGGCCCCGAAAGTGACAGCGGCTGCCGGAAAGGCAAACGGAGAATCAGCCATAAAGAAATAGCTGCCTGTTTTGCTTGCGGCTGTAATGCCAAAACCAATAAATATACTGGCCAAAATGGACCGAAGCACATAACGGATTTTGCTTGAAGCGAATATGTTTTGTTTTTTCAAAGCATACTGTTCAACCTTTTGTAATGCTTGAGTTTCCATTGTCTTTTCCTGCTTTCTTTCATGATTGAGCATAGTATAGCACGATATTGTGAAGTATTTCACAATTAATTTTTACGAATTTTTGTCTACATGTTATATCAAACTATTTAACTAAAAAAATAGTTGACGAAAACGCTATCATGATTTATGATGAAAGCGTATTCTTAATCTGAATAAGCGGGATTGTGACTGGTAAAGCAGGCAAGACCTAAAATTTGCGTAAATGAAAAAGGATCGCTGTGTCCTTTATTCGTTGGCGAATTTTAGGTCTTTTTTGTTTAAATAAAAGGGGGAGAAATAGATGGATTACAAAGAGACTGCAAAACGCCTCATTGAGCTTCTCGGAGGGAAAGAAAATATTATCAGCGCGGCTCATTGTGCAACAAGACTGCGTTTAGTGATGAAAGATGAATCAAAGATAGATCAAGCACAAGTAGAAGAGCTTGATGGCGTTAAAGGGGCTTTCAGCAGCTCTGGCCAGTACCAGATCATTTTCGGAACAGGCCTTGTGAATAAAGTATTCGATGCCTTTTCTAAAGAAGCTGATATCGAGCGTGAAGAACACGTCAATCATCAGGATGCGGCAAAAGAAAAGCTGAATCCCGCTGCGAGATTTGCGAAAACGCTTTCTAATATTTTTGTTCCAATCATCCCAGCTATTGTAGCCAGCGGCCTATTAATGGGATTGCTGGGTATGATCAATGCGTTTCATTGGATGAGCAAGGATTCTGCGCTTTTGCAGCTGCTTGATATGTTTTCAAGTGCAGCATTCATTTTCTTGCCGATTCTAATCGGGGTCAGCGCTTCAAAAGAGTTTGGCAGCAATCCATACTTGGGAGCGGTCATCGGGGGAATCATGATTCATCCGAATCTTTTAAATCCATGGGGATTGGCGGAAGCGACACCTGATTACATGCATCTTTTCGGATTTGATATCGCTCTTCTCGGCTACCAGGGAACTGTTATCCCTGTCCTGCTTGCGGTGTATGTGATGAGCAAGGTAGAGAAATGGACGAGAAAAGTGGTTCCACATGCGGTGGATTTGCTTGTTACACCATTTGTTACTGTGATTGTCACCGGGTTTGTTGCTTTTATCGCGATTGGCCCTCTAGGCAGAGCGCTTGGCTCCGGCATTACGGTTGCTTTAACTTATGTATATGACCATGCCGGTTTTGTCGCAGGTCTGATTTTCGGGGGCACGTATTCACTCATCGTGCTGACAGGCGTTCATCACAGCTTCCATGCGATTGAGGCAGGGCTAATTGCAGATATAGGCAAAAACTACTTGCTGCCGATCTGGTCAATGGCGAATGTCGCACAGGGCGGGGCAGGTCTTGCCGTCTTCTTTATGGCGAAAAAGGCAAAGACAAAAGAAATCGCGCTTCCGGCAGCATTTTCCGCTTTTCTCGGCATTACTGAGCCCGTCATATTCGGAGTCAATCTGCGCTACCGAAAACCGTTTATCGCCGCGATGATCGGAGGCGCATTGGGTGGGGCATATGTCGTCTTTACACATGTAGCTGCAAACGCTTACGGGTTAACGGGAATTCCGATGATCGCCATTGCGGCTCCGTTTGGCTTCAGCAACTTGATTCACTATCTGATTGGCATGGCGATTGCGGCAGTGTCAGCGTTCATTGCAGCATTTGTCATGAAGATTAATGAGGATGAGGAGAGGAAAAAATGACAGCACATGACCAGGAGCTTCGTCGCCGGGCTTATGAAGAAGTGGAGAAAAAAGAGCCCATCGCTAACAGCGATCCGCACCGCCAGCATTTTCATATCATGCCGCCGGTTGGGCTGCTGAATGACCCGAATGGCGTGATTTATTGGAAGGGCAGCTATCATGTATTCTTTCAGTGGCAGCCGTTTCAGACGGGGCACGGCGCAAAATTTTGGGGGCATTATACGACACAGGATGTTGTGAATTGGAAGCGGGAAGAGATTGCGCTGGCTCCGAGTGATTGGTTTGATAAAAACGGCTGCTACTCGGGCAGCGCTGTCACGAAAGACGATCGGCTCTATCTTTTTTACACAGGAAATGTCAGGGATCAGGATGGAAATCGGGAAACGTATCAATGCCTTGCTGTTTCTGACGACGGGCTGTCCTTTGAGAAAAAGGGTGTCGTCGCCCGCCTTCCGGAAGGATATACGGCGCATTTTCGCGATCCGAAGGTATGGGAGCATGAAGGCACATGGTATATGGTGATTGGTGCGCAAACAGAGAATTTGAAAGGGCAGGCTGTGTTGTTTGCTTCTGATAACCTGACAGAGTGGAGATTTCTTGGCCCGATAACCGGCGCGGGCTTCAACGGGCTGGACGATTTTGGATACATGTGGGAATGCCCTGATTTGTTTTCCCTTCAAGGATCGGATGTGCTGATTGTTTCGCCTCAAGGGCTTGAGGCTGACGGTTTCCGTTATCAGAACGTATATCAATCAGGTTATTTTGTCGGCCGCCTCGATTATAACAAGCCTGAACTGAAGCATGGTGAATTTACGGAGCTTGATCAAGGTTTTGATTTTTACGCGCCGCAAACACTTGAAGACGATCAGGGAAGGCGGATTTTATTTGCATGGATGGCGGTGCCTGATCAGGATGAAGGGTCCCATCCGACCATTGACTGCCACTGGATTCACTGCATGACGCTGCCGAGACAGCTGACGCTTTCAGGACAGAAGCTGATTCAGCAGCCGCTGCCTGAGCTAAAAGCCATGCGCAGAAATGAGAAAAAAATACACATCAACATGCATGGATCATCTGGTGCGCTTCCAGTGGAAAAACCTGAAAGAACTGAGATTCTACTGGAAGACATTCATACGGAGTCTGGCTTTTCAATCAGTATCCGCGGAACGGCTACGTTTTCCTTCCATAAAGACGAGGGGATTGTTACGCTGGAACGAAAGAGCTTTGACGGAAAAAGAACAGAAGCGAGACATTGCCGCATCAAGGATTTGCATACCGTACACATGTTTCTCGACGCGTCATCTGTGGAAATCTTTATCAATAACGGAGAAGAGGTCTTTAGTGCAAGATATTTTCCTTTCCCGGGAAATCATGAAGTAACAGCCAGTGCGACCGGGAAATCTGAAATGAATGTCGGAATTTGGACACTTATGTAGAAAATCCTTCTATTTTCTTATGTGAAATCTGAGCCATCTGTGCTATTCTTCAACGATAACCTACTATTTTTTTCTGTAAAAGGAGTTGTTTTCTTGAATATACATGAACAGAAGATAACACCGGAATGTTTGGAAAAGGCTGCTAACCAAGTTGAAGATAAGCGAGAAGAATATAAGGATGTGCTGCTTCAGCTGAAAAAAATGCTTGGCGGAACAACGCCGCACAGTGAAACGGCGGAAATTCTCACGCGGGCATATGAACAAATGAAGGAATATGCACTTTTTGTTCAGTCGATAGAAACATTTTTGAGGAAATCTGCAAACAATTTAAAAATCAAATAAACAGGCTGCCGATGGGATCGGCAGTTTTTTCTGTGAAAAGTCTTCGGTGATTTAAAAAGGGCTGCCTCTCTGTAAGGCAGCCCCTTTTTTTATGATTGTTGATTCAGGCGCAGTGCAGAATGCTTCGTAGGACCAACATACTGGTTTAGCGGGAAGGATTCTTTAATGGCCGCTGTGATGAATTCTTTCGCTGCGTAAATGGCTTCTTTGACTTCCGCACCTTTGGCAAGCTCCGCTGTCACGGCTGCTGAGAATGTACAGCCTGCGCCATGTGTATAAGGCGTATCGATCATTTCGCTTTCAAGGACTTCCGCTGTTTCTCCGTCATAGAGAACATCAACGGCTTTCTCGTGTTTGAGTTTGCCTCCGCCTGTAATGACGACATATTGAGCGCCGAGTGCGTGAATTTTTTTCGCGGCTTCGATCATATCGTCAACTGTTTTTAGTTCATCCATGCCGCTGAGCTGGCTGGCTTCAAACAAGTTTGGCGTAATGACAGTGGCTAGCGGAGCCAATTGCTCACGCAGGGCTTGGGCGTGCTCCGGATAAAGGACTTCATTAGCACCTTTGCAAACCATAACCGGGTCAATTACCACATTTTTTAATTGTTTTTCTTTGATCGTTTTTGCCGCAAGCTCGATAATGTCAACGGTTGGCAGCATTCCTGTTTTCATGGCGTCCACGCCGATGCCGTCCGTAATTGTTGCAAGCTGGGCGCGGATTGTATCAGTATCGATCGGGAATACCTGATGGTTCCAGCTGTTGTTTGGGTCCATCGCAACGATCACCGTTAAGGCGGTCATCCCGTATACGTTTTTTTCTTGAAATGTTTTTAAATCAGCTTGAATCCCAGCACCGCCGCTGGAATCTGAGCCGGCAATGGTGAGTGCTTTATGCATAGACATGTCTTGAACCTCCATCATGTTTTGTCTTTCATTATAGTTAGATTTTCTCTGTATCACAATATAGAAGATCTATAGGAATCATTTGACAATCTCAACGGGCTTTCGTAAAATGCTACATAAGAAAACTAGGTAGGGGTTTTGAGATGTTAAATCGTGAGCTGGTTAAGGGAAGCACGGTTATATTGGTATTGACGCTTCTGAACGAGCGGCCGATGTACGGCTATGAGCTTGTAAAAGAAATGGGAAGCCGCAGCGGAAATGAACTGCAGATGAAAGAAGGGACCTTGTATCCTTCTCTTCACAAGCTTGAACGCCAAGGGTATATTTCTTCCTACTGGGAGAAGCAGGAGAAAGGACCGGACCGCAAATATTACCGGATTACAGACGAGGGCAAAGAAGTGCTGGCGGAACGCACGAAGGAATGGAGCGTATTTTCAGCCATGATGGACCGAATACTGAAGTGGAGCGGACAAAATGGATAAAGAAACATATGTATCCGAAATCAAAAGCGGGCTTAAAGGGCTTCCTGAGGGTGAGGCGATGATAGAAGAGATTGAGAGCCATATTGAACATCATCTGTTTCGCTCTTTTCAGGAAGGAAAGAGTGAGGAGGAAGCTATGCAGACTTTATTGCAGGCGTTTGGAACACCAACTGACATTGTTTCTTCGTTTAAGAAAATACAGCCAGTAACGTTTCGTGCGTTTTTGATGTTCCATCTTTTCTGTAACAGTGCCCTATTCGCTGTCGGCATTGCGATTACAATAATGCATGTATGGCTTGAATCACCGTTTGTTCAAGCAGTATGGAAAGGCATTTCTGTTTCTGTTTGGCTGATCTTAGCTGCATATATGATCTACTGGGTGCTGATTGGGTATCAAGGCGTGAAGGAGTTTGGAAAACGCGGAGAAAAGCTTGTTCTACATACGATTCTGATCTCAATGGTGCCAAACGTCATTTTTATGCTTGTTTTTCTATTCAATGTAATTCCTGCTGCGCTGTTTCAATCCTTGTTGACACCTTGGTTTGTTGGAACTTGTGCTTTTGCAACGCTGTTATTTCCGTTATTTGGCCGAATGGGCTGTTATATTGGCAGGCGTCAGCTTGTCTGATTTTTTAGGTATATACATAGAATTTCTATGTAAAGGAGGTGTATGTCGTGAGGATTAGCTCTTGTTTATATGGTTTTGTAGCTCATGGGGCAGTATTTTTGTTTACTGGTGGCTGCATGCTCTTGGCTATGGCAGCCAGCTTGCCTTTTGTTTTTCTGCTTGATCGGCTGCCTGATGTCGTCTTTACAGCAGGTGCCATTCTTACGCTGCTATGTTCATATGCTTATGTCTGGTTTTGGGCGGTCCGATTTGCATATAACCAGAAAATGCGCCTGTTTGAGGTTCAATTGGGGTCCTTTGTGTTGCTAGCCCTCATGATATCTTTGTTTTTATTGGATGGATCTAGTATGAAAGACATCATGATGAATTGGGACGATGCAGGCTGTGCTTTTGTGCCGCCGGCTTTTACATTTTTGTGTCTTTCTTATGCACTGGTGCTGCTGCCGGTCTATCAATCTAAGCTGTGGCGTCTTATCCTTCCGAATGGCGTCCGCATGAAAGATATCTTTCATGTCTTTGGAGATCTGATGCTGATCATGGTGCTTCTGATCGGAGCCACTTTGCTGTTTCTATCATTGTAGTATGCCGTTTCAGTAGGATATTCCCACTGATCTCCCGTCCAATATATGTTTTAATAGTACATGACTATGAAAATGAGAAGGAGAGCATCATGAAGATTTCTATCGTAATTGTGACCTATAATCGGATTCCGGCTTTGTGTGAGCTTTTGGAGTCGATTTCCCGCCAGACCTTGATGCCGTATGAAATTATTATTGTGAATGATGCCGGGGAATCGGTCGTGCCGGTCAAAGCACTTTATCCGGAGCTGCCGATTGCTGTCATCAATTTAGAAAAGAACTCGGGGCATGTGGCTGCGAGAAATGCCGGTGTAAAAGAGGCGTCTGGGGATTGCATTATGCTGTGTGATGACGATGATTTCTTTACGCCAGGGCATATCGAGAAAATGGCAAAGGAAATAGAAACGGCAGACTTCGTTCATTCTGATGCGGAAATAGTTTCGTTTGAAGAGAAAAACGGAACAAGGTATCCAGTGTCACGGAAATTGTTTGCTTATACCGCTGACTATGAGGATATGAGAGTGTTTTCTACATACGTGCCGTCGGGCAGCATGTACAGACGTTTTCTGCATGATGAAATCGGGTATTTCGATGCTGATGTGCACAATTACTGGGACTGGGATTTTTATTTGCGCGCGGCCAAGGATTACCGGGTGAAGCGTGTCCCTTGCGCCAGCGTGATTTATGCCTTCAGTGACGCGGGAGACAATCAGTCTGCTGACCTTGGCGCCAAGCGGAAGCAATATTTGGATCGTTTAAGTGAAAAGCACGGACTCGGGGAGCTGCCGACGAAAAACTTTGCCGTCCTGCTTGAAGAGCCTGAGATGAAGAGGCGGGAAGCAAAAAGTGAAATGGTTTGGGATGGCGAGCCTGTCTATTCCAGACTTCATCGTTCGTAAGGAGGCCTGAATCTTGAAACAGCTTTTACAAGACAGCTGGTGGAATCAGCTAAAGGAAGAGTTTGAGAAACCGTATTATCAAGAGCTCAGAGAGATGCTGAAGAGGGAATACGCGGAGCAAACGATTTATCCGGACAGCCGGGATATTTTCAACGCGCTGCATTATACATCATATGATGATGTCAAGGTCGTCATTTTGGGTCAAGATCCGTATCACGGGCCGGGACAGGCTCAAGGTTTAAGCTTCTCTGTCAAGCCCGGTGTAAAGCAGCCGCCTTCGTTAAAAAATATCTTTCTTGAGCTGCAGCAGGACATCGGGTGCAGCATCCCGAATCACGGGTCGCTTGTGAGCTGGGCAAAGCAAGGCGTTCTTTTGCTGAATACTGTGCTGACAGTAAGGCGCGGACAGGCGAATTCCCATAAGGGAAAAGGCTGGGAGCGACTGACGGACCGAATTATTGACGTGCTGAGTGAAAGAGAGCGGCCGGTTATCTTTATTTTGTGGGGACGGCATGCTCAAATGAAAAAAGAACGGATCGACACCTCCAAGCATTTTATCATTGAATCGACGCATCCCAGCCCGTTTTCTGCGAGAAACGGATTTTTCGGGAGCAGACCGTTTTCCCGGGCGAATGCCTATTTGGAGAAAATGGGAGAGGCGCCGATTGATTGGTGTATTAAGGATTTGTAAAAAGCGCAGGTGATCTGCGCTTTTTTATTTGAGTATTTTTCGAATCATTCGCAGCCCGTTTTTGGAGGAAGGATAACGAAATGCGAAGTCGAAACGGTTCGTTTGTTTGACGACGCTTTTTTTGTGCGTGAATGTGTTAAAACTGTCAAACCCGTGATAGCTGCCGATGCCGCTTTCCCCGACGCCGCCGAATGGCAAATACGGCGTCGCAACATGCATTAACGTATCATTGACACAGCCCCCGCCAAACGACAGATTTCCTAAAACAGCGCGCTCAATTTCTTTGTTTGTGGTGAAGAGATACAGGGCGAGCGGCTTAGGGCGCGATTGGACTTTCTCAATGACTTCCCCGATATTGCGGTATGTAAAGAGCGGAAGAATCGGCCCGAAAATCTCCTCCTGCATCACTGGAGAGTCATCTCTCACTTGTTCGAGAATGGTCGGCGCAATTTTGTGATGATTGGGATCAGATTGTCCGCCTGTGAGCGGGATGCCATCATTCAGAAAGCTGAGCAGCCGCTGATAGTGGCGCTCACTGACGATTTTGCCGTACTGTGGATTCCGTTCCGGCTGAGGGCCGTAAAATTCTCTGATCGCACGCTTCATTTCTTCTGTGAGCTTCGTTTTGATGTCCTCGTGGACAAATAAATAATCCGGTGCGATGCAGGTTTGTCCCGCATTTGTAAATTTCCCGAAGACGATGCGTTTGGCGGCAAGCTGAATGTCAGCATCTTTATGGACGATGCAGGGACTTTTGCCGCCGAGCTCCAAGGTTACGGGAATTAATTGTTTGGCGGCGGCCTCCATGACGATTTTTCCTACAGCTACACTGCCGGTAAAGAAAATGTAGTCAAAGGGCTGCTGTAATAATGCTGTGCTGACATCGGGCCCGCCTTCTGCCATAGCGACATAATCAGTTGGAAAAACGCTGCTGATGAGTTTGGAAAGAATAGCAGAAACAGCCGGCGTATATTCTGATGGCTTGAGAACGACCGTGTTCCCCGCCGCAATGGCGCCAATCAACGGAGAAAGCGCCAGCTGCAAGGGATAGTTCCAAGGCGCAATCACCAAAACGGTTCCATACGGCTCAGGGATGATGATGCTTTTGGAGCCTAGATGAGTCAACGGCGTTTTGACTCGTTTCGGCTTGGACCATTTTCTCAGCCGTTTCATGACAAAGCTGATTTCCTCCAAGACGATTCCGATTTCTGTTGAGTATGCTTCTTGCTCGGATTTATGGAGATCCTGGTAGAGAGCGGCTATGAGATCGGCTTCATGAGTTCTGACGGCTTGTTTCAGCTTTCGCAAAATGTTCAGTCTCGATTCAAGCGGTCTCGTATGTCCCGCCGCAAAATAGGCTTTATGCTTGCTGATGATAGAGGGGATGCTGTTCATTCCGTTTCTCCTTTTTGTAAGGTATGGTGATTTATTATGTGAAAAATCTCTTCTGCTTGTCAATCGCGCAAGGTTTGTCAGAAAAAATAACAAACTCATATCTGCGTTTTCAGCAGGAATTTGATAAAATGCAGGAAGACAACATTTATTTTTTTGGAGGGTGCTTCATGAACATTCATATATCTGCTTTGATTCAAAAGATGGAAGAAGAGCTAAAAAAAGCAAAAACGGCTGAACGGGATGAGGAGCTGAAGCGTTATGTAGCGGTTGTCCGTTCTCTGTGTGATGTCGTGCTTGATCAGCCGGAGAACGCGAGCGCGCCCCGCATACAGCCGAGCGTTACGCCAAGTCCCGCCGCGCCGCCATCGACAGACCAGCTGATGATGGAAAAAATGATGGGGAGCGCGGGATTAAACAAATATCGAAAGCAAGAAAAAGAGAAGCAGGAAGAGGATGGAAACGGAGAGTCTTTATTTGATTTTTAAAGAGAGAGGTTGAGCTTACGTGAAATTGGTTCTTGGCGCGCTGCAATGGACAGCGTTTATTATTGCTGCGGCGATTGTTGTTCCGGTGGCGGTTGCCCAGTCGTTTCATCTGGATCACTCAGATTCTGCAAGATTGATTCAAAGCACTTTTTTTGTACTGGGAATTGCCGCCGTCATTCAGTGTTTGAAAGGCCACAGACTGCCGATCAATGAAAGCCCAGCCGGCTTGTGGTGGGGAGTGTATACGATTTACGCAGGGCTGACGGGAACTGTGTTTGCGACATATGGAGACACACTGCGGGGTTTGCAGGGAGCTCTTCTTGTAAGCGCTGTATGTTTCTTTTTGTTAAGTGTTTTCAAGGTCATTGACAGACTTGCAAAATTGTTTACTCCGGTTGTAACGGGCGTCTATTTATTGCTTCTTGTCATGCAGCTGAGTCAGCCCATTATAAAAGGAATTCTCGGAATCGGTTATCGACAGGACGGGGTGGACGGTCTTGTATTTGGCCTGGCGCTTGTTGTGATCGCTGCCGCTTTTATAATGACAAATTCGAACATCATGTTTTTTAAGCAATATTCTATTTTATTAGCCTTGTTCGGCGGGTGGGTGCTGTTTGCGGCTGCCGGAGCCGCAAAGCCGATTGAAATGCCGGACCGGCTGTTTCAGCTGCCTTCCCTGTTTCCTTTTGGGACCCCGTTATTTAACAGCGGCCTGATCATCACTTCTATTTTTATTACCATCTTGCTGATCGTGAATATGCTGGCGAGCATGAAGGTCGTGGACATCGCCATGAAAAAATTCAGCAAACAGCCTGATGGAAAGCATCATGAACGCCATGCCGGTTTTGCAGCTTCATTCAGCCATCTGCTTAGCGGTTTGACGGGAGCTATTGCGCCTGTTCCGATTTCGGGAGCCGCAGGTTTTATTGAAACGACCAAGATGCCTTCTAAAAAACCGTTTATGCTCGGCAGTATTCTGGTTATCGTGATCAGCGTGATCCCGTTTTTTATGAATACGTTTGCGAGCCTGCCGTCACCCGTTGGATTTGCGGTGAATTTTGTTGTGTTCTCCGCAATGGGCGGTCTGGCCTTTGCCGAATTTGATTCATATGAGAAAGAAGAATCAAAAAGGGTGAGGTCTATCATCGGTATCTCACTGCTGACAGGGGTCGGTATCATGTTTGTTCCTGAAACTGCGTTAAAGGGATTGCATCCGGTATTTATTTCTCTATTAAGCAACGGGCTCGTATTAGGGACGCTTGCTGCAATAGCAGCTGACCAGTTCCAGCTTTGGCGCAGGAGAAAATCCGACAATCTCGTGTCAACGGAGAACAAACATTGAATTTTGGTGCAGGTGCGATAAGATAAATGATATGAGTTTAACGAAAAGGCGGGAGAGATAGATGAAAGTTTTTATCATATTAGGGGCCATTAACGCCCTGCTTGCCGTGGGACTCGGAGCATTCGGCGCTCACGGATTAGAAGGGAAAATACCTGATAAGTATCTTCAGGTTTGGCACACAGGCGTGCAGTATCATATGTATCACGCCCTTGGGTTATTCGTTGTCGCGTTTCTGGCTGATAAATTATCCGGCATAGGCAGTGTCACGACAGCCGGCTGGCTGATGTTTGCGGGAATTGTGCTGTTTTCCGGAAGCTTATATATTCTAAGTGTGACGCAAATCTCCATTCTTGGAGCGATCACCCCGCTCGGCGGTGTGGCGTTTATTATTTCTTGGATTATGATCGTTGTCGCAGCCGTCAAATATCTATAAACAAAAAAGCCAATCCTCATCATATGAGTGATTGGCTTTTTTCTTATCTTGGCGAATAGGACGCCATGGAATATGGATACGTATAAGCAATTTCTTCATCAAATGTAATGTAATCGAGGTAGATTGTCAGGAGCAGGTAGCGTGTTCCTGATTTCGGGTCGCTGATAATAATGTGATCCCGGCCCGCAGCTTCGATGACGCCGCGAAAAATCTTCGAGCCCCATTCCTTGCTGTTTTCAAATGTCATATAAATGGTGGCCGTTTTTCCCCGATTCAGGCGCAAAATATTCTCGATGTAAGATTCCTCAACAGGCAGCATGCCGGGAACGCTTTGGCCCGGTCCTGACGGTGTAGGCCCCGATGGAATTTGAAAACCGCCGCCCTGCTGCTGGCCCGGGAATCCAAATCCCTGCTGTCCTTGTTGTCCTTGCTGTCCCTGCTGCATTGGCATCATTGGCTGCATCCCCATTGTCTGCATTTGTGAGCCTTGGCCTTGCTGCGGGTACGGGTTGGCGCCAAACTGAGGCTGATACCCCTGCATATTATCAAATGCCTGCATTTGCTGATATTGATTTTTTTTCGGTTTCATATCGTTCCTCCTTTTTATGAAAACCATTCAAAACATGTTCTGGATGTATAGGTGAACGCTCCGCGATGACTCACCTCCGATGGAAAACGATCTTAGTCGCTGGTGCGATTTTTATCTCTTTCACCTTATGAGGCTGATGCTTGGATTATGCTGAAAAAGAACAGCGGACCGATCAGATTTCGCTCTGGGCAGCCGCTGTTTTTCAGAAACATACACAAACTTTTCGCATATTGGTTTGTATCCCTAGCGCAACTTGAGCATAAGCAACATAAGATAACGATAGTTTCAGGTGTGAAGTTCCAAGAAGGAGGTGTAGGATTTGCCTAAAGTATCAGTCATTATGACGAGCTATAACAAAAGCGATTATGTGGCAAAGTCCATTTCTAGCATACTCTCACAAACGTTTTCAGATTTTGAATTGTTTATTATGGATGACAACTCCAATGAAGAGACGCTGAATGTAATCCGTCCTTTTTTGAATGATAACCGAGTGCGTTTTTATCAAAGCGATATATCTGGAGTGAAGGAAAGAACAGAAAAAACGAGATACGCGGCACTGATCAATCAGGCGATTGAGATGGCGGAGGGTGAATATATCACCTATGCGACGGATGACAACATCTATATGCCGGACCGCCTCCTGAAAATGGTGCGGGAGCTCGATACCCATCCTGAAAAGGCTGTGATTTACTCAGCCTCCAAAACCTATCATTTAAACGAGAATCGTGACATTGTAAAAGAAACTGTCAGGCCTGCCGCTCAAGTGACATGGAACGCGCCGTGCGCAATTGATCATTGCTCGGTGATGCACAGGTATTCGGTGCTTGAGAAGGTAAAGGAGAAGTTTGGCTCCTATTGGGATGAAAGCCCGGCGTTTTACCGTATAGGAGATGCCCGGTTCTTTTGGAGAGTCAATCATTTTTATCCGTTTTACCCACTGGATGAGGAGCTGGACCTGAATTATATTACCGACCAATCGATTCACTTTCAGCTGTTTGAATTAGAAAAAAATGAATTTGTCAGGAACCTTCCTCCGCAGCGAAATTGCCGAGAGCTGCGTGAATCATTAAAAAAGCTTGGAATGGGGTGAGAGCTTGTCGGCCTATTTAAGCAATTATTGGGTGCTGTACCGGAAGTACGTGGAGCTTTTTGACAAACTTCGCTACAAAGGGATTCCGCTTGGGCTTATCAGTAATTTTTATCAATACATCAGCCCTGAACTGAGGGTGATGATGGAAGAAGAACCGGAATTATTCGGATCGGTGGATCAGCATATCGATGAGGGACAGATTCAGCCGTTTTTTGAAGAAAGAATCCAAAACATCGTTAAAACAAATGACGAACCTGTTAAAGGGAAAGTCATTTTGCACTTTGATTACCTGCGTTTTTCAAACGAAAATTACTATCAATTTGATCCTGAAAAAACGGCTGTTTTGGCCAGATGGAGTTTGCCGCATTATTGTGATCTGCCTGTAATTAGCAAGCGGGAGATTGCGGATTCATGCCAAAAAGGCGATTCGAAGCAGTATCTCGAAACAGCCTGTTCGCTTCTCGCCCCTTATGATGATCACCCGGCATTTGGTGATCAAGCGTTTCGCGACCGGCTTTTCAAAGATATTCCTTTATTTATAGAGGCCATTGATACAGTTGATGCGCTGTTTGAACAGGAAAAGATTTCAGCTGTTATTGTCGGAACGGCAGAAGACATTTACAGCAGGGTGCTCGCTCTCATGTGTCAAAGAAAAGGGGCCGTCAGCATTTGTCTTCAGCATGGCGCATTGATGGGAGATGAAGCCTTCATTCCTGTTTTTACAACCTATCAAGCTGTTTTTGGTGCGTATGAAGCAGAGTGGTTCATACGAAAAGGCTGTAAACCCGAGCAGATTCTCGTAACGGGACATCCCCGCTTCGATCAGATTTTTAACAGAACGCCTATGGATATGTCCATATTCTATCGAAAACTTGCTTTTCAGCCGACTAAAAAAATTGTGCTCATTGCCACTCAGCCCTTTTCAGAAGACTTTTATTCCGGTGTGCTGCAGGGGCTTTCTGATCAGAAGCAGCTGCAAATCATTATCAAACCCCACCCGTGGGAAATCGGAAAAAACAAGCTTGATCTGTATCACGAGGCGGCGAAAAAACATCAAGCATGCAGAGTCATCAAAAAGGAGCTGGAGCTTTATGATTTGCTGCCGTATGTTGATGCCGCAGTGACGCAAACCTCGACAGTCGGTCTTGAAGCCATGCTGTTTCAAAAGCCTGTGCTGATAGGAAAATCGTCCGGAAATCGCTCGTATCCGTATTATGAGTCTCTTGGCGATTTTATGTTTGACCAGCCGGATGAACTGGCGCACACCTTGGTTGAGGTTCTTCGAAGTCCCGACGTGCATCAAAAAGCAGAAGAGGCGCGCCTGGCATTCATAGCGGCTAATTATCCGGTGGCAGAATCAACAAATGCTTTATTTGCGGAACTGAAAGCCAAAACAGGGGTTGATTACAGGCGGGAAGATACTGAATAAAATGATAGGAGCGCAAAGAAATGGTGCAAAAGAGAAATCATTTTCTCCCTTACTCATTGCCGTTAATCGGTAAGGAAGAAATTCAGGAGGTTACAGAAACGCTTGAATCGGGATGGCTCTCTAAAGGCCCGAAGGTTCAGCAGTTTGAAAAAGAGTTTGCCGCGTTTGTCGGGGCGAAGCACGCCGTGGCGGTGAATTCATGTACCGCAGCTTTATTTTTGGCTTTGAAAGCAAAAGGGATTGGGCCCGGGGACGAGGTCATTACCTCTCCGCTTACGTTCAGCTCGACCGCCAATACGATTATTCATACGGGAGCGACGCCTGTGTTTGCGGATATTGACGAAAACACGCTCAATATTGACCCGGTAAAGCTTGAGGCGGCCGTCACACCGCGAACGAAAGCAGTTGTGCCCGTCCACTTTGGCGGGCAGTCCTGCGATATGGATGCAATATTGGCTGTTGCCCAAAATCATGGTTTATTCGTGCTGGAGGATGCGGCACATGCGGTATATACGACTTATAAGCAAAGAATGATCGGTTCTATCGGGGATGCAACGGCATTCAGCTTTTACGCCACCAAAAACCTCGCGACAGGGGAAGGCGGCATGCTGACGACTGATGATGAGGAGCTTGCCGATAAGATACGGGTGCTAAGCCTTCACGGCATGAGTAAAGCCGCATGGAACCGTTATTCTTCAAATGGCAGCTGGTACTATGAAGTCGAATCGCCCGGCTATAAGATGAATATGTTTGATTTGCAGGCGGCCCTCGGACTTCATCAGCTGAAACGGCTGGATGATATGCAGAAACGGAGAGAAGAGATTGCCGGCCGCTATCAAACCGCTTTTCAGCAGATTCCTGGGCTGATCACGCCGTTTGTCCATGATGACGGCAGGCACGCCTGGCATCTATATGTTCTGCAAGTTGATGAAAAAAAGGCCGGGGTTACGCGCAGCGAAATGATTACGGCTTTAAAGGATGAATACAATATCGGCACTAGCGTTCATTTTATTCCAGTACACATTCATCCGTATTATCAAAAGCAATTTGGATATAAGGAAGCGGACTTTCCGAATGCCATGAATTACTATAAACGAACCCTTTCTCTCCCGCTCTATCCATCAATGTCTGACGATGATGTAGATGATGTCATTGAAGCTGTGCGGGATATCGTAAAAGGGGCTGATTAAGTGTATACGGTAAAAGAAAATGTCTCCAAAGAGGCAATTGAGGAATTTCTCCAAAGCAGAAAGCTTACATTGGATGTTCCGTATCAATTTTCCCTCGGCCTTTTTGAAAACAGCAGGCTCCAAGGCGTATTGCTTTACGAAGATTCTTTGTGGGAAAGCAAGGTGCTTCAGAAGAAAGTCATGAACGTCAAACTTCTTGCGGCAAATAGTACCGGGCAGCTAAAGAGGCTGTTTGAAGCTTTTTATACTGTACGCCAAATGGATGAAACGGATTTTATCTTTGTCCGTGTTCCGGCTGAAGATATCGGAGCCGCGCATGTGATACAACAGCAGCCATCCTCTTACTTTGTCGGGAGTTTGCTGAAGCTGGCGATGCCTCCGTCTTTTTATGACAAAACACCGCCATTTTTTGAACTGGGCCCGCCTGAGCCCGGAGACACAGAAGCGATATGTGAGCTGGCCCGAGACTCGTTTACAAAAAGCAGATATTTTCAGGATCCTCATCTCAGCCGCGATGCAGCAAACGAAATATTTCAGGAGTGGACACGAAACAATCTGAATGGAAGGGCGGCGGTCAATATTGTCGCTAAACACAATGGCGAGGTCATCGGCTATCTTCAGGGCTTATCAAGAGATGATGAGTGCATTCTCGATTTGATGGCTGTAAAGCCGGGATTTGAAGGGAAACGTATTGCGTTTCATTTATTGGCGAATCTCATAGAACAACCGGAGACCCAGAAGCATAGAACGGTAACAGCGGGGACGCAGCTTCACAATGTAAGGGCGATCCGCCTTTATGAACGAATGGGCTTCACCGCTGAACAATCGTATTACTATTATCATATTTGGCCGGGCAAGGAGGCGAAATAATGGCAGCGTTTCAGATCGCGAATAAAACTGTAGGCAAAGACGCTCCTGTTTTTATTATTGCTGAGGCGGGGATTAATCATGACGGGAAGCTTGATCAGGCTTTTGCGCTGATAGACGCCGCGGCGGAAGCGGGAGCGGATGCCGTGAAATTTCAAATGTTCCAAGCTGATAGGATGTACCAGAAAGATCCTGGTTTGTACAAGACGGCAGCGGGCAAGGACGTCTCTATTTTTTCTTTGGTTCAATCTATGGAAATGCCTGCTGAGTGGATTTTACCGCTATTGGATTACTGCCGCGAAAAGCAGGTGATCTTTTTAAGTACGGTATGTGACGAGGGGTCAGCTGATCTGCTTCAGTCTACCTCGCCGAGCGCTTTTAAAATCGCATCCTATGAAATTAACCATCTCCCGCTGCTTAAATATGTCGCCCGGCTGAACAGGCCGATGATTTTCTCGACAGCCGGAGCTGAAATCTCTGATGTTCACGAAGCTTGGCGCACCATCAGGGCAGAGGGAAACAATCAAATTGCCATAATGCATTGTGTGGCGAAATACCCAGCACCGCCGGAGTACAGCAACCTCAGCGTCATTCCGATGCTTGCCGCCGCTTTTCCTGAGGCGGTAATCGGCTTCTCCGATCATAGCGAGCATCCGACAGAAGCGCCGTGTGCCGCGGTTCGGCTCGGAGCAAAACTGATAGAAAAGCATTTTACGATCGATAAAAATCTGCCGGGTGCTGACCACTCGTTTGCATTAAATCCGGATGAATTGAAAGAAATGGTCGATGGCATCAGGAAAACGGAAGCTGAGCTGAAACAGGGGATCACAAAGCCGGTCTCTGAAAAACTGCTTGGCAGTTCATACAAAACAACGACCGCCATCGAAGGAGAAATCAGAAACTTTGCATACAGAGGCATTTTTACAACAGCTCCGATTCAAAAAGGTGAAGCCTTTAGTGAAGACAATATCGCAGTGCTTCGGCCCGGACAAAAGCCGCAGGGGCTGCACCCGAGATTTTTTGAACTGCTGACCAGCGGTGTTCGGGCTGTAAGAGACATTCCAGCCGACACAGGCATTGTCTGGGATGACATTTTACTGAAGGACAGCCCGTTTCATGAATGATATTCTCTTTATCATTCAAGCAAGAATGGGTTCAACAAGGCTTCCGGGAAAAGTGCTTCGGCCGCTCGGATCGAATCGTTTACTTGATATTCTCGTTCACCGTGTCCGGCAAAGCGCGTTTTACCAAAAGGATCGGGATAATCTTGTCATCGCCACGTCTGACAAAGAAACTGACGACATATTAGAGGCGCACTGTATCAAACAAGGCTTTCGTGTTTTCCGCGGGAGCGAAGAACGTGTCCTCGATAGGTTTGTGAAGGTCATAGAAGCTGTTAAACCGTCAGTCATCATCCGGTTAACAGGTGATAATCCGTTTGTCGATCCTGAGCTGCTCGATGTAATGATTCAGGCGCATTTTGATCAAGGCTCGGATTATACGTATATCCTGAATGCCCCATTAGGGATTTGCGGCGAAGTGGTCAACGCCAACCTGTTAATTGACATCAGCCGTATTCAGGCTTTGGAGGATCAATATCAGGAGCATGTCACGTTATATATAAGGAATCATCCAGCTCTTTATCGTGTTCAGTTTTTAGAGGCGCCGGAACGATTTCGCGCCCCTCAATATCGGCTGACCATTGATACAAAGGAAGACTATGAATCGATAAAGGCCCTCTATCAAAAAGCAGGCGAGCGCCCCGATGTATCCGCCTCAGAGCTTATCACCCTTCTGAACCGGAACCCCGATGCGGCAACCGAACGAGAGGCTGACTAGCCATGCATGTTGGGATCTTCGCAGACGGCGGCTATGAAAAGGGAATGGGCCATGTTGTCCGGATGAAGAGGCTTGCGGAGGGGCTCAAACAGCGATGCTTGATTACGTTTTATACGAATCAGGATTCTGAAGCGTTTCTTCATGAAGAGCATTGGCAGGTCATCGTAAAGCCGGAGCTGCAGCAGCACGAATTTATTCTCCGGGAAATAAAAAGCAAGAAGCTTGATTTGCTTTTGTTTGATATTCTAGGCGCGCCTGCAGAGCTGTTAAAGAAAATAAAGACGGAGACAGATGCGAAAATTGTTCTTTTTGAAGAGAAAAACGGTAAATCGATTCAATATAGTGACGCAGTCATTAACGGAATTTACGGTGACATCAGAAGCAGGGTGTACGTTCAGGGAAACACACGCATCTATGAAGGTCCGGACTATCTTATTCTTCACCCCGCCTTTCAGGCCGCAAGAGAGGATTACACACTTAAGAAAGACTGCCGCAATATCCTTGTTGCATTAGGAGGAAGTGATCCGAAGCAGCTTATTTTTAAAGTGCTGGCTGCCGCTGATCAAGTCCCCGACATAAAAGACAAAAACATGATGTTTGTGATGGGGAGCGCTTCACCGCATCAAGAGGCAGTCCGAAGGCGGATCGAAAAGAAGCCGCAGTACAAGATGATCGAACAGACAAATGATATGGCAGGTTTGATGAAACAAGCGGACGCAGCCATTGTCGCTGGCGGCATCTCTCTATATGAAGCCATTTGCATCGGCGTGCCGTGCCTTGTTCTTTCTCAGGTTGAGCATCAAACGGCTACAGCCAAAACATTTGCTGACCAAGGCGCCGCTCTTGATCTTGGATTGGGTGAGCTTGTACCGGATGAAACACTCATCTATCAGATGTCACGCATTATGAGCAGCTATCCTCTTCGCCTTTCTTTGCACAAGGGAGGAAGGCCGCTCGTGGATGGCAAAGGCATTATACGGGTAACAGCTATTCTTCAAGATTTATATGAACAAGAGATATAAAAATGCATGTAAGGAAGTGTTAATGTGAAAGGTGTTATTTTAGCCGGAGGAAACGGCTCACGCCTTATGCCCTTAACGAAAGCCGTCAACAAGCATTTGCTTCCTGTAGGCCCGTATCCGATGATATACTGGTCGATTATGAAGCTGCAGGAAGCCGGAATAAAAGACATTTTACTCATCAGCCAAAAGGAGCATATGCCGCAATTTTACAAACTGCTTGGGAACGGGGAAGAGCTTGGCGTTACTATCACTTATCAAGTACAGCCGGCAGCATCGGGCATTTCGGATGGGCTGTCTTATGCAAAGCGCTTTACGAAAAAAGAGTCTTTCATTTTATTATTAGGTGATAATATATTTGAAGATTCATTAAAGCCTTATACAGAACGCTTTGAACAGCAGGGGAAAGGAGCAAAAGTGCTTCTGAAAGAAGTTGATGACCCGGAACGTTTCGGGATTGCTGAGATTGATGAGAAAAACAAGCGGATTCGTTCCATCATCGAAAAGCCCGAACAGCCACCGACCAACCTTTGTGTTACCGGCATTTATATGTATGATGCAGAGGTGTTTTCATATATTGAACAAATATCACCATCAAAGCGCGGCGAGCTGGAAATCACCGATGTGAATAATCTATACATCGAAAACAGCCAGCTTACGTATGATGTGTTATCAGGCTGGTGGGTAGATGCCGGAACTCACGAATCGCTTTATCTCGCTTCCCAGCTTGTACACCAGGCTTTACGGAAAGGACAGGACGAAAAGTGATGGCAAAATCATATTTAATTACAGGCGGGGCCGGCTTCATCGGGCTCACGTTTACAAAGCTCATGCTGAGGGAAACGGATGCGCGCATTACCGTTTTAGATAAACTGACGTACGCCAGCCACCCGGAGGAAATGGAAAAATTAAAGCAAAACAGCCGTTTTCGCTTTGTAAAAGGGGACATCAGCGTTCAGGAGGATATCGACCGCGCTTTTGACGAGACCTACGATGGCGTCATTCACTTCGCAGCAGAATCGCATGTGGACAGAAGCATTTCCCAAGCGGAGCCGTTTATCACCACAAATGTCATGGGGACATACCGATTGGCGGAAGCGGTCTTGAAAGGAAAAGCCAAGAAGCTGATTCATATTTCAACAGATGAGGTATACGGGGATTTAAAAGCGGATGATCCCGCGTTTACAGAAACGACGCCGCTTTCTCCTAATAACCCATACTCAGCCAGCAAAGCAAGCTCTGATTTGCTCGTGTTGTCTTATGTGAAAACCCACAAGCTTCCGGCCATCATTACACGATGCAGCAACAATTACGGACCTTATCAGCACAGCGAAAAAATGATTCCGACGATTATCCGTCATGCGAAGCAGGGCCTGCCTGTTCCGCTGTATGGCGATGGACTCCAGATCCGAGACTGGCTGTTTGCGGAGGATCATTGCCGCGCGATCAAGCTGATTTTAGAAAAAGGGACCGACGGCGAGGTGTATAACATCGGCGGCGGAAATGAACGCACGAATAAAGAGCTGGCGAGTGTCATTTTGAAGCATCTGGGCTGTGAGGAATTGTTCGCCCACGTGGAAGACCGAAAAGGGCATGACCGGCGCTATGCGATCAATGCATCAAAGCTGAAAAACGAACTGGGCTGGCGGCAGGAAGTGACGTTTGAAGAAGGCATTGCGCGTACGATTCAGTGGTATACAGACAATGACCGATGAGAAGGTGATCTGATTGACAAAGGTATTGGTGACTGGGGCGGGAGGACAGCTTGGCTTGGAACTATGCCGCCAGCTGAAGCAAGCCGGATATGAGGTCATTGCGTTAACAAAGAAGATGATGAACATTGCTGACCAGCGCTCAGTACGGCATTCGTTTGGCCATTATCAGCCGGATATCGTGGTCAATAGCGCCGCGTTTACGTCGGTTGATCAATGCGAGAAAGAGCTTGATAAAGCGTACTTGATTAACGGAATCGGCGCTTATTATACAGCGCTTGAGTCAACCCGCATCGGAGCTCAATATGTTCATATCAGCACGGACTATGTATTCAATGGGAAAGGAACCCAGCCATATAGGGAAGACGATCCCCTCGATCCGAAAACCATTTATGGCAAAAGCAAAAGGCTCGGAGAAGAACTGATACGATTAACGACAAAAGACAGCACGATCATCAGGACATCGTGGGTGTACGGACATGGCGGCAGTAATTTCGTTGAAACCATGCTGAAACTTGCTGAAACGAAACAAGAGCTTCGGGTTGTCAGCGATCAAATTGGTTCGCCGACTTATACGAAGGATTTAGCAGAAGCGGTCATCAAGCTGTTCAGCCATCCGCCGGGCATCTATCATGTCAGCAATTCAGGCATATGCAGCTGGTATGAGTTTGCGACGGCAATTATGGAAGAAAGCGGGCTGGAAACAGCCATTTTGTCTGTAACGACAGAGGAATACGGGAACAAAACGCCCCGTCCGGCATACTCTGTGCTGAGCCATCGGGCTATTGAAGAAGCCGGCATCCGCCCCCGCCACTGGCGGGAAGCGTTACGAGAGTATTTGCAGGAAAGGAGCAGTGCGTGTGATTGATGGAGTCAAGGTGAAAAAATTGATGAAGCATAGCGATGACAGAGGCTTTTTTGCTGAGCTGGTCCGGGACGATGAGAATCTCCTTGAGCATTTTGGGCAGGCCTCTTGGTCGAAAAGCTATCCGGGTGTGATTAAGGCATTTCATTATCATGAGAAGCAGGATGATCTCTGGTTCTTCCCAACCGGCCACGCTCAGGTTGTCCTATACGATCTTCGAGAGGATTCAAAGACAAAAGGAGAAACGGACGTCTATTATATGGGCGAAGACAACCCGATGCTGTTATTAATCCCAAAAGGGGTGGCTCACGGATATAGAGTGCTGGGAGAGACGCCGCTGACAATTATCTATTTTACCACCATGTCGTATAACCCGGATCAGCCTGATGAAAAAAGAATTCCGTGGGATGATGAGACGATCGGTTTTAACTGGAACACTGAATTCAGATAAAAATAGGAACGTGATCAATCGAAGAGCAGAGGCATCTTCGACTTTTTTTGCCCTTTTTTAAAATAGGATAAAAGATATAAAATGTCAGGCAGATGTTACTAGAAAAAGAGAGGGAAATCGTCCATTTGAACCTTGTATAAACAGGAAGGAATTCTCATTGAATTCCAAGTGTTAATATTCCTTAAAAAACATTTACTTCCATGGAAAATGATGATAGATTAATTTTTAAGAAAAAGAACTGGTAATTCGCGAATTATGAAAAAGCGCTTTTTCTGCAGAGGACGCTCTGGCCAAATTTCAACAATCAATTAGGGGGAAATGTCATGCTAAAAAGAACTTCATTCGTATCTTCATTATTCATCAGTTCAGCTGTTTTACTATCAATCTTACTTCCTTCGGGCCAAGCTCATGCACAGTCTGCATCAATCGAGGCAAAAACAGTTAACAGCACGAAAGAGTGGACCATTTCTGATATTGAAGTGACATATAAACCAAATGCGGTGCTTTCTCTTGGAGCGGTAGAATTTCAATTTCCTGACGGGTTTCATGCTACGACAAGAGATTCAGTGAATGGAAGAACACTGAAAGAAACACAGATTTTAAACGATGGAAAAACAGTCAGACTCCCGCTTACGCTTGATTTGTTAGGCGCATCCGAATTTGACCTTGTCATGGTGCGTAAAACTCTTCCTCGCGCAGGCACTTACACGATTAAAGGCGATGTAGTAAACGGTTTGGGAATCGGCAGTTTTTATGCTGAAACGCAGCTGGTGATTGATCCCCGTTAATCGATAGATTTGTAGTCAGAGACTGAGATGTTTTCAGTCTCTTTTTTTGTGGATTCAAAAGCTGGTACGGATCTTGCATGATGATAAGGGTGAATCCAATGAAGAAAGGAATTGGCGGGCTGATTTTTTAAAGCGCTTACATTACAGCCGGCCAAAAAAACAATGAGGTGAAAAAGATGTCAGCAAAGCAAGTCTCGAAAGATGAAGAAAAAGAAGCTCTTAACTTATTTCTGTCTACCCAAACAATCATTAAGGAAGCCCTTCGGAAGCTGGGTTATCCGGGAGATATGTATGAACTCATGAAAGAGCCGCAGAGAATGCTCACTGTCCGCATTCCGGTCAAAATGGACAATGGGAGCGTCAAAGTGTTCACAGGCTACCGGTCACAGCACAATGATGCTGTCGGTCCGACAAAGGGGGGCGTTCGCTTCCATCCAGAAGTTAATGAAGAGGAAGTAAAGGCATTATCCATTTGGATGACGCTCAAATGCGGGATTGCCAATCTTCCTTACGGCGGCGGGAAGGGCGGTATTATTTGTGATCCGCGGACAATGTCATTTGGAGAACTGGAAAGGCTGAGCAGGGGGTATGTCCGTGCCATCAGCCAGATCGTCGGTCCGACAAAGGATATTCCAGCTCCCGATGTGTACACCAATTCGCAGATTATGGCGTGGATGATGGATGAGTACAGCCGGCTGCGGGAATTCGATTCTCCGGGCTTTATTACAGGTAAACCGCTTGTTTTGGGAGGATCGCAAGGACGGGAAACAGCGACGGCACAGGGCGTCACGATTTGTATTGAAGAGGCGGTGAAGAAAAAAGGGATCAAGCTGCAAAACGCGCGCATCATCATACAGGGCTTTGGAAACGCGGGTAGCTTCCTGGCCAAATTCATGCACGATGCGGGCGCGAAGGTGATCGGGATTTCTGATGCCAATGGCGGGCTCTACAACCCAGACGGCCTTGATATCCCTTATTTGCTCGATAAACGGGACAGCTTTGGTATGGTCACCAATTTATTTACTGACGTCATCACAAATGAGGAGCTGCTTGAAAAGGATTGCGATATTTTAGTGCCTGCCGCGATCTCCAATCAAATCACAGCCAAAAACGCACATAACATTCAGGCGTCAATCGTCGTTGAAGCGGCGAACGGCCCGACAACCATTGATGCCACTAAGATCCTGAATGAAAGAGGCGTGCTGCTTGTGCCGGATATCCTAGCGAGTGCCGGCGGCGTCACGGTTTCTTATTTTGAATGGGTGCAAAACAACCAAGGATATTATTGGTCGGAAGAAGAGGTTGCAGAAAAACTGAGAAGCGTCATGGTCAGCTCGTTCGAAACAATTTATCAAACAGCGGCAACACATAAAGTGGATATGCGTTTGGCGGCTTACATGACGGGCATCAGAAAATCGGCAGAAGCATCGCGTTTCCGCGGATGGGTCTAATTTGAGAAGCCTCCGCAAAATAATTTTGCATTTGTTTTTTGCGTAAAGAGCAAAAAACGCAAAATAAATTTGCGTTCAAGATCGGAAAAAGAGAAAGGTGATCACCTGTTAGACAAATTTCTGTTCGATTCAACAAGTTTTTTCAGCAAAAGACAAGAAAATGGCATGATTCTTGCATTTTTATTCATATGCGAAGATATATTTCATAACACGAGGGGGACTACATATGACAGTCACATACGCGCACGAACCATTTACCGATTTTACGGAAGCAAAGAATAAAACTGCATTTGGGGAGTCATTGGCCTTTGTAAACACTCAGCTCGGCAAGCATTATCCGCTTGTCATAAATGGAGAAAAAATTGAAACGGACCGCAAAATCATTTCTATTAACCCGGCAAATAAAGAAGAGATCATTGGGTACGCGTCTACAGCGGATCAAGAGCTTGCTGAAAAAGCGATGCAAGCCGCATTGCAGGCATTTGATTCCTGGAAAAAACAAAGACCGGAGCACCGCGCAAATATTCTCTTTAAGGCAGCGGCTATTTTGCGCAGAAGAAAGCATGAATTTTCAAGCTATCTTGTGAAGGAAGCAGGAAAACCGTGGAAGGAAGCAGATGCGGACACGGCTGAAGCGATAGACTTTTTAGAGTTCTACGCGCGCCAAATGTTAAAGCTCAAGGAAGGGGCTCCGGTGAAGAGCCGTGCTGGCGAGGTCAATCAATATCATTACGAAGCGCTTGGCGTCGGCATCGTCATTTCTCCATTTAACTTCCCGCTCGCGATTATGGCGGGAACAGCGGTGGCAGCGATTGTGACAGGAAATACGATTCTCTTAAAACCGGCTGACGCAGCCCCGGTAGTGGCAGCAAAATTTGTCGAGGTCATGGAGGAAGCGGGTCTGCCAAACGGCGTTCTGAATTACATTCCGGGAGATGGTGCGGAGATCGGTGATTTCTTAGTTGAGCATCCGAAGACACGGTTTGTCTCATTTACAGGTTCCCGTGCAGTCGGCTGCCGGATTTATGAGCGAGCTGCCAAAGTGCAGCCGGGCCAAAAATGGCTCAAACGGGTAATTGCAGAAATGGGCGGAAAAGACACAGTGCTTGTCGACAAGGACGCTGATCTTGACCTTGCTGCATCCTCTATCGTGTATTCAGCATTTGGATATTCAGGACAGAAGTGTTCTGCGGGCTCCCGCGCGGTCATTCATCAGGATGTGTATGATGAAGTGGTGGAAAAAGCTGTGGCGCTGACCAAAACGCTGACTGTCGGCAATCCAGAAGATCCTGATACGTATATGGGTCCCGTGATTCATGAAGCATCCTACAACAAAGTGATGAAATACATTGAAATCGGCAAATCTGAAGGCAAGCTATTGGCCGGCGGAGAAGGCGATGATTCAAAAGGCTACTTTATTCAGCCGACGATCTTTGCAGATGTTGATGAAAACGCCCGCTTGATGCAGGAAGAAATTTTCGGCCCGGTTGTTGCGATTTGCAAAGCGCGTGATTTCGATCATATGCTGGAGATTGCCAATAACACGGAATACGGATTAACAGGTGCGCTTCTGACGAAAAACCGTGCGCACATTGAACGGGCGCGCGAGGATTTCCATGTCGGAAACCTATATTTTAACAGAGGATGTACCGGAGCAATTGTCGGCTATCAGCCGTTCGGCGGTTTTAATATGTCAGGAACAGACTCAAAAGCAGGCGGTCCCGATTACTTAATTCTTCATATGCAAGCCAAAACAACGTCCGAAGCTTTTTGATTTGAGAGAAATAAAATCGTGCGATTCTTTAGCGGATCGCACGATTTCAACTTTTTGATCAGGAGGACAATTTATGCAGTATACAAAAATCAGTCACATGAATCCGGCTGAAAGAGTGGAGGCGCTGACAGCATCTCTGGTCAGCCTCAGCAGCGTGAACGGCACCGTTGGAGAAGGGACAAAAGCAGATTTCATCAAAGAAGTGATCACGAGCTATCCTTATTTTCAGGAAAACCCCAGTCATGTGTGGGAACAGGCCATTCCCAATGACCCATACAAACGCAAAAATATTTTTGCGTTTATTAAAGGACATGGAGAAAGCCGAAATACAGTCATTTACCATGCCCATCTGGATACAGTTGGAATTGAAGATTTCGGCCCTTTAAAGGATATCGCTTTTGATTGTGAGAAATTGGCCGAGTATTTCAGCCGCTATGAGTTCGATCAGGATGTTCAGCGGGATGCCAAATCAGGCGAGTGGATGTTCGGAAGAGGATCTGTCGATATGCAAAGCGGCATCGCCGTGCATTTAGCCAATCTCCTGCATTTTTCGGAGAACCTTGAGACGTTGCCGGGAAATGTATTGTTTATGGCCAATCCCGATGAGGAGAGCCAGCATTCGGGCATTCTCGCCAGCATTTCAGAGCTGAACCGGCTAAAAAAAGAAAAACAGCTTCACTATTTGGCTGCTATTAATACGGATTTTATTACCCCGCTTTACGATGGTGATCAGACAAGATATATCTATACCGGAGCCGCGGGAAAACTGTTGCCTTGCTTTTACATTTACGGGCGTGAAGTCCATGTTGGCGATACACTGGCAGGGATTGACCCAAATTTCATTTCATCTGAAATCACAAGCCGTCTCCACAATAACATCCATCTGGCAGAAAAGGTTGAAGGGGAGTTGGTTCTGCCCCCATCCTGTTTGTATCAGCGTGATAACAAGGAATCCTATAATGTGCAAACGGCTGTCAGCACCAGCTTGTATTTCAATTGTTTTATTTATGAAAGAACAGCAAAAGAAATGATGGATTTGCTTATTGAAGTCACTGAGGAAGCATGCCGGGAGACAGAACAAAAATTATCAGATTATTACGAAGAATATGTAAAAAGAGCCAACCTGCCAAAGAAACATTTATCATGGGGCATTCAAGTGTATAGCCTGGAGCAATACTTAGAAAAGCTGAGAAACCGGGGAATAGATCCCGAGCAGTGTATCGAGCAGACATTCAAAGCCAACGAGCACCTTGAACTTCGCATGAGATGCTTTCAGGCAATCGAAGAGCTTCAAAAGCTTGACCCCGATCAAGGCGCAAAAGTCATTCTATTTTACGCACCTCCTTACCTGCCGCATAACTATTTGAAAGAAGATAGCGCAAGAGATCAGCTTTTGCAGCATGTGATTAAAGAAGCGGCTGACAAAACCGCTGAATCGACAGGCGAAACATTTGTCTTCAAAAAGTTTTTCCCCTACTTGGCAGACGGCAGTTTTTTATCACTGCACGAAACCGATGGCGAAATTGATTCTTTTATCAGGAACTTCCCTGGGTGGAATATGATTGGGACCATTCCGTTCAAAGACATACGCAAGCTGAATATTCCATCCATTAATATGGGCGTGTACGGAAAAGACGGCCATAAATGGACAGAACGAGTCTATAAACCGTACACATTTCATGTATTGCCTCTCCTCATACAGCAAACCACCGTTCATCTTTTGCAAAGCTACCGGATGACCATCACGGCAAAAGAACCAAAGGGGGAAGGATGATGCAGAATCATAAAAATGAATTGCAGCGCAGCATGAAAAGCAGGCATTTGTTTATGATTGCTTTGGGAGGGGTGATTGGCACTGGGCTGTTTCTAGGCTCTGGCTTTACCATTAGCCAGGCGGGACCGCTCGGCGCCATTGCCGCGTATATCATCGGCGGATTTTTAATGTATCTCGTCATGCTTTGTTTAGGAGAATTGGCTGTTGCCATGCCGGTGGCCGGATCGTTTCAGGCCTACGCCACTAAATTTCTGGGACAGTCGACAGGCTTTATGATTGGCTGGCTGTATTGGTTCAGCTGGGCCAATACAGTAGGGTTAGAGCTGACGTCAGCAGGCATTTTGATGCAAAGGTGGCTGCCCTCCGTTCCGATCTGGATATGGTGCCTCGTGTTCGGCATCGTCATCTTTTTGATTAATGCGCTCTCTGTCAGAAGCTTTGCGGAAATGGAATTTTGGTTTTCAAGCATCAAAGTGGCGGCGATCATATTATTTATTGTGATTGGCGGAGCCGCTGTGTTTGGCTTGATTGACTTTAAAGGCGGACAGGAGACACCCTTTTTGTCTAACTTTATGACTGATAGAGGGCTTTTCCCTAATGGGGTGCTGGCCGTTATGTTTACGCTGGTCATGGTAAACTTCTCGTTCCAGGGAACGGAGCTTGTCGGCATTGCGGCAGGGGAAAGTGAAAGCCCGGAAAAAACACTGCCAAAGTCCATTCGAAATGTTATTTGGCGCACGCTGTTTTTCTTTGTGCTCGCTATGTTCGTCTTGGTTGCCATCCTTCCGTACAAAACGGCGGGGGTGATTGAAAGCCCGTTTGTAGCAGTACTCGATCAAATCGGCATCCCATTTTCGGCAGATATCATGAACTTTGTCATCTTAACGGCCATTTTATCTGTTGCTAATTCGGGATTGTATGCGGCGTCGCGTATGATGTGGTCACTTTCATCAAATCAAATGGGTCCCTCCTTTCTCACCAGACTGACAAAAAAAGGCGTGCCGATGAATGCCCTGCTGATTACGCTAGGCATTTCAGGCTGTTCGCTGCTGACAAGTGTCATGGCTGCAGAAACAGTGTATTTATGGTGTATCTCAATCTCGGGCATGGTGACAGTTGTCGCGTGGATGTCCATTTGTGCGTCGCAATTTTTCTTTCGCAGGCGTTTCCTGGCAGAAGGCGGAAATGTGAATGATCTGGAGTTCAGAACGCCGCTTTATCCGCTAGTCCCGATTCTCGGATTTTGTTTATATGGCTGCGTGTTGATCAGCCTTATTTTCATTCCGGATCAAAGAATTGGCTTATACTGCGGTGTGCCGATCATTATTTTCTGTTATGCATACTATCATCTAAGCATCAAAAAGCGTATAAATCATGAAACGATTGAAAAAAAGCAGACAGAGGCGCAATAGAAAAAGCTCTCCGGGAGGCCGGAGAGCTTTTTTTACGTGTTACATCCTCATGTATTTTTAGAATGAAATATAGAAATATATAATGGGATTTAAATGAAAATAATAAAACTTATAAATATTTCGTTCGAATTGTAAATAGAGAAAAAACAATGCTAAACTATAATACAACTTTATGATAAGAAGATTATGGAAGAGGTGTTTGAGAAAGAATGAACAGCAATCAAAACAATGACATCAAAACAAAACATCATTTTCCGTTATTGTTGGCACTGGCTTTAACGATGGGGGTATTTGCAGCCGGATCTGAAGAGCTTGTGATCTCACCGCTGCTGCCGGATTTAGCAAAAGCCTTCAGCTCAGATGTCAGCGTCCTTGCGTTATCTATCAGTATTTACGGCGTTATGATTTTTATCGGTGCGCCGCTTTTGGTTCCATTAGGCGATAAATACTCCAGAGAACTGAGCTTATTGGCCGGGCTTATGATTTTTATCATAGGAACGGTGATATGCGCTTTAGCTCAAAATATTTTTTTCTTCTTTTTAGGCCGGGCGCTTTCGGGATTGGCTGCGGGAGCGTTTGTTCCGACCGCTTACGCAGTTGTCGGTGATCGTGTTCCTTATACATACCGGGGCAAGGTGATGGGACTGATCGTTTCAAGCTGGTCGCTGGCGCTGATTTTCGGAGTGCCGCTCGGATCATTTATCGGCGGCGTCCTGCATTGGAGATGGACGTTTTGGATTTTCGCCCTGATGGGTGTTTTAGTTGTTCTGCTGATTCTCCTTGAAATGCGCCGCCATGCCCAACATAAAAACAGCGGCAAGGAAGAAATAGAAGAGCCCGCAGGAACATTCCGGGATGCGCTGAAAGTCCCTCGTGTACCTGTTTATATCACAATAACCTTTTGTAATATGATTGGTTTTTACGGTATGTATTCCTTTTTAGGCACCTATCTTCAGGACGTTTTTACCGGAGGAAACACGGCTGCGGGCTTATTTATCATGATTTATGGAATCGGGTTTTCCATGAGTGTGATTACAGGAAAGATAGCCGACCGCATCGGAAAAATGCGCTCCCTTTTGATTGCGCTGGGGGTCATCAGCGTTCTGCTGGCGTGTTTACCATATGCGCCGGCGTCTATGTTTCTGTTAATCGCCAGCCTATTTATTTGGGGATTAATGCAAAGTTTGACGGTGACGCTGCTCAGCACCATTTTGAGTGACTGCTCAGAGCGTCATCGAGGAAAAGTCATGGTGTTTTACAGTCTCGCCTCGAATCTGGCCGTGACATTAGGTTCTGCTTTAATGGGACCCGTATATGTGGCATACGGCTATGCAGCTGTCGGATTGATTTGCGCCGCCATCACAGTCCTCGGATTTGTGCTCAGTGTATTCGCATATAAAAAGTACGGCAAACTTGAGCAGAAGGCCGATCAGTCCTTATCTCAATAAACAAAGTTTCTAAATTCCTATAATTAAAAACCCTTTTTAAAGGGTTTTTTTGTTTGTATGGGAATAATTATCAATATTTTCAAAAAACATTGACAGTTCAATTTCCACTGGATAAAATTTACTTAAAATTTTAAAAGATTGGTTGGTGCTCATGATTATATTGGATAATAGCATTCAGACAAAAAAAAGAACTGATTCACTATCCAAACTCATTACAGTCAACACGCTCGGCCCTGAGGGGACAAGCAGTGAGTACGCAGCAAAGCATTTCATTTCCAATTTTACTCTTCTACAAGGGCTGAACAGTAAATTGTCCTTGCATGATACTTTTGAATCGTGCATCGAAAGGACGCTCCAAAGCCCGCTGGAATATACCATCGTCCCACATGCTTACGATGGCATTAAGCATTTCTACATGAGGCCGGATTTGCAGCTATTGCAGATCTTCAGGTGCGATACACCGATGTACGGCCTGGCTGTTCGTCCTGATTTTGAATTCAGAGACGATATGCTTGATACATCTGTTATTGTTTCACATCCTTCACCTATTAATTTAATAAAATATTTTACCCGCAAAGATGTTCGTTTCAAACTAGTCAATTCAACCAGTCAAGCCGCAAGAAAAGTAAAAGAAGGTTTGTATGACATTGCCTTAACCAATGAGCTTGCACGGCAAAAGTACGGGCTAACCTTTGTAAAAACATTCAAAAGCATTCCAATGAGCTGGTCATTATTTGGAAAAGGAGACGTTGATGATGAAAACTAAAGAAGATATGCAGGAGCTTTATTTCCCGACACCGAAATTAATTGAATGGGAAAACGGAGTGAGGCAGTATTCAACCGTACGAGGGGATACTGAAGTATTAATGTCTTACGTCCCGCCGCATACCAATGTTGAACCCCATCAGCATAAGGAGGTCCAAATCGGCATGGTCGTTTCTGGCGAGCTGATGATGACTGTCGGAGATGTGACAAGAAAAATGACAGCCTTGGAATCTGCCTATATCGCGCCGCCGCATGTGCCTCACGGGGCAAGAAACGACACAGACCAAGAAGTGATTGCTATTGATATCAAGCGGCTGAAAGCTGATGAAACATATACAAGTCCTGAGGACTACTTTTTGGATATTTTCAAAACAAGAGACCTGCTGCCGGGCATGGAAGTCACGTTCTTTGTTGAGGATTGGGTAGAAATTATGCTTGCCAAAATCCCTGGAAATGGCGGAGAAATGCCTTTCCATAAACATCGGAATGAACAAATAGGCATCTGCATCGGCGGCGGCTATGACATGACGGTCGAAGGCTGCACAGTCGAGATGAAATTCGGCACAGCCTATTTCTGTGAGCCTCGCGAAGATCATGGTGCCATCAACCGTTCAGAAAAAGAATCAAAATCGATTAATATCTTCTTCCCGCCGCGCTATAACAGGGCAAAAGCAAAAAAAATGAAGGCGGATGAATGATCATGAACCTCACCGATAAAACCGTCCTCATCACAGGAGGCGCATCAGGCATTGGTTATGCTGCGGTTCAGGCTTTTTTGGGCCAGCAGGCCAATGTGGTTGTGGCGGATATTGATGAAGCGCAAGGAGAAGCAATGGTACGAAAAGAAAATAATGACAGGCTGCACTTTGTGCAAACGGACATCACAGACGAAGCTGCCTGCCAGCACGCAGTTGAATCGGCGGTTCATACATTTGGCGGGCTCGATGTCTTGATTAATAATGCAGGCATCGAAATCGTGGCGCCTATTCACGAGATGGAGCTCAGCGATTGGAACAAGGTGCTGCAAGTCAATTTGACCGGCATGTTTTTAATGAGCAAACATGCACTCAAGCATATGCTGGCCGCCGGCAAGGGCAACATCATTAATACGTGCTCTGTCGGCGGACTCGTGGCATGGCCTGATATTCCTGCTTATAACGCCAGCAAAGGCGGGGTTTTGCAGCTGACTAAATCAATGGCCGTTGATTATGCGAAACATCAAATTCGGGTGAACTGCGTATGCCCGGGGATCATCGACACACCGCTGAATGAAAAATCATTCCTTGAAAATAATGAAGGCACACTTGAAGAGATTAAAAAAGAAAAAGCGAAGGTAAATCCGCTGCTGAGGCTTGGGAAACCTGAAGAAATCGCAAATGTGATGCTGTTTTTAGCCTCGGATTTATCAAGCTATATGACCGGAAGCGCCATCACCGCAGACGGAGGATACACCGCACAATAGAGAAGGAGTGTTTTACATATGGAGAGAAAAACAGTATTGGTCATCGCTGATCTTGGAGGCTGCCCGCCGCACATGTTTTATAAAAGCGCTGCTGAAAAATATAACCTGGTCAGCTTTATTCCAAGACCTTTTGCAATTACAGCCTCCCATGCAGCATTGATTGAAAAATACTCGGTCGCGGTCATAAAAGATAAAGACTATTTTAAGAGTTTAGCTGATTTTGAACACCCTGATTCCATTTATTGGGCGCATGAAGATCATAACAAGCCTGAGGAAGAGGTCGTCGAGCAAATCGTCAAGGTTGCCGAAATGTTTGGGGCGGATGCCATCACAACAAACAATGAATTATTCATTGCTCCGATGGCGAAAGCCTGTGAACGTCTGGGCTTGAGAGGTGCCGGCGTGCAGGCAGCCGAAAATGCCAGAGATAAAAATAAAATGAGGGACGCTTTTAATAAGGCCGGAGTCAAATCGATCAAAAACAAACGAGTCACAACTCTTGAAGATTTCCGTGCTGCTCTTGAAGAGATCGGCACACCTCTTATCTTAAAGCCTACATACTTAGCGAGTTCTATCGGTGTAACGCTGATTACGGACACTGAGACGGCAGAAGATGAATTTAACAGAGTCAATGACTATCTGAAATCAATTAACGTGCCAAAGGCGGTTACGTTTGAAGCGCCGTTTATCGCTGAAGAATTTTTACAGGGTGAGTACGGAGACTGGTATCAAACAGAAGGGTACTCCGACTATATCAGTATAGAAGGCATCATGGCTGACGGTGAGTATTTCCCGATCGCCATTCATGATAAAACGCCGCAAATCGGGTTTACAGAGACATCCCACATTACGCCGTCCATTCTGGATGAAGAGGCAAAAAAGAAAATTGTCGAAGCTGCCAAAAAGGCAAATGAAGGGCTTGGACTGCAAAATTGCGCAACACATACAGAGATCAAGCTAATGAAAAACAGAGAACCGGGTTTAATAGAGTCGGCAGCCAGATTTGCCGGCTGGAATATGATCCCCAATATTAAAAAGGTCTTTGGCCTTGATATGGCGCAATTATTATTAGATGTCCTCTGTTTCGGAAAAGACGCCGATCTGCCGGACGGATTATTGGATCAAGAGCCTTATTATGTTGCCGACTGCCATTTGTACCCGCAGCATTTCAAACAAAATGGCCAAATTCCTGAAACTGCTGAGGATTTGGTCATTGAAGCGATCGATATTCCGGACGGGCTTTTAAAAGGGGATACTGAAATCGTTTCTTTTTCGGCCGCAGCACCAGGCACTTCAGTTGATTTGACATTGTTTGAAGCTTTCAATTCCATTGCTGCATTTGAACTGAAAGGCAGTAATTCACAGGATGTGGCTGAATCAATCAGACAAATTCAGCAGCATGCGAAGCTGACGGCAAAGTATGTGCTGCCAGTATGAAACAGCTGAAACCCAACTCTAAATACTTGCTTTACGGGCAGGCGCTATCGTTCATGGGAGACTATTGTGTTCTCCCTGCCCTGCTCATTTTGTCTACATATTATCACGATTATTGGGTGACGTCCGGGGTCATCGTGGTCAGAAGCATTCCGATGGTGTTTCAGCCGTTTTTGGGTGTTCTGGTCGACCGGTTAGACAGAATTAAGATCATGCTGTGGACGGATATCATCAGAGGCATCATCTTTTTGGGGCTCACATTTCTTCCAAAAGGCGAGTATCCGCTGATTTTTCTGGCCCTGCTGTTTATTACTTATGGAAGCGGCGTGTTTTTTAATCCCGCCCGTCTCGCTGTCATGTCGTCCTTGGAATCAGATATTAAAAGCATCAACACGTTATTTGCAAAAGCGACAACCATCTCCATTATCGTCGGGGCGGCTGCCGGAGGGCTCTTTCTGTTAGGCGGATCTGTAGAGCTGGCTGTTGCCTTTAACGGTGTGACATACTTGGTTTCGGCATTTTTTATCAGCCGCATCAAGCTGCAATTTGTGCCGATTCAATCTGAAAACATTAAAGAGGCCTTTCAGTCTTTTAAGGAAGGACTCAAGGAAATCAAAACCAATTCATTCGTATTAAACGCCATGTTTACGATGATTACAATGGCTTTGCTGTGGGGAGTTGTGTACAGCTATTTTCCGATTGTCAGCCGCTTTCTGGGTGACGGGGAAATCGGCAACTTTATTCTCACGTTCTGCATCGGCTTCGGCGGCTTTATCGGAGCGGCGCTTGTCAGCAAATGGGGCTTTAACAACAATAGAGGCCTGACGTACTTTACCGTTTTATCCATTGTCTCGCTGGCGCTGTTTTTATTCACACCGATATTCGCTGTTTCTGTCATCGCGGCGATCCTCTTTTTCATCGCGATGGAATACGGGGAAGTGCTTGCAAAAGTGAAGGTTCAGGAAAATGCGGCAAACCAGATTCAAGGGCGCATTTTTTCAGTGGCCGAAGCGTCTATCGGATTATGCATTTCTATTGGTTCAATGTTCATTAACATCCTAAGCGCTCCGGTCATTATGGGGCTGATTGTCGTGATCGTATGCGGTTTGTTTTTGCATACGAAGCTCGTCAACAAATCGTTTTTGGAACGGGATAACAAAACGGAGCAAAAAGGAGTCTTTTAGATGGAAATAACACCGTCCGATGTCATCAAGACACTTCCAAGGCAGGAGTTTTCTCTCGTTTTTCAAAAGGTAAAGGAAATGGAAAAAACGGGAGCCCATATCATTAATCTCGGACAGGGGAACCCTGACCTTCCCACTCCGCCGCATATTGTCGAGGCTTTGCGGGAGGCTTCTCTGAATCCTTCGTTTCATGGATACGGCCCTTTCAGGGGCTATCCTTTTTTAAAGGAAGCGATCGCCGCTTTCTATAAAAGGGAATACGGAGTGACAATCAATCCTGAAACGGAAGTCGCGCTTTTCGGAGGCGGGAAAGCCGGATTGTATGTGCTGACACAATGCCTGCTCAATCCGGGAGACATCGCTTTAGTCCCGAATCCAGGCTATCCTGAATATTTATCAGGGATTACGATGGCGCGAGCTGAGCTTTACGAAATGCCGCTGTATGAAGAAAATGGCTATCTGCCGGATTTTGAAAAGATTGATCCAGCCGTGCTGGAAAAAGCGAAGCTTATGTTTTTAAACTATCCGAACAACCCCACTGGAGCTGTGGCTGATGCGGCTTTTTATGCAAAAGCTGCTGCTTTTGCGAAAGAGCATAACATCCATTTGATTCATGATTTTGCATACGGGGCGTTTGAATTCGATCAAAAACCGGCCAGCTTTCTTGAGGCAGAGGATGCCAAAACTGTCGGAGCAGAGCTTTATTCATTTTCAAAAACATTTAACATGGCCGGCTGGAGAATGGCGTTTGCGGTTGGGAACGAAAAAATCATTCAGGCCGTCAATGAATTTCAGGATCATGTATTTGTCGGCATGTTCGGCGGGCTGCAGCAGGCAGCGAGTGCGGCGCTTTCTGGAGATCCGGAGCATACGGAATCGTTGAAACGAATTTATAAGGAACGAATTGACTTTTTTACGGCGCTTTGTGAAAAGGAACTGGGCTGGAAGATGGAAAAGCCAAAAGGAACCTTTTACGTATGGGCTGAAATTCCGAATACGTTTGAGACATCTCACCAATTTTCCGATTACTTGCTGGAGCATGCCCATGTCGTAGTCACACCGGGCGAAATTTTTGGAAGCAACGGAAAAAGGCATGTCAGAATCTCAATGGTGTCGAAGCAGGAGGATCTGCGGGAATTTGTCACGCGGATTCAAAAGCTGAACCTGCCGTTCGGGTCATTACAAGAAACATCCCGCTAAAAAGCGGGATGTTTTTATATGCTTTTCATGCTGCCGCCGTCAGCGGAAATTTGCTGTCCCGTGATGTAGGAGGCTTCCTCAGAGGCAAGAAATGCGGCGAGCGCTGCGGTTTCTTCGGCTGATCCGACCCGTTTCATCGGAATCCCGGAAGCAATCTGTTCTTCTGCTTTCTGTTTGGATATGCTGTTCTTTTTCATCACATTTTCCACAAATTGATGATAACGGTCTGTAGCGATAAAACCAGGATTCAGACAGTTGACAGTAATGTTGTGAGGAGCAAGCTGGATGGAAATATTTTTACTGGCGTTAATTAAAGCGGCATTCATCATACTGTTTGTGAACATGTTGGCGCCGGGTTCTTTCCACAGATTTCCGACAATGTTGATGATTCTGCCAAACTCGTTTTGTTTCATCAGTGAGGAAGCACGCTTGATTGCGTCAATATAGGCAACGGTCTTTTGAGTGAACGTGGCCGTCATATCCTCTATATTGCAGTTATCAAATGTGTCAGGCGCGCCGCCCGGGATATTATTAATCAGAACATCAAGCCGTCCGCATTGAGATTCGATTTTCTGAAAAATGCCCGCTCTCGTATGCTGGTCAGACATATCGCCCGCAAGGACAATGACGCTCGCCTCAGGATGCTTGGCCAAAATGTCTTCTTTGACAGATTCAATATTATCCAAATTTCGCGAATTAATGACGAGGGAAAAGTGCTGGTCTGCTAATTTCAGAGCGATTGCTTTCCCGATCCCTTGACTGGCTCCCATAACAAATGCGGTTCGTTTTGACAAATAACTGCACCCCTTTGAAAAAAATGGATTATTATCTACATCGTAAGAAAAAACGAAGAAAATAGCAAATTTTATTTAAATTCTGATAAAGGAGAATTGAAAAACTCCCGCCGGATAGGGCGGGAGGGGATATTATACATATAAGAATTGAGGAAGTGTATCAAGCGAAAGGTGATTGCCGACAAAGAATGAACCAAATTCGCCATAGCGAGCGCTGACTTCGTCAAAACGCATTTCGTACACTAGCTTCTTGAATTGAAGGACATCATCGCTAAATAATGTAACGCCCCACTCGTAATCGTCAAAGCCGACAGAGCCGGTGATGATCTGTTTGACTTTGCCCGCATAGCTGCGGCCGATTAAACCGTGGCTTCTCATCAAGTTTCTGCGTTCTTCCATTGAAAGCATATACCAGTTGTCGTTGCCAGATCTTCTTTTATCCATTGGATAGAAGCATACATATTTAGATTCCGGCAGTTCAGGGTAAAGGCGAGCGCGCACATGCGGATTTTCATAAGGATCGCCGTCACCGCTTGCCAAGTAGTTGCTCAGCTCTACCACTGATACGTAGGAGTATGCCGGAATGGTGAACTCAGCAAGTCTTGATTTGTTGAATTCAAGCTCAATTTGATTTAATTCTTCCATTGTAGGACGAAGGATCATCAGCATAAAATCAGCTTTTTGGCCGACGATGCTGTAAAGAGTTTGCGATCCTTTTCCTTCTTTTTGGGCTACGCCCCATTTTTCAAGCAACCCGGTGAATTCATGTATGATAGATTGGCGCTCATCACTGGACAGAAGCTTCCAGGAAGCCCAATCCATTGTGCGGAAATCATGAAGCGCATACCAGCCGTCAAGCGTTTTTGCCGCTTCATTCGTCATTTGCTGTTCACTCATTTATCTTCACTCCCATTATCTTTTCATGATTGCCTTCACTATACCATAGTTTATCCGATTCTACTGTGGAGAAACCTTGAACATCCCTTCCGTATAACTCCATCAAAATAGAAGAACCTATAAGGGAAGATTGAGTCACTTAAATTAGTTAGAAAAATAAGATTTTTTTATGAAAGCGCTATAATGAAAGTTGGCTGTTTGAATTTGATTGGAAGAAGAGTATGCTAGTAAAAGAAAGCGTTTTTGTAACTTTTTGAGGAGGTTTTATTGTGGCAGATTTATTTTCAACAGTGCAAGAAAAAGTAGCTGGAAAAGACGTTAAAATTGTATTTCCTGAAGGCTTAGACGAGCGTATTTTAGAAGCGGTCAGCAAGCTTGCAGGAAACAAAGTGCTGAATCCGATTGTGATCGGCAATGAAAATGAGATCCAAGCAAAAGCAAAAGAATTGAACCTTACGCTGGGCGGCGTTAAGATTTATGATCCTCATACATATGAAGGCATGGAAGACCTTGTACAAGCATTCGTAGAACGCCGCAAAGGCAAAGCGACTGAAGAACAGGCTCGTAAAGCATTATTAGACGAGAACTACTTCGGTACAATGCTGGTGTATAAAGGACTTGCAGACGGACTTGTAAGCGGAGCTGCTCACTCAACTGCTGACACTGTCCGCCCGGCTCTTCAAATCATCAAAACAAAAGAAGGCGTGAAAAAGACTTCAGGCGTGTTCATCATGGCTCGCGGAGAAGAGCAATACGTATTCGCAGATTGCGCGATCAACATTGCACCTGACAGCCAAGATCTTGCCGAGATTGCGATCGAAAGTGCCAATACGGCAAAAATGTTCGACATTGAGCCTCGCGTGGCAATGCTCAGCTTCTCTACAAAAGGCTCAGCAAAATCTGATGAAACAGAAAAAGTAGCGGATGCAGTGAAAATCGCGAAAGAAAAAGCGCCTGAACTGACACTTGACGGCGAATTCCAATTTGATGCTGCATTTGTTCCATCTGTAGCTGAGAAAAAAGCGCCGGATTCCGAGATCAAAGGGGACGCTAACGTATTCGTATTCCCAAGTCTTGAAGCAGGAAACATCGGCTATAAAATCGCTCAGCGTTTGGGCAACTTTGAAGCGGTAGGACCAATCCTGCAAGGTTTAAATATGCCTGTAAACGACCTTTCAAGAGGATGTAACGCTGAAGATGTTTACAATCTCGCATTAATTACAGCGGCGCAAGCACTGTAATAAAATTGAAGACAATGGCAGCTCTCGACCGAGGGCTGCCTTTTTTGCGCTTCTGTATAGCCCTTCTTTACCAAGACGGATGATATGAGTACAATAAAGAAAACTAATCATAACCATATATTTCATTAATGACAGGGGTGGGGTTTTTGTATTACGACGTGCTGAAAACGTTTATAGCGGTGGTAGAAGAAAAAAACTTCACAAAAGCGGCGGAAAAGCTGATGATCTCCCAGCCCAGCGTCAGTCTGCATATCAAAAATCTTGAGAAAGAATTTCAAACGGCTCTTCTGAACAGGTCGCCAAAACACTTTACGACAACGCCGACAGGAGACATTTTATATCAAAGAGCAAAGCAAATGGTGTTTCTCTACGAACAAGCCAAGGCTGAAATCTATGCGCATCATCACTATGTGAAGGGTGAATTGAAAATAGCTGCAAGCTTTACAATCGGTGAGTATATTCTTCCGCCGCTATTGGCCCAGCTGCAAAAGCTGTATCCAGAGCTGAATCTAGATGTCATGATTGGCAATACAGAGGAGGTCAGCGAGCGTGTGCGGATGCTTCAGGCTGATATCGGGCTGATTGAAGGACATACAAACGAGAATGAGCTGGAAATTGAACCGTTCATGGAGGATGAAATGTGCATTGCCGCTCCAAATCAGCATCCGCTCGCCGGGCGGAAAGAGATTTCGATCAGCGATTTGCAGAACGAAGCGTGGGTGACAAGAGAGAAAGGCTCCGGGACGAGAGAATATCTCGATCATGTACTCAGTTCAAATGGACTTCGGCCGAAATCAATGTTTACCATCAGCAGCAATCAAGGTGTAAAGGAAGCGGTGATTAACGGCATGGGACTTTCGGTTCTATCCAGAAGCGTGCTGCGTAAGGATTTGATCCACCGCGAAATTTCAATTCTGCATATTAATAATTTCTCGTTAAAGCGCAAGCTGTCTTACATTCATTCTCCTCTCATGGAGAATACAAAAAATAAAGAAATTTTTATTACGATGCTGAAAAGCAATTATCAATCACAGCTGCTGAAATGATATAATAGTTTTCGTTCAATAAGCCTAACATGAAAGGGTTTTACATAGATGGCAAACCAACCGATTGATTTACTGATGCAGCCGAAATGGAGAGTCATTGACCAATCCAGTCTCGGCCCTTTATTTGATGCGAAGCAATCCTTCGCAATGGATGATACGCTATGCATGTCCGTCGGAAAAGGCGTGTCGCCGGCGACAGCGCGCTCATGGGTGCACCACGATACAATTGTCCTTGGAATACAGGATACACGCCTCCCGTTTTTGCAGGATGGTATCTCCTTGCTGGAGAGCGAAGGATACCGTGTGATCGTACGCAATTCCGGCGGTCTTGCCGTCGTATTGGATGACGGTGTTTTAAATATCTCTCTCATATTCGAGGACGAAAAGAAAGGCATCGATATAGACAAAGGATATGAAGCGATGGTCGAGCTGATGAGACGAATGCTGAGACCGTACAACGCAAAGATCGAAGCCTATGAAATTGAAGGGTCTTATTGTCCCGGCAGCTATGACCTCAGTATAAATGGCAAAAAGTTCGCCGGCATCTCTCAGAGACGCGTTCGCGGCGGAGTCGCTGTTCAAATTTATCTCTGTGCAGATAAAAGCGGCAGTGAAAGGGCCGACTTGATCAGACGATTCTATCAAGCGGCGCTGAAAGACAAACAAAACGATAAAAAAGGCGTCTATCCGGAAATACGTCCGGAAACGATGGCGTCCTTAAGTGAGCTTCTTCAAAAAGACATCTCCGTACAAGACTTAATGTTCGCTTTATTGACGGAATTAAAAGCGTTAAGCACCCATCTTTATTCAGCTGGACTGTCCATTGATGAGGAAATGGAATTTGAGAAAAACCTCGTCCGGATGGCTGAGCGGAATGCAAAGGTATTTGGGTGAACGTTCTTCGCATGCCGGCTGTATATGCCGGCATGCATTTTTTATCTCAAGCGGCATTTTACCTCAATAATCTTATTTTCAGATAAGTCCTTCTTACATACAGATAACCACGACAAAAAGAAAAACGATAAAATGACATCAGCATCCATATTAAAGGGGAGAGGCAGATGAAGGGGAATATTTACAGCCTTTTTGTATTGATTGCGGCTTTTTTCTGGGGGACCACGGGAACCGTTCAGGCATTGGCTCCAGAAAGCGCCACACCGCTGGCATTTGGAGCGTTCAGGTTATTAATAGGAGGAAGCGCCATGCTGCTTGCGGTTTGGATCAGCCGGGAGCTTCACGTGAAAAATTGGGCATGGCCGCTCGTATTTTTAGCCGCTGTTTGTATGGCGTGTTACCAGCCGCTGTTTTTCACAGCGGTTAAAGAAACGGGAATTGCAGTGGGAACTGTGATTGCCATCGGCAGTGCGCCTATCATTGCCGGGACCCTCGAATGGGCTGTATTGAAGAAACGCCCGCGAAACTCCTGGTGGATTGCGACTGTGCTGGCTTTAGCGGGTTGCTGGCTTCTGTTTTCCGACAGTTCCAATGTTCGGATTGATGTGGCTGGTGTTCTTATGGCGCTTGGAGCGGGTGCTTCTTTTGCAGGCTATACGCTCATCAGTAAAGCGATGATGAAAACCCAGCCTCCGCGAGCGACCTCCGCCGTTGTATTCATGATCAGCGCCATCTTGCTGACGCCGCTATTATGGCAGTTAGATATCTCGTGGATATTGACCCCTAGAGGACTGGGAACAAGCCTTTACATCGGGTTAATTGCAACATGTGCCGCATACTTTTTGTTTGCGAAAGGGCTTACCGGGGTTCCGGCCTCGGCGGCGGTCACGCTGTCTTTAGCTGAACCGCTGACGGCTTCATTGCTTGGCGTGTTTTTCATAGGGGAAATGCTTTCGCCTTCCTCGTGGCTGGGCATTGCGCTTATGATGCTGGGGCTTTTGGTCATTTCTGCTGCGCCTCGGAAACAAAAAACGGCCGAGGCAGCTCACATGTCTTAATAGATTCACATAAGCTTGGCCTCATTTTACAAGAATAGCTGATCCGGCTGCAAAATGAGGAAATTCTCTTTTCTCAATAGAAAAGGGGATTTTGCACATGGCGAAAATCCCAAAACAGCTGCCCGTTTTGGGATTTTTCTATGTCATTCCGCTAATTTTTCTAAATTGCCGTTCCGGTCCATTTTGAAGGACGGAGAGGCATGTTCATCTTCTTCAAATAAAACTAGCTTTCTGGCTCTGTTCATAATTTTCACCAAGGTTTCATAATCTTCTTGGATCGTTTTTTGGTCTTTTTCAAGCTTTTGAACTTCTGCCTCTAGCTGCTCTGTTTTGTTTTGCAATTCCTGATTTTCTTTCTTTAAACGCTCGTTTTCCATTTTTAATGCTGATGATTGCTCGTGATTGCCTTCGTAATTCTGCAGGAAGCGGATCACATCATTCATCGTCATCTCAGGCGCAGCTGCAGGCGTTTGAGGAGACAATAAGTGTGATAGACTAGCTAACTCTTCCTTAAAGCTTTCATCAACAAAAGGCATGTGTTCGCCAGACATTAAAGGTTGCTCATTTTCGACAGATGGTGTTTCCGTTTTAACCGGCTCTTCTGCAGCGGTTTCTTGAATGATTTCAGGATCAACGGCAGGAGGCTGATATAATAATCTTTTTTTCGCGGGCTGCCCGTTTCCGAGCGCTCTCATCCGCTGTTTTCGTTGTTTCTTCGCAAGCTGAAGCGCTTTTTCATATTGATGGCGGACCACTGCGTTCCATCTGAATCCGCAGGCTGCGGATGTCCGGTTTAATTTATCGCCGACTTCTTCAAAGGCGTTCAGCTGAGTGCTGCCCTCCCTCACATGCCGAAGCACTGTTTCGGCTAAAAGCAGATCGTTTTCCTCTGACCAAGCGTCTTGTCGCTGTTTTGTCATTTATCTCAACTCCCATTTTTCTTTTCATGGTATTAGAATGTCCAGGTTGGAAAATATTTATACAAATTGGCTGAAAGAATAGGAGATACGAAGGATGGAGCGGCTTGCAGGAACAGTCGAATCCTTGTAAAATGAAGTGTGATGTGATTTTTTTTGAAACGTGATTTTAGGTTATTCACATAGATGAACATAGAAATGAAGGGAAGCGTACGTCATGGCTAATGAATTTCGAGTGTGTGATGATTGCCAAGCCACTAATATCAAAACATTGCTGCCGCGTTTGAAAGAAGTGGACCCGGACGCAAAGGTTGAGGTAGGATGCCAATCTTATTGCGGGCCCGGACGGAAAAAATCATTTGCTTTTGTGAACAATCGCCCGCTGTCAGCTCCGACAGAGGATGAGCTGATTGACAAAGTAAAAAAGAAAATAAAAAAGTAAAAACATATTTTTTCTTAGCCTCGGCCCTCAGGTCAGGCTTTTTTGCTTCACAAGATGTGTTTTTCATGAAGATGGAACAAATCGCCGGGCAAATTCAAGGATGTTTTCAAAGAATAGAGTCGATATAATAGAAACACGGCTAAAAAAAAGAGGGAATGACGATGGCGTATCCAAATGGAAAATTATCAGAAGAAAAAGTGTTTAAAGATCCGGTGCACCGCTATGTTCATGTTCGGGACAAGCTGATATGGGATTTGATCGGAACCCGTGAATTTCAGCGTCTCCGCAGAATTAAGCAGCTCGGAACGACCTATTTGACGTTCCATGGGGCTGAGCACAGCCGGTTCAACCATTCTCTCGGTGTCTATGAAATTGTCAGAAGAATGGTTGATGACGTCTTTAAAGGCCGCCCTGAATGGGATGACAGTGAGCGCGAACTCTGTTTGGCCGCGGCGCTGCTTCATGACCTCGGGCACGGGCCGTTCTCGCATTCATTTGAAAAGGTCTTTCACCTTGACCACGAGGATTTTACAAGAGGTATCATTTTGGGAGACACGGAGGTTAATCAGGTGCTCAGAAAGGTGAGCCCGGGTTTCCCTCAGGATGTTGCTGAAGTCATTGCCAAAACATATAAAAACAAGCAAGTGGTCAGCCTGATTTCGAGTCAGATTGACGCAGACCGCATGGATTACCTCCAGCGCGACGCATATTATACGGGCGTCAGCTACGGCCATTTTGATATGGAGCGGATTCTTCGGGTGATGCGGCCGCGCGAGGATCAGATCGTCATTAAAGAAAGCGGAATGCACGCTGTCGAAGACTATATCATGAGCCGTTACCAAATGTACTGGCAGGTCTACTTCCATCCTGTGACTAGAAGTGCAGAGGTCATTTTAACGAAGATTCTTCACAGGGCGAAGCAGCTGCACGATGAAGGCTATGTCTTCACTCACGCTCCGGTTCATTTCTATTCTATTTTTGAAGGAAAATTGACACTGGAGGATTATGTAAAGCTGGATGAATCTATTATTTTGTATTACTTCCAGGCCTGGGAGGATGAAGAAGACGCGATTTTATCCGACTTGTGCCGCAGATTCATTAACCGCCAGCTTTTCCAATACGTTGAATTCAATCCGAATGAAGAAATGTCGGCTTATTTTGAGCTGACTTCATTGTTCAAAGAGGCGGGGATCGATCCGAGCTATTATTTGGTCGTTGATTCTTCATCAGATCTGCCATACGATTTTTACCGACCAGGAGAGGAAGAGGAGCGTCTGCCGATCCATCTCTTGACGCAAAACGGCCAAATTAAAGAGCTGTCCAGACAGTCGGCTATTGTGGAATCCATCTCAGGTAAACGGCGGACGGACCACAAGCTGTACTATCCAAAGGACTTGATTTGTGACGGCACTAAACATCCGGAAGCGAAAATGAAAATCCGGCAGCTGCTGGGACTGACATAGAAATTGGAAAGAAGGAAAAAGGAGATGTCGGGAATTTGTTGAAAGAACATGCAAAACTGATGAAGGTGTTCTCGGATTCTGGAGAAATCATCGGGCGAAAGAAGCTGCAGAAAATGATTTATATCGCCAAGAAAATGCAGTTTCCTTTCTATGAGAAATATGATTTTCACTTTTACGGACCATATTCAGAGGAACTGACGCTCCAGATTGAAGAGCTGTGCAACCTTGGATTTCTGCATGAGGTGAAGGAAAAAAAGGGCGGCTACTTTCAATACCGGTATTCGCTGACTGAGACAGGCTCCGCATTTTTAGACCATGCTGATCTGGACATGCCGGATATGAAAGGCTATATCGACAGTGTAAACAGCCGTTCATCACGGTTTTTAGAGCTGGTTTCCACGATCCTTTACTTTGACGGGCTTGAGGATGAGGAAAAGAAAGAAAAAGTCTTTACCATCAAAAGCAAGCAAAAATATACAAATGAAGAATATGACGAAGCGCTTCAATACATAGAGGAACTGAAGCAGATTTGTTAACCATACCAAGCAAAAGAAATGATCCGTTTCTTTTGCTTTTTTTATTGACAAAAGCTGCTAAGAGATTCATTATGGATAATAGTTATCCATAATGAATCAGGAGTGAATAGGATGAAAATGAAATCAGGAATGGAGCAGGCGGTTTCTGTGCTGCTGTTACTGTCACGGCTGCCGGTACAGGCTTCTTTGACGTCAGAGGCTATAAGCCAGCGATTGCGCGTGTCTCCGTCTTACTTGAAGAAGCTGATGAGAACATTGGTTCAAGCCGGTTTGGCAGAATCCTTACCAGGGACGAAGGGCGGTTTTACCCTGACGAAGCCTTTGGCTGACATTACGCTTTATGATGTTTATCAAGCGGTCGAAGGCAGAGGTTCGATGTATCAGGGGAAAGGCTTGCTGCAATCTGTATTTGAGGGTGAAAGTCACTGTGTGCTGGAGACAGTCATGGCGGAAATCGAGGATAAATGGTCCAATCTTATGAGAGAAGAATCCTTGCAGCATGTTATGGACAGAGTCGGGGAATTGTATGATCTTGAAAAAATAGATGATTGGGTAATCAAGCAAGTGAAAGGGCAATTGTAATGAAAAATAGCGGGTCTATACAAGAATCAACATCATCAACAGGCATATCCGTGCTGATCGTGCTCGCACTTGGTTTCCTCATGGCAACTCTTGATGTGACCGTTGTGAATGTGGCGATGGCTGATATGAAAAACACTCTTTCAATGTCACTTTCAGGTGTAACGTGGGTTGTGGACGGGTACATTCTTACTTTTGCGTCGCTTCTGCTGGCGGGCGGAGCCTTGGCTGACCGTTTCGGCTCGAAGACGATCTATATCTTGGGTCTAGCCGTTTTTGTTATGGCCTCCTGTCTATGCGCTGCATCTATAAATGGGCAGATGCTGATTGCCGGACGTCTCATACAGGGAATTGGGGCAGCTTTGTTTATGCCAAGCTCACTCAGCCTTTTGGCTGCCTCTTACCTTGATGAGCGGGCGCGGGCGAGAATGTTTGGACTGTGGGCCGCGCTTGTTTCCGCCGCTTCAGCCCTTGGGCCTTTTATCGGGGGCGTGCTGGTACAGTTGGCGGGCTGGCAGAGTATTTTTCTGATCAATGTGCCAATAGGGGCTGCTGCGCTCATTTCAGCTTACCGAATCCTCAGCCGCGTTCCTGGGAAAAGCAGCCGCGTGAACATCATCGGGCATCTGCTTGGCATGATGGCTCTCGGGTTTCTTTCCTATGCTTTGATACAGGGGCCTTCAGCGGGCTGGCGCTCGCCAGTGATTCTTGTAGCATTTACTGCAGCGGTTTTGGCATTTGTGCTGTTTTTGCTGCGGGAAATTTCTGCAAAAACACCCATCCTGCCGGCGTCCTTATACAAAAACGGCCGCTTCTCAGCTGCCCAATTTATCGGGTTTTTGCTGAATTTCGCCCTTTTTGGCGGCATGTTTATGCTCAGCCTTTTTTTGCAGGAAGCAGGAGGGGCAAGTTCCTTTATGGCTGGAGTGGAGCTGCTGCCGATGATGGCGGTCTTCGTGATCGGCAATCTGCTGTTTGCCCGTCTGGCGAATCGGTTTGAAGCCGGTCAGCTTATGTTTGTATCAATGGCGGTCAGCTGTATCATTGCATTGCTGTTGTTTGTGCTGATTTCTCCGGATTTTCCTTATTGGCAGCTGGCGGTGTTGATGTCTGTTATGAACCTCTGTACCGGTATTACAGTTCCTGCCATGACAACTGTGATCATGCAGGCTGCCGGGCAAAGACATACGAATATCGCCGGTGCGGCGTTAAATGCAAACCGGCAAATCGGAGCCTTGGTCGGCGTAGCGATAACCGGGGTGATCATTCATCTGTCCGCCACTTGGTATGCTGGTGCCGGGTTTGCGTTTTTGATGATGGGAGCGGCATACAGCCTCGCTGCATTGCTTGTATGGCTGTTTCTGGCTGCCCATAACGGGACTGCCGCGTCAGAAAAAATGTAAATCACTGATTGCGCTTTGTGGGAATATATAGTAAGATATAAAAAATTATTGAAACAACAGGCACTGATAAGGACACGAGATGCTTTTTACGGTTTCCAGAGAGGGAAGGACAGCTGAGATCTTCCTAACGCAGGGAAAGCAGCTTACCGCCTTTGAGCCGTATCAGGGAAAACAAGTATCTGATACCGTCATGCTGCGTTACAGCATCTTTAAGCCGATCATCATGTGTAATTGATCGGGAATTTGGGTGGAACCACGGATGATCAACACATTCGTCCCTTTTAGAGGGATGGGTGTGTTTTTTTATTTGAATTGAATACATGCGAAGAAAAGGACATGAATGATAGTTACGGTTTTCAGAGAGGGAAGGAAAGGTGAGAGCTTCCCAGCTTAGGAATATCATTTACCGCCTTGGAGCAGCATTGGGGAACTGAAGTAACCAATGCCGTCTATGCTGCGTTACAGCACCGAGCCGACAACATAGTATTTGTCGGGAACTTGGGTGGAACCACGGGTTAATCACACACTCGTCCCTATCTGTGGGACGGGTGTGTTTTTTTATGAATTGAATACATGCGATGAAAAGGACATGAATGATAGTTACGGTTTTCAGAGAGGGAAGGAAAGGTGAGAGCTTCCCAGCTTAGGAATATCATTTACCGCCTTGGAGCAGCATTGGGGAACTGAAGTAACCAATGCCGTCTATGCTGCGTTACAGCACCGAGCCGACAACATAGTATTTGTCGGGAACTTGGGTGGAACCACGGGTTAATCACACACTCGTCCCTATCTGCGGGACGGGTGTGTTTTTTTATATACAACAATGAATAAGGAGTGTTCTAAAATGAGCAAACATGTACACATTCAGCTTCCGGACGGACAGATCCAGGAATATCCGAAAGGCATCACAATCAAAGAAGCGGCTGGTTCGATCAGTTCCAGTCTGCAAAAGAAGGCGGCCGCAGGTCAGGTCAACGGCAAGCTTGTTGATCTCAGTTTCAAGCTGGAGGAGGATGCTGAGCTTTCGATTGTCACACTCGATTCACAAGAAGGCTTGCAGGTGCTTCGCCACACAACAGCGCACGTGCTGGCCCAAGCAGTAAAACGGCTGTACGGCGAAGTGTCATTGGGGGTAGGGCCTGTGATTTTAGACGGCTTCTACTATGACATGAAGCTGGGGAAAAGCTTGGCATCAGGAGACTTAGAGGCCATCGAAAAAGAAATGAAAAACATAATAAATGAGAACCTTGAAATCAAACGTATAGAGGTTTCTTACGAAGAAGCTGAAGAGCTGTTTGCACAAAAAGACGAGCGGCTCAAGCTTGAGATTTTAAAGGATATTCCGCGCGGGGAGGATATCACACTGTACCAGCAAGGGGAATTCGTTGACCTGTGCCGAGGGCCGCATCTTCCTTCTACAGGGATGATCAAGGCGTTCAAACTGACAAGAGTATCAGGCGCTTATTGGCGCGGAGACAGCAAAAATGAAGTCCTGCAGCGGGTGTACGGGGTTGCGTTTCAAAAGAAAAAAGATTTGGATGCGCACCTGCATATGCTAGAAGAAGCGGCAAAACGAGACCATCGCAAGCTCGGCAAACAGTTAGGGCTGTTTATGTTTTCTGAAGAAGCGCCGGGGATGCCGTTTTATTTGCCGAAAGGGCAGATTGTCCGCAATGAGCTGGAGCGCTTCTCGCGTGAGCTGCAAACAAATGCCGGCTACGATGAGGTGCGTACGCCGTTTATGATGAATCAGCGGTTATGGGAGCAGTCAGGCCATTGGGACCATTATCGCGACAATATGTACTTTTCAGAAGTGGATGATACAAGATTCGCAATGAAGCCGATGAATTGCCCCGGCCACATGCTCATCTTTAAAAACAGCCTGTATTCTTATCGGGATCTGCCGATTCGCATGGCGGAATTCGGACAGGTGCACCGCCATGAATACAGCGGCGCTTTAAACGGAATGCTTCGCGTTCGGACGTTCTGTCAGGATGACGCCCATATTTTCGTTCGGGAGGATCAGATTGAGAGTGAGATCAAAGAAGCGATTCGGCTGATTGATGAGGTATATCGGACATTTGGTTTCGAGTATTCTGTTGAGCTTTCGACTCGCCCGGAGGATTCATTAGGCGATGACAGCCTTTGGGAAGCGTCGGAACGTGCCTTAGCACGCGTCCTTGAGGAGCTTGGCCTCTCTTATGAGATCAATGAAGGCGATGGGGCGTTTTACGGGCCGAAAATTGATTTCCATATAAAAGATGCCCTGAAACGGAGCCACCAATGCGCGACAATTCAGCTTGATTTTCAAATGCCGGAAAAATTTGATTTAACATATATCAACGAACTCAATGAGAAGGTTCGTCCCGTTGTCATCCACAGAGCGGTTTTCGGCTCAATCGACCGTTTCTTCGGCATTTTGATCGAGCATTACGGTGGGGCTTTTCCAGTCTGGCTCGCACCGATCCAGGTTCAAATCATACCGGTTTCGCACGTTCACTTAGACTATTGCAGAAAAGTGCAGGCGGAGCTGAAGCAGGCGGGGATAAGAGCCGGCATTGATGAGCGCAATGAGAAGCTCGGCTATAAAATCAGAGAATCGCAGGTGCAAAAAATTCCGTACGTGCTGGTGCTTGGAGATCATGAGGAGCAGGAGAATGCGGTAAACGTCCGCCGATTCGGACATCAGCAGAATGAACACGTTCCTTTCCAAACTTTTAAAGATAAACTTGTGAAACAGGTGGAAAATCGAGGCATGTAGGATAAAAGCTGTGAATTCACATTTTGCTTTTTTGACTTTCCCTATTCGGAATCAGTAAAATAATAAGTAAATCATATCGTTCGTATGTTATGAATGCATCTCGAAATGGGGAAATTGACATGGACCATGACAAACTGGAAGCAAATTTGCTGGATCACGCACTTACAAAGTATTTGAAAAGCACGAAGCAATTAGATGAAGCCACCGTTCCGAAACACGTGAATAATGTAAGAGGGTTTATTCTGCGGATCATATACAGACATGGGAGCTGCACCATAAAGGATATTTTGAAGGAGGTCACACTGTCTCCCTCTGCCACGACCACAGCTCTGAATCATTTAGAGCAGGAAGGGTTTATTGAGAGATCCAGAAATAACAATGACCGCCGCACTGTATGGATTACTCTTTCTGAATCGGGCCGGGGAGCGGCTGAACAAATGATCGAAAACCGCCAGCAGCTGATTGATGGCATGTTTGAACGTTTAACAGCCGAAGAGAAAAAGACGTTCTTGGCGATTATTGCGAAGCTGGCTCAATAGGGATAATAAAAGCCGGTGCGCGAAGCGCCGGCTTTATAGAGATTATTCCATATCGCTCAGGCGTTTGCCTGCGACGGCATAATGGTCTTTTCTCATTTCTTCTATAAAGACAACAATTTTTTCTTCAGAAGCACCGGTTGTTTCCTTTACGGCTTCTGTTACTTTCTCGACAAGATTGCGTTTTTGCTCGTCTGTACGGCCTTCGAGCATTTTGACAGTTACGTATGGCATGGGTGCTGAATCCTCCTTTATCTCGTTTCCTCTCTTTAGAAAAAGAGGCTTCTTATAGTATACTGAATAAAGTAAATTCTTGCATTTTGAGAAAGAGGGATATCTCACTTGGACCGTTTTTTATATTATCCGTTATCTTTAATGCCATACCTCGTCATCACGCTAATTGTGTCGTTTACGATGCACGAGCTTGCCCACGCTTATGTCGCATACAAATTCGGTGACGATACGGCGAAAAAACAAGGAAGACTGACGCTGAATCCCATTAAACACCTTGATCCGTTCGGAACCATTTTGATTCTGGTGGCCGGATTCGGGTGGGCGCGCCCCATTCCCGTGAATCGCCGTTTCTTTAAGAAACCCCGGCTTGCTGGTGTGCTCGTATCTATAGCCGGGCCCGTCAGTAACCTGATTCTTGCGTTTATTGGTTTCTTTTTGTTAGTGTTGATGCATGCGTACGGAATGGAAATGCTTGCGGCGTTCAGCACGGGGCTGGATCAGTTTTTTTCTATTTGGATACAGCTGAATCTTGTCTTGTTTTTATTTAATCTGCTGCCGCTTCCTCCGCTCGATGGCTATCGAATTATAGAAGATCTCGTTCCGCCGGGCGTGCGTGCCAAAATGACGCAGGCGGAGAGCTACGGCTTTATCGTATTTTTGGTGCTGTTTGTGACACCGCTAGGATCTTACGTGCTGTGGCCGATGCTCAATGCAGGAAGAGATTCGATTTTAAAGCTGTTTTCAGCGATATTTCAACCGCTTTTGTAGGAGGTAGAACTTCATGGAAGAAAAAAAGAAAAAATCAATCGGGTTTAATATTATCAAAAGTGATCCGACAGACGGACACGGCGGTTTTGGCGTAGGGGCACTCAGCCTTGATAACATTTCTCCCGTATTCGTTGATGTAGAGGAAAAAGAAGCGTTCGTAGACATCGGCGCTATGCATGCCCGCAGCACCGTTGAAAAAGGAATTAAATTTCTCCCGAATAAAGAAGAAGTGCCGAACGGAAAACCATACTGGCTTGTGTGGGTAACGATTGACAGAAAAGAAGAGGGGCCTTATTACGCTGGTGTGACAGCCTGTGAAATGACGGTCGACAGAAGCATCAGAAGAGGCTACAAGTCACTGCCTGAGCATGTGAATCTGATGGATAAATCCATGAAACGGAAAATCATCGTTGATAAAATGGACGACAGCTCGAAGCGTGTACTAGGCGAATTTCTGAAAAAGCATGATCAGGGCCTATGGGACCGTTCCTCAGATGAGTTAAAAACGAGCCTGCTTCCAGAAAACAATTAATTTATGAATTTTTTGTGAACTTTTAAAGTATTTGAGATATTTTTCGTAAACATTGAGTAAACTGGTGATACAGAAATAGGACATGGAAAATCCCGAGCCGAAACAAGACTCGGGGTTTTTCATTTTTAGGGGGATATGAGTCGGCGACTGGGAGATGAAAGCCAGCGCCGAAGAAATGAGAAATTCACCACTTTATCCCAAAACTGATTGTTCAGCTCGATTGTCTAACATTCTTCCATCGATTATGAAGGAACCATACGAATAACCCGGCCTCCGAGGAGCCGGGTTATTTTCAATGATGTCGCCCCAGCCATTTGTCCCACCACTTTTTCTCGGAAGCGGGCTTTTCTTTGGATGGAAGCCGGTCTTTTGTTTGTTTTGCGGGTTCTGCCCCGTAGCACACGTTTGCGGGTTCTGTCCCTTTCACAAAATATGTGTAATGCTTAGCGGCGCAGCCGGGACCTGATGAGTAGCCTGTTTCCGGATCAATGTACACACCGGTTACGCCTTTTGGCGGCTTGAACGCGGTTTCCGGTTCGCCTTTGAGCGCGTCCTCCATGAAGTCCGCCCAAATGGTTTTAGCATAGCTTTTTTCTTCGACCGAGTCGATGGTGCTGTTTTTGTCATAGCCGGTCCAAACACCGGCGGCCAGCTTCGGATTGAAGCCGATCATCCAGCTGTCTGCGCTGGTGGTTCCTGATTTTCCGGCATACGTTCTTGTCAGGCGGTTGGCTATCGTTCGCCCCGTAACCGACGTATATCCATTTAAATCGATATCAAACATGCCTGTCATCATACTCGCTGTGACAAAAGCGGCTTTTTCATCAAGCACCTGTTTATGCTGATTCGGGTTTTCGTACAGCACGTGGCCGGCTGCGTCCGTTACTCTTGAAATAAAAGTCGGTTCGATTTTCTTTCCGCCATTTGCGAGCATGGCATAGGCGTTGACCATCTCAATCGGACGTACGGGTTCGGTGCCGAGTGCCAGGGACGGCAGTGCTTGAAGATGGGCGGTAATGCCGAATTCCTTTGCCGTCTTTACAAGTTTGTTCGTGCCGAGAAAAAGATGCGTTTTCACAGCGTAAATATTGTCGGAAAGCGCCAGCGCCTGCAGAAGCGTAATCGGCTTGTTGGCATAGTATCCGTTATAGTTGCTTGGAGAATAGGTTTCTCCCTTTGCATCAATTTGAAACTCGGTTTCTTCGCTTTTCATCAAAGTGACTGGCGTAAATCCGCTCTGAATCGCTTTATAGTACAGCAACGGCTTGATCGTCGAAGCAGGCTGGCGCTTCGCCTGTGTCGTCCGGTCAAACGGGCTTTTTTGATAATCCCTGCCGCCGACAAGGGCGAGAACGTTTCCGGTGCGGGGATCAATGGCTGAAAACCCGACTTGAATGTCAGAGCCCGCGTTAACCGTTTCGGTAATGGTCTCCTCGGCGATGCGCTGCATCCGTTTATCTACCGTTGTATAGACGTTTAACCCGCTCGTTTCAATTTGCTCCCGTGTCATGCCGAGCTTTTTTTCCAGCTCTCTCATCGCATTGTCGTAGAAATAAGGAGCCTTTCTCTTGGAAACTTGTTTATTCAAAGGCTGATAGGAAAGAGGTTCCTTGATCAATTCATCCGCTTTCTTTTGGCTGATCATCTGCTGCTTTTCCATCATCCGCACAATCGTTTTCTGGCGTTCCTTGGCCTTCGTCTCATTGACATACGGTGAATAGCCGGAAGGGCCTTTCGGGATTCCTGCCAAAAGCGCCGCCTCCGCATCCGTCAGGTTTTTGGCATGCTTGCCGAAATACAGGCGGGAAGCTGCTTCAATGCCGTAGGCGCCGTGGCCGTAGTAAATCGTATTTAAATAGCCTTCTAATATCTCGTCCTTAGAATAGTTTTGTTCCAGACGGATCGTGTAGAACGCCTCATTCCATTTCCGTTTCCACGTTTTGTCGTGTTCAAGGTATAAGTTTCTCGCATATTGCTGGGTGATGGTGCTTGCACCCTGAACCTTGGCAAATGCTTTCAGGTCAGCAAGCGCCGCGCCGGCCATGCGTTTATAATCAAAGCCGTGATGATCGTAGAAATTCTGGTCTTCAATCGCCACTGTCGCTTTTACGATCGTCGGATTCATGTCCTTTAAGGGGACCCAATAGCGCTTTTCGCCGTAGTTCGTTTCCCCGAGCTTTGAGCCGTCACTCGCGTACAAAATCGTGGATTGCGGCACTTGCACCGAGGGAGCGCCCTGGTATTTGGCTATCAAAATGACAGTCATAAACACAGCAGCTGCCGCCAAGGCCGCAAAAGCCCCTAAAAAGATAAAGGCGCGAACGGTTTTCAGCGTCAGTCTCAGCCGTTTATTTGTCATTGCATCCACAACGGGTTCCCCCTTTTTTTATGTTTCTACTATTATGAGAAAAAAAGATCGTTTTTAAACATCGCAGAACAGGACGCATCTTTACTTTTTCCCCGCCATCCTCTATACTTTTTCCTTAGGTGAAAATGAGATTTCAACCGAGAATAAAAGCTGATAAGACGCTTACAATAAATGAATACAGCCTCGAAAGGGAGATGACAATTGAGCGAACTTTGGTACACAGAGAAGCAGACGAAAAACTTTGGCATTACGATGAAGGTTAACAAGACGTTACATACAGAACAAACGGAGTTTCAGCATTTAGAAATGGTGGAAACAGAAGAGTTCGGCAACATGCTTTTTTTGGACGGCATGGTGATGACATCTGAAAAAGACGAATTCGTTTATCACGAAATGGTGGCGCATGTCCCATTATTCACGCACCCAAATCCGGAGCACGTTCTCGTAGTCGGCGGCGGTGACGGCGGCGTTATCAGAGAAATCCTGAAGCACCCAAGCGTGAAAAAAGCGACACTTGTAGATATTGACGGCAAGGTTATCGAATACTCTAAAAAGTTCCTTCCTTCTATCGCAGGCAAACTGGATGATCCGCGCGTTGACGTGCAGGTAGATGACGGATTTATGCACATTGCAAAATCTGAAAATCAATATGACGTCATCATGGTAGATTCGACTGAACCAGTCGGACCGGCTGTAAACCTGTTTACAAAAGGATTCTACGCAGGAATCGCAAAAGCGCTGAAAGAAGACGGTATTTTCGTTGCGCAGACGGACAACCCATGGTTTACACCGGAATTAATCACAAATGTACAGCGCGACGTGAAGGAAATCTTCCCGATTACGAAGCTGTATACGGCGAACATTCCGACATATCCGAGCGGTTTGTGGACATTTACAATTGGCTCGAAAAAATATGATCCGCTTGCAGTGGAAGACAGCCGTTTCTTCGATATTGAGACGAAATATTACACAAAAGATATTCATAAAGCGGCGTTTGTTCTGCCGAAATTTGTGAGTGACCTGATTAAATAATGAAGGTATGGCGCAGGAGCGAATCTTGCGCTTTTTTACAGGAAAGCGAGGGTATTATAGATGAGATTTGATGAAGCTTATTCAGGAAAAGTATTTATCGCGAGCCGTCCCGAGTGGGAAGAGGCGGACGCCATTCTTTACGGCATGCCGATGGACTGGACAGTCAGCTATCGCCCGGGCTCACGCTTTGGTCCAAGCAGAATCCGTGAGGTGTCAATCGGCCTTGAGGAATACAGCCCATATTTAGACCGCGATCTGGCTGACTTGAACTTCTTTGACGCCGGCGACATTCCGCTGCCGTTCGGAAATCCGCAGCGAAGCCTGGATATGATTGAAGAGTACGTGGACAGCATTTTAGAAAAAGGGAAGTTCCCAATGGGTATGGGCGGGGAGCACCTCGTGTCATGGCCTGTCATTAAAGCGATGTACAAGAAATACCCAGACCTTGCGATCATCCATTTTGACGCACATACAGATCTTCGTGTTGATTATGAGGGAGAACCGCTTTCTCACTCCACGCCGATCCGTAAGGCGGCAGAATTGATCGGACCGCACAATGTGTATTCATTCGGAATCCGTTCCGGCATGAAAGAAGAGTTTGAATGGGCGAAGGAAAACGGCATGCACATCTCAAAATTTGAAGTGCTTGAACCGCTGAAAGAGGTGCTTCCGAAGCTGGCGGGCCGTCCGGTTTATGTCACAATTGACATTGACGTATTAGACCCTGCACACGCACCGGGTACAGGAACGGTTGACGCCGGCGGCATCACGTCTAAAGAACTGCTTGCATCCGTCCATGAAATCGCGCGTTCAGAGGTAAACGTAAAGGGCGCTGATTTAGTGGAAGTCGCACCGGTGTATGACCACTCAGAGCAAACGGCAAACACAGCCAGCAAAATCATCCGTGAAATGCTGCTTGGGTTTGTGAAATAAGTAAACATCCAGACGATGTCTGGATGTTTTTTTATTCCCAGTCTTTACAAACATCAATCCACACTTTTGAGAAAGAAAATTCGGATAATTCTTTCGGTGTTAATTCAATAGCGGAGTTTCTGCTGCCGCATGCGGGGAAAACAGTCTGAAACCGTTTCAGCGATACATCAAGATAAACCTCAGGATCATGAGCCAATCCAAATGGGCAAACTCCTCCAATTTCATGGCCTGTCTGCTCCAGCACCTCATTAGGAGAGAGCATTCTTGCTTTAAAGCCAAATGTTTGCCTGGACTTTTTGTTGTCGATCTTGGCATCGCCGGCTGCCACAATCAGAATCACCTGATCTCCTTCCCCTCTGAAGGACAGGGACTTGGCGATTCTAGACAGGCTTACGCCGATTGTCTCAGCTGCCTGTTCAACTGTCGCACTCGACGTTTCGAACTCCGTCACATCATTTTCTCGATTCCATTGAGTAAAGTGGGTTCTCACACTTTTTAGAGACATGCTGCATTTCCACTCTCTTCAAGATTATTGAAAAGATCATAGCATGGATTGGGAGACTTTGGTAAAGAGGGGACGAAAAAACCGCCGATGGACGGCGGTTAAATCATTCCTCGTTGTGCAACTTCAATTTGGTGTGTAGGTGCATTTGCAATAGTTGTTGCCACGAACACAGTGCTTAGAGCCAGACAAGAGAGTAATAGTTTAGACTTCAATTTCATACAAACTCACTCCTCCTTGAATAAGTTGCCTTACTTGTTCCACCTTCAAAAAATAAGCAGAAGCTTTTTGAAAATTTTTACGTTCATGATAATATTTTGCCACATCAATAGCGAAATCTTCAAGATCAGCATACAACATTTTACTTTCGAGAAAATCAAAAAATCCTTGAATTGCTTCTTCATCCGGGCCTGATAAGTATAAAGATTTCAAAAATTCAAACTCTGATAAATATATTACATCTCCGGCCTTTTGTGAATAAGCCATTCCCTTACTATGATATTCATGAGCTTTATCTATTTTTCCTAATTTATAATGGATCTGTGTAATTAAAAAATACGCTTGAGGTAAGGAAGGAAGAATATTTGATTCTTCAAAAACAGCTATTGCTCTTTTGAAATAAGGTATGGCATCCTCATATTGGCTTTGGCTGTTTTTACAAAGCCCGATATTGTACAAAGTTCTCCCCATTAATTGGGGCTGCTTTTCAGCTTCTGCCATAGAATAAGCTTTTTGAAAATGTGAGATGGCATCCTCATACTGTTTTAAATCTAAAAAATTGGTGGCAAATAAAGAATGACACTGCAGCAATCTTATATTATAAGCTTCATGTTCTTTGTATATTTCATATGCTTGCCGTGCATAGTCCATTGAAAAATACGTTTGTTTCATATAGTAATAAGATTCAGACATCTTAAAGAAAAACTCAGCTTTCTCTATCCGATCCTTAACGAATATCAGCTTGCTTTCGGCCTTTTTGAAAAATTTAATAGCCGACAGATATTCCCGCTGGTCCAGCTCGTACATGCCTCTGAAGAAGTTAAAATAGTACTCAAGCAGACCAGTTAAACGAGCCTGTTTTTTATCAATCTCAAGCAGCAGATCAGACAGTCTCGGCTGTTCCTCAATCCTCATTTTTTCTAACGGTTCAAGGTACTCAAGCATTAGGTTGTGCCGAAACTCCATCAGTGAATAGTACAAATGAAGGTCTTGATCTTCTTCCATTTGATCCAGCTCTTGCTTGATTTCTCGTCGCAAATATTCTGCATCGGGTATGCTGAATCGGCGTATGTACATATACCATTCGTTAATCTTTTCTCCGATGGAAGAAGAAGATATGACACCTGTCACGTTTGCAAATCCCTCCCTTCATAATTCTATATATGTCATATTTTATCATCAACATTCTTGTGAGAAGCGCAAAAAAACCGCAATTTTTTCTTTCGTTACACCGCATGTTTGGAGATATATTTTCAAAAAGAAGCGTTTACCCTCAGCAATTTGTACAAGCAAACACGTTACCCTTCCATATTCTGTTATATCTGCGTGAGCAGTGTATGTCTGAAAAGGAAGTGAAGGAATGAGAAAAAACAAGCTTTCCTTTAAAGAAAAAGCAGGAGCAGAACAAGAAGAGTGCTTATGTTTTTGTGAGGGAGAAGCAAGCCGAGAAGCCATGTTTCAAGCACCGATTGAATTACCTGAAGGGTTTGTCGTTGATCCGGCTGAAGCTGTTGCAAACGTGACGTGGAATGCAGACAGCCTTTCTTGTGTCAGTGACCGTTGCTTAATTCAAACGGGGCCTGAGCCTGATGAGGTCGGTGTTCAATTTGCAGTGCGCCTGCAGGGAACCGTTACGCTACTCGTCAGTGTCTCACCTGTCCGAAATCAATATGGACAAGGGGACGGGGCTGTTTCCGTCATTCACAATGCAGAAATCGATCAAGTCGTCTATTATTCCGATGAATCGGATGATTGCCCGGATATCAGTGACATCACGATTGAGAACCTTGTTGTTGTTCCGCCGTTTTACGGCAGTCCTTTATCGGTGACGGGGACAATTGTGCTTGTACCGGAGCCGGAACCCGTCTACGCGTTTACAGCGAATCCAAATGATCAATCAGTTTCTGTGATTGATACAAACACCGATACTGTTGTGACAACGATTGCTCTTCCGTACAATCCGGCAGGTATTGAAATTACGCCAGATAAAAGCGCTGTGTTTGTCTTACATCCCAACAATAATGTGATTTCTGTCATCGATTATGACACATTAACAGTGACAGCAACTATATTGCTGGATCAGCCGCCTCGATTGATTAGATTTATCCCTAATCATGAGTTTGCTTATGTTTTCACCGGTACTGCGGTTTATGTGATTGGAATTGATACGTTAACTGTGGATAGGTCGATTCCTGTGGAAGGATATGATGTTGCAATCGATCCCAATGGGTTATTCGCCTATGTTCTGAATTTTGGAATAGTGCAAAAAGTGGACCTAACTACCGGTGAAGTCACAGGAACAATTGAACGAGAGCTTATCGTATCAACCATAGAAACAAATTGGCCGGAGCGGTATGCCTATGTATTAGAACAAGAATTCTTTTTTAATTATTTGACGGTTATTGATTTAAATACGTTTACCATCAGCAGCACCCAAGAGCTGGAGTATGAAGGGGAATATCGAATGTTTACGAGTGGAGCAGAGGTGTATTTATATGACGGCTTCACTGGCAATTTATATTCTGTCAGTCCAAATGGAGCAGGCGTTATAGGAAATGTTCCGCAATCAGCAACAGACTATGCGTTTACCCCGAATGGCGATTTTCTGTATGCAACTCGTTTTATAGAGCAGAGCATCATTGTTTACAACACAGATGATTATTCTGAGGAAACTGTGATATCTCTTGGGGTTTCACCGGGTGCCATTACGATTTAACCGCTGCATGTTGTGCATTTCTAAAAGGACGTGAAATCATGAAAAAGAATGATCTTTCTGCTTTACAGGAAAATTGTTTCTGTTTTTGTGATGAGGAAATTAGCCGGGAAGCGCCGTTTCAAGTGCCGATAGATTTCCCTGAGGGCTTCAAGGTTGATACGGCCGAAGCGTCAGCGGCTGTTACATGGAGTACAGACAATTTGTCCTGTATCAGTGAGCCTTGCTTAATCCAGACTGGGCCGGAACCAGAAGATATCGGTGTTCGATATGCTGTGAGAGTACAAGGGACCATTACGCTTCTTGTCAGTGTGTCGCCTGTACGAAATCAATATGGACAAGGAGACGGGGCTGTTTCTGTGATTCATACTGAAGAGATTGATCAAGTTGTTTATTATGCAGCACAGTCTGGCCGCTGTCCTGATTTCAGTCAAATAACAGTGGAAGATCTGCTCATTGTACCGCCTTTCTACGGCAGTCCGCTTACGGTGGCCGGGACACTTGTTTTACCGCCATCACCAGACCCTCAATCGTATGTGTTTACTGCCAATACTGGAGACAGCACGGTTTCGGTTATTGATGCAGATTTAAACACTGTTGTAAAAACAATCCCTTTTTCTGACGTGCCAACTAATCTAGGCGTTACTTTCGATAAAGCATTCACGTATGTCCTCCATGGAAATACCAACCTTGTCTCAGTGATTGATAATAAAACATTAACCATCATAAATACCATTACTGTTGGAGGAGGGCCGAGAAAAATCGAATTTGATCCAACAGATGAGTTCGCATACGTGATGGCCGCCGGATCTATATATGTGATTAACACGGCCTCTCAATCGGTCATTGATGTCATTCCGATACCCGGCGCTTTAGACTTTGCTCTTGATCCGAATGGACAGTATGTCTATACCGCTAATGGAAGCAGTTGGTCGGTTGATAAATATGATGTAAATACTGGGCAGTTGGTAGAAAGTATCATAGATACATTTGAATTTCCCAGTTTAATTACAACTCCTTACGCTGGAAATTTTGCGTACGTATTGAATGGTGAGCTGTGGCCGAAAGGTGTAACGGAGATTAGTTTGTCACCATTAAGCAGGGGAGGGGACTTCAGCCGTTTATTTGAAACGCTGAGGACGATTGTATTTTCTCTCGATAGTACTAGAGCTTATTTTCTAGAGCCATATAGTGAACCGTTTCTCATTAATAACTTATACGTAGTTAATACGGCCAGACAGAGGATCATTGCAAACGTGTCTCTCCCCGGCGCCTTTGACCTCGCCGTAACGCCGGACAAACAGTATATTTATGCGGCACAGCCCAACGACAATGCTGTGACCGTGTACCGCACAAGTGATTATACAGCCGTGACGGTGATTCCGGTTGGCGCGGGTCCGTCTGCGATTGCGATGTAGCTATTTTATAGATCAAGAGAAGCGGTGCTGTGATAAGAGAATCGTTTATAAATAAATGATCCGATTTGCTGAATGGCAGCCAGGATAATCAGAAACAGCAGTTCACTTATAGAGAAACTGAGCATCCACCAAATCCCGGCTGCTGCCAGTGCTCCCGCAAACACTTTTCTGAACAGGCTGCCGTGCCGGAAAAGCTGCCGCAAATACGTTCGCATGCAAAACAATAAATACAGGATCAGTAGCATCGCAAGTCCCATTGAAAAGGCAGGGGGCGTATGAAGGCGGAAAGGGACGGCTTTAACGATTTCGAACATGCAGCCGAATATGATGACTTGGCACAACACGGCAGCCATCACGTATGTTTGGCGGACGTTTTTATAGCTGTCACGCAGCGATTTGACGTCTTCTGCATATCGGCTGCACAAGTTGTGTTGCTGAAAGTCACAGCAGCTTTGATGAGACTGTGTGAGTTTCTGAAAAGCTGCTGTCATGTTTTTCACGGATTGGGTGACATAGTGAAGATAGAGAAAAGCAGGCAGCATCAGGAGGGCAGCGGTACAAGCCAGCAGTCCGAGCCGCACAGCATCATTGTTGATCATCTGTACATATTGGGCGGCGGCTTCGGCAACGGCCTGAACCCAGCCGAAGGAATAAGCCGCCATACCTATAAGCAGCAATAAAAGGGTAAAGACAGTGCTTTGTTTCATTGTCTGATCGCCTCTTTCTGAGAAACGTGAATGATCGCTTTGTTAGAAGATGCCATTGCATCAATGAGAGACAAGAAAACCTGCGCATCCATATCTTGAATGATGTGGTACATGTCAAGAAACGAGCAATCGCACCTGTCACACTCGGCTGCCCACTCGAAGCATTTACGCACATAATCGCTGTCATAAATGATCGCGTCTGTCAAAGAGTCCTTGCCGTATTGAAGCCAGGCGGCAACCTGTTCTTTCTTCTGTGTGACATAGTATGAAGCCACATCGATATAAGCTGAAGAATGGGTCCCTTGACTGTGAAGGATCAAGAAACCGCCATCCTCATATATATAAGTCTCGGCTGACAAGCGATCGATTTCCAGGCGGTACGTTTGCTGAATCTCTTGAAAAAACGGTGAATCTAATTGAAATAGAATACGAGCCGCGATATCCCAATAAAGCTTTATCGACAACAGATCGTTTTGCCCGGGAAGTGCGCCGATCTGTAATCCGGTCCAGGTATCTTCCATCCGCTCCTCATCACCCAGCATCATTTTTTGTGAGAGGACTGGAGGGCATGCCGGGATGATTTTTCTTTCAGCATGATAATCCGGACGCTTTTCCAGCTGGAGGTGAGGAGGCAAAAGCGTTTCTGTATTTTCTGAGCCCCCAATCAAAAACAGCGTCATCCGATGGGCTTGGTAGGCAGCCTTATAGGCTTTTTGTAAATCACTGATGTCCAGCGCCTCAATATCTTCGATTCTGCCTGCGGGGAAAACGGCAGCTGGTGAGGAGGGAGAAAGCATGCTGATCAGCTGATAATGATATGAGAGCTGATGGTTAAGGTGTGCTGTTTGAATTTCGCTTGTAATCACAGCTTTTTCCTGAGCGACAATCTTCTTGTCAAATGAGTGGTTCCATAAAGCATCAAGCAGGATGGGAATCGTTTGTCTGAGCCGATCCGGTAATGAGGTAAACATGAAATTGGTATCGGTGTAGGTAGTGAATGCGTTTAAAAGCGCGCCATGCGCAAAAAAATCACTGTACAGATTGCGGCCGTTATGCCAGAAGAGAAGATGCTCTAAAAAATGTGCTGTGCCATACGGAAGCAGTGTATCACCGGATTCTGCCCGTATACATACATCCCGGCTTCCAAAATCGATTTTTACATTGCACAGCCGCAGGTGGGCGCGGGGGAATTTCAATCTGAATATTTTTAGTCCGCTGTCTGTGTATCTGATATCGGTTCGTTCATCCAGCTGTTGAAAAAAGGCTTTCTTTTCCATCTCTTCATCCCCTTACTACATGAGCTCCGATATAATTGATGGTCGCTATGAATTGCAATACATCACGGCATGTAACCGCTGAGATGCCATCCAGCAAGGCTTCTTTCGTGCAGGAGAAGCGGCGCAGGACCCCCATATAGGCCAATAGACCTTCGGGAGAATCGAATTGCAGCAGCAATTCATTGCGTAAAAACTGCTTTGCCTGTTCTAGTTCCCGCTCATCTGTATGAAAAGCTGAGACAGCTTCCAAAACGCGCGGGGGAATGTCTTTCTCATGAAGCTGATCTGTACATATTGAAACAAGCAGCAAATTGTTCATGACATCGTAACGGGTGATAACGTGATAGACTGCCAGATCCTTCTCTCTGAAGTGCTTGAATAAAGCGGAATGGCCGTACTTTCCCAGTAATCCGTCTATTAGCTGTATTTTGATATAATCGCTGGCATCTTTCATCTCTCCGCAGTCAAATCCGAGTGTCAAGACGGAAGGACCTGCAGCGCTGCGTGTCTCTGTTTCAAAAACATGCCGGTTTACGGGTATTCTTCCGGACGTTACAGCGGACGTTTGCGGGGCATGTCCCCGAACATCACATGCTTGTACTTGTCCCAATATGTTCAGCTGTTTTTGCTGGGACACTAAATCAACGATAAAGTCCGTTGCGTCGAGAAACCGTTTAGGATGAATCGCCTTTATCCTGTCTCTCCGGCCAAACATGCCTGTGCCGTACATCGGGTTTCCGAAGACCTCCTCAGCCAAGCGAGCCGCCGAGTAGGAGAAGGGATCAGTGAATTTCTTTTCGATTTTCAGCAGCAGCTCATTCCTGGCCTTTTCAAATGCTTCGAATGAAAGAGAAGAAGGGAAAGACAAGTCTGCAAAAGTTTTCATCAGGGCGTCAACATGAAGATTCCCGTTATATAATGGGTGAATCAAACGGGTCCCGCAGGTTTTCAGCTGCTGATCAAAAAAGAGATTCGCTGAGTACATGAAACGGCTGCCGGCAGCATAACCAAAAGCGTCAATGATTTGCTCCTTCAGGTATGCGGCGGCGCCGTAAAAATAAATCGTTTCTTCCTCAGGTTCCGCCGCGCTTTCGATCGGTTTCAGAAAGCTCGCGGCGATTGAAATAGTTGAAAATTGATGAGTCTTCAGCAGGTTAACTTCCAAGCCGTTCTCTTTTGCTTGTATCAAAGAAACCACCATCCTGTTTTTGCAGGTAATAGACTATGACCAGACCGGCTATCGGAATGACCGCCAAGGATACAGCGGTGCCGGCTAATATGGCTAAGAATAGGGGAAGACAAAACAGATAAGACCGATATTTTGAGAAACCGCTCCATAGCTGCTGCTCCGTCTGCCAGCTGAAGGAGGGCCTTTTTTCATCCGCAGTTAACCTGATATACGCTCCCGCCAGCAGCAACTCAATGCACTGCAAAAAAGTGAGAACTGAAATCGAACGGCCGCTGATGAAACCCACAATCATCACGACAAGGAGAAATCCGCCTGCCAATAGGCCTGAATAAAAGCGATATTTCGCCCAAAACATCGTTTTTCGCTTGATCGGAAGCGTGATGAGCAGCATCCGGTCATTTTTTTCAATCGAATACAAAAGGGCGATCGGCGAGCAGATGAGCAAAAGCGCGGAAATCACGATATAAATCACTTGCTGATTGAAGATGCCGGTGTTCATCATCTGGAACGAAAAGAAGCCGCTGAATACCGCCATTACCGCGTAATTTAACAGCATCGCTTTAGAAGAGATAAATCGGTTCCATTCTCTTTTGTAAAACGAAAATTCAGATCGCCGCATAAATGAATGCATCTTGCCCTGCTGCGGAGGCGCCTGCAGAAAGACAGGAAAGTCAATGACCACCGCCCACAGGATATGAACCGCGCAAAGCGGAATCGTGGCGGCCGGCATCAAAGCGGCGCTGATACATACACAGGCGAATATCGCCGCATGCAGCAGAAACATCAAGTTCTTCTTTTTGACGAAGTGGTTGCTTAGCACAACTCCGAAAATAATGGAGTAAACGGTAAAAAACGAAAACCTGCCGAGCCAAAACAATGTTTGCGCCCCTGACAGCGTTCCGTTTCCAAATAAGAACAGCGGTAAAATAAAAAAGAATAAAGTTCTTCTCAAACAGGTATCGACAAACAAAACGACACTCTGGGCGAGCCAAAAGCTCCGTGAAGAAATCGGCAGCAGGCAGCTCAGCTTCATATAAGATTCCTTCCATTGTGATGTCACGGAAAGAAACACCATATATGTGTTCATCAAAAGAAGCGCGAGTATGATATACGTTTTGCGCAACACCGATTCATCAATGCCGGCCTGGCGGATCAGCCCGATTTCAAACACGGCCAGAATGACAAGGCCTGCGGCAATGCGGATGGCGTCCTTTTTCCCTTGCCGGCTGTAAAGCTGTTTGAACAGCAAAGACATGATAGGGATTATGTTATTCATGGCCGATCACCTCGAAAAATTCCCGCCGCAGATCGGTCTCCTCTCCAATCGGAATGACCTTTTGGATCTGTTTGTTGTGAAGAATAGCCGCATAATCACAAAATCTTTGCACGACATCGAGCAGATGAGAAGAAAACAAAATGGTTCCGCCTGCTTCACAGTACTCACGCATTTTCTGATAAAAGACCTCTATCGATTCCACATCCAAACCGACGAGCGGCTCATCCAAAATAAACAGGGGAGCGCGCAGCAATAAGCCTGTCATCAATACAACCTTTTGCCTGTTCCCCAAGGACAGCTCCGAAATTCTCCTATTGATGTATTTCGAAAAATGAAAGGCCTCGGCCAAACTGGCAAACTGCTGCTCTGAAAAATCCTTTTGATAAAGCGAATGGACGAAAGACACATAGTCCTTCGCCGTAATTTCTGTAAATAGCAGCGGATAATCGGCGGCGAAGTAACGGTGAGTCTTCAGCTGATCTGATGTTTTCTGCGGCATGCCGGCCTCCGCTTCAATTCCGCACAGTGTAAAACGCCCGCTGAAATTGCGGTTCACGCCTGTCAGCGTATTAATCAGTGTCGTTTTTCCGGCGCCGTTTACCCCAAGTAACCCGTAAACGGCGCCTTTTTCTAAATGTAAATCCACTTGTTCTAAGATGACGTTGTCCCGTTCATACCAAACGGATACATCGTGTATATCCAAAATGCTCATCGCGAGTCAGCCTTCCGCGCGCGCATCCCGAACAGAATGGCAATGGCAATGAAAATCAGCGTAAACAGATAATCGCTTTTGACAAAATAGACGACTGCGCCGATGACAAAGATAAATGAAAGGATATACAGTAAAATTCTTCTTTGTGCTGGTGACAAATCGTTTCCCTCCTAAATAAGCTGGACCACGTCTTCTAATTGTTCATTTTTCGCCCAAGAGCAAATGTTTTTCCGGTGATATTTGTTAGAGTTCAGCCCTTTTAAGTAACAGCCTCCGCAATAGCCGCTGAACGGGCATTTGTCTTTCATGCAATGTTCGCTGAACCGCGGCGCTTGCGCTTGCCACAGTTTATGGACGAGAGGGGAGTTAAAGATGCTTTCATAGGAATCATGAAAAATATTTCCCAATGAAAATTCCTTTGGAAAGAGGGCGCAAGGACGTACTTCGCCGAACGGACTGATCACAATGGACTTCCAGCCAGCGCCGCAATTTGCCGCGCGTTTTCTCTCATAGGGAATAATCGGAATCAGATCTTTAAACTCATCAATCACATGTTGCTCGTATTCCATAAACTTGCGGTGCTGCTCGGCGTCTTTCGTTGGATGGACAATATCCCTGCCTCTTCCGAAATCGTCAACCCAATTGTAAGAAAACGCCTTCGCCCCGAGATCCCGAACCTTTTGGGCCATATCGTGGATTTCCCACATGTTTTTTTCGAAGACAGACATAGCGACTCTGACAAATATACCGTGGTCACTCAACAATTTTATCGTTTTACAAGTTTGGGCAAAAGAGCCTTTTCTCCCTCTAAAGGAGTCATGGACCTCGGAATTGACACTATCTAGAGAAATGCCGACGATGATTTTTTGCTTGTAAGTCTTCAAAAGCTCCAGGCTCTCTTTTCGCATGAGTGTTCCGTTTGTTAAGACAGCGACTTTTTTGAACTTTTTACACACATAGTCAAGAATCTCATTGGCGTTTGGATGGACAAAAATTTCTCCACCTGTGATTTCGCATGTCAATACACCGTTATCAAACAGCATATCAGCCGTTTTTTTGAATTGCTCAATCGACACGGTGCCGAGCGCTTCAGGTGAGCTTTCCAAATAACAGTGGGCGCATTTCAAATTACAGCGGTGCGTCAGTTCAAAGGTGGCGTGCAGGGGCATCGGAAATTCATTGCTTCCGCTCGTGGTGATTGTATGGCGGCTGGCCCGGTTTCCAAGCTGAATAACCTGCTTGTTCTGGAGCATGTTGAGCATGTCGTAATACCAATCTTTATGGTCTTCCGGTGATTCATCATACACTGCACATTGCTCAGCTAAAATCTGCTCAGCTGTTTTTTGGCCATCCATGCGCATGCAGAGCTCGTAAGCCGTTTTGTTGAGATCCAAATACTCAAAGTCAGAAATGGAGACATTATCGCGCAAGTAGTCGATTTCTAACACGCCGCCCTCAGGAAGCTGGTGAACTCTTACACTTTCATTAATAAATGGAAACATCTGCTCTATAAACAAAATACCATCCCCTATACATATGATTCAAATGAAAAACGGTTGTGTATGTATATCCAAGAGGTAGATTTTAGTTAAAAATTGTAATTTACTTAAAAAGGGCATAGTAGAATGACTATGCCCTTTTGGGAGATCCTTACCCCCATAGACCGAATAGACCTGTTGCACCGGCAATTTCAAAATCAGGGATAGGACCGTCCACTAGACAAGCGGCTCCGATCGAGCATGTTGCACAACCTTTGTTTTCTACAATGACAGCTTTTTTCATAATTGAATCCTCCCTTTTTTTGTTTTTCTAGCAGATCTATGTTGTACTTTTATCTTAAAACTATCAAATTACTAATTCAATACATATATTTTGAAAAAAATGTGAAAAGGAAATGATAGATTTCGGAAAAATGTAACATTTCCTAAAGGTAATTAGTGATATGATTTTCTCTTCTATATAAGGAAATGCTTTTTATGAGGTTTATCTTCAAATCTGATGAGCAATGATGGTAAGATAGAAGCAGTTGAAGTTTACAAACCGAATGATTATACTATTCAAGTCAAAGTGGAATGATGAAAAGGACGTGTCAGAATGAAGCAAGAGACACCGATAACACTCCATGTGAAGTCTGTGATCGAGGATGACGGAAACCAAGAAGTCATCGAATTCCGCACCACCGGATTTTACTATGTAAAACAAAATAAAGTGTATCTATCTTATTATGAAGAACACGACTTAGGCAAAGTCAAAACGATTGTGAAAGTAAGCGAAGGCGAAGTCCTGGTCATGAGGTCAGGCGCTGTCAAAATGAATCAGCGTTTCGTAACGGGAGCTTCCACAATTGCTAAATATAAAATGTCATTTGGTGAGCTTGAGCTGAAAACAAGCACAAAATCGATTCAATCTGATCTCGATGAAGAAAAAGGCCGTATCAGCATCGCATATGACATGCATGTCGGAGACGAGCAGGAGCATTTACATAATATGACGATCACGTATGAGGGAGGAACTCACGCATGAACATTGCGGAACAAATGAAGGACGTGCTGAAAGAAGAAATCAAAGCGGCCGTTCTGAAAGCGGGACTGGCTGAAGAAAGCCAGATTCCCAATGTTGTTTTAGAAACACCGAAAGATAAAACACACGGCGACTACTCAACGAATATGGCGATGCAGTTGGCAAGAGTGGCAAAAAAAGCGCCGCGTCAAATCGCTGAAGAGATTGTCGCCCATTTTGATAAAGGGAAGGCTTCGATTGAAAAACTGGATATCGCCGGCCCGGGTTTTATCAATTTCTATATGAACAATCAATATTTAACAAAGCTGATTCCGTCTGTACTGGAAGCAGGGGAAGCATACGGGGAAACGAACATCGGAAACGGTGAACGAGTTCAGGTAGAATTCGTATCAGCGAATCCGACGGGAGACCTTCACCTCGGGCATGCGCGCGGGGCGGCTGTCGGCGATTCCTTGTGCAACGTGCTTTCAAAAGCGGGTTACGATGTAAGCCGCGAATACTACATTAACGATGCGGGAAACCAAATCAACAATCTGGCGCTTTCTGTTGAAGTCCGTTACTTTGAAGCACTCGGATTGGAAAAACCGATGCCGGAGGATGGCTACCGCGGTGAGGATATCATTGCGATCGGAAAGCGTCTCGCTGAGGAATACGGTGATCGTTTCGTTAACGAAGAGGAAAGTGAACGCCTCGCGTTTTTCCGTGAATACGGCCTGAAATACGAGCTGGAAAAGCTTCGCAAGGACTTGGAAAACTTCCGTGTGCCGTTTGATGTGTGGTATTCAGAAACTTCACTGTACCAAAATGGAAAAATCGACAAGGCGCTTGAAGCGCTCCGCGAAAAAGGCCACGTCTATGAAGAAGACGGCGCGACTTGGTTCCGTTCCACGACTTTCGGCGATGATAAAGACCGCGTATTGATCAAGAAGGACGGCACGTACACGTACCTTCTTCCTGATATCGCGTATCATAAGGACAAGCTTGACCGCGGCTTTGATAAGCTGATCAACGTTTGGGGCGCCGATCACCACGGCTACATCCCGCGTATGAAAGCGGCAATCGAAGCGCTGGGCTATGAAAAAGGAACGCTTGAAGTAGAAATCATTCAGCTCGTTCACCTTTACAAAAACGGCGAGAAAATGAAAATGAGCAAACGGACCGGTAAAGCCGTAACGATGCGTGACCTGATTGAAGAAGTCGGCTTGGATGCCGTGCGTTACTTCTTTGCAATGCGAAGTGCAGACACCCATATGGATTTTGACTTAGATCTTGCTGTATCAACATCTAACGAAAACCCTGTGTATTATGCACAATACGCGCATGCCCGTATTTGCAGCATGCTTCGCCAAGGGGAAGAGCAGGGGCTTAAACCGGCGGCAGATCTTGATTTCAGCCATATTCAATCAGAAAAAGAATACGATCTGCTGAAAACGATCGGCGGCTTCCCAGAGGCAGTGGCGGAAGCAGCGGAAAAACGAATTCCGCACCGTGTCACTAACTATATTTATGATCTGGCTTCTGCTCTGCACAGCTTCTACAACGCAGAGAAAGTCATCGACCCTGAAAATGAAGAGAAAAGCCGCGCGCGCCTGGCTTTAATGAAGGCAACGCAAATTACGCTGAACAATGCGCTTCAGCTGATCGGCGTATCGGCTCCGGAAAAAATGTAATCACGATCAAAAGGACAAAGTCTTCGGGCTTTGTCCTTTTTTTATGAGAAAAACGTGTGATGTAATTCACAATCCTGTTTGGCTAGTTTTTGTATGATAAGACTGATTATTGAATCATTGAAAGGGGCAAGCCAAATGATCAACCGTCAACACATTCAATTATCGTTACAGTCATTAAGCTTGGTGGCAGGGTTTATGGTTTGGGTGCTGATTTCATCACTCATTTCCCAAATCACATTAGATATTCATTTAAGCAAGGGTGAGATTTCTTTAGTGACCGCGATTCCTGTGATCCTCGGGTCGCTTCTCCGCATTCCTTTAGGGTATTTAACGAACAGGTTTGGCGCGCGGCTCATGTTTATGGTCAGCTTCATCCTGCTTTTATTTCCTGTATTTTGGATCAGTATCGCGGATTCTCTGTTTGATTTAATCGCAGGCGGCTTTTTCTTAGGGATCGGGGGAGCGGTGTTTTCCATTGGGGTGACCTCCCTCCCGAAATATTATCCGAAAGAAAAGCACGGTGTCGTCAATGGGATTTACGGTGCAGGAAATATCGGGACAGCCGTTACGACATTTGCAGCGCCGGTTATCGCTCAAGCCGTCGGGTGGAAATCAACCGTGCAAATGTATCTGATTTTGCTGGCTGTCTTTGCCTTACTGCACGTATTGTTTGGCGACAGGCATGAGAAGAAGGTCAAAGTTTCTGTTAAGACTCAAATCAAAGCTGTTTACCGAAATCATGTGCTATGGTTTCTGAGCCTGTTTTATTTTATTACGTTCGGTGCCTTTGTCGCCTTCACTATCTATCTGCCGAACTTTCTGGTGGAGCATTTTGGGCTGAATCCTGCAGATGCCGGCTTGCGGACGGCTGGCTTTATTGCGGTTTCTACGCTGCTCAGGCCTGCGGGCGGATTCCTGGCTGATAAAATGAGCCCGCTCCGCATCTTGATGTTTGTTTTTGCCGGGCTTACATTATCAGGCATTATCCTATCGTTCTCGCCGACAATCGGCCTTTATACGTTTGGATCATTAACCGTGGCCGTCTGCTCAGGCATAGGAAACGGAACTGTTTTTAAACTGGTGCCTTTCTATTTTTCGAAGCAAGCGGGGATTGCCAATGGGATTGTGTCTGCCATGGGCGGTTTAGGCGGCTTTTTTCCTCCGCTCATATTGGCGAGTGTATTTCAGGCAACAGGCCAGTACGCGATCGGGTTTATGGCGCTTTCAGAGGTGGCGTTAGCCAGTTTTGTCCTTGTCATATGGATGTATTGGCAGGAAAGAATGAAAACACACACGGAGAGAAACAGCCAGAGCATCAACTAACACTGGGGCATTCACAAGATTGTTAGTTTTTTCTCGATGGGTACAAATCAATTCACGTTACAATAAACACACAACGTGACTTTCTTCGAGGTGAGCTCATGAATTTTCTCTCTGTTCGACCATCTGATAGTGATCTTATATCCAGCGATCTGTATGAATTGCTGGAATCGATCAGCACGAAAAGAAAAATGGAAAAACACACGTATTTGTTTCGGGAAGGAATGGATGCAGAAGAGCTTTATCTGATTCAATCAGGACTCATTGAAATCGGCAAGCTGACATCTGACGGAAAAGACCTGACGCTTAGAATCTGCCAAAAGCATGATATCGTCGGAGAATTAACACTTTTCACTGAAGAACCAAGGTATATGCTCAGTGCAAAAGTACTAGAGGATGGCGAGGTGCTCGTCATTAATAAAAATAAGCTGGAAAAAGAATTAATCCAAAACGGCGCTTTGACATTTGAGTTCATGAAATGGATGAGCACGCACCTCCGGAAGATTCAGTCCAAAATCAGGGATCTGCTTCTTCATGGCAAAAAGGGGGCGCTCTATTCTACCCTTATCCGCTTATCAAACAGCTACGGAGTGGAGCGAAGCGACGGCATTCTGATTAACATTGTCCTGACAAATCAGGATTTGGCAAAGTTTTGCGCGGCTGCACGGGAAAGCGTCAATCGTATGCTCGGAGATCTCCGCAAAAAAGGGGTTATTTCGATAGACGAATCCGGAAAAATTATTTTGCACAAGCGGGACTATTTACGATGTGAGATTGAGTGTGAAAATTGCCCGCTGGAGATTTGCAATATTGACTGAAAAAAACAAGGACAGCGGTGTCCTTGTTTTTTTACCTTGTGATAAACAGGCACATGACGGCAAGAAAGAAGCAGGCATTCACGATTTCAAGAATGCCAATCGTTTTTACGGGCCAATCCCTTCCATGAAAAAACCATGCCCGCAAGCTGCTCGGGATAAAAGCGAGAAACGCCCATCCTGCTCCGAAAAGAGCGGATAAAAAGGGGAGCAGCAGGTGATATCCCCATGACCAGTATGCAAATGCCCTGTTTTTTCTCTCGCGGATCACCGATTTCACATAAAAGGAACTCCCGATAAAAAATAAAGCAGACTGCAAGAAAATAAACCAAGCCCAGCCGTCAAGGGTTCCCATCCCCAGCCAGCAGCTCGCAAACCCGCCCGAACAAAAGAACAAGACACCTGCAACATCATTCAATAAGGCTCGTTCGTTTTTTCTGCGGGCAAAATACATATGTATGAGAAACAGCGGCAGTAAAGAAACGCCCACCCAGATGAGAGGCGGCTTATGAAAGACCGAGATCATCAAAAAGCAGCAGGCGGGAAAACCGTAATAACACATCCACTTTTGATATGGTTTGCTTTGTTTCTTTTTTAAGGCAAGCGTAACGGGATAAACCGCTAAGTATAGGAAAAGCCAACCAAGGAAGAGCGGAATATGCCAAATAACGGGGCCTCCCTTGACCATGCCGAGTAAAAATGGGATCAGCAGCATCGCCCACGCCCCGTGCTGCTTCGGAATCAGCGCCTTCATCGAAATCCTCCTTTTTTCTTTCATTATAAATGCATTCACCCTCCTGATAAGTGACATTCATCATACAGGCTGTGAAATACATCACTGCTGTACAGGCTCAGTCGAGCTACACTAAAGCTATCCTTAGCACAGGAGGTTTTCCTATGAATCAGTGTGACTATTTATTATTTCTGAAACAACTTCCTATGTTTAATGAAGTGCCTCTATCCATTGTCGAAACCTTGCTGAAAAACGGCACGTTTATCCGCGGTTCATGTGATCAGTCTCCATCTTTTCTTCATTCTCAATCTGTTTATATTGTATTAAAAGGCAGTGTCCGTTTTATGGACACAAGGCTCCCTGAAGGGTCGAAAACCGTTGCGCTGTGGGAAAAAGGCGATGTGTTTCCGATTGATGAAAAAGGCGGGCTTTATTTATCGCCCTTTATCTCAGTCAATGCCACTTCAGACATTCTGATTCTCAACATCCCATATTACATATTTAAGAAAATGATGTCTTATCATCCGCAGCTGCAAATGAACTTTTTGGCTATGCTTCAGCAAAATGTTTTTTGTTCCTATCAATTATTTTTGCGGTATCTGCATACATCACAGGATGAAAACGCCGAGCCCGGTTCTTAAATAGAGCCGGTTTTTTTTGATCTTTGAATGAAAGGCAGCTAATGACCCAAGCGTCCTGCCTGAACTCAGCCTTCCTTCTCCTTTGTGTGAACATTTTGTGAAAAAAGCAGAGTGTGTGACATAGTTCACAAGGAAACACGCTGTCTCTGTTTATAGTGAAATTAGCATCACCTGACTCGGAAGGAGTGAACTCTCATGAAGAAAAAGAAAAGGAGTCCGTTGTTTAGGAGATTGAATTATTTCTCTCCTATCGAACACCATTCAAATAAACATAGCCAAACCACCCGCGAAGATCGCGATTGGGAGAATGTATACAGAAACAGATGGCAGTACGACAAAGTCGTTCGCTCCACCCACGGCGTTAACTGTACAGGGTCTTGCAGCTGGAATATTTATGTGAAAAACGGAATTGTCACGTGGGAAGGGCAAAATTTGAATTATCCATCAACAGGCCCGGATATGCCTGATTTTGAACCGAGAGGCTGCCCGCGGGGGGCCAGTTTTTCATGGTATATCTACAGCCCGCTGCGTGTGAAATATCCATACGTGCGCGGTGTACTGATTAATTTATGGCGGGAGGCACTGCAAGAACATCAAAATCCATTGGAAGCCTGGAAATCGATCGTCGAAAATCCTGAAAAAGCGAAGTCCTATAAACAGGCGAGAGGGAAAGGCGGCTTTGTCCGCGCGGAATGGCCGGAAGTGCTGAAGCTGATTTCAGCCTCTCTGCTGTATACAGTGATGAAATACGGGCCTGACCGGAATGTCGGTTTTTCTCCGATCCCGGCGATGTCCATGATCAGCCACGCGTCAGGTTCGCGATTCATGTCTTTAATCGGCGGCCCAATGCTCAGTTTTTATGACTGGTATGCGGATCTCCCGCCGGCGTCCCCGCAAATTTGGGGCGACCAGACGGACGTTCCGGAAAGCAGTGATTGGTACAATTCAGGCTATATCATCACATGGGGCTCCAACGTTCCGCTAACGAGAACGCCTGATGCGCATTTTTTGGCGGAGGCCCGCTATAAAGGCGCCAAGGTGATTTCAATCAGTCCCGATTTTGCGGAGTCCTCAAAGTTCGCGGATGACTGGCTCAGTATCCGCCAAGGGACTGACGGTGCGCTTGCGATGGCAATGGGTCACGTCATTCTGCAGGAATTTTACGTGAATCAAGAGACGGAACGTTTCATGGAATACGCGAAGCAATACACGGATTTTCCATTCCTCGTCACCTTATCAAAAGAAAATGGCGTATACACAGCGGGCCGGTTTCTGCATGCGAAGGACATCGGGCGGCAGACAAAGCATGATCAGTGGAAGCCCGCGGTCTGGAATGAACAGACAGGCGCATTTGCCATACCGCAGGGGACAATGGGTTCCCGCTGGGACGGGAAGCAGAAATGGAACCTGCATATGATTGATGAAGAAACAGGAGAAGCGATTGAACCCCGTCTTTCTGTGCTCGGAATAGAGGATGAAATCGGCACGGTGCGCATCCCGTATTTTTCAAATGACGGAAACAAAGTGCTCGAGCGGGATCTTCCTATTAAAAAAATGAACCTGAACAGTGAAGAAACGTACATCACGACCGTGTTTGACTTGATACTGGCTAACTACGGCGTGAACCGGGGTATCGGCGAACGATCGGCTGTCTCCTATGATGATCCTGAGCCGTTTACGCCTGCCTGGCAGGAACAAATGACAGGAATCAAAAAAGAAGCTGTCGTTAAGATTGCCAGAGAGTTTGCCCAAAATGCGATCGATACAGACGGCCGGTCCATGATTATCGTAGGGGCCGGCATTAACCACTGGTTCAACTCCGACACGATCTACCGAGCGGTGTTAAATCTTGTTTTACTTGTAGGCGCCCAAGGCGTAAACGGCGGAGGCTGGGCCCATTACGTGGGGCAGGAAAAGCTCCGACCTGCTGAAGGGTGGCAGACGATTGCAACTGCAAAGGACTGGGAGGGCGTGCCTAAGCTGCAAAACGGCACCTCATTTTTCTACTTTGCGACAGATCAGTGGCGTTATGAGGACCAGCCGATCAGTGATTTGGCATCACCGATTGCTGCGTCATCCCGCTACAAGCACCACGCTGATTACAATGTGCTGGCCGCGCGGCTGGGGTGGCTTCCGTCTTACCCGACTTTCAATCAAAATGGCATCGATCTGTATAAAGAAGCTGAAAAAGCAGGGGCAGCAACACCTGAAGACGTTGGTGCGTACGTGGCCTCACAGCTCCAAGAGAAAAAACTGAAATTCGCGATTGAAGATCCTGATAATGAAGTGAATTTTCCAAGAAATCTCTTCGTATGGCGGGCAAATCTGATCTCAAGCTCAGGAAAAGGGCATGAATATTTTCTCAAGCATTTGCTGGGGACGACGAACGGTTTAATGAATGACGATAGCGACAGCATCCGCCCTGAAGAAATCAAATGGCGGGAGCAGGCGCCGGAAGGAAAGCTCGACTTGTTAATCAATCTTGACTTCCGAATGGCCGGTACGGCGCTGTATTCCGATATCGTGCTGCCGGCGGCGACATGGTATGAAAAACACGATCTCAGCAGCACAGATATGCACCCGTTCATTCATCCATTTGCTCCGGCGATCTCGGCTCCGTGGGAATCGAAGTCAGACTGGGATATTTTCAAGGCGCTGTCAAAAGCCGTTTCCGATCTGGCAGAAGAAGTCGATATGGAGCCCGTGAAAGAAGTGGTTGCGACACCGCTCCTCCACGACACCATGCAGGAATTGGCCCAGCCATTCGGCAAAATCAATGACTGGAGCAAAGGCGAATGTGAAGCCATTCCGGGAAAAACGATGCCGAACATCCAAGTCGTTGAACGGGATTACAAACACATTTTTCATAAAATGACTGCACTTGGTCCGAACGTTGCTTTAAAGCCGAGCGGAACAAAAGGGATGAGCTGGTCAATAGCCGATGAATATGAATCACTCAAACAGAGATTGGGAGAAATCACCTCGGACAGTGTCGCAAAGGGATGTCCGAATATAAGTGAAGCAAAGCAGGCAGCAGAAGCGATTTTAACCCTATCATCCACTTCGAATGGAAAGGTCGCCGTCAAAGCATGGGAATCACTTGAAAACATCACGAACCTGAAGCTGAAAGACCTGGCGGAAGAACGCGAGGAAGAATGCTTTACGTTCGAACAAATTACAGCCCAGCCGAAAACGGTGATCACGTCTCCGGCGTTTTCCGGCTCTGAAAAAGGAGGGCGCAGGTATTCGCCGTTTACAACAAATGTTGAAAAATTAATTCCGTGGCGGACGCTGACAGGCAGACAATCCTATTATGTCGATCATGAACTGATGATGGAATTCGGTGAAACGATGGCGACATTCAAACCGATCCTCCAGCATCGCCCGTTTCTGAGCAAGCGGCCTGATCAAGAGGGAAAAGAAATCGTCCTCAATTATTTGACGCCGCATAATAAATGGTCTGTCCACAGCATGTATTTTGATTCTCTGCCGATGCTGACGCTGTTCCGCGGCGGGCCGACCGTGTGGATGAATAAAGATGATGCAGAGGACACGGATATCAAAGACAACGATTGGATTGAATGCTTTAACCGAAACGGTGTTGTCGTCGCGAGAGCCGTTTTGTCTCATCGGATTCCTAAAGGAATGGCGTTTATGCACCATGCCCAGGACCGCCACATCAACGTGCCAGGCACAAAGCTAACGAATAACCGCGGAGGCACCCATAACAGCCCGACAAGGATTCACGTCAAGCCGACCCAGATGATCGGGGGCTATGCCCAGCTCAGCTACGGCTTTAATTATTACGGTCCAACGGGGAATCAGCGCGACCTGAACGTCGTCATCCGCAAGCTGAAGGAGGTCGATTGGCTTGAAGATTAAAGCGCAAATCGGTATGGTCATGAACTTGGATAAATGCATCGGCTGCCACACGTGCAGCGTCACCTGCAAAAACACGTGGACAAACCGTTCCGGTGCGGAATATATGTACTTCAATAATGTAGAAACAAAGCCGGGCATCGGCTACCCGAAGCAATGGGAGGACCAGGATAAATATAAAGGCGGCTGGACATTGAAAAAAGGAAAGCTCGAGCTGAAATCGGGCTCGAAAACCAATCGGCTTGCAGGCCTTTTCTATAATCCGAATCAGCCGTCGATTGATGATTACTATGAGCCCTGGAACTATGATTATGAAACATTAACGAACAGCCCGCAGAAAAAACACCAGCCAGTAGCACGCCCGAAATCGTCCTTGACGGGGGATTTCATGAATATCGAATGGGGTCCGAACTGGGAGGATGATCTCGCGGGCGGCCACATAACGGGACTTGAAGATCCCAATGTACAAAAGATGGAGGAATCGATCAAAACAGAATTCGATGAGGTTTTTATGATGTATTTGCCCCGTATTTGCGAGCACTGCATCAACCCGGCGTGCGTCTCCTCCTGTCCATCCGGCGCCATGTACAAACGCGAGGAGGACGGCATTGTGCTTGTGGATCAAAATGCATGCCGTTCATGGAGATATTGCGTCTCATCCTGTCCTTATAAAAAAGTCTATTTTAACTGGCAAACGAACAAAGCGGAAAAATGCACACTCTGCTTTCCGCGTTTGGAGGCGGGACTGCCAACCATCTGCTCTGAGACGTGTGTTGGCAGAATCCGCTACCTCGGCGTCATGCTGTATGACGCGGACAAAGTGGAGGAAGCGGCATCTGTTGAAAATGAAAAGGATCTCTACCATTCACAATTGGACATTTTTCTTGATCCAAATGATCCTGAGGTTGCCAAGCTGGCAAAAGAACAAGGCATTCCGGCTGAATGGATAGAGGCTGCGCAGCAATCGCCGATCTATAAAATGATCATTGACTGGAAGATTGCGCTGCCGCTTCATCCAGAGTACCGCACGCTGCCAATGGTGTGGTACATTCCACCGCTCAGTCCGATTATGAATCTCTTTGAAGGAAAAGGCAGCCGGCAATCCGCAGAAGATATTTTTCCGGCTATCGACCAAATGAGAATCCCGATAGATTATTTGGCGCAGCTGTTAACAGCCGGTGATACGGATCATATTCGGTCAACGTTAAAGAAAATGTCTGTCATGCGCCAGTATATGAGAGCGATCCAGACGAATAAATCAATCGACCCGGAACTAATCTCCAGTGTCGGCTTAACAGAACAGCAAATTGAAGATATGTATCGGCTGCTTGCGATTGCCAAATATGATGACCGCTTTGTGATACCGAGCAGTCATCGAGAAGAAGTTTCAGATTTATATGCTGAACAAGGGAGCTGCGGCTTATCATTTTCAGGCGGCCCCGGCTCCTGTTTCTAACTTTTGATAAATGAGGTGTAACAAGATGAACACCACAGACCGGCAAATTACGTTCTCCGCTCTTTCCACTCTTCTCTCTTATCCGGATGAAGAGTGGAGAGCCGAGATTCCCGATTGGAAGGCTCTTATCCATGAAATCAGCAACCGGCAAATCCGGGAGAAGCTGCTGCACTTTTTCGAGGCGTCAGCCAGCTTTTCACCGGAAGCTCTGATTGAACACTATGTCTATACATTCGACTTTGGGAAAAAAACAAATATGTATGTCACCTACTTTAACTCGGGCGAGCAAAGGGAACGCGGCGTTGAATTGCTGCATTTAAAAAACACATACGAGCAATCCGGTTTCCTGCCGACAGAGAAAGAGCTGCCTGATTATCTGCCGCTGATGCTGGAATTTGCTGCGGCTGCAGAAATTGAAGCAGCGAGAAGCGTGTTTGAGAAATATCTGTCCAATGTGAGGGAGCTGGCATCCCGTCTCGAAAAAAATGACAGTATATACGCTGAACTGCTGCACGTGCTGCTGGCCGCGCTTGAAAACATCGGCGTAGGTGAAAGCGTTGAAGGGGCTGTTCAGGCATGAGCGGGCAGATCCTCTGGGGTATTATGCCATACATTGTATTGACAATCTTTATCGGCGGCCATATTTACCGCTACCAGCATGACCAATTTGGCTGGACGGCGAAATCAAGCGAGCTGTTAGAAAAGAAAAAACTTGCGGCTGGCAGCACACTTTTTCACTGGGGACTGCTGTGCGTTGTCGGCGGGCATGTCATGGGGATTCTGATCCCAGAAGGCGTGTATGCTTCCCTTGGCATTTCAGAGCATATGTATCACAAAATGGCGATTGGCGCTGGCTTGCCGGCGGGCATTGCGGCATGTACCGGACTTGTCATCCTGACGTACAGAAGGCTGTTTGACAAAAGAATCCGCAAAACGAGCTCGCCATCCGATATCCTTACGCTCCTCCTGCTGCTGTTCATGATGCTGTCAGGCGTTGCGGCCACGTTTCTCAACATTGATTCGAAAGGATTTGATTACCGGACCACAGTCGGGCCCTGGTTCAGGGAAATCGTTTTGTTCAGGCCTGACGCCTCTTTGATGGAGAGTGTCCCGCTATGGTTTAAGTTTCATATTGTGATAGGATACGTCGTTTTTATCCTGTGGCCGTTTACGAGATTGGTTCATGTGTTCAGTCTGCCGCTCAAGTATCTGACCCGCAGCTACGTTGTATATCGGAAACGCTCGTGAAAATCCCCCTTGCAAGAGGGGGTTTTTTCTGCCAAGGTAATGGCTGGGCTGCCGGGAATCCTGTTATGTTTGTATATGGAAATAACATCAAGGATTTTACTCATTTTAAACCGGCGGAACAGCCAGATTATGATTCAGCCTGACTAACTCCTTATATCTTTCTGATCAATTTCCCGTTTTATATATTTTCTCTCATCAGAATGGGTATCAAATTTACTCTATCCACCGTATTTGCAGTCACAGCGCCGCCTTCTTTTCGGCGCTTGCCGGAGTGCTGAGCGGGTTCAGCTTGCCGCTCATGTTGTCACTCGGCGTTGCCAATAGTCTTGCTTTATTTCTGCAGAAACGATGCGGATGAATTCCGTGACAGTTAGTTTTCTCTAAACCTCTCCTCCTTTGGCGGAGAGGTTTTTTACTTACAAGGTTTATCGATTAGAAAAAAGAGGTAATACAGAGGTAATTGAATCAGATTGGAGAGAATCAGGATGCTGAAAAGGAGACTGGAATTTTTCTTTTTATATATGATGCTCATCGGGGCATATGTCATTTGGTTTTTTCCGGTTTCCAGACTTGAGTTTTACGGAGGATTGCTTTGCTATATAAGCATTATTTTGTTCAGCATCTATTCATTAATTCTTGAAAACCGCACCTCGCAGCACACGCTGCTATGGATCCATATTCTTGTCTTTTTTCCAATCGTCGGCTACGTGTTTTATCTGTTTTCGGGACAGCTTTATGTAAAGGGAAAGCTGTTTAAGACAAAACGAATGTACAACAGGGAAAAGCTCAGGAAGCTGTTTGACAAGGAGGAAACGCCCGAAGTGACAGGGCTGAAGGACAATCAAGAGAGGTTCTTTACATATTCCATCAGGGCTGCCCATATGAATATCAATACGAAAAGCAACATCAAAGTGCTGAAAAACGGCGAAGAAACCTTCCCGGACATTTTCAAAGCAATGAGAAAAGCGGAATCTTACATACATATTGAATACTACATGTTTAAATCAGACATGCTCGGACGCGGCATGATGGATATTATGATGGAGAAAGCGCGCCAGGGTGTCGAGGTGAGGTTTTTATACGATGCGGCAGGAAGCATGAAGCTGGCAAGAAGAGATATTATGAGAATGAAACAAGCGGGGGTGGACATCGTCCCGTTTTCTCCGCTGAAATACGGGTTTTTCAACCAGAAGCTGAATTTCAGAAATCACCGGAAAATCGTGATCATCGATGGGAAAACCGGTTTTGTGGGTGGATTAAATGTCGGGAAGGAATATATCAGCAGAGATCCGTACATCGGATTTTGGAGAGATACACACCTGCGGCTTGAGGGGGAAATTGTGCAAACGCTCCACGCTATCTTTATGCTGGATTGGGAATATGTCTCCAATGAAGTGCTAATTGATCAAGAGGAGTACAATACCCCGGTTCCCGTGGAAGGAGGAGGCATTTATCAAATTGTCGCGACAGGCCCTGACATGAAGGAAAGCATGAGCGACCTTTATTATGAAATGATTTCTTCAGCGCAGAAATCAATATGGATCGCCACGCCCTATTTTGTCCCCAATGAATCCATTCGCACGGCGCTAAAAGCAGCGGCGACAAAGGGGGTAGAGGTAAGGGTTATGGTGCCGGAGAAGAACGACAGCTTTTTGACCCAATACGCGTCGAGGTCCTATTTCCCGGAGCTGCTCCTTGAGGGCATTGAAGTGTACTCCTACCAAAAAGGCTTCATGCATCAAAAAGTCATGATCATTGATGGCGATCTCGCCTCCGTCGGTACCGCGAATATGGACATGCGCAGCTTTCAGCTCAACTTTGAAGTGAATGTGTTCTTCACGGATGCCGAAGCGATCCGAACCCTTGAGGCCCATTTTGAAGAGGATATGCAGGAAAGTGAAAAGCTCAGCCCTGTCGGCTTTTATAAAAGAGGTGTGGCTGACCGGACAAAAGAGTCGTTTGCCCGCCTGTTTTCAGGTGTTCTGTAAGAAAAAAGAAATCTGATCTTTCAAAACAGCCCGTGTATAGTATAATTGAGAAATATTATCAGTTATTTATACATTGGGGGAAGATAGGGTGCTGCGGCAATTTTTTTCATATTATAAACCATATAAAACGTTGTTCTTTCTCGACTTTTTCTCAGCGATCGCGGGAGGTTTAATGGAGCTGAGTTTTCCTTTGATCGTCAATTATTTTATTAATACCTTGCTGCCGGGCAGGGACTGGGGACTGATCATCGCGACCTCAATCGGGTTATTTGCGGTGTACGCGCTCAGCTCGGCTCTTCAGTATATCGTGACCTACTGGGGACACATGCTTGGTATCAATATTGAGACTGATATGAGAAAGTCGCTTTTTGACCATTTGCAAAAGCTCTCGTTCAAATTTTACGACAACAACAAGACGGGAACGCTGATGTCGAAGCTCACGAACGATTTAATGTATATCGGTGAAGTCGCCCATCACGGACCGGAAGACTTATTCATTGCGGTCATGACCATTCTCGGGGCGTTCGGAGTGATGCTGTTTATTAACTGGCAGCTTGCTTTATTAACGTTTATCATTATGCCGATCGTCATTTGGCTAGCGCTTTATTTCAACAAAAAAATGACCAAAGCATTTACCACGCTGAACAAGGATATCGGAGACTTCAGCGCGCGTGTAGAAAATAACATCGGCGGCATCCGGCTTGTGCAGGCGTTCGGAAATGAAGCATTTGAAAAAGAACGCTTCGCCGTCAACAACCAGCGTTTTCGTGTCACAAAGCTTTCTTCCTACAAAATCATGGCGAAAAACGGTTCAATCAGCTATATGCTGACCCGGTTTGTCACGCTGTTTGTCCTTTTGTGCGGGACGTGGTTTGTCATTCGCGGCTCCTTATCGTACGGGGAATTTGTGGCGTTTGTACTCTTGACGAATGTGCTGTTCAGGCCTATTGACAAAATTAATGCCATTATCGAAATGTATCCGAGGGGGATCGCGGGTTTCAAAAGCTATATGGAGCTCATGGAGACAGAGCCGGATATTCAGGACTCACCTGATTCGAAAGATGTTTCCGGCCTGAAGGGCAATATCCGCTATAAACATGTTTCGTTTGGCTATGATGACCATCACAATGTCCTCAATGACATCAACCTATCCATTCAAGCGGGGGAAACGGTGGCGTTCGTCGGTCCGTCAGGTGCTGGGAAATCAACGCTTTGCAGTCTGCTTCCGCGTTTTTATGAAGCATCGGAGGGCGACATTACGATTGACGGCATCAGTATAAAAGACATGACGCTTTCTTCGTTGCGCGGGCAGATTGGCGTCGTGCAGCAGGACGTTTTCTTATTCTCGGGCACGCTTAGAGAAAATATCGCCTACGGCCGACTAGGCGCATCAGAAGAAGACATTTGGCAAGCTGTGAAGCAGGCGCATCTGGAAGAGCTCGTCCATAACATGCCCGATGGGTTGGATACTATGATTGGCGAACGCGGCGTGAAGCTTTCCGGCGGGCAAAAACAGCGTCTGTCAATTGCAAGGATGTTCTTGAAAAATCCGTCGATCTTGATTCTCGACGAAGCCACCTCAGCCCTTGATACAGAGACGGAAGCGGCGATCCAAAAGGCGCTTCAAGAGTTGTCTGAGGGGCGCACGACGCTTGTCATCGCCCACAGGCTGGCAACAATCAAAGACGCGGACAGAATTGTAGTCGTCACAAACAACGGTATTGAAGAACAAGGCCGTCATCAAGACCTGATCGAAGCCGGAGGCCTATACAGCAGGCTGCATCAAGCGCAATTCGGGCAAATGGTGCATCGATAGGAGGAGAACATGGAAAGAAAAACTGTGCTGTACATTGCTGTTTCATTGGACGGGATGATCGCAAAAGAAGATGGAAGCATCGATTGGCTGGATGAATTTGAAGGTGAAGGTGACAACGGCTACAGTGATTTTTATCAGACTGTTGATACAGTCATTTTAGGGCGGAGCACATATGAGCACGTTAAAGTGCTAACACCGGTTTTCCCGTATCAGGATAAAACCTGCTATGTTTTTACAGGATCGCCCGACAGTTATCAAGATGAACATGTGACGTTTATCAATGAGGGAGCCAGAGCCTTCACTGCCCGTTTGAAACAGGAAAAAGGCTCAAACATCTGGATAGCTGGCGGGGCAGAGCTTGTGAATGACTTTATGAAAGAAGATGCCATCGACGAATTCATCATCACTGTTATTCCCGTCGTTTTAGGAAGCGGCATCCCGCTGTTTCACGAACTAACAAATGAAACAAAACTGCGGTTAAAAGGGACAAAACAATTTGGACAAGCGGTTCAGCTCCATTATGTAAGAGCATAAGAAAAAGGATAGACAGATGTCTATCCTTTTTTGTATGTAAGTTAGAGCGCTTCTCTCTCAGCAGGCTCGATAAGATTTTGGAATTTTTCAATGAGCTGTGATGCTTTTGTTCCTTCAACTACGATCAGATATTCCTTTTCATTATGAGCCATGCGGAACGTTTCAAGCTCAATTAAGCTTTTGATTTTGCACATCGTTTTCTTTGAATAAATATAAACCTCGTGGCTTCCGGAATGGCACATTTTATAAAGATGAATCAAATTTCTTAAAGTAAAGGCCTGTGCGGCTACTTTCAGAGACTTGATATTTTTCATGATCTTTCTCCTCCATCGATTGTTGTCTTATATAGCCTAAGTTCCCAAAGCTGACAAGTCGTAAACCTATTTTTGCACATTTATGACTTCCATTGCAGCGCACCGCCCCCGATGCGTTTGACACCGCGGATGGAGCTTAATTCATCCATCAAGCGGAGAAGCGCCTTGTCTTTCTGCTTTGCTTCAATCATGAAATCAATATTAGTTCCCCATTGCCTAAAGCGTTCCAACAGTGGCAGCAAAAAGTTGGCGTCAACATAATCGGCGTGGCTGCGTATCGCTTGCTCCGATTTTGGGGAAGACAAGTGAACCTTTGGCTGAAGGCCGATCCGCTCCCACGTTTTGATCATGCGGGGCAGTGCTACATTCAGGTCGGCGTGATCGTCTGGATTGGCGTAAAAATGATGAAAGTCAAAGACAAACGGAACATCCTCCTGCTCACAGACCTGAAGCGTTTCTTCCGTTGTATATGTTTTATCATCATTTTCAAGTGTCATCCGCTCTTTGATCTCCTGCGGCAGCTGTTTTATATTTTGATGAAATTGTGCAGTGGCGGTGTCTTTATTTCCGTAAGCGCCGCCAATATGAATGTTGATAACGGAGCGATCAGCAATGCCCATGGCCTCAAGCATGCGGTAGTGATACGCCATATCTGTTACCGCATTTTTTGTGACGGATTCCTTCGGGCTCGTAAACAGAGTGAATTGATTTGGATGAAAGCTTGTTCGCAGTTGATGGGTTTTAACAAGCTCTCCAATCTCCCGAAACTCTTTTTGAAACGGTGTTACAAAATCCCACATCACGTCGGGATGCGTAGCCAGCGGCACAATCGAACTGGAAAAACGGTACAAAGGAATGCCGTGGCCGATGATATAGTGAAGGGTTCTCATCGTATTGCGCAAATTGGCTTTTGTCACAGTCAGAAGCGCTTCTTTTCTTTCAGTCTTTGAAAGCTTTGAATAACGCGCGAATGTCAATGTTTTAGCGGGAGACGCATCCCAAAGGCTCATCGCATTTGAAACGAACCCGAATCTGAAAATCATAGGAACTCTCCTTTATAAGAAATAAGATAATGCCCTGCCGAGCCATTCCGCCGGGCGCTGCCTGAATGTGCGCTTGCTGAAATCCTCCATCGTCAGCAGCTCCGACTTTTTCATATCCTCCTCAATTGTGGCATAGACTTCACTTGTAAACGCTTCGTCATCAATTTCAACATTCACCTCTTCATTTAAGAACAGGCTCCGTTTATCGAAGTTGGCTGTTCCGATAATGCTGAGATGGTCGTCTATGATGAGGGCTTTTACATGATAAAACCCTTGATAATAACGATAAATAAGACAGCCGGCATCCAAGAGCTCCGAATAATACGTAAAAGCCGCTTCTCGTACCAGCGGATGGTCTGATTTCATCGGTACAATGATTCTCACGGATACGCCGTTTTTTCTTGCGTTAATAAGGGCCTCTTGAAGCGGTTTTGATGGAATGTAATAAGGCGTGCAAACCGTAAGGCGATTCTTCGCTTGGGCAATGTTGGCCAAGTATATGTTTTCAAGGGAATAACCGTCGGTCGCATAGATCTTGTGAGAAATAGTCCCTTGCTGAAGCTTTGGCCAAACATCCGAACCCAGTTCGATTCCGGTATTTCGTTTTAGATCAGAAGCAAAAAGCGTTTGAAGATCATGTACGCCTTCTCCGATCATGCGCAGATGATAATCCTCCCAATTGCCGAACTTCGCCTTCTTTCCAAGATATTCTTCGGCGATATTAAACCCGCCGATATAACCGATTTTTCCGTCTATCACCGTAATCTTCCGGTGATTCCGTTTTTGCATGTGAAAAAAGAAAAAAGGAAAACGGGGACGATTCATCACATGGACATGGACGCCGGCATTTTTCATCGTCTGAAGCGCCGTTTTTTTAATTGCCCGGCAGCCCGCCCAATCCAGAAGCAAATAAACGGATACGCCAGCTTGGGCTTTTGTTTTCAGCAAGGTATACATATTGTGGCTGACCTCATCATTTTTCATAATAAAAAACATCATGTGAACAGAAGAGGCGGCCTGGCGAATATCATTCATCATCCGCTCAACGAGATCAGCGCCGCAGTGGATCAATTCGATGTCACTCTTCTTTTTTGAAAAAACAGGCTCGTACGCCTTTTTTCTGTATCCGGCACGGCCCATGAAGATATCAAGCAGAATCAAGGCAAAGAAAATAACGACAATGATCATAATCACGATAAATACCTTCATACCGGCACTCCTTTCCGTAGTAAAGGTAGTGTGCCCGAACAGCAGGAATTTAATTATTGACTGAACACTCATTCATTATTTATCATAAAGATAATCTTATACAGATTCGGGGGTAGGGGATCGCGGTCTTTATCAGTAAAAAGGGGGAATTGGAATGAGCGGCTTTCTCATCGCAAATGCATTATTATTTCTGATTGTAACCGCTTACGCTGTCTATTTGTTTGTTTACTTGGTCAAAACGAGACTGGCCTACATCAAGCTCGGCCAGAAAGAACAATTTGATCAACGGTTCAAGGAACGGCTTCACGCCATATGGGTGAATGTATTCGGACAGAAAAAACTGCTCAAGGACAAGAAAAGCGGAATCATTCACGTCATGTTTTTCTACGGATTTATATTGGTTCAGTTCGGAGCAATTGACTTTATCATCAAAGGACTGGCTCCCGGCCGGAATCTGTCGCTTGGCCCGGTCTATCCCGCCTTCACCTTTTTTCAGGAAATTGTTACGTTTCTCATTTTAATTGCTGTTGGGTGGGCATTCTACAGACGTTATATCGAAAAGCTCGTGAGGCTGAAACGCGGTTTCAAAGCCGGACTCGTTCTCATTTTTATCGGAGGATTAATGCTGACCGTTCTGCTTGGGAACGGGATGAATCTGATTTGGCATGAGCATGGGCTTTCTTGGAGCGAGCCAATTGCCTCAGGTATTGCGTTTATGCTTAGCGGTGTCGGGAAAACAGGCGCGGCGGTGATTTTCTATATCGCATGGTGGATCCATCTCCTATTCTTGCTTAGCTTTTTAGTGTACGTGCCTCAGTCAAAGCATGCCCATTTAATCGCCGGCCCGGCAAACGTCTTTTTCAATCGAATGGAATCTGCCGGAAAACTTGAAAAAATTGATTTTACCGACGAAACGAAAGAAAGCTACGGAGCGGGAAAAATTGAGGATTTCAGACAGTCTCAGCTGCTTGATCTATACGCGTGTGTCGAGTGCGGCCGCTGTACCAATATGTGTCCTGCAACAGGCACCGGAAAAATGCTTTCTCCGATGGACTTGATTTTGCGTCTCAGAGACCATCTCACGGAAAAAGGCGCTGCCGTCACCTCGCGCTCCCCATGGGTGCCCGCAGCAGCGTTTCGGCATACGAGAGGCAATCAGCTGGCTGCGGCGTCAGCGGGCAGCGGATCGCAGGAAGCCGCAGCGGCGCTTGATTACAATCCAAGCTTGATCGGCGACGTCATCACAGAGGAAGAAATTTGGGCATGCACCACTTGCCGGAACTGTGAGGATCAATGCCCGGTCATGAATGAGCACGTGGATAAAATCATCGACCTCCGCCGCTACCTCGTACTGACAGAAGGAAAAATGGACAGTGACGCCCAGCGCGCAATGACAAGTATTGAGCGGCAAGGGAATCCGTGGGGACTCAACCGCAAGGAACGTGAAAATTGGCGTGACGAGGCGCCGGATGCTGAGATTCCGACTGTAAAAGAAATGAAAAAAGAAGGAAAAGAATTTGAGTACCTTTTCTGGGTAGGCTCCATGGGGTCTTACGACAACAGAAGCCAGAAAATCGCAATTTCCTTTGCCAAGCTGCTCAATCACGCGGGCGTGTCCTTCGCGATTCTCGGCAATAAAGAAAAAAATTCAGGAGACACGCCGCGCCGCCTCGGAAATGAATTTTTGTTCCAAGAGCTGGCTGAGAAGAATATTTCTGAATTTGAAAAAAATGATGTCAAAAAAATCGTTACGATCGATCCCCATGCATACAATTTATTTAAAAACGAATATCCGGATTTCGGATTTGAAGGCGAGGTTTATCATCATACAGAAGTGCTGGCCGAGCTTGTGAAAAACGGAAAATTAAGACCGCAGCACCCGCTTCATGAGACGATTACCTTCCATGATTCGTGCTATTTGGGCCGGTACAATGAAGTCTATGATCCGCCGAGAGAGATTTTGAAAGCCATTCCGGGCGTGCAGCTTGTTGAAATGGAGAGAAGCCGGGAAACCGGCATGTGCTGCGGAGCCGGCGGGGGATTAATGTGGATGGAGGAAGAAACAGGCAACAGGATTAACGTCGCCAGGACAGAGCAAGCGCTCGCAGTCAACCCATCGGTGATCAGTTCTGGCTGTCCGTATTGTCTCACGATGCTTGGGGACGGCACAAAGGCGAAGGAAGCCGAAGACCAAGTCAAAACGTACGACGTCGTCGAGCTTCTGGCTCAATCCGTTTTAGGCGCTGATCTGAAAATGGGGGAGAAGCAATGAATTTTTCATTATCAGAAGAACATGAGATGATACGAAAATTGGTGCGCGATTTTGCGAAGCATGAGGTGGCCCCGACAGCGGCTGAACGGGACGAACAAGAACGCTTCGATCGCGAGCTGTTTCGGGAAATGGCAAATCTGGGCCTGACGGGAATTCCATGGCCTGAAGATTACGGCGGAATTGGAAGTGACTATTTAGCCTACGTCATCGCGGTGGAAGAGCTGTCAAAAGTGTGCGCCTCCACCGGTGTGACGCTTTCCGCCCATATCTCTCTTTGCAGCTGGCCGCTGTTTGCCTTTGGGACAGAGGAACAGAAGACAGAGTACTTAACACAGCTGGCTCTCGGAGAGAAAATCGGCGCATTCGCTTTGACCGAAGCAGGGTCTGGCTCTGACGCCGGCAGCATGAAAACAACTGCTGAACGAATCGGCGATGACTATGTGTTAAATGGTTCCAAAGTGTTTATCACAAACGGCGGCGTTGCTGATATTTACATTGTTTTTGCCGTCACCGATCCCGAGAAAAAGAAAAAAGGCGTTACCGCTTTTATAGTAGAAAAGGATTTTGAAGGATTTTTTACAGGCAAGAAAGAAAAGAAGCTGGGCATCCGTTCTTCACCGACAACGGAAATCATGTTCGAAGATTGTGTAGTGCCCGCATCAAAGCGTCTCGGAGAAGAAGGAGAAGGCTTCAAAATCGCGATGAAGACGCTTGACGGAGGCAGAAACGGCATAGCTGCACAAGCTGTAGGCATCGCCCAAGGAGCGCTTGATGCGGCGCTTCAATATGCAAAAGAGCGAAAGCAATTCGGAAAATCGATCGCCGAGCAGCAGGGCATCGCTTTTAAACTCGCGGATATGGCGACAATGATAGAAGCTTCAAGGCTACTGACCTATCAGGCTGCATGGTTAGAATCATCGGGCCTTCCATATGGAAAAGCTTCCGCCATGTCCAAACTGATGGCTGGGGATACGGCGATGAAGGTAACGACCGAAGCCGTGCAGATTTTCGGCGGCTACGGCTATACAAAAGATTATCCGGTAGAACGCTATATGCGTGATGCAAAAATCACGCAAATCTATGAAGGCACTCAAGAAATTCAAAGACTGGTCATCTCCAGAATGCTCGCGGATTAACGGAAAACATCTCTCAGTCGGATCACTCTTGTAAAATTATTTAAATTAACGCTGTTAAGGGTAGCATATTCTGTTTTATTTTGTTTATAATGAGAGGTATGGTTTGTATAAGAACGATACAAAATCGCTTTCATTATTGATAAAACAGATACATATAAGTAATAGAAAGGGAGTGTCCGACCTTGGGTATCAAACAATATTCACAGGAAGAGCTAAAGGAAATGGCTTTAGTTGAAATCGCTCACGAATTATTTGAAGAACATAAAAAACCAGTTCCTTTTCAGGAGCTTTTAAATGAAATCGCATCTTTGCTCGGCGTGAAAAAAGAAGAGCTTGGAGACCGCATTGCTCAATTTTATACAGATTTAAACATTGACGGCCGCTTCCTGGCGCTTTCTGACCAGACGTGGGGGCTTCGCAGCTGGTATCCTTATGATCAGCTTGATGAAGAAACTCAGCCGACAGTCAAGGCGAAAAAGAAAAAAGCGAAGAAAGCAGTCGAAGAAGATCTTGATCTTGACGAGTTTGAAGAGATCGACGAAGACGACCTTGATTTGGATGAAGTTGAGGAAGAACTCGATCTTGAAGCCGACGATTTTGACGAAGAAGATCTTGATGAAGACGACGATGATCTTGAGATCGAAGAAGATATTATTGATGAAGATGATGAAGACTATGATGATGAAGAAGAGGAAATTAAATAGTATCAGATTTCATCTTCAAAACGATCTTGACTTTCATAGTCGAACTATGTAGTATGTATTTTGGGCTCTTCAAAAACGAAGAGAGAACATAGTACGTTATGCTCCCTTTCAAGAAATTGAAAGGGAGCTTTCTTATTTTCACCCCTCATTTTTCTTATAAATCATTTAAAAGGCTAAATGATTTTTTATAAAATAGTACATTTTAAAAATGTAGCTAAGAGCGAAGAGAGGAGCAAACGAAATGACGAAATATATTTTTGTAACCGGGGGAGTTGTATCCTCACTTGGAAAGGGTATTGTAGCAGCTTCATTAGGGCGTTTGCTGAAAAACCGCGGACTGAACGTGACGATTCAAAAATTCGATCCATACATCAACGTTGACCCGGGAACAATGAGCCCGTACCAGCACGGTGAAGTATTCGTAACGGATGACGGCGCTGAAACAGACTTGGACCTTGGTCACTATGAGCGTTTTATCGACATTAACCTGAATAAATTCAGCAACGTGACAACAGGTAAAATCTATTCAACAGTTCTTAAAAAAGAACGCCGCGGAGATTACCTTGGAGGAACCGTACAGGTCATTCCGCACATCACAAACGAATTGAAAGACCGTGTTTACCGCGCAGGGAAAGAGACAAACGCAGATGTTGTCATTACAGAAATCGGCGGTACTGTCGGAGACATCGAATCACTGCCATTCCTTGAAGCGATCCGCCAAATGAAGAGCGACATCGGCCGTGAAAACGTAATGTACATCCACTGTACGCTCGTGCCTTACATTAAAGCTGCTGGCGAATTAAAAACAAAACCGACACAGCACAGCGTAAAAGAATTGCGCAGCTTGGGCATTCAGCCAAACATCATCGTCGTTCGTACAGAAATGCCGATTTCTCAAGATATGAAAGATAAAATCGCGCTTTTCTGCGACATCGATACAAAAGCGGTTATTGAATGTGAAGATGCGGACAACCTTTACTCCATTCCGCTGGAGCTTCAAAAACAAGGGCTTGATAAGCTTGTTTGCGAGCACATGAAATTGGCATGCAAAGAAGCGGAAATGTCCGAGTGGAAAGAGCTTGTTAACAAAGTCAGCAACCTGTCTCAAACGATTACAATCGGCCTTGTCGGCAAATACGTTGAGCTTCCTGACGCATACATTTCTGTTGTCGAGTCTCTCCGCCATGCGGGCTATGCGTTTGACACAGATGTAAAAGTGAAGTGGATCAACGCGGAAGAAGTGACAGAAAACAATATCGCAGAACTCACAAGCGGAACAGACGGCATCATTGTGCCGGGCGGATTCGGAGACCGCGGTGTTGAAGGGAAAATCGTCGCGACAAAATACGCGCGCGAAAACAACATTCCGTTCTTGGGCATTTGCTTGGGCATGCAGGTGGCGTCTATTGAATACGCACGAAACGTATTGGGCTTAAAAGGCGCTCACTCAGCGGAAATTGATCCGTCAACTCAATACCCGATCATTGATCTTCTTCCTGAACAAAAGGATGTTGAGGATCTTGGGGGAACGCTTCGTCTCGGCCTTTACCCTTGTAAGCTTGAAGAAGGCACGAAAGCCTTTGAAGTGTATCAGGATGAAGTGGTGTACGAGCGCCACCGCCACCGCTATGAGTTTAACAATGAATTCAGACAGCAAATGGAAGAGCAAGGCTTCGTATTCTCAGGCACAAGCCCTGATGGACGCCTTGTTGAAATCATCGAGCTGAAAGACCACCCTTGGTTCGTGGCTTCTCAGTTCCACCCAGAGTTCAAGTCAAGACCGACAAGACCTCAGCCTCTATTCAAAGGCTTTATCGGAGCGTCTGTCGAAGCTGCAAATCAGAAGTAATAAAAAAGACTTGCCGTTTGTCAAAAGCGGGCAAGTCTTTTTTATTTGTTTCCGGCAAGTTCCAGCATGTACAATAAGATATTATGCATACTCTTGCAGAATTTCTTTTAGTGTAAACGATAAAGCGTGATAGACATACAGTGCTGTCATTAAAGAGGGAAACCCGTAACGGGTGCCGTCTTCATCGGGAACAAGCGGCATTTTTAATTTAGAATCAATATGCACATCACAATACTGTTCTATTCCCGCACTGTCTTTGGCTGCGGGCGATACGCATACGACTCCCGCACCTTTTTCATAAAGCTCTTTTGCGAGCTCCTGTTCTTCGGCTGTGCCCGTCCCTGAGCAAAACATCAGCACCCTGTCGCTTTCTGTCACTTCCTCAGCGTTTTCTGGAAAGGCTTTGACAGATGGGAAGGGTTCTTTGCTTTCGGTGGCCTCATAAAAGACGCCCTGAAGCTCATTCGCTCCGTATAAATAAATGGAATGCCCGCTGATCACCGCTTGAGCAAGCAGCCGCGCCCCATCTTCAATCGCGTCAGATTCCTTATCCTGAATGCGGGAAAAAATACCTGTTAACTGCGTCGTGAATATTTTCAACATAAGTGAATCCTCCTTTATAACGTACAATATCAGTATACAACAAAAGAGAAAATGCTCAGAAAATGTCGTAAAGTAGACTATTATAATTAAAGGAAATAGGAAAATCAAACAGAATACATACAATACTGCTTACTTTTGACGAAAATCATAATATTGGGGTGTAAAATGATGAATGAAAAAATTTTAATCGTTGATGATCAATACGGCATTCGTATTTTGCTAAATGAAGTGTTCAATAAAGAAGGCTACCAGACGTTTCAGGCTGCGAACGGCCTGCAGGCGCTTGACATTGTGACAAAAGAACGGCCCGACCTTGTGCTGTTGGACATGAAAATTCCCGGCATGGACGGAATCGAAATCTTAAAACGGATGAAGGTCATTGACGAAAACATCCGGGTCATTATCATGACGGCATACGGAGAGCTCGACATGATCCAGGAATCGAAGGAATTGGGCGCTCTGACGCACTTTGCCAAGCCGTTTGACATCGACGAAATCAGAGACGCCGTCAAAAAATATCTGCCCCTGAAGTCTAACTGACAAAAAGAAGAAACAAATGAATCATGTCATTATGTTGCCGATTTGTCGAAAAGTTGGTATCCTAGTTATGGAGAAAAAGCGATCTGAGTATTTACATATGACAGCAATATATGGGTCATGCTAGGGTGGAAAGCTTTTTTCGCTAGAAGACAATCAGGCTACATAAGGAGGACATTCGACATGCCTTTAGTTTCTATGACGGAAATGTTGAATACAGCTAAAGAAAAAGGGTACGCTGTAGGACAATTTAACTTAAACAACCTTGAGTTTACTCAAGCGATTTTACAAGCAGCTGAAGAAGAAAAATCTCCAGTGATCCTTGGTGTTTCCGAAGGTGCGGGACGCTACATGGGCGGCTTCAAAACAGTCGTTGCTATGGTAAAAGCACTTATGGAAGAGTACAAAGTGACAGTTCCTGTTGCGATTCACTTAGACCACGGTTCAAGCTTTGAATCTTGTGCGAAAGCGATTCATGCAGGTTTCACATCTGTAATGATCGACGCTTCTCACCATCCATTTGAAGAAAACGTAGCAACAACTGCTAAAGTTGTTGAGCTTGCTCATTTCCACGGAGTATCTGTAGAAGCTGAGCTTGGAACAGTAGGCGGACAAGAAGATGACGTTATCGCTGAAGGCGTAATCTACGCTGATCCTAAAGAGTGCCAAGAGCTTGTTGAGCGCACTGGCATCGACTGCCTTGCACCTGCATTAGGTTCTGTTCACGGCCCTTACAAAGGTGAGCCAAACCTTGGCTTCAAAGAAATGGAAGAGATCGGAAAATCAACTGGCCTTCCGCTAGTTCTTCACGGCGGTACTGGAATTCCGACTGCTGACATCAAAAAATCAATTTCACTTGGTACAGCTAAAATCAACGTGAATACTGAAAACCAAATTTCTTCTGCAAAAGCTGTTCGCGAAACATTGGCAGCTAAGCCTGACGAGTACGATCCACGTAAATACCTTGGACCAGCTCGTGAAGCGATCAAAGAAACAGTTATCGGTAAAATGCGTGAATTTGGTTCTTCAAACCAAGCTTAATTCAATTGGAACTTTTTATAGCCGCCTGACAGCTTGACAGGCGGTTTTCCGTCTATCTTTAGAAAGCGCAATCATATTCGCAGTTCAGAAAATTTCTTAATCAGGGAGGCTTTTTGAAAATGTTATTCTTTGTTGATACAGCCAATATCGATGAAATTAGAGAAGCGAATGAATTAGGAATTCTCGCCGGTGTAACGACGAATCCTAGTTTAGTAGCAAAGGAAGCTAACGTATCATTCCACGACCGTCTTCGCGAGATCACAGACGTCGTGAAAGGGTCTGTAAGCGCAGAGGTTATTTCTTTGAAAGCTGAGGAAATGATCGAGGAAGGAAAAGAACTGGCGAAGATCGCTCCGAACATTACGGTGAAAATCCCAATGACGTCTGACGGTTTAAAAGCGGTAAGAGCACTTACTGACTTAGGCATCAAAACAAACGTTACATTGATCTTCAATGCCAACCAGGCGCTTCTTGCTGCCAGAGCGGGGGCAACATATGTATCTCCATTCCTGGGACGTTTAGATGACATCGGCCACAACGGGCTTGACCTGATTTCAGAAGTTAAACAGATTTTTGACATTCACGGCCTTGACACGCAAATCATTGCAGCGTCAATCCGCCATCCGCAGCACGTGACAGAAGCTGCTCTTAGAGGGGCTCATATCGGCACAATGCCGCTGAAAGTCATTCATGCGCTCACTAAACACCCGTTAACAGACAAAGGAATCGAACAATTCCTGGCAGACTGGAACAAATAATGAAAGGGGCGGCAAACAGCTTTATGCCTGTTTGCCGCGGCCTTTGTATTTCACCGACCTGATACAGCGGATCTTCAGATGCTGACGCCGCTTTACAGAGAAGGAATCATTGGGCTGCAGAAGCTGATATCGGAATGAAGGGTATGCGTACTGCTTTTGCCGGATGACGACGATGTCTCTCGAGCCGGCGGGTCTCTGTGCATCTTTTGAAACCTGTACCCCCCAAAGCTTCGCTATTTTCTTCCTGATATTTTACAATGTGTTGTATTCTTTCTCTTCGAATTGGCTAGATTTTGGACATGAGCTTTATTTGCAGAGACAGAATAAAATGACATTTTATTTAGCTCCGCAGCTATCTTCTTATGGAAGGAGACTATCATGGAAAAGTTGAATATTGCCGGCGGTGACTCGTTAAACGGTACAGTACATATCAGCGGCGCTAAAAACAGCGCTGTTGCGTTAATACCTGCAACCATTTTGGCAAATTCCGAGGTGACAATTGAAGGGCTTCCAGAGATTTCAGATATTGAAACGCTGCGTGACCTGTTAAAGGAAATCGGCGGCAACGTGCATTTTGAGAATGGGGAAATGGTTGTTGACCCTACGTCGATGATCAGCATGCCGCTTCCTAACGGGAAAGTAAAAAAGCTTCGCGCGTCATATTATTTAATGGGGGCGATGCTCGGCCGCTTCAAGCAGGCGGTCATTGGATTGCCTGGCGGCTGTCACTTAGGGCCCCGTCCGATTGATCAGCATATCAAAGGCTTTGAAGCACTCGGAGCTGAAGTAACCAATGAACAAGGCGCCATTTATTTGCGAGCTGAAAGGCTGAGAGGCGCACGGATTTATTTAGATGTCGTAAGCGTTGGGGCAACGATTAACATTATGCTCGCCGCTGTTTTGGCAGAAGGGAAAACGATCATCGAAAACGCTGCCAAGGAGCCTGAGATCATTGACGTCGCGACATTGCTTACCAGCATGGGCGCCAAAATCAAAGGTGCGGGCACCAATGTGATTCGAATCGACGGCGTGAAGGAACTGCACGGCTGCAAGCATACGATCATTCCGGACAGAATTGAAGCCGGGACATTTATGATTGCAGGGGCTGCAATGGGCAAGGAAGTCATTATCGATAACGTCATCCCTACTCATCTTGAGTCGTTAACGGCAAAGCTGAGAGAAATGGGCTATCATATCGAAACAAGCGACGACCAGCTCCTCATTGTCGGCGGGCAGAAGAACTTAAAGCCGGTTGACGTCAAAACCCTCGTATACCCGGGGTTTCCGACTGATTTACAGCAGCCGATGACGGCGCTCCTGACAAGGGCGAAAGGGACGAGTGTCGTCACAGACACCATCTACTCGGCAAGATTCAAGCACATTGATGAGCTGAGACGAATGGGTGCCAATATGAAAGTAGAAGGCAGATCTGCCATCATCACAGGTCCTGTCGAGCTTCAAGGCGCAAAAGTGAAGGCGAGTGATCTGCGTGCCGGAGCCTGCTTGGTGGTAGCCGGACTGATGGCTGATGGCGTCACGGAAATTACGGGACTGGAGCATATTGACCGAGGATACAGCAGCCTTGAGAAGAAGCTTGAGGGGCTTGGAGCGACAATTTGGCGTGAAAGAATGACTGACGAAGAAATAGAACAGCTTCAAAATTCATAATGGTTTCTTGTGAGAGGAGATCGTGTTGAAATGGAAAGAAGTTTATCAATGGAATTGGTACGTGTGACAGAAGCTGCGGCATTGGCATCAGCAAGATGGATGGGCCGGGGAAAAAAAGATGAGGCTGATGAAGCGGCAACAAGTGCAATGAGAGACGTTTTTGATACAGTGCCGATGAAAGGGACCGTTGTAATCGGTGAAGGGGAAATGGACGAAGCGCCAATGCTGTATATCGGGGAAAAACTCGGAAACGGGTACGGCCCTCGCGTTGATGTCGCAGTTGACCCTCTTGAAGGCACAAACATCTTAGCAAGCGGCGGCTGGAACGCGCTGACGGTTATCGCGGTCGCAGACCATGGCACGCTTCTGAATGCTCCTGACATGTATATGCAAAAAATCGCAGTCGGTCCGGAAGCGGTGGGCTGCATTGACATCGAAGCACCTGTCATTGACAACCTTAAAGCGGTGGCAAAAGCGAAAAACAAGGACGTTGAGGACGTCGTTGCCACAATTTTAAACCGTGAAAGACACGCAAAAATCATTTCCGAGCTTCGTGAGGCCGGCGCCAGAATCAAATTGATCAATGACGGCGATGTCGCAGGCGCCATCAACACGGCTTTCGACCACACGGGCGTTGATATCCTGTTCGGATCAGGCGGCGCTCCTGAGGGTGTGCTTTCCGCTGTTGCGCTAAAAGCACTCGGCGGAGAAATCATTGGTAAACTTCTTCCGCAAAGCGAAGAAGAAATCACTCGCTGTCACAAAATGGGCCTTGATTTAAGCAAAGTGCTTCGCATGGAAGACCTTGTGAAGGGTGATGACGCGATTTTTGCAGCTACAGGGGTTACTGACGGCGAGCTGTTAAAAGGAGTTCAATTCAAAGGCTCTGTCGGTACAACTGAAAGCTTAGTTATCCGTGCAAAATCGGGCACTGTTCGTTTCGTTGACGGCAGACACAGCTTGAAAAAGAAACCAAATCTTGTAATCCGTCCATAACAAACAGAAAAAGCGGGTGTGAGCCCGCTTTAACTTTTGCAGAAAAGCGTCAACTCTATCAATTCCGTGTCAAAACCTTATTTCAGTTGAATAATTTTTTGAAATAAGGTAAAAATAAAGAGTGCTGCGAATTTTACTGCGTAATACCTTCTTTTAAGCACTAGGAAAGTTTCAATTTCTACCGCATACAGACGATATAAGTATTGATCTTCTCATGTTTTTGTCCTCGCTTCCTTCAAAACTCATTAAGACAATCCTTTTAACAAAAGCGCCGATCATGGGTGGAAGTGTTACCGATAGAAGTTCCTTTATGTTAAAAAAAGAATGTGCTTTGGCGGATGTTGTGCAAAAGCAGCAGATGACATGTTCAGAGTAAGATATTGACTATGAAAAGCGTGGTGTTTTTATGAAAGACGTATCTATTTCCTCTTTGGAAAATATGAAATTGAAAGAGCTTTATGAACTTGCAAGACATTATAAAATCTCCTATTACAGCAAACTGACAAAAAAAGAACTCATTTTCGCCATTCTGAAAGCGAATGCAGAACAGGAAGATCTGCTGTTTATGGAAGGCGTTCTCGAGATCATCCAGTCTGAAGGTTTCGGATTCCTGAGACCGATCAACTACTCTCCAAGCTCAGAAGACATTTACATCTCAGCTTCACAAATCCGCCGTTTCGATTTGCGGAACGGAGACAAAGTATCTGGCAAGGTTCGCCCGCCAAAAGAAAATGAGCGTTACTATGGACTTTTGCACGTTGAAGCAGTAAATGGGGATGATCCCGAATCTGCAAAAGAGCGTGTGCATTTCCCGGCTCTTACGCCACTTTATCCGGATCGTCAAATGGTGCTTGAAACAAAGCCGAACTTCTTGTCTACAAGAATTATGGACATGATGGCGCCGGTTGGATTTGGGCAGCGCGGATTGATTGTTGCGCCGCCGAAAGCCGGAAAAACGATGTTGCTGAAGGAAATTGCCAACAGCATTACAGCGAACCAGCCTGAAGCAGAGCTGATCGTGCTTTTAATTGACGAAAGACCTGAGGAAGTAACCGATATCGAGCGCTCTGTAGCTGGGGATGTCGTCAGCTCAACGTTTGATGAAGTGCCGGAAAACCATATCAAAGTGGCCGAGCTTGTGCTTGAACGTGCGATGCGTCTCGTGGAACACAAAAAAGACGTCATTATCCTGATGGACAGCATCACACGTCTTGCCCGCGCCTACAACTTAGTGATTCCGCCAAGTGGAAGAACGCTTTCCGGGGGGATTGACCCAGCGGCGTTCCACCGTCCGAAACGCTTCTTTGGGGCTGCGAGAAATATCGAAGAGGGCGGCAGCTTAACCATCCTTGCTACGGCTCTGGTCGATACAGGTTCACGTATGGATGATGTCATTTATGAAGAATTCAAGGGAACAGGCAACATGGAGCTCCATCTTGACCGCTCTCTTGCCGAGCGCCGCATCTTCCCTGCCATCGATATCCGCCGTTCAGGAACGCGCAAAGAAGAGCTGCTTGTGCCTAAAGAGCATCTTGATCGTTTATGGTCTATCCGCAAAACGATGTCTGATTCACCTGATTTCGCAGAAAAGTTCATGAGAAAAATGAAAAAAACCAAAACAAACCAGGAATTTTTCGATATTCTCAATCAAGAATGGAAACAGGCAAATCTATCATCTGCAAGAAGGTAAATTGTATTTGCAAAAGAAGTAAATCACTGATATAATTTTCTCATATGCGTTTCGGACAATGCTCCGAAATAATAACTCTGTTTCCACACGGGATTCAGGGCGGAAGGAGATGGATACAATGAAAGCAGGAATTCATCCTAATTTCAAAAAAGCAACAGTTAAATGCGCTTGCGGAAATGAATTTGAAACAGGCTCAGTAAAAGAAGAGGTACGCGTTGAGATTTGCTCTGAATGCCACCCATTCTACACTGGCCGTCAAAAATTCGCTTCTGCTGATGGTCGTGTTGATCGCTTTAACAAAAAATACGGTCTTAAGTAATAATAGATTTCTCAACAGGCAAGCAGCAGTCTTGCCTGTTTTTTATATTGTCTAAAACACAGCTGGCAGAGAGAGGGGAGCGAAGCCTATGTACATAATGAAACAAAGCGGGTGGCTTGAGCTGATTTGCGGCAGCATGTTCTCGGGGAAATCTGAAGAGCTGATCAGAAGAGTGAAGAGAGCAACTTATGCCAAGCAGGAAGTCAGGGTATTTAAGCCTGTAATTGATAACCGATACAGCGAAGCTGCTGTTGTCTCCCATAATGGAACATCGATGACGAGCTATGCCATTTCGTCTGCTGCGGACATTTGGGATCACATCAGTGAAAGTACAGATGTGGTTGCGGTTGATGAAGTGCAGTTTTTTGATCAGGAAATTGTTGAGGTTTTATCATCTCTTGCCGATAAAGGCTACCGTGTGATAGCAGCAGGCCTTGATATGGATTTTAGGGGAGAGCCGTTCGGTGTCGTCCCGAATATCATGGCGATTGCGGAAAGTGTGACAAAGCTGCAAGCCGTCTGTTCTGTTTGCGGATCACCGGCGAGCAGAACACAGCGCCTCATTGACGGCAAACCTGCTTCTTACGATGATCCGGTCATTTTGGTTGGTGCAGCTGAATCATATGAAGCAAGATGCAGACATCATCACGAAGTCCCAGGTAAATCTAAAAAATAGTCCAAAACATGGGTATAAAGATAGAATGCACCGGCTAAAAACACCGGTGTTTTTTTTATATTCTGATAATATTCAATTAAAAAATTTAAATAAGTATATTAAAAAATTAAGTAATTTTCTTCTCTTGAATTTTGATTTTGACAGGCATACAATAGCTTACGTAATGTAAATAGTTTTGAGACATTGTTCGAATAATTGTCACAAAGTCGCATAAAGATCATGATCGGTCATATTTTAGATGGGTTATTACTTAACTTGGTTAACTATTTCAAGAAAGAAGGAGATTTGCTTGAATAACATAAAAAAAACGAAAGAAGGCCACTTAGAAACAACTCTTAGAGGAAAAGAAGTTTTATCTATTCCTACTTTAAATAAAGGCGTTGCTTTTTCACTAGAAGAAAGACAAGAACTCGGCTTAGAAGGGCTTCTGCCGCCAACTGTACTTTCTCTTGATCAACAAGCACAACGCGCGTACGAGCAATTCCAAGCGCAGCCTGACCGCCTTCGTCAAAATGTTTACTTAAGTGATCTTGCAAACCGTAACGAAGTTCTTTTCTATAAATTGCTGAAAAACCATCTTCGCGAAATGCTTCCTGTTGTGTACACGCCAACAGTTGGTGAAGCGATTCAGGAATACAGCCATGAATATAGAAGACCTCAAGGAATCTACTTGTCAATCGATAACATTGACGGTATTGAAAAAGCGTTTGAAAACCTTCATGCGACAGCAGGCGATATTGATCTTATCGTTGCTACTGACTCCGAAAGCATTCTCGGTATCGGTGACTGGGGTGTAGGCGGTATTAATATTGCAATCGGTAAATTGGCTGTCTACACTGCTGCAGCTGGTATTGACCCTAGCCGTGTTATCCCGGTTGTGCTTGATGTCGGTACGAACAACGAAAAACTTCTAAACGATCCTTTATATATTGGTAACAAGCATGAACGTGTTCAAGGTGAACGCTACGAAGCTTTCATTGACGCTTATGTAAAAGCTGCATTGAAATTCTTCCCTAAAGCGCTTCTTCACTGGGAAGACCTTGGCAACAAAAATGCACGCAACATCATGAAAAAATACAATCATGAAATCCTGACATTTAATGATGATATTCAAGGTACTGGCGCGATTACACTTGCAGGTGTGCTTGCCGCTATGAAGAAAACCGGCGCTTCTATTAAAGATCAGCGTGTTGTTATCTTCGGTGCTGGTTCTGCTGGTATCGGTATTGCTGACCAAATCCGTGACACAATGGTGCTAGCCGGATTATCTGAAGAAGAAGCTAACAAACGTTTCTACACACTTGATTACAGAGGCTTGCTGACTGAAGACATCGAAGGCATCCTTGATTTCCAAAAACCTTACCTTCGCAATGCGGATGAAGTGAAAGACTGGAAGCGCGATGAAAAAGGTCAAATTCCATTCGATGAAGTTGTTCGTCAAGCGAAACCAACAATCTTGATTGGTACTTCAGGGGTTTCAGGTGCATTCACAGAGGAAATTGTAAAAGAAATGGCATCTCACGTAGACCGTCCGGTTATCATGCCGATGTCTAACCCGACTCACCTTGCTGAAGCTGTTCCTGAAGATCTGTTCAAATGGACTGACGGAAAAGTGCTTATTGCAACAGGAAGCCCATTTGACAATGTAGAATACAACGGTGTTTCTTATGAAATCGGACAATCTAACAACGCATTCGCGTTCCCTGGTCTTGGACTTGGTTCAATTGTAGCTGAAGCGCGTATCATTACACCTGCTATGTTTGCTGCAACTGCTGATGCGATTGCTGAAATGGTTGATCTTGAAACACCTGGAGCAGGATTGCTTCCAAGCATTGATAAGCTTCAAGAGGTTTCTATCCAAGTTGCGATTGCCGTTGCTGAAGCAGCAATTAAAGACGGCGTGGCAAATCGTCAGCCTGAAGATGTGAAACAAGCGGTACTTGATGCAATGTGGACACCTGAATACAAAAAAGTCATCGCGAAATAATTAGCGAGTAAATTTTTCTGTCCGAGGGAAAGCTTTTTGTAAAGCTAAAGTATACGGACATAGGATTTGGAGGAGAATATTTTGAGCATCTTAGATATCTTAATCCTCCTGGCGCCGATCTTCTTTGTTATCGTGCTGGGTTGGTTTGCAGGACATTTTGGAAGTTATGATGCCAAGTCGGCAAAAGGGGTAAGTACGTTAGTAACGAAATACGCACTTCCAGCTCACTTTATCGCTGGTATTTTGACAACTTCCAGAAGTGAATTTTTATCACAAGTACCTTTAATGATTTCTTTAATTATTGGGATTGTTGGTTTCTATATCATCATTCTTTTGGTTTGCAGATTTATATTCAAGTATGATTTAACGAACTCATCTGTATTTTCTTTGAACTCTGCACAGCCGACATTCGCATTTATGGGTATCCCGGTATTGGGAAGCTTATTCGGAGCGAATGAAGTTGCGATTCCGATCGCGGTCACAGGTATCGTGGTTAACGCGATTCTTGATCCGCTCGCGATCATTATCGCTACTGTTGGTGAGTCTTCTAAGAAAAACGAAGAGAGTGGCGACAGCTTCTGGAAGATGACAGGAAAATCAATCCTGCATGGTCTTTGTGAGCCGCTTGCAGCTGCTCCGTTAATCAGTATGATCTTGGTGCTGGTTTTCAATTTCACTCTTCCTGAGCTGGGTGTTAAAATGCTTGATCAGCTTGGAAGCACAACATCTGGTGTTGCTCTCTTCGCTGTTGGTGTTACCGTTGGTATTCGTAAAATTAAACTCAGTATGCCGGCTATCGGTATTGCGTTACTAAAAGTTGCGGTTCAGCCTGCGTTAATGTTCCTGATTGCTCTTGCTATCGGACTTCCAGCTGACCAAACAACAAAAGCAATCCTTCTTGTTGCATTCCCTGGTTCTGCCGTTGCAGCCATGATTGCGACTCGTTTCGAGAAACAAGAAGAAGAAACTGCAACTGCGTTTGTGGTCAGTGCGATTCTGTCATTGATTTCACTTCCAATCATTATCGCGCTTACTGCGTAACAAAAAAAGCTCCCTTTAAGGGAGCTTTTTGCTTTAGGTTTGAAATTTGAACAGTGACAGCAGCGGTTTTTTTCTTGTTTTGGTTTTTTCAGAAGCAGCAGCAGTCTCGGGGATCGAATGAGCGGTGAATTCTTTCATTTGTGAGGTCAGTGATTGCAGATCTGCAAGAATATCATCGATTTCTCTGCGGTGCTGAAGCAGCTGGTAAGATACACCTTCATCGGCTTTTTGTTTCAGCTGGCGTTCCAGTTCCGACATCCTTGCCATCAATTCGCTTTCGTCCTGCCTTTGCTGTAAAAGGGTGTCCAGCTTTTGTTCAAGCTGCTCGATTCTTCGTTCTGTGTCGCTACTTGTTTTTTGGACAAGGAAGCCTGTGCGCTTTTTAGCGCTTTTCGGCAGATGAATATCCTGAATCGCCGTGCCTTCAGAGATTTGTTTTTGAACGGATTTTAGAACCTTCACGTCTTCTGCCGTGAACGAATAGTGTCCGAGCTCATTGCGTTCGGCCGGAAGATTCAGCTGCTTCACCCACCGCTGCACCGTCTTTGCGGAGACGCCGAGTTCACTTGCTACCATATTTGTATTCATGATCCCATACCTCCTTTTAAGCTAGGTATTCGACCATAGAATGCGGTTCCCTTCCCGTTAGACAAAACAAGAAAAGATTCGGCAAAGAAAGTGGGTATCTCCTTTTTTTCTTCAAAAACTGTTATTGTTCATACAGTTCTAATGGAAGCTGGTCAGGATCAAAAAAGAAGGTGAAACGCTTGCCGGTCAGCGGATCTGTTCTGATTGGCTCTGTTTCGATTCCTTTTTCATGAAGCTCTTGAACAGCTTTATCCAAGCTGCCGACTGTAAAGGCGAGGTGGCGCAGGCCTGCGGCTTCAGGCCGGGTTTGTCGTTCGGGCGGATCGGGAAACGAGAACAGCTCAATGACATACGAGCCGTTAAGCGACAAATCAAGCTTATAGGAGCCGCGCTCTTCGCGGTACGTTTCTTGAATCACCTGAAAACCAAGCTTATGTACGTAGAAAGCTTTCGACTTTTCGTAATCTGAACATATGATTGCAATATGATGTATGGATTTCAGCAACATCATCCCTCCTCGAATTCCAGTATAGCAGAGGGAGCTTTTCCAGCTGGGATTGAAATGCTTTTGACTGGGGTTAATCACTATACTATAATGAGAATGTTACGCACAGGAAAACAGAGGTGAAGACCGTGTTAGACCGTTTAAAATCAATTGAAGAACGATACGAGAAATTAAATGAGCTTTTGAGCGATCCAGAAGTAGTCAACGATCCGAAAAAGCTAAGAGAATATTCAAAAGAGCAATCTGATATACAAGAAACAGTTGACGTATATAGACAATACAGAGATGCGTCAGAACAGCTGGCTGATGCAAAAGCGATGCTTGAAGAGAAGCTGGATGCTGAGATGCGCGACATGGTGAAGGAAGAGATTTCTGAACTTCAGAAGGAAACGGAAACACTGTCAGAACGGCTGAAGGTGCTCCTGATCCCGAAAGATCCTAATGACGACAAAAACGTTATCATGGAGATCCGCGGGGCTGCGGGAGGCGAGGAAGCCGCTTTATTCGCGGGCAATCTGTACAGAATGTATTCCCGTTATGCTGAGCTTCAGGGCTGGAAAACAGAGGTCATGGAAGCGAATGTAACCGGAACGGGCGGCTACAAAGAGATCATCTTTATGATTACAGGAAGCGGCGCGTATTCTAAACTCAAATATGAAAACGGCGCCCACCGCGTACAGCGTGTTCCGGAAACAGAATCAGGCGGACGCATCCATACATCCACTGCAACAGTGGCATGTCTTCCTGAGGCAGAAGAGGTAGAGGTCGACATCCATGAGAAGGATATCCGTGTCGATACATTTGCTTCAAGCGGACCGGGCGGACAAAGCGTTAACACAACAATGTCTGCGGTTCGTCTGACTCACTTGCCGACAGGTGTTGTTGTATCATGCCAGGATGAAAAATCTCAAATTAAGAACAAAGAAAAAGCAATGAAGGTTCTCCGTGCCAGAATCTATGATAAATTTCAGCAGGAAGCCCAGGCTGAATATGATCAAACACGGAAATCAGCAGTCGGATCTGGTGACCGCTCTGAACGTATCCGCACATACAACTTCCCGCAAAACCGTGTGACGGATCACAGAATCGGTTTGACGATTCAAAAGCTTGATCAGATTCTTGAAGGAAAACTTGACGAAGTGGTTGAAGCGCTGATTGTTGAAGATCAGGCAAGCAAGCTTCAGCAGTCGGAAGGTTAAGATGAAGACGATATTCGAAGCCCTGAAATGGGCTTCTTCTTATTTAACCGAAGCGGGAAGAGAAGAAAATGCGGCCGAGCTCCTATTGCTTTATGATACCGGAATGGAGAGAAGCAAGCTGCTCGCAAGCTTACAGGAACCGATTGGTGAAGACGAACTGTATCGCTTTAAGCGTCACGTTGAGATGCATAAAGAGGGCGTGCCGGTTCAATACATTATAGGAAAAGAGTTTTTTTATGGACGGGAATTTATGGTGAATGATGATGTGCTGATCCCGCGGCCGGAAACTGAAGAAGTTGTCTTTCATTTGCTTGAAAAATATCGGAGTGTTTTTTCTGAAGACGGCAAGCTCGAAGTTGTTGACGTTGGTACAGGGAGCGGCGCAATAGCCGTCACGCTTGCGCTTGAAAACCAAAGCTTTTCTGTGTCGGCGGTCGATATTTCGAAAGAGGCGCTGCAAGTCGCCTCTGCCAATGCAGAAAAACTCGGAGCGAATGTGCGCTTTTATCAGGGCGATCTGCTTGAGCCTTTTATTAAGGCGGGAAAAAAAGCGGATATCATTGTCTCAAACCCGCCATATATTTCAGAGGAAGAAATGGCTGATTTATCGGAAATTGTCCGTTTTCATGAGCCGCTGCACGCACTCACCGATGGCGGAGACGGGCTGAAATTTTATAAGCGGTTTATGGAAGACATTCCGCTTGTTATGAAGGATAAAGTATTTGTCGTTTTTGAAATCGGCTGGAAACAGGGAGCGGCGGTCAAAGACCTGATCCTCAAGGCGTTTAAGGGGGCGGAAGTGGAAGTGCTGAAAGATATTAATGGAAAAGACAGAACCATATGCGCTCTGATTCATAAAAATAAATAAGCAGCTTGCTGGCGAGTGAATGGATCAAGCTGTTTAACACCAGCAAAGGGGATGTAAACATGAAAAAGGCCCTGACAGCAGGAATCCTGCTCATTGCGATTGAGAGCATGATTGGCACCATTTTTCCGCAGGCTCTTTCATATGAAGCGATTTTTGGCGTTGCGTCTCTCGTTTTAGTGGGGCTCGCGATCATTACATCGGGTTTGGCTGTAAGCGGAAGCGATCAGCGGGCAAACTACCATTCAGAAACCAAAGAAGGCCGTACATCTCGCATGAAAATGGCGGCCGCTTTCTTTGTTGCGGCGATACCTTCCATTCTATGTTATTTACTGACGATTTTGTTTTAATAAAAAAGGAAGCCTCTTAGGCTTCCTTTTTTTGCAGTAAAACAGAATCCCATATCCAATAGATAAGAGCTGTTAATACAGCGAAAAGATAAAAGGCTGTATTTTGAAACAGAGATTGTCCCGAAGGCTGAAGCATGCCGAAAATGATCGCGTTGGCAATAAAAGCAGCGGCAAGGTAATACAGCAGATACAAAGGGCTGAAACGTTTCGGCTTTTTATTCATCATGATTTGAAGCGGCAGTGCGAAGATCAAATAAGGAAACAGAAAATAAAATGCCATTGTGATGAGAGCGGCAATGATAAATGAATGAATATAAATTACTGAATAAAGAACGGACATCGTGAATGCTGATAACAGCACTGTATAATTGTATTTCATCTTAAACCTCCTAAAACACTATCGTACCATAAATAAGATTAACAGCTTGCTAGATTTTTTTCACCCTGCACGTTTATCCCAGGCTCTCCTTGTCCATAATAGGGCTAGAAACAAAGCACGGAGAGGAACGGTGGGGACCGATGAAAAAAACAGTAATCATTTGTATATATATCTTTCTTTTATTATCCGGAGCGCTCGTAGGGCTGGCAAAAGAAGAGACGGCACAAAAATCGGAAAATCAGCCGGTGGTCATACCTGATCAGGCGATTCGTTTGAGAATACTGGCAAACAGCGATAGTGATCAAGACCAGCAATTAAAACGTCATATAAGAGACGCGGTGAATAAAGAAATCACAACTTGGGTAAAGGATATTACTTCTATTGAAGAAGCGCGTCGCGTGATTCGTTCAAAGCTGCCTGAAATCAAAGCAATTGCAAAGGAAACAATGGAGAAAGAAGGAGCGAATCAGTCGATATCCGTTGATTTTGACAAAATCTCGTTTCCGACAAAGCTTTACGGCAACATGGTATATCCCGCTGGTGAGTATGAAGCGATTTTGATTACGCTTGGAAACGGAGACGGCGCCAACTGGTGGTGTGTGCTGTTCCCGCCCCTCTGCTTTCTTGATTTTTCTAACGGGGAAGCCGTCAAAGAACAAGAAGATAAAGAAGCCTCAAAAAAGCAGACTGAAAAAGTGCTTGAGGACGTAACCGCTAAAGCGGAAAAAGCCAAAAAAGAAGAGAACGAAGAAAAAGAAGACGGCACAGAAGTGAAATTCTTTTTAGTCGAATGGATTTCCGACCTTTTTTCCTAATCATCTGGTCTAAAAATAGATTTGCCTCATAGATTGGAAGAAAGAACGCAAAAACGGGGTGAACGGATGTTTTATCAACTGCGGGTGGCAAGGGAAAAAGACGGAGATGTGCTCGAGGCATTTTTAAAACAGGCAAAAACCAGCTATGAAGGCGTGAAAGAAGGCTTCACTCAATTTCTTATGCTGGAGGACAGTGAGAAAAACATTGCCGGATGCCTCGGTATTGAAAAAATAAGCTGTGACCAGGGGCTGCTGCGATCACTTGTCATATCGGACAAGCTTCACCAAGGCCACATCGTCACGCTTTTTCAAAGCATGGAGGTGCTGTGCGAAAAGCATCAGATCAAAACCGTGTACCTAGTAGCAAATCAGCATTCCTCTGCGGACTTTCTGACGGCCATGGGTTTTGAAAGAGCTGAGAGTGTACCGGAGGAGCTGTTTTCTTCTGATCACTTCTGTGAATCGCGGCAAACAGAAGGAGCCGTTTTGATGAAAAAAGCGTCTGGATAAGTGCAGTTTATACACATACTTATCCACTTCTTTATTAGCGTTGTCCACAATTTGTGGATAACGCTTGTTTTATTACAGGACATCTTTTATACTTTCAAAAGGATTACACGCGTAAAACAATCGTTTTATTGTTGTGAATAAGGAGTTTGGTCAGAAATGAAAACGAAAAGATGGTTTGTGGATGTAACTGACGAGTTATCCACAAATGATCCACAAATTGCACAAGCAGCCGCTTTGCTCCGAGAAAATGAGGTCGTTGCCTTTCCGACAGAAACAGTATATGGCCTAGGCGCAAACGCAAAAAATACGGATGCCGTCAAAAAAATATATGAGGCGAAAGGGCGGCCGAGCGATAATCCCCTGATTGTCCACATTGCGGATATCAGCCAGCTTGAGGATTTAACGGGCCCGGCGCCGGAAAAGGCGAAAACATTGATGAAACGGTTTTGGCCGGGAGCACTTACGCTCATTCTGCCTTGCAAACCTGATGCGCTTTCACCTCGTGTAACGGCAGGTCTTGAAACGGTTGCCATTAGAATGCCGGATCATCCGCTTGCCCTTGCATTGATTCGCGAATCGGGACTGCCGATTGCAGCACCGAGCGCCAATCTATCAGGCAAGCCAAGTCCCACAAAAGCGGAGCATGTGGCTCACGACTTGGATGGCCGCATAGCCGGTATTGTGGATGGAGGCCCTACCGGAATCGGGGTCGAATCAACTGTGCTTTCATGTGCGGACGACATCCCTGTTCTCTTGCGTCCTGGCGGCATTACGAAGGAACAAATTGAAGCGGTGATCGGGCCGATCCATGTGGATAAAGGGCTCAGCGACCAAAACGAGAAGCCGATTTCTCCAGGGATGAAATATACACATTATGCGCCGACAGCGCCTCTTGCCATTTGCGAAGGCAGCCCAGAGCGCATTCAGCACCTCATTCAAGAATATCAACAGGGTGGAAGACGGGTCGGTGTCCTGACGACAGAAGAAAAAGCGGGCGTTTATTCCGCTGATTATGTGAAGAGCTGCGGAAGACGGGCTCAGCTTGAGACTGTTGCGGCAGGGCTGTATGATGCTTTGCGCAGCTTTGATGAGAATAAGGTGGATTTCATTATAGCGGAATCCTTTCCGGATACAGGTGTCGGTCTTGCTATTATGAACAGGCTGATGAAAGCCGCCGGAGGAAGAGTGATTCGCTGAAAGCAGTCAGATGTTCTAACCCTTTTTGGACACGCATAGGCTAAAAAAGCGGGGCGTGTCCAAGGGGGTTATTTATGTATGTCGGATTTGTTTATAGGCGAACTGATTACATTAAGCATCATGGCGTTTGCTTTAGGGATGGATGCTTTTTCTGTCGGCCTTGGAATGGGCATGGTCAAACTTAGAAAGAAGCAGATATTCTATATTGGTTTCATCATCGGCCTCTTTCACGTCATCATGCCTCTCGCAGGGATGGCGGCCGGTAACATGCTGTCAGGGCTCCTCGGCGTGTTAGCGGTTTATATCGGTGGGGCGCTGCTTTTTGTTCTTGGGGTTCAAATGCTTATGGCCTCTTTTAAACAGTCAGAAGAACGATTCATGTCACCGGCAGGGCCGGGCTTATTGCTGTTTGCCATCGGCGTCAGCCTTGACAGCTTTTCCGTCGGCTTGAGCTTGGGGATATACGGCTCGCATCCGCTCCTCACAATTACCCTGTTCGGGCTGTTCAGCATGATGTTGACATGGCTGGGCCTGCTGGTCGGAAAACAAGTGCAGTCATGGCTTGGCACATACAGCGAAGCGCTCGGGGGCATCATATTAATCGTGTTTGGATTAAAGCTGCTTTTGCCAATTTAATATACCAATAAAAGAAACGAAGTCGCCGTTTCTTTTTTCTTCATATATAATAGAGAAAAATAAGGGGTGACTGACATGGATATTATTTTTGTCTGTACTGGAAATACGTGCCGCAGCCCAATGGCTGAGGCGCTTTTTAAATCAATTGCAGAAAGGGAAGGGCTGAATGTCAATGTCCGCTCGGCAGGCGTGTTTGCTTCACCTAATGGGAAAGCGACGCCTCATGCAGTCGAAGCGCTGTTTGAAAAACACATTGCCCTTAATCATGTGTCTTCTCCATTAACTGAAGAACTTATGGAATCGGCTGATTTGGTTCTGGCTATGACCCATCAGCACAAACAGATCATTGCCAGCCAATTTGGACGTTATCGTGATAAAGTGTTTACGTTAAAAGAATATGTCACAGGCAGCCATGGTGATGTCCTCGATCCGTTCGGCGGCTCAATTGACATCTATAAACAAACGCGAGATGAGCTTGAAGAGCTTCTTCGGCAGCTGGCAAAACAGCTGAAAAAAGACCGTAGATAAGTTGTCAGAAAATCTGCAAACAGGTCATTTGCAAATCCTGCGTGAAGGAGTAGAATATAGTGAAAAGCACATCATATGGTGTGAATCAAAGAGCGGACAGGCTGCGCGGTCAATAAAGCGGGCGGGCCGCATCACACACGCTGGGAGGAAAAGCAGATGAAAGTAGCCATTGCATCGGATCATGGCGGCGTTCACATTCGAAATGAAATCAAAGAGTTAATGGACGAATTGCAAATTGAATATATTGATATGGGCTGTGACTGCGGCAGCGGCTCTGTCGATTATCCGGATTATGCTTTTCCGGTGGCCGAAAAAGTGGTTAGCGGCGAAGTTGACAGAGGCATTTTAATTTGCGGGACAGGCATCGGCATGAGCATTTCCGCTAATAAAGTAAAAGGGATTCGCTGCGCGCTGGCGCACGATACCTTCAGCGCGAAGGCGACGAGGGAGCATAATGACACAAACATCCTTGCGATGGGTGAACGGGTGATCGGACCTGGTTTGGCTCGGGAAATCGCAAAAATCTGGCTGACTACTGAGTTTACCGGGGGAAGACACCAAACGCGTATTGGAAAAATCTCCGATTATGAAGAGAAAAACCTGTAGGGGTGCTGTTTAATGAATGAGTTGAAACAAACGTGGAAGACGATGCTGTCTGAGTTTCAGGACCAAGCGGAATTGAAACAAGATCAGCTCTTCGTCCTTGGATGCAGCACGAGCGAAGTGGCCGGCAGCCGGATCGGCACATCGGGCAGTGTAGATATCGCTGAAAGCATCTACAGCGGACTTGCTGAGCTCCGGGAAAAAACGGGAATCCATCTGGCGTTTCAATGCTGCGAGCATTTAAACAGAGCGCTTGTCGTCGAAGCAGAAACAGCCAAGCTGTTCAGGCTTCCAACCGTTTCTGCCGTGCCCGTTCCAAAAGCGGGCGGAGCGATGGCGTCTTATGCGTTTAAGCAGATGAAGTCTCCTGTTCTTGTTGAAACCATTCAGGCTGACGCCGGAATTGATATAGGCGATACGTTTATCGGCATGCATCTGAAACCGGTGGCTGTCCCTGTGCGTGTCTCTCAAAACAGCCTCGGTTCAGCTCATGTGACATTGGCGCGTACACGGCCGAAACTAATCGGCGGAGTGCGGGCGGTTTATGAGTGCGAATGAAAGGACTGCATAGCCAGTCTTTTCTTTTATTTTAAGATAGTGAAATAAATTCCGAACTTTAAATTAAATTTAAGTTATTAATATTCGTTTTTACCAATAAAAATTTAGATTTTTTAAAAATAATCTTTTACATCGGCCTTAAAAACCATGTACAATAGTGATGGTAAAAACAAAGAACAGGATACGGATAGGAGAGGATCTCGCTGATGAAACATTTACCTGCGCAAGACGAACAAGTGTTTAACGCCATTAAAAATGAGCGTGAACGCCAACAGACTAAGATCGAATTGATTGCTTCTGAGAACTTTGTAAGTGAAGCGGTTATGGAAGCACAAGGATCTGTTTTGACAAATAAGTACGCAGAAGGATATCCGGGCAAACGCTACTACGGCGGATGCGAGCACGTCGATGTCGTTGAAGATATCGCCCGTGACCGCGCGAAGGAAATCTTTGGAGCGGAGCATGTAAACGTTCAGCCTCATTCAGGCGCACAAGCAAACATGGCAGTGTACTTCACGATTTTGGAGCAAGGCGATACTGTACTTGGGATGAACCTCTCCCACGGCGGCCATTTAACACACGGAAGCCCAGTCAACTTCAGCGGTGTTCAATATAACTTTGTTGAGTACGGCGTAGATAAAGAAACTCAATATATTGATTACGATGACGTGCGTGAAAAAGCCCTCGCTCATAAACCGAAGCTTATCGTAGCAGGAGCAAGTGCGTATCCTCGTACAATCGACTTTAAGAAATTCCGTGAAATTGCTGATGAAGTCGGCGCTTACTTCATGGTGGATATGGCACATATCGCAGGACTTGTTGCGGCAGGCCTTCATCCAAACCCGGTTCCTTACGCTGATTTCGTTACAACAACAACACATAAAACACTTCGCGGTCCTCGCGGCGGTATGATCCTTTGCCGTGAAGAGTTTGGCAAGAAAATTGATAAATCGATCTTCCCTGGAATTCAAGGCGGCCCTCTGATGCACGTTATTGCCGCAAAAGCTGTTTCATTCGGTGAAGTATTGCAGGACGATTTCAAAACATATGCACAAAACGTCATTTCAAACGCGAAACGTCTGGCTGAAGCCTTAACGAAAGAGGGCATCCAGCTCGTTTCAGGCGGAACAGACAACCACCTTATCCTTGTTGACCTTCGTTCGCTCGGACTGACTGGTAAGGTTGCGGAGCATGTACTTGATGAAATTGGTATTACGTCTAACAAAAACGCGATTCCATATGATCCTGAAAAACCTTTCGTAACAAGCGGCATCCGTCTTGGTACAGCTGCTGTAACCAGCCGCGGTTTTGACGGAGACGCATTAGAAGAAGTCGGTGCTATCATTGCGCTTGCATTGAAAAACCACGAAGATGAAGGAAAACTTGAAGAAGCAAGACAGCGTGTAGCTGCTCTGACTGATAAATTTCCTTTATATAAAGAATTAGATTATTAAGATCCTAAAACCCGCTTGGGCTTATGCCCGGCGGGTTTTTTGACGATGTTCTTGAAACTCAATGTCTTTTTTTGTAGAATCAATAGAAGTGTGTAATTGTTGATGGGACAATAAAAAAGGAGCTGAAACACAGTATGGGAAAGGTTTATGTATTTGATCATCCTTTAATTCAGCACAAGCTGACATATATACGGAATGAAAATACAGGTACGAAGGATTTTAGAGAGTTAGTAGATGAAGTGGCTACACTCATGGCATTTGAAATTACCCGCGATCTTCCTCTGGAAGAAGTGGATATCAATACACCGGTTCAGGCTGCGAAATCGAAAGTCATCTCAGGGAAAAAACTCGGAGTGGTTCCTATCCTCAGAGCAGGATTGGGAATGGTTGACGGCATTTTAAAGCTGATTCCTGCGGCAAAAGTGGGACATGTCGGCCTTTACCGTGATCCAGAAACCTTAAAACCCGTGGAATACTATGTCAAGCTTCCTTCTGATGTGGAAGAGCGTGAATTCATCGTGGTTGACCCGATGCTCGCTACAGGCGGTTCCGCAGTTGAAGCCATTCACAGCCTTAAAAAACGCGGTGCGAAAAATATCCGTTTCATGTGTCTTGTAGCAGCGCCGGAGGGTGTGGAAGAATTGCAGAAGCATCATTCGGACGTTGATATTTACATTGCGGCGCTAGATGAAAAATTAAATGAAAAAGGATATATTGTTCCAGGTCTCGGAGATGCGGGTGACCGCATGTTTGGAACAAAATAAAAAATGAAATCCCCAAAAGGGGGTTTCATTTTTTTATCCAGTTTTTTGCTATTCGGTGAATCTGTATACAATTATAGGTGAAAATGTGAACATTCTGTGGAGACGTAAAGTATAAAAAGTTTTTTAACTTTAAACAGATTGACACATGTTAGGGGCTATTGTATGCTAAACGAGGGTATTATGAGAAGGTTTTCATAGCTTTCATTATAGTCCTCATCCTCAATGTAAATCCTCTCAGCAAACCCGTATTATGAGGATTTATTTAAGCGAATGAAACAGCATCCCTGCAAGGCTTGCGGATGAATGATTTTTTCGAACAGGCCCGTTTTGCCGGTCAAAAAAGGTCTTCTACTAAGGGTTAACCGCTGATTTTTGCCGTATCCAAGCTATACATTATTTTTTCATCAGGAGACAGATAATTGATGGACGATCCCAAGCTTACATTTAGCAGACAACGCAAATATTTATTGTTCATTTTGGCAGTGTATGTACTGGGTTATGGTTTAACAGCGTATAAAACCGTTTTTTTAGGCCTTATTCTGGGAACTGTTTTCAGTTTGTTTAATTTTTTACTGCTCGTCAGAAGAATGAATGCTTTTGACAGAGCTGTAGAGAAAGGAAAGTCCATACGATCTCTCGGGAGCGCAGCGCGGTGGTGCAATGCGATTCTTGCTGTGGCTGTTGCCTATAAAAATCCCGAATACTTTCATATGGCAAGTACAGTTATTGGATTAATGACAATATACCCTGTCATTATGATAGATTCCTTTATCCAGCTTAAACGTTCATCAATGGAAGAGAGGTGAAAACCCTTTGAATCATGGTTACAGAACTATAGAATTTCTAGGTCTTACTTTTAATCTGACAAACATTCTGATGATTACTGTGGCGAGTGTGATTGTTTTATTGATTGCTATATTGACGACAAGAACGCTTTCGATCCGTCCCGGAAAAGCCCAGAACTTTATGGAATGGATTGTTGATTTCGTCCGCAATATTATTGGCAGTACAATGGATTTAAAAACAGGGGCTAACTTCTTGGCACTTGGTGTCACATTGCTGATGTACATATTTGTGTCGAATATGCTGGGGCTGCCGTTCTCTATTACAATCGGACATGAGCTCTGGTGGAAGTCTCCGACAGCCGATCCTGCCATTACATTAACGCTAGCCGTGATGGTTGTTGCTTTAACCCACTACTATGGTGTGAAGATGAAAGGGCTCAAGGAATATTCCAAAGACTATTTAAGACCTGTTCCATTCATGCTCCCGATGAAAATCATCGAAGAGTTTGCGAATACGCTGACTCTAGGTTTGCGGCTGTATGGTAACATCTTCGCCGGTGAGATTCTTCTCGGCCTGCTTGCGGGATTAGCAACAAGCCATTATTCGCAAAGCGTGGCTCTCGGTCTTGTCGGTACAATCGGTGCCATTCTGCCGATGCTGGCATGGCAAGCATTCAGTTTATTTATTGGTGCTATCCAGGCATTTATCTTTACAATGCTGACGATGGTGTACATGTCTCATAAAATCAGTCATGATCATTAAAACATTATATCCAAACGGATAACATTTTAAAGGAGGAACTTTTTCATGAATTTAATAGCAGCTGCGATTGCAATTGGTTTAGGCGCACTTGGTGCAGGTATTGGTAACGGTTTGATTGTTTCACGTACGGTAGAGGGGATTGCCCGTCAGCCGGAAGCAGGTAAAGAACTGAGAACTCTTATGTTCATGGGTATCGCATTAGTTGAAGCCCTTCCTATTATCGCTGTCGTTATCGCATTCTTAGCGTTCTTTGGCTAAGCATAAAAGCCTTATATGAACTAAAAATGGCGAAGATCATTCCAAGAGAACCTTCGCCATTGCTTTATGTCTGATAAGCATCCCGCCTTGCCGGCTGAAAAGAGACAAGTGCGGCTGCTGGATCAGCAAAGAAAAACCTGCAGAAGGGAGTTGCCGTAGTAGATGTCTCAATTACCACTTGAACTAGGATTGTCGTTTAACGGCGGAGATATCCTGTTCCAACTGTTAGCTATGTTAATCTTATTAGCGCTTCTGAAGAAATACGCTTTAGGGCCGCTATTAAACATAATGAAACAGCGTGAAGACCACATCGCTGGAGAAATTACGTCTGCTGAAGAAAAAAATAAAGAAGCGCAGCAGCTGATTGAAGAGCAGCGCGTTCTTTTAAAAGAAGCAAGACAGGAATCCCAAACTCTTATCGAAAACGCAAAGAAACTGGGAGAGAAGCAAAAAGAAGAGATTATTCAGGCTGCACGTGCAGAATCTGAACGTCTGAAAGAAGCAGCAAGAACTGAAATCGTGAAGGAAAAGGAACAGGCGGTTTCTGCTCTCCGTGAGCAAGTAGCGTCTCTTTCTGTCATGATTGCGTCGAAAGTGATCGAAAAAGAACTGGATGAACAAGCGCAAGAGAAATTGATCCAGGACTATCTTAAAGAGGTAGGAGAAAGCCGATGAGTGGATCAGCTGTCTCTAAACGATATGCATCAGCTCTTTTTGATATAGCCAATGAGTCCGCTCAGCTGAATCAAGTAGAAGAAGAGCTAATTGTTGTAAAACAAGTATTTCAAAATGAAAAAGCGCTTAATGATGTGTTGAACCATCCGAAGGTGCCGGCTGCGAAGAAAAAAGAGCTGATTCAAAATGCATTTGGCTCTTTGTCACAGTCCGTACTCAATACGATTTTTCTTTTGATTGACCGCCATCGTGCCGCGATTGTCCCTGAGCTCACAGATGAGTTTATCAAACTCGCAAATGTGGCCCGTCAAACAGAAGACGCAATCGTATATTCAGTGAAACCGCTGACGGATGCAGAAATGTTACCATTATCACAAGTGTTTGCAAAAAAAGCCGGAGTCGCTTCACTGAGAATCAGAAATGAAGTGCAGACGGATTTAATAGGCGGTATTAAAGTCCGCATTGGAAACCGGATTTATGACGGCAGCGTAAGCGGGAAGCTTCAGCGCATTGAACGTCAATTAGCCGGGGAAAATCGATAGAAGGGGTGAAACCTAAGTGAGCATCAAAGCTGAAGAGATTAGCACGCTGATAAAACAGCAAATACAAAATTATCAATCTGATATTGAAGTTCAAGACGTAGGTACAGTCATCCAAGTCGGTGACGGTATTGCACGTGTGCACGGCCTTGACAACTGTATGGCCGGTGAACTTGTCGAATTTTCAAACGGTGTTTTGGGTATGGCTCAAAACCTTGAGGAATCAAACGTAGGTATCGTCATCTTAGGACCTTTCAGTGAGATCCGTGAGGGAGACGAAGTAAAAAGAACAGGCCGCATCATGGAGGTTCCTGTTGGTGAAGAGTTAATCGGCCGTATTGTAAACCCGCTAGGCCAGCCGGTTGACGGACTAGGCCCGATTCTGACAAGCAAAACTCGTCCGATCGAAAGCCCTGCACCAGGCGTTATGGACCGTAAATCCGTTCATGAACCGCTTCAAACCGGTATCAAAGCGATCGATGCACTGATTCCAATCGGCCGCGGCCAGCGTGAGCTGATCATCGGTGACCGTCAAACAGGTAAAACATCTGTTGCGATCGATGCGATCCTGAACCAAAAAGACCAAGACATGATCTGTGTATATGTTGCGATCGGCCAAAAAGAATCAACAGTCCGCGGCGTAGTAGAAACATTGCGTAAACACGGCGCGCTTGATTATACAATTGTTGTAACGGCGTCTGCGTCACAGCCGGCACCGCTTCTGTACCTGGCACCGTATGCTGGGGTTACAATGGCAGAAGAATTTATGTACAACGGCAAGCACGTTCTTGTTGTATACGATGATCTTTCTAAACAAGCGGCCGCTTACCGTGAGCTGTCCTTGCTTCTTCGCCGTCCGCCAGGCCGTGAAGCGTTCCCTGGGGATGTATTCTATCTTCATTCCCGTCTGCTTGAGCGTGCAGCAAAGCTTAGCGACGCGAAAGGCGCAGGATCAATTACAGCTCTGCCGTTCGTAGAAACACAAGCCGGAGATATCTCTGCTTATATTCCGACGAACGTCATTTCCATCACCGACGGACAGATCTTCCTGCAATCTGATTTGTTCTTCTCAGGCGTACGTCCAGCGATCAATGCCGGATTGTCTGTATCCCGTGTCGGCGGCTCAGCGCAAATCAAAGCGATGAAAAAAGTATCAGGTACTTTGCGTCTTGACCTTGCGTCATACCGTGAGCTGGAAGCATTCGCTCAATTCGGTTCTGACCTCGACCAAGCGACTCAGGCAAAACTGAACCGCGGTGCGCGTACAGTTGAAGTGCTGAAGCAGGATCTGAACAAGCCGCTTCCGGTTGAAAAGCAAGTAGCTATTCTTTATGCGCTGACAAAAGGATATCTCGATGATATTCCTGTGGCGGATATCAGACGTTTTGAAGAAGAGTACTACATGTACCTTGACCAAAACCATAAAGACCTGCTTGACGGAATTGCGAAAACAGGAAACCTTCCTGCTGATGAAGACTTCAAAGCTGCAATCGAAGGCTTCAAACGCACATTTGCACCAAGCAACTAACTCGAATGCTGATGAGAGAAAAAGGTTCTCTTTTTCTCTCTTTTTACGCAGATGAAGAGAAAAGGTGGTGAAATCTTTGGCCTCATTACGCGATATTAAGTCAAGGATCACGTCAACGAAAAAAACAAGTCAGATTACAAAAGCCATGCAGATGGTATCTGCGGCTAAGCTGAATCGTGCTGAAAACAATGCAAAATCATTTGTGCCATATATGGATAAAATCCAAGAGGTTGTGTCAAACGTCGGAAGAGTTTCCGGCAACGTGAAGCACCCGATGCTTCTCAGCAGAGAAGTGAAAAAAACGGCATACCTTGTCATTACGTCTGACCGCGGTCTTGCCGGCGCTTTTAACAGTTCGGTTTTACGGAGTGCTTATCAGGCCATGCAAGAACGTCATCAGTCTAAGGATGAGTATGCGGTGATTGCCATCGGAAGAGTGGGCCGTGATTTCTTTAAGAAACGGGAGATTCCGATCATTTCCGAGTTAACAGGACTTGGAGATGAAGTAACGTTTACAGAAATTAAAGATCTTGCCCGTCAAACGATTCAAATGTTTATAGACGGTGCGTTTGATGAATTGCACCTTGTTTATAACCATTTTGTCAGCGCCATTACTCAAGAAGTAACGGAGAAAAAACTTCTGCCGTTATCTGATTTGGGCAGCGGCGGCGGAAAAAGAACGGCGTCTTATGAATTTGAACCATCTGAAGAGGAGGTTCTGGAGGTTTTGCTTCCTCAATATGCAGAAAGCTTAATCTTCGGTGCGCTTCTTGACAGTAAAGCAAGTGAGCACGCTGCAAGAATGACGGCGATGAAAAACGCGACAGACAACGCGAAGGAACTTATCGATTCACTTTCGCTTTCTTACAACCGCGCTCGCCAAGCAGCCATCACACAAGAAATTACGGAAATTGTCGGCGGAGCAGCCGCTTTAGAATAGAAAGATTTTGTCAGGAGGGATAGCGATGAAGAAAGGACGCGTTAGCCAGGTATTAGGACCGGTCGTCGACGTGCGTTTTGAAGACGGTCACTTGCCTGAAATTTATAATGCGATTAAAATTTCACAGCCAGCTGCAAGTGAAAACGAAGTAGGTATTGATTTAACGCTTGAGGTCGCTCTTCATTTAGGTGATGATACAGTCCGTACAATCGCAATGGCATCTACAGATGGTGTTCAGCGCGGTATGGAAGCTGTAGATACAGGAGCGCCAATCTCAGTACCGGTTGGTGATGTAACACTTGGACGTGTATTTAACGTTCTCGGAGAAAATATTGATTTGAATGAGCCGGTTCCTGCGGATGCGAAAAAGGATCCGATTCACAGACAGGCGCCTTCATTCGATCAGCTTTCAACAGAAGTTGAAATTCTTGAAACAGGTATTAAAGTTGTTGATTTGCTTGCTCCTTACATTAAGGGCGGTAAAATCGGATTGTTCGGTGGTGCCGGTGTAGGTAAAACCGTATTAATCCAGGAATTAATCAACAACATCGCGCAAGAGCACGGCGGTATCTCTGTATTCGCCGGCGTAGGAGAGCGTACTCGTGAAGGGAACGACCTTTTCTACGAAATGAGTGACTCTGGCGTAATCAACAAAACAGCCATGGTATTCGGACAAATGAACGAGCCGCCGGGCGCACGTATGCGTGTTGCTTTGACAGGCCTTACAATGGCTGAGCACTTCCGTGATGTACAAGGACAGGACGTACTGTTCTTCATCGATAACATTTTCCGTTTCACACAAGCGGGTTCAGAGGTTTCAGCCCTTCTTGGCCGTATGCCTTCAGCGGTTGGTTATCAGCCGACGCTTGCAACTGAGATGGGTCAGCTCCAAGAGCGTATCACGTCTACGAACGTTGGATCAGTTACATCTATCCAGGCGATCTACGTGCCTGCCGATGACTACACTGACCCGGCGCCGGCGACAACGTTCGCTCACTTGGATGCGACAACAAACCTTGAGCGTAAATTAACTGAAATGGGTATTTACCCTGCGGTTGATCCGTTGGCATCTACATCACGCGCCCTTGCTCCTGAAATTGTTGGAGAAGAGCACTATGCGGTTGCGCGTGAAGTACAGTCAACGCTTCAGCGTTACAAAGAGCTTCAGGATATCATTGCGATTCTCGGTATGGATGAATTAGGCGAGGAAGACAAACTTGTCGTTCACCGCGCACGTCGTATCCAGTTCTTCCTTTCTCAGAACTTCCACGTGGCTGAACAGTTCACTGGACAAAAAGGTTCTTACGTGCCTGTAAAAGAGACGGTACAAGGCTTCAAAGAAATCTTAGCCGGTAAATATGACCATCTTCCAGAAGATGCATTCCGTCTTGTAGGCCGTATCGAAGAAGTTGTTGAGAAAGCAAAAGAAATGGGTGTAGAAGTTTAATCTGGTCCTAGGAGGGTAAAAGCATGAAGACCGTTAAAGTCAATATCGTTACTCCCGACGGCCCAGTATACGATGCGGATATCGAAATGGTGAGTGTGAGAGCCGAAAGCGGCGATCTCGGTATTTTGCCAGGCCATATTCCAACCGTGGCTCCTCTTAAAATCGGCGCTGTCCGTCTGAAAAAAGACGGGCAGACTGAAATGGTTGCCGTCAGCGGCGGTTTTGTAGAAGTCCGTCCTGATCATGTCACCATCCTTGCCCAGGCTGCCGAGACAGCGGAAGGCATCGATAAAGAGCGCGCTGAAGCTGCACGCCAGCGGGCGCAGGAGCGTTTGAATTCTCAATCAGATGATACTGACATTCGTCGGGCTGAGCTTGCGTTACAGCGGGCTTTGAACAGATTGGATGTAGCAGGGAAATAAGAAAAAATCCTTCTCTTTATGAGAAGGATTTTTTTATGAACGCACAAGAGAATCAAACAGCGACAGCAACGGGCGATCCTCTTTTGGACGCAGGTATAAACCATCACAGGCATTCATTGTATGCCACGATTTGCGATGTCTTCTAAAGCCAAGTGTATAAGCGCCGTCTTTATAGGGATAAGGTTTTACAACCCATTCAGCATCTTCATGGCGGGCAATCACACAATCTATAAGATAAACACTGATCATTTTCTCGAATTCTTCAATAGGAAGATTCCAATCAGCAAGCAAAAGTTCTTGTATACTTTGAAAATAGAGGTTTTCAAGCTCTTCAAGGCTTTCTCTCGTATAGGTAAGAGAAATGTTAAAAAACTGACACAATTCATTCAGTTCTTCAATCTGTGACTGTCTATAATCATAATAGAATGCAATTGCTTCCCATTCCTGATCAAAAATTGGCAGGTCCTCACCATATTGCTTTTCAGGCTGAAAAAAAGAATGATTCACATTTGCCAGCTCCTTTCCAATAAAGTATACCATGTAAAAGAATCGCACTTTAAGCGGGGATTAGCCCTAGATTTGGCTGATTATTCCGTTCTGTATAAAATGTATCATCTTTATCTGTGCTTCTTATATAATAAGAAAGGGTATGAACGCAGAGAAAGGAGTGTAATAGATGAGTGTATTGGGACAGCAGGCTGCAATCGGCATTGTCGTTCACCTGATTTTTATAGCAGTGACTTGGTGGGCGTTGCAAGCCGTCAATATAGATCCGTTAATCAAAAAAGGCAAAGTCGTGCAGGCAAGACTCCTGATGATTTTGCTGACAATCGCCATTGGAACGGCCGTTGCCAATTTCTTTTTAGATTACCTCAATTATTCACAGCAGCTTCCCTATCTATTTTAATAGGTTTTGAACATTATTAAATGGTTGGGAGAAGCGGGTTGAAGCGAATAGCTCGAGTTTTGACGAAGATTTTTACGTATGGCGCCTCTTGCCTCCGGTAAAACTGGGGATAAGGGGGAGAGATGAACATGAAGAAAAAACAAGTAAGCCACGCTATTATCATTTCCGTCATGTTAAGCTTCGTCATTGCTGTTTTCCATACCATTCATGCGAGTGAATTAACGCCGTTAGCACAGATGGCAGAGGGGATGGAACGTCAAGATGTGTCAATAGATAAGTGGACATTGCATGCAAAACAAAACTTGTCACTGACCGAAAAAGAATTTTATCAAAAAGTGCAACGTTTAAAACAAGAGTATCGTCAATATGATTGGGTGATTGCACGGGAAGATAAAATGATAAAGGCAATTGGCACATATACTGACAAAAAAAATCGTACTTCTTTTAGACTGCAGCTTGTCACAACCCTCAAAAAACACAATCCAACTTCGTATTTATTATATGAGCAAATGAGTCTAGAGACACCGGATAGCTGGAATGATACATATGAACAGTTTGAACGGGAGACACTTGGGATATTCCAAGAAAAAGTAGTTATTTTTACTTGTCTAAATGGTCACTTAGATGATAATATGAATATTGTTTTGCAAAAAAAAGCAAATCAGTTATTAAATGAATTTCAAGCAAGATCAGTAGAACATGTAGTTGAGCCAAATTTCGTTTCTATTTCTGCGTTTACAGATGAGTGGGAAGAGTACATTATGACCTCGAAACATAAAATGAATTTGCAAATTGCACTTAGAAGTGCAGGAATGGGCGGAAAACATACCGTTACGGTTGGCACACCAATCGTTACGACTGAATATTAATATAGAGAATTTAGGGACGCGGAGGGGAATACCTTGGAAAAAATCATCGTCCGCGGCGGTCAGAAGTTAAACGGCACAGTCAAAGTTGAAGGCGCTAAAAATGCCGTTTTACCTGTTATCGCTGCATCTTTATTAGCAAGTGAAGAAAAAAGCGTAATTTGTGATGTACCTACGCTCTCCGATGTATATACAATTAACGAAGTGTTGCGTCATTTAGGAGCAGATGTGCATTTTGAAAATAATGAAGTGACTGTAAATGCTTCATACGCTTTGCAAACTGAAGCACCTTTTGAATATGTTCGTAAAATGCGTGCGTCTGTGCTTGTCATGGGGCCGCTTCTTGCGCGTACAGGTCATGCAAGAGTTGCACTTCCGGGCGGATGCGCAATTGGTTCCAGACCGATTGATCAGCATTTAAAAGGTTTTGAAGCAATGGGCGCAGAAATCAAAGTCGGTAATGGCTTCATTGAAGCTGAAGTAAAAGGCCGACTGCAAGGCGCAAAAATTTATCTGGACTTCCCAAGTGTAGGAGCTACAGAGAACCTGATTATGGCAGCCGCTCTAGCTGAAGGAACAACAACGCTGGAAAACGTGGCAAAAGAACCCGAAATCGTTGATTTAGCAAACTATATCAACGGCATGGGCGGAAAAATCCGCGGAGCTGGCACCGGCACCATCAAAATTGAAGGAGTCGAAAAGCTTCACGGCGTAAAACACCATATTATTCCTGACCGTATTGAAGCGGGCACATTTATGGTTGCTGCTGCAATCACTGAAGGAAACGTATTAGTAAAAGGAGCGGTTCCTGAGCACCTCACCTCTTTAATTGCAAAAATGGAAGAGATGGGTGTAACAATTAAGGATGAAGGTGAAGGTCTGCGTGTCATCGGCCCGAAAGAGCTTAAACCGATTGACATCAAAACAATGCCTCACCCGGGCTTCCCGACTGATATGCAGTCACAAATGATGGCGCTTCTGCTTCGTGCAAGCGGCACAAGCATGATTACAGAAACCGTTTTTGAAAACCGTTTTATGCATGCGGAAGAATTCCGCCGTATGAATGGTGATATCAAGATTGAAGGACGTTCTGTCATCATTAACGGTCCTGTACAGCTTCAGGGAGCTGAAGTTGCAGCGACTGATTTGCGTGCAGGTGCAGCGCTGATTCTTGCGGGGTTAGTGGCTGAAGGTCACACACGTGTTACTGAATTGAAGCACTTAGACCGCGGTTACGTTGATTTCCATCAGAAGCTTGCCGCTCTGGGCGCAGACATCGAACGTGTAAATGATGAGTCTGCTTCTGAGCAAGAGAATAAAGAAGTCGTTTCTGACTTAAATGCATAAACTTACTTGAAAATCAGTATGTCACTCTGGCATACTGGTTTTTTATTTTTTGTGTATTATCATCATTATGCGCAAAATAGCAAAAAAGAATACGTAAATGACAAATAAAGTTTCTGTCCAAAACGAGAGTCATATTAGCTTGTCCCTGCCCATAGACTAGACTAGAGTCGAATCCCGAGCAGGAGGCAGCTGAATATGAAACAATTCGCAATCACACTATCCGTACTATGTGCATTGATTCTCTTGGTTCCCACACTCTTGGTTATACCATTCCAGCATAATAAGGAAGCGGGGGCCAGCGTAGAATCAGAAAAGACAGCAGTCAGCACGAAACCAGCATCGAAAGGAGCAGAAACATTGAAAGCATCACCTGTTTCTATTCCCGTCTATCGAACCGCAAATCAATCCGTAGAAAACATTCCGCTTGAAGAGTATGTGATTGGAGTCGTCGCCTCCGAAATGCCGGCAACCTTTAAACCTGAAGCGCTGAAAGCCCAGGCGCTTGCCGCCAGAACATTTATTGTCAGACTGATGGTGTCAAATTCAGCGGTAGAAGCTCCTAAAGGCTCACTGGTGGATGATACACAGATGTTCCAGGTGTATAAAAGCAAAGCGGAGCTGAAAAAACAGTGGGGCACAAGCTATGAGACAAAACTGAAGAAAATCACAGATGCGGTAGCCAGTACGCAAGGCAAAATCTTAACGTACAACAACCAGCCGATTGAAGCATCCTTTTTCTCCACAAGCAACGGCTACACAGAGAATGCAGAAGCTTATTGGACAAGTGCTATCCCATATTTAAAAAGCGTCAAAAGCCCATGGGATAAAAAGTCTCCGAAATATAAGGCAACGAAAACCTTTACAGCGGCAGAATTTCAGCAAAAGCTTGGCGTCAAGCTGGATGGATCTAGCGCAGTAGGGAAGATTACCGGCGAGACACCGGGCCACCAGGTCGCAACTGCCGTCATTAACGGCAAGACGCTGAAAGGAAGAGACATACGTGAAAAGTTGGGTCTCAACTCCGCCGATTTTGAATGGAAGCGAAATGGAGACACAATTACAGTCACGACGAGAGGATTTGGCCACGGTGTGGGGATGAGCCAATACGGAGCGAATTTTATGGCCAAAGAAGGCAAAACGGTTGATGACATTGTAAAGTACTATTACCAAGGCACACAAATTTCTGAGGCAGATGCGTTTTTGAATAAATATATGGCGAAAAAGTAGAAAAAGACGCTCATTGGGCGTCTTTTTCTGTTCCTGAATATCTTTTATCTAAGAGTAGCTGAAACGGTTTAGAGGAGCTTCTGACCGTCTTTAAGGATCAGTCCTTTTTTCCTGATTTCAGGCTTTGAGATTGTGGTAAAGTCATCCACATTTGTCGACAGACTTCGACAGACTCATATAACGAAAGCCGAAAGGCGGACAATCTTCTCTTTTCATAGGGGCGTTAGGTGGAAATCACTAATAAAAACATAGGTTTCTATGCAAAAGTAAACAACAGCAATGGGGAAGCCCGCCCTATTTATTTCTCGGTTTTTGTTGATTACGATAGATTATGTTCAGCGTTGAACATCTGCACGCAGAAACAAATTGGTAAAGGGGTACGAACATGAAGAAAAGATTTTCACTGATCATGATGACAGGATTGCTTTTTGGATTAACTTCACCTGCTTTTGCAGCTGAAAAGACAGAAACGGAGGCTAAAGCGCCGGCGAACGTGGCGGTCTTGCTTGATGCCAGCGGAAGTATGGCGAAAAGAATAGATGGTGTATCTAAATTTAATTCAGCCAAAAAAGAAATTTCAAAGTTTGCGAGCTCATTGCCAGAAGGAACTCAGGTGAAAATGAGCGTGTTTGGCTCTGAAGGAAACAATAAAAATTCCGGAAAAGTTCAGTCATGTGAAGCCATTCGCAACGTATACGGCTTCCAAAGCTTTAACGAGCAAAGCTTCCTCAATTCTCTCAATACAATTGGGCCGACTGGCTGGACGCCAATTGCCAAAGCGCTGAACGAGGCGAAATCTTCTTTTGACCAGCTTGATGCAAAAGGGGAAAAAGTGGTGTATCTGTTGACAGACGGTGAGGAAACGTGCGGAGGAAACCCGATTAAAACAGCAAAGGAACTGCAAAAAGACAATATCACTGTTAATGTGATCGGCTTTGATTATAAAGAGGGATACAAAGGCCAGCTGAACGCAATTGCGAAAGTAGGCGGCGGTGAATACTTCCCGGCTTATACCCAAAAAGATGTTGAGAAAATTTTCACTCAGCAATCACTAATGTTATCTAAATAAGAAAAAAGAGGCTGGTGATGGTCAGCCTCTTTTTGTATGTAACAAAAACTTCAAAACTAATTAGCTGTCTGCCTGTAGCATAGTAGCAGATTTCCGTTTTTCTGTCATAATCAAGGCGAAAAAAGAATGAATGATCACACAAGCTGTTTATGCTTTCTGGGCGGAAATGGCTAAAAATGAACGGCATTTCAAGCGATTTTGGACAGATCGTGAAAGCAGCACAAAAGGCAGCATGTCCTATATCTTTTTGCATTTTCGTATTCTAGCATAAAGAAGAATCCAACATATAGTTGGAAAATATGAAAAAGAAAGGAAGTAATCATATGAAAAAATTGCTGGCTGCCGGTATCATTGGATTGTTGACTGTTTCCATTGCCTCCCCGTCTTTTGCCGCTGAGAAACAGGCTGATACAAATGTAGCTGTTTTGTTTGACGGAAGCGGAAGCATGGTTCAAAAAACAGGAGGAGAGCGCAAAATAGACATTGCCAAAAAATCAGTAAAATCTTTTGCCGAACTTCTTCCAAAGGATACAAATCTTATGCTTCGCGTTTTCGGGCATGCAGGGAACAATAAACTGTCCGGTAAAGCCCTTTCGTGCAGTACGACGGAAACCATTTACGGCCTTCATCCATATGAAGGGTCTCTGTTTGACAATTCATTGAGTGAGCTCAAGCCGACTGGATGGACACCGATTGCCAAAGCACTTGCAGACACAAGAAAAGAATTTGAAGCATTTGACGCAGACGGGAAAAACGTGGTGTATTTAATCACTGACGGTGAAGAAACGTGCGGCGGAGACCCTGCGGCGGAAATCGAAAAGCTCCGTGCATCAAATGTGGATACGATTGTAAACATCATTGGCTTCAACTTTGATGTCAAGGGTAATGAAGAGATGAAACAAGCAGCTGTCGCTGGCGGCGGAGAATATATTTCAGCGAACAGTGCGGATGAGTTCGAACAGGCTTGGGAAAAAGAAGCACAAAAATTTACTGAGTAAGGAACCTAAAGATCAGGCGCTCCCCCAGGCGCCTTTTTTATTGGTTTAAAAACAGTTTGGGCGGGAATGATACCCTAAAAAGGGGTTGAACATATGAAATTATTCGGAATGATTTTTCTTATAGCCACCGTTGCATTTATATTGCTTGGTGTTCTTCTAAAACTGGCAGCCTTCTTTTTTGTCAGCATTCTCACCTTGATCGCAGCTATTGTGCTGTTTACGGTTCTGAAAAAGAATCAGCATAATCAAACATAGAGTCCTTTATACAGAGGTGTCTCAGCGTGTCGACAAACCCCGCGTTCGTTGTCAATGCACATTGGTGCTCACGTGTTATAAAAGGAACGGCGGCTAAATGCTTAGGCGTCCTGCCTAAACACCGCCGTCATCACATCCTGTAAAAGCCCTTTATATAGAGGGCTCTTTTTGTGTCTCAGAATTCGACAAAATCCGAGGAGTGTGAAAAAATATAAAGGCAGGAACATTGCGGAGGGGAAGAGACATTGAACGATAAAGTAACTGCGGTCAGGGATGTATGGCGCTATGAACAAGGGGAAATAAGCAAAGTAGAAGACCGGATGGTGACGGAATTCCCTTTGACAGTGATACTGAATGGCAGTGAATTTGTGACGCTCGTTTGTACGCCTGAGCATATCGAAGAGCTTGTCATCGGATTTCTCGCATCAGAGGGTGTTATACGATTTCAAAAAGAAATTAAAAGGTTTACAATAGATGAAAGTCTCGGTTTTGTATATGTCGACCTCGTTCACCCTGAGACATTGGATCAAAAGGATTATACGAAACGGGTGATCGGCTCATGCTGCGGAAAGGGCCGTCATTTTTATTTTCAGCAGGATGTCAAAACAGCCAAGACGGCTGTCAGCCAAATCAAGATATCGCCTGAGGCATGTCTGGCGCTTATGAAAGACATGCAGCAAGGGAGCGGGACGTTTCAGGATACGGGAGGCGTCCATAATGCGGCGCTTTGCGACACAGAGAAGCTTCTGTTGATGCGCACAGATATCGGTCGGCACAACGCACTTGATAAACTATACGGACACTGCCTTCTAAACGGGATGTCCGTACGCGACAAACTGATTGTGTTCAGCGGCAGAATCTCATCAGAGGTCCTGTTAAAAGCGGCCAAAATCGGCGTGTCGATTGTCATTTCCAAATCGGCCCCGACGGAGCTTGCGATTCAAATGGCTGAAGAATTGAATATCACAGCGATTGGATTTGTCAGAAACGGATCATTTAATGTATATACACACCCTGAGAGAATCAGGGAGTAGGAAGGGGCTGTAGCTATGATTACAGAGTCGCGTCAGATGTTGGATAAAAGAAACAGACCGCTGAGAGACCTTCGCATTTCTGTTACAGACCGCTGCAACTTCCGATGCACGTACTGTATGCCCGCCGAATTATTCGGCCCGGATTATCCTTTTTTAAAGAAAGAGGAGCTGCTTTCATTTGAGGAGCTGGAACGGCTTGCGACATTGTTTGTCACAAGATTTGGCGTTGAAAAAATCCGCTTGACCGGCGGAGAGCCCCTCATGAGAAAGGATATGCCGGAATTAATCAAAAAACTGGCCCGCATACCGGGTATTCGTGACATCGCGATGACGACAAACGGATCACTGCTGCCTGTTTATGCTAAGAGGCTCAAGGAGGCTGGGCTGAAAAGGGTTACGATCAGCCTTGATTCTTTAGAAGACGAGCGTTTTAAGAAGATAAACGGGCGCGGTGTTTCTGTCAGCAAGGTGCTGGAAGGCATTGAAGCGGCGAAGCAAGCGGGGCTCGGTGTTAAAATCAATATGGTCGTTCAAAAGGGCGTCAATGAAAAAGATATACTGCCTATGGCCCGTTATTTTAAAGAAAAAGGGCATATCCTGAGATTCATTGAATTTATGGACGTAGGCAACACCAACCAATGGGAAAAGAAAGACGTCATGACAAAGGCGGAAATCATAGATTTGATCAATAAACACATGCCGGTTGAGCCGATAGCGCCTAATTATATAGGCGAAGTGGCTTCCAGATTCCGCTACTTGGACGGCTCCGGAGAAATTGGCGTCATATCATCTGTATCTGATGCATTCTGCGGATCTTGCAACAGAGCCCGTCTTTCTGCGAGAGGAGAGCTGTTTACCTGCTTATTCGCTTCAAGCGGATTTGACCTCAGAGCTCCGGTTCGCCAGGAATTAAGTGATGACGAACTATCAGAAATGATCGGGACAGTATGGAAAAATCGGATCGATCAGTATTCAGTCGATCGTACGCTATCAAAAGCATCTGGCAAAAAGAAAGTGGAAATGTCTTATATTGGCGGTTAATTTGAAGTCAAAAGCTTATCGGCACTGTCCGGTAAGCTTTTTTATTAGAATCCGAGTGCAAAAAATACGTAGAAAAACCGAAATATATAAGGATAGGCATAAAGAAGGAATCATTGTAAGAAAATTTAATTCCAAAGCCATACATTATGATAAAATATAACCAATTAGAAAATAGAAAGGGTTGGAGGGGCATGGCCGCGTACGAGATCCCGTCATCTCAAGTAGGAGTGAAAATCAATAAGTGGTATAAGCACATTTTAGCATTTCAAGTGGCTGATGCCGTAAAACTGAAAGAAGAAATTGATCTAGATATCGAACAGATGGAAGAGGATCAGCTGCTTCTCCTGTATTATCAGCTGATCAGCTACCGGCACCAAATTATGCTGGATTATGTAAAGCCTGACCTGCACGAGGAATCTCAGCTTCAATATCGTGAATTGATCAAAACGCTGGAAAGCAATCAGGACAGCATCTCCGGATTATCTGAGTATTATTTTCACTTGTTTAGAGGAATGTACGAATTTGAACAGAACAATTACATCTCGGCTATATCCTTTTATCGGAAAGCTGAGAAGATGCTTGCGTTTGTAGAAGATGAAATTGAAAGAGCGGAATTTCATTTTAAAGTGGCGGAAGTCTTTTATATTATGAAGCAGACGCACTTTTCCATGAACCATGCCGTACAGGCGCTGGAGACGTATAAGGCTCACGATTTTTACAGAGTCAGAAGAATTCAATGCCATTTCGTCATATCAGGAAACTACATTGACTACAGAAATTATGAAAAAGCGCTTGAACATTTAGATGACGCGTATCGCCTTGCTTTATTGGAAGGACAGCCCCGTTTGATCGGATCAGCCCTTTATAATATTGGTAATTGCTATGATGACAAGGGGGAGCTGGATCAGGCCGCCGAATACTTTGAAAAAGCGCTTCCTGTCTTCGAGGATTATCAGCTGGAACAGCTTCCAAAAGCGCTCTTCAGCCTGACTCGCGTTCTTTTCAAAAAACAAGATAGCGAAGCCGCGATACGGTACTATGAAAAAGGGATTGCCATTGCCCAAAAACGAAACGACTTCTTCAGTCTGGCAAAATATAAATTTCTGCAGGCATTATATGTGGAATCTGTCAATTTGAATATGATTCAAGAAGTATTTGATTATATGGAAGAAAAGGGCCTGTATGTATATATTGAAGAATTTGCTTTAGATGCTGCCTCTTATTTCAGTCATCGCGAACAATATAAAGAAGCGGTGTATTTTTATGAAAAAGCGGTCAGCATGAGAGAGATGATTCAAAGGAACGATTGTTTATATGAAGTATGAGACAAAACCATCTGCTGGCAGATGGTTTTTTTTTATGCAAAAAAAGGGGAGCATCGGAACGTTTATTTCCGGGGAGAACAGGAAAAATCGCTACAGCACTGTTTTTTGAACAAAAGCCGTTTTGGGATGCAGATATGCATGTGAGGGGGAATTCAATGTTTGGTTTTAATGATATGGTGAAGTTTCTGTGGTCTTTCCTCATTGTTCTGCCGCTTGTACAGATTATACATGTTTCAGGGCACAGCTTTATGGCTTTTATTTTTGGCGGAAAGGGATCGTTGGATATAGGCATGGGAAAAACGCTGCTTAAAATTGGACCCATACGGTTCAGAACGATTTATTTTATCGATTCTTTTTGCCGGTACGGGGAGTTGAAAATTGACAATCGATTCTCAAATGCACTCGTGTATGCAGGGGGCTGCTTGTTTAACCTCATCACGATTTTTGCAATCAATCTGCTGATTATACACAGTGTATTAAAGCCGAATGTGTTTTTCTATCAGTTTGTCTATTTTTCTACGTATTATGTGTTTTTTGCCCTGCTGCCGGTCCGATATTCGGAGAAAAAGTCATCAGACGGGCTGGCGATATACAAGGTGCTCCGTTACGGAGAGCGCTACGAAATCGATAAATAACATTAGAATGTTTATTGCCTCTCAGATCGGGAAGTTAACAAGTACACACATAATTGAGAGGGGAGAATTAACATGGGTAACGATAGTGTAAAAGACAAAATGAAGGGCGGCTTCAATAAAGCCAAAGGAGAAGTGAAGGATAAAGTCGGAGATATGGCTGACAGAACGGACATGCAGGCTGAAGGCAAAAAAGATAAGGCAAAAGGCGAAATCCAAAAGGATATCGGGAAAGCCAAGGATAAATTTTCAGATAAAGATTAATCGTACGGAAGAGGCAGGAAACGAAATGTTTCTTGTCTTTTTTTTTTCGCTTTTTCTGATGTGAATAAATATAACAAAAAAAGAAGCTGATTTGGTCAAGGTAACTAAATTTTTTAAATATTCTTTGAATTAATAGGCCTCTTCTATATAATGATGACATAAGTTGTAAACTTTTATAACATCATTTGAAGAAATCAAACAAAGGGGTTTTGATGACGGAATGTACTGCACCGAAGAAAGTGTCGGAAGCCACGGGAGTGCGAGAAAACAGTTGATATCGACACAAGCGGGGATTCAGTGAAGGCCGGAATTCTTCACTCATTAAGAGGAACGGTGGCGATCAGCGAAGTGACCGTCCATGATGCGGAGTTAATGGCAATAGTCGGGTTCTCGGTATCGTGGAGGTCGGCGCCTCAGACTGGCCTCCATGCCATGCTTCCGGTTGCGGAGCAAAACAACGGGCTGCCATCAGGAATGTAACGTCTGGTTATGATCAATCGATGGTTTTGCACAGCCTTAGCTTCGCCCGGGGCAGATTGTCGCTGTATTAGGCCGACTCCGGCTAAACAGAGGGGGCTATTTGTTTTAATCAAACGTTTGTTCAAAACGAAAAGGCGGTCAACAGCAGCAGCTTGCAATCACCAGAGCGCTGATGGTAAATCTGAAAAATATTTTACTTAATAAACAATTGGAAGGAATTCAGATTTTAATTGTCGAACTAGTCAGACAAGTTATTATAGAAATTTCCAGAAAAAAAGACATTTGTTATCTTAGTCGAGCGCAGTCTGGAAAACGCGTTAATCTGATCTTTCCGTGATCGACAGGGGAACGGTTGTTGACCATGGCAAGGCTGATGAAGAAACGGCATGCCGCTTTGAAAGGCATCTTACCGTATGACCCCCATTCTCGAAGAAAGGGAGGTGATGTCCCGCCTGACTGTTCCGCAAATTCGTAGTAGCCGCATCTGCTTTATATGACAAAAGAAGGAGGACTACAGATGAAACTGACACCAGTTGAACAAGAGAAATTGCTCATTTTTGCAGCGGGGGAATTAGCCAAACAGCGAAAGGCGCGGGGCGTTCTGCTGAACTATCCTGAGGCTGCTGCTTATATCACCTGCTTTATTATGGAAGGCGCACGTGATGGGAAGGGAGTAGCAGAGCTGATGGAAGCCGGCCGCCATGTATTAACGGAAAAAGATGTGATGGAGGGTGTGCCTGAGATGCTGGACAGCATTCAGGTGGAGGCCACATTTCCGGATGGTGTAAAGCTTGTTACGGTACATCAGCCAATTTCTGCGGAGGTGAAGTCATGAAGCCGGGAGCATTTCAAATTGCTGAGGGAACCATTACGATTAATGAAGGCCGTGAGATACGGGAGGTAACGGTAAAAAACACCGGATCACGCTCCATTCAAGTCGGTTCGCATTTTCATTTTGCGGAGGCCAACGGGGCTTTATTATTTGACCGTGAGCTGGCGATCGGCATGCGTCTTGATGTTCCATCAGGCACGTCGGTCCGTTTTGAGCCGGGAGAGCAGAAAACGGTCTCACTAGTGGAAATCAGAGGACGCAAGACAATTAGAGGGCTGAACGGAATGGCCGACACGTTTATCGATGAACGCGGCAAAGAAAAAACGTTGGCCAACTTAAAACAAGCCGGCTGGATGGAGGGTGTAATCCGATGAAAATGTCACGGGAGGAATATGCGGAACTGTTTGGCCCGACAACGGGCGATAAAATCAGATTGGGCGACACGGATTTATGGATCGAAGTCGAAAAGGATTTCACAGTATACGGTGAAGAAATGATCTTTGGCGGCGGAAAAACTATCCGAGACGGCATGGGCCAAAACGGCAGAATCACAGGGAAGGACGGCGCTTTGGATTTGGTTATCACCAACGTCGTGCTATTGGATTACACAGGCATTGTCAAAGCGGATGTCGGTGTGAAAGACGGCCGGATTGTCGGTGTCGGAAAAAGCGGAAATCCTGATATCATGGATGGAGTCGATCCGCACATGGTCATCGGAGCGGGGACAGAGGTGATTTCCGGTGAAGGCAAAATTTTAACAGCCGGGGGAGTGGACACGCACATTCATTTTATTTGTCCTCAGCAGATGGAAGTTGCGCTTTCTTCAGGTGTGACGACCCTTTTGGGAGGCGGAACAGGACCCGCTACAGGAAGCAAAGCGACAACATGTACGTCCGGGGCGTGGTATATGGCGAGGATGCTGGAAGCGGCCGAGGAGTTTCCGATCAATGTCGGCTTCTTAGGAAAAGGGAATGCATCCGATAAAGCGCCGCTGATCGAGCAGGTGGAAGCAGGCGCCATCGGTCTTAAGCTCCATGAAGACTGGGGAACGACGCCAAGCGCCATTAAAACGTGTATGGAAGTCGTGGACGAGGCTGATATTCAAGTTGCCATCCATACCGATACGATTAACGAAGCGGGCTTTTTGGAAAACACGCTCGACGCGATCGGGGACCGGGTTATTCATACTTATCACATTGAAGGGGCAGGCGGCGGTCACGCTCCGGATATTATGAAGCTCGCCTCTTACGCGAACATTCTGCCGTCATCTACAACGCCAACCATTCCTTATACCGTTAATACGATGGATGAGCATCTTGACATGATGATGGTCTGCCACCATTTAGATGCGAAAGTGCCTGAAGATGTGGCATTCAGCCATTCCAGAATCAGGGCGGCGACGATTGCCGCGGAGGATATTCTCCATGATATAGGTGCGATCAGCATGACATCATCGGATTCCCAAGCGATGGGGCGGGTCGGTGAAGTGATCATCCGAACATGGCAGGTAGCCGATAAAATGAAAAAACAGCGCGGCGCTCTTGCCGGTGAAAACGGGAATGACAATGTGCGCGCAAAACGGTACATTGCCAAATACACGATTAATCCGGCAATTACGCACGGGCTCAGCCATGAGGTCGGCTCGGTGGAAAAAGGGAAGCTTGCTGATCTCGTTCTGTGGGACCCGGTATTTTTCGGCGTGAAACCGGAACTGGTCTTAAAGGGCGGCATGATTGCACGTGCGCAAATGGGAGATCCGAACGCGTCCATCCCGACTCCTGAACCGGTTTTCATGCGCCAAATGTATGCGTCTTACGGAAAAGCCAACCGCTCAACCTCGATTACATTTATGTCTCAGGCAAGCATAGAGCGTGGTGTGGCGGAAAGCTTAGGGCTGGAAAAAAGGATTTCTCCAGTCAAAAATATCAGAAAGCTGAGCAAGCTGGATATGAAGCTGAATTCGGCTTTGCCGAAGATTGAGATTGATCCAAAAACCTATCAGGTCTTTGCTGACGGGGAGGAATTGTCTTGCCAGCCTGTCGATTATGTCCCACTTGGACAAAGATATTTCTTATTTTGATAAGACGCGGCCGGAGTGCATCCGGCCGTTCTATTGACTAAAAACGGTGCACAAAACCCATGTATTTAGTGTATATTAGATGTTGACAAACGAATCAAATGTAACTATTATAGTTACAACGGTGGTGAAAAAACATGATTAACAGCCGTCTTGCTGTTGCCATTCATATTTTATCCCTCATCTCGATGGATGAAAAAACATCTTCAGAAATCATTGCAGACAGTGTCAACACGAATCCGGTAGTTGTGCGAAGAATGATCAGCCTGCTGAAAAAAGCTGATATTCTCACATCACGCGCCGGGGTGCCGGGTGCAAGCCTCAAAAAAGATCCTGCTGATATTTCTCTTTTAGAAGTGTACCGGGCTGTCCAAAAGCAAGAAGAACTCTTTGCGGTTCATGAAAACCCGAATCCGAAATGTCCGGTAGGGAAAAAAATTCAGAACGCTCTGGATGAAACGTTTGAAAGTGTGCAAAGAGCGATGGAAAATGAACTGGCAAGCAAGTCATTAAAAGATGTTATGAATCATCTCTTTTAATCAAAAGGGATGACTTCTCACCGCTAACATGTAACTAAAATTGTTACAAATAAGGAGGAAATGAAAAATGAAAATTGGTATTATAGGCGCAAGCGGGAAAGCGGGAAACGAGATTTTGAAAGAAGCGAAAAAAAGAGGCCATGAAGTGACAGCCATCGTCAGAAACGCTTCAAAAGTGCAGGAGCAAGACGTAGCGATTTTGGAAAAAGATGTGTTTGAACTGACTGCGGAAGACATCAAGCCTTTCGACGCGGTCGTAAACGCTTTTGGAGCAGCACCCGGCCAAGAACATCTTCATGTTGAAGCAGGAAGAGCACTCATCAGCATTTTAAAGGACGCGAAGCACACAAGATTGCTTGTTGTTGGCGGAGCGGGAAGCCTGTTTGTTGATGAAGCCAAAACAACCCGTTTAATGGATACGCCGGAATTTCCGAAAGAATATTTGCCAACTGCATCAAATCAAGGCGAGAACCTGAAAGATTTGCAGCAGACAGACTCCATTTCCTGGACGTTCCTCAGTCCTGCGGCATTTTTTGATCCAGCAGGAAAACGGACTGGCTCTTACCAAAAAGGAAAAGACAATGTCATCGTAAATGCAAAAGGAGACAGCTATATCAGCTATGCAGATTATGCCATTGCCGTGTTGGACGAGCTTGAACATCCCGAACACAAAAATGAACGCTTCACAGTGGTAAGCGAAGCGGAATAATAAAAAACCCGGAGCCAGCTCCGGGTTTTTCTCATTAATAAGTGCTGTACGTATCGCTGAAAAGGCCGTCAGCAATCCCAAGCATTAAAAAGATGAAGAAGGCGATAATCGCAAGAATGGATACAGCAATGCTTACGATCAAATAAATCCCTTGCATCTTTACGAATTTCGCGTAATTCTCCAGCATTAAGTCTTCAGACTGTCCGCTATTGTGTTCAGCCATTTGGCCTGCTTCCCTAGCTGACCTCATCAAAAAGATACCGGAAATAATTTGCAGTACGCCTGGCACGGCACCGATTAGAAAAAAGAACGCGCCTGAAAGCGCGGTAATTGCGCCCATAATAATAAATAAAATGCCTGTAGCTTTTCCCCATTTCGAAATGCTGATGAGGGTTTTGTTCATTGTTTCAGGATTCATGTATACTGGCTCCCCTTTACAAAAAAATACTCACTTTTCTTTTATACACTATTTGTGAGAAGTTTTGTATATAGAAAATAACATTTTGGGGATTGACCCTAACGTTGCGTGATTGTTTACGATAAAAAAGAGGAGGTGTTATGTATGAAATATCAAGTTAAACAAGTGGCGGAGATATCAGGCGTTAGCATTCGGACGCTTCATCACTATGACAATATTGAGCTTCTGAATCCTTCAGCGCTTACTGATGCTGGGTATCGTTTGTACAGTGACGCAGACCTGGAAAGACTGCAACAGATTTTATTTTTCAAGGAAATCGGGTTTCGTCTGGATGAGATTAAAGAGATGCTGGATCATCCGAATTTTGACCGGAAAGCGGCACTTCAGTCGCAAAAGGAGATATTGATGAAGAAAAAACAAAGAATGGATGAGATGATTCAAACAATTGACAGGACGCTTTTGTCCGTTGATGGAGGGGAAACGATGAATAAGAGGGATTTATTTGCCGGATTAAGCATGAAAGACATTGAAGAGCACCAGCAGACATACGCTGATGAAGTCAGAAAGCTGTATGGAAAGGAAATCGCAGAAGAAACAGAGAAAAGGACATCTGCATACTCGGCAGATGATTGGCGCACGATCATGGCTGAATTTGATTCGATTTACAGACGAATTGCGGCGCGAATGAAGCATGGGCCCGATGATGCAGAGATTCAGGCCGCTGTGGGGGCATTTCGCGATCATATTTGCCAATATCATTACGATTGCACACTCGACATTTTCAGAGGACTCGGGGAAGTGTATATCACTGACGAGCGATTTACCGATTCAATCAATCAATATGGAGAAGGTCTTGCCGCTTTTTTGCGGGAGGCAATCATCATTTACTGTGACCATCAGGAAAACCCCCGGCCGTAAAGGCCGGGGGTTTACGCATCTTATAAGATCGGCGACAACAGCCGCGAGACGGATTCTTTTATTCGAATCCACAACGGGCGCTGCAGATACTCCTCATAGGTGAATTTTCTGGATACTAGCAAATCTTCTTTAAAAGTTGAAACCAGTTTTTTAGCAATGGTGATATCGTAAATAAATGCATTAACCTCAAAATTCAGCCTGAAGCTTCGGACATCAATGTTCGCTGTGCCGACTGAAGCGATTTCGTCATCCACCACGATGGTTTTCGCGTGAATAAAGCCGTTATCGTAAATATAGACAGTGGCTCCGGCTTTCAGCAGATCGCCGATATACGAAAGTGTCGCCCAGTATACAAAGGCGTGATCGGGCTTGTTCGGAATCATAATGTTAACGTCAATGCCCGAAAGGCAAGCGATCCTTAAAGCATCCAGCAGGCTTGCATCTGGGATAAAATAAGGTGTTTGTATCAAAATGGAACGCTTGGCGTTCGAAATCATTTTGATGTAGCCATTTTTAATTTGTTCCCATTCCGAATCAGGGCCGCTTGTGACAATCTGCATCCCGACGTTGCCTTTTGGGCCGTAATCAGGAAAGTGATTTGGAATATATGTCAGCGTATGGTGATGAGAAGCTTGGTTCCAGTCAAGGATGAATCGTGTTTGGATGGCGTGCACGGCCGTTCCTTGCAGCCGGATATGCGTATCCCGCCAATAACCGAATTTCGGATTAAGCCCTAGATACTCATCTCCGACGTTAAAGCCTCCGACATAACCGGTCATACCGTCTATGATCACAAGCTTTCGATGGTTCCGGTAATTCAGCCGCAGGTTAATCGGCCTGAGCTTTGACGGGAAAAAGACCTCCACATGCCCGCCAGCCTCGCGAAGCTCTTTAAAAAACTTTTTTCTCAGCGTTCTGGACCCGAGTTCATCATAAAGCACTCTGACCTGAACACCTTCTTTCGCCTTTTGGATGAGAGCGTCCCGCAATTTTTTGCCTAATTCATCGCCTTTATAAATATAATACTGTAAATGGATATGATCCTTAGCCTTTGAAATGTCACTCAGCAGCCGCTGAAATTTATCCCGTCCATCTGTAATGACGTCAACTGAATTATCCTCTGTAAACACAGCATGGTTATTCATAATCAGCATATAAATTAAATCTTTGTTATCAAAGGTTGCCCGGTTGTTAAACTGAAATTGCTTGGTTTCTAAATCTTCAAGCTGATGCTTCAGCAGCCTTTCAATTCCAATCTTTTTCCGGTCTTCCCATTGAAACAAATGCTTGCGTCTGAGATTATGGCCGAATAATAAGTATAAAATAAAGCCTAAAACGGGAATAAAGAAAAGAACAAGCAGCCACGCCCAAGATGCACTGGCATCGCGCCGTTCTTTGAAGATGACAATGATGGCCAAAAGAATATTTAAAATGAAAAAAAGTGATAAAAGGATGGAAGAAATACTCACTTTGTAACCCCGCTCATTCATATTTATCAAGAAGATTGCCATTAGTATTCCATGAATAACAGTGATCTGATTCCCATTACAAATTATAACACTCACATTTTAAAAGAATAAAGAGCGGCGATCCAGATTCTTCGTGAAAAATACGGGCAGATTTCTTTAAAACCAGCTTGCACCTGCGTTAAAATAAACACATATGATAACGTTCGTGAAGCTTGAAACATCAAATAAAGGGGGAGGATTATATGAACTTTTACAGAGTCGAACAAATGCCGGGGTTCATCAAAACAGAAATGCAAAAAATTCAAAAGGCCGTACAGCCTTTCATGAAAAAAACCGTCATTTACCGTTTTCTTGCTATTCCGCTTGCTGCATTCTCTCTCTTTAATTTAGCTGCTTTTCTATTTCATGCTTCAGCTGACAGGGAGTCCCTGATCAGCGCAGGCATATTCGCCCTTTTGGCGGCGCTCGGGCTCGCATTTTTTAAAGAGGCAGGCTATCAGCATAAACAAATCCAAAAAACGGTTCACATCTATATGCTGAACAGGATCAAAAAGAGCGAAATCCTTTCAGAAGAGCGGAAAAGCTCCTACGCACGACAAATAAAGGAAGAGCCTTTTGCGATGCGGAGTTTTGTTGAATTTTTGACTGAGGAAGACAGACGCAAAAAAATGTATTAAAGAAGATCTGCACCCGGATTGTTGAGATTTTCCAGACGATCCGGGTGTGTTTTTTTGCATGCAGACACCCGAAATAAAAAGTGCGGTTTCGGATTGATTCCGACTTCATCCGTTTTTTTGATATTCATTTCTGGGTAACAGCGTTGCTTTGTTGATTTCCTCTACTAGAGATGTCTATTGTATGCTTGCTTCAGGATTTGGTGTTTACGCCGGCCTGCTTTGAATAGTCAAATAAAATAGGCATGGTTCCGTTTATATGGAACTCATGCCCTGTCCTGTCTCATCATTATTCAAACACCGGATCATCCTCATAATAATAAGAATCCGGATCATCATACGAAGGCGTGTTCTCAAAAGCAGCAATGCCGATTACCACCAGCACGAAAATGGCTACAATGATCCCGATCAGGACAGTAACGATACTGGATGCTGCATAAAACAGCTGCATTTTTATAAATGTCCCGTAATTTTCAAGCATGCTTTCGCCAGCGCTGCCGGTTAGATTTCCTTCGGCTTCCGCGGCTGCTTTTGCTGAGCGCATCAAAAATACGCCTGAAATAATGAGCAGTACGCCCGGGATGGCGCCAATCACTGTCATCAAAACAGACAGAGTGACAAGCGATCCCATAATGATTAACAAGATGCCAGAAATTTTGCCCCACTTGGCAATGTCGGATAGCGACTTGACAGCGGAGGCGCTCAGCTGGCGGCTCTCCTGTCCAACAGGTGCAGTCTCCTGTTCAACAAGGCTATTTTCTTCATTATGATGTTCAATTTCGTTTTCATCTTTATCCAGACTAATCATGAAAGCTCTCTCCCTAAAATTTTTAAATCGTATCTTTTCCCGTCCATTTCGGCGATGCCGGGGAATAGTCCCCATTCTGCAAACCCGTGCTTTTCAAACAGCTTCAGGCTTGGTTTATTATGCCCGAAAATGAAGGCCATAAGTGAGCGGATGCCAAGATTCGGGGCAATGCGGAGCGCTTCTTGAAGCAAATATGATCCAACACCTTTGCCGCGGCATGCTTCGTCAATGTATATGCTGACTTCCGCTGTTTTATTATAGGCTGGCCTTCCATAAAATGTTTCAAAGCTGATCCAGGCAGCGACGTTTCCGTTTTCATCCTCGGCCACATAGAGCGGACGTGACTCTGTATGTCCCGAAAACCATTCCATCCGGTCTTCAGGAGTTACCGGTTCGGTATCGGCTGTTACCATTCGAGAAGCAATCGTTGAATTATAAATCGCCACAACAGCCTCCAAGTCTCTATGTTCAGCAAGACGCAATGTCATGTTCATACGTTTTTGGCACTCCTCTCAAAAAAATACATATTTTCGTTCAGTCTGTGCAAACTACATCTAAAAAAGTTTTTTTGGATAGGTTGTATATATTTTCAGAAAAGTGTTCAGAATGTTGCTGAGGTGATGAAACAATGAGAGAGGAAGAAAAGAAAACTTCTCAAGTCAAAAAACTTCAGCAGTTTTTTCGTAAACGCTGGGTGTTCCCTGCAATTTACTTAGTCAGTGCGGCCGTCATTTTAACAGCTGTCCTTTGGTATCAATCAGTATCAAATGATGAGGTAAAGGATCAGTTGGCTGATAACGGCGGAAACTCCGCATATGACAACAACGACGATGCAGTTGAAGTAGGAAAGTCAATGGAAAATGTCGCAATGCCGGTTGTTGATTCTGAAAACGTTTCTGTTGTGAAAAAGTTCTATGAAACCGATGCCGCAAAAGAAGAGAAAGAAGCAGCACTCGTTACCTATAATAACACGTACAGCCTAAGCAAAGGAATTGACTTAGCTGAGAAAGACGGAAAAGATTTCGATGTCTCTGCTTCTCTGAGCGGTACGGTTGTTAAAGCTGAAAAAGATCCAGTGCTGGGATATGTTGTGGAAGTAGAACATGCCGACGGTTTATCGACTGTGTATCAATCTCTTTCCGAAGTAAGCGTAGAGCAAGGTGACAAAGTAAAACAAAATCAAGTGATCGGAAAATCTGGCAAGAACCTTTACAGTGAAGACAGCGGAAACCACGTGCACTTTGAAATCCGTAAAGATGGGGTTGCAATGAATCCGTTAAACTTTATGGACAAACCAGTTTCTTCTATTGAAAAAGCTGCCACCCAAGAAACAGAAGAATCCATTCAGCAATCTTCCGAGAAAAAGGACGGATCAACTGAAAAAGGAACAGAAGAAAAATCCGGTGAGAAAAAGGATGATTCAACTGACAAATCTGGTTCTAAAGAAAGCAGCACAACAGAAGACACTGAACAGTCTTAATGAAGAAAACGTCTATCCTTGTGATGGGCGTTTTTTTCTGTTACTTTTTGCTTTGTTTTACCGTCTATGTAGTTACATGTAGGCACGTACGTTATAAAGGAGGTTATGTCATGAACCGCCTATTGCTCGCAGGCTGGATCTTTTTTATCCTGCTTTCTGTCTGTACGGAAAGCTTCAGCGGCATGGTCGTATCGCAAACGGTGGCTTTTCATTTTCAGCCGCACCCTGATCTGTCTCAATTTTTAGTTATGGATTTTACTGAGCTTACTGTACCTGAAGCGTTTATTCAAAAAATCGGACACGCGTTTTCCTTCTTTGTGCTGACATATTTGCTGTGGAAACAGCGGGGCAGCATAAGATCAGCTGCAGCCGGCTCATTTGCGTTTGCTTTTTTCACAGAAGTTCTTCAGCTCTTCTTCAGCAGGAATGGTTGTATCCGGGATGTGCTCATCGATGCTGTTGGAATTGGGTTGTTTTATGGTTTATATGTGTTGGCGAAGCGAAGAAAACAAGAGATGTATGAGAAATATTAAAGCCGGCTGTCTTGATTTCAGACGCCGGCTTTTGTCTTTCTTAGAAATTTTGATCGGTTGGTTTTTTCGTCAGTTTATTGATAATGGCTTCGTAGATCCTCACGACCAAATCGACGAACGGGCGAAGCAGATCTGAAAATCTAAAGAAAAGGAACCCGATAATGATGGCGACAACGAGGCTGCCCAATACATCTACCGGATAGTGATGTCCCACCCAAATTCTCGAAAAGCCTGTCAAAAGCCCAAAAATGACAAGCGGCCAGCCGATTTTGCGGTTTCTGAAAAGCATCGCAATAGAAATCGCTAATGCACCTGTCGTATGGTCACTTGGAAATGAAGCATCCGCAGCATGCGGAATCAGTGTATGCACTGTATGCGCAACGAACGGGCGCGGTTCGAAATAAACAAGCGTAATCAAATAGTTGATCACAAGGCCTGCAATTCCTGTGATGCCTGCGTATAGCACATGTTTTCTGCTTTGTGTGTTCCCAAACAGCCAGATTGCCAATAGGATAAGGGCATAGGCGACAATGGCATATTCCGTGATGAAGACCATAATGGAATCGAGAACTGAATTGTGATGAGATAGTCCATGGATTGCTTTAAAAATTTCGTAGTTCAAATAATCACCTTTTACATTTTTATATTTAGTAGACTAATCTTACTCATGAAAAGTTTCAAATAAAAATAGAGATTGTCTGAAATAACGGCGCTTGAAGAGAATTCGAAGAGGAATCGCGGTTTCTGGGGGGATTCTGTGCACAAAAAAAGAGATCCGGAGTGTCCGAATCTCGTACCGATATTAAAGTGCTTCAGGTCCTTCTTCGCCTGTGCGGATGTTGATCGTATTGCTGATTTCATAGACAAATATTTTACCGTCACCTGGTGATCCCGTTTTCAGCACCCTTTTAGCGGTCTCTGTCACTTGATCAACAGGAACCTTGCTGACCACAATTTCTATTTTTAAACGCTCGTATACATTGCTTTCTATTTTTACCCCTCGATAGAGCTCCGTATGTGCTTTTTGAAGGCCGCAGCCGTGTACATTGGAGAAAGTCAGAGAGGTCACTCCGATTTTTCCGAGTTCCTGCTTCAGCTTTTCAAAATTTGCCGGACGCGTTACAATTTCTACCTTGAACATTTGACCGCTCATAGCGTCACTCCTCACATAGAATCTTGATATGCTTTTTCCCCGTGCATCGTTAAGTCAAGCCCAAGTGACTCTTCTTCTTCAGTTGCGCGAAGGGGAAGGAAGAGGCTTACAATTTTAATAATAACGAAAGTGACAATAAATACAAAAACATAAGTGGCGGCGATGGCGACGATTTGTTTCCAGATTAAGCTTGCATCACCGTAAAATAACCCATCTGCGCCCGCTGAGTTAACAGAGGTTGTTGCGAATAATCCTGTTGCGATTCCGCCCCATGTGCCGCCGATCCCGTGCAGGCCAAAGGCGTCAAGCGCGTCGTCGTATCCGAATTTCTTTTTAAGCGAGAATACTCCCCAGAAACAAACAGCTCCGCCGATGATGCCGATAATAATGGAAGCGAACGGTGTGACAAATCCGGCAGCCGGCGTAATGGCGACAAGCCCGGCGATTGCCCCAGATACCGCTCCGAGCATTGTCGGTTTTTTGTTAATGATCCATTCTACTAAGATCCAGCCGGCGATCCCGGCTGCAGCCGCGGTGTTTGTGTTGATGAACGCGTACATGGCTACACCATCTAAAGTCAAAGCGCTGCCGACGTTAAAGCCGAACCAGCCGAACCAAATCAAAGCTCCTCCTAAGAAGGTGTAAATGAGGTTATGCGGAGAAGACGCTGTACCGTCTTTCCGTTTGCCGAGCACAATGGCAAGAACAAGTCCTGCCACACCGGAGGAAATATGAACAACATTGCCGCCAGCAAAATCGAGCGCTCCAAGCTGGCCGATCCAGCCGCCGCCCCATACCCAGTGCGCTACGGGTGTGTAAACCAAAGAGGCCCATAAAACCGAGAATAAAAGAAAAGCGCCGAATCGCATCCGCTCTGCGAAGGCCCCGGAAATAATCGCTGTAGTCAGAACGGCGAACGTCATTTGGAACATCATAAATAACGAGTGGGGGATGGTATCGCTGTAATCTCCCGGATCAAATCCGACCCCTTTGAGGCCGGCCCACTCCAGCCCGCCGATGATTGAATTGCCTGGTGCGAAGGCAAGTGTATATCCGAACAGCACCCAAACGATGGAAACGATGGCAATGGAAGAGAAACTGTGCATGGCAGTGCTCAGCACATTTTTGCTCTTTACCATTCCTCCATAAAATAACGCTAATCCCGGGGTCATCAGCCACACGAGTAAAGCGCAAAAGAACATAAAAACTGTATCGCCCATTTGCATGTCTCATTCCTCCGTATCTTTCAGAATAAAAAGCAATTATTATATTTCTTCATTATAGAGAAAAAAGAATGATAAAACATTTTCATGTAAGATTTCCTGACATGGTTTTTAAGGAATGTTATCGAGGGACGGAAAGAAAGGAGAACGGCATTTTTTACGATATAAGACTTTGTATCTATAAAAGAAGCTATTCATATGAGCTGAAAAGGGAATTGACATTAATTAGAATACTCTATACTGTATTAAGTGTACTATATCAAATAATACACTGAGGGGGATGTATGATGAAGAAAGGCGGCAGGCTGAGGAAAGCGGTACGCAAGTCGATTCCCGCGACGTTCCGATTGTTTTTAGCCTTTAATTTTTTCGTGTACGGTCTGGCGAAAGTGGTAATTGGCCAGTTTGGCGAGGTGACGCCTGAAATCGAGGCGGCTGCCGGGAAGGGGTTTACGATCGTGTGGACATTTTTCGGTTATTCTCATGTCTATGAACTGTTTATAGGTTTTGGTGAAATCCTGGCAGCTGTTTTATTACTGATTCCGCGAACGGCTGCATTAGGGGCGGTTATTTTTATGCCCATTATTGTGAACATCGTCTTGATTAACTATTGTTTTGATATTGGCGTGCAGGATCTTAGCACGATATTAATGGTTATGTGTCTTATCCTGCTTTGGATGGACCGCCGCAAATTCATGGGCATTTTCAGGCAGGAACCGATAGACAGCAGGCAGGTGATGAAGCGATGACGCCCCTTATGATTACAGTGCTTGCCGGTTTGTTCGTATGCACAACCTGTTACTACTACATAAAAGAAAAATCATGAGAAAACGTTCCTTCTGAGAATTTCACAAGCATCATAAAAGAACTTAGGCAGTGTGAAGAGTAAAATATGCAATGTGAGAAACACTAACAGTATCAGGAGGAGACGTATGATGAATACACTCAACATTGATTTTCAAAAAACAGCATTGGTTATCATTGATTTACAAAAGGGGATTGTGCCGATTGATCAAAGCGGCCAGGTTGTCCCGAACGCGAAAAAGCTCGTAGATGAATTTCGGAAACATAACGGGTTCATCAGCTTTGTAAATGTAGCCTTTCATGATGGAGCGGACGCCCTGAAGCCGCAAACGGATGAGCCTGCGCAGGGAGGTTCAGGGGAAATGCCGGCGGACTGGGCCGAATTTGTTCCGGAAATCGGTGTGCAGGATGGCGATTATACTGTGACAAAACGGCAATGGGGTGCTTTTTTTGGCACAGATTTAGACTTGCAGCTGAGACGTCGCGGCATTGATACGATTGTATTGTGCGGCATCGCAACGAATATCGGGGTGGAAAGCACAGCACGGGAGGCATTTCAGCTTGGCTATCAGCAGATTTTTATTACAGATGCCATGTCCACATTTAGCGATGAAGAGCATGAAGCCACACTGCGCTTTATTTTCCCGAGAATCGGTAAATCGCGGACAACGGAAGAGTTTCTGGAACAAGTGAAATGATGTTATCGAAAAAAAGCCGAGCTGTTTTTTTAACAGCTGTGGCTTCGGGAACAATGCTGAATCCGCTGAACTCGTCTATGATCTCTCTTGCGCTCCATAGCATCCAGCATGAGTTTCACCTCTCGTTTACAACGGTTTCCTGGCTGATTTCCTCGTTTTACTTGGCGAGTGCCGTAGCGCAGCCCGTAACGGGAAAGCTCGGTGATTTGATTGGGCGGAAACGCTTGTTTTTATTCGGGCTTATTCTTGTTGCGGTTTCTGCCATCGGGGCGCCGTTTGCGCCGACGTTTATGACATTATTGGTCATGCGGCTGTTTCAATCGGTGGGGAGCAGTGCGATTTATCCGTCAGGTGTCGGCTTGATTCGGAATCATATTCATGAGCGCCAAGCTTCAGCCTTGGCTGTACTCTCTATTTTTGCGTCCGCCATGACGGCGCTGGGGCCGACAGCCGGCGGGTTTTTGATTGTATGGGGAGGCTGGCCGGCGATCTTTATCGTTAATTTGCCGTTTATTATCCTCAGCTTCTTATTGGGCCTGTATATGTTCCCGAAAGATCAGAAAAAAGGGGCAGGAATCAAAACCATTATTCGGCAGCTCGATATTCTTGGAATTGTTTTATTTGCCGGGGGAATCATTTTCCTTCTATCCTTTTTGCTGTCGTTCAGCACGTCGCCGCATGCGGTTGAAGGTGTGCTTGGCTTGCTTCTGCTCTGTGCGTTTGTCTGGCGCGAGCTGAAAACGGATAAGCCGTTTATTGATGTCCGTCTGTTTAAAACACAGCGAAACCTGTCAGCCGTGTATGTTCAGTTTATTTTATTGAATGTTTTCTTCTATTGTTTATTTTTTGGTTTGCCAAGTTACTTTCAGGATGAAATGCATCTTTCTGTTCAAACGAGCGGCCTGTTTATGCTGTTTATGTCTGGAATGAGCATCGTTGTGTCACCTCTAACCGGCAAATGGATCGACCGATCTGGTGTCGTCAAGCCGATCTTTGCGGGAGCGCTTTTGATGACGGCTGGAGCCGTGCTCTTAACCATCTTTTTTATCAATGTCCAGACCATCGGTAAAGGCCTCATTCTGTCGCTCTTGGGTATAGGCTACGGACTGGGCAATGTCGCGCTTCAGGCAGCGATGCTGGAAACGAGTCCTTCCAACATGGTAGGAACGACTTCAGGCCTGTTTCAAACCTGCCGTTACCTAGGATCGATTTTGTCTTCGGTGATCCTTGGCATTCTTTTTGGTAAAGAAATCACGGCAGCCCATTTTGATATGATGGGAATCATTATGATTATAGCGGGCGGAGCAAGCCTGTTAATGGCTGTGAGATTTGCTGCATTAATGAAAACTGCATCTTAAGAAAGAGACGGGCTCTGAGGTCTGTCTCTTTTTCTTGTTTAAGCTGTTCAAATACAAACGGGAAAATTGTATATCATAGCCAGTGTTATTGTCTGACTCTTCAGTTATATTAAGTGACATCTAATGTCAAAAAACATAACGTGTGACGACATATAGACAATATGGAAAGGGGAGCCGGCTATGAAATTAAAAGAGAGTCAGCAGCAATCCAACAGGCTGAGCAATGAAGATCTGGTGCCTTTGGGACAGGAAAAACGGACGTGGAAAGCAATGAACTTTGCCTCCATTTGGATGGGATGTATACATAACATACCGACCTACGCGACCGTGGGAGGATTAATTGCGATCGGCCTTTCGCCTTGGCAGGTGCTGGCGATCATTATTACGGCATCACTTATCCTATTTGGCGCTCTTGCCTTAAACGGCCATGCGGGGACAAAATACGGGCTGCCGTTTCCAGTGATCATTCGGGCTTCTTACGGGATATACGGCGCGAATATCCCCGCGCTTCTAAGGGCGTTTACAGCTATCATGTGGCTTGGCATCCAGACCTTTGCGGGTAGCACGGCACTGAACATTTTGCTTTTGAATATGTGGCCAGGTTGGGGAGAAATTGGCGGCGAGTGGAACATTCTCGGCATTCACTTGTCCGGTTTGCTTTCCTTTGTATTCTTTTGGGCCATTCATTTACTCGTATTGCATCACGGCATGGAGTCGATTAAACGTTTTGAGGTGTGGGCAGGGCCTTTAGTGTATCTGGTATTTGGCGGCATGGTATGGTGGGCCGTTGATATTGCTGGAGGATTGGGCCCGATATACTCTCAACCAGGAAAGTTTCATACGTTTTCAGAAACATTCTGGCCGTTTGCTGCCGGAGTTACTGGCATCATCGGCATCTGGGCGACATTGATCTTAAATATACCTGATTTTACACGGTTTGCTGAAACACAAAAAGAGCAAATCAAAGGACAATTTTACGGTTTGCCGGGAACGTTTGCGCTGTTCGCATTCGCAAGTATTACGGTGACCTCCGGCTCGCAGGTCGCGTTCGGAGAGCCGATTTGGGATGTTGTCGATATTTTGGCGCGGTTTGATAACCCTTATGTCATCGTCTTGTCCGTGATCACACTCTGCATCGCCACGATCTCTGTAAATGTCGCGGCGAATATCGTATCACCCGCTTATGATATAGCGAATGCCCTGCCGAAATATATCAATTTCAAACGTGGCAGCTTTATCACAGCGTTGCTCGCTTTATTTACGGTTCCGTGGAAGCTGATGGAGAGCGCGACAAGCGTGTATGCGTTTCTTGGCTTAATAGGCGGCATGCTTGGACCGGTGGCAGGCGTGATGATGGCCGACTATTTTATCATTCGCAAACGTGAGCTCTCGGTAGATGACCTGTATTCCGAAACAGGACGGTATGTGTATTGGAAGGGCTACAATTACCGTGCGTTTGCAGCCACAATGTTAGGAGCGCTGATTTCGCTGATTGGCATGTATGTTCCTGTATTGAAGAGCTTATACGATATTTCTTGGTTTGTAGGTGTGCTGATTTCCTTTCTTTTCTACATTGTTCTGATGCGTGTTCACCCGCCTGCATCATTGGCAATTGAAACAGTTGAACATGCGCAGGTCCGCCAGGCTGAATAAGATCTATTTAGACGGTATATTTTCATATTTTTGAAATGGTTTTCCATAAATAGAACATTTATAATGGTTTTAGAAATCTATTCTAAAACGAAATGGGAATCGAAAATGAGAAAATGGTATTTTATTCTTTTGGCGGGTGTTTTAACGTCTGTCATCCTCGCTTTCGTTTATGATAAGACAAAAGCGAATGAGGAAGGATCTGGGGATTATCTGTATGTTTCGCCAAATGGCAGTGATCAAAATGAAGGAACAAAAGAAAAGCCGTTTCGTACATTGGCACACGCATCTGAGAAGGCTGCTGCCGGCACAACTGTCATGATTCGGGAGGGCACGTATCATGAGACCCTTGATGTAAAGCACAGCGGTACGGACGGAAAGCCTATCACATTCCGAAACTATGAAAATGAAAACGTCGTGATTAGCGGTGAATCCGTTGCGAACGCTGAATATGAAACACCGCTTATTCGTATTCACGATAAACATGACATTGCCATCAGCGGTTTAACAATTCAAGATCTTTCTGTTTCATCTGAGGAAGCAACTGCTATAGGGATTTATGTATCAGGGTCCAGCAGTCATATCGCCATTAAGGATAATCACATCCGGGGGATTAAGACAACAGCGGATGAAGGAAATGCTCACGGAATCGCAGTTTATGGGACTGGCAGCATGAAAGACATCCGAATCGAGGACAATACAGTTGAGAAACTGACGCTTGGAGCGAGTGAAGCAGTTGTGCTGAACGGTAATATCGACGGCTTCACAGTTGCAGGCAATGTGGTCCGCAACAATAATAACATCGGGATTGATCTAATTGGTTATGAGGGAACCGCGGATAAAAACGATTACGTGCGAAACGGAGTCGTAGAAAACAATACAGTTTATCAAAACTCGACTTACGGCAATCCTGCTTATGGAGATGAATACTCAGCGGGCGGGATTTATGTCGATGGAGGACACGATATCGAAATTAAGAACAACACAGTTTACGATAACGATATTGGGATTGAAGCAACGTCTGAACACAAAGGAAAGTATGCAAATGCCATTCAGATCACAGACAACAAAGTGTACAACAATGCGTACACCGGTATTTCAATCGGAGGATATGACAAAAAGCGGGGCGGCACCAGCAATTCTCTGATTGCCCGCAATATTATGTACCGGAATGACACAAAGGGACTGTACGGCGGACAGCTGCTGCTGCAGTACGATACGAAAAACAACACAATTGAAAAGAATATATTGACGGCCGGTGATTCCAGATTATTTATCGGAAACGACTTTACAGAAAACGAAGGTAATACGGTCAATCATAACGTGTACCACAAGGAAGCGGATCAAGACGGCATATGGATGTGGAAAAAGAAAGAATATGATTCATTTTCTTCGTATCGAAAAGCAACAAAAAACGATCAACAATCCATATATGCCGATCCGATGTTTCGTGATGAAGCGTCCTATGATTTTTCGTTAGATCCTGATTCACCTGCGCGGCCTGTCATTGAATAATTGCTATAAGCGGCGTTCTCTCGTTCAACCGAGAGGGCGCCGTGTTTTAATGGAAAAAAGACTGCCGGGATTTCCCGGCAGTCTGACAAGTTATTCTGCAATAGACACTTTTCCTTCAGCCTCTGCAGGTTTTTTCTGGCTCCACGTGTAGAGAAGCAGAGCAATTAAAACGAACAGCCCCGCTGTTAAATAAATGGCAGAGAAGCCGGCAGATGCTACAAACAATCCGAATACATACGATCCTACAGCAATTCCGCTGTCAAAGAAGGTAAAGAACGTTGCCGTCGCAAAACCGGAGCGGTGAGCCGGAGATTTCTGAATCGCCAATGTTTGCATGCAAGGAACGATTGATCCGTAGCCAAGACCGATAACCGCCCCTGAAAGCAGAAGCATTAAGCCGCTATGTGTGAAGGACAGCATGCAGAGTCCGACAGAGAAAATCAGGATTGATGGATAAATGACAATGCCCGGTCCGACTTTGTCGAACAATTTCCCTGTGAACGGGCGTGCAATCATCATTGTCACCGCAAAACAAACAAAGAAATATCCGCTGATATCCGAAAGGTCAACTGATTTGGCGAATACAGACAGATATGATGTGACTGTTGAATAACAGAAAGAAATAAACAAACCGACCGTCGCAATTTTGAGTGCGCCCTTTTCAAACATATCCGAGAACGCAAAACGGAATACAGTCGTGCCGCTGTCCTTACTTTGCGGCACTTTTATCAAGAACGAAACAAGTAAGCCCGCAACCATAAACAGCGCAAAGGCTGTAAAGAATACAGGAAAGCTTACCACTCTCATCAAATTCAGGCCAAGGAAAGGCCCGATCGCCATAGCGAGGTTCATAGACATGGCAAAGTATCCAAGCCCTTCACCGCGCCGTTTGGCTGGAATAATATCAGCGGCAATTGCACCTGTAACAGTCGTTAAAATGCTGAACCAAATCCCTTGGAAGAACCGCAATCCGAGCAGCAGGGAAAAGTTATGAATCGGCATATACAGAAAAGATGATAGGGCGAAGAGCGCCATTGATACAATCGCCATTCTTTTCTTCCCGAAACGCTCAACGATGGCTCCGGAGAAAGGCCGTGTAATGATCGCAGACAGAAGGAACAGGCTGATTAAAAGCCCGCCTTGTGATTCTGTGCCGCCAAGCTCTTGCAGTGTATAGATCGGCAATACAGTTAAAAATGTATAAAAGAACACAAACACAAATAAATTGACAAGCAGGACCATAATAAAATCCTTGGTCCATATCGCATCCGCTTTTTTCAAATGTATGTCACTTCCTTATTTTCATTGTTGTAAAAACATGCGGAATAAATGAGAAAAAGCTTCTTTATCTTCATCCCGGAAATCTGCAAGCAGCTCTTCCTCGAATTTCAACATTTTCACATTGATTTCTTCGTATTTTTTCTCGGCTTCTTTTGTGAGGACAACAAGTTTTTCCCGTTTGTCTTCACCTTGCCGTCTCTGAACCCAGCCGTTCTCCTCCAGGCGTTTGATCGTCCGAGTCACAGTCGGCGCTTCCACATTTAAATAGGACCAAATCTCTTTTTGAGTCATTGGTCCGATCGTACGCAAACAATATAAAACTGACCATTGAGATGAATAAAGGCCGAATGGCTCTAGCTGTTCATTGGCTTTCTTGGCAATCAGGCGGGCGCTTTGGTTGATTTGATGAATGAGGTGTCTGTTGACGTAGGACATGTCGGTCTCCTTCTAAAAAACTTACCTAAGTAACTAATTGCTTATTTCATTTTACAGGAGCGATCAATAGTTGTAAAGATGAAAATTTAGTGACGCGAAATAGTTTGCTGAATCTGAAAAAGTTCGTTTCACCCCTTGTCCTTATTGAGTTTTTAGCATATTCCCAAAAGAATGCTAATACACTGTTACAAACCTAACAAAGAGAGTGTTTGAGGTGAGGGATCGTGGGCATATTTCACAAACTTACTTTTAAAACCATACAACGAAGAAGCGGCATAATGAACGACTCTTTACAGAATACGGATCTCATTTCACACTTCTCACATCCATTTTAGGGAGGTCGAGTGGTGTGCACGATTACATCAAAGAGCGAACAATCAAGATAGGGAAGTACATCGTGGAGACAAAGAAAACCGTTCGTGTCATTGCGAAGGAATTTGGTGTTTCCAAAAGTACAGTACACAAGGATTTAACAGAGCGTCTGCCTGAAATTAACCCCGACTTGGCAAACGAAGTGAAAGAAATACTCGATTATCATAAATCCATCAGGCATTTAAGAGGAGGAGAAGCGACAAAGCTCAAATATAAAAAAGATGAAATTCTCGAAGGAGAGCCTGTTCAGCAATCGTAATCACCTGGCATTGCCTTCTTGAAATCGTTCATAAAACATCCGCAAAAATTTGTAAAGAACTTATTGTGCTTCCAACTTTTTTTCTATATTTTATGATAATATATATAATTAGGGCACAATGTGGATATTTACTGTGAAACAGATTTTCAAGGAGGATATAAATAGATGTTTGCAAGGGATATTGGTATTGACCTCGGTACTGCAAATGTACTGATCCATGTTAAAGGTAAAGGAATTGTTCTGAATGAACCTTCCGTTGTTGCACTTGATAAAAACAGCGGCAAAGTGCTGGCGGTTGGCGAAGAGGCAAGACGAATGGTTGGACGTACACCTGGGAATATTGTTGCGATTCGCCCGCTGAAAGACGGAGTTATTGCTGACTTTGAAGTAACAGAAGCAATGCTGAAACATTTTATTAACAAGCTGAATGTAAAAGGCCTGTTCTCAAAGCCGCGCATGCTCATTTGCTGCCCGACGAATATTACATCCGTTGAGCAAAAAGCAATTAAAGAAGCTGCAGAAAAAAGCGGCGGGAAACATGTGTACCTTGAAGAAGAACCTAAAGTTGCCGCTATCGGCGCGGGTATGGAAATATTCCAGCCAAGCGGTAACATGGTTGTAGACATCGGAGGCGGGACGACGGATATCGCGGTTATTTCAATGGGCGATATTGTCACCTCCTCTTCTATTAAAATGGCTGGGGACAAGTTTGACATGGAAATCTTAAATTATATCAAACGCGAGTACAAGCTGCTGATCGGCGAACGTACTGCGGAGGATATTAAGATTAAAGTCGCAACTGTTTTCCCAGACGCACGTCACGAGGAAATTTCCATTCGCGGACGGGACATGGTTTCCGGTCTTCCAAGAACAATTACAGTAAACAGTAAAGAAGTTGAAGAAGCCCTTCGTGAATCTGTCGCTGTTATTGTTCAGGCTGCAAAACAAGTGCTCGAAAGAACACCGCCTGAACTTTCTGCTGATATTATTGACCGCGGCGTTATTATTACCGGCGGAGGCGCGCTCTTAAACGGCCTTGACCAGCTGCTTGCTGAAGAGCTGAAGGTACCGGTCCTCGTTGCTGAAAATCCTATGGATTGCGTAGCCATCGGCACAGGTGTCATGCTTGATAATATGGACAAGCTTCCTAAACGCAAACTAAGCTGATTTCACAAACCTCATTCTGAAAAAGAATGAGGTTTTTTTATGAAAAAGCCTTCACGAAAAGATGTTAAATGACGATAATAGGATAAAATACTGAGTTTTTATTATAGAACGAACGTTCCTATATGACAACTGGAAAAAATGCCATTTTTAGAGGTGGGAAATTTGTTAAAAGGATTATATACAGCAACATCCGCAATGATTGCCCAGCAGCGAAGAACGGAAATGCTTTCAAATAATATTGCTAACGCAAATACATCAGGATATAAAGCTGATCAAGGCTCTATGCGCGCGTTCCCTGAGATGCTGCTCAGCAGAATAGAATCAAAATCTCCGGCCGGGACATCAAGGACGGAAATCGGTTCCGTGAATACCGGAGTATATATGCAGGAGCTCAAGCCTCTCTTTACACAGGGAAGCCTGAAGTCCACAGACCAGCCTACAGACATTGCATTGATCGAAAATCAAGTTCCGATGAGTGCGGAAACCAATGAAAAAGCTGCTCTTTTTTATCCGGTTCAAACAGCGGATGGAATCCGTTATTCAAAAAGCAGCACATTTTCACTAAATGAGAACAATCAGCTGACGATCAACGGACGCCCTATTTTATCGACGGATCGCCAGCCAATCACTGTTGATAATGAGAATTTCACTGTGTCTGAAAACGGTACTGTGACAACGAACGGACGCACAGCCGGCCAGATTGATGTCAGAATGGCGGAAGATGTCCGCAATCTCAAACGGGACGGAAATGATTTGTACAGCACGGCGGACGGTAATGATCTGCCAAGCGCAGCCGGAAATAATCAGGTAGCCTATTCATTAAAACAAGGCGTCTCAGAGCTTTCAAACGTGGATGTGACAAGCGCCTATACAGAAATGACTGAAGCGTACAGATCGTTTGAGGCGAATCAGAAGGTTATTCAGGCTTACGATAAAAGTATGGATAAAGCAGCAAATGAAATTGGAAAAATTTAAGAAAACGGAAGAAAAAAACGGGGGACATCAACTATGCTCAGGTCAATGCTAACGGCATCAACAACCTTAAACCAGCTGCAGCAGCAGATTGACACAATCAGCAGCAACCTTTCAAACAGCAACACAACCGGCTATAAGGCAAAAGATACGAATTTTTCTGAGCTTGTCAGACAGCAATTCGATCAGGTTGATGAAAAAAACGAGGAAGTGGCAAAAGCCCGAAAAACGCCGCCCGGCTTGCGCCTTGGCGTCGGAGCGATGATGAGTTCACGCCTAGTCTCTGATCAAGGAAGCATTCAGAAGACCGATCGCGATCTGGATATCGCATTTACGTCTCCATACCAGTATCTTCAGGTAAATGTAAATGGAAACCGCCAGTATACGAGGGACGGGGCGCTGTATGTAACGCCGTCCGCTGCGAATGCCAACCAGCTGCAGCTCGTCACTGGAAATGGGTATCCCGTACTTGATGAGAACGGCAATACAGTGAACATCGACAGCTCAATGAAGAATATCACCATTAATAAGAACGGCACCTTAACCGCATCTGACGGAAACGCGGTTCAGCGGTTTAATCTTGGCGTTGTCCAAGTGAATAACCCTCAAGAGCTGAAATCCGAAGGGAATAACCTTTTCTCTATTGATAATGCGGCAGCTTTTGAAGAGCTGAACGGCGCTAATAGACAAAACATCGGCATGCAGCAGGGCTCACTTGAGATGTCCAATGTCGATATTTCAGAACAAATGACAGATTTGATCACGTCCCAGCGTTCATATCAGCTGAACAGCAGAACGATCACAATGGGAGATCAAATGCTCGGTTTAATCAATTCAGTCAGATAATAAGAAAATGGGCGTTTTTCAATCAGCCGCGCATGATAAAAAAAGCGGCTTTTTCGAAATCGTCCTTTTTTTTGTAGTATTCCGTAATATCTTCTAACAGCACTTCTAAATCCACCCACGCCTCGATTTTTTCTAATTCAAGCACATATTCGAGCAGCTGCTCATAAGGGTCTTCGGCTGATGTGTAGAGGGCTTCAAGCGTTTTTAATTTTAAATAAATGGTTTGAATGTCTACCTTTTCAGATAATTCTTTTCCTTTTTGAAGGACGGCTTTAGCTTCTGTGATGTTCCCTGTTTTAAAAAGCGCTCTGACAGACTCGTACACACAATGAAGATATGAGACTGGTGAATTCATTTCAAATTCTTGATTCTTTAATACTTTTCTAAAGTAAAGAAGCGCTTCCTGGTCTTTTTTCTCGGTCGCTTTTAAAAAGCCAAGGTTATAATAAGCGTGGCATAGCAGGTTTTCGTCATGTAGTTGCTGGGTTTTCTTAATGATTTCTTTGAAAAGCTGTTCAGCTTTTTCATAGCGTTCTTGATCAATATAATTCACGGCGAGCAAAAGTTTACAGGTGATTACCTTTTTGATATAGCCGAATTGGTGCAAATAGATGTGTAATGCTTTTTTGACGTATTGGACGGAAAGCGGCGGTGATTTCATCAAGTAATAGGCGCCGGCGGTTTGATAATATAAATCAGCGGCTTCAAACGTATTGTGAATGGCGGCCAGGTACTGTTCAGCTTTTTTAAAATGATGTACTGCATGTTTCGGAGCTGTTTTTACCATCTCATATAACCCAGAGAAAAAATACAGATAATATTTCAATTCATCATCCATTTTGTCTTCCAGGCCATATAGGCCATCGAACAATGAATCGAGTCCGTTCTGGTTTTCAAAAAGCAGCTGATGGCGGGCCTGAAACAATTGATAACGCATCCAAAGTTTTGTGTTCTTTTTGATCTTTGGAAGGTGCTGATCAATTTTCTCTTTCAGTGTGCAAACGTGATTCATTTTGCGTTTGCTCATTGCGGAATACCACTCGTCTAACATGTTTAGCATTCTTTTTTCAATAAACTTCGAAATCATTTTCCTACCTCTTTGCTATTGGTAAAATCTATAATTATCATATCATAACTTTTGACGGCTCTCATTGACAGTTGGTTACATTTTAGCGCGGTTGAAAAAGAGATTAATTCATAATATACTTTTCAAATGTACAGATTGGATCTTTGATGATTGCTATACATACTAATGCAGATGAAGGAGATGTCAAGACAATGCTTGATACTCAGCAAATTAAAGAAATTATTCCTCACCGTTATCCGTTTTTGCTTGTGGATCGGATTACGGAAGTTGAAGAGGGCAAACGGGCAAAAGGCTATAAAAATGTAACCGCTAATGAAGAGTTCTTTAACGGACATTTTCCTCAGTACCCGGTTATGCCCGGCGTATTAATCGTAGAAGCACTCGCTCAAGTCGGAGCTGTTGCGATGTTGATTAAAGAAGAAAACCGCGGCAGACTGGCTTTTTTTGCAGGCATTGATAACTGCCGCTTTAAAAAACAAGTCAAGCCTGGTGACCAGCTTCACCTTGAGGTTGAAATCATTCGTGCCCGCGGCACAATCGGGCGCGGAAAAGGCGTTGCCACAGTTGATGGCGAAGTCGTTTGCGAAGTAGAACTGACTTTTGCCCTCGGAGAATAATTGAAAAAAGGCAGATGGCCAGCGGCACATTTGTCTTTTTTTCTTTACAAATATAGAAAAGCAGGTGATTGTATGTGGAATGAATTTAAAGCCTTTGCCATGCGGGGGAATATCGTAGACCTTGCGATTGGTGTTGTGATAGGCGGCGCTTTCGGAAAGATCGTCACATCTCTAGTAAATGATATCATTATGCCTTTGGTCGGTTTGCTGCTGGGAGGGCTTGACTTTTCAGGCCTGTCGTTTACGTTTGGCGATGCTGTAGTGAAATATGGCAGCTTTATACAGACGATTGTGAACTTCTTAATTATATCGTTCTCCATTTTTATCGTCATTCGGACTTTGAATGGGTTAAGGCGCAAAAAAGAAGCAGAAGAAGAGGCTGCGGAGGAAGCGGTGGATGCGCAGGAGGAGCTGCTGAAAGAAATCAGAGACCTGCTGAAGCAGCAAGCAAAGTCGCCGGAATAAAAAAGATGCCGTTAGAAACGGCGTCTTTTTTTATCTCAATTTTCGTTTAGGTTCGTTCTGTGTCCTTCAGTTCTTTAGGGCTTCCTGTTGTTTCAGCGAGATGAATGAGCATTGAGACAGAGGTGCCTGCATCCGGAGTGCTGCTGATCATCAACTCGCTTCCGCAAAAATGTTTCAGCCGCTGATTGATATTTTTCAATCCGACGCTGCGATCAAAATCCGTTGATAAGAGATCTATTTGTTTTTCCGGAGTTATCCCGGGACCGTTATCCTCTACTTTGATGTGATACTCATTTTTGCTTTGTTTTTTAGCTGTCAGTTTGATCCATCCTCCGCCTCTTTTCTTGCTGACACCGTGAAGAACGGCATTTTCCACCAAGGGCTGAATCATTAAAGGCGGAAGGATAAAGTCAATGTCTTCATCTATATCGAAAAGAACCTCAAGCCGATTACTGAATCGCGTCTTTTCTATAGAAAGATAGGAATTGATAATCGAAAGCTCATGTCTGAAGGAACTGATGGCTGATGTATTTTGAAAGTCAAAACTCATTCTTAAATAGTTGGTAAATTCCTCTGTTACCTCCCGGGCCTTTTCAATATCCAAATGAGTGAGAGAAATAATCGTGTTTAATACATTATAAAGAAAATGAGGCTTGATTTGCGACTGGAGAAACGCCATTTCCATTCTTGTGGCTTGATTTGCTGTATGTTTCATCATTATCAGGTTTTGAATACGCGCCATAAATTCAGAGTAATGATAGGGTTTTTGCAAAATGTCATTCGCTCCGGCATGAAAAGCCTTGTATTTGTCATGGCCGATAATGGCAGCTGTAATGATCAGAACCGGAAGATCAACCATGCTGAATCGTTCGCGAATTTTCATACAGACTTCGAAACCAGTCATATCCGGCATCATCAAGTCACAGCTTCAGGCCTTGCACCGGGACAATACGCTTTTGTTGAAACGAAAGCGCCAGCCGGTTATGTGCTGAACACTGAGAAAATAGAGTTTGAGATTTCTGATTCCTCTGAAGGAAAGCCTGAAGCTACAGATGCCGGGATCGCCATTAAAGCATTCCAGTCAAGTGGAGAACGTCGAAAGCACGTGAAATATACTTATTTTTACTTCACAATCAAGGCGGCGGATAACAATTAAAAGTGTCGATCTGGAGCTTCCGATCGTAAAAGGCACAACCAATGAAAATCTTTTGATAGGGGCGGCAACAATGCGCCGGGATCAAAAAATGGGTGAGGGAAATTATCCGTTGGCGGGCCATCATTTGAAGCAAAAGAATCTTCTGTTCGGACCTCTGGAAAACATAAAAACAGGTGCCCAAATTGTCATCACGGATTTTAAAAAGGATTATATCTATTCTGTAACATCGAAAGACATCATATCGGAAATGGATGCAGATGTAGTTGAGGAGACAAACAAAAAGGAGATTACGTTAATCACATGTGACAAGGCGGTCAAAACCGAAGGGCGCCTCGTTGTGAAAGGGGAATTGGTTGATTCTTTTGGCCATACAAATTAAATATGCAAGAGTGAAAGCACGAAGAGAAAAGCTGCCGTTCAAAACGGCAGCTTTTTTCATGCAGAACATATCTATTCTAAATGTCTATTGTGATGCTCTTCGGTTCTGAGTCTGTTTTGGGGAACATGCCCCCTCATATTTATAATTTTTGCTTAAATGCCTCAATGAGTTTTGTTCCTGTATAGCCCTCTTTTACAAGGGACTCGAGAATGGTTTCAGTGCCCTGCTGTTTTCTTGTGACCATTTGTCCGTAGAGTAAAACCTGAATGCTTTCTTCCAGCTTGACGATATTTTTCACTGCTGCTGTCAGCTGGGCGGGGCGATTGCTTTTTTTCGTGATCGTTACAAATACTTTGGCTTCAGATTGGCTGTTTTGAAGCTGTTCAAAAAAAGACAGATGTTCTTTCTGTACAAGCGCCTCAATCAGCCAGTGATTTTCACCGTCTTCTTTATTTATAATCAGTCCGTCAATAAGGGGAAACTGTTCAATTGATTGTTCTTCCTTGTCCACTCGTTCCACATTCAGGTCAACCAGTTTAAAGGTTTTCATTTCTTCTCACCCCGATTACTTCCAAAGTTTTCTTGCCTTCCATTATAACATAAACGTTTTCGAGGAAAAAATCCTGCAATGTTGGGGCTAAAGAATTTTGTATGAGCGAAACATTTAATAATTTCTATTTTTTCATTATACTGTAACTGACTATGGATTACGGAGAGATGTGGTATGAATCAATTTCGTTTAAAAGAAATTTATATTGACGGCGTTCCTTCTGAAAGTCATTTGATTCAAAAGGAAGTAACATATATGTTAAGCCGTAAAGAAGTGTTTGAGGTTCATCTGAACAAAAAAGGAAGAATAAGTTTTTTATACGAAACACAAGATGGCATGGAGCAGTATAAAATCAAGCTGTCAATGCCGGAAAAAAAATTGAGCTTTCAGTGGTTTGCGTGGGATGGCTCTTCCTATGTGCGCATGAATACGCAAAACTGGCTGACAAAGCAAATCTTTTTCCGTTTTTTAAAAAGTACATATTTCTTCAAAGGAAAAAAGCAAAAGATGTTTTTAGCTGAAGGAAAAATGAAAACGAAAGATAAAAACAGAGGCTGAAAGCCATTTTTAAGCGTTTTTCTTTTCTTGTTGCATCATTTACAATACATACAACCGCAAGGAGAGGAGGAATCGCATGTTCAATCAGGTCATGCTTGTCGGACGTCTTACAAAAGATCCTGATCTTCGCTACACTTCCGCCGGTGCGGCAGTTGCACATGTTACGCTCGCGGTGAACCGCAGCTTCAAGAATGCTTCAGGTGAAATCGAAGCTGATTACGTCAATTGCACACTTTGGAGAAAAACAGCTGAAAACACGGCGTTGTATTGCCAAAAAGGTTCTCTCGTCGGCGTAAGCGGACGGATTCAGACAAGAAGCTATGAAAACGAGGAAGGCGTTAACGTGTATGTAACAGAAGTGTTGGCTGACACTGTTCGTTTTATGGACCCTAAACCCCGGGAAAAAGCTGCTGATTGACACCCCTGCTCCTCCCGTTATCTATCCATTCACTATTATCCGGATCTTCGCATCATCCCCTCAAAATTGACCAGTCGACCAGACTGGTTCTTTCTTTTTGCCTACTTAGGAAAAATTGGTTCTCTCGACGCATTTTTACTTAAAATCACTTATTAATGTTGAATAAAATCAAATAAAAACTTATAATTACTTATAAATGATTGCTGAGAAAAGGAATGAGGGCGTGTACCAAGAAGAAAGATTAGTAGCGATTTTGGATTTTTTAAAACAGCATAACCGAATTACAACGGAGCAGATCTGTACGCTCCTGCAAGTGTCAAGGGATACAGCGCGACGAGATCTTGTGAAACTTGAGGAACAGAATGCCATCATCCGCACAAGAGGCGGCGCCATTTTACCGACTGTGCATCAGAAAATTCAAAGCTATTCCGGCCGCCTGAAAACAGTGTCTGAGGAAAAAAATAAGATCGGCAGGCTTGCAGCATCGCTTATTCATGATGGAGACCGGGTGATTTTAGACGCCTCTACAACTGTTCAGGCATGTGCAAAGCATTTGAATGCGGTTGATTGTACCGTAATCACCAATTCGATTAATCTTGCGGATGTGCTGTCCGATAAAGAGGGAATTGAAATTTATCTGCTGGGAGGCAAGCTGGAAAAGGAGCACCGCTTTCTGTACGGGTCCTCTGTGATTGAAAAGCTCTCAAGCTACCATGTTGATAAAGCGCTGATTGGTGTGGTCGGCATTTCCGAACATGGCATTACAATTGCGCATGAAGAGGATGGCATGGTGAAGCGGAAAATGATACAGCAGGCAAAGCAGGTAATTGCGCTTGCAGACCATTCTAAGCTGGGCAGCACCAGTTTTTATCAGTATGCGGAGCTGAATGAAATCGACCTCTTGATTACAGACAGGCTGCCGAATCAGGCATTTTGTGACTTGCTTGACCGAAACGGCGTTGAGCTTCTCGTGACAGAGCAGGATGAAGGAAAGGACTGACAAACGTGAAATTAATTGCGATTGACTTAGATGGAACCTTACTCAACAGCAAGCATCAGGTAAGCTTGGAAAATGAAAACGCACTGCGGCAGGCGCAGCGGGACGGCATTGAAGTGGTGGTGTCAACTGGGCGCGCTCATTTTGACGTCATGTCAATCTTTGAACCGCTGGGGATCAAAACATGGGTCATCAGTGCAAACGGCGCCGTCATTCACGATCCCGAGGGCAGGCTTTATCATCACGAAACGATTGATAAGAAACGGGCGTATGACATTCTCTCATGGCTTGAGTCGGAAAACTATTATTATGAGGTATTCACAGGTTCAGCGATTTATACGCCGCAAAACGGCAGAGAACTTCTTGATGTTGAGCTCGACAGATTCAGAAGCGCAAATCCGGAAGCGGATCTTTCTGTCCTTAAGCAGGCGGCCGAGGTGCAATACAGCCAATCGGGCTTTGCTTACATTAACTCCTTTCAAGAGCTGTTTGAAGCCGATGAGCCAATCGATTTTTACAATATTCTCGGCTTTTCTTTCTTCAAAGAAAAGCTTGAGGCAGGCTGGAAAAGATATGAGCATGCCGAAGATTTGACGCTTGTCAGTTCGGCTGAGCACAACTTTGAGCTTTCTTCCCGCAAAGCTTCCAAGGGGCAGGCGCTGAAGAGGCTTGCAAAACAGCTGAATATTCCGCTCGAGGAAACTGCTGCTGTAGGTGACAGTTTAAATGACAAATCGATGCTGGAGGCTGCGGGAAAAGGTGTAGCGATGGGCAATGCCCGGGAAGACATCAAATCGATAGCCGATGCTGTCACCTTAACCAATGACGAACACGGTGTCGCACATATGATGAAACATTTGTTGTAAGTATATGTGCTGCCACAAAAGCGCACCCTGTTGATAACCGGCGTAACGGATTTTTTGGAAATTCGGCGTGACGGCTATGAACGGAAAAAAGCTGGCTCTTTTAGAGCCAGCTTTTTTAGTCATGATTATTGCGCTGTAGCGCTTAATGTAAACAATTCTTCGAGCTCCTGTGTGGAAAGCTCGGTAATCCAGTTTTCACTTTGGATAATTTGATCGTTCAGGGTTTGCTTGGATTCAAGCATGACATCAATTTTTTCTTCGATTGTTCCTGTCGTAATCATTTTATGAACGTGGACAAAGCGCTCCTGGCCTATGCGGTATGCACGGTCAGTCGCTTGATTTTCAACCGCCGGGTTCCACCATCTGTCATAATGGATGACGTGATTGGCGGCGGTCAAATTAAGTCCGGTGCCTCCAGCTTTGAGTGAAAGAATCAGTGTCGGATATTCTTTCCTTTGAAATTTCTCAACGAGTGTATCCCGCTCTTGCTTGGAGAGACTCCCATTTAAAAATTGCACAGGTTCCCCGAACGTTTTTTCAAGCAGCCGCTTCATCATGTTCCCCATCTGAATGTATTGCGTGAAAATCAGGCAGCTTTCGTTTTGGGCGCGGATCGCTGTCATCAGTTCCAGCAATTTTTCGAGCTTGACTGATCTGCCGGCCAGCAGCTCGGTTTGCTCTTCCTTTAAATAAAGCGCGGGATGATCGCATATTTGCTTGAGCCGTCCAAGCATGCTGAGGATCAGCGCTTTTCGCTGCATGCCGGTCAGGGATGTCATATGGTCAAAAGTGTCTTTGACGAGCTGCTCATAAAGGGATGCCTGCTCGGCTGACAGAGGGATAAATTCTTTTTCTTCCAGCTTCTCAGGAAGATTAAGCGCGACCTCTTCATCCCGTTTCGTCCGGCGGAGAAGGAATGGCCGGATTAATTGCTGAAGCTGTCCGATTCTCTTTTCGTCCCGGTCTTTTTCGATCGGCAGCACATAGCGTTTATGGAAGCCGGTCAAACTGCCGAGGTAGCCTTTATTCATGAAGTCAAAAATAGACCACAGCTCAGTCAGTCGGTTTTCCATCGGCGTGCCGCTCAGCGCGATATGGTGAAGCCCCTTCAGCTTCCTGATTGCGCGTGATTGCTTCGTATGCGCGTTTTTAATATTTTGCGCTTCATCAAGGCAGATCGTGTTCCATGTCACAGAAGAAAGCTCTTCAGTATCGGCATGTGACAGACCGTATGAAGTGAGCACCACGTCTGCGTTTTCATAATGCGCGGCGAAATCATCACCCTTTGGCCGGCGCGGCCCATAATGGAGCGCGACAGACAGATCAGGGGCAAAGGTTTGAAGCTCCCGCTGCCAGTTGCCAAGTACGGATGTCGGCGCAATAATCAAATGAGGCGTTTTTTGTCGGCCGCTTTCCTTCACGTGAAGGAAATAGGCGATCATTTGAATCGTTTTCCCAAGCCCCATATCGTCAGCCAGACAGGCGCCAAAACCGCTTTCCCGCAGAAACAGCAGCCAGTTCATGCCGTATTTCTGATAAGGGCGGAGCGTTCCTTTGAAAGAAGGACTGACTTTGTGCTCCGGCAGGTTTTCCGCGGCAGTGAGCTTTCGAATCAGTGACCTGAGCTGTTTAGACAGATCAAACTGAATGCCGGCAAAAGCAGATGTATCAATCAGGTCCGAATCCTCAAGTCCGCCATCCTGCTGATCCATTAGCTCCCGCGCCAGAATATCAGACATGTGGAGTCCCTCTGATTCTGCTTTTTCCATCAGGCGTTTCATCTGTTTGATAAACTGCGGATCGATTTTAACCCATTGCCCGCGGATATTAACAAGGCGCCTGTTGCTGGCGACAAGCTCATTAAATTCAGCCTCAGTCAGTTCAATTCCATTTGTCGCAAACCGCCAGTTGAAATCAAGCAGTGCATTCATGCCGACAAATGACTCGCCGCGCGGGGAGGAAGACACCTTTGCTTTCAGCATCATGTTGCTGTCTCTGACAATCTGCCACCAGGACGGCAGGAGGATTTCTACCCCCATATCGACAAGCGTCTCACTTGCTTCTGACAGGAAGATCCAGGCTTCTTCCTCCGAGATCAGCGTTGTCCCGGAATCAAACGACAGCCACGGAACCGTTCTGTGAAAGCGGTCCTGCTCACGCGCGATTTTATCGCTGTACGCCTGCCACGATTTTTTGAGGCTCTTCAGTCCGTCAAAGAATTCTACAGCACCGCTCTTTTTATCGCGTAAAAACATCTCGATCTTCCATTCGTCTCCGTCAAAGTCCGGTTCATTTAAGCGCAAGCCGACAGTAAATGGAGATTGATCGTCAATCCAGCCAATGCCTTCCAGAAAATCCTCTTCATCAAGAAAATGGCCACGGAATGTCGTAACCGCAGGCGATTTTTCCTTGATATGTTCCCATTTCTCCCGCAGGTCATCGTCGTACTGGATGTAATCCTGTACGGCAGCGGAAAACCATTCCGCAGTAAAGCCTTCCAGTATATTATCGCGGTCCTTCCAGCGAAAAACACCGTTTGTCCATGCGTCATAGTCAGGCATAAAATCGCCGTCCGCGATAAATTCATAGATGGTCGATGCCGCCTCGATCAGCGGCTCCGTTTCTTCTGTAAGCTGCACGGAGCTGAATGAGTTGAACGAGTTTTTGCCGAGAAGCTCTACAGTCATCCATGGAGATAGAAGGACAGCAGTCGTCCCGATGAAGCTGACATCCTCTAGAAAGGTTCCGTAAAATGAGGATTCATGCCATTGGAACAAATGCTTTTTCATATGGCTGTAGGGAAGAGGCTGCTCATTCTCATCAAAGGCTGAGAGCGTAAATGACCCATCTTCCATTTGTTCGACGTGGATGAGAATTTCTTTAAGACTCGCCATCAATCAACTTTCCTTTCTGCAGTTCTTCTTGAAGCGCACGCAGGCGCTTGTAATGCGAGCTCAGCAGCTGAATATACCGCTCCCACACCTTCTGCTTTTTCGCTTTTTTGTACAGGGTGCGCAATTTTTTCAAATACCGGGCGGCTTCCTTGTACGAGCTACGGTTCTTCTGATCAATGAAAAAAGCCACTTCTCTATGGTAAGCCGGTATAAGCGCCTCAGGGTCGCTCGCTGCAATTTCCTTGAGCATCATTTTATCCATTTCATTGATGGAAAAGCCGACAAGGCTATGAATTTCAATCCACTCGGCATAGCGTTTTTTTTCATATAAATGATGGCTGTATTCTGTGAACGTATACGGCAGACAGCCCGCGGCAAAGCGCTCAAACAGCGCTTGATCATTGGTTTGCTGCACATAGGCATTCAACAGAAGGAACAGCTCGCCGATCACATCGCGAATCTCTTTAAACGGCTTATCCAGCTTCGTATAACCCATCGCAATTGGTTCAATTTGCTGGTACCATGTTTTAAGCCGTTTCCAGTCCTTCTTGGCAGTCATTTCACTCAGCCATTGGAATGTATAAGGGAGCGCTTCCGGCGGGAATTGATCCGCTTCCTCAAAAATAACGTCATCATTTTTTTGCAGGAATTCCAAATGCAGGCGCCCGAATTGCAATTCGGGAGAAAAACGCCGTCCTGCTTCTTTTTTCAATATCTCCTGTTCGCGTGCCACCCATTTTGGCCGCGACAGCAGCGCACTCCAAATTTCACCGAAGACGCGGATGCGTTCATATTGGAAAATTTCTTCTTTCAACAGCAAATGCCGGATAACATCCGGTGTTTTATCCAAAAACGGATCAAGCGCAAAAGACAGCGCGTACGTTTTTAATTTATCAATAGAGCTGTAGATTGTATCCATCAGCTGTTCAACGTACGGATTGAGGGAATAAAAATCTTGTTCGGGGTTTAGCTTGCCCGCTTCAATCAATGTGAACATGCGAAGCCAAACCGCAATCGCGGAATGAATCTGATACAGGCTTTTCAGCTCCGGCTTGTTCGGCGCATGTTTTTTTAATGCGGACAGGTAGCCGTAATAGAGGCCCTGCATGTTTTGGCTGCCTTCTGGCGTACGTGCCTGCCAGAGAGAAAACTCTGAATCAAAAAAAGCAAGCCAGCTTGAAAGTGATTCTTCATTAGGCAGCACCTTTTCCTGAAACTGGCGGCGGACGAGCTCTTTGCTTTCCTCAAGCTTTTCCCTCTCCAGCCAATACTCTGTAAAAGTACCCACTCGCTCGAACATTGCATATACATATAAAAACACAGCCAGCATATGGCGGCAGATTCTTCCGGACGGACATGAACAGCCGCTTTTGACTATGACAAACAAGTTCAATGTGACCCGCACAGGCACAACATCCTGCACGTAAGCCGTAACTTCCGTCGGACTCACTGCTTGTAAACGATAGACTGAATCCTGCCGATATAAAATAAGGGCTTTTTTGATCAGCTGAACATTTTCCTCATTGTAAGGAAGAAGTTCTTTTAACTGTTCAGCAGATGCCAGCACATCGTCTTTGGAAATCATATTCTGAAGCATGATTATCGCTCCTAACCGAGTCACGTAATAAAAAGATCCAATTTCTCTATTATATCGCAACACATCGGCCTTAAAAAGTTTTTCCTAAAAAAGGACATAAAAAATAGGATGTGTCGAATGATGTATTAGAGATTGCAAATTGATAACCAGCATCATATAATAATCGTGTTTTCAACTTAATGGAAGCTGAAAGGAAAAAAAAGATGAGTGAAAAGAAATTGAATCAAGAAGAATTTCTGAAAATTTTGATGCATGCACATGAAATTGGTGAGCAGTCATCTGAGATGACGACGAAGGAAATGCTTGAAAATTTGATTTCTCATATTAAAAATGGATATGCAACATAAAAATCCCGCACGCCTTTAGCGGGATTTTTTTATGCGAGAGAACGTGACTGCCCGAATAAGAGAAAATGAGACAGCACTGTCAACACAGTAAATATAGCGCTTACATAAAAAGTACTAACATAACGCATTGTAAAAAAATGTCGAATTATGTCACGTGAAAAGCTGGAGAAATGCGGTTTCAACGTTGTATAATCGTAGATGGAAAAGGATGTTATAAGAGATTTGGAGGTATCATGGGAGAATCTACAAGCTTAAAAGAGATATTATCAACGTTAACAAAACGCATACTTTTGATTATGATTGTAACCGCGGCTGCCACTGCTGCCGGCGGACTCATTAGTTTCTTCGCACTTACACCCATCTATGAAAATTCAACTCAGATTCTGGTCAACCAATCGAAAAATGAACGAAAAGAAGTCCAATTTAACGATGTCCAAACCAATCTTCAGTTAATCAATACGTACAATGTCATCATTAAGAGCCCTGCCATCTTAGATGAAGTCATTAAAGAAATGGGCCTGTCGATGACATCCCAAGAACTGAATGACAAAATTACCGTATCCAGCGAACAGGACTCCCAAGTGGTCAACATATCAGTCAGGGATGAAAACGCGGAAACAGCGGCTCATATTGCCAATACTATAGCATCTGTTTTTCAAGACAAAATCACATCCATTATGAATGTTGACAATGTCAGCATTCTGTCAAAAGCCGAGGTTTCAGAACACCCGTCCCCTGTATCGCCAAAGCCGCTACTAAACATTGCCATCGCGTTTGCGGCCGGATTGGCGGGAAGCATCGGACTGGCCTTCCTGCTTGAGCATTTGGATAATACGATCAAATCGGAAGAGCAGCTCGAATCCTTGCTGGACATACCTGTTTTAGGGACAGTTTCCACCATTGCGAATGAGCAGAAAACAGCAAAGACCTTACAGGGTTTCCAATCTGAAAAAACGGGGAGTGGACATTTTGGCGCTTAGAAAAAACAGAGGCTCGCGGATGCAGAGAAATGTCATTGCAATGACAGAGCCGAAATCCTTGAACTCTGAACAATATCGGACGATTCGCACGAATATAGAATTTGCTTCAGTGGACCGGCAAATGAAATCAGTCATGATTACATCGGCTTGTCCGGGGGAAGGAAAATCAACAACGGCCGCCAACCTGGCTGTCGTATTCGCCCAACAGGGAAAAAAAGTGCTCCTGATTGATGCTGATTTGCGAAAACCAACAGTACATACGGCTTTTTTTCTTGAAAATACGGTTGGCTTAACATCTGTTTTATTAAAGAAAAGCTCTATGGAGCAGGCTGTACAAGCATCGAATGAAAAACATCTTGACGTGCTGACGAGCGGCCCGATCCCGCCAAACCCGGCCGAGCTTCTCTCCTCGAAGTGGATGAAGGAGCTTGCATACGAAGCGTGTGCGGCATATGATATGGTCATTTTTGATACGCCGCCTATTCTTGCCGTAGCAGATGCACAGATTTTAGGCAACGTGGCAGACGGTTCTGTTCTGGTTATTTCAAGCGGGAAAACAGAAAAAGAACAAGCCGCAAAAGCGAAAGAGGCGCTTGCAACGTGCAAAAGCAAGCTCCTTGGGGCGATTATGAACGGCAAAAAGCTTTCGAAGCACTCTGAATACGGATATTACGGAACCAAGGACAATTTCATGCAAAAATAAATAACGTGCATCGTGCCCGTTATTTATTTTTGCGAAAAAAGGGGGCTAGGACATGATCGATATTCACTGTCACATTCTTCCCGCAATGGATGACGGGGCAGGTGATTCGGCCGACAGCATAGAAATGGCAAGAGCAGCTGTTCGTCAGGGAATCCGGACGATCATTGCGACACCTCATCATAACAACGGTGTGTATAAAAACGAGCCAGCCGCAGTCAGAGAAGCAGCAGATCAGTTAAACAAACGTTTAATCAAAGAAGACATTCCTTTACATGTGCTTCCGGGACAGGAAATCAGAATCTACGGCGAGGTGGAACAAGACCTTGCCAAACGTCAGCTGCTTTCGCTGAATGATACAAAATACATCTTGATTGAGTTTCCGTTTGATCACGTTCCCCGATATGCGGAGCAGCTTTTTTATGATTTGCAGCTGAAAGGATATATTCCGGTTATCGCCCATCCTGAACGCAACAGGGAAATTCGCGAAAACCCGTCCTTGCTGTATCATCTTGTGGAAAAAGGAGCAGCATCTCAGATTACTTCAGGAAGTCTTGCGGGGATCTTCGGCAAGCAGCTGAAAGCATTTTCTCTCCGGCTGGTTGAAGCCAATTTGATCCATTTCGTAGCCTCAGATGCCCATAATGTGAAAACGAGAAATTTTCACACTCAAGAGGCTCTTTATGTTCTAGAGAAAGAATTCGGCTCGGAACTTCCTTATATGCTGACGGAAAATGCAGAGCTTCTCCTGCGGAATCAGACCATCTTCAGACAGCCTCCGCAGCCGGTCAAAAGAAGAAAATTGTTTGGTTTTTTTTAACAGCCGATTCTCATTTCACCACTTTCTTTTTGAGAGCGATATAATAGTGTATTGTATGGTTGAATCACATTTCAGAAATCTGTACAGGCTGTACCCGACAGGCTATGCGGGAGATCATTCGCATTCATGATAGGATGTTCTCATACGATATTACGGAAGCTGCAAAGCAGCAATTTAACTGTTGGAGGGAAACAATGAATATAACAGTCATCGGAACAGGCTATGTCGGTCTTGTGACAGGTGTTTCTCTTTCTGAGATTGGACATCATGTAACCTGCATTGATATTGACGCTCACAAGATTGATGAAATGAGAAAGGGCATTTCCCCCATATTTGAACCAGGTCTTGAAGAGCTGATGAGAAAAAATACAGCTGATGGACGGCTGAACTTTGAAACGAGCTATGAGAAAGGCTTGGCACAGGCAGACATCATTTTTATAGCGGTCGGCACACCGCAGAAAAGCGACGGGCACGCCAATCTGGAGCAAATTACAGATGCGGCCAAACGCATCGCAAAGCATGTCAAACGAGATACAGTCGTGGTAACGAAAAGCACAGTGCCCGTTGGGACAAACGATTTGATTAATGGACTGATTACTGAACATCTAGCGGAGCCTGTCAGTATTTCGGTCGCATCCAATCCGGAATTTTTGCGTGAGGGGTCGGCGATCTATGATACCTTTCATGGTGACAGGATCGTGATCGGGACGGCCGATGAGAAAACAGCAAATACGCTGGAGGAGCTCTTCCGTCCGTTTCAAATCCCGATTTACCAAACGGATATCAGAAGCGCCGAGATGATCAAATATGCCTCAAATGCTTTTCTGGCCACTAAGATCAGTTTTATAAACGAAATTTCGAATATATGTGAAAAGGTCGGCGCCGATATTGAAGCAGTCGCATACGGGATGGGACAGGATAAGCGGATCGGGAGCCAGTTTTTAAAAGCGGGCATAGGCTACGGCGGCTCTTGTTTTCCAAAGGACACAAACGCCCTCGTGCAAATTGCCGGCAATGTCGAGCATGATTTTGAACTGCTGAAATCCGTTATCAAAGTCAACAACAATCAGCAGGCGATGCTGGTTGATAAAGCGCTGAACAGGCTCGGTGGGGTGACGGGAAAAACGATTGCCCTTTTAGGCCTGTCATTTAAACCGAATACCGACGATATGAGAGAAGCGCCGTCAATTGTTATTGCAGACCGTCTCGCTGCGCTCGACGCCCGTATCAGAGCCTACGATCCCATTGCAGTTAGCCATGCAAAGCATGTTCTCCCGCAAGCTGTTGAATATAAAGAGACGATCGAGGAAGCTGTCAAAGGGTCTGACGCCGTCATGATTTTAACCGACTGGGCTGACATTAAACAATTCCCGTTAGCGGCTTATCAGGATTTGATGGAAACGCCGCTCATATTTGACGGCAGAAACTGCTACACATTGGATGAGGCTTTGGCTGCAGGAGTGGAGTATTATTCTGTCGGACGGAAGGCGGTTGTTCCGTCAGGTGCAATTCAATAGATGAAAAAGAAAGGCTGGTTGCGCACCAGTCTTTTTTTCATCTATTGCGGGGTGCTGAATACATTTGCTACTATTTAACTATTGTTTGGAAAATTATGCAGAAGTAGGGCTTCTTTAAACATTCGTTTGAAAAACATTAGAAGAAAACCAGAAAATAAAACCTTGGAGATGCCGGAAAAGGAGAGAATCTGATGAATCATCTGCCCGAAAAAATGAGACCGTACCGCGACTTGCTGGAGAAATCAGCGAAAGAATACGTGAAACTGAATGTGAGAAAGGGGAAAACAGGACGATATGACAGCAAAATTGCCGGTGATCCCTATTTCCCCAAGCATGAAACATATCCGACTGACGAAAATGGACAGCCGATGAAACTTCTGGCGCAGATTAATTTCTCGCACATTCCCCAGCTTGACGGCTACCCTTCTTCAGGTATCCTGCAGTTCTACATTTCTGTTCATGATGACGTCTATGGATTGAATTTTGACGATCGATGTGAACAAAAGAATTTCAGAGTGATCTATTTTGAAAATATCGTAGAAAACGATGACGAGCTTGTTTCTGATTTTTCATTTATTGGCACAGGCGAATGTGATTTTCCGATTTTATCAGAAGCGGCAGTCGAGCCTGTGAAATCTTCGGAATGGGTGCTGCCTACAGATTTTCAATTTGAGCAGTATACGGGCATGGAAACAATGGAGTTCTTTGGTCAGTTCGGCGAGGATGAAGAAGACATTTATAATGAACTGGCTGAAAACGGATTTGGCCATAAAATTGGCGGATACGCTTCTTTTACCCAGCATGATCCCCGGGAATACGCATATAAAGAACACACCATCATGCTGTTACAAATTGATTCAGACGATGATATCGATTCAATGTGGGGAGACGTCGGCATCGCCAATTTTTTCATCACACCTGAAGATCTAAGGAAAAAAGACTTTTCAAACGTTCTGTACAACTGGGACTGCAGCTAATACAAGCTTTTGATCCAAAGGGTCAGAAGGGGGGAATAATAGAAGCCAAATGACAAAATCAGACATGGCCGACCAGATGAAGAACATAAACATGAACAATAAGCTCAGCGCCGAAAGAGGCAGATCAACAACATCTGCCTCTTTCAAGTGCCTTTATAACTATGACATTAGGTGATTTCATTTTATAAAACGCTTTTATTAGCTGTATAACGAACAAAAACAAGATCAAATACCTACATTTCAAGAGCGTTATATGCCTAAATTAAGCCATTTACCCTATTTAAGCCGCCTTCTGGCTATTTTAAAATATAATATATGGAAATAAAGTATGGAAAAGTCTATCTTCATCAGCCCCTCCATACGACTTTTTGAGTATTAAGAGGTGATTCAGATGGGTTATGAAAGTATGCTAGCGGATATCAAAAGTTCGCTCAACGGAAAAATTTCAGACGTGGAAGACAAGATCGAAAAGCTGAAAAAAGCAAAAAAGGACATAGACACACTGCAAGAAGAGGCAATCACTGAAATCAAAGAAATTGTGAAACCGGAATTGGGCAAGCATTGGACGGGAACAAAAGCCGATGATTTCGACAAGGGAAGAGAAGAGGCGAAATCGGAAGCATCTAAGATTGTGAATGATAAATATAACGAGTATATGGCTTCGATTAACGGGAAAATTTTTGATCTTGAATGGGATAAAGCTAAATATGCATCGGAATTGTTCATAGCAAATGGTGCAGCAGATCTTCTTAAAAAGGGAGAAGAGTTCGCGGAAGAAGTCGGAAATACAATTAGTAAACTAAAATGGTGGTGATCTTTTTTTATGTCAGAAATTAAGCTGAAGTACGACACAGTCATCAAAACATTAGATTCTGTCAAAGATGCGCTTGCTGACGTATCAATCGGCGCCGCAGGATCCAACGGAAAAAACAGCCTCGATTATACGAAAAAATACCATGAGCGTGAGGAGAACATCAAAACCATGCTCGGAGATTACAAAAAAGCGGTACAGAAAAATATCGAGGATACAAAGGATAACGTAGATTCACTCAAAGAGCAGGACGAGGCGATAGCGGTAAAATAGAACAGAAAGGGCAGTGCGATGAGTAAAGTATTTGAATCAAAATCTTTAATCGAAGAAGCGAAGAGCAGAAAAAAGCAATATGAGACGCTTGAAGAGCAGCTGAATACGCTGAAAAAAGCGTTTCAGGGAGTTGCCGATTTAGGCGATAATTTTAAAGGAAATGGCGCGGACAATATTAAAGATTTTTTTCAGGGACAGGCAGAAATCGTAGACAGCTGGCTGACGCTTGTCTCTGCTCAAATTGCGTTTTTAAACGGCATTTCAGGAGATATTAAAGATCAAGAACTGAATGATTCATATGTGGAAACTTCTTTTTTGGATCATGAGCTGCCCAATGGAGACCTGAAAGCCTCAGAGATTGTCTCCGCTCATAAAGAAGAAATCGATTCTATTTTGTCAGGCATCAGCGATATTATTGATCTCGACATGTACACGCTTGACGACTATGCAGATAAGATGGGCGATGCCCAAAAAATCAGACGTGATACAATCACAGCTGTCGATAAGCTTGATGAATCCCTGACCACTGAATATCAAAATTTAGAATCTCTGGACAACGCAGTGCTCACCAAATATTCTGTTCTCATGCAGGCCACCAGCAATGGGAAGAGCGCATCCCCTATGTACTATGACAAAAAAGCCTTCCACAGCAATGAAGTCTACAAAAGCGTCATTGAAGTAGAAAATCAAGGAACAACCTATATCGATGCAAAAACCCAGCAAGCAGAAGCAAGACGGCTCCAGGAAAAAGCCGAGGAAGAAGCAAACAAACCGTGGTACGAAAAAACATGGGATGGAGTTTGCAACTTTACTGGAGAAGTCACTGGCTATTATGATTATAAAAGAGCAACCGAAGGCGTTGATCCGGTTACCGGAGAAAAACTCTCCACCGCGGAGCGTGTGACAGCAGGAGCTATGGCCGCTGCCGGATTCATACCAGTCGTCGGCTGGGCAGGCCGGGCCTTCAAAGGCGGAAAAGCCATCTACAAAACCGGAAAAGCAGCTATCGCTGCTGAACACGCATTAGACGCCTACAAAACAGGCAAATCCTTAGACATTCTCAAAATGACAGAAATGGGCGCATACGGCCTTGTTGCGTCAAACGGATTCTCAGAAGCTGTCACAGGCCGGGATATGTTCGGAAACAAAGTGTCTGAGGAGAAGCGGAAGCAAGGGGCGCTGGAAGCTATTACTATTATTGGTGGAGCAGGATTGGCACACTACTTTGATCGGTTGTACCAAAAAAATGCTCCATATGTCAATAAAGTGAGTAATGAAAGCCTTATTAGCAATATTGCTAAGACTACTGAAGAAAAACAAACTAGGCTTCAATATTTAAGAAATAAGCATGGTGTATTGTCTAAAGAAGATCTTCACCATCGAATAAATCTAAGGGCAGAAGTACTAAACGAACTTAGTAGAATTAAATCTTCTGGTCTAACTAAAAAACAAAGAGGCCCTGCGGTAGCTGGTGTATTGGACAAAAAAACAGGCAATTATTATTTTGGAATAAACAATATAGATGGGAAGCCACCTAAGGTACTACATCCACTTATTCATGATAGAATTGTAAATATGCCTACAGAACTTAAAGAAGGTTATATAAAGACGTCAGGGGCGGGTTCTCATGCCGAAGTTAATGCTCTAAATGAAGCGTTACTTCAAAGACCTGATGCGGATTTAAAAGATTTAATGGTATATGTAGTAAGTGCTAGGAAAATAAATAAAAAGATGCCAGAAGGTGTCCCAATGCCTAGATGTCCACATTGTGAATATATAACTCAAAATACAAATTATATACCGGAGGCTTTAAAGTATGGAAAATGAATATGATATGAAGAGTATAAAAGAAAAGGGAGTGGACTTTGAGGATTTATGGTTCTCTTCGGTAAGTGATGAGATTTTAGATAATCCTGAAGACGAAAATGGCCAGCCGTTTACAGGGCTGGCTTACGAATTATATCCAAATGGTCAAATCATCTATTTTACTAAATATAAGAATGGTCTGGCCCATGGTTTAACATGTGAATTTTATGAAAACGGGAATAAAAAAAGTGAAAAAGAATACCGATATGGGCAATTGCACGGTATAAGCATAATTTGGTTTGAAAATGGCAGGAAAAAAAGTGAGCAACAGTATGAGCATTCCATACTAATTTCTGAAAAGAATTGGGATGAAGAAGGCAATCTATTAAATAAGTACGAGATAGATACAGATAGTCCTCATTTTGAAATACTAGAATCGAGAAGAGAGACTCACATTAATTTAGGTCGAGAGTGAGCAATCGTTATGAAGGTATTTGATGTGCATAAATTTGATATGAAAAAGGAACAAGACTTTTTACAAGTGCAATTTAACCTTAAAAATCGTATCAACCTATCCCCCACGATCCATCCAGACTCCATCAACACCTGCGCAGGCGTCGACCTGGCCTATTGGGAGCAGGATGGAGAACCATACGGAGTGTGCTGTATTATCGTAATTGACGCTGATACAAAAGAAGTCATTGAAAAAGTGCACAGCATGGGGAGAATCAGCGTGCCGTATGTTTCCGGTTTTCTTGCGTTTCGCGAGCTGCCCTTGATCATCGAGGCGGCGAAAAAGCTGGAGACGGAGCCGGATGTCTTCTTGTTTGATGGCAACGGATATCTGCATTACAATCATATGGGCGTTGCCACCCATGCGGCTTTTTTTCTGGGCAAGCCGACGATTGGGATAGCGAAAACCTATCTCAAAATCAAAGGCTGCGATTTCGTGACGCCTGAAATTGAAGTAGGCGCATACACCGATATTATCATTGACGGCGAGGTATATGGACGGGCGCTGCGAACGCGGCGGGACGTGAAGCCTATTTTCTTGTCTTGCGGTAATTATATTGATTTAGACAGCAGCTATCAGATCACGATGAGCTTGATCAATCAAGAAAGCAGGCTGCCGATCCCTGTCCGCCTGGCTGACCTTGAGACGCATGTTTTGCGAACGTTTTATCAGAAAAATCACGTGTAACACTTGGGGCTCTAAGTCATCAAGTGTTTTTTTTGTATGTGTGTGCCCTGGTCTCAAAAACCTTGTCGTCCTTGTGGAGAGGTTTTATTTGAATGTTTTCCGTGTCAAATCGATAAAAGCCTTTAATGGCGCAGACATCCACTTGTCCTTATGCCATGCTAATTGAGTGAAAACGGGGCAATCGCTCTGCCAATTGAGTTCTTTCATCCGGCCTGCTGCAATATCATCTTTTACTGTCATTTCAGGCAAGATTCCAATCCCAAGTCCGGCCATCACGCATTGTTTGATGGCTTCTATGCTGACGAATTCCAATTTGTTAGGATAGATACCGGAGTCATGCAAATTGTTCTCAAAGAGCGTGCGGTACGAGCAGCCGTCCTCTGTCAGCAGAAGAGTTTCGTTTTGAAGATCCTTCAATGTTACTGGTAAATCCGCAGGAAAAGGATGGTCATTAGCAGCCACCATTTTGATCTCATCCTGAATCAAAGATTCAACGTGCAGTGCGTCTTCCATCCGGTTTACATCCAAGATGAAGGTGATATCAAGCTGGCCCTGTAAGAGCTGTTCTTTCGCTTGTTCATTGGAGATATATGGTTTGAATATGAGCTTTACTTGGGGAAAAGCCTGTTTAAATTCTTTTATGATAGGGGGCAGGCGGTATGTGCACTGGCTTTCCGTCGCCCCGATTTTTAAGGTTCCGGTTGTTTCTCTTACTTGATTTGTGGCCATTTTCGCTTCTTCTGTTAACGCAATGATCTTCTGTGCATAAGATTTGAACGTTTTTCCTGCTTCTGTCAAGATAAGCCGCTTGCCGAGCCGTTCAAATAAAGGCGTTCCGATTTCTTCTTCAAGTGATTTGATCTGAGAGGTAACGCTTGATTGTGCATAATTAAGCATTTTGGCGGTTAGGGTGAAGTTTACATGTTCAGCCGCCGTAATAAAGGTGATCAGCTGCTTCAATTCCACTTGTTCTCTTCCTTTCTAAATCGGTTTTAGCGATTGGATTAATCGAAATAATCATCTGTATTGATTGATGAATCCATTATATGATGAAGAAAATCATTCGTAAACAAAGGAGCAGATGCATCATGAAAATTGCGGTTATTAACGGCGGAACTCGGTCTGGCGGAAATACGGATGTTCTTGCGGAGAAGGCTGTTCAAGGATTCGATGCGGAGCACATTTATTTGCAGAAATATCCAATTCAACCAATTGAAGATCTGCGTCACGCCCAAGGCGGCTTTCGTCCTGTTCAAGATGACTACGATTCTATCATTGAACGGATATTGCAGTGCCATATTCTTATATTCGCCACCCCAATTTATTGGTTTGGCATGTCAGGGACATTAAAGCTGTTTATTGATCGCTGGTCACAGACGTTGAGAGATCCGAGATTTCCTGATTTTAAACAGCAAATGTCAGTGAAACAGGCATATGTAATAGCAGTGGGCGGAGACAATCCAAAAATAAAAGGGCTGCCGCTGATTCAGCAATTCGAACATATTTTTCATTTTATGGGAATGTCCTTTAAAGGCTATGTGCTGGGAGAAGGCAATCGTCCAGGCGATATTCTTCGTGATCATCAGGCGCTGTCCGCTGCGAGCCGCTTACTGAAAAGAAGCGATGCGATATGAAGTTTTTGCTGTCGGTCATTGCTGGCTTGCTGATTCTTGCACTCTATTTATTTTGGAAGGTCCAGCCTCCTGTTTGGATACAAGTTGAAACCAATTCGTCCCAGTTGAAGCAATCTGTGAGAATGGCAGGAACCACGCTGCAAGTCAAGCACATGATCAAGAGTGACGCAGGAGAAGAAACAGCTGTCATATCAAACGGCATTTCTGGGCTAAAATAAAAAAGCACCTGTCCAGGTGCTTTTTTCTATAAATAAGGGATCACAAGGCCCCCATATAAAAACGCCGCAATAATCAAAAATGCCGGATGCATTTTGAATTTTGTCATGGCAAGGAGCGAAATTCCCGTAATCACGATCGATTGGACCCAGCCGATCGCTTTGATGCCGTCTGCGCCGATTTGCCAGGTAAGAATGAGCATCATGACCGCGATGACAGGCTGGACGGACAGCGTCATGCCTTTGATGACAGGTGATTGGCGGAAGCGCTGGATGATGCGCAGCAGGACGATCAATGCGAGCGCCGACGGTACGACGGTTGCGATCAGGGCAATTAGGAAGCCGGGCCACCCGCCTGCGCTGTAGCCGACATACGCAGCGATTTTCGTGGCGATCGGGCCCGGCAATGCGTTCGCAAGTGCGAGCATATTTGAGAATTGATCGTTTGAGAGCCAGCTGTATCTGTTTACGACTTCTTCAAACATTAGCGGGATAGACGCAGGTCCGCCGCCATATCCCAGTAGGTTTGCGATAAAAAACGCCATAAATAAATAGATCGATATCATGAGGCTGACATTCCTTTATCTTTTGAATGTTTATTTGTGATTTTGTCTTTCAGTTTAAAATGAAACGCCCCGTAAGCTAAGAAAATGATAATGACCAGGCCGGGATTAATCTGTAAAGTTTGCAGGCCGATAAAAGCGATGATAAAAAACAGGATGCCGGTAACCCAGCCGAAACCTTTAAGCGCTTTTTGGCCAAACTCGTACGCCATGATTCCGAGCATGACCGCAATTACCGGCGTGACGGCACCAATCATACCTGCAACAATTGCTGAATGGCTTAACACATTTACAGCCGCAAACAAGCCCACCATCGCAAGACATGTAGGCAGAATGTGGGCGAGGATCGCCACAATTGCACCTAATGTGCCTTTTAGCTTAAAGCCCAGATAAGCAGCCATTTTGGTGGCAATCGGTCCGGGAAGCGCATTAGCGATTGCTAATATTTCTCCGAATTCATCATCGTCAATCCATTTATATTTATTGACCGCTTCATGGCGGATCAGCGGAATCACGGAAGGTCCGCCGCCGAACCCTAATATGCCGGTGCGAACCATTGCGGCCGTCATATCCCGATAAGGATGGTTTTTCATTTGTTTCTCTCCTTTACAGCTTCATTCCCATACGGCTTTTGTATCGTTTGATCAGCATCTGGCAATCAACACTGACGACGCCTCGCAATGGATACAGCCGTTTTGTTAAGAATTCTTCCATTTCTTGATCGTTGGTAAAGATCCCATGCATATGCAGCTTGCTCGGGCCTGTCATGTGATAAAGGCTGGTGACCGCAGGCTCTTCCTCAAGCTTAAGAGCGACCTCTTCTAAAAATTGCGGTTCTACCTCGACATTGAAAAACACGGAAACATGGATGCCGATTTTAGCGGGATTGATGACAGCGGTGAATTTTTCAATAACACCGGCTTCAATTAATTGGTTGATACGGGCCTGAACGGCGACCCGTGACAAATCGACTCTTTTGCCAAGATCCGTATAAGAAATTCTGCCTTCTTCATGCAAAATCGTGAGAATTTGTTTATCAGTCTCATCAAGTACAAGGTTGGGGATTTGATATTCATGACTCAATTGCTCCACCTGCTTTCGTAGCCTTTTAGCAATCATTTTATCATAAAAGTTACGTATAGAAATAATAATTTTTCATTTGTTTTCGAAATGAATGCGAAAATATCTTATTATTTGCGAAAAGAAGAAAGTTCGTCAGTTTTTCTGCCGGATCAGTAGATGTGAAAAATCAGGCTCCCTATACTGAAGAAAATTTCTTAAAAAAGGGGACTTGTGATGAACAAATCTGTCATCGGTACAAAGCAAATGGTCGTCAGTCCGCATTATCTCGCTTCTCAAGCCGGAAACCGCATACTGGATAAGGGAGGCAACGCGTTTGACGCCGCTGTTGCGGTGAGTGCTTGTCTTGCGGTTGTGTACCCGCATATGACCGGACTTGGCGGGGATTCCTTTTGGCTGACCTTTCACCAGGAAACAAAGGCAGTAAAAGTCTACAATGGCAGCGGCCGTTCAGGAAAAAACGTAACGAGAGATGTATATAAGGGAAAAAGCGCGATTCCGCTGCGGGGAATTGACAGTGCTATTACCGTGCCGGGAATGGTTGATAGCTGGGATGCGGTCCTGAAGGAGTACGGGCGTCTGTCTCTTGCAGATGTATTGGAGCCCGCACGCGATTATGCCCAAAATGGGTTTCCTGTATCAGCTGATCAGTGTCGTCACACAGAAAAGAATATTGAACTGCTGGCTTCCACGCCTTACACGGCTGACATCTTCACGAGAAGGGGCAAAGCACCTGTCCCGGGAGAGCGGTTTGTGCAAAAAGAGCTTGCAGACAGTCTGAACTTGATTGCTGAAAAAGGAAGAAGCGCATTTTATGAAGGAGATCTCGCTCAGCGGATTGTCTCACATTTACAGAATAACGGCAGTTACATGACAATCGATGATTTTAAAGCGCATCGGGGTGAGTGGGCAGCGCCTGTATCAAGTGATTATCGAGGATACAGTGTGTATCAGGCGCCGCCGAATTCTCAGGGATTTACCGGTTTATTAACACTGAACATTTTGGAAAACTATGATTTCACCCAAATCGAACACGGTTCATTTGAGTATTATCACGTGCTTGTGGAGGCATTGAAAAAGAGTTTTCTAGATCGGGATGCCGTCCTGACTGATCCGGCGTTTGCAGACATTCCGCTTGAAAGGCTTTTGGACAAACGTTATGCAAAACAATTGGCAGAAGAAATCGGCTATCTCGCAATACCGGCAGAAAGCAGGCCGGTGGGAAGTGATACGGCATATGCGGCCGTAATCGATGCGGATGGCAACGCAGTGTCATTCATTCAAAGCCTGTACTTTGAATTTGGCTCGGCAGTCACTGCCGGTGATACAGGCATATTACTGCAAAACCGCGGATCGTTTTTCTCACTGGATGAAAATCATGTCAACACGCTTGAACCGAGAAAGCGCACCTTCCATACGTTGATGCCGGCTATGGTCTGTAAAGGCGGAAAGCCAAAAATTCTGTACGGCACACAAGGCGGCGAAGGCCAGCCGCAGACCCAGACGGCCATCATTACCCGAATGCTGGACTACGGAATGCATCCACAGCAGGCAATCAGCGAACCGCGCTGGGTATGGGGCAGAACGTGGGGAGAGGAATACGAAGGTCTCAGAGTCGAGGGCAGATTCACAGACAAAACAATCCAAAAACTGAAAGACAGCGGGCATCTCGTGGAGGTTGTCGGTGACTATGATCCGCTGATGGGACAAGCGGCTGCAATCAAAGTTGATGAAGAAGGCTTTCTCCAAGGCGGAGCCGATCCTCGGGGAGACGGAGCGGCTGTGGGGATTTAAATAACTATAGGGTACAAACATAAATCAAAAGCATAAACATAAGGGAGACCTCTACAATGTGGTACATATACTGTTTATCTTCAGGTCTATAATGCCACTCCATAAAAATACGTATTGAGTCAATCACAATAAAAAATAAAAGAAGCAAATATTCAACTGGAAAAAAGGAGAGTGAAAACACAAACAAAATAAGTAAAGTGATTTCGATCCATTTGTGTGTATTGCTGACATGCTTATATCGCCAGCCGGATTTATCAATACCGTATTTTTTCTTTATAAAAAATTGAGAGGCGAGACTGATGGTAATAGCGATCAGCATTAAAATCCAAAAGTTTGTCATTCCAATTCCTCCTAATCTACCTTTATACGAAGAAAAAGGAAAAACGTTTCATAAAAGAACACCCCGAGCTTGCTCTGGGTGTTCTTTTTTTTGATATTTTTTCAGTTATTTACAGGCGATATTTTGTAATCATAAGGTCTTTTTGACTAGTTTCTTCTATTTAAATAGTCCTTCTCTTCAGCTGGGACGAATCAGTGTGAATTCTTCCCCCAGCTTGGCATAGTGATTTCCCGCCAATCGTGAGGCAGGCTTTAATTCATCCGTTAAAATATATCCCTTTTCTGCATCATACACCTTTTCATCTAGGTGGAAGCAGACAACTCTTCCGATGAGCAGATCTGCTGTAGTGATGCCTTGATCATTGTCAAAGGTAATATGCCGCTCTAATTTGCACTCAAAGCGAACGCGGGCTTCCTTAATGCCGGGAACTGAAACAGCTTTGCTTTCAACAGGATGAAGCGAGGTGCGTGTAAGCTCGCTTTCATCCGGCCTTAAGCTTGCAGCTGTTTCATTGATATCTTCAATGATGGCTTCATCACTGACATGAACGACAAATTCTCCGTTCTCCACTGCGTTTCGTGCTGTATCTTTTTGGCGTCCTTCCGTCCTGTTAACAGAAATACTGAGAAGCGGAGGATCTGAGCTGACGACGTTATAAAAACTGAAAGGCGCGGCATTTACCGCTCCTCCTGAAGAAAGTGTTGTCACAAATGCAATGGGGCGGGGAATAACGGTACCTGACAATAGCTTGTATGTGTCTTTGGCACTAAGCTGATCAGCTTGAAATATGTACATAGCAACAACCGCCTTTATCGTTAGGATACCTTGATTATAACGAAATGGTTTAAAGGAAACCAAATGATGCGGGTTGCATATGTTATGTCATGACATATATCTAATACAGGGCAAATAAAAAAATAGGCTTCCGTACCTCCGCCGGCAGCCTATTGAAACAATGAAAACTTAGATTATTTGTATTTCTTTTTGACTACCCAGCAATTGCCGTCTTTCCAGTATTCTTTTTTGCTGTCATAATCATCGTGTCTTTTGTAGTCGTCGCAGTGGTGGTGCGGTTTTTTGTAGTATTTCTTATGGGAACGATAAGATTTTTTGTGTGTGCGGCATGACTTCTTATAGCTGCGAGATTTTTTCTTGTGAGAACAGTAAGACTTTTTGTAGCTGCGAGATTTTTTGTAAGAACGGCAAGATTTTTTATAGCTACGAGATTTTTTGTAAGAACGGTAAGATTTTTTATAGCTGCGAGATTTTTTGTGAGAACGGTACGATTTTTTGTGGCTGCGAGATTTCTTGTGAGAGCAGTATGATTTTTTGTGGCTGCGAGATTTTTTGTGAGAACAGAATGATTTTTTGTGACTGCGAGATTTTTTGTGAGAGCAGTATGATTTTTTATGGCTGCGAGATTTTTTGTGAGTGCGGTGCGACTTTTTATGACTGCGTTTTTTTCCATGAGGCTCTTGGTATAAATAATCCTTTAAACCTTCTTTTTTTGCGGATTTCACCGCTTCTTCGATGTCAGAATGGGAATAGTGGCCCAATTTGAAATCCTCCTTTTAAAAATATGTTAAGGATGAAGATCCTTACTACCCTCATAGTACGCGCGGTTTTAAAAAGTGTATAAGTGTTCCGCTGAGATCTTATAAAAATAAAAGCCTAAAATTTGTAAGGAGGATTATGGATGAAGAATCAATCCAATTTACCGCTTTATCAGCTGTTTGTTCATCCAAAAGACTTGCGTGAATTAAAAAAGGATATATGGGACGATGATCCGGTGCCAGCTGTGATGAAGGTAAATCAAAAAAGGCTGGATATTGATATCGCTTATCGGGGATCACATATCAGAGACTTCAAAAAGAAGTCATACCATATTTCCTTTTATCAGCCGAAAACATTCCGCGGCGCGCGAGAGATTCACTTAAATGCGGAGTATAAAGACCCTTCCTTGATGAGAAACAAATTGTCTCTGGATTTTTTCTCGGAGCTAGGGACACTGTCTCCAAAGGCAGAGTTTGCGTTTGTAAAGATGAATGGGAAGAATGAAGGGGTTTATCTTGAACTTGAATCCGTAGATGAATATTATTTGGCGAAAAGGAAGCTGGCTGATGGCGCGATTTTTTATGCGGTGGATGATGATGCCAACTTTTCTCTGATGAGCGATTTAGAAAGGGAAACGAAAACATCGCTGGAGCTTGGATATGAAAAGAAAACAGGGACTGAGGAAGATGATTTTTATTTACAAGATATGATTTTTAAAATTAATACGGTCCCTAAAGCTCAGTTTAAGTCAGAAGTGACAAAACACGTGGATGTCGATAAGTATTTGCGCTGGCTTGCTGGTATTGTATTCACCTCGAACTATGACGGGTTTGTCCACAACTACGCATTATACAGAAGCGGGGAAACCGGATTATTTGAGGTGATTCCTTGGGATTATGATGCGACTTGGGGCAGGGATATCCATGGAGAGCGGATGGCTGCCGATTATGTAAGAATTCAAGGATTTAATACACTAACCGCCCGGATATTGGATGAATCCGAGTTTCGCAAGTCCTACAAGCGCCTGTTAGAAAAAACGCTCCAATCTCTTTTTACAATAGAATATATGGAACCGAAAATCATGGCGATGTATGAACGGATTAGGCCGTTTGTCCTCATGGACCCGTATAAAAAGAATGATATTGAGCGTTTTGACCGTGAGCCGGATGTGATCTGCGAGTATATTAAAAACCGTTCACAATACCTCAAAGATCATTTAAGTATTTTATGAATGCGTGAAAATGGGTATTCGCGGAAAAAGCGACAATTAGGCTATTGAATTAGTTCAACAAATAAATGTGACACGTATATATGCAGTATGTTTATCATCTATGTATAAGTGACTAGGAGGAATTTGAATGAGCAAGAGGAGAATGAAATATCATTCAAATAATGAAATATCGTATTATAACTTTTTGCACTCAATGAAAGATAAAATTGTTACTGTATATCGTGGAGGTCCGGAATCTAAAAAAGGAAAATTAACAGCTGTAAAATCAGATTATATAGCTTTACAAGCTGAAAAAAAAATAATTTATTATCAGTTGGAGCATGTGAAAAGTATTACTGAGGATACCAATAATAGCACCACAACAATTGAGACTGAGGAAATGCTCGATGCTGATGATTTTCATAGCTTAATCGGACATTTAATAAACCAATCAGTTCAATTTAACCAAGGGGGTCCGGAATCTAAAAAAGGAAGATTGGTCTGGCTGGGAGATGATTACGCTGCGTTAAACACAAATGAGGATGGGGTAGTGTATTTTAATATCCATCACATCAAAAGTATAAGTAAACACGAGCCTGATTTGAAAATAGAAGAGCAGACGCCAGTTGGAGTTTTGGAAGCTGATGATTTAAGCGAGGTTTTTAAGAGTCTGACTCATAAATGGGTTTCAATTAATCGTGGAGGTCCGGAAGCCATTGAGGGTATCCTTGTAGATAATGCCGACGGCCATTATACTATAGTGAAAAATCAAGAGGTGCTTCGCATCTATCCTTTTCACATAAAAAGCATCAGCTTAGGTCCAAAAGGGTCGTACAAAAAAGAGGATCAAAAAAATGAACAAAACCAGGAAGACAATAATGATAAGGACAGCAATTCGTTCATTTCTTCAAAATCATATAGCTCATCAAAATCATCTAAACGATCACTAAAATCTTCAGATGATCAATCATCCAAATCTGGTCGTTCGTCACGTTCAAAAAGTTCTTCAAAATCATCTAAACGATCACTAAAATCTTCGGATTATCAATCATCCAAATCTGGCCGTTCGTCACGTTCAAAAAGTTCTTCAAAATCATCTAAACGATCATTAAAATCTTCAGATTATCAATCATCAAAATCATCTAAACGATCACCAAGATCTTCAGATTATCAATCATCAAGATCACCAGGCTATTCAAGTTCAATAAAAAGTTCAGGAAAACAAAAGGAAGATTATAGCTATGAAACGATTGTCAGAACGATAGACTATCACTGGAAACGTAAATTTTAATAGATAATGGAGGAGCATCAGATAAAGTGATGCCCTTTTTCAGTTAAAGGAGGAGAATCGTGAAAGGTTTGAATCAATTCCTTAACACAGATGTTGAGGTTGTCATTTCAGGAGATACAAGGTTTGTCGGCACCCTCATAGATATCGGACAGGATATTTTTGTTATTTTTGATGGCTGCAATTATCTTTATATTCCCTTGTTGCATCTTCATCAAATAAACAAGGCGAAAATAGTGACCAGTACTGAGAAGCCATTTTTGATCAATCCGGAAGATCCAATGATAGAGGCAGAAACTCAAGCTTTTTCATATAGAAATACATTAAACAAGGTCAAAGGCCAGTTTATTGAAGTTTATGTAACTGGGGGTCGATCGATCCATGGATATGTTACAAATGTTTTAAACGATTATATTGTATTTTTCTCACCCGTATTTAAAATACTTTTTATATCTATGCATCATTTAAAATGGTTTACCCCTTATTCAACTGAACAAACACCGTATACTCTTGACAACTCACAATTGCCGGTCGTGCCTTCCAAAGTTCCTCTTGTGCGTAATTTTGAGGAGCAGATCAAAAAAAATATTGGTGAATTGGTCATATTTGATATGGGAGAGGTGCCAGAAAAAGTCGGACTATTAAAGGGTGTCTCTAATAATATCATTGAGCTTATTAACGCAAGTGGAGAGCCAGTCATTTGGAAGTTAAATCATCTAAAGACAATGCATCTTCCCTAGTGTATACAAAACTGCCCTCTTGAAAAGCAGAAGGCAGTTTTTCGTTTCATACTGTGCTAAAGAAATAACCAACTGATCCAAAAATATAAACATGTTAACGTAAAAAGAACAGTCAGCGGAATGATGATAATGGTCGTTTTTATATATTCGCCCCATGAAATACTTTCATCATGCTGTTTTAATATATGCATCCAAATAAGCGTTGCTAAGGTTCCCATAGGTAATAATAATGAACCGATATCACTGCCGATAATATTTGCCAAGTAGATGATTTTTGTTGTTGAAGGATTCAGGGTCATTTCAGTTAAGGTAAAAGTACTGATCATTAACGCTGGATGGTTGTTAAAGAGATTAGAAAAAACTGAAGTAGAGATACCTGATGCGAAAGTTGCATGGGCGAGGCTTCCAGAAACCACAGGTTCAAAATAACTCACAAGTAACTCTGTGAATCCAATATTATGCAGACCATAAATTAAGACATACATAGTAAAAGCGAATATAAAAATGTGCCAAGGCGATTTATATAACAAGTCTCTTGGGGAGGTTTTGAAATAAATCCATCTCCAGCTCAACAGGATAAAAGATCCGATGACAGCGACTAGAGGAACAGAAATACCGGTATATGATGCTGCAAATAGACTCATTCTGACGAGAAAAACAAATGCAAGCACAAACAACATGATTTTTGTTTGATTTCGTTCTGGTAAAGGAGCTGATGGCGAATGAAGAGGATGGTACCTTCTATGCCGCAGAGACTGAAAATGGCCCGGTATATCTGGCAGGCTTTTGGGAAGACGTTTATAAAAGAACATAAACAGTAGACAAGTCATAAAAATGAGTCCCATCATACTAGGGACAAACATCATGGCGGTGTGAAGATATAGATCCATTCCAATGATTTTGAGAGAAATTAAATTAACAATATTACTTACGCCAATCGGTGCGCTAGAGGCTGTGGCTATTAAAACACCGCTTAATAAATATGGGGCTTTTTGATGTTTTTTTAAACCTAAATATTTTAGTACAAGCAAAAGGATTGGAGTTGTGATCAAAATGCTCCCATCATTATTAAGGAAAATGGTCATGAGAAAGCAGAGCAAATTGGTTAGCCAAAAAAGCTTGATGCCTGAACCCTTGGATTGTTGGAGCAGTTTTGCAGCCACCCAATAAAAGAAACCAAAGCTTTCTAGTGCAATGGCCATAATCATAGTGGCAAGGATTGTAACCGATGCACCCGTGACTTTTGTTCCGATTTCCCCTAAGTCTGCCAATGACACACTTCCGCACAATAAAACCATTAAAGCGCCAAATGTGGCGGGGATAGCTTCATTTAGTCCTTTTGGTCTCCAGAAAATAAAAATCATTGTTACGAAAAAAGCGAGCAATGTGAATATGCCGGTGAACTCAATAATTTACTTCACCTCTCTATCTTTCATTTTTAAAATCAAACTAATGTCCTGCGCTTACTGATGTCCTTGCCAACTATTTGTACTGTATGTATACGTATACTGATATAAAGTTGTACTAAGCGATTATATTAAATTAATAAAAATTCCATAAGAATCCCAAAAGAAAAAAGAGATTGCAAGTATTGTTCATGTACCTGCATCACTCTCTTTAGTTCTTGTCTGCTGACAATTTGAAATATGAATAAAATGCTTTATAAGCGGATTATGATTGTCTTTGCGGTAAGCGATAACCCATTCTGCATTAAGCTGTATTTGGTCCATTTTTCGATAAGTAACATCCAAATTAAATAATTTTTTGGCCGAGGAAGGAACAAATGTCATACCAATTCCGGCACTGACTAAACCAATCACCATTTGATATTCTGTGGCTTCCTGGACAATGTTGGGTCTGAAGCCCGCTTGTTCACAGAACTGAATAAAATCCATGTATAGAGTAGGCCATGCTTCTTTAGCAACAGTAATAATTGGTTCATCTCTTAAATCCTCAATCGTAATTGATTCCTTAGAAGTCAATGGGTGTTGCTTAGGCAAAGCTAAAACACAAGGGCTGCTTTGGGCGGTTTCGATATGTAAAGCTGTATGCTGTAAGGGAGGATGAAGTATACCAATATCAATGTTGCCCTTTAGTAGCTCCTCCTGCTGCCTAGACGAGGATATTTCACGCAGTTCTATTTTCACAGATGGGAATTTTTTACGATATTCCCGGACAATCGGCGGCAGAAATTCATATGTAGCTGATCCGACAAAACCGATTACGAGAAGGCCTTGCTCGCCGCGGGCCGTCCGCTGTGCCAGTTCAATTCCTTGTCCGATTTGCATCAATGCCATGCGGCAATGATTTAAAAAGATTTCTCCTGCTGCGGTAAGCTCGACAAATCGTTTTGTCCTTTTCAGAAGCGTAACTCCGACTTCTTCCTCCAGCTGTTTGATCTGCTGGCTGAGAGGAGGCTGCGTCATGTTCAGCCGCCGGGCAGCCTTTCCGAAATGAAGCTCTTCGGCTACTGCGATAAAGTATTGAAGATGGCGAAGCTCCATTCAATATGCATTCCTTTCCATAGGTTAATAATTCGTATTACATATTAATCATAAGGCGAATCGATATTGGAGGTCAATTTCCAAAGAGTGTATAGTGAAACTTATCACAAGATATTTAAAATTTTACGTTTAAAATGCATAATAAGGAGTGAGGGTGTTGACAAAAGCAACAAAAGAACAAAAATCCCTTGTGAAAAACAGAGGGGCGGAGCTTGTTGTTGATTGCTTAGTGGAGCAAGGTGTCACACATGTATTTGGCATTCCAGGTGCAAAAATTGATGCGGTATTTGACGCTTTACAAGATAAAGGACCTGAAATTATCGTTGCCCGGCACGAACAAAACGCAGCATTCATGGCCCAAGCAGTCGGCCGTTTAACTGGAAAACCGGGAGTCGTGTTAGTCACATCAGGACCGGGTGCCTCTAACTTGGCAACAGGCCTGCTGACAGCGAACACTGAAGGAGACCCTGTCGTTGCGCTTGCTGGAAACGTGATCCGTGCAGATCGTTTAAAACGGACACATCAATCTTTGGATAATGCGGCGCTATTCCAGCCGATTACAAAATACAGTGTAGAAGTTCAAGATGTAAAAAATATACCGGAAGCTGTTACAAATGCATTTAGGATAGCGTCAGCAGGGCAGGCTGGGGCCGCTTTTGTGAGCTTTCCGCAAGATGTTGTGAATGAAGTCACAAATACGAAAAACGTGCGTGCTGTTGCAGCGCCAAAACTCGGTCCTGCAGCAGATGATGCAATCAGTGCGGCCATAGCAAAAATCCAAACAGCAAAACTTCCTGTCGTTTTGGTCGGCATGAAAGGCGGAAGACCGGAAGCAATTAAAGCGGTTCGCAAGCTTTTGAAAAAGGTTCAGCTTCCATTTGTTGAAACATATCAAGCTGCCGGTACCCTTTCTAGAGATTTAGAGGATCAATATTTTGGCCGTATCGGTTTGTTCCGCAACCAGCCTGGCGATTTACTGCTAGAGCAGGCAGATGTTGTTCTGACGATCGGCTATGACCCGATTGAATATGATCCGAAATTCTGGAATATCAATGGAGACCGGACAATTATCCATTTAGACGAGATTATCGCTGACATTGATCATGCTTACCAGCCTGATCTTGAATTGATCGGTGACATTCCGTCCACGATCAATCATATCGAACACGATGCTGTGAAAGTGGAATTTGCAGAGCGTGAGCAGAAAATCCTTTCTGATTTAAAACAATATATGCATGAAGGTGAGCAGGTGCCTGCAGATTGGAAATCAGACAGAGCGCACCCTCTTGAAATCGTTAAAGAGTTGCGTAATGCAGTCGATGATCATGTTACAGTAACTTGCGATATCGGTTCGCACGCCATTTGGATGTCACGTTATTTCCGCAGCTACGAGCCGTTAACATTAATGATCAGTAACGGTATGCAAACACTCGGCGTTGCGCTTCCTTGGGCAATCGGCGCTTCATTGGTGAAACCGGGAGAAAAAGTGGTTTCTGTCTCTGGTGACGGCGGTTTCTTATTCTCAGCAATGGAATTAGAGACAGCAGTTCGACTAAAAGCACCAATTGTACACATTGTATGGAACGACAGCACATATGACATGGTTGCATTCCAGCAATTGAAAAAATATAACCGTACATCTGCGGTCGATTTCGGAAATATCGATATCGTGAAATATGCGGAAAGCTTCGGAGCAACTGGCTTGCGCGTAGAATCACCAGACCAGCTGGCAGATGTTCTGCGTCAAGGCATGAACGCTGAAGGTCCTGTCATCATCGATGTCCCGGTTGACTACAGTGATAACATTAATTTAGCAAGTGACAAGCTTCCGAAAGAATTCGGGGAACTCATGAAAACGAAAGCTCTCTAGCACTCTGCGCATCACGACACTGTTTTATGAACAGCACTAAATAAAAGGAGTGAAGGGAAATATGAAACGAGAAAGCAACATTCAAGTGCTCAGCCGTGGTCAAAAAGATCAGCCTGTGAGCCAGATTTATCAAGTATCAACAATGACTTCTCTATTAGACGGAGTATATGACGGAGATTTTGAACTGTCAGAGATTCCGAAATATGGAGACTTCGGTATCGGAACCTTTAACAAGCTTGACGGAGAGCTGATTGGGTTTGACGGCGAATTTTACCGTCTTCGCTCAGACGGAACCGCGACACCGGTCCAAAATGGAGACCGTTCACCGTTCTGTTCATTTACGTTCTTTACACCGGACATGACGCACAAAATTGATGCGAAAATGACACGCGAAGACTTTGAAAAAGAGATCAACAGCATGCTGCCAAGCAGAAACTTATTTTATGCAATTCGCATTGACGGATTGTTTAAAAAGGTGCAGACAAGAACAGTAGAACTTCAAGAAAAACCTTACGTGCCAATGGTTGAAGCGGTCAAAACACAGCCGATTTTCAACTTCGACAACGTGAGAGGAACGATTGTAGGTTTCTTGACACCAGCTTATGCAAACGGAATCGCCGTTTCTGGCTATCACCTGCACTTCATTGACGAAGGACGCAATTCAGGCGGACACGTTTTTGACTATGTGCTTGAGGATTGCACGGTTACGATTTCTCAAAAAATGAACATGAATCTCAGACTTCCGAACACAGCGGATTTCTTTAATGCGAATCTGGATAACCCTGATTTTGCGAAAGATATCGAAACAACTGAAGGAAGCCCTGAATAAAAGAAAAAAAGAAAGCCCCTTTTAGCAGGGCTTTCTTTTTATTTGGCTCTTTTCCTGATTTTAGATAAAATAACATCAAAACAGTAAAGGTGTGGTCTGATGAAAATATTGGTTTTGGCAGTGCATCCTCATATGGAGACCTCAGTTGTTAATAAGGCGTGGGCTGAGGAATTGAGTAAACATGACAATATCACAGTACGGGATCTTTATAAGGAATACCCGGATGAAGCGATAGATGTTGCGAAGGAACAGCAGCTGTGCGAGGAATACGATCGGATTGTCTTTCAATTCCCGCTATATTGGTACAGCTCTCCGCCGCTCTTGAAAAAATGGCAGGATCTTGTGCTGACTTATGGCTGGGCTTTTGGTTCAGAAGGAAATGCCTTGCATGGCAAGGAGCTGATGCTGGCTGTATCAACAGGGAGCGAAGCGGAAAAATATCAAGCGGGCGGAGCAAATCATTACTCGATCAGTGAGCTATTGAAACCATTTCAGGCCACGAGTAATCTGATCGGCATGAAGTATCTGCCTCCATATGTGTTCTATGGCGTGAATTATGCAGCTGCAGAGGATATTTCTCACAGTGCAAAACGGTTAGCCGAATACATCCAGCAGCCTTTTGTTTAAAATACAGCCCTGTCCAACATACGGCAGGGCTGTATTTGTTTAAAAATCCGGCAGCTCAGACAGGTTATTTTCCTTGATGCCGTCCGGTTCACTTCGCAAAATGTCACGCCCGTATTTATGGAAGACATCAACATGAGCGAGTTTTCCTGATTTTGCTTCTGACAGCGCAGTAGGGTAGTCGAGCTCTCTTCCTGTATTGGTTTTCACTGCGATAATATTGTCTTCCTCATTTCTTCTAACCGCAATAATTTCTTCTTTTCCAGATGGAACATTTTCTTGATCGGCAGTTGTTTGCCGGGCTTTATACGATTCATATGCTGCTTCAAATTGATCCATATTTACACCTCCGCTTTTTAGCGTGAACAAAAATGTCGATGATCATGTAAGGTTTCGACACAGCATACGACAATATTTCCTGAGAAATATCTTGGGAATGTGACAAATCAATTCATAATAAAAGGGATTCCGCATTTATGCGGAATCCCTCTCAGTTATTTTGTCATGTGTAAATCCTTTGTTTTCATATAACCTGTCGTACCGCCGTAATCAACGAATACCCAATCAAAATCAAAACCGCCTTTATTCGTTTTACTCCAGCCTAAAAAAGAAACGCTTGTGTCTGCTGGAAGAGTCTTAATGCTCTTTCCGTCAGCGGATGTATACACTTTTGTTTTTGTTTTGGTTTTTACCGTTGTCGCTGCTTTAACAATGTAATGAGTGGATACAAATCCTGTTTTTCCATTTTTATACTTAACCTTTGCCCAGTCAGCATTTGAGAAGGAAATCAGCTTTAGGCTATCTCCTAAGTGCAGCGTATCGGCTTTCTGGCTTGATGCGGAAGGCTTCGTTCTGACATTTAGAGCCTCTGCTGATACCAAATAAGAATCAATCGGATAACTGTATAAATCATCAATGCTTACCGTTGTTTCTGGCTGTTGAGCATGGATCGTGCCAGCGCCGCCAGCAGCCGCCGCAGTCATTCCAGCCGCAAGTGCTAATGTTGAAAATAGTTTTGTTGGTTTGTTCATGCCGTTCCTCTCCTCACGTAAGAGAAATAATTCATTCTATATCTCTATTCACGTTATCGCAGGTTCCTAAACATCAGACAATTATTTTTGTGTTTCTAGTTTGAGAGGCGCGGATATTGTTTTTTGCACTTTTTTCCCGTGCAAAATATCATCTGCTGCTTCTGTAGCCAATTTACCGATTAATTCAGGCTGCTGAGCGACGGTGGCTGACAGCTTTCTGTCTTTAATGGAAGCGAGCGCATCTTTATTGCCGTCAAAACCGATCACCAATATGTCTTTCCCCGAGCTGTTAATTGCCTCGAGAGCACCGAGCGCCATTTCATCGTTGTGAGCAAAAACAGCTTGGATATCAGGATGTCCCTGCAGCAGGTTTTCCATGACAGTCAGGCCTTTCGTGCGGTCAAAGTCAGCTGATTGTTTTGTGACAACTTGGAGCTTTTGGTCTGCGATGTTATGGAATCCTGAGCCGCGTTCCCGTGTGGCAGATGCGCCGGGGACGCCTTCAAGCTCTGCCACCTTTGCTCCTTTTCCAAGTTTGTCGGCAATAAACGCCGCGGCCATTTCACCGCCTTTTACATTATCGGAAGCAACGAGGGTTTCAACTTTTCCTTGTTCCGCAGATCGATCGATTGTTACGACGGGCACACCGACTGCGTTTGCAGATTCTACTGCCGTTGAGATCGCCGAAGAATCAGTCGGGTTGATTAATAATGCATCAACACCTTGCTGAATTAAATCTTCCACGTCACTCGTCTGTTTCGATGAATCATTTTGTGCATCAACAATGATGACTTTCATTCCCCGTTTTTTAGCTTCTTTTTCGATACCCTTTTTTAATGAGACAAAAAAAGGATTATTAAGCGTTGAGACGGACAAGCCAATGGTGAATTCCTTTTTGTTCCCCGAGTTTGATGGCTTTGCCCATTGGGGAGGCTCAAGCGAACAGGCGGTTAACAAAAATAATGATAACGTTAAAATGACGGATACAGCCTTTTTCATGTAAAACCCTCCTAAGCTGACTTCTTGCGGTCTAACAATACCGCAATTAAGATAACAATCCCTTTGACAACCAGCTGATAAAATGATGAGACGCCAAGCAGATTAAGTCCGTTATTAAGTGTGCCGATGATCAGCACCCCGATTAACGTGCCGACAATGCGTCCTCGGCCGCCGGAAAGACTTGTCCCTCCTAAGACGACTGCCGCGATAGCATCAAGTTCGTACGATTCTCCCGCAGTCGGCTGGGCCGAATGCAGGCGGGAAGTCAATATGGCACCTGCAAGAGCGGATAAAAGCCCGGCTAAAGAATAGATCATCACTTTCACGCGCGTCACTTTGATGCCTGAAATGAGCGCGGCTTTTTCGTTGCCGCCGATAGCGTACGTTCGGCGTCCGAATGGTGTTTTATGAAGAAGCACCCAAAGGATGACAAAGGCAAGAACCATCGTAATTGCCGGTACAGGAATGCCTAAAAAGTAACCGCGTCCGAACATCTGAAAACCGTAGTTTGTGCCAAGTCCGGTAATCGGATTTCCATCTGTATACACTAGCGTCAGTCCGCGAAACACAGTCATGGTCGCAAGCGTGGCGATAAAGGGCGCCATTTTTCCTTTAGTAATCAATAATCCGTTGATCATGCCTAGTACGGCACCAATGATACAGCCAAGGATGATCGCGAGAACCGGATCGACACCGGACACAATCATCCCCGCAACTAAAGCACTGGACAGGGCAAGAATAGCGCCAACAGAAAGATCAATGCCGCCTGTCAAAATAACAAAGGTCATCCCGAACGCGATTAATCCGTTAATGGCGACCTGGCGAAGCAGGTTTAAAATATTCAGCGGTTCAAGAAAGCTGGGATTTAAAATAGATACAATGATAACGAGAATAAATAAACCAAGAAACGGGCCGAGTTTTTGCATGACTCCGTCGAAGTGAATCCGTTTTTGTTCTGTTTGCAGTTGTTCCGTTTTCATATTACCGCCCTCCCGTGGCAAGTGTCATAATTCGTTCTTGTGTTGCTTCTCGCGCATGGATTTCGCCGCTGATTCTGCCTTCATGGACAACGATAATCCGATCGCTCATTCCCAGAATTTCAGGAAGCTCTGATGACACCATGATGATAGCGACACCGCGTTCGGTCAGCTCATTCATCAGCGTATAAATCTCTCGTTTGGCGCCAACATCCACACCTCTGGTTGGCTCATCCAAGATAAGCACTTTCGGTCCGATGCCGATCCACTTGGCTATCACCACTTTTTGCTGGTTTCCTCCTGATAAATGGCGTGCGTGCGTTTCCGGTGATGCTGTTTTGATAGTGAGGCGCTTGATTAACAGATCGACAAATTCAGCCTCCCGCTTATGATCAATGAGACCCTTTGGTGAGAAGCTGGACAGATTGGGCAGGGCAATATTTTCGCGGATCGAGGTGTCGAGCAGGAGCCCTTCATCCTTGCGATTCTCTGTAATAAAGCCGAGACCTTTTTTCACGGCTTCCTGCGGGTTCTTAATAGCCGTTTTTTTCCCAGCGATCCATATCTCACCCGTGTCCAGCCTGTCAACGCCGAACAGCGCTCTCATCATTTCTGTCCGGCCGGCTCCCATTAATCCTGAAACACCGACGATCTCACCGGAACGCACATAAAAGCTGACGTCCTCAAAACTCCCTTTTACGGAAGCATTTTTCACCTCGAATACTTTGTCACCGAGAGAAGGAGTGCGTTTTGGATATCGTTCAGTCAGCTCCCGTCCGACCATTTTTTTGACGACTTCATCAAAATCAGTTTCTGAGATGTTTGTTGTATCTACCGTTTTTCCGTCACGCATGATGGTAATTCTGTCGCAAATCGCAAAAATTTCTTCCATGCGATGCGAAATATAGACAATGGAGACGCCGTTCTTTTTTAACGCTGTAATGACCTCAAAGAGCTTGCTGATTTCACGTTCAGTCAACGCTGCGGTCGGTTCATCCATAATGATTACCTCGGCATTTGTCATAAGCGCTTTTGCAATTTCGATCATTTGCTGCTGTCCGACGGAACATTCGCCGGCTTCTTGATCAAGAGAAAGAGAGACGGAAAGTTTGTCAAATTGCTCTTTTGCTAGCGCTTTCATTTTTCTTGTTTGTAAAACGCCCAGCTTGGAGGATATCTCTTTACCGATAAATAGATTCTCAAGAACGGTCATTTCCGGCCAGATATTCAATTCCTGATGGATAAAGGCTATTCCATGCTGTTCCGCTTCTTTCGGATTGGAAAAATACGTTTCGTTTCCGTTTATGCTGATTTGACCTTTATCTGCTTTGTGCAGGCCTGTCAAAATGTTCATAAGCGTGGACTTGCCGGCGCCGTTTTCTCCCATTAATGCGTGAACCTCGCCAGGCATGAGCTGAAAGGAAACGCCTGACAGCACCTGATTTTTTCCGAATGTTTTATGAATGTCTTTCATTTCAATCTGCATGTTTCATCTTCCTTTCTAGAAAAGTACACCTGCCTGCAGGATGCAGTTGGCATATGGTGTGAATTCTCCTGTTCTTATGACTGCCTTTGCATCTTTTGTCAGCAGCTTAAACTCCTCGTGAGAAAGGTATTCAATCTCTTGTTCAGAGAAAAGATTTTCTAGAAATTTCGCATTCTCCTGATTGGATGCTTTTATTTCAGCTGCAGCAATGACTTTTTCGACCGCCATTTCCTCAGCCAGTACTGCCGCTGTATCTTGGAAAGCCGGAAGGCCCGGCTTCAGTGAAAGATCAATTTTCAAAACGCCGTCAGGAACCGGCAGTCCGGCATCCGCGATGACAATTTTATCAGTGTGGCCAAGGTCGGCTAAAATCTTGGCAAGATGGCTGTTCAGTATACCGTGTTTTTTCATGACAGCAGCTCCTCTACTTCATTTCTTGTCGGCATTCCGCCTTGGGCACCGAAGGAGCAGACAGAAAGGGAAGCGGCACGATTGGCAAACCGCAATGCGGCTTCAATGTCTTTTCCCTCAGCCAGGGCCACGGCAAATGCTGCGTTAAACGTATCACCGGCTCCGGTTGTATCAACGGGTTCTACAGGGAAGGACGGGATGAGCACCTCTTTGCTGCCAGCCGAATAGCGGACGCCTTGTTTTCCTTCCGTAATAAAGAGCTTTGCCGGATAAAGCGCCAGAGCTTCGGAAATGGTAAGCTCAGGGAATAAAATCGAAGCCTCGTGTTCATTCGGCGTCAGATAGGTAGCGTGATCAATTGTTTCCTGCTTGAGCGGGCGGGCCGGTGCTGGGTTTAGTATGATCGGGATATCGTGAGAATGGCAGTATTTGCACACCTCATCAACCGTTTCTTCTGGGATTTCCTGCTGAATCAGCACCATATCGACCTTTTCAATCTGTTCGAGCGCGTTTAACGCATACGCTGGGGTGATGTCATCGTTCGCGCCTTTGACAACGACAATGCTGTTGTCGCCTTCAGCAAGCACAATATGAGCGGTTCCGCTTTCCGTATGTGTAACCGGTTCCATATAATCAGTGCGAACGCCGTTAGCTTTGAGATTATTCAAAATAGCTGTTCCATAATGATCGTCTCCAACTTTGCCGACCATAAACACTTGCGCCCCAAGTCTGGCTGCGGCAACGGCCTGATTTGCTCCTTTGCCGCCCGGCACAGTCTGAAATGACGTGCCAAGAACCGTTTCACCGGCTTTTGGGCGTTTGTCCGAGGTGACCACTAAATCCATAGAACAGCTACCAATCACACAAATATTACGCATCTTAATCTTCCTTTCTTGTCGTCTTTCTTCCTATATAGGTGACAGGCATTTGAATTGCCGTTTCTGCCAGCGGCTGTTTTTTAATGATACCCAAAAGCAGTTTGGCAGCTTCTTTCCCCATATCATATGCGGGCTGTTTAATTGTAGAAAGTGGCGGGAACAGAAGTCCGCTTTGCGGAATGTCATCATAGCCGATAATTTGAATGTCCTCCGGCACGTTTTTTCCGCGCCGCAATGCTTCATGTAAAACGGCAGCGGCTTGAATATCATTACTCGCGATCACACCATCTGTCGCTGGATAAGAGGCAAACAGCTCCTTCGCCATCGATTGTGCATCTTTAATTGAAAATGAAGCTGTCTCAATGACCTGAAAATCAACTTCAGCCTGCTTTAAGATTTCCAAAGCGCCGTTAAATCGGTCTTGAGCGGTCGGCAGGTGAGCGGGTCCTCTCAAGAGCGTAATGCGCTGGCTTTTTCCGTGAATGATAGCCTGGGCGGCTAACTTTCCTCCTGTATAGCCGTCACTGGACACAGAAGGAGCCCCTTCAAGCGTTCTGTCCAGAAAAACAACTGGATAATTCATGCCGCTGTATTCCTCGAGATCCGGGTAATTCGTTGCGGCAATAATGCCTGCGACATGATTTTGCTTAAAGGTTTGAAGGTATTCAAGTTCTTTTTTCAATTCCTCGTCACTGTTGCCGAAAATAAGGCGATAGCCTTCCCGGTTCAATTCATCCTCCGCACCGCGGGCAAGCTGGGGGAAGAAAGGGTTTGTGATATCCGGGAGCAAAAGTCCGATCAGTCGGGATTCTCTTTTATATAGAGATCTGGCGACTTCATTCGGGTAATAGTTCAGCTTCGCCATCGCCGCTATGACACGCGTTCGCGTTTCTTCGTGTACATAGCCGTTATCATTCAGGACGCGGGAAACCGTCGCAACTGAAACGCCCGCCGCTCCGGCGACATCTTTAATTGTAGCCAAAACAGCTCCTCCTTGTTTATGTAACCGTTTACATAGATAGATTATCATGAACAATCCGAAGTTAGCAATAAAAATATCAAAAGAAATCTAATTGTAAATTGTATATATAATTGAAAAATTTAAGGTTTTCACTCTTTTTTTGACAAAGTCTTCACAAATATGGATGAAGATTTCTTGAACAAATATTAAGTTTTATTAAAATTGTTTCAAAGTCATGCGTTTAGACCTGTAAATGGGGAGAAACAGAAAAGACTATCATCCCAGAAAATGTTTAATTATGTTAGAGAATTCGGACTCGTATGTTTAGCGTTTTCATCTCGAACCTCCTTAGTCATTTTGGAATGGGCCTCATATTGCTTATTCCATGCAGAAAGGATGACATTATGACCTTGTCCTTAAGAAACAGGATAAAATTATTTTGTGTTCATAAGAACCGGAAACACGCATGATAGCAGGAAATGCTTGATAACAAAGGCTGAAAAAAAGATTGATTTGAAATGCATATTAAATACAAACAGCAGGGTGTGACTATACGTCCAGAAGGATATCAGGAGAAAAATGAAAGCGCATTCTCTTTGATTTTTTTAAAAAGTGATAAGGTATAAGTCCTGCTGTTTTCCAAAAATAGAAAACAGTTTGTAGGTATAAAATCTCTTTCAAAAGAGAAGTTTGGCTTAGTCGATTAGGGAAGATTATGTTACATAATGCCGATTGAGAATTCATAGTGATTCTATATACTGATGAATGAATTTACAACAATATAGAAGGAGATGTCGAAAAGCAATGTGGTTACTCATTATAGCCTGTGCTGTCATACTGGTCATCGGAATATTAGAAAAACGACGACATCAGAAAAACATTGATGCCCTCCCTGTTCGGGTGAATATTAACGGCATCCGCGGAAAATCGACTGTGACAAGGCTGACAACCGGAATATTAATAGAAGCCGGTTACAAGACTGTTGGAAAAACAACAGGAACAGATGCAAGAATGATTTACTGGGACACACCGGAGGAAAAGCCGATTAAACGGAAACCTCAGGGGCCGAATATCGGAGAGCAAAAAGAAGTCATGAGAGAAACAGTAGAAAGAGGGGCTAACGCGATTGTCAGTGAATGCATGGCTGTTAACCCAGATTATCAAATCATCTTTCAGGAAGAACTTCTGCAGGCCAATATCGGCGTCATTGTGAATGTTTTGGAAGACCATATGGATGTCATGGGGCCGACGCTTGATGAAATTGCAGAAGCGTTTACTGCTACAATTCCTTATAATGGCCATCTTGTCATTACAGATAGTGAATATACCGAGTTCTTTAAACAAAAAGCAAAAGAACGAAACACAAAAGTCATCATTGCTGATAACTCAAAAATTACAGATGAGTATTTACGTAAATTTGAATACATGGTATTCCCTGATAACGCTTCTCTGGCGCTGGGTGTGGCTCAAGCACTCGGCATTGACGAAGAAACAGCATTTAAGGGAATGCTGAATGCGCCGCCAGATCCGGGAGCAATGAGAATTCTTCCGCTGATCAGTCCGAGCGAGCCTGGGCACTTTGTTAATGGGTTTGCCGCAAACGACGCTTCTTCTACTTTGAATATATGGAAACGTGTAAAAGAAATCGGTTACCCGACCGATGATCCGATCATCATCATGAACTGCCGCGCAGACCGTGTCGATCGGACACAGCAATTCGCAAATGACGTATTGCCTTATATTGAAGCAAGTGAACTGATCTTAATCGGTGAAACAACAGAACCGATCGTAAAAGCCTACGAAGAAGGCAAAATTCCTGCAGACAAACTGCATGATCTAGAGTATAAGTCAACAGATGAAATTATGGAATTGTTAAAGAAAAGAATGCACAACCGTGTCATATATGGCGTCGGCAATATTCATGGTGCCGCAGAGCCTTTAATTGAAAAAATCCACGAATACAAGGTAAAGCAGCTCGTAAGCTAGGGGGAAATGCAGACATGTTCGGATCAGATTTATACATCGCACTAATTTTAGGTGTACTACTCAGTTTAATTTTTGCGGAAAAAACAGGGATCGTGCCGGCAGGACTTGTTGTACCGGGATATTTAGGACTTGTGTTTAATCAGCCGGTCTTTATTTTACTTGTTTTGCTAGTGAGCTTGCTCACGTATGTCATTGTGAAATACGGTTTATCCAAATTTATGATTTTGTACGGACGCAGAAAATTCGCTGCCATGCTGATAACAGGGATCGTCCTAAAAATCGCGTTTGATTTTCTATACCCGATTGTACCATTTGAAATCGCAGAATTTCGAGGAATCGGCATCATCGTGCCAGGTTTAATTGCCAATACCATTCAGAAACAAGGTTTAACCATTACGTTCGGAAGCACGCTGCTATTGAGCGGAGCGACCTTTGCTATCATGTTTGTTTACTACTTAATTTAATGTAAGGTGTGTCAAACGATGAAAAAAGAACTGAGCTTTCATGAAAAGCTGCTAAAGCTGACAAAACAGCAAAAAAAGAAAACCAATAAGCACGTATTTATTGCCATTCCGATCGTTTTTGTCCTTATGTTCGCTTTCATGTGGGCGGGAAAAGCGGAAACGCCGAAGGTCAAAACGTATTCTGACGACGTACTCTCAGCCTCATTTGTAGGCGATATTATGATGGGACGCTATGTTGAAAAAGTAACGGAGCAAAAAGGGGCAGACAGTATTTTTCAATATGTTGAACCGATCTTTAGAGCCTCGGATTATGTAGCAGGAAACTTTGAAAACCCGGTAACCTATCAAAAGAATTATAAACAAGCAGATAAAGAGATTCATCTGCAGACGAATAAGGAATCAGTGAAAGTCTTGAAGGATATGAATTTCACGGTTCTCAACAGCGCCAACAACCACGCAATGGATTACGGCGTTCAGGGCATGAAAGATACGCTTGGAGAATTTGCGAAGCAAAATCTTGATATCGTTGGAGCGGGATACAGCTTAAGTGATGCGAAAAAGAAAATTTCGTACCAGAAAGTCAACGGGGTAACGATTGCGACGCTTGGCTTTACCGATGTGTCCGGGAAAGGTTTCGCGGCTAAAAAGAATACGCCGGGCGTGCTGCCCGCAGATCCTGAAATCTTCATCCCTATGATTTCAGAAGCGAAAAAACATGCGGACATTGTTGTTGTGCAGTCACACTGGGGACAAGAGTATGACAATGATCCAAATGACCGCCAGCGCCAGCTTGCAAGAGCCATGTCTGATGCGGGAGCTGACATCATCGTCGGCCATCACCCGCACGTCTTAGAACCGATTGAAGTATATAACGGAACCGTCATTTTCTACAGCCTCGGCAACTTTGTCTTTGACCAAGGCTGGACGAGAACAAGAGACAGTGCACTGGTTCAGTATCACCTGAAGAAAAATGGAACAGGACGCTTTGAAGTGACACCGATCGATATCCATGAAGCGACACCTGCGCCTGTGAAAAAAGACAGCCTTAAACAGAAAACCATTATTCGCGAACTGACGAAAGACTCTAATTTCGCTTGGAAAGTAGAAGACGGAAAACTGACGTTTGATATTGATCATAGTGACAAACTAAAATCTAAATAATCGGAGTGATAAAGATGAAATTTGTCAAAGCCATCTGGCCGTTTGTTGCCGTAGCCATCGTGTTCATGTTTATGTCAGCTTTTAAATTCAATGATCAGCTGACAGATCAGGAAAAACAGAAGATTGATATGGAAATGAATAAAATCCAGCAGCAGGAAGAACCGGTAAACGCCAATAAATAATTCAAAAAAGAGAGTGTCTGATGAGACACTCTCTTTTTATTTGCCCAGCATATTCATTCTGTAAAAATATTAAAAAGTCTCTTAACATATTCAAAAAAATACCGATGTTAAAACTGCAAAAAGAGGAGGAGATAATAAAAGTGAACACACTGGCAAACTGGAAGAAGTTTTTGCTTGTGGCGGTTATCATTTGTTTTTTGGTTCCAATTATGACAAAAGCGGAGATTGCGGAAGCTGATACATCATCAGAATTGATTGTCAGCGAAGCAAAAAACCTGCTTGGATATCAGTATAAATATGGCGGGGAAACGCCGAAAGAGGGTTTCGATCCATCAGGATTGATACAATATGTGTTCAGTAAGGCTGATATTCATCTGCCGAGATCTGTAAACGACCAGTATAAAATCGGAACAGCTGTAAAACCGGAAAACCTGAAGCCGGGTGATATTTTGTTTTTCAAGAAAGAGGGAAGCACCGGCACTGTTCCGACACATGACGCCCTTTATATCGGAGACGGCCAAATGGTTCACAGTACACAGTCAAAAGGGGTTATCATCACCAATTACAAAAAAAGCAGCTATTGGAGCGGAACTTATATCGGGGCGAGACGAATCGCTGCCGATCCGGCAACGGCTGATGTTCCTGTCGTTCAGGAGGCCGAAAAATATATCGGTGTCCCATATGTGTTTGGCGGAAGCACGCCGTCAGAGGGCTTTGATTGCTCGGGGCTTGTGCAATATGTGTTTCAACAGGCACTCGGCATTTATCTGCCGCGATCAGCCGAACAGCAGTGGGCAGTGGGCGAGAAGGTAGCCCCTCAGAACATAAAGCCTGGTGATGTCGTCTATTTCAGCAATACGTATAAAACGGGAATTTCACATGCAGGCATTTATGCGGGCGCAGGCAGGTTCATTCAGGCAAGCCGGTCAGAAAAAGTAACCATTTCCTATTTGTCAGAGGATTACTGGAAATCGAAGATGACGGGTATTCGCCGATTTGACAACCTGACAATCCCGAAAGAAAATCCGATTGTTTCCGAAGCGACGCTTTATGTCGGAGAAGTGCCTTACAAACAGGGCGGAGTAACACCTGAGACGGGATTTGATACAGCTGGATTTGTCCAATATGTATACCAGAAAGCAGCCGGTATTTCCCTGCCTCGATACGCAACAAGCCAGTACAATGCCGGAACTAAGATTGAGAAGGCGGACCTGAAGCCGGGAGACATTGTGTTCTTTCAATCAACAAGCTTAAATCCCTCCATCTATATCGGAAACGGACAAGTTGTTCATGTCACATTATCAAACGGCGTGACCATTACCAATATGAACACGAGCACATATTGGAAGGATAAATACGCAGGAAGTATACGGGTGCAATAAAAGAAAAAGACTCCAATCTCTGGAGTCTTTTCTTTATGCATATTGCCCCGAAAGAAGCTGGTCTATAAAGTAGGCCACACCATTTTCGTCATTGCTTTTTGTGACAAAGGTGCTTTTTTCTTTTAATTCATCAATCGCATTTTCCATGGCGATACGGTGTCCGGCGACTTCAAACATGGACAAATCGTTTGGACTATCGCCGATCGCATAGATATCCTGTGTTTCAATTCCGTATATGTCAGCCAGCTTTGTTAACGCGCGTCCTTTTCCTGACGAGGCCGGCAGGATTTCGATAATATGTTTTCCTGAAGAGGTTTGCGCCAGTTTTTTATGATGCTTCAGTTCTTCCTTCGCTTGTTTCAGCTTGTCCATATCAAAGGAGAAGCAAAGAAGCTTATAAATGTTTTCACCGCCGTCAAAAACCGATTCGATATGAGGGATTGGTTTAATGCCAAACTGTTTGAATTGAGTCATGGCTCCTTGCCACAAGTCATCCGTCTGCTCGTTTGGGTTTGCGCTCTTTAGAATGTCAAGCTCCGCGTGCAGCTTAGCTTCGCCGTCAAAAGGAGAAAGCAGATGGTCATCTGTATATACCTCAAAGTAAATGTTTTTTGAAAGTAAGTAATCAGCAATCGCTTTACCGGCTTCCTGATCCATTAATGTCCGGCTGATCAAACGGTAACCCGTGTCGTGGATCGTACCGCCATTAGCTGCAATGATAGGGATGTCCAAGTCATCCAGCAGCGCTTTTACATCAAATGTCGCTCTTCCCGTGCAAATGGTGACGAGGATGCCGGCATCAACGGCCCGCTTGATCGCCTCTCTGTTTTCCGCAGAAATGACGCTTTCTTTATTCAGTAATGTTCCGTCTAGATCAATCGCAATACATTTCATATGTAGGGGAACCTCCTTAAAAATGAAGCTGCTTCGTGTAGTATGTTCAGCTTGCCTGTGAAACATAATCCATATAAATTAAGGCTAAACGTTACTTTGATAATTTTCAACAAGGAAATATGTAAAACGGGATGGCGTAATCGCCATCCCGTTCATTATACACCTAAATCGTTTTGCAGCTCTTTTTTAACTTCCTGCAGCTTTTGCTGATTCAATTTGAAATAATAGACTCCGGCAGGTTCATAATCATAACCCGTCAGCTGAATAGACTCAACTGATTTCAATGAAGTGATGAACGGGAACAGGCCGATGGCATCTTTAAGAGATAAGTTCATTTTTAAATTTTGCCCCATCGTATCCACAATATCATCATAAGCCGGAATTGAGCTCAATGATTTTGATTTATCTATAATGGCGCTCAGCACTTCCATTTGTCTTTGCCCGCGTAAAAGGTCACTGTCCGCTTTACGTGTTCTTACGTAAGCGAGCGCTTCTTCCCCATCAAGCGTATGTGTTCCTTTTTGAAGAACGACTTTACCTTTTGTATCTTTTTTGATTTGCTGAATGACTTTATCGCTTTTTACAGTTACTTTGACGCCATTTAACTCGTTTACGACGTCTTCAAAAGCCGTGAAATTGCTTTCTACGACATAATCGACTGGAATATCCAGCATTTCTTCAACTGTTTTCACAGTTAAGTCAACGCCGCCGTAAGCGTGAGCATGTGTGAATTTATCATACCCGTGGCCTGGGATGTTTACATAGGCGTCACGCGGAATGCTCAGCATTTTAGCTGTTTTTTCTTTCCGATTAAATGTAACCAGCACATTCGCGTCACTTCTTGCCTGATCGACGGTCTCGCCGTTTTTCTCCCTGGCATCAATTCCTAAGAGCAATACAGAAAAAGAATCTTTTCCAGGATCAAATTCTTTGATCCGTTTTACAGATTGTTCTCCGCGTGCAAGGCTGACATGAGCTTCCTTAGAAGCATTGTTCAGCTTTACAAAAGCATAGGCGCCGACAGAGCCTGCCGCAATGACTAAAAAAGCCATTAATCCGGCAACAACTTTCACCCATTTTTTTAGTTTTCTTTTTTTCTTTCTGCGCTGTGATCGTTCTTCCATATATCAATACCTCACGTTTCTTTAATATTTGAAGCGTACCATTCTATTTGCCATGGGGCAACTACTCGAAAGACATTTTTCGATAAATATTCCTATATTTATAAGTTCTTGTTTTTGAAAATTGATAACGATAATGTACTGAATCACCTTATATTGGACGCCGCAGCAGGTAAAATGTTTCGGCGACATTGAAAAAAATACAAGTAAATGATTGGAAAACTTATGATCAGAAAAATAAAAAGGTTTAATGGCCGGAAAAAGAGGCTAAAAGATTTCTAAAAAAATCCCACAGACAATGTCATTGCAGCTGATGGAGAAAGGGAGTCATCTTTATGAAAAAGCAGTCAAATATATGGCTTTATTTTTTCGGAGCTCTTGGAGGCGCGTTATATGGCTATGATACCGGAGTGATTTCCGGAGCTATTTTATTTATGAAAAAGGAGTTAGGCTTAAACGCGTTTACAGAAGGTCTTGTTGTCAGCTCCTTGCTGGTTGGGGCGATATTGGGCTCAGGAGCGGCCGGCAAGCTGACTGACCGTTTCGGAAGAAAAAAAGCAATTATGGCAGCCGCGCTGCTGTTTTGTATAGGCGGTCTTGGTGTGGCACTGGCCCCAAATACAGGAGTCATGGTGCTGTTTCGCATCATTTTGGGACTTGCAGTCGGAACATCGACGACAATCGTACCCCTTTATTTATCTGAACTGGCGCCAAAACATAAACGCGGGGCGCTGTCATCACTGAATCAGCTGATGATCACGGTCGGCATCCTTCTTTCTTACATTGTCAATTACATATTTGCCGATGCCGAAGCGTGGCGCTGGATGCTTGGATTGGCTGCTGTGCCGTCATTGCTCTTGCTTATTGGCATTTTGTTTATGCCGGAGAGCCCGCGCTGGCTGTTCACGAATGGCGAAGAAAGCAAAGCGAAGAAAATTCTTGAAAAATTGCGTGGCACAAAAGATATTGATCAGGAAATACATGATATAAAAGAAGCGGAAAAGCAGGATGAAGGCGGTCTGAAGGAGCTGTTCGATCCATGGGTGCGCCCAGCGCTTATTGCAGGTTTGGGACTCGCTTTTTTGCAGCAATTTATCGGAACGAATACGATCATCTACTATGCGCCAAAGACCTTTACAAACGTCGGATTCGGAAACTCCGCTTCGATTTTAGGCACGGTCGGAATCGGCACAGTCAATGTTCTCATGACATTAGTAGCGATTAAAATCATCGACAAGATTGGAAGAAAGCCGTTACTGCTATTCGGGAATGCGGGCATGGTGATCAGCTTGATCGTTCTCGCTTTAGTAAATCTCTTTTTCGATAACACTCCGGCTGCCTCATGGACGACCGTCATTTGTTTAGGCGTGTTTATCGTTGTCTTTGCGGTCAGCTGGGGACCGGTTGTGTGGGTGATGCTTCCTGAATTGTTCCCGCTTCACGTCAGAGGAATCGGGACCGGTGTTTCGACCTTAATGTTGCACGTTGGGACACTGATTGTTTCATTAACCTATCCAATATTAATGGAAGCGATCGGAATCAGTTATTTATTCCTGATTTATGCCGCGATCGGTATCATGGCGTTCTTATTTGTCCGATTTAAAGTGACAGAGACAAAGGGAAGAAGCCTTGAAGAAATTGAGCAGGATTTACGGGACAAAAACGGACAGGGAGGAGCGGCCGGAAAACAGCAGACTGTCGGAACATAAAAAAGGGTGCGCGATCATGCGCACCCTTTTGATTGCTTACTTTCCCACCGTGCCAAAGTTAATGATTTTAAAAGAAATATCGTACTTAAAATCAGTCTCAGAAAATATTTCATCCCAATGCCCTTTTACTTTATTCCAGTAGTCAGGGTGTTGAATCCTTATGTGGTCTGATAAAAAGACCGGATCGGTTTTATACTCGTGCTGCAGTTTATCCATCACCTGCTTTACATCTCGTTCAAGCTTTTTTTCAAAAATGTTTTCCAGCCTGTGCAAATAACTTTTGCTAAAGGAGTTTTCATTCGGGTTTTGGTCTTCTGTCAGGATGCCCTTCGTTTTAACAGAAATATGAAAGACAGGCTTTCCGTTTTCAATGACGGGCTTAATTTTCGTTTTCGACTTTTTAATTTCAAACGTAATCGGATGTCCTTTATCTGTCGTCGGCATGACACCGCCTTGGATCGTCCCCATGACCCATGACAGTGTTTGGGTTTCATCAGCTGAAAGAAACCCAACGAGTTTATTGCTGCCCCTTTTGATAATGCCTGCTCCGTCATACTTGGCTTTTCCCTTTTCGTTTTTCACGGCTTGAATAAGATAACTGTACCCGTTCTGAGAGTAGACAGAAGCTCTTCCGATGCGCAGCGGTATCATAATCTTACCGTTATATCCGCTGTGAGTTGTCAAATCAATCAGTTTTTCGGAGGGCATCGGCTGCTGCTGATTGGGGTTTCCTTTTGTGAAAACATCAGCTGCATTCCCTCTGGCTGCCATCAAATAGCTGCTTCGCCGCAGCTCATCATCCCGGATAAAGTGGTTGAGGACTTGGTCTACATTTTGATTCCTCATCAGTTTTTCTCCCAGAAGGATCACTTTTAAATGATCGCTATAAACAGGAGGGTCCTTGATGGATACATCACTGACTGCTTCCAGAATCGTTTTCCCGTGGGACGTTACATTAACAAATTCGGGTTTTCCGGATGCTTGGCTGTCTTCGCTTTGGGGAAGAAGATTTTGATACGTCAGTTTGTACTGGTGATCATTTGTCTCATCGATCGCCAGCCCTCTGGCGAAGGATAGTTGCTCGATATCTTTGACATCCCAGCAGCCGCAGAGGGCCAGCAGCATAAAAAACATGACGGAGAATTTTGATGCTGTTTTCATTGCAGCTGCCCCCTCCCTATTTTTTTCTGTATCCAGCTTAAAAACCAGACGAAGAATGGAATTGTAATCACAATTAAGAAAGCATATCCAAGAAGCGTCCCGTAATAAAACACGTCATTCAAGTCCTTGGGATACATCGTTATGAAAAACGTCGCAGCCAGCATTGCAGTCAGCAGCCATGCATTGTTTTTATTTTTTAGATGAAAGATTTCCGTTAACCCGATATGGGCGCCTTTAAAGGATCCGAGCATACAGGCAAATTGCTGGGCTGTCCAGGTCAGCTGTAAGAACAAATCAAATCGTTCAATAAAAATACCCGGAACCTCTAATGCGTGAATAAGGGAAATGGTCGGCCATGTCACCGTTTTTGCCTCAGCCACAGTCATACAGCCAATCACAATGAGCAAAGTAATGCTGTAGAACAATGTGGAAGTCGCGATGCCCAGAGCAACAGCCTTTTTCACTTGCTTTGGATCTCTCATAAAGGGGACCAGGTAAAAAATGATTTCAAATCCGGAGAAATATAATAATGTTTTTGGGAATAAAGAGAAAAAGCTTTGATAGCCTCCTTCAAATACCGGCCGGATAAAATCAAGCTGGAACAAGCGAAAGCTGAACATCAGAAGCATCATAAAAATAATAAGGGTTATAGGAAAAATATAAGCGTATACTTTTGCAATTGAATAAACGCCTCCGCCTACATGATAGATGGCAACTGCAAGAAATATAAACACCACAACTGCCATTGGCGTATTTTTCAACAAAAAGAATCCGACAACCTCTCCCAAAATCCGAGCTTGAAAGCAAACAATCCCAATGAAATATAGACAGATATATAAATTCAATAGAAAGCCGATGAATTTTCCAGCTACAATGCTGTTGAGCTTAAAAAGAGTTTTTCCGCTGTTTTTTTGAAGAAAAGGCAAAAAAAGCAGAACGATGATAATAAAAATAACGCCCTGGAGCAGTATCATTAGCCATCCGCTCGGACTGCCGGTTTCGGCGGCTGAGCGGGGAAGGGTCAGCACCCCGGCACCAATCAATGTGCTGCTGATCATAATGAGCGTCTGCATAAATGTCAGTTTATGCTCTGATTTCCTCATAGCCATCACCTTTGTCTGATGTTATCTTCGGGATCGTTTCGTGTCGGTCTTCTTTTTAAAAACATCGTGGGAATACGGATGACTGTGTCTTTCAAATCCTGTCCAGGCTGCGCCATGATCGGGATAATGTAATCCTGGCCAAAGCTTTTCAGGCGCATGAGATGGCCGATCACAAACAGATAAACCATTATAACGCCGTACATGCCAAGCGCTGTTGCACTTATCATAACCCCGATCCGAATGATCCGCAGCGGAAAGTTATAGGCGTATGAAGGAACGGTAAAGGATGCCAGTGCTGTGACAGAAACGACAATGACCATAAGCGCACTGACAATTTGCGCCTGAACAGCTGCCTGTCCGATGACAACGCCGCCGATAAGGCCAATTGTCTGTCCAATCGGCTTAGGCAGCCTTAATCCGGCTTCTCGAATCAATTCGATCGTAAAGATCATGATAAAGGCCTCTACAAAAGGCGGGAATGGTACGTTAAGCCTGCTGCCTGCAATGGAAATGGCCATTCTAGTCGGCAATAGCCCGGTGTGAAAAGAAACGAGAGAAATATACAGACCGGGCAAATAAATGGTGATCAGGATGCTGGAATAACGAAGAAGGCGTACAAGTGACATTGGGATCCAGCGCTGGCTGTAATCATCGGGCGAATGAATAAATTCGTCAACCGTAGCCGGTACAATCAAAGCAAACGGCGTACCATCCACTAATATGGACACTCGCCCTTCTAATAGAGAACTTTCGACCCGGTCCGGTCGTTCTGTGCTTAATATTGTGGGGAAAATTGAAAATGGTTCGTCTTCAATCAGCTGTTCAAGCGTCCCCGATTCCGGCAAATTATCTATATTGACTGATTTCAGCCTTTTAAACACTTCTTTGACGACATAATCTGGGGCGATATCCTGAATATAAGCGACAGCGATTTTCTTTTTGGTCCTTTTTCCGAGTGTCATTTCTTTGATGACGAGATTAGGATCACTCGTCCGTTCACGCAAAAGCGCCGTGTTTGTCCGCAGCTTTTCAATAAATCCTATTTTAGGGCCGCGTTCCACGACTTCGGAGGAGGGTTCATCAAGACTGCGTGTTGCGACTGACTTTGTGTCGAAAGCTAATCCTCCGCGATAGCCATCAGCGAGCAAAATGGCTTGCCCTGAAAAAACGAGCTGCTCTATTTCTTTCATTGTAGAAACAACGCTGTGGTGAAAGCCGAAAAAAAAGGCGGATAAGTCTTCAATCGAGCATTCCTTATGGGCCAACGCCTCTTTTTGTAAAGGAGAAATGACGTATTGCGCCAGCATTTTATTCTCTGTCAGACCGTCAATATACAGTAAACACGCCTTTTGTCTGCTATCTCCGAAAGCAAATGTATAAAACATCATATCGTCGTTTTGTCCCAATGTTTTTTTCAGTGTGTCTAAATTGTTCTGGAGATCAGAGTCGATTTGCATAGTTTCTCTCCTTCTTAAACATATTGACGGTTTTTATTAATTTGTATCAAAAAAGGAGAATTATTCTTATCGAGGAAAAGGCTGAAACAAAGCTTCTTTTCGACGTGATATAATAGATAGGAAGCGTTTTCTTTGAAGGGGTAATGAAAAGATGATGCTTTGTACATATGTTGTCATAGGAAAAAGGCAGCTTATACGGGCGTTTGTAAGAGGGGCGCACCGGGAAAATGATGATCAGTTATTTACAGGGGAGGGGTACGGATCATGACGCAATCACCGATTTTTCTAACGCCTGTGTTTAAAGAAAAAATCTGGGGCGGAACCGCTTTACGAGATAGATTTGGATACAGTATTCCTTCAGAATCAACGGGGGAATGCTGGGCCATTTCCGCTCATCCAAAAGGACCGAGCACTGTTGCAAATGGCCCGTATAAAGGAAAGACATTGATCGAGCTTTGGGAAGAGCACCGTGAAGTATTCGGCGGCGTAGAGGGGGATCGGTTTCCGCTTCTGACAAAGCTGCTGGATGTGAAGGAAGATACGTCAATTAAAGTTCACCCTGATGATTACTATGCCGGAGAAAACGAAGAGGGAGAACTCGGCAAGACGGAATGCTGGTACATTATCGACTGTAAGGAAAACGCAGAAATCATTTACGGGCATACGGCCCGCTCAAAAACCGAACTTGTCACAATGATCAACAGCGGTGACTGGGAGGGCCTGCTGCGAAGAATCAAAATTAAACCGGGTGATTTCTATTATGTGCCGAGCGGAACGCTGCACGCATTGTGCAAGGGGGCCCTTGTTTTAGAGACTCAGCAAAATTCAGATGCCACATACCGGGTGTACGATTATGACCGTCTTGATAGCAACGGAAGTCCGAGAGAGCTTCATTTTGCCAAAGCGGTCAATGCCGCCACGGTTCCCCATGTGGACGGGTATATAGATGAATCGACAGAATCAAGAAAAGGAATAACCATTAAAACATTTGTCCAAGGGGAATATTTTTCGGTTTATAAATGGGACATCAATGGCGAAGCTGAAATGGCTCAGGATGAATCCTTTCTGATTTGCAGCGTGATAGAAGGAAGCGGTTTGCTCAAGTATGAGGACAAAACATGTCCGCTCAAAAAAGGTGATCACTTTATTTTGCCGGCTCAAATGCCCGATTTTACGATAAAAGGAACTTGTACCCTTATCGTGTCTCATATTTAAACTTAATCTCACTTCGAGGTTAAGTTTTTTTATTAGAAAATGGAAGTGATTCACCTATAAATGAAGCATGCGCGTGCCGATAAATAAACTAGTTTTATATACTCATAGAATAAGAAAGAGGAGAAGGAATGAAAAAGAGACTAATCGCACCTATGCTTCTATCCGCCGCGTCCCTTGCCTTTTTTGCCATGTCTGGTTCTGCCCAGGCAGCCGCGTATACCGACTACTCACTATATAAAGTAGAGCCGTCGAATACGTTCAGTACAGAAAGCCAAGCCTCACAAGCTGTCGCCAAACTGGAAAAAGATACTGGCTGGGATGCATCCTATCAGGCTTCAGGCACAACAACGACCTACCAAATTTCCGCCTCAGGCATTCATAGCGAATCAGAAGCGAAAGCAATACTGAGCGGACTCGCCAAACAGACATCAATTACAGGAACGTCAAGTCCTGTTGGAAGCAAACAGCCATATGTCACCATCTCGTCAGGTGCCATCTCCGGAGAAAAACAGGCCAACACTATCCTAGCAAAGCTGAAACAGGAGACGGGAGTGGCTGGCGCTGTAAAAGCTTACGGAGCAGCTCAGCCCTATATGAACGTCATGACATCAGACATTGCTGATGAGACAAAAGTCAAGGCGCTTATCCAGAGCCTGGCCAAGCAAACGGGGATTAAAAGCTCGTATCAGCCCATCACACACACGGTGTCTGTCACAACCATTCAGTCTGGCACAATCGTGGGAGACAGCAGAGCAGCGCAGATCAAAAACGCCTTCCAAAAGGAATCTGGGCTGCAGGCATCATTAAAGGAAACAGTGAAAGGGCAAGCCTATTATACGTTCACAACTGCCGCCATTTCAGGTGAAGCCAATGCCAAAACTCTATTGCAGCAGCTGAAACAGAGCACTGGCATCACAGGCAGCTACAAGTCCATCAATCAAAAAACAACCGTTGAGTCATACAATGTCCAATCAGCTTATTTCAAAGGGCTGAGTACAGTAAAGGACGCCATCAGCCAAATCAAGAAAAACACTGGCGTATCCGGCAGTTATCAACAGGTTGGAAAAAGCACATCATATACCGTGAATATGAAGGGTATAACAAAACAGCAGCTCCAAAAAATAGACACTTTCTTTAAAAAGAAAAAATGGCATTACACGTCATCCAGCGTCAAAAAAACGACAACGTCTGCAGCTTATCAAATCACGACGGCAAAGATTTTAGGCGAGCAGCAAGCAAACAAAGCAGCAGCCTTCTTTGCTCAGAAAAAAGTAAAAGCTGCAAAAACAGCAGCTGGATCAACAGCAGAAAATCAATATCAGCTCATCTCAGAAGAAACATCAGATCAAGCAAAAGTCACAAAGGGTTTGAACATATTAAAGAAAAATCAGCTAAGTGCTTCTGCGAAATCCGTCAAAAAACAAATAGCTGACACGTTTAAAATCACAACCGAATCTCTGCTTGATCAAACGAAAGTCAATCAGGCACTCACGTTTTTCAAATCGAATCATATATCAGTAGCAAGCCAGAAAACCGGTCAGACAGCTGCGAGCAGCTATCAAATCACAACTGAAGCTATCATCAGCCAAGAAGAGATTGACCGCGTTTTAACATTTTTCAAACAAAATCATATCGCAGTCACAACATCAAAAACAGGCCAGACTGCATATACACAATACAAAATCGTGACAACACAGCTTAGCAGCAAAACCGCATTGAACAATGGGTTAACCTATCTTAAATCGAAAAGTGTAACCCCGAGCTATACAACGAAAAGCAATACGCTTTATAAAATCAGCGTAAATGAGCAGTTCACAGGCAATGATACAGCTGCTGCGGCATCAACGAAGCTAAAACAATTATACGGATGGACATCATCTATCGTGAAGATCAAAAACGGCCCGCAAATCATGAAAACAAACTACAATCTCTCGCTTCGTGATATGGTCCAAAAACAAATGACAGTAAGTCCGCAAACAGACGGAGCGGCTTACGTATCGCTCACGTACATTAATACAGCAACATCAACTGTTACGGCTGATGTACTAAATATCCGGTCAACGCCGGAAGTCAGCCCGACAAACGTGATCGGCCAGTTTAAAAAAGGCGATAAAGTGAAAGTCATCGGACAGATAAACGGCTGGGCTAAGATCAATTTGGGCTGGCGAAACGCAAGCAGTGATGAAGTAGTTCAATACGTGGATCCGAATAACTTTTCCAGAGACAGCAAATACTACTTCCAATTTCTCAAGCTGTCACAGACAGCGGGTCTCAGCGTTACTGAGGTAAATCAGAAAGTGCTTGCGGGTAAAGGCATCCTGACAGGGAGAGCAAAGGCATTTATCGATGCCGCCAATCAATATAGCATCAACGAACTGTATTTAATCTCACACGCTCTTCTGGAAACAGGAAACGGGACATCCGCTTTAGCCAATGGATTAACCTATAACGGAAAAACCGTATACAACATGTATGGAATTGGAGCATACGACAGCAATCCGAATTACTACGGAGCCAAATATGCGTACGAGCAGGGCTGGTTCACACCAGAAGCGGCCATTATCGGCGGAGCTAAATTCATAGGCTCATCGTATATCCACAACACAGCTTACAATCAAGACACACTGTACAAAATGAGATGGTCAGCTACAGCGACACATCAATACGCAACAGACATCGGCTGGGCGTACAAACAAGTAAACCGCATGTACAGCCTGTATTCATTGCTGGACGGTTATACACTTTATTTTGATGTTCCGGAATATCGATAAAAAACTTAGAAAGTTGCAAATAGGCTGTAGCTATTAAATAGCTACAGCCTATTTGATTATCACACCTCAATCTTGTCCGCAACAATCATAAAAATACTCATTCTTGAAGCATTTGAGATGGCTGCATCATCGGGTCTGATTTTTGTACTCCCTTTCATAAAACCTATTTCAAGCACATTTGATTTTTCTCCGCCGGCAAAATACCAGGATCCCATTCGGATATCCTTTTGTTTTAAGCGGAAATCTCCTTCTATCGATTGATGCAGTAAACTAATATAGCGTTCATTTAATGTGACTTGCAAGTTTCCATCTGCATTGATAGTAATATTTCGGACTAAATTTGATGTGTAAGATGGTAAATAACCTGAAGTCGGAACCATCCATTTTTTGTTTTGAGCATTATACTCTAAAATGAAGGTTTGAATAAATGGTTGAAATCTTTCTGGAGGTGTATCTTGGTGCCCCACGGTTTTTAATAAAGGGGATCGAAGCATAGGTACATGATTCATGAAGTTTTCATAAGAATGGTATGCATAAATTCTGCTTATACGATTTCCTTCTTTTCCACTTGTAATTCCCACCATTAATGATTTTGCCCCAGTTTCAGGATTGGTGTACATACAGATCCCTTCCGGTTCACGGAAGTTATTCTCATATCTGGTGGACAAGTCTTTGCCAACAGTAATTTCTTTTTGCAGCACTATTTTATTATCGGAATCAAATACAGTTATGAGATTCGGATAGCTTTTGCTGTTTGTATCTCCTGTATACCAATATAAATAACCGTCATCTAAAAAGAAACCTTGTAAATAATGAAGTTCGTCAGGAATGTTAATAGTATAAAGAGGATTGTTTTTATTTGCTATTGCATCGTCCAGGTTAAAGATTGTCACCCACTGTTTATTATTATTATTTTTTGTATCGTATTGTCTAATTGCCAACTGTCTATTCTTCATATCAAGAGCAGGTGTAACCCTATGATCGAAAGGCATATTCGAGAATCGCTGAAGTTCTTTAGAATTTTCATCTAAAGTCGCGCCTGCTTTATATGGGAAACAAACTAATTCACTTTTATCTGTTTCGTTTGGTTTATCGTATAGAGACCAAATATAAATGGTGCCATTACGGTTTTCAATTCCAATATTTGTACCATGACCTCCATGTTTCAACAGCATGCTGTCTAATTGTAAACCTTCAAGAGATAGACGAGTTATGCGATAGCTTTGGGTGTTGTCTTTTCCTAATCCACTTGCGACTTGGGTTGTATAAATTTGGTGGTTTTTCTCATCGAAATTGAATGATTGAAGTACGGTTTTGTCTGCTACACGTAGTTCAGTAAATAATTTTGGCGTGATGTTGGTGAAATCAAACAGTTCTTTTTTTCTCATAAATTTACCACCTCTATTATTATTTGCTGCCATAAGCAACTAATTACATTAAAGCAAACATACGTTCGGTATTCAATAGAAAAAAGAACACTTGTTCTGTTTTGAACAAGTGTCATCATTTAGCTTATTAAATTTTCGATGAAATTCAATAAATTTTGGCTTGAATTCCCATCAGAATACTTATTCCATCTATCGGAAAAAACTTTTATTTTGGAATAATTAAATGGGGTTTGAATTTCATTTATTAATGATTCACTGTCATAGCAGGCTCTTCCAGGTATTATGGAAAGATAATTATCAACCAATCCCCGCTTCTGTTGATAAAGTTTTAAATCGTAAGTATAAAAAAGAATGGGTTTATTTAAAATCGAAAATTCAAAGGGAACAGAAGAATAGTCAGTGATTAATATGTCTGCAGCCATGAGTAGATCAAACAAGGCATAGTTAGAAACATCTTTAATATAATCACTGGAATATTTAATATCAATATTGTTCTGAATGGCGGGATGCAGCTTAACAAATAAAACATATTCTTCTTTTAACTGATGAATTAATTGTTCTTCTGTAAAAGGCAATTGAATTGATTGCATATTATAATCTCTAAACGTCGGTGCATAGAGGATTATTTTTTTTCTTTGTATGTTTAGAGTATCTGAAATTTTTTTCTTGTTTTCTCGGTAATAAGGGTCTGTTAAAGGTACACCTATTTTTAATAATTGGTTATCCTTTATTCCAAATGATTTCTTGAAGATATTTGCCATCTCTTCTGAGCCAACAGTTAAATAATCATACGAACTGTATACTTTTTGGAACCTTTTAATATCAGTTTTCGTCCGTTGCATGTTTGTAATGTCTTCCAAACCAAATTTTTTGAGTGAGCCATTTGCGTGCCATACTTGGATACATTTCGTTTGCTTCCGCTTATTTAACACACTTGTTAATAGAAAGTAATTATCTGTTATGATCACTTTACTGTTAAACATTAGGTATACAGCTTTAATGAGATGGATAGGGTTTTTTTCTTGTAATAAATATGCATCTACATTCGGGAAGCTCTCGGCAATAGCAGAGGCCTGCTGGGTATACAGGATGTTAAGTTTATAAGAGTATTGTCCTTGTTCATATTCCTCAAGAATCGCTTTTGCGTTTGCTTCGAATGAGATCAGGAGGGTCACTTTGCTTTCAGGTTTCACCCATTGCAGAAAAAAGGCGATTGCTGATAAAAAATACAAATAGCAATTCGCCAGTAGTGATCTTATTTTCATTTTTATCATCCATTTATTTGAAAGTTTTGTTTTTAAATCTGTTTTGTATGATCTTTTTCAGGCTTTGGATAGAAAGTTTTTTTGTTTTTTTCTTCTTTTAAAACCGTTAAAGCATATTTTGGGATGCTAAGCATTCTTTTCCATCGCCATGGATTCAAGATTAACCGGTAGAACCATTCTAAATTTAAACGTATCATCCAGGAAGGGGCCCGTTTGACATTACCGCTAAATACATCAAAGCTTCCTCCTAGACCTATAGATACGGCTTTAGGGAACAAGTGTCTGTAGTTATGAATGAATTTCTCTTGATGAGGATACCCTAAAGCTACGAATACCATGTCAGGATTTGCTCTTGCAATTTGTTTTGCCACTAGGGTGCGATCTTGAACATAACCGTCTGAATAACCTGCGATTTTAATGTTTGGGTATTCAGAAGAAATTTTGGATACAACACCTTTTATAACATCTTTCTTCGCACCGTACAGAAATATGCGTTTTTTCTTTTTGTTAGCAACGCCCAGAAGTTCTTTAAAAACATCGTAACCTGCGATTCGGGACTGAAGCCTGTTGTTAGTCAAACGTGACATCATGACTACACCGATCCCATCAGGCAAAATGAAGTTTGAAGAAGATAGTACATCAAAGTAGTCCCGATCTTTAATAGCTGCAAATGCAATTTCAGGGTTGACTGTGGAAATGACAGCACCAATCTTTTGATCAATATAATGTTTCTCTAGGTAATCGATAAATGATGTTAAGTTACTGTTAACATAAGGAATATTGTGAATAGTCTCTGTTTGCATGTCTGGCTCCTCCTTCCTTTAAGATTCTATTTATATAGTTAAAAACCGAGAGTTTCTAAAAGCAAAATCAAGCTACCTTATATTTTAACATAAATCTTCAACAAAGGATTAACATTATCTTTACATTAAATTTAAATATGTTTCCAATTTTACAATTGAATGAACGAATGAACAACAGACCTTGGTGCCAATGGAGTCTGAGTGTAATTACATATTTTGGAATGTTTTTCTCCTCATGAGTACTTAACCTTTTTTAGGCGGTATGCTATAATTAATGATCAGTGAAGACATACGAGAAATATGTCGATATAAGGAATACAAACAGGTTTTTAGAATTTAATCGCTAACGTCAGTAGTGTTTTTAATAGTGTTTAACATTAGGAAGGAGCGTTTCTTTAAATGAAAAAAGTTATCACATATGGAACTTTTGATTTACTGCATTGGGGTCACATTAAATTGCTTGAGCGTGCAAAGCAGCTTGGTGATTATTTAGTTGTTGCTATTTCAACGGATGAATTCAATTTACAAAAGCAAAAAAAAGCTTATCACAGCTATGAGCACCGTAAATTAATTTTAGAAACCATTCGATATGTGGACGAAGTAATTCCTGAAAAGAATTGGGAGCAAAAAAAGCAAGATATTATTGATCATAATATTGATGTTTTTGTTATGGGGGATGACTGGGAAGGTAAATTTGACTTTCTCAAAGATCAGTGTGAGGTTGTTTACCTCCCAAGAACAGAAGGCATCTCTACAACAAAGATCAAAGAGGAAATTGCTGGTTTATAATTTAGGATCCTGATATCATTGGTTCAATATCTAATTAAAGTACTTCTTATTGAAATAAGAAGTACTTTTTGATGCTTACATTGATTTTTGTGACTAAAGTATCCGGGTAGATATAAATTTCAATGATCATATATTCTAGATGCCGAAAGGGAGTAAAAAATTGTCTTTACATGCGGTGAGTGAATCTAATATAAAACAAATTCCTGACATGGATTATTATTTTATCTCTGGTGGACTGCCAAGTAATTATGGCGGTCTGACGAAATCATTATTATTGCGTTCAAAATTATTTGGAGAAGAGTGTAACCAAAACACCTTTTTCTTAACGTTTCGTTTTGATTTAGAGTTGTCTTCAAAAATTGATGAATTGTACAGCAACGGTAAGATTGATAAAAAATTCACAAGTGTTATTAATCTATTCGATGATTTTTTAAGTGTTAGAACAAATGGGAAAAGATCATACGAAGAAAGGATAGGCCTTGACCAGATAAAAAAGCAAGTTGGAATGGGGAAATTTGCAAAAACTCTGTTGAGATTGTTTGGTAAGAAGAACAATGAAATGTCTGTAGTTTACTACGGAGATGGAGAAACTATCCGGTACGTCGACTATTGGAATGATAAAAACCAGCTCATAAAGAGAGAGGAATATACGAAGAACGGAAACTTAGTTCTCGTTACTCATTATGATGTGCAGCTAAACAAGATGTATCTGCAGGAATATATTAATGACCAAAATCAAGTATATTTAGACAAACTCTATGTATGGAACAATGAAGAAAAAGATGTTCAATTATCTCATATTATTTGGTACTCCCTTGAGGGTGAGATAAAAGTAAAAGATGAATCGGAACTGCGTCAATATTGGATAGAATATCTGCAAAAACAAAATGATAAACCTAAGTTGTTTTTAGTGGACAGCAGACCGCAAGACAAACATGTCTTTAAAGTGAAAAAATCACCTTCTTCCTATTATGGAGCAATTATTCATAACAAGCATTACGGCAGCAATAAATATCAAATTAAGGGTCGCTATAAAGAAGTATTTAGTCAGATGTATAATTTGGATGCTGTCTTTTTTATAACTGAGGAGCAGCTAGAAGATTTTAAATTGATTTCAGGGGAACAAGAGACGTTTTTCTTTACTCCGCATACAATTGATAAGCCTCTTGATCCCGCTGTATTGAATGTGCCGAGTGAAAAATACAAAGCTGTCATTATTTCAAGACTTGCATCTATGAAAAATCTGATACATGCAGTAAAAGCATTTAGTTTAGTCGTGAAAGAAATTCCTGAAGCAAAACTTGATATATTCGGATCGGGTGAAGATTTCGAAAAAATAAAAAAAGAAATTGAAGATACCAAACTGCAGAACAATGTCTTTTTGAAAGGCTATACGGATAACCCTGACTCAGAGTTTCAAAAAGCTTGGCTAACCATTTCAACCTCTCATTTTGAAGGGTTCGGTCTATCAAATATGGAGGCACTGAGCAATGGATGTCCAGTTGTAACATACGATTATGATTACGGAGCAAGGAGCTTAGTTACTGACGGAGCAAATGGATATGTCATTGAACAGTATAATATAGAGAAATTGGGTCAAGCTATTATCTCTTTGATGAAAGATGAAAGTACTCATCAAAAATTTTCAGAACAAGCTTTTAAAATGGCTGAAAAATATTCAAGACCCAACTATATTGAAAATTGGGCTTTTGCTCTTAATCAGATGATTGAGGTGCGAATAGAAAGAGAGAAGTTCTCTAAAAAGGTTGGAAAAAAAGATCCTTCTATTAGTTCCTATACTGAGGATTTTGATAAAACTAAAATAGAAATTGACATTGAGAATTTTGATCATAATGATATTAAAAAAATACGTTTAGTGGGCTTGGACAGAAAGAATAAGGCTGAAATTATTTCAACAAACTTACAAAATGATCAACTGTTTGTAATTGATCTCGAAAAAGATGTAAATATTGAAAAGATAGCTGCTAATAAAACCCAAGTTATTGATTTTTATATTGTTTTCAATGCAAATGGCCATATTAAAACAATGCGAAGACTTTCGAGTGAAGAAACAAAATTGTCAGGAAACAGTATAGATACTAATAATGGCTATAGAGTAGAGCCCTATACAACAGTTAAAGGCAATTTCTCTTGGAGGGTCACGGAAATAAAAGAGAGTTAATGTCCTTAGTAGTTGACACTAATAAAAGGAAGCAAAAAGGAAAGAGCTTTTATACAGAGGAGCAGAAAAAAGTAATGATTGAAAACACTGTGATTAAATGTATTTTGAAAAGCTTGAAAAACAATTTAGGAAGTCTTGAATTGTTAATCTCAATTGATTCAGAACACCAATTTTTAGAGGATTACCAGTTATTTTTAAAGCTGAAAGAGAGACGTTCAGGAACGGAATCTGAATTTCCGCTTCAAAACACTGGCTCATTAGAGTATAAAACTGAGATAAATGCTCATGTTTTGCCTATGCCTGTTGAAATGGGACAAACATATGATTTTTATGTCGAATTTCGAAAAAAATATGAAGATGCGGAGCAGGAACCACTCTTGAAGCGTCTTTCTGCTGAAGTAAATTCAATTGAGCGCGCCTTTCATGTCGATCAAACCACAGAACTTTTGATTTTACCTTATACAACTGATAAAGGCAACTTTTCTATTAAGGTGAAAAGAGAGGCCAAAATCATCAGATTTGATCAAATCGAGATTAGCTCTGAAGAAATAAGCATAACAGGTTATGCGGGGTACCTGAGTTCCGAAAATCAATATCGGATAAAAAACTTGAACCTTATTTTAAAAAAGGGTGGAGAAACACCTATTGAGGAAAAATTTCCAATCAAGCTAGAAAGAAAAACACATGGCCTGGAAAACATGAGAGCAGATGGTTTTGTTCCGGAACTGTATGATTTTGAAGTGAAAGTGCCTTTGAAAGAAATTCCTTTCTCAAATGAAAAACGTTATGTTTATCGTCTTTTTATGGAGTATATATGCAATGACGATGAAGGAACGGATATTCAGTTCAACAGCACTGCTCTTGTTTTAGGAGATCGAAAAAACAAATTAAAAGGATTAGTAAGTATTATTAAAACAAACAACGCACCAGTTCGTTATGAAGTCTTTAAGAAAAAGAAAAAGCAGACTCTAGGTATCAGAGTAAACGACTATAGCCTGAAAACAAGGATGAAATACTTTATTAAAGGAAAGAAGAAGAGATTAGTATCAAAAATAAAAAAGATCACAAAAATGAGAAACAAGTTAATCACTAAAACATACAAATCTCTATTCATGATGGCTAGCAGAATGCCAGTTAAAAGGAAAACAGTCATTTTTGAAAGTTTTAATGGGAAACAATACAGTTGTAATCCGAGAGCGATTTACGAATATATGCGGGAAAACCACCCTGAGTATAAAATGTATTGGAGTGTAAATAAACAATATTCAGCGCCTTTTGATGAAAAGGGAATTCCTTACATTAATCGCCTCTCATTAAAATGGCTCTTCGCTATGGCAAGAGCTGAGTATTGGGTTGTTAACAGCCGGCTTCCATTATGGATTCCGAAACCTAGTCATACAACATATTTACAAACATGGCATGGCACACCTTTAAAAAGACTTGCAATGGATATGGAAGAAGTCCATATGCCTGGTACAAACACCAAAAAATATAAAAGGAATTTTATCAAGGAAGCTTCTAATTGGGATTACTTGATTTCCCCAAATGGTTATTCAACTGAGATCTTTACACGGGCGTTTCAGTTTAACAAGACAATGATTGAATCTGGATATCCTAGAAATGATTTTCTTCATAATGATAATAATGAGGAAACAATATCATTGATAAAGAGTAGGTTAAATATTCCTCGTGATAAAAAGGTTATTTTATATGCCCCTACATGGAGAGATGATCAGTTCTATGCAAAAGGGCGTTATAAGTTCGATCTCGATTTAGATTTGCATCAACTTAGACAAGAACTTGGAAATGAATATATTGTAATCTTAAGAATGCATTATCTGGTAGCTGAGAATTTTGATTTAGGTCCTTTTGAAGGATTTGCATATGATTTTTCTGCTTATGAGGATATTCGAGAATTGTATATGGTTTCTGATTTGCTGATTACTGATTATTCTTCAGTATTCTTTGATTTTGCAAATTTAAAACGGCCAATGCTATTCTTTGTCCCTGACATCGAAACCTACCGGGACAAGTTGCGTGGTTTCTACTTTGATTTTGAAAAAGAAGCTCCTGGTCCTTTGGTAAAAACTACTGAAGAAACGATTGAGGCTATCAAGCAGATCTCATCGCCTGATTATAAGCTTCCGGTTTCTTTTGGTCCTTTCTATGATAAGTTTTGCTATTTAGAGTCAGGACGTTCATCTGAAAAGGTTGTTAATACTGTATTTAAAGCTGAATAATTTAGGTTATTTTATAAAATGTATAGCTGTCGATTTTTCGGCAGCTTTTTAGATACTTGTTGAGAAGTGAAAAAAAATGCAGGATCTGTTACAATAATCAGCGGTGCTTTCAAATTTTAAACAGAAAGATTCCCAAAAACAATTAAGTCTAAGGAAGATAAAAAATGAATGATTTGTTGCGTATACTCAGAGAGCAAATAACGTCATTTCCTTTAATTTTAAGATTGGCGGCTTATGAAACCAAGTCTAAATATCAAATGAATTATTTAGGTGTCTTATGGCAGTTCTTAAATCCGCTTATCCAAATGCTGGCCTACTGGTTCGTATTTGGTATGGGGATTAGAAAGGGCGGTCCTGTGACAACCGGAGCGGGCGAAGTGCCTTTTATTATTTGGATGCTGGCAGGATTAATCCCATGGTTTTTCATCAGTCCAACTATACTTGATGGATCAAATAGTGTATTTAAGCGCATTAATATGGTGGCTAAAATGAACTTCCCGATTAGTTCTCTACCGTCCGTGGCAATTGCATCTAACTTATTTAGTTATATGATCATGATGGTGATTTATATCATTGTACTCCTAGTTAATGGTGTGTTCCCGAGTGTGCATTGGTTACAATATATTTATTACTTCATCTGTATGATTGCTTTTATGTTTTCGTTTAGTTTGTTTAACTCAACGATCAGTGTGCTGATTAGAGATTATCAATTTTTGCTGCAGGCCGTAACAAGACTTTTGTTTTTCTTGTTGCCAATTTTTTGGGATGTTAATGCGAAACTCGGTCAAAGCCACCCCGAATTAGTGCCTGTTCTGAAGTTGAATCCACTATTCTATATTATTGAAGGATTCCGGAACAGCTTCTTAGATGGAGCATGGTTTTTCCATGACATGAAGTACACGCTGTACTTTTGGTTGTTCACATTCCTTTTATTGTTAGTAGGTTCTATCCTGCATATGAAATTCAGAGACAAGTTTGTTGACTTTCTTTAATACGTAAGGAGATTTTACGATGAAACTAAAAGTTTCGTTTCGAAATGTTTCAAAGCAGTATCATTTGTATAAAAAACAATCGGACAAGATTAAAGGATTGTTTTTTCCGGCTAAGGATAATGGTTTTTTTGCTGTGCGGAATGTCTCCTTTGACGTGTATGAAGGGGAGACAATCGGCTTTGTAGGAATAAACGGGTCAGGAAAATCGACCATGTCTAACCTGCTGGCTAAAATTATTCCGCCGACCAGCGGTGAAATTGAAATGAACGGCCAGCCGTCGCTGATTGCGATTGCTGCCGGTTTGAATAACCAATTAACGGGCCGGGACAATGTCCGGCTCAAGTGTTTGATGATGGGGTTAACCAATAAAGAAATTGATGATATGTATGACAGCATCGTTGAATTTGCCGAGATTGGCGATTTTATTAATCAGCCGGTTAAAAACTATTCCAGCGGGATGAAGTCGCGTCTCGGTTTCGCGATCTCCGTGCATATTGATCCTGACATTTTAATTATTGACGAAGCTCTTTCTGTGGGGGACCAAACGTTTTATCAGAAGTGTGTAGACAGAATAAATGAGTTTAAAAAGCAAGGAAAAACGATTTTCTTTGTCAGCCACTCAATCGGTCAGATTGAAAAGATGTGTGACCGTGTTGCTTGGATGCACTATGGCGAGCTTCGTATGTTTGATGAAACAAAAACGGTTGTGAAAGAGTACAAAGCGTTTATTGACTGGTTTAATAAGCTATCGAAAAAAGAAAAAGAGACATATAAAAAAGAGCAGACAGAAGAGAGGAAGAAAGAAGATCCTGAAGCGTTTGCCCGTTTCCGCAAAAAGAAGAAAAAGCCGAAATCACTGGCCAATGCCATTCAAATTGCTATTTTGTCTATTCTGACTGTCTTCATGGCGGGAACGATGTTCTTTAATGCCCCGCTTCGTACAATTGCTTCGTTTGGCGCTATTCCGCAAAATGAAGTGAAGAACCATCATGGCGATGCAAAGGGCAAGTCAGAGGAACGCTTAACTGCAATCAATAAGCAAGGGTTTATAGCAAATGAAAAAGCGGCTGCTTATAAGGATCAGGGTTTGAAACAGAAGGCTGACGTTACACTGCCATTCGGTACAAAAGTAACGGTAGCTGCAAAAGGCAAACAAGCAGCGAAAATAAAGTTTGACGGGCACTCTTATTATGTGAAACAGAGCGCTGTTGCAACTAACATGAAACACGCTGAATTGCATGCCACTGCATTTACGTCTTATGTCTCGCAAAACGCAGCATCTTCCTATGAATACTTTCTGAAATTCCTAGGAGACAGCAGCACCAGCATTCAATCGAAATTGAATGGTTATACTGAAGGAAATAAGGCTGACGGCAGAAAAACGCTGAATTTTGATTATGAAAAAATCAGTTATGTACTGGAGAATGATAAAGCAACAGAGCTTATTTTTCATAACATTTCTCCTATCAACCCGGCGTCACTATCCTTAAGTGATAGCGATGTATTGTATGACAGCAGCAAGAAGCGTTTTCTTGTGAATACAGATGATCAGGTTTTTGCAGTTGATAATGAAGAGCATACACTGACTTTGATGTTGAAATAAAAAAAGGCTATTGGATGAATGTCCAATAGCCTTTTTGTTTAGATTTCTTCTTTGTTTAGTAAACCTTCCATAAATGGAACGAGCTGATCGCGAAGCTCTTTATCCTGCATCGCAAATTCAAGAGTTGTTGTGATGAAGCCGAGCTTTTCACCAACATCATAACGCTTGCCTTCAAAATCGTAAGCAAACACTCTTTGAATTTCATTCAGTTTTTGAATGGCGTCTGTAAGCTGAATTTCTCCGCCGGCGCCAACCTGCTGCTCCTCTAAATACATGAAAATCTCAGGCGTGAATACGTAACGGCCTAAGATGGCAAGATTAGAAGGTGCTGTGTCTTTAGGCGGTTTTTCAATGAAGTTTTTCACCTGATAACGGCGGCCTTCACTTGTCAGCGGGGCGATGATGCCATAACAGTGTGTTTCATCTTCAGGCACTTGCTGAACACCGATAATAGAAGAAAGTGTTCTTTCATATTCATCCGTTAATTGGCGCAACCCTGGTGTGTCAGCCTGAACAATATCGTCTCCAAGCAGAAACGCAAACGGCTCATCGCCGATAAAGTTAGGCGCGAACCAGACAGCATGTCCAAGACCTTTAGGTTCTTTTTGGAGGATATAGTGAAAGAAACTTATCACTTTTTTCAGAAGTGTTCAGTTTTTCCTTTATCTAATTGATTTTCGTTTATATCATATCAACCCTCCTTTTCATCTATATATCTCCATATGTAATTCGTAGTTTAGATAAAGTCCCTTAGCCTGATAAAGACTTCACTAAATTTTACCACGAAAATTTTTAGGAACTACGTATTACAATTCCTTCACGTTTTGACGATGAAGTAATATGAGGAGGGCGTACAAAATAAATGACGCAGCAGAAAGAAAATCATTACACTTGAAAACGCGACAAAAAGAATTGACTCTTCCGGAATAGAAAACTTGTTGTAATGAGTATAGATAAGATATCAGATCTGTAAAAAATACACATCAATGCAACGATATTGTCAAAAAGTGCTGATGATTTACATTTTTAAAGAGCCTTAACTTTTATAGGAACATATGCTATTATTGTTTATTATTAATGGAACGTAAAAAATATGTCGAAATGATAAACAATCAGTTAAGGATTTTTGTTTTTTCTAAGTTGGAAAAGGTTGGAAGGTGATGTTATCTAATGAAGAAAGTGATACGTACGGAATGTTTGATTTATTTCACTATGGACATATGAAGCTACTGGAAAGAGCAAAAGAACCTGGGATTACTTAATCGTACGATTGTCTACAAAGGAATACTATGAGGCCATTTACCTTACAAGAATAGCAGGCATTTCAACTACCCAAATCAGAAAAGATATGGCTAGTTTATAGAAGCACTAACTAAAAGAGGCTTGAAGTAAATTCAGTTGCTTCTTTTTTTCTTGTTTGCGTAAATATTAATCTTCACTCTTTAAGGAGTTCACTGATGAAATTTTTATTATAACCAATTGCAGAAGTTTACTAGTTAGAGTTTATTCAGTTTTGTTTAAAATTTTTGTCCTTCTGCCAAGAAACAATAAATTAATTTTATTTGAAAGCTATTCTGGAAACAGTTTAGCTACAATCCCCTACCAATTCTACATTATCAAATAAGGAATTAAAGAAAAATAATTTTATATGCACCAACTTTGCGGGATAATGAATTTTAAGAAAGCTGGCCAGTATAAATTTAACTTTAATTTGATTAGAGGAAATGAAGAGGGAACCTTGGAGACTCTATGGTTATTCTTGTAAGAATGGTATTATCCAGTTTCAGAACAATTTAATTAGGGAAATATAAATATTTTGTGAACGATGTTTCTTTAAATAAAGATATTCGAGATTTATATTTAATTAGTGATTTATTGATTATGGATTATTCTTCTGTCTTTTTTGATAATATGAATTTTTAAAAAAACCTTGTATTTTTTGTGTATGATCTCCCGGCTTATAGAGACTGTATCAGAGGTTTTTACTTTAATTTTCAGCAAAAAACGCCAGGAAACTTGCTTCAAACAAGTGAAGAACTTATAGATACGGTAAAAGAGTTGTTACATAATCCTTATATAGATCATAACTATGAGGATTTTTATAATAAATTTTGTAATTTAGAAGAGGCAAGGCTTCTAAAAGAGTAATTGAAACGATCCTTTAACTTCTAAATAAAGAGGTACAAACATGTTTTCTATAATTATACCAATATATAATTCTGAAAATTATTTAAGATATTCAATAGAGAGTGTCCTTAACCAGTCAATTGGATTTAAGGAAAATATAGAACTGATATTAATAGATGATGGTAGTGTTGACAGCAGTCCTCAAATTTGTGAATCCTTTAAAAATCTATATCCTAATAATATTAAAATCATGAAAATTGAAAACTCTGGACCTTCTGCTGCAAGAAATTGTGGATTATCAAATGTAAGCGAAAGATCTAAATTTATTGGTTTTCTTGATTCTGACGATGCATTCTCTCAAAATGCGCTGCAAAGTGTTTATGATTTTTTTTGTGATTCCGAACATGTAAATATTGCGGTATTACCTGTTTATTACACAGGTGAAAAAGAAGGGGGACATAAATTAAATAATAGATTTGAAAAAGGAACAAGAGTTATAAATATTCTCAACGATTATAAAGCTATTCATTTTTATATTGGCGGCACTTTTTACAGAAGACATACACTAACTAGTACCGTCCTTTTTGATGAATCTATAAAGTTTTGGGAAGACGCTATCTTTTTTAACCAGTTATTACTGAAAGAAAAAAGATACGGAGCAGTTGCAGAAGGAAAGTATTTTTATAGAAAACGGAAAGAACAGGATTCTTTAGTTGATCGTTCATGGTTTAACAAAAAAAGGTACACATATTTGTTGAATGAATGTTACATGACTTTGTTGATGGATTCATTCAACAAATATGATATAGTTTTGCCTTATTTGCAATTTTTAATTGTATATCATATAAAACTGTTTTTATATCCGAACTATAGAGATGTTTATAAGTCTGTTTTAGATCAACAAGAACAAAGAGTTTTTGTTGATGATTTTATTAAAGTTTTAAAATTTATTGACCCGCAATTTATAAAAGAACAAGATATGCCGATGTACTATAAAGAATTTATGTTTCACTTATTAAAAGAAAATACAGAAGCTCTTGAAAATATAAAAAAAGAAAGAGTACTGCATAGTTCATGTACTGTTACTTCGGCAAAAATAAAAGGGCTTAGACTTGAATTAACAGGGCACTTTATTAACCAGTATTATGAGATGAAAGAAAATGACAGAATATATATAAAATATTTTAAAAGATTAAAAAAATGCAAACGAAAAGAACTGAAAAAAACAATTGAAGTATGGGGATATAAATTAAGAGATTTTAGATATGCTGGTTTTGTTGTCGAAATACCGATTTGGGCCTTTGCATTTGACTTTGTACTAAAAACACCAAATGATTCTTTAGAACTTAACCATGTGAACATTTTTAAAAGTTTGCTTACAAGGGTTTTTAAAAAAAGGTAAGGAATGCTTTTCATACATTTTACTAAATTAAAATTGTTTTGCAAAAATTAGTACTCTCTTGTTTCTTAATTTTATTTACCCGAATTCTTATTCATATAAACATTATGTTAGGAGTAATCTTTTATGAACGAAAAAAGTTTTAACTATGATTTCAGTGTTATAATGCCGATTTATAATGTTGAGTTGTATCTCACTGAAGCTATAGAAAGTATCATTAACCAAACTATTGGTTTTGAGAATATTCAGTTAATACTGGTGAATGATGATAGCCCCGATAAAAGTGAAATCATTTGTAAAGAATATGCTCAGAAATATCCCAATAACATTGTCTATGCAAAGAAACAGAATGGCGGAGTGAGCAGTGCTCGAAATTATGGTTTAAAGTATGCTGAAGGTAGATATATTCAATTTTTGGATCCGGATGATTTAGTTTCAGAAGGAACATTCGAAAATGTTTTAAACTTCTTTGACGAACATAAGAATGAAATTGATATTGTAGCAATCCCTATTTTTTTTGCAGAAGGAAGAACTGGAGAACATAATCTAAATAATAAGTTTTCTTCTACAAGAATTTTGGATGTAGAAAAAGAACCGCATCATATATTAACTCATTGTTGTTCTACATTTATAAAAAAAGATGCCTTGAAAAATATCAGGTTTGATGAAAATTGTAAAATAGGTGAAGATGCCAAACTAGTTAATTTAATCATATCGCAAAAGAAAAAGTATGGTCTGGTTAAAGAGGCAAAATACCATTATAGAGTTAGAGAAGATGGATCATCTGCCATGCAGACTGCTAAAGCAAATAAGAATTGGTTTAACCATTCACTTATCACTTTCTCAAAGAATTTAATCGATATTATAAAAAATCATGAACAGAAAATACCTTTATTTCTTCAATATATGGTTATGCATGATTTGAAGTGGAAATTATTGATTAAGGATATCAGTGAAACACCTTTAGACGAAAATGAATACAGTGAATTTTTAACATTGATTCGAGAAGTATTGTCGTATATTGACGACGATGTCATCATTGAAACAAAAAGTGTCAGCCATTTCTATTTATATCATGCTTTAAAAATAAAGCACGGTGAAAATTATAGTAGGTATGTATATGAAAGAGAAACTGAACAGGATTATTATTTATACAGAGAAGGTAAAATTGTTTCGAAATTATCGGATCAAACTTTAACTATTGAAATTTTAGAAGAAAATGAGGATTCCATTCACATAGAAGGCTTTTGGAGCTCGCTGTTTAATTCTAAAGGTTTTAAGTTTTATGCTAAAATTGGCGAAACAAAAATAAAAGCAAAGAATATAAAAAGACAGCATAATGATTATATAAGTTTAGGAGAAGTAATAAAAAAATATCCCGGTTTTTCAATAGATATTCCCAAAGGTCATCTAGCAGATAATCATCATATTGAGTTTTTTATAACTAAGGGTAAAAAAAGGAAGTTGACAAAACTTCGTTTTTTCAAGTATTCAGGTTTGTCAAACGATTTATATAATACTTATGTGGCTAAAAAAGATTATATTTTTTATTATAATTATAAAAAATTAATGTTCAAAAAAAACAATTTTAAAAATAGATTTATAAAAGAGTTTCGTTTCTTAAAATCCCTACATAAATCAGGGGAAAAATCAAAAAAACGAAAATCAGCGATTAAGAAGGCACTGATGGCAAGAATGGTACACCATGTTTTCACTATTTTTAATAGAAAACCAGTATGGTTATTCATAGACAGACAAGACAAAGCTGATGATAATGCCGAGCACCTCTTTAAATATGCAATCAACAAGAATGATGGGGTAAAAAAATACTTTATAATAAAAAAAGATAGCAAGGATTACGACAGAATCAAAAAATATGGAAAGGTCATACCATACAGATCTTTTAGACATAAAATTTTAACCTTATCCTCTTCCAAAGTAATATCGACACATGCAGATATATGGGTTGTAAATCCATTTTTTAATATGGAGATTTATTTTAGAGATTTATTTAACTTTGAGTTTATCTTTTTACAGCACGGAATAACAATGGCAGATCATTCTGAATGGTTAAACAAATACAACAAGAATATCAAATTATTAGTCACTTCTGCCAAACCTGAATATCGGTCTATTGTGAAAGGGAATTACAACTATAAAAAAGAGAATATTTTGTTGGGTGGATTTCCGAGATACGATAATCTTAAGAAGAGTGAGGGAGAAAAGCAACTTCTAATAATGCCGACTTGGAGAAAAGATATTGTATTACCGAAAGATCAGGCAAAAGGAGTAAGACCGTACAACCCGAAATTTAAAGATAGTGAATATTTTTCTAGGTATAATGCTTTGATTAATGATGAACGGCTAATCGAATTTGCTAAGAAAAATAATTATAAAATAACTTTTTTTCCTCACCCAGATATTCAGCAACAGATTGTAGACTTTGAAAAGCATGATTATGTGGAGTTTGCCGACTATAACAGCAGCTATCAAATGCTATTTAATTCTTCTAATATAATGATTACTGATTTTTCATCTGTTGCGTTTGATTTTGCATATGAGAAAAAACCTGTTATTTATTATCAATACGAAAAGTCATACCATTTTAAACTTGATTATTATGATTATAAAAAAATGGGGTTTGGTGATGTATTAGAAAATCATAATAGCTTAGTGGATAAAGTTATCTATTATATGAAAAACAATAGTCGTATGGAAGATAAGTATAGAAAAAGAGTAGATAACTTTTTTGCATATACTGATAAAAATAATAGGAATCGTATTTATAATGCTATTTTGGAATTAGATAATAATAAAGTTGCTAAATGAGGTTGGTTTGTTTTATATTGACACTTCAAATGTTGGGAGAAGTTCTGCGAGACTTCTCTTTACTTTTTAAAAGTGAAAAAAACTCAACATTTGTTACAATATTCACTGGTACTTTTAAATTTCTTTAACCGAAAGATCCAAAAAATCAATTATTTTGGTGTATTATGGCAGGTTTTAAATCCCCTTATTCTAATGATGGCGTACTGGTTTGTATTTGGGATGCGCAACAGTAAGCTGGTCATAACAGGTATCGGAGAAGTGCCTTTTATCGTTTGAATGCTGGCTGGTTTGATTCCGTGGTTTTCTATTAGCCCGACAATTCTTGATAAATCCAACAGCGTAGTTAAAGGGATTAATATGGTAGCCAAAATGAACTTTCCGACAGTTCACTGCCTTCTGTTGTAATTGCTTCAAATTTATTTAATTATTTTGTAATGCTGGTTGTTTAGTCATTGTTCTTTTAGCAAGTGGTGTTTACTTAGCTTGCATTGAATACAAGATATTTACTATTTAATCTGCATGTTTGTATTTATGTTTTCATTTAGTTTGTTTAACTCTACAATCAGTGTGTTTGTCTGGGATTATTAATTTTTGCGGCAGGCCGTTGATCAGGTCTTCGCAGTTGATAATGAAGAGCATACATTGACTTTGATGTTGAAATAAAAAAAGGCTATTGGATGAATGTCCAATAGCCTTTTTGTTTAGATTTCTTCTTTGTTTAGTAAACCTTCCATAAATGGAACGAGCTGATCGCGAAGCTCTTTATCCTGCATCGCAAATTCAAGAGTTGTTGTGATAAAGCCGAGCTTTTCACCAACATCATAACGCTTGCCTTCAAAATCGTAAGCAAACACTCTTTGAATTTCATTCAGCTTTTGAATGGCGTCTGTGAGCTGAATTTCTCCGCCGGCGCCAACCTGCTGCTCTTCTAAATACATGAAGATCTCAGGCGTGAATACGTAACGGCCTAAGATGGCAAGATTAGAAGGTGCTGTGCCTTTAGGCGGTTTTTCAACGAAGTTTTTCACCTGATAACGGCGGCCTTCACTTGTCAGCGGGTCAATAATGCCGTAGCGGTGTGTTTCTTCTTCGGGCACCTGCTGAACACCGATAATAGAAGAAAGTGTTTTTTCATATTCATCCATTAATTGGCGCAACCCTGGAGTTTCAGCCTGAACAATATCGTCACCAAGCAGTACCGCAAACGGCTCATCGCCGATAAAGTTGCGTGCGCACCAGACAGCATGTCCGAGACCTTTAGGTTCTTTTTGGCGGATATAGTGAATGTCAGCCAGGTTAGAAGCCTTTTTCACTTTTTCAAGCAGCTCAGTTTTTCCTTTTTCTTCTAGGTTTCTTTCAAGCTCAGGAGAGTAATCAAAATGATCCTCAATCGCACGCTTGCTTTTTCCTGTTACGATAATAATATCTTCAATACCGGCTTCAACAGCTTCTTCAATTATGTATTGAATGGTAGGTTTATCAACGATAGGAAGCATTTCTTTCGGCATTGCTTTCGTAGCCGGAAGAAAACGTGTTCCTAAGCCTGCTGCTGGAATTATGGCTTTACGTACTTTTTTCATTTAAAAGGCACCTTCCTTATGATCGAAAAAATTTATGGTTAAACTATTCTCTATTTACCCTTTTCAATATGTTTTTACACATTTTTATGATATCGGATAAACCATTTTTAAACAAGCTTTATCCTTAATATTAAAACTTATATCATTTTATTTGAATCAAGAATGAAATGATTTAAAATGATGCATTTTCATGTAGAATATGTAGTATGAATTTATTTACTATAGCAGAAAACCAGGTGACAAATATGAAAAAACTAAAAGTGATGACCGTTTTCGGGACCAGGCCTGAAGCGATCAAGATGGCACCGCTTGTGCTTGAATTGAAAAAATATCCTGAAATAGATTCCTATGTAACGGTAACTGCACAGCACAGACAGATGCTCGATCAGGTGTTAGATGCGTTTCACATCAAGCCTGACTTCGATTTGAACATTATGAAGGAGCGGCAGACACTGGCAGAGATTACGTCTAACGCACTTGTAAGATTGGATGAGTTGTTTAAAGATATCAAACCCGATATTGTGCTTGTCCATGGTGATACGACGACGACGTTTGCCGGAAGCCTAGCCGCTTTTTACCATCAAATTGCTGTCGGTCATGTGGAGGCGGGGCTCCGTACAGGGAATAAGTATTCCCCGTTTCCGGAAGAGCTCAATCGACAGATGACAGGGGCGATTGCTGATTTGCATTTTGCTCCGACAGGCCAGGCGAAAGACAATTTATTAAAAGAAAACAAAAAGGCCGACTCTATTTTTGTAACGGGCAATACAGCGATTGACGCACTCAACACAACGGTTAGGGATGGTTACTCACATCCTGTTCTCGATCAGGTGGGTGAGGATAAAATGATTCTCTTGACCGCTCACCGCCGGGAAAATTTGGGTGAGCCAATGGAAAACATGTTTAAGGCCATCCGCAGAATTGTAGGGGAATTTGAAGATGTACAAGTCGTTTACCCTGTGCACCTGAATCCTGTTGTCCGGGAAGCGGCTCATAAGCATTTTGGTGATTCTGACAGAGTGCATCTGATTGAACCTTTAGAGGTGATCGATTTCCATAACTTTGCAGCGAAATCGCATTTTATATTGACCGATTCGGGCGGCGTGCAGGAGGAAGCCCCATCTCTCGGGAAACCGGTTCTTGTTCTGCGTGATACGACGGAACGGCCTGAAGGAGTGGAAGCGGGAACGCTGAAACTTGCAGGTACGGATGAGGAAAACATTTATCAGCTTGCAAAACAGCTGTTAACTGATCCTGATGAGTACAAGAAAATGTCCCAGGCTTCTAATCCGTATGGAGATGGAGAGGCTTCCCGCCGGATTGTGGAAGAATTGCTGTTTCATTACGGGTATCGAAAAGAACAACCGGATTCATTTACAGGCAAATAAAAAAGAAGCTTTGCACATTGTGCGAAGCTTCTTTTTGTTTTACTTTTCGAGGCTTTCCTTCAGCTCTTTTGTAATATCGGAAAGGGCGCTTTCATCAGCTTGGTAGTAGTAAATTCCATTGATTTTCGTGCCTGTACCTTTTAGTTCGTGCTGTTTAATATGTTTCCGCGCACCTTTGTAATCGGACTGGATATCCCACATGTTATCGAAGGTCAAGTTCGTTTTCACATTATTTTCAACAACTTTAAACATATCTCCGAATTTCGTGATGGAAGAAATATTAGCGCCTTTATTAATAATACCTTGGATGACTTGGCGCTGGCGGTCCTGGCGTCCGAAGTCGCCTCTCGGATCTTCTTTTCTCATCCGGGTATAAGCGAGCGCTTCTTTTCCGTTCAGCGTGATTTCTCCTTTGCCGAACGAATAACCGTCATAACTGAACGCGAATGTGCTGTTAACTGTAATGCCGCCAAGTGTATCAACAACGTCTCTAAAGCTTTCCATGTTCACTTTCACAAAATAATCAACCGGAACATCGAGGAAGTTCTCAACAGTGTCTACCGTCATCTGTGTGCCGCCGAAAGCGTATGAATGGTTGATTTTATCCATTGTGCCTTTTCCGATAATTTTTGTATACGTGTCACGCGGAATGCTGACCATGTCGGTTGTATTCGTTTTTGGGTTAACGGTCATATAAATGAGCGTATCGGCACGGCCCTTATCGCCGTCGCGTTCATCCACACCCATGATTAAGACGGAAAAAGGATCTTTTTTATTGATACTGACCTCTTTATCCCTCTTTTTAGATTTATCAATGCTTTCATGAATACTTGCCACGGTTGAAGCTGCTTTATGCCATAAGTAGTATGCATAGCCGCCAGTTCCGAGTACAAGAAGTCCGATTATCGTTAAAATTGTCAGTAATAAAGTTTTTTTCTTTTTTCTGCGTTCGTTTCTCATCCTTTGCACCTCGTCTGTTAAATTACTTTCATTATGAGTTAAATTTCCAATAAATACAACTCTATTTAATACAAGAATGAAATCCTAAAATAGTCGTTTTTTATAAAAAAAAGTTTCATTGTTTCTTAATTTTTCTTTAAAATATAAAATAGGTTGACGATAAAATATAATGAGGTGAAAAAAATGAAAAAATTTATTGCTTTACTGTTCTTTATATTGCTTCTTTCGGGTTGCGGGGTTAATAGTCAAAAGAGTCAAGGTGAAGATGTATCGCCAGACAGTAACATTGAAACAAAAGAAGGTACTTATGTAGGGTTAGCTGATACTCATACAATAGAAGTAACAGTAGATAATGAGCCGGTTAGTCTTGATATCACTGAAGAATCGACAAGTGATCTTGATAAGTTTAACAGTGGAGATAAGGTCACGATTACATATGAAAAAAATGATGAGGGTCAGCTTCTGTTAAAAGATATTGAACGTGCCAACTAAGATATAGGGAGGAACCTGAAATTTTGAAATCTTGCAAACAATTGATAGTGTGTTCACTTGCTGCAATCTTATTATTGATTCCATCAGTTTCTTTTGCAGCAGACTCAAACATCTCAGTTAAATTGTTAAATTATATTGGAAATAAATCTAGCATCAGTCTATCGCCAACAGGATTTTATAAAGTAACTGGAGATAATGTTGCTGTTACGGATCGTTTTGCAGGCGCTTCACGATACGAAACTGCGACTCTTGCATCCAACAGCCAGTGGAAAAATCCTAATACAGTGATATTGGTGAACCGAGATATTTTTATTGATGCATTGCCTGTTATTCCATTGGCGAAAAAACTGAACGCACCAGTTTTATTTACTCAGCCTGACACGTTAACAAAAACTACTGAAAGACAAATTGCTAAGTTTAACCCTGATAATATTTTAATCATTGGGGGAGCGCGAAGCATTTCAAAAGACGTAGAAAACAAGCTGAAATCATATGGCGCTGTGAAAAGGATAAGCGGAAAAAATAGATATGTCTTATCAGAAAATATTGCAAAGCAAATGGGCAGCTATGATAAAGCGATCGTTGTAACCGGAAGAGTATTTCAAGACGCTTTAGCCATTGCTCCATATGCAGCAGCACACGGATACCCTATTTTGCTTACAGAGAAAGACAAGCTTCCGGATTATGATTTGCCAAAACAAGTCATCATTATAGGCAGTTCATTTAGCGTCAGTGATAGTGTAGAAAACCAAATTAAAAAAACTTCAACTGTGCAAAGGATTCCTGGATCAACCAGATATGAACTTACGGCAAATATAATTAAGCAACTAAAGTTGAAGGCTGATAAAGTCGTAATGACGAACGGGACAAAATATGCAGACGTATTGATAGGCGCTTCGCTTGCCTCGAAGAAAAACAGCCAAATTTTATTTGTTAAACAAGATAGCGTTCCGGCTGCGGCTAAAAGTATAACGAAAGATAAAGCCACATATGCATACGACTTTATTGGAAGTACCAGTTCAATTTCTGCTGAAGTTGAGAATTCACTTGCTGATGAATTTTATTTAGCTGACGGTGGCACCTATAATCTAAAAATCAACAGCGGAAAATTAAACCTTGAAAACATCAAAACTTACGGAAACTCCCTAAGAATTAAACCAGAAAACTATTCTACTTCAAACAGAATTAGTCTTGATGGAAAGCAGTATCTTGGCACGGTTAATTTCTCTATTGAGTCTACTAAATATATCCGACCGGTAAATGAGAATATTCCATTTGAGGATTACTTAAAAGGAGTAATTCCGAATGAAATGCCTGCTAGCTGGTCACTTGAGGCTCTTAAAGCACAGACTGTCGCTGCAAGAACCTACTCAATAACAAAAACAGGAACTACTGTACCTGATACAACCGCTTTTCAAGTTTATGGTGGCTACAGTTGGAATTCGAATACCAATAAAGCGGTAGAGCAAACGAAGGGGAAAGTTCTGAAATATAATGGATCTCTTATAACTGCAGCTTATTCTTCCAGTAATGGTGGTTACACAGAAGCTAGTAATGAAGTGTGGTCGTCAAGTGTACCTTACTTGATTGCAAAAAAAGATACAAAGGATCCTCAAATAGGCTGGACGCTTACTTTGTCAAAACAACAGCTAGATACGAAATCTTTGGACTTAACGAAGCCTTCTTCTTGGTGGTCTTCAGCGACTGAAACTGATTCTGCAAGACTTTCCGGAGTTAAGAACTGGATCTTGAAAAATAAAGAAACAAGCGCTGATTCTGTCAAAATTGCAAGTATTGACGATTTAAGCTTTAGTGGAACGACACAAGGGCAGCGTGCAAAAACAGCATCGATGAAAGTGAAGTATTTTGTTAAAAGCAGTACTGGCTCCTATAACTTGAGCAAAATTACAACCATTAGTGTACCAACAAGTGAGTTAAGAACAATGATTGGAGCGACTGTATTTAAAAGTACTTATGTGACTGTAAAAAAAGATACTTCAAAGTACACAATCAGCGGTAAAGGATATGGTCACGGGATCGGAATGAGTCAATATGGAGCAAAAGCAAGAGCAGAAGCTGGAGATTCATATAGTTCAATTTTGAAATTTTACTATCCAGGTACAACTCTGACAAGTTATTGATTATTTTAGGATATAACGCCATTTAAGGAGGAAATCAATTGCGTTCTTATATAAAAGTCCTAACAATGTGTTTTCTGGGGCTCATACTTTTTGTGCCAACAGCTTTGGCCGATAACTCAGTGAAAAGAGTTGGGGGAAGCAATAGATACGGCACTGCTGTACAAATATCAAAGCAAATGTATTCAACAGCAAGTACAGCTGTAATTGTTGGTGGGAGTTCCTATGCAGATGCTATTTCAGCAGCACCTCTTGCTTACCAGAAGAATGCGCCATTGCTTTACACTAATTCTGATAAGCTTTCATATGAAACGAAAACAAGATTGAAAGAGATGCAGACTAAAAATGTAATTATTGTAGGCGGAACACCTGCTGTTTCTTCTAACACTGCTAACCAGATTAAAAGCTTGGGGATAAGTATTAAACGAATTGCAGGAAGCAACCGTTATGATACGGCTGCACGGGTGGCAAAAGCGATGGGTGCGACTTCAAAAGCTGTTATTTTGAACGGCTTCTTATATGCAGACGCTCCGGCCGTCATCCCTTATGCAGCGAAAAACGGGTATCCAATTCTTTTTACAAATAAAACATCTATAAATAGTGCGACTACGTCTGTGATAAAAGATAAGGGAATTTCGAGTACCGTTGTTGTAGGAGGCACTGGAAGTATCAGCAATACGGTATACAACAAGTTACCTTCTCCTACAAGAATTAGCGGTTCAAACAGATATGAGCTTGCTGCAAATATCGTACAAAAACTTAATTTATCAACAAGCACCGTATATGTAAGCAATGGATTCAGCTACCCTGACTCTATTGCAGGAGCTACACTGGCAGCTAAGAAGAAGCAATCTCTTATTCTTACAAATGGTGAAAATTTATCTACAGGAGCCCGTAAAATTATTGGAAGTAAAAACATGTCAAACTTTATGATTATCGGAAACACTCCTGCCGTAAGCACAAAGGTTGCTAATCAGCTAAAGAATCCAGTTGTAGGTGAAACAATCTTTATTGATCCGGGTCACGGTGATCAAGATTCAGGAGCAATCGGCAATGGACTCCTTGAGAAAGAAGTCAACCTTGATATAGCGAAAAGAGTCAATACAAAGCTAAATGCTTCAGGTGCTCTTCCAGTACTGTCAAGATCTAATGATACTTTTTATTCTTTACAGGAGAGAGTAAATAAAGCAGCTTCTGCACAAGCAGATTTATTTCTCAGTATACATGCAAATGCTAATGATAGCTCATCACCAAATGGAAGTGAGACGTACTACGATACAACATATCAAGCTGCAAATAGCAAGAGACTGGCTGAACAAATTCAACCAAAGTTAGCGGCTAATCTTGGAACGAGAGACCGGGGAGTAAAAACAGCTGCTTTCTATGTTATTAAATATTCTAAAATGCCGAGTGTTTTAGTTGAAACTGCCTTTATCACTAATGCATCAGATGCAAGTAAATTGAAGCAAGCGGTTTATAAAGATAAAGCTGCACAAGCTATTCATGACGGCACAGTATCTTATTACAGATAATCGAAAGAGACAAATCTAATCACAGATTTGTCTCTTTTTTATATGAAATGATTAAAACAAATAGGACTTGTATATAAAATAGTAAAAGAGTATTAACAACATTTATCAGAAAAAACACGTAATTCACACTTCTTAACATACCATTTACATCCAATTAACATCCGTCTGCTAAACTGACTGGCATAGGTCATCATAACATCCCAAACAAATCGTGAGGTGTGTGTCAGTGAGTGCAGAGAAAAGCATGAATGTGAGTCGTGAATTCTCAGTTCAACAAATACATTCTTTTACATTATCTGAAAAGACGGCTCGTTATTTGGCAATAAAGCGCGTAATGGATATTTGGTTTGCGCTCATTGGATTGGCGATTGCGCTGCCAATGATTGCGGTATTTTCAATTTTGATTTGTTTGGAGACGCCGGGGCCTGCCATTTATACGCAGGAACGCGTAGGGAAAGGCGGGAAGCCATTTAAGCTTTATAAGCTTCGTTCCATGAAAATAGATGCCGAGAAGTCTGGGGCGGTTTGGGCACAGAAGCAAGATCCGCGGGTGACAAGGATCGGAGCTTTTATCAGAAGAACGAGAATTGACGAGCTTCCTCAGCTGTTTAATGTGCTGAAAGGCGATATGAGTATGATTGGCCCTCGTCCGGAACGGCCCGTATTTACGGAAAAATTCCAGAATGAGATTCCAGGCTTTACACAGCGTCTGGCTGTTAAACCGGGATTGAGCGGCTGGGCTCAGGTGAACGGCGGTTACGATATGACGCCGAAGGAAAAGCTGATATTTGATTTATATTACATTCGCAATCTGACTTTCACTTTAGAATTAAAAATTATGTTAAAAACTTGTAAAGTAGTTTGGACGGGTGATGGTGCAAGATAAAACGGGATTCCATTATTCACCATCAATCTGAGCTTAAAAAGAAGTAGGGAATATGATGCCAAGTATTACAAAACAAATCATGAGCGGTGCAAAGTGGACAAGTATTTCAACCATGTGTATTACAATCATACAAATTGTTCAGTTTGCCCTGCTTGGAAATATGATGACCTTAACAGAATTTGGGCTTGTCGGCATGATCACAACGGTTACAGTTTTCGCCCAGATTGTGCTCGATATGGGTTTTGGCGCAGCATTAATTCAGAGAGACGACGCGACGGAGCGCCAGCTGTCAACATTGTATTGGCTTAACATTATGACGGGCGTTTTGCTGTTTGTTCTTTTATATGTGAGCAGTCCTGTCATTGCGGGATTTTATCAAAGAGAAGAGCTGGTGTTTCTGGTTCGGATTCTGGCGATTATGTTTTTGATCGCGCCAATTGGACAGCAATATCAGTATATGCTGCAAAAGCAGCTGCATTTTAATACGTTAAGCAAAATAGAGATTTTTTCAAATGTATTGTCATTCGGATATTTAGCGATAGCGGTTTTTATGATGGATGCGATTTTGGCGTACGTGATTTCTCAAGTCCTGCTGCAGTCCAGTAAAGGGATTTTATATTGGGCTGTATACCGAAAAAAGTGGCATCCTGCTTTTGTTTTTGATTTGAGAGGCATGAAGGATTTCTTTTCTTTTGGAGCCTTTCAGCTTTCATCCCGTCTTGTGAACAGGCTGGGAGCAAATATCGACATGATTTTGATCGGCCGGTTTATTGGTGCTGAAGCATTGGGGATTTATAACCTCGCTTATCAGATTGTCACCATTCCGGTTTTGAAGATCAATCCGATTGTCACACGGGTGGCATTCCCTATTTTCGCAAAAAACAAATATGAAAACAGCGTGATCAGAGAAGGCTTTCTGAATATGACAAAAATGCTGGCGCTTGTTTCGTTTCCGCTGTTAATCGGGCTCGTGTCTGTGTCAGACGCCTTTATCACAGCGGTTTTCGGAGAAAAATGGCTTGCTGCTGTTCCGATCCTAAATGTTCTTGCGATTGTCGGAATACTAAGAGTGCTCATGAATCCAAATGGATCTGTGTTGCTGGCTAAAGGAAGAGCTGACTTAGCGTTTTATTGGGATTCCGGCGTGCTGCTGCTGTACGGATTATCACTGTTTGCAGCTGTACAGACGGGAAGCCTGCTGACAGTCGCATGGGTGTATGCCATTATCAGCGTTGTTAATTTCCTGATTGGGCGCTGGCTTTTGGCATATGTCATCAAGCTTAACCTTTCAGCTTATTTCCAGTCGATTATGAAGCCATTTCTGATTACTGCGGCGATGGGCATCATCGCGTTTGGTGTAAGCCTCAGTACCGAACACTTCAGTATGCAGGCAGAAATGCGGCTGGCCATTTCAGTTGCGGCTGGGGCGCTGTGCTATCTCTTTCTTTTGGTAAAAGCGTACCCTCAAACGAAAAGCAAACTACTAAGAAAAGGACGTTTGTCATGAAGATTTTGTGGATCACAAGCGTATATCCGAGCAGTATGAAACCCGGAGAGGGTGTGTTTCATGAGACACAGGTGCAAGAGCTGCAAAAACTCGGGCTTGATATCACTGTGATATGCCCACGGCCTTTTCATTCAGCACCTGTCCGCATGCTGAAAAAGACATATCGAAAAAAGGATGTCAGACCGGAGTATGAGATTAGAAAGGGGATACCGGTTTACCGGCCTTTCTATCGGGCAGTTCCCGGCCAGCTGAAGTGGGCGCAGCCTCATCGGAGAATCGCATCAGCCGTTTTAAAAACAATGAAACAGCGCGACCTATATCCGGATCTGATCCATGCGCATTTTGCCATGCCATCGGGCGGGGCTGCGGCAGTCGTGTCAGAGTCAGCGCAAATTCCTTATGTCCTGACCTTGCATGGCAGTGATGTGAATGTCTATCCGCATTACAGCAAAGGTGCGTTTAAAGCCTTCAAGCGTGCCGTAGGTTCTGCGTCAGTTGTTTTAGCAGTCAGCCACAAGCTTCAGGAAGAAGCCAAAAAGCTTTCGGGCTTTGACAGCTCGGTTTTGCCAATCGGCATACAGCTCAGCCGTTTTCAGGGGAATGAGGAGACGAAAGAGGAAATCAGAAAAAGACTCGGACTCCCGCTCGATCAGCGTCTGGCTGTCTATGTCGGCCGGCTGGTCAGAGAGAAAGGCATTTTTGAACTGTCTGAAGCGATCGAATCGCTGCAGGACTCTCCTAAGGCAGTCTTTGTCGGGGATGGTCCCGCAAAATCGACGCTGACGCAGAAGGGGCATATCGTCACAGGCCAAGTCCCGAATCATCAGGTAAGAGACTATTTACTTGCGGCAGATCTATTCGTACTTCCTTCTTACAGTGAGGGGATGCCGACTGTTGTGATTGAGGCGCTGGCGCTAAGGGTTCCTGTTATTTGTACGGATGTTGGCGGAGTGTCGTCTTTATTCGGAAAGCACCAACATCTGCTGATTAAACCGAAATCCGCTCAAGCCTTGGCGGAAGCGATCACTCGGTACGAACATGAGCAAATATGGAAGCCGGAAGTAGCAGATGACTTGTATGAAACCGTGCAGGCTCAATTTGACGCAGGAAAAAACGCCAAGGCCTTGCATCATCAGTATCAGACGGTCACGAAAACGTCCGTTTAATCGTAAGACACTGCGACCATTATAAATTGGAAGATCATTTTACAGGAGAGGGTTGAGCGCTGTGAAAAAAATAGCTGTCATTGGAACAGGTTATGTAGGACTCGTATCAGGCACTTGCTTTGCGGAGATCGGCAATAAAGTTGTTTGCTGTGATATCGATGAATCAAAAATCAGAAGCCTGAAAAATGGGGTAATCCCAATCTATGAACCAGGGCTTGCAGACTTAGTTGAAAAAAATGTGCTGGATCAGCGCCTGACCTTTACGAACGATATCCCGTCTGCCATTCGGGCCTCAGATATTATTTATATTGCAGTCGGAACGCCTATGTCCAAAACAGGTGAAGCTGATTTAACGTACGTCAAAGCGGCGGCGAAAACAATCGGTGAGCATCTTAACGGCTACAAAGTGATCGTAAATAAAAGCACAGTCCCGGTTGGAACAGGGAAACTGGTGCAATCTATCGTTCAAAAAGCCTCAAAGGGGAGATACTCATTTGATGTTGTATCTAACCCTGAATTCCTTCGGGAAGGGTCAGCGATTCATGACACGATGAATATGGAGCGTGCCGTGATTGGTTCAACAAGTCATAAAGCCGCTGCCATCATTGAGGAACTTCATCAGCCATTCCATGCTCCTGTCATTAAAACAAACCTAGAAAGTGCAGAAATGATTAAATACGCCGCGAATGCATTTCTGGCGACAAAGATTTCCTTTATCAACGATATCGCAAACATTTGTGAGCGAGTCGGCGCAGACGTTTCAAAAGTTGCTGATGGTGTTGGTCTTGACAGCCGTATCGGCAGAAAGTTCCTTAAAGCTGGTATTGGATTCGGCGGTTCATGTTTTCCAAAGGATACAACCGCGCTGCTTCAAATCGCAAAATCGGCAGGCTATCCATTCAAGCTCATCGAAGCTGTCATTGAAACGAACGAAAAGCAGCGTGTTCATATTGTAGATAAACTTTTGACTGTTATGGGAAGCGTCAAAGGGAGAACCATTTCAGTCCTGGGATTAGCCTTCAAACCGAATACGAACGATGTGAGATCCGCTCCAGCGCTTGATATTATCCCAATGCTGCAGCAGCTGGGCGCCCATGTAAAAGCATACGATCCGATTGCTATTCCTGAAGCTTCAGCGATCCTTGGCGAACAGGTCGAGTATTACACAGATGTGTATGCTGCGATGGAAGACACTGATGCATGCCTGATTTTAACGGATTGGCCGGAAGTGAAAGAAATGGAGCTTGTAAAAGTGAAAACCCTCTTAAAACAGCCAGTCATCATTGACGGCAGAAATTTATTTTCACTTGAAGAGATGCAGGCAGCCGGATACATTTATCACTCTATCGGCCGTCCCGCTGTTCGGGGAACGGAACCCTCTGACAAGTATTTTCCGGGCTTGCCGCTTGAAGAATTGGCTAAAGACTTGGGAAGCGTCAATTTATAAAAAGAAAAAGTGTTACTTGGTTGAAGCTGCCGGCTGCTAGGCTCGGCCGCCGGCTCCTGAAACATCAGGAAAGGGGTTAAACATGTGAGTATCAAACGATCAGCGGTCCATACGCTAGCGTTACTGGCCGCTGCTATATTTGGAGTCGTCCTATTGCTGGGAGCCATCCATAAAGATATAGGTTTCATGCAGATGGCTGCTGTGCTTGCGGTGTTGGCAATTGGCCTGTTTTTACTGACGCTTGCAACCGCATTTACAACAAAAGAACGGCTCTTTATGGCTGTAATCTATATTTTGATCGCCTGCACTTTTTTAAATAATGCATTTTTTGCCATTCATCTTGGATTTTTCAGTTTGTTCCTTTACCGGCTTCTGCTCATTGCAGCGGGTTGCCTTCATATTTTCGGCATGGTTCGGAATCGAACCCATATTGAAAGATGGCATGGGCTGCAAGTAAAAGGGATTTTACTCTTTTTCGCCTTTTGGTTTATATATGGCCTTGTTTCTCTGCTGTGGGCCAAGTCGGTAACAGTTGGCCTCAAGTATTTAGCCTTATTGGCAATGGGGATCTTCTTCATTTATCTTATTGTCATGTACGTGCAAAAAATGGAGCGGCTGATGATTGTTTATGCCATTTGGCTGGTGATGACGGTATTTCTGATGATCATTGGTTTTTACAATCATATCACCCACCATCATCTTGCGAGTTCCACATTGTACAGCGGACCGGAGTACAAGCAGCATTATCCGACATCGGTCTTTTTTAATCAAAATGACTTTGCGACCTTTTTATCCATCAGCTTCTTTTTTTACATCACGATGATGAAAAACATTAAGAATGGATACATCAAGGCAATTGGCCTTGTGCTCTCGCTCTGTGCGTTGTATTTAATTTTTGCCACTGGTTCAAGAGCCAGCCTTCTGGGCATTTTTGCAGGTATTGCTGTCTACATCTTCATTGTATTGCCGCCTGTTTTAAAGAGAATGGCTATATGGCTGTCGGCGGCGGGAATTGCTCTTTTCGCAGTTCTTTTCGCCAGCAAAATCTATTCAAAGTTTTGGGAGCTGTTTCTGGCCCCGCAGACGCTGCATTCATTTCATGACAGGCTTCCATCAAATGTGGCTCGGGCAAATCTGCTGAAAAACGCTTGGCATTTTTTCCTTGATTCATACGGATTCGGAGTCGGGGCAGGAAATGTATCCTATTATCTTGAGCATTATGCTGTATATGATACTGACAATGTGGCAGAGGTGCATAACTGGCTTGTTGAAATTCTTGCTAATTTTGGTTTGTTCATCATGCTGGGATATTTGTCCGTTTATGCCTACCTCATATGGGTGCTTTACAAGTTTTATGAAAGAAAATTAGAAAATCAGTCAAAACTGATCACAGAAGGACTTATTACCGCTATGGTCAGTTTCCTGGTATCAAGTATCAGCCCAAGCTCTGTTTCAAATTTATTTTTCCATTGGGTGTTTATGGCGCTCGTCATCGCCGCCGTGAATGTGTTAAGGCGATCCAGACAAATGCCTGAGCCGATGTACAGATAAACAGACTACAAAAAGCAGGGAGACTTATATGAACGATATATTGATAAGAATAGCCCGTCGCATAAAAAAAAATATCATTTGGATCATAGCGGTGCCAATTATATTAGGTGCGGCGGGGTATATCCTGCCGTCACAGATCGCTGATCAAAAGAGCTATACAGCTGAAGATACTTTGGCTGTGGGGAGCTATGATCATCCGGTTTATAACAGCACAGAAGAGATTCCGCTTCTATTAAAGAGCGACTCCTTTTTGAAGGAGGCGCTTCCTGATGAAAAGGATGAAGATGTAGCAGAGATCAAAGAGAAGCTTACAATCAATACGGAATCCAAATCGTTACTGACTTTAAGCTATAGTGACGAGGATAAGGATAGAACGGAATCTGTCTTAAACGCCATATCCTCCACCTTCCTCAAAAACGATCAAAAGCTGTATGCAGAAAGAGAAGCCGTCATCCGCAGCAGCATAGACGCGCTTGAAGGCGAGTCGGTGAGCGAGGATTCCAAAGTGGATAAAGAGAGATTTTTATATGAACTCAAAAACACACAGCTTAACCTGAAAGCGGCAAGTGTTACTGATTCCGAAACCGTAAGTGAGACAGCAGGCGGCGGTATGTCTCCGAAAAAGAAAGCAGTTCTCGGCGTTATGATTGGCCTTACGATTGCCTTTATGTTCGTTGTCATTCCTGAATTTTTCAGAGAATCCTTTTAAAATCATACGATGGAGATGTGATCATGACCAATTGGAAACCTCTCGTATCTGTCATTACACCTTCCTATAATGCGCGTGACTATATTGAAGACACGGTTCATTCGGTATTAGATCAGAGCCATCCTCATTGGGAAATGATTATCGTGGATGATTGCTCAACGGATGGGACCCGCGACATTTTACAGCAGTATGAAAAAATAGACGAAAGAATTCATGTGGTGTATCTGGAAGAGAACTCCGGAGCTGCGGTTGCTCGCAACAAAGCGTTGGAACGCGCTCAAGGGCGCTACGTAGCATTTTTGGACAGTGATGACAAATGGAAAAAAGACAAACTGGAAAAGCAGCTTGAGTTTATGATGGAGCGCTCCTGTGCGTTCTCTTTCACGGGCTACAGCTTAATGGCGCAGGACGGGACCCCGCTCGATAAATTTATTCATGCGCCGGAAAGCCTGACGTACGATGACGCCCTGAAAAATACAATTATCGGCTGCTTGACGGTGATGATTGACAGGGAGCAAACGGGACAGATCCAAATGCCGAATATCAGAACGAGACAGGACTTAGCCACATGGCTGTCTCTTTTAAAAAAAGGATTTACTGCCTATGGAATGAATGAATGCCTGGCTGAATATCGGCTTGTCAATAATTCAATTTCCAGCAACAAATGGAAGGCTGCGAAAAAAACGTGGTTTGTCTACAGGGAGATCGAACGGCTTCATTTTATGAAAGCAACATGGTGTTTTGTTCAATATGCAAAAAACGCGGTGAAAAAAAGATTATAGCTGCAAACAGAGAGAAAAGGTGATGAAGGTGGAAACAAAAGAAGCAATCATTCATGTCATCGTTGCCACTGCTGAATGGGGAAAAGACCAATTGAGATACAGAAGGCACCGGCTGGCAGAATTTTTAGCTGCTCAGGAGGAAACGAAGGAAGTTATTTGGGTATGTCCGGCTCCGCGTGCCCAAGGGAAAGAGTTTCAGGAAGTCCATTCTGGCATCAGGCAATTCGCTGTCAAAGACCTGCTGCAGAAAAAAATGTTTCGTTTCGGACGATATACAGATGTCTTTTACAGACATAAGCTCTCCCCATTACTCGATGAGCTTACACCTGCTTCTGCAAACGGTGAACGCTGCTGTTTATGGTACACGTTTCCCGGATTCCCGCTGCTGTCTTCGCTGTATTCTTGGGATCAGGTCATTTATGACTGCAGTGACCTATGGGCTGCGCCGATCAGCGGCCGATCAAATCTGCTGTCTGAATTCCGGCGAAAAGTCATTAAATCGGCAGAGCTGAGAATTATACAACGAGCAGATTCAATAACCTGTTCATCAGATTATCTTCACAAGGAAGTAGACAAAAAACTGACTGCAGGACGAGAAAAGGTTCATACTGTGGAAAACGGTGTGGAGTATGAGCTGTTTTCTGCAAATAAACAAGCTCCCGATCGCAGTATACTGCAGGGGAGAGAAGGAATAGTGTTAGGTTTTATTGGCGGGATTAAACCGAAGCTCGATTTTAAAATGATTAAAGAAGCGGCACTGCAAAAGCCTGATTGGACATTTTTATGGGTTGGCCCGGATGCCACCAATGGTGATGTTTCGTTTCAAGAGCTGCTGAGGCTTCCCAATGTCATATGGACCGGTCCGGCAGATCCAAAAGAAGTGCCTCATTATATGGAGCTTATCGACATTGGCATTATGCCATATAAACAATCACCGTATAATCAAGCTGTGTTTCCGCTGAAACTATTTGAATTTTTAGCGGCAGGAAAACCTGTTGTAGGCACTAATCTTCCGTCAACCTCAAAAATGCAAAAGCCGTATGTATACGAATATGTAGAGGGCGATCATCCGATTGATTTTATAGCCGCTTGTGAAAAAGTTCTCGGTCAAAACGGAGACGAGACCTATAAAGAAATGCGCCGAAACATCGCCCGGACACAAGATTGGAATTGCTTATTTAGACAAATTATGAAATATACAGGGATTCAAAAACATGCGTAGTCCTATAAATTGGGATGCGCGTTTTTTGATTATACGTGTTTCTTTTTGATGAAGCTTGTTATAATAACTAAGGAGAAGGTATAATGGAAGGAACGGTTCTCTATATAAATAAAGACTTCATTTAATTCCAAAGGAGACTTCTTTATGCTTGACGAACGCATGATTCGCATTGTTGTTGCGTTTATTGTCTCGCTGCTGACAGTTTTAATCATAACCCCAATCGTAAAAAGGATTGCGATTAAAATAGGTGCAGTTGACCAGCCCAGCAATCGAAAAGTACATGACAAAATCATGCCCCGCATGGGCGGGCTGGCCATATTTATCGGGGTGGTTGCAGGCGTGCTTGCATCCGGTATTTACACAGAAACAAGGATGACGGCAATTACAGTCGGAGCATTCATCATTATTGTGTTAGGTATTCTTGACGATAAATATCAATTAAGTGCAAAAGTTAAGTTTTTGATTCAATTAGGTGTAGCCATTATGATTGTAAGCACTGGCTTAAAAATGGACTTTTTCTCAGTACCTTTTTTAACAGAACGATTTGAGTTAGGATGGATGGCTTATCCGCTGACGGTATTATGGATTGTCGGCATCACGAACGCAATTAACCTGATTGATGGATTGGATGGCCTTGCTGCCGGTCTTTCTGTTATCGGCCTGTCAACGATTGCTGTCATGGCGCTATCCGGCGGAAAAGTGCTCATTCTGTCACTCTCATTAGTCGTTATTGCCAGCACGCTGGGGTTTTTGTTTTACAACTTCCATCCGGCAAAAATCTTTATGGGAGATACGGGATCACTGTTTTTAGGGTATAGTATCTCGATTCTTTCATTATTAGGCCTGTATAAAAGTGTCACATTGTTCAGTATCGTTATCCCGATTATTATATTAGGCGTACCGATTTTTGATACAACATTTGCTATCATCAGAAGAATATTAAACAAACAGCCGATTTCAGCGCCTGATAAGTCGCATATTCACCATAGACTGATGGCCTTTGGCCTTTCACATCGGATGTCGGTCTTAGTTATTTATTTAATTGGATTTATTTTCAGTATCAGTGCGATTGTACTTAAAAGTGCCACAATTTGGCTTTCTTTGTTTATTATCTTCATTTTGATTATTTTTATGCAAATCATAGCAGAAGTGACAGGACTCGTGAATGAAAAATTTAAGCCGTTTACAAAGTTTTATAAACGGCTGGTGAAAAGGAATTAAAAACTCCGGCTTATGTGCCGGAGTTTTTTTCTGCGCAAAAATGCCCGATCCTCTAAAAGGACCGGGCATTTTTTAATAGGATGAATCAGTTGTTGAATTCGTTGTACTGTTGTTTGAGCTTGTGCTGCTGTCATTCGAATAGCTGCTTCCGTTCGTCGTCCCGTCAGTTGTTGTGCCAGTGCTGCCAGTGCTGCCAGAACTGCTTGAGCTGTCAGTCCCGTCTTCGGTACCGGAAGTGCCAGTGCTTGTATCAGGAGTATAATCTAAATGCTCTTGAAGCGTTTTTCTGACTTTCTCGAGATTTGTAGCATCAGGTTCAAAGTAATATGTGTTGTTAGGCCCTAAATACAAATCAGAACCTGTAATGCTCAATGTGTCGATTTTTTTGCTGGTAAAGCCGCTGTAAATCTGCTGAAGCGCTAAACCTTCAGTAATGCGAATATTGGTTTCAACGTTTTCGCTGGCTTTTTCTGCGATTTTATCAATTTTAGCAATGTTGCTTGCACTTGACATGCGGTCAATCAGCGCGTTTAAGATTTGTTTTTGTCTGTCATTACGGCCAAAGTCTCCGCGTTTATCCTGTTTTCTCATCCGGGCATATGCTAAGGCTTCTTCGCCGTTCAAATGCATCTCGCCTTTTTTGAAGTAAATCCGTTTGCTTTCGTCTACATCACTTTTTTCATCGAAATCGAAAGGCACGTCAACATCAATACCGCCGACTTCATTAATCACATCTTTAAATCCGTCAAAATCAACTGTGACATATTTATCGATCGGGATTTGCAAGAAGTTTTCAACAGTTTCAACTGTTTCATCTTTACCGCCTTTGCTGTAAGCGGCATTGATCTTCGTCTTGCTTCCCGTTGTGTCACCAGCTAATTGCACACGTGTGTCACGCGGAATGCTCAGCATTTTCATGGTTTTATTTTTGGGATCCAGGGTAACAACAATAAGAGAGTCTGATCTCCCTTTTTGTCCTTTAGTCGCGTAATCCTCTATTCCCATAAATAAAATAGAAAATGGTTTTTTCTTCATGTCTACAACTTCGTTGCGAAGATTTGATTTATTCCCGCGGGATAGGGCATCGTACGATTCATCCGCAGCGTTAATGGTTTTATAAAGTTTATACCCGCCAAGCCCTACAACTACCAATAGTGCAAGGGCGAACAATAACATTATTCTTTTTAAAATTTTCCTACGTTTGCTCTTTTTCTTTTTTCGCACACGCACTCTAACGCGTTCAGCCATTATTCAGTCTCCTTTATGTGATTGACGGCTTTTTCAAGATACGTCAACTCTCCCTCTTTAATATCACTCTTTCCATTTGTCAGTTCTGTCATCCATTCAGAAAAAGCGTTGGTTTCTTTTTCTTCCACGTATGTTTCGAATTCAACATTTTCTGAATAATGGATTTCCTTTAACAGAAATTGTGACTCCCTTAATTCATTTTCAATCTTGCCAAGCCATGTGTAATCTGCAGAAGTATGCATGATTCGCATAAGCTTCCGTTCTACAACACCTATATGATTTAATCCTTCAGACACTGATTTCCCATAAGCGCGAATTAATCCGCCAGCACCAAGCTTAATGCCTCCGAAGTAGCGTGTAACGACGGCGCAAGTATCCTTCAGCCTGCGTTTTTTTAAAACCTCGAGCATCGGCACTCCCGCTGTACCGCTTGGTTCCCCGTCATCATTGGCTTTTTGGATATGATCATTCTCGCCAATAACATAAGCCGAGCAATTATGAGTCGCATTCCAGTGCTGTTTCTTTATTTTCTGTATAAATTCCTGTGCCTCTTGTTCGGTAGAAACACGGCTTAAATGACAGATAAAACGCGATTTTTCTATAACAATCTCGTGTTCTCCCGCTTCTTTCACAGTAAAATAGCTGTGCAGCATGCTAGCTGACCCTCCTGCTAAGCATAAAAGACTGCCTATACAAATTCGTACAGTCTTTAGAATTTTTGTGCGTATTTTGGTATCATAAAGAGTAGATAGTATATAAAAATGTTTTTTTCTAGAATATACGCATTCTTTCATTATAATTCGACATAATTTGCAGATCAATTACATTTATAATAAAAATATATGACAACGCCGTGACGGAGGGAAATTATGAATAAAACAAAGATGGATTCCAAAGTGCTGGATTCTATTTTGATGAAGATGCTGAAAACCGTTGACGGGAGCAAGGACGAGGTTTTTCAAATCGGGGAGCAGTCACGCCAGCAGTATGAACAGCTGGTCGAAGAACTGAAACAAATTAAACAGCAGGTGTATGAAGTGATTGAGCTTGGCGATAAACTTGAAGTGCAAACTCGCCATGCGAGAAACCGTTTATCCGAGGTCAGCCGTAATTTTCATAGATTCAGTGAAGAGGAAATCCGCAATGCTTATGAAAAAGCCCATAAGCTGCAGGTAGAATTGACGATGATCCAGCAGCGTGAGAAGCAATTGCGCGAACGGCGGGACGATTTGGAGCGCAGATTGCTAGGGCTTCAGGAAATCATTGAGCGGTCAGAATCATTAGTAAGCCAAATTACAGTTGTGCTCAACTACTTGAATCAGGATTTGCGCGAAGTTGGACTGCTTCTTGCTGATGCTCAGGCAAAACAGGATTTCGGCTTAAGAATTATTGAGGCGCAGGAAGAAGAGCGAAAAAGAGTCTCAAGAGAAATCCATGACGGACCCGCTCAAATGCTGGCGAATGTTATGATGAGATCGGAATTAATCGAGCGGATTTTCCGTGACCGGGGCGCAGAGGACGGATTCCAAGAAATTAAAAATCTCCGCCAAAATGTTCGGAATGCCCTTTACGAAGTGAGAAGGATTATATATGATTTAAGACCGATGGCCCTTGATGACCTAGGCCTGATTCCAACTTTAAGAAAATATCTATATACAACCGAGGAATATAACGGGAAGGTCAAAATACATTTTCAGTGCATTGGAGAAACAGAGGATCAGAGGCTAGCGCCTCAGTTTGAGGTTGCGCTCTTCAGGCTCGCACAGGAAGCTGTGTCTAATGCGCTAAAGCATTCTGAATCTGAAGAAATTACAGTCAAAGTTGAGATCACAAAGGATTTTGTGATTTTAATGATAAAAGATAACGGTAAAGGGTTCGACCTGAAGGAAGCGAAAGAGAAGAAAAACAAATCATTCGGCTTGCTGGGCATGAAAGAAAGAGTAGATTTATTGGAAGGAACGATGACAATAGATTCGAAAATAGGTCTTGGGACATTTATTATGATTAAGGTTCCGTTATCTCTTTGACTATGATTTGTAAAATAGAGCCAAAAGGCATATTGACCGAATGCTAGAGTATATAGAACAATAATACAAGGAGGCGTGGCTTGTGACTAAAGTAAACATTGTTATTATCGACGACCATCAGTTATTTCGTGAAGGTGTTAAACGGATATTGGATTTTGAACCTACCTTTGAAGTGGTAGCCGAAGGTGATGACGGGGACGAAGCGGCTCGTATTGTTGAGCACTATCATCCTGATGTTGTGATCATGGATATCAATATGCCAAACGTAAATGGTGTGGAAGCTACAAAACAGCTTGTAGAGCTGTATCCTGAATCTAAAGTAATTATTCTATCAATTCACGATGACGAAAATTATGTAACACATGCCCTGAAAACAGGTGCAAGAGGTTATCTGCTGAAAGAGATGGATGCTGATACATTAATTGAAGCGGTTAAAGTAGTGGCTGAGGGCGGATCTTACCTCCATCCGAAGGTTACTCACAACCTCGTTAACGAATTCCGCCGCCTTGCAACAAGCGGAGTTTCTGCACACCCTCAACATGAGGTTTACCCTGAAATCCGCAGACCATTACATATTTTAACTAGGCGGGAATGTGAAGTGCTGCAGATGCTTGCAGACGGAAAAAGCAACCGCGGTATTGGTGAATCATTGTTTATCAGTGAGAAAACCGTTAAAAACCATGTCAGCAATATTTTACAAAAAATGAATGTAAACGACCGGACGCAAGCCGTTGTGGTCGCCATTAAAAATGGCTGGGTAGAAATGAGATAGTATAATAGGAGACTTGCCTTTTACTAGGCAGGTCTTTTTTTAGGCTGCCGTTTCCCTTACAATAGAGTTATAAAGCAATAAGGCAGGTATCGAAGCTATGAATATTGCAGTCGTAACAGACAGCACGGCATATATTCCGAAAGAAATGCGTGAACAACATCAGATACATATGATCCCTCTCCAGGTTGTTTTTAGGGAGGAGACTTACCGTGAAGAAATTGAGTTGGACTGGAAAAGCTTTTATGAAGAAGTGAAAAAACATAATGAGCTCCCGACGACTTCTCAGCCGCCAATCGGCGAGCTGGTTGCGTTGTATGAAGAGCTTGGCAAGTCTTATGATGCGGTTATCAGTATCCATCTTTCCAGCGGGATCAGCGGAACATTCAGCAGTGCAGCAGCGGCTGATTCGATGGTCGACAATATTGATGTGTATCCATTTGACTCAGAGATCAGCTGCTTGGCTCAAGGCTTTTATGCCCTTAAAGCTGCTGAATTAATCAAAAACGGAGCATCATCGCCGGAAGATATTATAAAAGAACTGGAAGAAATGAAAAAAACAGTTCGAGCTTATTTTATGGTAGATGACTTAGCCCATCTTCAGCGCGGCGGGCGATTAAGCAGCGCCCAAGCCTTCATTGGTAGTCTTCTAAAGGTAAAGCCTATCCTTCATTTTGACAATAAGGTAATTGTGCCTTTTGAGAAGATTCGCACACGTAAAAAAGCAATTTCGCGAATTTATGAGCTTTTAGACGAAGATGCGAGTAAAGGGTTGCCTATGCGAGCTGCTGTTATCCACGCTAATCGAGAGGAAGAAGCAGCGAAAATCATTGAAGAGCTTTCTGCAAAATATCCTCATGTTGAATTTTATAACAGCTATTTTGGCGCGGTAATCGGCACTCATTTGGGTGAAGGTGCGTTAGGAATTTGCTGGTGTTTTAAATAAGGCCAAATCTCCGTTTTTAGAGCGGAGATTTTTTTATATTCTTATTTTAATAGTTGGACAGAAAATATTCATTCAGGCATACTGTTTCGAAAGGAGGCGTGCTATGTGAATGTGCCAGTTGAAAAAAACAGTTCCTTTTCAAAAGAATTGCAGCAGACGCTTCGAAGCCGTCATTTGCTCAGGACTGAGCTCTCATTTTCCGATGAGATGATTGAATGGCATATCAAGAATGGATATATCACTGCTGAAAATTCTATATCCATAAATAAACGGAGATATAGATGTAATAGGTGCGGACAAACTGATCAGCGGTATTTTTCTTTTTATCACTCATCTGGAAAGAATAAGCTGTATTGCCGTTCCTGTGTCATGATGGGCAGAGTGAGTGAGGAGGTTCCTTTATATTCATGGAAAGAGGAAAATGAATCAAACTGGAAGTCTATTAAGCTGACATGGGATGGCAAGCTTTCAAGCGGACAGCAAAAAGCCGCCAATGTTTTAATTGAAGCAATATCAAAAAAAGAAGAGCTCCTCATCTGGGCGGTTTGCGGCGCTGGCAAAACAGAAATGCTGTTTCCTGGTATAGAATCAGCGTTAAATCAAGGACTGCGTGTATGTATTGCAACACCTCGCACCGATGTTGTATTAGAGCTTGCTCCAAGACTCAAGGCTGCCTTTCAGGGTGCTGACATTTCAGCGCTTTACGGAGGAAGCGATGACAAAGGGCGGCTATCTCCGCTTATGATTTCCACTACGCATCAGCTTTTGCGATATAAAGATGCAATCGATGTTATGATCATTGATGAAGTTGACGCTTTTCCATATTCTGCTGATCAAACCCTTCAATTCGCTGTTCAAAAAGCAAGAAAGAAAAACAGCACCCTCGTTTATTTAAGTGCAACACCTCCTAAAGAATTAAAAAGAAAAGCACTGAACGGACAGTTACATTCAGTTCGCATCCCCGCAAGACACCACCGGAAACCTTTACCCGAACCGCGCTTTGTATGGTGTGGAAACTGGAAGAAGAAATTAAACCGAAATAAAATTCCGCCAGCGGTGAAAAGATGGATAGAGTTTCATGTAAAAGAAGGGAGGCCTGTTTTTTTATTCGTTCCTTCCGTTTCTATTCTGGAAAAGGCTGCTGCGTGCTTTAAAGGTGTTCATTGCCGAACCGCATCTGTGCACGCGGAAGACAAGCATAGAAAGGAGAAAGTGCAGCAATTCAGAGATGGTCAGCTCGATCTATTAATCACAACAACAATACTGGAAAGAGGCGTCACAGTCCCCAAGGTGCAAACGGGTGTACTAGGAGCGGAATCGTCTATCTTTACGGAAAGCGCACTTGTTCAAATTGCAGGAAGAACCGGCCGGCATAAAGAATATGCGGACGGCGATGTCATTTACTTTCACTTCGGCAAAACAAAGAGTATGCTCGATGCAAGAAAGCATATAAAAGAAATGAATGAATTGGCAGCAAAAGTTGAATGTACAGACTAGCCATTATTTGAAAACGTGGTACAGTATACTCATATAACCGATGATGAGGAGCTGTAAAAATGCTTGTCAATTCAAAAGAAATCGTAATGAAAGAACTGCTCGACCGATATATGGACCAGCTTCATATGGCCTGTACTTGCCAAGTATGCCAAAACGATGTATTGGCACTTTCTTTAAACAAAGTGAGTCCATCCTACGTTACTGATTTTAAAAAGATCGCATATACGAAAGCTGAGCTGGTAGATAAACAAAAAAACACAGCAATGCTTGTCATTTTGGCTGAATCTGCTGCAGTAGTTTCAGAGAGTCCAAGCGATTTATGTCAAACGAAGCAGGAGGAGGCATTCATAAACTGATCTGTTTATTATGTGATTCGCAATTTTCTCAAGATGTTACATGGAGAGCCCTTTTTTTACTAAAGCCTGATGAAAAGGTTTGTTATTCTTGCAGAAGCAAATTAAAGAAAATCACAGGACATATCTGCCCCCTGTGCGGCAGACCTCAATCTGTTCATGCCGTATGCAGGGATTGCGAGGTGTGGAGAACAAGGATCAGAGACAGTTTGCTATTGCGTCAAAACCGTTCAGTTTACACATATAATGATATGATGAAAGAAACGCTCTCCCGTTTTAAATTTAGAGGAGATGCAGAAATCATAAATGCATTTAAAAGTGATTTTTCTTCAACCTTTTCTAAGGTTTACCCCGATAAGCATTTTGTTCTTGTACCTATTCCGCTGAGCAAGGAACGGGAAGAAGAGCGCGGATTTAACCAGGCACATCTCTTGGCAGAATGTTTAGACCGGCCTTCCCACCATCCCCTCATTCGCCTGAATAATGAGAAACAGTCAAAGAAAAAGAAAACAGAACGCCTGCTGTCAGAGTGCATTTTTGATACAAAAAATAATTCAGCAGAAGGTATGAATATCATTTTAATAGACGATCTTTATACAACAGGCGCCACCTTGCACTTCGCAGCCCGCTGCTTATTAGAAAAAGGAAAAGCCGCTTCAGTGTCATCTTTTACCTTGATCAGAAGCTAAATGATTCTGTTTTTATGCCGATATAATCACTAGAAATTGACACAGGCATATTATCTAATAAGGAGAAAAAAAGATGGGAGAACTGGCTAATTGTCCGAAATGCAATGCTTTATTTTTAAAAACAAAGCTGCAAACCGTATGTCAGGCGTGTATTAAGGAAGAAGAAAAATCATTTGAGACTGTCTATAAATTTTTAAGAAAACAGGAAAACCGGCAATCAACTTTGAGCCGGATAACTGAGGAAACAGGTGTGGAAGAAGAGCTGATATTGAAATTCATCAGGCAGAAGCGAATTCAGATCACTCATCTTCCTAATTTGGCATACCCTTGTGAAAGGTGCGGGACATCGATTAGAGAAGGCAAGTTCTGCAAGGCTTGCCAGTCTGATATTAAGGATCAAATGGATCATTTGAACCACGAGGATGCTCTGAAAATCGAGAAAGAAAATAGTAAAAAAGACACATACTATGCCTATAATACCAAAAACAGCTGATTCCCTAAACTAACTGAAAACGCAGTCGATAAAAGGGTTAAGATTGTTTAAAGACTGCAACGGAAAGCGAGAGGAATCCTATGAAAATCAATCAATTTGGAACACAATCCGTTAATCCATATCAAAAAAATTATGATAAGCAAGCGGTGCAAAAAACTGTTGCACAGCCTCAAGATAAAATTGAAATTTCATCACAGGCTAAAGAAATGCAACATGCATCCGACGCAGTCACTGGTTCACGACAGGAAAAAATTGCGCAGCTTAAAGCGCAAATTGAAAACGGGTCATACAAAGTAGACGCAAATCATATTGCGAAAAATATGATTAATTTTTATAAAAAGCAATAAAAAAGGAGAAAGCCCATGTCAGCGAAGGCAATTATTGAACAATTGAAGCGACTTTGCGTTCTGCATGAGCACCTGCTCACGCTGTCTGAAGAAAAGACGGAAGCGCTCAAAGCCGGCAAAACAAAAGAGCTTTCTAACATTTTGACAAAAGAGCAAAAATATATTCAAGCAATCACGCAGACAGAAGATGACCGGATCAAAACAACTTCGGCCTTTCTCGGATATAGCGAAAATAATACTATTTCCGCATGTATCGCCAAAACCTCAGGCAGTGAAAAGGAAGAGCTGGAACAACTATACGAATCTCTTTCTCAAGTTCTCGGACGTCTGAAAAAAGTAAATGAGATGAATAGGCAGCTGACAAGAGACGCGCTGCAATTCATCTCTATTTCGTACGATATGCTGGTTCCTAAGGAAAATAACTTCAATTACAGCAAATCAATTAAAGCTGAGCTGCCGAAAAGTAGCAAAATGAAACTGTTTGATTCAAAAGCTTAGCAGAAAGGAATTCAGAAAATGACATCTACCTTTATGGGGCTTGAAACTGCAAGGCGGGCGTTAAGCGCTCAGCAGGCAGCGTTAAGCACTACTGCAAATAACGTGGCAAATGCCAATACTGATGGTTATACAAGACAGCGGGTCTCATTGGAGGCAACTGACTATTTCCCTGCTGTATCTAAAAATGCAGAAAAAACAGCGGGACAAATGGGTACGGGCGTTCAAGGAAAATCAGTTGAGAGAATAAGAGATATCTTTCTTGACTACCAATACCGTCTTCAAAACAACAGTGCCGGATACTATGACACGAAGGCAAAAGCGCTGTCCCAAATGGAAGGCGTTTTAAATGAAACGGATGACAGCGGCTTGAACAGTGTGCTCAATTCGTTTTGGAATTCCCTGCAGGAATTATCGAATAATACAAATGAAGAAAGTGCACGTTCTGTTGTTGCTCGAAAAGGACAAGCTGTAGCTGAAACGTTTAATTATATTTCTGAATCACTTACAAATGTCCAATCGAATTTAAAAGCAGAGCTAAATACAACTGTGTTGGATGTCAATTCTCTGCTTTCTCAGTTAAACAGTTTAAATAAGCAAATTGCACAAGTAGAGCCGGTCGGGCTTCTTCCGAATGGCTTATATGACCAGCGAGATTTGCTGATCGATAAATTATCCTCAATGGTTGATATCAAAGTCAGCTACAACAAATCAGGCGGGAATGCACTTGCATCTGCTGAAGGAACTGTATCAATTGAAATCCTTGATAAAAATAAACAGTCGCTAGGAACTGTTTTGGACGGTAAAAATTACGAGGTTTCAGAACTTGCAGCCAACTATGATAATGAAACTGGGTTAGTATCAAGTATTTCAATCGGGGATACAGCTGTACAGGCGGAGTCCTTTAGCAGCAAGGGATCCCTTTTAGGGTTTATAGAGTCTTATGGGTATATAACAGCAGATGGCCAAGAAAAGGGCGTATACCCGGAAATGCTTTCTGATCTTGACAATATGGCGCTTGAATTCGCGAAAGCTTTCAATGAAGTGCACAGAAATGGTGTGACCAAGAGCGGTGAACAAGGCGGAGACTTTTTTGATTTTACTGGCGGTGAAACTGAACCTGCCAAGGGCGCGGCGGGCAAGATCAAAGTGGCTGACAGCATAATAGATTCAAAAGGCGCAAACATTGCTTTCTCACTGACTGGCGCAGCCAACGATAACGCAAATGCTACAAAATTAGCAAATGTTTTAACCGGTAAAATAACCATTAACGGTAAAGAAACTAGTGTTTTAGATTATTATGCGGGTCTGATTGGCGAGCTAGGGATCGAAGCTCAAGAGGCTAATCGACTGGCGTCTAATACAGAAACACAGCTGAATGATGCTGACATAAACCGTCAGCAAATGAGCGCAGTTTCTTTAGACGAAGAAATGACGAATATGATTCAATTCCAACACGCATACAATGCAGCTGCAAGAATGGTGACTTTACAAGACGAATTGCTTGATAAAGTGATCAACGGCATGGGTGTTGGAGGAAGGTAGGTAGAGTCACATGAGAGTAACACAAGGCATGATACAGCAAAACTCACTGAGATATATCGGTTCAAGCTACTCGAAGCTGGATAAACTCCAGTCGCAGATTTCTTCAGGAAAAAAAATCTCAAAAGCTTCCGACGATCCTGTAGTAGCAATGAAAAGCTTAAAGTATAATACGCAACTGTCTCAAGTGCAGCAGTACAAAAGCAATGCTTCTCAAGCCTTTACCTGGCTCGAAAACACAGAAACAAACATTACAGAAGGAATTGACATCTTGTCAAAGGTCAGAGAATTAGCGGTTGAAGCTCAAAATGATACAAACGGCGAGCCGGAGCGGCAAGCGATTGGCGTAGAGGTAAAGCAGTTAAAGGAACAGCTTTTAAATATTGCGAATACACAAGTGAACGGCAGATATATCTTTAATGGCACAAATTCAGATAAGCCTCCGGTTACAGATAACGGAGACGGAACTTATACAATTTCTGATACAGCTGATGTCGTAGTCAATATATCAAATAATATGTCATTGAAAGTGAATTCAGATCCAAAGTCAGCTTTTGGAGGCACTTCTGAAAGCGGGCAGAATGTATTTGAAATGCTTGATTCTTTTGAGAAAGCACTAAATTCTGGTTCGCTAGATGGCATGGACAGTGTTTTAAATGATATTGATCATTTTTCTGACGGCATGAGCGCTGAACGATCTGATCTTGGAGCGAGATATAATCGTCTTGAACTGGTTAATACAAGACTGTCAGCGCAAGAAGAAACAGCTACCAAAGTGTTATCAGACAATGAAGATGTAGAACTGGAAGAAGTAATAACTGAATTTATTGCGCAGCAAAGTGTGCACAGGGCTACTCTGGCCGTTAATGCGCAAATTGTTCAGCCTACATTGATTGACTTTTTAAAGTAAGCGGCTCTTAGGAGTTCGCTTTTTTTATAGTTCAGGAGGTAGAGTGATGCAGATTCCCAGATTGATTATGCATAGTGTTCAAGGAAAAATTGGTTTAACAACGACGCCTGCCAGCTTAAAAATGGAGCAGCCTCAAGCTGATCTAGAGATCGAACAGCCGAGTGCGGAAATGGAAATATCGGTGACACCTGGAAAACTCACGATTGACCAGACACAAGCATGGGAAGAATTAGACAGAAAGCATGTTTTCAAGAGAATTGAAGAAGCCGCCCAACAAGGGCATGAGGATGTAATGGAGGGAATAGCACGCACTGCAGAAGAAGGCGACGAGCTTATGAAGATTGAAAATAAGGGGAACCCAATCGCTTCACAAGCAAGGAGGAACTCTGAAATGCACCAAATTCAATTAGGCGAAAATTATGCTCCTTCTCTTTCGAGGGTGAAAATACAATATACTCCGTCACAGCTTGATGTGCAGATTACGCCGCGAAAGCCTGTTATTCAGGCTGAGCCGCATAAGCCAATTGTTGAATATACGCCAGGAAATGTTAAGGTTGACATGCTTCAATACCCTGATTTAAATATAGATGTAGAATACCCGAAAGAATCACCCGAAAAGTAAAAAGAAAAGGATCGTGAACAATGATCATTCATACGAAGTACCATGGCCAAATGAACATAAAAGAAGAACAAATCATTCTTTTTGAAAGCGGGATTCCAGGCTTTTTAGAAGAAAAACAGTTCGTCATACTTCCGCTTTCAGAAGACTCTCCATTCGTGGCACTGCAGTCCGTCACTTCAGAAAATCTTGCGTTTATCGTCGTAAGTCCGTTTATCTTTTTTAAGAATTATGAATTTGATCTTGATGAATCAACTGCTGAACTTTTGGATATCGATAATATTCAAGACGTAGAAGTCATGACAATATTGACTATGGCAGAGCCATTTGAAAAGTCTACTGCGAATTTATTGGCTCCCATTATTGTGAATCGCAAGAACATGATGGCTAAGCAAGTCGTTTTACACGACTCCTCATATACGACAAAGCATCCGATTGGAGGAGAATCATGCTAGTTTTATCGCGGAAAATAAACGAAGCGATTCAAATAGGTGCTGATATTGAAGTAAAAGTGATTGCGGTTGAAGGGGATCAAGTGAAGCTTGGAATTGACGCCCCAAAGCATATTGATATTCACAGGAAAGAAATTTACTTGACCATTCAGGAAGAAAATAACCGTGCAGCAGCGTTATCCAGCGATGTGATCTCCGCATTATCCTCACAAAAAAAGTGAGGATTTTTTTATTTTTGTATTAACAAAATCAGAGACAATCCGATATTAATGATGTAGCCGGGAGGAGGCGCAAAAGACTCAGCCAGTTACAAAATAAGGGCACAAGGACGTGCCTTAACAACATATTCAGGGAGGAACAAAACAATGAGAATTAACCACAATATTGCAGCGCTTAACACACTGAACCGTTTGTCTTCAAACAACAGTGCGAGCCAAAAGAACATGGAGAAACTTTCTTCAGGTCTTCGCATCAACCGTGCGGGAGATGACGCAGCAGGTCTTGCGATCTCTGAAAAAATGAGAGGACAAATCAGAGGTCTTGAAATGGCTTCTAAAAACTCTCAAGACGGAATCTCTCTTATCCAAACAGCTGAGGGTGCATTAACTGAAACTCATGCGATCCTTCAACGTGTTCGTGAGCTAGTTGTTCAAGCTGGAAACACTGGAACTCAGGACAAAGCAACTGATTTGCAATCTATTCAAGATGAAATTTCAGCTTTAACAGATGAAATCGATGGTATTTCAAATCGTACAGAATTCAATGGTAAGAAATTGCTCGATGGCACTTACAAAGTTGACACAGCTACTCCTGCAAATCAAAAGAACTTGGTATTCCAAATCGGAGCAAATGCTACACAGCAAATCTCTGTAAATATTGAGGATATGGGTGCTGACGCTCTTGGAATTAAAGAAGCTGATGGTTCAATTGCAGCTCTTCATTCAGTTAATGATCTTGACGTAACAAAATTCGCAGATAATGCAGCAGATACTGCTGATATCGGTTTCGATGCTCAATTGAAAGTTGTTGATGAAGCGATCAACCAAGTTTCTTCTCAACGTGCTAAGCTTGGTGCGGTACAAAATCGTCTAGAGCACACAATTAACAACTTAAGCGCTTCTGGTGAAAACTTGACAGCTGCTGAGTCTCGTATCCGTGACGTTGACATGGCTAAAGAGATGAGCGAATTCACAAAGAACAACATTCTTTCTCAGGCTTCTCAAGCTATGCTTGCTCAAGCAAACCAACAGCCGCAAAACGTACTTCAATTATTACGTTAATTTTAAAAAAGACCTTGGCGTTGCCAGGGTCTTTTAATTTAAATTTCTATCTCCTAATCATTCCTCATCCTGTCACTAACTCATGATATAATAACCGGATTCTCCACTAACTTTTTATAAATGTATTTCCATACAAGAAATCTAAAACAGAAGATTTTTTTCCAAAAATATGTGTAATCTTATCTCGACTTAGTCGATATAAACGATAGATTGGGGCATAGGGGATGATCAATTGAACATTGAAAGGCTCACTACGTTACAACCTGTTTGGGATCGTTATGATACTCAAATACATAATCAGAAAGATAATGATAACGAGGTTCCTGTTCATCAAGTTTCATATACCAATCTTGCTGAAATGGTGGGGGAAATGAACAAGCTTTTGGAACCTTCGCAAGTTCATCTGAAGTTCGAGCTTCATGACAAGTTAAATGAATACTATGTAAAGGTAATAGAGGACTCTACAAATGAAGTGATCCGCGAAATTCCACCAAAACGGTGGCTTGATTTTTATGCGGCTATGACTGAATTTCTTGGGTTATTTGTAGATGAAAAAAAGTAGAATAGGAGTGGTTTGAGATGGTCACAAGAATAACAGGTCTGGCGTCAGGAATGGATATAGATGATATCGTATCAAAGCTGATGCAGACAGAAAGAGCGCCGCTTGATAAGCTGACACAAAAAAAGCAGACTCTTGAATGGCAGCGTGACAGCTATCGTGAAGTAAACTCAAAAATAAAAGAATTGCAAGATTATATGTCTAAAAATACGTTGACATATCCGAGCACGTATCAGAGCAAAACTGTGACAAGCTCTAATGAGTCTGTGTTAACTGCTACAGGAAGCGTAAGTGCGCCAAATTCTTCGTCTACTGTTGAAGTGGCGAGCTTGGCAACTGCAGCAACGTATAAGGCAAACAATTATACGGGATACACACAAGGCGATTACAATTTGGCATTTAACGTTGTTGCGCCTGGCGAAACAACAGCAAAAACAGTGAACATTAGTGTGACGAGTGCCGATACGATTGATAATGTGATTTCTAAACTTAACAGCTCAGATCTAGGAGTATCAGCATTTAAAGATAAAATTTGGAATGGTACAGAGTACGTAGAAACGATTGCGTTTTCTTCTAAAGCAACAGGTGCAGGAGGAAGCATACAGGCAGCAGACTCTGCTACAGCTGACTTTATGTCCGGTCAGCTTGGTTTTTCTTTGGATGCTGATAATAAGCTTACTGCTTACAAAGAAGGCACAAATGCCAAAGTCACAATCAACGGCTTTGAAATGGAGAAGCTGACAAACAATTTCACGGTGAATGGTGTTACTTATTCGATTAAAAATACAACTGCAGCCACAGGCCCTGTTACCACATCTGTTTCTACTGATGTTGATGGGATTTATAACCAAATCAAAGAGTTTGTAGATAAATACAATGAACTGGTTGACAGCCTGAATGAAAAGCTGAAAGAAGAAAAATACCGAGACTATACGCCACTCACGAGTGAACAAAAAGAAGCCATGTCCGATAAAGAGGTAGAGCTCTGGGAGGAGAAGGCGAAAAGCGGATTGCTGAGAAACGATTCAAGCATCAGCACTGGCACGAACCAAATGCGGACTGACTTTTATACTCAAGTGAATGCGGATGGGAAAACCTATCAATTAACTGAATTTGGCATCACAACTTCAAGTGCTTACCAACTGCGAGGGCACTTAGAGATTAACGAAGAGAAATTGAAAGCAAAAATAGCAGAAGATCCTCAAGGAGTTGCTAATCTTTTTACAAGTGGAACAAATGATAGTAACTATAGCGATAAAGGTATTATGAAGCGGATTACTAATACACTTAGAAGTACTGTGAAAAGTATTGAAGCTAAAGCTGGGAACTCGACAATGGGAGCTAGTAGCTATTCCATTGGAAAAAATTTAAACTCGATAAGTACTGAAATAACTGATATGCAGGACAGATTGAATACCATAGAAAACCGCTATTATTCAAAATTCAGTGCAATGGATTCTGCGATTCAAAAAATGAACGAACAAGCGTCCTATTTATCACAGCTTCTTGTACAATAAATGTAATTTGGAGGATGACACATGGCGATCCAAAATCCATATACAGCCTATCAGCAAAATTCAGTGAATACGGCTACACCCGGGGAGCTGACGCTTATGCTGTATAATGGCTGTTTGAAATTTATAAGACTTGCCGCTCAGGCCATTGAGAATGATGATATGGAACGTAAAAATGAAAATCTGATTAAAGCGCAAAATATTATTCAGGAATTAAATTTTACACTTAACCGTAACATAGAGCTTTCCGCTTCTATGGGTGCGATGTACGATTATATGTATCGCAGATTGGTACAGGCAAATATCAAAAATGATACGGGCATGCTGGCTGAGGTTGAAGGTTATGTAACAGATTTTCGCGATGCTTGGAAACAAGCCATTCAAAGTGAGCGGAAGGACCGGCACGGATCAGGCGGGATCGCATGAATAATATAGATCAACTATACACTGAGACGAAGAGTATGCTGTCACACATACAAAATACGCCGGAAAGCGATGAACTTTTAAAGCAAATTGAAGACTTTGTGGCTACACGGTCTGAACTGATTCAGGAGATATCTCTGCCGCTTTCAGAAGAAGAGCGAAAGCAGATGAAACTTATTTTGACATGGGATCAGCTGATTGTGAAGGAAATGGAAAGACTGAAGCAGTCAATCGCAACAGAACTTCAGCAGATGAAAAGAAAACGTGTGATGCATACGACGTATTTAAACCCTTATAACAACATTACGATTGACGGCACATATTATGACAAGCGTAAATAGGTGAGTGCCTTGAAGAGCATTGAAGATTATACGCTTTTATCAGCTTATTATCATCTTCTTTTTACCATCGAAGAGGGGTTGTGTTATTTGATAGAGGCTGAAGAGAATTTATCAAAAACAGAAGGGGATCGGATCTACCAAGATCTGATCCAAGCCTTTTTTTATTTGGATTCAACACATTCAACACTTCTCTTCATTATGGATTCGCGGTGTGCTGAAATTTGTGTGAAAGCATTTGACCAAATTTTTGCGGAGTTTGATCAATTGGTCTCTTTCTCTTTTCCCTCTCATGAGTTCTGTGAGTATTTAAAGGAACATTTTCTGATTCATTATAGAAAATGGATGCTGTCTATTCATCAATGTATGGAACCCTTTTTAATCAATTAGGCGTGTGTGAGGTATTTGTTTCGTTCAATCAGCATATACATATACCTCCGAACCGCCAATAACAGAGCAAATACAAACAAAATTCGACAAAGTTCACTGAATTTTCACAAAAGATTTATGTTTCAGCAGGAATTGTAAAGGGTAAAAGAGAAATAGATACATATCCTTAATAAAAGGGAGGCGTTCTTTGATGAACTATAACATCAGAGGAGAAAATATTGAAGTGACACCCGCGTTAAAGGATCATGTCGAGAGGAAGATCGGCAAGCTGGAGCGCTATTTTGACCATAGCGTGGATGCTGATGTGAACGTCAACTTGAAGTTTTACAATGACAAGGAGTCTAAGGTTGAGGTTACGATTCCGATGACAGATCTGGCGCTTCGGTCCGAGGTGCATAACGAGGATATGTACAACGCAATTGATCTCGCAACAAACAAACTGGAACGTCAAATCCGTAAGCATAAAACGAAAGTAAACCGTAAATTCCGTGAGCAGGGCTCTCCAAAATATTTATTGGCAAACGGTCTTGGCTCTGATACAGATATTGCGGTTCAGGATGACATAGAAGAGGAGGAGAGCTTGGACATCGTCCGTCAGAAACGCTTTAATTTAAAGCCGATGGATAGTGAAGAAGCGATCTTGCAAATGAATATGCTCGGCCATAATTTCTTTGTTTTCACAAATGCGGAAACAAACCTTACAAATGTCGTGTACCGCAGAAATGACGGGAAATATGGCTTAATTGAACCGACTGAATAATGAAGAGAAGCCTTCCGTGATGTCCGCGGAAGGTTTTTGTTTTTCTTATTTGCAAATTCTTTGGAAATAACAAAAGGTATGATATGATAATGAGAGGTATACATGGACTAGTAAATTATTTATACATGCCTCTAAAATAGGCGTGTGATGATAGAGGAGCGTTATAAATGCTTGGAATTTTAAATAAAATGTTTGATCCAACAAAACGTACGCTGAATAGATACGAAAAAATTGCTAACGATATTGATGCGATTCGCGGAGACTATGAAAATCTCTCTGACGACGCATTGAAACATAAAACAATTGAATTTAAAGAGCGTCTTGAAAAAGGGGCGACAACGGATGATCTTCTTGTTGAAGCTTTCGCTGTTGTTCGAGAAGCTTCACGCCGCGTAACAGGCATGTTTCCGTTTAAAGTCCAGCTCATGGGGGGCGTGGCGCTTCATGACGGAAATATAGCGGAAATGAAAACAGGGGAAGGGAAAACATTAACGTCTACCCTGCCTGTTTATTTAAATGCGTTAACCGGTAAAGGCGTACACGTCGTGACTGTCAACGAATACTTGGCAAGCCGTGACGCTGAGCAAATGGGGAAAATTTTCGAGTTTCTCGGTTTGACTGTCGGTTTGAATTTAAACTCAATGTCAAAAGACGAAAAACGGGAAGCTTATGCCGCTGATATTACTTACTCCACAAACAACGAGCTTGGCTTCGACTATTTGCGTGACAATATGGTTCTTTATAAAGAGCAGATGGTTCAGCGCCCGCTTCATTTTGCGGTAATAGATGAAGTTGACTCTATTTTAATTGATGAAGCAAGAACACCGCTTATCATTTCTGGACAAGCTGCAAAATCCACTAAGCTGTACGTACAGGCAAATGCTTTTGTCCGCACGTTAAAAGCGGAGAAGGATTACACGTACGATATCAAAACAAAAGCTGTACAGCTTACTGAAGAAGGAATGACGAAGGCGGAAAAAGCATTCGGCATCGATAACCTCTTTGATGTGAAGCATGTCGCGCTCAACCACCATATCAACCAGGCCTTAAAAGCTCACGTTGCGATGCAAAAGGACGTTGACTATGTAGTGGAAGACGGACAGGTTGTTATTGTTGATTCCTTCACGGGACGTCTGATGAAAGGCCGCCGCTACAGTGAGGGGCTTCACCAAGCGATTGAAGCAAAGGAAGGGCTTGAGATTCAAAACGAAAGCATGACCTTGGCGACGATTACGTTCCAAAACTACTTCCGAATGTACGAAAAACTTGCCGGTATGACGGGTACAGCTAAGACAGAGGAAGAAGAATTCCGCAACATCTACAACATGCAGGTTGTCACGATCCCTACCAACAGGCCTGTTGTCCGTGATGACCGCCCGGATTTAATTTACCGCACGATGGAAGGAAAGTTTAAGGCAGTTGCGGAGGATGTCGCACAGCGTTACATGACGGGACAGCCTGTTCTAGTCGGTACGGTTGCCGTTGAAACATCTGAATTGATTTCTAAGCTGCTTAAAAACAAAGGAATTCCGCATCAAGTGTTAAATGCCAAAAACCATGAACGTGAAGCGCAGATCATTGAAGAGGCCGGCCAAAAAGGCGCAGTTACGATTGCGACTAACATGGCGGGGCGCGGAACGGACATTAAGCTTGGCGAAGGTGTAAAAGAGCTTGGCGGGCTCGCTGTAGTCGGAACAGAACGACATGAATCACGCCGGATTGACAATCAGCTTCGAGGTCGTTCCGGACGTCAGGGAGACCCGGGGATTACTCAATTTTATCTTTCTATGGAAGATGAATTGATGCGCAGATTCGGAGCTGAGCGGACAATGGCGATGCTTGACCGCTTCGGCATGGACGACTCTACTCCAATCCAAAGCAAAATGGTATCTCGCGCGGTTGAATCGTCTCAAAAACGCGTCGAAGGCAATAACTTCGATTCGCGTAAACAGCTTCTGCAATATGATGATGTTCTCCGCCAGCAGCGTGAGGTCATTTATAAGCAGCGCTTTGAAGTCATTGACTCTGAAAACCTGCGTGAAATCGTTGAAAATATGATCAAGTCTTCTCTCGAACGCGCAATTGCAGCCTATACGCCAAGAGAAGAGCTTCCTGAGGAGTGGAAGCTTGACGGTCTAGTTGATCTTATCAACACAACTTATCTTGATGAAGGTGCACTTGAGAAGAGCGATATCTTCGGCAAAGAACCGGATGAAATGCTTGAGCTCATTATGGATCGCATCATCACAAAATATAATGAGAAGGAAGAGCAATTCGGCAAAGAGCAAATGCGCGAATTCGAAAAAGTTATCGTTCTTCGTGCCGTTGATTCTAAATGGATGGATCATATTGATGCGATGGATCAGCTCCGCCAAGGGATTCACCTTCGTGCTTACGCGCAGACGAACCCGCTTCGTGAGTATCAAATGGAAGGTTTTGCGATGTTTGAGCATATGATTGAATCAATTGAGGACGAAGTCGCAAAATTTGTGATGAAAGCTGAGATTGAAAACAATCTGGAGCGTGAAGAGGTTGTACAAGGTCAAACAACAGCTCATCAGCCGCAAGAAGGCGACGATAACAAAAAAGCAAAGAAAGCACCGGTTCGCAAAGTGGTTGATATCGGACGAAATGCCCCATGCCACTGCGGAAGCGGGAAAAAATATAAAAATTGCTGCGGCCGTACTGAATAGTTCGCCCCGGCAAGTTTACTGACCGCGGCGCCTGCAGGCGCCTGCGGATCTTTTAATGAGGTGAATGAAATGGAATTATCAGAAATTAGAGCAGAGCTCGAAAATATGGCTTCTCGTTTAGCGGACTTTAGGGGGTCTCTTTGACCTCGAATCAAAGGAGGCCCGCATTGCTGAGCTAGATGAACAAATGGCTGATCCGGAATTCTGGAATGATCAGCAAAAAGCTCAAACGGTTATAAATGAAGCAAACGGTTTAAAGGATTATGTCAATTCGTATAAAAAATTGAATGAATCCCACGAAGAATTACAAATGACTCATGATCTTTTGAAAGAAGAGCCGGACACTGATCTCCAGCTTGAGCTTGAAAAAGAACTAAAGTCATTAACAAAAGAGTTCAATGAGTTTGAGCTTCAGCTTCTTCTCAGCGAGCCGTATGATAAAAATAACGCGATTTTAGAACTGCACCCTGGTGCTGGCGGTACAGAGTCACAGGACTGGGGCTCTATGCTTCTTAGAATGTATACAAGATGGGGAGAGCGCCGCGGCTTTAAAGTAGAGACTCTCGATTACCTTCCAGGTGACGAGGCGGGAATCAAGTCAGTGACATTGCTCATCAAAGGACACAACGCTTACGGGTATCTCAAAGCAGAAAAAGGTGTTCATCGTCTTGTGCGGATCTCACCATTTGATTCATCAGGCCGCCGCCACACATCTTTCGTTTCATGTGAAGTCATGCCTGAATTTAACGATGAAATTGATATTGATATTCGTACGGAGGATATTAAAGTTGACACGTACCGTGCAAGCGGCGCGGGCGGACAGCACGTCAATACGACGGATTCAGCCGTTCGGATTACTCACTTGCCGACGAACGTAGTTGTGACATGCCAAACGGAGCGCTCACAAATTAAAAACCGTGAAAGAGCCATGAAAATGCTGAAGGCCAAGCTGTATCAGCGCAGAATTGAAGAGCAGCAGGCAGAGCTGGATGAAATTCGCGGTGAACAAAAAGAAATCGGCTGGGGCAGCCAAATCCGTTCTTATGTATTCCATCCGTATTCCATGGTAAAAGACCATCGGACCAATACAGAAATGGGGAACGTTCAAGCTGTAATGGATGGTGACATTGATACGTTTATTGATGCCTACCTGCGTTCTAAGCTTTCATAAGCTGAAAAACACACCTGATGCATACGGGTGTGTTTTTTTATTTCTTATATCCTTGATTTCACTGCTGCTTTAGCATATTACCACTGTATTTGGGTGTTATTTACATCTAATCAGGGAAGGATTAAAATGCTATCGGAGAGCATTGGAAGAAACGGAGGATATATGATGGACGTACGGAATAAAACATTGTGGATTTTGCGGGATTATGTATACATATTGATAGGAGCAGCGATTACGGCCGTGTCCTTTAATGTATTTTTGCTTCCGAATAAGATTGCCGCCGGCGGGGTCAGCGGGATCAGTACGATTTTACAATCATATGGTTTTGAAGCAGCGTATGTACAGTGGATTATTAATATCCCTTTATTTATTGCTGGCGTCATTTTGCTCGGCGGGAAATTTGGACTAAAGACGCTTGCAGGTTCTGTGTTTTTGCCGCTAGTAGTGTTTCTGACAAGGGATATTCAGCCCGCCACTCATCATGAACTCCTGGCGGCGATTTTTGGCGGTGTCGGGATAGGTATCGGAATTGGTATTGTGTACTTAGGGAAAGGTTCGACGGGAGGTACAGCCTTGGCTGCACAGATCATTCATAAGTACTCCGGTCTGTCATTGGGGAAGTGTCTCGCCATCATTGACGGAATGATCGTTGTTACGGCTATGATTGTATTTAATATTGAGCAAGGCTTATATGCCATGCTTGGCGTCTATGTGTCCAGCAAAACCATTGATGTTGTGCAAGTCGGCTTTAATCGTTCAAAAATGGCGCTCATCATTACAAAGCAGGAGCAGGCTGTCAAGGAGGCTGTCTTACAGAAGATTGACAGAGGCGTGACAAAAATTTCTGCAGTCGGCGGATATACTGACGATGACCGTCCGATTTTAATGTGCGTGGTTGGGCAAACTGAATTCACCAAATTGAAACAAATCGTCAAACAGATTGATGAGTCAGCTTTTGTAATTGTAGCAGACGCGAGCGAGGTGCTGGGCGAGGGTTTCAAACGCGCTTAAACGAGGTTATAATATGGAAGAGATCGTAAAGGAGTTGTGCTTCTCAACATGAAATCAAAGTTATCGATACTAATGATTGGATTTGCGCTTTCTGTTCTGTTGGCTGCCTGCGGATCAAACGATGCAAAAGAAGAGAAGACAGACACTGGCAGCAAGACGGAAGCCACTGCATCTGAAGGGGAAGAATTATATCAGCAAAGCTGCGTAGGCTGCCACGGCAAGGATTTAGAAGGTGTGTCAGGGCCTAATCTCCAAGAGGTCGGAGGCAAATACGATGAACACAAAATTGAAAGCATTATTAAAAACGGCCGCGGCAATATGCCAAAGGGGCTTGTAGATGATAACGAAGCCGCTGTTATTGCCAAATGGCTGTCAGAAAAAAAGTAAGATAAAAACATCCTTGCCGAGTGCTGGCAAGGATGTTTTTATGCCTTGACAATATGAATGAAAAGAAACTGTAATAGTATTATGTCTAAATTTGACGTATAATGAAGTGTATTGAAAAAGGGAACTTTCAGATTTTTCATCTTTTTACAAATGAATGGGTCATAAATTGTCGAATGCATTCGAAGAGTATGACCGTGTGATAGATAAAATGATATAAAAGATTAGGTGATTTCATGATAGAGATGAAGGAAGTATATAAAGCCTATCCGAACGGCGTAAAAGCACTCAATGGGATTTCTGTTACCATTCATCCCGGCGAGTTTGTGTATGTTGTTGGTCCGAGCGGAGCAGGTAAATCTACTTTTATTAAAATGATTTACAGAGAAGAAAAACCGACAAAAGGACAAATTTTAATCAATCATAAAGATCTCGCGACAATTAAAGAAAAAGAGATTCCTTTCGTGCGCCGCAAAATAGGTGTTGTCTTTCAGGATTTCAAGCTTCTTCCGAAACTTACTGTTTTTGAAAATGTGGCATTTGCCCTTGAAGTGATTGGAGAACAGCCGTCTGTCATTAAGAAACGGGTGCTTGAAGTGCTTGATCTCGTGCAGCTGAAGCATAAAGCGCGACAATTTCCTGACCAGCTTTCAGGCGGGGAGCAGCAGCGTGTATCTATTGCCAGATCAATTGTGAACAACCCTGATGTTGTCATTGCTGATGAACCGACAGGAAACCTTGATCCGGATACGTCCTGGGAAGTCATGAAGACGCTGGAGGAAATTAACAACCGCGGGACAACAGTCGTGATGGCGACACATAATAAAGAAATCGTAAACACCATGAAGAAACGTGTCATTGCAATCGAAGATGGTATCATTGTGCGTGATGAGTCAAGAGGGGAGTATGGTTCATATGATTAAAATTCTCGGGCGCCACTTGCGTGAGAGTTTTAAATCTCTCGGGAGAAACACATGGATGACATTTGCATCCATTAGTGCTGTAACCGTTACGCTGATTTTAGTCGGCGTGTTTTTAGTGATTATGCTGAATTTGAATAACATGGCCACGAATGCAGAAAAACAAGTCGAAATCAAAGTGCTGATTGATCTGACTGCAGATCAGAAGGCACAGGACAAGCTTCAGAACGATATTAAGGAACTGAAGGGCATTCAGAGTGTCACTTTTTCATCTAAAGAAAAAGAGCTTGACCAGCTGGTTGACAGTTTTGGTGACAGCGGAAAATCCCTGACAATGAAGGATCAGGAAAACCCGCTTAATGATGCGTTTGTCGTCAAAACGACAGATCCGCATGATACGCCGAACGTGGCGAAAAAGATCGAAAAAATGGATCATGTTTATAAAGTCACTTATGGAAAAGAAGAGGTCAGCCGTTTGTTTAAAGTGGTCGGCGTTTCCCGCAACATCGGAATCGCGTTAATTATCGGCCTGGTATTTACGGCGATGTTCTTAATTTCCAACACCATTAAAATTACAATTTTCGCAAGAAGAAAAGAAATTGAAATCATGAAGCTTGTCGGCGCGACAAACTGGTTTATCCGCTGGCCGTTTTTCCTTGAAGGATTGCTGCTAGGCGTATTCGGTTCTGTGATTCCGATTGCACTGGTGCTGAGCACTTACCAATACGTCATCGGATGGGTCGTTCCAAAGGTTCAAGGATCATTTGTCTCTCTTCTTCCTTATAATCCATTTGTATTCCAAGTTTCGCTAGTGCTGATTGCAATCGGCGCAGTAATTGGAGTATGGGGAAGTCTGACTTCCATCCGCAAGTTTCTGCGAGTATAAAGTGAAAAAGCCGTTCCGTTTTCGGGACGGCTTTTCATTTGCCTTCTTTTTCTTCTATGATTACATGAAATCTCCATCCTTTACATATACTATCTCTAGGTTTTGGTAAAGACAGTCTGGCATACAGGAGGAGTAAAGGATGAATCAAAAAATAATGGCTGTGATAGCAGCAGGGAGCATGCTGTTCGGAGGCGCCGGTGTATATGCGGGAATCAACCTGCTTGAGATGGATAAGCCCCAGACTGCAGCAGTTCCCGCGACGGCACAAGCTGACTCTGAACGGGATAAAGCTATGGACAAAATCGAAAAAGCGTATGAGTTAATTTCGAATGAGTACGTAGAAAAAGTAGATAGAGAAAAGCTGCTCGAGGGAGCCATCCAGGGAATGCTGTCTACGCTAAATGATCCTTATTCTGTTTACATGGACAAGCAGACAGCTAAGCAATTTTCTGATTCTCTTGATTCCTCATTTGAAGGCATCGGGGCTGAGGTTGGAATGGAAGACGGCAAAATTATTATTGTTTCTCCATTCAAGAAATCGCCAGCGGAAAAAGCCGGGTTGAAGCCTAATGATGAAATTATCAGCATCAATGGAGAATCGATGGCCGGCAAGGATTTAAACCACGCTGTGTTAAAAATAAGAGGAAAAAAAGGGTCCAGCGTTTCAATGAAGATTCAGCGGCCTGGAACGAAGAAGCAGTTGTCATTCCGGATCAAGAGAGCTGAGATTCCGCTCGAAACGGTTTTTGCATCAGAGAAAAAAGTACAGGGGCATTCTGTCGGATATATTGCCATCTCTACTTTTTCTGAGCACACCGCAGAGGATTTTGCAAAAGCGCTGAGGGAGCTTGAGAAAAAAGAAATAGAAGGACTTGTCATTGATGTACGCGGCAACCCGGGTGGATATCTTCAAAGTGTGGAAGAAATTCTTAAGCATTTCGTTACAAAGGATCAGCCGTATATTCAGATTGCTGAACGCAATGGAGATAAAAAACGTTATTTTTCAACATTGACCCATAAAAAAGCGTACCCTGTCAATGTGATTACGGATAAAGGAAGTGCCTCTGCATCAGAAATTCTTGCCGGCGCATTAAAGGAAGCTGGCCATTATGATGTTGTAGGCGATACGTCTTTTGGAAAGGGAACGGTTCAACAGGCTGTGCCAATGGGGGACGGCAGCAACATCAAATTAACGCTTTACAAGTGGCTGACGCCAAATGGAAACTGGATTCATAAGAAAGGAATTGAACCGACCATTGCGATTAAGCAGCCCGATTATTTTTCCGCCGGGCCCTTACAGCTGAAAGAGCCGCTTAAAGTGGACATGAACAATGAAGACGTCAAGCATGCGCAGGTATTGTTAAAAGGTCTCAGCTTTGATCCGGGACGTGAGGATGGCTATTTCAGCAAAGACATGAAAAAAGCGGTTATGGCTTTTCAGGATCAAAACAAGCTGAATAAAACCGGTGTGATCGACACTCGCACTGCAGAGACATTAAATCAGCAGATAGAAAAGAAAAAATCAGATGAAAAAAATGATTTGCAGCTTCAAACAGCATTGAAATCATTATTTGTCAATTAAAGGAGATGGTATTTCATCTCCTGTTTCTTTGTGCTTAAAGAGATTATGGATCATAAGTCACATAAAAAATGAGTTTTTGACAAGAAATTAAAAAAATTTTCACAAATAAACATTTATAAAGGACTGTTATTACCCGATATCAATATATGAGAGAGACTTTCTAACGAGTTAATATGCATTTAAAATGAAACTTTTGCAAGTTGCCTAGTCTTTGTTTACTTCATACAATATAAGAAGGTTCTAAAAAGAACAGTAATCAGGTTAATGGCAGCTGAACGACAGGTATTTAAAGAGTAACGTTAGCGAGAATGCTTGTTAGCACTCCAGTACTGCTGCTTATACTGGCCCGTGCTTATCTGTATAAAGAAAATGGGGGTTCACAATTGAAGAGGGCAAGTATTGTGCGTGAAAAAAAATATTATGAATTAGTGGAACAATTAAAAGACAGAACACAAGACGTAACATTTTCAGCTACAAAAGCACTAAGTCTTCTTATGCTGTTCAGCAGATATTTGGTCAATTACACCAATGTCGAATCAGTAAATGACATTAATGAGGAATGCGCCAAACATTATTTTAACTACTTAATGAAAAACCATAAGCGATTAGGAATTAATCTGACAGATATAAAAAGGTCGATGCATCTAATCAGCGGGTTATTGGATGTGGATGTAAACCACTATTTAAAGGATTTTTCACTATCGAATGTCACGCTGTGGATGACGCAAGAGAGATAAACTCTCCTGAGGATATCCAAGCCATTTAATATTTGATAGAATATGAGTAACATGTTTGGCTTGAGGCGGTGAGAGATAGTGTCTGTTCAATGGGGAATTGAACTGTTAAAAAGCGCGGGCTTGTTCTTCTTACACCCGCTTTTCTGGTTTTTTATCATCATAACCTTGGCTTTCGGCTATGTAAGAATCAAACGGGAACGAAAAACCTTTCATACAAGAATAGCAGATATTTATGATGATCTGAAATTTACATATACAAAGGGACTGATTCCAGGTCTTCTTTTGTCAGTTATTTTAGGTGGACTCGGAATATCGATTCCTCTCGGTTTACTTGCGATTATTGCCGTTATCACTGCAGCGGCAGCGTTCACTCTTCGCGCAAACTGGATGTCTGCTGCATATATCGTCAGTGTGAGTATGCTGATAGGTTTTGGACTGCAAATATATCAGGCGGAGCCCTTTCTGGAGAGATTTCCGCAAGGATTTGCAGTTGTTTGGCCGGCTGTGGCTGTGTTTCTAGGTTTGCTGATTATCACTGAAGGAGCGGTTGCTTATCGTTCTGCGCATGTGAGAACATCACCGGCACTTGTCGTAAGCAGCCGCGGTTTGCCGATCGGACAGCAGCTGGCAAACCGGGTTTGGCTTTTGCCGCTGTTCCTTCTCGTGCCCGGTAATGGTTTAGAATCGCACCTTAGCTGGTGGCCCGTGTTTACGGTTCCCGGCGGCTCATTCCATTTTCTATGGATTCCTTACTTTGTCGGATTTGGACAAAGGGTACAGGGATCGCTGCCTGAAACGAGTATAAGGATCACAGCGAAACGCGTTTGTATTCTCGGTCTTGCCGTCGCAGTTCTCGGTGCAGCGAGCTTACTGTGGACGCCGCTTGCGGGTGCAGCGGTCTGTACCGCTTTGTTAGGGCGTATTTTTCTGTCCATAAAGCAAAGAGTGAATGATAACGCGGCTCCGTTTTATTTCTCGAAAAGGGATCAGGGCTTAATGGTGCTTGGGATTATCCCCAATACGCCGGCTGAGGATCTGGAATTGAAAATCGGGGAAATCATAACGAAAGTCAATGGCATACCGGTTAAGAACGTTTCTGATTTCTATGAAGCGCTTCAGCATAACCGTGCATATGTAAAGCTTGAAATTATCGGTTTGAATGGAGAAATTCGTTTTGACCAGCGAGCTTCTTATGAAGGAGAACATCATGAATTGGGCATCCTCTTCGTAAAGGATGACCGTGAAGACGAAGCAGTCGCTTCGGGATCATAAAAGGCAGCCCGGCACCGCAGGATGATGCGATGCCGGGCTGTTTTGTGTTACGCTGAGTTTTTTTCTATCCGTGCCGTTTCATCAGATTTGATGCCCAATGAAACAAAAACGCCGATGATGGATACAGCAAAGAGAATCATAAATAGGGTGTGATATCCCGAAATCAGGCCAATTAAGGCTGATGAAATGATGCTTCCGAAATAACGGAAGGTCGAGAAAATCCCAGATGCCACTCCTGACATACCGGGGTCTACTGTGGCAAGGGATGAAACCTGCATGCTGGTCAGACCGACTCCGGAAGCGAGCCCGCCAAGGATAAGAGAGAGCATGAGGAACAAGACAGAATGCGAGCTGCTTAACAGCAAAAATAATAGATTCGCACCAGCCATCATGGCAAATGAAAGAAAAATGATTTTTTTGGCTCCCCATTTGTGATGGAGCTGCGCGCCCACCCAGTTGCTGGCTGACATGAAGATCGAAAATACAGAAAGCGCCATCCCGCTGTTAGATGTATTAAGCCCAAATTGGTTCGTCATAAATAACGGCATAATCAATAAGACGGCATACATCATCAAATTGCTTAACAAGACTGATAGATTCGCATTTGTAAAGGTTGAGCTTTTAAACAGTGCAAAGTCAATGATGGGGTGCTGGGTACGTTTTTCTCTTCTGAAAAAAAGCGGAACAAAAAGAAGTATCAATACACTGTATACAGTATATCCCCATGGAGCCTCATTTTTCGTCAGCAGGATAATGGAAACGATGCTGCCTGCAAGCAAGAGAGAGCCGATGATATCCAGCGGCGCGTCAGATTTATTTTCTTTATATTGAGGAAACATCGTTAATGCCGTAAATAAAGCAATGGCGAGGAACGGGATGTTGACCCAAAAAATCGAATGCCAGCTGAAGCTGTCAATCAGTATAGAGCCGATAAAAGGCCCGAGTGCTGCACCAAGTCCCGCGCCCAGTCCGAAAAATCCAAACACTTTCGGTAGGCGTTTTTCAGAAACAACATGCCGGATAATGGCAATGCTGTTTGGCGTAAGCAATGCCCCGCCGACAGCCTGCAATGCCCGAAAGACAATTAACAGGAGCAGACTCGGTGAAAGGGCGCAGCCTAGAGATGCGATTAGAAAAAGGCCGACTCCCCATAAGTACATTGTTTTATTGCCGTACATGTCACCGAGCTTTCCTGCAATCGGCTGTGTGACTGCCATCACGATTAAATAAACGGTAACCACCCAAGTGATGCTTGCGATGGACTCGTTATACGTATGGGAAATAGATGAGAGCGCGACCGCGATCATCGTTGAGTTAATGGGAACCAGAATGGCCCCCAATAATAGCGAGACGATCAGCGCCCATTCTTTTCTTGAGCTCATTGGGATCCTCCTTTTTATTATGCCAAGGAGTTAATCAGCAGAAATTCCTTTGACAAATAGAGCTGTGCTATGCTCCAGCATTTTTTCCTGGGGCATTGATATGACCCGGTCTCCTAAGTGGAGACGGTGAATGAAATAACCGAAGATAATCGACATGAACACGTCGGCATGTTCCGCTTCATTTCCTGTCTGAATAACCCCTTTCTCACCCATCGTTTTGAGATAATCAACCAATAGCTGTTTCATAGATTGGGGATATTCAGTGACGTGGTTAATGACATCCTGAAACATGGCCGGTTCACGAAAGCTGATTTTAATGATATCTTTTCTATGTTCGAGCTCCTCCAAGAGACAGGTTCCGATATGAAGCAGGTCTTTGTACAAATCCCCTTCTGTTTGTTCCAAAATGCTGCCTCTGTTTGAAGAATGCTGAGAAAGCAAAGCCTCAACTAGTCCTTGTTTGTTTTTAAAGTTCCTGAAAATCGTCGCTTCACTTACATTTGCTTTTTCTGCAATTTCTTTTGTAGTCGTTGCGCGATATCCTTTTTTGACGAGCAGCTGCATGGCAGCATCAAGGATTCTCTTGTTTGTCGGTCTCAATACGTTTCACCTCACGAATATACTGGCAGGACAAGTATACACCCGCCCCGCTTGTATAAGAAAGAGGGGGACGCATCAGGACCGGCTGACAACTGTGATTTTGCCGCTGCTTCCGTCAACAGTGATGATGTCACCGTCTCGCAGTCTTTCGGTTGCCGTGCGTGTGCCGAGAACGGCTGGAATGCCGTATTCACGGGCAATAATCGCAGCGTGAGACAAAATGCCGCCTGTGTCTGTAATAATCGCTTTGGCGTCTTGAAACAGGCTGGTCCATAGCGGTGTGGTCATCTTGCAAACGAGTACGTCTCCAGGCGCGAATTGAGAAAATTCATTGGCGTCCCGAATGATTTTCACCGGACCTGTCGCAATGCCGCTTGATGCCGCAATGCCAAAAATATGATTCTCTGTGTTTTTTTCATCCTCTATCACAGCGCCGACAATTTCTTCAGCTGCTTTGAGCTGTTCTTTTGTCGGGGTGCCGAGGTAGGCCGGGGCTTGGGCCAGCTCATACTCATGAAAAATCTGTCTGCGTTTTTCAGCCTTTTCTTGCAGGGATACAGGGTGAAGAAGCGCTTGTTCCACTTCGTCGTCATATAAGAACCAAAGGTCCTCCCGATCTTGAATGACACCGTTTTCCGCCAGCAATTCACCTATCTTCAGCAGAAAGATTCTCGCCTTGGCATCCAGCATGGCGTCAATATAAAAGTGGTGATCATCTTTTATATTTGCAGAGTTCAGTGTCCATTGATAATAGCGGTCAAATTCGGTGCGTAAACCGGGATCTTCTATGCTTTCCAAGAATTCATTGTATAATTTCTCTCGTTTTTCTTTTGTTTTCTGAAATTCATTGTCAAAATGATAGCCATTACGGACATAATTTTGAATATTGGCCAGAGCGAAATACGGATTTTCCACCCAGATTTGTTCAATCAGATCATGACTTTTAACAGATCTCCATCCGTATTCTTGCAAGAATTCATGGACGTTCTTCAGGAAGTGTCTTCCCTCATCTGTTTGTTCCAATTTCTCCTGGAGCTGTTCAGGCTTGTTGTTTTCAAAAATGGCCAGAAGGTTCGGGTTCTCCTGAACTTCCACAGAAAATAGCCATAAGCAACGGTCCGTTTCCAGTGATTTGTTCATTTTTCCTGTCAGCATCTCGTAAAAATGAGCGTTTTCGGACTCTCCTTGAATGTCCTGATACATCGCTTGCAGTTTGTTTGTTAAAAGGATTTGCGGGAAAACGATATTAAAGTGCTCTTCATAAGCCGTGAGATAAAAGGCCTTTAGTTTTTGAAAAGCTTCCAGTGCGCTTTCTGCGGTATGCTCAGTTTGTGCGAGCTGGTCCAGTGTCCGGTAAAAAGGGAGGTATGTGTGATTGATGATGTCATACATATGCTCCGATAAAATCGGGAAAAGCTCTTTGCCGCAGTCTTCAGAAGGAGGCTGCTGTCCGCCTTGGTTTTTGGAATAAATATGTCCGCGATAAAGTTTTACTTCATCAACAACTACACCAATCGGAAACTTTTGCATGCTCTTCTTCAAGCCATATTCCAATGCCGGCACGATGAAGGATGAAAATAACGGACTCACCGGACCTTCAATATTAGACTCCATGTTAAGCCAGAAATCATTCATATCAGTGTCGGTAATCATGAAGCTGCGTTTTTCTTCTGCCGCTTTTTTGTCCTGATCAATGGTTGTAATCGGGCGAGCTTGCAGAAGGTATATTTGATGATCAGCAATTCCAAATTCTATATCAACAGGATATCCGTACAGGTCTTCGGTTTTTTTTGTGATTTCAGCCAATTCAATCACTTGTTCATCTGTAAGGCAAAAACGGCTGCGCATGTCTTCACTCGTTTCTTTTTCAGCAATTCCTTCTGCCGCAGACTCCATGTAGATTTCCTTTGCACCTATTTCTTTCTGAATCTCAAACGAAGATTTATTAACAATGAACGTGTCTGGGGTAACATTTCCTGAAACAACAGCTTCACCCAACCCGTAGCTGGCGCTGATTAAAAGCTCTCTATCATCATGGGTAACAGGGTTGCGGCTGAAGATAACACCTGACATTTCTGAATCGATCAGCCCCTGAACGACTATTCCCATTAACGGCTCTGCGATTTGATTGTTCATTTTTTTCTTATAGCTGCTGACCCGCCCAGAAAAAAATGAGGCCCAGCATTCTTTCACTTTAGCCAGAAACTCTTCCTCTGTTTTGATATTTAAGTAGGTTTCATATTGACCCGCGAATGAGGCGCCTTCTAAATCTTCCGAAGCAGACGAAGAACGCACGGCTACGGATCGATATGATTCTCTAAGCTTATAAAAGGAACTAGTCAGCTCATCTTTCAGCTCATCCGAAAATGTTCCGGAAATGATCCCGCCTTCGACGTTTTCACTAGTCTCTTGAAGCTGGTTGTCCTCCATAAAACGTGCGAGCGCATTCGTTTGAATAATAAACCCGTCCGGAACAGGAAGACCGTGTTTGGTCAATTTAATCAAATTCATTCCTTTTGCTCCAGCCAGCTGGCTGGACTCTTCTGCCTGGCGAAATAAAACAGAATACATATTTGAAACCCCTCTTTTCTTCATTCATTTTGTTTTTCTCTCTAGTCTTTTTATTGCGGAGCCTGTGTTTAAAAAATGATAGTAAACACTATCATTTAATTGTAGGTTTTCAGGAAAATGCTGTCAAACGCAGAAAGTCCTAAATAAAATGAATAGTTAAGTTGGTTATATTATCCTGAAAAATGCGGCCGTACTGGTACTGTATGCCTATTTTCTTTTATTCTCGGAATCTGGCGGCGGACTTGATGATGTAATAAAAAAAGTGCCGCTGATTAGAACAGCGGCACCATGGAATAAGTTTTGACCGGCACCAAAATGCAAATATGGTGATTGATTTTGGCTGAAAAGGGGTATGGTGTAAGTAGAGGGAGCGAATGCACGATTGTCCGATTCTTCATTTTTTACTATAATCAGATCAGATGAAGAATCCCTGAGGAGGGTTTTTGTTGATTACAAAAGCCGTTTTTGCATTGTTTTTCCCTTTTATGCTTGTTGTTCTATTTACTAGAGTCACCTTTAATCATTATGTGGCGATCGCTTTAACAGCTGCATTGCTGTTTGCCTCTTATTTAAAAGGCTATACAGAAACGTATTTTATTGTAGGATTGGATGTTGTGTCTCTTGTGGCTGGCGGACTGTATATGGCCAAAAAAGCTGCAGAGAAAAAAGAAGAATAAATCGGACATAATGAATATAAAGACTGAATACCTGCTTTTACGTTTTAAAAGCAGGTTTTTTATACACAAAAACAGCTGGAAATAAAAAACCACCGAACTTTAGTTCGTATTTTTAGTGATTTTGCTTTCCATTGTGTTACTATATCTATAGGAAGATTTCGTTAAAGAAACGGAGGCTTATTTTTGTGAAAGATCGCTTTGAGTTAGTCTCGAAATATCAGCCCCAGGGAGATCAGCCGAAAGCCATTGAAAAGCTTGTGAAAGGAATTCAGGAGGGCAAGAAGCATCAGACTCTGCTGGGTGCAACAGGAACTGGGAAAACATTTACGGTGTCCAATTTGATTAAAGAAGTCAATAAGCCGACTCTCGTGATTGCCCATAACAAAACCCTTGCTGGACAGCTTTACAGTGAGTTCAAGGAATTTTTTCCGAACAATGCTGTCGAGTATTTTGTCAGCTACTATGATTATTATCAGCCGGAGGCGTATGTGCCTCAAACGGATACATTTATAGAGAAAGACGCTAGTATTAATGATGAAATTGATAAACTGAGACACTCCGCCACATCAGCTTTGTTTGAGCGCAGAGATGTCATTATTATTGCGAGTGTGTCTTGTATATACGGCCTCGGTTCGCCTGAGGAATACCGGGAAATGGTCGTGTCACTGCGGACTGAAATGGAAATTGAGCGCAACGAGCTGCTCAGAAAACTTGTAGACATCCAATATGCCCGCAACGATATCGACTTTCAGCGCGGTACATTTCGTGTGCGCGGGGATGTAGTGGAAATCTTTCCGGCATCCCGTGATGAGCATTGTGTCAGAGTTGAATTTTTCGGTGACGAAATCGAACGGATTCGGGAAGTAGATGCGCTGACAGGAGAAATTCTCGGCGACCGAGATCATGTTGCGATTTTCCCGGCATCCCACTTCGTAACGCGGGCCGAGAAAATGGAGAAGGCGATTCAAAATATCGAGAAGGAGCTTGAGGAGCAGCTGAAGGTCATGCATGAAAACGGAAAGCTCCTTGAAGCGCAGCGTTTAGAGCAGCGGACAAGATATGATCTTGAAATGATGCGTGAAATGGGTTTCTGCTCCGGCATCGAGAACTATTCAAGACATTTGACTCTGCGGCCTCCAGGTTCAACGCCGTATACGCTTCTTGATTATTTCCCAGACGATTTTATGATCGTGGTGGATGAGTCGCATGTGACAATTCCTCAGGTGCGCGGCATGTTTAACGGAGACCAGGCGCGGAAACAGGTGCTCGTGGATCACGGCTTCCGGCTTCCATCAGCGCTTGATAACCGTCCGCTTCGTTTTGAGGAATTTGAAAAGCATATGCACAATATCGTGTATGTATCAGCAACACCAGGGCCGTACGAGATTGAACATACAGATGAAATGGTCGAACAGATCATTCGTCCGACGGGGCTTCTTGACCCGCTTATTGACGTCCGTCCAATCGAAGGTCAGATTGACGACTTGATCGGCGAAATTCAAGCAAGAATCGAGCGGAATGAACGGGTGCTTGTGACAACTTTGACGAAGAAGATGTCAGAGGATCTGACCGATTATTTAAAGGAAATCGGCATTAAAGTAAACTATCTGCATTCTGAGATCAAGACGCTTGAACGGATTGAAATTATCCGCGACCTGCGCCTTGGCAAGTACGATGTGCTTGTCGGCATCAACCTGCTGAGGGAAGGTTTGGACATTCCCGAAGTATCCCTTGTTGCGATTTTGGATGCGGATAAGGAAGGTTTCCTTCGTTCGGAGCGGTCGCTGATCCAGACCATCGGACGGGCAGCGAGAAATGCGGAAGGCCGCGTCATTATGTACGCCGATAAAATAACGAAGTCTATGGAAATTGCGATTAATGAAACAAAACGCCGCCGCGAGCAGCAGGAGCGGTTTAACGAAGAGCACGGCATTACGCCGAAAACGATAAATAAAGAAATTCGCGATGTCATTCGTGCCACAGTAGCAGCTGAGGATAAAGCGGAATACAAAACAAAAGCCGCGCCGAAGCTGTCGAAAATGACGAAGAAAGAACGCCAGAAAGTCGTTGAACAGATGGAGCATGAAATGAAGGAAGCCGCCAAGGCGCTTGACTTTGAGAGAGCCGCGGAGCTTCGCGATTTACTTTTAGAGCTAAAAGCGGAAGGATGATGAACAAATGGCTATGGATCGGATAGAGGTGAAGGGAGCCAGGGCGCATAACCTGAAAAATATAGATGTAACGATTCCGAGAGATCAGCTTGTCGTTGTCACGGGTTTGTCCGGATCAGGTAAATCCTCCCTTGCCTTTGACACGATATATGCTGAAGGACAGAGACGGTATGTCGAGTCGCTGTCTGCCTATGCCCGCCAGTTTTTAGGGCAAATGGATAAGCCGGATGTGGATGCAATTGAGGGGCTCTCTCCCGCCATCAGCATTGATCAGAAAACAACGAGCCGCAATCCGAGGTCTACTGTCGGTACGGTAACTGAGATTTATGATTATCTGCGTCTTTTATATGCGAGAGTAGGGAAGCCTCATTGTCCGGAACACGGAATTGAGATTACATCCCAGACCATCGAGCAAATGGTGGACAGAATTCTGGAATACCCGGAACGGACGAAGCTTCAGGTGCTGGCGCCGATTGTCTCGGGCCGAAAAGGCGCTCATGTCAAAGTGCTTGAACAGATTAGGAAACAAGGCTATGTCAGAGTCAGAATTGACGGCGAGATGGCTGAGCTTTCCGACGATATCGAATTAGAAAAGAACAAGAAGCATTCCATTGAGGTAGTCATTGACCGGATTGTCGTGAAAGAAGGCGTGGCAGCCCGGCTGTCAGATTCATTGGAAACGGCGCTTCGTTTAGGTGAAGGACGGGTTATGATCGATGTCATCGGTGAGGAAGAGCTGATGTTCAGCGAGCATCATGCCTGTCCGCACTGCGGATTTTCAATTGGTGAGCTTGAGCCGCGTCTGTTTTCGTTTAACAGTCCGTTCGGGGCGTGTCCGACGTGTGACGGTCTCGGAATGAAGCTTGAAGTGGATGCCGATCTTGTCATCCCCAATCAAGATTTGTCATTGAAGGAGAATGCGGTCGCCCCTTGGACACCGATCAGCTCACAATATTATCCTCAGCTGCTTGAGGCAGTCTGCACCCACTACGGGATTGATATGGATGTGCCGGTCAAAGATTTGCCGAAGCATCAACTGGATAAAGTGCTGTACGGCAGCGGGGATGACCTGATTTATTTCCGATATGAAAATGATTTTGGACAAATCCGCGAAGGTGAAATTCAATTTGAAGGCGTATTGCGCAACATTGAAAGACGCTATAAGGAGACAGGCTCCGATTTCATACGTGAGCAAATGGAGCAGTATATGTCTCAGAAGTCTTGTCCGACGTGCAAAGGCTATCGGTTAAAGAAAGAGGCGCTTGCCGTACTGATTGACGGCCGCCACATTGGGAAAATTACCGAGCTGTCTGTCGCCGACGCACTTGCCTTCTTTAAAGATCTTACCCTTTCTGAGAAGGATATGCAGATCGCCAATTTGATTTTGCGCGAAATTGTGGAGCGCTTAAGCTTTCTGGACAAAGTCGGCCTCGATTACCTGACATTGAGCAGGGCAGCGGGTACATTGTCCGGAGGAGAGGCGCAGCGCATCAGGCTGGCGACTCAAATTGGCTCGCGTTTATCCGGTGTGCTTTATATTTTAGATGAGCCGTCTATCGGTCTGCATCAGCGTGATAACGACCGCTTGATCAGCGCTCTGAAAAATATGAGAGACCTCGGGAACACGCTGATTGTTGTCGAACATGATGAGGACACGATGATGGCAGCAGATTATTTAATAGATATTGGACCGGGAGCCGGCATTCACGGCGGACAGGTGATATCTGCGGGTACGCCGGAAGAAGTGATGGAAGATCCAAATTCATTAACGGGCAGCTATTTATCAGGGAAAAAGTTTATCCCATTGCCTCCTGAAAGAAGAAAGCCGGACGGACGTTACATTGAAATTAAAGGTGCATCAGAAAACAACCTGAAAAAAGTGAATGCCAAGTTCCCGCTTGGGACGTTTACAGCAGTTACAGGTGTTTCCGGTTCAGGAAAGAGTACACTCGTTAATGAAATTTTGCATAAGGCGCTGGCGCAAAAGCTTCATAAAGCGAAAGCGAAGCCCGGCAGCCATAAAGAGATTAAAGGTTTGGATCATTTAGATAAAGTCATTGACATTGACCAGGCGCCAATCGGAAGAACGCCGAGATCCAACCCTGCGACATACACCGGTGTATTTGATGACATTCGTGATGTATTCGCGCAGACAAATGAAGCGAAGGTCCGCGGCTATAAAAAAGGCCGTTTCAGCTTCAACGTGAAGGGCGGACGATGTGAAGCCTGCCGCGGAGACGGGATTATTAAAATTGAAATGCACTTCCTTCCTGACGTATACGTTCCATGCGAGGTGTGTCACGGCAAACGCTATAACCGTGAAACGCTTGAAGTGACGTACAAAGGAAAAAGCATCTCTGATGTGCTTGATATGACGGTTGAAGATGCTCTTTCTTTCTTTGAAAATATCCCGAAAATCAAACGCAAGCTCCAAACCCTTTATGATGTTGGTTTAGGTTATATTACGCTCGGCCAGCCGGCGACGACCTTGTCAGGCGGAGAAGCGCAGCGCGTGAAGCTCGCGTCAGAGCTGCACAAACGCTCAACCGGACGTACGCTCTACATTTTAGATGAGCCGACGACAGGTTTGCATGTCGACGATATCGCCAGGCTTCTTGTCGTGCTGCAACGGTTGGTAGACAACGGAGACACTGTACTGGTTATTGAGCACAATCTTGATATCATTAAGACGGCCGATTACATTGTGGATTTGGGCCCGGAAGGCGGAGCCGGAGGCGGAACCATTGTCGCGTCTGGAACGCCTGAGGAAATCACTGAAGTTGAAGAATCGTATACAGGCCGTTATTTAAAGCCTGTTATCGAACGTGACAAAACACGCATGAAATCGCTCTTGAAAGCAAAAGAAACAGCTACATCTTAAAACCCTCTGTTAAGAGGGGACAGCTTGTCGGCAAGTCCATCCTTGGGCTTAGCAGGCAAGCTTTTTCTTTACGGCATAATAGGTTTAGAAGTGAACTTACTGTTCAAGCAGGAAACACAGGTACACAACAAGCAGAAGATCTTGGTGCAATTAAAGATGAAATGGATGCGCTTATTGAGGAAGTTGATGGCATTTCAAATCGTACTGAATTCAACGGCAAAAAGTTATTAGATGGTACTGAAACTGATGGTTTCACTTTCCAAATTGGAGCAAATGCTGGCCAGCAGCTTACAGTTAACATTGACAGCATGTCATCAACTGCTTTAGGAGTAAACGCACTTAATGTAACAGATTTTGCTAATACTCCTTTTGATACACAACTTGAAAGTATTGATACTGCAATCAACAATGTCTCAAACCAACGTGCTAAACTTGGTGCGGTACAAAACCGTCTAGAGCACACAATCAACAACCTTGGTGCTTCTTCTGAAAACCTGACAGCTGCTGAGTCCCGTATCCGTGACGTTGACATGGCGAAAGAAATGAGCGAGTTCACAAAGAACAACATTCCTTCTCAAGCTTCTCAAGCGATGCTTGCTCAAGCAAACCAACAGCCGCAAAACGTGCTTCAATTGTTACGTTAATTTTGAACGGCTATCTCTTTCTGATAGTTACAGCTTGCCGACAGAGTCCATTAACTGGATGTGCCGGCAGGCTTTTTTTGTTACAATCATTTTGTGACAGCCAGGGAATCACTTGTTTTTTCAAAACAAAAAAGGCAAGATATTGTCATCTAACCTTTAGCTTTGTTTCAGTTATAATGAATGATATGTTTTCCGCAATTACAAAGTCTTCTTATACAGCTGCTTACTTACACTCATTAAATCTTGAACAATATGTGTGTTGCTGCTGTCGAGCAGCACTTTTATATATTGGATATCGTGAGAGATCGGGAAGGGTCCGTGAATCTGCTCAAGCTCGGTGATCATTTCACGATTCATTCTTTTTTGTTCCTGAATCAGCTTTAACACTGATTCTTGTGTTACTGTATAGTCACTGGGATCTTTCTCCATTGCTTGTCCAGCCTCCTTGGTTGCCGTAAGCTTTTTACATATTGTAATCGGTATAGCCGGAAGATTCTACTTCTAAAACTTTTTAAAATCCAATTTCCGTAAATCGGAGCATGTCTAAAGAATGAATTTGAAACCTGAAGAGATTTTAAACGTATAAATAAGTAAAACGTCCCTGATCTTTTGTCATGGACAATTCACAATAGGAGTGTGGAATGAATTGAACCGTAATCAAGCTATTATTGCATCACTTTGTTATTTCAGTGTGTTCATTGCGCCAATCATTGTGCCGATTGTCGCATATTTTGTTGTAAATGAGAAAGAAACAAAACGCCATGCGATACGCTCTCTTATTTCTCACATTGTTCCGTTTGTCGGCTGGCTGTTCCTTTTTATTGCTTTACTTGGCGGAGCCGTTGCGATTGATGGAGACAGCTTGCTTCCTGTATTTGTAATCATCGGGGGAGCGGTTATTTATTTCTTAGTTGTCATTGGCATTATCATTTGGAATGTGATTCAGGGCATTAAGGTCCTGCGTGCAGCATAAGTAGACAATGGGGAGGAGATCGTAATGAAGCAAGAAAAGGAACGAATCCTTAAGCTTGTTGAGGAAGGAAAGCTTACAGCACAAGAAGCTTTGACACTGATTGAAAAGCTTGACAGCGACTACAAGGAAAAAGAAGAGAAAATCACAGCGCTCTCAGTTCACGTTCATGACGAGGAAGAGCCATTTACAACGGCAAAAAAAGAAAGCGGCAAACCGTCTTTAGGAGCCAAGCTGTTTGACTGGATTGATTCTGCTGTGAAAAAGGTCAAGGAAGTTGACCTTGATTTAAACTTTGGCCATGCGTATGATGTTCAGCACATTTTTCAATTTAAAGATACTGACTTTTCCAGTGTTGAGCTGCAAATTGCCAATGGCAGCGTAAATATCGTCCCTTGGGAAGATGACGATATCAGAGCGGAATGCCAGGCGAAGGTATATCGCGCTGACAGCCAGGATGCGGCGAGACACGCATTTCTTCAGCATATTGAATGTGAAATCAAAGGTAATAAGTTTTTTATCCGTACTGAGAAAAAGACGATGAAAACGAATGTCACTTTGTATATTCCTCAGAAGGAGTATGATAAGATTCGGGTGAAGCTGTTTAACGGTCCAGTCAGAGGGGAACATTTACATGTAAAAGAGTTCTCAGCGAAAACGACAAACGGCGTGCTGTCGTTCTCGTATTTAACAGCCGAAAAAGCCATAGCTGAAACGGCCAACGGGCAAATTAAGCTCGCAAGCCACAGCTGCGGTACGATAGAAGCGGAAACCATTAACGGATTGATCGATCTCCGAGGGAAAAGCGAATCCATTGACGTTCAAAGCTTTAACGGAAATATTGCGATTAACGTAACAGAATCAGACTGCCGCTCCATTTATGCAAAAACAACGACTGGAAATGTAGAGCTTGCAATTCCGGACGATCTCGCAGTGAAGGCAGAGCTGAAAAGCAATCTTGGTACGCTGTCCCATGAATTAATGGATGTAGAGATGCTGAAGGAAAAAAATGATACGATTCAAAAAGAAATGATGTTCACTTCAAATCAGGCACATGATCAAAACATCACCGTCTTCTCAGAATCACTAACAGGCGCCATCAAACTAAAGTACTCACAGAGGTGATCGAATGAATAAGCTTTATCGCTCAGAAAAAAATAAGAAAATCGCCGGTGTTATCGGAGGTCTCGCGGAATATTTCAATTGGGACGCATCACTCCTCAGAGTCATAACTGTCATCTTAGCCATTATGACAAGTGTCTTGCCGGTTTTGCTCATTTATATCATTTGGATTTTTATCGTCCCGTCAGAAAGGGATATGAAATGACATGGTAAAATGGGCAGTCAGCATTTTAGTCAATGCATTGTTATTAATCGTCATTGATGGATATATTGACTCCATCCATATCAGCAGCATTGGGGCAGCGATTATCGCCAGCCTCATTTTATCGATCTTAAACGTGCTGATTAAACCGCTTTTAATTATATTTACACTGCCGGTCACCATGGTGACGCTTGGACTCTTCTTGTTTGTGATTAACGCCATCACGCTTATGATGACCGCGTCCATTATGGGTGACAGCTTTCAAATCGACGGCTTCGGCACAGCGATATGGGCATCCGTTATCCTGTCGGTCTTCCATTTGCTGATTCAAAAAGGCATTTTAGAGCCGCTTAGAAAAAAATAAAAAAAGCTGCCCGCAAAGGCAGCTTTTTTACATGTGGTGCTTTTTTTGTTTCGTGCGCTTCTGCGGCGAAAACATTGGCGGAAGAAGGCAAAAGCTCAATGCGGCAAATCCAAGGCCTAGGAGGCTAAAGGACATGGCAGACGGCATCATTGTGAGCAAGTAGGCAGATACCATCGGACCTGCTGCCATGCCTGTATATCGGATAAAGTTAAACATTCCGATTGCACTCCCTCTGTTGTGCTCAAATTCATTAGTAATCATTGTAGAGTACAAGGGAGGAATAACCCCCATCGAGATGCCAAACAGTGCCAGCGTCAGAGCCATGAGAACGAGAGAAACGGAATGTGTAACAGCAAATAAAATGATGCTGCAGGCGGCAATCACATTGCTTCCGATAAACAAGGTGTGCAGCCCGATTTTTGCCTGTATTCTTTTAAACAGAAACGTACCTGCAATCGTGCTCAGCGCCAGCGGCAAATATAACAGTCCTGCTATACCCACATCTATATGGTAATGCTCTGTCAGCAATATTGGGAGGTAGACAATTACTGCAAAATAAATGAAAAAGAGAACAAAACTTAAAGTCAAAATGACGTTCCCTGTTCGATTTGTAAATATTGATTTATAATGAGCGAACACATTGCCTTTGGCTTGCTGCATAGATTCAGTTGGAGAATCTTTAGGAAAGGTGATGCTGTTTGTCACCAGCAAAACGATAGAGATGGCCGCAAGTATCCAAAAAATCCCTTCGTATCCGGCTGCTCCGCCTATGAATCCTCCTAGAACTGGAGCAATAGCCGGTGCGACAGACAGGAGCATTTGATACGTTCCCATTGCACTCCCGCGTTCATTTCCTGTAAACAGCTGTCCGATCGTTGTGGCAGCAATAAGAGGCAGTGCTGCGGAACCGGCTGCCTGTATCATTCTGAATATCAGAAACAAGGTAAAGTCAGTAGTCACCGCACAGCCGATGCTGGCTGCTGCCGTTGCCAGAATACCGGTAATCAAGACGATCCGAGCGCCTTTAAAATCAATGATCGCTCCTAATATAATTTGCATTATTGCTGTCACAATCATAAAAACTGAGACTGACAGGTTCACCATAGCTGTGGAAACATGGAATGATTCTTTAATGATCGGAAGAATAGGTGAATAAATGTTCTGGCTTAAAGATGCAAAAAATGCACTGAAGCAAACAGTGTATAAGATCAATACTGCCTTTGATTTTGTATGAGCCAAAGTGTACACCGCCTTTTTGTTTACTTTACAGGTTTGTCTGGAGTCCCATCGGTTTGTTCTGCTTCAAGTGTTGACGTCAACTGCTCTAGAAACTTCAATACAGCCTTTTGTTCTTCTTGTGAAAATGAATCGAGGAATTGGTAAAAAGCCAGCTCCTTTTTTTTATGCAGTTTCTCATGTAAGTCGAAAATCCGTCTGCCTTTACGGGTTAATTTAAAATAAACTTCTTTTTTGTTATCTGTCAGCTGATAGCTGTTAATGAATTCTTCCTTGATCAGTTTTGTGCTGATTTTCGTTACATTCGCTTTCGATAAGTTCATTTTTCTGGCAATTCCGGCATTATTAATGGGTTCATGCTGGCCGATGCAGTCAATGACGTGAATGCTTGTCATATTTTTGGGAATTTCAGCTACATCCTCTTCTGCGGCCTCCTTAAAAAATTGCTGAAGTGAAGTGTTCGCTTTTTGTTCATTAAGGTGCAGCAGTCTCACGTATATGTCGTATATCATCTGTTTTGTCAAATCAGACATAGGCTACCTTCTTTCTTAGGAATAATAGTTTACGATGAAACAATAAAACAAATCGTTTACTGGTGAACAATTTTATTTTATCTTTTCTTGTTTTCGTTGTCAATTGTTGGTGTTTAGACTATTTGTTGATATGTCATGCTGAATATGCGTGTAAAAAGTGTGTGGAAAATGTGATGTTTACATTTATTTTCAAATATTTGGGCACAGATCATATTGACGTTTGGAAGGAAAAGGGATAAAATGACTAATGTTTACTAGTAAACATTTATCATGATATGGGTATTGAAAATGATTATTAAAATCTTAAAAAACATTTGGAAACTTTAAGTGATGCCTGCCATTCGTCTTGTTCAGTTGTTCTAGCTATTCCATCTTGTATTTGAGGGTGATGACTTAAAGCGGGATAAGTTTTAGGGGTGAATGAGATGACCGGAATGGTAACGGAAAGAAGGTCTGTGCATTTTATTGCTGAGGCATTAACAGAAAACTGCAGAGAAATATTTGAACGGCGCAGGCATGTTTTGGTGGGGATCAGCCCATTTAACAGCAGGTTTTCAGAGGATTATATTTACAGATTAATTGGATGGGCGAAAGCTCAATTTAAAAGCGTTTCAGTTTTACTTGCAGGGCATGAGGCGGCTAATCTTCTAGAAGCGCTTGGAACTCCGAGAGGAAAGGCTGAACGAAAAGTAAGGAAAGAGGTATCACGAAACAGGAGATTTGCAGAAAGAGCCCTTGTGGCTCATGGCGGGGATCCGAAGGCGATTCATACATTTTCTGATTTTATAGATAACAAAGCCTACCAGCTGTTGAGACAAGAAGTTGAACATGCATTTTTTGAGCAGCCTCATTTTCGACATGCTTGTTTGGACATGTCTCGTGAAGCGATAATCGGGCGTGCGCGGGGCGTCAGTTTGATGATGGAAGAAGTCAGTGAGGATATGCTGAATTTGGCTGTGGAATATGTCATAGCTGAGCTGCCGTTTTTTATCGGAGCTCCGGATATTTTAGAGGTGGAAGAGACACTCCTTGCTTATCATCGTCCGTGGAAGCTGGGTGAGAAGATCAGTAACCATGAATTTTCTATTTGTATGCGGCCGAATCAAGGGTATCTCATTGTACAGGAAATGGCGCAGATGCTTTCTGAGAAACGGATCACATCTGAAGGATGATAGGGGGAGTAAAACATGAGCCAATCGATTAAATTGTTTAGTGTGCTTTCTGATCAATTTCAAAACAATCCATATGCTTATTTTTCACAACTGCGGGAGGAAGATCCGGTTCATTATGAAGAGTCGATAGACAGTTATTTTATCAGCCGCTATCATGATGTCCGCTATATCCTTCAGCATCCGGATATCTTCACGACGAAATCACTTGTTGAGCGTGCCGAACCAGTCATGCGAGGCCCTGTGCTGGCCCAAATGCATGGAAAAGAACACTCTGCCAAAAGAAGAATTGTAGTGAGAAGCTTTATCGGTGACGCACTGGATCATCTGTCTCCATTGATTAAACAAAATGCAGAAAACTTGTTAGCGCCTTATCTTGAAAGAGGGAAAAGTGATCTCGTCAATGATTTTGGAAAGACGTTTGCGGTGTGCGTCACGATGGACATGCTCGGGCTGGATAAAAGAGACCATGAAAAAATCTCTGAGTGGCACAGCGGAGTTGCCGATTTTATCACGAGTATCTCTCAATCTCCTGAAGCGCGGGCACATTCGTTATGGTGCAGCGAACAGCTTTCCCAATACTTGATGCCGGTCATTAAAGAACGTCGCGTCAATCCGGGATCAGATTTAATTTCGATCCTATGTACTTCTGAATATGAAGGCATGGCGCTGTCGGACAAGGATATACTCGCACTGATTCTTAATGTGCTGTTAGCCGCAACGGAACCGGCTGATAAGACGCTGGCACTGATGATCTACCATTTGCTCAACAATCCTGAGCAGATGAATGATGTTTTGGCTGACCGTTCGTTAGTTCCGAGAGCCATTGCGGAGACATTGCGTTATAAACCGCCGGTTCAGCTGATTCCGCGGCAGCTGTCCCAAGATACAGTGGTCGGCGGTATGGAAATCAAAAAAGATACGATTGTTTTTTGTATGATCGGTGCGGCTAACCGGGACCCTGAAGCATTTGAACAGCCTGACGTGTTTAATATTCATCGGGAAGATCTTGGTATCAAGAGCGCTTTTAGCGGCGCCGCCCGGCATCTCGCTTTCGGATCCGGCATTCATAACTGTGTAGGAGCAGCTTTTGCCAAAAACGAAATCGAAATTGTAGCTAATATTGTGCTGGATAAGATGCGGAATATCAGATTAGAGGAAGATTTTTGTTATGCTGAGTCCGGTCTGTATACACGCGGACCTGTTTCACTTCTCGTTGCGTTTGACGGGGCATAATAGAATTCCAAAGGTCTCTCCCATGCGGGTGAGACTCTTTTTACATATATTTGATCCACAAGTTGAAAAACGCAGTCACTGTTTTTAAATCATCAATTGAAAATTCATTGAAAAGCTGTTTATATTGCTCCTTTGCTTTCTCATGAAGCTGTTCATGTAATGCCGCCAATTTTCTGCCGCTATCAGTTAGCGTATAAAAAATTTCTTTTTTGTTGCCAGGCTTTTTTGTCACTGTAATGATATTGTGTTTCAACAAAGCATGAACCGCTTTTGAAACAGCGGCTTTTGAGATGTGTAAACGGGATGCTAAGAAGCTGTTGTTCACATTTTGGCTGGTATGTATGCAGGAAACAATGTGAAGCTGGGTCAAAGTCCAGTCTTTTTTGAGGTGATCGTGATGTTGTGAGGATATGCCAATGGATGGTATCTGCACCTTTTGCCAGACGCGTTTATCCCTTTTTAATGCGAATTGTTGTATAGCTTGAAATAATTCATCATGAATGCTGTTGTCCATCAATTTGCCTCTCTGATTTAATTGTTAACTGGTTAACTATCCTTAGTTTACTGGGTAATAGTGGAATTTTCAAGAGACAGACGTTTTTTTGTTCTTTATGCACAAAAATGAACTCATAAGCTTCCCTGTTCAGACGCAAAATACATGAAAAGGGAGGTGCTTTGATGAGGAAATACACGGTTATTGCTTCTATATTACTGTCTTTTCTTTCCGTTTTGTCTGGCGGCCATCATGAATCGAAAGCTTTTCCTGTTGTACAGCAGGAACTATTTCAAACGCCTCATTACATACCCTTGCTTGAAAATCCTCCTCAAATTGATGTGAAAGCTGAAATGAGAAGCAATCTAATGATTGAGGCTCAAGTTCGCGATAATTCGTATCAAGCATTTTCCGCCTTTCTTTTTTATAAACAAAGTAATGAGCTGGGCTACAAAATGGTGCCGATGGACCCGACCCCCGGAGCGGTCCGCAAGTTTTTGGCACAAATTCCGAAACGTTTGATTTGGAACAGCGAGCTTGAGTATTACATTGTGATGTCGAATGGGAAGCAGCGGGTTGAGTCGGAGACGAAGAAACTGAAGCTTGAAGGATACCAGGCTGACCTTGCCCATATTCCGGAGCTTCTGATCACAGAGCTGGCGGTTGATACGAAGAATATAGGACGCGCAGACGGTTATGAATTTATTGAGATTTTTAATACGACTGACAGAACGATTGATTTTAAAGACTACCATATCCGTTACCGCTACCCAAAAGAAGGGCCTGACTCCGATCTGATTTGGAGACCTGATGAAAGGATCTTGATACCATCCGGCGAAACGTTTGTCGTCTGGCTGAAGCCTGCCGGGCATCCAGAATTGACGTCAGCGGATTTCAATCGTTATTATCAGACACAACTAAAAGAAGGAAAAAATCTTGCGGTGATAGACGAGACAGAGGGTATGGCCAATACGAGGCCGCGGGCCGTTGTGATATCAACGAATACAGGAAAGGACATTTCGGTTGCGCATTATCGGAAACATGCGCTGCGCCGGCTGTCATCAGTGCTTTATAAGTATCCACTGAACGGAACAGCAGAACTTCTGAACATTTCAATCGGGGAAAAGAATCCGTCTCCCGGAACCGTATTACAGGCACAGGTGCCCGACCAGAAACGGAAAATCAAGCTCGATAAAGAAAAGCCGGTCATTGAGGATTTGACTGACCGCAAGCCTGTCCGCCCTGCTGAAAGCATTGAGCTGCGGGCTGACATACGGGACCGAAGCCTAGTGAAAACAGTGGCCTTTTACTACCGGACGGATGAGAACAAACCGTTTAAGCGAATTCTTGCTGAAAAAGACCGCAACGATAATCTCTTCCATTATATTGTGTATTCGCCTGAATTGATCGGGAAGGATCAGCTAGAGTATTATGTGGCGGCCGGGGACGGGATCAATGAAGCGAGAACGCCGGTCAAAATGATTGATATTAAACAAACAAGCAAGGCGCACGGTCTGCGGATGAATATTGAAAACAGAGACACGCTGTCGGGAACTCAATTTCTCAAAGCCACGACAGAAGGGCGAGCTGACAGCATTAAGCTATGGATTGACGGGAAAAAACAAGTGACAGAGCCCGCGATGGAAAAAGAAGTATATTTTGCATTCGATACGAGGAAAACGAACCTTTATTTTAAAAACGCGGTAACGATGGAAGGCAAAGTGCTGAAGGTGTTCGATGATACAACAAATAAATACCGCACCTATTCTGTTCCATTGCCAGAGACACTGCTTCGGAAAGGGAAGCAGCTGCAGCGTATTACGATACGTTCAGGTTCGAAGGTGTCTCCGTTTGATACGGCTGAAAACCGTGATGACTTCTTAGTCAAAAACGCCCGATTGGTGTTATCGGATGGAACGGTGATCAGAGATCAGAGGGTGTCTCCTGAGAAGGAACTCTTTATTGGCGATAATCAGCGCTCGAATAAAAGCTGGCAATTTCAGTTCAATCTGCCTGACGGACTATTTACATCACAGCTGCTGGAGTGGGATACATCAAAGCTTTCTGAAGGCGCTCACCATATTCAAGCAAGCGACGGGAAGGAAAATGTCAGCCTGGTTGTACGGGTAGATAATTCAGGACCTCACATTGAGCCGAATATCACCGAGGGGCAAACGTATAAAGGAAACCTTATCCTGCAGGCGGATATGTATGATAAATGGAGCAGAATTGAGGAAGCGGAGGCGTCGTTAGATGGAGAAAGCATTACACTCCCATATCATACGTCATCTTCTGACCTTTTGCCGGGAAAACATTCTCTAAAAGTGACAGCAACGGATCTCGCGGGCAATAAAACAGTGATTGAGAGGATATTTAAAACCGAACGAGAGCATCCGGACCAGCCGGAGGTTATAGACAGCGAAGCCGACACGCATAAGGCCAAGCTTTCTGTACGGGTGAAAGATCCGACGAATGATGCCATGGATGTTGGTTTTTATAGGGGATTTCAATATACAGCGCGCAATCATGTGAAAATATTTAAGCACGCGTCACTGACTGAACCGCCGAAAAGCTTTGTGCCGGAAAGGGAGACCCCATTTACGAATAAAGAATTGGAGCGGGTATCAGCTGCTGATGGAAAAACAGTATCGACAGAAAACAAAGAGCTTTTCCCTTATCATCGCTTTGAAGTGACGGTTGATCCATCAATTGATGAGAATGATCTGGCAGAATCAGTCTGGAAGGGCAGTTCTTTGCCGGGGAGAAAGGTGACGATGTATGCTTGGAATTATCGGACAAACGAATGGCAGCCTGTTGACAGCTTCGTCGCGAAGGATGACAAACCGTTTACGCTGAAAGCGTCTGTGATTGCCGCCGATTTTGTACGGGAGTCGAAAATGAATGTGATTGTACAGGATGAAATTCCTCCTGCGAAGGATATGTACACATTTGTCTGGATGTCTGATACACAGTATTACGCCGAAAGCTATCCGCATATTTTTGATAAACAGACCGAATGGATAAAAGATAATCAAAAGCAGCTCAATATCAAATATGTGTTCCACACGGGTGATATTGTAGATGATTCCGCCGATATCAGACAGTGGAAAAACGCTGATCGGTCAATGTCCGTTCTGGATAAGAGCGGAATTCCTTACGGCGTGCTGGCCGGCAATCACGATGTCGGACATAAGGACGGCTCCTACAGGGCGTTTGGCAAATATTTTGGCAGCGATCGTTTTGATAAAAAATTTCATTATGGCGGTTCCTATAAAAATAACCGCGGACATTATGACCTGATTTCTAGCAACGGCAATGATTATATCATGCTGTACATGGGATGGGGCATTACGGATGAAGACATCGCGTGGATGAATCAGGTGCTGAAGAAGCATCCTGACCGGATGGCCATTTTAGCTTTTCATGAGTATTTGCTGGTCAGCGGAAACAGAAGCCCAATCGGAGAGAAAATATTCAAAGAAATCGTAAAGCCGAACCCGAATGTCGTGATGGTGTTGAGCGGGCATTATCATAGTGCGATGAGAAAAACAGATGAGCTGGATGATGATGGTGATGGGAAACCGGATCGTCTTGTGCATCAAATGCTGGCCGATTATCAGGGCGGGCCAGAAGGCGGCCAAGGGTATTTGCGTTTGCTTCAATTTGACCAAGCCAATGACATGGTGCACGTATCGACGTACTCTCCGTATGTAAAGGATAAGAACTACTATGATACGGATACCTATGGCAACAAGGATGAATTTTCCCTTTCGCTTGATTTGAAGCCAAGAATCAAAAAGGTGGAAACCGATTATTTTGAATGTAACGTATATACCAATGAAGAGCTCGGAAAACGGGAGCAAGTGAAGAGCGGGGACACAGCTGAATTCCGCTGGGATCATCTTGAACCGCAGTCTGTTTATTATTGGTACATTATAGTGGAAGACAGTTTTAACGGCAAAACGAAATCACCGATCTGGAAGTTCAAGACGAAAAAAGAAACATATCGTCCGGCACCAGACCAGTTTGATTTTCGCCATGTCTCCAATCCTTAAAAAGGGTTGGAGGCTTTTTTTATGAAAGACGATCCATATAGTGGACAAATGTATAACGGTCGCCTCTGTATACGGATTTTGCATGCTCAAAAGCAGTTCCGTTCTGCAGATATGTTGTTCGTTTAATTAATAGGACAGGCGCTCCCTTTTGAATACCAAGAATATTCGCTTCTTCCGTGGTGGCAGCGCTTGGCTCAAGCTCCTGTTTTGCACGGGAAATCGGTATGCTGTTGTACCTTTCAATATGATCATAGATCGACGACTGAAAATGCGATTCGTTCAATTCACCCGCAAGCTCAAACGGAATATGTGAGGACTCAATCGCCATCGGAATATCATTTGCCAGCCGCACCCGAGTGATTTTATGGATAGAGGAGGGGTGCCCGCAGCCTAATATAGCCGCGAGCTCCTCAGTTGAATCAATAAGCTGATAATCAATGAGCCTGCTGCCCGGTGTCATCCCGCGGCTTTTCATATCCTCGGTAAAGCTTGTCAGCCCTTGAAGTGCTTGTTCCATTTTTGGCTTGCTGACAAAGGTGCCCCGCCCTTTCAGGCGATAGAGCAAGCCTTCATTAACTAAATTAGAAAGCGCCTGGCGAACTGTCATCCGGCTGATCCCGAATTGTTCGGCATATTCGCGCTCAGAAGGAAGAGGCATATCCGGCTGCAGCTCTCCGTTCTTAATTTGGGTTTTTAATTGCTCCATAATCTGATAGTAAATCGGAATAGGCGATTGTTTATTGATATTCATAAGTCAGCATGTTCCTTTCAAGGTCTTAATGACGCGGCTTCACGATCAATCAAAACCGTAACATCGGAATGCAGGTGCAAAGCAGATGCGGGAAAATCTTCGCTTATGTTTCCTTCTAACAGCTTACGAACAGCTTCCGCTTTGCTTTTTCCAGAAATAAGCAGCAGAATGCGCTTGCTTGAGAGTATCGTTTGAATTCCCATTGTCAGTGCTTTTTTCGGCACGCTGTCTATGGAGGGAAAATATCTGGCATTCGCTTGGCGGGTTTGCTCATTTAATGTCACAACATGAGTTCGCGACTTGAAAGACGTTCCCGGTTCGTTAAAGCCGATGTGTCCGTTTCGGCCGATGCCGAGAAGCTGAATGTCAGTGTCGCCGAGGGAATCGACTAGCTGTTCATACCGTCTGCATTCGGCCTCCAAATCGTCTGCATTTCCATTCGGAATAAAATGCCGGCTAGGCTTGCTGTCGATATGCTGAAAAAAACGGTCGTTCATATAGAAGTGATAGCTGTTCGGGTCATCGCTTGAAAGTCCGGCGTACTCATCCAAATTAACTGTAGTGATGTTTTGAAATGAGAGATTCTCAGTTTGGTGCAGGCGGATCAGCTGGCGATACGTGCCTTCCGGTGTGCCGCCCGTCGCTAAACCGAGAACAGCATCAGGTTTTTCTTTGATTGTATCTGCCGTTATTCTGGCTGCTATTTGGCTTAGCTCTTCATACGTTTGACATTCCATTACTTTCATATCTGGTCAGCCTCCTTGGATATAAATGCAATGTTTCCGCGGCAAATGGTGAGAATCACCTCGCAATCACTGCTGACAATCACCAAATCTGCATCTTTTCCCACAGTCACACTGCCTTTTCGGTCAAAGATGCCCAGCTGTTTGGCCGCGTTTTCAGAAGTTATATTAGCTATATCCGTCCAAGAGCAATTTGTAAACTCACGCATATGCCGTGCGCCTTCGTTCATTTTGAGGATCGAACCGGCAAGGGTTCCGTCTGAAAGAAGTGCTGTTCGTCCTCTTACCGTCACACTTTGGCCGCCGAACTCATATACGCCGTCTTTCAGTCCTTTTGCCCTCATGGAATCGGTAATTAAAATGAGCTTGCTGCTGCCTTTCGCCAAAAAAGCAAGCTTTGCAGCTAAAGGATGGGAGTGAATGCCATCGGCGATAAGCTCTGTCACAAACCCATCATGGGCCAGCGCCGTTCCGATCACTCCGGGCTCTCGGTGATGAAACGGGCTCATCGCGTTGTACAGATGAGTCATATGGCTCGCCCCTGCTTTTGCGGCATCCGACAGCAATGCGGAATCGGCATCCGTGTGCCCCATGGATGCGATAATCGATTCGTCTTTCAAATGGCGGATCAGTTCAAAATGCTGATCCTCCTCCGGCGCAAGTGTAACAATTTTGATCAGTCCGCCCGCCTCCTGCTGCCACTTTTTGAAAAGCTCAACATCCGAAGGCCTAATCCACTCCTTTGGCTGCGCTCCGGCTCTTTTAGGCGAAACAAAGGGGCCCTCTAAATGAATGCCGAGCAGTTCTGCACCTAATAAAGAGGACTCTTCAGCCGCTTTCCACTCTCTTGCGTTCACCAAAGCTTGAGAAATGTTCCCATGCTCTTGGGTAATCGTTGTGGCTAAAAAGCTCGTCGTGCCTTCTTCGGGCAGTCTTGACGACATGATGTCGAGCGTGGAAAAGCTAGCATCCATTGTATCTGCGCCATAGCCGCCGTGGATATGAATGTCAATCATGCCGGGAAGCAAAACGGAATCCGCAGGTGCTTGAATCTCTTTTGAATATGGCTCCTTGGGCCGTTCTGTTGAAACTGTGCTGATTTTTCCGTCATTGATTCCGACATAGCCGTTTTTGATTACTTCATTTTCTGTCACGATCGCAATGTCTTTGATAAGAAGACTCTCTGCCATAGATGATCCGCCTTTCTGGAATTTGAATACCTTTATTTTACTCTTTTTCAGACTAGTGATCTAGACCAGCTGAGGTGTTTTCCCCCCTTTTATAAAATCTGTTTTAGGTTCAAGCCCGAAAGTGATAAAATGAAAGTATTGTGAGCAAGCTCGGGGCAGCCCGGAACAGGAGGAACATATCGTGGCAAAGGTTCGCACAAAAGACGTAATGGAACAGTTCAATTTGGAATTAATCAGCGGAGAAGAAGGAATTAACCGCCCGATTACAATGAGTGACCTATCAAGACCAGGTATTGAAATTGCCGGATATTTTACATATTACCCGAGGGAGCGCGTGCAGCTTCTCGGAAAAACAGAGCTTTCTTTCTTTGAACAGCTTCCTGAAGAGGAGAAAAAGCAGCGAATGGATTCTCTGTGCACTGATGTAACACCAGCTATTATTCTTTCTAGAGATATGCCCATCCCGCAGGAGCTGATTGACGCCTCCGAGAAAAATGGGGTGCCTGTCCTCAGATCGCCGCTGAAAACGACAAGACTGTCAAGCCGTTTAACCAACTTCCTTGAGAGCAGGCTGGCGCCTACCACAGCAATTCATGGCGTTCTTGTCGATATATATGGTGTCGGCGTGCTGATCACAGGAAAAAGCGGCGTCGGAAAAAGCGAAACAGCGCTAGAGCTTGTGAAAAGAGGGCATCGCCTTGTTGCCGATGATTGCGTTGAAATACGGCAGGAGGATCAGGATACTCTTGTGGGAAACGCTCCGGAATTAATTGAGCACCTTCTTGAGATCAGGGGCCTTGGCATTATCAATGTGATGACGCTATTTGGCGCTGGCGCGGTCAGAAGCAATAAACGAATCACGATTGTCATGAATCTTGAACTCTGGGAGCAGGGCAAGCAATACGACCGGCTCGGACTTGAGGAAGAGACCATGAAAATCATTGATACAGAAATTACAAAACTGACGATTCCCGTCCGCCCAGGCCGAAATCTTGCAGTCATCATCGAAGTGGCAGCAATGAACTTCAGATTGAAGCGGATGGGGCTGAATGCCGCTGAACAATTTACCAACAAGCTGGCGGACGTCATTGAAGACGGTGAACAAGAAGAATAGGAGTTGGCGTTAAATGAATGAAGCGATAGAACCACTCAATCCGATAGCATTTCAGCTGGGGCCGTTAGCCGTCCACTGGTACGGAATCATTATCGGTCTCGGCGCTTTGCTCGGGCTGTGGATAGCGATGAGGGAAAGTGAAAAACGGGGGCTGCAGAAAGATACGTTTATTGATCTTGTCCTGTTTGCCATTCCAATTGCGATTATTTGCGCACGAATTTATTATGTTGCCTTTGAATGGGACTATTATGCGGCACATCCGGGAGAAATCATTAAGATTTGGAAGGGCGGCATTGCCATTCATGGCGGATTAATCGGCGCCATTTTAACGGGTTATGTGTTTTCGAGAGTGAAAAACCTTTCGTTCTGGAAGCTTGCGGATATTGCCGCGCCCAGCATTTTGCTCGGCCAGGCGATCGGCCGCTGGGGGAACTTCATGAATCAGGAAGCGCACGGCGAGGCTGTCAGCAGAGCCTTTTTAGAAAACCTGCACCTGCCTGAATTTATCATCAATCAAATGTATATCAATGGGCAATATTATCATCCTACTTTTTTATATGAATCACTATGGAGCTTTGTCGGCGTCATTGTTTTACTGCTGCTGCGCAGAGCGAATTTGCGTAGAGGCGAGATGTTCTTGATCTATATCATTTGGTATTCAATCGGAAGATACTTTATTGAAGGAATGCGGACTGACAGCTTAATGCTGACTGATTCACTTCGCATCGCTCAGGTGATTTCAATCGTATTGATTGTTTTGGCTGTGGCAGCCATCATCTTCAGACGCGTCAAGGGATACTCGAAGGAGCGGTACGCGGAGTAGACGTCAACAAAGGGGGATGAGGGATGAAGAAGATCTTTCTGGCCGGTCTTGCAGCAGGTTTTCAAACAACATGGACGCTGGGTAAAGTGATTTTCCCGGTAACGCTATTGGTCACTTTGCTCCAGCATACCCCTGTCATGGATTGGCTTGTACGGCTGATCACACCGGTAATGGGTCTCTTCGGGCTTTCTGGTGAAGCGGCCATTCCGCTTGTACTGGGAAATATGCTGAATCTGTATGCGGGAATTGCCGGGATTTTAACATTGGATTTATCTGTGAAAGAAGTCTTTATTTTAGCTGTTATGCTTTCTTTCTGTCATAACTTGATTATCGAATCGACAGTTGCCGCAAAGGTTGGTATCAGAATTGGCGTCATATTGGCCGTGCGCATCGGTTTGGCCGCTGTGTCAGCCATCGTCATCAACCTCATTTGGCATGGCGGAAAGGAAACGGCGCAGTACGGTTTTATCGCTGCGAAGAGCGCGGCGCCAGACAGCTGGCTAGGAATGTTGGCAGAAGCATTAACGAAAGCCGGACTTGGTGTTTTGCAGCTGGCGGCAATAGTGATCCCGCTGATGATTATCATCCAGTTTTTAAGAGATTTAGGCTGGCTTTATCGGTTTTCCAGGTGGCTGTCGCCGTTTACGCAGCTGCTTGGCATGAATAAAAATACGTCTATGACGATGGTGACGGGACTGACGATTGGTCTGGCCTACGGAGCGGGTGTCATGATCAAAGCTGTCGAGGATGACGGCGTGAGCAAGCGGGACATGACATTGGCATTTATATTTCTCGTTGCCTGCCACGCGGTCGTGGAAGATACACTTGTCTTTATTCCGCTTGGCATACCGGTCTGGCCGCTTCTTTTGATTCGTGTCACCACAGCAGTTCTGCTGACAATGGCTATTGCGCACACGTGGAAAAAATGGAAACCCTCAGCGGTTGGAAAGGAAGCAATATGAGTGACAAACAAGTAACGACGATTCTGTTTGATTTAGACGGAACGCTTATTAATACGAATGAATTAATTATCGCGTCCTTTTTGCATACACTGGAGCATTATTATCCGAGCAAGTATAAACGAGAAGATGTCCTTGCATTTATCGGGCCGTCTCTTTTTGATACGTTCTCTTCGATGGACCCTGATAAATGCGAGGATATGATCGCTATGTACAGAGCGTACAATCATGACATGCATGATTCACTCGTCACTGAATATGAAACGGTATATGAGACCCTGGATGCATTAAAAAAAGCCGGCTTTACATTAGGAATTGTGACAACAAAATTAAGAGATACTGTCAATATGGGCCTCAAGCTCACGGGAATCGGCGAATTCTTTGAAACAGTTGTCACCCTTGATGATGTGACGAATGCAAAGCCTGATCCCGAGCCTGTGCTGTTAGCGCTGAAACAGCTAGGAAGCGAGCCGGCGGAAGCCATTATGGTCGGTGATAATTACCATGATGTGCTGGCAGGGAAAAACGCCGGTACAAAAACGGCAGGAGTCGCATGGACGATTAAAGGGCCGGAAATGCTGGCGAAGCATGAGCCGGATTTTATGCTTGAGAAAATGAGTGATCTATTACAAATCGTTGGAGTGAAGTAATCTGTGAGAAAAACAGATCGTCATCCGGTCTCGGGGGCCAACTCACTGTGGCATGTCTATCAAACGGTACCTTTTTTAAAGGTCGTCAAAAATTTCATTGTCATTCAAATTGCGAGATATACGCCGTTTATAGGGATGAAAAACTGGCTGTACCGCACATTTCTGCGGATGAAGGTTGGAAAACAGACATCCTTTGCCCTCATGGTGATGCCAGATATCATGTTTCCGGAAAAGATCTCAGTCGGAACAAATACAATCATCGGGTACAATACGACCATTCTGGCCCATGAGTATTTGATTCACGAATACCGGATCGGCAAAGTTCTGATCGGGGACGAAGTGATGATTGGTGCCAACACGACCATTCTGCCCGGGGTGAAAATAGGAGATGGCGCAGTTGTGTCCGCCGGAACGCTTGTCCATAAGGATGTGCCTGACGGGGCATTTGTCGGCGGAAATCCGATGAGGATCATCTATACGAAGGAAGAAATGCAAGAAAGATTGAAAAAGTCCGCTGAATAACATCAGCGGACTTTTTTTGTTAAAATTGAGTGTTGTTGTTTTCGTAAATATGCTGAACACCAATCCATTTTTGACCGACATTAGAGTAGCGTGTATTTGTCATTCTGACCGTGCTTGTTTTGCTGTCCGTCCGGAATATCGCTTCCTTCATGTTTGTGATGGTGCACTTGTCGATGATCACATCAACGTGGAAGGTTGAACCACCAAGCTGTCTAATGAACTTCCCGCCATTATCCGCCGTGAAATTTTTCACTGTGAAGGTACTGGCTTTATTGATTTGGAATATCTTATCTGACGCTTTTTGAGCAGAACCGCCGTCGATCGTCACTTTTCCTTCCTTCTTCACCGTTAACGCATCCTCACCAACATCTTCCCATTTCACATTCTGAATGTTAACGTTTCCATAAGTGTGCACGCCATCAGCTGCAGGTGCACCAAGCACCACATTTTTCAGGGTTGCTCCATCCTCCACACGAAAAACAGGGTCTTGGTTTTCTGACTGGCTTCCGTCACCTAATTCTTTCCCTGCCACAAACCGCTGTCCTTTCCCGTCATATGTTGTATTTTTTGGTACGATAATTGTTTCGTGCACCACTTTGTCAGCTGCAAAAACGGTTGATGGCTGAAACTGGCTGAAACCCATAACCAAACCGAACATAAATAGGATAGACACGATTTTTTTCAATGATAAATCCTCCCCGGATATCTTTCATTTTTTGCAAGAGAAGCGTCAGCGACTTGCACCGGCTTCTCTCGCATAGATCGGGGCAAGGCTGAATCTGCTTTAATCATAAAAACAGACAGCCTGAAAGTAAAGACAATTTTGGGTGAAAAATGGAAAATGAATCGATCTTACCGATTGATACAAAAAGCATGAATATTGTCGTATTTGCTCAGAATAGAGCATAGTGAGGCTTCAGGTGTTTACTTTTGAATAACCACGGCCTGGCTGCCCATTTGTTTCCACGCTTTTTCAAAGCTTGTTCTATCGGTTTTTCTGTTTTTATAGCCATACGGATCATTGAGATACACATATTTATCATCATATCCCGTAACGGCGACGCTGTGTTCGCTGTACGTAATTTCTATCGTTCCGTTTGGCGTTTTCCATGTCTGCATGTTGTCAACTGGCGTAAAGTTGGCTGTCGTAATAACCCAAACTGGATTGCCTTTTTCAAGCTGCTGATAAACAGCGGAAATACTTTTTCCAGTCAGATCAGACACTTTGTCTCCCGCATAGGTTTTCGCCAGCTGATAGATCGGTCGATGGTAGACACCGAGACCAGGGCCATTCGCCATATCCCCGACAAATCCGTCATTCGGATCACCCTTTAATCCGCTGCTGTATGTCAAAGGCACTGTGGCAACCTGATTTGCCAGGGTATTTTTTGTCACGTCGTATCCCGCATAATTCAGCACCATCGCAAGGCTTGTTACTTCACAGCCGTTATAGAGCCGGGGTGCGTCCATTTGATTGTAAAGGATGACATCCAGCGGTTTTGCGCTTCCCTTCAGCTCCTTTTTGCTATTCGCAGCTGAGTCTGTATCGCTATCAGAAACCACTTTTTTAAGGCTGTTCAAAAAAGGAATATCTATATCTTTTGCATCTATTTTAAGTCCGAAAAAAATAACGCCTGAAAGAATCATCAGGACACATAGAGTTCGCAGTGTTTTCATCTTTATCTCCTTGTTCTCTATTTGATTTGTATTATAGCATGCCAAACATAAAGAATTTGAGATATTACGTACCTTTAATACATTATTCATGATTTTTTCATAATGAGGAGAAGGATATTTGAACTAAAAATATCCTTACTGAAGTTAAGCGTTGATTTTCATTCTTTCATCTGCTAACATATTATCATATTAGCGAACTAAAGGATTCGGAATTTTCCTTCATAAGATAACAGCGGAGGTGCTCGGGTTGATGTTTATGTTTGAAAAACCGCACGGCATGAGAGATACACTGCCCGGTTTATACGAAACGAAAAAAAAGGTGAGACGATCGTTAACCGATTTGATTGATAAATGGGGATATCAATTTATGGAAACGCCGACACTGGAGTTTTACGATACCGTTGGCGTCCAGTCAGCAATTGAAGAGCAGCAGCTGTTTAAGCTACTTGATCAGGACGGCAAGACATTGGTGCTTCGCCCGGATATGACGGGGCCGATTGCAAGGGTGGCGGCATCGAAGCTTCTGAAACACGGTCATCCGCTAAGAGTCGGCTATGCGGCAAATGTATTCAGGGCTCAGGAGCGTGAAGGCGGACGTCCGGCTGAGTTCGAGCAGGTCGGAGTGGAGTTAATCGGTGACGGCACGACGAGCGCGGATGCGGAGGTCATTGCTTTAGTCGTCGGGGCATTAAAAAACGCTGGGCTGGCATCCTTTAAAATTGCAATTGGCCATGCCGGCATTGCGGATGCTTTGTTTGTTGAGGTGCTCGGAAACGTTGAACGAGCTGATGTGCTGCGGAGGTTCTTATATGAAAAGAACTACGTCGGCTACAGAGAGCATGTCAAGTCTCTCCCGCTTTCCTCCATTGATAAAAGCAGGCTGCTTGAGCTCCTTGAACTGCGGGGCGGTATAGAAGTATGCGGACGTGCCGAGGAAATCGTCGATTCTGCGCAAGGAAAAAGCGTGGTTGATGAGCTGAAGGCGCTGTGGGACATTCTTGAGGATTACGGATGTACGGAAAATGTCCGCCTGGATCTGAATATGGTCAGCCACATGAGCTATTACACAGGGATTTTATTTGAAGTGTACGCCGAGAATGTCGGTTTTGTCATTGGAAGCGGCGGCCGTTACAACAAGCTGCTGGGCCATTTTGATTCACCTGCACCGGCAACAGGCTTCGGGCTTCGGATCGACCGGCTGATTGAAGCCCTTCATATGAAGGACGAACCTTGTGAAATAGACGCTGTTATTTTCAGCAAAGAGCAGCGGGCGCAAGCCATCGCTTATGCGAATGAAGAACGCATGAAAGGGAACAAAGTGGTTCTTCAAGATTTATCGGGAATAGAAAATATCGACCAGATGACAAAATCTTTTGCAAACGTCACTTATTTTATCGGTGCCAGAAAGGAAGAGCAAAATGGGTAAGTTACTCACAATGGCGATGCCAAAGGGCCGGATATTTGAAGAAGCGGCAGGGCTGCTGAGGCAGGCAGGCTACAGGCTCCCTGAGGAGTTTGAAGATTCGAGAAAACTGATCATCGATGTGCCGGAGGAAAATCTTCGGTTTATATTAGCGAAGCCGATGGACGTAACCACGTATGTGGAGCATGGCGTGGCAGACGTCGGAATTGCGGGCAAGGATGTCATGCTGGAGGAGGAACGCGATGTGTATGAGGTACTGGATTTAAACATCAGCAAATGCCACTTAGCTGTCGCCGGACTTCCGAATACAGACTGGAGCGGAGTAGCGCCAAGAATCGCGACAAAGTATCCGAATGTGGCTTCCAGTTATTTCAGAGAGCAGGGAGAACAAGTCGAGATTATTAAGCTCAACGGTTCAATTGAACTGGCTCCGCTCATTGGGCTTGCAGATCGGATAGTGGACATTGTTTCCACAGGACAGACGCTGAAAGAAAATGGGCTTGTTGAAACGGAGCACATTTGTGACATTACCTCTCGCTTTATTGTCAACCCGGTAAGCTATCGCATGAAAGACGATGTGATTGACGAAATGGCATCCCGCCTATCTCTCGTTGTGGAAGGAGAGACGGCAAAATGAAGATCAAAACCATCAGCGGAGCGGAACGGCTTTCTCTCAAGCGTTCCATCGATGCCGGAACGGAAGAGCAAAGAAAGACGGTCCGGTCCATTATTGAAGATGTTAAAGCAAACGGTGATCAGGCGGTTCGCAGCTACACGGCGAAATTTGACTGCATCGAAATAGACAGCCCGCTGGTCACAAAAGAAGAATTTGAGGAGGCATACACCTCACTGGATTCACGTCTTCTTCAGGTGATTAGGCAGGCAATCGAAAATATTAGGGAATATCACGAAAGACAGCTGCAATCCTCCTGGTTTTATCACAGAAAGGACGGCACAATGCTGGGGCAGAAAGTGACGGCGCTGGATTCCGCCGGTGTATATGTGCCGGGGGGAACGGCCGCATATCCTTCATCTGTTTTGATGAATGTGATTCCGGCGCTCGTAGCGGGCGTTGAAAGAATCGTTCTCGTCACGCCTCCGGGAAAAGACGGTCTGCTGTCTCCTGGAGTTTTGGTTGCTGCAGCCGAGCTGGGCATAAAAGACATTTACAAAATGGGCGGCGCTCAGGCGATTGCGGCGTTAGCATACGGAACAGAAACCATTGAGCCGGTGGATAAAATCACGGGTCCGGGCAACATTTATGTCGCGCTTGCCAAACGAGAAGTGTTCGGCGATGTCGATATCGATATGATTGCCGGACCGAGTGAAATCGTCGTGCTGGCTGATGAAACAGCGATTCCGAGCGAAATTGCAGCCGATCTGCTGTCACAGGCGGAACACGATAAGCTTAGCTCATGTGTGTTTGTCACAGATTCCATGGCGCTGGCCGAGACGGTTTCAGCCGAGGTGAATAAGCAGCTGGAAACCTTGCCGCGAAGAGAAATAGCGGAAGCTTCAGTGAGAGATTACGGTTGTATATATGTGGCGGAAACAATGGTAGAAGCGATTGAGACTGTCAATACACTCGCGCCAGAGCATTTAGAAATCATAACACAGTCTCCGGAAGCTTTGCTTGGCAGTATCAAACATGCGGGTGCAATTTTCTTAGGCAGATACAGCCCTGAGCCTGTCGGTGATTATTTTGCCGGACCGAACCATGTGCTTCCGACAAACGGAACAGCCAGATTTTCAAGTCCATTAAACGTAACTGATTTTCAAAAGAAATCGAGCATTATTTCTTACAGTCAATCAGCCTTTGAAGAACATGCCGAAAGCATCGCGGCTTTTGCCAGACTGGAAGGGTTAGAAGCCCATGCCAGATCAATTGAAGCGAGAGAACGGAGGATTTCTAAATGAGAAAAGCGGAACGCGTCAGGAAAACAAACGAAACAGATATTGAGCTGGCATTTACAATAGACGGCGGAGGACAAGCGGATATTAAAACAGATGTGCCGTTTATGACACATATGTTGGATTTATTCACGAAACACGGCCAATTTGATCTTTCCATTAACGCAAAAGGCGATGTTGATATAGATGATCACCACACGACTGAAGATATCGGCATCTGCTTAGGGCAGGCGCTGCTCGAAGCGTTGGGCGATAAAAAAGGAATCAAACGCTACGGATCGGCGTTTGTGCCGATGGATGAGGCACTTGCTCAAGTTGTGATTGATTTAAGCAACCGGCCGCACTTAGAAATGCGCGCTGATTTCCCGGCTGCTAAAGTCGGAACTTTCGATACGGAGCTTGTACATGAATTTTTGTGGAAGCTGGCGCTCGAAGCTCGAATGAACCTGCACGTCATCGTTCATTATGGAACAAATACCCACCACATGATTGAAGCCGTTTTTAAAGCACTGGGACGTGCGCTTGATGAAGCGACAACGATCGATCCGCGAGTTAAAGGAATACCGTCAACGAAAGGGATGCTGTAAATGATCGGCGTGATAGATTACGGAATGGGGAATTTATACAGTGTCTCAAAGGCGCTTGAACGTGTCGGCGTGCCGTATTTTGTTTCTGAAAAGCCGGAGGAGCTGAAAGAAGCTGATGCTTTCATTTTGCCGGGAGTCGGTTCATTTGGAGACGCGATGGACAATTTGGGCTACACGAAGCTTGATCAATTGATTCACGATATGGTCTCAGAGGGAAGGCTGCTTCTCGGGATCTGCCTCGGCATGCAGCTTTTATTTGAAGAAAGCGAAGAAAACGGCACCGCTTCAGGACTCGGGCTGTTAAAAGGAAAAGCAGTCAGGCTGAAAGCAGAAGATGAAAAAGGAAACAAGCTGAAGGTTCCGCATATGGGCTGGAATCGTCTTTCTTTTCATAATGAATCTCCGCTGCTGACTAAAACAGAACAAGGCTACGCTTACTTCGTTCATTCCTATTACATTGACGGGATGGAGGAGAACGCGCTTCTGGCAAGCGCCGATTATGGTGTACGAGTGCCTGCTGTAGTCGGAAAAAGAAACGTCTTCGGCGCCCAATTTCATCCGGAAAAAAGCAGCACGGTCGGTATGTCTATTTTAACCCAATTTACGAAAATGGCAGCAGAACAGAAGGTGAAAAAATGAGTGCTTTTACATTATATCCGGCAATTGATATGAGAAACGGCAAATGTGTTCGCCTTGTTCAAGGGGATTATAATAAGGAAACGATATATGGCGATTCACCGTACGACATGGCTGAGTTATTTGAGAAAGAGGGTGCCGAATGGATCCATCTCGTTGATCTCGACGGGGCCAAAGAAGGGAAAAGAGTGAATGACCGCCATGTGATTGAGATTGCGCAAAAGCTGAACCTGAAAGTCGAAATCGGCGGTGGGATCCGTTCTGAAAATGACGTCTATGAATATTTATCAGCAGGAGTCGAGCGGGTGATCCTGGGAAGCTCAGCAGTTTCTAACCCTCCGTTTGTCAAAAAAATGCTGAAACAATATGGCGAGAAAATTGCAATCGGACTGGATGCGAGAAACGGTTTTGTTTCAACAGAGGGATGGCTTGAAACATCAACCCTTAAGGCAACTGAACTGGGCAAAGAGCTAGCCAATGAAGGTGCGGAAGTCTTTATTTTTACTGACATCGCGACAGATGGAATGCTGTCAGGCCCCAATGTTAAAAGCACGGTCGAGCTTGCTAAGGAAACGGGGAAATCGGTGATCGCTTCCGGCGGAGTCAGCTCCGTCGCGGATCTCGAAGCTCTCGCCCGCAATGAGGCGGACGGCGTCTCTGGAGCGATCATCGGAAAAGCGCTGTATACCAATCAGTTTACGCTGAGTGAGGCGCTTGAAAGGGTGAAGCGCAAATGATCACAAAACGGATTATCCCATGCCTTGATGTCAAAGAAGGACGCGTTGTCAAAGGAATTCAATTTCTCGAATTGAAGGATGCCGGTGACCCAGTTGAACTCGCCGAAGTGTACGACCGGGAAGGTGCGGATGAACTTGTTTTTCTTGATATCTCCGCCTCGCACGAAGGACGAAAGACGATGGTTGACGTTGTGGAGCAGGTTGCCGCGAAGCTTGCCATTCCGTTTACAGTCGGCGGCGGCATCAATCAGCTCAGCGATATGAAAACGATACTGCGTGCCGGAGCGGACAAAGTGTCGGTGAACACGGCAGCTGTTCTCCGCCCTGAGCTGATTACAGAAGGAGCCGAGTTTTTCGGTTCTCAATGCATCGTACTTGCCATTGATGCCAAGTATGACAAAGAATCTGACACATATAAGGTCTACACGCACGGCGGCAGAAAGAAAACAGATTGGGAGGTCACCGCGTGGGCAAAAGAAGGCGTCAAACGCGGGGCAGGAGAAATATTGCTGACAAGCATGGACTCCGACGGTGAGAAAAAAGGTTTCGACCACACGCTGACAAAGCTTGTTTCCGAAGCTGTCCCCGTCCCTGTTATCGCTTCGGGAGGCGCGGGAAACGCACAGCATATGCTTGAGGCTTTTACAAAAGGAGAAGCCGACGCCGCGCTGGCCGCCTCAATTTTTCATTATAAAGAAACATCGATTAAAGAAGTGAAATCATACTTGAAAGAGTACGGGGTGAATGTGAGATGAAACAGGCAGATGAACTGCGTTTTAACGAGGACGGATTAATTCCTGCTATCGTGCAGGATGCGGCAAGCAAAGAAGTGCTGACACTTGCGTATATGAACAAGGAATCGTACGAAAAAACGCTGGAAACGAAGGAAACATGGTTTTACAGCCGCTCACGCCAAGCGTTATGGCATAAAGGAGAAACCTCAGGGAACACGCAAGCCGTCAAAGGTATCCGGTATGACTGCGATCAAGACGCGCTGCTCGTACTCGTAGAACCGTCAGGCCCGGCATGCCACACTGGCAGCTACAGCTGTTTTACAAAGGAACAAACAGAAGAACAGGCCGCGGACCGATTCGGCATCATGAACGAACTGGAGCGGGTGATCGCGGAACGCCAAGCGGAAATGCCTGAAGGAGCTTACACCACGTACCTCTTCCGTGAAGGCGTCGATAAGATTTTGAAAAAAGTCGGAGAAGAAGCATCCGAAGTCATCATCGCCGCGAAAAACCGGGATCATGAGGAACTCAAATGGGAAGCGGCAGACCTGCTGTATCACCTGCTTGTCCTGCTCAGAGAACAATCCCTGCCGCTGGATGATGTGCTTGACGTATTGAAAAAACGCCATTCTGAGATTGAAGAGTAAAGAGCCGGATGATACGGCTCTTTTTGTTTTGTGAAAAAAGTAATAGGTATTTAGATTTATATTGGGTGTTATATATGATTAGTTAATAAAAGGAGATCAAAACCGAGTCTCATTTCCTATTTATCCAAATTCCGCCATGATGTAACATGAAAAAGGATGAAATAATCATCTCTTAACCAGGTCAATAGAATTATTTTTGATATAAAAATAGAATACTATTCTCACAAAACCCGTGGAGGTTCGTAATGAAAAAGATCATCTTTATTTGCTTCAGCTTATTACTTGCCCTGACAGGAGGATGCAGTATGAATGACAATGATAAAAACAGCACAAATGACAATAAAACAGAAGCGGTAAAACCAAAAGACATGGATCCCAAGGATCTGCCTCAAGTACCTGCGTTTCAGGACGAGAAAACGAGAGAGTACATGGTGTCAACAAAAGAAGAGGAACCAGGATATTATTTGCTGGAATCTAAGCTGAAAGGGTTTAGGATGTTGTTTCCGGAGGATGGAAAGTATCTATCAAGAAGATCATCGTTAACCGGGAAAAACAAAGAAAGTATTGGATTTAATAGTTATGATAAAGACACCAATGTAATGTTTGATGGCCATGTAACATATTACAAAGAAGAAAGTTTTGCGAATGAACCTAAGACAATGCTAGATATTGTTAGTGGAAAAAATGATTATAAAGGCGAATACAAAAAAAGCAGCAAAAAGAAAACGGATATTTACACTGCCAAGAAAAAAGACATCTTTGACGATATTGATAGAAAATATAATTATTCATACAGTTATTTTGGATATGTTAAGTCTACAGAGGAAGATAACCTAGGAGTAGAATACGCCTTTACCCTTGGATGCAAAAATGAAAATCAACCATGCTCCTTAGATGAAGAAAAGGCTAAAAATAAAGTTGAGAAATTAATTAATTCTATCACCTTTTTAATAGATAAAAAGGAGAAATAAGATGGGAAATAAAAATGTATTTGAGAATGAGAACGTAAAGTTAAGGTTAATTGATTTAGAATATGACTATAAACAAAAGTTTGCCTCAACTATTGCGAGTGAAGTTAAGAAAGCTAAGAAGGATTTCGAAGCAGATATACGCAGAATTTATAAAGAGGAAACCCACCACGATCTTCCTGAGAATATGAAAATTGAAATTTACACCTCCAATGAACTTGTAAATCAGAATACAAGTATACAAAGTTCGACCAGAGAATCAGGTTACGATGGAACGGCAATCCATATAATAGATGAGAAAAAACATATTGATCAGCTTCAGATTATTTCAGAAGGTAGTGCCGATAATAAGGATTGGTCATATAACTTTTTTGGTCTTTTTTTAGGAATTGATCATAGTCAGTATGAGGCTACAAAGGAGTTTACTAACAAAGCAAAGAAAGCAGCAGGTAACTCTGAGGATTTAAAAACATTCGCCTTAGGACATTCACTTGCAAATAATAACCAAGTTATGGTGCAATTGATTGATGGAGAATATGATGAAGTTTATGGGGTAAATGGAGCTCAAGTCAATATTGATCAATTACTTGAAACTGATGAAAGTTTATATAGATATGTTATTAGGAAATTTAGTTATAAATATGAAGATATAGATTCCATCCCGCCAGAAAAGTTAAAAAAAGAAATCCAAAAATATTATGAAGACAAAGGCGTAACAACAAACATCACTCAGCGCATCTCAAAAGATGACCCGCTGTATGGAGTCAGCGGCAAGGCCGATTTTATTACATTCGGTGATGTGAAGATGGCAGATACAAATACAAGTGTAAAAGGCATCCGAAACATTATGGATGGGGTTCCTGACGAAGATGTGAGGTCAATTCAAAAATTCCTTCAAAAATATAAGGATGACTATGAAAAAGACGGCTTGAACGGTTTTATAAAGGCAGCCAGCGGGATAGACATAGACCTGATTGAAAAAGTGAAAAACACAGACGGCGCTTTAAAGAAAGTAAGTGTCCTATATGAGCATTTTGATGATGTTAAGCAAATGTATGGCCGAATAAAAGAGGAACTGCCGTCGTTTTTAGGTTTTCTTCATACCTTGTTGAGAAACAGCGGACCGGTCGTAGATCAGTTAGCTGAAAATGGTTATATTGATGAAACGCAAAAGAAAGTCATCAAAAAAGAATTAACGAATATTAATGCGAGTATGCGAGGCATAGAGTCACGGTACGAACATTTCATAGACCATCTAAAACATGGCCAATTTATGCAAGCTTTAAAAGACGTTGGTGAAATAGTGGACTATGTAAAATCAATTCTGTCCTCATTGAAAACACTCGACACAGAAACAAAAGACGCACTAAAACTTATCGTCGACGGCCACAGCATCGTTCAAATGCTCAACGCCTTGTCAAAGGAAAAAGGCTTCAGCTATAAAGGCTCCGATATTTATTTTACAGGGAAGAGTGGCTCGGGAGAAACGATTCAAGTCAATCTCTCATCCGCTGTCAGAATCTATCAAAACGGTATGAAAATCGTTGAAGATATGGAAGATGCGATTTCTAAGTACCAGAAGGTTTACAGTCAGGAAATCGATGAAGACTTCATAGACAAAAAGCAGGCGATCATCACGGCTATTCATCATATGGAAGAAAACCCTTCGCATTATGCCTTCGATCTTCAATTCCGGCTTGCAGCTGGTTTCAGCCACACATTCGATAAATTGGAGAAAATCTCAGTTCATGAATCATTCCACACAGGTGCGCTTCCTGCAAATGATGGAATTGTTGCTGAATTAAAAAAACAGACAACAGAAAAAAGAGATTTTATCAAAAATATCCGCGAGAGTATTGAAAAGCTGTTTGAAAAAGAAGAAATGATTTCTCAGTTATTTGATTTTCAGTCTTAGGAGGAATATGAAGAGTGACTTCCTTATTTTCAGAAAGTGAAACAGAAATTGTATCAACGACCTATATGTTTCTTACCCAAGATGAAATGAAGGGGAAAGCGGGCACCCTCAATCAACCGATCAACGACTTTCTCAGCCTGACAAAGAAATTTGAGTCTTCATTAAAAGAGGAAATCAAAGGGCAAAAAGGGTTGATTGTAAAAAAAATAAAAAAAGAGCTTGAGTCTAATAGCGAAAAACGAAAAGCTGCCCTTCAGATGATAAAAGAAGAACATACCGCAAAAGTTGATCGGTACAAAATGATAATAGAAGACCTGCGACAGCAGGATGTAACATTGACTTACAGAAAAAAGAAGCCAGTGAAAGATGTCTAACACAAAAATCTCCTATTCAAACAATGAGTGGGAGATTTTTATTTTGATCACGGCAAAAATATACTGAAAAAGTCTTTCTCCATTGATATGATTGAGAAAGAGTAAAAATCATCCTTTTGCTATGACTTTTCACCTTTCTGAACGCTGAAACAGGAGGAAAATATATGCCAACCAAGAAACAAAAATCTAAAAGTAAATTGAAACCCTTTTTTGCCTTAGTAAGACGGACCAATCCTTCTTATGGAAAGCTCGCCTTTGCGCTTGCCCTCAGTGTAGTAACCACGCTGGTCAGCCTGCTCATTCCATTATTAACGAAGCAGCTTGTCGATGGTTTTTCTATGTCAAATCTGTCAGGCACGCAAATCGGTTTGATCGCGCTGGTGTTTTTCGTTCAGGCGGGTTTAAGCGCTTATGCCACCTATGCGCTTAACTATAATGGACAAAAAATCATTTCCGGGCTGCGGGAGTTATTATGGAAGAAATTAATTAAGCTGCCTGTCTCTTATTTCGATACAAATGCTTCCGGAGAAACAGTCAGCCGTGTAACGAACGATACGATGGTGGTCAAAGAATTGATTACAACCCATATCAGCGGATTTATTACAGGCATCATTTCTGTCATTGGATCATTGACAATCTTGTTTATTATGAACTGGAAGCTGACACTGCTTGTGTTAGTGGTCGTTCCGCTGGCCGCTCTTATTTTGGTGCCGATTGGACGGAAAATGTTCTCCATTTCACGGGAAACGCAAGATGAAACGGCTCGTTTTACAGGCCTGCTTAATCAAATTCTCCCGGAAATCAGACTTGTTAAGGCTTCAAATGCGGAGGATGTCGAATATGGGCGCGGGAAGATGGGGATTTCCTCATTATTTAAGCTTGGCGTTCGTGAAGCCAAGGTTCAATCGCTTGTCGGCCCGCTTATTTCACTCGTGTTAATGGCAGCGCTTGTCGCAGTGATCGGATATGGCGGCATGCAGGTCTCATCAGGCGAGCTCACAGCCGGAGCGCTCGTGGCTTTTATTTTATATTTGTTTCAAATTATTATGCCGATGGGCCAGATTACAACGTTTTTCACACAGCTGCAAAAATCAATCGGTGCAACAGAACGAATGATTGAGATTTTGGCAGAGGAAGAGGAAGATACAGTGACAGGAAAACAAATTGAAAATGCACATCTGCCTATCCAGCTTGATCGCGTGTCTTTTGGATATAAGCCTGATCAGCTGATCTTAAAAGAGGTCAGCGCCGTCATTGAAGCAGGGAAAGTGACAGCGATCGTCGGTCCGAGCGGCGGGGGAAAAACGACGCTGTTTAAGCTGCTTGAACGCTTTTATTCTCCGACTGCAGGGACCATTCGGCTGGGGGACGAGCCGGTCGATACTTACTCGCTTGAATCGTGGAGGGAGCATATCGGGTATGTATCACAGGAAAGCCCGTTAATGTCCGGGACAATCAGAGAAAATATTTGCTACGGGTTAGAACGAGATGTGACGGATGCTGAGATCGAAAAAGCCGCGGAGATGGCATATGCGCTCAATTTTATAAAGGAGCTGCCGAATCAGTTTGATACAGAAGTGGGCGAACGCGGCATTATGCTGTCAGGCGGACAAAGGCAAAGAATCGCGATTGCGAGAGCGCTTCTCCGTAACCCAAGCATTCTTATGCTCGATGAAGCTACCTCAAGTCTCGACAGCCAATCTGAAAAATCAGTTCAGCAGGCGCTGGAGGTGCTGATGGAGGGCCGCACAACGATTGTTATCGCTCACCGCCTATCTACCGTTGTAGATGCGGACCAGCTTTTGTTTGTTGAAAAAGGGGAAATTACCGGTCGTGGAACACACCATGAGTTAATGGCTTCCCATGGCCTTTACCGGGATTTTGCTGAACAGCAGCTGAAAATGAATGCGGACTTAGAAAACAAAGCCGGGTAAATTTTGGTCGAATCAGCCAATAAAAAAGAGGAGGGATTTTCCCAATCCTTCCTTTTGAACTATTGAGGGGCTTACGATTTATGGTATACTACTGACGGTAATATTGTATAAAACGGAGGGTAGTTGTGGGAAAACACACTTCTGAACATAAAAATCACGCACAAATTGTCCAGCTGCTTCAAGATGGACAATATTTTTTTCATAAAGGCTTGAAAGCGTATAAAGAGCGCAATCTAAAACGGGCAAGCAAACTGATTCAGCGCGCGGTTCATTTGGAGCCGGAGGATTCAGAGATGCTTTCACAGCTTGCGGTCATTTATTCGGAAATGGGCCAGTATCAAGAGTCGAACGATCTTCTTGACTATATCATGGCAAATCTGGAGGCCGAAATGCCGGAGTGCCATTACTTTAAAGCGAATAACTTTGCCCATCTGGGGCTCTTCCAGGAAGCTTATAAAGAAGCGGCCGCTTATTCTGATGCGGACCCGGATGGTGAATTCGCCGAAGAAAACGATAGTCTGCTTGATTTGCTCGATTTAGGAGACGACGGCATTGAGGATTCGTTGTATGATCAGGATGAACTGCTGGTGAAACAGGATCGGGCAAAGTCATTGCTGGAAAGCGGCCAGCTTGCTGAAGCGGTTGCGGCGCTTGAGGAAATCACAACTGAATATCCGGAGCTTTGGTCAGCATACAACAATCTCGCGCTTGCCTATTTCTATTCAGGAAACGTTGTAAAAGCGAAGCAAACCGCTTATGAAGTGCTTTCTCATAATGAAGGAAATCTTCACGCCTTATGCAATCTTCTCGTTTTCTACTATTATGAAAGAGAAGACGAAAAAGTGGCGGAATTGAGTGATCAGCTCTCCAATGTCTATCCGATGCTATTGGAGCAGCGTTATAAATTGGGTGCTACTTTGGCGCTTGTCGGCCGCTACGAGATCGGATATAAATGGCTCAAATCATTATATAAAACCGGCTTTGAGGGTGACGACACCTTCTTTTACTGGCTTTCCTGCTCTGCTTATTTTACGGGACATACCGACTTTGCCGAGACGATCTGGAGAAAAGTCGAGTCGCAATATCCCGGCGAAGACCGCCCGGCGCCTTGGATTGAGCGGAGGGAAGCTCTTCCTTCATCTGTGGAGCAGCGACTCGCAGCCTATTATATCAGCAGCACAAAGGGAGAAACAGAGCATCTTGAAGCGGTGATACGCTCAAAGAGAATTACCGCTCCTTTTGAAACTCATTTTGTAAAGCTGCTTCTGAATGGAGATTCTGCGGCTGCTGACGTTTCAGAGGATGCACTTTTCGCTTATCAAACGGTCAAACTATTAGAGCAAGCTGAAAAAGAAGAGATGAAAACAGAAGTCATGAGCTGCTGGGTTTTTCATGTCATCCAGCAAATTCGTGCAGCTGCTCCGTTGAAGAATGAGAAAGGCTGGGCAGCAGCCATCTGTTATATTTGGAAAGAAGCCCATGGCAAGCAAGACACGAAAAAAGACACAGCGGCCCGATTCGGCATCTCTCCGGCAACTTTGACGAAATATATGAAATATATTGATGATATTCTAGAATAGTAAATTTTAAAGAGTTGATTTATTTAATCGACTCTTTTTTTGTTAGATAGATTATATTAAGAAAATAATATCGACAGTTTTTTTACACGCTTAAGAAAAATGACAAATGATGTGTGACTTGACATCTGTTTGAAACATAAATGTAATAAAATTTATCGCTAATTTGTCGAAACTTGATGGTATAATGATTCTCGTACATAAGGAATTAGTGTTTTTTACATATGATGTGAAATAAACGCTATACAACCAGAATAAGAGATGCACAGAATAATTAACCATAAACAACCATCATTCCTCGTAGAGTATGAGGAACGAAACTTGATGTTCAAAATACGATTCCAAATGAGGACAGGTTCACAGTAAAAGGGAGGATATAAAAAGTGAGAAAGAGTTTAATTACACTTGGTTTGGCTTCCGTCATCGGGACAAGCAGTTTTTTGATCCCATTTACAAGTAAAACTGCATCGGCGGAAACATTAGATGAAAAGAAACAAAAAATCGAAAGCAAGCAATCTGAGGTTGCTTCCAGCATTGAAGCGAAGGAAAAAGAATTAACCGAGCTTCAGGAAAATCAATCAAAGATTGAAAAAGAACTGAAAGACATTAACGATAAGGCGCTTGATACAAGCAACAAGATTGAAGATAAAAAAGAAGAAAACGATAAAACAAAAGAAGAAATCAAAAAACTGAAAAAAGAGATTAAAGAAACTGAAGCACGCATCGAAAAACGCAATGAAATCCTGAAAAAACGCGTTCGTTCTTTACAGGAAAGCGGCGGATCTCAAGGATACATAGATGTTCTTTTAGGATCAACAAGCTTTGGTGACTTTATCTCTCGTGCGACTGCGGTTTCATCTATTGTGGACGCAGACAAAGATTTAATCAAACAGCAAGAGCAGGATAAAGCGAAGCTCGAAGATTCTGAAGCGGATTTGAATGACAAGCTGAAAGAAGTTCAAGCTGCCTTGGCTAAATTAGAAACAATGCAAAAAGACCTTGATAAACAGCTTAATGAAAAAGACAAGCTTTTCGACGAAGCAAAAGCAAGCCAAAAGAAAACGGCTAAAGCGATTTCTGAATTAAAATCAGAGGCGTCTGAACTTGCAAATCAAAAAGCAAATACTGAAGCTGAACAAGCACGCATCAAAAAAGAACAAGAAGCAGCGGCTGCTTTGATCAAAAAGCAGGAAGAAGCACAAAAAGCATCTGATGAAACACAAACAGATGACAGTCAAACGGCGACAACTGAATCATCAAAAGCAAGCTCATCTGATGATTCTTCAGACAATTCTTCAGACAATTCTTCTAACGGTTCATCAAACAGTTCGTCAAACGGCTCATCTTCTAAGAAGAGCAGCGGCTCAAACAGCAATTCAGGCGGCACTGTTATCAGCAACTCTGGCGGAATTGAAGGCGCGATCAGCGTTGGTTCAAGCATTGTAGGACAATCTCCGTACAAGTTTGGCGGCGGACGCACTCAGTCTGATATCAACAACCGTATTTTTGACTGCTCATCATTCGTACGCTGGGCATACGCTTCTGCAGGTGTTAACCTTGGACCTGTAGGCGGAACAACAACTGATACGTTAGTTGGCAGAGGACAAGCTGTCAGCGCGTCTGAAATGAAACGCGGAGACCTTGTGTTCTTTGACACTTACAAAACAAATGGACACGTAGGAATCTACTTAGGAAACGGTACTTTCCTAAACGACAATACATCTCATGGCGTATCTGTTGACTCTATGAGCAATCCTTACTGGAAAGCAGCATTTAAAGGTGTTGTAAGACGTGTTGTTCAATAATAAATATGACAAGGGCCTTCTATAAACAGAAGGCTCTTTCTTTATTAACATATACCCTTTTCGAATACATTTAATCGTGTTGAGCAAAAAAATAGCGTATCACCATGAGATTTTATAGGATATGGGTAAGGAATACGTTTGATGGGGATTCTTATCTTATAAGAAAGAGCCCAAACTTGAAAAGATGGTTTAAGGAGTGAATAGTGTGTCAGAAGAAAAAATTTATGACGTGATTATAATCGGCGCGGGCCCTGCTGGGATGACGGCCGCTGTATACACATCAAGAGCGAATTTATCGACATTAATGATTGAAAGAGGAATTCCTGGCGGACAAATGGCCAATACGGAAGATGTAGAAAACTATCCTGGATTCGAAAGTATCCTTGGGCCTGAGCTTTCTAACAAAATGTTTGAACACGCGAAAAAATTCGGCGCTGAATACGCTTATGGCGATATTAAAGAGGTCATTGACGGCAAAGAGTACAAAGTAGTCAAAGCTGGTTCAAAGGAATATAAAGCCCGTGCTGTCATCATTGCTGCAGGTGCGGAATATAAAAAAATCGGCGTGCCTGGCGAAAAAGAATTGGGCGGACGCGGTGTATCTTATTGTGCAGTATGTGACGGCGCTTTCTTTAAAGGCAAAGAACTTGTCGTTGTTGGCGGCGGAGATTCCGCGGTTGAAGAAGGCGTATATCTGACTCGTTTCGCTTCAAAAGTAACGATTGTTCACAGACGTGATAAACTCCGTGCTCAAAGTATTCTTCAAGCGAGAGCATTTGATAATGAAAAAGTTGACTTCCTATGGAACAAAACTGTGAAGGAAATTCATGAGGAAAACGGCAAAGTCGGTAACGTAACGCTTGTCGATACGGTAACCGGTGAAGAAAGTGAATTCAAAACAGACGGCGTATTCATTTACATCGGCATGCTTCCTCTGTCTAAACCGTTTGAAAACCTGGGCATTACGAATGAAGAAGGCTATATCGAAACAAACGACCGCATGGAAACTAAGGTTGAAGGGATTTTCGCTGCCGGAGACATCCGCGAAAAATCACTGCGCCAAATCGTAACGGCTACAGGAGACGGAAGCATTGCGGCACAAAGCGTACAACATTATGTCGAAGAGCTCCAAGAAACGCTGAAAACCTTAAAATAAAAAGGGCTGTCATACGAGTTTCACATTACGTTACTGGGTTTTAATTCCGCTGTAACACATGTGTAATGCTTTTCGGTTATGATTAATAAAGTAATTGACCCCCTTTTTATAATGAATACACTTTTTTGGCACGGATTCTCCAGTTATCCGTGTCCTTTTTTTGTCCATAAATAAAAGAGAATTCCAGTTACAGCAAAATCATCTGAATTAAGGAATGAATATGCTGTAAAATAGAAGAAAAGATTGTCAATGTCTCTTCATTGTGGGAGGCATCTTGAAGCGGTATAATAAAGAGACGATGACAGGACGAAGGTTAGGTGACGTACTTGCAAAGAGTGACAAATTGTGTGCTTCAGACGGATGACAAAGTTCTTCTGCTTCAAAAGCCGAGACGCGGATGGTGGGTCGCGCCGGGAGGCAAGATGGAGAGCGGAGAATCAGTCAGAGACTCCGTCATCAGAGAGTACAGAGAAGAGACTGGTATCTATATCATAAATCCTCAATTAAAAGGCGTTTTTACCTTTATTATTAAAGACGGTGACCACATTGTCTCCGAGTGGATGATGTTTACGTTTGTCGCTGATTCATATACAGGACAAAATGTATCAGAATCAGAGGAAGGCAAACTGCAGTGGCACGATGTCAATGACATTCAGAACCTGCCTATGGCCCCTGGAGACGGCCATATCCTTGATTTTATGATGAAGGGACAAGGGCTGCTGCACGGCACATTTACGTATACACCGGAATTTGAGCTGCTCAGTTATCGTTTAGACCCGCAGCACATCAAATAGAAAGACAAGTCAGGGGGGAGAAAGATGAGTGTTAGTGAATCACATGATATTCAGCTTGTCATTATAACTGGAATGTCGGGAGCGGGGAAAACTGTCGCGATCCAAAGCTTTGAAGATCTCGGCTATTTCTGCGTCGATAATCTTCCGCCTTCATTGCTTCCGAAGTTTTTAGAGCTGATGAAGGAATCAAATTCGAAAATGAGCAAAGTTGCGCTCGTGATGGATTTGCGCGGCCGCGAATTTTTTGACCGGCTGATTGAAGCGCTGGATGAAATGGCCGAAAATCCGTGGATCACACCGCGAATTTTATTCCTGGACGCGAAGGATTCCATTCTCGTCACAAGATATAAAGAAACGAGACGCTCGCATCCGCTGGCAGCGACTGGCCTGCCGCTTGAAGGCATCGCGCTAGAACGAGAGCTGCTTGAGGAATTAAAAGGCCGCTCTCAAATCATTTACGATACGTCTGACATGAAGCCGCGTGATTTGCGTGAAAAAATCGTGAAGCACTTTGCGACAAACCAAGGAGAGACATTTACCGTAAATGTGATGTCATTTGGTTTTAAATACGGTATTCCAATTGATGCAGATCTCGTCTTTGATGTCAGATTTTTGCCGAATCCGTACTATATCGAAAGCATGCGGCCGCTGACTGGCAAGGATAAAGAGGTTTCCTCTTACGTCATGAAGTGGAATGAAACGCAAAAGTTCAATGAGAAATTAATTGATCTGCTGAGCTTTATGCTTCCATCTTACAAAAGAGAAGGAAAAAGCCAGGTTGTCATTGCGATCGGCTGCACAGGGGGCCAGCACCGCTCTGTGACATTAGCCGAGAATTTAGCTGATTATTTCAAAAAGGATTACTATACTCATGTTACTCACCGGGACATTGAAAAGAGAAGCCGGAAATAAGATGGGACAAAAGCCGAAAATCGCAATCTTTGGCGGCGGTACAGGTCTTTCTGTATTGCTTCGGGGCCTAAAGCATAAACCCGTTGACATCACGGCCATTGTAACAGTTGCCGATGATGGGGGGAGCTCTGGCCGTCTGCGGAATGAACTGAAAATTCCGCCTCCCGGAGACATCAGAAATGTGCTTGCCGCTTTATCCGATGTGGAGCCGCTTGTTGAAGATCTTTTTCAGCACCGCTTCAATAAAGGGAATGACTTAACAGGCCATTCTCTCGGGAATTTGATTTTGGCAGCGATGACAAATATAACCGGTGATTTTTTTCACGCTGTCACAGAAATGAGCAAGGTGCTGAATGTAAGAGGAAAGGTTTTGCCGGCTGCCAATGCCAGTGTCGTTTTGCATGCTGAGATGGAAGATGGCCGCGTGGTCTCAGGCGAGTCAACGATCCCAGAATACGGACAGCGCATTAAGCGTGTTTTTCTCACGCCTGAACAGATTGATCCGCTGCCGGAAACAATAGACGTAATCAGGGAAGCGGATTTGATTATTATCGGCCCGGGAAGCCTCTATACCAGCATTCTTCCCAATTTGCTCGTCCCAAAAATCGGGGAAGAAGTGATAAAGGCGCCGGCGAAAAAAGTATACATTTGCAACGTGATGACTCAGCCCGGCGAAACGCTCCATTACACCGCTGCTGATCATGTGAAAGCGCTCAATCAGCATATGGGCTGTGGTTTTATTGATACGATATTAGTGAACAGTGAAGACATTCCCGACGAAATAAAACGTAAGTACGAAATGGAATCGGCGCGTCCTGTTGATTTTGATATCGAAGAGCTGAAAGCGATGGGGCTTGAAGTCATCAGAGATCAAATTGTAACGTATAAAAATGACGTAATACGTCACGATACACATAAAGTGGCCTCTCTTCTTGTTGATTTACTGAAAGAATGAAGCCTTGAAATGAGGTGGCTATATGTCATTTGCATCAGAAACAAAAAAAGAATTAACGAATCTGGAAGTGAAGGACTGCTGCATTAATGCCGAGCTGTCTGCACTCATTCGGATGAATGGAGCTTTATCATTTACAAACCGCCATCTCGTACTCGATGTTCAAACCGAAAACGCGGCGATTGCCCGCCGCATCTATACATTGCTGAAAAAACAATATGATGTGTCGGTCGAGCTGCTGGTCAGAAAGAAAATGCGGCTGAAAAAGAATAACGTCTATATTGTGCGTTTTTCAGAAAATGCAAAAGCGATCTTAGAGGATTTAAAAATACTCGGGGAGAATTTTGTGTTTGAACGAAGTATTTCGAAAGAGCTGGTCAAAAAGAGATGCTGCAAGCGTTCTTATATGAGAGGAGCATTTTTGGCAGGAGGTTCGGTCAATAACCCGGAAACCTCCTCGTATCATTTAGAAATCTTCTCTCTTTATAAGGAGCATAACGATTCATTATGTGACCTGTTAAATGAGTTTCAGTTAAACAGCAAAACGCTTGAACGGAAAAAAGGCTATATTACCTATTTAAAAGAGGCTGAAAAGATTACAGAGTTTCTGAACGTAATTGGCGCTCACAATTCGCTTCTGCGATTTGAGGATGTCAGAATCGTTCGGGACATGAGAAATTCGGTCAACCGCCTCGTCAATTGTGAAACAGCCAACTTAAACAAAACGATCGGCGCATCGCTGAGACAGGTGGAAAATATTAAATACATCGATGAAAGAATCGGCCTGGAGGCGCTGCCTGAAAAACTTCGGGAAATTGCGCAGCTGCGGATTGATTATCAGGAAGTGACGCTGAAAGAGCTAGGGGAAATGGTAGCAAGCGGGAAAATCAGCAAATCAGGGATCAATCACAGGCTGAGAAAACTTGACGAAATCGCAGAACAGCTGCGGACAGGGCAAACCGTCACTTTAAAATAACCGTAAAGAAAAGGGGAGATCTTATGGTTCAACAGAAAGTGGAAGTTCGATTAAAGACAGGACTGCAAGCACGTCCTGCTGCTTTGTTTGTACAAGAAGCAAACCGGTTTACGTCAGATGTGTTTCTTGAGAAGGATGGGAAAAAAGTAAACGCCAAAAGCATCATGGGGCTGATGAGCCTTGCGGTAAGCACAGGCACTGAGGTTACCTTGATTGCCCAGGGAGAAGATGAACAAGAGGCGCTGGAGAAGCTGGCTGCTTACGTTCAAGAAGAAGTTTAGGTGATAAAAATGAGTGACTTTCTAAAAGACTGCTTTCAGAAAATCGGCTGGGAGAAAGACCATGTCAGCTTCGGCGATCTTCCCCTTTTTCTTAAAGCAATGGCATACCGTTTTCCATTCGAAAACCGTGCCGTACTTGCAAAAGAGAATTATAAGATCACAAAAGAAGAGCTATGGCGACGTCTGCTCAAAGATCAGCACGGCGGCCTATGCTACGATCTAAATGGTTTCCTTTATTTTGTCTTGCGTGAGGCCGGGTTTCATGTGAAGCTCATTCGAGGAACGGTTTATGCAGGCGATCAAGAGGGATGGGCACTAGAAGGGACGCATGCTGCTGTATGGCTGTCTGCGGAAAACGGCGATTACCTCGTTGATATCGGCTTCGGCATCAACCTGGCGCTCCAGCCGATACCGCTTTCCGGAGAAACGGTACAGTCACCAGTCGGGTCATTCCGAATCAAAAAGGAAGAGACAGAAAAGGGCAGCTATGTTCTGCTGATGGACAAAGGAGAAGGCTGGCAAATTGGGTACGCCTTTACCCTTGAAGAGAGTGATCTCGGTGATTTAGATAACATGAAGGACATCATTCACTCTCATGAAAAATCTCCTTTTAACAAATCCCTGCTTGCCTCAAAGCTGACGCCGAGCGGAAGGATGGTCATGTCAGAGCGCCATTTTACGATTTATGAAAACGGCGGTAACATTCAAAAAAGCGACATCGGCCCTTCAGGATTTGAAGAGAAATTAAATACTCATTTTTTGTAACGTGAAAAGCTTGCAGGTTATCTGCAAGCTTTTTCTTATGAACAAGTGTAGATTGCTGTATCAAATGCGTCTTCTGGGATATACAGTTTTCCCTTTTCGTATTTATAAGGAATTTCATTCTCTTTAAAGCACTCTTTGGTATAGTCAGTTAGTGTATCCCCAATTTCTATGTATTTCCCGGTATAGTTGGGCTGACATGCTGAAAGAATTGACGTCATTGCCAGAAACAGCATGATTTTCTTCATCACGACACCTGCCTATTATGAAAATTTTACCTTTATCATTCTATCATAACAAAAAGAAAAAGACCGATTTACTATTCCGCACATGCTATAATAATTTTGGAATCTTCTAGAAAAATCATCGTGATGTACATATAAGGGGGATCAACGTGTATCGGATTTTGCTTGTGGAAGATGATGAGCGGATTGCTTCTTTGCTGGGCGGTCATCTTCAAAAATACGGATATGAAGTGAAAATTGCTGAACAGCTGAATGATATAAAATTGGAATTTGCAGAAATGAAGCCTGATCTTGTGCTGCTTGATATCAACCTGCCTTTTTTTGACGGGTTTTATTGGTGCAGGCAAATCCGTACCATTTCCAATGCGCCGATTATCTTTATATCGGCACGGACCGATGAGCTGAATCAGGTAATGGCGATTGAAAATGGCGGCGATGATTATATCACAAAGCCGTTCCATCTAGAGGTAGTGATGGCCAAAATCAAAAGCGTCCTGCGCCGCACATATGGTGAATATTCGCCCTCTTTGCCGCAGGAATCTAGAATAGTGGAGCTTGGCGGGCTGACGATTTATCCTGATCAGAATGAGGCCGAATGGAACAGCGTCCGGATTTTGTTTTCCCAAAAAGAATTCCAGCTTCTCTCGATTTTTGTGAGGGAGCATAAAAAAATTGTCTCTCGTGATGAACTATTGGAGGCGTTATGGGATGACGTTGATTTTGTCGATGACAATACGTTAACGGTCAATGTCAATCGGCTGCGGAGAAAACTGGAGAATGCAGGACTGACAGATTGCATTTCCACAATCAGAGGACAAGGTTATCAATTTCAAGTCAATCGGAAGGATGAAGCGGAATGTTAAAGACTTATCTCATCGACCGCTTAGCCATTATTCTATTTTCATTATTAGGGATAGGGTCCGCCATGCTGATTGCGTATTTAAGCATTGTAGAGAGCGGCGCAGAACCTTCCAAAGAAAATATGATGTACATATGGATTTTGCCCGGTACTCTTTTAGCCGCAGGTTTTGCTGCTGATTATGTTCGGCAATTTTCCTTTCTCACATATGTTAAAAAGCTTGCAGAACAAGCCTCTTCTTCGAATGACATCGGACAGTCTTTGAAAGCCAGAAAGCCAAGAACAGGAGAGCAAGCGCTTTGGACGAAGATGATCAACGCACTCGGGCAGCAATACGAAAGCAGGCTCTCACAATATATCAATCAGCAAAAACAGCATTACACCTTCACCAACCAATGGGTCCACCATATGAAAACACCGGTATCTGTCATATCCTTAATGATTCAGGAAGGAAAAAACGGAACCTCATCCTCTTTTCCGACGTTTTTAGAGGAGCTGGAGGATGAGAATGAGAGATTTCGCCACGGTCTTGATATGATGCTGCAAACGGCCCGGCTGGAGGAATTTGCATTTGATGTAAAGCCGCAAACCTTTGATTTGGCAGAAATGGTTCGTTCACTGATCAATCAGGAAAAACGTCAGTTTATCAAGCGGCGCCTTTTTCCAACATTACATGTGCCGCCAAATGCCGTTCAGATTTCCAGTGATCAAAAGTGGCTTTCCTTTGTTGTTGAGCAAATCCTTTTCAACGCCTTAAAATATTCAAAGCAAGGTGTGGGAGACCCTATTACAATCCGGATTGAAACACAGGGACATGAGACGCGCTTGTCGGTTGCCGACGAAGGAATCGGCATACCGCCGCAGGATCTGCCGCGGATTTTTGACGCGTTTTTTACCGGAGAAAACGGACGAACCATGAAAGAGGCAACTGGAATGGGCCTTTATTTAGCAAAACAGGTGTGCAGCCGTCTCGGCCATAAGCTGTATGCGGAATCAAAAGAAGGGGCTGGCACTGTGATGACCATCGTGTTTTCAAGTGACACCCTCGTGAATGTGACAGCATTGTAAGATTGGGGAGCGGAATTGCAAGAAAGTTCGATGGGAGGATGCTGACTTCCTTTTTATAATAAAGAAAAAGGAGGAGCAGAACATGAACGTGTTGCAAACAACGAACCTATCGAAAACATACTATTCAAATAAAGGAACAATATCATACCAAGCGCTCAGCGCCTTTGATCTCAGTGTGTCAAAAGGAGAATTTGTCGGGATTATGGGGCCGTCGGGAAGCGGAAAAACCACGCTTTTGAATTTGCTGGCTACCATTGATAAGCCGACCCAGGGCGAGATGATGATCAACGGCATTCAGCCGAAAACGTTAAAGGACCAAGAGCTGGCTTTGTTTCGCAGAAGAGAACTCGGCTTCGTCTTTCAGGATTTTAATCTGCTTGATACGCTGACGATTCGTGAAAATATTCTCTTGCCGCTCGCATTGGATAAGGTAAAGCTGAGAGAAATGGAAGCTCGATTGGATGAACTGGCGGATACGCTGCAAATAAAGCATATTCTCGATCACCGCACATATGAGGTGTCGGGCGGACAGCAGCAGCGGGCAGCTTGTGCCAGAGCGATTATTCACAATCCGGCGCTCATTCTTGCCGATGAACCGACAGGAAACCTCGACTCAAAATCGGCAAAGCAAGTGATGAACACACTGGCTCAGCTGAATGAGGAAAAGGAAGCGACGATTTTGTTGGTTACGCATGATGCCACAGCAGCAAGTTTCTGTAAACGGATTGTTTTTATTAAAGACGGACGTTTCTTTTCAGAGATTCACAGAGGAACAAACAGGCAGGTGTTTTATCAAAGTATATTGGATACCTTGAGTGTGTTGGGAGGCGATTTTCATGAATTTGAGAACTATCGCCCGTAAAAACATTCTTGGGAATCTGCAACGGTATGTGGCCTACTTTTTAAGCTGTGTGTTTGCCGTTTCGGTGTTTTTTGTCTTCACATCATTTATTTTTCATCCTGATGTCAATGAAGACAATATATATGGAGGAAGCCTTGTCAAAACATGCTTGAGCGCAGCTCTTGTCGTCATCATTGTGTTTTGTATATTTTTCATCACATATTCCAATTCAGCGTTTTTGCAGGCAAGAAAGAAAGAGTTTGGGCTGCTGACACTGTTTGGCACATCAAAGCAGCAGCTTCGCAAGATGATTTATTATGAGCAGTCACTTATTTCTCTTGCGGCGATTGCGGCCGGCATTGGAGCAGGCCTGTTATTTTCAAAACTGTTTTTTATGATCATGACATGGATGCTCAGCGTGAAGGTGCCGATTTCGTTTGCCATTGTGCCGAAAGCGTTTGTGATGACAATTGCCGGCTTTCTCATCCTGTTTCAGACGCTGCTCATTTTATCACTGGGACGGATTCGGAAGCTGGAAATCATTGAACTGATTAAATCAGCCAAAAAGCCGAAAAGTTTGCCAGTTTATTCGAAATGGCTCACTGTATTGTCTTTGCTATGTCTTGGCAGCGGTTATTATCTATCTGCAACAGCCAATGCAATTGACATGATGTTTCGGGTTTTTCCAATTTTGATTTTAGTGTTAATTGGCACGTATTTCTTTTTTACCCAAAGCAGTGTGGCATTTTTCCGCATGCTGTACCGAAAGAAACACAGCTTCTACAAAGGCACAAATATCATTGTGCGTTCCAACATGATATTCAGGCTGAAGGATCATGCACGCATGCTGTTTTTAACCTCTGTCATTACAGCGGTCATACTAACAGCTACAGGTGTCATCTATATGTTTTATTCCGATTTACAAAGGCAGGAGGAGCAAAGCATTCCTCAGTCTGTTTCCTGGGTGGAAAAGGATGCTTCCCGCTTTCAGGTCATGAAGCCTGAGACGGCTGAGAATACATTGAAAAAAGCTCATGCTGTTATCACGTATAAGGTGGATGCCACAGGGATTCCTGTCACTTTTCAGTCAGACTTGCCGTATGGAAATAAGAAGATGGAAGCTGAAGCTTTGCTGATTTCAGAAAAAGTCTATAATCAAGTCGCAAAGGAAAAAGGGTTCCCAGTTATTCATTTACAAGAAAATGAAGCATTTATTAATGTTTCTTTTCAAATGATGGTGAAAGACACATTTGGAGAAGGGGAAACAGCAGCATTTCATATGAAGTCAGGAAAAACCCTTTCCTATGTCATGAAAAAGCAGCAAAACAAAGGGATATTGATGTCTGTCGATGGAGTCAGCCGTTTATTGGTTGTCAGCGAAAAGAGCTTTGACAGTCTGTCACAGGATGTGCCGCTGAAGGAACAGATGAGAATGGTAGGTTATGAGCTTGAGCATTGGCAGGAGACGGTGGATGTCTCTGAAAAGCTTGAAAACATGGTGCCGAAAGAACATACATCTGATTTTCAAACACGTGCTCCTAGTTATCAAATTGTGAAGCAGGGAGTTGCATTAATGCTGTTTATTGGTCTGTTTGTCAGCGTGCTGTTTTTTATCGTGCAAGGAAGCATGCTGTATTTGCGGATGTTTACGGAAATAGAAGATACGGGAGTGCAGGTGTTAGCGTTAAAGAGGATAGGGGTTACGGACAAAGAGATTCACTCGATCCTTGGAAAGCAAATAGGATTTTTATTCTTCATCCCATTTATCGCAGGTACGATTCACGCGGGCTTTGCGTATGCAGCGTTAAGTAATATGCTGAATTCCAATTTATTTCTTGAGGCCGTAATTGTCATCTTCATTTATTTTGTATTCCAGGCTCTTTATTATATCGTCACCCGTCATATTTATAAGCGTGCTGTTCTTCAGCGTATGTAATATGAAATCCGGTCTGTTATCAGACCGGATTTTTGATTTATTGAAATTCTCTTGTAAGATTTTTCGGTGTTTGCCCTTGGATCGCTGCGAGCATATTTTCGGCGGCCTGTTTGCACATGTTGAAGCGCACTTTAGCTGTTGCTGAACCGATATGAGGAAGCAGCGTGACATTATCCAGCTGCAGGAGCGGATTATCTTGGGTGACAGGCTCTTTTTCGTATACATCTAAGCCGGCTCCCCTGATCCAGCCTTCCTGAAGAGCGCGAATCAGTGCTTTTTCATCAACTGTCTTTCCCCGGGAAATATTGACGAAAATTGCTGAATTCTTCATCAACTTAAATTCGCGTTCTCCTATCATGTGATAGGTTTCATCAGTCAGCGGCGTAATGAGAAGAATAAAATCAGATTGCTCCAGCAATGTATCAAGCTCTGCATACTTAACGCCGATGCTGTCTTCTGTTTCTTGTTTGCGATGTCGGTTATGATAAAGCACTTCCATATCAAAACCAAATTTGGCGCGTCTCGCTGCTTGTTCTCCAATTCTGCCCATGCCGATAATGCCTAACGTTTGATGATGAACATCAATTCCGAAAAGCGCTTCCTCTTCCACGGTTCCCCATTTTCCTGCTCTGACAAAACGGTCCAGTTCGGCAACACGTCTGGCGGAAGACAGAATCAGTGAAAAAGCCAGATCTGCAACTGTGTCATCCAGTGTATAAGGTGTATGAGTCCCGACGACTCCTCTTTCTTTCATTGCTTCTATATCGAAGTTATCGTAGCCTACTGATTGGTTGCTGACCACTTTGAGCTTAGGCGCGTGTTCCAGCAACTCACGATTGATTGACGGTCCGGACGTCCCTGATGTTAAAAGCCCCTCCGCTTCTTTTAATTTTTCAAATAGCACGTCACTCGGAAGCGTATCCTCCTGCCATACTTCATAACGGCAATGTTCACCGATGAATGCTTCAATCTCTTCAGGAATCGGTTTTGTGATAAATACAAATGGTTTCAACAAGGCTCCCCCTTTATGGCTGTTGTCTAATTCATTATATCGAAAATAAATAGATGTTAAAAATATAGCTGCGTTTTTTTAATTTCTGGTTCTTTTGAACTTAAAATGAAGATCGAACAGCTAAATCTGCTTAAAAAAGTTTTTTAATTATCAGAATTCACCCATATTTTTTGTCAGACAAATCATCGATATACGAACTGCAGCCGGATTATAGGATGCATTAAATATAAATTTTATTATCTTTGAAAGATATAAATGTTTATGTTTTGATTCTACAGTCCAATTATAGTGTCTTTTTTTGAAAACCTTTTCTTGGCTTATTCCTATGCTATAATTCCTTACTGTAAGCTGGGTAAGAAGGCTTGCAAAATCATATGGATGGGAGATGAATCAAATGGTTTCTTTAACATCAATTTTGGAACACAATCAGCGGTTTGTCAGTGAGAAGAAGTATGAACCGTACAAAACGACAAAGTTTCCTTCGAAAAAGCTCGTCATTGTCACCTGTATGGATACAAGGCTTACAGAACTTCTTCCGCAAGCAATGGGGCTTAAAAACGGTGATGCTAAAATTGTAAAAAACGCGGGAGCCATCGTTTCTCACCCATTTGGAAGCGTGATGCGAAGCATACTGGTCGCGATTTATGAATTGCAGGCTGAAGAGGTATGCATTGTCGGCCATCATGAATGCGGAATGTCAGGGCTGAATGCGTCCTCGATTCTTGAGAAAGCAAAGGAACGCGGGGTGGAGGATAGCTGCCTGAATTTGCTGACGAGTGCCGGACTCGATTTGAAAACGTGGCTGACTGGTTTTCACAGCGTGGAAGAAAGCGTTTCCCACAGTGTGAACATGATTAAGAACCATCCGCTGCTTCCGAAAAAAGTGCCGGTTCACGGGCTTGTCATTCACCCTGAAACAGGAAAACTTGATGTGGTCATTAACGGTTATGAAACTGAGCTTATAAACAATCACTCATAAGGGAGGTTATAACAAAATATGCGATTCTCAGGGAGATTCAAGGGATACAATTTGCAGAAATTTCAGAAAGACTTGATTGCAGGTATCGTAGTAGGTGTCGTGGCAATTCCTTTAGGAATGGCGTTTGCCATTGCCTCGGGAGTCGAGCCTGAATATGGGCTATACACTGTTGTTATAGCAGGGATTTGTATTTCTTTGTTTGGAGGATCAAAATATCAGATTGGCGGTCCGACGGGCGCCTTTGTCCCGATTTTATTCGGCATTATCATGCAGTACGGCTTGGAAAATCTGCTGATTGCGGGGTTTATGGCAGGAGTGATGCTGGTACTGTTTGGGCTGTTTAAGCTCGGAAAAATAATGAAATTCGTGCCCAAACCCGTTATCGTCGGTTTTACAGCCGGAATTGCCGTGCTGATCTTTACGGAACAAATCGCTAATTTTCTCGGATTGAGAAATGTTGAAAAACATGAGAACTTTCATCACAACATGTTTGAAATTGTGCAGCAGCTCGGCACCTTTAACGTGTATGCCATTTTGACAGCTGTGATCGGGCTCGTCATTTTGCTTGTATCCGCCAAGGTGATGCCTAAAGTGCCGGGCGCTTTGTTGGCGCTTCTTATTTCCACAGTGGTCGCGGTTGTCTTTTTCCCTGACCGCATGGCAACGATCGGGTCAACTTATGGAGAAATCCCCCGCCATTTGCCGGAATTTCAGTTTCCTGAGCTTACTTTGGATAAAATGGTTATGCTGTTTCCGGCTGCGCTTGTCATCGCGCTTCTTGGAGGACTTGAGTCGATTTTGTCCGCAATGGTCGCTGATAACATGAAGGGCTCAAAGCATGACAGCAACAAGGAGCTTGTCGGCCAGGGGATTGCGAATATGGCAGCGCCCCTGTTTGGCGGAATCCCGGCTACAGGAGCGATTGCGAGAACGGCGACCAATATAAAAAACGGAGCGGTTTCCCCAGTTTCCGGCGTCGTTCACGGCGTAGTCGTTCTCCTTGTCCTGCTTGTATTTGCGCCTTATGCGTCCCATGTGCCGCTCGCCAGTATGGCACCGATTCTCATGGTGGTCGCATGGAATATGAGTGAGCGCAAGGAAGTCGCAAACATGCTGAGACTGAAAAATGCTGATTCCTTTATTTTGGCGGCGACCTTCGCCCTTACGGTTCTGTTTGACTTAATCATCGGTGTGGCAACCGGATTGCTGCTTGCATTCGTGTTCTTTATCAGAAGAATGAGCGAAGCGACCCGCATCCACAATCAGGAAACGCATCCTGTTCTGGCGAAGAGAGAAGATCCATCTGTCAGCATGTATGCCATAGAAGGGCCGCTGTTTTTCGGATCAATTGATTCCCTTGAATCGTCATTGCTGGAGCATGTACAGAAAAAACCGAAAACCCTTATTCTGCTCATGAATAAGGTGCACTATATGGATACGTCAGCTGAAGCGGTGCTTGGGAACATTATGAATCGAATTAAACGCCACAATGGAAAGCTGATGATTGTAGGATTGCAATCGCAGCCGAAGGAGCTACTGCATAAAACAGGCCTTTTTCACAAAATAGGAAAGCAGCATTTCTTTGATCACCATGATGAAATCACAGGTTAAAAAAAGCGGCCATCGCGGCCGCTTTTTTATGCATGCTCAAATCGTTTTGTCAGTTTTTCTTGGTGGGCCTTCATGACGTCTTCTAAAGAGACACCATACATATCAGCAAGAATGGCGATATTTCCGATGACATCTCCCATTTCTTCAATCAATTCTTGTTTTTGCTCAGCGCGTGACGATTCTTTCTCATCCGGCCGGTCTCTGCCGATTTCATACGCCCTGACAGCCCGGGCCAGTTCTCCGGCTTCCTCCATTAAAAAGCCGACGCGAATAAAAGGTCCGTATTCTGTCCAGCCTCTTTTTTCGTAAAACTCTTTCATCCATTTTTCTGCATCAGCCAGCTGCAACCTCATCACTCCTGCATTCTTTATGTATTTCATATTGATATTATCACATGAAGATGGGACAATATATAGTGTGTTTTTGAATGTTTAACACGATATATAGATGCGGAGATGACAAGATGAAAACCATTTGTGTATTTGCGGGATCAAACCCTGGGGGAAATGAAGCGTATAAAAGAAAAGCGGCAGAGCTTGGCGTGTATATGGCTGAGCAGGGAATCGGCCTTGTCTATGGGGGCTCCCGCGTAGGCTTGATGGGCACGATTGCTGACGCGATTATGGAAAACGGCGGAACTGCAATCGGGGTCATGCCGAGCGGTTTGTTCAGCGGGGAGGTTGTCCATCAGAATCTGACTGAGCTGATTGAAGTAAACGGGATGCATGAACGAAAGGCTAAAATGAGCGAGCTGGCGGACGGCTTTATCTCGATGCCGGGCGGCTTCGGTACATATGAAGAATTATTTGAAGTGCTGTGCTGGGCACAGATCGGCATCCACCAAAAGCCAATTGGACTGTACAATGTAAACGGATATTTTGAACCAATGATGAAAATGGTGAAATACAGCATTCAAGAAGGGTTTTCTAACGAATCGCACCTAAAACTGATTCACAGCTCGTCACGGCCGGATGAGTTAATTGAGCAAATGCAAAATTATTCTTATCCGATTTTAGAAAAAAAGTGGACAGAAATTTAAAAAAGAGATTTTCTGATGGAAGTGGAGAGAATGAGTCTGCCACCTAGCGTATGAATCCATGAAAAATCGAGTGTTTTTAACAAAGTGAGGTTTCCTTAAGGGAAATCTCTTTTTTATTTCTCTTTGGCCTGCATCGTATATTTAGCAGTAATAGAGGACTTTATCACTAGTTTGGATAATAAGCACAGATAAGGAGGGGATGAAAATGGCAACATTGTCAGATGTGGCGAAAAAAGCAAATGTTTCGAAAATGACGGTATCACGAGTGATCAATCACCCTGAGACGGTGACGGATGAATTGAAAAAGCTTGTTCATTCTGCGATGAAAGAGCTGAATTACATCCCTAATTATGCGGCGAGAGCGCTCGTGCAAAACAGAACACAGGTTGTGAAACTATTGATACTTGAGGAAATGGATACGACAGAACCATATTACATGAACCTGCTGACAGGAATCAGCAGGGAGCTGGATCGCAATCACTATGCTCTCCAGCTTGTGACAAGAAATTCTCTTAATATTGGCCAATGTGACGGCATTATTGCCACCGGCTTGAGAAAGAACGATTTTGAAGGTGTAATAAAAGCTTTTGAGAAGCCGCTCGTCGTATTTGGACAAAATGAAATGGGCTATGACTTTATCGATGTGAATAACGAGAAAGGCACTTTTATGGCAACCCGCCATGTTATGGGGCTGGGGGAGCGGGAAGTTGTCTTTTTTGGCATTGATTTAGATGAGCCTTTCGAACGTGCAAGAGAACAGGGGTATATACGGGCGATGAATAAAAGCTTTAAAAAATCGAATATGTTTCGGATCGACAACAGTTCTAAGAAAAGTGAATGCCTTGCAAGAGAACTGCTGAAATCCATGGACAATCAGGCCGCATTTGTCTGCGCATCTGATCGAATCGCGCTCGGCGTCATTCGTGCGGCGCAATCCCTTGGAAAGCGAATTCCAGAAGACGTTGCGGTTACCGGGAATGACGGTGTGTTTCTTGATCGCATCTCCTCGCCGCGCTTGACTACGGTCAGACAGCCTGTTGTTGAAATGGGGGAAGCCTGTGCGAAAATGTTGCTGAAAAAAATGAATGAAGACGGCGCTGCACAAGGAAGTCTATTTTTTGAACCAGAGTTAATTGTACGAGAATCAACGCTGTAAGCGCCTTATTCTGTTATCGGTAACAGGGTGAAAAGGATTGTTCCCACAATTTCATCATGATACTTTCAAACTATGAGCCGGCTTCAATAAAACGGAAATCAAAGGGGGAAACATGATGGAATATGCAGCGATTCATCACCAGCCATTCAGCACAGATGCTTATTCTTATGATGGGCGGACTGTGCATATCAAGATTCGGACGAAAAAAGGTGATGCAGATCACATTCGATTCATTTGGGGTGATCCCTATGAGTACAACGACGGCAAATGGTCGGCAAACGAGCAGCCGATGAGGAAAATTGCTGCTACAGAAATGCATGACTATTGGTTTGCTGAAGTGGTGCCGCCATTTAGGCGTTTACAATATGCGTTTGTTGTAACAGACGATCATGAAGACATCTTTTTCGGAAGTTCGGGTGTATGCCCTTATAACGAAAAAACACTGGAAACGATTCATTATTACTTTAAATTTCCGTTTGTTCACGAGGCTGATACATTTCAAGCGCCTGAATGGGTCAAGTCAACGGTTTGGTATCAAATTTTTCCGGAGCGTTTTGCAAATGGAAGAGAAGACTTGTCACCGAAGAATGCATTGCCGTGGGGGAGCAAGGACCCGGACGTCAATGATTTTTTTGGAGGGGATTTACAAGGAATTGTTGACAAGCTTGATTATTTAGAGGATTTAGGGGTGAACGGCATTTATCTGACACCGATCTTTTCCGCGCCTTCTAATCATAAATACGACACGCTGGATTACTTTTCTATTGATCCGCATTTCGGGGATCCTGAGCTTTTTCGTACATTGGTCAGCCAGCTGCATCAGCGGGGGATGAGAATTATGCTTGATGCGGTTTTTAACCATATAGGAAGCGCGTCTCCGCAATGGCAGGATGTCGTCAAAAACGGAGATCAATCCCGCTATAAGGACTGGTTCCATATTCACTCTTTTCCCGTCACAGACGACAATTATGACAGATTTGCTTTTACAGCTGATATGCCGAAGCTAAACACGGCTAATCCCGAGGTGCAGAAATATTTGCTTGATATTGCTTTGTACTGGATTCGCGAATTTGACATTGACGGCTGGCGTTTGGATGTCGCAAATGAAGTGGATCACGTTTTTTGGAAGACATTTAGGCAGGCTGTATCTACTGAAAAGCCTGATGTTTATATTTTAGGTGAGATCTGGCATTCTGCCGAACCCTGGCTTAGAGGGGATGAATTTCATGCGGCGATGAATTACCCTTTTACAGAGCCTATGATTGAATACTTTGCTGACCAGACGATCTCAGCTTCACGTATGGCTCACCGTGTCAATGCACATTTGATGAATGGAATGAAGCAGGCCAATGAGGTGATGTTTAATTTACTGGATAGCCATGATACAAAGCGCCTTTTGACCAGATGCCGCAATGATGAGAAGAAAGCACGCGCGTTGCTGGCCTTTATGTTTGCCCAGACAGGCTCACCATGCATTTATTACGGAACGGAAATCGGGCTGAACGGCGAAAATGATCCATTATGCCGGAAATGTATGGTTTGGGAAAAAGAGAAGCAAAACCAAGACATGCTGCAATTTATGAAACGGTTAATTGCTTTACGCAAGCAGGAAAACACTTTATTGACTGAAGGACATCTTGAGTGGAATCTGCTGGACGACAAAAATGATTTCATTAGCTTTTCGCGGACTCTTGATGAAAAAATACTGATTTATTTCTTTAATCAAGGGAATGTGGTTCAACACGTCAGTTTACGAGAGTTGAATATTGATAGGAATAAGAAAATCTGTGATGCATGGACAGAGCAGCCGCTACAGCATCACGATGTCATTGCCGTTCAGCCGGGAGAATTTTTGATTTTGAGTGCTGCCGCCCCTGTATAACATTCTGTTATCGGTAACAAATCGAAAGTTGTTGTAACCGCTTTCTATAGGACAATACAATTGTTATAGTTTCGTAAATAGAAGGAGGAAAAGAGATGGTTCTTTTAAAAAAGGGGTTCGCCATATTGGCGGCATCATTCCTGGCAATCGGCCTTGCCGCCTGCTCAAGTTCAAAAAATCCAGCAAGCTCTGATGGCAAAAAGGTGCTGACTGTGTCTGTCGAAGAAACGTATAAAGAATACATTGAAAGCATAAAAACAAAGTTCGAAAAAGAAAATGATGTCACAGTAAAAATTGTTGAAAAGCAAATGTTCGAACAGTTAGAAGCGCTTCCTCTTGATGGCCCGGCGGGTAATGCGCCTGATGTTATGCTTGCTGCATATGACCGGATCGGCGGTTTGGGACAACAAGGACATTTACTTGATATTAAGCCATCTAACACAAAAAGCTTTGGTGATAAAGAAATGCAGCAGGTGACAGTTGACGGCAAAGTGTACGGAATGCCGCTAGTCATTGAGACACTTATTTTGTATTACAACAAAGATCTTTTAAAAACAGCGCCAAAAACATTTAAAGACCTTGAAAAGTTAACGGAAGATCCTCGATTCGCGTTTGCTTCGGAAAAAGGAAAATCAACCGGATTTTTAGCAAAATGGACTGACTTTTATATGTCGTACGGCTTATTGGCTGGATACGGCGGATATGTGTTTGGAAAAAACGGCACAGATTCCGGGGACATCGGCCTGAACAATAAAGGGGCTGTAGAAGCGGTGAAATATGCGGAGAAATGGTTTGAGACATATTGGCCGAAAGGAATGCAAGACAATTCAAGCGCAGACGACTTTATTCAGCAGATGTTTTTAGAAGGCAAAGCGGCTGCGATCATTGGCGGTCCTTGGTCAGCTGCCAACTATAAAGAGGCTAAATTGAACTACGGAGCGGCTCCCATTCCGACATTGCCAAATGGAGAAGAATACGCCCCTTTTGCTGGCGGGAAGGGCTGGGTTGCCTCGAAATATACAAAAGAGCCCGAGCTGGCTGAAAAATGGCTTGAGTATGCTGCAAATGATGCCAATGCTTACGCTTTTTATGAGGATACAAACGAAGTTCCGGCCAACACGGCTGCAAGGAAGAAAGCCGATGAGCAAAAGAATGAACTGACGTCAGCTGTGATTAAACAATATGAAACAGCAACGCCGACTCCAAATATTCCGGAAATGGCTGAAGTATGGACAGGAGCGGAAAGTTTAATTTTTGATGCAGCTTCAGGAAAAAAATCGACACAAACATCAGCGAATGATGCTGTAAACGTCATAAAGGAAAATATTAAAGAAAAGTATGTGAAATAAAACGGCGGGATAGCGTCCGGAAGAATAGAGGGCGGAAAAATGAATAAACATCACACACTTACAAAGCAAAAACGAAAGGCAGGGCTTTTATCGATCATTCCAGGACTTGGGCAGATTGCGAATCAGCAGTTGTCAAAGGGGCTCTTATTTCTTGCCATCACAGGCTTGTTTGCTTTTGAATTATGCGTTTTCGGTATACAGGCGCTAACCGGATTGATGACATTGGGAAGTGTTCCCGGTGAAGATCACTCGCTGTTTATGCTGATTGAAGGCACGCTGCAATTGATCGTGACAATGATTTTCCTCATGTTCTATATCTTTAATATTCATGATTCACGTAAGACCGCCGCTATGAAAGCGGCGGGTTTGGAAGTCAATACAACAGCCAAGGATATGATCTGTCATGCGGGCGATAAAGGTTTTCCGTATCTATTTACACTGCCGGCATATATCATGATGGTGTTTGTGATTATTTTTCCGGTTTTGGTGACTCTGTTTGTTGCATTAACAAACTATGATTTTTATCATATTCCGCCTAATCGTCTGATTGACTGGGTCGGGTTTAAAAATTTCTTAAATATTTTTTTCCTTGGCTCCTATCGTGAAACATTTGTGAATGTACTGGGCTGGACGGTTATCTGGACAATCTGTGCAACAACGCTGCAAATCATTTTAGGTATTGTGACGGCACTTTTCGTCAATCAGGATTTTATAAAAGGCAAGCGGATATTTCGAATGATTTTCTTATTTCCATGGGCTGTTCCGGCGTTTATTACAATCATGAGTTTTTCCAACATGTTTAACGACAGCATAGGAGCGGTGAATGCACAGGTGATACCATTATTCAATCACCTGCCGTTTGTCGAGCTGCCTGCGATCGCGTGGAAGACCGATCCTTTCTGGACAAAGACAGCCCTCATTATGATTCAAACGTGGCTCGGCTTTCCATATATATATGTCATGGTAACGGGAGTGCTTCAGGCGATTCCAGGTGAATTGTATGAAGCGGCAAAGATTGACGGGGCCACTTTTATTCAGCGTTTTCGGCATATTACATTCCCGATGATTTTATTTGCCACAGCACCCGTGATGATTACTCAGTATACGTTTAATTTCAATAATTTCTCGATCATCTATTTATTTAATGAGGGAGGGCCAGGCAGTGCGGGAGCCGGGGCCGGATCGACCGATATCTTAATTTCGTGGATTTATAAACTGACAACAGGCACATCACCCCAATATTCCGTTGCGGCGGCTGTGACACTGTTAATTTCTTTCATTGTCATTGGAATTTCACTGATTGCTTTCAAAAAATCGAATGCTTTTGGCAATGAGGAGGTTATGTAGGTGAACGCGAGCACTGCCAGAATGCTTAATAAAATCTGTACGTATTTATTTTTGACGCTTTTAAGTATTGTCATTATATATCCGTTGCTGATTACGGCATCATCAGCCTTCCGTGTGGGGAATTCGGCGGCTTTTCAGCTCGATTTTTCGGGTTCTTGGACATTGGATCATTTTAAGCGGCTATTTGACGAAACGCTTTATCTCAATTGGTACAGCAATACACTTGTCATCGCGCTATCGGTCATGGTTTTGCAGGTTACGATTGTGACACTTGCCGGGTACTCGTACAGCCGCTATCGGTTTGCAGGCAGAAAAAAGAGCCTGATATTCTTTTTAATCATTCAAATGGTGCCGACAATGGCGGCGCTGACTGCTTTTTATGTCTTGGCGATGCTAATAGGCGCACTCGATCAATACTGGTTTTTAACAGCGATCTATATCGGCGGCGGAATTCCGATGAACACGTGGCTGATGAAAGGTTATTTTGATACTGTGCCGAGAGAAATTGATGAAGCCGCGCGAATTGACGGAGCGGGACATCTGAGGATTTTCGCTTCAATTGTTCTACCGCTTGTTAAGCCAATGCTCGCGGTACAAGCGCTTTGGGCGTTTATGGCACCGTTTGGCGACTATTTGCTGACGAAATTTCTGCTTCGCTCACCGGAAAGGCTGACCATCGCTGTAGGATTACAATCCTTTATTTCTAATCCGCAGCAGCAAAAAGTAGCTCTATTTGCAGCCGGTGCCATACTAGCCGCACTGCCGATATGCGTTCTATTCTTTTTTCTCCAAAAGAACTTTGTGTCCGGTTTGACAGCCGGCGGAACAAAGGGGTAATGCCAATGAAGAATCTGGAGAATAAAAGCTTTATCATCCGCTGCCTGAAGGCGGCTGCATCCCCATCAGGTGTTTGCCGCTATGGGAATACCTTCAGCTGGCTGCAGCTCTCTTTTCTCTTTCTGTTTTTAACGGCCTGCTTAATGGCGCCGTTAGCGGTTTCGTTTGTGAAAATGGATCGCTTCAGCGTTTCATCTTTCATGCCGTCAGCGATTCAAGGAGTTAATGATCAATTTGCTGATCAATTGCAGGGTTTTCAAATCAGGAACGGAAAACTAACAGGCGGGAAGAGCTCTGAGAGGATTGAAGATGGGCAGAATGTGATGGCAGTCGATATGAAGCATGAATATGAGACAAGCGGTGAAAATGGGCGATTGAAAGTAACTGGATTTGAAAACGCCATCATATTTCAACCTGATCAACTGGTGATCACCGATCAAAACGAAACGGGGTTTTCTGTTGGCTATGCGAAAATGGACGTTAAGCTCGAGAAACCAAACGTCCATGATGTAGAGGTCTTGATCGATACATTGTGGTTGGCACAGTATAAGCCGATGATCATGATGCTGGCATATACGGTGGTTTCTATGATCCAGCTTTTGTTAACGTTTGTTCTTGCAGGTGGCCTCTGGATCACAAAAATATCAAACATGGTCTCTATTGCATCATTCAAGGAAGCGGCCTCTATAGCGATTTGCGCATCAGCACTGCCGGCATTTGCGGCAGCTGCTATCGGCATGGTTCATTTTGATTTGATTACTGTATTGATGATCCATTCGTGTGGCGTTACTTTGATGATCTCTTTTGCATTTAGATATTTGACCAAAACCCGCCGTGATAATGGAAACTTACATTCGGGAGGAAATGATGATAAATCAGCGGTTATTTGAGATTGATGAATGGAAAATCAAAACAAATACATTTAATAAGGAGCATACACGGCTGCTGGAAAGCCTGACGTCTCTTGCCAATGGCTATATGGGGGTCAGAGGGAATTTTGAAGAAGGCTATTCAGGCGACAGTCACCAAGGCACATATATTGCAGGCGTGTGGTTCCCCGACAAAACGCGAGTAGGCTGGTGGAAAAACGGGTATCCAGAATATTTCGGAAAAGTGATCAATGCGATGAACTTTATGGGCATAGGCCTATATGTTGACGGTGAAAAAATCGATCTCCATCAAAACCCAATCGAATTATTTGAGGTAGAACTCAATATGAAAGAGGGGATTCTGCGGCGAAGCGCTGTTGTCCGCATTCAAGATAAAACCGTCAGAATCAGGTCAGAGCGGTTTCTTAGCCTTGCTGTAAAAGAACTCTGTGCGATTCATTATGAAGCGGAGTGCTTGACGGGAGATGCTGTCATTACGCTTGTTCCTTACCTGGATGGAAATGTGGCAAATGAAGATTCTAACTACCAAGAACAGTTTTGGCAGGAGGAAGCGAAAGGTGCTGATTCTCACAGCGGCCATTTAGCGGCAAAAACGATCGAAAATCCATTTGGAACACCGCGCTTCACGGTATTAGCCGCAATGGCAAACGAGACGGAGGGTTTTGTCCATGAAAGCTTTAAAACGACTGAAATGTATGTCGAGAATCGCTACAGTTATCAAACGAAGGCATCATTGAAAAAGTTTGTGATTGTCACGACTTCCCGTGATTTTCGGGAGGAAGAGCTTTTATCGAAAGCCAAGGAGCTTTTGGCGGATGTGGTAGAGAACGGCTATGAAGATGCAAAACGGAGGCACACTGATCGATGGAAGGAAAGATGGGCAAAAGCGGACATTGAGATTAAAGGAGATGAGGAGCTTCAACAAGGAATCCGCTACAATATCTTTCAGTTATTCTCGACATATTACGGGGGCGATGCCCGTTTGAATATCGGGCCGAAAGGATTTACTGGCGAGAAATATGGAGGTGCCGCATATTGGGATACTGAGGCGTACGCCGTTCCGATGTATTTGGCGACAGCCGAGCCGGAGGTGACGAAAAACCTGCTTTTGTATCGCTATCATCAGTTGGAGGCTGCCAAACGAAACGCTGCAAAATTGGGGATGAAGGGGGCACTTTATCCGATGGTGACGTTCACAGGTGATGAATGCCACAACGAATGGGAAATCACCTTTGAAGAAATTCACCGCAATGGCGCGATCTGTTATGCGATCTACAATTATATCAATTATACAGGCGACCGTAACTATATGGAAGAATACGGGATAGACGTACTTGTGGCAGTCAGCAGATTTTGGGCCGACCGTGTTCACTTCTCGAAACGAAAAAATAAGTATATGATCCATGGCGTCACAGGGCCGAATGAATACGAAAACAACGTTAACAACAATTGGTATACGAATGTCATTGCGGCTTGGACGTTGGAGTATACTCTACAAAGTCTCGAAAGTATCTCAGCGGAGAAACGCCGCCATCTGGATGTGCAGGAAGTAGAATTGGAAGTCTGGAGAGAAATCATCCAGCACATGTACTATCCATTTAGTGAAGAACTGCAAATTTTCGTTCAGCATGACACGTTCTTGGACAAAGACCTGCAAACAGTTGACGAATTAGATCCAGCGGAACGGCCTCTTTACCAGAATTGGTCATGGGACAAGATTCTCCGCTCCAATTTTATTAAGCAGGCAGATGTTCTCCAAGGCATTTATCTTTTTAATGACCGTTTTACAATGGAAGAAAAACGGCGAAATTTTGAATTTTATGAGCCGATGACTGTTCATGAATCAAGCCTATCGCCCTCTGTCCATGCGATTCTCGCAGCCGAACTCAAGCTGGAAAAGAAAGCGCTCGAATTATATAAGCGCACAGCAAGGCTTGATCTTGATAATTACAATCATGATACGGAAGAAGGCTTGCATATTACTTCAATGACGGGTAGCTGGCTGGCAATCGTTCATGGCTTTGCAGGCATGCGCACCGCGAATGAGACGCTGTCATTTGCTCCGTTTTTGCCGAAAGAATGGGACGAATATTCATTCAACATCAATTATCGAAATCGATTAATCAATGTGACGGTTGACGAAAAGCGCGTTATTTTTGAGCTTGTAAAAGGCGAGCCGCTGCACATGAACGTTTATGAGGAACCGGTTGTCCTACAGGGACGATGTGAAAGGAGAACGCCTAATGAGTGAATGGTGGAAAGAAGCTGTCGTTTATCAAATTTACCCGCGCAGTTTTTATGATGCCAATGGAGATGGATTCGGAGATTTGCAAGGTGTGATTCAAAAGCTGGATTACATCAAAAACCTCGGGGCGGATGTCATCTGGCTCTCCCCGGTATTTGATTCCCCGCAGGATGACAACGGATATGATATCAGCGATTACAAAAACATGTACGAAAAGTTTGGGACAAATGAAGATATGTTTCAGCTGATTGATGAAGTCCATAAACGCGGAATGAAAATCGTCATGGATTTGGTCGTGAACCACACATCAGATGAGCATGCTTGGTTTGCTGAAAGCCGCAAGTCGAAGGACAATCCTTACCGGGATTATTATCTTTGGAAAGATCCTAAACCGGACGGCTCAGAGCCGAATAATTGGGGATCGATCTTTTCAGGCTCAGCGTGGACATACGATGAAGGAACAGGGCAGTATTATTTGCACTACTTTTCGAAAAAACAGCCTGATTTAAATTGGGAAAACGAAGCCGTTCGCCGGGAAGTTTATGATGTAATGAGATTCTGGATGGATAGAGGCGTTGACGGCTGGCGGATGGATGTGATTGGCTCTATTTCTAAATACACCGATTTTCCGGACTACGAAACGGATCACAGCCGCAGCTATATTGTCGGCCGTTATCACTCTAACGGCCCACGTCTTCATGAGTTTATTCAAGAGATGAACAGGGAAGTGCTTTCTCATTACGACTGCATGACAGTCGGAGAGGCAAACGGCTCTGATATTGAAGAGGCGAAAAAGTACACAGATGCAAGCAGGCAAGAGCTGAATATGATCTTTACATTTGAACATATGGATATTGATAAAGAACAAAACTCGCCAAATGGGAAATGGCAGATCAAGCCGTTTGATTTGATTGCTTTAAAAAAGACGATGACAAGGTGGCAGACCGGGTTAATGAATGTCGGCTGGAATACCCTTTATTTTGAGAACCATGACCAGCCGAGGGTTATTTCCCGCTGGGGCAATGACAGGAAACTGCGTAAGGAATGTGCGAAGGCATTTGCAACGGTTCTGCACGGCATGAAAGGAACGCCGTTTATTTACCAGGGAGAAGAAATCGGCATGGTCAACAGCGATATGCCGCTGGAGATGTATGATGATCTTGAAATAAAGAATGCATATCGTGAACTAGTCGTCGAAAACAAAACGATGTCAGAAAAAGAGTTTGTCAAAGCCGTGATGATAAAAGGAAGGGATCATGCGAGAACACCGATGCAGTGGGATGCCGGAAAACATGCGGGATTCACAGCCGGAGACCCGTGGATACCGGTAAATTCCCGCTATCAAGATATCAATGTGAAAGAGTCTTTGGAAGATCAAGATTCGATTTTCTTTTACTATCAGAAGCTCATTCAATTACGAAAGCAATATAAGATTATGATATATGGCGATTATCAGCTGTTGCAGGAGAATGATCCGCAGGTCTTTTCTTACCTTCGAGAATATCGAGGGGAAAAGCTTCTTGTCGTTGTGAATTTATCGGAAGAAAAGGCTCTGTTCGAAGCGCCTCCAGAACTGATTCATGAGCGTTGGAAAGTGCTAATTTCAAACTATCCGCAGGAGCGGGCTGACTTAAAGAGTATTAGCCTCAAACCTTATGAAGCTGTGATGGGCATTAGTATATGAAAGCGGTCATTTTTGATTTAGACGGAGTGATAACAGATACTGCTGAATATCATTTTCTCGCTTGGAAGCACATCGCAGAACAAATCGATATCCCTTTTGACAGAGACATGAATGAAAGGCTAAAAGGAATCAGCAGAGAAGAGTCACTTGAAAGCATATTGATCTTTGGCGGGGCGGAAACAAAGTATACAAATGCGGAGAAACAAGAGCTTATGCATCGGAAAAATCGCGATTATCAAATGCTGATCAGCAAATTGACGCCGGAAGATCTTTTACCGGGGATTGGCAGGCTTCTATGTCAATTGAAAAACGAAAATATAAAAATCGGGTTAGCATCTTCAAGTCGCAATGCTCCTAAGATTTTAAGACGCTTGGCAATTATCGATGATTTTCATGCCATTGTTGATCCGACGACTCTTGCGAAGGGGAAGCCTGATCCTGACATCTTTTTAACAGCTGCAGCGATGCTCGATGTTTCCCCTGCTGATTGCGCGGCAATAGAAGACGCAGAAGCAGGCATTTCTGCAATCAAATCTGCGGGGATGTTTGCGGTTGGTGTCGGTCAAGGACAGCCGATGCTTGGTGCTGATCTGGTTGTGAGGCAGACGAGTGATTTGACGCTTGAGCTGTTACATGAGGAATGGGAGCAGTATAGAATAAGGGAGTCAATTCCTTGAAATGAAAAAAACCTGCAAGAGACGCAGCTCTTGCAGGTTGTGTTATTACTTTTTGTCTTCTGTGTGAGTCAAAATTTTGTCAATCAGGCCGTATTCAAGCGCTTCTTCAGCAGACTTGAAGTTATCACGGTCTGTGTCGCGTTCGATCACTTCAAGCGGCTGGCCAGTACGTTCAGCTAGGACTTTGTTTAATTTGTCGCGAAGCAAGAGAATGCGTTTCGCAGCAATTTCAATTTCTGTCGCTTGACCTTGCGCACCGCCAAGAGGCTGGTGAATCATGACTTCACTGTTTGGAAGCGCATAGCGTTTGCCTTTTTCGCCGGCTGCAAGCAGGAACGCGCCCATTGACGCAGCCATACCGATACAAATTGTAGATACCTTCGGCTTAATAAACTGCATGGTATCATAGATCGCCATACCGGCTGTAATAGAGCCGCCCGGGCTGTTGATGTAAAGAGAAATTTCTTTTTCAGGGTCTTCTGCTGCTAAGAATAAAAGCTGTGACACGATGGAGTTCGCAACGTTGTCATCAATCGCAGATCCAAGCATGATGATACGATCCTTTAATAGACGAGAATAAATGTCATACGCTCTTTCCCCGCGGTTCGTTTGTTCAATGACTGTAGGTATTAAATTCATAATGCTCCTCCTTCACCTTTTAGGTAAGTATGTAGTTACATGATACATTTTTGGTCAATAAAGGTCAAACAAAAAGCTGGCCTGATATGCAAAGTCGTCTCTTTTTCCCATTTTCCCCAAAAATACAGGGGTTCAAACCATCGTATGTCAGATTGCCAATTAAGATGCTTTGTCTATTTAAAAAACGGCCTCTCGAAATAGAGGGTTGTTATTTGAAAGGAATTATCGTATAATTAGTTGTGCTGACGTTCTCATAACGCAGTCTATATGCGCTCGTAGCTCAGTTGGATAGAGCGGTGGTTTCCGGTACCACGTCTGTCGGGGGTTCGAATCCCTCCGAGCGCGTCCAATAGAACAACAGGAAAGACAAGGGTTTGGCGATTTGCCGCTCTTGTCTTTTTTTGTGTGAAAAAGGGAATTGCATACCTTAGAGTAACATTTCAATTACATTCTTTAGTTTGAACCCTCACTTTCAAAAGAAGAAGTATGAATTGATTTTTTCATTCATCTTATTAGCTTGTGATTAACAAACCTTTAAAAAAATCCGGTTCTACCCATTGCCTGTATTTATTTTGAGAATCTTCTCTCGGACAAAATTGTATAAGCGAGAATTGATTTAAAATAAATAATTATTTGCTCCCCCAGTTCTTCTCTATAAATTGATTCGCAGGCTGTAAGTTTGTTTTGTTCGCAATTTCAATGACAGCGGGAACGACGGCAGGGTCCGTTTTGGAGAAGTTCGGAATCCGCGGATCTAACCGGAAAAAACGATCTCCCAGAAGATTCGCACTGACCATGGATTCATAGTACCCATTACCGCCAGCAATCATCTGAAGAAATGGCAGTAAAGGTTCATTAGGCGACCTGTCCAAAAGGACTCCCCAATTTGGAGGAAGGTTCTTCAGATTTTCGGGACGTATGTTATCTGCACTTACCATTCCCCATCCCCTCGTATCTCTTCTTAACCGAGTCGGGGCTTCACCTGTTCCGATGGACAATACCGCAATTTGATCCAATGGCACGTTGGCTTTACCAACTGCAAACGCGATACTGGCTGTACTGGGATTCGTTGCTACTACATATCCGTCCACATAGTTTTGATAGGCGCGTTGCGTCGCGGGAGCACCGCTGCTCCGCAGTATGACATCACTCACTTTTTCATTTAAATAGGGAGAGCCGGGAAAATTGTGAAATAAGACAGGAGTCCAACGGTCCAGTTTTTGAGAGTATAATTTGAATGATGGGACAACAATTCGTTTTCTTAAATCTATAAGTTGAAGATCTGCTGGGAAAAAATTTCTTACCGCTTTAATAAAACCGGAATAGGGTAATTGTTGGTTGAAAACAGGTCCGCCTGGCCGGGAAATGCTGAATGCGGGTAGGATTTCATCCTCAAAATACTGAAGTGTTTCCCTCGGAGATCTTCCGCTTGCTAATGCAAGGGCAGTAAATGAACCGATTGAATTTCCCGAAAATACATGGGTTCGACTAATTAACTTCGGGTTTTGCCTAGCCAATCTGTTTAATAGTTGTAAACTTAAAGCACCTAAGGTACCGCCGCCGTCAAAGGTCATAATCCGATATTTTGCCAAAGCTGATGTCTCCTTTCTACATACATTCAGTATATGATGATCTAGAGTCTGTTGTATGGATGTATACCTCTGGTACTAAACACTTCTTCATCTCTCTTTTCTTTTGGCCTAAACGAATATTCACTCCGAAAAAAACTGGACACTGCTCCTAAAAACGATAAGAAAAAACGCTTGTTGGAGGATTGGACAGGAAGTTTGCTCAAAATTGTTTGAAAAATGTTTCTCAGCAGACCTCACCGACGAAAAAGGCCTTAGCGTATTATATTTATAGTTCGTAGATCATTTGTCTATGCGATTATCCAGCTCCTGCATATTTTAGTATCTGAATCGAATTTCTTTGGGAGTGAAATAATATATGGGATCAACACAGTTGACAGGGCGTGTAATCTTCAAAGGAGACCCCGGCTATACAGAGGCTATTAAGAATTGGAACCCTTATGTGGATGTCTATCCTCTTGTCTTTGTTTTTGCGCAAAATTCATACGATGTAAGTAATGCCATTAAATGGGCTCGTGAGAATAAAGTGCCCTTACGTGTCAGAAGCGGTCGCCATGCTTTAGATAAGAACCTTTCAGTAGTAAGTGGAGGAATTGTTATTGATGTGAGTGACATGAATAAAGTTTTCTTAGATGAAGAAAACGCTATTGCAACCGTTCAAACTGGTATTCCCGTTGGCCCGCTTGTAAAGGGATTAGCTCGAGACGGTTTTATGGCTCCGTTTGGAGATAGCCCAACAGTTGGAATCGGGGGAATTACGATGGGCGGCGGATTTGGTGTACTCTCACGATCGATTGGCCTTATAAGTGATAACCTTCTCGCGCTGAAAACGGTAGATGCAAAAGGAAGGATTATTCACGCAGATCAATCTCACAATGAGGATTTGCTATGGGCTTCTAGAGGCGGAGGAGGAGGTAACTTTGGATATAATACCCAATATACATTCAAAGTTCATCGTGCCCCTAAAACTGCAACCGTCTTCAATATTATCTGGCCGTGGGAACAATTAGAAACGGTATTTAAAGCTTGGCAGAAATGGGCTCCGTTTGTAGATGAACGATTAGGATGCTACCTTGAAATTTACAGCAAAATAAATGGTTTGTGTCATGCAGAAGGAATTTTCCTCGGTTCGAAAACTGAATTGATTCGATTATTAAAACCTTTATTACATGCGGGAACTCCAACAGAAGCAGATATCAAAACATTATACTATCCAGATGCTATAGATTTCTTAGACCCTGACGAACCCATCCCTGGCAGAAATGATCAGAGTGTTAAATTCTCCTCGGCATGGGGTCATGATTTTTGGTCTGACGAACCCATTTCAATCATGAGAAAATTTTTGGAAGATGCTACTGGAACAGAAGCCAATTTCTTTTTTATCAATTGGGGTGGTGCTATAAGCAGAGTCCCTAAAGACGAAACTGCCTTTTTTTGGCGCCATCCATTATTTTATACGGAATGGACGGCTAGTTGGAAAAATAAATCACAAGAAGATTCAAATCTTGCATCAGTTGAAAGAGTGCGTCAGCTGATGCAACCATATGTAGCAGGTTCATATGTTAATGTTCCAGATCAAAACATTGAAAACTTCGGAAAAGAATATTATGGCGCAAACTTTGCGCGGCTTCGAGAAATAAAGGCGAAATATGACCCCGAAAATGTATTTCGTTTTCCGCAAAGCATCCCGCCATCTCGTTAAAGTTTATTAAAGACAGAATCAATGACTCATACTAAAAAGCACTTGAATGGTTTCCGGTATCTTGTCTGTCGGGGTGCGAATCCCTTCAGTGCGTCCAATCAAACAACAGGAAAGACAATGGTTTGGCAACTTGCCACTCTTGTCTTTTTTGTTTTGTTTCATTTCATAAATCTTTTCCGCTGAAACATAAATGTTCCTCCGCTTGGGCACGTTATGAAATGTGCAATATTGAATATGGGAGGAGAATGAGCATGGGTATTTTAAGCGGAAATCCGCAGGATGAACCGATGCATTACGGTGAGGTATTCGGCTTGTGGAGTTATGTGATGGCGGGCAATAAAATGGTCGGCAATTACCAAATGCTATTGAATCATGTCGGTGATGACGACCTGAAGAAGCTGCTTCGTGAGTCTATTGAGAAATGCCAAGATGAAATCAAACAGGTCAGCACGATCCTGAAAGAAAACGGGGTGGCGCTGCCGCCGGCTTCTCCTGAACCGCCGACAGCAGATCTTAACGATATTCCGCCTGGTGCACGGTTTCTCGATCCGGATGTGGCGGCTTCCGCGGCAGCAGAAAATGCTGCAGGTCTTGTGACATGCAGCAAAATGATGGGGCAATCGATTCGTGAGGATATTGCCATGATGTTTGGGCAATTTCATATGTCGAAAGCGGCAACCGGCGCAAAATACTTAAGGCTGCTAAAAAACAAAGGCTGGCTCATCCCGCCGCCGCTTCATCTTCAAAAACATCACGAAGCTTAATGGCAAAGGCATATACAGCTGTATATGCCTTGATTTTATGAAGATGACGTAAGACGCAGGCCGATGACGCCGGCTAGGATAAGGCAAAGTGAAATCACCTGTGAAAGCTGAAACCGCTCCTTAAACCAGATGAGCCCGACCGCCGAAACACCAATGCTTCCAATGCCAGTCCAGACGGCATATGCGACTCCGGCAGGCAGGACGATCATCGCTTGGGACAGGCAGTAAAAGGATAAGCCGAATCCAACAGTCATCACAATGATCGGCCATTTTTTTCTTGTTCCGTCTATATATTTCATGGCAATGGCAGCTATAATTTCTTCTATGCCGGCAATCACTAATAAAAACCATGCCATTATTTTTCACCTCCCGGCTGAGATTTGCTTTCTTTCGTAAATAATTTCATTCCTAAAATGCCAGCCAGCAATAAAGCTAAAAAGAACATTTGGGCTGCTGAGAAGGATTCGCCCAGAACAATTCCAGTCAGATATGTTCCGACGGTTCCGATTCCCACAAACACAGTGTACGCCGCGGCCATCGGGATTTTTTGATAAGAGCGGATCAACAGGATAAAGCTGACCGCGATTAAGATAAAAATGATGATCCAATCCAAAAGCGAATCGGCATGTTTGAGGGAAGAGGCCCAAACAACCTCTAAAAGCCCTGCAATAAAAACAAGAACCCAATTCAAATGAAACACCTCTCTATTTTATGAATGAACGTCAGTCATTTTTAGGGCATTAAAAAATGAGCGGTGTTACCCAGTCATTTTTTAAGCAGTACCTAAGCTCCGTTTTAAGAAAGTGAAAATTTCCTTTTTATACACTTCAACATTTTCATCTTGTTCAAATCCGATATAGAATCGTTCCGCAGTATTCTCGACCAAGTTGATAATCGTTCTGGCCGTCCATTTTGAATTGATTCCTTCCGTTACCTCATGGTTTGCAATGGCCTTGTTGATGATTTTTTCAAGCCAGGAATAATAAGGCTGATAGATCGTCTCCCATTTTTCCATGGAGTGGTCGATCGCAAGCCCGGAATAACAGAGGACAATAATATCCTTATGGCGTTCTGTAATGAGAAATGTCTCATCAATTAATATATCTAAAACGGTCCAAAAATCCTCGTCCCCATGGAGCCTACCTTTGATTTGATCAAGTGTATGGGTGAGGAGATTTTCTGCAATGGCCGGTATGAGGGCATTTTTAGATGAAAAATACAAATAGAATGTTCCTTGGGCAGTGCCGGCCTTTTTGACAATATCAGAAATAGAAGCTTTGTCGAGGCCTTTTTCAGAAATGACTTCTATGGCCGCCTGCAATATTTTTTCGTATTTACCCGATGTTTGTTTTGGCATGAGGAACACCTCCAGTAATGACTGACTCTCATTCATTTTATCGCGTGTATGTTTGTTTGTAAAGAATAAAGAAGCAAGAAAACCTCTTGCTTCTTTATTTATCATAATCAATGGCGGCTTTTGGGAGCCCGGTATACTTTGCCCAGTAATAAATCGCAAGTGAGCCGATCGCGACTAAAATGAGGTCGACGGGATTGCTGATAATCCCTAAACCATGTCCGAAAGAACCGATGTAGGAAAAGATCAGCATCATAATATAAAACCCGATAAGCCACCAGGCTGATTTCAGCTGCTGAGCAAGGCTGACATCTTCTTTAGGCGTATATTTGCTGAAACAGAGATAGATCAAAAACATCACGAGTTGTGAACCGAGCAGCCAGGAGACTGTTTTCCATCCTGACCAGTACACGATAAACGCTGTAAATATAAAGGAAAGCGGCCCGATAATGCTCATTCCCTTTAAATAAAACGGCCTGTTTAAGTCCTTCGCGTTGACCCTCAGCGCAGCTGAAGAAATGGGTGCAATCGCATATGAAAGAATGAGCGCGACTGAACAGACATTGACGAGCGCGTTCCACGAAGGAAAGGGAAGTGTCCAGAAAATGGACAGGGCAAACGAAAGCCAAAGCGAAGCGCGGGGTGTCCCCGTATCTTTATTGACCTTTGAGAATATGCCAAATAATGTGCCGTTACGCGCCCAGGCGTAAACAAGGCGGGATGTCGTATTCATAAAGATATTCCCGTTTCCTCCGGGAGACAGAATGGCGTCTAAAATGACAAGCGTTGCAAGCCAGCCTAACCCGAGCATGACCGCAATATCCTTAAACGGCAATGAGAACTCCCGGCCAATTGCCGGCCAGCCATGTTTCAGTGTTTCTGTCGGGATTGCACCAATAAAGGTGACCTGCAAAACAGTATAAATGATGGTTGAAACGATGATGCAAATGATTAAAGCGATCGGGATATTGCGTTTTGGATTTTGGACTTCACCTGCTACAGATACAATCGGATGCAGGCCGAGATACGCAAACATGACGCCGCCTGTCGAGATGGCAGCCTGAATACCTGTAAATCCAAACGGTGCAAATCCTTGAACGGATAAATTCTCCGGCTGAAAATGAAAGATCAGCACAATAATGATGGTAATCGGCACAATATATTTAAAAATCGATATGATGAAATTCGCCTTAGCGAAGGTTTTGACGCTCCAATAATTCAGCAGGAAAAACAAGCATAATAGGGCAAACTGCAAGATCCAGCCGGAAATGGTAGGCGAATCAGACCCTTTAATGGTCAGGCCGGGAAACCAATAGGCCACATACTGGCGCACAGCTGTCACTTCAATTGAAATCAAGCTTGTATAAGCGACAATCGTGACAAACGAAATTAAGTAGCCGACAAGGTGGCCATGTGAATAAACGGGGTATCGAATGATGCCTCCGGTACGGGGCAGAGCGGCTCCGAGCTCCGCATATACAAGCCCGATTAACAAAATAATGGCTCCTCCGAGGATCCAGGAAAAAGCGCCGGAGGGCCCTGCTTTTGAAGCGACATTACTGACAGCGAACAGCCACGCTGATCCAAAGATGGCTCCCATCCCAATCAAAATCAGATCAAACAGCGACATTGATTTTTGAAAATTTCCTTGTTTAGACATTCGCTTCCTCCTTTGAAACCAGCCTTATATTCCTTACAATGCCCAATATGTAACAGAGAATACCGCTCCTAATAAAAAAACAGGGGCAGCCTGCGCCGCCCCTGTTTTTATTCATGAATCGAATCAAAGTGTTTCACTGTTATATTTTTGAAGGAGGCTGTGCCGCCGTCAGAATAAAGGGTAATTCCTTTATCTTCAGGCTTTGGGAAGACTTCATTTGAAAAAACGGTTTTCCCGTCGCCAACAAATACTTCTATCGTTGTTTTATCGACAAGTATTTTCAAATGCACCTTACGTTTGTTTACATCATAAGGAGCTTTGCTTTCGACATAGGTATTGCTTTTGTCAGGCTGATTTGTGGCTGCTCTATTGACATAAGCATAGCCGCCTTCAGCGAAAATGCCGACATCAATATGGCGTTTTTGGTCTTCTGATTCTCTGAGCCTGACGCCTGCATTCTTTAGCTCTGACCAAGAAAGATCCGTATCAAGCTGGTACGTATCACCTGTTATCGACAATGTTTTTGATCCGTTCACATCCTGATCCTCTATTTCGTCAGTTGAAACAGTCAGCTGCTCCAAAGCTTCAATCGGCTGTGAGACGAGGCTGTATGTTCCATCCTGCTCCTTCAGCCGGAGTTCGCGTATGACAGAATCTGTGCCGTTAAAGCCGTTCTTCATTGTCGGGGTGTTGTTGGCATAATCCCAATTGTTCATCCAGGCAAGCGCATACCGCTTTTCTAATGGATCTGTGCTTTTGCTGTCTTCGAACGTCACACCGCCATACCAGTCGAAGCCATAGTCAAGCCATTGGGCTTCAGTCTGATCCGCTTTGAATTCTTTTCCGTCGAAGCTTCCGGTCCAGTAGGCGTACGTATTTGGTTTGCCCCACGGTTTGCCATTCGCGCTGGCACCGAGAACCCACTTATTCGTTCCGTCGCTTGCCCGCATCATGTAGAGGTCGGGACATTCCACCATTCCCGCCTGTTCTGGGAAGAATCCGCTTGTGTAATGCCAGTCCTTAAGATTATCGGATTCATAAAAGCCGATTTTTGATCCTTCAGCCATGACCATGACCCATTTGTTATCTTGGTCATCCCATATGACTTTCGGATCTCTGAAATCGTCTGTGCCCGGATTAGGCATAACGGGGTTGCCACTGTAGAATTTGAATGATTTTCCCTTATCTGTGCTGTACCACAAATATTGTTCCTGTTTTTTGTCTTTGGCTGAGGGCTGTGTCACAATCGCGACAAGCGCATTTTTCCCGAAGCCGGCTGTGTTCTCTTTATCCACCACGACGGAACCGGTCCAAATATCACCGTCCGGGTTTGTATATTTCGGAATCGCCACGCCTTCATCGGTCCAGTGCACCAAATCCTCTGAGACGGCATGGCGCCATTCTGTGCCGTTGCCTTTTGGGTAATCCCGGTTATATAGATAGAAATAATGATACTTGCCATCAAAATAGATCGGTTTTTGAGGGTCATTTTTCCATTTATCCGGCGTCGTAAAATGATATGCCGCCCGGTAGTCCGGCTTCTGTTTTGATTTTGTTTTTTGGTCATGTTCTTCTTTTGGAAATAAGTCGATAAACAGCAATATTCCTAAAAAGGTTAGGAATACGGTTAGCCATTTGCCTGCTTTTATATAGTTCATATGGGATTCACCTTTATGTTGATAAGAAATAAAAGAAAATGCCAATAGGATATCGGCATTTTCTTTTGCGTTTTTATTTGTTAACTGTTAATTGTCCTTGTTCAAGGATGCTGTCTTTGACAACAGATGTTTTCTTGCCTTTGATGTTCAGCAGGAAGCTTGGCGCAAACGTTGATTGTTTGTCTGCGTAGAATCCTCTGTTTGTCATATAGCTTGTAATCACGACATTGTTTCCTTTCGCTTGAGGTACAGCGAAGTGTGAGTAAGTAAAGGTTACATCGTTAGGATCAAGATCCATTTTTAACACAAGGCCAGTTTTGTTCAGCGGCTTGTATGGGCCAGTTAAAGAATTAGAAACATAACCAAGCATGTAAATATCGTTAGACGTAATGCCGTCAATCGTCATTTTTGATCCGCGGGAGTCAGTGAACAGGTACCATTTGCCGTTCATTTTAAAGACGTTCGCGCGTTCAATTTCATCTGTTACTGTGTTAGATGCAATCAGCGGTTTCATCACTTTTTTCAGTGTGTAATCATCGTTTAGCTCAATCATACCGAGAGCGCCGTTTGCTAACTCAGCCGTGCGTTTTTTATCGCTTTGCAGAAGTTTTTGACTTTCTTGACGGAAGAATGATGTGCTTTTGCCATAGTATGCTTTGTTAAATAAAGATTCTTCGCCTTGGTAGCCATCTTCAGTTCCAGTGTTTGCTTCAAATACTAAGTATTTGTGGCCTTTATCTTCTACGTAGTGAGGATCTCTCAGCGTATGGTTGTCGCCTGAGCTGTAGTTGCCTTCATCGATGAACTGCTGTACATTTTGATACGTTTTTCCGTCACCGTCAAAGATTGATTTATAATCCTCTACACCGTTGATGTTCAAAGAGCTGTCTGATGCTGATACGTTAACTTGTGCAGTTGTCAGTGTTTGTTTGCCGTAATGTTTACCGGAGAAATCAGTGTAGAATAAACGGATTTTTCCGTCAGATGTAAATGTGGCTGAACCTGACCATTCTTGTGTTTGGTCTTTTAGGATAGAATCATTTGCATCGAATTTGTCGCTGTCTTTAAAGACGCGGCCAGCGTTTTTCCAGCTGTCAATAGAAGTTTCGCCGACTTTTTGATAGAACATGTAAATCGATGTGTCATCCGCATTTTTAGGATCTCCGGCTAATGCAAAGACGATGTGGTAGCCGTGATAGTTTGCGACAGTGCCGTCAGCGTTTTGTAATGGCCAGCTGTCCCAAACGTCCAGGCCTTTTGCAGAAGAGATATTTTTAATTGTGGACGAATCGAATTCAGGAACTTGATATTTTTCATTTTTTTGCTGTTCAGGGATTTGCAGCATATCATGGCGTGTAATATGGGAAATGCCGTATGTTTCCTTATATGGCTTTTGGTTCGTTTCTTTCGCAAACGCTTGAGTTGCGCCTCCTGCCAGCAGTGCGGTAGTAAAGGTTAATACTGTTGCTTGTTTTGCAAACTTTTTGATGTTCATCGTTCATGTCTCCTTTTTTATGTACTGTGTTAGCGGTCTGCTTCTTCCAGCCCTCCTGTTTGAAGATGGCAAGTTAGTTACGCACAATAAAAAAAGACCTAAAATATGTAAGGGGTGACGCCAAAGTATACACTTTGCCCTTTACACATTTTAGGTCTTGCCTGCTTTATCAGTAACAAACCCGCGCGATTTACTTTTCGACCTCATTCTATTAGACTCTCGTTTGGATTGCAACTGGTCTATTTTCCTCTTTTGTTTGATAGAAAATCATAAAAGGATTTGCAGACTACGGGCCTAAAGAACTAAAAAATCTATCTGTTTCTTTTCATTCTCTGTATTTTTTATAGTTTCTGTTGCATGGGCATAAAGTTGCCTTTTTAATCACAATTCAGAAAATATCATAATATCTCATTTCACTAAATAATAGTGAACGGCAGGTATATGTGATGGGTTAAAAAGGATCTCTAACTGAAGGATTTTTCAAAATATTTGAAACGTTAGTAGGTTAGTAACGTACAGAGATATGGGAGGTGGAGGAATGAAGCAGAATAAAAGAAAGCATCTTCAGACGTTATTTGAGACATTAGGCGAAAAACATCAGTTTAACGGGACGGTTCTGGCTGCGGAGGGTGGCGATATTTTATATCACCACTCTTTTGGCTATGCGGAAATGACGGAAAAACGCCCGTTGAAAACCAACTCTTTGTTTGAGTTAGCGTCTTTGTCAAAGCCTTTTACAGCATTGGGAATCATCTTGCTGGAGGAGAAGGGGATTCTTGGCTATGAGGATAAAGTGGATCGCTGGCTGCCCGGTTTTCCGTATCAGGGCGTAACGATTCGGCATTTATTGAACCATACGTCAGGGCTTCCTGATTATATGGGATGGTTTTTTGCCAATTGGGATTCACACAAGATTGCGGTGAATCAGGATATTGTCGATATGCTGATGAATGAGGGGCTATCTGGTTATTTTGAACCGAATGAAGGCTGGATGTACAGCAATACGGGGTATGTGCTGCTGGCGGTTATCATTGAAAAAGCATCTGGCATGAGCTATGCGGATTTTATAAAAACAAGTATTTTTTTACCGGCAGGCATGAATGAAACAAGAGTGTATAACAGGAGGCTTTCGCCTGAGCGAATTGATCATTATGCATATGGATATGTGTATGATGTACATTCCGAAACATACGTCCTCCCTGATGAGCTGGAGGAAACGAACTATGTTGTGTATCTCGATGGCATACAGGGAGATGGGACGGTTAACTCTGTCACAAGCGATTTGTTTCGATTTGATCAGGCTTTATATCAGGACGATTTCATCAGCAAGGCTTCTAAGGAATCTGCGTTTTCTCCAGTGCGCCTCAACAATGGAGAAACAATTGATTATGGCTTTGGCTGGGTGCTGCAAAACAGTCCTGAAAAAGGGCGGATTGTCAGCCACAGCGGAGGATGGCCCGGCTATTCGACGATGATGATCCGATATATCGATCATCGTAAAACGCTGATCTATTTGAGTAATAAGGAAGAGGATACTGAATATGAACAAGCGATTCTGAAGGCGGCGGAACATATTCTATTTGGCCAGCCATATGATGTCCCGGAACGTCCTGCTGATAAAAAGAAAAAAGCAATTGATACGGCGATATACAGCCGCTATGTTGGCAGCTACCTGTTGCAGGATGGGACGGCTGCACAGGTGACAACCGAGAATGAACGGCTTTATTTGGAGATCGCCGGACAGCTGAGACTGGAGTTATTTCCTTCCTCGGAAACCCGTTTCTTTCTGCGAGCATTGTCTGTTGAAGTCGAGTTTACATTAGGTGAGGATGCTGCGAAAAGCTTTATCCTCTATGAGGATGGCTCAGAGGAAGAAGCGGTCCGTACGAAGTAGAAAGGAATGAATTTGATGATCGGAATATTAGCCGGAATGGGGCCGAAATCGACCTCGCCGTTTATTGATAAGGTGATTGATTACTGTCAGAAGCTGTATGGGGCTTCAAACGATATTGACTATCCGCACATGATGATCTATTCATGCCCGACGCCCTTCTATGCAGATCGTCCAATTGACCATGACGAGATGAAAAAAGCGATTATCGACGGAGCGGTAAAGCTCGAGAAAACAGGCGTGGATTTCATTGCGCTGCCTTGTAATACGGCGCATGTCTACTATGAAGAGATTCAGCAGGCATTGTCAGTTCCTATGTTGCATATTGTTGAGGAAACGATAAAAGAGATTCCGCATCCCGCAAAAAAAGCGGTGGTTTTAGGAACAGAGCCAACCATCCAATCCGCCATCTACCAAAAAGTTCTGAAGGGAAATGGACAAGAAGTTATTCACAAGGACCATTGGCAGCAGGCTGTGAACCAGCTTATCGCCGCAATCAAACAGCCAAATCATATGCAGCATACACAAGCATTGTGGCAGACGCTATATGAAGAAATCAGTCAGCATGCAGACATCATCATTTCAGCCTGCACGGATTTAAATGCGGTGTTAGATCATATTCAAAGTGAGATTCCGATTATAGATTCCTCTGCCTGTCTTGCCAAAAGCACTGTCAGCACATATCTTGCTTATCAAAGCTAGCTTCAGACAAGGACTGTCTTCAAACAGTCCTTGTTTTTTTATGTTCCTATTGTTTGACAGTTAACTGCAATGGTGTTAAAGTGAACATGTAAATAGTTACATGATTTTTTCTGAAGGTGAGGTGGTTCTCGTGAAGAAGCCGGTTTTAAAACCATTCGCCTCTTTAGAAATCAAGGTTGATCCGCCTATCACGATTGGTGAGACAAGCCTGGGACTGAGATGATTCATTCCGATTCGTTCGGGAACAATAACCGGGGAAGTAAAGGGACGTATTTTGCCGGGCGGTGCCGATTCACAAATGATTCGCGCTAACGGCAGAACAGATTTATCTGCCAGGTATGTGATTGAAACAGCAGATCATGAACTGATTTACATTGAAAACAATGGAATACGGCAAGTCAGCAAGCCGTTTCGAAAACAAGCGGCAGCCGGGGAAATTATTGAACCGGAGCATGTTTATTTTCGTACGGTACCGACGTTTGAAACAGGCAGTGAAGTCTATCAATGGCTCCATGACCGCTTGTTTATCGGTTCCGCAGAAAGAACCCCTGATTACGTTCTACTAGACATTTATGAAGTACAGTAAAAGACTAAGGAGAGTGTGTAAGATGGAAAACTTTATCGGAAGCCACATGATTTATACGTATGAAAACGGATGGGAATACGAGATTTATATTAAAAACGACCATACAATTGATTATAGAATTCATAGCGGAATGGTTGCCGGACGCTGGGTTCGAGATCAGGAAGTGAATATTGTCAAACTGACAGAAGGCGTATATAAAGTGTCTTGGACAGAGCCGACTGGCACGGATGTTTCATTAAACTTTATGCCAAATGAAAAACGCATGCATGGCATTATTTTCTTCCCGAAATGGGTGCATGAACATCCTGAAATTACGGTTTGCTACCAAAATGACCACATTGATTTGATGAAAGAATCCCGCGAAAAATATGAAACGTATCCAAAATACGTTGTACCTGAATTTGCGGAAATTACATTTCTGAAAAATGAAGGAGTCGACAACGAAGAAGTGATTTCGAAGGCTCCTTATGAGGGAATGACAGACGATATTCGCGCGGGAAGATTATAATAAACATAAAAACCCGGAAAAGAGAATTACTTCTCTTTTCCGGGTTTTCTTTTTGCTGAGTATGCGGGAACCATCACAATTCCCGCGAAAAACAGTATGATGCCAGTCCAGCGCATAGGCTGGTAATAGACTGTGTCCCGTAAACATACCACGGCCGACAAAATAATGATACAAGCTGCCACAACAATGGCAGCACCAATGTATCCTGTTTTCCCCATATTTATTCTCCTTTTGAAGGGAATAGCTTCTGCCTTTTTTCAGATTCGGGATCGTTTTCGATCGTAATCTCTGAGTCTAAAATCAGCGTCTCTCTCGTTTCTTCATGATACGCAGGCCAATTCACAGCTTCGGTGCTTGGGTTTCCTGTTTTGGCGAACGTGATCCACGCTGATTGTATCGTGTGAGAAAGCTGTTTCACCTCATCCGTAATCTCCGCTTTTGCCATTCGTTCCAATCCGTCCAGATTTCCAAAGACAAAAGGAAGCTCTAATGCGTGAAACGCTTTATTGTACGGCGGCTTCTTCGGGTGCCAATCGAACCTGTACATCCAGACAGGGGCGTAATGAGACTGTGCGGATGCATAGGCGACGGCAGGGCGCCAAAATAATAAATCAGTCATCATATGAATTTGGCTTTCCAGAGAACGCGGATACAAATCGGCAACTTTCTCTGCCAGCGGCTTCCCTAGTAAATACTCGAGCGCTGCATCAAGCGTTTCCTGAGAATGAACGTCTGAATCCGGGGTGAAAAATAAATATCCTTCATCACGGGTTGTTCCAATTAATAGCGGAATACCGGAAGCAGCCCCTTCTGCGATCGCTTTTTCTGGTTCTTCAGGCAGCGTTTTCGGATCAAGGGCGGGCTGGAAGAACAGCTGAAAGATATTTTCTTTTTCTGCAATCCGAAGCTGATCAGCCGCTTTTAGCAAATCTTCCGCAGAAACCGTATGCAATTTATCCAGTTGGCCCTCGTTAATCCCAAGGACCTGTAAAAAGGCTGCCGAGGTGCTCGCCGCTTGTTCTTTCGTCATCGTTCGAGAAGCGCCGCTTTCCATGATTGCTTTCTGGAACAGGCCTTTTGCCGCAGGCATAGCAAGCAGCGCGGCAATGCTCATCCCGCCGGCGGATTCTCCAAATACTGTTACGTTATCGGGATCACCGCCAAACGCTGAAATATTCTCTCGCACCCATTTCAGCGCGGCGGCTTGGTCTAAAAGCCCAAGGTTATCAGAATACGCCTCATTAAATGAAGACAAGTGCAAAAAGCCAAACGGCCCCAGCCGATAGTTCAATGTAACGACAATGACTTCTCCCTGTGCCGCAAGTTTTGATCCGTCATACAATGGCTCACTGCCCGCTCCTAGATAAAAAGCGCCTCCGTGAATCCACACCATGACAGGAAGATTTTTACTTGGGGTGTCAGGCGCAAATACATTGACATACAAGCAATCCTCGGACTGGCGGGGCAGCTCAGTATACGAAAGTGACAGCAAATCAGACGGCTGCGGGCAAATAGAGCCGTACGCTGTGGCATCAAGCACATCTTCCCACACTTCAGGCGGCTCAGGTGCTTTAAAACGCCATTGTCCGACAGGCGGCTTGGCATAGGGGATGCCTTTCCACTTATGTACGCCGTTTTCCGTTGTGCCTTTTACTTTGCCGTATTGAGTCGTTACTATTTGATGAGTCATTGTGTTCTCTCCCTTTTTCCCCCATTATAAACAGATTTCCCCTATAGATGCGAACGTTAGCCCTTTAACCGATCATCATCTTCCCTTTGTTTTTAAAAAGGATTTGACTTCATGGACAGACAAGCCGATTTCTCTTGCCTCCGCCATCAGCGCTTTCCATTCTTCTATATTGGATTCCGTCAGTTTGCGGTTGCGGTAAGAGGCAGTTTCAGGCTGTTCTTTCTTGAGTCTGTTCGTAAAAGTGAACAATTCTTCCTTTTCCATCCCGGCTTGTACGGCTTGCACTAAATGTACGCGCCATTCTTCTTCACCGCCGCTGATTTTTTCATACATCATTGTTTCTGCGTCAAATAATTCTGTTAATTCAACTTCCAGTGTGGCAGAAACTTTTTTTAAAAATTGAACGGACGGATTCGTGTGAACGCCTCTTTCAATCTTGCTTAAATAGGATTTGGATACGCCTGACTCAACAGCCAGCTGATTAATAGAATAGCCTTTTCTTTTACGGTACAAACGGATAATTCTTCCAATCATAATATGAAATTCTCCTCTATTCCTGTCGTTATTTCGTTCATTATAAGGAATTTTTCGTTCTTTATAAAATTTAAAATAATAAGGGAAGTGCAGTAAATTAGAGGAAAATCATGATTTTGTTCTCTAAAGAGAACTTATTGGCTTATTTTGCAATTTTTAAATAATAACGTTTTCTTTTATAATCCAATCATTAACAGAAAGGGGCGCGGGAAGCCAGCCGCGGGAAGGCTGAAGGCTATGAATACATGAATGAGAATATGAGTTTCAAAGAATTATATGCGATTGTCAGACACAGATTCGTGCTGATTCTGCTCATCACAATCGGCGTCACCCTTATTATGGGTTTTGTGCAATTTAAGGTCATTTCACCGACCTACCAGGCGTCGACACAGGTGCTGGTTCATGAATCAGACGGTGAAGAAAACTCGAATCTCAGTGACATCCAGCGAAATCTTCAGTATAGCAGCACGTTCCAATCGATTATGAAAAGCACTGCCTTGATGGAAGAAGTTAAGGCGGAATTGCACCTATCTGAATCGGCTTCCTCGCTGAAAGGAAAAGTGGTTACCAGCAGTGAAAATGAATCAGAAATAATCAACGTTGCCGTTCAGGATCACGATCCGGCGAAAGCAGCTGAGATTGCGAACACGTTAGTGAACAAGTTTGAAAAAGAAGTAGATGAAAGAATGAATGTACAAGGCGTACATATATTATCAGAGGCGAAGGCTTCGGAAAGCCCGATGATCAAGCCGGCCAGGCTGCGAAATATGGTCATGGCTTTTGGCGCTGCTGTCATGGGCGGCATTACACTGGCATTTTTTCTGCATTTTCTCGATGATACATGCAAAAGCGCACGGCAGCTCAGCGAGAGAACCGGATTGCCATGCTTAGGCTCCGTTCCTGATGTCCACAAAGGGCGGAATCGCGGGATAAAACATTTCGGGGAGTGAAGCGAGTGATCTTTAGAAAAAAGAAAGCAAGGCGAGGTTTGGCTCAAATATCTGTTTTACACAATAAATCAGTTGTTGCGGAACAATATCGCACCATTCGGACAAACATTGAGTTCTCATCTGTCCAGACCAACTTGCGATCTATCCTCGTCACCTCCTCTGTGCCTGGTGAAGGTAAATCGTTCAGTGCAGCGAATCTTGCGGCTGTCTTTGCGCAGCAGCAGGAAAAGAAAGTACTGCTGGTGGATGCCGATTTAAGAAAGCCGACCATCAATCAGACGTTTCAGGTTGATAATGTAACCGGGCTGACAAATGTGCTGGTCGGCAATGCTTCACTCAGTGAGACGGTGCAAAAGACGCCGATCGATAACTTATATGTACTGACAAGCGGGCCGACCCCGCCAAACCCGGCAGAACTGTTGTCTTCAAAAGCAATGGGAGATTTAATATCTGAGATCTATGAACAATTCAGCCTCGTCATCTTTGATTCCCCTCCTCTTTTGGCTGTTGCAGATGCTCAGATTCTAGCAAATCAGACAGACGGCAGCGTGCTCGTCGTTTTAAGCGGAAAAACAAAAACCGATACCGTTCTGAAAGCAAAAGATGCACTGGAACAATCCAATGCGAAGCTGTTAGGCGCTCTTTTAAACAAAAAGAAAATGAAAAAATCGGAACACTATTCCTACTAGTTTTTGTAAAGGTGATGTCTCCTGACCTGTATCAATGGAGGCACTCGGCTCTGCTGTGGGCAGCTGAAGTTGCTGCCTTAGATGCTGGTCGTCGCTGGCGGGGCGTGAGGATGGGTTAAATGCCCACTTATCTCATATATACATAGGACGTATTGTCGGTTTAGCTGCTGCCGATTTTTTGGAGAGACGAAAACCGCCGCAGCTAAACCGATAAAAGAATTAGGGGGGAAAAGGTTGAGTTACCGGAGAAGACTGTCAATGATTATTGCGCTGGATACTTACCTCGTTTTAAATTCAGTTATTGCAGGATATCAATTTTTAAAAGATTCCTATCAATTTTATGACTCCGGAGCATTACTGCTTACCGCTGTCAGCTTGCTCCTCAGCTATCATGTGTGTGCTTTCCTGTTCAATCAGTATAAACAGGTGTGGACATACACCGGGCTTGGCGAGCTGATTGTCCTGCTTAAGGGCATTACGCTTTCAGCCGCTGTGACCGGCGTCATTCAGTATGCTGTGTATCACACGATGTTCTTCCGTCTGTTAACCGCGTGCTGGGTGCTTCAGCTTTTGTCTATTGGAGGGACCCGTATTTTATCCAGAGTATTAAACGAAAGCATCAGGAAAAAACGCTGCGCCTCGTCCCGCGCGCTGATTATCGGGGCGGGCTCAGGTGGGACTCTGATGGTCAGGCAGCTGCTTTCGAAAGATGAACCTGATATCATACCTGTCGCTTTTATTGATGACGACCAAACGAAGCATAAATTAGAAATTATGGGGCTGCCCGTAATCGGCGGAAAAGAAAGTATCATGCCTGCGGTGCAAAAGCTCAAAATTAATTATATTATTATTGCCATTCCTTCACTCCGCACCCATGAGCTTCAGGTGTTATATAAAGAATGTGTGCGAACCGGAGTAAGCATTAAAATTATGCCTCATTTTGATGAAATGCTGCTTGGCACACGAACTGCCGGACAAATCAGAGATGTAAAAGCTGAGGACTTGCTCGGCAGAAAGCCGGTAACCCTCGACACTAGCGAAATTTCGAACCGCATCAAAGGAAAAACAGTTCTCGTCACGGGAGCGGGCGGATCAATCGGCTCGGAAATCTGCCGTCAGATCAGCGCGTTTCAGCCTAAGGAAATCATTCTGCTCGGCCATGGGGAAAACAGCATTCATTCGATTTATACAGAGCTGAACGGACGATTCGGCAAACACATTGTGTTCCATACGGAAATCGCTGATGTGCAGGACCGCGATAAAATGTTTACCTTGATGAAAAAATACGAGCCGCATGTTGTCTATCATGCAGCTGCCCATAAGCATGTGCCTTTAATGGAACACAATCCAGAAGAGGCGGTCAAAAACAATATTATCGGAACAAAAAATGTCGCGGAAGCAGCCGATATGTCGGGAACTGAGACATTCGTGCTGATTTCATCGGACAAAGCGGTGAACCCAGCCAACGTAATGGGGGCGACAAAACGATTCGCAGAGATGATTATTATGAATCTTGGGAAAGTCAGCAGAACCAAATTTGTTGCTGTTCGCTTCGGCAATGTACTCGGGAGCCGCGGCAGCGTCATTCCAATTTTCAAAAAACAGATTGAAAAAGGCGGCCCGGTGACAGTAACACATCCGGCAATGACCCGCTATTTCATGACGATTCCCGAGGCATCAAGGCTTGTGATTCAGGCTGGGGCACTGGCGAAAGGGCGTCAAATTTTCGTTCTCGATATGGGAGAGCCCGTAAAGATTGTGGATCTTGCCAAAAACCTCATTCATTTGTCCGGCTACACGACTGAGCAGGTTCCAATCGAATTCACAGGCATTCGTCCGGGCGAAAAAATGTATGAAGAATTGCTGAACAAAAATGAAGTCCATGCTGAACAAATCTTTCCAAAAATTCACATCGGTAAAGCGGTGGACGGCGATTGGCCGGTGCTGATGCGCTTTATCGAGGATTTTCATGAGCTGCCGGAAGCCGACCTGAGAGCGAGGCTGTTTGCGGCAATCAATACATCAGAAGAAATGACGGCTGCCAGCGTTCATTAGGGGGAGTGAAAATGACGAAAAAGATATTGTTTTGCGCGACTGTTGATTATCATTTTAAGGCCTTTCACCTCCCTTATTTTAAATGGTTCAAGCAAATGGGCTGGGAGGTTCATGTCGCCGCGAACGGACAAACCAAGCTGCCGTATGTGGATGAGAAATTCTCCATCCCGATTCGCAGGTCACCTTTTGACCCTCAGAACCTGGCCGTTTATAGGCAGCTGAAGAAAGTGATTGACACTTATGAATACGACATTGTCCATTGCCATACACCGGTCGGCGGCGTTCTCGCCAGACTGGCGGCGAGGCAGGCACGGCGGCACGGAACAAAGGTGCTGTACACAGCGCACGGATTTCACTTCTGCAAAGGGGCACCGATGAAAAATTGGCTTCTTTACTATCCGGTTGAGAAATGGCTTTCAGCATATACAGACTGCCTGATTACGATTAATGAAGAGGATTACATACGGGCGAAAGGACTTCAAAGGCCGGGCGGAAGGACGCAGAAAATTCACGGCATTGGCGTCAATACCGAGCGTTTCCGGCCTGTCAGTCCGATAGAGCAGCAAAGACTCAGAGAAAAGCACGGGTTCCGTGAAGATGATTTTATATTGGTTTATCCGGCTGAGCTCAATCTGAACAAAAACCAGAAGCAGTTAATTGAAGCCGCAGCCTTGCTAAAAGAAAAAATTCCCTCACTCCGCCTTGTGTTTGCCGGGGAAGGGGCAATGGAACATACGTATCAAACGTTAGCTGAAAAGCTTGGTGCCTCCGCCCATGTCTGTTTTTACGGCTTTTGCAGCGACATACATGAGTTGATTCAGCTTGCGGATGTATCTGTCGCATCCAGCATTAGAGAAGGCCTCGGTATGAATGTGCTTGAGGGAATGGCGGCAGAACAACCGGCGATCGCCACAGATAATCGCGGGCATCGGGAAATCATCCGCGACGGAGAAAACGGTTTTCTGATCAAAATCGGTGACAGTGCTGCTTTTGCCCGCCGGATTGAACAGCTTTACCATAAGCCGGAGCTCTGCCGAAAGCTGGGACAGGAAGGCCGAAAAACAGCCTTGCGCTTCTCGGAGGCGCGAACGGTGGAAGAAATGGCAGATATTTATTCCGCGTACATGGATATGGATACAAAGGAGAAAAGCGTATGAACTCAGGACCGAAAGTTTCTGTCATTATGGGCATTTATAATTGCGAACGCACTTTGGCAGAAAGCATAGAATCCATACTCAGCCAATCCTATAAAAATTGGGAGCTGATTTTGTGCGATGATGCGTCAACAGACGGCACGCTCCGTATCGCGAAGCAGTATGCCGCTCATTACAGCGACCGCATCAAACTGATTCAAAACAAAACAAATAAGCGGCTTGCCGCATCATTAAATCATTGTCTTTCGCATGCGACAGGCGATTATATCGCACGTCAGGACGGAGATGACCTTTCGTTTCCGCGCCGTCTGGAAAAGCAGGTCGCGTTTTTAGAAAAGCACCGACACTATCAGGTGGTTGGCACCGGCATGCTTGTGTTTGATGAATTTGGCGTAAGAGGCGCCCGCATTCTGCCTTCTGTTCCGGAGCCGGGCATCATGGCAAAAGGGACTCCATTTTGCCACGGCACGATTATGATGAGAGCGAGTGCCTACCGCACGCTGAAAGGCTACCGGTCGGTGCGGCGGACGAGACGAATGGAAGATATTGATTTGTGGCTTCGCTTTTTTGAAGAGGGCTTCAGGGGCTATAATCTTCAGGAAGCCTTGTATAAAGTGAGGGAAGACAGCGATGCATTCAAACGGCGGTCATTTACGTATTCAATCGACAATGCCATTCTTGTCTATCAGGCGTGCAGACGCTTGAAGCTTCCTTTATCTGATTACATATATATCGCAAAACCGTTAATTCGCGCCTTTATGCCTGCAGCTGTGATGAATCGCTACCATAAAAAAAGAGTGATGAACCAAAAGGAAGGGCTTGTCAAGCATGAATAGCAGCCAAAAGCGCGTGCTCCATGTTCTCAGCGGCATGAACAGGGGCGGCGCGGAAACCATGGTAATGAATTTATATCGGAAGATGGACAAAAGCAAAGTGCAATTTGATTTTTTAACGTATCGAAATGATCCGTGCGCTTATGATGAAGAGATTTTATCTTTAGGCGGGCGGCTTTTTTATGTCCCGAGCATTGGGCAAAGCAATCCCCTTACATTTGTGAGGAATGTGAGAAACGCGATAAAAGAAAATGGGCCGTTCAGCGCCGTTCATGCGCACACGGATTTCCAAACGGGTTTTATCGCCCTTGCGGCAAGGCTCGCCGGAGTGCCGGTCAGGGTATGCCACTCCCACAATACGTCTTGGAAGACCGGCTTCAACTGGAAGGATCGATTGCAGCTGCTCGTGTTCAGGCGGCTCATTTTGGCAAATGCGACAGCGCTGTGTGCCTGCGGAGAGGATGCGGGCAGGTTTTTATTTGGACAGTCCAATATGGAGCGGGAGCGTGTTCACCTTCTTCCTAACGGGATTGACCTTGAGTTGTTCGCCCCAAATGGGCAGGCGGCTGATGAAGAAAAAGCAGCACGCGGCATTGCAGCCGACCGGCTCATCATTGGCCATGTGGCCCGGTTTCATGAAGTGAAAAACCACGCGTTCCTGTTGAAGCTTGCCGCACATCTCAAGGAAAGAGGCATTCGCTTTCAGCTCGTTCTGGCGGGAGACGGGCCGTTGTGCGGGGAGATAGAGGAGGAGGCGCGGCAGCAGAATTTGCTATCAGACGTCCTCTTTTTAGGCACGGAAGAACGGATCCATGAACTGATGCGAACATTCGATGTATTTGTCATGCCGTCTCTGTACGAAGGCTTGCCGGTTGTGCTTGTGGAAGCGCAGGCGTCGGGGCTTCCATGCATCATTTCAGACAGCATTACAGAAAAAGTCGACGCCGGTCTCGGGCTTGTCACAAGATTAAGTCTTTCTGAGCCGATCAGCGTCTGGGCTGAAACCATTGCAAGGGCGGCCGCCGCAGGCAGGCCGAAGCGTGAGTTCATCAAAGAAACACTCGCTCAACTTGGCTACGATGCACAGCAAAATGTAGGAGCGCTGCTGAATGTATACAACATCAGCACGGAAAAGGACCATAACCGATGATTGTATATGCCGTCAATATGGGGATTGTATTTATTTGGTCTTGGTTCGCTAAAATGTGCGGCGGCCGTGATGATTCGCTTGCCACGGGGTATCGGCCGAATAAGCTTTTGATCTGGATTCCGCTCGCTTCACTTGTGCTCGTGTCAGGTCTCCGCTATCGAGTCGGCACGGATTTTCAGACGTACACGCTGTTGTACGAATTGGCGGGCGATTATCAAAATGTGTGGCAGATATTCGGTTTCGGCACAGCGAAAACAGCGACAGATCCGGGGTTTACCGCACTCCTTTGGCTGATGAATTTCATCACGGAAGATCCTCAAATCATGTATTTTACGGTGGCGGTCGTGACCTACAGCTTTATTATGAAGACACTCGCCGACTATGGCAGGCCGTTTGAGCTGAGTGTCTTTTTATTTTTGGGAACCTTTCATTATTACGCATCTTTTAACGGCATCAGGCAATACATGGTGGCAGCTGTTTTGTTTTGGGCGATCCGTTATATCATTAGCGGGAACTGGAAGCGATATTTCCTGATTGTGCTGGTCAGCTCGCTCTTTCATTCGTCGGCGCTGATTATGATTCCAGTGTACTTTATTGTCAGAAGAAAAGCCTGGTCACCGGCGATATTCGGCCTATCCGCTTTATTTCTCGGCATGACATTTTTATATCAAAAATTTATTTCTGTGTTTGTCGTTGTACTTGAAAACAGCTCATACAGCCATTATGAAAAATGGCTCATGACGAACACAAATGGAATGAATGTGATCAAAATCGCTGTTTTGGTTCTGCCGCTGTTCCTTGCATTTTGCTATAAAGAACGACTGCGGAGTCTGTGGCCGCAAATTGATATTGTCGTCAATTTGTGCCTGCTAGGTTTTTTGTTCGGCCTTTTGGCCACAAAGGACGTGATTTTTGCCAGATTCAATATTTATTTCGGTCTGTATCAAATGATCCTAGTCCCTTATTTCGTCAGGATATTTGATGAAAAATCGAACGCTCTTATCTATATCGCTATCGTTGTTTGTTATTTTCTTTACAGTTATTTGCTTATGCCGGTCGATTCATCGGTTCTGCCTTACAGAACGATTTTTTCCCGGTAATTTATGCACGAGGAGCCGGTCATTATGGAAACACCTGCGGTTAGTCTGTTAGTCGCTGTTTATAACACAGAAACATATATCAGAACGTGTCTCGAATCACTGCGGAACCAGACAATGGACAATATTGAAATCATCATTGTCAATGACGGTTCAGCTGACGCCAGCCCGGATATCGCAGAAGAATACGCCAAAATGGACAACAGGTTCAAGGTGATTCATCAGGAAAACCAGGGACTCGGTGCGGTTCGGAATAAAGGCATTGAAGCTGCACGCGGCGAATTTATCGCGTTTATCGATTCAGACGATTGGATTGAGCCTGATTATTGCGAGCAGATGCTCCGGACAGCAGGCGATGAAACTGATCTGGTCATTTGCAATTACGCCGCAGAGTTTGAGGACACTGGCAAAACCATGGACTCTGACATTGCCCAAACCTATCAGGATCAGCCGAAGGAGCACTATATCAAGGCGTTATTCGAAGGGAAGGTCAGAGGGTTTTCATGGAACAAACTGTACAGAAGAAGCATGATTGAAGCCCATCGGCTGTCGTTTCCGCTCCGAGGCGAGCTGGAGCATGTCGAGGATCAGTTTTTCAGCTTCAGGGCTCATTTTTTCGCCCGCTCAGTATCCTACGTAAAAACGCCGCTCTATCATTATCGAATTCACCTTTCCTCCATTGTGCAGCGCTATCAGAAAAAATTGTTTGAATCAGGACTTGCGCTGTATGAGACGAATGCGGCGTTTTTACAGGAGAACAACAAACTGGAGGAGTATCGCAAGGAGCTTGATACCTTTATCGTTCTTCACAGCAGCATCTGTATGCTGAATGAATGGAAAACGAGCGGCAGCCGCCGGCTGTTTGAAAAGCTTAGAAATGTTGGCGTGATATGCGCGGACCCGGTGTTTCAAGAAAGTCTTTCAAAAACGGGTACTGCTCCTTTTGACGCAAAACGGTCATGCCTGCTTCTGATGGCGAAATACAGAATGATTCCGTTCGTCGCTATGGCATCGGCTGTGTATCAGCGGGTGATCGAGTACAAAATGAGAAACAGAGGGTGAGGACATGTCGTTACAATCGTTGAAAATCAATTTTGCAGAATGGCTGCTGCTAAAGGTCAAATACCCGTCCCAATATTGGCTGGGAGCGGCAGATCAACCGGTAAAGGCCGCAGCACATCAGAAAAAAATCATACTGACCCTGCTGCCGTCCCATGACAATTTGGGAGATCACGCAATTGCTTATGCCAGCAAGGCATTTCTTGAGCAAGAATACCCGGACTTTGACATCGTCGAGGTCGATATGAAGGACATTTACAAATCAGCAAAAAGCCTGATCCGCTCGCGCCATCCGGAGGATATGGTCTTTATCATCGGCGGCGGAAACATGGGGGATTTATACCGTTATGAGGAGTGGACGCGCCGCTTCATCATTAAAACATTCCATGACTATCGGGTTGTCCAGCTTCCGGCAACGGCTCATTTTTCTGACACGAAAAAAGGGCGCAAAGAGCTGAAACGGGCACAGAAAATTTATAATGCGCACCCCGGCCTATTGCTGATGGCGCGGGATGAAACAACGTATCAATTTATGAAACAGCATTTTCAAGAAAAAACAATTTTGAAGCAGCCGGACATGGTGCTGTATTTAGACAGAAGCAAGGCTCCCGCAGAACGCGAAGGGGTTTATATGTGTTTGCGCGAGGATCAGGAAAGCGTGCTTCAGGAGGAGCAGAGGAACCGGGTCAAGGCTGCGCTATGTGAGGAATTCGGCGAGATCAAATCCTTTACGACAACGATCGGCCGCCGGGTCAGCCGCGATACACGCGAACATGAACTTGAAGCACTGTGGTCTAAGCTGCAAAGCGCAGAAGCCGTCGTCACTGACAGGCTTCATGGCATGATTTTTTGCGCGCTGACAGGAACGCCGTGTGTTGTCATTCGCTCCTTTGACCATAAGGTGATGGAGGGCTATCAATGGCTTAAAGACATCCCGTTCATGAAGCTGATAGAACATCCGGAGCCAGAGCGCGTAACAGCCGCAGTCAATGAGCTTTTAACAAAAGAAACATCCCGTGCAGGCTTTCCGAGAGATGTGTATTTTAAAGGTCTGCGTGACAAAATCAGCGGTGAAGCGCAATGATCCCGCTCGTCAGCATTATTGTCCCGATGTATAATGTTGAACCATTTATAGAAGAGTGCATTGATTCTTTGCTTCGTCAAACGCTTTCTGATATTGAAATCATCCTCGTGAATGACGGAACACCGGATCGTTCAGGCGAAATTGCAGAGGACTATGCAAAACGGGATGCGAGAATCCGGGTCATTCATCAGGCAAACGGCGGGCTTAGTTCAGCGCGAAATACGGGAATAAAGGCCGCGCGGGGCACTTACATCGGCTTTGTAGACGGAGACGATTATGTATCATCCGCCATGTTCCAGAGGCTGACTGAAGAAGCGGAGCAAAATCAGCTTGACATCGTCGGATGCGGTTTTTACAAGCAGTCATCGGACAGGCGGACATATGTGCCGCCGCAGCTTGAGGCAAACCGCGTGCTGACGAAACCAGAAATGACTGAACAGCTTAAACATGCTCACGAAACGAGATTTATCTGGTATGTATGGCGTTATCTTTACCGTCGTGAGCTTTTTGAAAGGGCGAATCTGCTGTTTGATGAAGACATCCGTTTTGCTGAAGACTCTCCCTTTAATTTGTCCGCTTTTCGCGAAGCGGAGCGGGTGAAAATGCTTGATGAAGGATTGTACATTTATCGTGAAAACCCGAACAGCCTGACAGAAATCCCTTATAAGCCGGCGATGGATGAACATCTTCAAAAACAATATCAGGCTAAAATCGCATTCTACAATCACTACGGCTTAGCAGGCGCATGTAAAGAAGATTTGAATGTGTACATTTGCAGGCACCAGCTTCCGATGCTTTTGGCAAATGCCTGTGCTTCTCCGAATTCGCCGAAAGACATCAAAAAGAAGATCAGACAGATTTTATCCTATGACATGGTGCGGCAGGCTGTCAGACATACACCGTTTCAGCATGAGAAATTATTAAGAGGAGAGCGTTTGGTATTAGCACTGTGTAAATGGCGGCTCACTTTTCTCATCAAGCTGTTTTTCGAGCAGCGGGGGACAATGAAAGGCAGTGCGAAGCAGGCATGAAATTCACGATAAATTTCAGCGCGAATCTCACGGCTTTTCTCTTGTCTGTTTTCCTATCGGTTTGGATGACGCCTTTTATTGTCAAAACGCTCGGTGTCGAAGCGTTTGGCTTTGTTCACTTGACACAAAATGTGATTAATTACTTTTCGGTTATTACCGTGGCGCTCAGCTCGGTTGTCGTTCGGTTCTTTTCTGTTGCTGCCCACAGGGGAGAGCGGGAGAAAGCAAATGCGTATATCAGCAATTATTTAGCCGCCTCTGTTTTGATTTCCTTGCTGCTCTTGCTGCCGCTTGCGGGTTCGGCTTTTTTTATTGACCGCGTCATGAATGTGCCGCAAGCGCTTTTGGCAGATGTGCGTTTGTCGATTTTAATCGGCAGTGTGCTGTTTATTTTAACGTTTCTGATGGCGGGCTTCGGCGCTGCACCATTTTATGCCAACCGCCTTTATATCACCAGTTCCATTCAGGCGGTGCAAATGCTTATACGGGTGCTGTCTGTGCTGCTCCTGTTTGCATGCTTTGCGCCGAAAATCTGGCAGATCCAGCTTGCAGCTTTAGCTGGTGCTGTTATTGCGTCTGTGCTGTCTTTCTATTTCTTCAAAAAGCTGATTCCGTGGTTTTCGTTTCGTATGAAGGATCTTTCATTCCGTACAAGCAAGGAGCTGTTTCAAGCGGGCGCATGGAGCTCCGTCAATCAAATCGGCGTCCTGCTTTTTTTGCAGATTGATCTGTTAACCGCCAATTTGATGCTGGGGGCGTCTGCATCCGGGAAATACGCGGCGATTATCCAGTTTCCGCTGCTTTTGCGCAGCTTGGCCGGAACGGTCGCATCCCTGTTTGCGCCCATCATGACTTCATATTATTCAAAAGGCGATATGGAAGGATTGATGAATTACGCCAATAAGGCAGTAAGGCTCAATGGTCTTTTGCTTGCACTTCCTGCTGCCTTATTGGGCGGATTGGCGGGACCTTTTCTGACAATCTGGCTCGGACCGTCCTTTTCAACGATAGCACCGCTTTTATTTATTCATGCCGGATACTTGGTTGTCAGCCTCGCCTTTATGCCGCTGTTTTATATATGGACCGCTTTTAATCAACAAAAAACACCGGCGATTGTTACCCTGCTGTTAGGTGCGGTGAATGTGGTGCTGGCGGTCACGCTGAGCGGGCCGGCTCATCTCGGTCTGTACGGCATAACATTGGCAGGGGCCATTTCTCTTATTTTAAAAAATGCCATCTTTACGCCGCTTTACGTATCCCGCATTACAGGCTACAAAAAGCACGTGTTCCTTAAAGGCATAATCGGGCCTCTTTCAGCCGCTGTATTTGCCTGGACGGTCTGTAAGGCAATTCAGTTCATTGTGAAGATTGACAGCTGGCCGTCATTGATAGCGACGGGAGTGACAGTCAGCTTTTGCTACGCTGTTTTCGCTTTTATGCTCGTTTGTACAAAAGAGGAAAGACAGCTGGTATTAAAACGGTTTCGAAAAACGAAAGGAGCTGTGAATCTTTGATCCTGAAACGACTTTTTGATCTGACGGCCGCCATTTTTTTGTTGTGCTGTACAAGTGTGATCATTCTGTTCACCATCGCCGTTGTCAGGCTGAAAATAGGATCACCTGTCTTCTTTAAGCAAGTAAGGCCGGGCCTGCACGGCAAACCGTTCACCCTATATAAGTTCCGGACAATGACGGATGAACGGGACAGTAAAGGAAATCTGCTGCCTGATGAAGTCCGGCTGACGAAAACGGGCAGGCTGATCAGAAAGCTGAGCATTGATGAGCTTCCGCAGCTCCTGAATGTCCTGAAGGGCGATCTGAGCCTTGTCGGGCCGCGGCCGCTTTTGATGGACTATCTGCCTCTTTATACAGAAAAACAGGCACGGCGCCATGAGGTGAAGCCGGGTATCACAGGCTGGGCGCAAATCAATGGCAGAAACGCGATTTCCTGGGAAAAGAAATTTGAATTAGATGTTTGGTACGTTGACAACTGGTCATTTTTTCTCGATTTGAAAATTTTATGTTTGACGGTGCGAAAGGTCCTTGTTTCAGAAGGGATTCAGCAAACCAATCATGTGACCGCGGAACGGTTTACCGGAAGCGGAGATGTGTCCTCATGAAAAATGTGGCCATTGTGGGTGACGGCGGTCACGGAAAGGTGATCAGAGAGCTGATAAACGCCCGCTCAGATACGCGCTTAGCCGCGGTGCTGGATGATAAATTCAAAACGTTCGAAGGCGGAAAAGAATGGTACACAGGACCGCCGAAAGCCGTTACTGAACTGCGCAGGCTCATTCCTGATGTGCTGTTTCTGATTGCTGTTGGGAATAACAGTGTCAGAAAACAGCTGGCGGAGCGACTGGGACTGGGGAAAGATGATTTTATTACATTGATTCACCCGTCAGCCATCGTCAGCAAGTCGGCTGTCATTGGGGAAGGGACAGTGATTATGGCGGGCGCGATCATTCAGGCGGATGCGCGCATCGGCGCCCACTGCATCATCAATACGGGTGCAGTGGCAGAGCACGACAATCAAATCAGCGATTACGTTCATCTGTCCCCGCGTGCCACGCTGTCAGGAGCGGTTTCCGTTCAGGAAGGCGCTCACGTCGGAACCGGTGCATCCGTCATACCGCAGATCATAATCGGGGCTTGGAGCATTGTCGGAGCCGGCTCCGCGGTGATCCGTTCCATACCGGACAGGGTAACGGCGGCCGGTGCTCCGGCACGCATCATTTCTTCCATTCAAACATCAAACAAAGGATGATTCTATGCATAAAAAAATCTACTTATCTCCCCCTCATATGAGCGGCAGGGAGCAGCACTATATTTCAGAAGCCTTTCGCTCAAACTGGATTGCGCCGCTTGGGCCGCTCGTGAATTCATTTGAAGAACAGCTGGCAGAACGAGTCGGTGTAAAAGCAGCAGCTGCGGTCGGCTCAGGAACGGCGGCGATTCATCTCGCGCTGCGTTTGCTTGAGGTAAAAGAAGGTGACAGCGTGTTTTGCCAGTCCTTCACATTTGTAGCAACCGCCAATCCGATTCTATATGAAAAAGCGGTGCCCGTCTTTATTGATTCTGAGCCTGATACGTGGAATATGTCGCCGACAGCCCTTGAAAGAGCATTGGAGGAAGCGAAAAGAAACGGAACACTGCCAAAAGCGGTAATTGCCGTCAATCTATATGGGCAGAGCGCGAAAATGGATGAAATCGTAAGCCTGTGTGATGCATACGGAGTTCCTGTCATTGAGGACGCAGCCGAATCTCTCGGCACAGTCTATAAAGGGAAGCAAAGCGGAACATTCGGGCGCTTCGGCATTTTTTCATTTAACGGGAACAAAATCATCACCACATCAGGGGGAGGGATGCTCGTTTCAAATGATGAAGCCGCAATTGAAAAAGCAAGATTTCTCGCTTCGCAGGCACGAGAGCCGGCTGTTCATTATCAGCACAGTGAAATTGGACATAATTACAGGCTGAGCAATATCTTAGCCGGCGTCGGCATTGCCCAGCTTGAGGTGCTGGATGAGCGAGTGGAGAAAAGAAGGACCATTTTCACGAGATACAAAAATGCGCTCGGTCACTTAGACGGCGTCCGCTTTATGCCAGAGTACGCAGCAGGCGTATCCAATCGCTGGCTCACCACGCTCACACTTGATAACGGGCTCAGCCCATATGACATAGTTCAACGTCTTGCTGAAGAAAACATTGAAGCCCGTCCGCTGTGGAAGCCGCTCCATACCCAGCCGCTGTTCGATCCGGCTTTATTTTATTCTCATGAAGATACAGGAAGCGTATGCGAAGATTTGTTCAAGCGAGGAATCTGTCTCCCATCGGGGTCCAATATGACAGAAGATGAGCAAGGCCGGGTCATTGAAGTGCTACTGCACTTATTCCATACTGTCGAGGTGAAGAAATGGACAGCAAGCATTCGATGATCAGCCTGAAACAGAAACTGTCCGGGCTGCTCGACGTCATTCCGAAACAATCAGAGATTATATATGCTGACTATCCTCTATATGGGAATGTAGGGGATTTATTTATTATGAAAGGAACAGAAGCCTTCTTTAAAGAACACGGGATTCGGGTCAGAAAACGCTGGAATCCAGACAATTTCCCAATCGGGCGAAAGCTTGATCCGAATCTCATCATCGTCTGCCAGGGAGGCGGAAACTTCGGGGATCTGTATCCGTATTATCAAGGCTTTAGAGAGAAAATCGTCCAAACCTATCCGAACCACAAAATTGTGATCCTGCCGCAATCGATTTATTTTCAAAACAAAGACAACCTCAAGCGGACGGCAGAGATATTTTCTAAGCATGCGAACCTTCACATCATGACAAGGGAAAAAGCCTCCTATGCTACGGCACAGGCCTATTTTACAACAAATCACATTCAGCTTCTGCCTGATATGGCTCATCAGCTGTTTCCCGTCATTCCCACGCAGCAGCCGTCCAATCAAAAGCTGAGATTTATCCGAACAGATCATGAAGCAAACCAGGCGCTTCAGGAACACGCAGAAGCGGAAAGCTACGACTGGCGCACGGTGCTGTCAGCTTCAGACCGCCGGACGATTGCTTTTCTCCAAACGCTGAACGTCTTGAATAAAAAAGCAGGCAACCCTTTGCCCATTGCGTATATATGGGAAAAATACTCGGATTATATCGTCCAAAAAGCGATTCGGTTTTTCAGCCGTTACGAATCGGTGGAAACATCAAGGCTGCACGGCCACATCCTGTCTTCTCTTCTTCAAAAAGAAAACACGGTCATTGATAATTCCTACGGGAAAAACGCCAATTACTTTCATACCTGGATGGAAGGCGTGCCAAGCACCCGTCTCATCCAGCACGCCTCAAAGAAGGAAAACCTTCCTGCTCACATGTGAGCGGAAGGTTTATTTTGATTCTCCACGTTTGACTTTGTTGTATGCTTCATCTAAATGCTGAATCCGTTTCAGGACAACTGCGTTTTTCGTCAGCTGGTCCTGCACTAGTGTTGAGACGACGGAACGGTAGTAGCTGTTCATCGCGTGGATTTTATCCTCAGACTGATTCATTTCAATATGCTGTTTTAAATTCTCAATAAAATAAGGGACGGAAAAAAGTTCAGACATTTCTTTGGCAGCTCCTTTTTCATAAATGTATACGGTGTGATCTCAATCATGTACAATGAAGAAAGGGGAGTGAGCAAGATGGATATGAAACTTCAGCAAGTACAAGTATTAAAGCCTCAACTGACACAGGAGCTCAGGCAGGCCATCACGCTGCTTGGCTATCATTCGGCAGAACTCGCCGAGTACATTGATGAGCTCTCACTGGAAAACCCTCTTATTGAACGAAAGGAAACAGACACACCGCCACTATCTTACCATAAAACAAACAAAAACAGGATGAATGCACAGGAAGCGGGCCTTCAATTAAGTAATCCGCAAAAAACATTGCAGGATGCGTTAAAACAGCAGTCACTCGATATGAATCTGACAAACACTGAAAAAAAGATTTTTAATTATCTGATTCATTCGCTTGATTCAAACGGGTACTTGGAAGAAGATATAGAGGAGGCAGCACGGCGATTATCTGTATCGGCCAAGGAAGCGGAGGCTGTTTTGGCAAAACTCCAGTCGTTAGAACCGGCTGGAATCGGCGCGAGATCTTTGCAGGAATGCATCCTTCTTCAATTACAGCGGCTGCCGAACAGAAATGAACAAGCGGAAATGCTGGTTTCAGCTCATTTTGATGCTTTTGCGCAAAAAAAATGGAAAACGCTTTCAGTAGAGACGGGAATTCCGCTTCATACCATTCAAGATATCTCAGATGATATCGCGGCTCTTCATCCTAGACCTGGCCTTCTGTTTGCCCGGCCAGAGCAAGATGTGTATATTGAGCCTGACATTTTTATCACCGTAAAAAATGGGCACATCGCAGCGGAACTGAATACCCGCTCGTTTCCCGAGATCGATCTGCATCCGCAGTACAGAACGCTTTTATCATCCGGCTCCTGTCAGGATACTGTCTCCTATTTATCTGCGAAATATCAGGAGTGGCGCTGGCTGAGCCGCGCGCTGCGGCAGCGAAAACAGACAATCACGAGAATTATCAATGAACTGATCACACGCCAAAAGGATTTCTTTCTGAAAGGGCGAAGCGCAATGAAGCCGCTGACTCTCAGAGAGGTGGCAGACTGTCTAAGCCTTCATGAATCAACTGTGAGCCGGGCCATTAAAGGGAAAACAATACAAACGCCTTACGGGCTGTTTGAGATGAAACTCTTTTTCTCAGCAAAAGCCGAGGCTTCAGGTGATGGAGATGCGTCGAATTATGCAGTCAAAACGCATCTGGAAAACCTGATCAATCAAGAGGACAAAACAAAACCGCTTTCAGACCAAAAGCTTGTCGATTTGCTGTATGAACAACACGGCATCCAAATCTCGAGACGCACCGTGGCAAAATATCGCGATCAAATGAATATTCCGTCATCGGCAGCGAGAAAGCGATATAAATAAAATCCTCCCTAGACGGGAGGATTTTTTTAAGGAATCATCCAGCTGAATACGTGATGCTGCAAAAAGGTGATGATACAGACGAGCAGCAGCAAAAACAGACTGTGTTTAATGGTAAAGCGGAAAAGATCTGACTCCTTTCCGGCGAGTCCTACCGCGGCGCACGCCACCGCTATCGACTGCGGTGAAATCATTTTTCCTGTGACACCGCCTGAAGAGTTGGCGGCCACAGACAGAACGGGGTCCATGCCGACTGATAATGCGGTGACTTTCTGCAGGTTGCCGAACAGCAGGTTGGCAGAAGTATCCGAGCCGGTAATGAAGACGCCGAGCCAGCCGAGAACGGGCGAAAAGAAGGTAAACATCGAACCTGTCAGCGCGAGTGTCATCCCGAGTGTCGTGCTCATTCCCGAGGAGTTGGTGACATAGGCAAAACCAACGACAGAAGCAATGGTCAAAATCGGAAGCTTCAATTCCTGGACTGTTTCTTTAAAAACGGTTCCCCAGTCTTTCCACGAAATCGCCGTGATGAATTTTGACAGCACTGCGGCAATCAATATCGCGGTGCCGGCCGAACCAAGCACCTCCAACTTGTAAACCGCTTCAATCGGCGTACCGTCAGCATTGACAATCTGATTGTTCAAAAAAGGCACACCGGGGGAAAAAGTCAGTTTTTCTCCAACAGCATTCAGCCACTTCAAGAACACCGCAGAGCCTTCATAATGCCCGGTCAGCGCGGATTTGACAGATGGAATGCCCCATACGGAAATCATCGCCGTCAGCAGCAGAAATGGCGACCAAGCCTTAAAAATCTGTCCGCCTCTGTATGCAGGCGCCGCCGGATTTGTGCGCGCCGTTTCAATTGAGGCGGCCGACTCTTGTTCACCGGCAAACCGGAATGTTGTTTTCGGCTTCCACCATTTCAAAAACACAGCAAGCGCAGCCATTGAAACAAGAGCTGACAAAACATCGGGCAGCTCAGGCCCTAAAAAATTGGAACTGAGATATTGAACAACAGCAAAGGAAACACCGGATACGAGAATCGCCGGCCAGATCTCCAAGGCTTTCCTGAACCCGCTCATGATGATGATTAAATAAAGAGGAATAAATACGGATAAAAACGGCAGCTGCCGCCCAACCATTTGCGAAATCTCCATCGCCGGAATCCCTGTCGGCCCTTCTACGGCTGTAATTGGAATCCCAATTGCCCCAAAGGCAACCGGCGCCGTATTGGCGATCAAACAGATCCCCGCAGCATAAAGAGGATTAAAGCCGAGACCGACCAGCAGCGCGGCAGAAATGGCGACCGGCGCTCCGAAGCCTGCTGCCCCTTCTAAAAAAGCCCCGAATGAAAAAGCGATCAAGAGAGCTTGAAGCCGTCGGTCATCAGTAATCGAGAGAACAGAGCTGCGAATGATATCAAACTGTCCCGTTTTCACAGTGATTTTATACAAAAAAACAGACGTCACAATGATCCAGCCGATCGGCAACAATCCGTATACGGCTCCTTGTGTCGCGGACATCAGCGCTTTTTCCGCCGGCATACGATAAACCAATACAGCAATGATAAGGGCGATCCCCAATGTGGCCAAGCCTGCTGTATACCCCTTCATCCGTTTAATCGCGAGTGCCCAAAAAAAGAAAATAATCGGTACAAGTGCGGCAAGCGCTGATAATAGCAAATTTCCCCCTATAGGCGTATATGCCTGTGTCCATTGCATCCCAAACCCCTCCTTGAAACATAAACTGGCGCCATATGTAAGCGGTTTCTATAGATGATATGATCATCTGATGACTGGGTAATAAGACCAGTTACCTAGCATTATATTTTGAAAAAAATCAAAGTACAAGACTTTTTGACAAAATAGTCAAAATCTTTTGGCGGCCCACAAAACAGAGTATAATAGATCGTAAACAGCCAGACCTACAAGTTACGGGGTGAATTGCATTGAAATATAAACAGATTAAAACAAAAAAAATATATGAAGAAGTAGCGGATGCCCTATTAGATATGATCAAAAATGGCGAATTGAAGCCGGGGGATAAACTGGACTCTGTTCAGGCGCTTGCTGAGAGCTTTCAAGTCAGCCGTTCAGCGGTTCGCGAAGCACTTTCTGCGCTAAAAGCGATGGGGCTTGTCGAAATGAAACAGGGAGAAGGCACGTATCTGAAGGAATTTGAGCTCAATCAAATTTCTCAGCCGCTCTCAGCCGCCCTTCTGATGAAAAAAGAGGACGTCAAGCAGCTGCTCGAGGTCAGAAAACTGCTTGAAATCGGCGTGGCTTCACTAGCGGCTGAAAAAAGGACAGAAGCAGATCTCGAAAGAATTCAGGATGCACTAAAGGAAATGGGCAGCATTGAAGCGGACGGGGAGCTGGGAGAGAAAGCAGACTTTGCATTTCATCTTGCGCTTGCGGACGCTTCTCAAAATGAACTTCTTAAACACTTGATGAATCACGTGTCATCATTGCTGCTGGAAACAATGAGGGAAACGAGGAAAATCTGGCTGTTTTCCAAGAAGACCTCCGTTCAGCGGCTGTATGAGGAGCACGAACGGATTTACAATGCTGTGGCTGCCGGGAACGGTGCACAGGCGGAAGCCGCCATGCTGGCGCATTTGACGAATGTGGAAGATGTGCTTTCGGGATATTTCGAGGAAAATGTGCAATAACCAACTCATTTCCCGGGCAATTCCGCCGGTTCCGAATGATACGAACAACTGAGACTGAGCCGCAAATGGTTCAGTCTTTTTACATGGCAGCCAGAGGGCTTTGTGCACTTGACATTTGTGAAAAAGAAAGTAAAATATTTTACTAAAACAATGCGAGCTGAATAATGGAGGCAGATACAATGGCGACAATTAAAGATATCGCGCAGGAAGCGGGATTTTCAATCTCAACCGTTTCCCGCGTTTTAAATAACGATGAAAGCCTTTCTGTTCCTGATGAGACACGGGAGAAAATCTATGAAGCGGCGGAAAAGCTCAATTACCGCAAAAAAACAGTAAGGCCGCTGGTGAAACATATTGCGTTTTTATATTGGCTGACAGATAAAGAAGAATTAGAAGATGTCTATTTTAAAACGATGAGATTAGAAGTAGAGAAACTGGCGAAAGCATTCAATGTCGATATGACCACTTATAAAATAGCGGATGGAATCGAGAGCATTCCTGAACATACGGAAGGGTTTATTGCCGTCGGCACATTTTCAGATGAAGAGCTGGCTTTCCTCAGAAATCTCACTGAAAACGGCGTGTTCATCGATTCAACTCCTGATCCCGATCATTTTGACTCGGTAAGGCCCGATTTGGCACAAATGACAAGGAAGACGGTAAACATCCTGACTGAGAAGGGGCATAAGAGCATCGGTTTTATCGGCGGCACATACAAAAATCCGAATACCAATCAGGATGAAATGGACATCCGTGAACAAACCTTCAGATCCTATATGAGGGAAAAAGCCATGCTGGACGAGCGCTATATTTTCTGTCATCGCGGATTCTCTGTAGAAAACGGCTACCGCCTGATGTCAGCAGCGATCGACACATTAGGCGATCAGCTTCCGACTGCTTTTATGATTGCAGCGGACCCGATTGCAGTGGGCTGTCTGCAAGCCCTGAACGAAAAAGGAATTGCCATACCAAACAGGGTAAGCATTGTGAGTATCAACAACATCAGCTTCGCGAAGTATGTCTCGCCTCCTCTGACGACGTTTCATATTGATATACATGAATTATGTAAAAACGCTGTTCAATTACTGCTTGAACAAGTGCAGGACAAGAGAAGAACGGTAAAAACATTATATGTGGGCGCAGAATTAATCGTCAGGAAGAGTATGAATTAAGGATGACTTAGGACACTAAGTCATTTTTTATTTAGGTAAAAAAATTTACTCTATGAAGTAAATAGTTTGTTTACACATTTTCTCAGGCATGCTATATTATCTTTAAAGCGCTTTCATTCCTACCGAAAGGGTGACAATCAATGAAAATGGCAAAAAAGTGTTCCGTATTCATGCTCTGCGCAGCTGTCAGTTTATCCTTGGCGGCTTGCGGCCCAAAGGAAAGCAGCAGCGCCAAATCGAGTTCAAAAGGGTCAGAGCTTGTTGTATGGGAGGATAAAGAAAAGAGCAACGGCATTAAAGACGCTGTGGCTGCATTTGAAAAAGAGCATGATGTGAAGGTCAAAGTCGTTGAAAAACCGTATGCCAAGCAGATTGAAGATTTGCGAATGGATGGACCGGCCGGCACAGGCCCTGACGTGTTAACAATGCCAGGGGACCAAATCGGAACCGCTGTCACGGAAGGATTACTCAAGGAATTACATGTCAAAAAAGACGTTCAATCACTTTATACTGACGCTTCCATTCAGTCTCAAATGGTAGATCAAAAGCTTTATGGACTGCCAAAAGCGGTCGAAACGACTGTGCTTTTTTACAACAAAGATCTCATCACAGAAAAGGAATTGCCCAAAACGCTGGAAGAGTGGTACGACTATTCCAAAAAGACTGCTGACGGCAGCAAATTTGGCTTTTTAGCCCTATTCGATCAAATTTATTATGCAGAAAGTGTGATGAGCGGATATGGCGGATACATTTTTGGAAAGGCCAAAGATGGGAGCTATAACCCGTCAGACATTGGAATCAATAATGAAGGAGCTGTCAAAGGTGCGGCGCTGATTCAGAAGTTTTACAAAGATGGCCTGTTCCCGGCTGGCATTATTGGAGAACAAGGGATTAACGTGTTGGAATCGCTGTTCACAGAAGGAAAAGCCGCCGCAATTATTTCTGGTCCATGGAATGTAGAAGCCTTTTCGAATGCAGGAATCAATTATGGCATTACGAAACTGCCGAAGCTGGAAAATGGGAAAAACATGAGCTCCTTTATCGGCGTCAAAAGCTACAACGTCAGTGCATTTTCAAAGAATGAAGAGCTGGCGCAAGAATTAGCCGTTTTCCTGGCAAATGAAAAAAATTCTAAAACACGATATGAAGAAACGAAAGAAGTTCCTGCTGTGAAATCCCTAGCCAATGACCCGGCTATTATGAAAAGCGAGGCGGCACGGGCTGTTACTGAACAATCCCGTTTCTCAGAGCCAACACCAAATATTCCGGAAATGAATGAAATATGGACGCCGGCTGATTCAGCATTACAGACGGTTGCAACAGGGAAGGCAGATCCGAAACAAGCATTGGATCAAGCAGCTGAAACGGCCAAAGGACAAATTAAGGCAAAGCACAGCGGAAAATAAAGAGAAAGCTAGATTTGTATTGTAAGAGAGGTGAAAACGGTGCAGCATCGTCAAGTCGCTTTGTTGCTTTCTATCATTCCGGGACTCGGGCAATTTTATAACAAGCAATGGATAAAAGGTATTGTCTTTCTTTTCTTAGGCGCATCGTTTTTTGCGGTCTTTGGAGATCTGCTCAATATGGGGTTTTGGGGAATCTTTACACTGGGAACAGAAGTGCCGCGGGATAATTCCGTTTTTCTGCTGGCGGAAGGGATTATTGCTGTCATCGTGACCTGCTTTGGCCTTGCGGTGTATTATGTAAATCTTCGCGATGCGTTCCAAAGCGGAAAACAGCGTGATGAAAATAAGCCATTAAGTTCCTTAAAGGAACAATACCAGCATATCATTTCTGAGGGCTATCCTTATGTCGTCAGCGGCCCATCTTTGTTTATTTTAATTTTCGCCGTGATCTTTCCTATCTTATTCAGCTTTGCATTAGCGTTTACAAACTATGATTTGTATCATTCTCCTCCTGCAAAATTAATTGATTGGGTCGGTTTTCAAACGTTCGCAAATATTTTCACAGTTGATATTTGGAGGTCGACTTTTTTTGATGTACTGGCTTGGACGGTGGTTTGGACACTTGCTGCATCCACACTGCAAGTCACCTTGGGGATTTTTCTCGCGATCATTGTTAACCAGAAAGACCTTCGGTTTAAACGTTTTTTTCGGACGATTCTGATTTTGCCATGGGCCGTTCCCGGTTTTGTGACGATTTTAATTTTTGCGGGACTGTTTAATGATAGCTTCGGTGCGATGAATCACGACATCTTGGCTTTCTTCGGGATAGATCCGCTTCCGTGGATGACAGATGCCAATTGGTCGAGGCTTGCATTGATTCTCATGCAGGGCTGGCTCGGATTTCCGTACATCTTTCTCGTCTCAACAGGCGTATTGCAATCCATCCCGGACGATCTGTATGAAGCAGCTACGATTGATGGCGCTTCTGTCTTTTCAAAGCTGAGATACATCACGCTTCCGATGGTGTTCATTGCAATGGCTCCGATTATCATTACTCAGTTTACGTTTAACTTTAATAACTTTAATATTATCTATCTATTCAATGGCGGAGGTCCGGCTGTAACCGGATCAACAGCCGGCGGGACAGATATCCTCGTTTCATGGATTTATAAATTGACAATGCAGTCCAGCCAATATTCACTTGCTGCGGCTTTAACCATTTTATTATCTGTATTTGTTATCTCCATCGCATTGTGGCAGTTCAGACAGACAAAGTCTTTTAAAGAGGAGGCATAAGGTATGCTGGCAGATATGAAAGTCAGAAGATATATCCGTCTCCTTTTCTCTTACTTGTTGCTAGCCTTTATGGCGGTCATCATTGTTTATCCTCTCCTTTGGACGGCAGGCGCAAGCTTTAATCCCGGCAACAGCTTAATCAGTACATCCATCATTCCGAAGCATCCGACATTCGATCATTACAAGGAATTATTTGCGGGCAAGGAAAGCCTTCAATATGTGCAGTGGTATGTCAACTCTATGAAGATCAGCCTGTTTACAATGGCAGGGTCTTTGCTCTGTGTGACGTTTACGGCCTATGCGTTTTCGCGCTTTCGGTTTAAAGGGAGGAAATACGCTTTAACGCTCTTTTTATTGCTGCAGATGATTCCTCAGTTTTCAGCTTTAATTGCCTTGTTTGTGCTGGCGCAAATCTTGGGAATGATCAATAGCCACTGGCTGCTAATCTTGCTTTATATCGGCGGCCTGATCCCGATGAATACGTATTTGATGAAAGGGTACATGGATTCCATTCCGATGGATTTAGACGAAAGCGCCAAGATTGACGGAGCCAGCAGCACCAGAATCTTCTTCCAGATCATTCTGCCATTATCAAAACCGATGGCGGCAGTCGTGGCCATGAACGGCTTTACCGGTCCGCTCGGAGATTTTGTGCTGTCCTCAACCATATTGAGAACGCCTGAATCATATACATTGCCCGTCGGTCTATTCAATTTAGTGAATGATGTCATGGGGGCCAGCTATACGACATTTGCGGCCGGAGCCCTGCTTATCAGCATACCGGTTGCCGTCATCTTTATTATGCTGCAAAAGAATTTTGTGTCCGGATTAACCGCAGGCGGAACGAAGGGCTAAGAGAACAAGGAGGAGAATGTGATGTCAAAGCTTGAAAAAACGCACGTAACAAAAGCAAAATTTATGCTCCATGGGGGAGACTACAACCCCGATCAGTGGCTGGATCGGCCCGATATTTTAGCTGACGATATCAAACTGATGAAGCTTTCTCATACGAATACGTTTTCTGTCGGCATTTTTGCATGGAGCGCACTTGAGCCGGAGGAGGGCGTATATCAATTTGAATGGCTGGATGATATTTTTGAGCGGATTCACAGTATAGGCGGCCGGGTCATATTAGCAACGCCGAGCGGAGCCCGTCCGGCCTGGCTGTCGCAAACCTATCCGGAAGTTTTGCGCGTCAATGCCTCCCGCGTCAAACAGCTGCACGGCGGAAGGCACAACCACTGCCTCACATCTAAAGTCTACCGAGAAAAAACACGGCACATCAACCGCTTATTAGCAGAACGATACGGACATCACCCGGCGCTGTTAATGTGGCACATTTCAAACGAATACGGGGGAGATTGCCACTGTGATTTATGCCAGCATGCTTTCCGGGAGTGGCTGAAATCGAAATATGACAACAGCCTCAAGACATTGAACCATGCGTGGTGGACCCCTTTTTGGAGCCATACGTTCAATGACTGGTCACAAATTGAAAGCCCTTCGCCGATCGGTGAAAATGGCTTGCATGGCCTGAATTTAGATTGGCGCCGGTTCGTCACCGATCAAACGATTTCGTTTTATGAAAATGAAATCATTCCGCTGAAAGAATTGACGCCTGATATCCCTATCACAACGAATTTTATGGCTGACACACCGGATTTGATCCCGTATCAGGGCCTCGACTACAGCAAATTTGCAAAGCATGTCGATGCCATCAGCTGGGACGCTTATCCTGTCTGGCACAATGACTGGGAAAGCACAGCTGATTTGGCGATGAAGGTCGGCTTTATCAATGATCTGTACCGAAGCTTGAAGCAGCAGCCCTTCTTATTAATGGAGTGTACGCCAAGCGCGGTCAATTGGCATAACGTCAACAAGGCAAAGCGCCCGGGCATGAATCTGCTGTCATCCATGCAAATGATTGCCCACGGCTCGGACAGCGTTCTCTATTTCCAATACCGCAAATCACGGGGGTCATCAGAAAAATTACACGGAGCGGTTGTGGATCATGACAATAGCCCGAAGAACCGCGTCTTTCAAGAAGTGGCCAAGGTAGGCGAGACATTGGAACGGCTGTCCGAAGTTGTCGGAACGAAGAGGCCGGCTCAAACCGCGATTTTATATGACTGGGAAAATCATTGGGCGCTCGAGGATGCTCAGGGGTTTGCGAAGGCGACAAAACGTTATCCGCAAACGCTTCAGCAGCATTACCGCACATTCTGGGAACACGATATCCCTGTCGACGTCATCACGAAAGAACAAGACTTTTCACCATATAAACTGCTGATCGTCCCGATGCTGTATTTAATCAGCGAGGACACCGTTTCCCGTTTAAAAGCGTTTACGGCTGACGGCGGCACCTTAGTCATGACGTATATCAGCGGGGTTGTGAATGAGCATGACTTAACATACACAGGCGGATGGCATCCGGATCTTCAAGCTATATTTGGAGTTGAGCCTCTTGAAACGGACACCCTGTATCCGAAGGATCGAAACGCTGTCAGCTACCGCAGCCAAATATATGAAATGAAGGATTATGCAACCGTGATTGATGTAAAGACAGCTTCAGTGGAAGCGGTGTATCAAGAAGATTTTTATGCGCGCACGCCAGCGGTCACAAGCCATGAGTATCAGCAGGGCAAGGCGTATTTTATCGGCGCGCGTTTGGAGGATCAATTTCAGCGTGATTTCTATGAGGGTCTGATCACAGACCTGTCTCTCTCTCCAGTTTTTCCGGTTCGGCACGGAAAAGGCGTCTCCGTACAAGCGAGGCAGGATCAGGACAATGATTATATTTTTGTCATGAATTTCACGGAAGAAAAACAGCTGGTCACGTTTGATCAGAGTGTGAAGGACATAATGACAGGAGACATATTGTCAGGCGACCTGACGATGGAAAAGTATGAAGTGAGAATTGTCGTAAACACACATTAGGCTGATGCTCCGCTCGATATGGGCGGATTCTTTTTTCTATAGAATGAAAACGCTTGCTAAGTCTTGGGGGGATGAAATCATGAAAAGCAAAGTGAAAATGTTCTTTGCGGCTGCCATCGTGTGGAGTGCATGTAGTTCAACAGGATATGCCGCTGCCATTGAGAAGGAGAAGCACGTGTCAGAGCTTCGGGCAGAGGATCTTTTTGTTAAAAAAGTAGAGGGGATGAACAAGGATTTTATCAAAGGGGCAGATGTATCCAGCGTTATTGCTTTGGAAAACAGCGGTGTCACCTTTTACAATACAAACGGAAAACGCCAGGATATCTTTACAACTTTAAAACAGGCTGGGGTCAACTATGTTCGCGTCCGCATCTGGAATCACCCGTATGATTCAAATGGCAACGGGTATGGCGGGGGAAACAATGATGTTCAAAAAGCCATCGAAATCGGAAAAAGAGCGACAGCGAACGGAATGAAGGTGCTGGCCGACTTTCACTACTCTGATTTCTGGGCCGATCCAGCGAAACAAAAGGTGCCCAAAGCCTGGGCGAATCTCAGCTTTGAAGCAAAAAAAGCAAAGCTCTATGAGTATACGAAACAAAGCCTGCAAAAGATGATCAAGGAAGGCGTTGACATCGGCATGGTTCAGGTCGGAAATGAAACAACAGGAGGATTTGCCGGTGAGACTGATTGGACGAAGATGTGCCAATTATTTAATGAAGGAAGCCGAGCGGTCAGGGAGACAAATTCAAATATTTTGGTCGCCCTGCATTTTACCAATCCTGAAACGGCTGGAAGGTATTCATTTATTGCAGAAACACTCAGCAAAAACAAAGTGGATTATGATGTGTTTGCTAGCTCCTATTATCCTTTCTGGCATGGCACATTACAAAATTTGACCTCCGTGCTGAAGGCTGTTGCCAATACGTACGGCAAAAAAGTCATGGTGGCGGAGACATCGTACACCTATACCGCTGAGGATGGCGATGGGCATGGAAATACAGCACCAAAAAGCGGGCAGACGTTGCCATATCCAATTTCTGTTCAAGGCCAGGCAACTGCAGTAAGAGATGTAATGGAGGCAGTGGCGAATACGGGCAAAGCAGGACTTGGTGTTTTCTACTGGGAGCCGGCGTGGATTCCAGTCGGGCCGAAGACACAGATAGAGAAAAACAAAGTGTTATGGGAAACATACGGGTCAGGGTGGGCGTCCAGCTATGCTGCTGAATACGACCCTGAAGACGCCGGGAAGTGGTATGGGGGAAGTGCTGTAGATAATCAAGCTTTATTTGATTTTAATGGACACCCGCTGCCTTCCTTGCAGGTGTTTCAATATGCGGAGTCAGGACATATTCCAAAGAAACGCTGAAACAAAAAAATCCATGAGATGTAACAAATCATTGTTATGTCTCATGGATCATTTTATTTTACATCAACTAATATAAAACATTCGTCATCACTCTTATGATGAGCTTCCTTTTGATGCTGCAGTGATGTAAGGATTTTCTCCTTCAGGTCAGCGATTGGCGAATCAGGATGATCCTTTAGTAAATCAAATAAATAACATGAAGCCGTAGGATCCATCACGCCATCCGTATACAGAAGCAATCTTCCGTCCTCCGTGTATGAAAGGCTGCTTGACTGAAACTCTAAGTCTTCAAACATCCCGATCGGAGGCGAGGTCGCGTGAAGCAGATGTTGAGTTCCGCTATCGTCCTGCCAAAGTGCCGGCGGATGCCCTGCGTTGACATAATCAATTCTTTGCCGTGCTATATCAATCTCGAGATAAATAGCAGTGCAATAATGTCTTGCTTCCTCATCATTTTGAAACAAGCTGTGAAGGTGCCGGTCCAATTCCTTCATAACTTTAACGGGGCTGAGACCTTGCGTGATCTGGCGCTGGAACAAAGGATGAAGAGACATCGTAATCAATGCAGATGAAATTCCGTGCCCCATCACATCAAGGATAATAATGCCGTAACGGTGTTCATCGATTTGATAATATCCGTAAAGATCACCTGACAATTCACTCGATGCGTTGTAATAAGAGTCAATCTGAACCTGATCGTTTACAATCGGTTCAGTCAACGAGTTTTTCTGGATCTTTCTGGCGAGTTCAAGCTCTCTTTTGGTGTTTAATTTAAATTGTTGATTTTGTTTATTGATCTCAAGAAGTTCTTCTTGTTTTGCTTTCAGCGTTTCCAAGGCAATTTCTAACTCCGCATTGGCTTTCTGTTTGGCAAGCAAAGCTTCCTGAGCCTCATTTCTGGCTATCAGCAGCTCATTTTCATATTCATTTCGCTTTCGCATTGGAATCAGAACACAATCAAAGACAGAAGCCCCGCTATCGTGTCTCGCAATAGCATTGATAAGGACGGGAATTTCTTCTCCATCTCTTGCTTTCAGGGAAATGTATATTTCTTCGATGTGATGCTCCAATTTCAAAAGCGGAAAAAAATAAAGCTGGCAGAAAAGCTGCGCGGGAATGGTCAACATCATATTCATGTGCTGGCCGATAACCTGCTCCGGTTCATAATCCAGAATCTTGATAAGGGTGCGGTTGGCAGCTATGATCGACCCCTCTTCTGACAAAGCGAGGAAACCGCATGGTGCATCATTCAATTGTTTGTCCATCTAAGAGGGTCACCTCTATCCCTTTCGTTCCTATATCACACGTGTGCTTTTAAATAATCGCCGATCAGCTGTATCGTCTCATCTGGATGGCTCATATGAGGGCAATGTCCGCGAGCCTCCATTTGTTTCAGACTGCTATAAGGCAGATGCTGATGCATATACTTACCTACTGTTGCAGGTGCGATGATATCATCTGCACATTGGAGAATAAGAGAGGGAACCGTTACCTTCGAAAGATCCTCTCGGTGATCAGAAAAAAACGCCGCTTTCGCGAATTGGCGGGCAATGACAGGATCAGTAGAACAAAAACGGCTTTCAAGCTCTTCCTTAATTTCAGGCCGATCTGGCTGATTCAGAACGGTTGCCGCAAATACAGTCGCCCAGCCGATATAATTTTTCTCCATCATCTCCAGCAAGCCAAGGAGCTGCTCCTCTTCAAATCCTCCGTAATACTCAGGCGGATCATTCAAATAGCAAGGAGAAGGCCCCACCATCACCAGATGGGAAAAAAGCTCCGGGCGGCGGATGGATGCAAGCATCCCAATCAAGGCCCCGACGGAGTGACCCACAAACACGGTTTCCTTCAGATCTAAAGCTTCACAAACATCAAGAACATCCTGGGCATAGCCGTCAAGTGTCTGGTAACGATTCAGGTCATATGCGCGCAAATCTGAATGTCCCGAACCGACGTAATCAAATAAAATCACCCGATGATCTTCTTCAAAGGCAGGTGCCACGGCATTCCACACGCTTTGATCGCATCCAAAACCAGGTGCGAACATGATAGATGCTTTGCCGCTGCCTTTCACCTTCACATGATTTCTAGACAAAATCGCTTCGTTCATGATTGGCTCCTTTCAGCCGGAAAGTAATATAAAGTTCAATATTTCTATCATAACACTCGGATGGTTTGAAGAGTGTATCTTTCTATGAATGTCACAGCAGTTTAAAAGAAAGAGGACATGGGAGATAGAAAAGATGGATGAATTGGAAGATGCAGGAGGAGGATTGCCTAGACACCGGGGTGAGAAAAAAATGACATTTGTCACTCCATCATCATGACACCCCATACTAACATCGTCTTCTCCGTCATTTTACAATCAATGTAAACGATCAGGAGGTGCTCATGTGATGAAAGAAGCAGTAACAGTAAGCAACGTGACAAAACATTTCCAGCGAAAAACCGCTGTAAACAACATCAGCTTCAGTATTGAAAAAGGAGAAATTGCAGCCATTCTCGGGCCAAATGGGGCAGGGAAGACGACCGTCGTCTCGATGATATTAGGATTGCTGAAACCGAGTGAGGGAGAAATCAAACTATTTAACCGGGTTCCCGATGATCAACAGGTTCGTGAAAAAATAGGTGTAATGCTTCAGGAAGTAAGTGTCATGCCGGGCCTTAAGGTGGATGAAATCCTTGAACTCTTCCGGAGCTATTATCCGAATCCATTGTCCATGAAAGAACTCGTTTCGTTAACAGCACTCACCAAAGAAGATTTGAAAACAAGAGCAGAAAAATTATCCGGCGGACAAAAACGCCGTTTGAGCTTTGCTTTGGCTCTTGCCGGGAACCCGGAGCTGCTTATACTTGATGAACCGACAGTCGGCATGGACACTTCATCAAGACACCGATTCTGGCAGACCATTCACGGACTGTCGGACCAAGGAAAAACGATTATTTTTTCAACTCATTATTTACAGGAAGCAGATGATGCCGCACAGCGAATCCTATTTTTTACTGAAGGACAGCTTGTTGCAGACGGCTCACCAATGCAAATCCGCTCAAGAATTCAAAAACAGTCTGTTTCCTTTACGCTTCATTCAAGTGAATCATTGGAAAGGCTGTCTTGTCACCCGGAAGTCGAGAGAGTGATCCACGAGCATGAGAGAACCATCATCCAGACATCAAATACAGACAAAGTGTTGGCGCTGATCTTTCAAGAAAACATACATGCACGGGATATTCGAATTGAGCAAGCAACGCTCGATGAGGCATTTCGCCAGCTGGCTGACGGCAACAGGGAGGCGATGTGAGTGAACGTGCTGCAAAAGCAAAGCATCGCTGAAATGAAAAGGGTGCTTAGGAACAAGTACTTTGTGCTTTGGTCTCTGATCATGCCGATTGCCTTTTATTATTTCTTTACAAATGTAGTGAATACCAACGTCCCTGATCAACGTGCATGGGAAGCCCATTACCTGATGTCGATGACAGTCTTCAGCGTGATGGGTTCCTCTATCATGACGCTTGGCATCCGAATGGTACAAGAACGGTCACAAGGCTGGGCCGCCTTTATCCGCCTTACGCCTCTTCCGGATCATATCTATTTATCAGCTCAGATGATCGGCCAAAGTGTCATTCACGTTTTATCAATTACCGTCATATTTCTGTTCGGCGCAATCATCAATGATATTGCCTTGTCACCGTTTGAATGGATGATGAGCGGACTGTGGATTTTGTTTGGCGCATTGCCTTTTTTAGCATTAGGCACACTAATCGGCCTCATGAGAAAAGTAGAAACAGCGGCCGGAATCAGTAATGTGCTTTATATGCTGCTGGCTTTAGGCGGAGGGATGTGGATGCCGTTTGAGGTCATGCCTGACATGATGCAGAGCATTGGCCAGTGGCTTCCGTCTTATCATTTCGGGAGCGGAGCGTGGGAACTTGTCCGGGGTGGGAGTCCGACTTGGAAAAATATTCTGATATTAATCGCTTATATGATGCTCTTCATGCTACTATCTAAATATATAAGAAGAAAACAAGAAGCGGTGTAATACATGAAAAAGGCAATATCTATTTTCCCGAAGGAATTCGGGTTTTTCCCTTATATCTTTCTGGTGTATACGATTATGCCGTTCCTCTCTTTATTAAAAGAATCAGGGGTCAAACAGGGGATCGGATATGGTATGCTGCTCCTTTTTGTAGCGGCATATCGCCAGTTATTCTGCAGCGTGGGCAAAGCTTCGTTTACATATTGGCTTATCGTGCAAATGGCGGTTATTTTGATGTATAGTGTGTTTTACAATATCACCTATATATACTTAGGTTTTTTTCCGGCAAACTTTGTTGGTTATTACAAAGAGAAAACGAATTTTAACCGTGCGTTCTGCGCTTTAATCTTTATACTGCTTTTTCCATGCCTATACCAATTTATCGCGAATTCGGTCTCGCTTCGGGAGCTTTTTTCTGTTCTCCCGTTTCTCGTCATTATGCTCATTTCTCCATTCGGAATTCGTTCTATGTTTCGGAGGATTGAGCTTGAAGCTAAGCTTGCACAAGCCAACGAACAGATAAAAGAACTCTCTAAAAGGGAGGAACGTGTTCGAATCGCCCGTGATCTTCACGATACTCTTGGCCACACCCTGTCGCTGCTTACATTAAAAAGCCAGCTCATTCAGCGGCTGGCTGCATCTGATCCAGAACGGACCAAGCTTGAGGCAAAAGAAATGGAAACCAGTTCACGCTCCGCACTCAAGCAAGTTCGAGAGCTGGTTTCTGATATGAGAACGGTCACGATAACAGAGGAGCTCGTAAACATTCAGCACATATTAAGAGCGGGGAACATTACCTTTCAATACGAAGGAGCCGACGACTTTTCAGTGATATCTCCCGTCACTCAAAATATTATCAGTATGTGTATGCGGGAAGCCGTGACTAACATTATCAAGCACAGCAAAGCAACCCACTGTGCCATCACCATTTCTCAATTTGCTGACAAAATGAGGATCGTAATACGGGATGACGGAAAGGGAGCGCCGAAGGAGAAAATGTTTGGGAATGGCCTGTGGGGAATGGAAGAACGGCTCATGCTCATTGAAGGGGGATTAACGGTTTCAGACCATAACGGAACGGTTGTGGCACTGACGATTCCGCTTATTAAAAAAGCAGAATGATTGGAGGACGAAAAGAATGATTCGTCTGTTTATTGCTGAGGACCAGCGAATGCTTTTAGGCGCTTTGGGATCTTTGCTTGATTTAGAAGAGGATATGACAGTCATCGGACAAGCATTAAACGGGGAAGAGGCGCTACATGCTATTTTGAAGCTGGAGCCGGATGTATGCATTATGGACATTGAAATGCCGGTTCGAAGCGGGCTGAATGTGGCAGAGGAATTAATGAAAAAAGGCTGCGTCAGCAAGGTCATTATTTTAACCACCTTTGCCCGCCCCGGATATTTTGAACGCGCCGTAAAGGCCGGTGCACATGGCTATCTGCTGAAAGACGGTGAAATTGACGATCTGGCCGATGCCATTCGAAAATGTGTAAAGGGAAAACGTGTCTTCAGCCCTGAGCTGACGTTTAATATGATGCGAGACGAAAATCCGCTAACCGTTAGAGAGCAAGAAATTCTGAGGCTTGCGGCTTTAGGCAAGACAACAAAAGACATTACGCTGGAGCTCTATTTATCTCAAGGCACAGTTCGAAACTATATCTCAGAAATCATCCAAAAGCTTAATGCGAAAAATCGGACAGAAGCCGCCAGCATCGCTGAGGAAAAGGGCTGGATCTAACCATATACTGCACTCCTGGGAGATCGGGAGTGTTTTTGATATGCCACAAATGAAAATATCCCTAGAAAACTCTTTCCTTCCATTGTCAGAATAGTGTACGATATTCATATAGTTATTTTAACTCAGGTCATCAGATGACCTGATCATATATTGGGGATGAGAGAGGGGTTCATCATGAAAGTCTCACTTTTTGTCACTTGTCTTGTTGATATGTTTCAAACAAATGTCGGAAAAGCAACGGTTGAGCTGCTGGAGCGGCTTGGGTGCGAGGTTGATTTTCCAGAAGGGCAGATTTGCTGCGGACAGCCGGCTTACAACAGCGGCTATGTACATGACGCCAAAAAAGCAATGAAACGGATGATCGAAACGTTTCAGGATTCCGAATATGTTGTCAGTCCTTCGGGTTCCTGCACAACGATGTTCCGGGAGTATCCGCACCTGTTTCAGGATGATCCGAAATGGGCCGATAAAGCGAAAAAGCTGGCGGATAAAACGTATGAACTGACAGATTTTATTGTGAACGTCCTTGGGGTAGAGGATGTCGGCGCGACCCTTCATACAAAAGCGACCTTACATACGTCGTGCCATATGACTAGGCTGCTGGGTGTTCGGAAGGAGCCGATGAAGCTGTTGAGCCATGTGAAGGGCCTGCAGTTTACAGAGCTTCCGGGCAAACATAACTGCTGCGGATTCGGAGGAACGTTCTCAGTCAAGATGGCGCAGATTTCTGAGCAGATGGTCGATGAAAAAGTCGAATGTGTGGAGGAAACGGGAGCAGAGGTGCTGATCGGTGCTGACTGCGGCTGTTTGATGAATATCGGGGGACGGCTTGGCCGAAAAGATAAGAATGTCAAAGTGATGCACATCGCCGAAGTGCTCAACAGCAGATAAAACTGGATTCAGAGGGGGAAAGGATCATGGCGATGAAAATCGGTACTGACGCTTTTAAAGAGCGGGTATCACAGGGGATTGATAATGAATTTATGAGAGGCGCTGTTTCAGGTGCACAGGAGCGTCTGCGGACGCGGCGCCTAGAGGCAGCAGAAGAACTGGGAAACTGGGAGGAGTGGCGCTCATTATCAGAGGAAATCAGGCAGCATGTCCTTGAAAACCTTGATTTCTATCTCGGACAGCTTGCCGAAAATGTGGCGAAAAGAGGCGGACATGTCTATTTCGCGAAAACAGCGGAAGAGGCGTCTTCCTATATTCGGGATGTCATTCAAAAGAAGAACGGGAAGAAAATTGTGAAATCTAAATCAATGGTCACAGAGGAAATCAATCTGAATGAGGTGCTGGAGAAGGAAGGCTGTGAAGTCGTAGAAACCGATCTCGGCGAGTATATTTTGCAGATTGATGATCACGATCCGCCGTCACATATCGTAGCGCCCGCTCTTCATAAAAATAAAGAGCAGATACGCGATGTGTTTAAAGAAAGACTGGACTATCAACATACAGAAAAACCGGAAGAGCTGGTGATGCATGCGCGCGCCATTCTCCGGAAAAAGTTTCTGGAAGCGGATATCGGCATTACCGGCTGTAACTTCGCCATCGCTGACACGGGTTCCGTCAGCCTTGTGACCAATGAAGGAAATGGACGGCTTGTGAGCACCTTGCCGAAAACACAAATTACCGTCATGGGAATGGAGCGGATTGTCCCGTCATTTTCTGAATTTGAAGTGCTAGTCAGCATGCTGACTAGAAGTGCTGTCGGACAGCGGCTGACAAGCTATATTACAGCTTTGACGGGTCCGAAGCTGGAAGGTGAAGTGGACGGTCCGGAAGAATTCCATCTTGTCATCGTTGATAATGGACGATCCAATATCCTTGGAACGGAATTCCAGTCTGTGCTGCAATGTATCCGCTGTGCCGCCTGTATCAATGTCTGTCCTGTGTACCGCCATGTCGGCGGACATTCATACGGCTCAATCTACTCGGGGCCGATCGGAGCTGTTTTATCACCGTTGCTCGGCGGTTATGACGATTATAAGGAGCTGCCGTACGCATCTTCACTGTGCGCTGCTTGTTCAGAAGCCTGCCCGGTCAAAATCCCGCTTCATGAGCTGCTACTCAAGCATCGTCAGAATATCGTCGAAAAAGAAGGCAGGGCGCCGATCAGTGAAAAGCTTGCAATGAAAGCATTCGGACTTGGCGCATCCTCCTTATCGCTTTACAAAATGGGCTCAAAATGGGCGCCGGCCGCCATGACGCCTTTTACAGAGGACGAAAAAATTTCGAAAGGGCCCGGCCCGCTTAAAAATTGGACCCAGATTCGCGACTTCCCGGCACCGCATAAATCGAGATTCAGAGACTGGTTTGCGGACAGAGAAACAAGTGAACGCACGAAGGAGGAGCAGTGATGACGAAGGGAACCATTCAGAATCAAGAGAGCTTTTTAAACCGAATCGCATCCAGCCTGGGCCGTGAACGAAGAACAGGAGGCGTGGCAGTCCCTGAATGGGCGCATCAGCCGCAATATAAAACACTTGAAGGTTATTCAGCGGATGACTTAGTCACAGTGCTCAAAAACCATTGTGTCAAAATCCATACAGAGCTGATTGAAACGGATTCAACCGGCCTTTACGATGCCCTGCGCGAGCAAGTCAGCCGCTTTTCTGGAGGCCCTGTCATCATTCCGAAGGACCCCCGCTTTGAAGAATACGGACTGAAAAGCCTGCTCACCAAGGACTGGCCGAGTGAAGGAACGCCGGTCTGGGAGTGGGATGCTGACAAAGGCGAGGAAAATATTAAAAAAGCGGAGCAAGCCAATGTAGGGATTACATTCAGCGAAATTACATTGGCTGAGTCGGGGACGGTTGTCCTCTTCTCCTCAAAAGACATCGGCCGCTCTGTCAGCCTTTTGCCAACGACTTATATTGCGATCGTGCCGAAATCAAGCATTGTACCGAGAATGACACAAGCCAGTGATATCATCCGCCAAAACATTGCGAACGGTGTCACTGTTCCTTCATGTATCAACTACATTACCGGACCGAGTAACTCAGCCGACATTGAAATGGATTTAGTTGTGGGGGTGCATGGACCAGTAAAGGCAGCATATATTCTCGTCTCTGACCGCTGAACTCAGGAAGCCCGGCAGGCATATGCCGGGCTTTTTGCTTGAAAAAACTTCAACTTCCAATTTTTTGGCCGATGAGAAGAGTATGACTTGATACAGGAGGAAATGCGATGAAAAAATGGCTGATCATAGCGGTTTCACTGGCGATTGCGATTGTTCTGTTTATGTATACAAAAGGAGAAGCGAAGGCAGCCGGTATGACAGTAGGCTACACGACTGGGGATACGGCTTCATACAATTCTCTTACGAAATATCATACATACATGAATGCCATCGCAACCGATACATTTGCGTTTGAAAAAAACGGACAAATCATTGGCGATGCCCCAACTAAGCAGCTGACATATGCGAAAAAGAAAAAAATCAAGACATGGGCTGTCATTTCAAACTATAATGATGCCATTTATGATTTTGACGGAGATTTAGCGAGTCGGGTCATGAGCAATAAAACAGCGAAAAAACGATTCACAGATCAGTTAATTACACTGGCCAAAAAGCACTCATATTACGGAATCAATATCGATTTTGAAGCAGTAAATCCAGAAGACCGCGCTGCATACTCGAACTTCATTCAATATGTCTCACAGGCTTTGAATAAGAAACATATTAAAACAATGGTATCCGTTCCGGCCAAAAGCGCCGATGATAAAAATGATGACTGGAGCTGGCCGTATGATTATGCGAAAATCGGCAAATATGCCGACTTCGTACAAGTCATGACCTACGATGAACACGGCATTTGGGGTGAGCCGGGGTCAGTGGCAAGCACAAACTGGATCAAAAGCTCTCTGCAGTTTTCAGTCAAAAAGATCAAAGCCAATAAAGTCATCATGGGAATCCCTGCGTACGGCTATGACTGGGATGTAAAAGACGGAAGTACCAGCACAATAAGGGAATGGAATGAGCTCAAATCCCTCATCAAAAAACAAAAAGCAAAGCCGGCATTCAACAAAAAATCAGGCTCGATGACGTTTTCTTATGTTGACAAAAAGAAGCATAAACATGTCGTGTGGTATGAAAACGAAAAAACCGTTCAAACGAAAAGCCATCTGGCAAAGCAATATAAAATAGCAGGTGTTTCAGTTTACGCATTAGGAAACGAGTCAGAATCCTTTTGGAAAGCCATTCGAAAAGGGACAAAATAACAGTTTCTTTTTTCTCTGAAGTTATTGACAGTTAAAAGAGAAGCACGTATATTATGTTAATATATTCAGATCATAAAATTTGAGTTTTTCAGAAAACTAAAACACATAGATTGGGAGCAGTAAAAGAAAGTGATCAGAACAGAGAGCTGCGGGGTGGTGCGACGCAGCCTGATTCTTCTTTGAACTCGCCCGGGAGTGGTAAGACGGAACGGAATAGATTGAATATTCCCTATGTTTTAACGGCTAACCTTCGTTACAGGTCAAAAGCAGGATTCTTCATGAAGAATCAACAAGAGTGGTACCGCGGTCAGCCGAAGGCTCGTCGTCTCTTTATCTATTAGATTAGGTAGGAGACGGCGGGCTTTTTTGTTTTTGAAAACGAGAAGGAGAGGTAGAAGAGGATGAAAAACGACAATCAAACGTTAAAACGCACGATGACGTCCCGCCATATTATGATGATGGCGCTGGGCGGAGCAATCGGCGCAGGTTTATTTAAGGGGAGCAGCTCAGCGATCGATGTGGCAGGGCCATCTGTCATTATCGCATACCTGCTCGGCGGGATTATTTTGCTGTTTATTATGCAGGGGCTGGCGGAAATGGCTGTTCGAAACCGTAACGCCAGAACCTTCCGTGATCTTGTCCAGCAGGTATTGGGAAATTACGCTGCTTACTTTTTGGACTGGATCTACTGGAAAATGTGGGTGCTTAACATTGCGGCTGAAGCTGTTGTAGCTGCGATTTTCATTCAATATTGGCTGCCGGGCTGCCCGATCTGGGTGTTGGCATTAGGAATTTCTCTTATCGTCACGATTGTAAACTTGCTTTCTGTTAAAATCTTCGCCGAAACTGAATATTGGCTGGCAATGATCAAGATTACCGTTATTATTATCTTTATTATTCTGGGATTGCTGCTCTTATTTGTATCATTCGGTGATCATACAGCATCCGGATTTTCCAACCTGACAGACCACGGCGGATTTTTCCCGCACGGCGGCACAGGGCTGATCACGGCGATGCTTGTCGTCATCTACTCTTACGGCGGTACAGAAATTATCGGTGTAACGCTTGCAGAGACAAAAAATCCGGAAAAGGTTGTCCCGAAAGCTGTCCGCAGCACACTGACACGGATTGTCGCGTTTTACCTGCTGCCGTTTTTCATCATCGTCAGCCTGATTCCATGGAACCAAGTCAATTCCGTTCCGGAAAGTCCTTTCGTGATGGTCTTTAAAATGGTAGGCATTCCGGGCGCGGATCATATCATGAATGCAGTCATCCTGCTGGCGATCATTTCTTCTATGAATTCAGGTTTATACGGATCATCACGCATTTTGTATACACAGGCAAGTGACGGAAGGCTTCCAAAGGTCTTCTCGAAGCTTTCATCGAAAAACGTACCGATGTTTGCGATTCTGATGTGCACTTCTTCTCTCTATATTGGCGTATTGATTTCTCTGTTCGCAGGAAGCCAAACATTTAATTATTTAATGGGATCATTGGGATATACCGTTTTATTCATTTGGCTGATCATCGGATTCGCTCATTTAAAATCGAGAAAACAGCAAACGGAAACACCGGCCTATTATGTAAAATGGTTCCCGTACACGACATGGTTTGCGATTGTGGCATTACTCGCCATTCTGATCGGGGTCATCATGACAACATCAATTGTCATTACCGGCATTACTGCGGCGATCTACCTTTTGATTACAGTTGCATATTTGGTCAAAGGACGCAAGCATCAGTAAATAAGAAACCCTCTTGCCGCATCCGGCAAGAGGGTTTTTATTATTGTGCAGCTTTCTCGTTTATACCAATCGCCGCAGCTTTCTGCGCTTTTGATTTTGTATTCACGAGACAGATGCTCGTGACAATCAGCAGCAGCCCTGCCAAGAGGCTAAGGGTGAGCGGTTCATGCAGGAAAATGGAGCTGGCCACGATTGATATGAGCGGAATCAAAAAAGTATAAGATGCGACCTTGCTTGCTTCTCCTGAACCGACAAGCGTAAAAAAGACAAGCCAGCCGAGTGCGATAACGAATACGGAGATGAACAGCAGGCTCGTAATAAACGGAGCTGTCCATTGGATCGCCGAAAAGCTTTCTGTCCAAAAGCCGGAGATAAGCAGAAACACGCTTCCGATCGTCAGCTGCAGAGCGACCATCCAGATGGAATCGACGCGGCTGCCTGTTTTTTTCATATATACTGTCCCGAGCGCCCAGCTGACTGCGGAGCCGAGAGCCAGCAGAACCCCAATGACAGAAATATGCCCGCCAAAGCCCGCAGCACTAATGACGGCTACTCCCGCAAAACCGAGGATGAGGCCAATCACTTTCATTACAAACATGGATTCGCCGAGCCACAGCCAAGAAAATACACCCATCAGAACAGGCTGGAAGAAGACGATTGCAGAAAACAGGCCGGCCGGAAGATAATTCAGCCCGATCGTTTGCAGGCCGTAGAATAATGTAATATTTAAAAGAGCAGAAACAAGATAAATCGGCCACGTTTCTTTTAAGCGTAATTTATGAATACGCGGCAGTGCGACTATGACTAATAAAAGCCCGCCGATCAGCGTTCGGATGCCCGCGAACAATAATGGCGGAGAATAGGCGAGCGCGGCTTTGGACAGCGGCCAATTGACGCCCCACATGATGACGAGAAATGCGAGCAGGAGAGCTGTCCGCGTTTTTGGGAGCTGCTTCATTGTTCATTCACTCCTTGTAGAACTTTTCCATCATATGATACGGTAGAACATAAGATAAATAAAATGAATCTTTTTTATAAGGAGCATAAGTAAATTGTTATGACCATTACTCAATTAAAGGTTTTTGTGAAAATAGCTGAAACGGGAAGCTTTACAAAAGCGGGTCAGGCGCTGAACATGACACAGCCGGCTGTCAGCCATGCGATTTCTGCGATCGAAGCTGAGCTTGATGTAAAGCTGATCATTCGTGACCGCCGCAATGGCCTGATGCTGACGGATACGGGAAAACAGATCTTAGTACACATCAGAGAAGTCTTAAAAGGCATTGAAAAAGTTGAGCAGGTAGCAGCAGCGGAAAAAGGGCTTGAACTGGGAACGATCCATATCGGCACATTCTCAACTGCCTCGGCTTATTTTATGCCGAAGCTGATCAGTGAATTTAAACAAAAATATCCGAAACTTGAGCTCGTGCTGCACGAGGGAACTGTAAATGAAGTCAAGGAGTGGCTTCATACGCGGATGATAGATGTTGGGATTCTTCTGTATCCAACAGAGGAGATGGAGTACATTCATTTGAAAAAAGACAAAATGGCTGTCGTGCTCAGGGACGATCACCCGCTTGCCAGTCATTCAGCCATTACGCTGAAAGATCTTGACCATGAACCGATGATCGTCTGTGACGGCGGCTATGAATCACCATTTATCGATATGTTCAGGCAGGCGGGTGCTACGCTGCACCCAGCTTTCACGGTCTATAACATCAACACCTCGATCAGTATGATCAGAGAAGGCCTGGGCCTGGCCATTTTATCAGAAATGTCCATGTCGGGGATGCCGCTGCCAGAGCATGTGGTGACCAGGGAATTGGACCCGCAGGTATACCGTGATGTGCAGCTTGCTGTTCCGTCGCTAAAGGAGGCTTCTCTGGCGGCTAAGCTCTTTATTGAGATGGCTAAGGAGTTGTTTGGAGCAGAATAATGTTCCAAACCGTTCGTTTTATATTGTTCGAATTTCATCGAATCAAATTCTTTTATTCCTGAATGCAGTTGTGTTATGGTGTGATAGAAGTTCTTTCAATCATGACCTGACAGCTTTGGGCTGTTTACTGATAACACATTTGCAAAGGAGAACAATATGTCTAACAACCAACGCAAAGATACCTTGCTTTCTGTCTTGAATTTATCTCCGGTTGTTCAGGGAGGAACGATTGCAGAATCATTCCGAAACAGCATGGACTTGGCGCGCCGGGCAGAGGAATGGGGCTATCACCGTTACTGGCTTGCTGAACATCATAATATAGAAGGTGTTGCAAGCTCTGCCACCGCAGTTTTGATTGGCCATATTGCCGGAGGCACGAAGAAAATCCGCGTCGGTTCCGGCGGCATTATGCTCCCCAACCACTCTTCATTAGTCATTGCTGAACAATTCGGCACACTGGAAACACTGTATCCCGGGCGGATTGATCTGGGGCTTGGACGTGCGCCGGGAACAGACCAATTGACAGCCAGAGCGCTCCGCAGAAACATCAACAGCGGGGAGGATTTTCCAGAACAATTAGAGGAACTGCGCAATTATTTTAAACCGTCAGGAAATGTGCGCAATCAAGTTCGCGCCATTCCCGGAGAGGGCATAGATGTGCCGATTTGGCTGCTGGGCTCAAGCGGCTTCAGCGCCCGTCTGGCTGGCGAACTTGGTCTTCCGTTTGCGTTCGCGGCCCATTTCTCACCGGCGAATACGGTTCCCGCTTTGGAGCTGTACCGCAATTCCTTCACGCCGTCAGACGTGCTCGACGAACCGTATGCGATGGTCGGTGTCACCATTATCGCGGCAGATACAAACGAGAAAGCGCAGCACCTTGCGACTTCCCATTATCAAAGGTTTCTTGATCTTGTCCGCGGTACGCCTAACCAGCTTAAACCGCCTGTTGAGGATATGGACCAAATCTGGAGCCCGTATGAAAAAGCGATGGTCAATGAGCAGCTGAGCTCCACGATTGTCGGAGGTCCGGAAGAAGTGAAGGCGAAGCTTGAAGATTTCGTCAAAACGACACAGGCTGACGAAATTATGGTTAACTCAGAAACCTTTGAACACGCAGACAGAATGCGTTCGTTTGAAATCATCGCTGACGTTTGGAAAAACAGATAACAGCTATAAAAAAAGCAATGTAGCGGGGAGACCCATACATTGCTTTTTTTATTCATTCAGTTTTCGTGCGGACTGGCGAATGATCAACTCAGGCTCAAATATGACATCCTCTTGCTTCGGCTTTTTATGCTCTAAGCAGTCAATGACATATTTGGCGGCTGCTTTTCCAAGCACTGATTTCGGATGTTTGACAGAGGTTAGTTTCACTTCTGAGATTTGGGCGAAATGTGAATCATCGTACCCGACAATAGACATATCCTCCGGCACTTTAAGATCCATCTCCCTCAGCATATCAATCACCTTCAGCGCAATTTCATCGTTATAACAAAGAATGGCTGTCGGCATGTGCTTGCTGTTTTTCTCCAGTGTGGCTTTTACTTTCTCCAGAAGTTTTGATTCTTTTTCTTCCGTTGTAAATGTCACGATCATATCCGGAGAAGGAAACAACTCACGCTCCCGGTGCGCCTGTATAAATCCGTTCATCCGTTTCACGCCTTGTGTGTCATCAGCTTTAAAAATACCCATCATATGCGTGTGGCCGAGAGAAAGCAAATGCTCCGCCGCCATCATCCCGCCTTTCACATCATCCAAGGTAAAACTTGGCGCGGCAAGCTCGGCATATGACGCGTTAATCATCGCAAAAGGAATGCCGTTTTTCTCCAAGTTCAGATAATAGCCGATGTTTGGGGTTTGAAGGGCGCTTTTTGTCGGTTCTACGATGAGTCCGTCAATATGCTGGGACAGCAGGTTTTCTAAGCCTCTTCTTTCATTGTCCGGGTTGTTGTTTGTGCTTGTCAAAAGCATAGAATACCCCTGCTCGCTTAAATAGGACTCGATTCCTCTGATGATGCTCGGGAAAATATAGTCTGATATGTAAGTTGTCAAAACACCGATCGTTTTATTGGAATGCAGCGCTGACTTAGCAGAGCGTGAAGCGACAAAGGTGCCTCCGCCTTGCACGCTGTACAGCAGACCTTGTGATACGAGGTCTCCGATCGCTTTGCGGATGGTATGCCGGCTGACGCCGAATTGCTGCATTAATTCGTTTTCGGTAGGGATTTTTTGATCGGGCAGTATTTTGCCTTGATTAATCCAAGAACTGATTTCTTCTTTTACTTGCGCGTATTTTGGTAACATATCCATTCCTCCAAAATGTATACGGACAAATTTCAGTATATCACAGCGTTCTTTGTAAGAAAACATTGACAGAAAATGCAAACAAGATTATTCTATATTTGTACGTACTAATTAAATGTAATTTTCGTTAAATTTTAATATAAGTACGTACAATTGAAGGTTTAAATGAAAACGCTTTACTCAACATTCGGGAGGGCAGGGAAATGAAGAATACTCCAACTCAATTAGAACCAAATGTTCCTGTAACAAGAAGCCATTCAATGGGATTTGTCATTTTGATCTCATGTGCGGCGGGGCTTGGCGGCTTATTGTATGGCTATGACACGGCAGTGATTTCTGGCGCCATCGGTTTTCTGAAAGATTTATACAGCCTGAGTCCGTTTATGGAGGGACTTGTCATTTCAAGCATTATGATTGGAGGAGTTGTGGGCGTCGGGATATCCGGATTTTTAAGTGACAGATTCGGCCGGAGAAAAATTTTAATGACAGCCGCTTTGTTATTTGCGATATCAGCAATCGTTTCAGCGCTTTCTCAAGACGTGTCCACCTTAATCATTGCAAGGATTATCGGGGGGCTGGGAATCGGGATGGGCTCATCGCTCTCTGTTACGTATATTACAGAAGCGGCACCGCCCGCTATACGCGGAAGTTTATCTTCGTTATATCAGCTCTTTACGATACTGGGTATTTCCGCAACATACTTTATTAATCTAGCTGTGCAGCGGTCCGGAACATACGAATGGGGCGTGCACACCGGCTGGAGATGGATGCTTGCTTATGGAATGGTGCCATCCGTCATTTTTTTCCTTGTCCTGCTCGTCGTCCCGGAAAGTCCGAGATGGCTGGCGAAAGCGGGCAAAACAAATGAAGCTTTAAAGATCCTGACACGTATTAATGGAGAAACTGTTGCAAAAGAAGAATTAAAGAACATTGAGAACTCTTTAAAAATAGAACAAATGGGGTCGCTCTCCCAGCTGTTTAAGCCGGGTCTCAGAAAGGCGCTTGTCATTGGAATCCTGCTGGCGCTGTTTAACCAAGTCATCGGCATGAACGCGATTACTTACTACGGGCCGGAAATCTTTAAAATGATGGGATTCGGGCAAAACGCCGGATTTGTGACGACTTGTATCGTCGGGGTTGTAGAAGTTATTTTTACCGTTATTGCGGTGTTGCTGATTGATAAAGTCGGACGAAAAAAACTGATGTCCATCGGTTCTGCTTTTATGGCTATTTTTATGATTTTAATCGGGACGTCGTTTTATTTTGAGTTAACAAGCGGGATCATGATGATCGTCCTTATATTAGGTTTTGTCGCTGCTTTCTGTGTCTCGGTCGGACCGATCACATGGATTATGATTTCTGAAATCTTCCCGAACCATCTGCGTGCGCGGGCCGCGGGCATTGCGACCATCTTTTTATGGGGAGCAAACTGGGCGATCGGACAGTTTGTGCCAATGATGATCGATTCTTTCGGGCTCGCCTATACATTTTGGATCTTTGCGGTGATTAACATCCTTTGTTTCCTGTTTGTCGTTACGATCTGTCCAGAAACGAAGAACAAATCGCTCGAGGAAATTGAAAAGCTTTGGATAAAATGAAAACGCTTTAATGAAACAGCCCTTTCTACGGGAAGGGCTGTTTATATTGGGATGCACCATTTGGCGCTTTCTGTATAAGATAAAGATATATAGGATAAAATATTGCTGGATAAAACGACGCGGCATGAAAACTCTGCGAATATTGTCGATGAATTGGCTCTTAACAGTTGAATAAACAATTCCACCCTGTTAAAATAATTAAAGAAAGCAGAAATGATTTTTTTTGGCTATGACGGGACGTTTTTTGTCATAGCGGGACATATAATGTCCAGCAAAAAAGGAAGGAACGTTTGAGTCATGAACCAGTTAATACAAGCTCAAAAAAAATTATTGCCTGATCTTCTGCTCGTTATGCAAAAGAGGTTTGAAATCTTGCAGTATATCAGGCTGACAGAACCCATCGGGCGAAGAAGCCTGTCTGCCAGTCTCGGAATCAGCGAGCGTGTGCTGAGGGGCGAGGTTCAGTTTTTAAAGGAACAGAACCTGGTCGATATTAAGACAAACGGCATGACATTGACAGAAGAGGGCTATGAACTGCTTTCTGTTTTGGAAGATACGATGAAAGATGTTTTAGGTTTGACTCTTTTGGAAAAGACATTAAAAGAACGTTTAAATCTAAAGGATGCCATTATCGTATCCGGAGACAGCGATCAATCCCCATGGGTCAAAAAAGAAATGGGAAGAGCGGCTGTCGCATGTATGAAAAAAAGATTTTCAGGCAAAAATATCGTCGCTGTAACTGGCGGTACGACAATTGAAGCTGTCGCCGAAATGATGACGCCGGATTCTAAAAACCGCGAGCTTTTGTTTGTGCCTGCAAGAGGCGGTTTAGGCGAAGACGTGAAAAACCAGGCGAACACCATATGCGCGCATATGGCGGAGAAGGCTTCAGGCACTTACCGGCTTTTGTTTGTTCCGGGACAGCTGTCACAAGGCGCCTATTCATCTATTATTGAAGAGCCTTCTGTCAAAGAGGTGCTGAACACCATTAAATCAGCGAGTATGCTGGTTCACGGAATCGGCGAAGCTAAAACTATGGCTCAGCGCAGAAACACGCCTTTAGAAGATTTAAAGAAAATAGATGATAACGACGCGGTGACGGAAGCGTTCGGCTACTATTTTAACGCGGACGGCGAAGTGGTTCACAAAGTGCATTCTGTCGGAATGCAGCTGGATGACATAGACGCCATCCCCGATATTATTGCGGTAGCGGGCGGATCATCAAAAGCCGAAGCGATCGAGGCTTACTTTAAAAAGCCACGCAACACGGTTCTCGTCACAGACGAAGGAGCCGCAAAGAAGTTATTAAGGGATGAATAATCCCTCAATATAAATATCTCTCACTTATTTAAAGGAGGAAACAATCATGGCAGTAAAAGTCGGTATTAACGGTTTTGGTCGTATTGGACGTAACGTATTCCGCGCAGCATTAAACAATCCTGAAGTTGAGGTAGTAGCGGTTAACGATTTAACAGATGCTAACATGCTGGCTCACCTTTTACAATATGATTCTGTACACGGAAAATTAGACGCTGAAGTTTCAGTTGACGGTAACAACCTTGTTGTTAACGGCAAAACAATTGAAGTTTCTGCAGAACGCGATCCTGCTAAACTTAGCTGGGGCAAACAAGGCGTTGAAATCGTAGTTGAATCTACTGGTTTCTTCACAAAACGCGCAGACGCTGCGAAACACTTAGAAGCTGGCGCGAAAAAAGTAATCATCTCTGCTCCTGCTAACGAAGAAGATATCACAATCGTTATGGGTGTTAACGAAGATAAATACGATGCGGCTAACCACGATGTTATCTCTAACGCATCTTGCACAACAAACTGCCTTGCGCCGTTTGCAAAAGTACTTAACGATAAATTCGGCATCAAACGCGGTATGATGACAACTGTTCACTCTTACACAAACGATCAGCAAATCCTTGATCTTCCGCACAAAGACTACCGTCGTGCGCGTGCAGCAGCTGAAAACATCATCCCAACATCAACTGGTGCTGCTAAAGCAGTTTCTCTAGTTCTTCCTGAACTAAAAGGCAAACTGAACGGTGGAGCAATGCGTGTTCCAACTCCAAACGTTTCTCTAGTTGACTTGGTTGCTGAACTGAACCAAGAAGTAACAGCTGAAGAAGTAAACGCAGCTCTTAAAGAAGCGGCTGAAGGCGACCTTAAAGGAATCCTTGGCTACAGCGAAGAGCCATTAGTTTCTGGCGACTACAACGGAAACAAAAACTCTTCTACAATCGATGCTCTTTCTACAATGGTTATGGAAGGCAGCATGGTAAAAGTAATCTCTTGGTACGATAACGAAAGCGGCTACTCTAACCGCGTTGTTGACCTTGCAGCTTACATCGCAAAAAAAGGTCTTTAATTTATAGCTGAAAAAGGACCTGACTTGGTTCTTTCGAATAGAAGCGCTATAATGAAAGCGGACAAGGGAAGGGGACGGACTCCCTTTCCCTTTTTCCATGAAGACCGGCTTTCAGAAAACGCTCTGTGATAGAGAAACGACCGCGTTTTAAGCAGCTTTGCCGGCGCTTTCGCCTAAGGCCGCTGCCCTGGCTTTTAGACGAACTGCCCTGTGCCGAAAAAGACTGCGATCTGCCCTAGCGGAGTTATCGCTTGAACAGACGGTTTCACGTTTTTCGTGCTGTATGCAAACCATTTTGAAGGAGGATCTCCTAGGCATGAATAAAAAAACTCTCAAAGACATCGACGTAAAAGGCAAAGTTGTATTCTGCCGCGTTGACTTTAACGTTCCAATGAAAGACGGGGAAGTAACAGACGATACACGTATCCGTGCTGCGCTTCCAACAATCAAACACCTTGCAGACCAAGGCGCAAAAGTCCTTCTTGCGAGCCACTTAGGCCGCCCGAAAGGCGAAGTGGTTGAGGAGCTTCGTTTAACTCCTGTCGCTGCACGTCTCGGCGAACTGCTTGGCAAAGAAGTGAAAAAAGCGGATGAAGCATACGGCGATGCTGTAAAAGCACAAATTTCTGAGATGAAGGACGGAGACGTTCTTGTATTGGAAAACGTACGTTTCTATCCTGGTGAAGAGAAAAATGATCCTGAGCTTGCAAAAGCATTTGCTGAGCTTGCAGATGTATATGTAAATGACGCATTCGGTGCTGCCCACCGTGCTCACGCATCTACAGCTGGAATTGCCGAGCATCTGCCAGCAGTTGCAGGTTTCTTAATGGAAAAAGAGCTTGATGTACTTGGAAAAGCGGTTTCCAATCCTGACCGCCCGTTCACAGCGATCATCGGCGGAGCGAAAGTAAAAGACAAAATCGGTGTAATCGAAAGTCTTCTTGATAAAGTAGACAACCTGATCATCGGCGGAGGTCTTGCTTATACTTTCGTAAAAGCGCTTGGCTATGAAGTCGGGAAATCTCTTCTTGAAGAGGATAAAATCGAGCTTGCGAAATCATTTATGGACCGCGCTAAAGAAAAAGGCGTTAACTTCTACATGCCTGAAGATGTACTCGTTGCAGATGATTTCTCTAACGATGCAAACGTGAAAATTGTGCCGATCTCTGAAATCCCTAGTGATTTAGAAGCAATCGACATTGGTACGAAAACACGCGAAACGTATGCTGACGTCATCAAAAACAGCAAACTTGTCGTGTGGAACGGACCAATGGGCGTATTCGAAATCGACTTGTTCGCTCAAGGAACAAAAGCGGTTGCGGAAGCATTGGCAGAGGCGAAAGATACATACTCTGTCATCGGCGGAGGAGACTCTGCGGCAGCGGTTGAAAAATTCGGCCTTGCTGACAAAATGAGCCACATCTCAACAGGCGGCGGCGCATCCCTTGAGTTTATGGAAGGCAAAGAGCTTCCAGGGGTAGCTGCACTGAACGATAAATAATCTCAAAACTGCTATAAGGAAGTGGAACAGATGAGAAAACCAATTATCGCCGGTAACTGGAAAATGAACAAAACACTCGGCGAAGCTGTCAGCTTCGTTGAAGAAGTGAAATCTTCCATTCCAGCAGCAGACAAAGCTGAAGCTGTTGTTTGCGCGCCAGCGCTTTTCTTAGAAAAGCTTGCTTCTGCTGTGAAAGGCACTGACCTAAAAGTCGGCGCTCAAAACATGCACTTCGAAGAAAGCGGCGCGTTCACAGGCGAAATCAGCCCGGTTGCTCTGAAAGACCTTGGCGTTGACTACTGCGTCATCGGCCACTCTGAGCGCCGTGAAATGTTCGCTGAAACTGATGAAACAGTTAACAAAAAAGCACACGCAGCTTTCAAACACGGCATTGTGCCGATCATCTGTGTAGGTGAAACGCTTGAAGAGCGTGAAGCCGGCAAAACAAATGATCTTGTTGCTGACCAAGTGAAAAAAGGCCTTGCTGGTCTTTCTGAAGAACAAGTTGCTGCTTCTGTTATTGCGTATGAGCCAATCTGGGCAATCGGAACAGGCAAATCTTCTACAGCGAAAGATGCGAATGACGTGTGTGCGCATATCCGTAAAACCGTCGCTGAAAGCTTCAGCCAAGAAGCTGCAGACAAGCTTCGCATCCAATATGGCGGAAGCGTAAAGCCTGCAAACATTAAAGAATATATGGCAGAGTCCGATATTGACGGTGCTTTGGTCGGCGGCGCGAGCCTTGAGCCACAGTCATTCGTTCAATTATTGGAGGAAGGTCAATATGAGTAAAAAACCAGCTGCACTCATCATTCTTGATGGGTTCGGATTACGTAACGAAACAGTAGGGAACGCAGTCGCTTTAGCGAAAAAACCGAATTTTGACCGCTATTGGAACCAGTATCCTCATCAAACTTTGACTGCTTCAGGCGAGGCTGTAGGTCTTCCTGAAGGGCAAATGGGGAACTCCGAAGTAGGTCACTTAAATATCGGTGCGGGACGTATTGTGTACCAAAGCTTAACACGCGTAAATGTTGCCATTCGTGAAGGAGAGTTCGAACGCAATCAAACATTCCTTGACGCGATCAGCAACGCGAAAGAAAACAACAAAGCCTTGCACCTGTTCGGTCTTTTATCTGACGGAGGCGTGCACAGCCATATCAATCATTTATTCGCACTGTTAAAGCTTGCGAAAAAAGAAGGGCTGACAAAGGTTTATATCCATGGCTTCCTTGACGGCCGTGATGTAGGTCCGCAGACAGCGAAAACGTACATCAACCAGTTGAACGATCAAATCAAGGAAATCGGTGTAGGTGAAATCGCCAGCATTTCCGGACGTTACTACTCTATGGACCGCGACAAACGCTGGGACCGTGTAGAAAAAGCGTACCGCGCAATGGCGTACGGCGAAGGCCCATCTTACCGCAGCGCCCTGGATGTTGTTGATGATTCATATGCAAATGGTATCTACGATGAATTCGTGATTCCATCTGTCATCACAAAAGAAAACGGTGAGCCTGTTGCGAAAATCCAAGACGGCGATTCTGTGATTTTCTATAATTTCAGACCGGACCGCGCCATCCAGATTTCCAACACGTTCACAAACAAAGACTTCCGTGACTTCGACCGCGGCGAGAATTATCCAAAGAACCTGTATTTCGTCTGCCTGACTCACTTCAGTGAAACAGTTGACGGCTATGTAGCGTTTAAACCGATAAATCTTGATAACACAGTCGGAGAAGTATTATCTCAGCACGGGTTAAAACAGCTTCGAATTGCAGAAACTGAAAAGTATCCGCACGTCACGTTCTTTATGAGCGGCGGCCGTGAAGCTGAATTCCCGGGTGAAGAGCGTATTCTCATCAACTCGCCTAAAGTTGCAACGTATGACTTGAAGCCTGAGATGAGTGCGTATGAAGTGAAAGACGCGCTTGTCAAAGAAATTGAAGCTGACAAGCATGACGCGATCATTCTTAACTTCGCAAACCCTGATATGGTCGGCCACTCCGGAATGGTTGAACCAACAATTAAAGCAATTGAAGCAGTGGACGAATGCTTGGGCGAAGTCGTTGACGCGATCCTTGCTAAAGGCGGACACGCTATCATTACCGCTGATCACGGTAATGCTGACATTCTGATTACAGAATCAGGCGAACCGCACACTGCGCATACAACAAACCCAGTCCCTGTGATTGTAACGAAAGAAGGCATTACGCTGCGTGAAGGCGGAATCCTAGGCGACCTTGCACCAACGTTATTAGACCTTCTTGGTGTTGAAAAACCGAAAGAAATGACAGGAACATCTTTAATTCAAAAATAATTTGAAAATCAAAAGGAGAGACAAAACTCATGCCATACATTGTTGATGTTTATGCACGCGAAGTATTAGACTCCCGCGGCAACCCAACAGTTGAAGTTGAAGTATATACAGAAACAGGAGCTTTCGGCCGCGCATTAGTGCCAAGCGGAGCTTCTACAGGTGAATACGAAGCGGTTGAGCTTCGTGACGGCGACAAAGACCGTTACCTTGGAAAAGGCGTGTTAACAGCTGTTAACAACGTAAACGAAATCATTGCTCCAGAGCTTCTTGGCTTTGATGTAACTGAACAAAACGCAATCGATCAGCTTTTAATCGAGCTTGACGGTACTGAAAACAAAGGCAAACTTGGTGCGAACGCAATCCTTGGCGTATCTATGGCTTGTGCGCGTGCTGCTGCTGATTTCTTACAGATTCCTCTTTACCAATACCTTGGAGGATTCAACTCAAAAACGCTTCCTGTACCGATGATGAACATCGTAAACGGCGGAGAGCATGCTGATAACAACGTGGATATTCAAGAATTCATGATCATGCCTGTAGGTGCTCCTAACTTCCGTGAAGCACTTCGCATGGGCGCTCAAATCTTCCACAGCCTGAAATCAGTATTAAGCGCAAAAGGCTTAAACACTGCTGTAGGTGACGAAGGCGGATTCGCTCCAAACCTTGGTTCTAACGAAGAAGCGCTTCAAACAATCGTTGAAGCAATCGAAAAAGCCGGCTTCAAACCTGGCGAAGAAGTTAAACTTGCTATGGATGCTGCATCTTCTGAGTTCTACAACAAAGAAGACGGCAAATACCATCTGTCTGGCGAAGGCGTTGTGAAAACATCTGCTGAAATGGTTGACTGGTATGAAGAGCTTGTTTCTAAATACCCAATCATCTCGATCGAAGACGGACTTGACGAAAACGACTGGGAAGGCCACAAGCTTCTTACTGAGCGTCTTGGCAAAAAAGTTCAGCTTGTTGGTGACGACCTCTTCGTTACAAACACGAAAAAACTTTCTGAAGGTATTAAAAACGGCGTAGGCAACTCTATCCTGATCAAAGTAAACCAAATCGGTACATTGACTGAAACATTCGATGCGATCGAAATGGCGAAACGCGCAGGCTACACAGCTGTTATCTCTCACCGTTCTGGTGAAACTGAAGACAGCACAATCGCTGACATCGCTGTGGCAACAAACGCAGGACAAATCAAAACAGGTGCTCCGTCTCGTACGGACCGTGTTGCGAAATACAACCAGCTTCTTCGCATCGAAGATCAGTTGGCTGAAACTGCTCAATACCACGGTATCAACTCTTTCTACAACTTAAACAAGTAATAAAAAGACCGCCGGGATTTTCTCTCGGCGGCTTTTTTATGCTTTCAGAGATCCAAATAAAGCCTTACCATATCGCGGCATTGAATCCCGTTTTCAAAAATGTCCTCATCATAATGTCTGAGAAAGAAATCGTGGTCGATCGCCTGAATGCGGAATCCGCATTTTTGATAGAGGGAAAGCTGATGAATGCTCGAATTCCCCGTTCCGATTTCAATCGTGTCCGCCCCCAGCTTCTTCGCTTTTTCGATGGCGTCAAGTACAAGCTGTTTGCCAAAGCCTTTCTTCTGAAGAGATTCTTTTACCGCAATATTTACAATTTCAACTGTTTGCGGCCTTGTTTTTAGCAATACATAAACCCCTGCAAGCTCATCACCGGCCCAAGCTGTGTAACATTCTCCCCTCTCAAGATATTCATCTACAATGTCTTTCGATGGATCGGCGAGCAGCAATAGATCATATAATTCGTCATTTGTTTCTTCTCCTAATTCAATCCTGAGCTTTTGCATATTCATTCCACCTTTTTAGTCTGATAGACATTTAATTTTTTCATTCGTTCCCAATTTCATTCTGTTTTATTATAAAATATGAAAAGCAGTAAATGTTATCAAATTAGTAGAATAGGAGGAAAGTCATGTTATTTTGTAAGAATTGCGGCTCCCAGAATAATGAAGGAGCCAAGTTTTGTAAACAATGCGGCACCCCGATCGGAGGGGGCAGCAAACAGGCAAATCAAGAAACAGCTAGCACTGCAGAAACGAGGCAGGCTCCGCGAAAACCGATCCCTAAGAAAACCATCATTTTATGGAGCAGCATTGCCGCGGCGTGCGTTATATTATTCGCCGCATATAAAACCGGAGCGTATTTTACTTCAAAGGATAGGTTAGTAGACAAGTTTGAACAGGCCGTAAATGATGGGGATCAGGACCAAATCGCGACTCTGCTTACACCGGTAAATGACAATCTTAAACTCACTAAAAATAATGTAAAACCGTTTCTTACATATTTGAAGGATCATCCAGACAAAAAAGATGAACTTTTTGCATCGCTGCGTGATGAAACAGCCCAGAAGGATATCGTATATGCGGAAAAAGACGGGAAAAGCCTGCTGGTATTTGACCATTATGACTTAAAGGTAGCACCTGTTTATTTTGAAGTGAGCAGCAATTATAAAAATACCGATCTATATGTCAATAAAGAGGAAGCCGGATCTGTAAAGAAAGCAGATCAAGCACAAACCCTTGGTCCGTACATTCCCGGCGAATATACAGTCTCAGCCAAACTGAAAAACGATGTCGTTGACCTTGTGAAAAAGGAAGACATTCAGGCGATTGGCGATAGCAGCTTTCGTGTTGATCTCTCATTGGAAGCAGACGATGTGACATTCAGCTTAGCGAATGACATCAAGAGCGGGAAGGGAGATTTGCTGATTAACGGTAAATCAATTCATAAAGATCCGTTCAAATCCGTAACATATGGTCCGCTGCTGACAGATGGATCAATGACAGCTTCAGTCGAGGCAGAATTTCCGTGGGGAAAAACAAAAACTGCCGGCGTTCCGATCGATGATAAAGAAATGGAGTTAACGTTAATTCCTGATCAAGATACACAGGAACAGATTATGAACACAATTGTCAAAACAACAAAACAATACTCCAAAGCTCTATCTGATGGGAATACAGCCCAGATGACAGAGGCAAGTGCCAATTGGAAGGCGGAGACGAAGGACACCGTCGATTCTATGAAAAGCGCGGATTCATACTTAAAAGATAGATACTTGGAAACTGATTTTGACCTGGACACATTTGCCCTCTCTCAGAAAAACGACGGAACGTGGCAGGTATCGGTAACAGGAAAAGAACTTCACCAGTCTTCTTCGTATAACGACTATACAAAGTCTGAAATGACTGACGACAGTCCGAGTTATGAATATCTTCTTTCATATGATAAAAAACAGAAAAAGTGGATTTTCGAAGATGCAGAATCAACATTCGAATCTGCAGGCACAAATATAAAGAAAATCAAAAATGATAAACCAGAGACATACACTTCCGCCTGGGCTGGCTCGAAAAACAAAGGCAGTGAAAGCTCTGCAAGCGGCGATGTTACAGATGAACAAGTGACATTATTTATGGGCAGTTATCTGCAAAGTCAGGCAGATGCCGTGAATCAAAATAATTTCTCACTGATGGAAGACAGCCTTGAAAAAGGCAGTTCCCTTTATTCCGACCAGCAGCATCTCGTGTCGAAATTAAATAAAGAGGGGACAACAGAAGACTTTAATAACTATGAAGTGAAAAGCTGGAGCCAAAATGGGTCGGCTATCACGATTAAGACGTATGAAGAATTCTATATCACAAAATCAGGCGGCAGTCCAAAGCTCAGAACATATAACTGGACCTACACCGGCGTAGTGAAGAACGGAAGAATTTACTTAACGTCTATTCAATAAAACAACCCCATCACCAGCAGGTGATGGGGTTGTTTTTAAAAGAGCATATAACGGAAAATTTCTTTGACATAGTGTTCGATAATAAGCTGAAATGTAACGCAGATGATCAGATAAATCACAATCGTTGAGTAAATGAAATCAACCTTCCCTTTATATGAATGCTGGTAACTGCTCAGCATCGCAGGAGGAATGGCGAAGAATGCACCGATTAAACCAACGGCTAATATGGTAAAGCAAATGTCTGTATGTAATAAAAAGAAGAAAAGGGCAAGAATCAAAATAGCCGTAAAAGGAATAAGAAATGCTCCGAATCTTGAGAATGAATCCTTGAAAGACACTTGGTTTCCCGCGATTTTCAGGGCGAAAAAGATGCATGCATGCAGGCCAAATAGAAATAAAATAAAATAAATGGTTGGCTCTAAGAAGATTGCTGTAAAGCTTACGCTTCCGGGACCGTCTGAAAAAAGAATATAAAACATCAAAGGGGTCAGCAAACTGAAAAGAACCATCGTAATGATTGCGCTGATCAGCTGTTCTCCGCCTGTTGCTTTACATTCCTGATAAGGGCGTTTCAGGACGGATAAGACAAATGAACCGAACTGTTTTGCTGCTTGCTTTGCAGCGGCTCCAGTTTGAGCTGCATGCTGGTGGCCTGATTGACCGGGGAGCGGTGATCCGCATTTCTCACAAAAATTTCCGCCATCTGTTTGATGGCCGCATTGAGGACAATACATAAAATAACTCCTTTATCTGTAATATAGGGAAAATAGACTAATAGTTTTATTATAAAAGAAAAAAGTTGTAAAGTAATCAATATTCATACAAAAAAAGACACGAGCACGATAGCAGCTGTGTCTTTTTTTATCTAGTTATTAATATATTTCTCAAATACATCCCCAAAATCCTTAATATGATACTGCGAGCGAACGGATGTCAGCCAAGTGAATCCGAATTCGGTCAGCTCTTTGTATTGCGTTTCAATATTGACGTGCTCAGGGCGGGTATGGTGAAGAATCGTCACTGCTTTATCTAAGCTTTGCTCCGCTTGATTGATTAAAATGTCATTTTCATAGGTTGTTTCAGCGATGCGAAGCAGTGCTTTATAAAGGTCTTTTAACTTTTCAATCTGGTCTTTGTGGACATCAATGTCGAATTGTTCACCGCCCAGCTTGAACTTAATTTCAACATCCAAATCCACTTTTCCGGCAGTTTCAAGAAAAACGTCAGAGATTTTATATTGCGAATAAGGATAGCGTTTCAACGTTCGTTTTGAGGAAGTGGCGCGTTCGCCGTCCACATGGATCAGGGCCAGGTTCGTAAAGCAATACTCGTCTGCTTTTGTTTTAATCAAGAAATAAATTTTCTCATTATCTTCATGCATGACATAGTCATCTGCGTCTGTTTTGTCATAGTCCTGAGGTTCGATAATTTTTCCGATATCAGATAAGCCCAAGGCATCTGCCGCAATTTTTTTGAACATCTGTATACGTCCTTCCTATTCAATTTGTCACTTCATTGTAGCATGGCGCGTTTCTGACAGGCTATAAAGGTTTACCGGGAAATCGCCTCCGGGTAAAAGGGTGGAGAATCATTCTATTTCCTGTGCAGAGACTATCAACAAGGAGGTATATGATGTTCTCATTTATCGTTCACGTCTTCATTTCTTTATTCGCAGTATCGAATCCGATCGGAAACGTACCGATATTTCTGACGCTGACAGAAGGCTATACTGCAGCGGAAAGAAAAGCGATTGCCCGGAAGGCAGCTATTTTATCCTTTTTTATTCTCGCAGCTTTTTTGGTTTTCGGTCATCTTATCTTTAAACTGTTTGATATCAACATTCACGCGCTCCGAGTGGCGGGCGGCATATTCATTTTCGGCATTGCCTATAATCTATTGAATGCGAAAGAATCGCACGTGCAATCTCTTCACCATGATGAACATAAGGAAAGCAAGGAAAAAGCGGATATATCAGTCACACCTTTATCCATTCCGATCATTGCTGGGCCCGGAACGATTGCAACAGTGATGAGCCTTTCCGCCGGACATAGCGGCATTGGTCATTATGCGGCTGTCATGATCGGCATAGCCGCCGTTATTGCCCTGACCTTTCTCTTTTTCCACTATTCTGCTTTTATCAGCAGCAAACTCGGAAAAACCGAGATGAATGTGATTACCAGACTGATGGGATTAATCTTAGCCGTGGTTGCGGTCGGGATGATTGGTGCCGGGCTGAAAGGCATGTTTCCGGTCTTAACTTCATGATGCAAAAAGCAGCTCTCTTATTTTAGAGAGCTGCATTCTTTTGTTTTCGGCACATACCGAAAGACTTCCTCACTCTCAAAAAATTCAATCAACCTGCTCAGCCAATCATAGTAATGAAGCCATTCTTTTAATTCATTCAGCAGCTGATTGACTTTCTCTTCCGCTTCCGGGGTAAGCCCGTCCCTTTGTAAAAGATCACTCAGCTCCCGGTTTAATTTTTTATACAGCACTTTGTTTTTGCTCACGACCTTTGTCCAATTCGCCGCAAATAAAGAAATGAAGGTTTGATAATAATCCTGCTCGACGTCATAAAGGTCTTTTCGTACGCCTTTTTCAAACACCTTTTCGGCGATATTGGCATCGATCATTTCCCGGACAACCTGGCTCATCCGTGTTTTGCTCATGCCCGTTGCCTCAGAGAGCTCGCTTAAGGTCATTGGTTTTCGATTCATATAAATAATTCCGAGCACACGTCCGACAGTTGAAGGCATTCCAAACGTATGCATATTTTCGGCAATCTTCTCAATGAGATGCTCTTCAGCATGTTCAATGATGTCGAGAGCGGTTTTTTTCACAGCTGATCATCCCTTCAAATGGCAATTGATGGTGTCAATATATCATATTTCTTCCTGGTGTTGAAAATAGCTGAATGCAGAGGAAGTGGGAGGTATCCGGAGTAATTGTAAGAACACCCTTTCCGTCTCGGTCATAACAATAAATAATCTATAAATAACATATAATTTCAACACATTGTAAACTTTTTATTTTACAAAGTTCAAACTATAATAAGGATTATACTTTTCAGAAAATTTAAAGGAAACCTGCGGAGGTGCACGGATTGCTGAAATTGGAACAAGTGTCAAAAGTATATAAAGGCGGCAAAAAAGCTGTGAACAGCATTGATTTAGATATTGCAAAAGGTGAATTTATCTGTTTTATCGGCCCGAGCGGCTGCGGAAAAACGACGACGATGAAGATGATCAACAGACTGATAGAACCATCGTCTGGAAGGATCTTTATCGACGGAGAAAATATTATGGAACAGGACCCGGTTGAGCTGAGGAGAAAAATCGGCTATGTGATACAGCAGATTGGTTTGTTCCCCCATATGACCATCCAGCAGAACATCTCACTCGTACCAAAGCTGCTGAAATGGCCTGAGGAAAAACGGAAAGAACGGGCGCGCGAGCTGTTAAAGCTTGTGGATATGGGCCCAGAGTATTTAGACCGTTATCCGCATGAGCTCAGCGGCGGACAGCAGCAGAGAATCGGCGTGCTGCGCGCCCTGGCAGCGGAACCCCCTCTCATTTTAATGGATGAACCGTTCGGAGCGCTTGATCCGATTACGCGTGATTCCCTTCAGGAAGAATTCAAAAAACTGCAGAGAACCTTAAACAAAACGATTGTGTTTGTAACCCACGATATGGATGAAGCGATTAAGCTTGCTGACAGGATTGTGATATTAAAAGCGGGAGAAATCGTTCAAGTCGGCACACCTGATGAGATTCTTCGAAACCCGGCAAATGAGTTTGTTGAAGAATTTATCGGGAAAGAGCGCCTGATTCAGTCAAGACCGGATATCGAGCGGGTAGAGCAAATGATGAACAGAACGCCGGTGACGGTATCTGCGGACAAAACGCTTTCTCAGGCGATTCAGCTGATGAGAGAAAAACGTGTTGACTCGCTGCTCGTTGTGGACCGGCAAAACGTGCTGAAGGGCTATGTTGATGTGGAAATGATTGATCAAAACCGCAAAAAAGCGAGCATCGTTGGCGATGTATACCGTTCAGATATATATACCGTTCAAAAAGGGGCGCTTCTTCGCGATACAGTCCGAAAAATTTTGAAGCAGGGGATCAAGTATGTTCCGGTGGTCGATGAACAGAACCATTTAGCAGGGATTGTGACAAGAGCGAGCCTCGTTGATATCGTATACGATTCCATTTGGGGCGACGAGGAAAACCAGCTCATGACGATCTGACCAGGGGAGGAGCTCTTTTAAGATGAATCAAATGATGACTTTTTTGCAAACGAACGGCGGAGAGCTGCTGTATAAAACAGGAGAGCATTTATATATTTCACTCATAGCCGTTGTATTGGGCATTATCGTTGCAGTGCCGCTCGGCGTTGCTCTTACCAGAATGAAAAAAGGCGCAGGTGCGGTTATCGGTTTCGTAAACATTGTGCAAACCCTGCCGAGTCTGGCGATTTTAGCCTTTTTTATTCCGCTTCTCGGCGTAGGAAAAGTGCCTGCGATTGTCGCTTTATTTTTCTATTCGGTACTGCCGATCCTGCGCAATACGTATACCGGCATTAAAGGTGTAAATAAAAACCTCCTGGAATCGGGGAAAGGAATTGGCATGACCGGCTGGGAGCAGATTCGGCTCGTTGAAATCCCGCTGGCGATTCCCATCATCATGGCGGGGATCCGCACATCAACGATCTACCTAATTGGCTGGGCGACACTTGCGTCGTTTATCGGGGGAGGCGGCCTCGGGGACTATATTTTTATCGGACTGAACCTATACCAGCCTGAATATATCATTGGCGGTGCCGTGCCTGTCACAATTCTGGCAATTATTATTGATTATGTTCTGGCTGTGACAGAACGAAAGGTGACGCCGAAAGGCTTGCAAGGGATGAAGGAAGTATCGTAAGGAGTTGGCACTGTTGAAAATGACAAAAATCAAATGGCTTGGCGCGTTTGCTCTCGTCTTTGTCATGCTGCTAGGCGGCTGCTCTCTGCCGGGTCTAGGCGGCGCTTCTGACGATACGATCAAAATCGGGGCGCAGAGCATGACAGAATCAGAAATTGTAGCGAATATGATCGCGCAGCTTATTGAACATGATACAGATTTGAATACTGCTTTAGTGAAAAACCTCGGCTCAAACTATGTTCAGCACCAAGCGATGCTGGGCGGTGACATTGATATTTCAGCCACGCGCTATTCCGGAACAGATTTAACAAGCACCCTCGGCAAGGAAGCGGAGAAAGATCCGAAAAAAGCGCTGAACATTGTGCAGAACGAGTTTCAAAAGCGCTTTTCTTATAAATGGTTTGATTCCTACGGCTTTGATAACACATATGCCTTCACCGTAACAAAAAAGTTTGCGGAAAAGGAGCATATTAACACCGTGTCTGACCTGAAGAAAAATGCTTCCCAATATAAATTAGGCGTCGACAATGCTTGGCTGAAACGAAAAGGCGACGGGTATAAAGGCTTTGTCAGCACATATGGCTTTGAGTTCGGCACAACTTATCCAATGCAGATCGGGCTAGTCTATGACGCAGTCAAAAACGGGAAAATGGATGCGGTTTTGGCTTATTCAACGGATGGACGGATTAAAGCATATGATCTGAAAATCTTAAAAGACGATAAGCGTTTCTTTCCGCCGTATGACTGTTCACCGGTGATTCCGGAAAAGGTGCTTAAGGAGCATCCGGAACTTGAAGGTGTGATCAATAAGCTGATTGGGCAAATCGACACGGAAACGATGCAGGAACTTAATTATGAGGTGGATGGCAAGCTGAAGGAGCCGTCTGTCGTAGCAAAGGAATTTTTAGAGAAACATCATTATTTTGACTAAGAAAAGAGGTGGATCATATGGAAGTACTACAGCAGCTTGGCACATACTATTCGCAAAACGGCGGTTACGTGCTGCAGGAATTTTACCGCCATTTTCTGATGTCGGTGTATGGCGTTTTATTTGCCGCCATTGTTGGAATTCCGCTCGGCATCCTGATAGCCAGATACAGAAGATTAAGCGGATGGGTTTTTGCGGTCACGAATGTCATTCAGACCATCCCGGCTCTCGCCATGCTCGCCGTGCTGATGCTTGTCATGGGGCTGGGCGCTAATACGGTGATATTGTCATTATTTCTGTATTCTCTTCTGCCGATTATCAGAAATACGTATACAGGGATTATCAGTATTGAGCACGCCTATCTTGAATCGGGAAAAGCAATGGGGATGACAAAATTTCAAGTGCTGCGGATGGTCGAGCTTCCGCTTGCGCTTTCTGTCATAATGGCCGGCCTGCGCACCGCGCTTGTCATTGCGATCGGCATTACGGCCATCGGGACATTTGTCGGTGCTGGCGGTCTCGGGGACATCATCGTCAGAGGATCAAACGCCACAAACGGAACCGCGATTATATTAGCGGGAGCGATCCCCACAGCTCTGATGGCGGTGATTGCCGATTTGGTCATGGGCTGGCTTGAACGAGCATTAAGCCCGATTAAAAAGAAAAAAGGAAATTTTATTATAGCTGATAGAAAAACCACCTCTATTTAAATACAACAGAGGTGGTTTTTTTAAATAAACAACATGTGTTAGTATCTGTTAAACATATTTTCCAGCGTTGGGATTATCCGAGTATTTGAAAAAATACAAAAATCAGATATTATAACCAATTTGAGGGTTGTTTTTAAAAAAATTCAAGTTATAATGAAAATAATACATTTATACAAATATCTAAATGTCTAAATGTTTTTTTGTAAAGGAGAAAACGCTATGAATAATGTTTTCAAAGCTATATCAGATCCAACAAGGAGAAAAATTTTGGATTTGTTAAAAGGAGGGGATATGACTGCGGGAGATATTGCTGAGCATTTTAATATCAGCAAACCGAGTATTTCGCACCACTTGAATATTTTAAAGCAAGCGGAAGTCATAAGTGACCATCGCAAAGGACAATTTATTTATTACTCTCTAAATACAACAGTACTTCAAGACTCAATAAATTGGATGCTTAACTTTATAAATAAAGGGGATAACGATTTATGAAGAAAAATATAATTTCCATAATTATTGTATGTTTGAGTTTCTTGACTTCAATTATATTATATCAATACCTTCCAGAAGAAATACCGATACAATGGTCAGGAAATAAACCGGCTGCAATTGTATCTAAACCTTTAACAATATTTATTATACCTGTTGTTATGCTTATTTATTATCTTACTTTTTATATGTTAACTATTAAGTCTACACAAAAAAATAAAGCATTGCTTTTCCTAGCTTCTAATAATATGTTAATCCTTTTATATATTTTACAACTCTCAACTCTATTGATAAGTTTAGGATACGAAGTGAATATTGATTTAATAATAGGGCTTGGTGTTGGTATCTTTTTAATTATTGGTGGAAATTCTATGCAGCTAGCAGAACAAAACCATCTTATTGGATTGAGGACACCTTGGACATTAAAAGATGAGACTGTTTGGAAACTGGGAAATCGCTTTGCCTCTAAAGTACTTGTAGTGTGTGGTTTTATAATAGCTGTTCTTTCATTTTTTACAGGAGAATATATAATTCTTATTATGATTGTGCTAGTTCTTCTAGCATTAGTTATTTCAACACTAGCTTCATATCATTATTACAAAAAATTAAACGGTTCACGTTGAAAAAGTGTCTTGCGGAGCAATCCGCAAGACACTCAATTATAATGGATTATTGATGAATCAATTTTAGGGTTTTTGCAGCAGCCGCTTCTAAATCAGAATTATTAGAAGCTGAAGAGGAATATTTGGCAACGTATTTCCACACTGCAGTTGTTACTGCGGCAGCCGTTTGTAATGCAACTGCGTTAACGCCCACAACATATAAATATCCAGCTGCTACACAGACGGCATAAAGCCCACAAGATGGAGTAACTTTATTAGAAGAGTATTTTACGTTTTCATTTTTCTTAGCATATTTTTGGATAAGTTGGTCTGCTTTGGTCATATTTTCAATGAGTTTTTTAGGGTCTTTGCTGTCAATCGATTGTTTCAATTCATCCATATATTGTGGTTGATCTTTTTTTATAAATTTGACTACATCATTTACTAACTTTTTACCTTCTGTACTATTTGCCTCTTTTACGAGTTTAGGGTCCAAATCGTTTGAAATTAATTTACCAACTTCCCCTTGTCCAAATAAAAGTCCTCTAAAGTAATCTTCTCCAGAAAATGTATGGTTTTCTTTAGCAGATGTACTTGACTCCTTAGAGAGTCCTACTAATGAAAAAACCAATATCGTTACCATGGAAACAATCAATAGCCTAAGTAATTTACTTTTCAAATTATTATACCTCCATTAAGTTATTTCTCCATTATCTAAATGTTAGCTATGAAACAATTTTGTAAGAAACTTGACTGATTCACCTCCTATTCTTTTGAAATTTCTCTTTCCTTTTACATATATATATTTAAATAAAGGAGAACACCAATTCATAGTGATATTTTGTTGTACAGGATGCAGATATATAATTAATGCTGATATCATGATCAAGCCAAAACTTACAATACCAATGCTGAATATTATCCCAATATGAAATAATATTCCCAAAACAAGGGCAATTCTCTTTATTCTGATATTTGAAATTATGCTTGCTGCTAAGAACAACTCAAAAATAGTTACTAACCAAGTGATGACAACAATAAAATTGCTTTCAAGTAGTGGATTCATTAAGTTAAGTTGATATTCAGGTAATCCAAACACCGGATCAGAAAAGAAATAGTAAATTGCTGTTCCTTCTGCCCACTCTTTATTTTTCAATCGCTCTAAAGCTGCGTTTAAATAAATGATAAAAACTTGAATTTTAATTATTGTCATTATATAAAACAATACTGTCTTCTTTGTGAAAGATTCATTATTGTTTTTCTTTATATTCCAATGATTTCGCCTTGAATCTAATAATGTAACAGGTAATATAAGAAAAGAAAGAACAGTTGCAATTTGCTCTCCACCATCGATAGTTAAAGCTGAAGTTTGAATACTATAGCAAATATACCAGTGAAATAAACCGGTAAATCTAGGTCTCCACCCTATAACCACTAAGGTTAATATAAAAATCATTAAGTATCTTATAATCTCAAAATTGATACTATATTCTTTAGCAAAACAAAAAGCGGTAGGGATATAGACATTTTCACATGTGACATTATTTGCACTATAACTAAATAAAATATCAGTACTATTGAATAATAGTACTAGTAATGTTGAGAAACCAAGTAAACTTCTAAAAAGTGCATATGTATTTTTCCATGGATTATAGGTGTCAATATAACCTTCTAAACTATTTAATATCTTCATACTATTTTTATTTTTAGCACCTTTCTTTCAAAAGAGGTAGTTTGCTTAAAGTCTATCCAATACCATGAGAGTGGTTTTTGGCGATATATTAGGTATTCTCCTTTGCTAAGATGTATATAATCTTCATTTTTTATAACCTTAATAGGCTTTATTTGTTTCTCTAAATTTGTGCAGGAGTTGTTGTTTTCACAAGTTTTCCAATTCTTTGGATCGATATTCTCTACAATTTTGCCTAATTCTATTGCCTGAACTCTTCCTTCTCTTTTTATCCCAAAAAAATTATTGGGAAGTGCATTAGGTAACTTTAAATTTTCTTTTGTGTGAAATGAAATGTTTTCTTCTGTAGGGCTTTTACTATAAAAGCCAAAGCCTTGGGGAGACAATTGTTGCAAAAAATTTTTTTTGAACAGTGGATTCTGAGGTGAAATATTGCTAAAGTAATAAGAAGAAAATAATAGGAAACATATAGTCATTACAGTAATAATTCCCTTTTTTTTGATGTAGATTACCTCCTCTAAGCTAATATAATCATTTCAAAAAGATTATATAATAGCTAGTCAGAATAATCAACAAAAAATGGATAATTAATAAATTAATGTAAATTATGCATTATTTTGTTTGTTTTCTTGAAGTTTGATATTCAACCATTTGGATTGGACTTAAAAAAGTTCCCAGAATTGAATTTGGGAACTTTTTACGGCTTCGGCACATATTTAAAAATGTCTTCGCTCTCAAAAAACTCAATCAAACGGCTGAGCCAATTATAATAATCGAGCCATTCCTTTAATTCCTTCAGCAGCTCATTCACTTTTTCTTCCGCTTCAGGAGTAAGCTCTTCATCCAACACGCTAAGCAGCTCCCGATTGAGTTTTTTATGCATCATTTTGTTTTTGCTGACGACTTTGCTCCAGGTGGCTGAAAACAGCGTGATAAATGTTTGATAGTAGTCCTGCTCAACCTCATATAAATCTTTTCGCACGCCTTTTTCGAATACCTTCTCGGCAATGTTGGCATCAAGCATTTCCCGCACTACCTGGCTCATACGTGTTTTACTCATGCCGGTGGCCTCAGATAATTCCGTAAGCGTCATCGGTTTTCGATTCATATAAATAATGCCCAGCACTCGTCCGACGGTAGAGGGCATTCCAAATGCATGCATGTTTTCCGCGATTCTTTCTATAAAATGGTCCTCGGCTTGTTCAATGATCGTTAACGGATCTTTCTCCAACGGTTTCATCCTTTCAGCTAACAATTCCGATGTCAATATACCACATTTTTGATACGGCGAAAATGCTGTCAAAAGAGAATTTGGCAGGAAATTGGAGCAATAAGGAGATCAACACACGTCAATGCGGGTAAATCAGCGTTTACACATACTTTATAAATAATATGAACAAATTGTAAACTTTTTATTTTATAAACTTTATTCTATAATGGGAAGCATTCAATTGTCTGAAAAATTAAATTTAAACTGAACAAATTGAATAAACTTAATTTTGGAGGTGCGATGTTTGCTGACATTAGAAAATGTCTCGAAAACATACAAGGGCGGCAAAAAAGCCGTGAACAACGTAAATCTTAAGATTGCAAAAGGCGAATTTATCTGCTTTATCGGGCCGAGCGGCTGCGGAAAAACGACAACAATGAAAATGATTAACCGATTAATTGAGCCTTCCGCCGGGAAGATTTTCATTGACGGCGAAAACATCATGGACCAGGATCCTGTAGAGCTCAGGCGCAAAATTGGCTATGTGATTCAGCAGATCGGCCTGTTTCCCCATATGACCATTCAGCAGAATATCTCACTCGTCCCAAAACTGCTGAAATGGCCGGAGCAGCAGCGGAAAGAGCGGGCGCGTGAGCTTTTAAAATTGGTCGATATGGGGCCAGAATATGTAGACCGTTACCCTCATGAATTAAGCGGGGGGCAGCAGCAGCGAATTGGTGTATTACGGGCACTTGCCGCGGAGCCGCCGCTTATCTTAATGGATGAACCGTTTGGGGCACTCGACCCGATTACGAGGGATTCCCTCCAGGAAGAATTTAAAAAACTGCAAAAAACCTTACATAAAACCATCGTATTTGTTACCCACGATATGGATGAAGCGATTAAGCTGGCAGACCGGATTGTGATTTTAAAAGCGGGAGAAATCGTTCAAGTTGGAACGCCCGATGACATTTTAAGAAATCCGGCAGACGAATTTGTTGAGGAATTTATCGGCAAGGAGCGGCTGATTCAGTCATCCAGCCCGGATGTTGAACGGGTTGACCAGATTATGAACACACAGCCTGTAACGATCACCGCGGATAAAACGCTTTCTGAGGCCATTCAGCTGATGAGGCAGGAACGGGTCGATTCATTGCTGGTCGTCAATGACGAGCGCGTTCTGCAAGGCTATGTCGATGTTGAAATCATTGATCAATGCCGGAAAAAGGCCAATCTCGTCAGTGAAGTTTTACATGAAGATATATACACAGTACTGGGCGGCACACTGCTGCGCGACACGGTCCGCAAAATTTTAAAACGGGGTGTCAAATATGTTCCCGTTGTGGATGAAGACCGACGCCTGATCGGAATTGTGACGAGGGCAAGTCTGGTCGACATCGTGTATGACTCCCTCTGGGGAGAAGAAAAGCAGCTCGCAGCATTGTCATAGGGAGGGGCGATAAGTCATGCATCATATTGTTCAATTTTTGCAAACCAATGGGGGAGAGCTTCTTTATAAAACATACGAGCATATTACGATATCGCTCATTGCTGTGATCTTAGGTGTGCTGGTTGCCGTCCCCCTCGGGGTTGTGCTTACCAGAATGAAAAAAGGAGCCGGCACCATTATCGGCATTGTCAATATCATTCAGACGCTGCCGAGTCTGGCCATCCTCGCTTTTTTTATCCCGCTCCTTGGTGTAGGGAAGGTTCCGGCCATTGTGGCTTTGTTTTTCTATTCCGTATTGCCGATTCTTCGCAACACGTATACCGGCATTCGCGGCGTCAACAAAAATCTGCTCGAGTCTGGTAAAGGAATAGGAATGACGCCGGCTGAACAAGTCCGCTTGGTGGAGCTGCCGCTTGCCGCACCAGTGATCATGGCGGGAATCAGAACATCGACGATTTACTTAATCGGCTGGGCCACGCTTGCTTCCTTTATCGGAGGCGGCGGATTGGGTGATTACATTTTTATCGGACTGAATTTATATCAGCCGGAATATATCATCGGGGGCGCGGTACCTGTCACGATATTGGCAATTGTGATTGATTATGTGCTGGCAGTTGCTGAACGAAAACTGACACCTGCCGGCATGCAGAGATTGAAGGAATTGTCATAAGGAGGCGGCTCATGAAAAGAAAATATCTCAAATTAATGATAGGTTTAGCACTTGCGGCAACGCTGACGCTGAGCGGCTGTTCGCTTCCTGGTCTCAGCGCTGCTGCAGACCAGACCATTAAAATCGGCGCGCAAAGCATGAGCGAATCAGAAATCATCGCCAGCATGCTTGGCCAGTTGATCGAACACCATACTGATCTCAAAACAACAACGATTAAAAATCTTGGCTCCAACGCGGTGCAGCAGCAGGCTTTAATGAACGGGGAAATCGACATTGCGGCCACAAGATATACGGGAGACGCGCTGACAGGCACGTTGAGAATGGAACCTGAAAAAGATCCGGACAAAGCGCTGGCGCTTACTCAGCGGGAGTTTAAAAAAAGATATGATTTAAAGTGGTATGACTCCTACGGGTTTGATAATACATATGCCTTTACAGTCAGCAAGGAGCTGGCCGACCAATACCATTTAGAGACCGTATCAGACGTTAAAAAATGGGCGCCGCAATTAAAGCTGGGCGTTGATAACTATTGGATGAAGCTCAAAGGAAACGGCTATCAGGATTTTACGAAAACCTACGGCATGACATTCGGCGGCACGTATCCGATGCAGATCGGCCTTGTGTACGACGCGGTGAAAAGCGGAAAAATGGACATTGTGCTTGCGTATTCAACCGATGGAAGAATCAAGTCCTATGGTCTCAAAATGCTAAAGGATGATAAACAATTTTTCCCGCCGTACGACTGCTCTCCGGTTGTTCCGGAAAAGGTGCTCAAAGAACATCCTGAACTTGAAGGCATCATCAAGAAAATGCTCGGAAAAATCGACACAGCCACGATGCAGGAGCTTAACTATGAAGTCGACGGCAATCTCAAAGAACCGTCTGTCGTTGCCAAGGAATATTTAGAAAAACATCGCTATTTCGAATCGTGAAAGGGGGAAGAGGTCAATGAACGTGCTTGAACAGTTAATGACGTATTACGCGCAGAATGGCAGTTACGTCATGGATGAATTCGGCCGCCACTTTCTCATGTCGGCTTACGGCGTTTTATTTGCCGCTGTCGTCGGGGTTCCGGCCGGAATCCTCATCGCGCATTTTCGCCGTTTGTCAGCCTGGGTGTTTGCCGTAACAAACGTTATTCAAACAATCCCGGCGCTCGCTATGCTGGCCGTCTTAATGCTTGTTATGGGGCTCGGCGCAAATACCGTGATTCTATCATTATTTCTGTATTCCCTGCTGCCGATTATTCGAAACACGTACACAGGCATTATCAGTATTGAACATGCCTACTTAGAATCTGGAAAAGCAATGGGCATGACGAAATTCCAAGTGCTCAGAATGGTTGAGCTCCCGCTCGCACTTTCTGTCATTATGGCGGGCCTTCGCACGGCTCTCGTCATTGCCATCGGAATTACAGCGATCGGCACATTTGTCGGTGCCGGAGGCCTTGGGGACATGATCGTACGCGGCTCAAACGCAACAAACGGAACTGCGATTATTCTAGCCGGAGCGATACCAACTGCGGTGATGGCGGTAGGGGCGGATTTGCTCATGGCTTGGCTGGAGCGGGCATTAAGTCCGGTGAAGAAAAAAAGAACCGGGGCGAAACATGTTCAATCAGCTGCATAGAATAGAAAAAGAGGCTGGAGTCCAGCCTCTTTTTTCTCTTTAAATCGTAAACTGACCCATCTTCTCATTAAGCTCATTGGCCAGCTGCTCAAGCTCTTCAGCATTTAGAAGCACTTGATCCATCGAATGGGCGGATTGCTCGGTAATTGAAAATGTTTCTTCAATGCCGGCGGCAGACTCTTCGGATACAGAAGCGATATTTTCAATCGATTGATTGATGGTAATCGATTGGTTTGTTAACTGCTTCAAGCCATCCGTTACTTCCTTAATGCTGTCTGCAACATGGGTGACGGATTGTTTGATATGCTGCATAGCCTGTCCGGTGTCTGTCAGGTTTTCCGTTCCTTTTTCGACTTCTGTAAAGCTGCTTTCCAAGTACGTAATGACAGTGTGGATCTCCTGCTGTGTCCCGTTTACAATCCGGGTAATGTCCTGCACGGAATCAGAAACGCCGTCAGCCAGCTTTCTGACCTCCTCTGCCACAACGGCGAAGCCTTTGCCGCTTTCTCCAGCGCGGGCAGCTTCAATCGCGGCGTTAAGGGACAGCAAATTCGTCTGCTCGGCAATCCCGTTGATGACCTGAACGAGCTTGTTAATATCCTGAGAATGCTGTTCCAGTGATCTCACTTTATGCACGGCTTCTTCAACAATATGATGGATGGTTTTCATTTGCTGTAATGACGTAGCCATATTTTCGTTCCCGCTTACCGCGAGTTCGAGAACGTTTTGAGACGTATCGCTGATTGTGATGCCGTGATTATAGGCTTTATCAATGCTTTCGGTAAACTCATTCATCGATTCGGCAATCGTCACCGCGTCTTGGGCCTGCTGTTCAGAGCCCTCAGCCATTTCGTTCATCGTCTCGGTAATATGTTTGCTGCCGGATCTTGTTTCATTCGTTGCGGTTGCAAGCACCTGTGAAGAAGAAAGAACCCGGCTTGATATGTCTTTAGAATATCCGACAATATCTCTCAGATTCCCTACCATTTTTTGCAGCGCTTCATTCAGATCACCCAGCTCGTCTTTTGAGTTGAGGGCCTCCATATCGTTCGACAAATCGCCTTCGGCAATATGATTGGCAGATTCCTTCATGCGAATGATAGGCTTTACAATGTTTCGCGTGATATAAAGCCAGATGAAAATGCTGATGAGGATTGATGCTGCCACAAGCAAAGCAGTGTAAATGAGCCCTTTATGATAGACGGCCTTCGTTTCTTTTACCGCTGTGTTGCTGCCTTCTTGATTTAAGTCAACAAGCTGAGTGATTGTTTTTTTCATATCCTCAAAGCTGGCCTCAGTCTGAACCAATAAACCTCTTGCTTTGTCCATGTCATTCGTGCGGCCGCTTTCGATAATTTGCGCATGAATATCCATATAGGTATTCACTTTAGTTTGAAGCTGCTCGAACAGTTTCTGCTCTTTATCAGTGGAGATCGTTTTTTCGTAGTTATCGAGCTTTTGGTTAATGTCTTCCATGATTTGATTCATTTCTTGATCAAGTGTATCCATTTTACTTTTGTCTGTATAAATCAGAAAGTCCTTTTCTTTAGAAGACAGGTGCTCGGTTACATAATTAATTGAAGTGATTCCTTTGATGCCGTCAATCCATTTTGTGTTGATTTCATCTGTTTTTTGAATGATATGCTGCATATTAAGAACGCCTATTCCGCCTACAAGTAAATTGATCAGGATCAGTGTCAAAAATACCAGGCTGAATTTGCGGGAAATCGTCAGTCGCATATAGTGGTCTCCTTTAAAAACGTAATGTGTGGATGTACTATATATCGGCTGAGATATCTTTTTTTCACCTGGAAAATAAAAAACGGTTCTTTTCTCGTCTTTGAGATCAGAACCATTTTAGCAATTAGTCAAGAAAGGAAGGGTCAATCCATTCAGTCGCCCATTTAGAAATCTCACCTAATATGGGTGCTAGTGCCTTTCCTTTATCAGTCAATGAATATTCGATGCGAACCGGAGTTTCAGGGATGACATCCCGCTTCACTACTCCTTCAAGCTCAAGTTCTTTCAGCCGTTCTGACAGAACTCTGCCGCTTAGATTTGGAAGTGCTGCTTCAATTTCGCTAAATCGCTGCGACCCGTTCAAGAGCTGAAATACGATTAAAGCGACCCAGCGTTTACTTAAGATGTCGACTGCTTTTTCAAATCTAGGACACATTTCTGATTGGTTCATACTTTTCACCTCGTCTGTCACTATTATAACGCAAATAACGAGGGAGGGCATGCAAGCGTGATTGATAAAATATAGAAAGAGAAACAGGGGATTATGAGGAAGAGGCGCGTTTTTTTGCTTCTGAAGACAAAAAATCGAAGTATTTGCTGAGATTTTCAATATCCTGCTTTGAGAGATGTTCCCATTTTTGACTATTGAAAATCGGGAGGTGCTCCGCTCCGCGTGTGACAGCCGTCTGGTAAATTTCATAAACGGATTGATAGCCTTCAGATGCTTCGCGGATTTCTTCAGGAAAGGCCTGAATATGGCCTGCGGCGGCCATTAGGTTTTCGTACGGCACTTTCAGGACGGCTGCCAGTTTTTTAATCGTGGCGGGTTTTGGCGTCCCGCGTTTGCCGTTTTCAATTTTTGAAATGGTGGCCGAGCTGATGCCTGAGTACACCGCAAGCTGATTCACTGTCAGTTTGCGGGCGCGGCGCAGCTCCCGTAATTGCTGTCCGAACGGTGACATGGTCTATCGCCTCACATTTCTATCAAGAGTCAGTCATCAGCAGACCGTTTTTTCGCTTCATCTGAAATAAACGAAAAATAATGATCCAGCATGAGCAAATCTTCTTTATTGAGATATTGCCACTTTTCGTTCTCAAGAAGCGCAAGGTTTTTCAGGTCATAGGCCTCCGCTTTTTCAAGCAGCTTGCACTTCGTTTCATAAGGGGCCCTGGCTTCATGCACTTCTTCGATGTAACCAGCCTTGTACATAAGCCCCTCATAAGGAATTTTTAAGGCCTCTGCCAGTTTTTTGATGGTGGCAGGTTTGGGAACGCCCCGTTTTCCGTTTTCGATTCTGGAGATGCCGGCCGCGCTTACGCCTGAATAAGTCGCCAGCTGGTTGACTGTTAACTTTCTCTCTTCACGCAATGCCCGTAATTGTTCGCCAAAGCTTTCCATATATCTCACCCCGTCCCTCACTGTTACTCATATTTTAGTATGTTTATTGACTAAAGGGAATAGGTAGACTGGAAATGTATTGACAAAAGTTAACATAAGCCGTAATGTAAAAGTATAGAAAAAAGTTTTTCAGGAATGGAAGGTGAGGAAAGTGCCAGTAGAAAAGATACAGATTAGACGTGATTATGTCTTGCAGTATATGGTTAATAACGATTATTCCCTTAATCAGCTTGCGCTGGAAATCGGAGTCTCACCCGCCACACTGAGCCGCGTGCTGAATGGAGAAAGAAGGCCGGGGCAGCTTGTGATTGGTAAAATGCTTCACTATTTTAATTTGAAATTTGAGGATCTTTTTTACTATGATTTCGTTGACAAAAGTCAATAAAGTAACAAAAAACGCAAGGAAGCCAAGCGTTTTCTATTCCTATGAATGATGTGTCAGCACAAACCCTGTCACCAGCTCATTGCACGTTTTCCATTGTTTTGTCGGCAATTGATGTCCCTGATATTCCAATCTGAAAAATTCGGCATGTCTGCACGATCTTCGGTAATAGCCTGCGTTTGTAAAGGTCCAGTCCCGCAGGCCGCCATACATAAACAGCATTGGCATTTCTAGGCGGGGCAGCTGTTCAATGCAGTTGTAGCCAAGCGAATCCAGATAATACTGATGCCAATGGGCCTGGTCTGCTTTTTTCATATGGTCTGTTAATATGCTGCGAAGCTGTCTGTCTTTTGTGTGGCTGCCAGCGAGGATTTTCATGAGCAAACCGGGGTTTTTTTCAAGCAGATACATTCCCAGTTTGTGCAGCTTCTGGCCGATTACGTTATGAACAGCGGGGTAGGCGCCGGACAGAATAAGGTGTGACACTTTGTCCGGGCGGGTGAAGCCGATATGCTGCGCGATTAAGCCTCCGGCAGAATACCCGAATAACACAGCTTTATCAATGTGCAAAGCGTCCATGAATTGCGCGATCTCGTTTGCGTAATAGGAAATAGACGCTGGCTGATCGATGTGATCACTATCACCGTGGCCACTTAAATCCGGAAAAATCACCCTGAAATGCTTGGATAGAAGGCGCTGATAATAAAAAACCTTTCGTCCCATGCCCGGCGGGTGGATAAAAATGATAGGGATTCCCTGTCCATATTCTTCATAAAAAAGATGTTTCCTGCTGTCTATGCTGATAAGCGGCATCGCTTTTCTCCTTTGACCTTTTCATATGAATAGGGTAACCAAGATAAAACGTCTTATCCGGCCTTTTGGCGTCTGATACAGCGTGACATGCCAACCCTTTTCATGTAAAATAGAAGTAATGTAGCCAGTGAGTCTGGAGGTGTATGGGATGCACGCAGTTTTGATTACCTTATTGGTTATCGTCAGCATTGCACTTATTATTGTCGTTTTGCTTCAATCCAGTAAAAGTGCCGGATTATCTGGTGCGATTTCAGGCGGAGCGGAGCAGCTCTTCGGGAAACAAAAAGCAAGAGGTCTTGATTTAATTTTGCACCGCATTACGGTAGTGCTGGCAGTCTTGTTTTTCGTGTTAACGATTGCGCTTGCTTATATCCTATAGGGCAATGTTTGTATAAGGTCTGATGTGAAGTCAGGCCTTTTTCACGTTTCTGGATGATATTCAAAACGTTTTTTTCTGATTAAACTGTGGAAAACTAAAATGATCGTGCAGATAGAAAGGGAGACATGAGCATGAAAGTTGTGACACCAAAACCATTTACATTTAAAGGCGGAGACAAAGCGGTGCTTTTGCTGCATGGCTTTACAGGAAATACAGCGGATGTAAGGATGCTGGGACGATATTTGAATGAACGCGGCTATACGTGCCACGCGCCTCAATATGAAGGACATGGCGTCCCGCCTGAAGAACTTGTACATACGGGGCCCGAAGACTGGTGGAAAAACGTAATGGATGGCTATGAATATTTAAAATCTGAAGGTTATGAGAGCATTGCTGCCTGCGGACTGTCGCTTGGCGGGGTTTTTTCGCTGAAATTGGGTTACACTGTACCCATAAAGGGAATTGTCCCAATGTGCGCACCGATGCATATTAAGAGTGAAGAGGTCATGTATCAAGGCGTTCTTTCATACGCTCGCAATTACAAAAAGTTTGAGGGGAAAAGCCCGGAGCAAATTGAAGAGGAAATGAAAGAATTCGAAAAAACGCCGATGAATACCCTCAAGGCGCTGCAAGACTTAATTGCTGATGTGCGGAATAATGTCGATATGATTTATTCACCGACATTTGTGGTGCAGGCCCGTCATGACCACATGATTAATACCGAAAGCGCCAATATTATTTACAACGAAGTGGAAACTGATGATAAACAGCTGAAATGGTACGAGGAATCAGGGCATGTCATTACACTCGACAAAGAACGTGACCTCGTCCATCAGGATGTGTATGAATTTTTAGAGAAGCTCGATTGGTAATCAACAGGAGGTCGGATAATGGAAAAAGAAGCATTTATGGAAAAGCTTCTCTCGTTTATGAAGGAAGAGGCGTACAAACCTCTGACCGTTCAGGAACTTGAGGAGATGTTAAATATTACGGAAGCCGAGGAGTTTAAAGAGCTCGTCAAAGCGTTAGTCGCCTTGGAAGAAAAAGGGCTTATCGTACGGACGAGAAGCGACCGCTACGGCATTCCGGAGAAGATGAATTTAATAAAAGGAAAGATTTCAGCCCATGCGAAAGGATTCGCCTTTTTGCTGCCTGAGGATACGTCGTTAAGTGATGTGTTTATTCCGCCTAATGAGCTAAATACGGCAATGAACGGCGATATCGTCATGGTGCGTCTGAACTCACAATCAAGCGGCTCCAGGCAGGAAGGAACCGTCATACGGATTTTAGAAAGAGCGATTCAGCGGGTTGTCGGCACGTATACAGAAACGAGAAACTTCGGCTTTGTCATTCCGGACGACAAAAAAATCACGAGTGACATCTTCATTCCGAAAAATGGGAAAAATGGAGCTGCGGAAGGGCATAAGGTTGTTGTCAAGCTGACGAGCTATCCTGAAGGCCGCATGAACGCAGAGGGTGAGGTTGAAACCATTCTCGGCCACAAAAACGACCCGGGCATTGATATTTTATCGGTCATTCATAAGCACGGCCTGCCGGGAGAATTTCCAGCTGACGCGATGGAACAGGCATCAAGTACGCCTGACACGATTGATGAAAAAGATCTGAAAGACCGCCGTGATCTCCGTGACCAGGTGATTGTCACCATTGATGGTGCGGATGCGAAGGATTTGGATGATGCAGTTACCGTGACGAAGCTTGATGATGGAAGCTACAAGCTTGGCGTTCACATAGCTGATGTCAGCCATTACGTAACCGAAAACTCGCCGATTGACAAAGAAGCGCTTGAAAGAGGGACAAGTGTGTATCTGGTTGACCGTGTCATCCCGATGATTCCGCACAGATTGTCAAACGGCATCTGCTCCTTAAATCCAAAGGTTGACCGCCTGACGCTTTCTTGTGAAATGACAATTAACAGTCAGGGACAGGTGACAGAGCACGAGATCTTCCAAAGTGTCATCAAAACAACGGAAAGAATGACATATTCAGATGTGAATAAAATTCTTGTTGATGATGATGAAGAGCTGAAACAAAAATACGAGCCTCTTGTTCCGATGTTCAAAGACATGGAGCGTCTGGCTCAAATTCTGCGCGATAAGCGGATGGACCGCGGCGCCGTTGACTTTGATTTCAAAGAAGCAAAGGTGCTTGTTGATGACGAAGGAGCGGTTAAAGACGTTGTGATCAGAGAACGCTCTGTCGCCGAGAAGCTGATTGAAGAATTTATGCTTGTAGCAAACGAAACAGTTGCGGAGCATTTCCATTGGATGAATGTCCCGTTTATATACCGGATTCACGAAGAGCCGAATGCTGAAAAGCTGCAAAAGTTTTTAGAATTTGTGACGACATTTGGCTATGTGGTGAAAGGAACGGCGGGGAATATTCATCCGCGCGCGCTGCAAAGCATTCTGGACGCTGTGCGTGACAGACCAGAGGAAACGGTTATATCTACTGTTATGCTCCGTTCGATGAAACAGGCGAAATACGACCCGCAAAGCTTGGGGCACTTCGGTCTGTCAACGGAATTCTATACGCATTTCACATCACCGATCCGCCGTTACCCGGACTTAATCGTTCACCGTCTGATCCGAACGTATTTGATCAACGGCAAGGTCGATGAAGCGACACAGGAAAAGTGGGCTGAACGCCTGCCGGATATCGCCGAACATACATCATCTATGGAGCGCCGTGCAGTTGACGCCGAGCGTGAGACGGATGATCTGAAAAAAGCGGAATACATGCTTGATAAAATCGGTGAAGAGTTTGACGGCATGATCAGCTCTGTGACAAACTTCGGAATGTTCGTCGAGCTGCCGAATACAATTGAAGGACTCGTCCATGTCAGCTTTATGACAGATGACTACTACCGCTTTGACGAACAGCATTTCGCAATGATTGGCGAGCGGACAGGCAACGTCTTCCGCATCGGGGATGAAATCACAGTCAAGGTTGTCGATGTCAATAAAGATGAGCGCAATATCGACTTTGAAATTGTCGGCATGAAAGGCACTCCGCGGCGTCCGAGAGAATTGGACAGCAGCCGGAGCAGAAAACGCGGAAAGCCTGCCAGAAAACGTGTTCAAAGCACCAATACACCTGTTTCTCCAGCTCCGTCTGAGGAAAAAGGGGAGTGGTTCACTAAGCCGAAGAAGAAAAAGAAAAAACGCGGCTTCCAGAATGCTCCGAAACAGAAACGGAAAAAGAAGAAATAGCAGCTCAACCAGCAAATAGGGCCGCAGCGCTCTATTTGCTTTCTTTCGGAAACAGCTTTTCATTGTAGCGGTACGTGACATTTGGTAAAATAGAGCGTATCGCAAAAGGTGGACAGTTTTTCCTTAGAGAGAGGAGGTTCTGGCATGCCAAAAGGGTCAGGAAAAGTATTATCTCAAAATAAGAAAGCCAACCACGATTATTTTATAGAAGAAACCTATGAAACAGGCATCGTTCTGCAAGGAACCGAAATCAAATCGATTCGCGCCGGCCGCGTAAACCTTAAGGATTCCTTCGCCAAAATCGAACGGGGAGAAGTGTTTCTCCACAATATGCACGTCAGCCCATATGAGCAGGGAAACCGCTATAACCACGATCCGCTCCGGACAAGAAAGCTGTTAATGCACCGCAAGGAGATTAATAAGCTGATCGGGTTAACAAAGGAAAAAGGCTATTCTCTCGTTCCGCTGAAGCTGTATTTAAAAAACGGCTTTGCCAAAGTGCTTCTCGGCCTTGGAAAAGGGAAGAAGAACTATGACAAACGGGAAGATCTGAAGCGCAAGGACGCGAAGCGGGAAATCGAAAGAGCGTTCAGAGACAGTCAAAAAGGCTTCTAAAGGCATAGTGCTTGATTCGAAAATCAGGCCTGTGCTATACTGTGTTCACGATCAGATCACGACGCCATTCATTTGAAGGATTTGACAATTGAAAAGAGCCGTGATCATGTTATAATAAGACTATAGCCAGTTTGAGTGAGAGCTTGATATTTTCTCCCGTATTTCCCTTATACCAAGGGGACGTTACGGATTCGACAGGGATGGATCGAGCTTGAGCTGCGAGCCGAGAGGCGATCTCGTAAACACGCACTTAAATATAACTGGCAAAACTAACAGTTTTAACCAAAACGTAGCATTAGCTGCCTAATAAGCGCAGCGAGCTCTTCCTGACATTGCCTATGTGTCTGTGAAGAGCACATCCAAGTAGGCTACGCTTGCGTTCCCGTCTGAGAACGTAAGAAGAGATGAACAGACTAGCTCTCGGAAGGCCCGCCCGCAGGCAAGAAGATGAGTGAAACCATAAATATGCAGGCTACGCTCGTAGACGCTTAAGTAATCGATGTTTCTGGACGTGGGTTCGACTCCCACCGTCTCCATACATACTGACAATAAAGCAGAACCTCTTAAGAGGTTCTGCTTTATTTTTTCTCCAAACCACAGGCACCAAAAAGTGCGTACTTCCATTTCAATCCCAGCTGTTTCATACTGATTGCAGAGCAGATGTTTCACCAATCAGATTTCTGTCAATAAATAAGAGGAATCAAAAACGGAGGGATGAATAATGAAGCTGAATTTACAAGGAAAAACCGCACTGGTGACCGGTTCGACATCAGGGATCGGAAAAGCTATTGCCTCTTCGTTAGCTGAAGAAGGTGCGGCAGTGATCATTAACGGACGCCGGGAAGAGAAAGTGAATCAAACGATAGATGAACTGAAAACACAACATGCTGAAGCGGTTCTTTATCCGGCTGCATTTGATTTGGGAACAGAAGAAGGCTGCAATGAGCTGTTTCAGGCATATCCAGAGGTTGATATTTTGGTCAACAATTTAGGGATTTTTGAACCGGCGGAGTACTTTGATATTCCCGACGATGAATGGTTTCGTTTTTTTGAAGTGAATATTATGAGCGGTGTAAGGCTGACACGCAGGTATTTGCATAACATGATAGAGAAAAAAGAAGGGCGTGTGATTTTCATTGCCAGTGAAGCGGCGATTATGCCGTCACAGGAAATGGCCCATTACAGTGCGACAAAAACGATGCAGCTGTCCATTTCCCGCAGTTTGGCGGAGCTGGCAACCGGCACGAATGTCACAGTCAACACCGTCATGCCGGGCTCTACCTTAACAGAGGGTGTGGAAACCATGCTGAACTCGCTGTATCCTGGTGAAAACCTGACTGTTCAAGAAGCTGAGGCACGTTTTATGAAAGAAAACCGGCCGACATCTATTATTCAAAGACTGATCCGTCCGGAAGAAATCGCCCACTTCGTTACATTTTTAAGCAGTCCGCTTTCCTCTGCGATCAATGGCGCGGCACTTCGGGCGGACGGCGGTTTGGTCCGCAGTGTCTTTTAAACCTCTCCCAATAGGAGAGGTTTTTTTATATATTGTTGATTTCCATAAATTTCTGCCGTATAATATTGGTACCGAAATAGTTTTCTTGGTACCGAAAGCGGGGGATTAATATGGATAAAAGAATTCTGGCGGAAACCTTCCGGCTGATCAAGCAGAAAGGATTTTCATTTACGATGAATGATTTGGCGGCAGCGCTGGGAACGAGCAAGCGGACGCTCTATGCATATTATTCATCTAAAGATCAGCTTGTTGAGGCGGTTGTCGAACAATTTATAGCTGAAATGAAGCAAATAGAAAGAGACATCTATGAAAATGAAAGTTTAAATGTGCTCGAAAAGGTGAAACAAATGCTGATCAGCCTTCCGCAGGGGATGGAACTGCTGAACATGGGATTATTAAATGAACTAAAGAAATACCATTACGATGCGTGGCTTACATTAGACGCGTTTATTAAGGAAGAATGGGCGATTGTCCTAGCATTATTAAATGAGTGCAAACAGCAAAAGAGAATCAGAAACATCAATCCGGACCTGTTTGTTCACATGTATATAGGGAGCATCAATCAAGTGTATGACCCTGAATATCCGCTGAAACATCAGTTCACGACAGGAGAGGTACTTGAATCAATTGTAGATGTTTTGTTTAACGGTATAACAGCTGATGAGGAGGCTGATGCCACATGAATTGGGTGTTTCTATGCTTGGCGATTTTGTTTGAGGTTGCGGGAACTGTCAGCATGAAGCTATCGTCTGGTTTTACAAAGCTTATTCCCAGTTTGCTGTTGATTTTCTTTTATGGAGGGAGTCTTTTCTTTCTGACGCTTACGCTTAAATCCATTGATGTATCAGTTGCTTATGCTGTATGGTCAGGGATGGGAATTGTCTTGATTACAGTCGTTGGTTTTTTGTTTTTTCAAGAACATGTGAGTGTCATGAAAGTCATTTCAATTGGATTGATTATTGCCGGTGTTGTGTCTTTAAACCTGATCGAGCATGTTGCGGTGTCTGAGCCGGTACATAAAAGCGGGCAGTACAAATGAGATATATGAAGCTGTTTTTTCTCGTGACTGATATCGGTTTTATCTTGTACTGGCTGTCAGCCGGATTTTCGCTCATACCGGAAAGCTGGGCTTTTAAACATCATGACCATCCGTTTATGATCGCTTGGAACTGGTCTTTTTTTCCGCTGGATATCCTGATTTCTGTCACAGGGTTGTACAGCTTGTACCTACAGCGGGTGAATCGTGCTGACTGGAAGCTGATGGCGCTGATTTCTCTTGTGCTGACCTGTTGTTCAGGTCTGCAGGCGCTATCATTCTGGACATTCAGCAGTGACTTTGATCTTGTGTGGTGGCTGTTTAATGGGTATCTATTGATTTATCCTTTATTTTTTATTCACCTGCTCTTGAAGGAAGGCAGAAGGACAAAACAGTCCTGACAGGTGCCGCTTTTATAATAAACTGATGTAATGAAGCAGAGACGGTATAAGTCTCTGTTTTTTTATCGTGCGCACCAATTGAGAAGCTAACCGCGTTTTTGGGCATACTAAAGCGAAGAAACTGGAAAAGTTCTACACATTCATTGAAAAGGATTTTGTCAAATGAACAAAACTGCTGCGAACAATCAAAGAATCATGCCTATCGTGAAGGATGCCTTTCGCATTCATGCAAATCCATTTCCTTGGAAAAAGGCTATCGGATCAGGTTTCGCTTCAGGGTTTCCTGTGCTGGTCGGTGCATTGGCAGGTCACACGGATTACGGATTAATTGCAAGTATCGGAGGCTTTGTTTATTTATATGCGGGCGGTGAATCGTACAAAAAGCGCGCCTTGAAGCTGCTCTTGGTTTCTATTGGGATCGCCCTCTCATTTGGTTTAGGGACGCTTTTGTCCGGGATGCTTTGGATGATGGCGGCTGTTTTGGGGCTGATCGGTGCAGCGGCGATGTTTATTTTTAGCGCGCTCGGCATTCAAGGCCCTGCGCCGATGTTTTTTGTCCTTGCCTTTTTAGTCAGTTCCGGGCTGCCGGCCGATCCTTCACAAGCGCTGTTCAGAGCGGGACTGACGTTTCTCGGCGGCATTTTCGCCATGGGTATCGCTTTAATCGGCTGGTTATGGAACAAACATGGACCGGAGGGAGCGGTGCTGCAAAAAACATATCATCAGCTGGCTGCATGTCTTTCAGCCGTCGGAACGCCAGGTTTTCATAACGCACAGCATCAGACGGTGCTCATGCTTAGAACAGCCCGCCAAACGGTTCTTGGGAAAGGGAACAGACGGAAAAAATCGCGGCATGATGAACGATTTTTTCGCCTCCTTGAGAAAGCTGACGACATATTTATTGCCATTATTCATTTTTCAGCTGAAACGCCGGACAGAGAGACCGCGCAGATTGAAAAGGCACTTCGCCAAACCGGAGATATGCTTGCGAATGCACGGGTTTTCAATACGTTTCAGATTAATGAAAATGAATCTGAGCCTAGGCGGAAGCTGTTTGAAGAAATCAATGAGGTTTTGTATATCGCTTCAGGACGTTTTGATAAGCAGCTTGACGGGGAACCAAGCCGCCTGCCATCCTCTTTTTACTTTTTGAGAAATGCCTTTGACTGGAAGTCTCCAGTTTTGATTAGAGCGTTAAAGTACGGAATTGTTCTGTTTGCCGCCGATATGTTTGCCCTCGCATTCGGCTTTGCACGCTCCTATTGGATTCCGCTTTCGGCAGCAGCGGTCATGCTTGGCACTACTGTTGTTTTTACGCTTCACAGGGCTATTCAGCGTTCGGCCGGAACGGTGATCGGTGTTATACTGGCAGGCGCAATCCTGTTTTTTAAGCCGGGCGGTGTTTATATTGCGTTTTGTATTGCAGCGCTGCAATGTCTTCTTGAGATGCTGATCGTCCGCAATTATGCGCTGGCTGTTCCCTTTTTAACCGCAAATGCGCTTGTTATCACAGAAAGTATGCATGGCGGGGCGGGCGCCGGTTATTTTATGATAGCGAGGCTGACTGATGTAGCTGTCGGCAGCGTGATCGGGCTGTTGGGAACAATGCTTTTGTGGCGGCGGTTTTCAACCAAGCGGCTGCCAGAACTTGTGCGGAATGTCATCCGGCTGGAAGGGCAGTTTATGGAGAAACTGTTAACCGGGCAAATTGCCGACGAACACAAGTTAAGGGTGAGTCTTGTCAGGCTTCGGGATGCGTATGACAAGGCGCTTGGCGAGTTTCCTCACGCGAATGCGGATGCGCTCTGGCCTGCCATTTCCGGTGCTCAGCACTTAGGGTACTATTTGCTCTCGGCGCAAGCTCACCGCCGTCCGTCTGCTCCGTTTTCTGATGAAGAGATCAACCAGCTGCGGGCGTTTTTTGAACAGGCTGAGCAATCCTTTATCATGAAAAGGATGCCTGCGGATATTCAAGTGCCGCATGTCCCTCATTATCCTCGGATCAGTAAAGAATTGTCCGCGCTGTATTCCGGCTTGAGAACAGCTTTTGAAAAGTAAGCTGTTTGGGAAAGTTAAATAATCTTTAATTCGAGATGTTTTACTTGAAAGTAAATTTCTTTGTCTCTATAATAAAGTCTAAGAGAGACAGAATAATCATTATGCATCTGTATGATAATAATTGATGTGTGATTTTTAAAAACGAAAGGGCTGGTAAAAATGGCAAAAGTATTATATATCACTGCTCATCCACATGACGAAGCAACTTCGTACAGTATGGCAACAGGTAAAGCATTTATCGAATCTTACAAAGAAGCGAATCCAAATGATGAAGTTGTACATATCGATTTGTACAAAGAAAACATTCCGCACATTGACGCAGATGTATTTAGCGGATGGGGAAAGCTTCAGTCAGGTACAGGCTTTGAAGAGCTTTCTGAAAGCGAAAAAGCGAAAGTAGGCCGTTTGGGAGAGCTTAGCGATCAATTTGCATCAGCTGATAAGTACGTATTTGTTACTCCTTTATGGAACTTCTCATTCCCGCCAGTGATGAAAGCGTATCTCGATTCTGTTGCTGTTGCAGGAAAATCATTCAAATACACAGAACAAGGTCCTGTCGGCTTGTTAACTGATAAAAAAGCAATTCATATCCAAGCGCGCGGCGGCTACTATTCAGAAGGCCCTGCGGCTGAGATGGAAATGGGGCACCGCTACATCGGCATCATGATGAACTTCTTCGGCGTACCATCATTCGATGGCATTTTCGTAGAGGGACATAATGCGGAGCCTGATAAAGCACAGCAAATCAAAGAAGACGCGATTGCGCGTGCGAAAGAAGCAGGAAAAACATTCTAATGAAAAAGCCTCCCCTTATTTGGGGAGGCTTTTGTTTTAGTGCTCCAGCATAATGGTTCGTTTCTCTTTACTGCTTTCCATCGCGGCTTCAATGATGCGGATGACATTAATACCTTCCTCAGCAGTGACTGGCAGCGCAGCACCTTCTCGTATGCTTTCCGCTATTTTACGGTAATAAGTAAGGTAGGAGCCATTTACTGATGGAATCGTTTCTGTTTTTTTGTCGGAGCCACGAATGGTTGTAAGCTTTCCGTAAAACTCCGGAACATCCGCACCCCAGCTGTCATCCTCTGGTTTTCTTCCCGCTCTGAGTGCGTCTTCCTGTCCGTCAATTCCATATTTGATAAAGCTAGAATCTTTTCCATGGATTTGATAACGAGGTCCGTTTGCCGGAACGATTGATCCTCCGTATAGAATGGCTTGAAGCTTGCCATAATCCAGGGTTAAATGAAAATAGTCAACCGTTTCGGCATTTTCCCGCTGGGCCATCACGTTTGCAGTCACGGCTTTAGGCATCCCAAACAAATGCAGGGTTTGGTCTATGATGTGGGAGCCGAGATCATACAGCGTACCAGTGGCAGTGCCTTCTTTTTCCCGCCACCGCGCTTGAACTTCAGGTCTGTAGCGGTTATAGGAAACTTGATATGTATTGATATCTTCAAGGGATCCCTCAGAGATCAGCTTTTTAATCGTTAAAAAATCGTTATCCCAGCGTCGGTTATGATATACGCTTAATAATACGCCTTTTTCATCGGCAGCCCTTTTTAATGTTTCCCCCTCTTCGGCCGTTGCTGTCATTGGTTTTTCCATCACAACATGTTTTCCGGCCTGTATGCATGCCATAGTATGCTCGTAATGAAGGCCGCTCGGGGTGGTGACAATGACAAGCTCAATGGCAGGGTCATTTGTGATTTCTTCAAGCTCATGTACAACCTCAGCATCTGGAAAATCCCGTTTCACTTCTTCTGTCCGTGATGTCATGATTTTGCTGATTTGATATTCATCCAGAACATCCAGCAGCGGCCCGTGAAAAACAGAACCGGACAATCCGTATCCTAATATTCCAACCTTGATCGTATCCACTTTTCTTCTCCCCTTTAAAAGCGTTATCAACAGAAGTATATACCCTCCTGATCAAATGGTAAAACCTAACTGATTCATTTTTTGCGTCGGCATGCTTAGACAACCGTTTGGACAATCAGTATAATGGGAATTAATATCATTAAACAGAGGTGTACGCATGGAAAAGCATAACGAACATAAAACATTAAACCATAAAAGCTCGAAAGAAAAGGATCAGATTACAAACCGGCTTAAGCGGATTGAGGGCCAGGTCAGAGGCATTCAAAACATGGTGGAAAACGACAGATATTGTGTAGATATTCTTGTGCAAATTTCAGCTGTTCAGGCGGCAATGAAAAATGTGGCGCTTCATTTGCTTGAGGATCATGCCCATCATTGTGTAGCAGATGCCATCAAAAGCGGAGACGGGGAACAGGCCATTTCTGAGCTTTTGGACGTATTTAAAAAGTTCACAAAATCATAAAGCGTTTTTTATTGTAATACCCTACGGGGGTATGGTAGGATGAAAATAGAAAGAATAAACAGGAGGAATTGATATGGAACAAAAAACATTGCAAGTTGAAGGAATGTCTTGTCAGCACTGCGTCAAAGCAGTAGAAACAAGCGTAGGAGAACTGGACGGCGTCAGTGCCGTTCATGTCAATCTGGAAGCGGGTAAAGTCGATGTTTCGTTTGATGCTGACAAAGTATCAGTCAAAGATATTGCGGATGCGATAGAAGATCAGGGCTATGACGTAGCCAAGTGATTCAAGGTATCGCGCCTTTAGGGAGGCGCGATATTTCTTTCATTTTTATATACCCCCCAGGTGTATATAAAGGAGTGAGTATGTTGAGTGAACAAAAGGAAATCGCGATGCAGGTCTCTGGTATGACCTGTGCGGCATGTGCTGCCAGAATTGAAAAAGGCCTGAAGCGGATGCCCGGTGTCACGGATGCAAATGTTAATCTGGCAACGGAAACATCAAATGTAATCTACGATCCTGCTGAAACAGGGACTGCAGCGATTCAGGAAAAAATAGAGAAGCTGGGCTATCACGTCGTTACAGAAAAAGCTGAATTCGATATTGAGGGCATGACCTGTGCGGCTTGCGCCAATCGGATTGAAAAACGGCTTAACAAAATAGAAGGCGTCGCAAATGCACCAGTAAACTTCGCTTTAGAAACAGTTACGGTCGAATACAATCCAAAAGAAGCGTCTGTCAGCGATTTGAAAGAAGCGGTAGATAAGCTTGGATATAAGCTAAAGTTGAAGGGTGAACAGGACAGTGAGGCTGCTGCTAAAAAGAAAGAAGAACGGAAGCAAACGGCGAGACTGATTTTTTCAGCTGTCCTGTCATTTCCATTGCTTTGGGCGATGGTGAGCCATTTTACATTTACATCATTCATTTGGGTACCGGATATATTTCTCAATCCGTGGATGCAGTTTGCGCTGGCGACACCAGTCCAGTTTCTGATCGGCTGGCCGTTTTATGTGGGTGCGTATAAGGCGCTTAGAAATAAAAGCGCCAATATGGATGTATTGGTCGCCCTCGGTACGACGGCTGCTTACGCTTATAGTCTTTATCTAACTTTTCAAAGCATTGGCTCTCACGGGCATACAGACGGCCTTTATTATGAAACAAGCGCGATTTTGCTGACGCTGATTTTATTAGGCAAGTTGTTTGAAACAAAAGCAAAAGGCCGTTCCTCGGATGCGATTAAAAAGCTGATGAAGCTTCAAGCGAAAACAGCTACTGTTGTAAGAGACGGACAGGAGCAAATCATCCCGATCGACGAAGTGCTTGTTAATGACATTGTTTACGTCAAACCTGGCGAACGAATTCCTGTCGACGGAGAAGTGGTTGAAGGCCGTTCAGCGGTTGACGAATCGATGATTACAGGAGAAAGTCTTCCTGTTGACAAAAATCCTGGTGACAGCGTGACAGGTTCAACCGTTAACGCAAACGGCTTTCTGAAAATTAAAGCTGTCAACGTCGGAAAGGATACTGCGCTTTCTCATATCATCAAAATTGTTGAGGAAGCACAAGGGTCAAAAGCGCCGATCCAGCGTCTCGCTGACCAGATTTCAGGCATTTTTGTACCCATTGTATTGGGGATTGCGGTTCTCACTTTTCTCATTTGGTATCTTTGGGCGGCTCCTGGCGATTTTGCCGAAGCGATCAGCAAGTTCATTGCGGTTCTTGTCATTGCCTGTCCTTGCGCCCTCGGTCTTGCCACTCCGACGAGCATAATGGCTGGATCTGGACGCGCTGCTGAATTCGGGATTTTATTTAAAGGCGGCGAGCATTTAGAAAAAACACATCGTCTCGATACAATTGTTCTTGATAAAACCGGAACCGTGACAAACGGGAAGCCGCGTCTGACGGATGCCATTCCATTCGGCCGTTTTGAAGAAAAAGATTTGCTTCAATTTGCAGCGGCAGCGGAAACGGGATCAGAGCATCCGCTTGGCGAAGCGATTATTGCTGGCGTGAAAGATAAAGGGCTTGAGATACCGAAACTTACCCGCTTTGAAGCAAAAGTCGGCGCAGGCATTTTGGCTGAAGCCGGAGGAAAAAGCATTCTCGTCGGCACAAGAAAATTAATGGAGAGCGAACAGGTTGAGCATGGGGCTCTTCTCGCCCAAATGGAAGAGCTAGAGGCCGAAGGGAAAACAGTTATGCTTGTATCCATTGATGGAGAAGCAGCGGGGCTAGTAGCAGTTGCAGATACGATTAAGGATACGTCGCGGAAGGCTGTTGCCCGTCTGAAAGAGTTGGGTCTTGATGTCATCATGATGACAGGAGACAATCGCAGAACCGCAGAAGCCATCGCGAAGGAAGCGGGAATTGCGAATATCATTGCGGAAGTTCTTCCTGAACAAAAGGCGGCGGAAATCGCCCGCTTGCAAAAAGAAGGCCGCCAGACAGCAATGGTAGGCGACGGAATTAACGATGCGCCGGCGCTTGCCACAGCTGACATCGGCATGGCGATTGGAACTGGCACGGACATTGCCATGGAAACAGCAGACATTACACTTATTCGCGGCGATCTGAACAGCATTGCCGACGCAATCCGCATGAGCAGATTGACAATGAAAAACATTAAACAAAACTTATTCTGGGCGCTTGGCTATAACAGCCTCGGCATCCCAATCGCAGCACTTGGATTTTTAGCACCGTGGATAGCAGGAGCAGCAATGGCATTCAGCTCCGTTTCCGTTGTTCTGAATGCTCTTCGTCTGCAAAAAGTAAAATGAAAAACCGGCTATATGCCGGTTTTTGTTTTTCATTGACACTTTCTTGGAAAACAACATATAATAGGTGTAACTTATATATGAGTATATGCTCATATATATAAAATAAATACAATACTCATTGATACGCTTTGAAGAGGGAACCCTAAATCGGAAGGTAAGGTGAGACTAGTGAAACAGGAATATGTTCTGGACGGTTTGGATTGCAGCAATTGTGCCCGAAAAATCGAAAATGGAGTCAAAGGCATAAAAGGCATTAACGGATGCGCGGTAAATTTTGCGGCAAGCACCTTAACTGTCTCAGCCGATGGGAAAGAAGAGCAATGGGTCACGAATAAAGTAGAGAAAAAAGTGAAATCAATTGATCCGCATGTAACGGTTCGCCAAAAGCATATAAAGAAATCAGCTGATGATGGCTATCGTAATCGAATGGTCAATATGCTGATCAGAATGGCGGCGGCTGTCATTCTCGGCGCAGCGGCATATTTGGTTCAGTCGGGAACCATTGAATTTTTCCTTTTCCTCGGTGCTTATTTGATTATCGGCGGTGACATTATAATCCGCGCAGTCAAAAACATCATCCGCGGTCAGGTGTTTGATGAGCATTTCTTAATGGCTCTTGCCACAATCGGCGCTTTTCTGATTCAGCAATACCCTGAGGGGGTCGCCGTTATGCTGTTTTATCAAATCGGTGAGCTTTTTCAAGGAGCCGCGGTCAGCCGTTCCAGAAAATCAATTAGTGCGTTAATGGACATACGGCCTGATTACGCCAATCTCAAAACAAAGAACGGCATCGAACAGGTTTCGTCGGAGGACGTTCAGACAGGAGACATCATTGTGGTTAATCCGGGAGAAAGCATACCCCTGGACGGTAAGGTCGTGCAAGGGTCAGCGATGGTTGATACATCTGCTTTAACAGGTGAGTCCGTTCCGAGAAAAGCTGCGGAAGGACAAGATGTAATGTCAGGCTTTATCAATCAAAACGGCGTTCTGCATATTGAAGTCACAAAGGGCTATCAGGAATCAGCAGTATCAAAAATATTAGACTTGGTTCAGAATGCGAGCAGCCGTAAAGCCCGGACAGAAAACTTTATCACGAAGTTTGCCAAGTATTATACACCTGCTGTGGTGATCATTGCGGTATTGCTGGCCTTTGTTCCGCCGCTTGTTCTTTCTGGCGCCGCGCTTTCCGATTGGGTGTACCGCGCGCTTATCTTTTTAGTGATTTCTTGTCCTTGTGCGCTTGTTGTCTCTATTCCGCTCGGTTTCTTCGGTGGAATCGGAGCGGCCTCAAAGGCCGGAGTGCTTGTAAAGGGAAGCAATTATTTAGAAGCTTTGAATCAAGTCAAATACGCGGTGTTTGATAAAACGGGAACACTAACAAAAGGCAGCTTTGAAGTGACAGAAATCAAACCCGCGGAAGGTTTTACAAAGGATAGATTACTTGAAGCGGCGGCATACGCTGAGCTTCATTCACAGCATCCGATTGCTGAATCTGTGCGTAAAGCTTACGGGAAAATGCTTTCCTCCGATGAGATTGAGTCATACGAAGAAATCTCCGGTCACGGCATTTTTGCAAAGGTAAATGGAACTGAGATCCTTGCTGGGAATAAAAAGCTCATGGAAAGAGAACAAATTGAGGATGTCCCGGATGAAAATGCTGGAACAATCGTACACGTTGCTGTAGATCAACGCTATGCCGGAGCAATCATCATAGCGGATGAGATAAAGGAAGACGCAGCACAGGCGGTTGCTGATCTGAAGTCGCTTGGGATCAAACAGACAGCTATGCTGACGGGTGATTCGAAACAAACGGGAGAAGCCGTCGGAAAACAGCTTGGGATTGGTGAGGTATATGCAGAGCTGCTGCCGCAAGATAAAGTCGCGCAGGTCGAAGCATTAGAAGCTAAGCTTTTGCCTAGTGAAAAACTCATTTTTGTCGGTGACGGCATCAATGATACGCCGGTGCTTGCACGCGCAGATATAGGGGTTGCGATGGGAGGCCTTGGCTCAGACGCCGCGGTAGAAGCCGCAGACATCGTGCTGATGACAGATCAGCCGTCAAAAATAGCAGAAGCGATTCGGATTGCGAAACGGACACGGCGAATCGTGTGGCAAAACATCGGCTTTGCTTTAGGTGTGAAAGCGATCTTTCTCATTCTTGGTGCATTTGGAATTGCGACCATGTGGGAAGCGGTTTTCTCAGATGTCGGCGTTACACTGCTTGCTGTGGCGAACGCCATGCGCGTCATGCGTCTCAAAAACAAATAAATTGTCGGAGAGAATTCATTTTTTCGGGGTTTTCTTATCAGCGCTTGTCTTGTTAAAATAAAGAAGTGGGTCAATTGCGATCCGCTTCTTTTTTAATTTTAAAACGATGAGGTGTCGGAGTGAAAAAGAAACAGCAGTCTTCTGCGAAATTCGCGGTCATCCTTACGGTTGTGGTTGTTGTATTGCTAGCAGCCATTGTCATCATTAATAACAAAACGGAACAAGGCAATGATGCGGTGTCCGGACAGCCGTCTATCAAAGGGCAGCCTGTGCTTGGCAAGGACGATGCACCGGTAACTGTAGTAGAATTCGGAGATTACAAATGTCCGTCTTGCAAGGTGTTTAACAGTGACATCTTTCCAAAAATACAAAAAGACTTTATTGATAAGGGCGATGTGAAATTTTCTTTCGTGAACGTCATGTTCCATGGAAAAGGTTCAAGGTTAGCGGCTCTTGCATCTGAAGAAGTATGGAAGGAAGACCCTGACTCTTTCTGGGATTTCCATGAAAAGCTGTTCGAAAAACAGCCGGATACGGAACAGGAATGGGTAACCCCAGGCCTCCTTGGTGATCTTGCAAAAAGCACCACAAAGATAAAACCTGAGACGCTCAAGGAAAATCTTGATAAGGAAACATTCGCTTCTCAAGTGGAAAAGGATTCTGACCTTAATCAAAAAATGAACATACAGGCAACACCGACGATTTACGTCAATGATAAAGTGATCAAAAATTTTGCGGATTATGATGAAATCAAAGAGACAATAGAAAAAGAGCTGAAAGGGAAGTAACAATATGAAAAATAGAATCGTATTTTTATATGCTTCCTGGGTTGTGGCTCTTATCGCTATGCTGGGCAGCCTGTATTTCAGTGAAATCAGAAAGTTTATTCCATGTGAACTGTGCTGGTACCAGCGTATCCTCATGTATCCGCTCGTCCTGATTTTAGGCATCGCCACCTTTCAAGGGGACACACGAGTGAAAAAATATGTGCTCCCGATGGCGATTATTGGGGCATTCATTTCGATCATGCATTACTTAGAGCAAAAAGTGCCCGGCTTTAGCGGCATTAAGCCATGTGTCAGCGGCGTGCCGTGCTCGGGCCAATATATTAACTGGTTTGGTTTTATTACGATTCCATTCCTGGCCCTGATTGCTTTTATCCTGATTATCATTTTTATGTGCCTGCTGAAAGGCGAAAAATCTGAATAACAAAAAAAGCGCCCGCGTATGCCGGGCGCTTTTTTAATTTCGCAAACTCATGTCCATCAGCAATAGCCGTATTCCCTCTAAATTTATCTTTTTTTCTCATGAAAATGTTATTGATTTTACGCTGGAGCGATTATAAAATCTAGAGGTCGTCAGAAAATTTAACAAACATAAAAGGGAGTCATCAGAATGGCTTGGGAGCTGCTTAGTGTGATTGGCATCATTGCGTTTGCAGTCAGCGGCGCAATTGTTGCGATGGAAGAGGAATATGATATTTTAGGAGTTTATATATTAGGGATTGTCACAGCTTTTGGAGGAGGAGCGATCCGCAATTTGCTGATCGGTGTTCCGGTGTCAGCGCTATGGGAGCAGGGAGCGTACTTTCAAATCGCGCTTTTATCTATTACAATTGTGTTTCTGTTTCCGAAGCTGCTGCTGAAGCATTGGAATAAGTGGGGCAATTTATCAGATGCGATCGGCCTCGCTGCCTTTGCTATCCAAGGCGCACTGTATGCCGTCAAAATGGGCCATCCGCTTAGTGCCGTGATCGTGGCTGCGGTGCTGACGGGAAGCGGGGGCGGGATCATCCGCGACCTTCTTGCCGGGCGCAAACCGCTTGTGCTGAAAGCGGAAATCTATGCGGTATGGGCGGCGCTCGGCGGTTTAATCGTCGGCTTGGGCTGGCTGGGGAACTCGTTCGGCTTATACGTTCTGTTTTTCGTGCTCGTTGTTTGCCGGGTTTGTTCCTATATGTTTAATTGGAAGCTGCCAAACCGTTCTTTTCGCTTAGATAATTAATAGCAAAAAAACCGATTTCGAAGTGAAATCGGTTTTTTTCTGCATAATATAAATAACCCAAACCTTGATTGGTATTGGGTGAATGTGCTATTATAAATTGTATTTGCCAGTTTGCATCATATATTTAATATATGTATCCAATTATATTTTACAGTATTTCATCTATGTTTGTCAACTATTTTCTGGAGGTGCCGTTCATGAATCAGCAGGATAAGGAATGGAAGGAAGAGCAGTCGAGAATAGATGAGGTGCTGAAGGAGCTCGAAAAAAAAGAGCGGTTTCTGGAAACGTCTGCGGGCGGGTTGAAGCATGATATCATCGGATTAAGAAAAAGCTTTTGGGAGGATGTTAAGGTTAATTTTGATGATGCCCATGAAGCGATTGAAACGATGGCTAGCATTAAGCAGCAGGCAGAGCTGCTGTCTGATCGGGAACACAATCATCGGCGCATGGATCAGCAGCTCAAACGAATTCATCAATTGAAAAAATCGCCTTATTTCGGCCGGATTGATTTTATTGAAAACGGCGAGGAGCAGGCAGAGCGAATTTATATCGGTTTAGCTTCCTGTTTGGATGAGAAGGAGGAACACTTTCTGATCTATGACTGGAGGGCGCCGATATCAAGTTTGTACTACAATTATTCCCCAGGAAAAGCGGAGTACGAGGTGCCCGGTGAAACGATAGAAGGGGAAATGGTGCTGAAACGCCAGTTTATGATCAAAAACGGCACTCTCAAGGCGATGTTTAATACCGATATGACGATTGGCGATGAAATGCTGCAAGAGGTATTAAGCCATCACTCTGATACCCAAATGAAAAACATCGTGTCTACGATTCAGAAAGAACAAAATCAGATTATCCGTAATGAAAAAAGCAAGATCCTGATCGTGCAGGGAGCGGCTGGCAGCGGGAAAACATCGGCTGCGCTTCAGCGTGTCGCTTATTTGTTATACAGGCACCGCGGTGTCATTGATGCCGGACAAATCGTTTTGTTTTCACCCAACTTCTTATTTAACAGCTATGTCTCCTCTGTTTTGCCGGAGTTAGGAGAAGAGAATATGGAGCAGGCGACGTTTCAGGAATATATCGAGCATCGTCTTGGCCGCAAGTTCAAATGTGAAAGCCCCTTTGATCAGCTCGAATATTGCCTGACCGAAACAAAGGGAGGCGATTTTCCAACAAGGCTTGCAGGAATCACATGGAAGGCGGGTTTATCCTTTCAGCAATTCATTAATGAATACGTCACACGGCTTTCCTCTGAAGGGATGATTTTTAAAAATATTATATTCCGCGGACAAAAGCTGATCACAAAGGAGCAAATTCAATCCTATTTTTACTCATTGGATCAAAATCACTCCATTCCGAATCGGATGGAGCAAACCGCGAAGTGGCTGCTGAGTGAGCTTAACAAGCTTGAGAAAAAGGAACGGCGAAAGGATTGGGTTGTTCATGAAGCTGAGCTGCTTGACAAAGAGGACTACTTGGACGTGTACAAAAAACTGCAGGAAAGGAAACGGTTCAGCGAGAGTACGTTTAACGATTATCAAAGAGAGCAGCAGCTGCTTGCCGCCATCATTGTGAAAAAAGCTTTCAAACCGCTCAAACAGGCAGTCAGGCTCCTTGCATTTCTTGATGTTACACAACTTTATTTGCAATTGTTTTCTGGCTGGGGAGGAAAATTTCAACATGAGAAGATGGATGCGATAGGTGAGCTGACCCGTTCGGCATTTACGGATAATAAATTGCTCTATGAGGACGCGGCACCGTTTCTTTATATGCAGGATCTGATTGAGGGCAGAAAGAAAAATACGAAAATCAAACATCTATTTATTGACGAAGCCCAGGACTATTCACCGTTTCAGATGGCTTACATGAGAAGCATTTTTCCGGCTGCCAGCATGACAGTGCTCGGTGATATCAATCAGTCCATCTACGCGCATACCATAAACGGGGATCAGCGTATGGATGCGTGCTTTGAGGATGAGCCTGCTGAGTATGTTCGTTTAAAGAGAACATACAGATCAACAAGGCAGATTGTCGAGTTTACCAAAGCGATGCTTCAAGATGGAGCGGATATTGAGCCGTTTAATAGAAGCGGGGAAATGCCGCTCGTTGTCAAAACTGAAGGACATGAGAGCCTTTGCCAAAAGCTCGCGCAAGAAATTGGCCGGCTCAAGAAAAAAGGGCACGAAACAATAGCCGTCATCTGCAAGACTGCGCATCAATGCATACAGGCGCACGCCCACATGAGTGAATATACAGATGTTCGCCTGATTCATAAAGAAAATCAACCATTTCAAAAGGGTGTTTGCGTGATTCCGGTGTATTTAGCGAAGGGAATTGAATTTGACGCAGTGCTTGTCTATGATGCATCTGAAGAACACTATCATACAGAGCACGACCGCAGGCTTTTATATACTGCGTGCACCCGTGCGATGCACATGCTGGCGGTATTTTATACAGGTGAAGCCAGTCCGTTTGTAACCGCTGTGCCGCCTCACTTATATCAGATTGCTGAATGAAGAGAAGGGAGTCCTTCTCTTTTTTCTATTTACATGAAGCATAGCCGTTTTATCATTAGGATTCTTAATAGTTATCATCATGTAAATATATTTTACTTAAGCCTAGTATTCCGGTAAAGTTCAATTAGATGCAATTTTCGATCAGTTTATAACTTTGTGAGGTGGATACGTTGCAACTTCAGGTAATGAACAGTCCGTTTAATCAGGAGCAGGCAGAGCTCCTTAACCGCCTTCTGCCGACCTTGACCGAATCCCAGAAAATCTGGCTGAGCGGATATTTATCCGCTCAATCTGTTTCCGCCCAAGAAGCTGCGGGTACGCCGGCGGCAGCTGTGTCAGCGGAAGCACCGGCACCGGCCGTTTCAAAAGAAGTGACCGTTCTTTATGGTTCACAGACGGGAAACGCACAGGGGCTTGCAGAAAATGCCGGCAAGCAGCTTGAACAGAGCGGTTTTCAAGTGACCGTCTCATCCATGAGCGATTTTAAGCCGAATCAGCTGAAGAAGGTAACCAATCTTTTAATCGTCGTCAGTACGCATGGAGAAGGCGAGCCGCCTGATAACGCGCTGTCGTTTCATGAATTTCTGCACGGAAGACGGGCGCCTAAGCTTGAAGACCTGCGCTTTTCCGTTTTGGCGCTTGGTGACAGTTCGTACGAATTTTTCTGCCAGACAGGGAAAGAATTTGATCAACGCTTAGAAGAACTCGGCGGAAAACGGATTTCTCCGCGCGTTGATTGCGATCTTGACTATGATGAACCGGCAGCCGAATGGCTTGAGGGTGTATTGAAAGGATTAAATGAAGCTGGGGGCGGAAGCGCCGCGCCTGCGCCGGCGGCTGCGTCACAAACCGGTGAGTCTTCGTATTCCAGAACAAACCCGTTTCGGGCTGAAGTGTTAGAAAATTTAAATTTAAACGGCAGAGGATCAAATAAAGAAACACGCCATGTGGAGCTGTCTCTTGAAGGATCTGGCCTGACTTACGAGCCTGGTGACAGCCTCGGCGTCTATCCGGAAAACGATCCGGAACTTGTCGAGCTGCTCCTTAAGGAAATGAATTGGGACCCGGAAGAAATTGTGACGCTTAATAAGCAAGGTGATGTCCGACCGCTGAAAGAAGCGCTGATTTCTCACTATGAGATTACCGTTCTCACAAAACCGCTTCTTGAACAGGCAGCCCAGCTGACAGGGAACGATGAGCTTAGAGAGCTTTTAGCCCCGGGAAATGAGGAGAATGTAAAAGCCTATATTGAAGGGCGCGATTTGCTTGATCTCGTCCGTGACTATGGCCCATTTAGTGTATCTGCGCAGGAGTTTGTCTCGATTTTGCGAAAAATGCCTGCCCGCCTTTATTCGATTGCAAGCAGTTTATCCGCAAATCCGGATGAAGTGCACTTAACAATCGGCGCAGTCCGCTACGATGCGCACGGCCGTGAACGAAAAGGCGTCTGCTCGATTTTGTGCGCGGAACGACTGCAGCCGGGAGACACACTGCCGGTTTATGTACAGCACAATCAAAACTTTAAGCTTCCGAAAGACCCTGAAACACCGATTATCATGGTGGGCCCTGGGACAGGCGTCGCACCTTTCCGTTCGTTTATGCAGGAGCGTGAGGAGACGGGAGCGGAAGGAAAGGCATGGATGTTCTTTGGCGATCAGCACTTTGTCACGGATTTCCTTTACCAGACAGAGTGGCAGAATTGGCTCAAAGACGGTGTGCTGACAAAAATGGATGTGGCGTTCTCACGTGATACGGAAGAAAAAGTATATGTGCAGCACCGCATGCTTGAACATAGCGCAGAATTGTTTGAATGGCTTCAAGAAGGAGCGGCTGTTTACATTTGCGGAGATGAAAAGCACATGGCGCATGACGTCCATAACACATTGCTTGAAATTATCGAAAAAGAAGGCAATATGAGCCGCGAAGAGGCGGAGGCTTATCTTGCCGATATGCAGCAGCAAAAACGCTATCAGCGTGATGTATATTGATTTGACTTGAAAGGAGTTTTTCAACATGGTGACCAAAATTCTAAAAGCACCGGACGGCTCTCCAAGTGATGTTGAACGCATTAAAAAAGAAAGTGATTATTTGCGCGGCACGCTGAAAGAAGTGATGCTCGATCGAATCAGTGCGGGAATTCCGGATGATGATAACCGCCTGATGAAACACCACGGCAGTTATTTGCAGGATGACCGCGACCTCCGAAATGAACGCCAAAAGCAGAAGCTTGAGCCCGCATATCAGTTCATGCTGCGCGTGCGTATGCCAGGGGGCGTCTCGACGCCTGAACAATGGCTTGTCATGGATGACCTGTCCCAGAAATACGGGAACGGCACATTAAAATTGACGACACGTGAAACATTCCAAATGCACGGAATTCTGAAATGGAACATGAAGAAAACCATTCAGACGATCCACTCAGCACTTTTGGATACGATCGCAGCCTGCGGAGACGTAAACCGTAACGTCATGTGTGCATCAAACCCTTATCAATCTGAAATCCACTCAGAGGTATACGAGTGGTCTAAAAAATTAAGTGATGATCTGCTGCCGCGGACGAGAGCATATCATGAAATTTGGCTTGATGAGGAAAGAGTTGCCGGCACGCCGGAGGAAGAAGTCGAGCCAATGTACGGACCGCTCTATCTGCCGCGGAAGTTTAAAATCGGTATTGCCGTTCCGCCGTCTAATGATATTGACGTCTTTTCACAAGATCTCGGATTCATTGCGATTGTCGAGGATGGCAAGCTGATCGGTTTTAACGTGGCAATCGGCGGCGGTATGGGAATGACGCATGGCGATACTGCGACATATCCGCAATTAGCCAAGGTGATCGGTTTCTGCCGGCCTGAGCAAATGTATGACGTTGCTGAAAAAACGATTACGATTCAGCGTGATTACGGCAACCGTTCTGTCCGTAAAAATGCGCGGTTCAAATACACAGTTGACCGCCTCGGTTTAGAAAACGTAAAAGAAGAATTGGAAAACCGTCTCGGCTGGAGCCTGGAAGAAGCGAAGCCGTATCATTTCGATCATAACGGCGACCGCTATGGCTGGGTGGAAGGCATCGAGGATAAATGGCATTTCACGCTGTTTGTCGAAGGCGGCCGTATAACGGATTACGATGATTATAAGCTGATGACTGGCTTGCGGGAAATCGCCAAAGTTCATACAGGTGAGTTCCGGCTGACAGCCAATCAGAACTTAATGATTGCGAACGTTTCAAGCGATAAAAAAGAAGAAATCAGTGCTTTAATTGAACAGTACGGACTAACTGACGGCAAGCACTATTCAGCGCTTCGCCGCAGCTCGATGGCGTGCGTCGCTCTTCCGACCTGCGGATTGGCAATGGCTGAAGCAGAACGTTATTTGCCGACCCTGTTAGATAAGATTGAAGAGATTATTGACGAAAACGGCCTTCGTGATCAGGAAATCACCATTCGCATGACAGGATGCCCGAACGGCTGTGCACGTCATGCACTCGGTGAGATCGGATTTATCGGAAAGGCGCCGGGCAAATATAATATGTATCTTGGCGCTGCGTTTGACGGAAGCCGTTTAAGCAAAATGTACCGTGAAAACATCGGTGAAGCAGACATTTTAAGCGAGCTGCGCATCCTTCTTTCCCGCTATGCGAAAGAACGCGAGGAAGGCGAGCATTTCGGTGACTTTGTCATTCGCGCGGGCATTATTAAAGCAACAACTGACGGTACGAATTTTCATGATTGAGAAAGAAAGACGAGAGACAGGGAGTAGCTTCCTGTCTCTTTTTTCTATAATTTGCTCTTCTGCAAAAAAGTTCACTGTGAGCATATCATGAGAAAAAATACCCTAAAAAGGGTACTATAAAAGAAGACAAGTGTGGAGAGAACTCCTGCGAAACCACATAGCGGATGCAAGGCCACCCTAGCTCAAGGGCTTTTAGACAAACAGATTTTTTGGCTCATCATGCCGACACACAACAGACGAAGGAGGTCATGCATTTGGACATATTTTTAGTTGTGCTCGTATTATTAACGATTATTGCGATTTCTAATATCGTGAACCGGTTTATTCCGTTTATTCCGGTGCCGCTGATTCAAGTGGCTCTTGGGATTCTTGCCGCCTCATTTCCACAGGGACTTCATTTTGAATTAAACACCGAATTGTTTTTTGTTCTTTTTATCGCGCCTCTGCTATTTAATGATGGAAAGAGGACACCGCGGGCAGAGCTTTGGAATTTAAGGGCTCCGATTTTATTGCTTGCACTCGGCCTTGTATTTGCGACTGTGATTGTAGGCGGCTACACGATTCACTGGATGATTCCTGCTATTCCGCTGGCAGCGGCCTTTGGACTTGCGGCCATTCTTTCACCGACTGATGTCGTCGCTGTCAGCGCATTATCAGGAAGAGTGAAAATGCCAAAAGGGATTCTTCGCCTGCTGGAAGGTGAGGGGCTGATGAATGATGCATCAGGTCTGGTGGCCTTTAAGTTTGCGATTGCAGCGGCAGTGACTGGTGCATTTTCATTAGCACAAGCGGCTGTCAGCTTTGTCTTTATTTCTCTCGGAGGCTTGCTGTGCGGGGTTGTCATTTCATTTTTGATTATTCGTTTTCGCCTATTTCTGCGCCGCCTTGGCATGCAGGATGTCACGATGCATATGCTGATTCAAATTCTGACGCCGTTTGTGATTTATTTGGCAGCTGAAGAAATCGGCGTTTCGGGCATTTTAGCTGTTGTAGCTGGCGGTATTACCCATGCGGTTGAACAGGATCGTCTGGAATCAACGATGATCAAGCTGCAAATCGTCTCCTCAAGTACGTGGAACATTATTTTATTTATTTTGAACGGCCTGGTCTTCGTTATTCTCGGCACGCAAATCCCTGATGTTATTTCTGTTATCTTTAACGACACTGCCATCAGCAACATGAAGGTGATCGGCTATATCCTAGTCATCACATTTACATTAATGCTCCTTAGATTCCTGTGGGTGCTGTTCTTCTGGAACGGCAAATGGTTCTTTAATAAAGATCAGAACATCTATAAACCGGGTCTTCGTTCGACGCTGTTAATTTCGATTTCCGGTGTGCGTGGAGCAGTAACGCTTGCAGGTTCTTTTTCCATTCCGTATTTCCTGGAGGACGGTACGCCGTTTCCGGAAAGAAATCTGATTCTCTTTTTAGCAGCCGGCGTCATTTTATGCACGCTTGTCATTGCCACCGTTGTGCTGCCAATTCTGACTGAAAAAGAAGAAGAGGACGAGGAACGAAATAAGAAGCTGCTGACGGCGAGACGCAAGTTGATCAAAACAGCCCTTCAAACGATTAAAGAGGACATGAATGAGACAAACAAAACGGCCTCTCTTGCGGTGATAGCTGAATACAATGAGAAAATGAAAAATCTTCGTTTTCAGCAGTATACATCATCTAATCGCATTAAGAAGCACGAGCGAAAAGTCCGTGCGCAGGGGGTTAAGGCTGAGCAAGAGGCGCTGATGAAAATGCTGGAGCGGGGAGACATCCCGGAAGAAACAGCAAATGTGCTGCAAGAACGATTTAACGAGTTGGAAATTTTGTATGCCAACCCGTTTAAAGTCGGGTTATCAAAAACAAGGCTCAAGAGGCTGATGTATTGGATTTTCTTCGGTGAACATAAAAAGCCGGAGATGTCGATTTTAAATGAAGCGGGATTGATACGGGCAACAAGAGTGAAAACGGCAAAAGCAGCGATAGAATATCTGGAAAAACATAAGACGGATGAGCATAAAGAAGTGTTTTTATCTGTCATTACATTCTATAAGCAGTTAATTTTCAGGCTGGAGCACAGCCATCATGAGTTAAAATCAAGTGCCCATTTTGAAAATCAGAAGCTGGAAGTGAAGCTGAAGGCTGTGCAGGCGATCAGAAATGAAATTCAAACGCTCTTCGAAGAGAGGGAAATTTCCCGGGACATCTCCCATGAGCTTCGCCAATACATTAATGATGTCGAAGCCGCCATGCTTGAAGGCGGCGAATAAATGCAGAAAAAAAGCTGGCGTTAGAGCGCCAGCTTTTTTTATATTAAGGGCGATGAAATGCGACAGTGCTGCCATCCCGGTCGAACCAGCCTCTGAAGGCCCAGTTGATCCAGCCGCCATCGCCTTTGTTTGTAAAGGTTCCATCTTCAAATACCCAAATGCCATACGTAATGCCGTCGTAAACGGCTGAGCCGTAAAATTGCACACCGTTCAAATGATCTTCATATTCCTGGCTTAAATTAAAGACCATGACGTTATATTTTTGGCCGGACGCGTAGAAGGAAGACTCCATGAGGTTTTTCACAAAGCCATCCCTATTCTGTGCGGATTTGATGGCATCAGCGATCTGGTTGGCAATTCCAAGTACATCCAGGTTGACGTTTAAACCTACATCAGCGGCAGTTGTTCCAGCAGTAGTTGTCTGCGACATCTTCGGAGCAGGATTTTCTTCAGCGGAAGCAAAGGACAAAGGGGCAATTGTCAAAGCGGCACCAAGAGCAAGTGTCATTGGGATACGAATACGTTTCAAGTTGTTTCCTCCTTTGTTTTCATTTGGTTACACTACACGCATACCCTGCTCAATGTATTTGTAATCTCAATATTGTTAAAATAGGAAAAAAATAGTGTTTGGATTTGCCTGTGCTGTGAAAAAAGAAGCAAAAAGAGGGTCTTAAGCGTATTATTGGTATCGGCTGAGAGGAATGTGAGATAATATAGACGCTTACATTTCAGTGAAAGGGTGGAGGTTCAAGTGCCAACAAGTTTAAAAGATACTGTAAAGTTACATAACGGAGTTGAAATGCCTTGGTTCGGTCTGGGCGTTTTTAAAGTAGAAAATGGTAATGAAGCGACTGAATCAGTGAAAGCGGCAATTAAAAATGGCTATCGCAGTATTGATACAGCAGCGATCTACAAAAATGAAGAAGGCGTTGGCATCGGGATTAAAGAATCCGGTGTGGCAAGAGAAGAGCTCTTCATCACATCAAAAGTGTGGAATGAAGATCAAGGCTATGAAACAACGCTTGCTGCCTTTGAAAAAAGCCTAGAAAGACTGCAGCTTGATTACTTAGATTTATATTTGATCCATTGGCCTGGCAAAGATAAATATAAAGATACATGGCGCGCGCTTGAAAAGCTGTACAAAGACGGCAAAATTCGCGCGATCGGCGTCAGCAATTTCCAAGTTCATCATTTAGAAGAGCTGTTGAAAGATGCTGAAATCAAACCGATGGTGAACCAAGTTGAATTTCACCCTCGCTTGACGCAAAAAGAATTAAGAGATTACTGCAAAGGGCAAGGCATTCAGCTGGAAGCGTGGTCTCCGCTCATGCAGGGACAGCTTTTGGATAACGAAGTACTGACACAGATTGCTGAAAAACACAATAAATCTGTGGCTCAAGTGATTTTGCGCTGGGATCTGCAGCATGGAGTTGTAACCATTCCAAAATCCATTAAAGAACACCGTATCATCGAAAACGCTGATATTTTTGATTTCGAATTGTCTCAAGAAGACATGGACAAAATTGACGCATTAAATAAAGATGAGCGTGTCGGTCCAAATCCTGATGAGCTTCTGTTTTAATCAAAAAACTCCCCGTTATGGGGAGTTTTTTTAGTGCGTTTTTTTCTGTTGAATGAAAAACAGCATCAAAAAGGAAATGACAACAATACAGACGACCCACGCCCAAGCAAGGGTATTGTTGCCGGAATCCAATGCGACATATATCGCCGTCGGCAGTGTTTGCGTAACACCGGGGATGTTTCCTGCAAACATGAGTGTTGCGCCAAATTCTCCGAGCGCCCGCGCAAGGCTAAGGATGCTTCCGGTCAGTAACGAAGGATAGGCAAGCGGGACGGAGATATGGATAAACACTTTCCATCTGCTAGCGCCGTCTACCATTGCCGCACCTTGTATATCGGGATCAATGTCAGCAAATCCGGTTTTGGCTGATTGATACATAAGCGGAAAGGCTACAACAGCCGAGGCGATCACAGCGGCCCACCAGGTGAAAATGACAGGCTGCTGGAAAATCCACTCGATGGCTTGTCCGATGAAGCTGTGCTTTCCGAAAATGACGATCAGAATAAAACCGACAACAGTAGGCGGAAGAACGAGCGGAAGCATAAAACATGTTTCGAGTGCCGTTTTTCCGAAAAATGATGCCCGTGACATCCATGCTCCAGCAAGTGTTCCGAGAATAATGACAACAATTCCGGCAACTGCCGCCACCTGAAAGGAAAGCACAACGGGTGTGAAAAATTCTGAAGCGCTTATGCTACTCGGCAGTAAAGCCATATTTCTCAAATACTTTCATTGCTTCATCAGATTGCAGGTATTCGTAAAATTCCTTCGCTTCCTTACGGTGTTTTGTATCTTTTACGATTCCTAACGGATAGACAATTGGGCTGTGTGTATCTGCTTTTGCCTCGTCAACAATGTTGACCTTTTTCGAGACTAGGGCATCTGTTTTATAAACAACACCTGCGTCTACATTGCCGGTTTCAACATAAGAAAGAACTTGGCGAACGTCTTTTCCATACACAATTTTATCCTTCACTTTGTCCCATAAAGACAGCTTTGTCAGTGATTCTTTCCCATAAGCTCCTGCCGGTACGGATTCCGGAGTGCCAAGAGCGATTTTTTCTGATTCAGCCAGATTGCTGAAGCTTGTCACAGGTGAATCTCCGTTTTTCGGTACGACCAGCACAATTTCATTACCGACTAATTCAGTGCTGTCTTTTTTTGCGATATCTCCATCATCCACCAGCTTTTTAAATTTATCCTCAGCAGCTGAGAAGAACAGATCTGCTCCTGCTCCTTGAGAAATCTGTTTTTGCAAGGCGCCGGATGAGCCATAGTTATCTTGGATGGTTATATGTTGATGATCTTTTTCATAATTTTTTTGGATTTCCTCAAGTGCATCCTGCGCGCTGGCGGCAGCTGAGATGGTTAACGTTACTTTTTTCTCGCTGTCCGTTGAAGACTGGTTTGAAGAACAGCCTGCTACAAGCAGAAAAGCAGTTAAGGCTGCGATGAAAATAGAATACTTCTTAAACATGATTGCACCCCTTATCATTAGATATAACTAATTATAACTGATTATGTTTGGTTTATGTGGGTTTTTTTACATTCGGCGAAAAGGTATAATAAAATAGGAGAGTGATGATGATGAATGAAACCTCTTCCTATACGATAGAAGAAGTTGCAGGTCTGCTGAAGGTATCAAAGCTGACCGTTTATGACTTGATTAAAAAAGGCGTGCTGCCTGCTTACCGTGTCGGAAGGCAGATGCGTGTGGATGAAGAAGATTTAAAGCAATATAAAACGAATATGAGAATGTCTCAGCCCATCGCTGCAAAAGAAGCGCCGAAACAGGTGCAGGAGGCTGAGCCGGACGGCAGACCAAATGTCATGATCAGCGGACAGGACATTTCGATGGATATCCTCAGCAAGCATTTGGAGAATGCCATTCAGGAGACGCCGCTCCGTAAATACAAAGGAAGCTTAAACAGCCTGATTGATATGTATCAAGGCAAGTGTGACATTGTCAGCCTCCATTTGTACGATGCAGAAACGGGCCAGTATAACGCGCCTTATGTAAAACGGATTTTGACAGGTGAACCGTTTTGTCTCATCAATGTCGTTCTCCGCAAAGCAGGACTGTATGTGCAAAAAGGGAATCCGAAAAACATTCAAGGCTGGAAAGACTTGAAAAGAGCCGATATCCGGATCATCAACAGGGAAAAGGGTTCTGGCGCAAGGGTGCTCCTTGATGAACAGCTTGGCTTGCTTGGTGTGAATCCGGCTGATGTAGTGGGATATGGCGATATCGTGACTGATCATTACGCTGCCGCTTCACAAGTTTCAAGCGGACAGGCTGACGCGGGAATCGGGGCACAGCACGCGGCACATATGGGCAGTGTTGATTTTATCCCGCTCATCGACGAACAATATGATATCGTTGTTTTGAAAAAAAATGAGCAGTTGCTCAAAGCCGTGAAGGAGATTTTGAATTCTGAGGACTACAAGGCGAATCTGTCTCATTTAAACGGCTATGAAACGAAGCTGACTGGCAAGGTGATATTGGAAACGTAAAAAATCCCTCTTGATAGAGGGATTTTTTCATTCGGAAAACCTGAGCAGGTCACCATTTAAAATTTTATCAGAGAGAGACAGTTCTTCGTTTGCTTTCTCCTTGTAAGGGAGGCACGCATCCTGATCTTCCAGCACTTCACCTGTTTTTTGGCTATAGCACGTGTTCTTTGTGTATACATAATCGTTCGTAATAAAGCTGCCGTTTCGCAGAACGGCGAATGGGGTGCGGTCGCCCGACAGCAAATCATTGCCGAATTGGATATCGCCTTTTGTCTCAACGCCGAGCAAATGCATCAGCGTCGGCCTGACGTCGACCTGTCCCCCGGCATCAGGGATGGTTTCCGGCTGTTGATCGGTGATTCCCGGGATATGTATGATAAACGGCACCCGCTGGAGCTGAACGTTGTCATACGGTGTGATTTCGTCTTTCCCTAAAAACTCAGCCATTGCCTCGTTATGGGCTTCAGAAATGCCGTAATGATCTCCCATAAATACGATCATCGAATTTTCGTATAAGCCTTCGTCCTTCAGTTTTTTGATAAAATGCTTCAATGCTTCATCCTCATAGCGAACCGTGGTCACATAGCGGTTTAACAGATCACTGCTTGAATCGAATTCATCTATCAGCTGATCCTTTTCATCAATCTCAAACGGAAAATGATTCGTTAACGTGATAAAACTGCTGTAGAACGGCTGCGGTAGGCTTTTCAGCTTTTTGGCGGACTGCTCTAAAAATTCTTTGTCTTTTAAGCCCCAGCTTGTCGATGTCCCGGGAGTGACATGAAAATCATCAACATCAAAAAAGCGGTCAATGCCAAATGTATCGTACATGACATCTCTGTTCCAAAATGTTTTATGGTTAGCGTGAAAGACGGCTGAATAATAATCGTGCTGCTTCAGCGATTTATACATCGTATGAAATTGATGGTCGCTTTTCGTGAAAAAGACGGCGCCGCTAAGGGAGGGATACAGTGAGTTAGCGACGATAAATTCTGAATCTGATGTTTTGCCTTGTTCTGTTTGCTGATAGAAATGATCAAAGGAATAGCTTTTTTTTATGAGATCATTCATAAATGGGGTAATTTCTTTTCCATTTACTTTTTCATTCAGAACAAAGCTTTGGGTCGACTCAAGTGTTACAAAGATGACATTGCGCCCCTTTGCAAGACCGAATTTGCTTTGATCAGGCTTGCTGTAATCAGCCTCTGTGTAGTTTTTAATGGCAGTTATACTGTCTTCATCGGCAAAAGCTTTCGCGCTGATATTAACAGTCTGAGAAATTGTATCGTAAATATGGAACTGAAACAGGCCGATGCTTTTGACTAGCATTTCCCGGTCAAAAGAATGTGCCAAAAGCTTCGGCTGCTGTACTTCTGCAAGTGCCAGTGTGCATAAAAGCATTCCGCAGGAAGCTGCATAGTACCGTTTGATCGTGTGGGGAGCGGCTTTTGTCTGTGGGTGTTTGGTTTTTCTGGCGAACAACAGCAGAAAAACCAAATCCACAAACAGGGCGATAAACAGAGGATGGAACAGTTCTTTTACACTGCTGCCCATATCGCTCATGTTGCTGGCCTGAAATAAAACCGGGATGGTAATAAAATCGATATAAAAGCCGTAAAAAATCGTATTAGAGATCAAGATAACAGTCAGAACCAAATTGGCAATCAGCAAAAAGGCCCGCTGCTTGTTTTCTTTTAGAAACAGGCCGATCCCGAATAAAGGAAGAATAAAGCTGAGCGGGTTGACCAGCAGCATTAGCTCCTCCAACAGAGTATCGATTTGCAAATCAAAGCCGAGTTTATATATCACATACGTTTTGATCCACATAAATAAGATCGAAAAACATAAAAACCGCTGATTGTGAAAAAAGGTTCCTTTCATCAATATGACTCCTCACGTTTTCTTGATCATCTGCATGAAATGCTTCTTAAGTAAAACCTACTAAAAACAGCCGGTTCAGACAAGTCTCAGCACTCATGTTTAAAACATGCGGCCATGAAACAGCATATAAAAGTAGTAACATGAAGCAAGGGTCAGGCCGGCTAGCACGAGCTGCTCAGAAAAACTGCCTGTCTTCATATATAATGGAAGCCGAACGCGGATCGTGGAAGGGAATAATAATTTGATTCCGTTCACCGTCCAAGCGTCAAGAATCAAGTGGCTCGCCATTCCGATCATCAGGCCGGCTGATATGTTTTTATCTGGAATGTATGTAGAAGTGATAAAAAACATGATGAGCATAAACAGCAGGCTGTGTGTAAAGGTGCGATGGCCAAAAACGGAGCTGACCACTTTCGATAAAATAGGAAATTTTCTCCCGATTTTGCTTTGTGTGTGGCAGATATCGGGTATTAATGCTCCAACCGCGCCTGACGCAGCCATAAGCACTGGATCAAATCCATAATAATAAGCCGCTGCCGTACAAGAAGCGATGCCTCCCATGATGTGTGTTTTTCCTGTCATTTGCCGCTTCTCCTTTTATCTTTTGCAAAAAATCTCTGAATTACAAATATATCAAGAGAATGTATGTTTGATCAACAGGACTTTGGACGATAAAAAATATCCCGCATAATTTTTCAGGAAAAAGGCATCTTAAACATGTACCTATTTTTTAAAAGAGGTGATACGAATGGGTTTCTTTAATAAAGATAAAGGAAAACGTTCCGAAAAAGAAAAAAACGTAATCCAAGGAGCTCTTGAAGATGCTGGTTCAGCTCTAAAAGATGATCCGCTTCAAGAAGCTGTGCAAAAAAAGAAAAATAATCGATAACCACATGCGGATAGGGCTTGGCTCTATCCGTATTTTCCATCTGTTCCCTTTGACAGATCATCCTTTCTTTGATAACCTTCTGGGAGTAACTGAATAATTAAATCCTCACTCTTTCTCAGTGAGGTAGAGGTTGCGCGGATGATGAGTCACACATGCTAGGCTGACAGGGGCTGTTAAACATGTGTAAAAGGCATCAGCGCCGAAGTGTGGAGAAAGCCGATCCTTCTCTATGCTGGGACTGTATCTGAATAAGTGCAGGACTGCCGCGTGCTTTTTCGCGGAGGGCTATCCGGAGATCAAGGGTGTGTGTTTCTTTAAGCATGGACTTTTGTTCAGGCTTTTTTTGCGTTTATATGATCTCGGGGTCTGGTCCGTACAAAGAATCATGGAGGTACTGGAATGGAACAGACAAAAAAATGGGGTTTTTGGTTATTAACGGCGTTTGTCGTTGGAAATATGGTTGGATCAGGAATTTTCTCCTTGCCGAGCTCGCTTGCTTCAATTGCGAGTCCGTTTGGAGCTACGTCCGCCTGGCTTTTGACAGGTGCCGGCGTGCTGATGATTGCACTTGTGTTCGGACACTTGTCCATTCGCAAGCCTGAACTGACAGCGGGACCGCAAAGTTATGCAAGAGCGCTGTTTTCTGACCCGAAAAAAGGCAACGCTGCCGGTTTCACAATGGTGTGGGGCTACTGGGTGGCGAGCTGGATCAGTAACGTGGCGATCATCACAAGTCTCGCCGGTTACTTGACTTCGTTCTTCCCGATCTTGGTTGATAAACGTGAGATGTTTTCGATCGGCGGGCAAGAGGTGACACTCGGCCAATTACTGACGTTTGCCGTATGTACGATCTTGTTATGGGGAACGCACGCGATTCTTGTTGCCAGCATTAACGGCGCAAGTAAATTAAACTTTGTCACAACGCTTTCTAAAGTATTAGGTTTTGTCTTCTTTATCGTTGCCGGTTTGTTTGTGTTTCAAACGTCATTATTCGGTCATTTTTATTTCCCGGTTCAAGGAGAAAACGGCACAAGCATTGGAATTGGTGGCCAGGTTCATAACGCTGCGATTTCTACACTGTGGGCGTTTGTCGGAATTGAATCCGCGGTGATCCTGTCCGGCCGTGCGCGCTCTCAGCGTGATGTGAAACGTGCGACAATTACCGGCTTGCTGATTGCCTTGAGCATATATATTATTGTGACTTTAATTACGATGGGTGTTCTGCCGCATGATAAGCTTGTCGGCTCTGAAAAACCATTTGTTGATGTACTCTATGCGATTGTTGGAAACGCGGGAAGCGTGATTATGGCGCTTTTGGCTATCCTTTGTTTATTCGGAACGATGCTCGGCTGGATTTTGCTTGGCTCTGAGGTGCCATACCAAGCCGCTAAAGCAGGAGATTTCCCGGCATTTTTTGCAAAAACGAATAAAAAGGGAAGTCCGGTCATTGCACTCATTATTACAAACGTCATGTCACAGGTCTTCATTTTCTCGGTTATTTCCCGGACAATAAGTGACGCATTTACATTTTTAACGACAGCGGCTACACTCGCATATTTAATTCCGTATCTGGTATCTGCAATCTACAGCTTGAAGGTAGTCATCAAAGGTGAAACGTATGACCAGCTGAAAGGCTCCCGTGTAAGAGACGGATTGATCGCGATACTGGCGTGTGCATACTCCGTGTTTGTTATCGTAACAGGCACAGCAGATTTAACGACATTTATACTCGGCATCGGTTTATTCTTTGTCGGCTTAATCGTTTATCCATTTGTGAGTAACAAGTTCCAGAAAGAAAAACAAGCATAATGAAAAGACACCTGATTTGCTCAGGTGTCTTTTTTATAAAATCACAATTTCTCCTGTTAGGAATCCGTTCGTTAAATATGCAAAAAACGTTTTTCAGTCTCTCCAGCATAAAAAAACTGATCGTGATGAGGATGCAGCTTAATATGAATGGCTCAAAGAAAATATCCGATATGATTCAAATTGAGCCGTTCCTTATAAATAAGCAAAAGAGCCGCGGGCAGGCGGCTCTTTTGTTTATTTAGTCAAGCTTTCCGTAATAAACTCCAGTTGTCCTTCTAATGAAATCGGGTCTGTGAAATAGAATCCGATCGGATCCATCTTGTATACATGGCCATTTTTAACGGCATTCAGGTTCTTCCAAATGGAGCTTTCAAAAACGCCGCCATCATCACCGCCTGATTGCCATGGGCCCGCGAAAATGTAATCTCCGGCGAAGTCAGGGAGCTTCTCTAATGAAATACTTGTATAACCTGGCCCCTGGTCAATGGCTTTTTCTTTTGTCAGCTTTGTAGCCTGCAGGCCGAGGTCTTTGTAAATGATGCTTCCGCCTCTTCCAAAGTCTTTACCAAATACGTAAATGTCTTTTCCGTTCGTTTGCATAATGGAAATGGTTTTGTCACCGACCGCTTTTTTGATTTTTGTTTTAGCGGCCGCAACTTTTTTATCCCACTTGGCCAGCCATTTTTCAGCTTTATCTTCAGTTCCCGTCATTTTTGCAAATTCTTTCAGCTGTTCGATGTTGTCGAGCTTATCGTATTTTACTGCGACAGTCGGCGCAATTTTTTCAAGCTTTTTAATATCAGCGCCCTGTGTTGTCCAGACGATAATCAGGTCAGGGTTCAAATCAATGACCTTTTCAACCGAAGTGCCGTCTCCGATGTTTTCGACGCCGTTGGTTTTTCCTTTGTAGTAAGGGTTTTTAAATACATTCTCAGGCGCACCTACAACGTTGATGCCGAGTGTTTTGAAGTAGCCGTAATAGCCGTCTGCCATGACAACCACCCGTTTAGGATGCTTCGGGATTTTTACATTTCCGTTTTCAGCCTTGTATGTAAAGGTTTCTGCGCCTTTTGAATCAGAGGCAGAACCTTTGCTTTCTGAGTTATTCCCGCAGGCTGCCAGCGCTGCAATCAATAACAGGGCAAAAAACGCGGCTCCGAGTTTCTTGTATATATGGGTCATATCTCATACCTTCTTTCTAAAAGATAGATGAAAAAGAGAATCATTATCATCTGTGATTATACCACTGCAAGTGCCGGTTGACACGATATTTTTGCAAATGCATTTTCATTTTTGTTCAAAACACTCTATTAAATCAGCTGAAAAAAGTGATATACTGAAACAGCAATTGATAATCATTATCAGTAACAGAAAGGAAGTACGGCAGTTGAGTCAACATAAAAATATACGGACTGCATCAGAAGAAATCCAATGGACGTCAAGGACATATGGCGCGGTCATCGTCCTTATCGCAGGTCTATGCCTGCTTTGCCTTGGCGCATTTTTATCCATATCCCTAGGTGCAGCGGATATTCATTTGCGCACTGTATGGGAGGCCATTTTTCATTATCAGCCGACAAAGACATCTCACCAAATTATACATGATCTTCGGCTTCCGAGAACGGCGGCTGCCGCGCTTGTAGGCGCATTGTTGGCAGTGTCGGGAGCAATCATGCAGGGGATGACGAGAAACCCTTTGGCAGAGCCTTCGATTATGGGTGTGACATCAGGCTCTGCGTTTGCGGTTTCGATTGCGTTTGCCTTTTTTCCCGGACTTTCTGCAATGGGGCTTGTGCTATGGTCCTTTGCGGGAGCGGGGCTGGGGGCATCGACGGTAATGGGCATAGGCATGTTTTCAAGGGGCGGACTTACGCCTGTAAAGCTTGCTCTGGCGGGTACGGCAGTTACTTATTTCTTTACCGGCATTTCAACTGCCATTGCAATCCGCTTTGATGTCGCTCAGGATATCAGCTTTTGGTACGCAGGCGGGGTAGCGGGTGTGAAATGGTCGGGGGTCCAGCTTTTGCTTATTGCAGGGGCTGTCGGTTTAACGCTCGCGTTTTTCATCGCCCGGTCTGTTACAGTGTTAAGTCTCGGTGACGATCTGGCAAAAGGGCTTGGACAATATACATCAGCGGTGAAACTGGTTGGCATGCTTATTGTAGTAATTCTGACCGGAGCTGCGGTTTCCATTGCCGGCACCATTGCATTTATCGGGCTGATCATTCCGCATATTACCCGTTTTTTGGTCGGTGTGGATTATCGGTGGATCATTCCTTGCTCGGCGGTGCTCGGTGCTGTTTTGCTTGTTTTTGCTGACATAGCGGCCAGACTCGTAAATGCGCCCTTTGAAACGCCTGTCGGCGCGCTGACTTCTCTTATCGGCGTTCCCTTTTTCTTTTATTTGGCACGTCGTGAAAGGAGAGGGCTGTAATGAAAACAAAAACAAACAAACCGCTCATTGTAATGGCTGTGACCTTTTTGCTTATCGTGGTGGTCTTTTTTATCAGTCTCAATTTGGGCGTTATCAAAATTGCACCGCTTAAAACGCTTCAGGTCTTTTTCGGCCAAGGAACGGCGCGTGATGAACTTGTCTTATTTGAGTTCAGGCTGCCCCGGATCATCCTTTCTTTGCTTGTTGGAGCAGGGATCTCCGTAGCTGGAGCCATTTTGCAAAGCGTGTCTCAAAATGAACTTGCCGAGCCTGGTATTCTCGGAATTAACGCCGGCGGTTCACTTGCTGTAGTGCTTTTTATATACTTTTTTCAAGGGTCAGCTTCAGATCTTAGCTTTTTCGGAACATTTATGCTGCCGTTCAGTGCTTTGGCAGGAGCAATCCTCGCTGCGTTTCTCATTTATATTCTGGCATGGAAAAAAGGCGTGACACCGATTCGGCTGATTTTAGTCGGCATAGGGGTGAATGCCGGATTCAACGCCCTGTTGCTGATTTTTCAGCTCAAGATGGACCCTCATGATTTTATGCAAGCCGCGGTTTGGATATCCGGCTCAATATGGGGGGCGAACTGGAATATGATCTGGGCGATTCTCCCTTGGATTGTGATCTTGCTTCTGTTTACTTTATATAAGGCACGCTATTTGAACATTATGCAGCTCGGAGACCAATTGGCGACCGGGCTGGGCACCGCTGTTGAAAAGGAAAGACGGATTCTTCTTCTGGCAGCGGTCACTCTTGCCGCTTCATGCGTGGCAGCTGCGGGGGGCATTGCGTTTCTCGGATTGATCGCGCCGCATGTGGCTAGAAGGCTGACCGGTCCACGTCACCAGACGCTGATACCGGTCTCCGCCTTCATCGGCTCATTCCTGTTTTTGCTTGCTGATACGCTGGCGAGAAATGTATTGGCACCATCAGAAATTCCGGTCGGACTTGTCATTTCCGTGCTAGGTGCGCCTTACTTTATTTATTTATTGATGAAAGCGAATTAGAGGAGGGGGCCGAATATGAATTCATTATCAACGGAACAGCTTGGAATCGGTTATGGCGACAGGGTGATTGTAGAGGATTTAAATATATCGATTCCTAAAGGGAAAATTACCACCTTAATTGGCCCGAACGGCTGCGGGAAATCAACGATTTTAAAAACAATGTCCAGAATTATGCGTTCACATGCAGGTGCCGTCTATTTAAACGGCAAAGCGATTCATAAAATGTCTACAAAGGACATTGCAAAAGATATGGCGATTCTTCCACAGACACCTGAAGCGCCGAGCGGCCTAACAGTGCACGAATTGGTGTCGTACGGCAGGTTTCCGCATCAATCAGGATTCGGCAGATTAAATGACGAAGACCGCCGGATTATCAAATGGGCGCTTGAAGAAACAGGCATGGCTGAATATGCTGAACGGCCGATTGAGGCATTGTCAGGCGGACAGCGTCAACGTGTGTGGATTGCCATGGCGCTTGCGCAAGGGACGGAACTGCTTCTGCTGGATGAACCTACAACGTATCTTGATCTTGCACATCAGCTTGAAATTCTGCAGCTGCTTGACAGACTCAACAAAGAGCAAGGGCGGACGATTTTAATGGTCATTCATGATCTTAACCATGCAGCTCGTTTTTCTCATTATATGATCGCGCTCAAAAAAGGCACGGTCATCAAGGAAGGAACTGCTCTGGAGGTCATGACACCAGACATTTTGAAGCAGGTATTTCAGATTGATGCCGAAATCGTGACTGATCCCCGTACAAATAAACCTGTATGCTTGACATATGACTTGATTAAAAATGAAAAAGAGCTAGTTACTGTATGAAAAAATCCCGGTTTGAAGCCGGGATTTTTTTTATTCGGCTTTGAAAATACAATTTTTCTATTTGATTCCGTCATTTCAATAAAAGGATTGCAAGTCTTTTTGAATTAATAGATAATATTGGTTAGAATGTTTCGAAAATATTACATAGTTTACAGAAAGAGGAGATCGTTGTGTCCAAGAAGAAAAAATGGCTTATTGGCGGTGCGATATGTGCCGGTGTGCTTGTATTGGCTGGGATCGGCGCTGGCGGTTTTTACTTTTTTACTCACATGAACCAAGTTGCCGTATCATCGGAGCCCTATGCTGAATCGGTCGCGGTATACATGGGAGGAGATTCAGAATCAGGCCAAACGTTTTCTGGAAAGGTTGAACCTGAGAAACAGCAGAAAGTATACATAGATTCAGAAAAAGGCAGCATTAAAAAAACATACGTCAAAGAAGGCGATCAGGTTAAAAAGGGCGATAAGCTTTTTGAGTATGAGGGCGAGGATCATTCTGATGAAGTGGAGCAAGCCAATTTGCAAATTGAAATGACAAATCTGCAAATCAACCGTTTGCAAAAATCAATAACGGAAACGGAAAAAAAGCTGAAAGTTGCAGGAAAAGAAGAGAAAAACCAGCTTCAAGATGAACTTGATCAAACCAATTTCGATTTGAAAACAAGCCAGCTTGAACTGAAGCAGCATCAAAAAGAACTGGCTGGCCTGACGAAAAACAAAGGTTCCAATGTCATTACAAGCAAGCATGACGGAATCGTTCAAAGCGTCAATCAGGATATCGCTGACGGTGCAACAGGCGACCAGGCAGCAGGCCCGTATATCCAGATTGTTTCGACAGGCAAATATCTGGTCAAAAGCCAAATCAATGAGCTGTTAATGGACACGATCAAAAAAGGCAGCAAAGTCAGGGTCACGCTGAAAACAGGCGGTGAGGGCGAGTGGAAAGGAAAGGTCACCTCGATCGGCAAGCTTCCAGCGGGAGCAGGCGAGGGTGAAGAATCAGAAAGCTTTGCTGATGAAGAAATGAATCCCCAGTCCTCTAACTATCCTTTCACCATTTTATTAGACAGCCATAAAGGTCTTGAAGTCGGCTATCATGTCAACATCGAAGTGATGAGTGATAATGCTGATGCGGACACGATCAAGCTGCCGTCCGACATGGTCATTCAGGATGACGGCGAACCGTACGTATGGAAAGCTGATGAGAATCACAAAGCGGTTAAGCAGCCTGTTGAAATCGGAGAGACTGATGAAAATGACATGGTGGAAATTAAGAGCGGCCTGACGCCGGAAGATTATGTGATCTATCCTGATCCCGCGGTCAAGGAAGGAAAGCAGGTTACAGTCAATGCTGACACTGAATAATATTTCGAAGTCGTACAAGCTGGGAAAAGAAGAAGTTCCAATCTTGAAACATATCAATCTGACCGTTCAGGCGGGGGAGTTTTTAGCTATTATGGGGCCTTCCGGTTCTGGAAAGTCAACGTTAATGAATATTATCGGCTGTTTGGACAGGCCAACCTCAGGAACCTATACGCTTGACCAGATCGATATATTGAAAGGGAAAGACGGGGCTTTAGCCGAAATTCGCAATGAATCAATCGGGTTTGTGTTTCAAACTTTTCATTTGCTGCCGCGTCTCACCGCGCTGCAAAATGTCGAGCTGCCGATGATCTACAATAAAGTGAAGAAAAAAGAGAGAAGGCAACGGGCATATGAAGCGCTGGAAAAAGTCGGATTAAAAGACAGGGTCTCCTACAAACCGCCTAAGCTGTCCGGCGGCCAAAAGCAGCGGGTGGCGATAGCGAGGGCCCTTGTCAATCAGCCGAGGTTTATTTTAGCTGATGAACCGACCGGGGCGCTTGATACCAAATCAAGTGAACAAATTTTGGCACTGTTTTCTGAACTGCATCGGGAAGGCAAGACCATTATTATGATAACCCACGACCCGGACGTCGCCAAAAAAGCTGACAGAACCGTTTTTATCAGAGACGGAGAGTTGGTATTAGATGAGAGAGGGGATATCAGCCATGCTTGAACATATTCGAATCTCCTTTCAATCCATTTTCTCTCATAAATTAAGATCGATTCTGACAATGCTTGGCGTCATTATCGGCATAGCGGCAATCATCGCGATTGTTTCAATGCTGAAGGGCCAAAGTGAGCAGTTAAAGCAAAGTATGATCGGCATGGGAAACAACGCCATCAATGTTGTCTACCAGCCGTCTGGCGGAGAAGAGGAGAGCGGCGGCCCTCAGGTGTCGTATGCGTCCGCGCCGCCTGTAGCGGAAGAAACAGTAAAGGCGATCAAATCAGATCCGATGGTCAAAGGATTATCCTTATATTACTTGTCAGAAGGCGCGAGCGTTTTTCATTTAACTAACGTTTCGTATCCCCAAGTGTATGGAGTGGACGATGATTACTTCGACATGTTTCCAATCCGAATAACCGAAGGGAGAAAGCTGACGGAAAACGATTTAAACAGCACACACCAAGTAGTGATGATCAATGAAGCTGTCAGAGATGAACTGTTTCCAGACGGAGAAGCTCTGCATAAAAGCATTGAGATGAATGGTGTGCCGTTTAAGGTCGTGGGTGTTTTTAAAGAAAAAAATCAACAGGAAAGCATGTTTGAAGGCGACTATGCGAACCCGGTTTTGTACGTGCCGAAAAAAGTGTGGCCGCTTATTGAAGGATTTGACGCGCCAACGCAGATTGCCGTGCAGGCTGATTCTTCTGAGCATATCCAAGAAGCGGGTGTAATGGCTGCAGATCTTTTAAATCAGGGACTGTCAGAAGCTGAGCTGGAAAAAGCAGAGTACAGTGTAATGGATCTTCAGGAGATCGCGCAGGAAGTGGAGTCCTTTAATCAGTCATTTGCATTGCTGCTTGGCGGTATCGCCAGTATTTCACTTTTGGTGGGCGGTATCGGCGTCATGAACATTATGCTCGTTTCCGTAACGGAGCGCACGAGGGAAATCGGAATTAAGAAAGCGCTCGGTGCTAAGCGGCGTGTGATTTTATTTCAATTTTTAACCGAGGCTGTCGTGCTGACAAGCATTGGCGGAATACTCGGTGTGCTGGCGGGCTTCGGCATCGCCAAGCTGCTGACGGTCATTTTTCCGATGCCTTTTATCGTCTCCATTCCAGCTGTTGTCGGAGCACTCATCTTTTCAATGGCAGTCGGCATTATCTTCGGCTTGCTTCCGTCTATCAAGGCTTCGAAGCTTCAGCCTGTAGACGCGCTTCGCTATGAATAAAAAGAACGCATCCAATTGGAATGCGTTCTTTTTTTAGCTGGGAAGAGCCGAGTTGCATTTGTCTAAAATCAAAAAAACGGCTGCGACAATCATTTCTTCTGTGGTGGACAGCCAGATGTCGCTGATCAATTGGTCTGTTGTATGAGCAGTCATCCACAAAAACAGCAGCTGTACGATGCCAGCAAGGAGAATGAATAGACGTTTTCCTGTCTTGAAAAATGTAAAGCTATGTATCATCAGCCGTTCAAATGGTTCAAAGCATAATCCGAGAACAAGGAATACCACGGCAAAAAGCAGGACATGAGCTGCTGAGCGGTAGCTCGTTCCCGCTAAAGAAAACAATATATAGATGACAGCAAAATAGGTCAACACCACTGCTGCTGCGGCCAGCAAGTACTTTATGGAGAGCCGCAATAAGCGTTTTGAAGGGTTTTGATGTTTCACTGGTTCAGCTCCTTATGAAGGCTTGCAGAGAACGAGTGCTCTCTGCAAGCCGCAAGTCTTTTATTTACTGCATTTCTTTTTCACTACTGGGTGCTTTTCTTTTGAAAGCACATCAGTAAAGTCTTTGCCCAAGTCAAGGTGCGCTTGAACAAATGTTTCAGGAAGCATGGCAAGCCATTGGTTTAAAGATACATCAGCATAATGGTCGTCTTTGAAGATTTCTAAAAAGACAAGCGGTTCATCCCCGATGTTTTCAACGTAATGACCCATTGCAAATGGTACATATCCGACATCACCGGCTTGGTAATTAAACGTTCTGGCATGGCCGTCAGATGCAAAAACGGTCATTCTAGCTTTACCGGAGATGTAGTATTGCCATTCGTGGGTATTCGGGTGCCAGTGCAGTTCTCTCATGGCGCCGGGTTCTACTGTTACGAGCGCTGATGCGATGGTTTTAGACACTTTGAAGTTTGTCGAATCTGCAATGTATACTTTTCCTCCCTCAGATTCGATCGGCTCTTGTTCAAGAAGGCGGTAAGTAAATGGATAAGGCACTTCGCCATTCGGCCCTTCCACAATATCATCTTTTAAACTGCCAGGAAGTTGGTTTTCAAATATATATTTTTCTTTGCCAGGCAAATTGGAAATCTCTTCTTTTGTCACGCCGAAGTTCGCAGCAATGACTTCTTTTGGAGTGTGGGCCAGCCAATCTGTCAGCTGGAACGTGCTGTTTTCAGAGAATGATCCATCGTCAAACACGAGCAGGAACTCAGCTCCCTCCTCCAGCGCTTGGATGGAGTGCGGCAGGCCTGACGGGAAGTACCAAAGGTCTCCTTCACCTACATCGTCAATAAAGCTGCGCCCTTTTTCATCTACAATTGTGACTCTTGCACTTCCGTAAATCATATAAGCCCATTCAGCTTCTTTATGCCAGTGAAGCTCGCGAATCGCGCCTGGCTTCAGCCGCATATTTACGGATGCAAGGTTTTCTGAAATCGGCAATTCACGTACTGTCACTTCCCGGGCATATCCGCCTTTTTCTAATCGGTTATGAGTATCAGAGAATGAAAACTTCATATTGCTGACGGTGCCATGATCGGTTTCAGGCGGAACGAGCATATCAGGGTTTTGCCGGTCTCTTTCAATATTGCGCGGGATTTTTACCGTTGCTCCTTTGTCTCCTCTAATTGGCTGCGGAATGTCATTTTGTTTTTTCATGAAATGTTTCCTCCTTACATTTAAATGTGATAGCAGAAAGAGAAGGTGAAAGGCCTTTCGTTTTCCCTTCTGTTTTGTTAAGTGAAAAAAACCAGTGAAAAGTCAACTTCGATTGAAAAATTATTTTTTTGCATGATCTTTCAGTTCTGTCATTAGTTCTATTAGTTGATCAAACTTCTTTTCGAATCGGGTCAGCAGATACATTGCAATCAGCGCGGGAAACCCCAAATTGCCGATCTGTTTTACGACTTCCTCTATAAAAACCTGATCCATAGGAAAATACCTCCCTTCTTTTTCTGCAGTCATGTATGTAAGTGAGGAAAACCGATAAAACGTAAACTGCTGCAAAGTATTTTGGAAGACACTAGGCGGAAAGTAGTAGTTTACTTTTTTTTGCTTTCCTTCATTTAATTTAGTAGGGAGGCGGTTTGATGGACTATCAAAGTCTTTTACGGTCAAAATGTAAGGAGATAATGAAGCATCCCATCGTGAAGCATTTTTTGAGCAATCCTCAGCATTACCGTTTGTTCAAAAACGTAATGGAAAGCCCTAACGAAAAAGATGCAAGATCATTGGACGAGCTATTTAAGCAATTTTATAAAGAAATCCGCATCGTCAAGTATATGAATTCAATGATTCGCATCTTTTCTATTGATTTTGATAAGCGGGTTCGCAAAAACCAAAAACGGTATCCACTGACGGTTGATCATCCGGAGGCGGGAGATCGGCTTTCTTCCGAAACAGGTAGCGATGCATTTGAAGAATTTTTAGACAGGCAGGATGATTTGAGCCAGCATGTACAGGATTACCAGCTCTACCAAGCGATCCAGAAGCTGACTGACAAACAAAAAAGTGTGCTGACGAAAGTCTATCTTCACGGTGCCACGATGCAGGAGATTGCAGATTCATTAGGGGAGTCCCGACAAAACATCTCCAACATTCATAAAAAGGGGCTGGAGAATATCAGAAAGCAGTTAGCGGCGCAAAAAAAGGGGGAAAAGTAAGCTGTGGACGGCCAGTTTGAACAAAAAAAGAAACAAAAAGACGAGACTTATGACATTGAGCACCTGATTGCATGCTTTTCACCGATGATCAGAAAAAAACTCAGCAATACGTCCTATCAAGAAAGAGAAGATTTAGAGCAAGAGCTGAAGATCAAAATGTTTGAAAAGGCTGATATGCTTTTATGTCAGGATGTACCGGGGTTTTGGGAGTTTATTTTGTACATGGTAGATGAGAACTCATAATATTTTCATATGAAAAAACATCAAAAGGGAGCGCTTGTTTGCTCCTTTTTTGCTGTTTTGATTTGCCAAGGCTCCAATGTATTCAAAAATGTACCATAAATAAACGATATAATGATAAGATGAAAAAAACAGTGACAGAAAGGAACATAAAAGTGGAAAATGCGTCAATTTTAATCGTAGACGATGAGAAAGCGATTGTGGACATGATCAAACGCGTTCTCGAAAAAGAAGGTTATCGAAATATACTGGATGCGGCAAGCGCAGAAGAAGCGATTCCCGTTGTGAAGGCCAATAAGGTTGACTTGATTGTGCTGGATGTCATGATGGGCGGAATGTCCGGTTTTGAAGCCTGCACATTGATCAGAGAGTATTCAGACGCTCCGATTTTTTTCCTGACGGCAAGATCATCCGACGCGGACAAATTATCGGGCTTTGCGGTTGGAGCTGATGACTATATCACAAAACCATTTAATCCGCTGGAATTAGCGGCGCGGATCAGAGCGCATCTCAAGCGTACATATCAATCGAAAGAAACGAGTTCAAATCAAACCTACACATATGATTACTTTACTTTTTCTCCGCAAAATGCCGAGTTGATCGTAGGCGGGGAAGCCGTTGCCTGTTCAGCCCAGCTTCTGCAGCTTTTGCAGTATTTTTGTGAACACCCTAACGTGGTGCTTTCCAAAGATCAAATATATGAAAAAGTATGGGGCTATCCTTCCTACGGTGACAACAACACCGTCATGGTTCATATTCGCAAGCTTAGGGAGAAGATTGAGCGCGATCCGAGCAATCCGGAGTATATTGTAACCGTTCGAGGTCTCGGCTATCGTTTTATCCCAAATCCTGAAGGCAAGCGGTCATGAGGTTAAGATGGAAGTTTTTGTTTCACTTTTTCGGCCAGATGCTGATTGTGATCCTGCTGCTTACGGTTATGCTTGTTGCATCGTTTTTCTATTTAGACGCCCGTTTTAGCGATGCGGAATCCAATTCAGGGCTGACGAAAGCAACGACCGACACACTTGAGGCATATCTCGATGTAAACGAAGACGGGACATGGGAAGTGGATAATTTCCTGAAGAAATCTGTTGATAAACAGCACGGCTGGATGCAAATCATTGATTCGGAAGGAAACACTGATTATTCCTACGGCGTGCCAAAAGACGTGCCGGGCACCTATACCAAGAAAGAGCTTTTGTCTATTTATAAAACCAAAAAGCTTCATAACTATAAACTGAATTATTGGGCCATCAATATTGAAGATAAGTCGTATCTTCTATTGTCCGGCTGGAAATCAAAAAGTGAACAGCTCCTGACTTCCGTTGAAAAGCGTGAACAAAAGATAGACTCACTAGCGCACTATAAGTCTAGTACCATCGACTATATTAAACGGAAAAAAGGCGCCATTTACCTGTTAGACAGCAATGGAAAGATTCTCGACAGCATCAACAGCACAAAAAGCGAGAGAAAAACGATGAACCAGCTGGAGCTGCTTAAATACAGCTCTAAGCCTTGGAACTATAAGCGGGAAATTTCCGTTAAGATCCTCAATAAAGACAGATGGATGGTCGCTACGGTGCCGAACCCAGTCTATGTAACCGATCAGGAGTTTAACAAATCATTCCTGAAGGTTGTATTAAAAGCGATGTTTCTCGTGATGGCCGTTTTGTTCATGTATATCATTTGGATGACCGTTTGGTATATGTTCCGATTCGGGCTGCCGATTTTTCACACGATTAGATGGCTGGTCAATCTGTCAAAAGGGAAGCTTGAGGAGCCCAGAAACCGGGAAGGCCGTCCTGTCAGCAAAAATAAAAAGGGAAAAATCAAACAGCCGTACCGCTTCTTCGGTGAGATATTTGAATCAATGGATCAGCTGACTGAAACGCTGAGAAGGGATAAAAGAAACAGAGAAAAAATCCAGGCGACAAGGGAAGAATGGATTGCCGGTTTGTCACATGACTTAAAAACACCGCTCAGCAGCATTTACGGCTACAGCATGATGCTCGAGTCGAAGCAGTATGACTGGTCGCCGGAAGAAGTGAAAGAAATGGGGCAGGTTGTCAGAGAAAAATCTGAATACATGTCTAAGCTGATTGAAGACTTAAATTTAACGTATCGCCTGAAAAATGATGCTCTTCCTATTGAGAGAAAGCTCACTAGCCTTATCCCGTTTTTTAAAAATGTCATTGAGGATTTTAAGAAAAATCCGTTTTCTGAAGGCTATGATATCTCGTTTGTATCCAAAGAAGAGCATATTGAATTTGCCCTTGATGAAGCGTGGTTCAGGCGCATATTAGAAAACCTCCTTGGGAATGCCGTGAAGCACAACGGCAAAGGAACAGAGATTCAAGTCATTCTGGAGCAAACAAAAAATCATATTTCTTTAAAAGTGAAGGACAATGGGAAAGGAATGGATGAAGAAACGATCACCCATTTGTTTAACCGCTACTACAGAGGGACGAACACAAAAGATTCAACTGCCGGAACGGGTCTCGGGCTCGCGATTGCCAAGGAGCTTGTCCATCTGCATAACGGAACGATCCATGTGAACAGCAGAACGAACATTGGAACGGTCATTACCATCCTTTTTAAAAAACAATAAACATCAAGTGGTTTGGACACCTCTTTGCCGGGAATAACAATATATAGACTGAAGCTAAAGAGGTGTAACACATGGATGCAGTATTGGAAGCAGACACTCGGGCAGTGATTGGTGAAGGCCCGTTATGGGATGAAGAGAACGGCCGCTTATATTGGGTTGATATCCTGGGGAGCGAGCTCCACATCTTTGACCCTGAAGAAAAAATCAACCGATCAATCAAATTCAAATCCTTTGTGACGGCGCTTGCGAAATATTCAAAGGATGAACTGATTATGACGATGAAGGACGGGTTTTACCTGTATCATCTTCGGGATGACAGCTTGGAAAAAATTAAACAGCCGAAGGACATGCATGAGAGCCTGAGATTTAATGATGCTAAATGTGACCCGTACGGAAGGCTTTGGGCGGGGACGACGAGCATGGAAGGCGAGCAAAAACAGGCGTCGCTGTACCGTTTGAATCTAGACGGCAGTCTTGTCAAAATCAAGGATCAAGTCTCCACCTCAAACGGTTTGGATTGGGACCGCGAGCGGAATTTGATGTATTACATCGACACGCCGACCCAGGAGATTGTACGTTACAGCTATGATCCTCAAAGCGGAGATGTTTCGAATCCAGAACCTGTCTATCGTTTTGATCAGTCAGACGGATTGCCGGACGGCATGACAATTGACCAAAATGGCATGCTGTGGGTGGCGCTGTTTGGCGGCAGCCGCGTTGTTCACATTGACCCGTTTCAGAAAAAAGAAATCAATTCAATCAGCGTGCCGGCTAAATATGTCACGTGCTGCGCGTTCGGCGGCAGAGACTTAAAAACCCTTTACATTACAACGGCAACAGAACAAATGACAGAAAAAGAGAGATACGAGCAGCCTCACGCTGGAGGGTTGTTTTCAGCACAACTGGAAACAGGCGGATATCAGCCGGTACCATTTGCTGGAGACGTATAAAAAAAACGCATCCGAAACACGGATGCGTTTTTTTATACTACAGAGAACGGATAATGCCGCCTTCCACACGCTGTGCCGTGCCGTTAATGGCGGATGCGGCGTCAGACGCGAGGAATACGATTGTGTTGGCGACTTCTTCTGCTGTCGCGTATCGCTGAATAAGTGAGGTTGGCTCATTGACCTTGAAATAGTCTTTGATAAATGTATCTGTATCCTGTCCGGCTGCTTGTGCGGCGCCTTCCATATAGGAGGCCACGCCCTCTGTCCAAGTAGGTCCCGGGAGCACTGAGTTGACCGTCACATTTGTGCCTTTTGTCATTTCAGCCATTCCTCTTGAAAGGCTGATCAGTGCCGTTTTTGTCATTGAGTATGGAATCATCGTTGGCAGCGGTTTGACGCCTGCTTCACTTGCAATATTTAAAATGCGGCCGCTGTTTTTGGCAAGCATTTTTGGAAGGAAGTGACGGCTTGTCCGAACGGCGCTCATCACGTTCACTTCGAAATATTGATTCCACTCTTCATCTGTCACATCGGCGAAGTCTTTTACCTCGAAGAAACCAAGGTTGTTGACAAGGATATCGATATCACCGATTTCATTTACTTTTTCGATAAAAGCCGCTGCTTCATCTGTTTTTGACAAATCGGCAGCAGCACCGTGCACTGTTCCATAGCCAGAAAGCTCTTCAATGGTGCGATCGACAGTCTCCTGTTTGCGTCCGTTGACAATGACTGCCGCACCCTCTTGCAGAAAGCTTTTTGCGGCGGCTTTCCCGATACCGGACGTCGAGCCGGTGATTAAGACGAGTTTTTCTTTTAGCTGTAAATCCATAAGAATCATTCCTTTTGATAGATGATGGTATTAAGTATACAAGATCAAATTTAGTGTTTACGAGGATTTTGCTTCCATACACAATATGGGGAAAAGTCATTCAGGACACATATACAAGCCTGTCAGTCATATAGTATAATTACTCCGAAAAACGGATACGAATGTCAAATAGGTGCCGGTCCGTGAACAACAGCCGGCTTAAAAGGGAAACCGGTAAAAGCCGGTGCGGTCCCGCCACTGTAATTGGCCAAGCGCCAAGAGCCAGGATACCTGCCTGTTTGATCAGCACGAATTCTGCGAGGACAGATGATGTGTAAACAATAGGCTTTTTTGTGTTGTTTACAGCATCTTTACCGTCGTAGAGATGCTTTTTTAGTTCGTTTAGGAGGAAAAGATTATGAAAAAACGAGCCGGGATATGGGCTGCGCTTCTGTTGGCTGCTGTTATGCTGGCAGGCTGCGGCAATCCTGCGGATCAGAAGGATTCAAAGGCAAAACAAAAAACAGAAGTGTTCCCTGTCACCATTGATGATGCGTCAAACCAAGATGTAACCATCAAAAAAGAGCCAAAAAAGATTGTTTCATTAATGCCGAGCAACACAGAAATTACATACGCACTCGGCCTTGGTGACAAAGTGGTCGGTGTCACCACAAACGATACCTATCCAAAGGAAGTCAAAAAGGTTGAGAAAGTCGGAGATATGAATGTAAACGTTGAAAAAGTCATTTCTCTAAAACCAGATCTCGTTCTGGCCCATGAGTCTTCCATGTCAGCATCAGCGGATGCCATCAAACAGCTGAAGGACGCGGGCATTACAGTGCTGACTGTCAATGATGCACAATCATTCTCCGAGGTGTACAAATCAATCGAAATGATCGGAGAAGCTGGCGGGGCGGAGAAAAAAGCCGATCAGCTCGTGAAAAGCATGAAATCAGATCTAAAGGATATTCAAGAAAAAGCGAAAACCATTTCAAAAGACGAGGAGAAAAGCGTATTTATCGAGGTTTCTCCTGATCCTGACATTTATACAACCGGAAAAGATACGTTTATGAATGAAATGCTAAATGTCATCCATGCTAAAAACGCAGCTGCGGATCAGACAGGATGGGTGCAAATGACAGACGAGGCGATCGTAAAACTCAATCCTGATGCAATTGTTACAACGGACGGTGTGAAAGCGAAAGCTGTGGAAAAACGCGATGGCTGGAGCGAAATCAATGCTGTGAAACATCATCGTGTATATGATGTGGACCCTGATCTTGTGACACGTTCCGGTCCCCGTCTGATCGAAGGGGTCGAAGAACTTGCGGAAAGCATTTACCCGGATACGTTTAAGGAATAATCGTTATGCCGCATATATCATTGGTTTCTCATTTTTAGCCGTGAGCATCATCTTAGGAATTTCTTGCGGCAGCCTGCATATTCCTATTCCCGCTGTTTTTCGTGTCTTTTGGCATCAAGGTTTCGGCGGCTCTATCGGTTCTGATGATCCGATGTACACTAATATTATGATGAATATCAGACTGCCGAGAGTTGTGCTGGCCGCCCTTGTGGGGGCGGCTCTTTCTATTGCAGGGGCCGCTTTTCAAGGATTGTTGAAAAATCCGCTTGCTGATCCCTATACGCTAGGTGTGTCATCCGGTGCTTCAGTCGGAGCTGTTGTGACTCTGTTCTTAGGTTTGCACCTTCCTGTCATCGGAGGGTTTACACTCCCGGTTTTGAGTGTAGCCGCGGCACTGGCCACGATGGCGGCGGTCCTTTTCTTCAGCCGCCTCGTTCATGCTTCGATGTCTGTTTCCACCCTCATTTTGACCGGTGTCATCACCAACTCTTTTTTAGGCGCATTTATTTCTCTTATCATCGCCTTGACAGGAGACAACCTGCTTCCGATTGTGCATTGGCTGCTTGGCAGCGTCTCAATGAGGGGCTGGAGCTATGTTATTTTGTTTCTCCCGTTTTTTCTTTTGGGAACCATTTTATTGATTATAAACGGAAGGGAACTGAACGTGATGACATATGGAGAAGATAAAGCAAAGCTTCTTGGAGTCAGCGTTCAGCAGAGGAAGATGATGATTTTAATAGCCGGATCTCTTTTGACGGGAAGCGCTGTGGCAGTATCGGGTACGATTGGCTTTGTCGGCCTTGTGATTCCGCATATCACAAGGCTTTTGTGGGGAACGGACCATCGGCATTTACTGCCGTTGTCCGCCTTGCTTGGGGCAGGGTTTCTTGTTTTAGCCGATCTGCTTTCCAGAACCATCATTGAGCCGATTGAACTGCCGATCGGGATCATTACGTCCTTGGCGGGAGCGCCTGTGTTCGCTCTTATTTTAATTCGGCAGCATCGCGGGGGGAGAAGCTTATGATGAAGGCAGAAGGGCTGTCGGGAGGATACGGCGACAGCCGCCTAATCAACAATGTCAGCTTAACAGTGGAGAAGGGAGAATTTCTTGGAATTCTCGGCCCTAATGGAAGCGGAAAAACCACGCTTTTGCACTTGCTGACAGGTACGCTGCCGGCCAAGAAAGGCAGGGTTTATCTGGCCGGAAAACTGCTGGCGGACTATAAACCGAAGGAACTGGCGCAAATCATGGCTGTCCTGCCGCAAAAAATGGATCAAGCCTTCACCTTTACTGTCGAAGAAACTGTAGCCTTTGGCAGATATCCATTCCAAACGGGGCTGTTCAGACAGCAGACTGAAAAGGGTGAAGCCATTGTACAGGAAGCAATGGAGCAAACAGGAGTGGCCGATTTTGCGCAAAAGCCGATTCGCGAACTAAGCGGAGGGGAACAGCAGCGGGTGTATTTGGCACAAGCTTTGGCGCAGCAGCCGCGTATTTTATTTTTGGACGAGCCGACTAATTTTCTCGATCTGGCTTATCAAAAAGACCTGCTTGATCTGATCAAACGCCTGACGAGAGAAAGCGGATTGGCAGCTGTCAGCGTTTTTCATGATCTGAACACCGCAAGCCTGTACTGTGATGGGCTCATGTTTATGAAAAACGGTACCGCCGGGCCTAAGCAAAAACCGGAATATGCTGTTACAGAACAAAGCATAAAGGCGGTGTACGATACAGATGTCACCGCCTTGGTTCATCAAAGCTCACCTAAACCGATGATTGTGATTCAGCCTGAAAAAGATAGCGTGAAGCGGCAGTCTATCCCATTTGAAGCATTGCTCCAAGCGGGGCGTGATGACATTCTTCTGCAAACGGAAATCCCGCTTCGAACATTGTCCTCCACGCCTATCGGTGCAGGGTTTTCGTGGAGCAGGACGCTGATCCATAAACGGCTGCCAGATCAGCCAGATCCGATAGAAGGACTTACGGCCTGTCTTTCAGAAAGCGGTTTTCAACTGCAGGAGACGTGTGCGATGGCTTCTTCAGAAAGACTTGACCGTTTCGTGTATCGAACATATGAAGACGGAGAGTTATCCGTTTTCATATGCGTTCAGACCGGCTTTTCGATTTGGATTTTGATTAACGGCTATGCGGCAGATCAATTCTTCATCAAAGCTCTTATGGCTGCCGAAGCAGAACGGACGAAAGTGCTGGGAGACGGAGGAGGCACAGGTGATATTCTCATCGCCGCGACTCAAACTCAGCAATCAGAAAACATAGAACAGCGGCTGAACCAATTGATAAAGAAAGGGACAGCTGAATGTATAAAAGAGGCTGCTGAGTTGTTTGAATAAGTCTGTAAAGGAGATTCAGGGTATGAAACTATATACAAAAACAGGCGATAAGGGACAAACGGGCTTAGTCGGGGGCAGAACGGACAAGGACAGCCTACGCGTCGAAAGCTACGGCACGATTGACGAGCTTAACAGCTTTATCGGGCTTGCTTTGGCAGAGCTTTCCGGGCAGCCCGGCTTTGAAGATCTGACAGCCGAGCTGCTGACCATCCAGCATGAGCTGTTTGACTGCGGAGGCGATCTGGCAATCGTCACAGAAAGAAAAGACTATAAACTAACGGAAGAATCTGTTTCCTTTTTAGAAACGCGCATTGATGCCTATACAGCAGAAGCGCCGGAACTGAAGAAATTTATTCTTCCAGGCGGATCAAAGTGTGCTTCGCTTCTCCATATCGCACGCACCATTACAAGGCGGGCAGAACGAAGAGTGGTGGCGCTGATGAAATCGGAGGAGATTCATGAAACAGTGCTGCGTTATCTCAATCGTCTGTCCGATTATTTCTTTGCCGCCGCCCGGGTTGTGAATGCAAGAAGCGGTATTGGCGATGTAGAATATGAAAGAAGTGCCATTGTGTTTCGGGACCGAAACAGCAGCGAATCATAAAAAGTGAAAAGGAAAGCCGGCGTGTTCAAATACATGCCGGCTTTTTTTGTTTTTCACTCTGTCAATTTCCCATTTTACGACAAAAAATGAACCTTATGAATTATTGACTGAAAAATGGAAAAATGAGATATTGTAATAAATAGATGTAAAAAATAGGCAACGGGGGGCTCTGATGGATGGTGAATTTAATTGAAAGTGATAGCATCTGGAAGAGAAATTTCAATTATCTGTTTTTCTCAAGAATAGTCAAGATATCCGGCGATATGTTCGCATTTAATTCAATATTATGGTTTTTAATTTATGACGGCAAAGGTGCGATCGGCACTGCTTTATTGATTGCTGTCACGTTTTTGCCGGAAGCCGTTCTGGCGCCTGTGACGGGGCCTTTTATGAAACAGACCACGCTGAAATTTTGGATGTACTTTTCAGATCTGACAAGGGCGGCGATTGTTTTGATTATCCCTCTATGTCATTTTGCGGGCTTCTCTCCGCTGTGGTTTGTCATGACGCTTATGATTGTGCATTCAGCTACTGGAGCTGCCTACAATCCCGCCTCTATCGCTTTGATTCCTCAAATCGTCAATGAACAGGGCATTCAAAAAGCAAACGCTGTGCTGCAATCCTCCGCTCAAATTGTCCGGCTTGGGGCTGTCACATTATGCGGCGCTTTTCTTACATTTATTAGTCCTTCTTATACCATGCTTATCGCACTTGTGCTCTATTTGGTGTCAGGTTTTCTCGTTCTTTTTATTAAGTACACTGCGGTTGAATCTCAATCAGAGTCTGCGGTTGTTACACAGAGAGGCACATATATCGGAAGACTGAAACGCGGCTTTAGGCTCGTCAGAAAACACCAGATTTTATATCCGCTCGCCATTTACTGTATCTTTATGAATTTCGCGGCTGCCCCATGGGAAGCGCTCTCTGCCGTATACGTTGCGGAAGATTTAAACGGCCAGCCGATCGTATACTCGCTTTTAAAGGCCACCACCGCCGCGGGCGCGTTTTTATTAGGGTTTGTGCTGGCGAAAGTCAAGGTAAACAGGTACGGCTTGTTATTCGTCACTGCCGGCATTATTGAAGGATTTGCTTTCTTTATTACCGGGATGAATACCTTTTTGCCGCTCGTCTTTTTCGCTGCTTTTACCTTTGGTGCCGCAGTCAGTGCTGTTAATGTTCCTGAGTACACGATTATCCAGACGTCTGTGGATAGTGAGGATCAGCCGCAGGTTTACGCCGTTATACATATGATCTCAAATATTTCGATCCCTGCCGGAGCTGTCATTTGCGGGTATGCCGCTAATGCTTTCGGCTCAGGTAAAGTGATCGCTGTCGGTGGGATTGTCGAAATTATTGCGGGTATCGGAATCTTGCTGTTTACAAAATTGGCCAAAGCAGAAAGGTCCGACCTAATTAAAGAAAGGGAAGCAAGTGTTCATCTGTAAAGGGTTTTAAAACGCCATGCCTCGTGCATGGCGTTTTTTTGTGCCAATGGGTCCGGTGCGAGATACGACTCCGGTCTTATATAAAAATCAATCTCTGATTCGTTTTGCATATCTTCCAACTTGTATAAGATGAAGACAAGGAAAACGAAAGGAGGATCTGCATGAAAATAAACAAGAAAACAATAGGCGGATTCTTATTAATTGTATTTGGGATCTCCGTCTTTTTTGGAGGAGGAAGCTTCGGCTTTATCATCCCGCTCGCCATCGGGAGCTTGATGACATACGCAGGAATCAAAAGGTTTGCCGCGGGAAAAACCATCACGGGAATCATCGTGGGCGGTATCGGAGCCATTATGCTCATCTGCTCACTTCCGTTTGTCGTCGGAATCGCATTGGCGGCCGCTATGGTGTATTACGGCTGGAAGCTGATGAAAAACGGATCAGCTGATAACGGTGTATCATCTTTTGATCCTGAACCGGCTTCTGCTGCCTACCAATCTCACTTTGATGACGAATGGGAAGAATTTTTGAAGAAAAAATAATATCAATATATTAGGAGGAATCAGGTATGGTATTAAAAAGAATCAGAGACATGTTTGTTGCGTCAGTTCATGAAGGACTTGATAAAATGGAGAATCCAAAGGTGATGCTGAATCAATATGTACGCGATATGGAAAGCGACATCGCAAAAGCAAAGCAAACAATTGTGAAACAGCACACGATTGCCTATCAATTTAAGAAAAAATATGAAGAAGCCGCTGAAGTGGCTGGCAAACGGAAAAATCAGGCACAGCTCGCATTTGACGCAGGTGAAGAAGAACTGGCGAAAAAGGCGCTGACTGAAATGAAGTATTTAGAAGGGAAGGCGGCTGAGCATAAAGCTTCCTATGAACAGGCAAACAGTCAGCTGGCTGATCTGAAAGAGCAGCTGGCTGCACTTGAAACAAAGCTTCAGGACGTAAAGGATAAAAAACAGGCGCTGATTGCGCGGGCAAATGCGGCGAAAGCTAAAGAGCATATGAATACGACATTTGACAAAATTGACAGTGAAAGCGCGTATCGTGAATTTTTACGTATTGAAAATCGTATTGAAGAAATGGAAATCCGCGCGAATTATTCAAAGTCAGCGGAAGCCGGCACAGAACTTACACGTAAAGAATTCGCAGACGATGTGGAAGCGGAGATTGAAAAAATGCGGACACTTTCACTGCAAAAATCAGACCAGACAAAAGCGGCAAATGAATAAGCGGAACGGGGAAGGATTTGCGGTCAAGTCCTTCCCTTCCGCACGTATCAATTCGCAAGCTTTTCCTTTATAATAGAATGAATGAGAAGGATGAAACCGAATGAAAAAAATGCTTGGCAAACTGTTGATCACTGCCGGTATTCTGGTTTTTTTCGCCGTCGTCGTAAAAGATGTGTTTGCTGCAGGCCTAGGTTTCATAAATGGCACAGAAGCTGATTCAGCCAGCGCATCGCCGCGGGACATTGACAGCATGGTCATTGAGTCGGATAGCAAGGATGTCCGGATTATAGCGGAAGAACGAAGTGACATATCGGCAGGCATTTCAGGAGACTCAGGAAAGTTATTTGTTACTGAAAACAAAAGAAAACTGGAGCTGACCGTAAAGGAAAAAGAATTTCAATTTTTGAATGGATTTAACCGTTCAACTCTTATCGTCAGGCTTCCGTATGATTATAAAGGTGATCTGGCAGTACGAACCTCAAGCGGTGACGTGTCTGTGGCCGGGAATGACCATCTTGCGCTTTCCGGGCTGAACGCAGTATCTGCGAGCGGAAATACGAGCGTGACGGACGTCCGCATTCAAGATCTGAAAGTGAAGGCATCATCGGGGGATGTTTCCATTTCAAATACCGTCTCCAAAACAGCCGGCATTGATTTAGCTTCAGGGGACGCAAATCTGGTTCATGTATCAGGCTCTCTTGATGTGAAAATGACTTCAGGAGATTTTAATGCTGTATTGAAAAAGGTAACCGGTCCCGTATCTGTCACGCTGACAAGCGGTGATGCTAATGTAAGCCTTCCCCAAAATGGCAGCTTTGCAGTCAATGCTTTATCAGCAAGCGGTGACGTCAGTTCGCCGTATTCATTTGCTGATAAAGGACATAAAGAACAGCATCACATCACAGGCACGCAAGGAAGCGGCCGGCATCCAATCGACATCAAAACGGACAGCGGGGATCTAGCGATACGGTAGCACTAGGCAGAAGAAAGGAGGCGGACACCAGGAATGACAAAAAAACAGCTTCTCGGATTGATCATTGCTTTATTCGGCATCAGTATGTTTTTGCAAATTATCGGAATAGGCGATCTGCTGTTTTGGCCGCTCTTTTTTCTGATTGCCGGCTATTTCCTTAAAAAATATTCCCGTGATTGGCTTGGCTCCGTCATGTATATCTTTGCCGCGTTTCTATTTTTGAAAAACCTCTTCAGCATCACCTTTAATTTATTCGGCTATGCGTTTGCCGCATTTCTGATTTACGCCGGCTACAGGCTTATCAAAGGGAAGCCGATATTTGAACCGAATGAGAAACAGGTCAATCTCAATAAAAAAGAACATCATGAGCCGCCAAAAGATGTAAAACATCCCGACATGCGCAGCTTTTTTATCGGTGAGCTGCAAATGATGAAGCAGCCGTTTGACCTGAACGATTTAAATGTCTCTGGTTTTATCGGTGATATCAAAATCGATTTATCTAAAGCGATGATTCCCGAGGGAGAAAGTACAATCGTCATTAGCGGAGTCATTGGTAACGTTGATATTTATGTACCATCGGACCTTGAAGTGGCTGTCAGCTCGGCTGTTTTTATAGGAGACATTAATCTGATCGGCTCGAAGAAAAGCGGATTAAGCACGAAGGTATATGCCGCGTCAACTGATTTTAGCGAGTCAAAGCGCCGGGTAAAAGTGTCCGTTTCCTTATTTATCGGTGATGTGGATGTGAAGTACGTATGAGAAAAAAAATGCTTGCCAGCCTCCAATGGCGCGCCATCCGCATGACAACGGGAATCAGCCTGCTCCTTTTTGTTTGCCTGATTTCCTTTATGATGTTTTACTATCGGCTCGATCCGCTTGTTTTGCTGTCATCAAGCTGGTTCGGAATTCCGTTTATCCTGATTTTGCTTCTGATCAGCGTGACCGTCGGTTTCGCCTCAGGGTATATGTACGGCAACCGGTTGAAGACAAGGATTGATACATTAATTGAATCCATTTTAACCTTTGAAAACGGCAATTTCGCTTATCGGATACCGCCGCTCGGTGATGATGAAATCGGCCTGGCTGCTGATCAGCTGAACGAAATGGCGAAGCGCGTGGAGCTTCAAGTCGCATCCCTCCAGAAACTTTCCAATGAACGTGCGGAATGGCAGGCTCAAATGAAGAAGTCGGTTATCTCAGAAGAACGCCAGCGATTGGCCAGAGATCTTCATGATGCGGTCAGCCAGCAGCTCTTTGCCATATCGATGATGACATCAGCCGTGCTGGAACATGTCAAGGATGCTGATGACAAAACAGTCAAGCGGATCAGGATGGTCGAGCATATGGCAGGCGAAGCCCAAAATGAGATGAGGGCGCTGCTGCTCCATTTACGGCCTGTTACCCTTGAAGGAAAAGGGCTGAAGGAGGGCCTTACGGAGCTTTTGGACGAGTTCCGAAAAAAGCAGCCGATTGATATTGAGTGGGATATACAGGACACAGCGATATCCAAGGGTGTTGAAGACCACTTGTTCAGAATCGTGCAGGAGGCCCTTTCAAACGTATTTAGACATTCAAAAGCGTCAAAAGTAACCGTGATTCTGGGCATAAAGAACAGCCAGCTCCGTCTGAAGGTGATTGATAATGGAAAAGGCTTTAAAATGGACCAGGTGAAAGCCTCCTCATACGGCTTGAATTCTATGAAAGAACGTGCAAGTGAAATCGGCGGTGTCGCCGAAGTGATTTCAGTAGAAGGAAAAGGCACTCAAATCGAAGTGAAGGTCCCGATTTTTCCGGAAGAAAAAGGAGAGAACGAACGTGATTCGAGTATTATTGATTGATGATCATGAAATGGTCAGAATGGGGCTCGCGGCTTTTTTGGAGGCGCAGCCCGATATTGAAGTCATCGGCGAAGCATCGGACGGCAGCGAAGGTGTTCGGCTTGCTGTGGAACTGTCGCCTGATGTCATTTTAATGGACCTTGTCATGGAGGGCATGGATGGCATTGAAGCTACAAAGCAAATTTGCCGGGAGCTTTCCGACCCGAAAATTATTGTGCTCACTAGCTTCATTGATGATGACAAAGTGTACCCGGTTATTGAAGCTGGCGCGCTCAGCTATCTGTTGAAAACCTCAAAAGCGGCAGAAATCGCCGATGCCATCCGCGCCGCAAGCAAGGGAGAGCCGAAGCTGGAGTCAAAAGTGGCGGGAAAAGTATTATCCAGGCTGCGCCACTCAGGTGAAAACGCGCTCCCGCATGAATCGCTTACAAAACGGGAGCTCGAAATACTCTGCCTGATCGCAGAAGGAAAGACAAACAAAGAAATAGGCGAGGAACTGTTTATTACGATTAAAACAGTCAAAACACATATTACGAATATTTTATCAAAGCTGGATGTCAGTGACCGGACGCAGGCGGCGGTGTACGCACACCGAAATCATCTCGTGAATTAGGCGGCTGCTATTTGTTTGCGCCTTTCGTTCCGAAGTCTCTGACAATCACATTGACCCGGTAGTCTATTTCCGCATTGCTGAAATAATCATCATCCCATTTTCTTGAAATCTTTTTCCACTTTTGAGGATAATGAATTCTGACCTCGTTTCCCAGCCCGGTTACGTCCGCTTTGATCTCTTTCTGCAGCTTCTCTGTAATAAATGACGTTACTGTTTCGTGTACTCGTTTTTCGACTGTCTTTTCAATACTTTTAATATATGAATCCTTAAACGAGTCTTCATTGGGATTCCAGTCCTCAGATAGACGACCTTCAATATTGCGGGTAACGGTGAATTTGAACTTTCCGTCCTTGTATGCCGTCTTGATCTTCCGATTGCTTGAATATACTTCATAAGAAAAGAGATGGCCATCGCGCTTCAAGTCAATGACGCCTCCCTCGACAGTGCCTGAAAATAAGCTGATATTTTGAACCTCAATCGGGGTGAGGTCCCGGTGCCATAATTTATTTTTTATGATAGAGGCTCCGTTTATCGCGAGCTTGCCGTTTTCCTTACCGACATGAGGGATGAGGAATGAATCGTCAGAGGTTAAGTGTTCTGAGATCTCCCCCAATGTAACTGGCTCCATCGTTCTGATCGTCACCTTATTATTCTCTGTCAGATCATATATCACGTTGGATGCGGGTTCGCCTTCATCATTCATGTTAAATATATCCTTAGTTCGGCCGTTGGTGATAAAGACGTAGGAACTCCTCCTTGTTCCGTTGTCTCTGACAAACTGGTTAATAATGGCGTCCATTCCAATTTGATCCGCAATCACGCTTTTGGAAAGCAGAATGAGACGCAAATGCTGTGAAAACGTAGGCTTATGCTTTAATGCAGAGGTTCTCATCATTTGATGGACAGTTTTACCCTTTGTGATAGAAAGCTGTGTCGGATCAGATGAAGAGCCCTCCTTGGCGCTGATTATTTTCGGCACGAGAATTTGCTGTGTCAGCTCTAAATTTTCATCGTCAGGCTTGTCTAGCCCTACTCCGATCACTAAGCTTAATTCCTCGATATTCTCACTGTCCCAGCATCCGGACAGCAATAGGGTGCATATAAACATACATAAAATCCGGATTTTCATTTTGTTGTAATCCTCCTCTTGAGAGCTACAATGAAAAAGAGAATGAACGGAAGCAGAAACAGGGAGACAAAAATATAGCCAAGATAATCGCTATACATCATGACTTGATTGGCGTCATCCGGCCAGAGAGAAAAATAAAAGACCGTTATGCCGATAATCACCATGCTTGTTTTAGTCGATAATCCAAATGTCTTCTTTAGCCCGTTAGCGGCAAAGTATCCGTAAATGACAAATGTGGTGAAAAACTGGATAATCCAGACCACCAGTAAAAAGGATTCAAACCGTTCAATAAATATGCCTTTAAGCTCAAAGGACTGAAAGAGAGAAATAGTCGGCCAAATCAGCGTTTTCACCTCGGGAGCGGTCAAAGCTCCGACAACGATAATATACGTAAGGATATATAAGATAATCGGAATCAGAAATCCTAGAGACGCATATCTGAACGTGTATTTCTTTTTCTTCATATGTTCAGGAAGAAACAGCATCACTTCCATTCCTAAAAAAGAGATGGAAACGACGGTAAGGGAGTTTGCAATGGGTCCAAGGCCTTCGCCTAAAACAGGACGCAAATTATTGATATCAAAAATTTTAAAACTGATCCCGAACACAATCAGCAAAATAATAATGGTTACCGTTAAATAAAAGGGAAACAGCCGCGACACATCGCTTAAGCCCCCAACCATTAAATAAATGCCGCAGCAAATAAACGTTAAAATAATGACTTGAATTGGGGTTCTCTCCAGCAGGAAAAACTTCACCATTTCAGCCATTGCCCGTGTCTCGAAGCTGGCTACGCCGAGGAAATAGCCGCAGATCAAAAGGCCGATGATGCTGCCGATCCATTTCCCAAGCCCTTCCTTCAAATATTCAAAGAGTGAAGGGTATTGATGTTTTTTCTGAATGAGCGTGTTTAAATAAATGAAGAAAATAAAAATGAAACCTTCTAATATCAGCGTGATCCAGCCGTCAGGCGTATTAGCCTTAGTGGTCAGCGCTCGCGGCAATGTTAAAAGTCCGGCCCCAAGCATTGTATTTGCAACAATAGAAATACCTTGAAAGGTATTAAGTTTCAGTGGAGTCTGTTTTTGGCTCATTTGGATTATTCACCTCTTTTGGTTTGTTTTTAATTGGGAGACGGATAATGGAGTCATCCGTATTTTTCAGGCTAAAGAATCCGTTTGGCGAAAAATACGGAGACCCAAAGCTCGTTTGTCTCGTTAAGTGCGTATAAACGACAAGCATAAATAAAATAATGCCGTATAGCCCTAAAATAGCGGCGGAAAACATCGAAATAAAACGCAGCACCCGGAAAGACAGACCCATTCCGTATTGAGGAACGGTAAAGGATGCCAGGGCAATGACACTGACGACAATGACCATAATCGAACTGACGAGATTCGCTTCTACAGCAGCCTGTCCGATGACTACGCCCCCAACGAGGCCGATCGTCTGTCCGAGCGGATTGGGGAGTCGCAGTCCGGCTTCCCTTAGCAGCTCGATGGTGACTTCCATCAGCAGGGCTTCAAATATCGGAGGGAACGGCACGTTTTCCCTGTTCGCCGAAATCGTGACGGCGAGTGCGGTCGGCAGCAGCCCCTGATGGAAGGAAACAAGTGCTATATAAATCGATGACAAAAACAAGGTGATAAAGATAGAAGCAAAGCGCAGCGACCGGATAAGAGATGCTGAAATCCAGCGTTCATAGTAGTCATCCGGGGATTGCATCAGGATGCCGAGAGAAACCGGCACCAGCAGCACAAATGGTGAACTGTCGACCAAAATTGCCACACGGCCGTTAAACAGGGCTGAAGATACTTTGTCAGGTCTTTCCGTATTTTGTATCTGCGGAAATGGTGAATATTTATTATCTTCAATGAGCTCCTCGAGCGTTCCGCTGTCCTGGATATCTTCCAGCTGGATATTTTTAAGCCGCGCCTTCACTTCTTTTATGACGGACTTTTTTGCTTTGCCTTCAATGTACATAATGGCTGCAGGCTTCAGCTTGTTTTCGCCGATCATGATTTTTTTGGTGATCAATTTCGGATGAGAGGTTCTTTGTCTGATCAGAGCGAGATTTGTATCAATATCCTCTACAAACGCTACTTTTGGGCCGCGAACCACTTTTTCAGTTGTCGGCTCTGTCAGGCTTCTTGTTTTTTTCTTTCCTGTGGTCAGAATATAGGCTTTATCCAATCCGTTGATAAACACAGCACAATTGCCGTTGAGAATCGATTCAATCGTTTTTTTTGCAGTTTCAACAGGTCTTGCGTCAAGCTGGTCAAGGCGTTTTTTGACCTGGTCAAGCGTTAAGGTCTCCTCATCTTTAATCAAAGTTTTAATGGCTTCTGACACCTTATTCTCATCAGTCATTTCACTGAAATAGAGATAGTAAAAAACCAGTCCGTTCGCAAGCATTTTTTTGTTTTTCACCAGATCATCGTTTTCTTTTAATTTTGGCAGCACCAATGCTAAATTATCGTGTATATATTCCTTAAACTCTGTTTGTTCCAATGAGGTCACCTCTTATCCAAAACCTTAGTAGAGGTTATCTTTTCCTGTTAAAAAAATGATATACTGTGTTAGAGTATTTCATGGAGTAAGTTTTTTTATGAAAGCGGAGGATACGAAGTGGCACAGGTAAGGCTAGCTGGAAAACAAGAAGAAATTGAACAGCTCATTAGATCATTTGAACAGCATTATGATGTCTCTTATACATCAAAGGAGTACGGCAGGACAAATCCAAAATACAAATATTCAAAGGATTCCCGCGTATATCTTGAATTAAAATTAAAATCTGCCAAGATCGAAAAATAAAAAGGATTTTTTGTGTCATTGGCGAATTATGATCTATTGAAGCAACCGTTATGGAGGGATACATAAATGGAATACAGAATTGAACGAGACACCATGGGAGAAGTAAAAGTTCCTGCTGATAAATTTTGGGGCGCCCAAACACAGCGAAGCAAGGAGAACTTTAAGATCGGTTCTGAAAAAATGCCGATGCGTGTTGTGAAGGCGTTTGCAATTTTAAAACGAAGCACTGCTCTAGCTAATAAACGCCTCGGCAATCTGGACGCTGAAAAAGCAGAAGCGATTGCAGCGGTTTGTGATGATGTGCTCAAAGGCAAGTACGATGACAACTTCCCGCTTGTCGTATGGCAGACCGGAAGCGGCACACAAAGCAATATGAACATGAACGAAGTGGTAGCCAACCGTGCGACTGCTTTATTAAAAGAGAAGAACTCTGATCAAACGATTCATCCAAATGATGACGTGAACCGAAGCCAAAGCTCAAACGACACATTCCCGACTGCGATGCATGTTGCCGCTGTTTTGGCTGTTTACGAGCAGCTTGTGCCGGCGCTTGATCAGCTTCGCAATACACTGGATGAAAAAGCAAAAGCATACAATGATATTGTCAAAATCGGACGCACGCATCTTCAGGATGCTACGCCACTGACCCTCGGACAGGAAATCAGCGGATGGGTTCACATGCTGGACCGTTCGAAGGAAATGATTTTGGAAGCGACAGATAAAATGCGTGCGCTTGCAATTGGTGGAACGGCTGTCGGAACGGGTATCAACGCCCACCCAGAGTTTGGAGAGCTTGTCTCAGAAGAGATCACTAAGCTGACCGGCCAAACGTTCAGCAGCTCGCCGAATAAATTCCACGCGCTGACAAGCCATGACGAAATCACTTATGCGCATGGCGCATTAAAAGCGCTTGCGGCTGACTTAATGAAAATCGCGAACGATGTCAGATGGCTCGCAAGCGGACCCCGCTGCGGCATCGGGGAGATCGTCATTCCTGAAAATGAGCCGGGAAGCTCTATTATGCCTGGTAAAGTCAATCCGACACAAAGCGAAGCGTTAACAATGATCGCAGCGCAAATCATGGGGAACGATGCGACAATCGGCTTTGCGGCGAGTCAGGGGAACTTTGAACTGAACGTGTTTAAGCCTGTTATTATTTACAACTTCCTGCAATCTGTGCAGCTGCTCAGTGACGGCATGAATTCATTCCATGATAAATGTGCTGTCGGTATTGAGCCTAATAAAGAAACCATTCAGGAAAACCTGTCAAATTCATTAATGCTTGTTACGGCGCTGAACCCGCATATCGGTTATGAAAACGCGGCGAAAATCGCCAAGCTTGCCCATAAAGAGGGATTGACGCTCAAAGAAGCAGCTTTGAAGCTTGAATTGCTGACAGAGGAGCAATTTAACGAAATGGTTAAGCCGGAAGACATGGTAAAACCAAAGGCGTAATAGGAAGAACGGCTGCTTTTTAAGCAGCCGTTCTTCTAAATATGTTGCTGTTTTAATAAATATTTAAGCTGTTCCGCATCTTTGGCGAGAGCTTCAGACTCCGTCAGATTATGAATCATTCCTTTTATGATCGCCAGCTTCGGTGTTTTTTTCTTCATTTCTGCTTCAAGTATGTCCAAGCTCTCCGATAATTCAAGAGAGGAGTTTGTGTTTAAGCTGTTAATTTTGTCACGTAGGCTTTTCACAATTGATTCAGTCAGCGGGTCAGGCCGTCCGTGCGTAAGAGGTCCGAATAAAGAGCTCGCCTCTTCCAATGTGATGAAAGGCTTATCGTTTCGTTCAGACATGCCTTTTACCATATCATCAATTCGATTCATAATGATATCAGCTAATTGAGACGGCTTCACAGTGTACCCGAGCAAAATCATGCATTCCAGGTAAATCTGGCTGATGCCCTCTATTAAAAAACAAAGCTCAGCAGTGTACGGTTCCGCTTTTTTTCCATAGATGTTCAGCAGGCTGTCGATATGAAATTGAAGTGAGGACTGGCGGATTTTTTTTGCGCATTGCTCCACTTCTTCTGTGTAAGGCAGAGAACCCTCCTTCAACTGCATGCTGATAAAATCTTTGTGTTCAAGAATGTTTTCATAGAGGACGGTCAGCTGTTTACGGTAAGCCGTTCTGGGGCTGTCGCCCTTCGTTTTAATATTTAAAATTCGGGTAAACGTTTTATCATAATAGTAGTTCAGCATAGAGAGAAGAAGCGCTTCTTTCGAAGGAAAATAAATATAAAAAGCGCCTTTAGATATTTTGCATTCTTTTGCGATTTCCTGGACTGATGTTGAGTTGTATCCTTTTTGGGCAAATAGTTTTAAGGCTGTTTCAATAATCAGTTTTTCTTTTTCCTTCAATGGTTCCACCCTTTCGGAGCCCGGAGGCCTGCTAGGATATGACCATATAGTCACACCGTCTGTTATAAAATTAACCTTATTGTAACTTGTTTTTTTATCATGTATTATTTATATTATAAATTGAGATGACCGAATGGTCAAAGCTCAAGCGAAAGGGTGAATCTAGAATGAGAGAATTGGACGAAATGATCAGCCGCTTGCGAAACAGAGGAATCAAAGTGGAGAAAGTCAAATATCCGAAGCAGACCTTGTCAGAGAAAAAATGGGTTCATCAATGCAAACAGCCGCTCAAAACAAATTACAGAGATTTTAACGGCTATTCTTTCACATAAAAAAATAGACTGCAAAACATCTACAGTCTATTTTGGCACTGCTATGCGGTATGTTACACCCGTTTTGTCATTTTCAATTGAGATAGATGCCTTATGAAGAGTTAAAATTCGTTTTACGATGCTTAGACCAATGCCGAATTCGCCTTTCTTCCCTTTATTAAAAGGCTCATAGAGGCTGGAGAGCATCTCATCTTCAATATGCGGACCGTCATTTTTAATGGTGATCACGATATTTCGATCATCTTGTTTCATGCTGATTTCTATTTTTGTCTCAGCATAGCGGATTTGATTTTCCAAAATGTTTTCGAGGAGTTTGTTCCATTGCTCCGGATCGCCCGGCATCAAAATATCCTCTTCTACATCAATTTCCCACGATAGTTCTTTCCGCGCCCACTTCAATCGTTCGATGACTTCTTCTGTCACTTCCACAATACTGAACATGTCGTGCTGCACTTTTTGCTTCGCTAAATAATCCAGCTTCGTTAAATATAATAAATCCTTTATTTTTTTCTCCAGCTTAAGAGCTTCGCATTCAATAACATCTACAGTGTTTTCAAGGTCTCCTTTAGGAAAAATCCCGTCTTTAATTGATTGTGTATAGCCTCTGATGACCATGACCGGCGTTTTTAAATCATGAGAGATATTTTGCAATAGAGTTCTTTCTGTTTCATCCTTTTGCACAAGCTTTTGGCGCATCTCTTCGATGGTATGGCCCAATTTGCCGATTTCATCTTTCCGGTCCACTTTTACTGGGTCATCCCAATCCTGTTCAGAAATCCGTTTGACGTGTTTTTCAAATGATACAAGAGGCCTTGATAAATACTTTGCAAGCCAAATAGCCGGAATCCAGCTTAATAAAATGACGACAGCTATAATAAACAGAAGCTGTTTGAACAAGGTATAGGCCAAATCGTCCCGATAAGAATCAAGCGCGTAAGAGAGCATCATCGCTGATTGTCCATTGACGGAAAGTCCCTTTTTAATGACAAAAAACACTTTCTCTCCATTGACGTCGGCGCTGTAACGTTTCTTTTTAGCTTCCTGCTTATCAGCCAGCTTGTACACCTTGTGGATAAATGAAGATGACAGAATGCTTAAATCCTTGTCTGAAGAAGCCTCTTCATTTTCAGGAAGGAGCACGTGCTGTACGGAGCGGACAGTTGTCGGCGCCGTCGCTTCCTCGCTGTAATAGCGCCTTTCAATCGAACCTGGCAGGCGGTACTCTGTCAGAACATGCTGCTCATTTTCAATCGTCGTATACGTTTCATTAGTGAAAAAATCTCGCAGCGTGTTTGAAAATAACACAAGCAGTAAAATCGATATCGCTAACAGGATGCCGGATATGACAACCCATATCTGAAACGCGAGCGGCTTGTTTTTCATGATGACATCATCCTGTAGCCGAAACCGTAAATCGTCTCCACCTTCAATTCAGGCATCTTTCTGCGCAGTCTCCGGACGAGATCATCAACGACCCGGTCTGTTCCGAAGTAGTCATGTCCCCACACTTTTAGGAGGATATCCTCACGAGAGTATGGATGCCCTTTATGATGGATAAATAATAGCAGCAGATCAAATTCCTTTGACGTCAAATTGATGATATTCCCGTTTTCGTCATAGACCTCGCGGGCGTCTTCAGCGACCCGATACGAGGAGACGGCAATTTCATTTTTTTGGACAGGAGGAGCTTCCTTATATACGAGCTGCAGCAGCTTTTGCACACGGATAATCAGCTCCCGCGGCAAAAACGGCTTTGAAATGTAGTCATTGCTGCCAAGCTCTAAGCCAAGCACTCTGTCAATATCCGCATCTCGGGCGGAAATAAAAATGACCGGCACGTCAGGATCTTTCGCCTTGATTTCTTTTATTAATGTATAGCCGTCGGTATCCGGCAGCATGATATCGAGAATCCATAGGTGGGGAGACGGTGTCATTTTCTTTCTGGCGTCTTCACCTTTCGTAAAAGATGTAATGTTCCAGCCCTCATTCTCTAAATACTTCGTCAGCAGTTCATTCAGGTTATCCTCATCTTCAACTAGATAAATGGTGTATGACAAGGCTCTTCACATCCTTTCAACGTCATTATAAACTAGTTTTAACATACGGCAGGCAATTTTCATAATTTCACATATTCTTTTCATTTTTATCCCACAATGTTTGTTTATGATATGGTTAAGGGAAGAAAGGAAGAGAAAAAGAGCGAGGAAGATGTAGGATGATCAAACATATTCTATTTTGGTGCTTTGCTTTTCTCCTCATTATTGGGACAATTGAACTTGTACATGCGATGAATATGTAACGATAAATGAATAACCGTTAAAGGAGTGTAAGAACATGGATTATCGACGTGATGGCCAAAACGATCAACATCAAACTGAACCTTCACATACAGAACAGCAGAATACAGAAAACCAGAAGCTGATTGGACATTCTGAACAAGAATTGCTTGACGCGCCTGTGTCGTATGAAGCGGGACGGCAGGAAACGGCTTCTGCTTTAGAAATGGAAAAGCAAGAAACGGCTGTGAAAAAAGAAAAGAAACGGAGAGCCGCATGGCTGAGCCCGATTTTAGGCGGTATTATCGGCGGGGGCCTCATGCTTGGCATCGCGCCTTATCTGCCGTCAGACCAAAATCAGGCGACCGAAACCGCTTCCGCAAATAAACAGGTGCAGTCTGATAATTTTACAACGGCGCCGATAACGAACGCATCAAACATCGCTGATATGGTAGAGGATTTAGAGCCTACGATTGTCGGAATCTCAAATATCCAAACCTCTCAAAATAACACATTCGGCACGGGAGGAGGCTCCAGCTCAGAAAGTGAAAGCGGAACCGGGTCAGGTGTTATTTTCAAAAAAGACAGCGATAAAGCGTATATCATTACAAACAACCATGTCGTTGAAGGCGCGAACAAGCTGACTGTTACGCTATACAACGGAGAAACGGAAACTGCCAAGCTTGTCGGCAGCGATACCATTACTGATTTGGCAGTTTTGGAAATCAGCGGCAAGAATGTAAAAAAAGTGGCGAGCTTTGGTGACTCTTCACAGCTGCGCACTGGCGAAAAGGTAATCGCTATCGGTAACCCGCTCGGACAGCAGTTTTCCGGTACAGTGACACAAGGTATCATTAGCGGACTGAACCGGACAATTGATGTGGATACAACACAGGGGACGGTGGAAATGAACGTGCTGCAAACCGATGCAGCGATCAATCCGGGGAACAGCGGAGGCCCATTAATCAATGCAAGCGGCCAGGTCATCGGCATCAACAGCTTGAAGGTGAGCGAAAGCGGCGTGGAATCACTTGGATTTGCGATCCCAAGCAATGATGTCGAGCCGATTGTTGACCAGCTGCTGCAAAACGGGAAGGTGGACCGTCCGTTTTTAGGCGTGCAGATGATTGACATGTCACAAGTTCCTGAAACCTATCAGGAAAATACGCTCGGCCTGTTTGGAGATCAATTGGGCAAAGGTGTTTATGTAAAAGAAGTTCAAGCAAATTCGCCGGCAGAAAAAGCAGGTATTAAATCTGAGGATGTCATTGTCAAACTAAACGGTAAAGACGTGGAAAGCAGTGCGGATATCCGTCAGATCCTTTACAAAGACTTAAAAGTCGGAGATAAAACAACAATCCAAGTGCTGCGAAAGGGAAAAACGAAAACGTTGAACGCAACACTGACCAAGCAGACAGAAAGCAGTTCAAGCTAAGAAAAAACAAAAAGCTGAACCCGATTAAGGTTCAGCTTTTTTGTTACCCTAAATAAGAGGAAAGCATCCACACTTGTTTTTCAACTTCTTCAATTAATCCGACAAACAAGTCCGCTGTCGCATTGTCTTGATTTTCTTCAGCCAGGCCGATCACGAATTTAGATTCGCTGCTGATTTGTTTGTAGTCGTTTACCAATGCTTGTACCATTTCTGATGCTGATGTTTCGTTTCCGCCGTCTGTGATAGATGCATGCTCAGTGTATTCTTTCACTGTGGCAACAGGCTGTCCGCCAATCGCCAGCAGGCGCTCAGCGATGGTATCCACTGTTTCAGCCGCATGGTCATAAAGTTCTTCAAATTTCTCGTGCAATGTAAAGAAATGAGGCCCTTTCACATACCAATGGAAACGGTGGAGCTTAGAGTATAAAAGAAACCAGTTTGATAATTGTGTGTTCAGTGAATTCTCAACTAATGTTTGATTTGTTTTTGCGTTTTCAGTTTTCATAAGATAACGTCCTCCTTGTGATCTGTTGACTTAATTATATCATATACTAAATAAAAATCAATACTAAATTATAATAATTATAATTTAGATCAGCTGAATAGCTTTTTCTTCAGGATAGACTCCCACGCAGACCAAGGAAAAAGCGATCGGAACAGCAGGGTGAGCTTGATGCCCTTTCCGATCGGGTATCGCAAATTCTTTATGTGCTGTTTTGTTGCCAATTGATAAATGAGGTCGGCAACCTCTTGGGGATCTCCGCTTTCTTCTCCGTTTTTTTGAACATAGGAAAGGATCTTTTTATAGTATTGATGATAGGCTGAATCGTCAGCAGGCACCGACATAAAATTTGATAATGACGTTGACCAGATCGATGTCTTGTATGAGCCCGGCTCGATCAAAGCGGTTTCGATACCGAACGGAAGCAGCTCGATACGCAGGCTTTCAGAAAAACCTTCCAATGCATGCTTGGAAGAAACATATGGCGACAGCGCTGGGAATCCTGTCAGTCCGCTGATGCTGCTCACGTTTATAATCTTTGCGCCGCCATGCTTTCTTATGTAAGGCAGCACGGTTTTTGTCACATGGATCACACCGAAGACATTCGTTTCAAATTGTTGTCTGAAATGTTCCATCGGCACATCCTCGATAAATCCTCCATAAGCCGTTCCGGCGTTGTTAACGAGTAAATCGATCGGGGCGTAAGCACTAACAGCTTTTCCGAATGAGACTATAGATTGTTCATCGGTGACATCGAGAGCTGTAATGTGAATAGAATCAGACACATTGTGTGCTGCAGCCAATTCTCGAAGCTGTTCCGCTTTTTCAGGCTGTCTTGATGTGGCTATCACGAAAAATGATCGGGCAAGCTTTACAGCTGCCAGCAGACCGAAGCCGCTGGACGCTCCTGTCACGATGGCTATTTTTTTATTCATCCTAACCCTCCTATTAAACTGCTACAGCTATTGTACTATCCTGAACACGAAATGACGCCTGTAATAGAAATTTTTATACAATAATTCAGAATTGTTCTATAATAGAACGAAAGAAGGAAAGGGGTTTTGTGATATGGCGCTGCAAGGGGTAGGCCAAAGATGGGATCTTGATTCATTTTTTAAGGGCGGGAGCCAATCGGAAGAATTCAAAGGTTATATTGAGAAGCTGTCACAAAGTCTGCGTGCATTTCAAGACAGGACTGATGCGTTTCAGGTGCCTGAATCGCCTGAAGAGGCTGAAGGGCTGACCGCGTTGCTTGATTTATTCGAACAGACATCCGTCAAGCTTCAGCAGGCCGGCGCTTTTGTTGCTTGCCTCCAGGCCCAGAATATCAATGATCAAAAGGCTATAGAGCATCAGGCCTCATGAATCGGCTTTCCGCAGATTTTCAATCGTCGCTCGTTACATTAGATCATAAACTTGTGGACATTAATCAAGACGTGTGGAATGAATTGTTAACAAAACCGGGATTGCGCGATGTTTCTTACATATTAAATGAAAGAAGACAGAGGGTTGCCGAAAAGCTTAGCCCCGGTAAGGAAAAACTGATCGGAAACCTTGCGGTGGACGGATATCACGCTTGGAGTGACTTATACAATATGGTTGTCGGGAAAATGACGATCCCGTATGAGGAAAACGGTGAAAACAAGCAATTGTCTGTCGGTCAGGCGGAGAATATGATGGATCATCAAGACCGTACTGTCAGAAAAACAGTATATGAACGTTTCCGCCAAGCTTGGGAGAGCAAGCAAGATATTTTCAGCAGCACGCTGAATCATTTGGCGGGATTCCGGCTTGAAACCTATAAAGCGCGCGGCTGGGAGAATGTCCTGAAGGAACCGCTGCAAATTAACAGGATGAAAAAAGAAACACTTGATACGATGTGGCAGGTCATCACTGAAAACAAGAAGCCGTTCGTTCAGTTTTTGAACCGGAAAGCATCCATGCTCGGCCTTGAAAAACTCAGCTGGTACGATGTCGAGGCACCGATCGGTTCTGACGGAAAGGTCTATTCGTATGATGAAGCCGCAAATATCATTACCAGCCAGTTTTCAACGTTTGGCAAAAAGCTGTCCTCATTCACTGAAAAAGCGTTTCGGGACGGCTGGATTGAGGCGGAAGACAGGAGCGGAAAAAGAGTCGGCGGCTTTTGCACCAGTTTTCCGGACAGCGGGGAATCCCGGATTTTCATGACATTTTCGGGAAGCGCCTCAAATGTCTCTACCCTTGCGCATGAACTCGGGCACGCGTTCCATCAGGAAGCAATGCTCAACGTCAGGCCGTTAAACCGTTCCTACGCCATGAACGTTGCAGAAACAGCTTCAACGTTTGCAGAGATGATAGTGGCGGACGCGACTGTCCAGCAGGCCGAGACGAGGGAAGAAAAGCTTGTTCTTCTGGAGGATAAAGTGCAAAGAAGCGTTGCGTTCTTCATGAACATTCACGCAAGATTTCTATTTGAAACGAGATTCTACGAGGAACGAAAGCGGGGAGTGGTACCGGCCAGCCGCTTGAATGAGCTGATGGAAGAGGCGCAAAGAGAGGCATACTGCAATGCGTTAGAAGAATATCATCCGCTTTTTTGGGCATCAAAGCTTCATTTTCACATCACGAGGGTGCCGTTTTACAATTTCCCTTATACATTCGGCTACCTGTTTTCTCTTGGTATTTACGCGTTGGCGCTTGAAGAAAAAGACACATTCGAAGAGAAGTATATGGCGCTATTGCGCGATACGGCTTCTATGACAGTGGAGGATTTGGCGATGAAGCATTTGGGCGCTGACATCACAAAGCGCGATTTCTGGGAGAATGCCATCAAGCTGGCTGTGCGTGACGCCGAAACCTTTTTACAAATGACCGAATCTTAAAGAAAAAGCCGTGGCGTTAAATGCCCCGGCTTTTTCAATTCTTCTCTGAATGAGGATTTCATTCTCTGGATATACCTAAAATAAATGGAATCCTACAGGGGGGAAACATATGCATTTGATCAGAGCAGCCGGGGCTGTATGTCTCGCAGTGGTTCTGATTGCGGGCTGCCGTTTCAATGAAGACCAGCATCAGGCAGAAGGAGAAAATACAGCCGTCACCCAGCTGAAGTCCGTTCCCTACAGTAATTTTTCGCTTCGTGTGAGCTACGGGGATGGTGAGCATAACCGTTATGAAGGAATCTATACAAAGAACGGGACTCAGGAAAAAGCGGAAATACAGGATAAGCTCTCCGGTGTCAATCAGGAAGGAGAAGAAGCGTTAGATGAGATGAAAATGATTTTGAGCGAGCTTTCCGTGACAGACCAAATGGCTGAAACAGAAGTGATACACAGTGTGCTGGCAGCATTTAATCTGGACAGTCATTATGATCATATCGATTTAAAATTGAAGCTGAAGGACGGCTCCATCAGAGAAATCAAGAAGTAATCTTGTGATAAAAAACCCATAAACGTCAATTATGTCCATAAAACTAATTGAAAATGATTTTCAAAGTCAGTGTTTTCTGCTACAATGAGGGATATATGACCATATCAAATGGCTGAATATCGGAATCATTTGCATTGATGACAATTGACTTAAAAGCATGTATATAGAAAACGTGCAATACATAGTGCTGCTAAAAAGCCAGCAAAAAGGAGCGGTTATGGGTATGAGTGCAATTTCTACAGAAACGCTGAGCTTAGGATACGGGGATGCCGTTATTATTGATGAGTTGAATTTAACAATTCCCAAAGGTGAAATTACCGTATTTATTGGCAGCAATGGCTGCGGAAAATCGACACTTTTACGTTCATTAGCGCGCCTGATGAAGCCGAGAGGCGGTTCAGTGCTGCTGGAAGGAAGAGCGATTGCCAAGCTTCCGACGAAGGAAGTCGCAAAAGAGCTCGCAATCCTGCCCCAAGGTCCTTCGGCTCCAGAGGGGCTGACGGTGCATCAGCTGGTGAAGCAAGGAAGATATCCTTACCAAAACTGGCTGAAGCAGTGGTCAAAAGAGGATGAGGAAGCAGTTGAAAGAGCGCTTAAAGCAACAAAGCTTGAGGACATGGCTGACCGTGCCGTTGATTCTTTGTCAGGCGGACAGCGCCAGCGGGCTTGGATCGCGATGACGCTTGCCCAGGAAACGGATATCATCCTTCTTGACGAGCCGACGACGTATTTAGACATGACGCATCAAATTGAAATTCTTGATTTGCTGTTTGAGCTGAATGAAAAGGAAGACCGGACGATTGTTATGGTTCTCCATGACTTAAACTTGGCGTGCCGCTATGCGCATCATCTTGTGGCCATAAAAGATAAACGGATTTATGCAGAAGGCCGTCCGGAAGAGGTCATCACTTGTGATCTTGTGCAAAATGTGTTTTCTATGAACTGTCAGGTTACACAGGACCCGCTCTTCGGAACGCCTCTTTGCATTCCTCATGGCAGGGGCAGATGCATTGTCCAGGAAGCGGCTTTCACATCACATGGATAAATAACGCAGCGAAGGAGCTTTCAATTGAGAAAGCTCCTTGCTGTTTTTTCGAAAGGAAGATGGAAAATGGAACAAAAACTTCAGGAGCAGCTTGATGGATTGCTGGAGAAGTATACTGAGCTTCTGCTTGGTGAAACAAACGATGAGCTAAAAGAAGAAGTGAAGCAATGGATTTTGTACACCCATATAGCCAAAAGCATGCCTCCGCTCGCTAAGCATTGGAATGCGACATACCCCGACGCGAAGCAGGGCATTAAAGAGATCATTCAGCATATTAAGGAATTAAATGAAGCGCATCGAAACAAACAATAGCCAAAAAGCAGTCTGTTCATTATAGCAGACTGCTTTTTTGTGATTCAGCCGTTTTAACTGGCGTAAAGGAATCCATAAAGGTTCTCAGCGCGCTGCTGATAAACGAATCTTTTCGAACAATAAACTCTGTTTTCATCTGGCTGAGAGCTTCAGGCAGCGGGTACAATCGAATTGATCCTTCTGCTTCATGTTTCTGCACAACCGTTCTTGGCAGCAACGAGATGCCAAGACCTGCTGTAACCCCGCCGATAATTGCTTCAAGCGTCCCAAATTCCATAATGACCGGCTGTGTGACACCGACGGAACGCAGCCATTTTTCAAGTGTTTCTCGATACGAACAGCCTGTGCTGTAAACGAGAATCGGCTTTGTGATGGCTTCCTCAACATCGGGCACGGAGGCAGCCGAAACAACTACTGGTTCTTCCTCAAACGCAGGATAGGATTCGAGCTCAGGATGATGGCATTCGCATCCGATAAACGCGCCATCCAATTCATAACGAAGAACTTTATCAAGGAGAAATTGCGTATGTCCTGTTGTTAAAGACAGCTGGACGTTTGGATGTTCTTCATAATAAGATGCCAGAAGCTTTGGAAGCCTTACCGCGGCGGTTGTCTGAGTGCAGCCGATCATAAGCGGCCCGCTTGGTTCTGCGGAGGATGAGAGCGCTTTAGACGCTTCATCAAGAAGGCCTATAATTTTATTTGCGTAGTCCAGCAGCAATTTTCCGCTTGCAGAAAGTGTCATGCCCCGATTATGGCGCAAAAACAGTGTGGTACCCAGCTCAGCTTCCAATTGTTGAATTCTGGCCGTGACATTCGATTGTACATAGCCAAGCTGCAGGGCTGCTTTCGTAATGGTCCCTTCACGAGCTACCATTTGAAACACACGTAAATCTCCGCTTTCCATTTTGAACTCCTCCGTTCGTTTACTATCAATCTGAGTGATATCTAGTATCTTTAACAATCATTATACGTAACATCAAAGCTGGATTACAATGGAATCAGAAATATACTTTAGTCAACAGCAAGGAGTGGCGGCAATGAATGTCTTGAACAAAATAGCTCTCGTAACGGGGGGCGGCACAGGAATCGGAAAAGCAGCCAGTATGGAATTGGCAAAGCGTGGGGCGATTGTGGCGGTGAATTATTCACGCTCGCAATCAGAAGCGGAGGAAACAGTGGAAATGATTCAAAAAGCTGGCGGGCAAGCCTTCGCCATCCAAGCAGATGTATCCAAAAACAGCGACGTGCAGGATATGATTCAAGCAATCGTGAACACACACGGCACGGTTGATATTTTAGTCAACAATGCCAGCATTACACGGCATATTCCAATGGATGATCTTGAGGCTGCGACAGAAGACGTCTAGGATGAGCTGTATGCCGTCAATGTGAAAGGGATGTTTTTCTGCGCGCGGGCAGTGGTTCCGTTCATGAAGAAAAGCAAGGACGGGGCGATCGTAAACGTCGGCAGCATCGCAGGGATAACTGGTGCCGGCTCATCAATGCCTTACGCAGTATCAAAATCAGCGGTGCACGGTTTAACGAAATCATTGGCCCACGCCTTAGCGCCTGAAATCAGAGTGAGCGGTGTAGCACCAGGAGCTGTGGCAACGAGATGGTGGGCCGGACGGGAAGAAAAAATGAAAAGCATGATCGGCTCTTTGCTGCTGCAGTGTATTGCTGAACCAGATGATGTTGCCAAATTGATTTGTTCACTAATTGAACAGGAATCACTCACAGGCCAAATTATCACAATTGACAGCGGACAGACGCTGTAAAGAAAGGGATGCGGGGAGATGCCATTTGTACAGATTCATTTACGGTCGGGAAGAAGCGAAGTGTGGCTTCAAAAACTGAGCAGGACTATCCACCAATCGATGATTGAAGAAATCAATGTGCCGGAAGATGACTATTTCCAAGTCATCAGACAATATGAAAAAAGCGAATTTTTTTATGATCCATTTTATCTCCAAGTCGAGCGTACTGATGAACTGATATACATTCATTTTACACTGAAACAGTCAAGAACAACTGAACAGAAAAAAGCACTTTACCGCTCAATCGCGAGCCGGATTCATTCCGAGCTTGGTGTAAGAAAAGAAGATGTGTTTATCATGCTGGCCGGAAATCAGGATGAGGATTGGTCTTTCGGAAATGGAAGAGCCCAGATGATTGAATAAAAAACCCCGCGGATTGATACCCGCGGGGTGCTCTATTAATGGGAAGGTGATTCAACGGCTTTTGCCGCCTTCTCTTTTTCTTGTTGGTCTTCCGCTTTCTTATTTGATAGCTTGATAGGTTTTAAGAACAAGGTGAATACGGCTCCGACTGCGATAAAGATCAGGCCCGTATAAAACACGCTGTGGAGCGAATCCATCAACGATGTTTTTAAAATCGGCACAATATGGGATGAGAAAGCCGCAGGGATTTGTTTGACCGCGTCCGGACTGAACAGTGATTGCAGCAGCCCTTGCGGATTTGTATCAATCATACCCTTTAGCTGGGCGGCAAACGAGCTTGCCTGTGCCGGAAGAGAGTCTAAATATGGAACCAATTTATCTGTTAATAGATTTCCTGATCTCGCATTCATTACGGCTCCCAGCATGGTAATGCCGAATGTTCCGCCGATAGAACGGAAGAATTGGCTGGATGAAGTGACAACTCCAAGCTCCTCCTTCGAAAAGCTTTCCTGTAAAGCCAATGTCAGAATCGGCATAACAAGACCCATTCCCAGACCAATAATCGCCATAAAAGATGTAGCGACAAGCTTGCTCGTGTCGAGATCCAATGTCGTTAACAGCAGGAATCCGCCGGCCATAACCAGCATGCCTGTAATGATTTGCGGTTTAATCCCAATTTTATAAACAAGCTGTCCGCCGATGATACTTGTGATAATCATAGAAATCATCATCGGTGTCATAATTGTACCCGATTCAGACGCACTTACACCGACAATTCCCTGCATAAAGAAAGGAACAAACGTAATGGCGCCAAACATACCGATACTCATAAAGAAGCCGATCAAGTTTAGAAATGTAAATGTTCTGTTTTTAAATAAATACATTGGCAGGATTGGCTCTTTTGCTTTTGATTCTACGATGATAAAGCTGACAATGCCGATCAGTGCGAGAGCGAACAACCCAAGAATCTGCCATGAATCCCATGCATAATCTTTTCCGCCAAAGCTTAAGGCGAGCAGGAGGCTGACCACACCGACAATCATTGTGAAAATACCAGCGATATCGAAGTTGATCGGACCAGTCTGCTGGCGTCCCTGTAATCCCCTGGCAATAAAAATAACCGCAATAATTCCGACTGGCAGGTTAATATAGAAAACCCATTTCCAGTTTAACGAGTCTACAATCCAGCCGCCGATTTGCGGCCCAATCACTGAAGCCAGCCCGTAAATTGCGCCAAAGACACCTTGGAATTTAGCACGCTGTTTTCCTGTGAACAAGTCACCGATGACAATCATCGCCATCGGCATCATGATGCCTCCGCCGATGCCCTGCAGTCCACGGAAGATAATCAATTCCGTCATGTTGTTGGCCATTCCGCACAAAGCAGAAGCGGCCATAAAAATAATCAAACCTGATACATAGACAATGCGGCGTCCCAATAAATCAGCCAGTTTACCGGCAATTGGAACAATGGTTGTTGATGTTAACAAATATGCAGTTGTCAGCCAGGTCATCATGCTCAAACCGCCCAGATCACCGACAATTTTCGGCATGGCCGTTCCGACAATGGTACCGTCAAGGGCTGAAAAAAACATGGCAATAATTAAGCCTGTTATTAATAACGTTCGTTTTGATTGTTTGCCTTCTTTACTCATTTTCATCCGTTTCCTCTTTTCATGTTTTGCTTTTCATCCGTTTCTGCTGCTTGTGCGAGTTTTGCTGTAATATGCGCCGCCTGCAGCATTTCCTCCTCCGTCAAAAAGGAAAGATAGCGCGCCATTATGGCTTTTCTGCCCGCCAAAACCTCCTCGAACTTTATGTCTCCTTCGTCAGTAAGACTGAGATCAATCACTCGCCTGTCTTTTGTGTTGTGTGTTCTGGCGATAAGATTTTTTTGTTCAAGGCGATCTGCCATCAGCGTCACCGCGCTTGGCTTCACCTCCATACGCTCGGCAATTTCAGAAACTTTGAGGCTGCCGTGTTTCTTTAGGCTGGCCAGCACAAACAGCTGCGCTGGGGTGACACCTTGTTTCTCCATGCTTTCCAGCATTTCAGGCTGTATCTTTTGAAAGAGCGCCTGAAGCGATAATTGAATATCGGACATTAACTGATCCGCACTCTTCATATTCATTTCCCCTCTGTTACATACACTGTATATATATTTTAATGACAAAATAGTTAATGCTTATTAAATATAAATAAGCGTAAATGAAAAGTCAACTGATTTTACACAAAAAAAGGATAGATGCCCGAAAGAACATCGTATCCTTTTTACTAATGTTGTTATTGCTGATAAGGAGACTGCTGCTGAATGGTCTGCTGGAATTTTTGATAGGACTGCTGCAGCTTTTGTGAATCCTCCGCTTCAACAGAATACCATCCATATTGGAACATGAGATCATATAGTTTTCTTTGCGCTTTTTGTGACTCATCAAAAATGGATTGAATATCCTGATAAAGAGACTCGTGGCTGAATTCGTGCAAGGCAGTGCAATAAGCTGTTGTCATGTATTTTTCGGTTGTCAGCAATTCGTTGACGAAATCTCTGTCATTCATTTCCGATGTTGTCGGTACAGGTGTCTGCGGGTTGCTGATTTTTTGATTTTGCTGATTCATTCTGGCGCCTCCTTATTGGATGTAGCCGGACTGCTGCTGGCCTGGCTGCAGGTGCTTTAATATTCTTTGATAGTGATCATGATGCATGTGTCCGACGCGGTCGAGTTCTTGCTTTAACGTTTGATCCTGGCACTGCTGCGCCATGAAATGCGCTTTTTTCATCGCGAGCAAATTCCAGTTCAGCATGTCATTGAGATACAAATGATCCTTTGTCGAAATAACGGAAGGCGGCATTTGAGATTGCTGCTGATTATCCATTGTGATCCTCCTTTGGTTTCTGTTCATTTTATAGTTTCCTTCAGACTGGGAGTTATATACAGGTGTTTTGAAGATGACGGCGGGAGGGAGTCGGATGTTGAGACATGTGTTTTTATTCTTATCTCAAAATAAAACACTTACCAAGTTCGCAAAAGCATACGGAACGCGGCTTGGAGCACGAAGGTTTGTCGCAGGGGATACGATTGAATCGGCGGTTAAGACCGTCAAAAGGCTAAACAGATCCGGTTTGTGTGCAACAATTGATTATTTAGGCGAGTATGCAGCTTCGGAAAAAGAAGCAAACCAAGTCGCAGAGGAATGCAAGAAAGCCATTCAAGCCATTGCCGAACATCAATTGAATTCAGAGCTTTCACTTAAGCTGACCTCAATCGGGCTCGATCTTTCAGAAGAACTTGCTCTTACTCATTTGCGCGCCATTCTTTCCGTTGCGAAGCAATATGATGTTGCTGTGACCATTGATATGGAAGACTATTCTCATTATGAACAGACACTTTCTATTTACAGGCAATGCAAACAGGAATTTGAGAAGCTCGGCACGGTCATTCAGGCGTATTTGTACCGGGCGGCAGAAGATATCAGAAAGATGCGGGACTTAAAGCCGAATCTCAGACTTGTAAAAGGCGCTTATAAAGAATCTGCGGCTGTAGCGTTTCCCGACAAAAGAGGCACGGACCTTCATTTTCAGAGCTTAATAAAGCTGCAGTTGTTAAGCGGGAACTACACGGCTGTCGCCACACATGACGATGACATCATTGCATTTACGAAACAGCTCGTCGCCGAACATCAAATCCCCGCATCGCAATTTGAGTTTCAAATGCTATACGGCATCAGGCCGGAGCGTCAGAAGGAACTCGCCAAGGAAGGCTACAGAATGCGTGTGTATGTCCCATATGGAACGGACTGGTTCAGCTACTTTATGAGAAGAATTGCCGAACGGCCTGCCAATGCAGCGTTTGTGTTAAAAGGAATTTTGAAAAAGTGAAAGCAGCCGTGGGAAGCAGCTGCATTATGATTGTCCCATGTTATGTTTTTTATACTGCTGATTTTGACTTGTCCGTTTTCCGCCGCCGTAATGCTGAGTCGGACCGGCATCTCCCTTTACGCTCGCCGCGCTGACTGCCGCTGAAGACGGATTTTTTTTCTCTCGTACCATTCCCTTCACCTCCGGGCTTAAGTTGCCCGACTTTTATAGGCTTCATACAAAAAAATAACAAATTAGCTATTGAAGTCGAACCGGAAATCTTTTAAGATGAAAGAAGAAACGGGTTTCATTTTTTTTAGTCAAAAAATGAATGACTATTCATTCAATGTTCAAGGGGGATATCTCATGCACAAACACATTCGGAAGGCAGCCGTTTTAGGATCGGGGGTAATGGGTTCCGGGATAGCGGCGCATTTGGCTAACATCGGAATTCCTGTCCTGCTGCTAGATATTGTGCCGAACGATTTGACAAAGGAAGAGGAAAAAAAGGGGCTGACGAAGGACAGTTCGGAGGTGCGCAGCAGGCTGAGCCGGCAGGCGATGAAAAAACTGCTGAAACAAAAGCCCGCTCCCCTCACATCAGCGAAAAATACCTCCTATATTACACCTGGCAATCTGGAGGATGATGCAGAAAAACTGAAAGAAGCAGATTGGATTATTGAGGTCGTTGTCGAAAACCTTGAAGTCAAAAAGAAAATTTTCGCTCTTGTGGATGAACATCGAAAGACTGGAAGCATCGTCTCAAGCAACACATCCGGCATATCAGTGCAGGAAATGGCTGAAGGCCGGTCGGATGATTTTAAAGCCCATTTTCTTGGAACGCATTTTTTTAATCCCGCACGATATTTAAAGCTGCTAGAGATCATTCCGATTAAGGAAACGGATCCTGATATTTTAAAGTTTATGACAGCTTTCGGAGAAAATGTCCTCGGGAAAGGCGTTGTTACAGCAAAGGACACACCGAACTTTATCGCAAACCGCATCGGGACTTACGGGCTTCTCGTGACAGTCCAAGAAATGCTGAAAGGCGGTTATCAGGTCGGGGAGGTTGATTCGATCACAGGACCGCTGATCGGCAGGCCGAAAAGCGCCACCTTTAGAACGCTTGATGTGGTCGGCCTCGATACATTCGCCCACGTTGCCCGAAATGTGTATGACAAAGCTGATGGCGATGAAAAAGAAGTGTTTCGCATTCCAAGCTTCATGAACGATATGCTGGAAAAAGGGTGGATCGGAAGCAAGGCCGGCCAAGGCTTTTATAAAAAAGAAGGAAAAACGATTTATGAGCTTGACCCAGTGACGCTTACTTACGGCGAGCGGACAAAAATGAAATCACCGGCACTTGAAGCGGCAAAACAGGCAAAAGGGACAAAAGCCAAAATGAAAGCGCTTATTTATTCGGATGACAGGGCCGGCCGTTTGCTGTGGAATATCACTTCTCAAACCCTGCTTTACTCAGCCGAGCTGCTTGGCGAGATTGCCGATGATATTCATGCGATTGACCAAGCCATGAAGTGGGGATTCGGCTGGGAACTGGGACCTTTTGAGATGTGGGACGCCATCGGCCTCAAGCAGTCAGCGGAAAAGCTTGAGCAGCTTGGAGCAGATATGCCTGGCTGGATAAAAGAGATGCTGGACAAAGGAAATGAAACCTTCTACATCAAAGAGAACGGAACGGTATTTTATTATGACCGCGGCGAATACAGAGCCGTGAAAGAAAACAAAAAACGAATTCATTTACAAGCACTTAAAGAAACAAAAGGCGTGATTGCGAAAAACAGCGGAGCAAGCTTAATTGACCTTGGAGATGATGTGGCCCTTCTTGAATTTCATTCGAAAAGCAATGCGATCGGCCTCGATATCATTCAAATGATCCACAAAGGATTAGAGGAAACAGAACGGAATTACAAGGGGCTTGTCATCGGCAATCAAGGGAAAAATTTCTGCGTCGGCGCGAATCTCGCCATGATCTTAATGGAAGTCCAAGATGACAACTTTTTGGAAGTTGATTTTGTGATCCGCCGTTTTCAGGAGACGATGATGAAGATCAAATACAGTGCGAAACCGGTCGTCGCCGCGCCATTTGGCATGACGCTCGGCGGAGGAACGGAAGCATGCCTGCCGGCGGCGCGCATTCAAGCGGCAAGCGAAGCCTATATGGGACTTGTGGAATCCGGTGTCGGCCTCATCCCTGGCGGAGGAGGTAACAAAGAGCTGTACATCAACCATCTTCGCCGCGGCCATGATCCGATGAATGCGGCAATGAAAACATTTGAAACAATCGCGATGGCGAAAGTGTCCGCTTCCGCTCAAGAGGCTCGTGAGATGAACATCTTAAAAGAAACGGATCAGATCAGCGTGAATCAAGACCACCTGTTATACGATGCGAAGCAGCTGGCCGCATCTTTATACGATACCGGCTGGCGGCCGCCTGTAAAAGAAAAGGTCAAGGTGCCGGGAGAAACCGGTTATGCGGCACTCTTGCTTGGCGCTGAGCAGATGAAGCTGTCCGGCTATATATCTGAGCATGATTTTAAGATCGCGAAAAAACTCGCTTATGTCATTGCGGGCGGAAAAGTGCCGTTTGGTACAGAGGTTGATGAAGAGTATTTATTGGAGATCGAAAGAGAAGCGTTTTTGAGTTTGTCAGGAGAGGCAAAATCTCAAGCGAGAATGCAGCATATGCTTGTGAAAGGTAAACCTTTACGGAATTAGGAGGGAGCTTATGAAAGAGGCAGTCATTGTGTCAGGTGCAAGAACACCGGTTGGAAAAGCAAAAAAAGGATCGTTGGCCACCGTTCGCCCGGATGATTTGGGAGCGATTTGTGTAAAAGAAACGCTGAAACGGGCAGGCGGCTACGAAGGCAATATTGATGACTTGATTATCGGCTGTGCAACACCTGAAGCGGAGCAGGGGCTTAATATGGCGAGAAATATCGGTGCGCTCGCGGGCCTGCCGTACACGGTTCCGGCGATTACAGTTAACCGCTATTGCTCTTCAGGCCTTCAGTCTATTGCGTATGCAGCAGAAAAAATTATGCTGGGCGCCTACGATACAGCGATCGCCGGCGGAGCAGAATCCATGTCGCAAGTTCCGATGATGGGGCATGTTACCCGTCCGAACCTTGCTTTGGCAGAAAAGGCACCGGAATATTATATGAGCATGGGGCACACAGCCGAGCAAGTCGCGAAAAAATACGGCGTCTCCCGTGAGGATCAAGACGCGTTTGCCGTTCGCAGCCATCAAAACGCCGCTAAAGCCCTTGCAGAAGGAAAATTTAAAGATGAAATTGTACCCGTCGAAGTGACGGTGACAGAAATCGGAGAAGACCATAAGCCTATGGAAAAACAGTTTGTGTTTTCTCAGGATGAAGGTGTTCGCCCGCAAACGACTGCAGACATCTTATCGACATTGCGCCCGGCCTTTTCCGTTGACGGGACGGTGACTGCGGGCAATTCCTCACAAACGAGTGACGGAGCGGCGGCTGTCATGCTGATGGACCGGGAAAAAGCCGATGCTCTTGGCCTGGCGCCGCTTGTGAAATTCCGCTCCTTTGCGGTAGGCGGCGTGCCGCCGGAAGTGATGGGAATCGGACCGGTGGAAGCGATTCCGCGCGCTTTGAAGCTTGCCGGACTTCAGCTGCAGGACATCGGCTTGTTTGAACTGAATGAAGCTTTTGCCTCACAGGCCATTCAAGTAATCAGGGAATTGGGAATTGATGAAGAAAAAGTGAATGTCAACGGGGGCGCAATCGCGCTTGGACACCCGCTTGGCTGTACGGGCACAAAGCTTACACTCTCACTCATCCATGAAATGAAACGGAGAAACGAGCAATTTGGAGTCGTGACCATGTGTATCGGCGGCGGAATGGGAGCGGCCGGTGTATTTGAATTATGCTAAAGGGGGAAAAACAAATGGCAAAAAAAGCGGCTGACGTACAAAAAGGCGGCGGATTTTTAATCGAGGATGTCACATACGATCAAATGTATACACCGGAGGATTTCACTGACGAGCATAAAATGATTGCGAAAACAACAGAGGATTACATCGAGCAAGATGTTCTCCCTCATATAGATGATATCGAAAACCATCAATTCGAGCATTCTGTCAGACTGTTGAAGAAAGCGGGCGAACTAGGGCTGCTTGGCGCCGATGTGCCGGAAGAATACGGCGGGCTCGGCCTTGATAAAATCAGCTCGGCACTCATCACTGAGAAATTTTCGCGTGCGGGAAGCTTTTCTCTTTCTTATGGCGCGCATGTCGGTATCGGTTCCTTGCCGATCGTCTTTTTCGGGTCAGAAGAACAAAAGAAAAAATATTTGCCTGGACTCGCTTCAGGCGAAAAGATCGCCGCTTATGCTCTGACTGAGCCTGGCTCTGGGTCTGATGCACTTGGAGCAAAAACAACAGCTGTGCTGAATGAAGCAGGAACCCATTATGTATTAACAGGGGAAAAACAGTGGATTACCAACTCTGCTTTTGCCGATGTATTTGTAGTTTACGCTAAGGTAGACGGCGACAAGTTTTCAGCCTTTATTGTAGAAAAAGAGTTCCCGGGTGTCTCCACGGGACCGGAAGAAAAGAAAATGGGAATCAAGGGATCATCGACAAGAACCCTCATTCTGGATCAAGCTGAAGTGCCAAAGGAAAACCTGCTCGGAGAAATCGGCAAAGGGCATGTCATCGCCTTTAATATTTTAAACATCGGCCGTTACAAACTGGCGGTTGGCACAATCGGCGCATCTAAACGCGTCATCGAGCTGTCTGCGGCATACGCAAATCAGCGCCGCCAATTTAAAACGCCGATTGCTGGTTTTTCATTGACACAGGAAAAAATCGGGACAATGGCCTCAAGGCTGTATGCGATGGAAAGCTCTGTATACAGAACCGTCGGGCTGTTTGAAGACAATATGAGCCAGTTCACGGCCGAAGATCTCAAGGACGGCCGGCAAATCGCCAAATCGATTGCGGAATACGCCATCGAATGCTCTCTGAATAAGGTATTCGGCTCTGAAACGCTTGATTATATCGTTGATGAAGGCGTGCAGATTCATGGAGGCTACGGCTTTATGCAGGAATACGAAGTAGAAAGGGCCTATAGGGATTCAAGGATCAATCGGATTTTTGAAGGCACAAACGAAATCAACCGGTTAATCGTGCCAAGCACCTTCCTGAAAAAAGCGCTTAAAGGCGAGCTGCCTTTATTCGAAAAAGCGCAGTCGCTGCAGGAAGAACTCATGATGCTTATGCCTGAAGAGCCTGGAAGCGGCGTCTTAGAGCAGGAGAAATATATCGTCAAGCAAGCCAAAAAAATTGCGTTGTTTGCTGCCGGCCTAGCCGCGCAAAAATACGGAAAAGCGATCGATCGTGAGCAAGAAATTCTCGTGAACGTAGCGGATATCGTCAGCAATGTATACGCAATGGAATCAGCCGTGCTCAGAACGGAAAAGGCCATTGCCGCACAAGGCGCTGAAAAAGCAGCGCAAAAGGTGCTGTACACAGAAATTTTCGTTCAAGAGGCCTTTAACGAAATCGAAGCGCATGCAAAGGAATCCCTTATCGCAATGGAAGAAGGAGATTCACTCCGCATGATGCTTTCCGCTCTGCGCAAGCTGACACGCGTAACGCCTAAAAACGTGATTCAGAAAAAACGCGAGGCGGCGGCAGGCATTTTTGAGGCTGAGAAATATACTGTCTGATTGGCCATGAGCTCCGCATGCGCGGAGCTCTTTTTTAAGAAGCACTGTTTTAGGTTTTTAAAACAAACTGTGTTAAAATAACCTCGATTATTTTATTGAGGGGGAAGAAGATGTCGTTAACTTTTTACTGGTACCCTAAATGCGGAACGTGCCGCAAAGCAAAGAAGTGGCTTGAAGAGCATGGGAAAGAAATAAACGAAATACATATTGCTGAGCAGCCGCCAAGCAAAGAAGAATTAAAAGCGCTTTATGAAAAAAGCGGGCTGGATCTCAAGAAATTTTTCAACACGAGCGGCATGAAATACCGCGAGCTCAATCTCAAGGAAAAGCTGTATCATATGTCAGAGGACGAACAGCTCGAACTGCTGGCTTCAGATGGTATGCTAATTAAACGCCCGCTTACAACAGACGGCGAAAAAGTGACTGTCGGATTTAAAGAAGACCAATTTGAAGAAAACTGGGCTTAATGTAAATTTTTTTTGAAAAGTGTGGTATCTTCTTATTGTAGTGCTGTAAAAAATGGAGGGATTCAATTGAGCATACCAAAAGATTTGCGTTACTCAGGAGAACACGAGTGGGTAAAAGTTGAAGGAGAAAAAGCCAGAATCGGAATTACGCATTTTGCCCAGTCCGAACTAGGCGACATCGTGTTTGTCGAACTTCCTGAAGTGGGCGCTGAAATCAAAGCGGACGAGCCATTCGGCAGTGTTGAATCCGTTAAAACGGTATCTGAGCTTTATGCACCGATTAACGGAACGGTTGTGGAAGTAAACGAAGATCTTGATGACAGTCCGGAATTCGTCAACGAATCTCCGTACGAAAAAGCATGGATGATCGTCGTTGAGCCATCTGACGCTTCTGAAATTGAAAAACTGATGACAGCAGAGCAATACGAAGAGATGACACAAGAAGACTAAAACAGGATAGCCGTAAAAGCAATTGGACACGCTAACGTTATGGGAGGTGTCCAATATGGCTTTCGACAAACAAAAGCTCGATGTCACCAATGACGTGACAGGCCGCTTTCAAAATGGCCGGCTCTCGTTATATCATGATAATGAGATGATCGGCCAAATGACAAGCATGAATGAATATGAGCTTAAGTCCGGTTATTCCTTTGAAAATGAGAAATTTTATAAGACAGCCGATGTGGTCTCTGGAGACGACGCAAAATATGTAGATTGTGACTACGAAAACGGCTGGTGTTAATGTTGGCGGTGAATTTCACTGCCTTCTTTTACAATCTGAACATTTCAAATTTGACGCGGCAGGTGAACAAGATGAAGATGGATGAGCTGGAAAAGGTTATGATTGTCGAGGGGAAATCAGATAAAGAGAAAATCGAAAGCGTCCTGAATGAACCGATGCGCATTATCTGCACAAACGGAACAATCAGCCAGCTGAGGCTCGAGGAATTGGCTGACGAGCTTTATGATAAAGACGTCTATATATTAGTTGATGCTGATGAATCAGGTGAGAAATTGAGAAAACAGCTGAAGCGTGAATTTAATGAAGCCTGCCATCTCCATGTCGACAGAGCCTATAAGGAAGTAGCGGCTGCGCCCAGGCACCATATCGCTTCTGTATTGCTGCGTGCGAATCTGAATGTCCATACTATTTTTCTTGAAAGAAAGTCCCGAGGTGTATAGCATGAAAGAACTCCAAGAACACGAACTTGATCACATTGAAGATGATGTGTACCTTCTATATTTATATACTCCGTTTTGCGGCACCTGCCAGCTTGCAAGCAAAATGCTGACAGTGGTGAAAGAAATGCTGCCGGATGTCGCCTTCTATCAAAACAATGTCAATTACTCTCCGACATTCGCAAAAGCGTATCAAATTGAAAGCGTCCCTTGTTTTCTGCTGTTTAAAGGCGGAAAGATGGTCGAAAGAGGATATGCATTTCATTCCGTTTCTTATTTATATGAGCTGATCAAACAAAAATCATCTTCCGCATCCCATTTATGACATATTTCTCAGCATATCCAATGAAATTGTCGTTCGTTTTATAAAGGGGTTCTTGCGACAAAGAGAGAAATGTGTATGTATGACCAACAAATAGGAGGTTGTACATATGGAGAAAGCGGAAGTTTTAGAAGATGAGTATCAGCATCTGTTTTTAAAACCCCTTTTGAATGCCTCAACATTGCTCATTACCTTCCAAGGAGAAGCAGAAGCCTTAACCGTCTCAATAAACGAACAGGGAGAAATGAAAAAAGTTTCTCCGCCCCAAACGTCCAACCTGACCTTTTACGGAAACCAAACGGAAATTATTGATTTATTGCACGGAGACATTTCCCTTCAGCACCTTATTCAGAGCGGAAGCCTCAAAGTAAAGGGGTCATTCAGGGCCCTGTTAAAGCTGGAAGCCATTCTCTGGCTGACAAATGGATTTTTTCAGAGGATTTTAAAAAATTAAAAAATAATAAATTATTATAATAGTAAAAGTTGACATCATTTATTTTATTGACATTTAATCATTCGCCGTGCTATTCTACATTAAGAATTTCCGGACGAAAAAGACTATATATTTCTCTTATCAAGAGAGGTGGAGGGAAGTGCCCTATGAAGCCCGGCAACCATCAACACTGTTGAAATGGTGCCAATTCACACGAAGCGTTCAGCTTTGAAAGATGAGAGAAAGGCATTTTATATAAGCCTTTCTGCTCAAGTGTGCAGAAAGGCTTTTCTTTTGCAGAAAAAACCGGAAGATTTCTTAGAATAGTGTTAAGGCAGGTGATTGCTTTGATCAATCTTCAGGATGTTTCAAAAGTTTACAAGTCGAAACATGGAGATGTCAATGCTGTCCAAAACGTCTCGCTTTCCATTAAAAAAGGTGAGATTTTTGGAATTATAGGATATAGCGGAGCTGGTAAGAGTTCCTTAATCCGTCTGCTGAACGGCCTTGAGAAACCAACCTCAGGAACCGTGGAAGTGGCGGGAACCAAGATTAATGAAGTAAATGGACGCGGTTTAAGAAAAGCACGCCATGAGATCAGTATGATTTTCCAGCATTTCAATTTGCTTTGGTCGCGGACTGTCAGAGATAATATCATGTTTCCTTTAGAAATTGCCGGGGTGAAAAAGAGCGAGCGGATCAAGCGCGCCAATGAACTGATTAAACTGGTAGGTTTAGAAGGAAAAGAAAAATCTTATCCGTCCCAGCTGAGCGGCGGTCAGAAGCAGCGTGTCGGAATTGCCAGAGCGCTTGCAAACAATCCGAAGGTTCTTCTTTGTGACGAAGCGACATCAGCATTAGATCCGCAAACGACAGATTCAATTCTGGATCTATTGTCCGATATTAATGAAAGACTCGGTTTGACGATTGTGCTGATTACGCACGAAATGCATGTCATACGCAAAATCTGCAACAGAGTCGCCGTCATGGAAAACGGCAAGGTGGTCGAAGAAGGCGAGGTTCTCGATGTCTTCAAAAATCCAAAGGAACAAATGACAAAACGATTTGTTCAACAGGTGACAGAGCCGGAAGAAACGAAAGAGACGCTTCAGCACCTTCTTGATGATACAGCATCAGGAAAAATGGTTCAGCTCACATTTGTCGGTGAGTCAGCTGAACAGCCTCTGATTACAGAGATGATCAGAAACTTCAATGTCAGCGTCAATATTCTGCAAGGGAAAATTTCGCAGACGAAGGATGGGGCTTACGGTTCACTGTTCATCCACATTGACGGGGACGAGGAAGAAGTGCAAAACGTGATCCGATTCATTAATGACAAACAGGTGAAAGCAGAGGTGATCACGAATGTTTGAAAAATACTTCCCGAACGTTGATTTAACTGAATTATGGAACGCGACATATGAAACACTTTATATGACGCTGATTTCTTTACTGTTTGCTTTTGTCATCGGGGTCATCCTCGGCTTGCTGCTCTTTCTGACGAGCAAAGGAAGCCTCTGGCAGAATAAAGCGGTCAACTCAGTGATTGCAGCCGTTGTTAACATATTCAGATCGATTCCGTTCCTTATTTTAATTATTTTACTATTAGGTTTTACGAAATTTTTAGTCGGCACGATCTTAGGGCCAAACGCCGCATTGCCGGCGCTGGTAATCGGCTCGGCACCATTTTACGCGCGCCTTGTTGAAATCGCGCTGCGTGAGGTGGATAAAGGTGTGATTGAAGCAGCTAAATCAATGGGCGCGAAAACGTCTACGATTATTTTCAAAGTGCTGATTCCGGAATCAATGCCTGCTCTTATTTCTGGCATTACGGTTACAGCCATCGCTTTAATCGGTTCAACGGCAATTGCCGGAGCCATTGGTTCAGGAGGCCTTGGAAACCTTGCGTACGTAGAAGGATATCAGTCTAATAACGCTGATGTTACCTTCGTTGCTACTGTGTTTATTTTAATCATCGTGTTTATTATTCAAATCATCGGTGATCTAATAACAAATATTATAGACAAACGATAAGGGAGGATTTACATTGAAAAAGCTATTTTTGGGTGCATTACTGCTTGTATTTGCAGGAGTTATGGCTGCCTGCGGTTCGAATAACGGCGCTGAATCCGGCAAGAAAGAAATTGTCGTTGCGGCAACAAAAACACCGCATGCGGAAATTTTAAAAGAAGCTGAACCATTGCTGAAAGAAAAAGGCTATACGCTGAAAGTGAAAGTGCTTAGTGATTACAAAATGTACAATAAAGCTTTAGCTGATAAAGAAGTGGACGCGAACTACTTCCAGCACATTCCTTACCTTGAGCAAGAAATGAAAGAAAACACAGATTACAAACTTGTGAATGCCGGCGCTGTTCACTTAGAGCCATTCGGTATTTACTCTAAAACATACAAATCACTGAAAGACCTTCCAGACGGTGCGACAATCATTCTGACAAACAACGTTGCTGAACAAGGCCGTATGCTTGCAATGCTTGAAAACGCTGGATTAATCACTCTTGATTCTAAAGTGGAAACAGTTGACGCAACATTGAAAGACATTAAGAAAAACCCGAAAAACCTTGAATTCAAAAAAGTAGCGCCTGAATTAACGGCAAAAGCATATGAAAACAAAGAAGGAGACGCGGTCTTCATCAATGTAAACTATGCGATCCAAAATAAATTAAATCCTAAAAAAGACGCAATTGAAGTAGAATCAACGAAAAACAACCCATACGCTAACATCATCGCAGTAAGAAAAGGCGAAGAAGATTCTGCAAAAATCAAAGCGCTGATGGAAGTTCTTCACTCTAAAAAGATCAAAGACTTCATCGAGAAAAAATACGACGGAGCTGTGCTTCCTGTATCTGAATAAGACTGAAACCCCGGATGAGAATTCCGGGGTTTTTTTCGCGTATTTTCCTAAAAGCTGTTCATAATAAAAAGGAATGTTAAACAGATGGAGGGATTTTCTTTGAATCAAGACAGAGGAAGCATGCAGGACGCGTTAAAACAATATAAACATGGTTTAGGCACATTTGAACAAAAGATGCCGCTGATGGGAAGAAAATTTAACGAATTTACTGAACAGTGCTTTGCCGGGAATTCTCTGACTGAAAGAGAAAAACAGCTGATCGCCCTCGGAATTGCCATCAATGCTCAGGACGAATATTGCATGATCTATCATACAAAAGGCTGTCTTGATCAGGGAGCGTCAGAAGAAAACATTCTCGAAGCCGTCAGTGTGGCAGCGGCATTTGGAGGCGGCGCAGCTTTCAGCCAAGGCGTGACAGTCGTTCAACAGTGCATTGAGGAATTCGGAAACACCACGCATTAAGAGAAGGAATATTCCGAAAAACCATTCTCATTTGTTCTGAAAGGATGCTTTCGTCTCATCTGCCGCTATTTCACGCCAAATCGTTTTTGCGGCATCCAACGCAGCACTGGTACAATAAAAAGCAAATATATGAAGGGATTGATTCATTATTTGCAGCAGCCAGGACAGACTGAACCTCGATTATACGTCAGAAATGGAAAAAGCGATGCAGCTGTCACACGGAATTGGATACGAGGAATATGGACGCCGGCTGGAAACAAGAATGAAAGTAGAGCGGCAGAGAGAGCTTGATTATGAAAAAAGCAAGCGGATTTCTGCGGGAGCTTATTGAGAAAATCAATCTTTTAAAAAAGGGTGGGAATCCACTCTTTTTCTTTTTCAATCGCTTTAATAAAGTGCTGATCTTTGTTAAACTTGAGGAATGTGCAAGGCACGATAAAAAGTTGTATTTACTTTTCATTTGTTATAAAATTAGAATGAGAATAAAATGAGAATAATGATTATATATTTTTGGAGGTATAGATATGGCTGCTTCAACATTAACGATCAAAGATCTTCACGTTGAAATCGAAGGGAAAGAGATCTTAAAGGGTGTAAACCTTGAAATAAAAGGTGGAGAATTCCACGCAGTAATGGGCCCGAACGGAACTGGTAAATCCACTTTATCAGCTGCTATTATGGGGCATCCTAAATATGAAGTAACAAAAGGCAGCATCACGCTTGACGGCAAAGATGTACTGGAGATGGAAGTGGACGAGCGTGCGCAGGCAGGCTTATTCCTTGCAATGCAGTACCCAAGTGAAATCAGCGGTGTGACAAATGCCGACTTCCTTCGCTCAGCAATCAACGCGCGCAGAGAAGAAGGCGATGAAATTTCTCTCATGAAATTCATCCGCAAAATGGACGAAAACATGGAGTTCCTTGAAATGGACCCTGAAATGGCTCAGCGCTATCTTAACGAAGGCTTCTCAGGCGGGGAGAAAAAACGCAACGAAATCCTTCAATTAATGATGATTGAACCGAAAATCGCCATCCTTGATGAAATTGACTCAGGCCTTGATATTGACGCTTTGAAAGTTGTATCAAAAGGGATCAACAAAATGCGCAGCGAAAACTTCGGCTGCCTGATGATCACTCACTATCAGCGCCTGTTAAACTACATCACTCCGGATGTTGTTCACGTTATGATGCAAGGCCGCGTTGTAAAATCCGGCGGTGCAGAGCTTGCACAGCGTCTTGAAGCAGAAGGTTATGACTGGATCAAACAAGAACTTGGCATTGAAGACGAAACTGTTGGCCAAGAAGCGTAAGCGTTAGGGGGATTAATATGACACTAGGTACAAAACTATCCGTAGATCAGGAGTATCTCAAAAGCTTTTCCGAAAAGCACCAAGAACCTGCCTGGCTGAAGAACCTGCGCTTACAGGCTCTTGAACAAGCTGAGGATCTGCCGATGCCGAAACCTGACAAAACAAAAATCACAAACTGGAACTTCACGAATTTCGCGAAGCATACAGTGGATAACGAACCGCTTTCTTCATTAGAAGATTTGACTGATGAAGTAAAAGCGCTGATCGACATTGAAAACGAAGATAAAACATTATACGTACAGCGTGACCAGACGCCGGCACATCTTTCTCTTTCTCAAGAATTGAAAGACAAAGGCGTCATCTTCACTGATATTCTGACTGCTGCACGCGAGCACAGCGACTTGGTGGAGAAATACTTTATGAAGGACGGCGTGAAGGTTGACGAACATAAGTTAACTGCACTTCACGCGGCTCTTGTTAACGGAGGAGCATTCCTTTATGTTCCGAAAAATGTTCAGGTGGAGACGCCGGTTCAGGCTGTTTATGTCCACGAAAGCAATGATACAGCTCTATTCAACCACGTGCTGATTGTGGCTGAAGACCACAGCTCTGTAACATATGTAGAAAACTACATCAGCACTGTAAACCCGAAAGACGCTGTCTTCAATATTATCAGTGAGGTCATCACAGGTGATAATGCCAGCGTGACATACGGTGCGGTGGATAATCTGTCAAGCGGTGTGACAACTTATGTGAACCGCCGCGGTGCTGCGCGCGGACGCGACAGCAAAATCGAGTGGGCTCTCGGCCTGATGAACGATGGCGACACGATTTCCGAAAACACAACAAACCTTTACGGTGACGGCACATACGGCGATACGAAAACGGTTGTTGTCGGAAGAGGAGAGCAAACAGAAAACTTCACAACACAAATCATCCATTTCGGTAAAGCTTCTGAAGGCTATATCTTGAAGCACGGTGTGATGAAGGATTCCGCTTCTTCTATCTTTAACGGAATCGGCAAAATCGAACATGGCGCTTCTAAAGCGAATGCGGAGCAAGAATCACGCGTGCTGATGCTTAGCGAAAAAGCACGCGGAGACGCAAACCCTATTCTTTTAATTGACGAAGACGATGTAACTGCAGGACATGCGGCATCTGTCGGCCGTGTGGACCCTATTCAGCTTTACTACCTGATGAGCCGCGGAATTCCGAAAGAAGAAGCAGAACGCTTAGTCATTTACGGATTCCTTGCACCGGTAGTAAATGAACTTCCGATTGAAGGCGTTAAGAAACAATTAGTTTCTGTTATCGAAAGGAAAGTGAAGTAATGAATATCACAGATATTCGTGAACAGTTCCCGATCCTTCATCAGCAAGTGAACGGACATGATCTCGTTTATCTCGACAGCGCGGCGACTTCCCAGAAGCCGCGTGCTGTCATTGAAACACTGGATAAGTATTATAACCAATACAATTCCAATGTTCACCGGGGCGTCCATACACTTGGAACCAGAGCGACAGATGGTTATGAAGGAGCGCGTGAAAAAGTCCGCAAGTTTATTAACGCGAAGTCAATGGCTGAGATTATTTTCACAAAAGGCACGACCACATCACTGAATATGGTGGCGTTAAGCTATGCGCGCGCCAACCTGAAACCTGGTGATGAAGTGGTCATCACCTACATGGAGCATCATGCGAATATCATTCCGTGGCAGCAGGCTGTAAAAGCAACTGGCGCCACATTAAAATATATTCCGTTGCAGGAAGACGGAACGATTTCTTTAGAAGACGTCAGAGAAACGGTCACAAGCAACACAAAAATTGTTGCGGTGTCTCATGTATCTAATGTTCTCGGCACGGTCAACCCGATTAAAGAAATGGCGAAAATCGCTCATGACAATGGGGCTGTCATTGTGGTGGACGGTGCACAAAGCACGCCTCACATGAAAATTGACGTGCAGGATCTCGATTGCGACTTCTTTGCGCTTTCTTCCCATAAAATGTGCGGACCTACCGGTGTTGGTGTGCTGTACGGAAAGAAAGCCCTGCTGGAAAACATGGAGCCTGCCGAATTCGGCGGTGAAATGATCGACTTTGTCGGGCTTTATGAATCAACTTGGAAAGAGCTTCCGTGGAAATTCGAAGCGGGTACGCCGATTATTGCAGGAGCAATCGGCCTCGGTGCCGCCATTGATTTTCTCGAAGAAATCGGTCTTGATGAGATTTCCCGCCATGAGCACAAGCTTGCAGCTTATGCGCTTGAACGCTTCCGCCAGCTTGACGGCGTAACGGTTTACGGGCCGGAAGAGCGTGCCGGGCTTGTCACATTTAACCTTGATGATGTTCATCCGCACGATGTGGCGACTGTGCTTGATGCGGAGGGAATCGCAGTCAGAGCCGGCCACCATTGTGCGCAGCCGCTGATGAAATGGCTGGATGTAACTGCTACTGCAAGAGCAAGCTTTTATCTGTATAATACAGAGGAAGAGATTGATAAGCTTGTGGAAGCTCTTCAAAAGACAAAGGAGTATTTTACAAATGTCTTTTAATGCAAACTTAGATACATTGTACAGACAGGTGATTATGGATCATTACAAAAACCCGCGAAATAAAGGGGTTTTAAATGACAGCATTGTCGTGGATATGAACAATCCGACATGCGGCGACCGCATCAGACTGACAATGAAGCTTGACGGAGACATCGTGGAAGATGCGAAGTTTGAAGGGGAAGGCTGTTCCATTTCAATGGCATCCGCTTCGATGATGACTCAGGCGATTAAAGGGAAAGATATTGAAACTGCCCTTTCCATGTCTAAGATTTTCTCGGATATGATGCAAGGGAAAGAGTATGATGATTCTATAGATCTCGGGGATATTGAAGCCCTTCAAGGCGTTTCAAAATTCCCTGCCCGTATCAAATGTGCAACCCTGTCATGGAAAGCACTTGAAAAAGGAGTCGCGAAAGAAGAAGGCGGCAATTAAAAGGATTGGAGTGAAAATGGATGGCTAAAAAAATGCCTGATATTGGTGAATACAAGTATGGTTTTCACGACAAGGACGTTTCCATTTTCCGTTCAGAGCGCGGATTGACAAAAGAAATCGTAGAAGAAATTTCTCGCATGAAAGAAGAGCCTCAATGGATGCTTGACTTCCGCTTGAAATCACTTGAGCATTTCTACAATATGCCGATGCCTCAATGGGGCGGAGATTTAAACTCACTGAACTTTGACGAAATTACGTACTACGTAAAACCGTCTGAGCGTTCAGAGCGTTCTTGGGATGAAGTTCCTGAAGAAATTAAACAAACATTCGACAAGCTCGGTATTCCTGAAGCTGAACAAAAATACCTTGCGGGTGTTTCTGCTCAGTACGAATCTGAGGTTGTATACCACAACATGAAAGAAGATCTTGAAGCACAAGGCATCGTCTTTAAAGACACTGACAGCGCGCTGAAAGAGAATGAAGATATTTTCCGTGAGCACTGGGCAAAAGTAATCCCGCCGACTGATAACAAGTTTGCGGCGCTTAACTCAGCTGTTTGGTCCGGCGGTTCTTTCATCTACGTGCCTAAAGGCGTGAAGGTTGAAACACCGCTACAAGCTTACTTCCGTATCAACTCTGAGAACATGGGTCAGTTCGAACGTACACTGATCATTGTTGACGAAGAAGCAAGCGTTCATTATGTTGAAGGCTGTACTGCGCCTGTTTACACAACAAACTCACTTCACAGTGCGGTCGTTGAGATCATCGTGAAAAAAGGCGGCTACTGCCGTTATACAACGATCCAAAACTGGGCGAACAACGTTTACAACCTTGTAACAAAGCGTACAGTCTGTGAAGAAAACGCAACAATGGAATGGATCGACGGCAACATCGGTTCTAAGCTGACAATGAAATATCCGGCTTGTATCCTAAAAGGCGAAGGCGCGCGCGGTATGACGCTTTCTATCGCTCTTGCGGGTAAAGGCCAGCATCAGGATGCAGGTGCGAAAATGATTCACCTTGCACCAAACACATCATCTACAATCGTATCAAAATCGATTTCAAAACAGGGCGGAAAAGTAACGTACCGCGGAATCGTCCACTTCGGACGCAAAGCGGAAGGCGCCCGCTCTAACATCGAGTGTGATACGCTCATTATGGATAACAAATCAACTTCTGACACAATTCCTTACAATGAAATCTTAAATGATAACATTTCATTGGAGCACGAAGCGAAAGTGTCTAAAGTATCTGAAGAGCAGCTCTTCTACTTGATGAGCCGCGGTATTTCTGAAGAAGAAGCAACTGAAATGATCGTAATGGGCTTTATCGAGCCATTCACAAAAGAGCTTCCGATGGAATACGCAGTTGAAATGAACCGTTTGATTAAGTTCGAAATGGAAGGTTCTATCGGTTAATGATGAAAACTCCTTTGTTTATCAAGGGGTTTAGAGATAGTTATCAACTTTAAAATGGCCGGCGTGCCGAATTTGATTGTAGAAGACGAACTTTTGAAGTTCGTCTTCTTTTATTTTTCAGAGACATATCCACTGTTATTTTAATGGTTTTAATTCCTTATCGATTAGAATATTTCAGACCTGCGCCGGATAGGTTCAGTTTCTATATCACGCAACCATACAGTTGCTTATACTTGACATGCAACTAATGGGTTGCTTATACTCAATATATGAATGGGAACAAAGACGCTATATTCAAAGCACTCGGCGATTCGACTCGGCGGCTTATATTAGACGAATTATCTGAACGCAACGAGCTGACGTTGTATGAACTTACGATACGTCTTATTACAAAGTACGACCTTTCTATTACGCGACAGGCGATAGCTAAACACCTTTCTGTACTGGAGGATGCAGGACTCGTAACATCAAAACGAAAGGGAAAATATCGAGTACTTATATTCAACAACGAACCGCTTAAAAATTTGCTGAAAGGATGGATAGAATAATTTTATAAAATCAGAACAGGGCCTCTGATAAATGTGTGGGTTGTTTTGCTTGTAGCCAGATTGTTAGCATAGTACCATGCTTCATTCATATCGAAGGAGGGAAAAACAGTATGAAAATCGTTGTTACCAGTATATTTGTACAAGATCAAGACATGGCACTGGAGTTTTATACAGAAAAACTTGGGTTTATAAAAAAGGAAGACGTTCCCATGGGGAAATTCAGGTGGATAACGCTTGTTTCTCCAGATGATCAAGACGGAACCGAGCTTTTACTCGAACCGAATGAACATCCTGCCGCCAAGGAGTATCAAAAGAAGATATTCTCCGAAGGCCTCCCGGCCACAATGTTTGGCGTTGCAGATATTCAAAAAGAGTACAACCGATTAAAGGAAAAAGGCGTGACGTTTACGACGGAACCGACAAAAATGGGCGAAGTCACAATAGCTGTCTTCGACGATACATGCGGTAACCTTATTCAAATTGTACAGAAGTAACCGATTCAGTCGCGTCCTTTTTGTATGCAGAAGAAAAACCGCTGGCCGAGGGGCCGCGGTTTTTTACTCTTCTTCTGTCTCTTGATTGATAATTTGCTTTACAGATGATCTGCTGTTATTTTCTCTGTTCATCTCTCGCAATTGAGTATAAGCCATATCGAATTCCTCTTTTGTCATCTGCTTTGCGGCTAATGCAGAGCATAATATAGCAAAAGCAATTGGCATTGTATCAATGTGAATGTCGATATGGACCTCTGAGTTGCCGCTGTTTTTGATAACAGATTCAGTAGTGGGTATCTCTTGAGTATGTCTGTTAAGAGGAATGATGTTTTCGTTCATTAGTCTTCTCCGTCTTGTGACTGCGCCTGTGCCTGATCCTGATCTGTGTTCACGCTGACCACGACTTTTGCATTACCGCTGTTTTGGACTTTTGCCACTGCCGCATCGCGTCTGTTTTCTTCATTTTCATGACGATTTTCGCTCATGGTATCATCCTTTCTCTATTGATAGTGACAGGATATTCGATAGGAGAGTAAAGAGATTGGACGAACTTCGCGGTTTTTCCACATTAGGGCAAAAGGTCGAAGGAAAGCATTTGATTTGGTAAAATGAATAGACATTATAATAGAAAAGGTGTTTGCATATGAAATCGTACATCATCGTCGGCGCAGGGATTCTGGGCGCGTCGACGGCTTATCATCTCGCAAAAACAGGCGCTCGCGTTACTGTCATTGATCGGAAAGAGCCGGGACAAGCGACTGATGCGGCGGCGGGGATCGTCTGTCCTTGGCTCTCGCAGCGCCGTAATCAGGATTGGTACCAGCTTGCTAAGGGGGGAGCGCGGTACTATAAGGATTTAATCCATCAATTGGAAAAAGACGGTGAATCGGATACAGGATACAAACGTGTCGGTGCCATCAGCATTCATACTGACGCGTCTAAACTCGATAAAATGGAGGAAAGGGCGTATAAGAGACGGGAGGATGCGCCGGAAATCGGCGACATTACCCGCTTGTCTGCAAGTGAAACGAAAAAGCTGTTTCCGATTTTAGCTGACGGCTATGAATCGGTTCATATCAGCGGTGCCGCCCGTGTGAACGGAAGAGCGCTGTGCCGGTCGCTTTTAAGCGCTGCAGAGAAACGCGGCGCAACGGTCATCAAAGGAAATGCGTCCTTGCTTTTTGAAAACGGAACAGTCACCGGCGTGCAAACAGATACAAAGCAGTTTGCGGCTGACGCGGTCATTGTGACGGCGGGAGCATGGGCCAATGAGATATTGAAGCCTCTTGGCATTCATTTTCAAGTGTCATTTCAAAAAGCGCAGATTATGCATTTTGAAATGACAGATGCAGATACAGGATCGTGGCCGGTTGTAATGCCGCCGAGTGATCAGTACATTCTGTCGTTTGATAACGGCAGAATTGTAGCCGGCGCCACACACGAAAACGATGCCGGTCTTGATGATCTTCGTGTGACAGCCGGAGGCCAGCACGAAGTATTGAGCAAAGCGTTAGCCGTTGCACCGGGTCTTGCTGATGCGGCTGCTGTTGAAACAAGAGTGGGCTTCAGGCCGTTTACACCGGGATTTCTGCCGGTCGTAGGGGCCGTGCCGAATGTTCAAGGCCTGTACGCTGCAAACGGTTTGGGTGCTTCTGGACTGACGATGGGGCCGTTTTTGGGTGCAGAGCTCGCAAAGCTAGTTCTCGGAAAGCAGACAGAATTAGACCTTAGTCCTTATGATCCAGCCGGAGCACTTGCATAATAAGTAAGAGCATGACAAACAAATATAATAAAGCTGTTCTAGCTTTTCTTTTCTGTATGTGTTAGCATTTATCTTTAATGAAAAAGAGGACGTGAACTGATTTTGATAAAAATTGATATACCCGCACCGAATGTCACCATCACTGAACGACAGCAGTCAGCTAATGATAACGAGCCGAAGATAAAACCGATTCACGGATTCATCGACTTTCACCAGATCCCAAGGGACAAAGGCGGCATTTTTATGTTTTACAACATTCATGACGAGCTGCTGTTTGTCGGTAAAGCCAGAAAGTTAAGACAGAGAATTAAGAAGCATTTCGAAGACACTGTTTCACCGATCAAACATCACAGAGATGAAGTTTATAAAATTGAGGTATGTGTAGTTGATGATCCAATGGAAAGAGAGATTTACGAAACATATATCATCAATACACAGCACTCGAAGTACAATATAGACAAGGTATTTTTTAAATAAGACGTCAGTCTGCGGATTGAACAGCGAAGCCAGAGCTTAAGTCAAGTTCTGGCTTTTGATTTGGGCATTTTTTCGCATATAGACCCTTTGTCTGTCATCCGAATAAATTATTGAGAAATTTCAGAAAATAATATTGACAATCCTACCCGCGGACTTTAATATAACAATATATAATGTTATATAACGTTATATAATAAAAACGAGGAGTGAAGGATTTGAGTCAGGCCACAGCAAAAGTAAATCGTGAGGTTCAAGCTTTCTTGCAGGATTTGAAAGGGAAAACCATTGATCATGTATTCTTTGTCGCATGCGGAGGGTCTTCTGCCATTATGTATCCGAGTAAGTATGTGTTTGACAGAGAGTCAAAATCAATAAACTCCGATCTCTACAGCGCCAACGAATTTATTCAGCGCAACCCTGTTCAGCTTGGTGAAAAGTCTCTTGTTATTTTGTGCTCGCATTCGGGAAATACCCCGGAGACAGTCAAAGCTGCTGCGTTTGCAAGGGGCAAGGGCGCACTTACGATTGCGATGACGTTTAAACCGGAGTCTCCTTTAGCGCAGGAAGCGCAATATGTTGCCCAGTACGATTGGGGTGATGAGGCGCTTGCGATCAATACAAACTATGGCGTTTTGTATCAAATCGTTTTTGGAACCCTGCAAGTATTAGAAAACAATACGAAATTTGAGCAAGCAATTGAAGGCTTAGATCAATTGCAGGCTGTATATGAAAAAGCCCTTAAGCAGGAAGCTGACAACGCCAAGCAATTTGCAAAAGCCCATGAAAAAGAAAGCATTATTTATACCATGGCAAGCGGTGCAAACTACGGTGTCGCTTACTCCTACAGCATCTGCATTCTCATGGAAATGCAATGGATTCATTCCCACGCCATTCATGCCGGAGAATATTTTCACGGACCGTTTGAAATTATTGATGAATCCGTGCCGTTTATCATCCTGCTCGGTTTAGATGAAACAAGACCTCTTGAAGAGCGGGCGCTTACCTTCTCGAAAAAGTATGGCAAAAAGCTCACTGTGCTTGATGCTGCATCTTACGACTTCACTGCAATTGACGATTCAGTTAAAGGCTATCTTGCTCCGCTCGTTCTCAATCGTGTGCTGAGAAGCTATGCAGACGAGCTGGCAGAGGAGAGAAATCATCCTTTATCTCATAGAAGATACATGTGGAAAGTTGAGTATTGATCTGAAAATGAAGAACCATTATGCATTAGACTATAATGTTATATAACATTATAGTCTAATGTCCAGAGGAGGCCAACCCTTTGAAGAAAATGTTGTTGTTCTTGATCATTGCAGCTGTCAGTATGCTCACCATCGCAGGCTGTTCGAGCCAAAGCAGTTCAGCGGACGGAAAGGTGACATTGAAATTTTTCCACAGATGGCCAAAGGAGCCGGAAAAAAGTTATTTTGAAGAGGTTGTTAAGGAATTTGAAAAAGATCACCCAGATATCGACATTCAAATTGAAGCCGTTTTAAATGACTCCTATAAAGATAAAATTAAGGTCATGCTGGGAACCACCAGCCCTCCTGACATTTACTTCTCTTGGAGCGATGAGTTTGCTTTTAAATTTATCAGAGGCAATAAAGCACTTGATCTCTCGTCCTACTACAAAAATGACACCGATTGGTCATCACAGCTCGTTCAATCGCAAATTACACCATTTACTTATGAAAACAAGCAATATGGCGTACCGTGGCAAATGGACGCTAAATCATTCTTCTATAATAAAGACATTTTCCAAAAGCTGAATCTTGATCCCCCGAAGACGTGGGATGAATTAATCGATGTGTCAAAAAAGCTGAAAGAACATGGCTACACACCGATCAGCTTTGGAACAAAGGCGACTTGGACAATCTCGCACTATATCGGCACGCTTAATCAGCGGATGGTCGATGAAAAAACACGGGAAAAGGACTATAACGCCAAAACGGGTGAATTTACTGATGAAGGCTACGTAAAAGCACTTGAAAAGCTTCAAGAGCTGATGCCTTACTTTAATAAACATGTAAACTCCGTCGACCACGAATATGTGAGACAGCAATTTAAGAGCGGAAAGTCGGCGATGATATATGCGGAAACAGCGGAAATCAAGCTGGTTGAACCGGTTAATCTCGGGATGTTCCCATTTCCTGAAATCAGCGGGCAGAAAGGATCTTCAGAAGCGTTAACGGGAGCGCCGGAAGGATTCATGATCTCCTCAAGAACAAAACATCCGAAGGAAGCGATGGAATTTTTGCAGTTCTTGACGTCGAAAAGAATGGGCGAAAAGCTCGTGAAAGATGTCGGGAAATACAGTGCAGTGCAAGGTACGGCTACTGAAGAAAATGCAACAGCCATTCAGCGTGAAGCCGTTCAGCATATTGTTGATGCCAAATCAATGGTTCCATGGTTTGATATGGATGTCGATGTTGAAGTCGCAGATGCGTACCTAACGGGCGTCCAGCAAATGCTTGGCGGCGACATGACACCGCAGCAGGTGATGAAAGCCGTTCAAAAGGCAGCAAAGCAGGTGAGGGCGTCAGCTGAATAAATCAAAGAAAAGGTGAAGCTTCGCACCTTTTCTTTTTATAAAGGAGATGAGATACCCTTGGTCAATCAGAATAAAATAATCCCCTATTTGTTTTTGGTGCCCGCTCTCGTTTTTTTACTTTTCGTTTATATCCCGATTTTTGAGAATGTATTCCTCAGCCTGTTTCAGTGGAGCTCATTTTCTCCGGAAAAAACGTTTATCGGCTTAAAAAACTATGTTGAATTATTTCATGATCCTGTCTTCTATCAGGCACTTACCAATAATGTGCTTTATGCAGTGATCTCAATTGTATGCCAGGTATTTGGCGGTTTGATTTTGGCGGCGGTGCTTGAGGATAAGCTGGTCAGAAAATGGTCGCCGTTTTTTCGTACCGTTTTCTTTTTGCCGGTTGTCATCTCAATGACGGTGATCGCGCTTTTGTTTGATTTTATTTACAATCCGGAGACAGGGCTTTTGAATCAGCTGCTTCAGGCCATCGGTCTTGATCAGCTGACGAGGGCCTGGCTCGGGGATGACAGCACAGCTATGCTTTCTGTCATTTTTGTGTCCCAGTGGCAATCTGTCGGTTATATTGCGATGCTGTACATCGTGTCGATTCAAAAAATACCGGATGAACTGTATGAAGCGGCCCGGCTTGACGGCGCGGGTAAAATTCAGCAGTTTTTTCATATTACTGTTCCCCAGACGAAAGAGATGTCTTTTGTTGCGGTGGTCATGACGCTGACCGGAGCCTTTACGGTCTTTAATGAGCCGTACATTTTGACAGGCGGCGGGCCGGGAAAAGCGTCAGAAGTCTTGAGCACGTTTTTATATAAAAGCGCCTTTACAAAGGATATGATGGGCTACGCCTCAGCGATTGCCACTGTCGTGTTAATCATTACGCTTGCATTATCGCTCATGCAAATGAAGTTCTTTAAAACCGGAAAGGAGGAGTAACTGATGCTGCCTCAGAAGAAGACAGATTCGTTCAGATTGGAGCCGGTGCCTGACCAGCACATTGAGGTGAAAGATAAGCCTAGACGAAAATGGTATATCGGAGAAACGTCTGTGTGGGTTTTTCTGTTTCTTTATCTGATTGCGATTGCCTATCCGCTTCTCTGGATGGTGATGAGCGCCTTTAAAAACTCTGACGATATTTTTGAGCACAGCTGGTCGCTGCCGTCTTCGTGGCATCCGGAAAATTTTGTTTCCGCCTGGAATCAGGGGATTTCTTCTTATTTTATGAACAGTGTCATCGTTACGGCGCTGACGTGTGTGATCACTGTCTTTATCAGTGCATGGGCAGCGTATGGCCTTTCCCGGTTTGAGTTTAAAGGAAAAGGATTCTTTTTGGTGCTATGTCTTGGCGGATTGATGCTGACGCCGCAGGTCAGTCTTGTGCCGCTTTATTCTATTATTCAGTCGCTGGGCCTGTACAATACGTATTGGGCGTTAATCTTGCCGTATGCGGCTTATCGGATCCCATTCACCATCATTTTGATCCGCTCTTATTTTCTTTCTATTTCAAAAGAATTGGAGGAGGCGGCCTATTTGGATGGGTGTACAAGTTTTGGAGTATTTTTCAGAATTTTCTTACCAATGAGCGTGCCGATTTTGGTGACATCCGGCATTTTGACGGCTTACCATACATGGAATGAGTTTATGTTTGCGATTATTTTCATAGATGATGAGAATTTACGGACCATTCCAGCCGGGCTGATGCAGTTCAGAGACGCGCTGCAGACAGACTGGGGCGTCCTGCTGGCGGGGTTAACGATTTCAGCCGCGCCGATTATTATTCTATTTTTATTGATGCAGAAATATTTTGTCCGCGGGATTGCAAGCGGCAGTGTAAAAGGATAAAGGAGGAAGCGCTATGAAATTGATTGCGGTTGGAGATAATGTTGTAGATTACTACCAGGATCAAGAAACATTTTACCCGGGAGGAAATGCCTTAAACGTTGCTGTGCTTGCCAAGCGGCTCGGGCATGAGTCTTCCTATATCGGAATCGTCGGCAATGACGAAGCCGCGGCGCATCTGTTGAACGTTCTCAAGCTGGAGCAGGTCAATGCAGATTATATCCGCCAGGCGCACGGAGAAAACGGGATGGCGATTGTCACCCTTGATGAACAGGGGGACCGCATTTTTGTCAGATCAAATAAAGGCGGCATTCAGTCCCGGCTTCGCCTCGCGTTTCAGGAGAAAGATGTATCTTTTATCAGCGGGCATGATCTGCTGCATACGAGCGTGTACAGCAGGCTTGAGAACGATCTTCCGCAGCTGTGCGGGCTGGTCCCGGTCTCATTTGATTTTTCAACCAATCGGGAGGATGATTATTTGAGGAGGGTCTGTCCTTATGTGACGTATGCGTTTTTTTCAGGAAGCGATTTGAGTGAGTCGGAATGCGGTGAGCTTGCCAAAACAGCTCATGGGTACGGAGCCAAAATGGTTTGTATGACCCGAGGGGGCCAAGGAGCAATCCTGTCTGCGGGTGATCGAGTCTATCATCAGCCGATTGTGGAAGCTGATATAATAGATACACTTGGAGCGGGAGATTCTTTTATAGCAGGCTTTTTGACTGCCTTTTGCGTGAAGCAGGATATAACGTATGCTTTGCGCCAGGCTGCTGAAACGGCTGCGAAAACTTGCGGTGTGTACGGAGCTTTCGGCTATGGCTATCCTTATCGCTTGGAGGACGGGGGAAGCAGTGAAAAAACGAGAATACTATAAGCAGTGTCTCGTTTTTTATGCCTGTTATGTGTAGGGGCTGTTGATGGTAAAAGTGACACGGTTTGTGTGCATCAAAAACAATGAGCAATAGATTGGCTGGTCGTTTGATGTAAAAGCCGTTTTATCAATTTCAAACAGCGCATCCCCGATATCACAATCCAGGTATTTGCTTTCCTCCTGTTGGGCATATACAACGTTTAATAGCTTCGTATTGTGCGTGGGTACAACTTTGTATTGCTGTTTCAAAATATCATGCATGGAGACGCCGTCAGCAATAAAGGTATCAATGCCGGGAAACAAATCAAGCGGATAATGCGTCACTTCAAAGGTGAGAGGCTGATCATCATTATATAAAATCCGTTTTAATTCAACCACAGGGCTCTCGGGTTGGATTTGAAGCTTTTCGGCGATGGGTTTTGACGCTGGAATGATGTCATGGGACAGCACATGATGCTTCGGTTTTTTGCCGGTTGATTCCATAAATTCCGAGTAGCCGTTTACAGCGATCAGCTCTCGTTTTAATTTAGGGCTTTTAACGAACGTTCCCTTTCCCTGCTGCCTGATCAGATAGCCTTCTTCGACTAAATCGAGAATGGCTTTCCTGACGGTGATGCGGCTGACGTTATACTTGGTGCAAAGCTCGTTTTCGGTAGGCAGCTTGGCAGTTGGGGAATACACGCCCTTTTTGATGTCATCAGTGATGATTTGTTTTAGCTGAATGTATAAAGGTGTAGAACTTCCGTTGTTTAACAAAGGGTAGCCTCCTTTTAACCTATTATTTATATTATAATGTATTATGACGTTATAATACAAATTTACATTTTTTATTTTAGAAATATAGCAAAAATGGGAATCGATTACTCTAAAAATAACAGAAAGACCAAGTTGTTTCCAGTGACGAAATAACGGGTCAAAAGATAGGGGGACTTTTCTGATGGCTTCATTAACATTTGAACACGTCAAAAAATCATATCACTCACAATTAACCGTGAAGGACTTTGATTTAGATGTAAAGGATAAGGAGCTTTTGGTGCTGGTGGGGCCGTCAGGATGCGGAAAATCAACAACGCTGCGGATGGTGGCTGGATTAGAAAGCATTTCTGAAGGAAATCTTCTTATTGATGGGGAGCGGGTCAATGATCTTCCGCCGAAAGAACGTGATATTGCGATGGTATTCCAAAACTATGCGCTTTATCCGCATATGACGGTTTTTGATAATATGGCGTTTGGATTAAAGCTCAGAAAGATGGCGAAACAGGAAATTGCCGAGCGGGTTCATGCGGCAGCCAGAATTTTAGAAATTGAACATTTGCTGAAGAGAAAACCGAAGGCGCTCTCCGGCGGGCAGCGGCAAAGGGTGGCGCTTGGCAGGTCGATTGTGAGGGAGCCGAAGGTCTTTTTAATGGACGAGCCGCTTTCTAATCTGGATGCAAAACTAAGAGTGACGATGCGGACAGAAATCAGCAAGCTGCACCAGCGATTAGAGGCAACGATCATTTATGTCACGCATGACCAGACCGAAGCAATGACAATGGGAGATCGGATTGTCGTCATGAATGAAGGGGAAATTCAGCAAGTGGCGAAACCTCATGACATTTATCATTACCCGGCCAATTTGTTTGTCGCAGGCTTCATTGGCTCTCCCGGAATGAACTTTTTGAAAGGCATCATAGAACAGCAGCATGGCGAGCTGTTTTTCACAAATTCTTCGATCCGGCTTCATATTCCTGAAGAAAAAGCAAAGCGGCTGAAGGAAAAGGGATATGCCGGAGAACAGATGATTGCCGGTGTACGGCCGGAGCACATCACACAAATGACAGGAAATGACCAGTTGTTTGATTCAGTGTTTCAAGCGAACGTGGAAGTGAATGAAAATCTGGGCTCGGAGCTCATAGTGCATGTCATGGCTGGGGACGAGCGGCTCAAGGTCCGCCTGGACGGAAACACGCGAATCGATGCAGGCGATTCAATCCAGCTCTCAGTGAAAATGGACCACGTCGTCTTTTTCGATGCGGAAACGGAAGAGGCTGTGTATTAGAAAAAGGTGCTCCTCAAAAGGAGCACCTTTTTCTTACGGCCAAATCTCATCCGCCCATTCAGGGTGGTCGATAAATGGATTGCGGTTGTGCTGATATTTTTCATAAATGATTTCATTTCTTTTCCGCTCGCGGTCGTCAACCGGATCCTGCTTATTCCATTCGAGCAGGACAGATTGTTTGCCATGATAAGGAGCTGAGCCGTTGCCTGTCTTATCATTAAGCTCAAGATCAGGATAGCCGTCATCACCCTCGTAACGGACAGCCATGTAAAACAGCATGCGGGCAACATCGCCTTTCACATCATCGCGGGGCTCCCATGAATCGCCGTCATAATAATTTCCGGGTGCCTTCGCATATTCAGTGCCGCCATTGTCAAAATCCATATTTCCTCTGGCGCTGTTAACTTGAACATCAGCCGGGCGCAAATGATGAATATCAGTACCAGGTCCCTTGCTCGTACCAAAATCGCCATGGGATTTCGCCCAGACATGCTCGCGGTTCCAATCGCCGACATTGCCGCCGTTCAGGTTTTTGGAACGCGATTCATTCGTATAGAGCAGGATGACGTTATTCGGATTTCTTGGGTCTTCATCCGTTTCTTTCAGCGCGTTCCACACTTCGCTGTAGGACAGCATCGTGTGTCCGCTGATAATACGGTGCAGGGTGCTTTTTAGCGAGTCTCCTGTTTTACCTTCAGCCCCTTCATAATAGGTATCTGTGTCAGCATAGGGTGCAGCGGGGGCGGCTAATGAGAGAAGGCTTCCCGTTCCTGAAGGGGAAGACGCCAATCGGTCATTAAGGCTTAATGTGGTTTGCGCGCTTGCTGAAGCTGCTGGCGCAAGCCATCCGGAAATCAGTAATACACAGACGAGCGGCAGAAACCATGCTTTTTTTGTCATCACTTGCCCTCCTTTTATCAGATCATATCTATTATCTAAAATTGAAATAAAGGATAGAAGTGTCATTTTGTATATTTTTCATTAAAATTGTAAATTAGTCCCTTTGGAGGAGGCGGAAATCTCCTGTTTCCATATCTTTAGGTCCTGTTTTTGCGGGCTGCCGGCATTTCTGTTTTCATCCGTTCCGCGAACATCGCCTCTCCAGCTTAGCTTGTTCATATGAAAGGCATTTTGACCCTCTCTTTCGCTCTTGCTGGCTCTCTTCCTTACCGTGTTTTCTTTTGACCTTTACATCAAAATAGTTGTGACATGTAGGGTGTATCTGGTTGCTGGATGGATACTGTGGCTAAAAAATAAACGTTTTTTTGGTTAATCTGTCAATGAACTATCATGTTGCTCCTTCTATAATGAAGTCACCATAGCGGCCAGAGGGGGGAGTACATGGAAAAGCAGAAGCTTTCAGTAAAAAACAGCATCACAGATTATATTGAATGGCTCGCCCAATACGGTGCGTCTGCGGATGGCGGCGTAACGAGGCTTTTATACACAAAAGAGTGGATGGACGCACAGCTTGCTGTGAAAACGGAAATGTCTTCTTTCGGGCTTGAAACAAGATTCGACGATGTCGGCAATGTGTTTGGAAGGCTTTCGGGCACCCAGTCTCCGGATGAAGTCATTGTAACCGGTTCACATATCGATACTGTCATCAATGGAGGAAAATACGACGGCGCCTATGGCGTTCTGGCGGCAATGCTCGCGTTAAAGCAGCTCAAGGAAACATACGGAGCGCCAAAAAAAACGCTCGAGGCGGTCTCCTTATGTGAGGAGGAAGGCAGCCGTTTTCCAATGACCTATTGGGGGTCGGGGAATATGACGGGTGTTTTTTCAGAACAAGATGCAAAAGAGCCAAGAGACGAGTCGGGAGTCTCCCTCCAAACAGCGATGCATGAGAGCGGTTTTGGCAAAGGTGTGTTTCAGTCAGCATATAGGACAGATATCAGCGCGTTTGTTGAGCTGCATATTGAACAGGGGAAGACGTTGGAAATGTCAGGCCGGGATCTCGGCATCGTGACAAGTATTGCGGGGCAGAGACGATATCTCGTCACGCTCGAAGGAGAATGCAATCACGCAGGAACCACCTCCATGAAATGGCGCAAGGACCCGCTCGCAGCCAGCAGCCGTATCATTCATGAGCTGCTGCTGCGGTCGGATGAGCTGCCGGATGAGCTCCGTCTGACATGCGGAAAAATAACGGCAGAGCCCAATGTAGCCAATGTCATACCGGGCCGCGTCCAGTTTTCAATCGATATTCGCCATCAGCATCAGCATGTGCTGGAACAGTTTCATCAAGACATGGTTGCTTTGATCAACGGCATTTGCCTACAAAAAGGAATTCGCGCTGTGATTGATGAATATATGCGGATAGAGCCTGTGCCGATGGACGAAAGGCTGAAGGCTGCGGCTTTTGAAACAGCATTAGAAAACGGCTTCAGCTGTGAGGAAATGGTGAGCGGAGCAGGGCATGACGCGCAAATGATCGGAAGGCGCTATCCTGCTTGTATGCTGTTTGTGCCGAGCCGAGGCGGCGTCAGCCACTCACCGAAGGAATATACGTCAGCCAGACAGCTTGAGATCGGCGTCCGCGCACTGACTGATTTATTATACAAACTGGCTTACTGATAAAGGAGGAATGGCTGTGTCAGGCAGAAGAGAATTATGCACCCCGTTAAGAACGATTATGACACCGGGGCCTGTTGAGGTTGATCCGCGTGTATTAAGAGTAATGAGCACCCCGGTTGTCGGCCAATTTGATCCGGCGTTTACAGGTATTATGAATGAAACGATGGAGATGCTTCGGGAGCTGTTCCAAACAAAAAACCGCTGGGCATACCCGATTGACGGCACTTCACGGGCGGGAATTGAAGCAGTGCTGGCTAGTGTGATAGAGCCGGAAGATGATGTGCTCATTCCCATTTACGGCCGTTTCGGTTATTTGCTGACTGAAATCGCCGAGCGATATGGGGCAAATGTTCATATGCTGGAGTGCGAATGGGGAACGGTTTTTGACCCGGAGGACATCATACGGGAGATAAAAAAAGTGAAGCCGAAAATTGTGGCCATGGTGCATGGAGAAACATCGACAGGACGGATTCACCCGCTGAAAGCCATCGGCGAAGCCTGCCGCACCGAGGATGCATTGTTTATCGTCGATGCAGTCGCAACGATTGGGGGCTGCGAGGTTAAAGTCGATGAATGGAAGATTGACGCTGCCATCGGCGGAACGCAAAAATGTTTGTCTGTGCCTTCAGGAATGGCGCCGATTACATATAATGAGCGGGTGGCGGACGTGATTGCAGCTCGCAAAAAGGTGGAACGCGGGATTGCGACACAAGCTGACAGGGCAGCACTTTCGGGAAATCGGCCAATTACAAGCAACTACTTTGATTTGAGCCAGCTTGAGGATTATTGGAGCGAAAGACGGCTCAATCATCATACAGAAGCGACGACGATGCTGTACGCCTTACGTGAGGGAGTCAGACTGGTGCTTGAAGAAGGTCTTGAGACGCGTTTCGAGCGGCATCGGCACCATGAAGCCGCATTAGCAGCAGGGATAAAGGCAATGGGGCTAAGATTGTTTGGAGATGACAGCTGCAAAATGCCTGTTGTCACCTGTGTCGAAATTCCCGGCGGCATTGACGGCGAGTCTGTCCGTGACATGCTGCTGGCACAATTCGGCATTGAAATCGCCAGCTCATTCGGCCCGCTTGCAGGGAAGATCTGGAGGATCGGCACGATGGGGTACAGCTGCAGAAAAGAAAACGTGCTATTCGTGCTTGCCGGGTTAGAGGCTGTGCTTCTCAGACATAACGCAGGAATCGAAGCAGGAAAAGCGCTCCAAGCAGCGCTGGATGTGTATGAAAACGCTGGCCGCCAGGCAGCGGTGTAAAGAAAAGCTTGCGGAACTCCGCAAGCTTTTTAACGATATGATTTCGTGTTTTCTCCAATCTGATTTTCTTCGTTTGACTCTTTTTACAAATCCTCTTTCTATGTGTTTCATTTTCTGACAAATCATGAGTCATTTTTTCTTCCATCGTCTATTCTTTATACAAGTTACCTATAAAATCACGCTGAACTAGTTGTTTCTCACGGCAATTTTCGAGAGGAGGATGCGGCATTGGGGAATTTTCACACGATGTTAGATGCGCTCCTGGAAGACCAGGAGGAGGCTGTACTGGCGACAATTGTTCAAGTTGAAGGCTCCGCGTATCGAAAAGCAGGCGCCTCTATGCTCTTTAAGAAAAAAGGCAGACGGATTGGCTTGCTGAGCGGCGGGTGTGTGGAAGAAGATGTATTCCAAAGAATCAGTGCGCTGGGCGATCAGCTCACATCAACGCTGATTCCCTACGACATGCGGTCGGAGGACGATCTTTCTTGGGGCATGGGAGCCGGGTGCAATGGCATTATTCATGTTCATGCAGAGCGAATCACTCAGGAAAAAAGGCGGCACTATGAGAAAGTGAGGGACTGCCTTCATTCAGGCAAAGCTGTCACTTCCGTTATAAAGATTGAATCCTCCCATTATTTATTTCTGACGGAGAACGGACATTTTGGGAACTGGCCGGACGCGCCTCTGCAAGATATTCAACGTACTGTTTCAACGCTTCATTTACCGCATTTCGATCAAACCACTAACATGTTTATTCAGCGAATTGAACCGAAGCCGCGTCTCATTCTGTTTGGGGCGGGACCGGATAATGTACCGCTGGCCAATTTGGCGGCTGACACAGGGTTTTCTGTTATCGTGACGGATTGGCGGCCCGCTTATTGTACATCCTCTCTTTTTCCAAAAGCGGATCAGCTGATCACCGCTTTTCCGGAACAAATGCTTAGCGAATTTCAATTTTTTCCGCATGATGCAGCTGTTGTGGCAACCCATCATTATCAGCACGATCAAACGATCATCAACTTCTTATTTTCTCAAAACCTCCATTATATTGGACTGTTGGGTTCGGCAAACCGCACGAAACGGCTGCTGAGCGGAAAACATCCTCCGTCTCACTTTTACAGTCCGGTCGGGCTGAAAATCGGTGCGGAAGGTCCCGAGGAAATTGCGGTAAGTGTAGTTGCAGAAATCATTCAAACAAGAAAACGGGTGGCGGTTGTATGAGAAGCCCCTATCTGATCGGCGTGTTTCTCGCTGCCGGCAAAAGCAGAAGAATGGGACAAAACAAGCTGGCTTTGCCGCTAAAAGGAGAAAACATAGGCTCACTTTCCTTGAAAACTGCTCTGTCGTCCCGCCTTGATCACGTGCTGGTCGTCGAGCGGACAGAACATGCCTCCCTTGAGTGGATAGGAGCGCCGTATCACGCTCCGCCTTTTCAAAAACGCTGGAGCCTGCACGTTTGCCAAGACGCAGAAAAGGGTCAGGGGCATTCAGTCAGCAGCGGGGTGAGAAAAGCAGAAAGCATGGGGGCGGACGGCATTGTCATTTTGTTAGCCGACCAGCCTCAGCTTTCCGTCGATCATCTCAATGCCCTTGTGGCTCTGGCTCCTGAGTCATTTGCCGTGTCATCGTTTTTAGGGGCGTTCACCCCGCCAATCTACTTCTCGTCGACATGTTTTCCTTATGTAAAGGGATTAAAGGGAGATGAAGGGGCTCGCAGGCTCCTGAAAAGCGGACAGCTTGGAGCAGGAGCGGTTTTGGAGGCAAAGGATAGCGGTGAGTTGGACGATATTGATACACCCGAGGAATATGACATGGTAAGGAGGGCGATGTCTTGAACGGCCAAGTGACAAAAGCAAGGATGAATATTCAATTATGGAGACCGGCAGCGCTTGATGAGGCCTATTCGCTTTTAGAGAAGCTTGCTCCGGATGTGTGTGCCGCATCGGGAAGCACGCTCCTTCAGCTTCAGTGGGACAAAGGAACTCTACCGAAACAGCACCTTGTCAGCCTTGAAGGGATTGACGAAATGCGAGGGATCAGCACCAGTGACACCCACGTGTCGATCGGGGGGCTCACATCACTGAATGAATGCAGAAAGAACCCTTTGATTAAGAGAGCGCTTAGCTGTTTCAGTGACGCTGCTTCCGCTGTCGCTGCACCGGGGATTCGCAGCCGTGCCACGATTGGCGGCAACATAGCGAGTAAAATCGGTGATTTCATTCCGCTTCTGCTTGTGCTTGGTGCTGAGCTTATCGTATATCAAAAGGAGCTAATCAGGCTGCCGCTTGGCGCTTGGCTCAGTGAGGAAGACTTTAGAACGGCTATCGTCACGCGTGTCATCATCCCGCGGGCGGAGGGAGAGCGTGTATTTTATCACAAGCTTGGAAGGCGCCAGGCTTTTACCGGAGCGGCTGCTGTTGCAGCTGGACGTTTTTTGAAAGACGGCAGCATTCGCCTCGCCGCTGGCCATGCCGATATCACTCCTAGGAGATTATTGGACAGCGAAGCGAAATGGATGGCACCAGGGTGGGACCCGCATGAGCTGTACAAAACACTTATCCATGAGCTGCCGTTTTCCTCAGATGTTTTTATGTCAGCGGCATACAGAAAAAAAGCCGCTGCCAACGTCATCATGGCAGAGCTGATGGCTGAGGGAGGGGAATAAATGATCATCAACAAACCGTCAAGAGTCAGGCCGGATGGAAGGGGTAAGGTCACAGGGGAATTGAAATATATGACCGATCTCAGCTTTCCAGGAATGCTGTATGGCAAGGTGCTGAGAAGTGCTTATCCTCATGCAGAGATTGTGTCGGTTTGCACCATAAAAGCTGAGAAAATGGAAGGCGTGCAGGCCGTCGTCACACATAAAGACGTTCCCGGCTTAAACCGATTTGGCATTGTCATCCCTGATCAGCCGGTTTTATGTGAGGACAGGGTGCGGTATGTCGGGGATGCGATCGCCGCAGTTGCTGCGGAAACGGAAGAAATCGCGGAAGCGGCGCTGGAGCTGATTCAAGTTGAGTATAAAGAGCTGGAAGTCATGGATTCACCAGAAAAAGCGCTTCGGCCGAATGCGCAAAGACTGCATGAGGACGGGAATATCCTGCACCGCGCATTTTTTTCAAACGGTGATGTGGAAGAAGGGTTTCAAGCATCTGACACAGTCTTTGAAGAAACCTATGAGCTGCCGCGGCAGATGCATACGTATATGGAAACGGAGGGAGGTGTAGCCGTTCCGGAAGACGACGGGGGTTTTACGATGTATGCAGGAACCCAGCACGGCTATAAAGACCGTTTCCAGCTTGCCCGTATTTTTGATATTCCTGAAGAGAAGATCAGAATTGTGTCAAGTCCGATGGGCGGCTCGTTCGGAGGGAAGGATGAGCTGAATATTCAGCCGTATGCTGCGCTTTTGGCCCTGAAAAGCGGACGCCCTGTCAAAATTCATCAGACACGAAAGGAATCTGTACGTTCTGGCATTAAGCGCCATCCGATGAAGATTACGATAAAAACGGGTGCAGATCATTCGGGAAATCTATTGGCGCACGACGTGAAAATTGTGGCGGACACAGGCGCTTACGCTACGCTCGGACCGGCTGTTCTTGATTTTTCTGTCGAGCATGCCGCGGGGCCGTACCGTATTCCGAATATCCGGACTGAAGGAATATCAGTATTTACGAACAACGGGGTGGCGGGGGAATTTCGGGGCTTTGGCGGCAACCAAATCACATTTGCACTCGAAACCCATCTCGATCGTCTCAGCGGCATGCTTGGCATCGACCCGCTCGAGCTGAGAAGAAAAAATATCAGAAAACCGCATGACTTGGGGCCGCTTGAGCATCGAATTGCACCAACTGACGGAGCGGCACAGGTGTTGAATGCCATATCTAAATCTCCCATTCTTAAAAAAACAAGCCGGAACTGCGGGTATCTGCAAAGAGGCACGGGAGCGGCAATTACAATGCACGGCGGCGGGCTGGGGTTTGGCCGAATGGATGCGGCAGGAGGCCGTTTGTCTCTTTCGAGTGAAGGCAAAATCACTGCTTCGTTTGGATTTGAAGAATGCGGACAGGGGATTCTAGCAGCGATTGAACAGATTGTCATGGAGGAGCTGGGTTGTGCCGCAGAGGATATTTCCATTGTTATTGGGGATACCGCAAAAGTGCCGAAGTCAGGCTCCTCCACAGCATCCCGCGGCACAAGCATGGTGTGGCACGCGATCCAGCGTTTGAAGAAGCCGTTTCTATCTCAGTTGAAAAAACGGGCGGCAGAATGGAGCGGCTGTTCAGCGGAAAACCTTATTCCCGGCGCTGCAGGCTTGCGTGACAAAAACACAAAGGCGCTCGTAGTTACGTATAAGGAGCTGGCTGAAAAAGGCCCTTTGGCAGAGGAAACGGCCTTTGACTTTCCAACAACGCCTGACCCTGTGGTGGGCGGCCATTTCCTCTACTCATTTGGAGCGGCTGCCGTTGAGGTGGAGGTAGATCTGTTAACAGGCGAAGTCAAATTGATAGATTGTGAGCACGCTATTGCGGCAGGTCCGGTTGTCAGTCCGCAGGGATATCGAGGTCAAATTGAAGGCGGCGCTGCCATGGCACTCGGCTATACGCTGATGGAGGAAGCGAAAATGACGGACGGCCGTTATGCCGCAGAAAATCTAGATCACTATTTGATCCCTGGAGTCAAAGACGTTCCTGACATGAAGGTGATCGCAATAGAAGAACTAATGAAGGGTGATGCATATGGACCGCGCGGTGTTGGCGAAATTGGAACAATCGCCATCACTCCGGCGATTGTAAAGGCAGTACATGATGCGGTCGGATGCTGGATAAACAAGCTGCCAATTTCAAGAGAAGAGCTGCTTGAAGCGATCGACAGAAAGGGGCTGAAGCAATGGACGTAAAAGAGGCCGGGCCATTTCCTGTAAAAAAGGAACAGTTCCGGATGACCGTGAATGGGCAGGAGTGGGAGGTTGCTGCCGTTCCTACGACACATCTGAGTGACTTGCTTAGAAAGGAATTTCAGCTGACCGGGACAAAGGTGTCCTGTGGAATCGGCCGCTGCGGAGCCTGCTCTATTTTAATCGACGGAAAACTGGCCAATGCGTGTATGACCATGGCTTATCAAGTGGACGGCCACTCCATTACAACAATCGAGGGCGTACAAAAAGAGGAACTGGATATCTGCCAAACCGCTTTTCTGGAAGAAGGAGGCTTCCAATGCGGCTACTGTACCCCAGGAATGATAATTGCGCTTAAAGCACTGTTTCGGGAAACCCCTCAACCTTCTGACAAAGATATAGAAGAAGGGCTGGCGGGGAACTTGTGCCGGTGTACCGGGTATGGCGGGATTATGCGGTCAGCTTGCAGGATTAGAAGAGAGTTGAACGGGGGTAGTCTGGAGTCCGGCTTTTAAGAGCCGGACTTTTTTAGCCTCAGTCAGACAGCGCGATCAAGTCGCAGAAGCGTTGTGGGAAAACACACGATAAATCTCGTAGAACTTGACAGCTTCTGGATTAGAAAATGATTAGTGAATCCATAGCAAAGACGCCATAAAAACTTCTTATGGCGTCTGTCGGACAGGGAGGTGTTGGATACGGCGGAGGCAAGGAAAGTTAAACTTAATAATTAAAGATAGCTGCTCCAACAATGATCAACAAAATGAATAGCACCACGATCAAAGCGAAGGAGCTCCCGAAACCGTTTGAGTAACCAGAGTTTCCACTGTATCCACCAGAATTGTAGAATCCCATAATGTCACCTCCTTAGTGGAGATAGTATAAGATATGCCAACGATCATTTTCGACATAGATTTAAGTCTAAAAAAGAAAAAATGAATATTTTGTCTAAAGGTGTAAGAGAGAACGCGTTATCAAAACTATTAAAAACGCAGCAATTGTCTTCAGAGTATTTTTTCGAGAAAAAACGCGGTCTGTTTATAGGATTGGAGAAGGGAGCTCGGCTGCTAAGAGCTGACTTATTAGTTTGAAACCTCGATTTATAAATGAAAGGACTACAGGATATTTTTCTCGTAGGCAATTATCCTGAAAAATATAGGTGAATGTTTATTCTAGCTGTTGTTTCACTAAGTGTGGGGATCACTTCAAGTACTGTCCTAGGATCAAAAGTTTATTGAAGTGCAAATAGAAGCCCGCCGGTGAGGCGGGCTTCCTTCTTAACTCCCCCTATACACCTGATAACCAAACGGCGACAGCAAGAGCGGGATATGATAATGTGCATCTGGATCTGCTAGCTGAAAACGGACGGTGACTATGGTTAAAAACGGCTGGTCGACCGTATTCACGTTTTTATTCGCAAAATAGTCTCCTGCATGAAATTCCATCACATACTCTCCGGAAACCAGCTCTTCACCAGCCAGCAGAGGGACATTGGCTCTGCCGTCATTGTTAGTGTAAACCTCTTTCATAATACTTTCGCCCAGCCGCTTCAATTCAATTTTTACGTTCGCCGCTGGTTTGCCGCTGGTTAAATCTAAAATATGGGTTGTCAGTTTTCCCATCAGGCTTTCAGGCTCCGACATTTTTCAGCGGCTTTCTGTTTTTCTTTCTCGGCGTCTTCTCTTGTCACGGTAAAATGTTGGAAACCGTATGGCGGGCGCGGTTCGGTGTAGACTTTTCCTTTTGAGCCCGGGATTTCTTCGACAACCGTATCCCACGTGTGATTTTGAGATTGGAAGCTGACATCAGTGAGCTGCGGGAACCTCGCTAATATTCTGCAGCCGATATGATAGATTAAGTTTTGGATTGAAGGGGTTTCGAGCTCGTGAAAAACGGTGCTCGCCAAGTCGCGGACTTGTTCAGCCGCGACGTAGCGGGCTGGATCAAAAGCGTATGCGTCATTGGTATTTTCATATTGCCAGCTGATGTTTAAATAGACAAACAGCGGGCGGTTGCCGTCTTCGGGGAGAGTCGTATATTCGTCCCGGATGAAGCCGACGAAGGAGTTGCCGCTCACCTTGACGAGCTGAAGATCCATGATTTCGCTGTATTGCTCTGTAATCGTTATGGTATTCCCGCTTCGTTCTGCTTTCAGCACAGAGCGGCTTCGTTCATTACGCGATCTTCTGAAGACGAGGCGGCTTGTGCTGAGCTCTTTCTCCTCGTATGCAGGCATTGCTTCAAACGGAATGTCTTCGCCAGTCAGAGTGATCGTGTCCATATGAGAATAGGTATCTAAAAATCGGTGAGCTACATAGTGTAGGAACCCCTCGGTTGTCGTTCCTTCATAGGATGCGAGATGGCGCTGGATAAAGTTTTTCATTGAATCCGTTGCCACGACGAGAGTGTTGTCTCCGTCTGTAAATGATGGCAGGAAGGCTTCTCCGCCAATTTCGCATGTCACATCAACGCCGACAACGGTATTATCTCTTCCGGCAAAAGATGATTCCGGGATTTGCTTCACTCCAGTGAGCGGTTTTAAATACGTTCGGTATGCAAATACATTTCCTTTGCCATAAGACATGGTTCTTTTCATTTGCGTCTCTCCTTTTTCAGTGATGATGTCAGCCAGACGAAAGCGGGCGATTCGGTAAATTTCTATAAGGGCCTGCTGGAACTCCGTTTCTCGTTCGCTCTCAAGCCTTGCCAGCAGGGCTTGGTGAATGTCCTGTTTCGTCTTTCCCTTCACCGCTAAAATAAAAGGAAAGCCGAAGCGATCATAATAGTGTTCATTCAGCATGAGAAACTCCTCGTATTCCTGCTGTTCTAATTTGCCGAGCCCTGCGTTCTGCTGCTCTCGTACCGAGTCATCGCTCATTGTTTTCTTTGTTCCGAGCCGGGGATGCTTTTTGATTAAATCAAGCTGTGTCTCGCGATCCGCAGCTTTTACAATGCCAGTCATTTTGCGGTGAAGATCAGAAAGGGACGAAAACGGCCGTAGTGCTGCGGATCTCTCCGCAATCCATGAAGAGTGTTCAAAAATAGAGCCAAGTGTGTCTGTCAGTGTTTGTGTGTCCATTTGGTTCAGGTCATCCATTGTGAACATTGGCATCTTCCTTTACGTTTTTATGTCTGCGCTATTCGGCTGTTTGGTTTGAAAAAAAGCGTGCAGTGCAATGGCCGTCAAACTGCCGATCACAATTCCGCTTCCTGCCAAGACAGAGGCCGCGCCCGAAAGAGATGAAAACAACGCGGGAACTGTTGTAGCGCCAAGCCCCAAGCTGACGGAAGAGGCGATAATCAGCAGGTTGCCTTGCGAATCAAGGTCAACGCTGGATAGCATTTTGATCCCGTAAGAAATAACCATGCCGAACATGACGATCATTGCGCCGCCGAGAACTGGGGTGGGGATCACTGTTGTCAGGGCCGCTGCTTTTGGAACCAGCCCGATCGCGACCAGTATGATTCCTGTGATGGCGATGACGTTGACACTTTTCATCTTTGAGAGCTGAACGATGCCGACATTCTGCGAGAAAGCTGTATAGGGAAACGCGTTAAATAAGCCGCCCAGCAAAATCGCAAGGCCTTCTGCCCGGTAGCCCTTTTCCAGATCCTTCTCCGACAGCCTGCGGTTTGTGATATCAGCGAGGGCAAAATAAACGCCTGTCGATTCAACGAGGCTGACAATCGCAACGAGAAGCATCGTGACAACAGCCGGCAGCTCAAAGGTTGGCGGTCCGAAATAAAACAGAGACGGAACATGAAGCCAAGACGCTTCCAAGACCTCAGAAAAATCGACCTTTCCCATCAAATATGCAGCCGTTGTTCCTGCGATAAGACTGAGTAAAATCGCTATGGAGCGGATAAAGCCTTTAAAGAAATAAAATAGCAATAAGATAAAAGCTGTGACGCCAAACCCGAGGAGCACGTTGTCGAGTGAGCCGAATTCTTTGCTTCCTTCACCTCCGGCCAGGTTATTCATTGCCGTTGGAATCAGGCTGATGCCGATGATCATGACGACTGATCCGGTTACGACAGGCGGAAAAAAACGGACAAGCTTCCCGAAGAAGCCCGCGGCTAAGACGACAATCAGTCCTGCGGCGATAATGGCACCATATATCGCTGGGACACCGTAAGTGCTTCCGATGGAAATCATCGGGCCGACTGCGGTAAACGTGCATCCGAGCACAACGGGAAGGCCGATGCCGAAATATCGGTTTCTCCAGAGCTGCAAAAGAGTTGCCGCCCCGCACATAAACAAATCAATCGCGATTAAATACGTCAGCTGCCCCGCATTCAGCCCGATCGCTGCTCCGACGATCAACGGAACGAGAATGGCTCCCGCATACATGGCAAGCATGTGCTGAAGCCCCAGCATCATTAGCTGTAAGGCATTGTGCTGTTCCTTCATCTTTTTTACACCTCTTTTTCTAATGCGAGTGTATGTTCTAATACCGGAAGTTCTGTTTGCTGTGCTGTTAATTCTTTTTTGTCGCGCAAGCTGAAAAATAGATTCAAAAAGATGGCGGTTAGGCTTCCGGTGATGGTGCCGTCACTGACCAGAATCCGGATCGGAGCGGGGAATTCAGCAAAAATCCCGGGGGCCGTGCTGGCGCCGATGCCGAGTGCGATTGAGCATGCGATGGTCAGGAGGTGGTATTGATTTTTGAGATCCGCTGTGCTGAGCATTTTGACGCCGGAGGCAATCACCATGCCGAACATGACGACGGTCGCGCCGCCAAGTACAGCAGCAGGAACGGCAGATGCAAGGGCGGCAATCTTCGGAATCAGTCCGAGACAGACAAGGATACAGCCTGCGGTAACGACGATGTTTCTTGTTTTCACTTTGGTCAGCTGCAATAAGCCGGCGTTTTGCGCAAAGGTATTATAAGGAAAGGCATTGAACAGCCCGCCGATGAGAATGGCGATTCCTTCCGCTCGATAGCCTTTGACGAGATCTTTGTCAGTTAAAGGTCTGCCGCATATCTTTCCGATTGCGTAAAAAACGCCGGTTGATTCCACAATAATGACGATTCCGACGATCAGCATCGTTAAGATCGGACCGATTTCAAACGCAGGGGCTCCGAAGTAAAAAGGCTTCGGGATTTGGAAGAACGGTGCTTCTGTAACAGAAGAAAAGCTGACTTTGCCCATGATCGCTGCTGCCGCTGTTCCGGCGGCGATGCCGATCAGAACGGATAGTGTTCGGGCAAATCCTTTGAGAAAGCGGTTGAGGACTAAGATCAGAACAAGGACACCGACAGAGAGAAGAAGGTTTTCGAGCGAACCGTATTCGGGGTTGGCGCTGCCGTTTATTTTTTCGCCGCCAGCCATATTTTTCACACCTGTTGGAACAAGTGAAAGGCCGATCAAGGTCACAACGGTACCTGTTACGACAGGAGGAAATAACACAGTCAGCTTGCCGAAAAAACGCGCAAACAAAAAGATGAACACACCGGCCGCAATGATGGAACCATAAATCGCGTGAATGCCGTAATTGCTGCCGATTGCAATCATTGGGGTGACGGCCACAAATGAACTGCCAAGCATGACGGGAAGCCCGATGCCGATGTATGTTCCGCGCAAGGTTTGCAAAAGCGTAGCGACGCCGCATGTTAACAGGTCAATCGCCAATAGGTAGGACAGCTGTTCAGTTGTTACATTCAGCGCCCTGCCGACAAGCAGGGGCACCAAAATCGCACCTGCATACATGGCGAGCACATGCTGCAGGCTAAGTGTAAACACCTTAAACGATCTTTTTTTCACTATAGTCCCTCCCTGTATGTGAACTTTAGTAACATAATATCGTTCCGGTCGAGGGGTGTCATTGGATACAGTAGCTGAAAAAGACAGGTGTGATTGCTGAAAGTGACGAAAAACGATTCGTTTTGTAAGAAAATGTAACAAACTTTAGCTGATCAGCCGCTGCATACGTAATGCAAGCCGCAAACGCATCGTTGTTTCAGGATCTTTTAAGCTTTTCCCCAGAAGCTCTTCGCATTTTTCAAGGCGGTATATGACCGTATTGCGATGAACGTACAGACGCTTTGCCGTCTCTGAAATTTGGCAGTGTGTCTCTAAATAGACGGAAAGCGTATGAAGCAGGCTTTGATCCTCCTGCTGTTTTTCAGCGAGGCTCTGAAGCGTGGAGTTGTAAAATTTCTTCAAATCCTCAACTGGGAGCAAGCGCAGAAGCTCAGGCACATCTTTGGCGTGATACACCTGGATAAATGCGGTGCTTCTTGACAAATGCCCCGATTGCAGAGCATCAGAAGCTTCTGTGAAAGCGTCGGGAACATCAATGAGCTTTTGGCAGATATTGCTGATGCCAAAGGACACGGTTCGTTTAAATTGAGCGCTGACCTGTGTTTGAAACTGTTCTAAAAAGCTGATCACCGAGGCGTGCATTTCACTCCAGCTGTCTGTCGCCTCGATTAGAATAATGCCGACATTTCCTTTCATAAAGAAGTGAGGTGGAAACGGGAAGGCTGATAATTCACCTTCAAGAAATTCGAATACGCTGTCGGAAGCGAGCTGATTTTCTGTAAAGCTGATTGATTCGTCATTGCGATCGAGTTTGCCGGCGATGCACATGTATTTTTGATCCCAGCGCAGCTTGAATTCTTTCGCCCGGTTTTTGATTTCGTCATCTGAAGAAAAGGTCCGCTCAATAAAATTGTTGAAAAACTCATTGCGGGCCCGCCGGCTGAACTGCTTCAGCGCATTTTCCTTCAGCAGTTCAAAGGAAATGACGTTGGCCGCTTGTTCAATCGTGAGGATCAATCCTTTGTCGCCTGCCTGCACCATGTCGGGTATCAGCAGGTAGCCGCAGTTTTTTTCGTGATTATAAATAGGCAGGACAGAATATGTTTTCTGATCTGAGATTGTAGAGAAACAAGTGAAAAATGGCCCGGATACGGTATTCAGGGTGCCTTTCAGCTTTTCGGTCTCAACTGAAATCTGATGAGACGCAGACAGCATTTTGGCATGCTGGTCAAGCAGCAGCACGGGAAGCTGAAGGATGTCTGACACCTTTTTGAGGAGGGATTGCAGCCCCTTGCCGCTCATAATGTGGTTTGTGAATTTTTTGTGCGCGTAAATGGCTTGCTGCAGCTCGTTAGAACGCATATCGAGAATATGGCTGAGTGTGGCATTCACAATATCGCCGAGTCGGATGTGTTCCGGAAGCTCAATGATCGGAAACGCATATGAATCGGCCAGTTCGATGATTTCCTTCGGGATATCTTCCAGATAGCGCTTTGTTTTAATGCCGAGGCCCGCGCAGCCGCGTTTTGCCATTTGCCGAATCAGTTCAGATAATTGATGCGGGTGATCCTTCAGGTGATAGGCGGTGGTGACGAGCAATTCATTCTTATGCAAAAAGTCTACGATATCCGGAGCGTCCATCATATTGACATGCTGAACCTCTCTTTCCCCTCCTGCTTTTCCAGCGATTAAATTGGCGTTTTCAAAAGCCGGTATTTTCATCACATCAAGAATATTCATAGCGCATTCTCCTTTTCTATAAAAACATTGGTTAAGGTGAATAATTTTCAATAGGAATTCTAGCGGTTTTGCTGATGTAATACGATCATAGTAGCAGTAAACTGTTGAAAATAGAACTGGTTGTGTTACATAAACTGACATGGAAAATCGTCATCCTGACATGGGGGGATCAATATGGCTTACGATATGGTGATAAAAGGTGCGAAGGCAGTTACGCCAGATGGCGTTATAGAAGCTGATATTGTAGTTCAAAACGGTGTCATTGCCGAGATAGGTTCTGACATTGAAGCAAGCGGGACGGAAATCATCCAGGCAGACGGGAAATACGTGTTTCCTGGTGTGATAGATTGCCATGTTCATTTTAATGAACCGGGCAGGGAGGATTGGGAGGGGTTTGAAACAGGTTCTCAAATGATGGCCGCAGGCGGTTGCACTACCTATTTTGATATGCCGCTCAACTGTATTCCATCAACCGTGACGGCAGAGCATCTTCTCGCAAAAGCTGAGCTAGGCAGGCAAAAATCTGCCGTGGATTTTGCGCTATGGGGCGGCCTTGTGCCAGGCCATATCGAGGACATCCGTCCGATGGCTGAAGCGGGAGCGATCGGGTTTAAAGCGTTTTTATCAAAGTCAGGCACTGATGAGTTCCGCTCTGTTGATGAACGGACATTGCTCAAAGGCATGGCAGAAATCGCGGCTGCAGGAAAAATCCTCGCTCTCCACGCGGAAAGCGACGCGATCACAAGCTACTTGCAGATGGTTTTGGCCAATAAAGGAAAGGTGGATGCGGATGCGTACGCCGCCTCCCGCCCGGAGGAAGCAGAAGTTGAAGCGGTGTATCGCACGATTCAGTATGCGAAGGTGACAGGCTGTCCGGTTCATTTTGTCCATATCAGCACGGCGAAAGCGGTCCGGCTGATCAGAGAGGCGAAACAGGAAGGTCTTGATGTTTCGGTTGAAACATGTCCGCATTATGTCTTGTTCAGCCATGACGATTTACGGCAAAGGGGCTCTGTCGCAAAATGCGCGCCTCCGCTCCGGTCACGGCAATCAAAAGAGACGCTGATCGAGACGCTCATTGCCGGGGACATTGACATGGTTTCCTCAGACCATTCCCCTTGCCGTCCATCCTTGAAGCGGGAGGATAACATGTTTTTATCATGGGGCGGAATCAGCGGCGGGCAGTTCACTTTATTAGGAATGCTGGAACTGGCGCTTGAGCATCAGATTCCATTTGAAACCATCGCAGAATGGACAGCGGCGGCCCCTGCAAAACGATTCGGCCTTCAGAAAAAAGGGCGGCTTGAGGCGGGGTGTGATGCAGATTTCGTGCTCGTCAGCATGGAGCCGTACACTGTTACAAGAGAATCGATGTTTGCAAAGCATAAAAAAAGCATTTACGAAGGACATACATTTCCCTGCAGCATTTCGGCCACTTACAGCAAAGGCCGGTGCGTGTACAATGATGGGGAAAAAGTCACTGAAATTGACGGAGCTCTGGTCGTTCCTTCGTAAGCCCGGCGGATTTTACCGCCGGGTTTTTTGATTTCCTCCGTTCTAGTTTTTAAAATCTCATCAACGTGGTATCTTTTTTTAAAGGAGGCGGAGGCAATGGAGCATGTCAAATACATACTTAAGCAATCCTGGTCGCGCCATTCGAGCTCTAAATGGACGGAAGAATGCCCGTCATGCGGCCAATGCGGCGTGACGGCATTGGTGATTCAAGACCATTTCGGCGGCACGATTTTCAAAACAAGAGTCGATGAGAGCTGGCATTTTTATAACAGCATCAATGGTGTGGTGTACGATTTTACGAGTGAGCAGTTTCAGGCGCCTATTGAATATCAGCACATTCCTTCCTCAAGAGAAGAGGCGTTTTTAGATACGAATGAGGAACAATATCAGCATTTGCGTGAGGCATTTTCCCGCCATATGAACAGCATTTCCGAGGAAACCTGAAAACACGTGTGATAAACTGGAAGAGAGGTGAATGAGTGTGATTTATATCGGACTGACGGGATGGGGGGATCATGACAGCATCTATCCGCCGAAAACGGCCAGCCAGAAAAAATTGCAGGCCTATTCCTCCCATTTTCCGATCGTGGAATTAGACGCGAGCTTTTACGCGATTCAGCCGGCGCGCAATAATGAAAAGTGGGTGAAGGAAACGCCCGAAACCTTCCAATTTATCGTGAAAGCATATCAGGGCATGACAGGGCATCAGCGCGGCGAAATTCCCTTTGACTCAAAAGAGGAGATGTTTGATGCGTTTAAGGTGTCTTTAACGCCATATTTACATAGCAATAAGCTCGCCATGGTGCTGTTTCAATTTCCGCCGTGGTTTGACTGCAAGAAGGAGAATGTCGCCTATTTGAGATGGTGTAAGCACCAAATGGGAGATATTCCTTGCGCGCTTGAATTCAGAAACCGTTCCTGGTTCTCGCCGCCATTTTATGAGCAGACGCTTTCATTTATGAAAGCGGAAGGCTGGATTCACAGTGTCTGTGATGAACCGCAAATCGGAGAAGGCAGCGTTCCGACCGTGTTGCGCGCGACCGATGAAAACAAAACGCTCGTCAGGTTTCACGGACGCAACAAGCAGGGCTGGATGAAGCCTGATGGCGGGAAAAACTGGCGGGAGGTCAGGTACTTATACCGCTACAACCAACAGGAGCTGGAGGATTGGAAAAAGCACCTGAATGAATTGCAGCAGCAATGTAAGGATGTTTTTGTCCTGTTCAACAACAATTCCGGCGGTGACGCTGCGGATAATGGCAAGCAGATGCTTGAACTGCTTGATATCGAGTACAGCGGACTTGCTCCGAGACAGCTCGATTTATTTTAGAAAAGAGGTTTTGATTGATGTCGTTTGTGATTTTGGTCGTACTGGGATTAATCGCAGGTACGGTAGGAAGTCTGATCGGGCTTGGCGGCGGAATTGTCATTGTGCCATCTCTGATGTTTTTAAGCACAGTGACGCAGCTGTTTCAGGATGTGACGCCGCAGGTTGCGATTGGAACTTCGCTTTTGGTCATTATTTTTACGGGCCTTTCTTCAACTTTGGCTTATATTAAATATAAAACAGTTGATTATAAGAGCGGACTCATTTTCTTTATCGGTTCGGGTCCCGGCAGCATGATCGGGGCTTACGTGTCAAAGCTGTTCAATTCAAACTCGTTTTCCGTTTGGTTTGGCATTTTTATGATTCTGATTTCATTATCCTTAATGCTGAAAGCGAAAGCCCGGCCAATCAACAAAGCGCACAAAGGAATTATCCGGACATTTCAGGATGATGCCGGTGAGCCTTATACGTACTCATATCAGGCCTCTGTCGGTATTGCCATTGCCTTTGTTGTCGGTTTTTTAGGCGGACTTTTCGGTATAGGCGGCGGATCACTGATGGTTCCGGCGATGATGCTGTTATTTCTGTTTCCGCCGAAGGTTGCGGTGGCAACGTCCATGTTTATTATTTTCCTGTCTTCTATGACAGGGTCTGTTTCACATATGATTTCCGGGCACGTCAATTGGCTGTACGCCCTCGCGCTTGTGCCCGGCGCTTGGTTCGGCGGAAAGCTTGGCGCCGCCATCAACAGAAAAATGCAGACGAAAACGATCGTTATGATCATGCGGATCGTATTGATTTTGATCGGCTGCCAGCTCATTTATGAAGGCATTTTCAGCTGAACGATTAGGGAGAGATATTATGAAGGAGAAGCTCCGCTTATATCATACAAATGATTTGCACAGCCATTTTGAAAACTGGCCGAAAATTGTAGATTATATCGAGCAGAAAAGAAAAGAGCATCAGTCAGACGGCGAAGAGACGCTCGTTTTTGATATTGGCGATCATCTTGATCGTTTTCAATTCGTGACAGAGGCGACATTCGGAAAAGCGAATGTCGATCTCTTAAACCGCCTTCACATTGATGGAGCGGCGATCGGCAATAACGAAGGGATTACGCTTCCGCATGAAGAGCTTGCTGCCTTATATGATCATGCTGAATTTCCTGTCATCGTCTCTAACCTGTTTGATAAAAATGGAAACCGTCCGTCCTGGGCGGTGCCTTACCATATCAAATCATTGAAAAACGGTATGTCCATTGCTTTCTTAGGTGTAACTGTGCCGTATTATCCTGTATATGACAAGCTGGGATGGACAGTTACGGATGCCCTTGAAAGCATAAAGGAAACCATTCTGGAAGTGAAAGGGCAGGCTGATATTATCGTTCTGCTGTCACATTTAGGCATTCTTGATGATCAAGCAGTGGCTGAAGCGGTGCCTGAGATTGATGTAATCCTCGAATCACATACCCATCATTTGCTCGAAGATGGACAAGTGGTTAATGGGGTACTGCTGGCCAGCGCCGAGAAATACGGGCATTATGTCGGCTGTGTAGAAATCACGGTGGACAGCGTACAGCGAAGCATCAACAGCAAAACGGCTTCTGTGCAGAACATGGCGGAATGGACAGGAGAATCCGCAGAAACTAAAGCGTTTCTCAATGAAAAAGAACGTGAAGCCGAGGAGAAACTGTCCGATGCCGTTGCAGAGCTTGCACAAGATGCTGAGGTGAAGTGGTTTGAAGAATCAGAGCTGCCTTTGCTTTTGGCATACGCCTTAAAGGAATGGTGCGAGACGGACATCAGTATGGTCAATTCAGGTGTCATTCTCGGTCCGCTAAAAGCAGGTCCTGTGACAAAGCTGGATCTGCACCGCATCTGTCCGCATCCGATCAACCCGGTGGCTGTCCGCCTGACGGGAGAAGAACTGAAGGAAACCATTGTCCATGCCGCTTCCGAACAAATGGAGCAGCTCCGGATCAAAGGACTCGGCTTCCGCGGAGAAGTGATGGGGAAAATGGTGTATGCCGGCGTTGAGGTAGAAACGAAACGGCTCGATGACGGGATCACCCACGTCACTCGGATCACACTGAACGGGGAAGATATTGAAAAACATAAACAATACTCCGTTGCGGTGCTTGATATGTTTACGCTCGGCAAACTGTTTCCGTTGATTCGCGACGCTGCAGAAAAAGAATATTTTATGCCGGAATTTTTGCGGGATCTGCTTGCTTGGAAGCTTGCACAATAAGGCAGTCAGCCCACAACAAGCTGTGCCCTTCATCATAAAGTGATGAATGAAGGGAGTGGTTGACGTGGTAAACCTGACACCGATCATGATAGAAGGACAGCCTTTTACAGCTGTGACAGTAAAGCTTCCCAAAACGAATTTTATGGCCGTCGCCAATGATCACGGATACATTATGTGCGGCGCGCTTGATGTGGCGCTGCTGAATGAAAAATTAAAGGAGCGCGGCATCGTGGCGGGACGCGCAGTTGGTGTCCGCACCATTGACCAGCTGTTAGACGCACCTTTAGAATCCGTCACGTACGCTGCGGAAGATCTTGGCATCAAAGTCGGCATGAGCGGCAGAGAAGCGCTTTTAAAAATGATGAAATAAAATAAATTGGCCCCGGCTATTACTATGTCCCCTCTTACAAGCATACATTGTGATATGTAAGGGGGGATTTTCTTGCCAAGATATCGCGGCCCTTTTCGCAAGAGAGGACCTTTGCCTTTCCGTTACGTGATGCTCCTGTCCGTTGTCTTTTTTATCCTGTCAACAACGGTCAGCCTTTGGATGATCAATGGCTCGATCAAACCTGTTTTAATGGACATCGGCGAGATGGAAACGAAGCGTATAGCGACAGAGGTGATCCAGGATTCGATTGAGGACTATATGTCTGACAGTGAAAATATGAAAGATATGTTTCAAATGAATTCTGATGAAAACGGAAACTTAACGACAATCGATTTTAATACACAGGTTGTAAACAGTGTGAAAACAAAAGTGACAAAGCAGCTTCAGGCTCATTTGAAAGAGATGGAAACCCATACCGGACACAGCGGCGCCAGTGAAAACATTATGATCAACATTCCGCTGGGACAGGTAACCGGCAACAGCCTTCTTGGAAACCTCGGGCCGAAAATCCCGGTCCGGTTCAATTTAATCGGTGACGCTTTTACAGATGTCAAAACCAAAATCAAGCCGTATGGCATAAATAACGCACTTATTGATATCAGCATCTTTGTCGAAATTAAAGTGAAGGTCATCATTCCATTTGCCAGCAAAACCGCTGTCGTCACAAATAATGTTCCTGTATCGATTAAAGCAGTGCAGGGCGAAGTGCCGCAGTTTTATAATGGAAGCGGCGGCTCGGGTGTCACGCCTTCTGTCCAGCTTCCGAGCAGCAAAGAAAACGGTGCCGATTCAAAAAAAGAAAAAAGCAGCAAATAAGCCGCCTGTTGAAGAGGCGGCTTTTTGTTACTTCTTTTTTTGGTATTCATATCGCTCCCACGCCCTCAAATGCGGGTATGGATCAAATGACCATTCGGTTCTTCCGTTATCTTTGTACATGCCATAGTGCAGATGCGGCGGGAACTTCCCGGCGGTTCCCGGCGGGCCGTATCCGGAGCTGCCGACTGATCCGATCACTTGGCCAGGCTCAACGATTTGTCCTGTTTTAATCCCTTTGGCAAACCCATTGAGATGGGCAAAATAATGATACGTATTGTTAATGTCCCTGATGCCGATTCTCCATCCTCCGAAGCGGTTCCAGCCCTTCATTTCAACTACGCCGTAACATGTGGATTTGACAGGAAGGCCGTAATGGGCAAAGATATCCGTACCTTCATGAATCCGCCTTCCACCGAAGCCGCGGGCATCTCCCCACGTGCTTCGGTAGCTGTAATCGGTTCTGATCGGAAGCGGGAATGCATGCTCGCCCAGATCAATATGGCCGTAGGCTTTAAACAGCTTCATGAATTCAGATATAATCCCCACTGTCTGATCACGCCGGTAATAATTCCAAAGCCCGATCCGGATGTTGTCTTCATCTGTGCCATACGACAGTAAGTATTGGCTGAACGTATACAAGATATCTTCATCGTTGCTGACCTCGGCTTTCCCGTCTCCATCGCCATCCATTCCGATTCCGTCAAACACTTTAATGCTTAACGGCGCATCGTCTTTCGGATTCGGGTTTTCAGGCCCGCTCCAGATATCATCGGGTATATAGATGCTGATGATTCCCGCCTTTTCAGGCAGATCTTTCCGGTTGCTCCGCACGTTTTCTTCGTATTGATCAACAGCGGCGAGCGCATACCAAGGGATCTGCGTCACAGCTTCGATTTTATGATATAATTCCATCCGTTTCGACAGCACTGGATCTGAAAGTTTTTTTCCAGACGCAGAAGGCTCAAATGCAAACAAAAGGAGAAGAAGAGCGGATAACAAAACTTTCACAAAATAATCTCCTTTCATATTGAATACACATAGTTTGCGGCAACCCGGCTTAAAAATGTCAGTAATCATCTTCCCTTGTCGAGAAATTTTTCCTATGTTAAAGTGTCTAAAGAAAAGACTTTCTTTAGTTAGAAAAACATTATTTTTGTTGCAGAACTAAAACCTGCACCTTTCTCGTTTTCAGAATGTTTCGTGTCAGAAATTGAGTATATTGGATATTGGAGATGATGGGAATTGGCAAAGAAAGACGAACACCTCAGAAAGCCCGAATGGCTTAAAATTAAATTAAATACAAATGAAAACTATACAGGGCTCAAAAAACTCATGCGGGAAAACAACCTGCATACCGTATGCGAAGAAGCAAAGTGTCCGAATATTCATGAATGCTGGGCGGTCAGACGTACAGCGACATTTATGATTTTAGGTTCTGTTTGTACAAGAGCATGCCGTTTCTGTGCTGTCAAAACAGGCCTTCCAACTGAGCTTGATCTGCAAGAGCCGGAACGCGTAGCGGATTCAGTCGCGCTTATGAATTTGAAACACGCGGTCATTACGGCTGTTGCGCGTGACGATCAGAAAGATGGCGGGGCAGGCATTTTCGCGGAAACTGTCCGTGCGATCCGCAGAAAAAGCCCGTTCACAACAATTGAGGTGCTGCCGTCTGATATGGGCGGAAACTACGATAACCTAAAAACCTTGATGGATACACGCCCAGACATCCTGAATCACAATATCGAAACGGTTCGCCGCCTGACGCCAAGAGTCCGCGCGCGTGCGACGTACGACCGTTCATTGGAATTTTTGCGCCGTGCGAAGGAAATGCAGCCTGACATTCCGACAAAATCAAGTATCATGATCGGACTCGGCGAAACAAAAGAAGAGATTATTGAAGTAATGGACGACCTCTTGGCGAACAACGTGGATATTATGGCAATCGGCCAATATCTGCAGCCGACGAAGAAACACTTGAAAGTCCAAAAATACTACCATCCTGATGAATTTGCAGAATTAAAAGAAATCGCGATGCAAAAAGGCTTCAGCCATTGTGAAGCCGGTCCGCTTGTCCGTTCCTCTTACCATGCGGATGAACAAGTAAACGAAGCATCTAAAAAGCGTCAAGCACAAGCATAATGCCAAAACGCCAGATCATCTGGCGTTTTTGTCATTCCTATCGATTTTCATGTCCTGACGCGTTTCTCCATTGGCATTTTCATTCTCTGAGACAGGGCTTCCTTGCGGGGAGGTTTTCATTTCTTGAATCGTCCCCGACATGATCTCTCTAATATCCCTTGAACCAGAGCCGAGATTGCTGTAATTTTCGACGGATTGCATATGGTTTGGATTATCGGAAATATACACGTGATAGTATCGCGGTATCACAGAAGCCGCTGTTTTTTTCACCTGATCGGCGGTCAGCTCCCGGTTTTTAGAATCGGTTTTGTATACGACAAGCGCTTCTCGGTCAGTCACCAATGTCGCAGCATCTTGAATATGGGGGAGCTGAACCGTTAAACTTGATATCATGTGAGCGGTTTCTTCCCGGTTCATCACCGGCGTTTTCTGCTGTTCTCCGTCAAATTGTTCTTTTTGATAGCGGACATAGCCAAATTGTTCGTTCTCATTATGCCTGTTAAAAGCCTCGTTGCGGTCCGACACATGAATGGGTTTGGTTTGATTCTGCGTCTGATTCCGGACATTTTGGGCATTATCCAATCCTGCGCCTCCGCACCCGGATAATAGTCCGGTCAGCAGGCAGAGGCTGACAGCGGTTCGTTTCATTTATCAATCCCTCCTCATGTGTAGGGTAGCCAAATCGCATGATTTATTCTTTAGCAATTGATGGGGACGGGGCAATGAATTATGATAGGAATGAGTGAAAAAAGAGGTGAGATCATGATTCTTATTCAAAATGCCGAATTTGAATTGGTGCACAATTTCAAAGACGGCTTCAACGAAGAGGCTTTTAAAGCCCGCTACTCCGATATATTAAATAAATACGATTATATTGTGGGAGACTGGGGATACGGTCAGTTAAGGCTCAAGGGCTTCTTTGACGACCAGAATCAAAAGGCAACCTTCGAAACGAAAATCAGCACATTAGATGAATATATTTACGAATACTGCAATTTCGGCTGTGCGTATTTTGTCTTGAAACGGATCAGAAAATAAATATACACAAAGGGGATGCTGTCATGTATTTTGTTGACAGAAGCAAAATCGAAAAAACACTAGGGTTCTTCGAGCACCAGCTGGCGCTATTTGACTCACAAACAGACTGGCAGTCTGAAATCGGGGAATTGGCACTTCAGCGTATAGGCCATCTGTTAATCGAATGCATTTTGGATACAGGCAATGACATGATTGACGGCTTTATTATGCGGGACCCGGGCAGCTATGACGACATTATGGATATACTTGTTGATGAGAAAGTTGTCACGGAAAAAGAGGGTGATGAGCTCAAAAAATTGATCGCCTACCGCAAAACGTTGGTTCAACAGTATCTGCTCGCTGACAGCGGCGAGCTTTACAGGCTGATCAAGGCGCATCAAACAGCTCTTCAGGACTTCCCGAAACGGATCAGAAGCTATTTGGAAACAGAGCTAGGACCTGTTTCCGCGTTTAAATAACAACTGGAAAGCCACAGGAGTGTTGGATATGAAAACATATAAAGGGTATTTAATTGATTTAGACGGAACGATGTACAATGGCACGGAAAAAATCGAGGAGGCGTGTGAATTTGTCAGAACGCTGAAAGATCGCGGCGTTCCTTATCTTTTCGTGACAAACAACTCTTCGCGCACACCGAAGCAGGTAGCGGACAAGCTCGTGTCTTTTGATATTCCGGCAACAGAAGAGCAGGTCTTCACGACCAGCATGGCAACTGCCCAGCACATTGCACAGCAGAAAAAAGACGCGTCTGTGTATGTGATTGGGGAGGAAGGAATCCGCCAGGCGATTGAAGAAAACGGCCTGACATTTGGCGGAGAAAACGCGGATTTTGTCGTTGTTGGCATCGACCGTTCCATTACATACGAAAAATTTGCTGTTGGCTGCCTGGCAATCAGAAATGGCGCCCGCTTTATTTCCACTAACGGAGATATTGCGATTCCGACTGAAAGAGGGCTCCTGCCGGGAAACGGCTCACTGACATCGGTGTTAACCGTATCTACAGGTGTACAGCCTGTATTTATCGGCAAGCCGGAATCAATTATTATGGAGCAGGCGATGCGCGTTCTCGGCACAGATGTGTCTGAAACACTCATGGTCGGCGACAACTACGCCACTGATATTATGGCCGGCATTAACGCGGGTATGGATACGCTGCTCGTTCACACAGGCGTAACGAAAAGAGAACATATGACAGACGATATGGAAAAACCGACTCACGCCATTGACTCTCTGACTGAATGGATTCCATACATTTGAAAAAAGGGCGCCCTAAAAGGGTGCCCTTATTCTGTATGCCGCGCGCGGTGAGCAAGTCTGCTTGAAGCCGCGGCGGAAATCGCTCCGACGATGTCATCTAAAAAGGTATGGCATTCACCGGTTGATTTATCATTCAATCGTTTAAGGATTCCGGGTTTTTCTTTGTCGATGTAACCGTAGTTCGTAAACCCGATCGATCCGTAAATGTTCACAATGGAAAATGCCAGAACTTCATCTACTCCATATAGGCTTTCATCTATTTCCAGCATCGTTTGCAGCGGTTCAGACAATTTTTTCTGCTCAGCAAGAACATCCAATTCAATGCCCGTTAAAATCGCGTTTTGCACCTCGCGTTTTGCGAGAACACGATTGACGTTCAGCGTGCATTCATCAATGGTTAAATCCGGATGATATTTTTTCTGCAGAAAAAAGACAAGCTCGGCAATGTCTGATACCTCAACGCCGCGCTCCTTCATCCGTGCTCTTGCTTTAGCTTCCATCTGACTGAATTGTTCGTTTTCTGACATCAGCTTCACCCAATCTTTTTTACTAGTTTATACAAAATGCTTGAGAAGTTTACGACTTTTTCTTGCGCCTTCTTCGGATTAAAATATGTATTCATAATTCCGGCTGTGTATGACTACGATGTGATGAGCCCTAATTCAACAGGCAGGTGATCATGGTGAAAGGTACAATAAAAGAAAAATACGGCATTCACATCAGGCAGCTTTCCATGTACCAGCACACATATCAATGCTTTCAGACGCCTAATTCATACTTTCTGATTGTCCCCGTTTCCCAATTCTCAGAAACAGAGCTGGCGGAGCTTTATTACATGAGTCAGTATTTACAAGAACAAAGTGACCCATACGTTTCGGTTTTTATCTTTACAAAAGAAGGTGAACTGACATTTGAACATGAGGGAAAAACGTACGCTCTGCTGAAGGCGGCCCCCCCTTATTCAAACAGGGCGTTCTCCATTGGAGCGGAGCTTGCGGAATTTCACCGAAAAGGCCGAGGATATCCATATGAGGTGAAGGCGGCCGGAAGAATCGGCCAGTGGAAGGATCTGTGGGGAAAACGAATTGATCAGCTGGAAGCATTTTGGCAGAGAAAGGTTCAGACCCCTCCGCATGAGCCATTCGATAAAAAAATGATCGAATCATTTCCATATTATTTAGGACTGTCAGAAAACGCGATACAATATTTAGTGGACACTGAGCTGGATGACAAGCCCCAAGCCGCTGATTCAGGAACGATATGCCATCAGCGGATGGAAAGGCATACATGGTCACCGGAATCATTGATCAGGATTCCGGCGGATTGGGTGTTTGACCACGCTTCCCGTGATTTGGCTGAATATATGAGGCATACGTTTTTGCATCACAGACAAGATTTTAATCAGCAGGGCTTTCTCTTTTTACAGGAATACGAGCAAGTCACACCGCTGTCTTCATTTTCGAAACGCCTTTTATACAGCCGTCTGCTTTTCCCGCTTCATTATTTTGAAATCGTAGAAAGCTATTACATGTCATCAGAATCAGAAAAGCATTATTTTGAAGAACAGCTTGACTTCATTCTTAATGACTGTGGGCGTTATGAACAATTTCTCAATACAGCGCAGGAATTCATGAATATGCGGGCGCAGAAGCTGTTTGTTCCACGCGTCAGCTGGCTCGGCAAAGGCAGCTCAAGGTGAGGAGAAAATCTGACAAAAATAATTAGAAAATAAAGAATCTTGTCATATCAATGCGTTAAGCGTTTACATTCGCAAAATTCAGCCTAATGATGTCTTGTCAAAACAGGAGCGGGCTTATATAATGTTTGTAACTTATATGTCTGTGTTGAGTTAACAATTGTCTTTTCCAAGAGGACAATCAAAAGAAAGGTGGAGTTTTTTTGAAAGCGATTCGTGTAGGGCTTTTAGGTTTAGGTACCGTCGGAAGCGGTGTCGTTAAAATTATTCAAGACCATCAGGATAAGCTTATGCATCAGGTCGGCTGTCCGGTTACGATAAAAAAAGTGCTTGTAAAAGATTTAGAGAAAAAGAGAGAAGTAGATTTGCCGAAGGAAGTGCTCACGACAGAAGTGTATGATGTCATTGATGATCCAGATGTTGATGTCGTCATCGAGGTGATCGGCGGCGTTGAACAGACAAAACAATATTTGGTCGACGCGCTGAGATCGAAAAAGCATGTTGTCACAGCAAACAAGGACTTAATGGCTGTGTACGGCTCCGAGCTGCTTGCCGAAGCGAAGGAAAATGGATGCGATATCTACTTTGAAGCCAGTGTTGCCGGCGGGATTCCGATTCTGCGCACGTTAGAGGAAGGCCTCTCATCAGATCGAATTACAAAAATGATGGGAATTGTGAACGGTACAACAAACTTTATCTTAACCAAAATGATCAAAGAGAAAAGCCCATACGAGGAAGTGCTCAAGGAAGCGCAGGATCTCGGTTTTGCCGAAGCTGATCCGACTTCTGACGTGGAAGGGCTTGACGCCGCACGGAAAATGGCGATATTGGCGCGCCTCGGCTTCTCGATGAACGTGGATCTGGAAGACGTCAAAGTAAAGGGGATCTCCCAAATTACAGACGAGGACATCAGCTTCAGCAAACGCCTCGGCTATACAATGAAGCTGATCGGGATTGCTCAGCGTGACGGCAGCAAAATCGAGGTCAGCGTACAGCCGACACTGCTTCCTGACCATCATCCGCTTTCTGCTGTTCATAATGAGTTTAACGCTGTTTATGTATACGGCGAGGCTGTCGGTGAGACGATGTTCTACGGGCCGGGAGCCGGAAGCATGCCGACAGCGACATCCGTTGTTTCTGACCTCGTCGCTGTCATGAAAAATATGCGCCTAGGTGTAACCGGCAACAGCTTTGTCGGACCGCAATATGAGAAAAACATGAAATCGCCGTCTGACATTTATGCACAGCAGTTTTTAAGAATTCATGTAAAAGATGAGGTTGGTTCATTCTCGAAAATTACATCTGTGTTCTCAGAGCGGGGCGTGAGCTTTGAAAAAATCCTTCAGCTGCCAATTAAAGGCCATGATGAGTTAGCTGAAATCGTAATTGTCACACATCATACATCAGAAGCTGATTTCAGTGATATCCTGCAAAACCTAAATGATTTGGAAGTCGTTCAAGAAGTCAAAAGCACATATCGTGTAGAAGGGAACGGTTGGAGCTAATGTGGAAAGGACTTATCCATCAATATAAAGAATTTTTACCTGTAACAGATCAAACACCGGCGCTAACTTTACATGAAGGAAACACACCTCTTATTCACCTGCCGAAGCTGTCTGAGCAGCTCGGAATTGAGCTTCATGTCAAAACGGAAGGCGTCAATCCTACGGGATCATTTAAAGATCGCGGAATGGTTATGGCTGTGGCAAAGGCAAAAGAAGAAGGCAATGACACGATTATGTGCGCGTCAACAGGTAACACTTCCGCTGCTGCGGCAGCATATGCAGCCCGTGCTAACATGAAATGCATTGTCATCATCCCGAACGGAAAAATTGCATTTGGAAAACTCGCTCAAGCTGTCATGTACGGAGCCGAGATTATCGCAATTGACGGAAACTTTGACGATGCGCTTAAAATTGTCCGTTCCATCTGTGAGAAATCACCGATTGCCCTTGTCAACTCAGTCAACCCTTACCGCATTGAAGGCCAAAAAACTGCTGCCTTCGAAGTGTGCGAACAGCTGGGGGAAGCGCCTGATGTTTTAGCGATCCCGGTCGGAAATGCTGGAAACATCACTGCGTACTGGAAGGGCTTCAAGGAATATCATGAGAAAAACGGCACAGGCCTTCCGAAAATGCGCGGCTTTGAAGCTGAGGGTGCGGCGGCAATCGTGCGCAATGAAGTGATTGAAAATCCGGAAACAATAGCGACAGCCATTCGTATCGGAAACCCGGCAAGCTGGGACAAAGCTGTAAAGGCAGCCGAGGAATCCAATGGGAAAATTGACGAAGTCACTGATGATGAAATCCTTCACGCATATCAGCTGATCGCCCGTGTAGAAGGCGTGTTTGCAGAACCAGGTTCTTGCGCGTCTATCGCAGGAGTGCTGAAACAGGTGAAATCCGGAGAAATTCCGAAAGGCAGCAAGGTCGTAGCTGTGTTAACAGGAAACGGACTGAAAGATCCGAACACAGCGGTCGACATTTCAGAAATCAAGCCTGTCACATTGCCGACTGATGAAGACAGCATCCTTGAATATGTAAAAGGAGCGGCCCGTGTATGAACGAAGCCGACATGCTGTTCTCTGTCACTGTTCCCGGAAGCACAGCTAACCTAGGCCCCGGCTTTGATTCAGTCGGAATGGCGCTCAGCAGATATTTGAAGCTGACCGTCTTTGAAAGCGACAAATGGTCTTTTGAGGCTGAAACAGAAACAGTCGCCGGAATTCCGGCGGGTACAGATAACCTGATCTACCAAGTGGCTAAACGGACCGCAGATTTGTACGGAAAAGAAATGCCTCCTGTCCATGTGAAGGTGTGGAGCGACATCCCGCTTGCACGCGGCCTTGGCAGCAGCGCCGCAGCGATTGTAGCGGCCATTGAACTGGCTGATGAATTATGCGGCTTAAAGCTGTCTGAAGCGGACAAGCTGCATTTAGCGAGTCTAGAAGAAGGACACCCGGACAATGCTGGCGCTTCTCTCGTCGGCGGACTTGTGATCGGCCTGCATGAGGATGACGAGACCCAAATGATCCGCGTCCCGAATGCTGACATTGACGTAGTCGTTGTCATTCCTTTTTATGAAGTGCTGACAAGAGACGCGAGAGACGTGCTTCCGAAGGAGTTTCCATATGCCGATGCCGTAAAAGCAAGTGCTGTCAGCAATATCCTCATTGCTGCGATCATGTCCAAGGATTGGCCGCTTGTCGGGAAAATCATGAAGAAGGATATGTTCCATCAGCCGTACCGGGCGATGCTTGTGCCTGAGCTGTCAAAAGTAGAGCACGTCGCCGAGATGAAGGGCGCATATGGAACGGCTCTCAGCGGAGCAGGCCCAACGATTCTCGTCATGACCGAAAAAGGAAAGGGAGAAGAGCTAAAAGAACAGCTCGCGCTTCATTTCCCTCATTGTGAAGTAGACGCTTTGACCGTTCCGAAAGAGGGAAGTATAATAGAGCGAAATCCTTTATATCAAGTAAAAAGTGTATAGATCATGCCAAGCGTTCCTCAGCGTCAGCGGAGGGCGCTTTTTTTTGCTGGAGATAAAGGAGTTTTTATTTAGAAAAACGAAATACATGTAAAAAGGAGGAGATGAATATGAAAAAGCTGATAACCGCAGACGACATCACAGCGATTGTCTCTGTGACCGATCCTCAATACGCCCCAGACGGTACCCGTGCCGCATATGTAAAATCACAAGTAAATCAAGAGAAAGATTCGTATACATCAAATATATGGATCTATGAAACGAAAACGGGAGGATCTGTTCCTTGGACACATGGAGAAAAGCGAAGCACCGACCCAAGATGGTCTCCGGACGGGCGCACGCTTGCCTTTATTTCTGATCGAGAAGGCGATGCGGCACAGCTTTATATCATGAGCACTGAAGGCGGAGAAGCAAGAAAACTGACTGATATCCCATATGGCGTGTCAAAGCCGCTATGGTCCCCGGACGGTGAATCGATTCTGGTCACTGTCAGTTTGGGAGAGGGGGAAAGCATTGATGACCGAGAAAAAACAGAGCAGGACAGCTATGAACCTGTTGAAGTGCAAGGCCTCTCCTACAAACGGGACGGCAAAGGGCTGACGAGAGGTGCGTATGCCCAGCTTGTGCTTGTCAGCGTAAAGTCGGGTGAGATGAAAGAGCTGACAAGTCACAAAGCTGATCATGGTGATCCTGCTTTTTCTCCTGACGGCAAATGGCTTGTTTTCTCAGCTAATTTAACTGAAACAGATGATGCCAGCAAGCCGCATGATGTTTACATAATGTCACTGGAGTCTGGAGATCTTAAGCAGGTTACACCTCATCGCGGCTCATTCGGATCAAGCTCATTTTCACCAGACGGAAGGTATCTTGCTTTGCTTGGAAATGAAAAGGAATATAAGAATGCTACGCTCTCAAAGGCGTGGCTCTATGATATCGAACAAGGCCGCCTCACATGTCTTACTGAGATGCTGGACGTTCATTTAGCGGATGCGCTGATTGGAGATTCATTGATCGGTGGTGCTGAACAGCGCCCGATTTGGACAAAGGACAGCCAAGGGTTTTATGTCATCGGCACAGATCAAGGCAGTACGGGCATCTATTATATTTCGATTGAAGGCCTTGTGTATCCGATTCGTCTGGAAAAAGAGTACATCAATAGCTTTTCTCTTTCACCTGATGAACAGCACTTTATTGCCAGTGTGACAAAGCCGGACAGACCGAGTGAGCTTTACAGTATCCCGCTTGGACAGGAAGAGAAACAGCTGACTGGCGCGAATGACAAGTTTGTCAGGGAGCATACGATATCAATACCTGAAGAGATTCAATATGCTACAGAAGACGGCGTGATGGTGAACGGCTGGCTGATGAGGCCTGCACAAATGGAAGGTGAGACAACATATCCACTTATTCTTAACATACACGGCGGTCCGCATATGATGTACGGACATACATATTTTCATGAGTTTCAGGTGCTGGCGGCGAAAGGATACGCGGTCGTTTATATCAATCCGAGAGGAAGCCACGGCTACGGGCAGGAATTTGTGAATGCGGTCAGAGGAGATTATGGGGGAAAGGATTATGACGATGTGATGCAGGCTGTGGATGAGGCTATCAAACGAGATCCGCATATTGATCCTAAGCGGCTCGGTGTCACGGGCGGAAGCTACGGAGGTTTTATGACCAACTGGATCGTCGGGCAGACGAACCGCTTTAAAGCTGCCGTTACCCAGCGCTCGATATCAAATTGGATCAGCTTTCACGGCGTCAGTGATATCGGCTATTTCTTTACAGACTGGCAGCTTGAGCATGACATGTTTGAGGACACAGAAAAGCTCTGGGACCGGTCTCCTTTAAAATACGCAGCAAACGTGGAGACACCGCTTTTGATACTGCATGGCGAGCGGGATGACCGATGCCCGATCGAGCAGGCGGAGCAGCTGTTTATCGCTCTGAAAAAAATGGGCAAGGAAACCAAGCTTGTCCGTTTTCCGAATGCATCGCACAATTTATCACGCACCGGACACCCAAGACAGCGGATCAAGCGCCTGAATTATATCAGCTCATGGTTTGATCAACATCTCTAATAAAAAAGCCAGGCTGATCAAATATCAGCCTGGCTGCTTTATTAAAAGACTTGTTCTACTTCAACGACACCCGGCACTTCTTCAAGAAGAGCGCGCTCAATTCCGGCTTTCAACGTAATTGTTGAACTTGGGCAGCTGCCGCATGCGCCTAGAAGACGAAGCTTAACGATACCTTCATCTACGTCTACAAGCTCACAGTCACCGCCGTCACGAAGTAAAAACGGACGAAGTTTGTCCAGTACTTCCTGCACCTGTTCTTTCATTTCAACTTCAGTCATGACATTCGCTCCTTTCGTCGTCATAAAACCATTATATTCAGTGTAACAATAAAAATCTATTGTTTGGTTTGCAAAGTTGCTTTCCCTATTATAGCACATTCAGACTTCAACACAAAAACGGTTTTTTTCTATAAAAACGCCCTTAGGCTCTGTATACTTAAAAGAAAGGACTTACATAGGAGAAGGGGGCGTCTACAAGTGATGAAACCAGTCATGCTAAGCGTGTACGGGGCAGAAAACGTTTGTGCGAGCTGTGTAAATATGCCGACAGCCAAGGATACATACGAGTGGCTTGAGGCTGCGCTGAAAAGAAAATATCCAAATCAGCCTTTTGAGATGCAGTACATCGATATTCATGAGCCGCCTGACAATGAACATGCGAAAGAGCTTGCGGAAAAAATCAGAAATGACGAGTATTTTTATCCGCTTGTGCTTGTAGAAGACAAAATTGTCGGTGAAGGCAATCCAAAATTAAAAGACGTTTATGAGGAAATGGAGAAGCATGGGTATACAGAAAACCGCTGACTTGATCAGCGGTTCTTCTCTATCATTAACCGTTATGGTGTTTATACATCCACAGCAAGCCGGATTTCAGCATACGCGGAACACGGCCGATCAGCGGACGGTCAGCAACAAGCCCGAAGCCGGCTTTTTTTCCGAGTGAACCGAGGACGCCTTTCAGCTTAAACTGCGGCATTGATTCAGGCAGGGCTTCTCCATTCCAGCGTTTTTGCAAGATTTGGACAATCTGCTCTGCTTGAGCCTCTGCCAGCTGGGCGCTCGGTGCATGAGGAAGACTGGCGCAATCGCCGACAACGTACAGATGTTCATCACCTGGAAGATTATGATGAGGCGTTAATACAATACGCCCTTGTGCGTCCTTCTCCACATCTAAGTCTCTGACGACTTTGTTTGGCTGGATGCCGGCTGTCCACACGATGGCGTCTGCAGAAATCGGATCATCGTGGTTATACACAACGCCTTCTTCTACTTTTGTGATATTTGCCCTGTTAATAATGCGGACACCGTGCTCTTCGAACCATTTTTGCACATATTTGCTTAAACGCTCGGGAAAGCTTGATAAAATGAGATTACCGCGGTCGAACAAAATAATGTTCAGGTCATCACGGCTTTCTCTCAATTCACTTGCAAGCTCAACGCCGCTTAAGCCCGCTCCGACAATGGCGACGGTGGCATTAGCGCTCAGATTATTCAGCTTTTGGTAGGTTTCGCGGGACTGATCGATGGTTTGAATACTGTAGGTGAATTCAGGCGCTCCCGGCACGTTGTGATATTTATCCTCACAGCCGAGCCCGATTATGGCGTCATCGTAAGAAATCGGTTCACGATCTTGGAACAGCACTTGTTTTTGTACAATATCAATTGATGTGATATCACCGTATTGGACATCCAGGCGAGGGTGCTCTGGGAATGACACTCTGATATGATGGTCAGAAATTGTGCCTGCGGCAAGGGCATAATATTCTGTTTTCAAGCAGTGATAAGGATTTCTGTCAATTAACGTGATTGAAACATCATCAGGCAGCTGGTTTGGCAATAAGCGATGAAGAACGCGCATGTTCCCGTAACCTCCGCCGATCAAGACCAATTTTTTCATTTGAATTCCCCTTTAATCCGAAGAGTATGATAGATACATTGAAGAAAATACGAACTATGTAAAATAACATCTAGAATTATATCGAATTTGATCTAAAATCACAATAATAGTTTCAAAATAACCTACAATTTAGCCTGAAAACACAAATTAGTAAAACGTTATTTGAGAAATAATATGTTACGATAATAAATTTTGAATCATCCGTTGTCTTTGACGAATAGTGAAAAATTCGCGATAATGGACATATGTGAGGTGAAACCGCATGAATCCAATGATTGAATTTTGTGTCAGCAATCTGGCTCACGGCTCTCAGGAAGCCCGGGCGATTTTGGAGAAGGATCCCAACCTTGATGTCCTTGAATATGGCTGCTTAAGCTACTGCGGGACATGTATGGAATCGCTTTTCGCTCTGGTAAACGGAGAAGTCGTCATGGGTGAAACGCCTGCTGAGCTTGTTGAGAATATATATACCTTTATTGAAGAAAATCCAATGTTTTAAAGAAAAGGGCCTGGACAGGCCCTTTTTTATTTTGCCGTACAAAAGAACTAAAAAAATGTGTAGACATCAAAAAATATTATTGTTATCGTATAAAAGATATTTTTTTAAATAAAATTTAAGAGGTGTACGAGTATTCATGAATGTTCTGTGGGGGCTGCTGGGCGCAGTTGCGATCATTGCTATCGCGTTTTTATTTTCAGAAAAGAAAAGCAATATTAAGATAAGAACCGTCATCGTTGGTTTATGCACACAGGTGGCGTTTGGATACATCGTGTTGAAATGGGAAGCGGGACGCGCTGTTTTTTTATGGTTTTCAAGCCGTGTACAGCTTCTGATTGACTATGCGAATGAAGGCATCAGTTTTATTTTTGGACCGCTTCTAAAGGTCGGAGACAGTCCGGCATTTGCATTAAGTGTACTGCCCGTTATCATTTTCTTCTCAGCACTGATTGCAGTTTTATATCATTTGAAAATCATGCAGCTCGTTTTCCGTGTCATTGGCGGCGGATTGTCGAAGCTCCTTGGAACAAGCAAAACGGAATCTCTGGCGGCTGCTGCCAATATTTTTGTAGGACAATCAGAATCTCCGTTAGTGATCAAACCCCTGATTGCCGGGCTGACGCGCTCTGAGTTGTTTACGATTATGACGAGCGGTCTATCGGCAGTTGCGGGATCTACCTTGTTTGGGTACGCGCTTCTCGGTATTCCGATTGAGTACTTGCTGGCGGCCAGCTTTATGGCTGCTCCAGCTGGACTAGTCTTTGGTAAATTGATTATACCCGAAACGGAAAAAACGCAAACCGTAAAAAGCGATTTCAAAATGGATGAAGGCGAAGGCGCAGCCAATGTCATTGACGCAGCTGCAAAGGGAGCGTCAACAGGACTGCAAATTGCGTTAAATGTTGGGGCGATGCTGCTTGCGTTTGTTGCGTTAATCGCTGTAGTAAACGGTATTCTCGGCGGGGCTTTCGGCTTGTTCGGTTTAAAAGGCGTAACATTAGAATCCATTCTCGGCTATGTGTTTTCTCCTATCGCCTTTTTGATTGGCGTGCCTTGGCATGAAGCATTGCAGGCGGGAAGCTATATCGGCCAGAAATTGGTGCTGAATGAGTTTGTCGCTTATTCTAACTTCGGTTCGCACATCGGCGAGTTTTCTAAGAAAACTGCTACCATTATCAGTTTCGCGTTATGCGGATTCGCCAATTTTTCATCAATTGCGATTATGCTTGGTACGCTTGGCGGTTTAGCGCCCAGCCGCCGTTCAGATATCGCACGTCTCGGCCTGAAGGCTGTTCTTGCAGGAACATTAGCCAATCTGCTCAGCGCAGCCATTGCCGGCATGTTTATATAAACGATAAAAGCTCCTTGCGTCAGTGCAAGGAGCTTTTATGTATGAAAAACGGGGGATAATTGTATTGTGTCCGCTTATAATAGCTTTTATACTAAGAAAAAGAAAAAAAGTTGGAGGCACCTATGAACTCATTTCGATTTACCAAAATGCACGGCCTGGGAAACAGTTATATTTATGTGAATCAATTTGAAGAACAGCTTCCAGAAGAAAAACTGTCAGAGATTGCAATTCAGGTTTCTTCTGTTTATACAGGGATCGGATCCGACGGAATGATCCTGATATGCCCATCAGACCAAGCGCCTGTTAAAATGCGGATTTTTAATAATGACGGGTCTGAAGGGAAAAACTGCGGCAACGGCCTGCGCTGCGTCGCAAAATACGCATATGAGCATAAGCTGGTTGAGGAAACATCTTTTCTGATTGAAACTCTCTCCGGGCTTGTGAAAGCGGAGGTTCAAGTCGAAAACGGAAAAGTGAATGTGGTCACTGTCGATATGGGCGAACCGCGCTTGACAAAATCCGAGCTTCCTATGCTTGACGGCGGGGAAGAGCACACAATCAATGAAACGATGGCATTTGGTGAAGTAGAACTAACAGGCACTGCCGTTTCAATGGGAAATCCGCATATCGTTTTTCCGATCGCAGACATTGAACAGGCACCCTTAACGACACTGGGGCCGGTGATTGAGAAAGATCCGAGATTTCCGGAAGGCATCAATGTGGAATTCGTTGAAACCGTGAATGAACAAGAATTGCATTTCCGCGTCTGGGAACGGGGATCAGGGATTACTCAGGCATGCGGGACAGGAGCATGTGCAGCGGCAGTCGCATCTGTATTAAACGGCGTATCAAAGCGAAATCAAGACATCACGGTGCATTTAGCAGGCGGGGATTTGGTGATAAACTGGAAAGATAACGGCCATGTAATGATGACAGGGCCGGCTGAAACCGTTTGTGAGGGTGTCTATTTCTTGTAAAACACCTTGTTTGAGAATTGGAACGATCATGTTTATAATAAAAGACAGCAACCGGTTTTTAAAAGGAGGTTCATAATGATGAGCAACCCGGTAACAATTACAGAAGCAGCAGCTTTGCATATAAAAGATATGATGAAAGAGCATGAAGAAGAAAACGCGTTTCTGCGTGTAGGCGTCAAAGGCGGCGGCTGCAGCGGACTTTCTTACGGCATGGGCTTTGAGCATGAAAAGAGTGAATCAGACAGTGTGTTTGATCAGCACGGCATCACTGTTCTAGTTGACAAAGAAAGCCTTGACATCATGAACGGCACCGTGATTGATTATAAACAATCCATGCTCGGCGGCGGCTTCACCATCGACAATCCAAACGCCATCGCTTCATGCGGCTGCGGTTCTTCGTTCAGAACAGCAACGAATGCAGGCAAGCCTGAAGAGTGCTAAGCACTAAAAACGGATAGCAACTATTACTGACGCTTTTCTTAGCGATAAATCATCGTTAAGGGAGGCGTTTTTATTATGGGGAAATGATGCAGAGAGTTCCGGGAACTTCGGCAAGAGAAACGCTGCTTTGTTGTTTGATTTTTGTTGTAAATACAGCAAAGTTACGATATATTTAATGCGGAGTATATTTTATTGCATTTACAACAAAATCACGATAGGGAGTTGGTGATGAAGAAGATTTTTGGAATGGTAACAAGGTCAGTATGTGTTCCGTGTTTAAATATATAAAAGGGACACAAGACAATTGAATTTTAAATAAAGGGGCTGAATCCGAACAATGAGTGTAAAAATGAAAAAATGCAGCCGGGAAGATTTACAAACACTTCAACAATTGAGTATTGAAACATTCAATGACACTTTTAAAGAACAGAACTCACCTGAAAATATGAAAGCCTATTTAGAAAGCGCATTTAACACTGAGCAGCTGGAAAAAGAGTTATCTAATATGTCTTCGCAATTCTTTTTTATTTACTTTGATCATGAAATCGCTGGATATGTAAAGGTCAATATCGATGATGCTCAGTCTGAAGAAATGGGTGCTGAATCACTTGAAATCGAGAGAATTTATATAAAGAACAGCTTTCAAAAACATGGGCTTGGCAAACATCTGCTGAATAAAGCGATAGAAATTGCGCTGGAACGTAATAAAAAGAACATTTGGCTAGGTGTGTGGGAAAAAAATGAAAATGCCATTGCCTTTTATAAGAAAATGGGGTTTGTTCAGACCGGCGCCCACTCATTTTATATGGGTGATGAAGAACAAACGGATTTAATCATGGCTAAAACACTCATATAATATTTTTCGAAGGGTGGATGATGATGTATATTCCAAAATATTTTAAAGTCACAAATGCTGAAGAAATTTGGAATTTTGTACAAGAAAACTCCTTTGGTACGGTTGTCACAACAGAACAAGGAAAACCAATTGCCACACATTTGCCGTTAGGATTCAATAAAAAAGACGATCATTACTATATTACGGGGCATTTCGCTTATGGAAATCCTCAGTGGAGAACGTTTGAAGCCTGTGAAGATGTGCTTGTGATGTTTCAGGGACCGCACGCTTATATTTCTTCTTCCTGGTATTCGCGCGAAAATGTTCCGACGTGGAATTATCAGGCTGTCCACATGTATGGAAAAGCAAGTATGTTAGAGAAAGATGAATTAGCAGAAGAATTAACAATCATGTTGGAGAAATACGAAAAACATCGTGACAATCCTGTGTTATGGGATAAGCTTTCTCCAAAACTCTTAGAAAGTGAATTGAAAGGTATTGTTGGATTTAAGATTAAGGTGGAAGACATTCAAGCGGCATATAAATTAAGCCAGAACCGAAATGAAACGGATTATATGAACGTCATTGAACAGTTGCAAAATGAAGAAAATCCAAATGCAAAACAAATGGCAGAACTGATGGAAGATAAACTCAAAAAGCAAATATAAGCTTACTTTGCTGAAGAAGTAGCAGAAAACGCCAACTCAAGCGGAGAACCGCTGACTTGGCGTTTTTTTATGATTAATATTTATCCCCATTAAAAATGGAATTCTTCACAATCACATAATCCACATTGCGGATGGCGTTAAGCTTTGTTCCGCCTGCATAAGAAATAGAAGATTGAAGATCCTGCTCCATTTCAATCAGTGTATCCTTGATTGAGCCTTTATGCGCCACGTGCATTTTTTTGCCTTCGACATTTTTCTTTTCGCCTTTTTGGAATTCAGAGGCTGAGCCGAAGTACTCCTTGTAAAGCTTTCCGTCTTTTTCGATCGTTTGGCCTGGCGATTCTTCGTGTCCGGCAAATAGTGAACCGATCATGACCATCGTTGCGCCGAATCGGATTGATTTTGCGATGTCGCCATGGGTGCGGATGCCGCCATCCGCGATAATCGGTTTGCTGGCAGCCTTGGCACACCAGCGCAGCGCTGCTAATTGCCAGCCGCCTGTGCCGAAGCCTGTTTTGATTTTCGTAATACATACTTTTCCCGGTCCGATGCCGACTTTAGTGGCATCCGCTCCCGCATTTTCAAGCTCTCTGACCGCTTCCGGCGTTCCGACATTGCCAGCAATAACAAAGCTGTCCGGCAAATGTTTTTTAAGGTGCTGGATCATTTCAATGACAGCATTTGAGTGCCCGTGAGCAATGTCAATTGTCACGTATTCAGGAGTCAGATTTTCTTCTGCCAGCTGGCGGACAAATTCATACTCCTCATCTTTGACGCCCACGCTGATAGAAGAGAATAACCCGCGTGCGTTCATATCTTTAATAAAATCAATTCGTGTCTCAGGCTCAAATCGGTGCATCACATAAAAGTAGCCATTTTCGGCTAATGAAATCGCTAGTTTTTCATCTATAATCGTCTGCATATTGGCAGGGACGACGGGCAATTTAAATGTATGTCCGCCTAAACGTACGGATGTATCACATTCTGAACGGCTATTCACAATGCATTTTGCAGGAATTAGCTGAATATCTTCGTAATCAAATACGTTTTCCATGGTTTTCACTCCTAAAAACGAATATTTAAAAGTATAATATATGAAATGTTCGCCTTATATAATGTACTCTGTTTTATTTAGGATGTCAAACATTATGATTTGCTGGCAGGTGTGGTGCAAGTGCCGAAGCTTGTCATGCAGGGTGAGTTTAGGTATCATAGTTTTAACGAATGGTCTTAGAGAGCGGATCAAAACGCGAATGATATACGTTCAGCAAAGCTTGGTCGTTCAGCACCAGGCTTTCTTTATGGCATGGACATGGGAAAGGAGCGAATAAGATGGCCCAAAACGAAGAAAAAACACCGAAGTCCCAAAAGATTCAGGACCGCATTATTATGGCAATGATCTGGGTAGTCGCAGCCCTTGTGATTGCGCTGGTTGTAGGAACTGCATTGAATTATATAAATATCTTCAAATAAAAAAGGAGCTGTGTCGCAGACACAAGCTCCTTTTTTTATTATTTATTTTCAAAAAGACTTGTTGAGTGAAGAGGCTGTACGCGGGCTTTCGGGTCCATGTAAGCCTTGGCGTTGTTCACTGCTGTCGGTGCCTCGCCGAAGCCGCTGGCAATCAGGTTGACTTTTCCTTCGTATGTACAAATGTCACCTGCTGCAAAGAAGCCTTCGATATTTGTTTCCATTGTTGATTTCACGACAATGGAATTTTTCTCGATGTCCAGGCCCCAGTTTTTGATCGGTCCAAGAGATGAAACGAAACCGTAGTTGACGATTAAGTCATCAATTTCTAAAATCTCTTTGCGGTCGCCTTTCACTTCTTCAAGCACTAGCTGTTCGATTTTGTCTTCGCCGATCAGCTCCGCAGGGACGAATGGTGTCAGGACATTAACCTTCGACGCATGAAGGTTTTCCACACTGTGCTCGTGCGCTCGGAACTTGTCGCGGCGGTGAATGATCGATACTTCTTTTGCGATTGGCTCAAGCATAAGCGCCCAGTCAACCGCGGAATCTCCACCGCCAAGGATCGCAACGCGTCTGCCGGCGAATTTTTGCAGATCATCAACGAAGTAATGGAGGTTTTTGCCTTCATACTGCTCGGCATTTTCAAGTTCCAGCTTTCTCGGTTTGAATGCGCCGTTTCCTGCAGTTATGATGACCGTTTTAGAGTAGTGGGTTTCTTCATTTGTTACAAGCTTAAACACGCCGTCCGCTTGTTTCTCAACAGATTCAACCGCTTGCTCCAGACAAATGGTTTGGTCGAATTTCGCCATTTGCTCTTTTAGGTTATTGATAAGCTCTTGCGCGCGGATTTTCGGGAATCCCGCTACATCATATATATACTTCTCAGGGTATAGGGCGCTAAGCTGTCCGCCGAGCTGAGGCAGGCTTTCGATAATTTTGACGCTTGCCTGTCTCATCCCGCCGTAAAAAGCGGTGAATAAGCCGACCGGTCCCCCGCCTATAATTGTAATATCATAAACCTTTGTATCCTCTCGCATACGAAAATTGCCTCCTAAATGAAAATTGTTATTAATTATACCATATTGCCGTTCAAATTGACGAGTCAGCAGAAAAAATCGTAAGGATCTAACGTGCCCATCCGTTCTTGAAAATATTTCCGCAGGCCGCTACGATAATAACCAAATGAAATGATCTTTTTCTGAATGTTTCTTGGGCCAGCCGGATAAACATGATAATAGTGCTACGGGTAAGGACTTCACAAAAAACTTTTCAATATATTTCATAAAATCCCGCCAATAAGCTGAAGCTAACACAAATGATGATTTTATTATGGGTCTAACAAAAGCAAAAAAAGAGAAGGTGGATGTGATGGCATTGAATAAGCCCAAAATCGTGATTTTAGGTGCAGGATATGGCGGATTGATGACGGTGACAAGGCTGACGAAGTATGTCGGGCCGAATGATGCTGACATTACGCTTGTAAATAAACACAATTATCATTATGAAACGACATGGATGCATGAAGCGAGCGCGGGTACGCTCCATCATGACCGCTGCCGTTATCAGATAAAAGATGTAATCAACCAGTCACGGGTGAATTTTGTACAGGATACCGTAAAGGCAATCAAAATTGATGAGAAAAAAGTTGTGCTTGCGAATGGAGAATTGCAGTACGATTATTTAGTCATCGGGCTCGGCGCCGTGCCTGAAACGTTCGGCATTAAAGGCTTAAAAGAATATGCGTTTCCGATTGCCAACATCAACACGTCGCGCCTGCTGCGGGAACATATTGAGCTGCAGTTTGCGACTTACAATACGGAAGCGGAAAAACGGCCGGACAGGTTAACGATCGTTGTTGGCGGTGCCGGATTTACGGGAATTGAATTTCTTGGCGAACTGGCTGCTCGCGTGCCGGAGCTCTGTAAGGAATATGACGTTGACAGAAGCCTTGTCCGCATCATTTGTGTGGAAGCAGCGCCGACCGTTTTGCCGGGCTTTGATCCGGAACTTGTTGATTACGCCGTACATTATCTTGAGGAAAACGGAGTTGAGTTCAAGATCGGAACGGCTGTACAAGAATGTACACCAGAAGGAGTCAGAGTCGGCAAAAAAGATGAAGAACCAGAGCAGATCAAATCGCAAACCGTTGTATGGGCGGCAGGTGTCCGCGGCCATCCGATTGTGGAGGAAGCCGGTTTTGAGAATATGCGCGGCCGAGTCAAAGTCAACCCTGATCTCCGCGCCCCGGGACATGACAATGTCTTTATTCTCGGCGACAGCTCGCTGTTTATGAATGAAGATACAGAGCGCCCGTATCCGCCGACTGCGCAAATTGCAATGCAGCAGGGCATAACGGTCGCTAAAAACCTTGGCAGGCTTATTAAAGGCGGAGAGCTTGAGGAATTCAAGCCGGACATTAAGGGAACAGTGGCTTCTCTTGGCGAGCATAACGCGGTTGGGGTTGTTTATGGCAGAAAGCTGAAAGGCACGCCCGCTTCGTTTATGAAAAAAGTCATTGATAACCGCTCACTGTTTATGATTGGCGGACTCGGACTGACATTGAAAAAAGGCAAGTTCAAGTTTTTCTAAAAACCCGCGGAAGCGGGTTTTCTTTATTAAAAAACGCCAAAATAAAAAGAGAACGAGAGGAAAACAAGTATGTTTCCGCTTACATCAAAAGATTTGTCACATGATCTGACTTTATTGTTGACAGCTTGATATGGTATATTATCAGAAAATTAAGAAAAAGGGTGATGATTAGATGAAAACTGCAACGACAACCGCTTCACATGCATGCCCATTTTGTTCAGGGAAAGGATATTTTCAATTGATTCTCGGCGGTTCAGAGACTTGTCCGTCTTGCCAGGGGACAGGAAAAGACAGTCATTCTTTTTCCAGCCGTTGACTTTATTTCAGCCCCCGCGTTACACTAAAAACAACGCAGGGGGGTGGAATAGGTTGATTAGTCTGCCAGTCGTAATCATCTCAATTGTTTTGTTTTTTGTCTTGTTTTTTGGAATCGGTTTCTTATTAAACATGCTGCTGAGAATGTCTTGGATTATGGCTGTGATTTATCCAATTGTATGCCTTTTCATTATCAGCAAAGAAAAGCTGATCAGCTATGTCCAGTCGCCGGGAGAATCCTTTGCCAGCCTGTTTCATCGTGTCTTATCATTAGCGGCTGCTGATGTGCTGATTTTAGTCAGCGGTTTGGCCGGCGCCATCGTGTCCGGTATAGCGATCAACATGCTTAGAAAAAGAGGATATCAAATGTTTTAAATGCCGCTTTCTTCTAAAGAAAGCTTTTTTTATGCGTTCAGCTCATTCACCATTTTGAATAATGCTCTCTCCACTTGGGAACAATGATTCGGAGGAGAGGTGAATGATGTTGAATATGATCAGACGTTTGCTGATGACCTGTTTATTTCTGCTTGCATTTGGCACGACATTTTTATCAGTGTCAGGAATTGAAGCGAAGGACTTGTCAAAATGGGTGCAGGAACATCAGGAAAAGCACTTGAAGCATGCAGGACTGAGATTAAAAGCATTGCAGCAGAAACAAACACAAACCACGTCCGCGGCTGAGGATAAAACAAAACCGTTAGAAGAGGCATTTGATTGGGATGAATATCCAGTCCAAAGAGTAACAGCAACAGGCTACACAGCAGGAGCTGAGTCGACGGGCAAAAATCCCGGTGATCCATTATACGGGCTTACATATTCAGGTGTGAAAGTGAAACGGGATTTATATTCCACGGTTGCTGCTGACCCGTCCGTTTTCCCGATCGGAACAATTTTATTCATTCCGAACTACGGTCTCGGAGTTGTGGCCGACACAGGATCAGCTATTAAGGGAAACCGCCTTGATCTGTACTTTGAGACAGTCAAAGATGTATACAATGAATGGGGCAAAAAAACCCTTGATGTATATGTGATTAAAAAGGGAACGGGAAAGATTACCGAGGATGAGCTTGAGAAGCTCAATGAAACAAAATCTTTGCAAGTGTTCAGAAATCAATATAAAACGGTGAAAGAATAAAACGCTCCAGCGAAAGCAGGAGCGTTTTTTTTACATGAAAAAGTAAGCGAGTACCAATGTCAGTAAAATACCTGTTAATCCTCCGAAAAAGACTTCGATCGGCTGATGTCCGAGAAGCTCTTTCAGCTTTTTTTGCTTTTCTTTCTCTGCAGCCTTAGGGAAGTCCTTCGCTTCATTTACGAAACGGTTAAAATCAATAACAAGCTTATTAATGACTGTTGCCTGCTCACCGGCGTGACGTCTGACGCCAGTTGCGTCAAACATGGTTATGACGGCGAAAATGGCGGAAACCGCAAAGAGTGAGGAGTCTAATCCATGCTCCAAGGCTACGCCTGTAGAAAGCGCAGTGACCGCTGCGGAGTGAGAGCTAGGCATGCCGCCTGTGCTTGTGACCAGCGACCAGTCCAGTTTTCTGGACACGATAAACTGTATGGGCACTTTGATGACCTGAGCAAAAATAATTGCGGCCAGGCTTGATAATAAAGGAAAATTCGTTAAAAGTTCCATCGGCGACATCCTTTCTATTTGAAAAATCCTTCGTGTTTCAAAAGAAAAAAGCAAGTCTTAGACTGTTGTTTGTTAAAATAAGTATAGTGGAAAGAATGTTTTTCCTATTATACCATTGTTCATTACAAATACCCATTACGTTAGGAGTGTAAGCCTCATGTTTTATGCGGTTCAACAATCAGAGCATACAGAAACCCTTGTTGTCGGGCTTTTTCAAAAAAGCCAGCTGACAGGAAAAGCGTTGGAAATTGATGAAATGCTCGAAGGCCATCTGACACAGCTTTTAAAAGAGGGTGATGTCTCTGCGAAACCGAATCAAGTATCAAAAGTATTCCCTCCATCTTCTGCGGGTATGAAACGGATTTATTTCGTTGGCCTGGGGAGAGAAGCAAATTATTCGTTTGAACAGGCGAAGGAACGTTTTGCTCATGTTTTTCAAGCCATTCATAAAGATCGAAAACAAGAAACTGCTGTTCTGCTTGATACGTTTATTTCGGAAGACGTGCCTCCAGCCGATGCCGCTCATGCTTTAGCTGAGAGCTGCCTGCTTGCTTCCTATGAGGTGCAGGATTATAAGCATAAATCAAATGAGCCTGACAAACAAATTGAAGCCGTGTATGTTGTAACAGATGAAGATACACAGGAAGTGCAGGCAGGGCTTCGCGTCGGCCAGGCATACGGACAAGGGACAAATTCGGCTAGAACGCTTGTGAATATGCCGGGAAACATGCTGACAGCGACTGACCTCGCTTCGTATGCTGAAGAGCTTGCGGCGAAATATGATTTTGAGTGTGAGATATTGGAGAAATCAGAGATGGAAGAGCTCGGTATGGGCGGAATACTTGCGGTAAACCAAGGCTCCACCGAACCGCCGAAAATGATTGTGTTGAAATATCAGGGCAAAAAGGAATGGGAAGACGTCGTCGGACTAGTCGGGAAAGGAATTACCTTTGACACAGGCGGCTACTCCATTAAAACGAAATCTGGAATTGTTGGCATGAAATCAGATATGGGAGGAGCAGCTGCGGTTCTCGGGGCTATGGAAACGATCGGAGAGCTTCGTCCTGAACAAAACGTGCTGTGCGTTATTCCATCAACCGATAATATGATCTCCGGCGGGGCCATGAAGCCGGATGACGTGATCGTATCTTTAAGCGGAAAAACAATAGAAATCCTTAATACGGATGCTGAAGGAAGGCTAGTGCTTGCAGATGGCATTACATACGCGAAACAGCATGGCGCATCAGTTCTTGTCGATGTAGCTACGCTTACCGGCGGCGTCGTTGTGGCATTAGGAACAGAAACAACCGGTGCAATGACAAATGATCAAAGCTTTTACCAGCAGGTAGCTGATGCTGCACAAGAGTGCGGCGAGGCGATCTGGCAGCTGCCGATAACAGAGAAGGATAAAAAACGCGTGAAAAGCAGCCAAATGGCGGATCTCAGCAATTCACCGGGACGCGAGGGACATGCGATTATGGCAGGAACGTTTCTTGGTGAATTCGCTGAGTCAACACCTTGGGTTCACCTTGATATTGCAGGCACAGCGACTGCCAATAAAGCAACCTGCTTCGGACCGGCCGGGGCTACTGGCGTTATGGCAAGAACACTGGCTACACTTGCGGAGCGATTTACATTGGAAGAAGATAAAAACGAGTAATGAAAAATCCCTGCTGTATGATGCGGCAGGGATTTTTTCTTCCGAAATCTTTAGTTGACTAAAGTGGATCGGTTATGATACGATACGTTCGTACTTTATTTATCTACTACATTAGCAAACTAAAGGATTTTTGGAGGGGTATCATCATGAATGCAGTCGTCATCGCAGTCCTGCTTATGCTTGTATTAAGCCTGCTGCGTGTCAATATTGTTATCGCATTAATTATAGGCGCCTTGGCCGGCGGGTTAACAGGCGGGCTCGGTCTTGGCGAAACGGTTAAAGCTTTCACAGACGGTCTCGGCGGAAATGCCACCGTTGCAGTTAGCTATGCCATGCTTGGCGCGTTTGCCGCCGCTTTGACGAAAACGGGTCTTCCGGACGCAATGGTGGAAGCCTCCGTTAAATTAATCGGAAATAAAGAAGATTCTCGAAAAAAAGCACTGTCTAAGGTGCTGATTGTGCTGATTATTTTAATTGTATCTTGTTTTTCGCAAAACGTCGTTCCGGTTCACATCGCGTTTATCCCGGTGCTGATTCCGCCGCTTTTGAAAATCTTTAATGAACTTGAAATGGACCGCCGTCTGATCGCGTGTGTAATTACATTTGGCTTAACGGCTCCTTATATTTTGCTTCCGGTCGGTTTCGGCCAAATCTTCCAAGGCATGCTGAAGGACAATATGGCGGATGCCGGGTTAAACGTTCCGCTTGCTGATATTCCGTACGCACTGATTATTCCAGTTGCAGGTATGGTTGTCGGCCTTATTTTATCAGTGATCGTATACCGTAAACCGAAACAATATGAAACAAAAGACATTTCAGGTGCAGAAGCATCGCCATATACGAGAAAAAGTATTGGTATCGCGGTTCTAGCCATTGTTGTGTCACTCGGCGTCCAGCTTTACTTATCTCAGACTTTGGGAGTAGAAGGAATGATTATGGGGGCGCTCGCTGGTCTGATTGTTCTGTTTGTCAGCGGTGTGATGAAGCGTGATGAAGCGGACTCACTGATTACTGATGGAATGGTTTTAATGGCCTTTATCGGCTTTGTCATGCTTGTTGCAGCCGGATTTTCAAACGTATTGACGAAAACCGGAGATGTCGAGTCACTGGTCAAAACGTCAGCTGGTTTTATCGGACACAGTCAGTCCTTGGGCGCATTGCTGATGCTCATTGTCGGCTTATTAATTACAATGGGGATCGGATCTTCTTTTGCGACCATTCCTGTTATCACAACCATTTTCGTGCCTCTATGCATGCAGCTTGGATTCAGCCCGATGGCAACGATTGCGATTATCGGGGCTGCTGCTGCGCTTGGCGATGCCGGTTCACCTGCCAGTGACAGTACGCTTGGGCCGACTTCAGGTTTGAGTGCGGACGGCCAGCATCACCACATTTGGGATACTTGTGTGCCGACATTTATATTTTATAATATTCCGCTTGTCATCTTTGGCTGGATTGCAGCGCTTGTTTTATAGGAAAAAGGCTCCCCTTTACTGGGGAGCCTTTTCTCGTTATGATAAAAAAACCGTCCAATAGAACGGTTTTTACGTAGATGATATGTGATTTCTGTTAAAGCCGGTTGCTTTATGAATAGAGCGGTAGATTGCTGGTGCGATAAACGACAGTATCACAGCCAGCGCTGTATCTTTTACCATAAACCAAATCATAAAGCCCCAAGCCGTGCCGTAGCTCACTGGCGTATGAATCCACAGCTTCAGTGCAAGATACATATAGGTAGTGCCGATGAGATACATGATCGCCGTTCCGATAAGTGAAGCAATGAGAAATCGAATTTTACTTGGCTGAATGTTTCGTTCTAAAAACCATCCCGCTGCAAATGCTGCCGGAATGTATGAGATAATAAACCCGCCGCTTTTCCCTGCAAACGGTGCGAAGCCTGCTGAAAATTGAGCAAACACAGGCGCTCCGGCCAATCCCACAAGTGCATATACAATCATGGCAATCGCTGCCCGTTTGCTGCCAAGAAGCAAAGCTGCCAAGAGACAGAAAAACGGCTGCATCGAAAGCGGAATGCCGGCTACTTGTAAAAAGGGTGCTACTGATGTAATGTTGGCCCCGACAGCCATAAGTGCGGCGAACATGCCAATCAGCGCCATATCTCCCGCACGAAGTTTACGTTGTTTCATCGTTGTTCCCCCTTAGGTTGACATACACAATCATAGAGTAATAAAGAACAAAAAGATTGTCAACATGATTTTAAATTAGGTTAACAAAAAGGAGGCCCATATGTATTTCGGAAAAACAAGACAGTCCGATCAATCTGGAAGAGTGCCGCCAAATCAAAACGTCACCACTTCATTTCCTGTGCTTCATACCGGAGATGTCCCATATTACGAAGATATGACGAAATGGAATCTTCAAGTATACGGTTTGGTTGACCATCCGATGCTGCTAAGCTTTGAAGATGTCAAAGCCTTTCCACGGTATGAATCGAAAAACGACATTCATTGCGTCACGGGATGGTCAAGGCTTGATAATGTGTGGCAAGGCGTGCGGGCTTGTGATATAGCGGAAAAAGCGGGTGTAAAAGAAGAAGCGGGCTACGTCATTTTACATGCTGAAGAGGGCTGGACGACCAATCTGCCGCTTGATGATTTCTTAGCGGAAACTTCCCTTCTGGCTTATGCGCATAATGGCGAACCTTTAACCCCTGAACACGGCTTTCCGCTGCGGGGTGTATTTCCGCATCTGTATTTTTGGAAAAGCGCCAAGTGGCTGCGCGGCATCCAATTTACGAAAGAAAATCACCCTGGCTTTTGGGAGCGGAATGGCTATCACATGAGAGGCGACCCTTGGCAAAATCAAAGGTTTACATGGGATTAAGGTTCTATTTCAAATAGGACAATACGCATCTTTATTAGGTTTTTACTTCCATATTGATAGTCTGCAGGTACCTTATTTGATCAAGGTGCCTTTTTTATTCGGGAAAAAGTTGACTTTCTTTGGAAGAAAACCTATTATTTGAGGTGTCTAGTTGATAGTGAAAATCATTATCATACATTGCGGTTTAGTTTAAGGAGAGGAATGTCGTACTGCATGAAAGAACAAACAACAGACCGGACAAATGGCGGGACATCAAACGCATTTACGATTCCTGGTACGGAAGTGCGTATGATGTCTTCACGCAATGAAAACCGTACCTATCACATTTTTATCTCGAAACCTAGTACGCCGCCGCCACCCGCTGGTTATCCTGTGATTTATCTGCTGGATGCCAATTCTGTCTTCGGAACGATGACGGAAGCCGTTCGAATACAGGGACGCCGACCCGAAAAAACCGGGGTGATCCCTGCAGTGATCGTCGGCATTGGCTATGAGACAGCGGAGCCGTTCTCCTCAGCACGCCACCGGGATTTTACAATGCCAACAGCCCAATCGAAGCTGCCGGAAAGGCCCGACGGCAGAGAATGGCCGGAGCATGGCGGAGCGGAGGGCTTTTTCAGATTTATTGAAGAGGATTTAAAACCGGAGATAGAACGAGATTACCAGATTGATAAAAAAAGACAAACAATCTTTGGCCATTCGCTCGGAGGGCTTTTCGTGCTGCAGGTGCTGCTAACAAAGCCCGATGCGTTTCAAACGTATATCGCGGGAAGTCCGTCCATTCATTGGAATAAACCGTTTATTCTCAAGAAAACGGACCATTTCGTCTCTCTCACCAAGAAAAACAATCAGCCTATCAATATCCTGCTTGCCGCAGGAGAATTAGAGCAGCATCATAAAAGCCGGATGAATGATAATGCAAGGGAGCTTTATGAGCGGCTGGCCGTTTTATCTGAACAAGGTATACGGGCAGAATTTTGCGAGTTTTCAGGAGAAGGACATATTTCAGTTCTTCCTGTTTTGGTCAGCAGGGCGCTGCGTTTTGCGCTTCACCCTGACGGACCGCATCTATCAATGGGCTGAGACATACTCAGCCTTGCCTTTAAAAAAATATTTGTCACTGAAATTATATTTGACTGTCACATGACATTTGGATATGATTATTTTTATAATTGATAATGATAATCATTATCAATAGATTGCGTTTTTCAAGGCGCAGCAGTCTTTTTCGCTGGATGTCTGTTTGGCATTTAGAGCGAAGAAAGGAATTGATGATATGAATGCAAAGGGTATAGAGGGAAAAATTGCTTTTATAACAGGGGCTGCCCAAGGAATAGGCGAAGCTGTTGCGCGGACGCTTGCCAGTCAAGGCGCACATATTGCGGCAGTTGATTATAATCCTGAAAAGCTGGAAAAGGTTGTGAGCAGCCTCAAAGCAGAAGGCCGCCATGCAGAAGCTTTTCCTGCGGATGTGAGAGACAGCGCGGCGATTGACGAGATCACGGCGCGCATCGAACGTGAAATGGGGCCGATTGATATTTTAGTGAATGTAGCGGGTGTCCTTCGCCCGGGACTGATCCATTCGCTTAGCGATGAGGAATGGGAGGCGACGTTCTCAGTGAATTCGACTGGCGTATTTAACGCCTCGCGTTCAGTCAGCAAATATATGATGGACCGAAGATCGGGTTCGATTGTAACAGTCGGATCGAATGCTGCCGGTGTACCAAGAACATCTATGGCGGCATATGCGTCTTCAAAGGCTGCGGCTGTGATGTTTACGAAATGCCTTGGCCTTGAGCTTGCAGAATACAATATTCGCTGCAACATTGTATCTCCCGGATCAACGGAAACAGACATGCAGTGGTCATTATGGGCCGACGAGAATGGAGCGGAGCAAGTCATAAAAGGATCACTTGAGACATTTAAAACAGGGATCCCGCTCAAAAAACTAGCCAAGCCTTCGGATATTGCGGATGCGGTGCTCTTTTTGGTTTCTGGCCAGGCAGGGCATATTACGATGCATAATTTATGCGTAGATGGCGGCGCGACCTTAGGCGTGTAACTGAATTTAAAGGAGGTTCATGAGAATGTTGGATCAAAACGTTATAACAGAAACAAAAGCGGAGCATTTGCTTCATGAATATCAGCCGGGCGCCTTTTTCTTAGCGTCTCCTCATCGTGTACTGTTAGCGAAAGGCATATGTGAAATTGTACCGGAGGCAGACGGGCAAAACCAAATGGAAACCCTTTCTGGCCGAATTGCAGAGGCGTTACGTCAGGCAAAACAATCAGGGCAAAGCCGGCCGCTTGTTGTCGGGGCCGTTCCTTTTGATCAAGTAAAAGCAGCGCGGCTCGTTGTACCTGAAGAAGTGCGCTGGTCAGGACCGCTTCAATTTGATCATGAGGAAAAGGAACAGCAGGCTGGGCATACATACCACATAAAGCCTGTTCCTGAACCTGAGGATTATAAAAATGGTGTTGAACAAGGGCTGGCACGCATTGCCGATGGAACACTCAGCAAAATCGTCCTGTCCAGGTCGCTGCATTTGACATCGCCTGAACCGATTCAGACGGATGAATTGCTTCGCCATCTGGCTCAGCATAACTCGCATGGCTACACGTTTGCCGCAGACGTGTCCAGTCAGGAGGAAACGTCTCCCCGCCGAACATTGCTCGGAGCAAGTCCGGAGCTTCTCGTTTCAAGGATGGGAACACAGGTCGTTTCCAACCCATTAGCCGGCTCAAGGCCGCGCAGTAATGATCCTGTTGAAGACCAGCGCCGGGCAGCTGAATTGCTTTCTTCCGCAAAGGATCTTCATGAGCACGCGGTTGTCGCTGACGCGGTTGCGGCAGCGCTGAGACCTTTCTGCCGGACGCTGGAGGTTCCGGAGAAGCCTTCACTGATCAAAACGGAAACGATGTGGCACCTGTCCAGCGTGATTAAGGGAGAGCTTTCCGATCCGTCTGTAACCGCACTTGAATTGGCGGCGGCGCTCCACCCGACGCCAGCCGTCTGCGGAACACCGACTGATCTTGCAAGAGAAGCGATTCTCAGCATTGAACCATTTGACCGCGGTTTCTTTACCGGCATGGTCGGATGGTGTGACGATGCCGGTGACGGAGAATGGATCGTGACCATCCGTTGTGCAGAAGCAGAAGAACGCTCACTCCGCCTGTATGCTGGAGCTGGTGTTGTGGCCGGTTCAAAGCCTGAGGACGAGCTTCAGGAGACGTCCGCAAAGTTTCGGACAATGCTGCGGGCAATGGGCGTGGATCACATATGAACAGAATGAATTGCTGGAGGGATACAACATGCTGAAAGGATTTACGCCTTGGCCTGATGAGTTAGCTGAGACCTATCGAAAGAACGGCTGCTGGGCCGGTGAGACGTTTGGAGATTTGTTAAGGGACCGGGCAGCCAAATATGGTGATCGCATTGCCATTACATACGGAAACACCCATTGGAGCTATCGAGAGCTTGACACAAGAGCTGATCGCCTGGCTGCCGGATTTCAAAAGCTCGGCATTCAACAGATGGATCGTGTTGTGGTGCAGCTGCCAAATATCAAAGAGTTTTTTGAAGTCATTTTCGCGCTTTTCCGTCTGGGGGCGCTTCCAGTCTTCGCACTGCCTTCTCATCGAAGCAGTGAAATTACATATTTTTGCGAGTTTGCTGAAGCGGCTGCATATATCATTCCCGACGCTTATTCCGGTTTTGACTACCGTACGCTTGCCAGACAGGTTCAAAGTAAGCTGCCGACTTTGAAAAACATCATTGTCGCAGGTGAGGCAGAGGAATTTTTACCGCTGGAGGATTTGCATGCAGAACCTGTAAAACTGCCTGAAGTCAAATCATCGGATGTGGCGTTCCTCCAGCTTTCTGGCGGGAGCACCGGGCTATCGAAACTGATTCCGAGGACCCACGATGACTACATATACAGCCTGAAGCGGAGTGTGGAGGTCTGCTGGCTCGACCACAGCACGGTGTACTTGGCCGCGCTGCCGATGGCACACAATTATCCGCTGAGCTCACCCGGCGTTCTCGGCGTATTATACGCTGGAGGAAGAGTGGTATTATCTCCTTCTCCAAGTCCAGATGACGCATTTCCTTTAATTGAACGGGAAAAGGTCACGATAACCGCTCTTGTTCCGCCTCTTGCGATGGTATGGATGGATGCGGCATCCTCACGCCGTGATGATTTATCCAGCCTTCAAGTGCTGCAGGTCGGCGGTGCCAAGTTTAGTGCTGAAGCCGCGCGCAGGGTAAAAGCTGTTTTCGGCTGCACGCTGCAGCAGGTGTTCGGAATGGCAGAGGGTCTCGTCAATTATACGAGATTGGATGATCCTGAGGAGATCATTGTCAACACCCAAGGAAAACCGATGTCTCCATATGATGAAGTGCGTGTTTGGGATGATCATGATCGCGACGTAAAACCTGGTGAAACAGGCCATCTGCTGACGCGGGGGCCGTATACAATTCGAGGTTACTATAAGGCAGAAGAGCATAACGCCGCTTCATTTACTGAGGACGGTTTTTACCGTACGGGTGATATCGTCAGGCTGACACGAGACGGCTATATTGTCGTTGAAGGCCGGGCGAAGGATCAAATTAACCGTGGAGGAGAAAAGGTTGCGGCTGAAGAGGTAGAAAATCATCTGCTGGCGCATCCGGCTGTCCATGATGCGGCAATGGTCTCCATGCCTGATCAATTTCTTGGCGAAAGATCTTGTGTGTTCATTATTCCCCGGGATGAAGCCCCAAAAGCCGCAGAGCTTAAAGCATTTTTGAGAGAGCGCGGACTGGCGGCATATAAAATCCCTGATCGAGTTGAATTTGTCGAATCCTTCCCGCAGACAGGAGTAGGAAAAGTCAGCAAAAAAGCGCTCCGTGAAGCCATTTCCGAGAAGCTTCTTGCAGGATTAAAAAAATAAAACAACAATTTGAGAGGAAGTGTTCATATGGCTATACCTGCCATTCAGCCGTATCAAATGCCGACAGCATCTGATATGCCGCAAAACAAAGTATCATGGGTGCCTGATCCGAATCGGGCTGTCTTGTTAATACACGATATGCAAAACTATTTTGTTGATGCTTTCACAGCGGGAGCGTCTCCGGTAACAGAGCTTTCAGCGAATATACGAAAGCTGAAGAATCAATGTGTTCAGCTTGGGATTCCTGTTGTCTATACCGCACAGCCGGGAAGCCAAAATCCGGATGACCGTGCGCTGCTGACAGACTTTTGGGGCCCGGGATTAAACAGCGGTCCTTATGAGGAGAAAATTATAACCGAGCTGGCACCAGAGGATGATGATCTTGTGCTGACAAAATGGAGATACAGCGCGTTTAAGAGAACGAATCTGCTTGAAATGATGCGCAAAGAGGGACGCGATCAGCTGATCATTACAGGAATTTACGCCCATATCGGCTGTCTTGTTACAGCATGTGAAGCATTTATGGAGGATATTAAAGCCTTTTTTGTGGGAGATGCAGTTGCTGATTTTTCATTAGAAAAACATCAAATGGCGCTGGAATATGCGGCTGGACGCTGTGCGTTTACCGTGATGACTGACAGTCTTCTTGATCAGCTGCAGAATGCGCCGGCAGACGTTCAAAAAACGTCAGCAAACACTGGCAAAAAGAACGTGTTTACATGTGAGAATATCCGTAAACAAATTGCTGAGCTTCTACAAGAAACACCGGAAGACATCACAGATCAAGAGGATTTGCTCGATCGTGGTCTTGATTCGGTAAGGATCATGACATTGGTGGAACAATGGCGCCGTGAAGGGGCAGAGGTGACTTTCGTGGAATTGGCTGAACGCCCAACGATCGAAGAATGGCAGAAATTGCTCACAACCCGCAGCCAGCAAGTGCTGCCAAACGCGGATTATTTATAAAAGGAGGGTAAACAAACGGATGCCTGATACAAAAGATCTTCAATATTCTTTGACCGGGGCGCAAACTGGCATATGGTTTGCTCAGCAGCTTGATCCGGACAATCCAATCTACAATACAGCGGAATATATAGAAATCAATGGACCAATCAATATTGCTCTTTTTGAAGAAGCTTTGCGGCACGTGATCAAGGAAGCGGAATCGCTGCATGTCCGCTTCGGTGAAAATATGGACGGGCCTTGGCAGATGATAAACCCGTCTCCGGATGTACAGCTGCACGTCATTGACGTCAGCTCTGAGCCTGATCCGGAAAAAACAGCATTAAACTGGATGAAAGCTGATTTAGCAAAGCCGGTTGATTTAGGGTATGCCCCTTTGTTCAATGAAGCTCTGTTTATTGCCGGGCCTGATCGTTTCTTTTGGTATCAGCGCATTCACCATATAGCGATCGACGGCTTCGGTTTTTCCCTGATAGCCCAGCGTGTGGCAAGTACATATACTGCCCTTATAAAAGGACAAACAGCTAAAAGCCGTTCCTTTGGGTCTCTCCAGGCCATTTTGGAGGAGGATACAGATTATCGCGGATCAGAGCAGTATGAGAAGGATCGTCAATTCTGGCTGGACCGTTTTGCAGATGCACCTGAAGTTGTGAGCTTGGCTGATCGGGCGCCAAGAACATCTAACAGTTTTCTTCGTCATACGGCATATCTGCCTCCGTCTGATGTAAACGCGTTAAAAGAAGCGGCGCGCTATTTCTCAGGAAGCTGGCATGAAGTCATGATTGCGGTGTCAGCTGTTTATGTGCACCGTATGACCGGCTCTGAGGATGTTGTGCTCGGCCTGCCCATGATGGGTCGGATAGGGTCCGCGTCACTGAATGTACCGGCTATGGTGATGAACCTTCTCCCGCTCCGGCTGACGGTAAGCTCTTCGATGAGCTTTTCTGAACTGATTCAGCAAATTTCCCGGGAAATCCGCAGTATTCGGCGACATCATAAGTATCGCCATGAAGAGCTTAGGCGCGATCTGAAATTGATAGGAGAAAATCATAGATTATTTGGCCCTCAAATCAATCTTATGCCGTTTGATTACGGTCTCGACTTTGCCGGCGTCCGGGGCACAACGCATAATCTTTCAGCCGGTCCTGTTGATGATCTATCAATCAATGTATATGACAGAACAGACGGCAGCGGGCTGCGAATTGATGTTGATGCGAATCCCGAGGTATACAGTGAGTCTGATATTAAGCTTCATCAGCAGCGTATTTTGCAGCTGCTGCAAACGGCTTCTGCCGGAGAGGACATGCTGATTGGGCAAATGGAGCTTCTGTTGCCAGAGGAGAAAGAAAAAGTCATTTCTAAATGGAATGAGACGGCAAAATCCGAGAAGCTGGTCAGCCTTCAGGACATGTTCGAAAAGCAGGCAGTTCTTACGCCAGAACGTATCGCTCTCATGTGTGATGACATTCAAGTCAACTATCGAAAGCTCAATGAAGAGGCAAACCGCCTCGCGCGTCTGTTGATCGAAAAAGGGATTGGTCCGGAGCAATTTGTCGCTTTGGCGCTGCCGCGTTCCCCTGAGATGGTGGCTTCAATGCTTGGTGTGCTCAAGACTGGTGCGGCGTATCTCCCCCTTGATCCGGAGTTTCCAGCCGACCGCATTTCTTACATGCTGGAGGATGCGAAACCTTCATGCATCATAACGACTGAGGAAATAGCAGCCAGTCTGCCTGATGACCTGGCTGTACCTGAGCTTGTGCTTGATCAGGCTGTTACACAGGAGATTATAAAACGCTATTCGCCGGAAAATCAGGATGTATCGGTTTCGCTTGACCATCCTGCGTATATCATCTATACCTCAGGATCAACAGGAAGACCGAAGGGAGTCGTTGTGACACAGAAAAGCTTAAGCAATTTTCTGCTGTCTATGCAGGAGGCATTTTCTCTAGGAGAAGAAGACAGGCTGTTGGCTGTGACGACTGTCGCTTTTGATATTTCAGCATTGGAGTTATATCTTCCGCTGATTAGCGGAGCGCAAATCGTGATCGCAAAGAAAGAAACGATCCGTGAGCCGCAGGCATTAGCTCAAATGATTGAAAATTTCGATATTAACATTATGCAGGCGACACCGACACTGTGGCACGCTTTGGTAACGAGTGAACCTGAGAAACTTCGGGGGCTTAGAGTGCTTGTAGGAGGCGAGGCGCTGCCGAGCGGTCTTTTGCAGGAACTTCAAGACCTTCATTGTTCAGTCACGAACTTATACGGTCCCACTGAAACAACGATTTGGTCTGCCGCAGCTTTTCTTGAAGAAGGGCTGAAGGGCGTTCCTCCGATTGGGAAACCGATTTGGAACACGCAGGTGTATGTGCTTGATAATGGATTGCAGCCGGTGCCGCCGGGCGTTGTCGGAGAGCTTTATATTGCAGGAACCGGCTTGGCCAGAGGTTATTTCCATCGTCCTGATTTAACGGCGGAGCGCTTCGTTGCAGATCCATACGGACCGCCGGGAACTCGGATGTATCGGACCGGAGACCAGGCCCGCTGGCGCGCCGATGGGTCTTTGGATTATATCGGGCGGGCGGATCATCAAATCAAAATTCGCGGATTCCGAATTGAACTTGGAGAAATTGATGCCGTGCTTGCCAATCACCCGCACATTGAACAGGCCGCGGTTGTCGTACGGGAAGATCAGCCGGGAGACAAACGATTGGCGGCTTATGTAGTCGCTGATGCTGCTATTGATACTGCAGAGCTTCGTCGTTATATGGGGGCTAGTCTTCCTGATTATATGGTACTGTCGGCGTTTGTGGAGATGGACGAGCTGCCGTTAACACCTAATGGCAAGCTTGACCGGAAAGCACTGCCGGCACCAGACTTCAGCACATCTGTCAGTGATCGGGCCCCGCGGACTCCTCAGGAAGAGATATTGTGTGACTTGTTTGCAGAGGTTCTCGGTTTGGCACGCGTCGGTATCGATGACAGTTTCTTCGAGCTTGGGGGCCATTCTCTTCTTGCAGCCCGTCTGATGAGCCGCATTCGCGAGGTAATGGGAGCCGAACTTGGTATCGCCAAGCTCTTTGACGAACCGACAGTAGCCGGACTCGCTGCCCATCTTGATTTGGCGCAGAGTGCATGTCCCGCTTTGCAGAGAGCTGAGCGGCCTGAAAAGATCCCGCTCTCATTTGCCCAGCGCCGGCTATGGTTCCTGCATTGTCTGGAAGGACCGAGTCCTACTTATAATATTCCGGTTGCTGTCCGTTTGTCAGGTGAGTTGGATCAAGGATTGCTGAAAGCGGCACTTTATGACCTCGTCTGCCGTCATGAAAGTCTTCGGACGATCTTCCCTGAATCACAGGGGACATCCTATCAGCATATTTTAGATGCCGATCGAGCCTGTCCCGAGTTACATGTTACTGAAATTGCTGAGAAGGAGCTTTCTGATCGGCTTGCCGAAGCTGTACGCTACAGCTTTGATCTTGCAGCTGAACCTGCTTTTCGTGCCGAGCTTTTTGTGATCGGTCCTGACGAGTACGTGCTGCTTCTTCTCGTCCATCATATTGTCGGGGACGGCTGGTCCTTAACACCGCTGACCAGAGACCTTGGGACAGCTTATGCGGCTCGCTGCCACGGACGATCTCCCGAATGGGCGCCTCTTGCTGTGCAGTATGCAGACTATGCGCTTTGGCAGCAAGAACTGCTTGGAAACGAGGATGATCCAAATAGCTTGATTGCCGGACAGCTTGCTTTCTGGAAAGAAACCTTGAAAAACCTGCCTGATCAGCTTGAACTGCCAACCGATTATTCACGTCCGGCTGAGCCGAGTCATGATGGAGATACGATTCATTTTCGTATTGAGCCCGAGTTTCACAAGCGATTGCAGGAGCTGGCTCGCGCAAATAGGGTGAGCCTGTTTATGGTGCTTCAATCCGGTCTCGCCGCTTTATTGACAAGGCTCGGGGCGGGCACCGACATTCCGATCGGCAGTCCGATCGCGGGACGGAATGATGATGCGCTGGGCGATCTTGTAGGGCTGTTCATTAATACATTGGTGCTCAGAACTGATACGTCCGGTGACCCAAGCTTTCGTGAGCTTCTAGACAGAGTACGGGAAGTGAATCTGGCCGCCTATGACAATCAGGATCTGCCGTTTGAGAGACTTGTAGAGGTGCTCAATCCGGCTCGTTCGCGTGCGACGCATCCTTTATTCCAAATCATGCTTGCGTTCCAAAACACACCGGACGCTGAACTGCATCTTCCTGATATGGAGAGCAGCCTGCGAATCAACAGTGTCGGTTCTGCCAAGTTTGATTTGACGCTGGAAATTAGTGAAGATCGCCTTGCTGACGGGACACCAAACGGAATGGAAGGACTGCTTGAATACAGCACTGATCTTTTCAAACGGGAAACTGCTCAGGCTCTTGCTGACCGATTGATGCGCCTGTTGGAGGCTGCCGAGTCTGATCCTGACGAGCAAATCGGAAATCTGGATATTCTTGCGCCAGAGGAACACAGCAGCATGGTGACTGATTGGCAAAGTGTATCTGAAAAGATTCCGCACGCATGTTTGCCAGAGCAATTTGAGAAGCAGGCTGCTTTACGTCCTGATGCCATTGCCGTTGTATATGAAAATCAGGAACTGAGCTATGCAGAGCTGAATGAAAGAGCAAACCGGCTTGCCCGAATGATGATTAGTGAAGGTGTCGGGCCGGAGCAATTTGTGGCATTGGCACTGCCCCGATCGTTGGAAATGGCTGTCGGCCTATTGGCGGTGCTAAAGGCCGGGGCAGCTTATCTCCCTCTTGATCCGGATTATCCGGCTGATCGAATTGCTTTTATGCTAAAAGATGCACAGCCTGCGTTTATCATGACGAACACTAAAGCTGCAAATCACATTCCGCCAGTTGAAAACGTGCCGAAAATCGTGCTGGATGATCCCGAGCTGGCAGAGAAACTAAACACGTACCCTGCAGGTAATCCAAAAAATAAGGATAGGACTCAGCCGCTTTCCCCTTTGAATACGGCATATGTCATTTATACATCCGGCTCAACAGGTGTTCCAAAAGGTGTGATGATTCCTCACCAAAATGTAACACGTTTATTTGCAGCGACCGAGCACTGGTTCCGTTTCAGCTCAGGTGATATCTGGACCATGTTCCATTCCTATGCGTTTGATTTTTCGGTGTGGGAGATCTGGGGTCCTCTGCTGCATGGCGGACGTCTTGTAATCGTGCCTCACCACGTCAGCAGATCGCCAGAAGCGTTTCTGCGCCTGCTTGTCAAAGAGGGGGTGACTGTTCTGAACCAGACACCGTCTGCTTTCTATCAGTTTATGCAGGCGGAACGGGAACAGCCGGATCTCGGACAGGCACTCAGTCTGCGCTATGTCATTTTTGGCGGAGAAGCGCTTGAACTCAGCCGTTTAGAGGATTGGTACAACCGCCACCCTGAAAATAGACCGCAGCTTATCAATATGTATGGTATTACAGAAACGACGGTGCATGTGAGCTATATCGAATTAGACCGAAGCATGGCAGCTTTACGGGCAAACAGCTTGATCGGCTGCGGCATTCCCGATCTTGGTGTATACGTGCTGGATGAACGCCTGCAGCCGGTCCCGCCGGGTGTTGCCGGAGAGCTGTATGTATCAGGAGCGGGGTTAGCACGAGGTTATCTAGGCCGGCCTGGTTTAACATCTGAACGCTTCATAGCTGATCCGTTCGGTCCTCCAGGCACCCGGATGTACCGCACTGGGGATGTGGCCCGCCTCCGCGCTGACGGTTCTCTCGACTATGTCGGCCGTGCAGACCATCAAGTGAAAATTCGGGGATTCCGGATTGAATTGGGAGAAATTGAAGCCGCGCTTGTTCAGCATCCGCAGCTTGAAGATGCGGCAGTGATCGTTCGTGAGGATCAGCCGGGAGATAAACGGTTAGCAGCTTATGTCATCCCTTCGGAAGAAACATTTGATACGGCGGAACTGCGCAGATATGCTGCTGAGAGACTGCCGGATTACATGGTGCCTGCTGCCTTTGTGACGATGAAAGAATTGCCGCTGACACCGAATGGAAAGCTTGATCGTAAAGCGCTGCCCGCTCCGGATTTCGCAGCGGCAGTGACAGGACGAGGACCGAGAACGCCGCAGGAAGAAATTCTCTGTGACCTCTTTATGGAGGTGCTTCACTTGCCGCGTGTCGGCATTGATGACCGTTTCTTTGATTTAGGCGGACATTCCTTGCTTGCTGTACAGCTCATGAGCCGCATTCGTGAAGCGCTCGGCGTTGAACTCAGCATCGGCAACTTGTTCGAAGCACCTACTGTAGCCGGGCTCGCTGAAAGACTTGAAATGGGATCAAGCCAAAGCGCTCTTGACGTTCTGCTGCCGCTCCGAACAAGCGGAGACAAGCCTCCTTTATTCTGTGTTCATCCGGCAGGGGGGCTCAGCTGGTGTTATGCCGGTTTGATGACCAATATAGGAACAGATTATCCGATCTACGGCTTGCAGGCACGGGGAATCGGGCAGCGCGAGGAGCTTCCGAAAACACTTGATGACATGGCTGCCGATTACATTAAACAAATCCGAACGGTCCAGCCAAAAGGCCCGTACCATCTGCTGGGCTGGTCCCTGGGCGGGAATGTCGTTCAAGCGATGGCTACCCAGCTGCAAAATCAAGGAGAAGAAGTATCCCTGTTGGTGATGCTGGACGCCTATCCGAACCACTTCCTTCCTATAAAAGAGGCACCGGATGATGAGGAAGCGCTTATTGCCCTTCTGGCGTTAGGCGGGTATGATCCAGACAGCTTAGGGGAAAAACCGCTAGATTTTGAAGCGGCGATTGAGATTCTTCGCCGTGACGGCAGTGCGCTTGCGAGCCTGGATGAAACGGTCATTTTAAATTTGAAGAATACGTATGTAAATTCTGTCGGCATTTTAGGTTCCTATAAGCCGAAAACCTTCCGCGGAAATGTTTTGTTTTTCAGATCAACAATCATTCCTGAATGGTTTGACCCGATTGAACCTGACTCGTGGAAGCCTTATATTAACGGACAGATTGAACAAATCGACATCGACTGCCGTCATAAAGATTTATGTCAGCCTGAACCTCTGGCTCAAATCGGCAAGGTTCTCGCTGTCAAATTGGAAGAGTTGAATAAATAAGGGAGGAGAAATAGAATGGCAAATCCTTTTGAAAATGCGGATGGCACATATTTGGTGCTGGTCAATGAAGAAGGCCAATATTCCCTATGGCCGGGTTTTATAGATGTGCCGAGCGGCTGGACAGTCGTTCATGAGCAAAAAGGGCGTGAAGCTTGTTTGGACTATATCCAATCGCATTGGAGCGATATGAGGCCAAACAGCCTAAAGACTGTTGAAAATGTGTAATCTTATCAAAAAGAGACTGCTTGCCGCAGTCTCTTTTTCTATCTTACGCAGACGTTTGGGTATGATCACAATCTCTGACAGGGTTTCCGTTTTCATCGGTACACCAAGATTGGGATAAAAACGCTAAAAACACAGCGGCCCACTGATCTGCAAACTGAATCAGAATACCCCCGTCATGCCAAGAGCCGTTGTCTTTTTTCCAGCGGGTATCCATTGCATTCCCTTGATTCATATGGATATTGTGCATTCCGTTAGTCGGGGTAAAGCCGAATATTTTATCTGCAGCCTGTTCAGGGCCGAATTTTGAACCGAATATATAAACCGGCGTTTTCTCATCTTGTGCTTTCTTCATATAGGTTTCAATAAAATCATTTAAATCATTATCAGGTCCCGTGATTTCATGAGGCAAAGGCTTCATTTCCCGCGGGTCAAACAAATTGCCCCGCACATAATCCAGTGCCACTTCACGGTTTGCTTCATTGATCCTTGTATATCCATACGGCATGTTCGGAAGGATGGTAATTGAGCCCGAATCAAACTGATCGTCAGCCAAATACAATACTTCAGATTCCTCAGAACTGGACATCACATTGATGGCGCACCTGTAATACGTATTCTCTTCACCGAGCATTTTGACTTGGAAATGAGGACTGTCATCATCTGTTTCCCGCTTCATGTCTAATACTATGCCTTTTAACACGCCATATTGCTGAACAGCCATATGAATCCTCCTTTATGATCAACTTCATAGTCATAATTCGTGAAATGGTCTCTTTTTTCCTTTTAAAAAATAAAAAAGCCTGCAGAAATCTTTCTGCAAGCTTATTGTGAATTAAGCACCCGCCACAGATGATTCATCCTGTAAAGCTTTCTCGGCAGGAACATACTCATAGCCTAGATCTCTTGCTACAGCTTCATAGGTCACGTGTCCGTTTGCGGTGTTTAAACCCGCTCTCAGTGCCGTATTGTCTGCGAGCGCTTTTACTGCCCCTTTGTTCGCGATTTGCAGCGCGTATGGAACAGTAACGTTAGTCAGGGCGATTGTTGATGTACGAGGGACTGCGCCTGGCATGTTCGCTACAGCATAATGCACAACCCCGTGTTTTTCATATGTTGGCTGATCATGTGTTGTGATATGGTCGACAGTTTCGACGATGCCGCCTTGGTCGATCGCTACATCAACAATAACTGAACCGGGTTTCATTTGTTTTACCATTTCCTCAGTGACAAGAGTCGGAGCTTTAGCACCCGGAATTAATACCGCGCAAATGAGGAGATCCGCTTCCGCCACAGCATCAGCAATATTGACCGGATTAGAAATTAACGTTTTAATCTGATGGCCGAAGATGTCATCAAGCTGGCGCAAGCGGTCTGCGTTTAAGTCAATGATCGTCACATCTGCACCGAGGCCGACAGCCATTTTCGCCGCGTTTGTCCCGACAACGCCTCCTCCGATAATTGTTACTTTTCCGCGGGAAACGCCAGGCACCCCGGCAAGCAGAATGCCTTTTCCGCCTTTAGGCTTTTCTAAGAATTGAGCGCCGATTTGCGCTGCCATTCTGCCCGCAACCTCTGACATTGGCGTCAGAAGAGGCAATGTCCGGCCTTCACTGACCGTTTCATATGCGATGGCAGTTACTCCTTTATCCTTCAAGGCCTGTGCAAGCTCAGGCTCAGCTGTTAAATGAAGGTACGTAAACAGCACAAGTCCTTTGCGAAAATAAACATATTCTTCCGGCAGCGGTTCTTTTACTTTCATGACCATTTCGGCGTCCCAGACCTGCTTCGGATCAGCAATGATTTCCGCTCCTGCTGACTCATAGGCTTCATTTTCAAATCCGCTTCCAAGGCCCGCGCCTGTTTCAACCAGCACCCGGTGGCCGTTTGAAATGAGCTGAGAAACGCCCCCGGGTGTTAATGCGACACGGTTTTCATTGTTTTTTATCTCTTTAGGAACCCCTATGATCATATCTGTCTCCTCCTGTATATGTGATATTTTTAGTGTAGCTTGATATTTTGGAAAATTCTTTGTTTGATTAAGAAAATAAAAAAACATGGATTTGTGAAATTTCACAAATCCATGTGCCGAAGTTTGATATCTAAATAGATGGTGAATTTTTGATTCACATTTTTCAAATCAATTTCAGCGATCTGGCTGATCCGCTTGAGTCGGTAATTCAACGTATTAACGTGTATATTTAACAGCTTGGAAGCGGTATTCACGTTGCTGTCCGCTTCAATAAAGCGCTCTAGCGTCTCTACCATATTTGACTGGTGATCCCGGTCATATTGTTCCAGTTTGGAAAGCGAGTAATTATAATGGCCCGCCTGTTTCCGTTTTTCATTTAAGACATCTAAGTATTGATAAATGCCTAACTCAGAAAAGCTGAAAAGATGTTTGGTCTCTTCAGCGAACCGTTCCTTCGTTTTTAAGACGGACAATGCTTCCTGATAGGAGCGGGAGACAAAAGAAATAGAGTTGTATATTCCGCCAAAAGCGATAGAAACGTCTTCTATTTTATACCGCTCCTTCAGCTGTTTTTGCGTACTTAAAGCAAACTGTTTTAAATCTTGAAAAGGATGATCTGTTTTGGGTGAGGTTAATATAATAAGTTCATTGGAATCTACGGTCGCCAGCAGCACGTAAACCTGCTGGGTCGTTTCCTGTAAATATTGCAGCTGCTGTTCGATTTTTTCAGTCAGCTCGCCATTTATGCGGATGATCATAACGGAAAACTCTGAAGGAGCGGCCATTCCAAGCTTATGGAACCCATCCGCCATATCATCCTCCTGATGGATGTGTCCGGTCAGCATTTTCCAGAAAAATTCTTGGCTGCGTTCTTCATTTTTCGTTTTTCTGATTTGAAGTTTGAGAAGCTTGTTTTTCACTGCTTTTGCTGCCATTTGCAATGTCAGCAGATCTTCATCGGACAATGTTTTTTGGATCTCAAGCGCCCATATGAAGCCAAGTACTTGCTTGTTTTTCCAAATCGAAATAGCGACGCGATTGCTCAGCCCGACTTCATCGATTTGCTTGACTCTGATCGGCTGGTCCGTTTTTAAGAGAGCAGGAATTGTCCCGTCTTTCCACAGCTTGTTAATCACCTTCTCCGGTACCCTTCTGCCAATAATGGTAGACGTCCGGGCAGGGTCTGTGCAGTCGCTGTGTGTACTGTAGGCAAGCAGCTTGTGGTTAACATCCTCTATGGTGATCGGGCACCGCAGAACGTCGCTGATATGATCAGCCACATCTTCAAGTCTGTCAAAACTATATTTAAACGGATCATTCGGCATGGTCATAAATCTCCCTACTTTTCGTGCTTGATTTCTCTTTGACATCTCATCCCCTTCCTTTTATTATGATTGTTGTTGTTTGTGAAAATCAACAACAAAGAACAGAAGCAAAAAAACAATTTCATGAGAGAAACGTTCTATATACATTTGGCGGTGTAATCGCCTTTTTGCAGGACAGTGTATGTCTCATATAATACGACAGCTTATCCTATTAATCTTCTAAGAAAGTCATCGGAGGCAAGACTAATTAAGGAAAGAAAAAACTGAACCTTTCAGAAATGGTGCTGTAGCATCAAATTTTCTGAAAGGTTTTTTTTGGGAGTTGGAGAGTTATTTGGGTCTTTTGGATTATTCGGAGAATGAAGAGAAGATTAAGAAAATAAACCTATTTACTTTACAGTATATGTCATTTTTGAGTGATTCGGGGTAAACCATTGGACTCATTTTGTAAAATTAAAACATATTTGTTTGACTATGCCGAAAAACTGTTTTTATAATAATGACGTTCTAAAAATAAGTGAATTAGCCCATATTTAGGCTGATGGCACAGGAGGTAATGAGGAATATGGCAGGATTAATTCGTGTCACACCCGAAGAGCTAAGAGCGATGGCGAAGCAATACGGCGTTGAAAGCCAAGAAGTATTAAATCAGGTTGATCGTTTAAACCGAATGATCTCTGATTTGAAAAGCATGTGGGAAGGTGCTTCAAGCGAAGCGTTCGCAGATCAATACGAGCAGCTCAAACCTTCATTTATCAAAATGTCAGATTTGCTTCAAGATGTGAATCAGCAGCTTGATCAAACAGCAAATACACTTGAGTCTACTGACCAAGACATCGCAAATCAAATCCGCGGATAACAGTATGAAAGGGAAGGAGCGCCTGATTCAAAAGAAGACGGCGCTCTTTCTATGTAAGGGTGATCCTAAATGTATATTGATATTACAATAGATTTGAAACATTATAACGGCAGTGTCTTTGATCTCAGATTGTCAGATTACCACCCGGTGAAAAAAGTAATTGATATTGCTTGGCAGGCCCAAAGCGTATCTATGCCTCCGCGCGAAGGGCACTGGATCAGAGTGGTGAACAAGGATAAGGTGTTTTCCGGAGAATGCAAGCTGTCTGATTGCGGCATTACAAACGGAGACCGGCTTGAAATATTATGAAAGGATCTGGTTGAATGTCAGGTGAACAAAAATCATATTTAGAAAACCAATTAGAAGCTGTTGCCGAGAAAACAGATGCCGGCTATACATTTACCTTTCAACGGGAAAAAATAAAGCTTCTCGACGGTCTTGAAGCTAACGTGATCAAAGATATAAATCCATTTTTTCATAAAGAAATCGATGTGACGGATGATGAAGTAATCATCACAATCCAACCTCCCTCCTCCTATAAAGCATTCCGCTTCATGAAAGCTAAGGATAAAAAAAGTAAATGGCAGTTTGCCTATCAGCTTGTTCAAGCCGTACAGCAGCACAATCTGTCGAGGCTGAATTTGATTGTCGCTCCTGAAAACATTGTATTCGATAAAGGGCTTACGCCTTATTTTCTCCATTATGGAGTAAAAGAAAGCATTCCTCCTTACGAGCGTGATGAGGAAAGAGTATGGCAGGAGCTGAAAGCGGCAGCGGCTTTGGCAGTTGACGGCGCTTTTGCGTTTGAAGACTACCTGAAATTCAATGAAACGCTGACGTTCTCCGCAGAGGCAAAGGCGATATTAGATGCTGAATCCTATGATGATTTGCTCGAGCTGATTCAAACCCATATTGATGAGCTCGAAGCCAAAGCAAAAACATACATACATATCCCGAGAAAGAAGTGGAACATCCAGCGATATATCGGCCTGGGGCTCATTGTTTTGCTTGTACCGGCACTTATTTATTCGATGTACGCCTTATTTTTCGCGCAGCCAAAGCACCAGGCGATAGTGGACAGCAACCGTGCGTTCTTAAACAAGCAGTACAGTGAAGTCATCAGCACACTGTCCAAGTACGATGCGGAAAGCCTGCCTGAATCGGTGCAGTATCAGCTGGCGACGTCCTATGTTGAGGTCGAAAACCTGGGGAGTGCAAAAACCAAAAATATAGAAAATAATTTAGTCACCCTTCAATCAGACCCTCAGCATTTCTTATATTGGATTGATTATGGTCGAGGAGAATACAAAGAAGCGATCAGTATCGGCCGTAAGCTGGAATACAATGATTATATTTACTTTGCCCTAGCTAAATATAAACAGCAGCTTTTATCTGAGGATACAAATGATGAAGACATACAAAAAGAACTTGATTCAGTAAATAGTGAGCTTGAAAAAGCCCAAAAAGAACGTCAAGAAAATAAACAGTCTAATTCTGAAACATCGTTAGTCGATACAAGCGAAGAACAGACACAAACAGACGAAGAAAAACAAGCAGAAGAGAAAGCGGCAGAAGAAAAAGCCGCAGCCGAGGAAAAAGCGAAAAAAGAAGAACAGAAGGAAAAAGAAGACGAGAAAAAAGAAACAGAAAAGAAAGATGAGAAAAAAGATGACAAATAACGTGAGACATGAAGCGCAGGTCATCGCATGCTGCCATTCGGCCGTAAGGGGGTTCGCCATTTGAGTCTATTATGGGTTTTTTACCAAAATAACGTTCAAAAATTAAATCTGTCTAACCTCCCGTCGTCTCATCCGGTGACCATAGGGCCTGATGTGAAGGATTCTGTTACGATCAGCACCATTCCATTTAATAGCGGAGTGATTTCTCTTAAAAGAAAGGAATCCGGCGGCCAATACGAAGTTTTCCTGGGAAATGATTGTCTCGGCACGATTGAGACGGATATATCATTTACTCTCCAAACGGATCAGCAGGATATACGCTTGATATTGACGGGCAGTGAACCTGAGAAATCCGTTTATTTTACGGGAAATCGGGATGAAATTGTATGTTCCTCAGAAAAAACGAATGCAGATATTTATCTGAATCCGCAAGATTTTGCATTTGCAGAACAAAGCACGTTTTCTTTGCTCCGTGCAGGCGGCAGCTGGTCGGTCCGCCCTGAAAGCGGAACGATCTTCTTGAACGGAGAGAAAATCAACGCCAATACGCCGCTCAAGCCGGGGGATGAAATATTCTGGAACTTCACGCAAATGAGGGTGACGGAACAAGACCTTTTAGAAATTGTTCATTATGCCCAGTTTGAAACAGCGTTAACAGAAACGGTCAAACCGAGTACAGAGATGCAGAAAAAATATCCGCAGTACAGAAGAACGCCGCGGATGGTATACGATCTGCCGGATGACCGCGTTTCTTTCAGTTTTCCCTCTCAGGAGAGCGATCAAACCAACAGAGGGCTGTGGCTCGTCATCCTGCCTCCGCTTGTGATGCTGATCGTGATGGGCGTAGTTGCCATCATCCAGCCGCGCGGCATATTTATACTCGTTTCTTTGGCGATGTTTATGATGACTCTCATTACCTCGACAGTGCAATATTTCCGTGATAAAAACCAGCGGAAAAAACGCGAGGAAAAACGGGAGCGTGTATATAAGCTTTACTTAGACAATAAGCGGAAAGAGCTTCAGGCACTTGCTGAAAAGCAAAAGCAGGTTCTTGAATTTCACTTTCCTTCATTTGAACAAATGAAATACTTAACAAGTGAAATCAGTGACCGGATCTGGGAAAAATCACTTGAAAGCAAGGATTATCTCCAGCTGCGGCTTGGGACGGGAACAGTTCCGTCAAGCTATGAAATCAATATGAGTGGCGGAGACTTGGCGAATCGTGATATCGATGACCTCATGGAGAAATCGCAGCACATGCAACGCGTCTATAAAGATATCCGTAATGCGCCGGTGACGGTCGATTTGGCAGAAGGTCCGATGGGGCTTGTCGGTAAATCACAAATTGTGAAAAATGAGATTCACCAGCTAATCGGACAGCTGTCGTTCTTTAACAGCTATCACGATTTGCGTTTCGTATTTATTTTTCATGAAGAAGAGTATAAAGACTGGGAGTGGATGAAGTGGCTTCCGCAATTTCAAATGCCCCATATTTATGCAAAAGGATTTATTTATAATGAGCAAACCCGAGATCAGCTCCTGTCTTCACTTTACGAATTGATCAGAGAGCGTGATCTCGAAGATGACAAAGAAAAACTGCAGTTCAAACCGCATTTTGTATTTGTCATCACGAATCAGCAGCTGATCTCTGAGCATGTCATTCTCGAATATTTAGAAGGGCAGCATGAGCATCTGGGCATCTCGACAATTGTCGCTGCAGAAACAAAGGAAAGCTTGTCGGAAAACATTACAACTCTTGTCCGCTACATTAATGAGCATGAAGGCGACATTTTAATACAAAAGAAAAAAGCGGTAAGAATTCCGTTCCGTCTCGATCATCATCAGCGTGAGGATAACGAACGGTTTTCACGCACACTGCGGACGCTGAACCACCAGGTCGGCATTACGAATTCCATTCCGGAAACGGTATCGTTCCTGGAGCTTTTTCATGCGAAGGAAGTAAAAGAAATCGGCATTCAGCAAAGATGGCTGACAAGTGAATCGTCGAAGTCGCTGTCAGTGCCGATCGGCTATAAAGGGAAAGATGACATTGTGTATCTGAACCTTCACGAAAAAGCACACGGTCCGCACGGCTTGCTTGCGGGGACAACGGGATCAGGGAAAAGTGAATTTCTCCAGACCTACATCTTGTCACTTGCAGTGCATTTTCATCCGCATGAAGCGGCTTTCTTACTAATTGACTATAAAGGCGGAGGAATGGCGCAGCCGTTCCGTAACATTCCCCACCTCCTCGGCACGATCACAAATATTGAAGGAAGCAAAAACTTCAGTATGCGTGCGCTTGCTTCCATTAAAAGCGAGCTAAAAAAAAGGCAGCGCCTGTTTGACCAGTATCAAGTCAATCACATCAATGACTATACAAAGCTATACAAGCAAGGGAAAGCAGAAGTGGCGATGCCTCACTTGTTCTTAATTTCTGATGAGTTTGCCGAGCTGAAAAGCGAGGAGCCTGATTTTATCAGGGAGCTTGTCAGTGCCGCGCGTATCGGACGAAGCCTCGGCGTTCATTTGATTTTGGCGACACAGAAGCCAGGCGGCATCATCGACGACCAGATCTGGAGTAACTCGCGCTTTAAAGTAGCGCTCAAGGTCCAGGATGCCACCGACAGTAAAGAAATTTTGAAAAACAGCGATGCCGCAAACATTACCGTAACAGGCCGCGGCTATTTGCAGGTCGGAAACAATGAAGTGTATGAGCTGTTCCAATCTGCATGGAGCGGGGCGCCTTACTTAGAGGAAGTCTACGGTACCGAGGATGAAATCGCGATCGTCACAGATACGGGTCTGATCCCGCTTTCTGAGGTTGATACCGAAGATAACGCGAAAAAAGACGTTCAAACCGAAATCGAAGCTGTAGTTGACGAAATTGAACGCATCCAAGATGAAATGGGAATCGAGAAGCTGCCAAGCCCTTGGCTGCCGCCGCTTGCGGAACGTATTCCGCGCACTCTTTTCCCTTCAAACGAAAAAGACCATTTCCACTTTGCGTATGTCGATGAACCTGATCTGCAAAGACAGGCGCCAATTGCTTATAAGATGATGGAAGATGGAAATATCGGCATCTTCGGCTCTTCGGGCTACGGAAAATCGATTGCAGCCGCAACGTTCCTGATGAGTTTTGCGGACGTATACACACCTGAAGAGCTTCATGTCTATATCTTTGATTTCGGAAACGGAACGCTGCTGCCATTAGCGAAGCTCCCGCATACCGCGGATTACTTCCTGATGGACCAGTCAAGGAAAATTGAAAAGTTCATGATTCGCATCAAAGAAGAAATTGACCGCCGTAAACGTTTGTTCCGGGAAAAAGAAATCAGCCACATCAAAATGTACAATGCGCTGAGCGAAGAAGAGCTTCCATTCATTTTTATCACCATTGACAACTTTGACATTGTCAAGGATGAGATGCATGAGCTTGAATCGGAATTTGTCCAGCTTTCCAGAGACGGACAAAGCTTGGGTATCTACTTTATGCTGACAGCAACGCGGGTGAATGCTGTCCGCCAGTCATTGTTAAATAACTTGAAAACAAAGATTGTCCATTATCTCATGGATCAATCAGAAGGATATTCCATTTACGGCCGTCCGAAATTCAATCTTGAGCCGATTCCGGGACGCGTCATCATTCAAAAGGAAGAGCTTTATTTCGCGCAAATGTTCCTGCCTGTTGACGCCGATGATGATATCGGCATGTTCAACGAGCTGAAATCAGACGTACAGAAACTTCAAGGGCGATTTGCTTCAATGGAGCAGCCGGCACCGATTCCGATGCTGCCTGAGAGCTTGTCGACGAGAGAATTGTCTATCCGCTTCAAGCTGGAACGCAAGCCTTTATCTGTACCGATCGGGCTTCATGAAGAAACAGTCAGCCCAGTCTATTTTGATTTGGGCAAGCATAAGCACTGCCTGATTTTAGGCCAAACTCAGCGCGGGAAAACAAACGTCCTAAAAGTCATGCTTGAACATCTGATTGATGATGAAACCGAAATGATCGGCCTGTTTGACTCGATTGACCGCGGCTTATCTCATTATGCGAAGGAATCAGATGTTTCATATTTGGAAACGAAAGAAGATATTGAGCAGTGGATTGAAACAGCAGAAGACATTTTCAAAACAAGAGAAGCCATGTATGTAGAAGCCGTCCGCCAAGGAGACGCACAAAATCTGCGATTCTCACAAGTCGTGCTGATGATTGACGGGATAACGAGATTCCAGCAGACGATTGATACGAGAATACAAGATCGTCTCGCTAACTTCATGAAATCATACGCTCATCTTGGGTTCAGCTTTATCCCGGGCGGAAACCACAGCGAATTCTCAAAAGGCTATGACTCCTTGACGACTGAGATGAAGCAAATCCGCCACGCGATTCTGCTGATGAAAAAGTCTGAGCAAAATGTCATTCCTCTCCCGTACCAAAGACAGGAGCCTGAGATTCAGCCGGGCTTCGGATATGTTGTGGAAAACGGGAAGGAGCAAAAAGTTCAAATTCCTTTATGTTCTGCTGAAAGGGAGAGTGCTAGATGACAGAACAACGAAAAAGCTTGATCAAGTTAATATCCGCCGTCATCATCATTTTGCTGCTGCCGGTGTTGTTTTTCCGATTTATCGGAGACGACCCAACGAAAAAAGCAGTCAATTCTACCCGGCAAATCGCGGTGGTGAATGAAGACACAGGCGTATTGAGTGATGAGGTAAAGTCTGATGAAGAGGACAAATCCGCCCAGTTCGGCAAGGAAGTAGCGGCCGTTCTGGGTGAACGTCCTGATTATTCGTGGACGGTCGTAAACCGAAGCGCGGCCGAGACCGGTCTCGCTTCAAAGAAATACGATGCGATTGTCTACATTCCCTCAGACTTCTCAAAAAACATTTTGAGCTATGACAAAGACCATCCTCAAAAGGCAACGCTCGAATTCAGCATTCAAGATAACCTGAATGCGGTTAACAAAGAAAAAGTTCAGCGTGAGCTTGAGGATGCCCAAAAGACAATGAACAAAAAAATGTCGGCCTTATACTGGAATTTTGTTTCGCAAAAAGTGGACAACATCAGAGGAGAATTTGACAAGATCGTCAATAAAGAATCTGAATTCCAGAATGTCATGTACAACTTTTACAAACCAAGCTCTAATGATTTAGCAGGTGAAATCAAACAGCAAAAAGACTTAATCGATGAGCTGAAGAAATCAATGAATGAAGCGCAAGGCACGACAAAAGAAAAAGCTTCTACGGCGGAGGAAGCCAAAAACACGCTGAAAGAATTCATTGATACAGTTGAAAGGTACAAAGAATATCAAGAGAATCAGAAAAAGCTGCTTTTGGCAGCCCAGGATTCAACACAGCAGCAAATCCGGACAGGTCTGGATGCCATCCAGGCACAGCAAAAGGCGAATCAGTTCAGCGAACGCATGAGCGGATTGGCAACCGGGATCGGCCAAGCGAAGACACAAATAGGACTGACAAACCTTGCGTTGAACAATGCTGAAAAGTTAAGGCAAAATCAAGTGCCATTGCAAGAAATGGGTATGAAAAAAATTGAGAATGACATGTTTAATGCATTTCTATCTCGATATAAAAGTCAATATGAAGCTATTAAATATCAAAATTTAAATCAATTGCAAGAGAATATCGGGAAGAACCGCCTTAGTTTACTTAAACCTAAGGAAAGCGACGAAAAGGAAGATGGAGAAGACACATCTGATAATAAAGATGACACAGATAAGGAAGATATTGAAGATATAAAATTGGATTTAGAGAAGCAGCGGGATGAGCTCAAAAATGTTGCAACTGAAATTAAAGATATCTCTGAAGGGTTAAAAGAACCTGAACAAGAAAAACCAACAACACCCGATGCTGAAGAACCATCAACCGATGATTCTCCTAATACTGAAGAACCGTCGAATGATATTCCAACATCCGATGATCAGCCAACAAATGAAGATACTGGCTCATCAGAAGAGGGTACTCAAGATAATGGATCACAAAATGATGTTCAAACTAACATTGAAACGGGACAAAAACATCAAGAATCTTCAAAAAACGTTCCTGAACAAGATACAAACACGGAGAATACAGGAACCTCTAAAACAGATTTCTCTTTGATTGAACTCGCAGATGAAAACGATGGCTCAAATCAAAGTGATGGGCTACAGGGTGACGGAGCTGACGGTGAAACTGATATTTCAGGTGCAAAAAAACGTCTGAACGAAGCAGCGATAAAATTAGAGGAAATAGAAAATGCACTTCAAGAAAAACAAGAGGAACATAACAACAAACTAGAGAAACATATTGATGAGTTAAATCAAGAAATTAAAGAGTTAAATAAAACAGTTTCAAAATTAAATGATCAAATTGGTGACTTAACAAAAAAGTTGGTTGATTTTGATAATAATGTCAATGATGCTTATAGGTTAATATACAATTTGGAAGACGAAATAATACAAACTTTGCAGAGTAGAGGCTATATAGATCAGAAAGAAAAACTAAGTTCAATTTTTTCAAGTAGAATTGAAACTGATAATATTTCTAACTTGATGAAGTATTACAACTCTTTAAATTTATATAAGTCTACGCTAAATGATAATCTGGATCTAGGCTCTTTGACTATTATTAAAGGTGAAGTCATCCAAGAGCAAGATGGCAACGTCCAATCAGTCCTGGCTCTCACACCTGAAGAATCAGCCAGCTGGGAAGCTCTCAAAAACAACACGATGCAAACAGATGAGGATATTAACAGCTTCATCGACGGCATGACCAAATTTGCGGACGACTACAGCGGCTATATCCGTGACTCTCAAGCAGGTGTTCTCGACGAACTGACGAAAATCTCTGAAAGTGCCGCAAAAGCGTCAGAACAGCTTGTAACGGGCGCAACACAGGAATCTGCGACGTTCAGCAACGATGGGCTGTCTGGTACCATGGCACTGAGTGTCCAAGATACGGTCGGCCAGGAAGTGCTGCAAATGTCAGACATGATGGGTTCATTGTCTGATCGCCAGTCCGGCATCATTGATTACACAACCAACATGCAGCAAAGCGTTAATGATGTTCAAGCGAAAGCCGACACCTTAAACAACAACTGGGGGAAAAATGTCGCCTCCACGAAACTCGTGCGAAATGACGTATACGGCATACTCGGAAATACATTAGTAGACGGGCAAAACAATGGCTATGTATATGATTACTTAGCGAATCCGCTTAAAATCAGCGGAGAGGTTCCGGAAGAAAAAATTCAGACGGTACCTCCGGTTGTCATCCTTGTCATTGTGTTGATCAGCAGTCTGTTAATCGGCTATTTCAGCTCGTATTACCAAAACGCACCGCTTCTCGTCAAAGGAGCGTTATTCGGAATTCTGAATATCCTTGTCGGACTTATGATCAGCTTGTTCGGCTTGAATATTTATTCACTGCCGGACGATCAGACGATTAAGTGGTCGGTGTTTACGATTCTATTGCTGGTCGCAAGCTCTGCCTTCATCCGGACGGCATTCAGATTCGGATCAATCCCTGGCTGGGTTGCTTCAGCAGCAATGATCCTATTCTATGTCGCACCGCTTATTGATTTGATCATGCCGAACTTTACATTTGAAGATCCGGTTTCGAAAGTATATATCGACATCCAGTACGGTACTGGGCACTTGTTTACAATGGGAATAACAGTTCTGCTGATCATTACGGTGATTGCCGTGGCTCTGCCGCTGATTATCCGGTTGATGGCTGAACACACAGCAGAAAGCGATGAAACGTATGAAGCGTGATCGCAGCATGGAAAAGGGGATCATGATTTGTATGCTCTCCTTTTCCCTTTTCATACCCTCTGCAGCGGCTGCCCAAACTGAAGAAAATACAGATGTCGCGCCAAACCAGTATGAGAAAAAAGACATCGAAATCGATACGAATTATTTGCATGAAGATACCTACTATGAAGAAAAAACAGAACTGCCTGAGGAACAAAAGGATATCACTTTTGATAAACCGAAGGACAAGGACGCCGAGCTGATAAAAGATTTGTTTACATCAACAAATGCCGAGGATTCCAACACGATTGCGGCCCAGTCGAAACAGCTTGGAATTACTTTTGCTGAAAAACCAATGACAAAGACATCATCAACGGAAACAGAAGATGAACAAGAAACATCATCATTGCTGCTGCCGATGATCTATGTCGTACTGATCCTGCTCGGAATTGCAGGCATCGTGTTCCTCATCCCAAAAGTCACAGCGCAGGAAAACAAGAAGGCGTAGGCCGCGTGCTTGTGTTGTGTAAAAGAGGTGCCGTACAATAATAACGGAAAAGGAGGTTTCCAATGGAACTTTATATCATCACCGGAGCGTCAAAAGGGCTGGGTCAAGCCATTGCATTACAGGCTTTAGAAAAGGGGCATGAAGTCCATGCCTTATCCAGAACGAAAACAGATGTCTCTCACAAAAAACTAACGCAGCATCAAATAGACCTCATCAATCTCGAAGAAGCTGAACAGCAATTTGAAACATTGCTCTCATCCATCGATTCAGATCGTTATTCTGGTATTACCCTTATTAATAACGCCGGAATGGTAACGCCGATCAAACGTGCCGGCGAAGCGTCTCTTGACGAGCTTCAGCGCCATTATCAGCTGAACCTGACTGCGCCCGTGCTTTTGAGTCAGCTGTTTACAAAACGGTTTGCTTCATACAGCGGCAAAAAGACGGTTGTCAACATTACTTCAGGAGCCGCCAAAAATCCATATAAGGGATGGAGCGCGTATTGCAGTTCAAAAGCCGGGCTCGACATGTTTACGAGGACATTCGGATTTGAACAGGAGGATGAAGAGCTGCCGGTGAACATGATTTCGTTCTCACCTGGAGTGATGGACACTGAGATGCAGGCCGTCATCCGTTCTTCATCGAAAAAGGATTTCCACCACATTGAACGATTCCGGAAATTAAATGAAACAGGAAGCCTTCGCAGTCCGGACTTTATTGCCGGCACGCTGCTTTCTTTACTAGAAAAAGGGACGGAAAACGGCCGCATTTATGATATTAAAGAGTTTTTGTAGAGCAGATATTTTCTGCTCTTTTTTTTATACAAAAGGCTGCAGCCAGCGCATTTTATTGAACAGCCGCATATACTGACTGAAACGTTGCTTTTAGGGTATAACAATGATGATAAGAAGATCAAAATGATGTGACATAAGAATTGAGTTTCTCTGCAAATTATGTTAGGATTCTAAAAATATCTAAAGGAGGGGTTTCCATGAGAAAGGTTACATTAATGGATGTTTTCACCCATCCAATTGCACAAAAATATCTTCAGCGTTCCGGCGTGGCACATGCGATTGCCTGCGCTTATCATGCATACAGGCTGTCTGTGAAGGCTGACATTAATCCTGATTTAGCAGCAAAAGCGGCACTGCTTCATGACATTGGCCATTATGAATGGTATACAGACGGAAAGTGGGATTATGAGAAATACAAAAGAAATGACATTCATGCCATTAAAGGGGCGGAACGGGCGCATAAACTTCTGATTCGGCTTGGCGAGGAACCGAAAGCAGCAAAAGAGATTGCACTAGCCATTTTGCTTCATACAGATTCCTATTTGCCTGAAGGCGAATTAGATAAAAACACACTGCAGCAGATTGTCAAAAAAGCGGACGAACTGGATGAAGAGCCGGGCGGCCACCATCATTACCGCCAAATTGATCCTTCAACCGCACGAAAAAAAATAGAAAAGCTGGACCAATTAATCGACCAAGCCCAGGCATCCGTGATAAAGCCTGTATAAGTACGGAACAGCGCCAGCTTTCTTCGCTGTCTCCGCTTCATCGATACTTCCTTTACACCCGCCTCCAAACGTATTCTCCTAAAATCTCCGCACCCCTTTGTTTTATCAGGTAAGCCTGTGTCATTATCCATAAGCGCGGCATAAGCTGAGATAAAACACACAAAGGGGATAAAAGTATGGTCAACCAAGGTAGTCCGCAACTGGTCTCTTTAGTCGATCCTTATGTCTATCAGACCATTAAAAAGCTCATCGGCTCAAGGTTCGTTATACAGACAGTACGAGATACGGTCAGAGGCAGACTGATCGATGTAAAACCTGACCATATCACAATTGAAGGAGCCCGAAATTCTGTTTGTTTGATCAGAATCCAGCACATGATTTCCGTCACCCCAGATTACAGTGAGCGGGTCTAACAGTGCTTGCGCATGAAAAATAGGCGTACAACAGGACGTCCTATTTTTCAGTTAAGCGCTGTAAAAACGCACTATGATACATTGTTCCATCAAGGTCAAAGCCGGCAAATTCCTGATAGTCACCATCTGAAAAACAGAAAGTGACACGGTACACCGTATAGCAGGAACGGACTGAAGCATGCTGGCAGACCCGAAAATGATAACCGTCTGAATCTTTTACATACAGCCGGGATTTCCCGGCAAATGGGGCACAGAGGTGTGCTGCCTCACCAAAACATTCGAATCCGGCGATTTTGCCATCTTGGCTGATATCCAGCAGGAGACAATCATTGACTCTGAGCTCCTCAGTCCGTACATTCCTGTTCTTTTTCGGAGGAAGAACATAGATATAAGCCAGTTCTGAATCTGTATCGTATGTCACGGCCTTCATCACCAACACTCCTTTCATTATATTAAGAGTTCTGATATGAGTTCATTTTTGTTACAATGATGGGGTATAAGTTCTTTTATCTGACAGACAAAGAAAAACTAGGAGGAACAAAGCTTGTTGAAATCAAAAGTCCATTTTTGGACATTGCAGATTTTATTTGTTTTGCTGATTATTTTTGTAGCAACAAAAGTTTCATTTGTATTTCAGCCGTTTATTGTTTTTATCTCGACATTGTTTTTCCCGATGCTAATTGCGGGAATTTTGTATTTCATATTTAATCCGGTCGTCCGCCTGCTTGAGAAAAAAATTCCGCGGACATTATCCATTCTATTGATCTATTTACTGTTTATCGGTTTGCTTGCCTTTATTTCAGCGTCAGTCGGACCTATCATCACCGCACAGGTGACAGGGCTGTTTAACAACCTTCCTGATTATATAAAACAGATTCAGGCGCTGACAAAGGATTTGTCCCATTCTCAATGGTTTACCTGGATGATGAACCAGGATTATGTATCGATATCAAAAATTGAACAGTCATTGACAAGTTTTCTCCAAAACCTGCCGCAAAATATCACGTCCAGTTTATCTGCGGTGTTTGGTGTCGTGACAAACATCACGCTTGTTATTATTACTGTTCCATTTATCCTTTTTTACATGCTGAAAGACGGACACCGCTTTCCGCATTTGGCAGTAAAAATTCTACCGGCTTCTTATCGGACAGAAGGCTTAAAGATTTTTAAAGATTTATCCGATACGCTTGCGGCATATTTCCAGGGGCAGCTGTTAATCTGTCTTTTTGTCGGAACAGCGTGTTTTATCGGCTATTTAATTGCCGGACTGCCGTATGCCCTGATTCTTGGGATTGTCATGGCGATTACCAATATCATTCCCTATGTCGGGCCTTTTCTCGGTGCCGCGCCGGCTGTCATTGTCGGTTTTATGGACTCGCCGGCCAAAGCGCTGTTTGCGATTATTGTGGTCGTCATCGTTCAGCAGCTGGACGGAAACCTGCTGTCTCCTCTTGTGATCGGAAAGCGGCTGAATACCCATCCGCTTACGATTATTTTGCTATTAATCGGAGCGGGAAGCTTCGGCGGAATTCTCGGCATGATTTTAGCGGTGCCGGTTTATGCGGTAGTGAAGGCGTTCTTCCTGAATATTGTCCGCTTGATCAAGCTGCGCCAGCGGTCACGACTCGAGGAAAACGCAAAGCCAGCTGAATAGGCGGGCACCATTATCGGCTCCTTGCATATGATGCTGTAAATCAATGCGGAGGTGGGGAAATGCCTGCAATTGTGGGGCCGATTTATATCATGTCAGTTACGGATAATGCCGCGGCAAGCTTTGGAGACGTATTTGCGATTTCGCCCAAAAGCGTCGCTCATTCAGGGGCGGGGTCAGGCACATTTCAGCTTGGTGATTTTGTGAAGATTAACAACCAAACGAGTAAAACTCTCTTCAAAGATGCCGATATCACTGATGAAACAGTTTCGTTTAACGGGTAACAGCCTTTTCACAAGAGGCTGTTGCTTTTTTATTGTATAATATGGGTAGTCTTTGAATAGAGAGGTCATGTTATGAAAATCAGAAAAGCAAATATCAATACGCAAACCGGAATGATCACGGACGTGTATCTGCATGAAAACAGAAAAGAACTGCGCACGCTTGTAGCGGTACCGCAGCTGGAGTGGAGCACGATCATTTCCTATGAAGAAGATAAAGCAACTCTGCCTGAACGGCTGGAAGCGTCGTTGCGCCGGCATACAGAGGAAACCCCTGCTGGTGAGCTGGCCAAAAAAATCATTCATTGGGTAACAGAAATGTAAACGGCGCTTGAAAGTTTAGCTCCTGCCTGATCAGGTGATAATGAAGACAAACAAGACGGGAGGACAGGCTTTTGAGTGAAGATAAAATGGATCTCTATTTGCAGCAAGGAATGTATGGGCCTTTGGAGACAAAGCCTGACGAGCGCCATTTGTTTTTAGGCTCTTTAAGAGAAAGAGTCGTTTTGGCACTGACGAAAGGACAGGTGCTTAGAAGCAAACCGTATAAAGAGGCAGAGCACGAGCTGAAAAACAGCCATAACGTCACCCTTTTGATTAATGGAGAGCTTCAGTATCAGTCTTACTCTTCTTATATCCAAATGGCGAGCCGGTACGGAGTGCCTTTCAAGATTGTATCTGATCTCCAGTTTCATACGCCCTTAGGCATCGTCATTGCGGCTGATATCGCTGTGAATCGTGAATTGATATATATTCAGGACGACATTTATAATCGGTCAGTACTGAAATCGTAAGAGACAAACGGACCGTTTGTCTTTTTGTTCATGGCAATTCACTTACAACTGGAGATAAGATATAATGTTCTCATACTGATGGCGGGGAGGCCGGCTATGAAAAAAGCACTTATTTGTATTGATTATACGAATGATTTTGTGGCGAGTGACGGAAAATTGACCTGCGGGGAGCCCGGCAGAATGATTGAAGAGGCGATCGTCAATTTAACTAAAGAATTCATCACAAACGGTGATTACGTCGTATTAGCAGTAGATTCTCATGATGAAGGGGATCAATATCACCCTGAAACCCGTCTTTTTCCTCCGCATAATATAAAAGGCACGGAAGGAAAAGATCTGTACGGAAAGCTTTTGCCTCTATATCAGAAACATGAACATGAACCTAATGTTTACTACATGGAAAAAACGAGATATTCTGCTTTTGCGGGAACTGATTTAGAGCTCAAACTCAGAGAGCGGCAGATTGGCGAACTGCATCTTGCCGGTGTCTGCACAGATATTTGTGTGTTGCATACAGCTGTTGACGCATACAACAAAGGTTTTCGGATTGTTGTGCATAAACAAGCTGTTGCCAGCTTTAATCAGGAGGGGCACGCATGGGCTCTTTCCCATTTTGCAAACAGCATCGGAGCGCAAGTGGCAGAGTAAGGAAGGGGAAAAACAGTGTTAGAGTACGGATTTAAAGATGACAGCCTGTCATTACATACAGACCTTTATCAGATCAATATGGCGGAAACGTACTGGAGAGACGGCATTCATGAAAAGAAAGCGATTTTTGAGCTGTTTTTCAGAAGGCTTCCGTTTGAAAATGGCTATGCCGTATTTGCGGGCTTGGAAAAAGCCATTGAATACTTGGAAAATTTCAAGTTTACGGATAGCGATTTGAGTTATTTACAGGATGAACTCGGGTATCATGAAGATTTTATTGAATATTTGCGCGGCTTATCTTTTACAGGTTCACTTTACTCCATGAAAGAAGGAGAACTCGTTTTTAACAATGAGCCGATTATGAGGGTGGAGGCACCCCTGGTAGAAGCGCAGCTGATTGAAACAGCTTTGCTCAACATTGTGAACTATCAAACATTAATCGCAACAAAGGCTGCCCGGATTAAAGGCGTCATCGGTGATGAAGTTGCGCTTGAATTCGGAACAAGACGGGCGCACGAAATGGATGCGGCCATGTGGGGAGCGAGAGCAGCCTTAATCGGCGGCTTTAGCGCGACAAGCAATGTAAGAGCCGGAAAGCGCTTTAATATCCCGGTTTCCGGCACACATGCGCATGCGCTTGTGCAGGCTTACCGCGATGAATATACAGCTTTCAAAAAATACGCGGAAACACATAAGGATTGCGTCTTCTTAGTTGACACGTATGACACGCTTCGTTCAGGCATGCCGAACGCGATTAGGGTTGCCAAGGAATTCGGCGACCGCATTAATTTCATTGGCATCCGTCTGGACAGCGGCGATTTGGCGTACCTGTCAAAAAAAGCCCGGAAAATGCTTGATGAAGCAGGATTTACAGATGCGAAGGTGATTGCTTCAAGCGATTTGGATGAGCACACCATTATGAATTTAAAGGCTCAGGGAGCGCGCATTGATGTCTGGGGTGTCGGTACGAAGCTGATCACTGCCTATGACCAGCCGGCTCTCGGCGCAGTTTATAAACTCGTTGCCATTGAAGAAGACGGGAAAATGGTCGACACGATCAAAATTTCGTCCAATCCTGAAAAAGTGACGACACCGGGCAGAAAGAAAGTCTACCGCATTATTAATCAGTCCAACCATCATTCTGAAGGCGACTATATTGCGCTTTATGATGAGCAGGTGAATGATCAGAAGCGGCTCAGAATGTTCCACCCGGTTCATACATTCATCAGCAAATTTGTCACGAATTTTTATGCGAAGGATCTTCATGAACTGATTTTTGAGAAGGGTATTCTTTGCTACCAAAACCCTGAGATTTCAGACATACAGCAGTATGTGCAGGATAACCTCAGCCTGCTTTGGGAGGAATATAAGAGAATCAGCAAGCCGGAGGAATACCCGGTTGATTTAAGCGAGGACTGCTGGAGCAATAAAATGCAGCGGATCCACGAAGTGAAAAGCAGAATTGAAGAAGAGCTTGAGGAAGAATAAAGAAAAACTGGCCTTTCATTCGCGAAGGGCCAGTTTTCTTTATGTATATATTATTTTTCATGTTTAGACAATTTTCGTCAAATTATTTGATATACTTAGGGGTGAAAGCCGCGCGTATTGTAAGGGGGATAAATCAATGAGGGTGTTTGTTGCAAGACAGCCTATTTTTAATAGAAAAGAACAGGTTGTTGCTTATGAACTGCTGTATAGAGAAAGCGAAGAGAACGTGTATAGCGCTAAAGACGGCGATCAGGCAACAACAGATTTGGTGATCAACAGCTTTTTAAACATCGGAATTGAGAAGCTGACGGAAGGGAAACGCTGTTTTGTTAATTTTACGGAAAGCCTGATGTTTTCGAATCTTCCCACCTCCTTCAATCCGAAACAGCTTGTCATTGAAATCCTTGAAGATATACCGATCACGCCGGCCCTCATTTCTAGATGCAAAGAATTGAAAAAAATGGGGTATATGCTGGCGCTTGATGATTTTTATGCAATAAATCCGCAAGATGAGGACTTACTGGAAAAACTCATGAGCTATATTGATATATTGAAAATTGATTTTCTCAAAACAACACGAATGGAACGCAGAACAATTTTGCAAACCTACGGCTGCCGCGGCCTGATTTTTTTAGCGGAAAAAGTAGAGACCCGAAAAGAATATAAACAGGCGGTCCAAGACGGCTTTCAATTATTCCAAGGCTACTTTTTCAGCGAGCCGCGCATCATCAGCGGGCATGACCTATCGACTCATTTCTATTCTTACTATGAACTGCTTAACGAACTGAGTAAAGAGCAGCCTAACATAAAGCGTGTGACAGAGTACATAGAGCGGGATTTATCACTGTCCTATCAAATTTTAAAATTTTTAAACTCATCCCACAGCCGTTTGAGCCAGAAAATTGAAAGCATTCAACAGGCCATTATGCTGCTGGGATTTAATGAAATCAAACGGTGGATATATATTCTTTCCTTTAAGGATTTAAGCAGGAAAGGGCATTCCAGCAAGCACGAAATCATTAAGATTTCTCTGATAAGAGCAAAGCTTTGCGAACTGCTGGCGAGAAAGACATCCCGGCCGCAGCCTGCTTCTTATATGCTGATCGGAATGTTTTCTCTCATAGACACCCTCCTGCATAGAGAAATAGAGGAAATTGTTCAAGAATTGCCTTTAAAAGATGAAGTCGGGCAAGCATTATTAGGCCATCAAAACGACTACTACCAAATGCTTGAGCTTGTGAAATTAATTGAAAGCAACAACTGGGACACTTGCTCAGAATTAGGCAATCAACTGGACAAAGAAGAAGCGTATGAATGTTATTTAGAGGCTCTGGAATGGTGTCATAATCTTATGGACGCAAAATGATTGCGGTCCTCTGACCACCGCAAAGCAAGAATCATTCGGCTTTGCGTTCCGATAAGGCTGATATAGATGCCGTCGGGATTAAAGACCGTATCCACTTCATGCCGGACGCCCATTTGTTTGATCAGGCGCCTTATAGTTTGTTTATCAGACTGTTCGGCTGCGGTCAGAATGCGGCGCGAAAGCTCCCGCGAGCCCGCAATGCGGCTGAGAACGAGCTGGGCATCCGCAAATATCCCTGCGGCCTGCTTCGCTGAACGGATAAAGGTATCAATATTGTTGGCAGGAGCGGGCGGACGGCGTACCTCATACGGATACACGTAAAACCAGGGATAACGATATCTCATGGGAGCACCTCGCAAAAAAGGATGTTTCTATATGTATAGATCCCTAATTGCCGAATATGACAAAGCGAAAAGGCCACAACTTTAGCGTTGCGGTCTTTTTCGGTGTTTGTCGGTCAGGAAACGCCAAGAATCGCATATTCAATTTTGAAAATACGGTATGAAGGACTATAGTCTTGCTTAGTGAAAATGCGAAACCCGTTAAAATCAAGGAGATTAAGAATCTTTCTCAATTTCAGCACATATAAACGCTCTTTCGCATAGAAAGATAGTCCCGTTCTTGTTGTGATTCCTTTGAGTATAAGGACCTATTGAGATTTGCGGTGTCACGCAGGACTTTTTTGCATACTTTTCGGTGAAAAATGAGCCGAAAGCAGATACACTATTAGTAACAGATCAAATACCTAGGACTCGTTCACCATACACAATTCATTGATCTTTCAAAAAAAGGAGTGTGGAAACGATGGAAAAGAAACTTGAAGAAGTAAAACAATTGTTATTCCGACTCGAACTTGATATTAAAGAAACGACAGATTCATTACGAAACATTAACAAAAGCATTGATCAACTCGATAAATACAATTATGCAATGAAAATTTCGTGAAAAAGACTTGGAAACAAGTCTTTTTTTTCGTTCTACCGATACAATAAATGGATAAAGTATTATATGATTGTTAAAAAACGAAAAACCTGCTGTCCTTTAAATGTCCCATTTAGTAAAATGGAATGGGAGGGGGGAAGTCGTTATTGAGCAGATATGTTTAGATTCTGTCCGGATCAAGGAGAAAATGAAGGAGATTGTGGAGCAAAACATATTTAACGAGGATTTGTCACAACTTCTTTACTCATTTATTGATTCTAAAGAAACATTCTCCTTTGCTGAATCCACAATCTTACATTATGTTGTTTTTGGAGGGGAGAATTTAGATGTTGCAACAAGGCTTGGCGCGGGAATAGAAATTCTTATTCTTTCATCAGATATTATGGATGATCTTGAAGATGAAGATAATCACCATGCATTATGGATGAAAATTAATCGCTCGGAGTCGTTAAATGCAGCACTTTCCTTGTATACAGTAGGATTAACGAGTATTTATTCATTAAATAACAATCCTCTAATTTTTAAATATGTTTTAAAATACGTAAACGAGGCCATGCAAGGTCAACATGACGATATCACTAATAAATCTAAAACAGAAGATGAAAGTTTAGAAGTAATTAGATTAAAATGTGGAAGTCTGATTGCACTAGCAAATGTAGCAGGTGTTTTATTGGCTACAGGAGAATATAATGAAACAGTTGAAAGATATTCCTACTATAAAGGGATTATAGCTCAAATTTCTGGAGATTATTATGTTCTTTTATCCGGAAATCGCAGTGATATTGAAAAAAACAAACATACACTGATTTACTTATATCTTAAGCGCCTTTTTAATGATGCTTCGGAAGATTTATTATACTTAATTTCACATAAAGACTTATATTATAAATCGTTACTTGATAAAGAGAAATTCCAAGAAAAATTAATTAAAGCGGGAGTTACTCAATACATTTCGGTATTATTGGAAATATATAAACAGAAATGTATTTCTGCTATAGAACAATTAAATTTAGATAAAGAAAAAAAAGAGCTAATAAAGGAATGCTTATTAAGTTATACAAAGGGGGATACAAGATGCAAGACCTAATTAACTACTTTTTAAATTATCCTGAGGCTTTAAAAAAATTGAAAAATAAAGAAGCCTGCCTTATAGGTTTTGATGTGCAAGAAACTGAAACAATAATTAAAGCTTATAATGATTATTATCTGGCTGATCCAATAACCCGTCAATGGGGTGATTAATAGGTGGATTAATATTGAAGAACTTAATAAAAAAATTCACAATAGCTGTAATTGTTTTGAGTATCCTTTATATAAGCTATACAACTTATATCAGTATGAATGGAATTATTATTGGGACTAAGATTCATAAAAATGATAAAAGTCAATTTATGATAGAAGAAATATCGGAATCTTCATATGGACAATTTGTTGGTCTGAGACAGGGAGACATCATATTAAAAATTAATAAAGAAAAACCTTCAGACAAACATTTGAAATGGGGATATTTGAGTCATATTAACAGTCTGGATATTTTGAGAAGTGGAAAAAAGATTCATCTCAAAGATTTTGATTTAGTTACTCTAAATAGACCTTATAGTTTTTTTCTGTTCGTACTTCCTTTGGTTTTTTATTTTTTAAGCATAATATGTATTTTTTATATACTTAAAGTAAATAAAAAAAGGAGATCATTTGCTGCCTATATTCTTATTCTATTGTTATTAGACATTTCGATAGCATATATAAGTGCAGGCGGACCATTTAGAGGACATATAATCAATCGGTATATTAACTTGTTTACTTTTATATCTTCTCCTATTCTTTATCTTCAATTTATACAAAGATACCTTGGAGAAATAGGTAAAACTTTTTTGAATAGAATTTCTTTTCTTTATATCATACCAATATTTAATCTTGGTATTGAGTTTTTTCAAGACTATTTACAAGTAGATATTGATTTTTTAGCAACTCTTAATTTGGTTTCTTTTGCAACTTTGACTCTATTTTCTTTTTCAGCGATATACTTACATCTTAATAAATATAAATATGCTGAGCATTCGTTTATTCTTAAATTACTAATTTTAACAAACACTCTTTCATTTGCGCCTTTTTTGATATTTTTTGTTCTTCCAATAATATTTACAGGTAATTATATTTTCCCGGCATTAGCTTCGGCGTCATTACTAGTACTAATTCCGTTCGGGTTAGTATACCAATTTGTAGCCAATAAGATGTTTGATATAGAGTTTATCTTAGGAAGAATGAGATACTATGCTCTACTTGCCATGATACCAACTCTTCTAATAGTTGGTGCATTAGTTCTGTTTGATGTAATGGACATCCAGATGAACCCTGTGCGTCAAACTGTATTTTTTTTCGTTGTCATGTTCGCTGTCTTTTATTTTAAAGAGGTCATGGATTTTAAATTTCGGTTAAAACGTTTCTCCGAAAAATTCAACTATCAGGACAGTATTTTTAAATATACTCAGCTAATGAGGGGTGTAACTTCTCTTCAACAAGTTTTTAAAGAACTGAAAAATACTATACTGGATGTTTTGCTTGTAAGCAAAGCTTATACCTTTGAGGTTACTCCTGATCACAAAGTGATATTTTTAGATAAGCATGAAGTTGGACCGGACTGGAATTTTTATCAAGAGGAATTTGAAAACGTAACTTCAGAAATTGGGAAAATTATAGAAGTCAATCAAGGCTTTCTTATGAAAGTTGGTGAACGAGGCGGTAGTTCTTATGTTCTGCTTTGTTTATCTAATATTAACACTCCCCGGCTAACACGTGATGAAATATCGTGGCTGAAAACACTGTCTTTTTATACAAGTGTGTCCATGGAAAATGTCCTGCATATTGAGGAGCTCATGGAACATTTGAAGGACTTAAAACAAGAGGGAACCAACCCCATCTGGCTGAAAAAGCTAATGTTTGCAATCGAAGAAAAACAGCGTTCAGGACTCGCCCGCGATCTCCACGATTCGGTTCTTCAGGATTTGATTTCCTTAAAACGCCAGTGTGAGCTGTTTTTGGGTGATTTCAAGAAGGATGATAATCCGTGCCGTGAAGAGGTGCAGGACAAGCTTGTACAGATGAATGAGCAGATGTCTGATGTGATTTCGATGACGAGGGAGACGTGTCATGAGCTGCGGCCGCAGCTTCTGTATGATCTTGGATTGGTGAAGGCGCTGTCGAAGCTGGTGGCGCAGCAGCAGGAGCGGGTTCCGTTTCATATCCGTTTAAATACCGGGAGATTTACGGCTTCCCTTGATCTGGATTCGCAGCTGAATTTGTACCGGATCATTCAAGAGTTTCTGTCTAATGCGGTCAAGCACTCTCAGGCGACGGATGTGCTGATTATGCTCATCAGTATTCAAAACAAAATCGTTCTTCATTATGAGGACGATGGCGTTGGGTTTGATCAAGAAAAAAATACTGAGCATTCCATGAGCATGGGGCTTTCTGGCATTAAGGAGAGAGTCAGGGCTTTAGATGGGCGCCTTCGGATTGAAACAAGTGAAGGAAAGGGCTTTAAGGCTGATATTGAAATCGAATTGTAATGGATTTATAACGGAAACGACTTGGCACAGGCCAAGTCTTTTTTATAAAATGGAAAAGAGTGAGTAAAAGGGAGGAAAACATGAAAAAGATACTAGTGATTGATGACCATCCGGCTGTCATGGAAGGCACCAAGACAATTTTGGAAACGGATTCGAATTTGTCTGTTGATTGTCTCAGTCCTGAACCGAGCGAACAGTTTATCAAGCAGCATGATTTCTCGTCATATGATCTCATTTTAATGGATCTGAATCTAGGCGGCGAGGTCAATGGGATGGAGCTTTCTAAACAGATTTTACAAGAGAATCCTCATTGTAAAATTATCGTGTATACCGGTTATGAGGTCGAGGATTATTTCGAGGAAGCGATTCGTGCGGGTCTGCACGGTGCCATCAGCAAAACGGAATCTAAAGAAAAGATCACCCAATACATATACCACGTACTCAACGGAGAAATTTTAGTCGATTTTGCTTACTTTAAACAGCTGATGACTCAGCAAAAAACAAAGCCGGCTCCTTCCTCTCAAAAAGAACAAGATGTGCTCACACCTAGAGAATGCCTGATTCTTCAAGAAGTTGAAAAGGGATTTACAAACCAAGAAATCGCAGATGCCCTTCATTTAAGCAAGCGGTCCATTGAATACAGCTTGACATCGATTTTCAATAAGCTGAATGTCGGTTCACGGACGGAAGCGGTTTTGATTGCGAAATCAGACGGTGTACTTTAAATGTTGGGGGGTGTAGAGATGGATATGAAGCACACATTGCTTGAAGCGCTTGGTATTGAGATTGTTGAAAACACAGCGGAACGATGCGTTGCGGTCATGCCGGTGGATCATCGGACGGTACAGCCGTTCGGATATTTGCATGGAGGCGCTTCAGTGGCCCTGGCGGAAACCGCGGCGAGCGCAGGTGCACAGAACCTGATTGATCATACAACGCAAGCTTGTGTTGGTTTGGAGATTAACGCCAACCATTTAAAATCTGTAAAGGAAGGAACGGTAAAGGCGATAGCCGAGCCCGTTCATATAGGCAGAACGACGATTGTCTATCATATTCACATATATGACGAGCAAGAGAGGCTGATCTGTATATCCAGATGCACGCTGGCTGTCATCAAGAAATAAAAAAACAGCCGGAACTCTGCCTGTCCGGCTGCTTATTTTTATAAATAAGAATCCTCTTTTCGTTTAATCACAAAGTTTCTGATTCCGTTATAGTCATCTTGCACACTTCTCTCATCAAGCTTGACGCCGGAGTTATACGCAGCACGGCAGATCAAGTGCCCGCCGATAGGCGACGTAATAAAGATAAAGAGAATCCCAAGCAGGATTTTAGCGGAGAGCTCCCCCGTCACAAACCACAAATAGAAGAAGACACCGAGCAGAATCATATTGACACCTAATGTTGAGCCTTTAGAAGCAGCATGAGCGCGTGTAAACACATCGGGAAGGCGAAGTACGCCAAATGAAGCAATGAGGCATATAAGAGCACCCAGCAAAATGAATACAGCCACAACGACCTTAGCGGTTTCGATCATTTTCGATAATCTCTCCTTTCTCCAGGAACTTGGAAAATGCGATCGTTCCGATAAACGATAAAATCCCCAGCAACAAAATAATATCCAAAAACGCACTTGTTTTCAGCAAAATGGAGACAAGCGCCGTGATTGCGATCAGATTGATGCCGATTGCATCCAGAGCCACGACCCGGTCAGGCACAGTCGGACCTTTAATGACACGAATGACATACAAAAAGGTAGACACTGCCATAATGCCGAGCGCGATTTGCAGGATCAGCGTAAACATCACCGGCTCACCTCCTGTATGGCTTTTTCAAATGACTCCCGAATGTCAAAAATCGCTTTTTCCGCATCCTCGATATCCATTGCATGAATATAAAGTATTGTTCTGTCATCTGAAATATCCATCACCAAGGTTCCCGGCGTTAATGTAATGAGCAGAGAAAGCATGGTGATTTCCCAGTCCTTCGTCAGTTCAGTTTTAAAAGCAAAAATACCCGGTCTGATATTCAGTTTTGGAGATAAGACTGATTTCATCACACTGACATTGGCAAGGTACAGTTCCTTTATAAAAATGAAACAGAGCTTGATAATAGAAATCAATTTCCATAGATAAAACTGGCGAGTGAAAAAGCGCCGGAAGAAAAAGAGAGAGAGCATTCCCAGAATATAGCCTGTAATGAATCCTGCGGCGCTTGGACTGTTGCTTAAGAACATCCAGCAAAAAGCGAGAAACACATTTAATAAAATTTGAAATGCCATGCGATCTACTCCTTCAGAACAGCTTCGATATATTTTTCCGGATTCAGCAGCGTCTCGGCCGCTTGATCAACGTAAGGCGACACCCATTCTGTACCCAATCCGAAGAGAAGGGACAGCAAGAGAAAAATAGCTGCCGGATAAAGAAGTCCTTTAGCTGTTCGATGATTTGGTTTTGGCGTTTCTTTTTCTTCGCCCCAAAACGCATGTATAAAGATCCTCAGCACAGAGTACAGTACAAGCAGACTCGAAAGCAGAATCAGCATGGATATCGTAAATTCACCTTCTGCGAAGCCGCCCTCTGCAATTTTAAATTTGCCGACAAATCCGCTCAGTGGCGGAATGCCTGCAAGAGAAATAGCGGAAATGAAAAACATCCATCCAAGAACAGGATAGCGTTTGATCAGCCCGCCCATTTTATGCAGGCTCGCGGTTCCAGTCAATGCGATCAGCGTACCTGCCAGCATGAACAAAGCGCCCTTAATCAGCATATCGTGAATCAGATAGTAGATCGCGCCCTGAATGGATGCGGGGGTGTGTACTGCCACACCGAACAAAATCACGCCGACAGCGGTAATAATGTTATAGATCACAATTTTCATGACATTCGAATAAGCGAGTGAACCGATCACACCAAAAATCACAGTCAGCGCCGCCAGCCAAATCATCAACTGATGGGTAAAGGCTGTATCGTGAATAAAAATCAATGTGAAAACCCTCGTAATCGCATATAACCCGACTTTTGTCAGCAAAGCGCCGAACAACGCGGAGATTGCCGCCGGTGGCGCGTAATAAGAGCCTGGAAGCCAAAAGTAGAGGGGGAAGATTCCGCCCTTCATGCCAAATACCAAAAGCAGCAGGACACCAATCACAGTGATCAGCCCGGTTTGTCCTGATTCGCTGATTTTCACGCTAAGATCCGCCATGTTTAACGTACCGGTTACAGCGTATAAAAAGCCGACCCCTATGACAAACAGGGCAGACGATACAATATTAAACACAATATATTTAAGGGATTCCCGCAGCTGAATTTTTGTGCCGCCTAATACAATCAGCATATAGGAAGCAATAAGCAGAAGCTCAAAAAATACGTACATATTAAATAAATCGCCTGTTAAAAACGCTCCGCTGACGCCGGCAAGCAAGAACTGAACGCCGGAGTAGTAAAAGGAGCGCTCCCGTTTTTCACCGACAGAACGGAAGGAATAAAGCCCAACCAATAAACCGATGATCGCTGTTGTGAGAACGAGAAGGCTGGCGAATTGGTCTGCGGCAAGCACAATGCCGTACGGCGCTTTCCATCCGCCTAGGCTGAGTGTCTGGATGCCTTTTGTGAAGACAGTCTGTACAAGTATGCCGCTAATCACAATCCCGATGGCCGATGCCGCCGTGCTGAAGATTCTCATGAGCATAAGATTCTTCGTCATGAAAATCAGAAGAATAGCCGACAAAAGCGGGATCAGGATTGGCAAAATAACAAAATTATTCATGTTGATCATTTCCCCTCATTTGATCCATATCGTCCGATTTCAATTCCTGATAAGCGCGAAAGGCCATGACGAGGATGAATGACGTAACGCCAAAAGAAATGACAATTGCGGTCAAAATCAGGGCTTGCGGAAGCGGATCGACAAATGATTTGGCATGCTCGCTCAAAATCGGAGCGGCGCCTTTCTTTAATCCTCCCATAGTCAAAAGCATTAAATGAACGCCATGGCTTAACAGTGCTGTTCCGATAATGACGCGAAGCAGGCTTTTAGACAGCAGCAAATACGTAGCAGCCATAAAAATAATACCGGCTAATACAGCCATTAAGATTTCCATTATTCTTCCTCTCCAATCGTTTGAATAATGGTCATCGTTATGCCTACGACAACAAGATAAACGCCTAAATCAAATATCGTCGCTGTGGCGAGCTCCGTTTTCCCAAGGATCGGCAGCTGAAAGTATCCGAATGTGTGGGTTAAAAAAGGAGCCCCGAAGACAAAGGAGCCAACGCCTGTTAATACAGCGAGCAGAAGGCCGGCTCCCGCGACATAAATGAAATTGACAGGCAAAAGGGAACGCACGGTTTTTAAATCATATGCCAAGAGCAAGAGAACGATGGAAGAGGACGTGATCAGTCCGCCGACAAAGCCTCCTCCGGGCGCGTTATGCCCTGATAAAAATAAATAGAAAGAGAAAAGCAAAATGATAAAGGATACAAGCTTTGTCGCGGTTTGAAGAATCAAGTCATTTGTTTTTTGTTCATTCACCGCTTTTCCCCTCCTCTTTTACTTTTGTTTTAATCATGCTGTAAATGCCGAGAGCGGCTATCGTTAATACCGTAATTTCAAACATTGTATCAAATCCCCTGAAATCAACGAGAATGACATTGACGACATTATCCCCTCCGCCGAGATCGTGGCTGTGTTTGACAAAGAAGGACGCAATGCTGTCTTTTGTCCGCTGGCTTGAGGATGCGATGCCGAGCAGTGTAACGATAACACCGACGCCTAAAGAAATGATAAAATTCGTCATCCGGAACGTTCTCGTTTTTGTTTTCAGCCTCAGTTTCGGCAAATGGTAGAAGCAAAGCAGAAACAGTGCCACAGAAATCGTTTCAATGACGAGCTGAGTCAATGCCAAGTCCGGCGCTCTGAAAATGACAAAAAACAATGCAAGCGTATAACCGACAACACCGAGTGCAATGATCGCCGTCAGTCTTGACCTAGCAAAAACAGTCGCCACTGTGGCGCTGATCATGACAAGCGTCAAAATGATTTCGTATACACCGATTTTAGCCATGCCTTCCGTTTTAAATGAAAATCCGCCTTTAATGGCAAAAGCTCCGCCTATCAGAATGATGAAACCAGCGAAGATATACAGCAAATAATCTCTTAAAAACCCGGTCATATATTGTTTTGTGACCCGGTAAGAGCCTTTCTCCATCATAGTCAAAAGCTTATCGTATAACCGGTTGAGTGTGAGTTTCGAAGGAAACAGTTTATAGATTCCTTTCCACTTATTCAGCGACAAATAACCAATTGTTCCGATCACAACAATACCCGCAGTCATGAGCAATTCCGTTGTAACCCCATGCCACTGTGAAATGTGAACGTGGAATTTCTCATGGCCGTCAAGCAGTGTCGGATAGATTGAGTTCATCGCAGGCTCTATCAGGCTGTACGACAATATATTCGGGAAAAAGAAGAGACTGACAGCCAAAGCGACAAGAATGACCGGTGGAACGAGCATACCGACAGGCGCTTCGTGAGCCTGTTTTTCAAGCTGTTCAGGCTGGTAATTTCCTCTGAATGTTTTAAACAGCAATTTCATGCTGTAGATAAACGTAAATACACTTCCGATCCAGGCGAAAAGAGGGAACAGAACGCCCCATGTCTGCACGTTGAACAGGTCAAAATGTGTCACGCGAAGCATGCTTGTGAAAAACATTTCTTTACTCAAAAATCCGTTAAACGGCGGTAGGCCGGCCATTGAAAATGTCCCGATTAAGGAAATGGTAAAAGTAATCGGCATAATCGCCATCAGGCCGCCTAGCTTCCGGATATCCCGTGTGCCTGTTTCGTGATCGATAATCCCGACTGCCATAAACAAGCTTCCTTTAAAGGTTGCGTGGTTGATCAAATGGAAAATGGCAGCCATAGCGGCAACTGTATAATATTCTGTATGTCCGTAATGAAGGGCCGCAGCACTGACTCCGAGCATGGAGATGATCATGCCGAGCTGGCTGACGGTTGAAAACGCCAAAATCGATTTTAAATCAGTTTGTTTCACGGCATGGAATGAACCCCAAACCATCGTAAAGAGGCCGACGAGGGACACGATCCAAAACCACTGAGCTGAAAAGGCGAAAATAGGACTGAATCTCGCAATCACATAAATGCCGGCTTTTACCATAGTAGCTGAATGGAGATAAGCGCTGACAGGCGTCGGAGCTTCCATCGCGTCAGGGAGCCAGATGTAAAAAGGAAATTGCGCCGATTTCGTAAAAGCCCCTAATAAAATGAGAATCATAGCCGGGATAAACAATTCGTGGCCGGCAATTAATTGAACCTGGTGAACCATCTCTCGAATACTGAAGGAATCCGTTATCAAATAAAGGAGAATAAATCCGCCGAGCATGCACAGCCCGCCGCTGACCGTAATCAAAAGTGATTTGGCTGCGCCATAGCGCGACTTTTCCCGCTTATACCAATAGCCGATCAGCAAAAAGGATGAAAGGCTTGTAAGCTCCCAGAACATGTAGAGAACCATGACATTGTCTACTAGAACGACGCCGAGCATGGCGCCCATGAACATCAATAAGTAGACATAAAAGGGCCCAAGCTGTTCTTTTTCTTTCGATAAATAAAAAATGCTGTAAAGAGTGACCAAAGAGCCAATGCCTGTGATCAGTAAAGCGAATAATAACCCGAGGCCGTCTATATAAACGGTAAAGTTAATGCCGAGTGACGGAATCCACTCTAATACCGATCGAAGTGTTTCTCCAGATTGCGTCATCCTGATCATTGGGAGAAAGTATATAAACAGCAAGACGGGCAGGATCAACACAAACCAGCCCGTATGCACTCTTTTTGCGTATTTTGCCAAGAAGGGAATGATAAAAGCAAATAAAAAAGGCGATAAAATAGCAAGATGTAAGAGCTGCAAAGATAAGACCTCCTTTTCTCGTTCTCAATTGAAAAATGCGCTATGTATAAAATATACGGTCAAACGACCTAGTCCAAATTATATCGCACTTTTCTGCAAGCTGCCACGCTTCGAACTGCTGTAATGGATTTTTATGAGTTCTTTTGACCTCAAAATAAGTCTAACAAAAAAGAGGTTATTTGTATATTTAAAATCAATCCTGATCAAGCTGAAGGAAAGGAGCTGGTCATGTGAAAACAAAAGTCGTGATGTGCTCAGGTTTATTCTGCTCAGTATTTGCAGGGGCATTCATGTTGAATCAATATGACGGGCGCAGCGGTGTGGCGGCTTGTGATGAGTGGGAGCTGTATTTACTGGAGCACCACCTGTCAGCCAGAATGAGTGAGACGGAATCAAAGGATCTGCCGTTTGGTCCCCGAGAGTATATTCGGATTGTGAATAAATAAAAAAAGAGTTCCGCATAAAACGGAACTCTTTCTGTTTATGAAGTGAAAAAACGAAGCAGCACTGTCGCGCAAATAACTGTGCCTGCACCGCCGAGACGGGTTGAAATTTGGGCAAACGGCATAAGGCCCATTCTTCCTGATGCCGATAAAATGGCAACATCACCCGTTCCGCCGAGACCGCTGTGGCAGCAGGTAACGATTGCGGATTCAACCGGATACATGTTCATCAGCTTGCCTACGAAATATCCAGAACCAATCATCGCGATAACAACTGAAATACAGATGATGACAAACGGTATAGAAATCACAGACGCTACGTCATCCAACGGAATAAAGAGGATGCCGAGACCGACCATCAGCGGCCATGTAAAGCTTGAAGAAATAAACTTATAAAGCTGGTAAGCGCCTTCTTCCATTTTTTTCGGAAGAATATTTGCATACTTGACAGCCGCAGCTGAAATAATCATTAAGATCGCGCCCGGGATGAAGATGAATTTCTCCAATAACCCGCCAAAAATAAAGAATGTACACGCGAGCAGAACTCCTGCTCCCATTAGTTTAAAATCAATTTTTGCTTCGGCTTCTTTTTGATTGAAAATCTCATTTGCTTTTTTAGATTTTACGAGACGTCCGTTCCCATTTAGATCTGGACGCTTGTCGCCAAGCTTTTTCATTAAGGCTGCACATATGATAGCAAAAACGTTTCCTATAATTGCGGCTGGCACCAGCTGAGACACAAATACATCGGCGGATGAGCCCAGTATTTGTGAATAGGCGATTGAAAGCGGCAAAATCCCTTCACCTATTCCCCCGGCAATAATCGGGACAACAACAAAGAAAAAGGAATCATAGGCACTATAGCCAAAAATAAATCCGACAAGGATGCCGGCTGCAACGGCCGCGATCGTTCCTGCAACCAGTGGAACGAACATTCTGATAAACCCCTGTATTAAAACAATTCTGTTCATACCGAGGATACTTCCCACAACAAGGCAAGCGATATAGAAATAAAGGAAGTTAGACGTTTTCATCAAGTTGGTTACAGCGTCTAAAGATGTTGAATTCAGTACATTGTAAAAGACTAAAAATGAAGGAACAAACAAAGATAAAATAGCAGGGCCGCCAATATCCTTCAATATCGGTATGCGTTGGCCTATGTCTCCGAGAAACACACCAAGAATCATAATGATGGCAAACCCGCCAAGCATATTTGCCGGCAGCTCATTGTAATATGCTGCAAGAATAATAATAACAGCTAATACTGTGTATAATGGCAAAGGAATCACACCGATTTCCCAAGACCAAATTTTTTGAAACAGGTTTTTCTCCTGTGAGTCTTTTTGCTCAGGTGAAATTGTCCCCGTTTTTGGAATTGCTCCCATGTCATACACCCCCATGTATTGTTTGTTACAGTCTACAAGAAAGCGTTAACACTTCATATTTTTTTAAGTTAAAAAACTAATAAACAATTAAATTAAGGGGGTCTTTTGGATTAGAAAAAAATCCCTGAGAATCGTCTTCCCAGGGGAGAATGTTTATCTTTTTCCTTTAATATAAGGCACGCCATTGGCTTTTGGCGCATCTGCCCGCCCGATAAAGCCGGTTAAAGCGAGAATCGTTAAGATATAAGGAGCCATCAGCATATACACATTTGGTATGTCTTTAAAAAGAGGGAGCAGCGATCCAATGATGCTTAAGCTTTGGGCGAATCCGAAAAACAGGGCGGCCCCCAGTGCTCCGATCGGATGCCATTTTCCGAATACAAGCGCTGCCAGGGCGATAAAACCTTGCCCGGAGATGGTAGAGTGCGTGAAATCAAGCGCAATTGTGGAGGCATATACGCCGCCGCCGAGACCGCCGAACAATCCGCTGATCATCACGCCGATGTAGCGCATTTTATATACGTTGATTCCCATCGTATCGGCCGCCATCGGATGCTCGCCGACAGAACGGATACGAAGGCCGAACGGCGTTTTGAACAAGATAAACCAGGAAATAAAGGCAAGTGCTATTGCAAGAATAGACGTATAATAGACATCCGAAAAGAAGATCTTTCCCAAGACGGGAATATCGCCCAAACCGGGGATTTTCGTCTTATAAAAAGGCTCTGGAATTTTGTCTGTCTGCGCTTTGCCGTAGATCAGTTTGACGATAAATAAAGTTGCCCCAAGCGCCAGCATGTTAATGGCGACACCGCTGACTGTCTGGTCGGCGCGAAACGAAATCGCCGCTGCCGCGTGAATCAGTGAAAACAGGGCGCCTGCTGCCATGGCGGCAAGGAGCGAAAGCCAAGGTGCGGCGGCACCTAATTCCTGACCAAAAAATAAATTAAATAACACGCTGGTGAACGCCCCGATAATCATGAGGCCTTCTAGGCCGATATTCACCACACCTGATCTCTCGGAAAACACGCCGCCGAGAGCAGTTAAAATAAGCGGGGCCGCATAGACGAGTGTGGCAGGGACAATGATAGATAAAATCTGCACAATGTCCACTTAGTTCGCCCCCTTTTTCTTCAATTTGCCCATGACGAAACGAATCGCATAGCTTGAAGCCACAAATAGAATAATAATGGCAATCACAATATCAACGACCTCTGATGGAACGCCTGATTCAATCGGCATATTTAATGCGCCGATTTTCAGCCCGCCAAGCAGGCATGCTGCCAGTACAACGCCTACGGCTGTGTTTCCCCCGAGAAGAGCGACAGCGATACCGTCAAAGCCTACGCCGGTAAATGCGCCTTTCACTGCTGCGTATTCGAATGTCCCTAGGCCCTCCATGGCTCCGGCAAGACCTGCAAAAGCGCCGGAGATAAGCATGGAGGTCATGATATTCTTCCGCACGCTCATGCCGGCATACTGGGAAGCGTGCTGGTTAAACCCGACCGCCCGGAGCTCAAATCCTTTTGTAGATTTGTTGATGATAAACCACATGATAACTGCTGCGAGAAGGGCAACGATGATTCCCAAATGCAGCCGTGAGTAATCGGTGATCTGTTCAAGAAAAGGAGAGCGGAGGGAGGCGGATTCGTGAATTTTCCCCGTCTTGTCCTGATGATCTGTCAAGACGTTTGAAATGATGTAATTGGTCATGTGCAGCGCGATATAATTCATCATAATGGTGACAATGACTTCATGAACGTAAAATCGCGCTTTCAAAATGCCGGGAATAAACCCCCATAATCCTCCTGCAGCTGCCGCTGTAATCAATGCGAGCGGCAAGTGAATATATGCCGGTCCGTCAAACGCCGTACCGACCCAAACCGCTGCTGTCCAGCCGACGAGCAGCTGTCCCTCGACGCCGATATTAAAGAGTCCGGTTCGGAATGCAAAGGCGACAGCCAATCCGGATAAAATATAAGGCGTAATTTGCCGGATTGTTTCTCCGACATAATAGATTTCTCCGAATATCCCATTCCACAAAGCCGAATATCCGCTAGCCACACTGTAGCCGCTCACAAGCATAATCAACGCGCCGGCCGCAAGACCAAGTATGATTGCGATGAGCGGCACGAGTAAATGAGAGAGTCGTTTAACCATTTGCTTTCCCCGCTTCCTTTTGCGTGCTTCCTGCCATCAAGAGACCAAGCTCCTGTTCAGTGGTTTCCTGCGGATTAACGCTGGCGATAATGCGTCCTTCAAAAATAACGGCGATTCTGTCACTGAGATTCATAATTTCTTCAAGCTCAAACGAGAGGAGAAGAACGGCTTTCCCGGCATCACGCTGCTCAATGAGCTTTTTATGGACAAATTCAATCGCTCCGACATCAAGGCCGCGAGTCGGCTGGGCGGCAATTAATAAATCAGGATTTCGGTCTATTTCCCGCCCGATAATCGCTTTTTGCTGGTTTCCGCCTGACAATGCCCGAGCGTGTGTATATTCATCCGGCGTTCTGACATCGTACTCAGTGATCAGGCTGCGTGCTTTTTTGTACATTTCGCCTTTATGTAAAACGCCCAATGCTGAATACGGCTTTTTGTAATAGCTTTGCAGCAGGATATTCTCTCCGATTGGAAAATCAAGGACGAGACCGTGTTTATGGCGATCCTGAGGAATATGCCCGATCCCGGATTCAGTGATTTTTCTTGGCGTCAGGTTTTGGATCTGTTTTCCGTTTAAGGTGATTGTTCCTGAATCTGTTTTGCGGAGTCCTGTCACCGCTTCGATCAGCTCAGATTGCCCGTTTCCGTCGACGCCTGCTATGCCGACTATTTCTCCCGCTTTGACAGAAAGAGACAAATCTCTGACTGTCTCTATTCCGCGGGTATCCTTTACAGTTATGCCGTCAATCGCAAGCACTTCCGCTCCCGGCTGAGCAGCTCTCTTTTCAGTTTTGAACGATACCTCACGGCCGACCATTAGACTGGCGAGTTCGTCTTGGTTTGTATCACGGACATCAAGGGTTTTGATGCCTTTTCCTTTACGGATAACCGTAACGCGGTCACAAATCTCCATAATCTCTTTCAGCTTATGGGTGATTAAGATGATGGACTTCCCTTCTTTGACCAGGTTCTTCATAATTTGCATCAGTTCCTTAATTTCATGAGGCGTCAAAACAGCCGTCGGTTCATCAAAAATCAGAATGTCGGCACCGCGGTAGAGGGTTTTTAATATTTCTGCGCGCTGCTGCATACCGACTGATATGTCAGCTGCTTTTGCTTCAGGATGGATCTGCAGGCCGTATCGATCGGAAATGTCCTGCACCTCTTGGCCAGCACGCTTCCGGTCAATTCTGCCAAACTTCTTTGGCTCCTTCCCGAGAATAATATTTTCAGCAACTGTAAAGGTGTCAACAAGCATAAAGTGCTGGTGCACCATTCCAATTCCAAGGTCATTCGCTTTGTTCGGGCTGTTGATGTGCACCTTCTCGCCGCGCACCCGAATTTCACCCCGCTCCGGCTGATACAGCCCGAAAAGGACATTCATCAATGTTGATTTCCCCGCTCCGTTTTCACCGAGCAACGCGTGTATTTCGCCTTTTTTGACTTGAAGATTGATATTGTCATTGGCGACGATACCTGGAAACGCCTTGCGGATATTGAGCATTTCAATGACATATTCCATTGATTGACCGCTCCTTTATTTCAAAATAAAAGAAAAACAAGGGATAAGGGCTCGACCTCCTTATCCCTGCGATTCTTATTCAGCTTTGAAGGTTTTCAGCTCTTTCTCAGTTGCCGGGATTTCCAATCCGTCGATGATTTTTTTCTTCCATTTATCGACCGCTTTGATCACATCATCCGATAGATTTTGTTTAGATGGAGAAATGCCGACTCCGTCTTGATCAAGCCCGTAGGTAAGTGTTTCGCCGCCCGGGAACTTTCCGTCACTCGCTTTTTTCGTTACATCTTCAACGACTGTATCTACTTTTTTCACCATGGAAGTGAGGGTGACGTTATCATCTGTTCCTTCTACCTGGCCTTCTGCGTATTGGTCTTTATCGACACCGATGACCCAGACATCGCGTTTTGGATCTTCTTTTTTCAGGTTTTTCGCTTCAGTAAAGACGCCTGTGCCAGTGGCGCCCGCAGAGTGATAAATAACATCTACGCCTGATTTATACATGCTTTCGGCGGTTGCTTTACCGACATCGGCTTTATCGAAACCCCCTGCGTATTTCACTTCTACAACGGCTTTAGGGTTAACTGCTTGCACGCCGGCACGGAAGCCGACCTCGAATTTTTTGATCAACTCTGATTCCATGCCGCCTACAAAGCCGATTTTTCCTGATTTGCTTGATAGGGCTGCGGCCACTCCGACGAGAAATGAGCCTTCCTGCTCTTTAAACGTAATACTTGCGACGTTGTCTTTATCGACAACAGCATCTATAATCGCAAAGTTTGTATTTTTACGCTGGTCAGCAATTTCGCTGATTGAATCCTCCATTAAGTAGCCGACGCCGTAAATTAAGTCAAAATTCTCACGCGCCAATTTATTTAAGTTCGTTGTATAGTCTGCATCAGATTTGGATTGAAGATAGTCGTAACCGTTTTTGCCTTTTTTCAGCCCATTCTCTTTCCCAAAGGCTTGGATGCCTTCCCAGGCTGATTGGTTGAAGGATTTGTCATCCACTCCGCCTACGTCAGTAACCATCGCCACACTGAATTTGTTTTTGCCTTCGCCTGAGCCGCTGCTTTTTTCGCTGTTTCCGCATGCTCCTAATATGGTGCCTGCTGCGATCACAAGTGACATCGCCAATCCGATTTTTCGTTTATTCAAGATATAACCCCCCAGAAAAATTTGGTTCAAAGCTGATCCGGCCAGTCATGTGATGGGCTGTCCTGAACAATTTCTTAGAATCGATAAAATTTTCTGATAATAACAAATGGAATGCGCTGAGACAGTTCTATTCTTCCCTGAATAAGCGTGGTGTGAGTATTTCCTTCGAAAGGCGGGGAAGAGAAGGATGCGGAAGGCGTTCCGGGCGGAAAACCGTGACATCGTTTTCTGAAGTAAGACTTATGACTTAGTTTTTCGGGATCAACTAACCAATCATAATTTATCATTTAACTAATAAGAAATAAATAGAATTTCGCATAATTTTTTAAAAATTATCTATTTTTAGAATTATTTGCTTAAAAATGTGAAAGCCCTTTGTTATTCTTGTATAACTTATCAACAATAGAATCAAGCATCTTGGCAAGAGATATGACAGAAAAACGCACTGCTCAAAGCAAGCAGTGCGTTTTCTTATAGATATTGCTTTATTCCGTTAATGTTACTGTTGTTGACGTTGTACTGAAACACAGGTCTTCCGATCGTTCCGTACGCCATTTCTACATTCAGAACCTGTATATCTTCAAGAAACTTTAAGTATTTTCGTATGGATACTTGAGAGATTTCTGTGTGCTTTGCCAAGTCTTCTGTCGTAAAAGATTCATTTTCAAATGACTGGATACTGGACCAGATCAGCTTCAGCGTGCTTTTTGTCAGGCCTTTAGGAAGCTGCACTTTTTCTGTTGCTTCTTTCTTTTGAAAAAGCTCGGCGTCCAGTTCTTTTTGGCTCATGTTGCGATGGGTTGAATACACCTTTTGTTTTCGTCTGTAATCAGACAGAGCCGTTTGGAATCGTTCAAATTCAAACGGTTTGATTAAATAATCAACAGCTCCGTACCGAAGTGTTTTCTTGATCACGTCAAGCTCGCTGGCCGCTGAGATGACAATCACGTCAACCGCTTCATTTTGGGCTCTCAATTCCGTCAGCAGTTCCAGCCCGTTTTTTCCCGGCATATAAATATCAAGCAAAATGAGGTCAATATGGTGCTCCCCTAAAATATGCAGAGCGCTTTGAAAGGAAGAAGCGATGCCTTTCAGCTGAAAGCCATCTATTTGGCTTAAGTATCGTTTATTTAATTCACCCACCATGGGGTCATCTTCAACTATTAGTACATTAATCATGATTTTCCTCCTTCGGTTCGTACGGGATGCGAATACTGAATGTCGTTCCTTCATTCTTTTCGCTTGTGAGGATCATTTGGCCTTTTAAATTTTCGATGCTTTGCTGTGTGAAATAAAGGCCGAATCCCCGGTTTTTGCCCTTTGTTGAATAGCCTTGTTCAAATACTTTGGCTTGGTCTTCTTCAGACATGCCTGCTCCAGTATCGGTAATTTCAATATCAAGTATGCTGTTATGGAAGCGCATGGACATGGTGATTTGTTTTTTCGGCATATCGGCAACGGCATCTAAGCCATTGTTGATGAGATTTCCGATGATTGTAATAAGTTCATGGATGACAGAAGGGTCTGCCGCGTTCGGGATGACACCGTTGCATTCAATATCAAGATTTGCGCCCTGCTCACGTATAAAGCTTTGCTTTCCAAGCAGAAAACCGGCCAGTACGGAGCTTTTGACATCATTTATAATTTCACTTGTTTCTGATTTTTGCTGTATGGCTATATCTTTAATATAATCTCCAAGATCATCATACTCTTTCAGCTGGACGAGACCTAATATCACATGCAGTTTGTTCATAAATTCATGAGACTGCGCTCTCAGTGCGTTTGCATACATTTTAACACCGGAAAGCTGTTCAGCTAAATGTTTTACCTCGGTCTTGTCGCGGAATGTTGCAATCGCTCCGACAGTTTGTCCTTTCAGCTGGATAGGAACTTCATTAAACACAAGCTCCAGCCCGTTAATGCGGACGTCTCTGTCTTGAAGAGGTTTTTTTGTCTCAATGACCTTTTTCAAGCGGCTTTTCGGCAAGATGTCATCTACATCCTGATCAATGGGATTTGTGTTGATGCCCATTTTGACGAATAGGCGTTTTGCTTCCGCGTTGGCAAGTTTAATTTTGCCATGTTCATCGACAGCGAGTATTCCTTCCTTCGTCGATTCCAGCATCGCGCTCCGTTCTTCAAGCAGAGTCGCAATTTCATAAGGTTCAAGTCCGTACATGATATTTTTCACTGTACGGGCGACGATAACGGCTCCGATCACACCGACGAAGATGCTGACGCAAATAATAAAGTAAAGCGGCCGTAAGCTATGGCTGATCACTTCATCAATTTCATTTACGGTGATGCCGACCGCGACTGCACCGACCTGTTTTCCATTCTCCGCGTAGACAGGGACGAACGCTCTCTGCGATTTCCCGAGCGTGCCAGAGGCTGTGCTGATATGGACATGCCCTTTTAATACCTCGGACTCATCACCGCCTCTGAATTTTTTTCCGATTTTGCTCGGGTCAGGATGAGTTTTGCGGATACCGTTCATATCCATGACGACAACAAATTCCGTGCCGGTAATTTTCTGAACCCGCTTTGTGTAGCTCTGCAGTTCCTTTTGTTTTTTTCCGCTTTCTAAAGCAGCGGCTGTCATCGGCGCTTCAGCTACCATTTCAGCAGTCTGCAGCGCAGTGGCCTTTTCCTGATCTCTAATTCGTTTGGTGGTTTGGGCACCGACTGTAAAAAACGTAATGAGCAATGCGATTAATACAACGATACAAACAAATATGGTGAGTCTGGTTTGCAGTTTTAATGTTTTTTTCATATAAAACTTCCTTACGTTTTATGATTCCTGCGTACTACTTTACTCTCAAAATGCTGCTTTGTGAAGATTTGGGCCCGTAATTCGTAAAAAGGAGAAAAAATGGAATAATTTATCTTGTCAATGTGTTTTAAGTCCTCCATAATAAATGAGGTAGATTATAGAAAGGGACTTTTTTATATGAAAAATACTTATTTGACAGGATATTTTCCGCTGATTGCGATCCTGCTTTTTAGTTCGTCCTTATCCATCTCAACTTCACTTTATGCGTTGAAGATGCTGTCTTCATTTGGAATGTATGATGGAATGCTCGATTATTTTTCAGAGAAAGGAATCAGGCTTGCGTTATTTGCTGCCTTTGCACTTTTATATTTTATGGTTCTGTCCGCTCTGAAATTAATTGCAAATACCGTGACCGAGCTGTCATTGCTGTTTTTTGCTAATGATCCGGAAGGGAACAACCTGAAAAAACTCAGAATGGGTTCCATGATTTATTTGGGCGGCGGGATTTTATCCTTTGTGCTCTTGCAAAATGTCATTTGGATTGTGATCTGGTTTGCGGTCGTCACGCTCGCTTACTTTGTGTTTACCGTATACCGGATTTATTCGACGCTTTCTCTCATGTCATTAGTTGGATTCATTCTATTGGAACTGCTGTTTTGGTTTACCTTTGTTATCGGTATTCTGTTCATATTTATCAAGCTTTATAATAGCATAATGGCTAGCTTACCTGTGTAAGCTAGCCATTTCAGCGTTTGGTGGTCAGATTTGCGCTTCGTGCTCTGTACGCAATGAAACGGCGGCTAGATTCTCAGGTTTCCGCCGTTTCACAACTTCAAAAGTTTTCAATCACGCTGAATAGATGACAAAATCCTAAAACGAAGCCGTTTTAGGATTTTGTCAACAATCTGTGATGGCTAGCTTCCTAGCCATTTTTTATTTACGGTAAAAATCTTTTTTTAATGGAAGGGGAGGGGAGCATACATTCATTTTTTTTGCCAAACCACTTATAGCGGTTTTTGGCAATGAAAGAATAGACCATATCTCTGACAGGCTTCGGCACTGCGAAAAAAAGGACGAAGAGCCGCCATGGGCCTCGCAGATGCCTGAAAACCTTAATGGCTGCAGTTGACTTTGTGTACACTTGGCCGTCTTCAATAAAGACAAAGCTGTCAAACCGATCAGTCGGAAGCCCGCTTTTTTTCAGCAGGCTCTGTCCTGTTTCCGACTGCAGCGATGTGAAAGAAATCAATCCGTCCGGATCACGTTTAATGATAAACTGCACGGCGCCATTGCATAAATTGCAGACACCGTCAAACAGCAAAACGCGATTTGGAATTTGTTCTGAAGTCACTCCATATCCCCTCCGATCCTTTAATAAGCCGCTTGCAGCGTTCCTTTCCAGATGGAAAGCTGAGGGCTGATGCTGTGAAGATATTCAACGCTGGTCGGTGTATCCTTTCCGACCCAGACACCCATTGTATACGTATCAGTCAGGCCGACAAACCACATATCGTGATAATCATTTGATGTTCCGGTTTTACCGCCGATGTAAGGCGCATTGAAATATGCTTTTTTCCCTGTTCCGCTTTTCACAACGGAAGACATCAGTTTTTTCAGCTGCATGTTCGTGCGGACGCTGAATATTTGAGTCGCTTTATCATTCCATTTATAAAGTGTTTTTCCTTTAAGGTCTGTCACCTTTGTAATCGCATGGCTCGGCGTATAGCTTCCGCTGTTTCCGAATGTCGTATAAGCCTTTGTCATCTCAAGAGGCGTCATGCCGTTTGTAAATCCGCCAAGCGCCGCCGGAAGAAGATAGTCACTGTCGACAAGTTTGGCAAAATGATACGGCTCAATATAACTGAATGCCTTTTGGATGCCGACGCGGTCGAGCATTCTAATAGCCGGGGTATTATATGAATTTTTAAACGCCGTATCAAGCGTCACTGTGCCGTAAGTGCGGTTATTGTAGTTTTGCGGACAGTAGTCTTTGCTGCAAAACTTGCTGGCATCAATGGTGCTGCTTGTTGTCGCGCCGGTCTGTTCAATATAAGGGCCGTAATCAAGAAGCGGCTTAATGGATGAACCCGGCTGCCTGTACGCCTGGTAGGCGCGGTTAAAGTCATATTTTTGATAGTTTTTCCCGCCGGATAGAGCAATGATTTGATGCGTCTGGTGATTAATCACAGCCGCTCCGCCCTGTACGTCCGCATACGGGAGCTTGGAATTCATTTGTGCCACAACTTGATTTTGCATGTACGGATCAAGTGCAGTATAAATTTTCACTCCGTCTTTCATCAGCGTGCTGACTCTTGCGGACAGCTCGTTCTCGATCTTTTCTTTTTGTTTTCCTGATGCTTTTTGAAGGCGTTTATCAAAGCCTTCTGATTCAGACACCAGCTGAGTGAATTCATCATTGACGTAGGAAACGTAGTCAGGATATTTGTCTTCTCTTTTTTCAACATCCAGTTTGATTTTTTGTTTTACGGCTTTTTTCAGCTCTTTGTCCGTAATGACCCCGGCATCTTTTAGCCCTTTAAGTAAACGTTCTTGACGGCTTTTCGTGTAGTCAAAATGCTTGAGAGGATCATATAATGTAGGGTTATTAGGTATAGCACAGATAAAAGCCATTTCTCCCACTGTGAGAGATTTCAGCGGTTTGCTGAAATAGAATTGAGCTGCTGAACCGACGCCGTAAACACCGTTGTTGAAATAAATGGTATTTAAGTAAGCTTCAAGAATTTCATTTTTCGTATATTTTTTCTCCAGCTGATAGGAATACGCGAGCTCTGTCAGCTTGCGGCTGAAGGAGCGTTCGTGGCTCAAATACAAGTTTCTTGAAAGCTGCTGTGTGATGGTGCTGGCACCCTGGTCAATTTTCTTGTCTTTTACGTTAGAAGCAGTAGCCCGCACCATTCCCATAAAGTCAAAGCCTTTATGCTCGTAAAAATGGCGGTCCTCAGATGTTAAGAAAATCTGTTTGACTTCCTCGGGAATCTTGTTAAATGGAACGAGCACACGGTTTTCGTGGTCGCTGACGATTTCCGAGACAAGGGAGCCGTCCCTGTCATACATGTAGCTGTTCTGAACAAGGCTGATATCTTTCAGATCAATATTTTTATCAAGCACCTGATCCAGGGACTTCATTTGTTTTACTTCTTTTCCGGAAGCGATAACTGTAAATGCAAACAATGGGATTATGCAAAGGAGCAAAATCCATCCGATTATTTTTCGTAACATGGTCACTCTCTTTTCTCCTAAATTCTAGCCATATCGTACCATTCTTTTGAGATTACGAGAAGGTTAAATTTAGAAGATTCCTTAGTTTTTTCTCGGAATCAGCTTGCTTTGGCATAAGAATCTTTCCGAAGTTTCTGCATGATCCAAAGCATGCAGGCGCCGGCGAAAAAGAGAAACGCCGTGACGTAAAAGGTGGCCGAAATGGTAAAATGGCTCGATATGATTCCGCCGAGCAGAGGCCCGAGCACGTTTCCTAAAAAGCGAAAGCTGACATTGTAGCCGAGAACTTCACCTTGAATGCTGCCGGGAGCCTGAACGCGGATCGCTGCCGTAATGCATGGCAGCAAACCGCCCATCGCCATTCCGAATAAAAATCTGAAAACAAGGAGCACGCTGAGTGAGGACGCGAGCGCCTGCGGAATAAAAAAGAAAGAGGCGGCGAGCAAAAGTCCGATTAAAATGCGGCGGTGGCCGTAGCGGTCGCCCAGATCACCCCATTTTCTAGCCAGCAGCAAACTTCCGAGCCCCGTTGCTGAAAATGCCATGCCGGAGAAAAAGGCAAGATTGACAGGTCCGTGCAGCTCATTTACATATAAAGCGAGCAGGGGCTGGATACTGAAATTGCCTGTTTGAATCAGCATGGTTAACAGCATCATGACCCACAGCGCCGGATGGTGAAAAATATAGGAGAGCACTTCTTTTCTCGAGTAAGACGTACGTTTGGCTGTTTTCTCTGCAAGATGCTTTTCTTTGACACCAAATAACACGAGAAGAACAGACGAGAAAATCACAAAGGATGTGATAAAAAAGGTATACGTAAAGCCGAAACGATCAGCAAGCATGCCTCCCAAAAGCGGGCCGAACAAGCTTCCGGACACTTGCCCCATTTGCAGCGTGCCGAGTGTTTTGCCAGCTGAGCTCTTCGGAGTCTGTGCCGAAATCATCGCAAGAGATGTCGGGATGAATCCGGTTACAAGACCCATTGCCATACGCAGAAAAAACAATTGGTACACCGATGTAACAAAGCCCATGAAGAAAATGCTGAGGGCAATGCCTGTTCCGGTTGCCATAAGGATTTTCTTGTATCCGCGTTTGTCTCCGAACCGTCCCCAAAACGGGGATACCAAAAACGCCATGAGAAATGTAATGCCGAACACATAGCCGCTCCACCTTTGCACAAAGCCGTTTGAAAAAGAGCTGAGCGTCTCAATGTATAAGGAGAGAAAAGGAACGATCATCGTTGTGCTAGCGGAGACAAAAAAGTTCGCCAGCCACACAATGACAAAGTTTTTCTTACGGATAGAAATAACATCACCTTCTTATTATTTCGGGTTCCTTACTAATTATAAAGAAACGATTCACAATTTAAAAGAAACGAAGCGGCTGGGAAAATTCATTATTTTTAGAAAATGAAGAAATGTCGAGAAGGGGAATTGATATACTATAAAGATAGCATTTTCTGATCGGAGGAAAGGCAGGTGTAAAAGGTGACGACAAACAGCTTACTCATTATTGATTTCGAATTTACAATGCCTGATGGAAAGTACAGTCCTCAAAACTTCTTCCCGGAAATCATTGAAGCCGGAATTGTAAAGTCGATTGATGATGAAGTGGTTGAGACGTTTTCTAGCTATGTTAGACCGAAAAAGTTCCCGAAGCTTACGAAACGCTGCAAATCATTTTTAAAAATAACCCAAAAACAGGTAGACGAAGGAATGAGATTCGAGGATTTCATCCGTAAACTAAACGAGCTGGATCCTGAGAAAAACAGCACAATTATTACGTGGGGAAACATGGATATGAAAGTGCTGAAGCAAAACTGTATGTTTAACCATATCCCTTTCCCGTTTAAGGGAGAAATGAGAGATTTATCGCTTGAATACAAAAACTTTTTTGGAGACCGGACATTGACGGGTTTATGGAAAGCTGCCGAAGAGTATGGAGATTCCGGAACCGGCACCCATCATAAAGCGCTTGATGATGCTCTCACAGCATATAAACTTTTTAAGCTTGTTGAGCAGGATAAGCAGTATCTCGAAAAGCCAAAACCGCCCACAATCGGCGAGAGAATCGATTTAACCGAACTGTTGAAGCGCGCGACGTAAAAAACCCAATCTTTTGTCAGACTGGGTTATGGCCGGTTAAAATATTCTTTTTCTAAAATGTCCAGATTATGAAGGGAGCGCTTTGCCCACTCCGAACCATCCTCATTCAATTTGGCTCTCATCTGTGCTGTCGCCTCCCGCAGAGATTCGGTATAATCCGGCACTTCACCGTCATAAGGCTTCACCATATGGTGGGGGATATTGGTCTGTTCACCATATGCGAGCGCTTTTCTCTCATGAAAAAATGGCACATCCGCCTGTTTTGGATGATGAAGGTCTCCCTGAGCGGGATGGGTAAGAACCGCTTTCACTTTCACTAAATAATGCTGCGGCCTGCAAGCCGTGATTTCTCCTATGTATACACCTGTTTTGTAAAATCCTTTAACGATAGAGCCTGTCTCAAACGTGCTCATCTGTCATCACCTCGCATTTATTCTATTAAAGTTCCAATCGATTTGCTAGTGAGGAAGATCAGCGGGAAGCTTAATGGTCACCGTAGTGCCTTTTTGGAAGCTGCTGTTAAATGAAATGGTCCCGTGATGATGTTCAATAATGGAAAAGGTTACGGTGAGGCCGAGTCCCGTTCCGTTCGTTTTTAAGGAATAATAAGGTTCGCCGAGTTTTTGCATTTGATGGTCTGTCATCCCGACCCCATTGTCTGTGATGTTAATCATGATCGTATGGCCGTTTCTTTTGGCTGATATGTGGATCATCCCCTTCCCGTGAGGAACCGCTTCAATACTGTTTTTCATCAGGTTGATGACAGCCTGCTTCAGCTTTGTTGCGTCTCCGTATATCAAAAGGTCCGGTTCTGTTTCAGCCTCGACGGTTACTGACTTGTAATTGGCGTACGACACCATAAGGGAGCTTGTCTCTTTGATAAGGGCAGATAGGTCAAAAACCTCTTTTTCGTATAATTGCTGTTTGGCCATATCGAGATAGTTTGTGATAATGCCTTGCGCCCGGTCAAGCTCTGACAGTACAAGCTTTTTGTAATCCGCACTCGACTTGTTTTGTAGGGTTTCGTCATTAAAAAGCAGCTGGACAAACCCGCGGACAACTGTCAGCGGATTCCTGACCTCATGGGCGACGCTCGCTGCCAGTTCACTCACAATCGTCATTTTTTCAGAATGGATAAGCTGTGAACGCAGGGCGATATTTTCGGCGATGCTTTCGATAATATAGATGCTTAATAGAAGAACACTGGAGCGGAAAAGCCCTGAGACTGCCGCCTCGTAAACGAAAATTCCTGATTTTTGAAAATTTAAAATATTCAAGGCGGAAAGAATCCAGCTTGAGGCGAAAAATAGGAAAATCTCCACGCAGCTGATCAATAAAGACAGCAGCAGTTTTTTCGCTTTGGACATGAATGGCCATTTTTTCTGAAATAAGATTGGGATAATGATAAGAAAAGGCAGCAAAGTGAAAACAAACATTGCGGAAGGTTCGTAAAAAAGCAGTTCAAAACATAGGACAGATGCGGCGACTGTAAGTCCGGAAGCGGTACTAATGTAAAATAAACAAATGATAACGGGAATCATCTGAAGGCCGTATTGTATGTAGTCCATTTCATGAATCGGGAAAATAATGCATAAAACGGAGGCGCCGCAGGCGAAGAGCGTGACCAAACCGCTGTTTATTTTTGGCACAAGAATCGCAGGTTTTCCAAGCCAAAACACTTGGTAAAGAAGAATAGGAAACAAAATAAAGCAGATGTGCAGAAGATAGTCTTTTAGAATTTCCATTCGTGTGAAATCCTTTCGTATAAAATATGAATCTATTATAACACTAAATATTAGAAGTAAAATATAAAATTCCTTTATTAAGAACGCCTTTACAAATGAAGACGTAAAGGCGTTTACAGCTATATTTACGATAATGCGGCTTTGATGCGGCGCAGGCCGTCCTGCAGGGTTGCAAGAGAGCATCCGGCGTTCAGGCGCATAAATCCTTCTCCGCCAGGCCCGTATTTCGTCCCGGGCTCTAAAATAACTTTTCCTTTTTTTAGCATTCTTTGCTGAAGCTCTGCATCGGACAAGCCGTAAGCGCTGAAGTCGAGCCAAATCAAGTATGATGCATCCGGCTTCATCATTTTGACCTTTGGCAGCTCGGTGCTCAAAAAGGCTTCCGCTTCGTTCATGTTTTTCTCAATGTAAGTGATCAATTCATCAAGCCACGGTCCGCCTTTTGAATACGCGGCTTCGATTGCAGTGACGGCAAACGCGTTCAGTCCGCCTAAACCATTTCGCTGAAGGCTTGCGGAAAACTTGGCGCGCTTCAGGCGATCCGGAATAATGATCGCTGAAGCCTGCAATCCGGCGATATTAAATGTTTTGCTTGGAGCAGCACATGTCACGGAAATATCAGCGAAATCGTCAGAGAGCGAAGCGAACGGCGTGTGTTTATGTCCGTACAGCATTAAATCGGAATGGATTTCATCCGATACAACTGTGACGCCATGCTCAAGGCACAATTCGCCTAGCTTCAGTAAATCTTCCCGGCTCCATGAACGCCCAGAAGGGTTATGAGGATTGCATAAAATAAACAATGTAACGCTTGGGTCACTAAGCTTTGTCTCCAAATCTTCAAAATCGATTGCATATGCGCCGTCTTTTTCTAGCAGCGGATTATGTAAAATGTGCCGGCCGTTTTTCTCCACCATATGGTAAAAAGGCGTATAAACTGGAGGCTGAACAACTACTTGATCGCCCGGCTCCGTAAAAGCTTGTACCGCCATGCTCAAAGCTGTTACAACGCCGGGGCTGAATGTGATGCTTTCCGGATTTACCTTCCAGCCGTGCCTGTTTTGCATCCATCCGCACACAGCATCCTTCGTTTTTTGATCTGGAGTTGTATAACCAAAAATACCGTGGTCAAGACGCTCTTTTAACGCTTCAGTTATCGCTTCCGGGGCGCGAAAATCCATATCTGCCACCCACATCGGGAGGGCGTCTGTCACGCCAAATAATTCGCCTGTTTTATCCCATTTGACCGATTGGGTGCCAAGGCGTTCTTCTCGTTTATCAAAGTTCATTCTGTTACCCCCTCATGTATGTTTATTCTTCTAAGCTTCACTATGATAAGATAGAACTGCAAATTTTATTATAAGCGGTGATGAATATGGAAGAAAGTCATGCGGTCAGGGAAATGATTAAGATCATTGCCAAATGGGACCCGTTTAAATATGGAGAAGAGTTTTACGAAACGGAGGCTGTTGATGTCGTGCAGGCAGTCTATGATGAAAACGATCCCGACTTGCTGGCGAAAAGCATTCAGCAAATATTTGAAACTTCTTTTGAACAAACGCTGCCGATCGCCAGCTGCCGGGAAGTGGCTGGCCAGCTTTTATTCATTAAAAACAGCAGCTCCTGCACGCCTTAAAAAAACCGGTTCAGCACCGGTTTTTTTGTTATTTGATAAAATCAGCAATGTGTTCAGAAATAAGTTCAGGCCGTTCTTCAGGCACCAGATGTCCGGTCTGGCCAAGTGAGTACAGCACGGAATTAGGCAAATCTGCGTGCAGCCGTTTACCGATCTCCATTGGGACAATTCGATCCTCCTCGCCCCAAATCAATAGAGCAGGCTTGTTCATTTTCTTCAATTGCTCGGGTTCTAAATCTCCTTCTCTGTGGCGGATAAACCTTGTCATGGCTTTGAAAATCTGCTCGTCCTGAAACGGTCTGCCATAGCCGTCAATCATCTCCTCATCAATCAGCGATTTGTCATGCACCACATTTAATAAATTTTTCATCACGCCTTCTTTCGAGAGCCAGCGTTTGATGTAAAGATGAAAATACGGGATATGGGTCCCGAAAATAATCGTCGGGTGTGAACGTTTTAAATACCCTGAACTGCAAAGCAGCACAACCTTTGAAAAAAGCTCAGGTTTTTGGAGAGCAGCAGACAGCGATATCTGCCCGCCCATAGAATGCCCGACAAGCACAGCCTGTTTCACTTGCAAGTGCTCCAAAATCCCAATGACAAGCTTAGCAAGGTTTTGATAGGTATAGATAAACGTTCTTGATTTTTCAGATTGGCCGAAAGGAGGCAAATCAAGCGCGATGATGTCGTACTTGTCCCGAAGGAGAGGAATTACTTTTCTGAAGCTGAATGCAGATGATAAAAAACCGTGTACGCAGACCAGCGTTTGCCTGCCGGGATTTTGATAATGTTCGTAGTATACATTGACTCCATCGACCGTAAACCGCCTTATTGGTGAAACCGCCTCCATTCTGTGTCACTCCCTTTTTTTGATGGTTGTATTATGCCCTGAAATTGTCAATTCTAGCGGAAGTTTCTCCTCGTTTTTTCTTAGCATTCGTCAAAAAACGTGATATAATGTCATGAGATTTCTTGACATTGCAAAGGTGTGAATCAAATGAAATTGACAGAAAAAGAAACAGAAATATTAGAAATTTTAGACGAAAACAGCCGCGCCGATTTAGAAACAATCGCAAAGATGGCGGGCATCCCTGTAAATGAAGTGAAAACAATTATTGACAAACTGGAGAAAGAAAAGGTTATTATCGATTATTCCGCTATGATTGACTGGCGAAAAGTCGACGGACATGAGGGCGTTACGGCCATGATTGACGTCAAAGTAACGCCGAAGCGGGGCGTCGGTTTTGATGAAGTGGCGGAACGGATTTACCGATTCCAAGAGGTTGAATCAGTTTACCTGATGTCAGGCGTATACGATTTGTCTGTCGTGATTCGCGGCAATTCGATGTCTGACGTAGCGCGTTTTGTTTCGGATAAACTCTCAACGCTTGATTCAGTTGTATCTACGACAACCCATTTTATCCTGAAAAAATACAAGCATGACGGCAAAGTGTTTGAAACAGGAGACGACGACAAAAGAATCGTGGTGTCACCGTAAATGACTTCGTATTTATCAGACTATGTACAACAAATAAAACCATCCGGCATCCGCAAATTCTTTGATTTGGCGGCAACGATGGAAGGCGTCATTTCTTTAGGCGTCGGCGAGCCTGATTTTGTTACCGCATGGAATGTCCGCGAAGCAAGCATTCTCTCTCTTGAACAAGGATATACGTCATACACGGCCAATGCGGGTTTATACTCATTGCGGGAGGAAATCAGCCGTTATTTGAGCAACAGGTTTGACCTTAGCTACTCGCCAGATAATGAGCTGATTGTGACAGTGGGGGCAAGTCAGGCTTTGGATATTGCGATCCGCGCCATTGTGAATCCAGGTGAGGAAGTCATCATTCCTGAGCCGTGTTTTGTTGCGTACGATGCGCTTGTTTCTTTGGCAGGCGGTATCCCGGTTCACGTTCATACAACGGCAGACAAAGGATTTAAAGCAACGGCTGCTGATTTTGAAGCGGCAGTCACTGAAAAAACAAAGGCCATTCTCATCTGCTCACCATCGAATCCGACAGGTTCGGTTTATTCGAAGGAAGAGCTGAATGAGATTGCTGAGTTTGCCAAAAAACATGATGTCATCGTCTTAGCCGACGAGATCTACGCGGAGCTGACATATGATGAGGAATTTACAAGTATAGCGGCATTACCGGGAATGAAGGAACGGACGGTAGTCATCTCAGGCTTTTCAAAAGCATTTGCAATGACGGGCTGGAGGCTCGGTTTTGCCGCGGCACCATCCTTGCTTCGGGATGCCATGCTTAAAATTCATCAGTATGCGATGATGTGCGCGCCCGCAATGGCGCAGTTTGCCGCCCTTGAAGGCCTGAAGAACGGCATGGAAGACGTAGAAAAAATGAAAAAAAGCTATCGAAGAAGACGGAATCTGTTTGTAGAATCGCTCAATGAAATCGGTCTCAGCTGTCATCATCCGGGCGGCGCTTTCTATGCTTTTCCATCTATCAAAAGCATGGGAATGAGTTCAGAACAGTTTGCCGAGGAGCTACTGACGCAGGAAAAAGTGGCAGTTGTTCCTGGAAGTGTGTTTGGTCCGAGCGGTGAGGGATATATCCGTTGTTCATACGCAACCTCGATTGAACAGCTTCAAGAAGCGTTAGTCAGAATGAAACGCTTCCTGCACAAAACAACATAAAAAAAGATACGAACCTTTTGTTCGCATCCAATAAAAGGGGGGAATACTAGAAAGCCTTTGGTATTTTCAGTTTACCCCCTTTTTGCTGTGCATAAACCTGATTTTTTATAAAAAAGTTTTCTTTGCGGAAATAAGACATGTGTGATATAATTTTAAATTGCGTATAAACAGATATTTAATTTAACTTAGGAGTTGTTATGAATGGCAGCAAAATTTGAAGTGGGCAGTGTTTACACTGGTAAAGTTACAGGATTACAAGCGTATGGTGCGTTTGTTGCATTAGATGAAGAAACTCAAGGTTTAGTACACATTTCTGAAGTGACTCACGGTTTCGTAAAAGATATCAACGAGCACCTTTCAGTTGGCGACGAAGTACAAGTAAAAGTACTTGCTGTTGATGAAGAAAAAGGCAAAATCAGCCTTTCAATTCGTGCGACACAAGCTGCGCCTGAGAAAAAAGAAAGCAAACCAAGAAAACCTAAAGCTGCTCAAGTAAGCGAAGAAGCTTCTACACCACAAGGTTTCAACACATTAAAAGATAAGCTTGAAGAGTGGATCGAAATGTCCAACCGCAAAGACCTTATCAAAAAATAAGCATGAAAAAAGCACCGGACAGGAATGTTCGGTGCTTTTGATTTCATGCAAAATCCTATTTCAGCGTGATTGATATCCTATCGCATTTCAGGATTTGCTGCTTCTTCACGTGATCTTTCCTCGTTTGGCTTAAATAGCAGACCGAGGTTGATTAAGCCGGCGATTCCGACAAGTCCGTAAATGATTCGGGAAAGAGCTGACCCTTGGCCGCCGAAGATAGCCGCTACTAAGTCAAATTGGAAAAATCCGATCAGTCCCCAGTTAATGGCGCCAATGATGGTTAATACAAGACAAATTCTTTGAATGGTACTCATGTTTTGCAACCTCCTCCATGAATTATTAAAACAGTTATAGATTGTGACATATTGGAGAATCTATACATGCATTCTCCATATGAGGGAAGCTGGCCTGCCCTCGCTTATATCAGCTTCTTTCCCAGCACCTTGCAAAATAAAACCATCTGGTATGCTGATCGGTGAGAGCTGATTGCTTTACATGTGGTGAGGACATTCTGCATAATAAAAAATCTAAGGAGGAGATGTCATGCAAAACTTTACATACTGGAATCCGACCAAATTAATTTTCGGGCGCGGCGAAGTGGAAAGACTTCCGGAGGAACTCAAACCTTACGGAAAAAACGTATTGCTTGTGTACGGAGGCGGCAGCATTAAACGCAGCGGCCTGTATGATCAAGTGATTGAACAGCTGAATAAAGCCGGAGCGACCGTGCATGAATTAGCAGGTGTGGAACCGAATCCTCGTGTGTCGACTGTTAATAAAGGTGTTGCCATCTGTAAAGAACAAAACATTGATTTCTTGCTGGCTGTCGGAGGCGGAAGCGTAATCGACTGTACAAAAGCGATTGCCGCAGGAGCGAAGTATGATGGTGATGCGTGGGATATCGTTACGAAAAAGCATCAGCCAAAAGATGCTTTGCCATTCGGAACGGTATTGACTCTCGCTGCAACTGGTTCAGAAATGAACTCAGGATCTGTTATTACAAACTGGGAAACAAAAGAAAAATACGGCTGGGGCAGCCCGCTCGTATTCCCTAAATTCTCGATTCTTGATCCGGTGAATACATTCACCGTACCTAAAAACCACACGATCTACGGGATGGTTGACATGATGAGCCACGTATTCGAACAATACTTCCATCATGTATCAAACACGCCGTATCAGGACCGCATGTGTGAATCACTTTTGCGTACAGTCATTGAAACAGCGCCTAAGCTGATCAATGATCTCGAAAATTACGAATTGCGTGAGACGATCCTGTACACAGGAACAATCGCATTAAACGGCATGCTTTCTATGGGGGCAAGAGGGGATTGGGCTACTCATAATATTGAACATGCAGTATCAGCCGTTTATGATATTCCGCATGCCGGCGGACTGGCGATTCTGTTCCCGAATTGGATGAGACACACATTGTCTGAAAACCCTGCCCGCATGAAACAGCTTGCAGTTCGCGTGTTTGATGTTGAAGAAGCAGGTAAAACGGATGAAGAAATTGCCCTTGAAGGTATCGATAAGCTGTCCGCATTCTGGACAAGTCTTGGCGCTCCGAACCGTCTTGCTGATTATGATATTAATGATGAGCAGCTTGACACAATCGCTGACAAGGCAATGGCTAACGGTACATTCGGCCAATTTAAATCACTCAACAAAGAAGATGTGCTGTCAATTTTGAAAGCATCACTATAAAAAAAGGGGAAATAGCCGTTTGGCTGCTTCCCTTTTTCTTTTTTGTCAACTTATGTTACAATGGAAAATCTGTTTTTTACCAGCATCATTTGGAGGTTTTACTATGGAAAATTTCACTTATTATAATCCGACAAAGCTGATTTTTGGAAAAGGTCAGCTTGAACAATTAAGAAAAGAATTCAAACGATACGGCAAGAATGTACTGCTTGTTTACGGGGGCGGCAGCATTAAACGCAACGGCCTTTATGATCAAGTCACAGGCATTTTAAAAGAAGAGGGCGCTGTTGTTCATGAGCTGTCAGGTGTAGAGCCAAACCCGCGTCTTGCGACAGTGGAAAAAGGCATAGGACTTTGCAGAGAGCATGACATTGATTTTCTGCTTGCTGTCGGCGGAGGCAGTGTGATTGACTGTACAAAGGCAATCGCAGCTGGCGTCAAATATGACGGTGACGCTTGGGATATTTTCAGCAAAAAAGTAACAGCGGAGGATGCGCTGCCGTTTGGCACTGTTTTAACTCTTGCTGCAACAGGGTCTGAAATGAACCCTGATTCCGTGATTACAAACTGGGAAACAAACGAGAAATTTGTATGGGGCAGCAATGTCACTCATCCGCGTTTCTCTATTTTAGACCCTGAAAATACGTTCACCGTTCCAGAAAATCAAACAGTATACGGCATGGTTGACATGATGAGCCACGTATTCGAACAATACTTCCATAATGTTGAAAACACGCCGCTTCAGGATAGAATGTGCTTTGCTGTTTTGCAGACGGTCATCGAAACAGCTCCTAAGCTTCTTGAAGATCTGGAAAACTACGAACTTCGTGAAACGATTTTGTATGCTGGTACTATTGCTTTAAACGGCACGCTCCAAATGGGATACTTCGGTGACTGGGCTTCTCATACAATGGAACACGCTGTTTCAGCTGTATATGATATTCCGCACGCGGGCGGTTTGGCAATACTGTTCCCAAATTGGATGAGATACACGCTTGATACAAATGTAGGCCGTTTTAAAAACCTTATGCTCAACATGTTTGACATTGATACTGAAGGCAAAACAGATAAAGAAATTGCGCTTGAAGGAATCGATAAACTGTCTGCGTTCTGGACAAGCCTCGGTGCACCTTCTCGTCTTGCTGATTACAATATTGGAGAAGAAAAGCTTGAGCTGATTGCTGATATCGCAGCCAAGGAAATGGAACACGGCGGCTTCGGCAACTTCCAAAAACTGAACAAAGATGACGTGCTTGCCATCCTTCGCGCGTCTCTATAAACCCAAAGGGCGGAATCCAGTCATTCCGCCCTTTCTTCTTGACTTGATTTCACAGATAAGTTCATATAAAGTGAAAGATGAAAACATTATACCGTTATGGAGGGACAAGCAATGACGCATGTACGCTTTGACTACTCAAAAGCGTTGACTTTCTTCAACGAACATGAACTTACATACCTGCGGGACTTTGTAAAAACAGCACACCATAATATCCATGAGAAAACAGGCGCGGGCAGCGATTTTCTAGGCTGGGTGGACCTCCCTGAACATTATGATAAAGAAGAATTCGCGCGCATCAAAAAAAGCGCGGAAAAAATCAAATCTGACTCTGATGTCTTGCTTGTTGTCGGCATCGGCGGTTCTTATCTTGGAGCGCGGGCAGCGATTGAAGCGCTGAATCACGCGTTTTATAACACTTTGCCAAAAGCAAAACGCGGCAATCCGCAAGTCATTTTTATCGGGAACAACATCAGTTCATCTTATATGAGAGACGTCATGGATCTTCTTGAAGATGTTGACTTCTCTATTAATGTGATTTCTAAATCAGGTACGACAACTGAACCTGCAATCGCTTTCCGTATTTTCCGCAAGCTTCTTGAAGAGAAATACGGTAAAGAAGAAGCGAAAGCGCGGATTTATGCAACAACTGATAAAGAGCGCGGCGCATTAAAAACGCTTTCTAACGAAGAAGGCTTTGAATCATTCGTAATTCCTGACGATGTCGGCGGCCGTTATTCAGTTTTAACAGCTGTAGGTCTCTTGCCGATTGCTGTCAGCGGCGTCAACATTGACGACATGATGAAAGGCGCCCTGGATGCGAGCAAAGATTTTGCAACATCTGAACTGGAAGATAACCCAGCATACCAATATGCGGTTGTTCGCAATGTCCTTTATAATAAGGGCAAAACAATTGAAATGCTCATCAACTACGAACCGGCGCTTCAATACTTTGCGGAATGGTGGAAGCAGCTGTTCGGAGAAAGCGAAGGGAAAGATGAGAAGGGCATTTATCCTTCTTCAGCGAACTATTCAACAGACCTTCATTCTTTAGGCCAGTATGTACAAGAAGGCCGCAGAGATTTATTCGAAACGGTCCTGAACGTAGAGAAGCCTAAACATGAACTGACAATTGAGGAAGCGGATAACGATCTTGACGGCTTGAACTATTTAGCCGGTAAAACTGTTGATTTCGTTAACAAAAAAGCATTCCAAGGTACAATGCTTGCCCATACAGACGGAAATGTTCCGAACTTAATCGTTAACATTCCTGAGCTGAATGCATATACTTTTGGATACCTTGTATATTTCTTCGAAAAAGCCTGCGCGATGAGCGGTTACCTCCTTGGCGTCAATCCGTTTGACCAGCCTGGTGTAGAAGCGTATAAAGTCAATATGTTTGCGTTACTCGGCAAACCTGGCTTTGAAGAGAAAAAAGCAGAGCTTGAAAAACGTCTGGAAGATTAATGTGAGAAAGCTGACTGGCATTTGCCGGTCGGCTTTTTATAAAATCAGAAAGGTGCTGATGTTCATGAAACAATTGGTTAAACATCTCATCATTGCCGGTTTTTCTGCAGCTATTTTAAGTTTCCTTATCTCCTTTGATGCCGTGTATACAGGGTTTTCTTCAAGCTTTGGCGGCACGCTGTCACATTTTTTCATCCACTCCTTTCTTCTCATTGGTTTGCCGCTTGCCCTTTTTACCGATGCGGTACATCGGATTTTGCATTTAAAACGAACCCATACTCTTTTCACTAAATTAGGACTCTATGCAACGGTTGTTTATGTGTCTTGGGATTCAGCTGTATGGCTTGCAGCGGCAATGGCTGTTTACTTCTTAATTGAATGCGCTTTCTTTCCTGTTGGCCGCGCGAAAGAAACAACGATTTCCATGTAGGCGCCTCTGAATGAAGTCTTGTTCGGCGGGACAGGATAAGTGAAAAAAGGGGCATTCTGATGATACCAATACCTTCCGCGATAGATGGGCAGTCTTTTCTGCTTCAAGAACTGGAACAAGTGATGAAGCCGCTCGGTTATGTGATAAACGGCGGCTGGGAATACGATCATGGCTACTTTGATTATAAAATTGATGATAGAGACGGCTATTTATTTTTAAGAATTCCCGTCAATGCGGTACAGGGCAGTCTCGATGAACGAGGGGCGGCCGTCCGGATCGGAACGCCATTTATGCTGAGACAGGTGTTTCAGGCGGATGTTGACGATCACGCCGAGGGAGGGCCTTTCCAATCACTGTTTAATCAATTTTCCGAACCGGAAAGGCGGGACGCGGAAATTGATCCGGCATTTTTGGATATCGGCGCCTCTCTCGTGAAAGAATTGGAGGATGTTCTGTTACACTAGATGGCAAGGAATTGATCTGTTTCGAGCACCTTGTATGTAAGAGGAGGGGAAAGCATCGGCCCCTCCTTTTTTTGTATGCCTATAATTGTTGTGTTGTGATCAAGGAAATAGAGAACACAGGTTTTGTAAGCCGCTCCCTTTAGTTCGTCAGGAACAGCAAGAAGCTCCACATGCTGATCAAGTGTCAGCTTGATTCCGTTCTGCTGTTTAGACGGCCGTAACTTGACTTGGTAATGCTGCAGCATCGCCCGGCTGATAAATTCTGAAGTTCCGATGATTTGGTTTGCGCCTGCCCGTTCCGCATTGGTGACAAAACGGTCAGTTAAAATCTCGACGATGCAGTAAGCAAGGGGATTAAGACCTTTAACAGATAAAAGAGTCAGCACTGACAGCATATCAGCATCAGTTTCACTTTTATACTGATCGGCAGTAATCATCACTGATTCCGCTTCAGTAATATTGGCCCGTTTCAGTGTCCCATCATCGGCAGCGTGCCCGCGTATGAAATGAACGTTTTCAATAAGCGGGCCTTCTGTTAAGGATTCATCGATTAGTACGACTGTTTTGGAAGGGGCGGCAAGCTGAAGGTCCTTCAAAAGCCGGTTTGTTTTTTCATTCCACCCGATCAGAATGATGTGGTCCCGGCCTTTGTAAGCAACTTTTCCTTCAATGTAGCGATGCTGTCTGCTGAATGCGGCCGCTGATAACGTAGCGAAATACGCTGTGACAAAGCTTGCTCCGCTCAAAATCAGCAGTATTCCGGCTGCCTGTCCCAGCGGAGTGTGCGGCACATAGTCTCCATAACCGACTGTAGAAACCGTAACGACAGCCCACCAAATACCTTCGAATACCGAAGTGAACTGCTTAGGCTCAAGTATATAAATGATTTGGCCGAACAAAAGAATCAGACATAAAATAATAACCCCGATTCGGATAAATAACGGCCACCTGAGCCATGAAATAAATATCCGATTTGATTTCATTCTTTTTCTCCTTCTTCAGATACTGAGATGGATAAAATCTGTTTAATAATTGTATTTAATTTCTCATTTAGCTTTTCCTGGCCGTACATATCTCGGGCCTGCTTCATTAACTCGGCTGTATCATCATCAAGCTGAATAAGCGGTTCATCAATTTCCGATTCATTATACAGCTGGATAAACGCGTCCAGTCCTTCATTCATTCGGTCGATTGCTGTGCTCAGCTGTTCCTTTTCCTCACTCGTCACTTTCATAGCTTCCATCACACCCGTGCTTTTTTCTAACAGTATGTCCCACTTCCGGTGATGTTTTTCAAAAAATGTACAAAACATATAAAACCGGATTTCTCCATAAACTAAAACAAAAAGGATGAAAAAGATGACGATCTTTCAAAGAACGATCGTGGTTTTAATCGGTACGCAGCTGGCGGCATCCGCGGTGATTTTGTTTATTTTCGATTTGAATTCATATAATCACTTTTCCGGAAGCTTCTCCTGGCTTCATTTTCTGAAAGAACTGGCCGGCAGTTTCGCCTTTTATTTGTTTTCAGCAGGCCTGTTCTTTTTGCTGATTGGATTGTGTGCTCCAAGCCGGAAGAAAAAGCGCATTTCTGTACACGAGAAAGAAAACTCATTAAAATAATCGTAATAGAGAAATGATCATGAACAAAGGATGATGAAAAAATGCTGTTTATATTTTTAACAATAGCCGCATTGGGATTGTCGTTTTGGGCACAATTTAAAGTAAAGAGCAACTTTGAAAAATATTCAAAAGTGGAAGCCTCAAGCGGACGTACAGGGGCAGAAACGGCAAGACGGATTTTAGATATAAACGGTCTTTACGACGTGCCGGTCGAACCGGTAAGAGGCACTTTAACAGACCATTACGACCCGACAAGACGGGTGGTGCGTTTATCTGAGCCGGTCTATTACGGCCGCTCAATTTCCGCCATATCCGTAGCTTCCCATGAAGTCGGACATGCCTTGCAGCATCAGGAGTCATATGGTGCGCTTGTGCTGAGACATAAAATCTTCCCAGTCGTGAATTTTGCATCCGGTGTAGCTCCTTTGCTTTTCTTAGGAGGCATGCTTCTCGGCAGCCTGAATTTGATCGGGCTTGGCATCATACTGTTTTCAGCGGCTGTCTTTTTCCAGCTGATTACATTGCCTGTCGAATTCAATGCAAGTTCACGTGCGAAGCAGATTATTGTGTCAGAAGGATTCATCCGAAACAATGAAGAAAATGGGGTAAATAAAGTGCTGAGTGCTGCTGCCTTAACGTATGTGGCCGCCGCCCTGGTTTCCCTGTTTGAACTACTTCGTTTTGTGATGATTTTCTTAAACGGTCGTGATGAGAATTAACGTTAAGGAGGTGGCCCCTTACCATTTATGGTAAGGGCTTTTTTTGCTTATTTTACAATTGATCGCCATTTTTGTTTTGATTGGCATTACGGCTGTTTTCGTTGCAGCGGAATTTGCGATCGTCAAAATCAGAGGTTCAAAAATCAATCAGCTCATCGAAAGCGGTGACAGCCGAGCACTAGCCGCACATAAAATCATCTCCAATCTTGACGAGTATTTATCAGCCTGCCAGCTCGGGATTACGATTACAGCCCTCGGCCTTGGGTGGCTTGGTGAACCTACATTTGAACGTTTTCTTCATCCCTTATTTACAATGACAGGCATACCGGAACCGTTTAACCACATTGTCACATTTGTAGTTGCATTTATCATCGTCACTTTTTTGCATGTGGTGATGGGGGAGCTTGCCCCGAAAACGGTTTCTATTCAAAAAGCTGAAGCTGTAAGCTTATGGATTGCAAAGCCGCTGATCTGGTTTTATAAAATCACGTACCCGTTTATTAAAGCATTAAACGGCTCTGCAAGTTTTCTTGTGAAATTGTTTGGCTTTCATTCGGTAAAGGAGCATCAGGTTGTCATCAGCGAAGAGGAACTAAGGCTGATCCTTTCTGAAAGCTATGAAAAGGGAGAAATCAATCAGTCTGAATTCCGCTATGTAAATAAGATTTTTGAATTTGACAACCGGGTAGCGAGAGAGATTATGATTCCGCGGACAGAAATTGCGGTTATCTCTCTGGAGCAGTCGCTTGAAGAGGCAATTCATCACATCATTAATGAACGGTATACACGCTACCCTGTCATCAAAGATGACAAGGATCATATTTTAGGGATCATCAACAGCAAAGATATGTTTAAAGCTTATTTTCTCGGCCAGCCGATAAAGCTGAATCAAATCATGAGGCCCGTTATCAGAGTCATTGAAAGCATTCCTGTTCAGCAGCTTTTAATCCGCATGCAGAAGGAGCGGATTCACATGGCGATTCTTGTCGATGAATACGGGGGAACGGCGGGGCTTGTCACTGTAGAGGATATTATCGAGGAAATCGTCGGGGAAATCCGCGATGAGTATGATCAGGATGAAACACCGCACATCCTGAAAAAGGGCGAGCACCATTATGTGATGGATGGAAAAGCGCTAATAGACGAAGTGAATGACCTTCTCGACATTGCGATTGAAAATGAAGAAATTGATACGATTGCAGGCTGGCTTCTAACGCAAAAAATGGAGCTGAAAGCAGGGGATGTGATACACGCGGAGGGCTGTGAATTTAAAATCCTCGACGCCGAAGATCACCACATCCGTTTTGTAGAAATAAAAAAAACTGATTTTTGATAAAAAACAGCCGGGGAACAAACGGCTGTTTTTTGTGTCATCAAGTCATTTCTTAAAAAGCAATGCTGTAAAGACCTTTTTCTACATAGGATATATAAGAACGGTACACTGGGAAGGAGTGGCTGTATGAAAAAGGCTTGGTGGAAGGAAGCCGTAGTTTACCAAATTTACCCCCGCAGTTTTAAAGATTCAAATGGCGACGGAATCGGGGATATTCAAGGAATCAGAACCAAGCTTTCTTACATAAAAGAGCTGGGCGCTGACGTCATATGGATTTGCCCGCTGTATGATTCACCGAATGCCGATAATGGCTATGATATCAGGGATTATCAAAACATATTAAGCGAGTTTGGCACGATGGAAGATTTTGATGAGCTGCTTGGTGACATTCATGATCTGGATATGAAGCTGATTATGGATCTCGTTGTGAACCACACAAGCGACGAACATCCATGGTTCATAGAATCCCGTTCATCCATACACTCGGAAAAGCGCGACTGGTATATTTGGAAAGACGGCAAAAACGGAAAAACGCCCAACAATTGGGAAAGCATTTTCGGCGGGCCGGCTTGGGAGTATGATCAAAAGACAAGCCAGTATTATCTGCACCTTTTTGATAAAAAACAGCCTGATTTGAATTGGGAAAATGAAAAGGTGAGGAATGCCGTTTATGACATGATCAATTGGTGGCTTGATAAAGGAATTGACGGATTTCGGGTGGATGCCATTACGCATATTAAGAAAAAAGAAGGGTTTCCTGACATGCCGAATCCAAAGGGACTGGACTATGTCCCTTCCTTTCCTTATCATATGAATGCTGACGGCATTATGGATTTGTTAACAGAGCTGAAGGAAAACACATTTTCCCGCTATCCGATTATGACAGTTGGTGAAGCAAACGGCGTCGCTGCAAAAGAAGCAGCTGATTGGGCTGGAGAAAAAAACGGCATATTCAGCATGATTTTTCAATTTGAGCATCTCGGCCTGTGGGATGTAGAGATCAATGAAAGTATTGATATCGTTGCATTTAAACGAATTTTAACTGACTGGCAGGACAGTCTGGAAGGGATCGGCTGGAATGCTTTGTTTATGGAGAATCACGACCAGCCCCGTTCAGTTTCTGTGTGGGGAGACGACGGAGTGTACCTGAAAGAAAGTGCAAAAGCGCTTTCCGCTGTTTATTTTCTCATGAAAGGCACACCGTTTATTTATCAGGGACAGGAACTCGGGATGACGAACGTGGCTTTTCCATCTATTGAGGACTATGATGATGTCGCATTGAAACGCCTGTATGAAACAAAAACAGCGAAAGGCACATCACACGAGGATGTGATGAAGATTGTCTGGAAAAAGGGAAGAGACAATTCGCGAACGCCGATGCAATGGAATGCTGGTCCATACGCCGGATTTTCTGAGGCCAAACCGTGGATCGGAATCAATGAGAATTACAAATGGCTGAATGCCGAGGCGCAAAAAAACGATAAAACATCCGTTTACCATTTTTACAAAAGCTTGATCAAGCTGCGCCAAACATATGATGTTTTTATTAACGGGACATACGAGCTCATTTTACCGGAAGATCAGCAAATCTTTGCATATCTTCGGAAAAACGAGAGCCATACTGCACTGATTGCGGCCAATCTGACAGGAACACCGGCGTTGTTCAGGCACTCTGGATTGCCATTGTCATCAGATGCACTCGTCTTGTCAAATATTGAAACAGAGCCGCACAAGCATATGACATCAGTACTCTTAAAGCCGTATGAAGCAAGAATATATCTATGGTGCTAAACTCCAGCCTTAGACTGGAGTTTTTTTGTTTTATCGGGTTTATGAGAGCGGTTTAACAGGAAAAAAAAGAACACAGAACGAATTAAGCGATGAGAGCGGACAAACGAAAGGAGAAACAAATGCTGAAAACACTGCAAATCAAAACAACCAAACGAGATGAAATGATAGATATCACCCGGGAGGTGGAAGCGTTTCTTCAAGAAACAGGTATAACGAGCGGCGCAGCGCTGATTTACTGTCCGCATACGACTGCGGGCATTACAATTAATGAAAATGCCGATCCGGACGTCAAAAAAGATATGCTCAGAAGGTTTGATGAGGTATATCCGTGGGAACATGAGCTGGACCGCCATATGGAGGGCAATACAGCTGCACACATGAAGTCGAGTACGGTCGGAGCTTCACAGCATGTCATTGTGGAAAACGGCCGGCTTATTCTTGGAACGTGGCAGGGCATTTATTTCTGCGAATTTGACGGGCCTCGCACCCGGACATGCTATATCAAAATGATGGGATAATAGGCTGTTTTTTATGACAAAAGCATGATCGCTGAACAAGCGCCGATAGCCGGAGGGCTTGTCACACCCGCCCACGCTGCGGCTTTATCGAATGAAGGCGTGCTTGGCATTCGTCCATATGCGAAATAAAAAGCGAGGGAAAGAGACACGCGCCTCACCCTTTGTTTTCCGGAAAGCCTGCATGAGGGATAGTTAATCAATGGATGTAAACGTACCGAGCTTTGCCGAACGTAACTTGATAAACTGAGGTGACAGATATGAACATTCTTCAATATTCTTATAAAAAAAGAGGGAAAATTGAGTTTGTATTTGAAGGCTGGCCTCACTCAAAAGTTACAATGGTTCCTATCAAAGGCTACTATTTTGTCCGCTTTATCAAATGGAGCAGCCAGGATCCAATCGTGACAAGAAATGACCTTGAAAAAATGGAGTGGGCTGCGAACCAATATTTTGGCACAGCCCCCTTCTATCGAAAACGAAAGGCATTTGAAACCCCATCGTCCGGAAAATAGGCGATGGGGCTTTTTAGCGGACGATGCGGAAAAGAGACGGAACATCCAGTCTGGTCGCCTGAGACAGAAGGTAGGCTGACTGTAAGGCTCCTTTTTTCCTAAAAGAATTCAGCTTATCAATAATTTGCTTTCCGTTTAAGATTCCAAGACCATGGGCAAAATATTTATCTTCCCCCAGTAGTATCACATTTTCGCCTCTCCATTGCGCCTTTTGCGGATCAAATTCAGGATTCTTAAAATACAAACAATCTCCAAGGAAAAAGTGGTGTCCTGTTTCCGTATATATCGGCAATTTCTCATAATGCCAGTCATATAAAATAATTCTGTCAAAGCTGGCATTGAATTTATCTTCTCCGATTGTATCGATTAAGGCCAAGTAATAAATGATAACGATTGCGGTTGCGCATTCAAACGCATAAAACGGGCCGTTCTCTGCAATGTCCCGAATCGCTTTTGAAGGCGGCATTCTGTATTTCAGCTCCAAGGCGCCCTCCGGTGAAACCCTCCAATACGTTGTATTCCCGTATGTTTTTAAAAAAGTGGCAAACTTCGCCCCGCTTTTGTGCAGCGTCTTTGCCGCTGCTACAATATTCATCCGCAGTTTAAGCTCAAACATCAGTTCAGCAATTGAATGATAATCAAACTGAACAGGCGTCTCAATCATCTCTTTTAAGAGCGGATTCAGATCTTGATCAATCTGCCAATTTTCAATATCCTGGGGACGGAGCAATTGTCCTGATACAATAATCATGTTTAGCCCCCCTTGTTTTTTATAAGATATGCAAAGAGCTTGGGCAATGAAAGTTAAAAAGGCAGAAGACAGCCAAAAAGAACTTCTTCCATTTTTTATTTTAAAACTTTTTTAAGCAGCCGATATATACTGTATCAAACCTGAAGGAGCAAGTGACATGAAGACTTTTATCAATTGGCTGAAGAAACCGTCTATTTCAAAGAAATTAATCGTCTCATTTATTGCGATTCTCATTATCCCTATTCTTATATTAGAATTTAGCTCTTACCGAAGCGCCAGCGGAAAGCTGGATCAGGAAATTATGGGAAATGCGAAAAACAGTGTCGATACATTTAATACAACTGTTACAAATGATCTGGGAGAAAAAGCGAAAGCAGTCACCTTTTTCAGTGAATCTCTTAAAAGATCCGCATTCAAAGGGAAATCAAATCAAGAAGAGATCAAAGCTAAATTTTCACAATATGTATCTATTAATCAAGGAGTAGCCAGAATTTATGGGGGCGCAGATAACGGCACTTATGTACAAGCGCCAAAAGAAAAATTGCCGGAAGGATACGACCCGAGACAACGGCCTTGGTACCAGGATGCGATGAAGGCCGGCGGTGAAATTGTCGTGACAGATCCTTACGTGGCTGCGAGTGACGGAAGCATGGTCATTACCATTGCACAGGAGCTGAAGGACGGATCTGGCGTTGTCGCCATGGATATTACCATTGATAAATTGTTAGAACAAATGAAACAAATCAAGGTCGGAAAAGAAGGTTATGCTTTCATTGCAACAAAAAACAAAACCTATGTCGCCCACAAGAACCATAAGGCTGGAGAAAAGCTTTCAGGCGACTGGGTAGCCAAAATGTATGCGAATGACAGCGGTGAACTCCAGTATACTCTTAATAACGAAGATAAAAAGATGACCTATACTACAAACGAACTGACTGGTTGGAAAATAGCCGGCACAATGTATATGGATGAAATTAAGGATGCCTCAAAGTCTGTGCTGACAACAGGAATGATTGTGCTGATTGCTTCCATTGTGGCAGGCGGAATTTTAATTCTGTTTATCGTTCGTTCGATTACAAAACCGTTAAAACGTCTTGTTCAATCATCGAAAACGATCAGCAGGGGGGATCTGACCGAAACGATCGAAATCCATTCAAAGGATGAGCTTGGAGAGCTTGGGGAAAGCTTCAATGAAATGGGACAATCTCTCCGCTCTCTGATCAGCGCTATTCAGGACTCGGTGAACAATGTGGCCGCATCTTCCGAACAGCTTACCGCATCTGCCGGGCAGACGAGTAAAGCCACCGAGCATATTACGATGGCGATTGAGCAGTTCTCAAACGGAAACGAGGAGCAAAGCGAAAAGGTTGAATCCAGCTCTCATCAGCTGAACTTAATGAATGAAGGACTCCAGCAAGTCTCACAAACATCGTCAGATATTACAAAGGCATCTATCCAATCAACGGAAATCGCCGGAACGGGTGAGAAGTTTGTGCAGCAGACAGTCGGACAAATGAACTCGATTAATCAATCTGTTCAGCAGGCTGAAGCTGTTGTCAAAGGCTTAGAAGGAAAATCAAAAGACATCACAAGCATTTTGAGAGTCATCAACGGAATCGCTGACCAAACAAATCTGCTTGCACTAAATGCAGCCATTGAAGCGGCGCGTGCCGGAGAGTCAGGACGCGGCTTCTCTGTCGTAGCGGAGGAGGTGCGCAAGCTGGCTGTCCAATCAGCCGATTCAGCGAAAGAAATCGAAAAGCTGATCCAAGAAATCGTCGCAGAAATCGACACCTCTCTTCACATGTTTAAAGAGGTCAATCAGGAAGTACAGTCCGGACTTGTTGTCACAGACAATACAAAAGAAAGCTTCCAGAGCATTTTCAGCATGACAAACGAAATCGCGGGCAAGCTGCAGACGATGAATTCCACCGTCGAGCAGCTGTCAGACCGTTCACAGCATGTTTCAGCAGCAGTCAGCGGCATTGCAGACGTGTCGAAAGAAAGCTCGGCAAGCATCCAGGACATTGCCGCATCAGCTGAAGAACAGCTTGCTTCCATGGAAGAAATCAGTTCCTCAGCGACGACTCTTGCGCAGATGGCAGAAGAGCTTCGCGATCTGACGAAACAATTTAAAATCGAGTAAAAACCGAAAAACAGCGCTATCAAAGCGCTGTTTTTTTATATGGTAAACAATAATAAAGTCCTAGTTTAACAGGTGAATTTAGAACTATTTTTCATTTTTTCCTCCATTTTCAATGTAATTTAAAGGAAGATCCGCCGATATAATTTGTAAATTATTGAAAGAAGGTTCAAAAGGAAATGAAAAAAACACTCACCACTATTCGCAGATCATCAATTGCAAGGAGACTTATTATTTCTTTCCTGCTGATCTTAATTGTTCCGATAACCGCCCTTTCGGTTAGCGCTTATCAATCAGCAGTTGCCTCACTTGATGTACAGATGACGCAAAGCGCAAAGGAAAATGTTCAGATATTAGATCACATCATTGATGATAAAATCAGCACTACTGAAAAAAGCCTCGCATATTTCAGCGATTGGGCTACAGCAGAAAAATTTCAGGATAAAAAGAAAACAGAGCTGAAACAGGAATTTAAACAATTTATCCAAATGAATGATAATGTCGCTGCGGTATTTTCAAGCGGCAAAGACGGGGACTTCACACGTTATCCGTACGCTGACATGCCAAGCGACTTTAATGCTTTGGAACGAGATTGGTACAAAGAAGCAATGGCCAATAAAGGCAAAACAATTGTCACTGAGCCTTATGAATCGATTTCATCAGGAAAAATGGTCGTCACCATCGCCCGTCAAACGGTGGATGGGTCAGGCGTTGTCGCCATTGATATGAAAATTGATGACTTAGTCACTACCGCGAAAGGAATCAATATCGGAAAAGAAGGCTATGCTTTTATTTTGAGCCAAAACAAGAAAGTCATCGCCTACTCCGGAGAAAAAGCGGGAACAGAGCTAAAAGGGGACTGGGTTGATAAGCTCTACAAGGATAAAAGCGGGGACTTTGAATATACGTACAAAGGCAAAAAGAAAAAAATGGCATTTGCAACAAGCCAAACAACAGGCTGGAAAATCAGCGGCACGATGTATGCAAACGAGATTCACGATGCTGCAAGCAGGGTTCTGATCATGGCTTCAATCGTTCTGGCGATTGCCATCGGAGCTGGAATGACGGCGATTTATTTTGTGATTCGATCCATCACAAAGCCATTGAGACGCATTGTCGCATCCGCTGAAAAAATTAGTGAAGGCGATCTAACCGAAACGATTGAAATCAATTCAAAAGATGAACTCGGCGTTCTGAGTGAGAGCTTCAATCATATGGCACACTCGCTTCGCTCGCTCATTCACGGGATCAAAGACTCAGTAGAACACGTTGCCTCCTCGTCTGAAGAGCTGACTGCATCGGCAGACCAGACAAGCAGAGCCACTGAGCACATTACGATGGCTATCGAGCAATTTTCAAACGGCAGTGAAAGCCAAAGCGAGAAAATAGAAACGACAACCGAACAAATTAATGAAATGAATGACGGATTGGCAGAGCTGGCGCGGGCTGCAGCAGTGATTACAGAAACATCCGCAGATTCAACCGAAGTGTCAAGCAAAGGGGAGACACTCGTCCAGAAAACAGCCGGCCAAATGAACACAATTGACCATTCCGTAAAAGCAGCGGAACAAGTGGTGAAAGGGCTGGAGATCAAATCAAAGGATATCACGAATATTTTGCGTGTCATCAACGGCATTGCGGATCAAACCAATCTTTTGGCTTTAAATGCCGCCATTGAAGCTGCCAGAGCGGGTGAATACGGCCGGGGCTTCTCAGTCGTCGCTGAGGAAGTGAGAAAGCTCGCGGTACAGTCGGCTGACTCAGCAAAAGAAATTGAATCGCTGATCAGTGAAATAGTAAAAGAAATTCACACATCACTGAACGTGCTTCAGTCCGTAAACAAAGAAGTTGAAACAGGGCTTGTCATGACGGATGAAACTAAACAGAGCTTCAAACATATATCGCAAATGACCAATCAAATTGCTTCCGAGCTGCAAAACATGAATGCGACGGTTGAGGAGCTGTCAGCGGGAGCTCAAGAAATTTCCGCAGCTTCAAATGATATCACTGCCATTTCTAAGGAAAGCTCGGATGGCATCCAAGATATCGCCGCTTCAGCTGAGGAACAGCTGGCATCCATGGAGGAGATTAGTTCATCTGCACTGACGCTTGAAAGAATGTCTGAAGAACTCCGTGATCTGACAAAACAATTTAAAGTAGACAAATAATAGGTCTAAAATACTATTTATTTATGGGAAATTAGTTACTTTTGTTAAATTTCTTCTTTTTTGCTGTATATATTTACCCATTTCCAGCCGATATGAAGGGTAGCATAAAAAAGGAGAAATGAATGATGAAAAAAATACTCCAACTCATAAAACAAAGATCAATTACACGGAAGCTTCTCGTTTCCTTTCTGTCGATCCTCATCATACCGGTTGTCATATTGGCGATCTTTGCGTATCAATCGGCTAGCAGCTCACTCGACAGACAGATGATGGGGAGCGCATTGGAAAATGTACAGCAATTAAACGAAATCATTAACACCAGCATCGGCGAAAAAGAAAACAGTGCTGATTATTTCAGCGAATGGCTGACAAAAGAGAAATACAATGCAAAAAGCAATGCAAGCATTGCAGAGAAATTCTCACAATATATCAGCATTAACAAGGATGTAGAATCCATTTATACAAGTGACACAAAAGGGCACTTTACCCGCTATCCGGATCTTCCGATGCCAAGCGGCTATAATCCGGTTGAACGCGACTGGTACAAAAAAGCGGTTGCAAATAAAGGGAAAGTCGTGATCACAGACCCTTATAAAACCGCGTCGACAAATACGATGGTTGTGACAATCGCCCAGCAGACAAAAGATGGTTCAGGCGTTATCGCAATCAACATGACGATTGAAAATCTGCTGAAAACAACCAAAAAAGTCAACATCGGCACACAAGGCTACGCATTTATCATGACGAAGGACAAAAAAGTTGTCGCACACCCTAATGAACAATCAGGAACTGAATTAAAAGGCGACTGGCTCGATAAGATGTTGAGTGCTGATAAAGGCGATTTTCAATACACCATGGATGGCGATAAGAAAAAAATGGCCTTTGACACAAACAAGTTGACGGGATGGAAGATCGGCGGCACCATGTATTTGGATGAAATCCATGAGGCAGCCCAGCCTGTCCTTCACCTTGCTTTAATTGTCTTGGCCGCAGCTATTATCATAGGGATTATCGTCATGACATTGATCATTCGGTCGATTACAACACCGCTGAAACAGCTTGTCGGTTCCTCTAAGCGGATCAGCGAGGGAGATTTGACGGAAACCATTGATATCCGTTCAAAAGATGAATTGGGCGAGCTCGGCAAAAGCTTTAACAATATGGCGTCGTCACTTCGTTCTCTCATACACGCCATCCAGGATTCGGTAGACAATGTTGCCGCTTCCTCTGAGGAGCTGACTGCATCAGCTGCGCAAACGAGCAAGGCAACAGAGCACATTACATTGGCGATTGAACAATTTTCTAACGGCAATGAAAAACAAAACGAAAACATTGAAACGGCAGCAGAGCACATTTATCAAATGAATGACGGGTTGACGAATATGGCTCAAGCTTCTGAAGTGATCACTGATTCATCTGTTCAATCGACAGAAATTGCAAGTGAAGGCGGCAAGCTTGTTCATCAAACCGTCGGCCAAATGAATGTCATTGACAAGTCCGTTAAAGAAGCGGAGCAAGTCGTACGCGGATTGGAAACGAAATCGAAAGATATTACAAACATTTTGCGTGTGATCAACGGCATCGCAGACCAGACGAACCTGCTTGCCTTAAACGCAGCAATTGAAGCAGCGCGCGCAGGCGAGTACGGCCGCGGCTTCTCCGTTGTAGCGGAAGAAGTAAGAAAACTGGCAGTACAGTCAGCAGATTCAGCAAAAGAGATTGAAGGATTAATCATCGAAATTGTGAAGGAAATCAATACATCACTCGGCATGTTCCAATCTGTCAATCAAGAGGTGCAGACAGGACTTGACATCACAGATAAAACAGAAATGAGCTTCAAACGCATTTCTGAAATGACGAACCAAATCGCCGGCGAACTGCAAAATATGAGTGCGACGGTTCAGCAGCTTTCTGCCAGCTCCGAAGAAGTTTCGGGAGCGTCTGAGCACATTGCATCGATTTCAAAAGAAAGCTCAGCGCATATACAAGATATCGCGGCGTCAGCTGAAGAGCAGCTAGCTTCCATGGAAGAAATCAGCTCGTCTGCAGAGACCCTTTCCTCTATGGCGGAAGAGCTTCGGGATATGACCAAACGATTTAAAATTGAATAATAAGCCTTAACACCCAAGCTTGTTGCGCTTGGGTGTTTTTTTTAGTTTTTTTATTAAACCTTTTATCCTAGTTTGACGATATTAGATTTATCTTAAAGGAGGAGTCAACGAGAATGGGAAAATTCATACAATGGATCAAACAGCCATCGATCAGCAAACCGCTAATCGCTGCGTTTCTGGCAGTGCTTATTTTGCCGGTTGGGGTTTTAGCATATTTCAGTTATCAATCAGCTTGGAACGCGTTAGACAGAGAGCTCATAAGCAGTGCGAAGGGAAATGTTGAAGAACTAAACAGTACGCTGCAAAATAAATTAGAAGATAAAGTAAAAGCAATAGATTATTATAGTGAGACAGTCGATAAAGACATATTGTTAGGCAAAAACAAAACATTACTGAAAGAGAAATTTAAGCAGTACACGACACTTAACGACGATGTAGGCGCAATCTATGCTGCCTCAGAAGATAAGAAGCTTTATAAATATCCGGATAGCGGTGTTCCGAAAGGTTTCGATCCGACAGGACGTGACTGGTACAAACAGGCGGTTGCGGAAAAAGGACAAGCTGTTTTCTCAGAACCGTATACCGATGAAGCGACAGGAGATATCGTTGTCACAATTTCAAAACAATTAAAAGACGGTTCAGGGGTTATAGCGCTAGATTTAAACCTGGATGAAGTGCTTACTGCATCAAAAAGAATCAAAATCGGAAAAGAAGGCTTTGCATTTATTACGACAGGCAACAAAAAATATATCGCCCATCCGACCATTAAGCCGGGGACAACCGGTTCCGGCGATTGGACAAACCAAGTATATTCCAAAAAAGAAGGCTCATTTGAATATACATTCGAAGGCAAAGAAAAGAAAATGGCCTTTACGACAAATAAACTGACTGGCTGGAAAATCGCGGGCACATATTTTGTCAGTGAATTGCAAGATGCTTCAAGCCCGGTGCTGAACACTGCGGTTATCATTCTATGCGTGTCAATAGTAATCGGCGGCATACTCATACTCTATATTATCCGTGCCATCACCAAGCCGTTAAGAAAACTTGTCTCAACGTCTGCAAAAATCAGCAGCGGAGATCTCACAGAAGTCATTGACATTCACTCGAAAAACGAGTTTGGCCAGCTTGGCGAAAGCTTTAATGAAATGTCTGCATCATTGCGTTCTGTAATAGGCGTTATTCAAACGTCTGTAGAAAACGTCGCTTCATCTTCTGAGGAGCTGACAGCAAGCGCAGCCCAAACAAGCAAGGCAACTGAACATATTACACTTGCCATCGAACAGTTCTCAGATGGCAACGAGGCACAAAGCGAGAAACTGGAAACAAGCTCAAATCATCTTTCTCAAATGAACGAGGGGATTTCAAAAGTGGCTCAAGCCTCTTCAACCATTACGAAATCATCGATTCAGTCCTCTGAGGCAGCGGGCAGCGGAGAAAAGCTGGTGGAGCATACAGTCGGCCAGATGAAAACAATTGACCAATCCGTTCAAAAAGCGGAAGCGGTTGTGAAGGGCCTTGAAACAAAATCGCAAGACATCACAAGCATCTTGAATGTGATTAACGGCATTGCTGATCAAACCAACCTGCTTGCATTAAATGCTGCGATTGAGGCGGCAAGAGCGGGAGAATACGGAAGAGGTTTCTCAGTAGTTGCGGAAGAGGTTAGAAAACTTGCTGTACAATCAGCAGACTCCGCCAAGGAAATTGAAGGATTAATTCAAGAGATTGTCAGGGAAATCAGCACCTCACTTTCAATGTTCCAATCCGTGAATCATGAAGTGAAAGAAGGCTTGCAGATTACGGATCAAACAGCGGAAAGCTTTAAACAAATCTATGAGATGACAACCCAAATTTCCGGCGAATTGCAAAACTTGAACGCGACGGTTGAACAACTGTCAGCCGGATCACAGGAAGTGTCAAGTGCTGTTGAAGATATTTCTGCAGTGGCGAAAGAAAGCTCAGCAGGCATTCAGGATATCGCAGCTTCGGCGGAAGAACAGCTTGCGTCCATGGAAGAAATCAGCTCTTCAGCGGAAACGTTGGCAAACATGGCGGAAGAACTTCAGGACATTACGAAGAAATTTAAAATAGAATCATAATGAAACGAGAAAGCGGCATATCTGCTGCTTTCTTTTTTTGTTAAAAAGCAAAAATAAACAAAAACGATTCAAAAACAAACAGAAATCATATATAATGAAAACGGATACAAATAAAAGGGTATGGAGGAATATCAAATATGGTGAAACATATATGGGATTCAGAGCGAGCTGCACAGCTACCTAAAGGTGTAGAGGAATTGGTGTACAGGTCCAATCTGATCGGGTCAGACCGCACTGTCTGCAACTGGGGCGGGGGGAATACATCTATGAAAACAACGGAAAAGGATTTTAGAGGCCGTGAAATAGAAGTCATGTGGGTAAAAGGAAGCGGATCGGATTTGGCAACAATGAAAGCGCATAACTTTTCCGGTTTGAAATTAGATGATATCCGCCCGCTGATTAAAAGGGACCAAATGCCCGATGAAGAAATGGTAGACTACCTGTCTCATTGTATGATAGACAGCAAACATCCCCGCCCTTCAATTGAAACGCTATTACACGCTTTTCTGCCATACAAACATGTTGACCATACCCATCCAGATGCGATTATCAGCATATGCTGTGCGGATAATGGAAAACAAATCGCTGAAGACATTTACGGAAATCGGTTTGTATGGGTGCCATACGTCCGTCCTGGATTTACTTTGTCTAAAATGATCGCTGAAGGCGTAGCAAACAACCCCCACGCCGAGCTTGTATTAATGGAGAAACACGGCTTAGTCACTTGGGGAGAGACGTCTGAAACATGTTATCAAAAAACGATATCCATCATTCAAGAAGCCGAGCAGTATATTAACGATCGTATCAATCAGCATGAGGTATTCGGAGGCAAAAGGTATCAGCCGCTGCCGGAGGATAAAAGAAAACAAATCTTGGCAGGCATCATGCCTGTGATCAGAGGAGCAGTAAGTGAAGAAAAGAAAATGATCCTTTCCTATGATGATCATGACGATGTCTTGGAATTTGTAAACAGTGTCCAAGCGCCAGCACTTTCGCAAATCGGTGCGGCATGCCCGGATCACCTTGTTCACACAAAACGGGTTCCGCTGTACATTGATTGGAATCCGGAAACTCAAGATGTGCACAAGCTTGCAGATCTGATCAAGTCAGGAGTCGAGACCTTTACATCAGAGTATCAGGCTTACTTTACACGCAATCAGCAGGATGGGGATCAAATCTTTGAATCCGCCCCGCGGGTGATATTGATTCCTGGAATCGGAATGGTGAATACAGGAAAAAGTTATGCGATGTCTAAAGTAAGCGGGGCTTTATATCGGAGGGCCATCGCCGTAATGAAAGGAGCAACCGCTCTGGGGCAATTTGTTTCTTTACATGAAAATGAGTCCTACCATGTCGAATATTGGCCGCTCGAACTATATAAACTCACGCTGGCCCCGCCGGAAGCAGAATTTTCCCGAAAAGTAGCGCTGATAACTGGAGGAGCCGGCGGAATCGGCAGTGCGGCATGCCGCCGATTTGCAGCTGAGGGAGGGCACGTGATCGTAGCTGATCTGAATATAGAAGGCGCACAGAAAATTGCCGGGGAAATAAACGATGCATACGGAAAAGGACGGGCAATGGCTGTCAAAATGGATGTGACAAAGGAGGAAGACGTACAGTCAGCTTTTGAACGAGCGGCGCTTGCTTACGGCGGCATTGATATCGTCGTCAATAATGCCGGGCTGGCCACATCAAGCCCATTTGACGAAACAAGTCTAAAAGAATGGAATCTTAATATGAATGTTTTAGGAACAGGCTATTTCCTTGTAGCCCGTGAAGCGTTTAAACAGATGAAACATCAAAATAGAGGCGGAAGCATGGTATTTGTCGGATCGAAAAATTCAGTTTATGCGGGAAAAAACGCCTCTGCCTACAGCTCTGTTAAGGCGCTTGAAACCCATTTAGCAAGATGCATCGCAGCAGAAGGCGGAGAATTCGGCATTAGGGTCAACTCCGTTTTGCCTGATGCAGTTCTTCAAGGATCGGCAATCTGGGGTTCAAGCTGGCGTGAGGAACGAGCCGCGGCGTACGGGATTGAACCGGATCAGCTGGAGGAACATTACCGGAAACGGACAGCATTGCTCGTCAATATTTACCCGGAGGATATTGCCGAAGCCATTGCATTCTTCGCTTCTTCCAAAGCCGAAAAAACAACGGGCTGCATGATCACGGTAGACGGCGGCGTCCCTGCTGCTTTTACGCGTTAGATATATGCTATGATAAAAATATAAGACGGACTACGATATGAGGAAGGGCGTTACCGATGCTAGTAGCAGAACGGCAGCAAAAAATAGTGGAAATAGTAAATATGCGTTCAAGCATCCGCGTTTCCGAATTAAGTGACATTTTTTCAGTCACAGAGGAAACCATTCGGCGTGATCTTGAAAAGCTTGAAAAAGAACATAAACTGAGCCGGAGCCACGGAGGAGCGGTCAGTATTCAGCAGAAGGAATCAGAAATTCATTTTTCTGAACGGGAAATCACGAATGTCATCGAAAAAAAAGCCATCGCTCACGAAGCGGCCAAATATGTAAAAAGCGGAGACCGAATCATTCTCGATGCAAGCACAACCGCTTGGTACATGGCAAAAATACTCCCTGACATTGAGCTCACCGTGATTACAAACTCAATGAAAGCAGCTATTGAACTCAGCAATAAAGAAAACATATCAGTCATTTCAACAGGCGGCATTTTGCTGGAAAAATCATTATCATTTGCCGGCCCGTTAGCAGAGCGTTCACTTGAGACCTATCATGTCAATAAAACCTTTCTGTCATGTAAGGGATTTGACGTACACAACGGGATGAGTGATTCAAATGAGTGGCAGGCGCTGCTCAAAAAACGGATGATCGAAAGGTCGGACCAGACCATTTTGATGGCCGATTCAAGCAAATGGGGGAACCGCGAGTTTTCACATATCGCCTCGCTGCAAGATGTCAGCCGCCTTATTACGGATTCTGGACTTGATCCGGCATCGGTAAAAGCTCTTGAGGACAAAAAGGTGAAGGTGACAGCTGTTCCTCTTTCGAAGAGAGGGTGAAAGGATGATTTATACTGCCATTGATGTAGGCGCATCAAGCGGGAGAATCATGGTAGGTGAACTGAATGAAGGGAAGCTTGACATACAAGAGATTCACAGGTTCGCTAACGGTTTCAGTCAAAGAGACGGGCATTGCTTATGGGATATTGATCATTTGCTAAAACAAATCCTGCAAGGACTGCAAAAAGTAAAGACGCTTGGGTATGAACACTGCACCGTAGGCATTGATACATGGGCAGTCGATTATGTCTTACTGGACGAAAAAGGCGATCGGTTGCGGGAAGCAATCTCCTACCGTGATAGAAGAACAGATCACACAATAGACAAACTGGAACATACCCTCTCAAAAGCCGCAATTTATCAAAAAACAGGAATACAATTTCAGCCTTTCAACACGATCTATCAATTGTTTGAAGAAGACCGTGAGCTGCTGAAAAAGACAGACAAAATTATGATGATTCCTGATTATTTAGGCTATTGTTTAACCGGAAAAGCTGTAACGGAAATCACAAACGTGTCCACAACACAGCTTTTAAACGTCTCAACGGGAAATCTTGATCCTGAATTGCTTGAAGCCGTGTCTGTTCTGGAACAGCAATTTGCGCCGCTCACTGAACCGGGGTGTGAACTCGGGAAGCTAAGAAATGAGTGGTTCCCGGATTATGATCTCCCGGCGTGCAAGGTGATGACAGTCGCAACACATGATACGGCCTCGGCCGTCATTGCGGCGCCAGGCGTAAATGATGGCTGGGCGTATATCAGCAGCGGAACATGGTCGTTAATCGGGGTTGAAAACAAAACACCGATAATAACTGATCTTGCTTTAGAAAACAACTATACAAATGAACGCGGCGCAAACAACACCATTCGCTTTCTCAAAAACATTATCGGCATGTGGGTGATACAAGAAGTCAAACAGCAGCTACAAGCAGATTATTCTTTTCAGCAGCTTGCAGAAGAAGCCAAAAAAACAGAACCATTCCAGCAATTTATAAACTTAAATGATAAACGTTTCCTGAATCCAGAAAACATGATAAAGGAAATACAACATTATTGCAGACAAACCCGCCAAAAGATTCCCCGTACTGCAGGCGAACTTGCCTGCTGCATCTACAGCAATTTAGCCATCATCTATGCGATAGCCATCAAAGAGCTCGAAACAATCACAGAAAAACCGATCGAGCAATTTCATATCATCGGCGGCGGAGCCCGGAATGATTTCTTAAATCAATTAACGGCAGACATGAGTGGAAAAGCGGTATATGCAGGGCCGATAGAGGCAACTGCCACCGGAAATCTTTTGATGCAAATGATTGCTGCCAAAGAAGTCAAAGACATAAAAGAAGCCCGGCAAGTCGTCAGAAATTCCTTTCCGATCAAAGTGTTTACACCTAAAGACATTGATAGAAGCACGATCATTCAGTCATTTCAGCAAACTGTTTTGAAAGCGCTATCTAAATGATGAAGAGGTGAAAAGGTTTGAAAAGAAAAGCCAGTATCATGTTTGTCCATCAAGACAAGTACGAAGAATACAAACAGCGGCATGATGACATTTGGCCTGAGATGGCAGAAGCACTCAAAGCTCATGGAGCACACCATTATTCCATTTTTCTAGACGAGGAAACAGGCAGGCTTTTTGCATATTTAGAAATAGAGGATGAAGAGAAATGGAGAAAGATGGCGGACACGGAAGTTTGCCAAAGATGGTGGAAATCGATGGCGCCATTAATGAAAACAAATTCGGATTTCAGTCCTGTTGCGATAGATCTAAAGGAAGTTTTTTATTTGGATTGAAAAACTGATAAAGGGAGAGAGCCGTATGACCATAAAAGCCAATTATGACAGTGCAAAACAGGCATATGAAAAATGGGGAATTGATGTTGAAGAGGCGCTTCGGCAATTAGAGCAAGTGCCCATTTCGATCCACTGCTGGCAGGGTGACGACATTGAAGGCTTTGAAGTAAATAAGGGCGAGCTTTCAGGCGGAATTGACGTGACCGGCAATTATCCCGGAAAAGCGCAAACTCCTGAAGAATTAAGAAGAGATTTGGAGAAGGCTCTTTCTCTCATTCCTGGAAAGCACCGCGTAAACCTGCATGCGATATACGCAGAAACAAACAGGGAAGCGGTAGAACGTGACGAATTGAAGCCGCAGCATTTTGAAAACTGGGTGAAATGGGCAAAAAACCTTGGTCTCGGTTTAGATTTTAATCCAACCTTGTTTTCGCATGAGAAAGCGGCTGACGGACTCACCCTTTCACACCCTGATCCGGACATCAGAGAATTTTGGATCAGGCATTGCATCGCTTGCCGCCGTATCGGGGAATACTTCGGGAAAGAATTAGGAACACCTTGCTTGACGAATATTTGGATTCCCGACGGCTATAAGGATATCCCGAGTGATAGGCTGACACCGCGTAAAAGACTAAAAGAATCACTGGATCGGATCTTCTCAGAGGAGATCAGTGAACAACATAATCTTGATTCAATCGAGAGCAAGCTGTTCGGGCTTGGCTCCGAATCATATGTTGTCGGATCTCATGAATTTTATTTAGCTTATGCTTTGACGAATCATAAGCTTTGTTTACTTGATACAGGCCATTTCCATCCGACTGAGACGGTATCAAACAAGATCTCGTCCATGCTGCTTTACACAGACAAGCTTGCCTTGCACGTATCGCGGCCTGTTCGTTGGGATAGCGACCATGTAGTGGTTTTGGATGATGAATTGAGAGAAATCGCTCTTGAAATTGTACGAAATCATGCTCTTGAGAAGGTAGCCATCGGTCTGGATTTTTTCGATGCCAGCATTAACCGTGTAGCCGCCTGGACCATCGGAACGAGAAATATGATCAAAGCTTTATTGTATGCCCTGCTTCTCCCGAACGGATATTTAAAACAATTGCAGGAAGAGGGCCGCTATACAGAAAGGCTGGCCCTGATGGAGGAATTCAAAACATATCCTTTCGGAGCCATCTGGGATTCCTACTGTGAGCAAATGGGCGTTCCGGTAAAAGAGGCATGGCTTTATGACATCAAAGAATATGAGCAACAGGTGCTTTTAAAAAGGAAGGCATCTTCTCCGATTGTCTAATAAAAAATCCGCCGCGGCATTTGCACGCGGGCGGATTTTTTTAAGCTTGATCAGCAGGGTATACAATCCCCATTTGCTTTCTTGCTTCTTCCATAATTTTTGCGGTGGTCAAAGACCGTTCAAATGTATTTTCTTCAGATTCCAGCTTATTCTCTTTTATAAGCGTGACAAATTCTTCTGCTTCATAGAACATCGCCGGTTTAGGATCAGGGATCGCGATGTTTTCAAGGCGGCCGTCCCGGTAGCGGATTTCAACACGTTCAGGCCGGTGAATCGTATCGATTACAATCGTCCCGTCTTCACCCTGGATTTCAGCCGGGGCATAGGAAGTAGAGATTTTGGAATGCATCAGAACAGCTTCGAACCCGTCGTAAGACAGAATGACAGTTCCTTCTCCGTCCACTCCGGAGGATAAAGCATATCCGTTTGCTTTTACATCCTTCGGCGCGCCAAACAACACAACAGCCGGATAAATACAATAGACGCCAATATCCATTAATGACCCATTGGAAAGCTCAGGCTGAAACGCATTCAAAACAGTTCCGCTTCTGAACGCGTCATATCGTGAGGAATACTGGCAGTAGCTTGCGGTAAATCTGCGGACAGTGCCGATTTTATGCAGGTGTTTTTTCAGTTCTTTGAAATTCGGCAGGAAAGTGGTCTTCATTGCTTCCATGAGAACAACGCCGTTTGCCTTAGCCGCTGAGATCATCTCTTCTGTTTCTTTTGTATTCGAAGCAAACGGCTTCTCACAAAGCACATGCTTGCCATGGTTCATAAAGAGAACGGCTTGTTCCTTGTGAAGAGCGTTCGGGCTCGCTATGTATACGGCATCAAAGCAATCGCTCGCCGCCATTTCCTGAAGGTCTGAGAAGGCATGCGCAGCGTTGTGTTTAGCAGCAAACTCGCCAGCGCGTTCAGCCGATCTTGAATAAACAGCAGTCAGCTGAAAATCTTCGATATCCGCTGCTGACTCAAGAAAGCGGTCTGTAATCCAGTTGGTTCCTATTATTGCAAAACGTATCACTCGTATCGCTCCTTTTGCATGATATAGCTAAATTATAGCTTAAAAAGAACAAAATCACATGATAGATATAAATAGAATGTTAAAACCGAGAAAGCTTTTCCAGCAATTAACGGTTTTTATTTTTCATTATAGGGACGATAGTGTACAATTTAATTAAACTATGTATGACGGAGGAACGATAGTGGAGACGTTGCAAACATGGAGCGGCAGATTCAAGCGATTCTTCTTGGATAATAAGTTTGTTTTATTTTTGCTTGTGCTGCTGCTGATTGGTTTAAATATTCTAGTATTTACAAAAACATCATTTATTTTCACCCCGATTATTGTTCTGCTCAAAACGATATCACTTCCGATTATTTTGACAGGCATTGTTTTTTATCTGTTAAACCCAGTCGTCGATTTTCTGGAGAGAAGAAGAATAAGAAGAATCTATTCTATATTGCTGCTATACCTATTGGTTATCGGGCTGATCACGATCACGATCGTGTCGATCATTCCCTTCTTAAAAGAACAAATTATGAGTTTGATTGACAATATCCCGAGATATGTGGACGTCGTAGAAAATCAGACGAAACAGCTGATTGGCAGCAACTTCGTCAATCAGGCCCAGCAAACGATGAACATTAATATATCTGATCTTGCTACAAAGGTTTCGGATCAGGCAGCGACGATCGTGAACAGCACCTTTACCGGTGTTGGGAATTTTATCGGCGCACTGACTGAGATTATCATTTCGATCGTCACGGTTCCGTTTATTCTATTTTATTTGCTAAAAGACGGAAGAAAATTACCGGTCTACATACTGAAGTTTGTGCCGACTCGATTGAAAGAACAGACATATACAGTCTTAAGCGAAATGAATCATCGGTTAAGCTCTTATATCAGAGGCCAGATCATTGTCAGCTTCTGTATCGGGTTTTTGCTGTTTATCGGTTATTTGATTATCGGGCTGGATTATGCTTCATTGCTTGCAGTCATTGCGGCTTGCACAAGCATCGTTCCATATTTAGGGCCAACGATTGCCATTACGCCTGCGATTATCATTGCCATAGTGACATCGCCGCTCATGCTGCTTAAGCTGGTGATCGTTTGGACGATTGTTCAGCTGATTGAAGGGAAGCTGATCTCTCCGCAAATTATGGGAAAAAACCTTCACATCCATCCGATTACGATTATTTTTCTGCTGTTAACAGCCGGCAAGCTGTTTGGCGTTGTTGGAATCATTCTTGCGATTCCCGGCTATGCGGTTGCCAAAGTCATTACGACACATTTATTTGACTGGTTTAAAATGCAGTCACATTTATACGATGAAGAAAAAAATGAAAATACGCCGGGGCATAAAGTGTGATTTTCGTTTATAGTTATATAAGACGGGCTTTCCATTTATGGGAAGCTCCCGTTATGTAAAAAAATAAATGTCTAATGGGGAGAATCAAAATCATGACTCTATGGGAATTGTTTGTAGCCGCCATTTTAGGAATCGTAGAAGGATTAACAGAGTACGCGCCGGTTTCTTCGACAGGACATATGATCATAGTAGACGACATCTGGCTAAAATCAAGTAATCTGATGTCAGAAGAAGCTGCTAACTCATTCAAGGTGGTTATTCAGCTAGGCTCCATTTTAGCAGTAGCTATCGTGTTTAAAGACCGAATTTTAAATTTACTGGGCTTGAAAAAAAATATTACAAGCGACCAGGAGCAGGGACATAAATTAAGCATTGCCCAAATTGCCGTCGGACTCGTGCCTGCAGCTGTTCTCGGCTTTTTGTTTGAAGATTACATTGATGAATATTTATTTTCCGTTAAAACTGTGGCCATCGGTTTAATTGCCGGGGCAATCCTCATGCTTTTTGCTGACTGGGTCAATAAACGGAAAACAGCGACAGACACACTCGACCGCATTTCCTATAAACAGGCGATAGCCGTCGGCTTATTCCAATGTCTTTCCCTTTGGCCTGGTTTCTCGCGTTCGGGTTCAACCATTTCCGGCGGTGTTATTCTCGGATTAAACCACCGAGCTGCAGCCGACTTTACGTTTATTATGGCGATGCCGATCATGATGGGAGCCAGCTTTCTAAGCCTCGTGAAGCATTGGGACAGCTTAAGTTCGGATCTGATGCCGTTTTTCATCGTCGGCTTTATCTGTGCCTTTGTGGTCGCACTGTTTGTCGTCCGTTTCTTCTTAAGGCTGATTAACAAAATCAAACTTGTCCCATTTGCAATCTATCGAATTATTCTCGGTGTGATTTTACTTTTGATCATGATGTAAGTCGAAAAATAAGGCTCTTTTCCGAGCCTTATTTTTTCTGTCAATTCAAGAGGAAACAGCTTGTTTTTCAAAATAAAATCATCTATAATAAACATGACGTTACATACGGGGCCATAGCTCAGCTGGGAGAGCGCTACGCTGGCAGCGTAGAGGTCAGGGGTTCGAGCCCCCTTGGCTCCATACCTTTAAACCCTTATTCGATAAGGGTTTTTTTGTTTTGAGGAAAAGGTTTCATTCTCTGAATCCTCCAGTTGAGTGAAGTCAAAGTGAGCAGTTTATCTGTCAATCATGAATTTTCCAATACCTCCTTTTGTTCCTCAAAGACCGTCATGTCTTCCAAAGGAGGGGAGTAGACATGAAGAGACACCATTCGTTCAGATGTTGGATTGGACATTTTGTGAATTAAACCTTTGGTTGAAATAAGGCATTCTCCTTCGTGGACAAAGTATGAATTGGAGAGTTCTGCGTGTTCGCCGGTTGAACGATAAATAGAATTAAGAAGCTTTCCTTCTAACACCATTGCACAACCAATGGATTGACCATGATCGTGTACTGTTGTCTCCTTGTTTGGCGGAATGTTAATCACGATAATTTCCAATTCATTATTTCGATAGATGGCATTTCGGCCGTAAGCGTACTGGTCTGGTTCCTTAATATACGGTTGACTCAATTTTGCTGCGTTTGGAATTTGTTTTAAAGACGTTGCTAAATCTTTAACCGATGGATTTTTCAAGCCGCCAAAAATGTCTTGGATACACTCATACAGTTCCATTCGTTTTTGCCTCCCTTACATTGGTATTTCATAGGTTAATTCATGGTATTTACCCATATACAATTTAGAGGCGGCAAACGCCCAGTGAACACAAAAAAATGTGGGGGTAAAATGTTGTCTTATCACCAACTTATTTGAGTTTATTAGTTGGAATAGTGGATTGAAAGGATTAAAACGGCCTGCTTTAATTCGCTTGAGGGAACGAGCAGGGATTCATAAGTGCAGTTCTAGACACAATATCGGGGAAAAGCTTTCAAGCTTTCTATGTTGTGCTTGAAATTTACTCCATTGACAAAACACAATCGATTTGAAATAATATTTGATTATATGCTCATTCATTCACATAATTATAATAAAATAATATCATTTCCCCTGAAAGGGAGAATATTAGAATGAAAGCTAATGGTATGCAAAATCTATTAGCTTCTTTTGTTTTCAAAAAATGATGTGTTTCGCATGTATTCATATAGGAAGGGATGACAACATGAAGACAAAACACTATTGGGTGATTTCTTTGCTCGCCGTCTTAGCGGTCGGGCCGGGATTGATGTCTAACACGGCATTGTCGTCAGTTCAAGGCCTTGTTCAGAAAACGGTTGGAACAAGTGTCTTTACATCAGTAAATCCGATATTGATCGGCAATATGGCCTTTGCCTTGTTAGTTCCGGCAGGACCGCTGCTGAGGAAAAAATTCGGTGCTCGTCCCGTCTATCTGGCTTCATTACCTGTCTTTATACTAGGCTCACTGCTCATCGCATGTTCAGGCGATATTGCATTGATGGCGGCAGGGCGCTTTTTACAAGGGGCGGCAACAGGCGTCATGCTGATGATTATGATTCCAATGCTTGTACTGTCATTCCCGATTGAACGCAGGAACTATGCACTGCTTGTGCTGATCGGGGGATTCTATGGTTCTGTTATCATCGGTACAATCCTGGGAACCATTGCAACAAGCTGCGGGCATTGGAGATGGCTGTTTTTCATCTTTGGCACCTTGTCCCTGATCGGTGTCGCGGTGAGCTATTTCTTTCTTCATGATGAGCATCACGGAGCGGCGGATCAAGAACAGCCGCTTGATCGTGCGGGAATTCTTTTATCTGTCTTCCTTGCCGCAGCCTCAGCGGTTTCATTCATTTTTCTGCAAAAATGGGGGCTGTCATCGGGTTATGTATGGATTGGTTTCGGGGTGACGTTATGTTTGCTCATTGGTCTATTGATTGTGGAATATAAAGTGAAAAACCCCTTCATATCTATTAAACTGATGCTGCTGCCAAAACCGGTGCTCGGCTTATTGATCATAGCTGCAGGGACGATAACGGTAGCTGTCAGCCTTTCTGCTTTTCAAGGCTTGCTCCGTCAAATGTATGATATTTCTCAGGAGCATCTCATTCTTTTAAGCTTGACTCTTTTAATCGGAGTGGCGATCGCGGCCATTTTGAGCGCTCTGTTATACGATAAAGTCGGACCAGGGATGCTCGGTATTATCGGCGGACTCATTCTCGTTTTTGTGAATTTTCAATGGCTGCATATACAGGATCGATCATCTCTTTATATGTTCGCGGCACTGTTTATCATGCTTGCAGCGGGAACAGGCCTGACAGTCGCCGCAGGGCTGATGGGAGCTGCCATGGGAGGCCCGCTGCCTGATTTGGTCAAGAGAATGACAGCTGTTCAGTTTTTAAGATTGTTTGTCTATATGGGAGTTCCCATTCTCATCGGCTTTTTCACGAAAAAAGATGCTGCCAGACAAAGCGGTTCGGTACAGGATTCTATGATGACTGCTTATCATGATCTCTTCTTCATTTCTTTTATCCTTAGCGTGCTGCTCGTCTGCCTGTCATTTTGTATGAATGCCACTGGAATGGGGCACAAGCTGGCACATAAACCACATGATAAAGCGAAAACAGCTCCGGAAAAACCGGCCGTCTCAGCACAAGGTTTGTCGAAGGCAACTGTCAAATCATATAAAGTAATAAATGATACGGAATATCGGAATGCACTCAGAAATTTACAAAAATAGAAACATGGTAAAAACCTTTTCATTGAGCGAAAAGGTTTTTATTTTGCAATCTTTTCCCAACTTTATCCCTAAAGAATTGAAAAATATTAGAAGTGCAAGTAAAATTCTAAAAGGTAGATTCTTTTACATTCGTAATCTTTTAATTCGAAGGAAGGTTTTCATGGCCCGTAAAAAACTTAAAAAACGTAAACTCTTGATTTCACTATTTTTCCTTGTATCGATTCCGCTAGCTCTGTTTGTTTTAGCGACAACTTTATCAAAACCGATTGAAATATCCAAAGAAACTGAAGAAATCGATGAACAGCAAGTATTTATAGACAGTCTGTCCGGACATGCCCAAATTTTGTATGAAAAATACCATGTTCTCCCCAGCATCACAATTGCTCAGGCCATTCTCGAATCGGACTGGGGGAACAGTGAACTGGCTGCTAAGGCCAACAACCTTTTTGGCGTAAAAGGGAATTATAAAGGCCATCATGTCACGATGGAAACGGACGAAGTTGAAAAAGGGAAAAGAAAAACCATTCGCGCGAAGTTTCGAAAATACAGCACGTTTTTTGAATCTATGGATGATCACGCCCAATTGTTCGTCCGTGGCACATCGTGGAATAAAAAGAAGTATAAACCGGTGCTTGAGGCAGGGAATTATAAGGAAGCGGCAACCGCCCTGCAAACATCAGGATATGCTACAGACCCTGACTACGCTGACAAAATCAGCGCTATTGTGGAAAAATACGATTTAGATGAGTACGATGAGGTAAATCCATCCCTCAAATCTGTGGATTTAAACGCCTCTATTAAAGACAGTGCCGTTCAAGACGTATGGTCCAAGCCTTCTACTGATGATCGGTCCATAAGGCTTACCTCTGCCCAATCTTACGTCGGCAAAGACATAAAGGTTGTGTCTAAAAAACAGAAAGGCCAGTCTGTATGGTACCAATTCCAAATCAATGATAAACTTATCGGCTGGATTGATGATTCAGCTGTTGAAATAAAGGAGGCAACCTAAGCCCTTTTTACTGGTATTTTTAATTCTTTGTTCCATTCCGGGGAATTTGAGGTATAATATTCCACGGAAGTTATCACTTTTTAACTATGCTTTCGGGAGGGAACAAAGGTGCAGAAATATAGACGCAGAAACACGGTTGCCTTTACAGTACTAGCTTATTTTACTTTTTTTGCGGGAGTATTTTTGTTTAGTATCGGACTCTATAATGCTGATAATCTGGAACTCAATGAAAAAGGTTATTACATCGCTGTTATGATACTTGTAGCAGTTGGTGCGATTCTTACGCAAAAAGTGACCCGTGATAACGCGGAGGATAACGAAATCATCGCGGAACAGGAAAAAAGACAAAATCAATCTCATATCGAATCATAAAAAATCCGGCGACTGCACGCCGGATTTTTTTGATATCACCCTGTAAACACTTCGCCATCAGGATAACGGATATTTGATTGCTCTGTTTTTGCGAATGAAAACACGAACGTTAAAGGACCAATTCTTCCGATAAACATGATGACAATGATGATACACTTGCCAGCTGTTGTCAGTTCAGGAGTAAGCCCCATCGTAAGGCCGACAGTTCCGAATGCGGAAAAGGTTTCAAACACAATTTGAAGAAATGGCGCTTGTTCTGTGATCGTCAGGGCGAAAATCCCTAAAAACACGATGAACAAACTGGTGACGCTCACAGCTAAAGCTTTAATGATAATCGGATATTTGATGGAACGGCGGAAAATAACCGTTTCTTTTTTACCTCTCAAGTAAGCAATAACAGATGTTAAAATCACGATGAACGTAGTCAGCTTAATGCCGCTCGCCGTTGATGCGCTTCCTGCTCCGATAAACATCAATAATAAAGTAAATACAATTGTTCCTTCTCTCATGCTTCCAAAATCTAGAGAATTGAACCCTGCGGTTCTCGGCGTCACTGCCTGAAAATAGGAGGCCCACAGTTTATCCACTATATGCAGGTGGCCGAGCGTGCCGGGGTTGCTGTATTCTAAAATAAAGACCGTAAGCATAGCGATCGCATTCAACATCAGCGTTCCTGTAAGCATGAGCTTTGTATGTAAAGAAAAAGTTTTAAAACGCCGATTTTTCATCACATCAAACAGAACCGTAAATCCGATCCCTCCTGTAATAAATAAGAAAGTAATCACGAGGTTCACTGTAGGATCGCCAACGTAGCTCATCAAATTATCAGGCCACAACGAAAACCCGGCATTGTTAAAAGCAGATATTGCGTGAAACAAACTTGCAAACAAGCCGGATGACCAGCCGTATTGAGGTACAAGCCGGATGGATAAAATGAGTGCTGCTATCAATTCAATACTGATCGAAAACAGAAACAGGACTTTGACAAGGCCAATGACACCGCCGATTGTCGGCTGGTTTAAGGCTTCCTGGACGAGCATTCGTTCTTTTAAGCCGATTTTTTTTCCTAATATCATGACGATCAAGACCGCAAATGTCATAAATCCAAGCCCGCCAATCTGAATCAGCCCCATAATTACTGTTTGCCCGAATACCGTAAATTGAGTGCCGGTATCGACAACAGCAAGCCCTGTAACAGTTGTAGCGGAAGCCGCAGTAAAAAGGGCATCTATCCATGACAATGGCTTCGTAGTGGAAATCGGAAGCATTAATAGGACAGCCCCGATGATAATGGTAAGGAAAAAACCAATGGCAAGCACTTGAGGCGGTGTAAACCGAACCCATTTGATCACTTTATCCTTTTGAAGTGTCACCTTTGTCTACATCCCTTCGTTTTCAAAACGTTTAATATCCTTTTTGTGGCCCATGATCACCAGGCAATCTTGCTCGCGAATGATGTCTTCAGGCGCGGGGGAAAGACAGATATCTCCATGATGTTTAATGGCCAGGATCGTGCAGCCGTACTTTGCTCTTACATTCAGGTCAATAATCGATTTTGAATCAAGCTTGCGCGTAGCCAGCAGCTCGACAATACTGTATTCATCAGATAGATCAATGTAATTCAAAACATTTTCGTCTGAAAGGCTTTGTGCGATTTTAACCCCCATATCTTTTTCAGGATGAATAATGCGGTCAGCGCCTATTTTTTCAAGCACCTTGTGATGATAATAGTTTTGAGCCTTCACCCAAATATTTGGAATATCAAGCTCCTTTAATAATAGGGTGGTCAGCGTACTCGCTTGAATATTTGCTCCGATGGCAACAATCACATATTCAAAATTGCGTATTCCTAATGAAAGCAATTCGTTTTCTTCGGTGGCGTTGGCAATTACCGCATGAGTGGCGTAAGAAGCATATGCATTGACCTTTTCTTCGTTGATATCAACCGCAAGGACCTCATGCCCCATTCTATGAAGTTCTTTACAAATGCTGCCGCCAAACCGGCCCAGCCCGATCACGGCAAATTGCTTATTTTTAATTCTTCCCAATGTTCATATCTCCCTTAGTGAATTAACGTTTTTGAAACAAAAAAGACCATTGCAAAGAATGGCCGATAATAGACCTCCTCTCTGTATACGCCTACGAGGTTAGCTGTCGGATTAGGGATTCAGAGTACCCCCTCTTACTTAGTAAGATTCACCCCAAGGCTGTTAATAAAACAGCCAATCGTTGGTTCCCCCGTTCGTGTTTGATTAAGCGGTAAAAGAGACTGTATGAAATTGAACACTCAAGAATTTACTCCTGTTTCTAGTGTTTGTCAATTTAAATTTTAAACCAGAAAAAAGATAACGGGGATTAGAGAAAAAGGGGAGGGTAAAACGCAAAAAAGACCGGCGTTAACCGGTCTTTTACATTAGTTGCAACCGCAAGGCTGAGTCGGAGGAGTGCTGCGCTTAGCCACGTCAATGCTGGCTTCTGCGTAAAATTTATTTCCGATGCTTAATGATTTATTCTCCGCACGGAAAGTATATGTACCAGCGGCAGGAAGTGTTTTGTTATTCAGTTTTAATTTGAATTCGCCAGCTCCTAACAAATCAAGTGCCAAAGGAACTCTTACTGTTTTCCCGTTATTGAGGATCTGTGTTGTACGCAAGGCATTTCCGTTCAATGTGTCTTTCGTGTTTGCAGTAAATCCGCTTGGCAATGTAAACTCCATAACGCCAAGGCTGAGAAGCGTGTTTGGACGGTAAGTCAATTCGATATCTGAGAAAGACCATTCCGTTTTGCTGGCGCCAGTGATTGTTGCGAACAATGAAGCTGTAGACTGTGTTCTCATAGTGGATTCAGTATGAGCTTTAGTTGATGTAGATTCAGCCGCGAAAGAAGCTGTAGGTGCAGAAACGAGTAACCCGAGACTTAATGCACTAATTGCCAAAGAAGATAATAATTTGCGTTTCATAACAAAATTCCCCCTAAAAAATGATAAATTAAACAGGCCTGCCCGCTTTTCACCTCCTCTGAAAGGCCAAATACAAATTTTACCTACATAAAATTACCATCAAATATTTTGGAAGTAAATGGGGTGTTTTTCCCGTATTTTTCAAATTTGTAGTAGTTACATCAAAAAAACGCCTAGTTTCCCAGGCGTTTTCTGCTTTACTTTGTTTCGACCGGTATAAATTTAAAAATTTCTCCGGTCTGCACCGATTCAGCAAGCCGTTTCAGCCAGTCATAGTAAGCTTTAGAGCTTTCCAGCTGATCATATAACTGCAGTGCTTCATTTTTGATATCCTCATCGAGATCTTCCTTGCATAAAACCTTTTGTAAATCAGCTTGAGCTTCCTCGATCGCTGTTACATTCACTTGAACCTCCCGCTCCCATTTAGGTGGAAAGAAATTTGTGAAAAATTTAAAGAAATCCTTCTCAGCCACAAATGTATGCTTGCGGATGCCCCGGTGAAATGTTTTTTTCACTACATTTAAGTCTTGAAGCTTTTTGACGCCAGTGCTCATGCTTGGTTTGCTCATTTGCAACTCCTCACGCATTTCGTCAAGCGTCATCTCATCCCTCATATACATCGTCCCATATAAAATCCCGACACTGCGGGTAATTCCGTAAAGATCCATCGTTTCAGCAATGGAGTCAATAACAAGATCCCGAGCCTGTTCTATAGCTGCAAATTCTGGATTTTCATCCATACTGACCCTCTTTTCCTTTAGAAAATTAAATTCGTTAAGTTATTTCTTTATGTTCTTTATCTTAACGAAACATGAGGAAAAGTCAAAAAGAAAAATCAAAATGGGACTTTGACAGTTTAAAAACCATATGTTAGATTAAGGTTGTTAAAAACATTAAATTTTTATTTAACAAACTTTATTTACGTCAAGGAGGCTTATATGAGTCAAACATTATTCATTGACGGAGAATGGATCAGTGCCGAAAAAGAACAGATCCGCAGTATTATCAACCCATTTAATCAAGAAGAAATTGCAACTGTAAGCGAGGGAGGGCGAGAGGACGCCATCAAAGCAATCGCAGCCGCACGTAGAGCATTTGACAAAGGAGAATGGTCATCGCTATCCGGGCTTGAACGCGGAAAAATTGTTCTGAAAATTGCGGAATTAATCAGACGCGATCTTGAGGAGCTGGCTGAGCTTGAATCTCTTGATACAGGAAAAACACTCGAAGAAAGCAAGGCCGATATGGACGATATCGCCAATGTTTTTCAATATTACGCCGGCTTGGCAGACAAAGATGGCGGAGAGATCATTTCATCTCCGATTCCTGATTCAGAAAGCAAAATTATTAGGGAGCCAATCGGGGTTTGCGGCCAGATCACTCCATGGAATTATCCGCTCCTTCAAGCGAGCTGGAAAATCGCCCCTGCACTGGCCGCAGGAAACACAATCGTCATGAAGCCGAGTGAGATTACGCCGCTGACGACAATCAAAGTCTTTAAGCTGATGGAAGAAGCCGGTGTTCCAAAAGGTGTCGCAAATCTTGTTCTTGGACCGGGAGCCACAGTGGGCGACGAGCTTGCCGTAAACAAAGACGTCGATTTGATTTCATTTACGGGCGGAATTGAAACAGGCAAAAAAATCATGCGGGCGGCAAGCGGAAACGTCAAAAAAATCGCCCTTGAACTTGGCGGGAAAAACCCAAATATTGTTTTCAAGGACGCGGATTTAGAAGTTGCGGTTGATCAGGCCTTAAACGCTGTATTTTTCCACGCCGGCCAAGTATGCTCTGCAGGTTCCCGCTTGCTTGTTGAGGATGCCATTCATGATCAATTTTTGGCGGAGCTGGTCAAACGGGCAAAACGCATAAAACTCGGAAACGGTTTTCATGCTGAGACAGAAAGCGGTCCGCTTATTTCGGCGGAGCACAGGGCAAAGGTAGAAAAATATGTAGAGATCGGAATAGAGGAAGGCGCGAAGCTGGAGACAGGAGGCAAACGCCCGGAAGATCCTGAGCTTCAAAACGGCTTTTTCTATGAACCTACTATTTTCTCAAACTGTAATTCTGACATGAGAATCGTTCAGGAAGAGGTTTTCGGTCCTGTATTGACAGTCGAAACCTTCAGCTCTGAAGAAGAGGTAATCGAGCTTGCGAATGATACCATCTATGGCTTGGCTGGAGCGGTATGGTCAAAAGACATTGAAAAGTGCGAACGGGTAGCAGCCCGCTTGAGAATGGGAACCGTTTGGATCAACGATTTTCATCCGTACTTTGCACAAGCGCCATGGGGCGGATATAAGCAATCCGGGTTCGGACGCGAGCTTGGAAAAATAGGCCTTGAAGAATACACAGAAGTCAAACATGTATACCGCAATACAAAACCGGCAGCGGTTAACTGGTTTAATTCATAAGAGGGGGAGATTGATGATGACATTAAATATGAAGGTAGAAAGCATGCAGAAATTCCACACATTTGAAATTCCGACTGTGATTAAGCATGGAATCGGAGCCATCAAGCATACGGGTGAGGAAGTAGCTGCACTGGGCGTTTCAAAAGCGCTCCTTGTCACAGACCCTGGGATTTATAAAGCCGGTGTTGCTGATCCCGTAATCGAATCACTTAAAGAAGCAGGCATTGAAGTGGTACTCTTTAATAAAGTTGAGCCAAACCCGCCTGTCCGTCTGGTGAATGAAGGATCTGAGCTTTACAAAAAAGAGAACTGTAATGGTTTGGTGGCAGTCGGAGGCGGAAGCTCCATGGATACAGCAAAAGCAATCGGAGTAGAAGCGACTCACGAAGGAAGCGTGCTTGATTATGAAGCGGCAGATGGGAAAAAACCGCTGGAAAACCGCATTCCTCCGCTGACGACAATTCCCACTACAGCTGGAACCGGATCAGAAGTAACCCAATGGGCGGTTATCACAGATGAAGAAAGAGAATTCAAATTCAACACGGGCGGTCCGCTGATTGCAGCGCACTTGACAATCATTGATCCTGAGCTTCATGTTTCAATGCCTCCGCATGTAACAGCTATGACGGGAATTGATGCGCTCGCCCATGCCATTGAGTGCTATACAATGAAATTTGCACAGCCAATCACGGATGCGGTTGCCTTAATGGCGATTGAGTATGCCGCTCATTACATCAAGAGGGCATTTGCTGATGGAGAGGATCTGGAAGCAAGGTACGGAATGGCGCAGGCTGCGATGCTTGCCGGTCTTTCTTACGGAAGTGAATCAGCGGGCGCTGCTCATGCGATGAGCCAAACGCTTGGCGGTATTATCCCAGTCGCTCACGGCCAATGTGTAGCGGCGATGATGGGCCCTGTCATGGAATACAACTGGAAGGGCTATCCTGAGAAGTTTGCGCGTATTGCGAAAGCGTTCGGTATTGATACAAGCAAGATGACAACAGAAGAAGCTGCGAAAGCATCTGTCAATTGGATGTATGATCTGGTCGAAGATTTAGAAGTGCCGACTTTAGAAGAGCAGGGAGTATCACCTGATATGATCGAACGCTTGTCTAAAGAAGCAATGAAAGATCCGCAAACCTTCGGAAACCCTAGAGATTTAAATGAAAAAGCATACAACTGGATCTACAAACGCTGCTTTAACCTTACGCCTAAAACGGTATAATCAAAATCCCGCTCCTTTACAGAGCGGGATTTTTTGGGATAATGAAGCATAGGTGGAAATTTTAGATAAGAAGGAAGGTGCCAGCTGATGTGGAAGCGTATGACTGCAAAAGCGGAAGGCTTATATATCGCAGATACAAAAAGCTTCGTAACAAAGCAAATGGACAAGCTTGATTTTGATTATGGCGGCATCCCCGGCGACTTGCATTTTGGCCTGACCAAAAAAGCGGGAGCCAGAGAACCAATGTTTTCAAGAGGGACTGAAATTTTCAACCGCAGACAAATTTCAATTGTTTCAATAGAGGAATGCAACGAAATCGCTTTAAAAATGGGAGTGCCGAGAATTTTGCCGGAATGGCTCGGGGCGAATGTGGCAGTCAGCGGTATGCCAGATCTTACTTCATTAAAAGAAGGAAGCCGGATTATTTTTCCGAGCGGAGCGGCTCTGCTGTGTGAGGGCGAAAATGATCCGTGTATCCAGCCGGGAGAAGTCATTCAGTCTTATTATCCGGACCAACCGAAGCTGGCGTCGGCTTTCGTCCGCCACGCACTGGGCATTAGAGGGATTGTCTGTATTGTGGAGAGACCTGGTGCTGTTTACACAGGTGATGAAATAGAAGTTCATTCCTATCAGCGAAAAGTCAAACGAAAAGCAGAAAGGGTCTGATTAAATCAGGCCCTTTCTATCTTTTCTTTAATTTCTTTCATTTGGCTGAGGTGCCGTTTTTCATGATGGCCGATAAAATCGATCCACTGTCTGACAGTCAGCTCTTGAAACACAGGATGCGGAAGCACTCTTTCAAAATCTTCTTCTTTCAGAGAGGCAATCGCAGCAGTCAGCTGCTCTCTTACCACATCAAGCTCACGTTTCATTTGGCTGCCTGAAATAAAATCATGCGCAGGCTCAAGATGACTCGGGGCTTTCCGTTTATTATTTCTGTCCTGTGCTACTTCAAGCGGTTTTTCTTCAATTTCTTTAATCGGAGCGTCCTTTACACGTTCCTTCAACATTTTTTGTGCGGTCATATCGATTTTTTTCAAATGGTCAAGAACTTCCCGTATGCTCCATTCTTCAGCAGAAGGCTTTTGATTCAGCTTTTCGTCAGAAAGTCCTTTCAATTCGTTCCACGTTTCTAATCTGGCTTCATTAAAGATACTCATCATATCTCCTCCTAAAATGACATTACCATATATATAAGCAATTATCATTTATAAAGCACTTCAAATGGGTTATTTGTCTTAAAATTTTGAAACTTTTCCCGAGGTGTCTCGTATAAATGGTAACGGCAGCCGTTCATCAATGCATTGATGAAGAAAGGATGAGGAAGTTGGAGTTATTTGGAGTACCTATACAAACAATGTATCTTTATACGCTTATTATTGCGGGCAGCCTTACGCTGTTATTCCTGTTTTTCGGAGATGTATTTTCAGGGCTGTCAGAAGGCATTCCGTTTCTTAATCCGACATTAGTGCTCTCATTTTTTACATGTTTTTCAGCGGGCGGATATATAGGTGAACTTGTATTGCCTCTGTCAAGCTTGCTGATTGCGCTTTTATCTTGCATCCTTTCGATCATGCTGGTGGTATTGCTTCACATCTTTGTACTGGTGCCATTATCATCTGCAGAAGAATCATTGGCATATAGAGAAGATGATCTCAGAGGAAGACTCGGTAAAGTGATTACAGCTGTGCCGGTTGACGGGTTTGGTGAAGTGGTCATAGAAGGGATAGGCGGGACCATTTCAAAGTCAGCGGTCAGTTTTGATAATCAGCAGATCAGTTACGGGACAACGGTGTTAGTCGTAGATATTAACAACGGAGTTCTTTCGGTTACTCCGCATGAACCCATTTAACATAAAAGGAGGAATTTGATATGACAATGCCGATTATAATGATCATCGGAGTTGTATTCTTTTTATTAATTGCACTAATAGCTGTGTTTATTACGAAGTATCGTACAGCAGGGCCTGATGAAGCGTTAATTGTAACAGGGAGCTATCTGGGTAATAAAAATGTTCATGTCGATGAAGGCGGCAACCGTATTAAAATCGTCCGCGGCGGAGGAACCTTTGTCCTTCCCGTCTTCCAGCAGGCAGAGCCGCTAAGCCTATTATCAAGCAAACTCGATGTTTCGACACCTGAAGTCTATACAGAACAAGGAGTGCCAGTAATGGCCGATGGAACTGCGATTATTAAAATCGGCGGTTCTATAGGAGAAATCGCTACAGCGGCCGAACAATTTTTAGGGAAATCAAAAGACGACCGTGAGCAGGAAGCGCGGGAGGTTTTAGAAGGCCACCTTCGTTCCATTCTCGGCTCAATGACAGTAGAAGAAATCTATAAAAACAGAGAAAAATTCTCTCAAGAGGTGCAGCGTGTCGCTTCACAGGATCTCGCGAAAATGGGACTTGTAATCGTCTCGTTTACCATTAAAGATGTTCGTGATAAAAACGGTTATCTTGAATCATTAGGGAAACCGAGAATTGCCCAAGTAAAACGCGATGCTGATATCGCAACAGCAGAGGCTGATAAAGAAACCCGAATTAAGCGGGCAGAAGCCGATAAAGACGCAAAAAAATCAGAACTTGAACGGGCGACGGAAATCGCTGAAGCTGAAAAAATCAATCAGCTCAAAATGGCTGAATTCCGCAGAGAACAAGATACGGCAAAAGCGAATGCCGACCAAGCATATGATTTAGAGACTGCCCGAGCGCGCCAGCAAGTCACAGAGCAGGAAATGCAGGTTAAAATTATCGAACGCCAAAAACAAATAGAACTAGAAGAAAAAGAAATTCTTCGCCGTGAACGTCAATACGACTCAGAGGTAAAGAAAAAAGCCGATGCAGACCGTTATTCTGTTGAGCAGTCCGCAGCAGCTGAGAAAGCCAAACAGCTCGCGGAAGCCGATGCCAAGAAGTACAGTATTGAAGCAATGGCAAAGGCTGAGGCGGAAAAAGTAAGAATTGACGGGCTAGCAAAAGCAGAAGCGGAAAAAGCGAAAGGAGAGACAGAAGCAGAGGTTATCCGCCTGAAAGGTCTTGCAGAAGCGGAAGCAAAAGAGAAAATTGCGGCCGCCTTTGAACAGTACGGGCAGGCGGCGATTTTCGATATGATTGTCAAAATGCTTCCGGAATACGCGAAACAAGCAGCGGCACCTCTTTCAAATATTGATAAAATCACCGTTGTCGATACAGGAGGAAGCGGTGAATCAAGCGGAGCAAACAAAGTAACCAGCTATGCGACGAACTTAATGTCAAGTCTGCAAGAAAGTTTAAAAGCATCCTCAGGAATTGATGTAAAAGAAATGCTTGAGAACTTTTCAGGAAAAGGAAACGTAAAACAAAGCATTAATGAATTAACAAATGAAATCAAAGAAGCCAAAACGATCCAAAAATCAGAGTAAGGAAAGGGCAGAACCGTATGGTAACTGTACGTGAAGCGAAGTTAGAGGATATAAAGGACATTGCAAAAGTGCATGTAGACAGCTGGAGGACAACATACCACGAAATTATCCCGATTGATTATTTAAACAGCCTGAACTATAAGGAATTTGAAGACAAATGGAAAAGTCGCTCGTTAAAGGGAGTATTTGTTGCTCAGGACGAAAAGGGTTCAGTATTCGGCTTTGCTTCATTTGGACCTATTCGCTCTGAACAAGAAGGCTATGACGGCGAGTTATACGCTATTTATCTTCTGGAAGAGCGCCAGCGGCAAGGTGCAGGCAGGGCGCTCTTAGCAAAAGGAGCGGAGTTTTTGCTTCAACATGGTTTTTCAAGTATGTTTGTTTGGGTTATTGAGCAGAATCCCTCGATTATATTTTATCAGGCCTATTCACCTGAAAGAGTAGCGGAGGACAACTTTGAAATTGCCGGAGTAAGGCTGAAAGAAGTAGGTCTTGGCTGGCCGGATCTTTCAGCTTTAAAAACACTTCTTAACAGATAACGAAAAATCCCCCAGCGGAATTCGCTGGGGGATTGTTACTTTTACGCTTTGTCACTTTTAAGCAGACGGGGTGCTGTCATAAATAATAAACATAGGACAATTGCACAAATAATGAATGAAGGAACCATGTAAGTCGCATTATAAGTTAAAGAATAAATCCATACCGGTGTTCCTTTTGGAGCAAAGCTGCCGAAAAACACAGCTCCTGAAATGACATGCGCGGCATAGCGCAGCAAACTGCCGATAAAAACTGCGCTGACCACTGAAACAATCAATTTCCCTTTTGTTTTTGATACAGCGGCTTTACGGACAGAAGAAGCGAAACAGCCGCTTATGCCGATTGCTGCGAAAGCGACAATGTAATCTAACAATAGCTGTACAGGATGTTGAGCAAACAAGTTTCCGATTGCTATTTGTACTAGACCTGTCAACAAACCTGTAGTAAGACCTGCTTTGACACCCCAGCGAAACGAAATTAAAAAGATCGGAATCATCATGATGGAGACCGAGCCTCCTTGAGGCATGCTAAGAAACATTCCTGAGACAATGTCTAAAATAACGGCTGCCGCTGTCATAATGGCAATTTCAATAAGGCGAACCAGTTGCTTAGATTGATTCATATCTATCTCCTTCCATTGACAGACAACCAAAAGGACAACAAAAAAGCAGCACGCGGAAGGATGAGAAAAGTTCCACGCACTGCTTTACGATCTGCAATTCATTTGACTTTGCCACATCCCTACGCCAGCGTTAACTAACAGGTTCAAAGGGTCAGAACGAAACCGCTCACTCTCAGCTTTAATGCTCCCCTTGTGGTCATCAGTATTTAGTTCGTTTCTACTATACAAGAAAACGAAAAAAACAACAAGATCACATGACTGATGTATATGTTCTTTTAAGAAACTTATATGATACACACGCTTTAGAAATCATGGCGAGGATTATAGTTTATTTGTTTTATAGATTTTTTTTAAAAAACTATTGCAATAAATAAATACAGGTGTTATATTATTAAACGTCGCTGATGCACAGCGGACACAAACTAGATGCTTCAAAACAACTTGAAAAAAGTTGTTGACAAAAAAGAAGCTGAATGTTATATTAGTAAAGCTGCTTCATTGAGAAGTAACGAAATGATCTTTGAAAACTAAACAAGACAAAACGTACCTGTTAATTCAGTTTTTAAAAATCGCACTGCGATGTGCGTAGTCAGTCAAACTAGGGCCTGCACGACGCAGGTCACACAGGTGTCGCCGCAGGATGCGGTGAACTTAACCTGTGATCCATTTATCGGAGAGTTTGATCCTGGCTCAGGACGAACGCTGGCGGCGTGCCTAATACATGCAAGTCGAGCGGACAGATGGGAGCTTGCTCCCTGATGTTAGCGGCGGACGGGTGAGTAACACGTGGGTAACCTGCCTGTAAGACTGGGATAACTCCGGGAAACCGGGGCTAATACCGGATGGTTGTTTGAACCGCATGGTTCAAACATAAAAGGTGGCTTCGGCTACCACTTACAGATGGACCCGCGGCGCATTAGCTAGTTGGTGAGGTAACGGCTCACCAAGGCAACGATGCGTAGCCGACCTGAGAGGGTGATCGGCCACACTGGGACTGAGACACGGCCCAGACTCCTACGGGAGGCAGCAGTAGGGAATCTTCCGCAATGGACGAAAGTCTGACGGAGCAACGCCGCGTGAGTGATGAAGGTTTTCGGATCGTAAAGCTCTGTTGTTAGGGAAGAACAAGTACCGTTCGAATAGGGCGGTACCTTGACGGTACCTAACCAGAAAGCCACGGCTAACTACGTGCCAGCAGCCGCGGTAATACGTAGGTGGCAAGCGTTGTCCGGAATTATTGGGCGTAAAGGGCTCGCAGGCGGTTTCTTAAGTCTGATGTGAAAGCCCCCGGCTCAACCGGGGAGGGTCATTGGAAACTGGGGAACTTGAGTGCAGAAGAGGAGAGTGGAATTCCACGTGTAGCGGTGAAATGCGTAGAGATGTGGAGGAACACCAGTGGCGAAGGCGACTCTCTGGTCTGTAACTGACGCTGAGGAGCGAAAGCGTGGGGAGCGAACAGGATTAGATACCCTGGTAGTCCACGCCGTAAACGATGAGTGCTAAGTGTTAGGGGGTTTCCGCCCCTTAGTGCTGCAGCTAACGCATTAAGCACTCCGCCTGGGGAGTACGGTCGCAAGACTGAAACTCAAAGGAATTGACGGGGGCCCGCACAAGCGGTGGAGCATGTGGTTTAATTCGAAGCAACGCGAAGAACCTTACCAGGTCTTGACATCCTCTGACAATCCTAGAGATAGGACGTCCCCTTCGGGGGCAGAGTGACAGGTGGTGCATGGTTGTCGTCAGCTCGTGTCGTGAGATGTTGGGTTAAGTCCCGCAACGAGCGCAACCCTTGATCTTAGTTGCCAGCATTCAGTTGGGCACTCTAAGGTGACTGCCGGTGACAAACCGGAGGAAGGTGGGGATGACGTCAAATCATCATGCCCCTTATGACCTGGGCTACACACGTGCTACAATGGACAGAACAAAGGGCAGCGAAACCGCGAGGTTAAGCCAATCCCACAAATCTGTTCTCAGTTCGGATCGCAGTCTGCAACTCGACTGCGTGAAGCTGGAATCGCTAGTAATCGCGGATCAGCATGCCGCGGTGAATACGTTCCCGGGCCTTGTACACACCGCCCGTCACACCACGAGAGTTTGTAACACCCGAAGTCGGTGAGGTAACCTTTTAGGAGCCAGCCGCCGAAGGTGGGACAGATGATTGGGGTGAAGTCGTAACAAGGTAGCCGTATCGGAAGGTGCGGCTGGATCACCTCCTTTCTAAGGATATTATACGGAATATAAGACCTTGGGTCTTATAAACAGAACGTTCCCTGTCTTGTTTAGTTTTGAAGGATCATTCCTTCGAAACGTGTTCTTTGAAAACTAGATAACAGTAGACATCACATTCAATTAGTAACACAAGATATCACATAGTGATTCTTTTTAACGGTTAAGTTAGAAAGGGCGCACGGTGGATGCCTTGGCACTAGGAGCCGATGAAGGACGGGACGAACACCGATATGCTTCGGGGAGCTGTAAGCAAGCTTTGATCCGGAGATTTCCGAATGGGGAAACCCACCACTCGTAATGGAGTGGTATCCATATCTGAATTCATAGGATATGAGAAGGCAGACCCGGGGAACTGAAACATCTAAGTACCCGGAGGAAGAGAAAGCAAATGCGATTCCCTGAGTAGCGGCGAGCGAAACGGGATCAGCCCAAACCAAGAGGCTTGCCTCTTGGGGTTGTAGGACACTCTGTACGGAGTTACAAAAGAACGAGGTAGATGAAGAGGTCTGGAAAGGCCCGCCATAGGAGGTAACAGCCCTGTAGTCAAAACTTCGTTCTCTCCTGAGTGGATCCTGAGTACGGCGGAACACGTGAAATTCCGTCGGAATCCGGGAGGACCATCTCCCAAGGCTAAATACTCCCTAGTGACCGATAGTGAACCAGTACCGTGAGGGAAAGGTGAAAAGCACCCCGGAAGGGGAGTGAAAGAGATCCTGAAACCGTGTGCCTACAAGTAGTCAGAGCCCGTTAACGGGTGATGGCGTGCCTTTTGTAGAATGAACCGGCGAGTTACGATCCCGTGCAAGGTTAAGCAGAAGATGCGGAGCCGCAGCGAAAGCGAGTCTGAATAGGGCGCATGAGTACGTGGTCGTAGACCCGAAACCAGGTGATCTACCCATGTCCAGGGTGAAGTTCAGGTAACACTGAATGGAGGCCCGAACCCACGCACGTTGAAAAGTGCGGGGATGAGGTGTGGGTAGGGGTGAAATGCCAATCGAACCTGGAGATAGCTGGTTCTCTCCGAAATAGCTTTAGGGCTAGCCTCAAGGTAAGAGTCTTGGAGGTAGAGCACTGATTGGACTAGGGGCCCCTACCGGGTTACCGAATTCAGTCAAACTCCGAATGCCAATGACTTATCCTTGGGAGTCAGACTGCGAGTGATAAGATCCGTAGTCGAAAGGGAAACAGCCCAGACCGCCAGCTAAGGTCCCAAAGTATACGTTAAGTGGAAAAGGATGTGGAGTTGCTTAGACAACCAGGATGTTGGCTTAGAAGCAGCCACCATTTAAAGAGTGCGTAATAGCTCACTGGTCGAGTGACTCTGCGCCGAAAATGTACCGGGGCTAAACGTATCACCGAAGCTGCGGACTGTTCTTCGAACAGTGGTAGGAGAGCGTTCTAAGGGCTGTGAAGCCAGACCGGAAGGACTGGTGGAGCGCTTAGAAGTGAGAATGCCGGTATGAGTAGCGAAAGAGGGGTGAGAATCCCCTCCACCGAATGCCTAAGGTTTCCTGAGGAAGGCTCGTCCGCTCAGGGTTAGTCGGGACCTAAGCCGAGGCCGAAAGGCGTAGGCGATGGACAACAGGTTGATATTCCTGTACCACCTCCTCACCATTTGAGCAATGGGGGGACGCAGGAGGATAGGGTAAGCGCGGTATTGGATATCCGCGTCCAAGCAGTTAGGCTGGGAAATAGGCAAATCCGTTTCCCATAAGGCTGAGCTGTGATGGCGAGCGAAATATAGTAGCGAAGTTCCTGATTCCACACTGCCAAGAAAAGCCTCTAGCGAGGTGAGAGGTGCCCGTACCGCAAACCGACACAGGTAGGCGAGGAGAGAATCCTAAGGTGATCGAGAGAACTCTCGTTAAGGAACTCGGCAAAATGACCCCGTAACTTCGGGAGAAGGGGTGCTCTGTTAGGGTGCAAGCCCGAGAGAGCCGCAGTGAATAGGCCCAGGCGACTGTTTAGCAAAAACACAGGTCTCTGCGAAGCCGTAAGGCGAAGTATAGGGGCTGACGCCTGCCCGGTGCTGGAAGGTTAAGAGGAGCGCTTAGCGTAAGCGAAGGTGCGAATTGAAGCCCCAGTAAACGGCGGCCGTAACTATAACGGTCCTAAGGTAGCGAAATTCCTTGTCGGGTAAGTTCCGACCCGCACGAAAGGCGCAACGATCTGGGCACTGTCTCAACGAGAGACTCGGTGAAATTATAGTACCTGTGAAGATGCAGGTTACCCGCGACAGGACGGAAAGACCCCGTGGAGCTTTACTGCAGCCTGATATTGAATGTTGGTACAGCTTGTACAGGATAGGTAGGAGCCTTGGAAACCGGAGCGCCAGCTTCGGTGGAGGCATCGGTGGGATACTACCCTGGCTGTATTGACCTTCTAACCCGCCGCCCTTATCGGGCGGGGAGACAGTGTCAGGTGGGCAGTTTGACTGGGGCGGTCGCCTCCTAAAAGGTAACGGAGGCGCCCAAAGGTTCCCTCAGAATGGTTGGAAATCATTCGCAGAGTGTAAAGGCACAAGGGAGCTTGACTGCGAGACCTACAAGTCGAGCAGGGACGAAAGTCGGGCTTAGTGATCCGGTGGTTCCGCATGGAAGGGCCATCGCTCAACGGATAAAAGCTACCCCGGGGATAACAGGCTTATCTCCCCCAAGAGTCCACATCGACGGGGAGGTTTGGCACCTCGATGTCGGCTCATCGCATCCTGGGGCTGTAGTCGGTCCCAAGGGTTGGGCTGTTCGCCCATTAAAGCGGTACGCGAGCTGGGTTCAGAACGTCGTGAGACAGTTCGGTCCCTATCCGTCGCGGGCGCAGGAAATTTGAGAGGAGCTGTCCTTAGTACGAGAGGACCGGGATGGACGCACCGCTGGTGTACCAGTTGTTCTGCCAAGGGCATCGCTGGGTAGCTATGTGCGGACGGGATAAGTGCTGAAAGCATCTAAGCATGAAGCCCCCCTCAAGATGAGATTTCCCATTCCGCAAGGAAGTAAGATCCCTGAAAGATGATCAGGTTGATAGGTCTGAGGTGGAAGTGTGGCGACACATGGAGCTGACAGATACTAATCGATCGAGGACTTAACCATATTTTTGAATGATGTCACACCTGTTATCTAGTTTTGAGAGAACACTCTCAATTTGTTTGGTGGCGATAGCGAAGAGGTCACACCCGTTCCCATACCGAACACGGAAGTTAAGCTCTTCAGCGCCGATGGTAGTCGGGGGTTTCCCCCTGTGAGAGTAGGACGCCGCCAAGCAATTGCACGTTAGTGCAAGTATGGAGGATTAGCTCAGCTGGGAGAGCATCTGCCTTACAAGCAGAGGGTCGGCGGTTCGAGCCCGTCATCCTCCACCATTTTTCATTATACATATCGGTTTTACATATATGCCGGTGTAGCTCAATTGGTAGAGCAACTGACTTGTAATCAGTAGGTTGGGGGTTCAAGTCCTCTTGCCGGCACCACTTTTATATGATATAATATTCAAGTCTATTGTAAGAAGAGCCATTAGCTCAGTTGGTAGAGCATCTGACTTTTAATCAGAGGGTCGAAGGTTCGAGTCCTTCATGGCTCACCATTTACATGTTGCGGATGTGGCGGAATTGGCAGACGCGCTAGAATCAGGCTCTAGTGTCTTTACAGACGTGGGGGTTCAAGTCCCTTCATCCGCACCATTTCTGCGGAAGTAGTTCAGTGGTAGAACACCACCTTGCCAAGGTGGGGGTCGCGGGTTCGAATCCCGTCTTCCGCTCCAACTATACCATCCACGCCGGGGTGGTGGAATTGGCAGACACACAGGACTTAAAATCCTGCGGTAGGTGACTACCGTGCCGGTTCAAGTCCGGCCCTCGGCATTAAGTTTTGCGCCCGTAGCTCAATTGGATAGAGCGTTTGACTACGGATCAAAAGGTTAGGGGTTCGACTCCTCTCGGGCGCGCCATGATCTATATGAAATCGGGAAGTAGCTCAGCTTGGTAGAGCACATGGTTTGGGACCATGGGGTCGCAGGTTCGAATCCTGTCTTCCCGACCATTCTTGGGGCCTTAGCTCAGCTGGGAGAGCGCCTGCTTTGCACGCAGGAGGTCAGCGGTTCGATCCCGCTAGGCTCCACTTGATTTCAAAAATATTTGGCGGTGTAGCTCAGCTGGCTAGAGCGTACGGTTCATACCCGTGAGGTCGGGGGTTCGATCCCCTCCGCCGCTACCAATGGACCTTTAGCTCAGTTGGTTAGAGCAGACGGCTCATAACCGTCCGGTCGTAGGTTCGAGTCCTACAAGGTCCACCACTATACGGAGGAATACCCAAGTCTGGCTGAAGGGATCGGTCTTGAAAACCGACAGGGGTGTCAAAGCCCGCGGGGGTTCGAATCCCTCTTCCTCCGCCATACATATTCCTAATCATCGCGGGGTGGAGCAGTTCGGTAGCTCGTCGGGCTCATAACCCGAAGGTCGCAGGTTCAAATCCTGCCCCCGCAACCAAATTTTAAAATGGTCCGGTAGTTCAGTTGGTTAGAATGCCTGCCTGTCACGCAGGAGGTCGCGGGTTCGAGTCCCGTCCGGACCGCCATTTAAATACTTAGGCTCGGTAGCTCAGTTGGTAGAGCAACGGACTGAAAATCCGTGTGTCGGCGGTTCGATTCCGTCCCGAGCCACCATTTATCAATATGCTTTGGCGGTTGTGGCGAAGTGGTTAACGCACCAGATTGTGGCTCTGGCATTCGTGGGTTCGATTCCCATCAATCGCCCCAAATAAAAATTGCGGGTGTAGTTTAGTGGTAAAACCTCAGCCTTCCAAGCTGATGTCGTGGGTTCGATTCCCATCACCCGCTCCATTTCTATATCGTCATGGGCCTGTAGCTCAGCTGGTTAGAGCGCACGCCTGATAAGCGTGAGGTCGATGGTTCGAGTCCATTCAGGCCCACCATGACTTTTGTTCCACAGTAGCTCAGTGGTAGAGCTATCGGCTGTTAACCGATCGGTCGCAGGTTCGAATCCTGCCTGTGGAGCCAAATGGAGAAGTACTCAAGTGGCTGAAGAGGCGCCCCTGCTAAGGGTGTAGGTCGTGTAAGCGGCGCGAGGGTTCAAATCCCTCCTTCTCCGCCATATGATTACAGATATCATAATTATCGGCCCGTTGGTCAAGCGGTTAAGACACCGCCCTTTCACGGCGGTAACACGGGTTCGAATCCCGTACGGGTCATCCAGAAGCCTTGCATATCCTGCAAGGTTTTTTTGTTTTTATAAATCATGATATGTCTTAGATTTTGTTCTTTATTTTAAAAACAGACTACAAAAATCTCCATATATTTCGTTTTTCTTCAGAAAATGAAGTTAATTGTCTATAAGTATAAGCGCTTTCAGGAAAGGGCTTTTTTTTATTTCTTCGAATAAATACTATAAATGAAAACTATGATGTCAGAAAGGATGATTACATGGCCGCTGCCAGCCCGACAGCACATGATGTTTATCTTTTTCACGAAGGCAGTCTGTTTAAAAGCTATCAGCTGTTTGGCTCGCATTACCGCGAGCTGAATGGCAAAAGCGGATATGAATTCTGTGTGTGGGCGCCTCATGCGTCGGAAGTACGAGTGGCTGGAGATTTTAACAGCTGGTCTGGAGAAGAGCATGTGATGCACAGAGTGAATGATAATGGCATTTGGACGTTATTTATTCCAGGTATAGGAGAAAAGGAACGATATAAATACGAAATTGTGACGAATAACGGTGAGATCAGGCTGAAGGCAGATCCATACGCTATTTATTCAGAAGTCAGACCAAACACAGCGTCACTTACTTACGATTTGGAAGGATACAGCTGGCAAGATCAAAAATGGCAAAAGAAACAGAAGGCTAAGACGCTGTATGAAAAACCTGTTTTCATTTATGAACTGCATCTTGGGTCTTGGAAGAAGCATTCTGATGGCAGGCATTATTCCTATAAAGAATTAAGTCAGACGCTTATCCCTTATATCAAGAAGCATGGGTTTACCCATATTGAACTGCTTCCCGTGTATGAGCATCCATATGATCGTTCATGGGGGTACCAAGGAACGGGGTATTACAGCCCGACAAGCAGGTTTGGCCCGCCGCATGATCTGATGAAGTTTGTGGATGAATGTCATCAACAAAATATCGGAGTCATTTTGGATTGGGTCCCCGGACATTTTTGTAAAGATGCACATGGCCTTTATATGTTTGATGGAGAACCGCTTTATGAATACAAAGAAGAACGTGATCGGGAGAACTGGTTATGGGGCACGGCAAACTTTGACCTGGGGAAACCGGAAGTTCATAGTTTTTTAATTTCGAATGCGTTGTACTGGGCGGAATTCTATCATATAGATGGATTTAGGGTTGATGCAGTGGCTAATATCTTGTATTGGCCAAATCAGGATGAACGCCACACGAATCCATATGCTGTTGATTTTTTAAAAAAACTCAATCAAACCATGAGAGAGGCATATCCCCATGTGATGATGATTGCAGAAGATTCTACAGAATGGCCTCAAGTGACAGGTGCCGTTGAGGAAGGGGGGCTTGGTTTTCATTATAAATGGAATATGGGATGGATGAATGACGTACTGAAATACATGGAGACGCCGCCCGAAGAAAGGCGGCATTGTCATCAGCTTATCTCTTTTTCATTACTATATGCGTTTAGTGAACATTTTGTATTGCCGTTTTCTCATGATGAAGTCGTATACGGAAAAAAATCACTTCTCAATAAAATGCCTGGCGACTACTGGCAGAAATTTGCCCAGTATCGGCTTTTGCTGGGCTATATGACAGTGCATCCCGGAAAGAAATTGATCTTTATGGGATCAGAGTTTGCTCAATTTGATGAATGGAAAGATACAGAACAGCTTGATTGGTTTTTGGACTCCTTCCCCATGCATCAGAAAGCCAGCGTTTTTACGCAAGATCTTCTCCGCTTTTACCAAAAAAGCAAAATCCTTTATGAGCATGACCATCGTGCACAATCGTTTGAATGGATTGATGTCCATAATGACGAACAATCAATCTTTTCTTTTATTCGTTATGGCCAAAAGCACGGTGAGGCGCTTGTCATCATTTGTAATTTTACACCCGTGGTCTATCATCAATATGATGTTGGAGTTCCTTTTTTTACTCAATACATTGAAGTGCTTAACAGTGACAGTGAAACATATGGAGGCTCAGGGCAAATCAACAAAAAGCCGTTATCGGCTAAAAAGGGAGCACTTCATCATAAACCGTGTTATATCACGATGACCATCCCCCCTTACGGCATCTCGATTTTACGGGCGGTTAAAAAAAGAGGAGAGATAAAAAGATGAAAAAACAATGTGTAGCCATGCTCCTTGCCGGCGGGAAGGGCAGCCGTCTCAGCGGATTAACAAAAAATATGGCCAAACCGGCTGTATCTTTCGGGGGAAAATACAGGATTATTGATTTTACCCTAAGCAACTGTTCTAATTCAGGCATAGACACAGTCGGGATTTTAACGCAATATCAGCCGCTCGAGCTGAATTCCTATATTGGGATCGGCAGTGCATGGGACCTGGATAGATATAATGGCGGCGTGACGGTTTTACCCCCTTATGCCGAGTCATCAGAAGTCAAATGGTATAAAGGGACGGCAAGCTCCATTTATGAAAATCTCAATTATTTGAATCAGTATGATCCTGAGTATGTACTGATTTTATCAGGAGATCACATATACAAAATGGACTACGGCAAAATGCTTGATTATCACATTGAAAAGAAAGCAGATGTGACCATCTCTGTCATCGAAGTGGGCTGGGAGGAAGCAAGCCGGTTCGGCATCATGAAGGCCAATCCAGATGGGACGATCACACATTTTGATGAAAAGCCCAAATTCCCTAAGAGCAATCTTGCCTCAATGGGAATTTATATATTCAATTGGCCGCTTTTGAAACAGTATCTTGAGATGGACGATCAAAACCCTTATTCTAGCCACGACTTCGGCAAAGACATTATTCCACTGCTTTTGGAAGAGAAAAAGAAGCTTTCTGCTTATCCGTTCAAGGGATATTGGAAGGATGTCGGAACGGTGCAGAGCTTGTGGGAAGCCAATATGGATTTGTTAAAAGAGGACTCGGAGCTGAAGCTGTTTGAACGCAAATGGAAAATTTACTCCGTCAATCCAAATCAGCCTCCGCAATTTATTTCATCTGATGCGCAGGTTCAAGATTCGCTTGTGAACGAAGGTTGTGTTGTATATGGAAATGTGTCTCACTCCGTTCTTTTTCAAGGTGTGACTGTTGGTAAGCATACGACTGTTACATCATCCGTCATAATGCCGGATGTGACGATTGGGGAGCATGTAGTCATTGAAAATGCCATCGTTCCTAATGGGATGGTGCTGCCGGATGGCGCAGTGATTCGCTCCGAAAAAGACATTGAAGAGGTGCTGCTCGTTTCAGAGGAATTTGTAGAAAAAGAATTGATTTAATTACTGAAGAGGGGGCAGAGTCAGTGTTCAATAATCAAATGTTAGGTGTTATAGATGAAACCACATATAAGCATTCTCTTCAGGATTTAACAGCACAGCGGTCGCTCGGGGCGATCCCTTTTGCCGGCAGGTACCGACTGATTGATTTTATGCTTTCCAACATGGTGAATGCGGATATTAGGAGTGTTGCAATTTTTCCGAAGTATCGTTACCGTTCGCTCATGGATCACCTTGGGGCGGGTAAGGAATGGGATTTGCACCGGAAAAAGGACGGCCTCTTTTTTTTCCCGTCTCCCCATCTTCATCACGAATACGATGAATTCGGTTCCTTTCGCCAGTTTTCGGACCATCTAGATTACTTCCACAGAAGCACTCAGCAATATGCTGTAATCTCCAACAGCCATACCGTATGCAACATTCAATTTCAATATGTGCTGAAACGCCATCAGGAGGTTGGCTGCGACGTCACCGAGGTATTTCAGGACGGCCAGTCGCTGCAAATCTATATCATGTCAACAACGCTTTTAAAGGATCTGATCTACGGACATAGCGAAAAAGGCTATAAAACCATTCAGGAGGCTGTTGAAAAGGAATCTTCCGCCCTGACCATTTGCCCTTATGAATATTCAGGTTATGCCGCTGTCATTGATTCGGTGGAAAAATATTATACCCACAGTATGGAGCTCATTCAGCCTCGTTTTTGGCAGCAGGTGTTTTTGCCGCAGCAGCCGATCTATACAAAAGTGAAGGATGAGCCGCCTACGAAATACGGAAAGCACAGCACTGTCAAAAATTCTTTGGTGGCAAACGGCTGTGTGCTTGAAGGAGAGGTTGAAAACTGCATTTTGTTCAGGGCGGTCCATGTCGGAAAGGGTACGAAGCTGAAAAACTGCATTATTATGCAAAAAACGCAGATTGGAGAGGATTGTCTTCTTGAGCAGGTCATTTCGGATAAGGATGTTAAAATCGGCAAGGCGACGGAAGCTGCAGGAACAGCTGAGCAGCCGCTTGTATTAAGAAAAGGTTTGGTGCAAGGAGAGCTGATGAATTCTTGAAGATATTATTTGCTGTGTCAGAATGCACCCCATTTGTGAAATCAGGAGGTCTTGCCGATGTAGCAGGTGCTCTGCCAAAGGCGCTTGCGCGATTAGGCAATGAGGTAGCTGTGATGCTGCCGAAGTACAGCCAAATACCTGAACCGTGGAAAAAGCGTATGAAAAAACAGGCTGAGTGTACCGTAGCTGTCGGCTGGCGGCAGCAATATTGCGGAATTGAACATATGGCAGAGAATGATGTGAATTATTACTTCATCGACAATGAGTACTATTTCAACAGGGATTCGTTGTACGGGCATTATGATGACGGTGAGCGGTTTGCCTTTTTTTCAAGAGCTGTGCTGGAGGCTGCCAAAGTTGTGAATGTTCAAGCCGATATTGTTCATACTCACGATTGGCATACAGCGATGGTCAATTATTTGCTGAAAGAGGAGTACAGAAAACATCCTTTTTATGAACGGATGAAAAGCGTGCTCACGATCCACAACCTGCAGTTTCAAGGCATATTCCCTCCTGATGTCACACATGACTTGCTGGGTCTTGAGATGGATCATTTTCATTATGAAAGGTTAGAATGCAACGGATTTGTTAATTTTATGAAAGCGGGCATCATTGCGGCTGATCATGTGACAACTGTGAGCCCCACTTACAGAAATGAAATCATGACGCCGTATTATGGTGAGCAGTTGGAACAGGTTTTGCAATATAGGGAAGATGATGTAACCGGCATATTAAATGGCATTGATGATACGTTCTATCAGCCGAAAAGCGACCCTTATATAGAGGCGCAATACGATTCAGGGGATCTTGCATGCAAGCTGGAAAACAAAACGAAGCTTCAGCAGCGGATGGGGCTTCCAGAGAAAAACGATATTCCGCTGATCAGTATGGTGACAAGGCTCACTAAACAAAAGGGGCTTGATCTTGTCCGCAGAATTATGCACGAACTTCTTGAGGAGCAAGACATACAGCTGGTTGTGCTAGGCACAGGAGAACGTGAATTTGAAGATTATTTCCGGTATGCAGAATTTGCTTTTCATGAGAAGTGCCGGGCTTATATCGGGTTTGATGAGCCGCTAGCCCATCAAATTTATGCGGGCTCTGATATGTTTTTGATGCCGTCGAAATTTGAGCCGTGCGGTTTGGGGCAGCTCATTGCTCTTCAATATGGCGCCATTCCGATTGTCAGGGAAACGGGCGGTCTTTACGACACTGTCCGTGCCTATCAGGAGGAAGAGGGAACGGGCAATGGCTTTACGTTTTCCGCCTTTAATGCGCATGATCTGAAATTTACGATAGAAAGGGCGCTGTCGTTTTATTGCCAACAGGATGTATGGAAGAGCATCGTGAAGACCGCTATGAATGCAGATTACAGCTGGGGGAAGTCGGCTAAAGAGTATCAGCGTATTTTCGAGCAGGTGACAAGGAGTGGACGGGATGTTCTCGAGTAAAGAACGCTTTGCAGACTTATTTTTAAAGCGTCTGGAAATGACGTGCGGAAAAAGCTTTAAAGATTCTGCCAAGCTGGATCAATATAAAACGTTGGGCAATATGGTCAGAGAGTATATCAGCGCTGATTGGATCGAAACGAATGAAAAAAGCAGATCAAATTCCGGGAAGCAGACATATTATTTATCAATCGAATTTCTGCTCGGTCAGCTCCTTGAGCAAAACTTAATGAATCTTGGTGTTCGTGATGTTGTAGAAGCTGGTTTAAAGGAAATCGGCATCAATTTAGAGGAGATCCTTCAGATAGAGAACGATGCAGGTCTCGGCAATGGCGGACTTGGGCGCTTGGCCGCTTGCTTTTTAGATTCGCTTGCTTCGTTGAACCTGCCTGGGCACGGCATGGGCATACGTTATAAGCATGGTTTGTTTGAGCAAAAAATTGTAGACGGACATCAGGTGGAGCTGCCTGAGCAATGGCTGAAAAACGGGAACGTATGGGAAGTAAGGAATGCGGATCAAGCAGTGGACGTGCCGTTTTGGGGCGAAGTCCATATGACAGAAAAAAGCGGGCGCCTGCATTTTCGCCATGAACAAGCGACAATTGTTACCGCTGTTCCTTATGATATCCCGATCATCGGCTATGAAACGGGCACTGTCAACACGTTAAGGCTTTGGAACGCCGAGCCCTATGCCCATTATCACGGCGGTAATATTTTGTCTTATAAGCGAGAAACAGAAGCGGTTTCTGAATTCTTATATCCCGATGACACCCATGATGAGGGGAAAATTTTACGGCTGAAGCAGCAGTATTTTTTAGTATGCGCAAGCTTAAAAAGCATTGTGAACAATTACCGTAAAACACATAAATCTTTATCCGGCCTGCATAAAAAAGTGAGCATTCATATTAATGACACTCACCCTGCGCTTGCGGTGCCTGAGCTAATGCGGATTTTGCTCGATGAAGAGAACATGAGCTGGGAAGAAGCTTGGCATATCACTGTACATACGATTTCTTATACAAATCATACAACATTGTCAGAAGCGCTCGAGAAATGGCCGATTCATTTGTTTAAGCCGCTGCTCCCGCGAATGTACATGATTATTGAAGAGATCAATGAGAGGTTTTGCCGTGCAGTTTGGGAAAAGTATCCTGGAGACTGGAAAAGGATAGAGAACATGGCGATTACAGCGCATGGTGTTGTCAAAATGGCTCATCTGGCCATAGTAGGCAGCTACAGTGTAAATGGCGTTGCAAAAATACATTCCGATATATTAAAGGAAAGGGAGATGCGCGACTTTCACTTGCTGTTTCCGAATCGTTTTAACAATAAGACGAATGGAATTGCCCACAGGCGCTGGCTGTTAAAAGCGAATCCAGGCTTGTCTGCCATCATTACAGAGGCGATCGGCGATGAATGGGTCAAGCAGCCGGAATCACTGATCCGTTTAGAACCGTACGCCACTGATCCTGCATTTATTGAACAGTTTCAAAACAACAAAAGCAAGAAAAAACAAGAGCTTGCCGATTTGATTTTTTGCACGGCCGGGGTGGTTGTGAACCCTGAGAGCATATTCGACGTACAGGTGAAACGGCTTCATGCATATAAACGGCAGCTGCTGAATGTTCTTCACATTATGTATTTGTATAACCGCCTCAAGGAGGATTCGGGGTTTTCAATCTACCCGCAAACCTTTATTTTCGGGGCAAAGGCTTCACCAAGCTATTATTATGCCAAGAAAATCATTAAGCTGATCCATTCTGTCGCAGAAAAAGTCAATTATGATCCGGCGGTCAAACAGCTGATCAAAGTTGTTTTTTTAGAAAATTATAGAGTTTCTATGGCTGAGCGAATTTTTCCGGCATCAGACGTAAGTGAGCAAATTTCAACCGCAAGCAAGGAAGCGTCTGGTACAGGGAATATGAAGTTTATGATGAACGGGGCTTTGACGATCGGCACGCATGACGGCGCAAATATCGAGATCCTTGAGCGGGTGGGCCCTGACTGTATTTACACGTTCGGCTTAAAGGCGGATGAGGTTCTATCGTATCAGGAAAACGGCGGCTATAGGTCGAGGGAATATTATCAGCATGACAGGAGAATCAGGCAGGTAGCGGATCAGTTGATCAATGGTTTTTTTGAAGGAGAGGCAGATGAATTTGAATCGATCTTTGACTCGCTGCTTCCGCATAATGATGAGTATTTTGTGCTGAAGGATTTCAGCTCATATGCAGATGCACAGGAGCGAATTCAAGCTGATTATCGAGAGCGAAGGAAATGGTCTGAGCATTCGATTGTAAACATTGCTCATTCTGGATATTTCTCCAGCGACCGCACGATCCGGGAATATGCGAAGGACATTTGGGGCATCAAGCCGATGATGTGAAAAAGCCGCTGTATAAGCGGCTTTTTTTGTTCACAGATTCATTGAATTGATTGTAAAGGATAAGAACGTCGCAAATGCACTCCATAAAAAATAAGGCAAAAGAAGATAGCTTGCGGCTCTGCTGTATTTTTTGGCAATGATCAGTAATACGATTGCTGTGATGGCGACAAGCAGGCAGTCAAGCGATGCAGCCAGCAGATTTTTTTGCGTAAACTGGAAATAGCTGAAGGCTTGATTGAGCACGTAATTTATCAAAAGTGTAAACCAAAAGCTTTTCGCACCTTTAAATGAAAACGCAGCATATACAATGGCTGCTGAAAGGGAGATCAGGGCAAACAGGATGGCCCAAATGATGCCGATCGCAGTTCCGCTTGGCGTCCAGTCCGGTTTTTTCAATGAATTGTACCATTCTTGGTCCACAGGAAACAGGTAGCCTGCGGCTGAAAACAGCGCATATGTAATCACAAAAACGGCTAAAGCGCCGACAATCTTTTTCATATTTGCAACCTCCGCATGTATTTAATTACCCTTTATCTTATAAATATCAAACCCCCGATATGCGGGGGAAATGATGGTCTTAAATAAGCTGCCGCAATGCGTTTGCTTTAATGCGTTCATATTCAAAAGCTGATTCTAATTCTTCCTTCGGTAAAGCAGACTTGCGGACGTATTTTTCGCGAATGACATCGTAAAGCTCGTAAGGAAACAGCATATCAATAAACATGACTTGTTTTTGTTCTTCAGTTAATGGGGCTCTGGATTCGTATGCGTTCAGCATGACATTAAATGTTTCGTCATCCCAAACACCCGTCGTATCCAAAAGCGGAATAATCATTTTGCGCAAATCGCGAATAGGCAGATCAAATGATACGGTATCTAAGTCGATGACCCAAATCTGTTCATTTTCTCCTAAGAGTGTATTCCCGGTTCCGTAATCCTGGTGGCAAAGGTTAGGGCTTTTTTTCAGCTGTTCAGTCCATGGAACATAGGTCGATTGCAAAAGCCGGTCTTTGATGCGCAGCCCGTCTTCAATAAAGCCATCTATCTCCTGAAGATAAAGCTGTGAGAAAGGATCTTCTTTTTCCGCCTCCGCCATCAGCTTCCACGTTTCCATCTGTTTGCATCGTTTCGTGTAGTGATTCGGCCAGCGACCTAATTTGGTAAATATGGGAACGCCATTTGGCGGCTGATATCCGACGGAAGCTGTATGAAAATCAGCAAGGCCTTTCATGATAAACTCCAAGTCCTGCTTTACAGTCAGCTCAAACGGTCTTCCTTCGATCCAGTCATATACGACAAATAGAAATGAGCCGTGCTTAGAATATAGGCTGCCTTTTTTGTTTGGGAGTATGCCAGGAACATTCATGCCTTTTTTTGCTAAATAGTCCTGCGCGAAAATGGAAAACAACGCTTTCTTTTCTGGCCTGTGTATTCGTTTTAGACAAACCGCGCCGGAGTCTGTGTGGACCTTCCAGACAAGCGCCATCTGGTTTCCCTGAATGACGTCTATTTTTTCAGCCTGCACATCCCATCCTTGAAGCACATTTTCAGCCAGCTCCGTTAATTTTTTTGCATCTTCTGCTGATAAAGGAAGCTCTGATGAATTCCCCTCCTCAATGACTTCATGGTTTTCTGCCATTAAAGGACACATCCTTACCTGTTTTACTCCTACCTTATGAATCAAAAGGAAAAAATGATTGAGTTATTTGACTATATTTAATAGATGAATCTGGTTGTTTACCCGTTTTGTTTTTAGGGCAGTCCCATTCCGCACAAGTTGGTTGTTCAGCCGTATCATGATTCTAACTAGTTAAAAATCATGCAGGAATGGAGGCTATGTATGAAAATAGCACTGATCGCCACAGAGAAGCTTCCTGTCCCATCGGTTCGAGGAGGCGCCATTCAAATCTACCTCGAAGCGGTTGCCCCTTTAATTGCAAAAAAACATGAGGTGACTGTGTTTTCTATTAAAGATCCGAATCTCGCTGATAGAGAGAAGGTAGACGGTGTCCATTATGTGCATTTGGATGAAGACCGTTATGAAGAAGCCGTTGGAGCAGAGCTGAAAAAGAGCCGTTTTGATCTTGTGCATGTTTGTAATCGCCCAAGCTGGGTTCCGAAATTGAAGAAACAGGCGCCGGATGCTGTTTTTATTTTAAGCGTTCACAATGAAATGTTCGCTTACGATAAAATCAGCCAGGCGGAAGGCGAGATTTGCATCGACTCCGTAGCGCAGATTGTTACGGTCAGCGATTATATCGGACAGACGATCACAAGCCGTTTTCCGTCAGCACGATCAAAAACAAAAACGGTGTATTCTGGTGTGGATTTAAAAACGTACCACCCTCGCTGGACGAATGAAGGGCAGCGAGCTCGCGAAGAGATGCGAAGCGAGCTGGGGCTTCACGGCAAAAAAATCGTCTTGTTTGTCGGCCGGCTTAGCAAAGTCAAAGGCCCGCACATATTATTGCAGGCTTTGCCGGACATCATTGAGGAGCACCCCGATGTCATGATGGTGTTTATCGGGTCAAAATGGTTCGGAGATAATGAATTAAATAACTATGTCAAACATCTTCATACCCTTGGTGCGATGCAAAAGGATCATGTCACATTTATTCAATTTGTGAAGCCAAAGGACATTCCGCGCCTTTATACCATGTCAGATGTATTTGTATGCTCTTCGCAATGGCAGGAGCCTTTAGCAAGGGTGCATTATGAAGCGATGGCTGCGGGACTTCCTATTATTACAAGCAATCGGGGAGGCAATCCAGAGGTCATAGAGGAAGGGAAAAACGGCTACATCATTCATGACTTTGAAAATCCTAAACAATATGCCGAACGTATCAATGATTTGCTGAGCAGCTCGGAAAAGCGGGAACGGCTTGGGAAATACAGCCGCCGTGAGGCAGAAAGCAATTTTGGCTGGCAGAGGGTGGCTGAAAATCTGCTCAGCGTCTATGAAAAGAACAGATAGAAGGGGTGAACAGAGTGTACCAAAAAGAGCATGAAGAACAGATTGTGTCCGAAATTCTCAGTTATTATCCGTTTCATATCGACCATGTGGCGCTGAAATCGAACAAAAGCGGGCGCAAAATCTGGGAAGTCGAAACTGATCATGGCCCAAAGCTGCTAAAAGAAGCGCAAATGAAACCGGAGCGGATGCTTTTTATCACTCAGGCACACGCCCATTTACAAGAGAAAGGGCTGCCGATAGCGCCGATTCATCAAACAAAAAATGGCGGTAGCTGCTTGGGCACGGATCAGGTTTCTTACAGTTTATATGACAAAGTGACAGGAAAAGAAATGATTTACTATGATGCAGAGCAAATGAAAAAAGTCATGTCATTTGCCGGCCATTTTCATCATGCCTCAAAAGGATATGTTTGCACAGATGAAAGCAAGAAGAGAAGCAGGCTGGGAAAATGGCACAAATTGTACCGTTGGAAGCTGCAGGAACTTGAAGGGAATATGCAGATCGCAGCATCCTATCCTGATGACGTATTTTCGCAAACTTTCTTAAAACATGCTGATAAAATGCTGGCAAGAGGAAAAGAAGCTCTCAGAGCGCTTGATGACTCAGAATACGAAACCTGGACAAAAGAGACACTCGAGCATGGCGGATTCTGTTTTCAGGATTTTACATTGGCACGTTTGACTGAGATCGAAGGGGAGCCTTTTTTAAAGGAGCTTCACTCGATTACCTACGATTTGCCGTCAAGAGACCTTCGTATTCTGCTGAATAAAGTGATGGTTAAGCTTTCTGTATGGGATACTGATTTCATGGTTGCACTGCTTGCGGCCTACGACGCAGTGTATCCGCTCACAGAAAAACAGTACGAGGTACTTTGGATTGATCTCGCGTTTCCGCATTTGTTCTGTGCAATCGGGCACAAATATTATTTGAAGCAAAAGAAAACGTGGTCAGATGAGAAGTATAACTGGGCGCTGCAAAACATGATTTCTGTTGAAGAATCTAAAGATTCGTTTTTGGATAAACTGCCGGAACTGTATAAAAAGATAAAAGCGTATCGGGAGGCGAATTGACATGAGGTCATCGAGACAAAAAGCCTCTATTTCTAAACTGGACCTCGACCAATTCGTATTTACACCGCCTGGACCGATGGGATGGCAGGCTCATGACTCAATCTCAGCTGAGAAGGAAGAAGAGGAGAAGCATTTAGATGTGGGCAGCATTCGAGAGCTCCCTCACATCAATGCACCGAAAGAATATCAAAAAGAAACGAAGGAAAAGGAAACAGATCGCAAAATCGTCGATGATGAAGAAGAAACAAAATTCGAAACCACTCTGGAGCCTGAGGAGGAGCGTGATTCGAAACGCTCAGCGCCCCCATATGAAGAAGAGGATGAAGATGAAGAACCAGACTTAGCGGAAGAAGCTAAAGTGGAAATCATCATTCTTCCAAGTGAATCTAAACCAGCTCCATGGTTTTCTCAAACTGTAAAGCGCAAGGCATAAAGTCACATTTATGCCTTTTTTTAAGTTCTCTGTAGCGAAAAAACAGCCCGTTTTGCAACACGAGCTGTAGGTTTTATGTTTTTGCTTTCACAAAAAGCTGATTGATAGATGATAAATCAAAATTTTGCGTCAGAAAAGGCGGCGGAAATTGTTTGTTTTTCGGGGTCAGAACGGATTGGTAAACAGTATTGAGCCTTTTGGCAGCATGGGTAAAGGTAAATAAAGCTTCTACATGCTTTCGGGCGTTTTTTGTCATTTTGTTCATTAATTCTTGATCTGTAAAGGCTCTGTCAATTGCTTTTGCAAATGAAGAAGGTTTGTTGTAGCTATCGATGACAAGGCCGGTGACTTCGTGTTTTACGACTTCACCGTTTCCGCCCCGGTTTGTGGTAATTAAGGGCGTGCCGGCCGCCATTGCTTCATAATTCACACGGGCGAGGGGTTCGTTCCACTGAGAGCTGCACACAAATACATCTGCCATCAGAAAAAGGTTTGGGATATCGTCTGCGGGAATGAATTTTGTAAAGATTATGTGGTCTCTGTATGGCAGCGCCAGCGTGCGCAGATAGGTGACATATTGGTTTTCGCTGTCATCGCTGAACCACTTCCCGCCTGCTATGACCAGTACAGCATCAGGGTGCTGCTGCAAAATCCGTCTCATGCTGTGAATGAGAAGGTGAGGCCCTTTTGTCGGGCTTAAGCGGCCGGCGAATAAAATAACTTTTTTATCTTCAATACCGTATTTTTTCCGGTATGTTTTTCTGACAGCCGAGCCTTTCATCGTCCAGACGGGCGGATAAGAGTTTAAATCAACGCCGGAATACACAACTTTTGTGATGTCCTCGGCTTCAGGGAAACGTTCAATGACGGTTTGTTTAATAAATTCGCTCACTGTTGTGATCATGGAGACATTGTCGAGTACTTCTTTTCCTTGCGCGAAGGTCATCTTTTTTTCAGAAAACATTTCGTTATGCAGGCTCAGAACGATCTTGCTGTTTGGTGAGGCTTTTTTATATAAAGAGACATTTAAAGGCCTGTTGAACACATGAATGAGGTCAAAGGAAGAGGCTCGCAGCTCTTCGGCTACCGCCTCGCGGTAATGTTCTTTTGGCAGATGGATATAATGTACGCCGTCTTTTGTTTCTCTTTTTGGGAGCGATGGATCTTCTATTGAAAAAATGGTCAGGTCGTACCTGCTGCTGAAATAGGGCGTGACACCGTCAATCATCATTTGAATAGCGCCGCCGCGTACTGCGGGCGCCGGCAGCTTTTCTGTACAGATAAAGGCAAGCTTCATTTTTATTCCCCCTGATACAGCGACGATAAATAGGCGATTTCGTTGGTCAAGCCATCCTTTAAGGATGTGGCGGGATCATAATGCAAGAGCTGTTTTGCTTTTGAAATATCCGCCCACGTGTTGCTCGGTTCCCCTGCTATTTTGTCCGAAAAGTGCAGTGTTGCTTTTCTCCCGGAAATATCCTCAATGAGGGAGACAACTTTTAAGACTGAGGCACGCTCTGCGCCGCCGATATTTACTGTTTCACCAATAAGGTGGGGTTTCCCAAGAACAGCGGTGATGCCTTTGACACAGTCGCTGATATAAGTGAAATCTCTTGACTGCTGCCCATCACCGAAGATGGTAAGCGGCTTTTGCTGAAGGTGCTGCTTAATGAGCCGGTGAAAAGCCATATCCGGCCGCTGTCTTGGCCCGTATACGGTAAAAAAACGGAGAATCACAATTGGAATGCCAAAGCTCTGTTTATACACATGGCAAAGCTTTTCTCCCGTAAGCTTTGTTACCCCGTACGGAGATAAAGGAGAAAGCGACGTGTTTTCGCTGACTTTTCCTTGTTTTTCGCCATAGACGGAAGAGGTGGATGCAAAGACGAACGTTTGAATAGAATGTTCCCGGCACGCCTCGAGGAGCCTTTGGAGCGCTTGGATATTATGTGCGGCATATGGGTGAAAATGATTGCCCCAGCTTGAGCGGACACCCGGTATGGCCGCCAAATGAAAGATGACGTCCACTCCTTCCAGTAAGGAAGCAAGATCGGCTGTCAGCAGATTTTCCTTTATGAACGTAAATCGCTTTTCCGGCAGCAGGTTTTTAAGGTTTTTTAATTTCAAGGAAAATGGAGTAGGACCGATAAAGTCATCGATTCCGATAACGTTATGTTTCTTATCTTTTAGTAATTCTTCGCAGAGGTGGGAGCCGATAAAGCCCGCTGCTCCTGTGACGAGTATTTTCATGGACGGCCAACTCCCGTACAGATCAGGCCGCAAGCCTCGATCAGTTCTTTTTTTAGTACGTTGCGTCCGTCAATCACAAGACGCCCTTTCATGATATCTGCAGCCTTTTTCCAATCAAACGCTAAAAACTCAGACCATTCTGTCGCCAAAAATAAAAAGTCACTCTCTTCGATCGCATCAAAAGCTTGAGAATGCTGAGTTACATGTTGCCGCAAATGTTCTGGAAGTACAGCTTCAGGATCATATGCATGAACATCACATCCCAGCTCCGCCAGCCTTTCCATCAGTCTGACAGCCTGAGAATTCCGGATGTCATCAGTATTCGGTTTGAAGGAAATGCCGAGTACAGCCGCTTTCTTGCCTTGAAGTGTTTCGAAGAATGACTGTATTTTTTTGATATACAGGCCAAGCTGGGTGTCATTAATGTGCTGCACGGCCCGGAGCAGGAAGGTCTCCGTGTTTTTTTCCTGGGCAGCAAATTGCAGCGCCTGCAGATCCTTTGGAAAACAAGAGCCTCCGTATCCGATGCCTGCCTGCAAAAAGTGCTTCCCGATCCTTGGGTCTAGACCGATAGCGCGGGAAATATCTGAGATATCTGATTGATAGGCTTCACATATGCGGGCCATTTCGTTAATGAACGAAATTTTGGCCGCTAAAAAGAAATTGTTGGCATATTTGATCAGCTCTGCTCCCGCTAAGCTTGTAACGATAAAAGGGGTATCAATGTGTTTGTAAATGGATTTGACGATGGCTGCCGATACGTGATCTTCTTCCTGAACACCGATGACTGTTTTGTCAGGATGCAGCATGTCATATAAGGCATTGCCTTCCCGCAGAAACTCCGGATTGGATACGATATTAAAGAGGTTTTTAGACACTCCGGAGGCAATCAGCTGTTTTGCTATGTTTTCATTTGTCCCGGGCGGAACAGTGCTTTTCGTAATAATGGTTTTATACGATCGGATCGCCTCGCTTAAATCACCGATGACGGACTGCAGGGCTTTCGTATCAGCTGATCCGTCCGAACGCGGCGGAGTTCCGACTGCGATAAAAATAACGGGACATTCCTCCATGCTCGATTTCACTTCAGAAGAAAACGAGAGATTGCCGCAACGAAGTATTGCATCTGAAAGCCCAGGCTCGTAAAAGGGAATGACTCCTTTTTTCAGCTGCCCGATTTTTTTGACGTCTTTGTCTGTGCATATCATGTCATGTCCGATGGATGCCAGTGCCGCTGATAGGGTTAAACCGACATACCCGGCGCCAACCACACAAATTTTCATCACCTGAGCTCCTTTACAAGATTACTGGTCATATATCAATATCCTATTAAAAAAGGGCTGGTTCGTGATTCCGCTTTCTGCCCAGTTGCTTCCGCCTAATTTCAGATGTACAAACATCGGGATGCGCTCTTGGAATATCATGTAATAAACATGAGCTGAGGGGAAAATACCATGATAAAAAAAGCGATCATTCCTGCAGGCGGATTCGGCACGAGAAATCTGCCGGTGACGAAGGTGATTCCGAAAGAAATGTTTCCGGTAGGATCTAAGCCTGTGATTCATTATCTTGTTGAAGAATTAAAGGAGTCAGGCATTGAGGACATTTTGATGGTTGTATCGAGCCATAAAAATCTGATTGTCGACTATTTTGATTCCTCTTTGGCACTTGAGGCTTTTTTGGCCTCTAAGAATAAACTGCATTTACTTAGAGAGCATCCCATTCCGGATATACGGATTCACTATGTGCGGCAGCCTTATGCAAAGGGTCTTGGCGACGCCATTTCTTTCGGAAAGCAATTTGCAGGAGGAGAGCCTTTTGCCGTCGTTTTGCCAGATGATCTGATTTTTTCCGCCAATCAGCCGGCTTTGGGGCAGCTGATTGAAGCGTATACGAAATATCAGTCCAGTGTGATCGGCTTAAAAGAAACAAAAACGGAGGATTTACATCATTACGGGGTGATAAAAGGGGAGCCTGTTGAAAAAGGGCTTTATCGCATACAGGATATTGTGGAAAAGCCTAAACAAAACCCTCCGTCTCATTTTGCCGCAGCAGGGCGTTATATTTTCACACCGGATATTTTTAATGAGCTGGAGGCATTAGAAGCTGATAGCGGAGGAGAAGTGCAGGTAACGGATGCGATAAAAGCTTCGCTCGGGGCATGTACCGTATACGGGAAATTGCTAGAGGGCGAGCGGTATGACATCGGCCTGCAAAAGGATTATCTGAAGCTGATTTACGATATGCTGAAAACGGAAAAGAACCCCCAATAATTGGGGGTTCAATCAGCGTGGAGATCGCCGAATGTGGTCATGATTCCCTCTTCGTCAAGTTCTTCTTCATAGCGCTCATGGGCTCTGCTTTGATAAACGGTAATTTCTTTCCCAGTGATATCTGTAGCGATGAAATTTTCGTAAGACTCCGTATTGCCGATATTCTCTTCGGCATTCATCGTCATATCATCATAGCTGAGCGGAGGGTTTTCCATATCCTGCGGCGTTTGTGAGTTCCCATATTTTTCGACATCCTGATAGGAATCCTCACTGTCATATGGCGCTCTGATTTCTTCATCATCATCAAATTCAAATTGCCCGAATGGTGTTTCTTCTTCAATCGGACGGTCTTTGGAAACCACGTCCTGTGACGAATACTCCGCGAGGGTTGTGGCAGTCGGAAGCGCTTCAAGTCGTTCGAAAGGGATTTCCTTTCCGCTGACTTCACAAATGCCATACGTACCGTTTTCTATCGCCTTCAATGAATGCTCAATGTCCCGAAGGTGCTCTCTCTCATGCAAGTCTAGAGCGATGTCTTTCTCACGCTCGTAAAGTTCTGTCGCCTGATCGCCGGGATGGTTGTCGTATGCCGAAAGCTCACCCCACGAATCATAAGGAAAGGCTGAGTTAAGCTGAAAATGATCATTGTCTTTGAAACGGTTTAAGATATCTTTTTTCGTTTGTTCCAGTTCATTTTTTAAATGCTGAAGCTGTTCTTTCGTAAGCAATGTGATCGCCTCGTTTCTCTGTGATGCATACCTTTAGTATGAACAGATCGCCTGAGAACTTTCATAAATGGCGGGTGGAGGAATATAGGAGGTTTTCCTTTTATGGTAAGCGGATACAACCTTTGCTATCAGTGGAGAAAGAAATTTAAGCTTTGTTTCTTTTTCATTTCTGAAATTAGGTTTATAATAGGTAAGGCAGGCCATTTGGACTGCATGATCTGTGTTTGACACAAAGGAGACACAGGTGTATGGTATTAAAAGCATTTTAAGGATTATGGAGGAATGTCTCATGGTGACAACGGTGCAGCGTACGTTCCGAAAGGAAGTTCTACATGCATTACATAAAGCCAAAGAAGTCAACCATGCTGTCTTAATAAGCTATTCGAGACAAATCGAGTCTCTTGACCCTCTATCATTTTTCAATTACGGAGCAAAAAAATATACAGGCAATCGATTTTTTTGGTCAGATCCTGAAAGTGAATTGACAATAGTCGGTCTTGGCAAAGAAGCGGTTTTCCAGACAAATCAAAAAAACAGCGAGCGGTATCGTGAGGTTTTTGAACAATGGGAGCGCTTTAAAAAGACGGCTTTTCATATTTATGAAGAAGAAAAGCTGCAGCATTCTGCAGTGGGACCTGTGTTATTCGGAGGATTTTCTTTTGACCCTTGCGAAGAAAGAGGTTCACAATGGGACCATTTCTCGGAAGGGGATTTCTTTGTGCCTGCGCTTATGCTGACGATGACTGCTGAAGGCCCGTTCTTAACAGTTAACAGATGGGTAAGCGGAGGAGAAGACGCAGAAGCTGTTTTAGAAGGCTTAAAAGCTTTTGCGGCGGAATTTATGGTTCCCGATTTCAAGCAAGAAGATCAGGCTGTGATTGCAGCAGCCGAAGAGCTGGATAAGGATGATTGGCTGAAAGCAATCGAAACGGCCACAAGCCAAATTAAAGAGAAACAATATGATAAGGTTGTTCTTGCCCGAGAGCTGCTGCTCACGTTTGACGGTCCAATCCAAATTGAACCGGTGCTTAAAACGCTTCTGGACGATCAGCAGACAAGCTATGTTTTTGCAATTGAACAAGAAGGCAAAACCTTTGTCGGCGCGTCTCCGGAAAGACTGATCAAAAGAGACGGCGGCACTGTCATGTCTTCCTGTCTGGCAGGCTCCATTAAACGAGGCGTGAATGAAGAAGACGACCGCCGGATAGGCCTTGAATTATTAAACGATGAGAAAAACCTGCTTGAGCATGATATTGTGGTAGGTATGATTCATAATGCTTTTGTATCAAGCTGTTCAGAGGTTGAAAAGCCTGATGGACCTGTTTTGTACAAAACAAAAAGCGTTCAGCACCTGTTTACGCCGATTGTCGGACAGCTGCGCGAGTCTGCTTCGATTTTTGACTTAATTGAGAAGCTGCACCCCACTCCCGCGCTTGGGGGATCACCTCAGGAAAAAGCTGTTGACGTGATCAGGGAGATTGAACCGATGTCCCGCGGCTGGTATGCGGCCCCTATCGGCTGGATTGACAGCCAGGATAACGGGGAATTCGCGGTCGCCATTCGTTCAGGGCTCATCGAAGGAAGCACAGCAAGGCTGTTTGCCGGGTGCGGTATTGTGGAAGACTCGGAACCAATCTCGGAATATGAAGAAACACAGATTAAATTGAAGCCGATGATCTCTGCATTAGGAGGTGAGAGGCGTTGACAGTCAACCCGATTACTCATTACATCGGAAGTTTTATTGATGAATTCGCCCTTTCCGGAATTACGGACGCCGTCGTTTGTCCGGGCTCAAGATCTACACCGCTGGCTGTTCTTTGTGCTGCGCATCCCGATATCAGCGTCCATGTCCAAATTGATGAAAGGTCTGCCGGATTTTTTGCATTAGGTTTGGCAAAAGCGAAGCAGCGTCCCGTACTATTGATCTGTACATCTGGAACAGCCGCGGCCAACTTTTATCCGGCTGTGGTTGAAGCCCATTATTCAAGGGTGCCTATTATTGTGTTAACTGCTGATCGGCCTCATGAGCTGCGCGAAGTAGGCGCACCGCAGGCTATTAATCAGCACTTCTTATTCGGTAACTTTGTTAAGTTTTTCACAGACTCTGCTCTTCCTGAAGAGTCTCCGCAAATGCTGAGATACATCCGAACGCTGGCAAGCCGCGCTGCCGGAGAAGCACAAAAGCGCCCGATGGGGCCTGTCCATGTGAATGTGCCGCTGCGCGAACCGCTGATGCCGGATCTTTCAGATGAGCCGTTTGGAAGAATGAGAACAGGCCGTCATGTGTCTGTGAAAACGGGTACGCAGTCTGTTGACCGAGAGTCCCTGTCTGATGTGGCTGAGATGCTCGCAGAGGCTGAAAAAGGAATGATCGTCTGTGGAGAGCTCCATAGTGATGCGGACAAGGAAAACATTATTGCGCTGTCAAAAGCGCTTCAGTATCCAATTTTAGCAGATCCGCTGTCTAATCTGCGGAATGGTGTTCATGATAAAAGCACTGTTATTGATGCGTATGATTCGTTTTTAAAAGATGATGAGCTGAAGCGGAAACTCCGTCCTGATGTTGTCATTCGGTTTGGACCGATGCCTGTTTCAAAACCGGTTTTCTTATGGCTTAAGGATGATCCGACGATTCAGCAAATCGTGATTGACGAGGATGGAGGGTGGAGAGACCCGACACAGGCAAGCGCGCATATGATTCATTGTAATGCGTCTGTTTTTGCTGAGGAGATCATGGCAGGCCTTACTGCTGCCACCAGATCCTCAGAGTGGCTGGAAAAGTGGCAGTTTGTCAATGGGCGGTTCCGCGAGCATCTGCAAACAATCAGCAGTGAAGATGTTTCGTTTGAAGGCAATCTCTATCGAATCCTTCAGCATCTTGTGCCTGAAAACAGCTCGCTGTTTGTGGGAAACAGCATGCCGATCAGGGATGTTGATACGTTTTTTGAAAAGCAGGACCGCCCTTTCCGGATTTATTCAAACCGGGGAGCAAACGGGATAGACGGTGTCGTCTCCTCTGCCATGGGGGTATGTGAAGGAACAAAAGCGCCTGTTACCCTTGTGATTGGAGATTTATCTTTTTATCATGATTTAAACGGCCTGCTGGCGGCCAAAAAGCTGGGTATTCCTCTTACTGTGATTCTTGTCAATAATGACGGAGGAGGGATTTTCTCCTTTTTGCCGCAGGCTTCTGAGAAGACACACTTTGAAGATTTGTTCGGCACACCGACAGGGCTCGATTTCAAGCATGCGGCTGCACTTTACGGCGGAACGTATTCATGCCCGGCTTCTTGGGATGAATTCAAAACAGCTTACGCGCCGCAGGCAGACAAGCCCGGACTCCATTTGATTGAAATCAAAACGGATCGCCAATCAAGAGTCCAGCTTCATCGCGATATGCTGAATGAGGCTGTGCGGGAAGTGAAAAAACAATGGGAACTGTAAACATAACGGTATCAGATGGTGTCCGATATGCAGTGGCAGACGAGGGACCGAATGCTTCCGAAGCCGTCGTCTGTCTGCATGGGTTTACCGGCAGCAAACAATCATGGACTTTTCTTGATGAAATGCTGCCTGATTCCCGTTTGATCAAAATTGATTGTTTAGGGCATGGGGAAACCGATGCCCCGCTGAATGGGAAAAGATACAGCACAACCCGGCAAGTTTCTGACCTTGCCGAGATTTTTGATCAATTAAAACTTCACAAAGTGAAATTGATTGGGTATTCTATGGGAGGAAGGCTTGCTTACTCTTTTGCGATGACATATCCCGAGCGGGTATCGGCACTTGTGCTTGAAAGCACGACGCCGGGGCTCAAAACACTTGGGGAACGGCGGGAACGAATCATGCGGGACCGGAAGCTTGCTGATTTTATTTTACGAGACGGGCTCGAAGCGTTTGTTGCGTATTGGGAGAATATCCCTTTGTTTTCATCTCAGCAGAGGCTGGCTGAAGATATTCGGTACAGGATACGATCGGGCCGTCTGCGGAACAATAAGATTGGGCTTGCGAACAGTTTAACCGGCATGGGCACCGGTTCACAGCCTTCCTTGTGGAGCCGTGTAGAGGAAATAGATGTTCCTGTGCTTCTGATCTGCGGGGAGTGGGACGAAAAATTTTGCGCCATCAATCAAGAGGTGCATAAGATGCTTCCTTCTAGTAGAATAGAGATTGTTCCAAAAGCAGGACATACGGTCCATGTGGAGCAGCCGCGATTGTTTGGTAAAATAGTGAGTGAGTTTTTGACAAGCATCTGACTCATTCACATAGAGAATAAAAGGAGGTCATCATATGGCTGAATGGAAAACAAAACGGACATACGATGAGATATTGTATGAAACGTATAATGGCATTGCAAAAATAACAATCAACCGACCTGAGGTACATAATGCGTTTACCCCTAAAACGGTTGCTGAAATGATTGATGCGTTTGCTGACGCAAGAGACGACCAAAACGTTGGGGTTATCGTGCTTGCCGGTGCAGGGGACAAAGCATTTTGTTCTGGCGGAGACCAAAAAGTGCGCGGCCACGGTGGATATGTAGGAGACGACCAGATCCCTCGTCTTAACGTATTGGATCTTCAGCGTTTAATCCGCGTCATCCCGAAACCGGTTGTTGCGATGGTGTCCGGATATGCGATCGGCGGAGGCCATGTGCTTCACATCGTATGTGACTTGACAATTGCTGCGGACAACGCAATTTTTGGACAAACAGGCCCTAAAGTGGGAAGCTTCGATGCAGGTTACGGTTCTGGCTACCTGGCTCGAATTGTAGGACATAAAAAAGCACGTGAAATCTGGTACCTATGCCGTCAGTACAACGCACAGGAAGCACTGGACATGGGTCTTGTCAACACAGTCGTTCCTTTGGAACAGCTTGAAGAAGAAACGATTAAATGGTGTGAAGAAATGCTTGAAAAAAGCCCGACCGCACTGCGCTTTCTTAAAGCTGCGTTTAACGCGGACACAGACGGACTTGCTGGAATTCAGCAGTTTGCAGGGGATGCTACCCTTCTTTACTACACAACAGATGAAGCAAAAGAAGGCCGTGATTCCTTTAAGGAAAAACGCAAACCTGATTTCGGACAGTTCCCTCGTTTTCCGTGATCAGCAATATCTAGTAAACCAACAGCTTGAGACTTTGCGGTCCAAGCTGTTTTCTTTTCAATACAGACATTTTACCTCGGAGATGATGACATGCTGACAGAACAGCCCAACTGGCTCATGCAGCGGGCACAGCTGACACCTGAGAGAATCGCTCTCATCTATGAAGACCAAACCGTGACATTTGCAGAATTGTTTGCCGCGTCTAAACGAATGGCGGAACAGCTTGCCGCTCATTCGGTTCGGAAAGGGGATACTGCAGCTATTTTGCTCCAAAACCGTGCAGAAATGGTATACGCTGTTCACGCTTGTTTTTTGCTTGGTGTTAAGGCGGTGCTTTTGAATACGAAGCTGTCAACACATGAAAGGCTGTTTCAGCTGGAGGATTCGGGATCCGGCTTTTTATTGACAGATTCAAGCTTTGAGAAGAAAGAATATGAACACATCGTTCAAACGATTGATGTGGATGAACTGATGAAAGAAGCAGCAGAGGAAATTGAGATCGAGGCTTATATGCAAATGGATGCAACGGCAACGCTGATGTATACGTCGGGTACGACAGGAAAGCCCAAGGGAGTTCAGCAAACGTTCGGAAACCATTATTTCAGTGCGGTGTCGTCCGCTCTTAATTTGGGTATAACAGAACAAGACCGCTGGCTTATCGCATTGCCGCTCTTTCATATCAGCGGATTGTCCGCATTATTTAAATCTGTGATCTATGGAATGACTGTCGTGCTTCACCAGCGTTTTTCCGTAAGCGATGTGCTGCATTCTATCAACAGGCATGAAGTGACAATGATATCTGCGGTGCAGACTATGCTGGCCAGTCTTTTGGAAGAAACAAACCGCTGCCCTGAATCCATCAGATGCATTCTTCTCGGCGGCGGTCCTGCACCGCTGCCATTGCTTGAGGAATGCCGTGAGAAAGGATTCCCTGTCTTTCAGTCATATGGAATGACAGAAACATGCTCGCAAATTGTTACCCTGTCGCCGGAATTCAGCATGGAAAAGCTCGGATCTGCGGGGAAACCGCTGTTTTCGTGTGAAATCAAAATAGAGCGGGACGGACAGGTATGTGAACCGTATGAACACGGTGAAATCATGGTCAAAGGCCCGAATGTCATGAAAAGCTATTTTAACCGGGAGAGCGCAAACGAAGCCTCCTTTCAAAATGGCTGGCTGAAAACAGGTGATCTTGGTTATTTGGACAATGAAGGCTTTTTATATGTATTAGACAGACGTTCAGATCTGATCATATCCGGCGGAGAAAACATTTATCCGGCCGAAGTGGAGTCAGTGCTGCTTTCACACCCCGCTGTGGCCGAAGCCGGGGTTTCAGGGGCTGAGGACAAAAAATGGGGGAAAGTGCCTCACGCCTATCTTGTCCTTCACAAGCCTGTGAGCGCAGGAGAATTGACTGACTACTGCAAAGAACGCTTGGCGAAGTATAAAATTCCGGCAAAATTCTTTGTGCTTGACCGCCTGCCGCGCAATGCGTCTAATAAGCTCTTGCGAAATCAGCTGAAGGATGCGCGTAAAGGAGAACTGCTATGATCGAAATAGAAAAAATCACGCTTTACCATTTGAGCATGAACTTAAAGAAACCGTTTAAAAACAGTATCGAAACGCTTCAAGAGCGTAAATTTCTGATCGTGGAAGCCATTGATACATCAGGTGTCACAGGCTGGGGAGAAGTTTCCGCTTTCTCTTCGCCTTGGTACACCGAGGAAACCATTGGAACATGTTTGCATATGCTAAAAGATTTTTTTATCCCAAATGTCGTCGGCCGTGAATTCAATCACCCTTCAGAAGTGCCGGACAGCCTGGCGCGGTATAAAGGAAACCGGATGGCAAAAGCGGGACTTGAATCGGCTGTATGGGATATTTATGCCAAAAAGAAGGGCGTATCCCTTGCTGAGGCATTGGGCGGAACAAGAGATAAAGTCCCTGCCGGGGTGGTAGTCGGCCTGGCGCCTCTTGACGATATGCTGAAGGAAATTGAGAGCTATCAAAAAGAAGGTTATCAAAGAATAAAAATTAAAATTCAGCCTGGGCAGGATGTGGAATTGGTCAAGGCCATCCGCAGCCGATTCCCAACCATCCCGCTTATGGCCGATGCCAATTCCTCTTACGAACTGAAGGATATCAGCCGTTTAAAGGAGCTTGATGACTATCATTTAATGATGATTGAGCAGCCGCTCCAAGCTGACGATATCGTTGACCACCGCCACTTGCAGAAACATTTGAAAACGGCCATTTGCCTTGATGAGAGCATTTGTTCAGTTGATGATGCGAGACGGGCGATTGAGCTAGGAAGCTGCAAAATTATTAATATAAAACCTTCTCGTGTCGGCGGCTTAACAGAAGCCTTAAAAATTCATGATTTATGCAAAGAGCATCATATGCAGGTTTGGTGCGGAGGAATGCTGGAAACAGGCATATCAAGAGCGCAGAACGTGGCGCTTGCTTCACTGCCTCAATTCACAATACCTGGCGATATATCTTCATCCTCACGCTATTGGGATGAAGATATTGTAACTCCTGATATTCGTATTGATAATGGATTTATTTCTGTGTCAAAACAGCCTGGTTTAGGGGTTGAGGTAAACCAAGATATTATGCGAAAATATGTGACCAAAATGGATGTTTTCACACAGCATGGTTAAGAAAAAAGCATTTTGCTATTTTGAATAAATGACACTGTGCTGTTACAGTAAAAGTGTTCGTTGAATACATCCCTTCTCGTTTGGACCGGCTGCTGACCCAGCCGGTTTTTTTATGTAAATCAGCTTGACAAAAATGGCCAAACGCGATAATTTTGCATGAGGGAAACTTTTTGTCCTGTGTAAATAAAACATGCTTTTGGCTAATTTAATGTCACATGTCTAAGAACTGACAACATAAGATAAAACAATCGGACATTGATGGCAAAGAGGAGGAGAAATATGAGACAAGGGCTGATGGCAGCAGTACTTTTTGCGACCTTTGCTTTAACGGGATGCGGAACGGATTCAGCCGGAAAAAGCGCTGATCAGCAATTACAAGTGACAGCGACAACATCTCAAATTGCCGATGCAGCAGAAAACATCGGAGGTAAGCATGTAAAAGTCACCTCTTTAATGGGACCGGGGGTTGATCCGCACCTTTACAAAGCTTCCCAAGGTGACACGAAAAAATTAATGTCTGCCGATGTTGTTCTGTACAGCGGGTTGCATTTGGAAGGGAAAATGGAGGATGTCCTCCAAAAAATCGGCGAACAAAAACAATCGGCGGCAGTAGCTGAGGCCATTCCGAAAAATAAGCTTATTCCCGCGGGGGAAGGCAAGACGTTTGATCCCCACGTCTGGTTCAGCATTCCGTTATGGATCTATGCGGTGGATGAAATTGAAGCGCAATTCAGCAAAGCAATGCCTCAGCACGCAGATGCCTTTCGGAAAAATGCCAAAGAGTACAAAGAAGATTTGCAATATTTAGATAAGTGGTCGCGTAAGGAGATCGCACATATTCCGGAGAAAAGCCGTGTGCTTGTGACTGCTCATGATGCGTTTGCGTACTTTGGGAATGAGTATGGATTTAAGGTAAAAGGCCTGCAGGGACTCAGCACAGATTCGGACTATGGATTAAGGGATGTTCAGGAGCTGGTTGATCTTCTGACAGAAAAACAAATAAAAGCTGTGTTCGTAGAAAGCAGTGTATCTGAAAAATCAATCAATGCAGTGGTGGAAGGCGCTAAAGAAAAAGGCCATACAGTCACAATCGGCGGTCAGCTTTATTCGGATGCCATGGGTGAAAAGGGCACAAAAGAAGGCACATACGAAGGAATGTTCCGCCACAATATCAACACGATTACTAAAGCGCTTAAATAAAGAAAAGAGGTGGAGGATATGTTCCCTGTTGAGCTTGATAATGTGACGGTTGCTTATCATAAAAAGCCTGTACTGCAGGACATTTCGCTGCAGGTGCCTGAAGGAAAACTTATTGGCATTATCGGCCCAAACGGCGCGGGAAAATCAACCTTGATCAAAACGATTCTCGGTCTTGTGCCCAGAGCTTCCGGAGACATCTCTATTTACGGCAAAGACTATAAGGATCAGCGGACCAGAATCGGATATGTTCCGCAGCGCGGCTCGGTTGACTGGGATTTCCCCACAAGCCCGCTCGATGTCGTCCTAATGGGAAGATACGGGAGAATCGGTTTATTAAAGAGGCCAAAGAAAGCGGATGTGGAGATGGCGAAGGCCGCATTAACAAAAGTCGGGATGCATGATTATGCGAAAAGGCAAATCAGCCAGCTGTCAGGCGGACAGCAGCAGCGGGTGTTTCTTGCCCGGGCACTCTGCCAGAACGCTGACATTTATTTTATGGATGAACCGTTTGCAGGTGTTGATGCAGCGACGGAGCGCGCGATTATGACGCTGTTGGCAGAACTCAAAGAAAAAGGAAAAACCGTGCTTGTCGTCCATCATGATCTGCAGACCGCCGAGGATTATTTCGATTGGATCTTACTGCTTCATTTAAGGAAAATCGCTTTCGGACCGACGGAAAACGTTTTTACGATCGAAAACCTGCAAAAAACATATGGAGGAAGGCTTACGTTTTTAAAAGATAAAGTGCTGGCAGAAGGACATAAGGAGTGAGCGCAATGTTTGAAAGTTTGTGGCTGCAGCTTCAGCATCCGAATACACAGTGGGTGCTGGCCGGTACGCTTTTGCTCGGGACGGCAAGCGGTGTTTTGGGCAGCTTTGTGCTGCTGAGAAAGCAAAGTTTAATCGGCGATGCGATGGCCCATTCAGCTCTGCCGGGAGTGTGTCTCGCTTTTCTGTTCACCGGGCAAAAATCACTGCCTTTCTTTTTGCTGGGGGCAGCGCTCGCCGGACTGCTCGGAACGTTTTGTATTCAGCTGATTCCTCGGCTTTCAAAAACAAAGGAGGACTCGGCGATCGGGATTGTTCTTTCTGTGTTTTTTGGCGTCGGGATCATTCTGCTGACATATATTCAGCAACAGGGGGCGGGAAGCCAAAGCGGGCTTGATTCTTTTTTATTCGGCCAGGCTGCTTCATTGGTCAGGCAGGATATCATCCTTATTGCAGGGATATCCGCTGTTCTACTGCTCCTATGTATTGTTTTCTTTAAGGAATTTACATTGATTACTTTTGATCTCGCGTTTGCAAAGGGATTAGGAATCCCGGTGCGTTTTTTAAACGGGCTTTTGGCTTGTCTGATTGTCTGTGCTGTCGTCATTGGGCTTCAGACTGTTGGTGTGATATTAATGGCGGCTATGCTGATTACACCTGCCATAACCGCGAGATATTGGACCGAACGATTAACCGGGATGATCATCATTGCCGGGATTACAGGCGGGGTCAGCGGAGTGGCCGGAACCCTGCTTAGCACCACGATGAAGGGAATGGCGACAGGGCCATTAATGATCTTATCTGCAACGCTGCTCTTTCTTTTTTCAATGATTTGCGCGCCTAAGCGGGGATTGGCTGCTAAAGCCATAAGGCTGATGAGGCTGCGGCGCAGAACAAGCAGGGAGCAAGTGCTTTTGGCGATTTATGAACAGTATGAAAAGAATAATCTTTGTGTAACTGTTGAAAGTGTAAGAAAGAAAAGACGCCTATCCCCTTCATTATGCCTTAAGGCATTAAATGACTTGGAACAAGAGAGGTGCATTGAGCGTATCGAAAATGGGATTTGGCAAATCACAAGCAAAGGGATAGAAAAAGGCTATCACACAGCTTTGAAGCAGCGGATGTATGAAGTGTATCTCATGCATGAAATGGAACTTGCCAATATAGAATCCGATCAGGACTACTTTGACCCGGACCGTTTACCGAGAGAAACGAGAGAGCGGCTTTATTCACTCTTAAAGCTGTATGGACGGATGCCTGAGCGTCGAAAAGCGTCTCATGATGCCGAGAAGGGACAGATCGCAAATGAGTTTTGAAGCATGGATTATAGCTACCGGTGTATTAGTCGGTGTAAGCTGCGGATTGATCGGCACATTTCTTGTGCTGAGAAGCATGGCGATGCTGGCCGACGCAATCAGTCACACAGTGTTGCTTGGCATTGTCGGCGCTTTTCTAGTGACGGGAAGTCTCGATGGGATTTATATGTTTATTGGCGCAGCCGCAACCGGTCTGTTAACGGCTTTCTTGGTTCAGCTTCTTCATAGCAAGGGGGTTCAATCAGATGCTGCCATAGGAGTTGTGTTTACATCCTTATTTGCAATCGGGGTTATTTTGCTTTCTGTGTATGGAGCGAATGTCCATCTCGATATTGAGCACTCGTTAATGGGAGAAATCGCTTTTGTGCCGTGGAATACGGTGACGGTATTCGGGGTTGATATTGGGCCGAAAGCGTTTTGGATGCTGGCATCTGTTCTGGTTTTAAACGTAGTGTTGATCAGTGTGTGCTATAAGGAGTTTAAAATCGCTTCGTTTGATCCTCAAATGGCTTTAGCCTTGGGAATACCGGTTTTGCTCATTCATTACGTGCAAATGGGCATGCTGTCCTTGACGACTGTTGCTTCCTTTGATTCGGTGGGTGCCGTATTGGTTGTGGCCATGCTGATTGTTCCGCCGGCTGCGGCACATTTGCTGACAGACCGGCTTCTTTATATGCTGATTCTCAGCGCGTTGATTGGCGGGCTGTCGGCGGTCATGGGCTATTTCTTCGCAACGTGGCTTAATGTTTCGATTTCAGGAGCGATGGCGGCCATGACAGGTGTATGTTATGCAAGCGCCTTTTTGTTTTCACCTGCAAACGGGGTCATAACTAAAAAGCTGAGAACACTCAACATGCAAAAAGAAAGAGCTGGCTGATGCAGCTCTTTCTTTTAATTATAAATCATGCGGCTTAAACGTTTTGCAGTCTGTTTCCCGGCTGTTTTCAGCCGTTTCACCAGTATGGCTGACAACATAAATGGCATCAGCGGTGCATTTGTTACCTTTGCCCCAATAAGAACAGTTGTTGACCTCACATAGAATTTTCTGCTCCATGCCATCCCCTCCTTATAAAGGTTCTGGATTAGTATAGCCGGCTGGCTTGCCCTCTATTCCTCCTGGCGGATATAGCGTTTATCTCGCATAAACATTTTCCAGAAGAAAAAGAAGCCCGGAAATAGAATGATAAATGCAACGATATACGTTGCAAACAGCGCTCTGAACGTTGCTGGCTCTGTGAAGCCTGACATGACTGTCACATCGGGATAAATCATATACGGAAGATGCGCCCGCCCGTACGCGTAGCTTGCGAGAAAATACTGTATCCCAATCGCAACAAGTGCGAGACGCGGTTTTCCGATGTTTTGACCAAAGCTTTTGTTAGGCAGAAAAAGAGCGATTCCAGCAATGACAAATGTAATGAACGATGCAATAATCCAAGAAAAATCATTCATCATTCCGCTGTACAGCCAGTTTGCTTCATTCCGCATAGTTACCATAATGCATACAGCAAACAACAGTGAAATCGGGCCGGTAATCAGGGCGCTTTTTCTGTAGGCTCGGTACGCATCCTGTTCCTCTGCCACATTTGAAAAATCTGCAAGCAACAGCGAGGACAAAAATAAGGTGCTTAAAATCGCAAACCCGATAAATGAATAGGCGTTGGGGCTTGAAAAGATTTTAGACATATTTAAGTTATAGATTCCATCCGTTTTTTCTATAAACCCTCCGTGTGTCACAGGAAGCACCAAAATTAAAATAGCAGGAATGATAAAGCCGGAGATGCCGGAAATATATCTTAGCGTTTTCCGCTCCTTTGCTGTATTTGAAAACACGAGAAATCCGCTTCGAATTGCTAAAAGCAGCAAAATCATGCTTCCGGGAATTAATAAAACGGTGCCGAGCACAAATGTCGCGCCGGGGAAAAAACTGAAAAGCGCCACGACGATGGCCACAATAAAGACGTTTGTGACCTCCCAAGTCGGGGACAAAAAGCGATTCGCAATATCGGTGGCCTTCATATGCTCCTTGTTTAAATAGATCATAGACCAAAATCCCGCTCCAAAATCCATTGTCGCCATGACGGCGTAAATAAACACAAAGCCCCAGATAATTGAGATGGCGATCAGAGCGTCAGTTGAAATCTCCATTTGTACGATCTTCCTTCCATTTGGTTTCCTGTTTGCGGAGCCATTACGACTCCGCTGTATTTAAATCTTCGTCAACCGGGTGCTTGCGGAAATAATACAGCAGCACGTAGACGACAGCTGCGCCTAACACGGCATAAACAAATGTGAAAAATAAGAACAGCACCCCGATCGAGCCAGTCGTTGTTACGACATCTGACGTTTTCAGCAGATGATAGATGACCCAAGGCTGCCTCCCCGTACATGCGAAAATCCAGCCGAATTCAATGCCGATGAGACTAAAAGGGCCTGCTGTCATGAAAATGATCAAAAGCCACGTTGGGAAACGGTCTTTCTTGAGCACCTTTCTCCAGACCACACCGATAATGGAATAAAGAATTAGCAGCATGCCTACACCAACCATCGCATTAAACAGCGTGTGAATGAAAAGCGGCGGCCATTCATCTCTCGGAAATGCATTTAATCCTTTTACAACAGTGTCAAAACGGTTCGCTGCCAAAAAGCTTAAAGCCCATGGAATCTCGATTGCCCATTTTACTTTTTCTTCATTCGGGTCGGTAAAACCGCCGATAGCGAGCGGGGCGTGGGATCTTGTTTCAAATAGGCCTTCCGCACCGGCTAATTTTTCGGGCTGGTATTCGTACAGCATCTGTGCAGATTCGTGTCCGTTCAAAGCGGTCAGCAATGAAAAAATACCGCCGATCGTCAGTGCGAGCAAAAGGGCTTTCCGGTGAAAGCGATAGACCCTTTCCTTTTTCCTCGTTCGGATCATTTTATACGCCGCAACAGAAGCCACGATAAACGCACCAGTCATAAACGCGGACAGCACGACATGGCCGGCAGTGATAAAAAAGCTAGGATTAAAAAACGCAGCCCACGGGTCAACATCTGTAATTTTTCCGTTTAAAATTTTAAAACCGGCGGGCGTACCTTCAAAAGCGTGAACATTCGTGATCAGAACAGCGGATGCTGCTGCCCCGACTAACACAAAGAAAACAGCAACAATCCTCATTGCAGGTGACAAACGGTCTGCAGCGTATACATAAATCGACATGAATAGGGCTTCAACAAAAAAAGCATAGATTTCAATTTGAAATGGCAGGGACATCACCCGGCCGATGACTTCCATAAATCCCGGCCATAAAAGCGCGAGCTGAGTGCCCGCGATCGTTCCGGTCGGTATGGCGACCCCCAGCAAAACGGCTTGTGCTTTCGTCCATCTTTTCGCCATGATCGCATAATGGTCATCTTTCGTTTTTTGATAGATCAATTCCGCCACTAAAATCATGAGCGGCAGACCGACTCCAAGTGTTGCGAAAATGATATGAAAGCCCATCGTCGTGCCAAAAAGGCTTCTGGCCAAAACTAAATCATCCACAATCGTAAACCACCTTTCCAAAAAGACGTTCTGTATGTATTTTGGGTTTATTATTTGCTTCCTCGGTTAGATTATTCTTCCTATTCTTAAATGCCATGAGGTTTACGATGTGAAACAGAGGGAAGGATATAAGAAGATTGACAAAACGTTTGTAAGGTTATAAAATAAAACGTAATTATTACGATTTATTGAAAGGAGATACCCATGAAAGAAGGAATTCATCCAAAGAACCACAAAGTGATATTTCAGGATGTCAACAGCGGCTACCGTTTTCTAAGCACCTCTACGAAAACATCTAATGAAACAGCAGAGTGGGAGGACGGAAACACATATCCTGTCATTAAAGTAGAGGTAAGCTCTGACACGCATCCGTTTTATACAGGCCGCCAGAAATTCAATGAAAAAGGCGGACGAGTTGAGCAGTTCAAAAAACGCTATAACATGGGGAAATAAGGCAGGCCTGAGGGTTTGTCTTTTTTTATTATGACGAATAAACAAGGGTTGTGATATATTGAAGAGTAAAAAGAATAGAAAGGGACAACGAACATGAGTCTTCTAAATGATATTCTCGAATTTAACAAGACATTTACTGAACAAAGAGAGTATGAAAAGTATCAAACATCAAAATTTCCAGATAAAAAAATGGCGATTCTTTCTTGCATGGATACTCGTCTGGTTGAACTGCTGCCGCATGCGATGAATTTGCGAAACGGTGATGTGAAAATCATTAAAAGTGCCGGTGCGCTTGTGACACACCCATTCGGAAGCATCATGAGAAGTATACTCGTCGCAGTGTACGAGCTGAATGCAGATGAGGTGTGTGTGATCGGGCATCACGATTGCGGCATGAGCAAAATCAGCAGCAAAAGCATGCTTGAAAAAATCAAAGCAAGAGGGATTCCGGAAGAACGCATCGAAACAATAAAGTACTCCGGTGTAGACTTTGATCAATGGTTTAAAAGCTTTGATTCAGTGGAAGCGAGTGTGAAAGACAGCGTAGATGTTATTAAACATCACCCGCTGTTCCCTGAAAACGTTCCGGTCCATGGCTTAGTCATTGATCCTAAAACCGGAAAACTGGATCTTATCGTAAACGGTTATAACAATTAATGTTTTTGTTTCTTTTCAGGAACGGGATCGACTCCTCCCGGATGGAACGGGTGGCATTTCAAAATCCGTTTGATTGTCAGCCATCCGCCTTTTAAAGCGCCATGTGTTTTAATCGCTTCGATTCCATATTGGGAACAGGTCGGATAAAAGCGGCACGTTGGCGGTGTCAGGGGCGAGATGAATTTTTGATATCCTCTGATCAGAGCGATGAATAGGGTTTTCATGTTTCTTCAGCAACCTTTCTGATGCAAGTATAAGAAAAAAAACACAGATTGAAAAGTTAATCAATAATTCTTATCGGAAAAGTATGTTATAATGAAATTACATTTTTAAAAAAGGGGAGAGTGCCATTATGCCTTCAGTAGAAAGTTTTGAGCTTGATCATAATGCGGTTGTTGCTCCATATGTAAGACATTGCGGCGTGCATAAAGTGGGAACAGACGGCGTTGTAAATAAATTTGACATTCGTTTTTGCCAGCCAAATAAACAGGCGATGAAGCCTGACACCATTCACACACTCGAGCATTTGCTCGCGTTTACGATTCGTTCTCACGCTGAGAAATACGATCATTTTGATATCATTGATATTTCTCCAATGGGCTGCCAGACAGGCTATTATCTAGTTGTGAGCGGAGAGCCGACATCAGCGGAAATCGTTGATCTGCTTGAAGACACAATGAAGGAAGCGGTAGAGATTACAGAAATACCTGCTGCGAATGAAAAGCAGTGCGGCCAAGCGAAGCTTCATGATCTGGAAGGCGCTAAACGTTTAATGCGTTTCTGGCTTTCACAGGATAAAGAAGAATTGCTAAAAGTATTTGGCTAAAATAGAAAGGACCTTTTTGCGCTTAAGCAAAAAGGTCTTTTTTGTGACGTCTCATATTTTGTGTACCATTTGCTGTAAGCGTTTGCTACTATTTAGGTAAACGATGAAAGGGTGATGGCATGAAAAAGATGTTGGTTGTTCTGCTTTTTTCTGCTTTATTGCTTAATGGATGCGGATCTGGTGAAAGTAAAGCAAATACAGCTGAGACGCCCGAGGTTTTGGATGTCAAGCTGACCGGGCCTGAAAAAGTAAATCCCGGAGAAAGCGCTGCTTATGAAGCAGCTGTATCATATGGTGATGAAGCTGTGACGGATGCCGATGAAGTAGAGTTTGAAGTATGGAAAGAAGGGGAAAAAGACGCAAGCCAAATGTTTAAGGTGAAACAAGAAAAAGGCGTATACCGATTGGAAACGACGTTTAAGGAAGATGGTGTATACACTGTCCAATCTCATGTCACAGCAAAAAAACAGCATAGCATGCCGACCTTAAAAGTCCAAGTCGGAGACGCCGATGCTGCCAGCAATCAGTCAGAAGAGGAGCATTCACATCATCATTGATTGTGTGAATCAGAGTGATTTTCTTGTGGTGGATCAATGGTATGCTTTACATTATAGGCTTTTACAGTCGTCCAAATGGTTACAAGCAAAACAGCCAGCACAATCAAAATACTTATCGTAATGAGAAGCGTCATGACATTCCACCTCCCGTTTTTTAACAATTGTAGCATAATAGAAGAAATCGTGACAGATAAGGGTAAAAAAGAGGTTTTAGCGTACGATATTAAGGGTATACATAGTCATATAACAAGGAGGAGATACCATGTCAGAACAATTGATTCAAGCAGTGAACAAACAAGTAGCCAACTGGACGGTCATGTATGTGAAACTACATAATTATCACTGGTATGTGAAAGGGAAAGATTTCTTCACTCTTCATGAAAAGTTTGAGGAGCTGTACAACGAAACAGCAACTTATATTGATGACTTAGCAGAACGTCTTTTGGCGCTGAACGGAAAACCGATTGCAACAATGAAGGAATCCTTAGAAACGGCTTCTGTCAAAGAAGCTGCTGGAAATGAAACAGCTGAACAAATGGTTCAAAGCGTATATGATGATTTCACAGTCATCGCGGAAGAGCTGAAAAACGGCATGGATTTAGCTGATGAAGTCGGTGACGAAACAACAGGGGACATGCTTCTTGCGATCCATCAAAATATTGAAAAACATAACTGGATGCTAAAAGCTTACCTAGGTTAAGTTCAAAAATAGAACGGCCGGATGTCTTAAAAAAGACGTCCGGCTTTTCTTTTTGTATCTGAAAAATAGGCGACAACCAGTCCATTTTTCTGAAAAATCCAATCCGTTCGGCTTGTTTACCATAGAATATCGTAAGGCCGTTTCTGTGAAAGGATGTTGGGATAAATGGATAGAGACTTTGGCATCTTTTCGTTTTTAGCAGTCAGCGTTTCAGCAGCGGGTTTTTTCTTTGGAGGTTTTCAGTATTCATTTCTGATTTTGCTCTCTCTTATGGCAATTGAATTTATCAGTACGACTTTGAAGGAAACCATTATTCACAAACTGTCATTTAAAAAGGTATTTGCCCGGCTTGTCAAAAAATTAGTCACGCTGGCTCTGATCTCTGTATGCCACTTTTTTGATCAGCTGCTGAATACACAGGGATCAATTCGTGACTTGGCTATTATGTTTTATATTCTTTATGAATCTGTGCAAATTGTTGTGACAGCCAGCTCTCTTGGCATACCGGTTCCTCAGATGCTTGTCGATCTTTTAGAAACGTTAAAAAATAAATTTAAGCGCAAACCGTAACTTTTCCCTGTTCGCGGGTCATAATAAAGCCCAGAGCGTCGGTCGCACTTTCCGGCAAAAGTATCGCAAAAAAACTGTACGAGCTAGTCTGCATGCAGAACCTGACGGCGTGCTGGGTTTCCCTTATTTTTTGATAAAAGGCTTCCGAAGAAACGTAACTGTGGTATGATGTATGGAAGATAGCTAGGAACGGATTTGAGGGATAAACATGTACGAGTTTAAAGATTATTATCAGAATACTGTTCAGCTTTCCTTTGACGATCAGCCTTTCTCGGACAGCCCGAAGCATGTCTGGGTGATTTGCCGTTTTGGCGGCAAATGGCTTTTAACAGAACATGAGGACAGAGGCTATGAGTTTCCAGGCGGGAAAGTAGAGCCGATGGAGTGCGCAGAAGAGGCTGCGCTCCGGGAAGTAAAGGAAGAGACGGGCGCGAGAGTCAAAAGCCTCAAGTATCTCGGACAGTATAAAGTTCTCGGAAAAGAAAAAGTGATTGTAAAAAATATATATTTTGCAGATATAGAAAAGCTTGAAAAGCAGGCTGATTACTTTGAAACGAAAGGCCCGGTTTTGTTTCACGAGCTGCCGGAGAACCTTTCCCGCAATAAAAAATTCAGCTTTATTATGAAGGATTCCGTTCTTCCGATCAGCTTGAAAAAACTGAAAGAATCTGGATGGATTGAATAAAAAACCCGGCACATGTGCCGGGTTTTTTATGTCCTCCCCTTCGTCCATTTCTTTTCCAGCAGCTCGACGCCCTGATACATCAGAGTGGCGAAGATGGCGATGATCAGCAGGCTTAAGAAGACGAGTGTAAAATTGAAGACTTGGAATCCGTAAATAATCATATATCCTAATCCGACCTTCGAAACGAGGAATTCCCCTACAATAACGCCAACCCATGATAAACCGACGTTCACTTTTAGTGTTGAAATAATCGCGGGGGAGGATGCAGGCAGTATGACTTCTTTAAAAATAACCCACTTTTTTGCGCCGAATGTTTTCATGACTTTCGTATAGTTTTCGTCGACCTCTTGGAAGGCGGTGTAGACAACGATGGTTGTGATAATGACGCTGATGATGGCTCCCATCGCAATGATGCTGATAAAACTGGGACCGAGCGCGACAATCAGGATCGGGCCCAGGGCCACTTTCGGCATTGCGTTCAAAATCACAAGATACGGATCTAAAATTCTGGCAAGTCGGTTAGACCACCATAACAAAGCGGCTAGGCACGTGCCCATAAACGTCCCGAGCAAAAAGCCAAGCACCGTTTCAAATAAAGTGACGCCGATGTGTGACAGTAAAGAACCGTCACCAAGTTTCTCCAGCAATAATCGCCACACAGCTGATGGAGAGCTGAAGATCAGCGGATCGATCCAGCCCTGCCTGCTGGAGATTTCCCAGCCCGAGAAAAAGAGAATAAATATGGCAAGCTGAAAGGAATGGACCTTCCACTTTTCCTTTTTCTGTTTGAATTGATACTGCTCGTGAAGCAGATCAATGGTTTCTTTGCTGTTTCTCAAGAGAATTCAGCTCCTTCCATATCGTTTGAAACAGTGTCTGGAAGGAAGGTTCCTGACGGGCGTCAAAAGGCAACATCGCGGCCAATTCCTTAGGAATGGTAAAAATCTGATGGATGGTGCCCGGCTGATTTGAAAATAAAAAGATCGTATCGCTCATCGCTATCGCTTCCCCTATATCATGAGTGACAAGCACTGCTGTTTTTTGATATTCCTTTAATGTGCGGAATACCAGGTTTTCCAAAGACAGCTTTGTCTGAAAATCAAGCGCGGAAAATGGCTCATCCAGCAAAAGCAGACTAGGGTTAGGCGCAAGTGTTCTTGCAAGCGCAGCCCGCTGGCGCATCCCGCCTGACAGTTCTTTCGGATATTTTTTCTCCACATCTATGAGGCCGAACTCCGGCAATAGACCGAGTGCAGCGGCTTTGCTTTCTTCTGTCAGCGTGTCGGCGATTTTTAAACCGAGAAGCACATTTTCCTCGATAGATTTCCAGGGAAATAAGTAATCCTGCTGAAGCATATAGCCAATATTATGTTCTTTTTGATTCGGCTCACGGCCTTCAATCAGAACTCTGCCTTCTGATGGCTCAATCAAACCGGCAATAATGGAAAGCAATGTTGTTTTTCCGCAGCCGCTTGGGCCGAGAAATGAGATGAAATCGCCTTTTTCGGCATCGAAATGAATATCCCGCACAGCCGTTGTTTTTTCTTTAATAGAAAAATAAGTATGGGTTACATGGTCGACATGTAAGAAAGACATAGATGGCGCCTCCTATTTCTCCGAGGTGACTTTTTCAGCAATTTCTTTATTTACAAGCTGATTGTATGGAATGTGCTTCGGCAGTTCTCCCGATTTATCCATAATGGTTTGGAGAAGCTCCCATTCTTTTTCGTTAAGCAGAGGGTCTGGTGAATATGAATGCTGTTTTTTATAGCGTTCAATGGATGTTTCGATGACGTCTGGGTCGGTATCATCAAATTCATCTTTAATGGCATCTGTGATGTCCTTCGCAGAATGATTTTCAACCCACTGCTGCGCCTTATAAATGGCTTTTGTAAACTTGACGGCTGTGTCTTCATTTTTCTTCAAATAGCTTTGTTTCGCCATAAAAGTCGTATAAGGAACCTCTCCTGATTCTTCTCCGAATGAAGCCACGATATGGCCGATGCCTTTTTTCTCAAAGAGAGAAGCCTGCGGTTCAAAGAGCTGTACATACTCACCGGTTCCAGAAGCAAACGCATTGGCAATATTGGCGAAGTCTATGTTCTGGATGAGGTCTATATCCTTATGCGGGTCAATCTTATGTTTGTTCAGTACATACTCGCCGACCATTTGCGGCATGCCGCCTTTTCGCTGACCGAGAAACGTTTTTCCTTTCAGCTGATCCCAGTCGAAGTGTTCAACATCTTCTCTCGCGACAAGAAACGTTCCGTCTGTCTGAGTCAGCTGGGCGAAATTAATGACGGGATCTTTAGCCCCTTGCGCTTCGACATAAATAGATGTTTCTGACCCGACAAGCGCGATGTCGGAGCCGTTGGAAAGAAGCGATGTCATCGTTTTATCTCCGCCCCAGGTCGTATTCACATCGACATCAAGCCCTTCTTCCTTAAAAAAACCTTTAGACTCAGCAACATATAAAGGTGCGTAAAAAATTGAATGGGTCACTTCAGCTACTTTGACTTTGGTGAGCGTTTCTTCCTGCTTGCAAGCCGCCAGGGCGAACATCAGAAAGATACTGCCGACACAGGCGAAGCCCAGCCTTAACCATCTGTTCACATAGACAACCTCCTTATTTCGCATCAAGTTAATATCCTTTTTTGCTTTACATATCGTATGATGGGTATAAAAATGTGTGAATGCCTAACCAGGTTCTCCGGATGTAATTTTGGAGTAAGGAAAGCATATAGAAAAAAGGAGGCGGCTGTTTTGATTGTAGAGAAAAGAAGATTTCCGTCGCCAAGCCAGCATGTGCGTTTGTATACGATCTGCTATCTGTCAAATGGATTACGGGTTAAGGGGCTTCTGGCTGAGCCGGCGGAACCGGGACAATATGACGGATTTTTATATTTGCGCGGCGGGATTAAAAGCGTGGGCATGGTTCGGCCGGGCCGGATTATCCAGTTTGCATCCCAAGGGTTTGTGGTGTTTGCTCCTTTTTACAGAGGCAATCAAGGAGGAGAAGGCAATGAGGATTTTGCCGGAGAAGACAGGGAGGATGCATTTTCTGCTTTTCGCCTGCTTCAGCAGCACCCAAATGTCAAGAAGGATAGAATCCATATCTTCGGTTTTTCCCGCGGCGGAATTATGGGAATGCTCACTGCGATCGAAATGGGCGGGCAGGCAGCTTCATTTGTTTCCTGGGGAGGCGTCAGTGATATGATTCTTACATACGAGGAGCGGCAGGATTTGCGGCGAATGATGAAAAGAGTCATCGGCGGAACACCGAAAAAGGTGCCTGAGGAATATCAATGGAGGACACCGTTTGACCAAGTAAACAAAATTCAGGCTCCCGTGCTGTTAATCCATGGAGAAAAAGACCAAAATGTTTCGATTCAGCATTCCTATTTATTAGAAGAGAAGCTAAAACAACTGCATAAGCCGGTGGAAACATGGTACTACAGTACATTCACACATTATTTCCCGCCAAAAGAAAACCGGCGTATCGTGCGGCAGCTCACACAATGGATGAAAAACCGCTGACAGTGAAATATGTTATGATAAAGAAAAAAGAGAACGAAAGGGGATTTCACTTTGGGAATGCCTGTTGAATTTAATACACTGATTGTGACAAAAGGAAAAGAAGTTCGCATAGATGAAAATATATTCACGTTAGAGAAGGACGGATACCGAGTATATCCGATGGAGATTCCAATGGATGTACGCAAAACAAAGTTTGGCGAAAAGTCAGGCACAGCTGAAGTGCAGAAGCTTCAATGGGAAGAAGGCCGGACCATCATTACATACAAGCTGACTTCTTTGCATTCCGTCAATTAAAACAAGCCAAGAGCATAATTGCTCTTGGCTTTTGTTTTTTATACGAGAGGGCCGCCTGCCTGGGCGATGGCATCGGTATGTGCGAACTTTTTAAAGTTCTCTTTGAATTCATTTGCAAGGTAGACTGCTTTTTCTTTGTATTCTTCCTTGTTGGTCCACGTGTTTTCAGGCTGAAGGATATGATCAGGAACGCCAGGAACATGGGCCGGAATGTGCAGGCCGAAAATATCGTCAGTTATCATTTCAGCATCCTCTAATTTGCCTTCAATCGCTGCTTTGACCATTGCTCTAGTGTAAGAAAGCTTCATTCGTTCGCCTGTGCCGTAGCCGCCCCCGGTCCATCCGGTATTGACTAAGAAAACGTCTGCGCCGTGTTCATCGATCTTTTTGCCGAGCATTTCAGCATAGACGTGAGCAGGAAGCGGCAGGAACGGTGAGCCGAAGCATGTAGAAAACGTCGTTTCAGGAGACGTGACACCACGTTCGGTTCCGGCAAGCTTACTCGTGTAACCGCTCAAAAAATGGTACATCGCCTGCTCCTTCGTTAGTTTGCTGATCGGCGGCAGGACTCCGAAGGCATCAGCCGTCAAAAATACAATGGCTGACGGATGGCCGGCCATGCTTGGAGTCACGATGTTATTAATCATATGAATCGGGTAAGCTGCCCGCGTGTTTTCAGTATAGAAGGAATCATCATAATTGGCTTCGCGTGTATCTTCATCCACAACGACATTTTCGAGAACAGACCCGAAGCGGATCGCGTTAAAGATTTGCGGCTCCTTTTCCTCGCTTAAATGAATACACTTAGCGTAGCATCCGCCTTCAATATTAAAGACGCCTGTATCAGACCAGCCATGTTCATCGTCACCGATCAGCTTGCGGTCAGCATCTGCCGACAGGGTGGTCTTTCCTGTTCCTGACAGTCCGAAGAAAAGGGCGACATCGCCTTTTTCACCGACATTGGCGGAGCAGTGCATAGATAAAATATCTCTTTCAGGCAGCAGGAAATTCATAATGGAGAAAATGGACTTCTTCATTTCACCGGCATACTCAGTTCCGCCGATTAAAATTGTCCGCTTTTCGAAAGAGACAATAATAAACGTTTCGGAATGAGTGCCGTCTGTTTTTGGATCCGCTTTGAAATGCGGAGCAGAAAGAATGGTGAACGGCTGCTCAACTGTTTTCTTATCATTTCCTTCCGGACGGATAAACAGCTGCCGCGCAAATAAATTGTGCCATGCGAACTCATTTACGACAGTGATCGGCAGCCTGTATTTCTCGTCTGCTCCGGCAAATCCTTCGAAAACAAACAGTTCATCTCGCTCCTTTAAATAGCTGACAACTTTCGTGTACAGCCGCTCAAACGCTTCTTCTGAAATCGGCTGATTCACCGGGCCCCAATCGATCTTATTTTTCGTGCTTTCTTCCTCCACGATGAATTTATCTTTAGGTGAGCGTCCTGTGTAAGCGCCTGTTGTCGCGCGAACAGCACCTGTGGATGTTAAAATGCCTTCGTTTCGGGAGAGGACTTTTTCTGTTAGCTGTGCTGCTGATAAATTATGACGCACATTTGGACATGTTAATAAGGCTTGTAAATCAGCGGTCAAATCAACTGAGTTCATATGAAACCTTCCTTTATCGTTTTTTGTGTTTTGCTAATTGTGAATTAGTATAACATATATTTTCAAATAGTCTATACTATTTATTGTTTTTTGTGTGTGCATTTCCATTGTTTTCCCTCAATATAGGTGCCTATTTCTTCTGAATCATATTGACATTGCAAACCCTTTTACGATAAGATATTTCATTGAGCGGATACTCTTATCCCGAGCTGGCGGAGGGACAGGCCCTATGAAGCCCAGCAACCGGTTTCTCTGTTATTTATTATGTTCAACTGAGTGAGACAACCAAGGTGCTAACCTGTTGCAAGGTTGTATGATTCCTTGAGCGATAAGAGTGAAAGGCACAAAGACCAAACCCTTTCCTCGATGGAAAAGGTTTTTTTATTTCATAAATATGCCAATTAACATTCTCTAATATAACTGTACATTGTATAAGAGGGAGCGAGTTCCGTATCATATATACAAGGTCTTTCGGGAGGCCTTGTGCAGGAGGAAGCAAATCATGAGTAAAAATCGTCGTTTATTTACATCAGAATCTGTTACGGAGGGGCATCCGGATAAAATCTGTGACCAGATTTCTGACAGCATTTTAGATGAAATTTTAAAGAAAGACCCTAACGCGCGTGTTGCTTGTGAAACATCTGTGACAACAGGTTTGGTTCTTGTAAGCGGAGAGATCACAACTTCTACGTATGTTGACATTCCGAAAACGGTTCGCCAAACCATTAAAGAAATCGGATACACACGTGCAAAATACGGATTTGATGCGGAAACTTGTGCGGTTTTAACATCAATTGATGAGCAGTCTGCTGATATCGCGATGGGCGTAGACCAAGCGCTTGAAGCCCGTGAAGGCACAATGAGCGACGAAGAAATTGAAGCGATTGGTGCGGGTGACCAAGGATTAATGTTCGGTTATGCGTGCAACGAAACGAAAGAGCTTATGCCTCTTCCAATTTCACTTGCCCATAAATTAGCCCGCCGCCTAAGTGAAGTCCGTAAAGAAGATATTCTTCCGTACCTTCGCCCTGACGGCAAAACACAGGTAACGGTTGAGTACGATGAAAATAACAAACCAGTCCGCATTGACGCGATTGTTATTTCAACTCAGCATCACCCTGAAATTACACTTGAGCAAATTCAGCGCAACATTAAAGAACATGTAATCAATCCGGTTGTTCCTGAAGAGCTGATTGATGAAGAAACAAAATATTTCATCAACCCTACAGGACGTTTCGTAATCGGAGGCCCTCAAGGGGATGCGGGACTTACAGGACGCAAAATCATCGTTGATACGTACGGCGGCTATGCACGCCACGGCGGAGGCGCGTTCTCAGGTAAGGACGCGACGAAGGTAGACCGTTCTGCAGCTTATGCGGCAAGATACGTTGCGAAAAACATCGTTGCGGCTGAGCTTGCTGATTCTTGCGAAGTACAGCTTGCTTACGCGATCGGTGTTGCACAGCCTGTGTCAATCTCAATCAACACATTCGGTTCAGGAAAAGCTTCTGAGGAAAAACTGATTGAAGTTGTTCGCAATAACTTTGATTTACGACCTGCCGGCATTATCAAAATGCTTGATTTGCGCCGTCCGATCTATAAACAAACTGCTGCGTACGGCCACTTTGGACGTCACGATGTTGACCTTCCATGGGAGCGCACAGACAAAGCGGAGCAGCTGCGTAAAGAAGCGTTAGGAGAATAATTTTATAGCCGCTTACTGGTTAAGCGGCTTTCCCTTTTTTATCGTTGTATTCATGTTTATTTTTTTACATAACTGTGAAACCAAATACTATTCACAGCGTCTATAAATAGGGGTTCAATGATGACAATTTTAATTATGGAGGCAATACTATGTGTGGATTTGTCGGGGTTTTTAACAAGCATCCGTTAGCTCAAACCGCTGATCAAGAAGAACTAATCAAACAAATGAACCAAATGATCGTTCACCGCGGTCCTGACAGTGATGGATATTTCCATGATGAGCACGTCGGCTTCGGATTCAGACGGCTCAGCATTATTGATGTAGAAAATGGTGGACAGCCTTTATCATATGAAGATGAAACATATTGGATTATCTTTAACGGAGAAATCTATAACTATATCGAACTGAGAGAAGAACTTGAAGCAAAGGGGTACACATTCAACACGGATTCGGACACAGAGGTTCTTCTTGCGACTTACCGTCACTATAAAGAAGAAGCGGCGTCCAAACTGCGCGGTATGTTTGCCTTTCTGATTTGGAATAAAAACGATCATGTGCTTTATGGGGCAAGAGATCCATTCGGCATTAAACCGTTGTACTACACAACGATCAATGATCAGGTTTATTTTGCCTCAGAGAGAAAAAGTTTAATGGTTGCTCAGAATGATATTGAAATAGATAAAGAGGCATTGCAGCAGTACATGTCTTTCCAATTTGTTCCTGAACCAAGCACGCTTGATGCCCATGTGAAAAAAGTAGAGCCGGGTTCACAATTCACAATCCGCCCGGACGGCGATATCACATTCAAAACGTATTTCAAAGCGAACTTCAAGCCGGTTCAGACTGAAGAAGACAAGCTTGTGAAAGAAGTCCGAGACGCGATCTATGACTCTGTAAACGTTCATATGAGAAGTGACGTTCCTGTCGGTTCGTTCCTGTCTGGCGGGATTGATTCTTCCTTTATTGTGTCTGTTGCGAAGGAATTTCATCCAAGCTTAAAAACATTCTCTGTCGGCTTTGAACAGCAGGGCTTCAGTGAGGTTGATGTAGCGAAAGAAACGGCAGCGGCGCTGGGCATTGAAAATATCAGCAAAGTCATTTCGCCTGAGGAATACATGAATGAGCTTCCGAAGATCGTATGGCATTTTGATGACCCGCTTGCTGATCCGGCAGCGATTCCGTTGTACTTTGTTGCAAAAGAAGCAAAAAAACATGTTACGGTTGCTTTATCAGGTGAAGGAGCGGATGAGCTCTTCGGCGGATATAACATTTACCGTGAACCGCTTTCGCTTAAACCGTTTGAACGGATTCCGTCCGGCTTGAAAAAGATGCTTCTGCACGTTGCTGCCGTTATGCCTGAAGGTATGAGAGGGAAGAGCCTGCTTGAGCGCGGCTGCACTCCGCTTCAGGATCGTTATATCGGTAACGCGAAAATCTTTGAAGAGTCTGTCAAAAAGCAGCTGTTGAAGCATTATAATCCGAACCTTTCATATCGCGATGTGACGAAGACTTACTTTACAGAAAGCAGCTCGTACAGCGATATCAACAAAATGCAGTATGTCGATATCCACACTTGGATGCGCGGCGACATTTTGTTAAAGGCGGATAAAATGACGATGGCGAATTCTTTGGAACTGCGTGTGCCGTTCTTGGATAAAGTCGTATTCGACGTCGCTTCAAAAATTCCTGATGAGCTGAAAACGAAGAACGGCACGACGAAGTATCTTCTTCGCAAAGCCGCTGAAGGAATTGTGCCTGAGCACGTATTAAACCGCAAAAAGCTTGGTTTCCCTGTACCGATCCGTCATTGGCTGAAAAACGAAATGAACGAATGGGTGCGGAATATTATTCAAGAAAGCCAAACGGATGCTTATATCCATAAGGATTATGTCCTTCAGCTTCTTGAAGACCATTGTGCGGACAAGGCTGATAACAGCCGTAAAATTTGGACTGTGCTAATCTTTATGATCTGGCACAGCATCAATATTGAAAAACGGTATATGCCTGAAGAGCTGAGCCATCAGCCTAAAGAAGTCATCTTTGTGTAACAGACAACAAGGCTTTCGAGTAGTCGAAAGCCTTGTTGTTATCCTTTTATTTCTCCATCATCATTGATTTACCCAATCCGTACGGAATATTCAGAAAAATGATATAATGATATTTTTTTCTAGGGGAGAAGAAGCATGCAAAAACAAAAACAAGAGCTGCACCGCGGACTCGAAGAAAGGCATATTTCTTTAATGTCTTTAGGAGCTGCTATAGGAGTAGGGTTGTTCCTCGGCTCCGCATCAGCTATTCAATTAGCAGGGCCTGGTATTTTGGTAGCGTATGCCGCAAGCGGCCTGGTCATGTTTTTTATTATGAGAGCGCTTGGGGAAATGGCCATTCAAAAACCGGTCGCAGGCTCCTTCAGCAGGTATGCGCGTGATTATTTGGGACCGCTTGCAGGCTATTTAACAGGTTGGAACTACTGGTTTTTATGGGTTGTCACCTGTATGGCCGAAATCACTGCTGTCGGCATCTATATGGGGTTCTGGTTTCCGGACGTGCCAAACTGGATTTGGGCGTTATCGGCACTGGTCATTATGACGGGTGTTAATTTCCTGGCTGTCAAAGCTTACGGCGAGCTGGAATTTTGGTTCGCATTGATTAAAATTGTTGCAATCTTATCCATGATTGCTGTCGGTTTATTGATGATTATTGCAGGAGTCGGCAATGGGGGCATTGCAACCGGAATCAGCAATTTGTGGAACAACGGAGGATTTTTCCCTCATGGATTAAAAGGGGTTTTATTGTCTCTTCAAATGGTCATGTTCGCCTATTTAGGGATTGAAATGATCGGGGTGACGGCTGGCGAAGTAAAAAACCCGCAAAAATCGTTAGCCAAAGCAATCGATACAGTATTTTGGCGGATTTTGATTTTTTATGTAGGCGCTTTATTTGTCATTATGTCTATTTATCCGTGGCAGGAAATTGGCTCTCAAGGAAGTCCATTTGTTCTCACATTTCAAAAAGTGGGCATTCCATCGGCCGCAGGTATCATTAACTTTGTCGTGTTGACAGCCGCGCTGTCTTCATGCAACAGTGGTATTTTCAGCACAGGGCGGATGCTGTTTAACTTGGCGGAACAGAAAGAGGCGCCACAAGCATATGGTCAGCTGACGAAAGGCGGCATCCCGGGTAAAGCTGTTCTGGCTTCAGCGGGCGCTTTATTAGTCGGAGTGCTGTTAAACTATGTTGTCCCTGCGAAGGTATTTACTTGGGTTACAAGTATTGCGACGTTCGGAGCGATTTGGACGTGGGCAATCATTTTGCTTTCTCAAATAAAATACAGGAAAAGTTTGAAGCCGGAAGAAAAGAAACAATTAAAGTACAAAATGCCTTTATTTCCGTTTACGTCTTATGTGTCATTGGCATTTCTAGCATTCGTCGTCATTCTTATGGCTTACAGCCCTGATACAAGAGTAGCCGTGATTATCGGGCCGATATGGTTTCTCATCTTGCTGGCTGTGTACTATGGAAAAGGGTTTCATAAAAAAAATGCGGCTGCTGCCAGCGAACGAAATATCAGCTGACAAAAAGAGCTCCCAGTGGGCTCTTTTTGTGTGTGCTCATAGAAAATAGAGAACAGGAAAGAATAGGTATGTGTTTTTGCAGAGGCTGTTTATAGTTTTGTGATAAGATAAAAGTCATACGTTTCATGCTATATGTGAACGTTTTATGGAAAAATCGAAACCCGAACTGTATGACGTCCGGGTTAACGATGGTTATTGCTTTCAAATATAATTTGAAAAATGGTAAAGTAAGACGAAGCAGGTCTTATGTTTGTTGAAGAAATTTATAATATTGGCCCTTTTCTACATATTCTGACCGTATTCTTTGCATATCTTTTCGGTCTTCTTCCGTCAAAGGGCGGATGACTTTTGCAGGGCGGCCAAAGGCGAGATGGCCAGGCGGAATGATTTTTCCGGGCGGGACAAGACTGCCGGCACCAATAAAAGCGCCTTCGCCAATTTCGGCTCCGTCTAAAATGATTGAGCCCATCCCGATTAAGGCGTTCTTGCGGATAACAGCGCTATGAAGTGTAACCTGATGGCCTATCGTGGCGTCATCTTCAATGAGTAGCGTCTTGTTCGGGCTTTGATGGAGGCAGCTTAAATCTTGGATATTGACTCTGTTTCCGATTCTGGTCGGCGCAACATCTCCCCTTATGACAACAGAAAACCAAATGCTGGACTGTTCTCCGATCACGACATCACCGGTAATTGTTGCATTATCAGCTATAAAGGCTGTTGGGTGGATATCTGGCTTGTGTTCCTTATAAGGGTAGATCATAAGATTCATCCTTCTTTCTCTATTTAAATTTCGTATGAGGTGAAGATCATGTGGACCTGGAAAGCAGACAGACCTGTTGCCGTGATTGTAATCATTCACGGGGCAAGTGAATATCACGGACGATATAAATGGCTGATTGAAATGTGGCGGTCTTCGGGTTATCACGTTGTCATGGGCGATTTGCCTGGACAGGGAACAACGACAAGAGCGAGAGGGCATATTCGCTCGTTTCAAGAATACATTGATGAAGTAGATGCTTGGATAGATAAAGCGCGAACCTTTGATCTTCCGGTTTTTCTTCTAGGTCACAGCATGGGCGGTCTGGTCGCGATTGAATGGGTTAAACAGCAAAGAAATCCCCGGATTACGGGAATTATTTTATCATCACCGTGTCTCGGACTGCAAATTAAAGTGAATAAAGCGCTTGATCTTGCATCAAAAGGCCTGAATGTCATCGCTCCGTCACTTAAGGTTGATTCGGGATTATCAATTGATATGGCGACGCGCAATGAGGACGTCATCGAAGCTGACCAAAATGATTCGTTATACGTCAGGAAAGTTTCTGTCAGATGGTACAGAGAGCTTTTAAAGACAATTGAATCGGCAATGGTGCCGACAGAGGCATTTTTGAAAGTTCCGCTTCTTGTGATGCAAGCCGGTGATGACAAGCTTGTTGACAAAACGATGGTCATCAAGTGGTTTAATGGTGTTGCTTCTCATAATAAAGCATACAGAGAGTGGGAAGGGCTTTACCATGAGATCTTCAATGAACCCGAGAGAGAAGATGTTTTTAAAGCAGCAAGAGCGTTTACTGATCAATATATTTGAACTAGTAGGGGGTGCATGTGTTGACAGTACCGGAACATCCTTTTGGATTGATGGCAAAGGTATATCGAGATATTTTTCCGCTCGTTCATCAAGAGCTGGACATATGGAAGCAAAAATCAGAATCGATTCATAACAGTGAATTGAAAGCACAGGCAACCGCAAGTATTCGGGACAAAACGTTTCACTGTGAAGGCGGCGGCATACTGGCCTTATTGTCAGGCAGCCAAAAGCAGAAATGTGTCGAGTTTATCATCGCGTATCAAACGATTAGTGATTATTTGGACAATCTGTGTGACCGCAGCACCTCGCTGGACCCGCAGGATTTTCGGATGCTCCATGCCTCAATGCAGGACGCACTGACAGTTGGGGCGGAACTGCAAAACTATTATCAATTCAGGGAAGAACAGGATGACAGCGGATATTTGCATGAACTGGTTAAAACGTGCCAGCGTGTTCTCGGCTCCATTGAGCACTATGACATGATTAAACCTTATCTGCTTGAACTGTGCGGCTATTATTGCGATTTGCAGGTGCATAAGCACGTTATTGAGCATGAGCGTGTTCCGCGGCTTGAAAAGTGGTTTACTCAATATGAATCAGAGCTGCCTGAGATGGAATGGTATGAATTTTCAGCCTGTGCAGGCTCAACGTTAGGCATTTTCTGTCTGGTTGCGTATTCGTTCCAGCCTGATTTCACAGAAAGCACCGCTAAAAAAATCCGAGACAGTTATTTTCCTTACATACAGGGTCTTCATATTCTTCTTGATTATTTGATTGATCAAGAGGAGGACTTGCTGGAAGGAGACTTGAATTTCTGCTCGTATTATCAGTCTCATGAAGAGATGATGGACCGGCTTGAACACTTTATCCATAAAGCCGACGAGCATTTACAAGGCATTCCGCATGAAAACTTCCATCGTTTAATCAATCGCGGCTTGCTTGGCGTTTATTTGTCAGATGATAAAGTGGCAGGCCAAAAGGAAATGGGCCGGCTCGCAAAGAAGCTGATCAAAGCCAGCGGAAAAACCTCCCTTTTCTTTTATATCAACGGCAGAGCCTACCGGAAATTTCAAAAAATGTCCTGGATGAAAAATTCAAAGAAAAAAGCTCAAATCATTTGCTGATCTGAGCTTTTTTTTCGATGGCGACAATAAATGGCGGGTCATTTTGCTGATTGATAAACCCGTATGTTAATACACGGGCTGTTTGCTGGTCCAAGTCCCGGCAAAACTCGAGCACGTCGTTTTTTTCAGCTTTGCCTTCCGGGTGGCCATGATAGACGACGAGAACAATCAGACCTTCGTCTTTCATGATGCTGAGAAGCTGTTCAATGGCTTTGATCGTAGAACTGCCGTTTGTCGTAATTGATTTGTCCCCGCCCGGCAAATAGCCGAGGTTAAATACCGCGGCCGCCACTTTGCCATGTGTTTCAGGCGGGAGGGATTCAGCGATTTTATCATGGCTTTTGTGAAATAACGTTGTTCGCGCTTGATACATGTCACCGAGCCGTTCCTTTGTATTGGCCACGGCTGATTCTTGGATGTCGAATGCGTATACATGGCCGTTTTCACCGACAAGCTCCGCTAAAAACTGTGTATCATGTCCGTTGCCCATTGTCGCATCTACGACAATATCTCCCTCTCCCGCGGCCATTTTCAGCAGTTCTTTGCTGTAAGGAAGAATTTTCTTCAAAATCATAGCGCTGATTCCTCCTCAAGCCGTTGAAAGAACTTTCCTTGATAGCTGCCTCGATTTTCTAGCTCTTTATTAATGGCGCCAAGCACTTCCCATTTGTTGACGCTCCACATTGGCCCGATCATCAACTCAATCGGTCCGTCACCTGTAATGCGGTGGACGATCATTTCAGGCGGAATGATCTCAAGCTGATCGCAGACGAGCTGCACATAATCATCTTGAGAAAGAAATTCCAGCTTGCCCTTTTCATATTGTTTGACCATCGGCGTGCCTTTCAGTAGGTGAAGCAGATGGATTTTAATGCCCTGGACATCCAAATCTGCGACGGCCTTTGCCGTTTCCATCATCATGTCCCGGTCTTCCAAAGGCAGCCCGTTGATAATATGCGAGCAGACACGTATGCCGTGTTTTCTTAATTTATTGACGCCTTCCACATAGCAGTTAAAATCATGTGCGCGGTTGATCAAAAGTGCAGTCCGTTCATGAACTGTTTGAAGCCCAAGCTCCACCCACAAATACGTACGTTCATTCAGCTCTGCCAAGTAATCAACGACATCATCAGGCAGACAGTCCGGGCGTGTGGCGATCGAAATGCCGACCACATCATCTAAGGCGAGGACGGATTCGAATTTCTCACGAAGCACCTCAACCGGGGCGTGAGTGTTTGTGAAAGCCTGAAAATAAGCGATGTACTTGCCGTCCTTCCATTTTTCGTGCATGCGGTTTTTGATGTCATGGAATTGCGTAATTAAATCATCGGTCCGGTTTCCAGCAAAATCTCCGGAGCCTGCTGCGCTGCAAAACGTACAGCCTCCGTGGGCTACGGTGCCATCCCGATTTGGACAGTCAAAACCGCCGTCAAGCGCTACTTTAAACACCTTATGGCCGAAATGTTCTCTGAGATGATAATTCAATGTATGATAGCGTTTTTCCGTATTTGAATAAGGAAAAGGATTGTTCTGCATCACAATTCATGTGCCTCCTTGCGTACGATTGCATCCTAAAATTGTAGCACGCATTTCACAAGAGAACAAATGAATATCGACCATAAATTACTTTATTGAATAAAGTCAGATGAGGCTACAATATGAATGATGGATGATTTCCATTACCAAGAGGAGGGGTTACTGTGGCAACAAGACAATCAGTAGATGAACATCTCCAGCAATGTATGCAGGCCTATGATTATGCTGAAGAACAGCTGAAAATCGCTTCTAAACAAGAGCATTATAACGATCAAGAATATAGTGATGCACAAATGCAGCTAGAAGATGCGGTAAATGCCTTGAATAAACTATGGCTGTCGTCAAATGATCAGCAGAGAGAACAGCTGTACAGAATGAGACTTCAGCTTCAATCTTTGCAAAATAATATGATCCTGCAGCACCCTCTTGATGTGTAGGAAAACGGACCCTTTTAAAAGGGTCCGTTTTTTTGTAAAAAAAGGATTGACTTTGTGAGTCAAAGTATTTATTGTATTAAGTGTACTAATTGAAGTAATACACTATAGACACTAATATAAAATCATTTATATATTGACATTAAGGGAGGCAGTTATGAAACATAAAAAACGAAACAAACGTAACGTGCCAATGCTGATTGCGGCATCTGTGATCGCTTGTTCTTTTTTTCTTGTTCTTGTGATGATCGGTTTTGAATGGCAAAAAAGTATAATTGATCATTTTTATCTATAAAAGGTTCAGATCGTATAGAAAGTAGGGAAGTAAATGATTCAAATCGATCCAAGAAGCTCAACACCCATTTACGAACAAATTATTCAGCAAATGAAAGAGCTTTGTTTGAAAGGGATCATGAAGCCTGGTGATAAGCTTCCTTCTGTCAGAGAATTGGCAACGATCATTATTGCGAATCCGAACACTGTCAGCAAAGCGTATAAAGAACTTGAGCGAGAGGGGATTATTGAAACGCTGCGGGGCAGAGGGACCTATATATCGGAGAATGCAAAAACGACACTGGTTGAAGGGAAGATGACGATGATTAAAGAGCAACTCAAACAGCTCATCATCGATGCACACTATGCAGGGGTTGAGCTGGAAAAACTGCACGAATGGATAAAGGAAATCAGCGCTGATGTGAAGGGAGGCAAAAAAAATGATTGAACTGCGGCAGCTGTCAAAAGCGATTGACGGCAATCAAGTATTAAAAGATGTTTCATTAACAATCGAAAAAGGAGAAATCTTTGGATTGCTTGGACGCAATGGATCGGGCAAAACGACGATGCTTCGCTTAATCCAGCAAATCATTTTCGCTGACAGCGGAACGATTTTATTTGACGGCGTAGAAATCAAAAAGCACCCGAAAGTCAAACAAAATATCATCTACATGCCTGTTCAAAATCCGTTTTACGATAAGTATACATACAAGCAGTTAGTCGATATTTTGAGAAGAATATATCCGAAATTTGATGTCACGTACGCGAATGAGCTGATGAACAGATACGAAATTCCGGAAACGAAAAAATACCGTGAGCTGTCGACAGGCTTAAAAAAGCAGCTATCGCTCGTTCTGTCGTTTGCGGCGAGACCGGCGCTGATCCTCCTTGATGAGCCGACGGATGGTATTGATGCGGTGACAAGGCATGATGTGCTGCAGCTGATGGTCGATGAAGTGGCAGAGCGTGATACGAGCATCCTGATTACGTCCCACCGGCTTGAAGACATAGAGCGGATGTGCAACCGAATTGGTTTTCTTGAAGATAACAGCCTGACCAACGTCATGGATCTTGATGAGTTAAAAGAAGAATACATTAAAATTCAAATGGCCTTCGATACAGATGTCAATTTGGCCATCAGAGAGCAAAACATTCCGATGCTCGATCAGGCCGGCGTGTTTTACACAGTGCTGATTCCGAAAAGCGATGAGGAGAAAAAGAGCTTTTTGAGAGAGCTGAAGCCAAAAGTGTGGAATGAGCTTCCTGTCAACCTGGAAGAAGTGTTCATTGCGAAGTTTGGAGGGAAGCGGAGATGGTAGACCGAGGTCTCCTCTATCGAGAGTGGAAGCAGAATCAAGTGGTGATTTTGTTAAGTATCGCGTTTTTAGTATTGGCAAATCCGCTTTCTATCGTTAATACGTATTTGTCTTATCAAGGGTGTCTTGATCGCCAAGACCCGCAATATTGTGATTTTATTGTGAATTATTCCATAAGCAATCTGATAGATATCAACTGGGTGCCGGGTGTCATTTTGGCGGTCTGCTTCCTCGGAATGGAGCGTTCGAAAGGCACGATGGATTTTATATTAAGCCTCCCGTATAACAGAAGCCAAATTTTTCAGACAAAATTTTGGTTAGGCGGTTTTGTGATTGTGCTGTCACAATTGATTGGCTTTTTACTTGCATGGCTGCTGATTCTTGTCTATAACCCTGAACACGTCTACTTTTTTGAGCACAGCAGCATTGGAGTAATCGTGATAAGTTTTATGGCTTTTTCACTGGTGATGGCCGCCGGAGCGTTAACTGGAAATGCTTTTGCCCAACTGTTAACGGCGTTTTCAGCAGCTATATTGCCGTATTTAATTATTGCATTGCCGGTTGGAAACCTAGAAGTTGTTTTTGGTGCGAATATATGGGAAATATTCCCTTCCCCTGAGAGTTATTTCTCTCTGGCAAGCAATTTATCGAACCTAGTACCGATTAGTTACGTTGTAAATGAATGGCTGATTAACAGTAAATATCTTTTATTGATTCCAGCCGTAATGAGCATGCTATTTTACTTGATTGGCTTTATAAGCTTCAAGAAGCTTCCAAGTGAACGGAACGGACACTTTTTCTTATGGAACAGATTAGATCGCCCGGTGCAAATTCTGGTTATGGCTTTCGGCATCCTTGGATTTGGTTTATTTGGATACTATACCGGACATTCCATTATTGGTTATATTTTGGGTATGATCATTGGAGCAGTGGCTGGATTCTTTGTGAGCTACTTCTCTATTTATAAGAAAACAAAAGTGTAAGAAATGCCTTAGGTTTGGAGGGAAGTGAGTTGCCGGATTCCGGACTGCTTTACAAAGAGTGGCGGCAGAATAAAGTCGCCTTAGTTATCACCATTTTGGTTTTTATATTAGGTAATCCATTATCAATTTTAAATATGTATCTCATCTATCAAGGCTGTGTCACTGGAAAAGAAAATTGGGTCGGCCCCTGCGTATTCAGCGTTGATTATTTAAATAGCTCATTTATCTCATTGTTTTGGATTTGGGGAGTCGTTTTGGCGGTCAGCCAGCTTGGGATTGAACGTAGCAAGAGCTTCTTTGATTTTACATTAAGCCTTCCATATACACGAGGGCAGATATTTCATGCGAAGTTCCTTACCGGCGGAATGGTGATTGTGGTGCCGCAGCTCATAGGTTATGTTTTGTCTGTTTTGCTGATCATGCTTTTGAAGCCAGATCAGGCCGTTTATTTTCACAATTACAGCTTGGGAATGATTATTGTTAGCATGCTGGCTTATTCTTTGGTTATGGCCGGAGGAGCTTTGACAGGCAATAGTTTCGCACAGCTTCTAGTCTCATTTACCGTGGCCATTTCGCCGTTTTTACTCATCAGCCTGCCTGTGATCAACCTCGAGATCCTTTTTGGCGGATCAATAGATTTTATCCATGGTCCAGTACCTAAATGGGTGCAGTATTTCATTCCGATAATTTATGTAGACTCGAAATGGGCTGAGAATTCACCATATTATTTAGTCATTCCGGCTATCATGACTATCATTTTTTACATCATCGGCTATATTAGCTTTGTTAAAATGTCTAATGAAAGAAACGGATATTTCTTCTTATGGAAGCCGCTTAACCGCCCGGTGCAGATCATCGTTATTATCATAGGAATCATGGGCTTCGGCTATTTTGGATTTACTGCAAGCGAGAGCTTTGCCGGTTATCTCATTGGCATGGGTACAGGTGCGGTAATCGGTTTCTTGATTAGTTATTTTGCGATTTATAAAAAAATGAAACTTTTGTAAGGGAGAGAGAACATATGATTGATGTTCAGCATATCGACCATTCTTTCACGATCGGAAAAAAGGGCCGTGAGAATGAAGTTCCAGTATTGAAGGATGTTTCATTGAGCGTGGCGAAAGGGGAAATCGCCTGCATTGTCGGACGAAGCGGCTCAGGGAAATCAACGCTTTTGAATTTAATTTCCGGCTACATATCGCCGACAAAAGGGCGGATTGTCATTAATGGCACTGATGTTACGGGGTTTAATGAAAAGGAATGGGCGCAATTTCGGCTTGACCATTTCGGGTTTATTTTTCAGAGCTTTCAGCTCATCCCGGGTTTAACGACGTATGAGAATGTGGAAATGCCGCTGGCGTTAAAAGGAATCAAGCCATCTGAGCGGAAGCAAAAGGTGCAGGACATGCTGAAACGCGTCGGTCTGGAAAACCACGCCGCTCATTATCCGAATGAACTGTCAGGCGGCCAGCAGCAGCGTGTCAGTATTGCTCGAGCATTGATTTTAAATCCTTCGATTATCTTAGCGGATGAGCCGACGGGAAGCCTTGATTCAGAAACGGAACATGAAGTGCTGGAATTGATCCAGCAGCTGAATCGTGAGCGTGGCATTACATTTGTGATCATTACTCACGATGATGAAGTCGCTTCTATCGGACATTCAAAATTTCAGCTTCATGATGGTGTGCTAAAAGGAGGAATTACCGTTGAGGTTTAAGGATCAGGTTCATTTTATCAGAAGAAATATGAAGAAAAACAGGCTTCGCGTCTTTATGACGATTCTGGCGACAACAATGGCGTGTGCGTTTTTGGTTGTGTTGTCGTCCGTTGGATTTGGGATTCAAAAGACGATTACAGATATGACAATGAGCCAGCAGATTGTAACGAAAGTCAGCGTAATGGGCAAGGAAGGAGACAAGCCGATTAAAAAAGCTGATTTAGAGAAGTATGATCACGTAAGGTCAGTTGTAGAAAGAACGCAAGTGTATGAACCAAACAAAGCTACTTTAGGCAATCGTACAAATGAAAGCTCAAATCTCATTTTTACTAATATGAATGATGAATTAAAGGCCAATATGGAATTGGAAAAGGGAAGAGTCGCAAAGTCGGAAAATGAAATCGTAGTAGGATACGACTTCGCAAAGAGATTATTAACGAAAAAAGAATCGGAAGAATATAACAAAAAAATCGAGGAAGCAAAAGGAAATCCAGAAGATATAAAAGAACCAAAGGGCTATACGAAAGATATTCTAAATAAAACAATTGAACTAAGTGTATCGAAGACAGATTCTAAAACAGGGGATGTTACAAAAACAAAAACATATGACTTTAAAATTGTCGGTATTACAAAAAAACCATCTCAAGACTGGATGGAGGACTCAAATATTTTTATCAGTGATCAATTCAAAAAAGATTTTTCGGAATTCTTAGATTTCAAAGGCGGAAATGTTGAAACGAACATTGGTGTTTTTGCTGATAAGTTTGAGAATGTGGAACAGCTGACAAATGATCTAACAGATGACGGGTACTATGTCACATCAGTGACTACTGAACTTGAGGGAGCCAATACCTTCTTCATGGTCTTCAAAATCGGACTGATCTTTGTCGGATGTATCGCAGTTATCATTTCAGCGATCGGCATTTTTAACACGATGACGATGGCGGTGACAGAGAGAACGCAAGAGATCGGCATTATGAAAGCGATTGGGGCGAGCCCGTCAATCATTCGCCGAATGTTCTTGATGGAAAGCGCGTATATCGGAATTTTAGGCTGTGTGATTGGGATTATCATTTCTTACGGCGTGAGCTACCTTGTCAACCTGGCCGTTCCGATGATTCTTGCGGCCACAAGCGGTGGCGATGCGGGCGATTTGAATTACACATTCTCCTACATCCCGGCGAGCCTTGTGATCATTGCCGTTGTGATTTGCGGAGGGGTCGCAGTCATTTCCGGAATGAACCCGGCGAGAAAAGCTACCAAAACCAACGTGCTGACAGCGTTGAGAAGAGAATTATAATGCGAACGAGCCGGCTGAGACAGCCGGCTTTTTCTATAGCGCATGCTGGCGTTTTGCTATACACTTGATAAAAAAGGAAAAAGTGCGGTGAGTCGATTGTTTAAACTTTTGCTGATTGAAGATGATGAATCGCTGTTTCATGAAATCAAGGATCGTTTAACGGGATGGTCCTATGATGTATACGGCATTCAGGATTTCAGTCAGGTGCTGCAGGAATTTGCGGCGGTTAATCCTGATTGTGTCATTATTGATGTGCAGCTGCCTAAATTTGACGGCTTTCATTGGTGCCGTCTGATCCGCTCCCGGTCAAATGTTCCGATTCTCTTTTTATCCTCCCGGGATCATCCTGCTGATATGGTGATGTCCATGCAGCTCGGGGCAGATGACTTTATTCAAAAGCCATTTCATTTTGATGTGCTGATCGCGAAAATCCAAGCGATGTTCCGGCGTGTGCACCATTATAATACGGAGCCGAGTACGATTAAAACGTGGTGCGGCGCTGCTGTAGACGCGGAGCAGAACCTCGTCAGCAATGACAAAGGATCTGTTGAACTGACCAAAAATGAAATGTTCATTCTAAAACAATTAATAGAGCAAAAAAACAAGATCGTCAGCCGGGAAGAGCTGATCAGAAGCTTGTGGAACGATGAGCGTTTTGTTAGTGATAATACGCTGACCGTCAATGTCAATCGCCTGCGAAAAAAACTGGACGCCCTGCAGCTTGGTGCATATATCGAGACAAAGGTGGGCCAGGGCTACATCGCGAAGGAAGAGGACAAGTTCTATGATTAAAGCATTCCTTATCGAAAGGCGGAGCTGGATTGCCGCGTTTTTGTTTCAGCAGGCTTTGATGCTGTTCATTGCTTTTGTCGATCCTTCCATATCATTTGGGAATGTACTTTATATGGTGTATTTGTGCATCTTGTTTTTTATCATATTCCTTTGGTTCCGCTATCGGAAAGAAACAGCGTTTTATAAAAGCTTGAAAACATGGGAGAACAATCTCGATGTGACAGCCATAAATGAACCGGAAACGCCGTTTGAAGCAATGGTTGAAAGAAGCATTGCCGGGCAAACAGAACACTTGAAGCAGACCGCAGCACGGCATCGCTTAGCATTGGAAAATGAAAAAGATGAGCTGATGGCATGGATCCATGAGGTCAAAACTCCATTAACAGCGATGCATTTAATCATTGATAGAATGGAAGAAAAAGCACTGAAATCCCAGCTGTCATATGAATGGCTGCGTATTCACCTGCTTCTTGATCAGCAGCTTCATCAAAAACGCATTTCATTTATTGAAAACGACCTGTCAGTAGAATTCATTCAGCTTCAGCCTTTGATCTTTAAAGAAATCAAAGATTTACAATCGTGGTGTATCCAAAAAGGGATCGGTTTTGACATACAGCTCGAGGCCAAAGAAGTGCTGAGCGATGCAAAATGGCTGGCGTTTATCATCAGGCAGCTGCTGACAAACGCGGTGAAATACAGCGAAGCCTCTGAAATCGAGATCAAAAGCTTTCAAAAAGGGGAACAGACGCAGCTCCAAGTGAAAGATTGTGGCAGGGGCATTGATCCAAAAGATGTACCGCGTATTTTTGATAAAGGGTTTACATCCACAACGGATCACCATGATCAAGCGTCAACTGGCATGGGGCTGTACTTGGCAAAAAAAGCAGCGGCGCCGTTATTGATCCATATTGATGTTGAGTCGGAGTTTGGTGCGGGAACAGTTTTTACATTAACCTTTCCAATACGGAATCAATTTGAACATGTCATAAGCGTGTGACGAAAATGTCACATGCTTTTCTTTTTTGTTCGCCGTATCGAAGGAAAAGCCCGGCATTCCTTTTTATAATGAGATTATCCAATATAAAGGAGACTGCGTAAATGGTGATTTTAGAAGCGAATAAAATTCGAAAAAGTTATGGAAACAAGCTGAATAAACAGGAAGTGCTGAAGGGCATCGATATTCACATTGAAAAGGGCGAATTCGTCAGTATTATGGGTGCTTCCGGGTCGGGAAAAACCACTTTGCTCAACGTTCTGTCCTCAATCGATCAGGTCAGTCACGGAACCATTCATATTAATGGAAATGACATGACGGCTATGAAGGAAAAGCAGCTGGCTGAATTTAGAAAACAGCATTTAGGCTTTATCTTTCAGGATTACAATTTGTTAGACACATTGACAGTGAAAGAGAATATCCTTCTGCCTTTATCGATCACGAAACTATCAAAAAAGGAAGCCAATCGCAAGTTTGAGGAAGTTGCCAAGGAACTGGGAATATATGAATTGCGGGATAAATACCCGAATGAAATTTCCGGCGGCCAGAAGCAGAGAACATCCGCTGGAAGAGCGTTTATTCATGACCCGAGCATTATTTTCGCTGATGAACCGACCGGCGCGCTCGATTCGAAATCGGCCTCCGATCTATTAAATAAGCTGAGCCAGCTCAATCAAAAACGCAACGCGACGATTATTATGGTTACCCATGATCCCGTCGCTGCCAGCTACTGCGGCAGAGTCATTTTTATTAAGGACGGGCAAATGTATACACAGCTGAATAAAGGGGGCCAGGACAGGCAAACGTTTTTCCAGGATATTATGAAAACGCAAGGCGTGTTAGGCGGGGTGCAGCATGAACATTAATCAGCTCATCCTGCGAAATTTGAAAAAGAATCTCCGGAATTACTATTTGTATGTGTTTGCGCTCATCTTTAGCGTGGCGCTTTATTTCGCCTTTGTCACGCTGCAGTATGATCCAGCAATTAACGAAGTGAAGGCTTCAATCAAGGGAGCCGCGGCTATTAAAACCGCTTCGATTTTGCTTGTGGCTGTAGTGGCGATCTTCATTTTATATGCCAATACGATTTTTATTAAGAGACGGAGTAAAGAAATCGGGCTGTTTCAATTAATTGGAATGACGAAGCATAAAATTTTTCGCATCTTAAGTGCAGAAAATGTCATGCTGTATTTCGGTTCATTAGCGATCGGGGTAGCGGCCGGGTTTTCGATATCGAAGCTTGTCTTGATGATTCTGTTCAAAATTGTCGATGTCAAAGCGGATGCGAAACTGCATTTTTCTGAGCAGGCCTTGGTCCAAACGGTCATTGTGTTCTGCGGCATTTACCTTTTGATCATGATCATGAATTATACGTTTATCAAAAAACAGAGTATTTTATCTTTGTTTAAAGTAACGTCCTCCACTGAAGACAAAGTGAAGAAAATATCATTTTTCCAAATGCTGATCGGCGCTTTAGGCATCGTGTTGATTTTGACAGGATACTATGTGTCTTCTGAGCTGTTTGGCGGAAAATTTAAGACCATTAATGAACTGTTTGTTGCGATGAGCTTCATTCTGGGGAGCGTCATTATCGGGACGTTTTTGTTTTATAAAGGATCAGTTACGTTTATCTCGAATATCATTCGAAAAAGCAAGGGCGGCTACTTAAATATTTCTGAGGTTCTGTCACTGTCTTCGATCATGTTCAGAATGAAATCGAATGCGCTGCTGCTGACGATTATTACAACCGTTTCAGCGCTCGCCATCGGGCTGTTATCTCTTGCTTACATCTCGTATTACTCGTCGGAAAAGACCGCTGAACAAAATGTAGCGGCTGATTTTTCATTCATGAATGAGAAAGATGCCAAGTTATTTGAAAACAAATTGAGGGAAAGCAACATCTCGTTTGTAAAAAAGGCAACACCTGTCCTGCAAGCAAATGTTGACATTGCAAATATTATGGATGGAACTCCGAAAGAGATGCAGGGCGATCCCGGCAATATGCAGCTTGCTGTTGTTAGCGACAAAGATGTAAAAGGAGTCGATGTGGCGGCTGGAGAAGCCGTTTTCTCAGGATACACCGACTTGCTGCAAAAAATAATGGTTTTCAAGGACTCTGGTGTTATTAAAGTAAAAAGCAAGCACGAGACGCAGCCATTAAAATATAAAGGATTAAGAGAAGAGTTTCTTGTGTCCTACACGTTTACAAGCGGGGGCATGCCCGCTGTCATTGTGGATGACAGCCTGTTTAAACAGCTGGACAAGGATAAAGACCCCCGCATTCAGCTGGCGCAATCTACATTTATCGGCGTCAATGTGAAACATGACGATCAAATGGAAAAAGCAAATGAGCTTTTTCAACAGGTGAACAAGAAAAACGAGCATTTATCAAGACTAGATACAAGCGCTGCGCAAAAATCACTGTTTGGTATGGTGATGTTCATCGTCGGCTTCTTAGGGTTAACGTTCCTGATTACATCAGGTTGTATCCTTTATTTTAAACAAATGGGTGAAAGTGAAGATGAAAAACCGAGCTATACAATTTTAAGAAAACTCGGCTTTACGCAGGGCGACCTGATAAAGGGGATACGCATCAAACAAATGTACAACTTCGGCATTCCGCTCGTTGTCGGCCTCTTCCACAGTTACTTTGCCGTCCAATCCGGCTGGTTCTTATTCGGATCAGAGGTATGGGCGCCTATGATTATGGTGATGGTGTTATATACTGCGCTCTACTCCATTTTTGGTTTTCTGTCAGTTCTTTATTATAAGAAGGTCATTAAATCGTCGTTGTGAAACAGAAAAAGCTCCAGACATTCTGGAGCTTTTTGTTTATCGTTTTGGCGCCCGATAACCGGCGGCTTCAGCTTCTTCAACTGAGCAAAACATTTCAGCCGGATCGGTTGTCCGGTCGTAGTATGTACTGCCTGGCGTGTGGTAGATGCCGTTTCTGCTTCCTTTGATATTACAGCCTTCTGCTTTGTCAGCTGTTTTGGTTTCATCACTTTTACTCGTATTGTTTGAAGAACTTCCAGTGTCTTCATGAGAGCTGGCGGTTTGGCTTTCCGTCTCTTTTAATTGATTTTCAAGCTTTGTTTTATCTTGTCGAAGTGTTTCATTTTCAGCCTTTGCCGTTTTTGCATCTTCTTTGAGCTGCTTTTGATTTTCTTGAAGCTCTTTAATCTCAGCTTTTAATGATTTCTGAGTCTTTTTTAGATCGCTATTTTCGTTTTTAAGCTTCTCAAGCTTGTCTTGATCTTCTTTGTTGTCTTTTAATTTCTTTGCTTCAGAGCTGACAGATTTATATTCTTTCTCAAGTTCTTCGTGCTCTTTTGTGAGGTTTTTATATTCGGCGTTTAGCGCTGAATATTTTTTCTCGGCATTTGCTGCGGCAGTGTCAGGTTCTGCCAATGCTGCCCCGGTAAAGAGCAGCACAAGGCCTCCAATGAAAAGCGGCCAAAAAAGTCTCTTTGAGAAACGTTTTTCCTTTTTCAGTACATATCTGACAAGGTGATATAATCCATAGCCCAGTGCAATGAGACATGCCAGAAAACCTAAGAATGCTAATACCATTTCCATAATATGACCCCTTTTTCTATTTATTTTACATTTTTCAAACAATATTTGTTAGATTTTTTCACGCTCATCAGTTGAAAAATGTGAGAGAGACAGATAGAATGAATGTGCTATGATAACTGGATTCGTACGGAGCCGTTTTAGGTTTCGTTTTTTTCATGAGCTTTTTTAGGTAAGAAAGGGGGATGAGTATGCCGCGTGCTCTTAAAATTTTAGTCATTGGAATGTTTATCAATGTGACGGGTGCTTCTTTTTTATGGCCGCTGAATACGATTTATATCCATAATCATTTAGGAAAGTCGTTAACAGTAGCCGGACTTGTCCTGATGCTGAATTCCGGCGCCAGTGTGGCTGGCAATTTATGCGGAGGTTTTTTGTTTGATAAAATCGGCGGTTTTAAATCGATTATGCTTGGGATAGCCATTACGTTAGCAAGCCTGATGGGTCTTGTCTTTTTTCATGATTGGCCAGCCTATATTGTGCTGCTGACGATTGTGGGCTTTGGCTCCGGTGTTGTTTTTCCGGCAAGCTACGCAATGGCGGGATCGGTATGGCCTGAAGGGGGAAGGAAGGCATTTAATGCGATATATGTCGCGCAAAACGCGGGCGTGGCCGTTGGTTCAGCGCTTGGCGGTGTCGTGGCATCTTTCTCGTTTTCATATGTATTTTTGGCAAATGCCGTATTGTATCTGATCTTTTTCTTTATTGTATATTTCGGATTTCGAAATATTCAAACGGGCGATGCATCCCAAACATCCGTGCTTGATTATGATGCTGTGAACAGCAAAGCAAAATTTGCCGCACTGATCATTTTAAGCGGAGGCTATGTACTCGGATGGCTGGCTTATTCTCAGTGGTCAACCACAATTGCTTCGTACACACAAAGCATTGGAATATCTCTTTCCTTATACAGCGTGCTGTGGACGGTTAACGGAATTCTCATTGTGCTCGGCCAGCCGCTCGTCAGTTTTGTGGTGAAAAAATGGGCCGAGTCGCTAAAAGCGCAAATGGTCATCGGCTTTATCATTTTTATTGTGTCTTTCAGCATGCTGCTGACTGCAAAGCAATTTCCGATGTTTCTCGCTGCGATGGTGATCCTGACTATCGGAGAAATGCTTGTTTGGCCTGCTGTGCCGACTATTGCCAATCAGCTTGCCCCTAAAGGGAAAGAAGGCTTTTATCAAGGCTTTGTCAACAGTGCGGCGACAGGCGGCAGAATGATTGGTCCCCTGTTCGGAGGAGTGCTTGTCGATCATTACGGCATTAGGGCTCTTGTTTTATCTCTGTTGGTATTGCTGCTGATCAGTATTGCCACAACGCTTCTATATGACAAACGGATAAAATCAGCTAAAGAAACAAATAAGCAGGCATCAATCTCTTCATAATAAAAGATCCCGCCGAATGAGCGGGATCTTTCAGCGTGTCGACAAACCCTCGCATTCGTTGTCAGGCCTGCGCTTCGGTGCTCACGAATTAGAACATTCGCTCCGCTCCTATGCTCGTCCTTCCTAGACTTCAAGGGTTTTCAATCACGCTGAAAAGATGACAAAATCCTAAAATGAAAACCATTTTAGGATTTTGTCAACAATCTGAAAGATCCAGCTGGGTGAGCGGGATCTTTTTACATAATCGGAAGCACTTTAACGGCATCCTTTACATTTGAATATGTTTTCAGCGACGAAAAATTGGCATCCAGTTTATTCATTTTCATAGCCAATTCAGGCTTAATGCCAGTAATGATTAACTCAGTTCCGGTCAATTTCAGCAAATGGCTCAGCTTGAAAATTTGGTCGGCCGTTTGTTCGTTCACTTGGGCCAATCCGGATAAATCAATGATCAAATAATCATCTTTGGATGTTGATAAGATATTCGTCAATGTGCAAACGATGGAATTAAATCGCTCCTCTGTCAGGTTTCCGACTAGCGGAAGAGCCGAAATGCCATTGCGAATCGGGACAATAGGAGTTGAAAGTGCAGTAATTTCCGTGAGGGAATCCTCGAGAAGCTTTTCATATTCTTTTTGCTTGGTGATATCATTCTGAATTCCGACAAAATACGTTTTATCCTCTATTTCCATTGGATCAATATTTAATTCATTCCAGAACATCGTTCCGTCTTTTTTGTAGTTTTGGATCTGAACGGTGACCGGTTCTTTATTTTGTAAAGCGGTTCTGATGTTGTCCACTTCTGCAGGATCTGTGTGTTTCCCCTGTAAGAAGCGACAGTTCTTTCCTAAAATTTCCTCGGTCTCGTAGCCGGTCATTTGAACAAAGCCTTGATTTACGTAGACAATAGGATTATCTTCAAGTGCGGGATCTGTAATTACCACACCGACTCGCACGTGATCAAGTGCTTTTTTGATGACTTCCAGCTGTCCTGGTATCCCAAATGATTGAAAACTAGCCATATAAATCCCCCTTAGGCCGTCAGCTTGCTATGCGAAAGCCTGATATTCCCCTTTTTAAAAATGAATTCTACAGTAACCGTAGCACAACACATGTTCTGATTCAAGCAAGTGCAGTTTGTTGTTTGTCATTAGGGCTTGTCCTCGTATACACTAAAAATAAGAACAGAATTTGAACATATGAACGGAAAGGTTTTCTACATGCTAAATAGGTGACTAGGTCAATGTCACTGGGTGAAAAATGAATCCAATGCATCAAGCTTACCGATCATGTGTTCACATATAATGGAAGAAACAAGCTTTTTACAGATTTGCCGGTATGTAGATATCGAAAATCATCGGAATCGTTTAAGGGGGCTGGATGGCCTGAAGTCGCTTTACGAAATAAGGGCTTTAGGAAGGTGATGATGAAGATGCTGCATCAGGTACTCATTGCTTGTGTAATTGGAGGAATCATGGGGATTCTCGGTCATGTGAAAAAGAGAGGCAGGCTGGAGAAGCCCAGAATGACGAAGCGGTTTATCTACCTTGGATTTTTGGAAGATTGGTTTATCGGCATGACGGCTTCCATTTTACTTGTATTATCCGCTGACCCCGATTCAGGAATTCAACTTGTCATCTTATCCATTATCTCAGGCTACGGCGGTGAAGCTGTTCTCAGAAGTTTTGACTTTGTGAGAGAACTGAACAGCGGCGGCGAACCGGCCGAGTCCAAACGTCAAACCAAAACTCCACCCGAATAATTGTCCTCAATCTCCGCCCGTTCAGGGTACATTCCCATTGTATACAAACCTGCTTGCACTTATGAACAGAATTCTATAAAATACAGTTAGATTACGGTTGCGATAAGAACAATGAAGAGGAGCAGTAAGAAACAGATATTGTTGCAGAGAGTTGACGGCTGGTGAAAGTCAATCAAGTTTGTTTCCGAACTCACCTCAGAGTTGCAGCGGTGAAAAGCCGCTGACGCATAACTGCGTTAAAAGTATCAAGTGAGTGCGGCGTATGCCGCGCTAACGAGGGTGGTACCGCGGGAAAACGAAAGTCTCTCGTCCCTTTTTGGGATGAGGGAGTTTTTTTTAGTTTGGGAATATTCTGAATATAATCCTCTCCTTCCCGTCAATACTTGAACCATACACGCCGTATTCAATCAGAAGGAGGTTTTTACTTTGAGTTTTCAGCACAAAGAGATAGAAAAGAAATGGCAGACATATTGGCTTGAAAACAAAACATTTGCCACTCTTGATAATAATGAAAAACAAAAATTTTACGCGCTGGACATGTTTCCTTATCCGTCTGGAGCTGGGTTGCACGTCGGCCATCCTGAAGGATACACAGCTACGGATATTCTGTCCCGCATGAAGCGCATGCAGGGCTATGATGTCCTTCATCCAATGGGCTGGGACGCATTCGGCCTGCCAGCTGAACAGTACGCGCTTGACACAGGGAACGACCCCGCTGTGTTTACGAAGCAGAATATTGATAACTTCCGCCGCCAAATTCAAGCGCTTGGCTTCTCATATGACTGGGATCGCGAAATCAATACGACTGACCCTGAATACTATAAATGGACGCAATGGATTTTCTTAAAGCTATACGAAAAAGGCCTTGCTTACGTTGACGAAGTGCCTGTAAACTGGTGCCCTGCGCTCGGTACTGTTCTTGCCAACGAAGAAGTCATTGACGGCAAGAGCGAACGCGGCGGCCATCCGGTAGAGAGACGCCCAATGAAGCAGTGGATGCTGAAAATCACCGCTTATGCGGACAGGCTCCTTGAGGACTTGGAAGAGCTTGATTGGCCGGAAAGCATTAAAGATATGCAGCGCAACTGGATCGGCCGTTCGGAAGGCGCTCACGTTCATTTTGCTATAGATGGACATGATGATTCCTTTACAGTGTTTACAACAAGACCAGATACGCTGTTTGGCGCTACATACACTGTCCTTGCCCCGGAACACGCATTGGTGGAAAACATCACAACGGCAGAGCAAAAAGAAGCTGTTGAAGCTTATATCAAAGAAATTCAATCAAAGAGTGACCTAGAACGCACAGATCTTGCGAAAACAAAGACAGGCGTATTTACAGGAGCGTATGCGATCAATCCTGTAAACGGAGAAAAACTGCCGATTTGGATTGCGGATTATGTTCTTGCATCATACGGAACAGGTGCTGTCATGGCAGTTCCAGGACACGATGAGCGTGATTTTGAATTCGCCAAAACATTCGGCCTTCCGGTGAAGGAAGTCGTAAAAGGCGGGAACGTTGAGGAAGCAGCCTATACTGGCGACGGCGAGCACGTGAACTCTGATTTCCTGAACGGCCTTCACAAACAGGAAGCGATTGAAAAAGTGATCGCTTGGCTGGAAGAAACGAAAAACGGTGAGAAGAAAGTGACGTACCGTCTTCGTGACTGGCTCTTCAGCCGCCAGCGTTATTGGGGCGAGCCGATTCCGGTCATTCATTGGGAAGACGGAACGTCAACAGCTGTCCCGGAAGAGGAGCTGCCGCTGATTTTGCCAAAAACGGATGAAATCAAACCGAGCGGAACGGGCGAATCACCGCTTGCGAACATTAAAGAGTGGGTGGAAGTCACAGACCCTGAGACAGGGAAAAAAGGAAGAAGAGAAACGAATACAATGCCGCAATGGGCGGGAAGCTGCTGGTATTTCTTGCGCTATATTGATCCGCACAATCCGGATCAGCTGGCATCACCAGAAAAATTGGAAAAATGGCTTCCGGTCGATATGTATATCGGCGGTGCAGAACATGCCGTGCTTCACCTTCTGTATGCCCGCTTCTGGCATAAGTTCCTTTATGATATCGGCGTAGTGCCGACGAAAGAACCGTTCCAAAAGCTGTACAACCAAGGAATGATTCTCGGCGAAAACAACGAAAAAATGAGTAAATCTAAAGGGAACGTTGTCAATCCTGACGAAATCGTGGCCTCTCACGGTGCTGATACGCTGAGATTGTACGAAATGTTCATGGGACCTCTTGATGCTTCAATCGCCTGGTCTGAATCAGGATTAGACGGTGCGCGCCGTTTCCTTGACCGTGTATGGCGCCTATTTATTGAAGACAGCGGTGAGCTTAATGGAAAAATCGTTGAAGGCGCGGGTGAAACATTGGAGCGCGTCTATCATGAAACGGTCATGAAAGTCACAGACCATTATGAAGGCCTTCGTTTCAACACGGGTATTTCCCAGCTGATGGTCTTTATTAATGAAGCTTATAAAGCAACAGAACTGCCGAAAGAATATATGGAAGGCTTCGTGAAGCTTCTTTCTCCTGTCGCGCCACACTTAGCGGAAGAGCTATGGGAGAAGCTTGGCCATTCCGGCACAATTGCCTACGAAGCTTGGCCTGTATATGATGAAACAAAACTTGTGGATGATGAAGTTGAAATCGTTGTTCAGCTGAACGGAAAAGTAAAAGCGAAATTACAGGTTCCTGCCGATGCAACGAAAGAACAGCTGGAACAGCTTGCTCAAGCAGATGAAAAGGTCAAAGAGCAGCTTGAAGGCAAAACGATTCGGAAAATCATCGCGGTGCCTGGGAAGCTTGTCAATATTGTGGCAAACTAAGCCTAGAAAAAATCCCCTTTGCCAAAAGGGGATTTTTTTTCATCAGTCTCAGAATAGCAATCGTTCGGCTGACTTTGATATACTGAACATGATCACTGTGAATAGGAGTGTTTTCTTTGGAAATAAAAGAAATCAGCACAGCCGCTTTGAAAGAAAAAATTGAGGCGGACGAAGAATTATATTTAATTGATGTCAGAGAAGATGAAGAGGTAGCGGAAGGCATGATCCCGCAAGCCGTTCATATTCGCATGGGGGATATTCCTGAAAAAATGGAAACCCTTGATAAAGACAAAGAGTACGTATTTATCTGCCGCTCAGGAATGCGCAGCATGAACGTCTGCAAGTACCTGGATGAGCAAGGCTTTAAAACAGTCAATGTTGAAGGCGGCATGATGGCCTGGGAAGGCGAAACAAAACCAAAAAACTAGGGGAGAGCGGTCCCCTAGTTTTTATTTGTATTCCGGAAGCCAATCGCCGTGTGCTGCAAATAAATCGTCGCACATGGAGATGATGTCCTTCATGGAAAGCTCCGCGCTTGTATGCGGATCAAGCATTGCAGCTTGGTAAACCGCTTCTTTTTTTCGTGTGACAGCCGCTTCGATTGTCATCAGCTGTGTATTAATATTCGTCCGGTTTAAGGCTGCAAGCTGCTCAGGCAGTTCTCCGGCGAAGCACGGTGTAATTTTTTTTCTGTCGGCGACGCATGTCACTTCCACAACCGCTTTTGAAGGAAGGTTGGTGATCAGCCCTGTATTCAAGACGTTTCCTCCGAAGGTGAATGGTTCGTTTGTTTCCATTGCTTCTATAATTCTTGAACCATATTCCTTTGAGCGTTCGTGCGTAAGGTTTTTATTATTGACGATATCATCCCGCATTTTCTCCCAATTTTCAATCTGCTTGACGCACCTTCTCGGATATTCGTCGAGCGGGATTTGCAGCTCGCTGATCAGTTCAGGGTAATTCCGTTTAATAAAGTACGGGTGATACTCTGCGTTATGTTCGGACGATTCCGTGACATAATAGCCGAACTTATCCATTAATTCAAACCGCACCATATCATGATGCTTTGTTTTTTGTTTTTCTTTCGCTCTCCTTTTGATTTCTGGATATAAATCTGTGCCGTCTTTTTTGACTTCCAAAAGCCAAGCCATATGATTAATGCCCGCAATGCGTTCCTCAATTCCGTCATGCTCCATTCCGAGAGCTTTAAATAAATCCTTCGTGCACACTTGAACACTGTGGCAGAGCCCGATTGTTTTGATATTGGTATAGCGGAGCATGGCGCCTGTAAGAGTGGCCATTGGATTTGTATAGTTTAAGAACCATGCGTCAGGGCACATTTCCTCCATATCTTTTGCGATATCAAATAAGACCGGGATTGTTCTGAGAGATCTGAATATCCCGCCGATGCCTACTGTATCGGCGATCGTCTGGCGCAGCCCATACCGTTTAGGAATCTCGAAATCGATGACTGTGCTCGGTTTGTATCCTCCAACCTGAATCGCATTGATGACATAGCCTGCGTTTTGCAAGGCGAGTTTTCTGTCATCATAGCTGTTGATGGCCACACTTGGGTTATAACGGTCTCTTAGATTTTCGAGCATGAGCTGGGATTCCTGCAGGCGTTTGGGATCAATGTCGTAAAGAGCGAACTCAAATCCATTCAGTGCCTCTGTTAACAGGCAGTCTCCCAAAACATTTTTGGCGAAAATCGTGCTCCCTGCACCGATAAATGTAATCTTTTTCATATTGCTTCCCCCTTTAATGTTAACCCTTTACCGCTCCGGAAGACAGGCCGGCAATAAAGTATTTTTGCAGCGCCAAAAACAGAACAACCATCGGCAGCATTGCCATAAGTGCCGCTGCGGCAACTAAATGAAGGTTGTTTGCGTTTTCTCCGAAAAAACCTGCCATGGCTACTGTTAATGTCTGAACCTTTTGATCTTGTAAAAAGAAAATGGCAAATTGATAGTCGTTCCAAATAAAGACACAAGAAATGATACAGATGGTCGCAGTGATCGGCTTCAGCAGAGGAAACACAATCGTAAAAAAGATTTTCAGCATGCCTGCACCGTCAATTCTTGCGGCTTCTACAAGCTCTTTTGGAATGGTCGATCGGATAAAGCCTGAATATAAGAATACGGTTAACGGCATGTAAGCCGCTGTATTGATGAAAATGGCGATTGCGTGTGTATTGACCATTCCGGCGTCCACGACCATTCGGTACAAAGGAACCATGGACGTTAACGGAGGGATGATCATAATGGAAATCAGCAAGGCAAAAACGGCTTTATTCAGTTTCGTTTCCCGCCGGGCAAGCGGGTAGGCGGCAAGTGAGCCGAATATAATTAATAACAAGGCAGAAAAACCTGTGATGATCATGGTGTTTATAAAAGAGTTTCCTAGCGAAGCGCGCTCCCACGCCTCTGAAAAATTATGAAAGGAGATGTCGGCTGGAAATATCCATTTCGAACTGTAGTCTCCTTTTGCTTTCAATGAAGTGGTCAGCAGGATATAAAAAGGAATAAAATGCGCACAGGCCACAATGGCTGCAAGAAGCGTAATGATCCGCATGCTTTTTGTACGGGCGGCTCTCATGACATTTCCGTCTCCTTTCTTTTAAAGTACGCAAGCGCGCAAAAGCTGATGATCAAAATGACAAATGCCATAAATATGCCTTGCGTTGCGGCATAGCCGGCATCCTGCCGTTTGAAATACAAATCATACATAAACGTGGACATGGATTGTGACGCATTTCCGGGGCCGCCTGCGGTGAGTGCAATGATGACGTCAAACAGCTTTAAGCCTCCGATAATGTTGATGACTATATTAATGGTAATGGAGGGCATTAACAGCGGCAGCGTGATGGTAAAAAACTGCTGGCCTTGTTTCGCGCCATCCATTTGCGCCGCTTCATAGTAGTCTTTCGGAATGCTTTGCAGACCGGCTAAGTAGACAACCATAGCGATCCCGACATATTGATAGGTGTTAATCATGACAATGATCCATGGATTGAGCGAGGGACTGGCGAGCGCATTAATAGGGCTGATGCCGAAGACCCCGAGCAAATCGTTGAGCGCGCCTCCGTCATAGGAGAAGAAAAAGTACCAAATGTAGCCCATAATGAGCGGGCTGATCATCACCGGCAAATACACAATTGTTCTTGTTACCGCTTTCGTTTTAATGCTTTGATTTAAGAGGAGAGCGTACAGAAGCCCGACCACATTTTGAAAAAAGGTGCTGCCAAGCCCGTAAAGCAGCGTGTTTTTTAAGATATGCCAAGTATCAGGATCAGAAAACAGCCTTTCATATTGCGCGAATCCAACCCATTGGTAGACTTGTGAAAATCCGTTCCAGTTTGTAAAGGTAATCAATGTGCCTTTCACAAACGGGTAAATCATAAAGACCAGAACGGAGAGCAAAGCAGGAATGTACATCCACCAAAGTGAGGACTGCTTTTTTGGCTTAACCTGTTTCACATGAACGTCCCTTGCGATCTCACTCATTGTTTTCAGCTCCCTGTGTTTCGGATTGCTCCCGGAGTCGTTTATATTCTCTTCCCAGCTTCTGCGAAATGTCTTGAGGCGCCAAAATGTCAGCCGCGAGCTCCTGCCCAACCGTGCCCAGGACATCCCACATTCCGTTTGGCAAGTATAACCGGTCGAAGTAAGGCTCGACTTTGACATCTTGATAATACTCATAATCGTTTGCGTAGAAAATATCAGCTTTCACATTGGTCAGCCCTGAAGGAAGCGATGTGGCTTCAGCCATTTGTTTGGCATTGGCCGGGCGGGCCATAAATGCGATAAAATCTTTTGCCTCTTTTAATTGAGGCGAATCTTTCCATGCTGCAAGGGTGTAGCGTTCACCGCCGATCCATATCGGGTCATCACCGGGATGGATGGCAGGTGTCGGGATAATGCCGACCTTGACGTTCGGGTTGATCTGGGCAACGTCTTGGCCGAGTGTGCCGCCTTGCATTGTAAAGGCGATTTTGTTTTGGGCCATTAATTCAATGAGCTGTGATTTTTTTGCCGTGACGGCGTCGATATTGATCAATTTTTCTTTCTGCATTTGTTTGAGGATTTCTGATAAATAAGTGAATTTACTCCATTGAAAAGTGCCGTTGATGAGCTGTTTTTTTTCATTATGGGCAGGGTCTGTGATGAGAAGAGGTGTAGCGAATTGGTCGTAATATTGGGCGAATGAGCTTTTGTCATATCCGGCAAACCAGAAGGGAACAATGCTTCCCTTGCTCTTTTCTTTAATCGTTCTCAGTGCTTTGATAAAGTCATCCATGGTTTCCGGCGGAGCAATGCCGTAACGGTCTAAAATATTGCGATTATACGCCAGACCGTCTTTTGCCTGATTGATTGGATAGGCATACACCTTTCCGCTTTTATTTTTGAGGATGCTGTTTAAATTGGGATCAAGATCTTGAGTCCATTTCATATCCCGGAGATCCGCTGTATATTCTCCGTACCTGATTTTCCCCCAGCCATGTGTATCGAATAGATCTGGCAAATCATTGGCCGCCATTCTGACACGCATCATATTTTCATAGTCATTGCCTGGGAAATGAAGGCTGACATGAATGTCACTGTGTTCCTTTTCGAATGCTGCCGCTAGTTTTCTGAACGTATCTCTTTCACTGTCGGTTGACATTGTAGAATAAATGGTTAACGTCTTTTTTGCGGTATCTGCTGAGCTTTTCTCTGCTGAACACCCGGGCAGAACAAGCAGAATAAGAGAGAGAAATAAAACAAAAGTGTGTTTCATCTTTTCCTCCTTATCATCGTGATGAATCTTTGCTTATGTCACCTCCTTTGCTGTACATCCGCAGCTTTGTCTTACGATTAATGTTGTAGGCAGGGTGACATGTTGAGGAAGCGTTCGGCCATTGAGACGGTCAAGCAGCAGTTTTACGCCTGTCCGGCCCATTTCCTCTGTGTATACCTTCACCGTCGTTAAAGGCGTGCTGGCAAATTCAGCTTCCTCAATGCCGTTAAAGCTGACGATTGCGGTATCCCGCGGCACTTGCAGTCCGGCTTCCTGCAGCGCTTTTAATGCGCCGATCGCCATAGAATCGCTGGCAATAAAGAATGCTTCCGGCAGATGGCCTTGATCGATTGCTTTCTTCATCAGGCGATAGCCCTCACGCATGCTGTATTCTCCGATCAGCACATGCTCAGGCTGGGGGGCGGCTGACTCCAAAAAAGCGGTCAGGCGTTTATCTTCAATCGTTCTGCGAATGCTTTGGCCGTCCTTCAGCGTATGCTCTTTTTCTTGTCCGCCAATGTAGCCTAACCGTTTGTAGCCTAAGTCGAAAAGGTGATCAATCGCCTGGCGTGAAGCCGATTCAAAATCGATGCCAATCGAATCGTATGCTTGCGGATCTGGTGAATGATTGATAAATACGGCATGCTCCAGCCTCCCGCTGATATGCTTAACCGCTTCATCATGAACACGGCCGATGACAATGACACCATCCAATTCCCGAAAGATATGTTCCTGAAAGGAGCCGAGATGAATCGAATTTGTAATGAAAATTTCCTGTTCAAAGCATTCCTTTTCAATCCCTTTCCGAATGGAAGAAAAATAAGGGTCCTGCCTTTCCTGATCAGGGGACAGACAGCTCAGCACACCGATCAGCGGCTGAGCCCGCTGTTTTTGCCCGCGGGATTTTCGGCGTTTGGCAACGGTTTGATAACCAAGCTCTTCAGCGATGTTGATGACTCTTTGTCTCGTTTCGCCCGCAACAGAAAGCGACTCATCTTCATTTAAAATTCTGGACACAGTTGCGCTGGAAACTTTAGCTTTCAAGGCGATATCTTTAATACGAACCATGGGTATCCCTCTCATCTATTTAGTAAAATATTAACTCATCTGTTTTTGATAAATTGATATTATCATATAAAAGTAAGCGGTTACAATAATTGTTTTCGAAATATTCCATAATATTTACTAAATATTTAGTAAATGATGTGATTTATGTTGGAAAAATAAAGGGGAACCCAGATCTGTCTCGTAAATGTGAAGTAAGCGAATAAGGAAGGGTGATGGGATGAGAGCCGAAAGAAGAAAGCAACTGTTTCGATTGCTTGGTGATTTGCCTGATCGGAGGCCAATCAGTGTTGAGACATTACGTATTGAAGAAAGAGAAGAAAATATCGTTGAAACGCTCCTGCTCGATTTAAATGGACATGAAAAGGCGCCCGCTTATTTTGTGAAGCCGAAGAAAACAGAAGGACCGTGCCCAGCCGTATTGTTTCAGCATTCGCATGGAGGCCAGTATGATAGGGGAAAAAGTGAGCTGATTGAGGGAGCGGATTATTTGAAAACGCCTTCTTTTTCTGATGAGCTTACTTCACTCGGATACGGCGTTCTTGCGATTGATCATTGGGGGTTTGGAGATCGGCGGGGAAAAGCGGAAAGCGAGATATTTAAAGAAATGCTTCTCACCGGAAAAGTGATGTGGGGGATGATGATTTATGACAGTTTAAGTGCGTTAGACTATATGCAGTCACGCTCTGATGTTCAGCCTGACAGGATCGGAACCATCGGCATGTCTATGGGAGGTTTGATGGCGTGGTGGACAGCGGCGCTCGATGACCGGATTAAGGTGTGTGTGGATTTGTGCAGCCAGGTGGATCATCACGTGCTGATCAAAACACAGAATCTTGACAGGCACGGCTTTTATTATTACGTCCCATCGCTTGCAAAGCATTTTTCCGCATCGGAGATCCAAAGCCTGATCGCGCCGCGCCCGCACCTTAGTCTTGTTGGTGTACACGATCGGTTAACGCCGGCTGAGGGCGTGGACAAAATCGAAAAAGAATTGACAGCTGTCTATGCTGGACAGGGAGCTGCTGATTGCTACCGAGTGGTCCGTTCTGCTTCGGGACATTTCGAAACAGCAGTTATAAGGCATGAAGCTGTCCGGTTTTTGCAAAAGTGGCTGTGACTGTAAAAAGAAATCGAAAAAGACCGTTTTGTGTGAAAACGGTCTTTTTGTTTCCTTTTAACCAACTGCCATAAATCGATCCTTTCTTCTATTGACAGAAACAGGAGAGAATAATATATTCTAATTGTTAACCTTTGAATATAATTGGTTAACAATTTAGGTGAGAAGCGCTACACGTTCTTCAGTTATCAGTGAAAGGGCGAGAAATGATGCAAGAAGAAACTTTTTATAGTGTCAGAATGAGGGCTTCAATGAATGGATCTCATGAAGACGGCGGAAAGCATATATCCGGCGGAGAACGGCTTATTCCTTTCCATGAGATGAAGCATACAGTCAATGCTTTATTAGAAAAAGGGTTATCCCATTCAAGAGGAAAACCTGATTTTATGCAAATTCAATTTGAAGAGGTACATGAATCGATAAAAACCATTCAGCCATTGCCTGTGCATACGAATGAAGTGAGCTGCCCGGAAGAAGGACAAAAGCTTGCCCGATTGTTATTGGAAAAAGAAGGCGTTTCACGAGACGTGATTGAAAAAGCATATGAACAAATCCCTGAATGGTCAGATGTCAGGGGTGCGGTGTTGTTTGATATTCATACAGGCAAGCGAATGGATCAAACAAAAGAAAAAGGGGTGCGGGTCTCCAGAATGGATTGGCCGGACGCTAATTTTGAAAAATGGGCGCTTCACAGTCACGTGCCAGCTCATTCAAGAATAAAAGAGGCCCTTGCGCTCGCTTCAAAGGTAAGCCGGCACCCGGCAGTCGTTGCAGAATTATGCTGGTCGGACGATCCGGATTACATAACAGGCTATGTTGCGGGTAAGAAAATGGGCTATCAGCGTATTACAGCAATGAAAGAATACGGGACTGAAGAGGGCTGCCGAGTCTTTTTTATTGATGGATCCAATGATGTAAACACGTACATACATGACCTGGAGAAGCAGCCTATTTTAATAGAGTGGGAGGAAGATCATGACTCATGATTTGATAGAAAAAAGTAAAAAGCACCTCTGGCTGCCATTTACCCAAATGAAAGATTATGATGAAAACCCCTTAATCATCGAAAGCGGGACTGGAATCAAAGTCAAAGACATAAACGGCAAGGAATACTATGACGGTTTTTCATCGGTTTGGCTTAATGTCCACGGACACCGCAAAAAAGAACTAGATGACGCCATAAAAAAACAGCTCGGAAAAATTGCGCACTCCACGTTATTGGGCATGACCAATGTTCCAGCAACCCAGCTTGCCGAAACATTAATCGACATCAGCCCAAAAAAGCTCACGCGGGTCTTTTATTCAGACAGCGGCGCAGAGGCGATGGAAATAGCCCTAAAAATGGCGTTTCAGTATTGGAAGAACATCGGGAAGCCCGAGAAACAAAAATTCATCGCAATGAAAAACGGGTATCACGGTGATACGATTGGCGCCGTCAGTGTCGGTTCAATTGAGCTTTTTCACCACGTATACGGCCCGTTGATGTTCGAGAGTTACAAGGCCCCGATTCCTTATGTGTATCGTTCTGAAAGCGGTGATCCTGATGAGTGCCGTGATCAGTGCCTCCGAGAGCTTGCACAGCTGCTTGAGGAACATCATGAGGAAATTGCCGCGCTTTCCATTGAATCAATGGTACAAGGCGCGTCCGGTATGATCGTGATGCCGGAAGGATATTTGGCAGGCGTGCGCGAGCTATGTACAACATACGATGTCTTAATGATCGTTGATGAAGTCGCTACAGGCTTTGGCCGTACAGGAAAAATGTTTGCGTGCGAGCACGAGAATGTCCAGCCTGATCTGATGGCTGCCGGTAAAGGCATTACAGGAGGCTATTTGCCAATTGCCGTTACGTTTGCCACTGAAGACATCTATAAGGCATTCTATGATGATTATGAAAACCTAAAAACCTTTTTCCATGGCCATTCCTATACAGGCAATCAGCTTGGCTGTGCGGTTGCGCTTGAAAATCTGGCATTATTTGAATCTGAAAACATTGTGGAACAAGTAGCGGAAAAAAGTAAAAAGCTCCATTTTCTTCTTCAAGATCTGCACGCTCTTCCTCATGTTGGGGATATTCGGCAGCTTGGCTTTATGTGCGGTGCAGAGCTTGTACGATCAAAGGAAACTAAAGAACCTTACCCGGCTGATCGGCGGATTGGATACAAAGTTTCCTTAAAAATGAGAGAGTTAGGAATGCTGACAAGACCGCTTGGGGACGTGATTGCATTTCTTCCTCCTCTTGCCAGCACAGCTGAAGAGCTCTCGGAAATGGTTGCCATTATGAAACAAGCGATCCACGAGGTTACGAGCCTTGAAGATTGATTCCTGGTTAAACGAGCGGTTAGACAGAATGAAAGAAGCCGGCGTACATCGTAACCTGCGGTCAATGGATGGAGCGCCGGTTCCAGAGAGGAATATTGATGGCGAAAATCAAACGGTCTGGTCCTCAAACAATTATTTAGGGCTCGCAAGCGATAGACGTTTGATCGATGCAGCCCAAACAGCATTGCAGCAATTTGGGACAGGAAGCAGCGGTTCACGTTTAACGACAGGCAATTCGGTCTGGCATGAAAAGCTAGAAAAGAAGATTGCCAGCTTTAAACTGACAGAAGCGGCCCTGCTGTTTTCGAGCGGTTACTTGGCCAATGTCGGTGTCCTTTCATCCTTGCCAGAAAAGGAAGATGTCATTTTAAGTGACCAGCTCAATCATGCAAGTATGATCGACGGCTGCCGACTTTCTAAGGCTGATACAGTTGTTTATCGGCATATTGATATGAATGATCTTGAAAACAAGCTGAATGAAACACAGCGTTATCAGCGCCGTTTTATCGTAACAGACGGAGTATTCAGCATGGATGGCACAATCGCCCCTCTTGATCAGATCATCTCACTTGCGAAACGCTATCATGCCTTCGTGGTCGTTGATGATGCCCACGCAACAGGAGTTTTGGGCGATTCGGGACAAGGAACGAGTGAATACTTTGGTGTTTGTCCCGACATTGTTATCGGCACCTTAAGCAAAGCTGTTGGCGCGGAAGGAGGTTTTGCGGCAGGATCAGCGGTCTTCATCGACTTTTTGCTGAACCATGCCAGAACATTTATCTTTCAAACCGCTATTCCGCCAGCCAGCTGTGCGGCTGCTCACGAGGCTTTCAACATCATTGAAGCCAGCAGGGAAAAACGACAGCTTTTATTTTCTTATATCAGCATGATCAGAACCAGTCTGAAGAATATGGGTTATGTGGTGAAAGGAGATCACACACCGATTATTCCTGTAGTCATTGGCGATGCCCATAAAACGGTCCTATTTGCTGAAAAACTGCAGGGCAAGGGAATTTATGCTCCTGCCATTCGGCCGCCAACCGTTGCGCCGGGTGAAAGCCGGATTCGAATTACAATCACGTCTGACCACAGTATGGGTGATATTGATCATTTGCTGCAAACATTTCATTCAATCGGAAAGGAGCTGCACATCATTTGAGGGGTTTTTTTGTGACGGGAACTGATACAGAAGTAGGGAAAACGGTTATATCCAGCGGTCTTGCTGCCTTATTGAAAGACAATAATAGACATGTCGGGGTGTATAAACCATTTTTAAGCGGGATATCGCGCCATCATCCAGATAGTGATACAAGTTTGCTGAAAGATATGTCGCAGACCAGTCTTTCTCATGAAGACATTACGCCTTTTGCCTTCAAGGCGCCGCTTGCACCATACGTTGCAGGGAAACTTGAGGGAAAGACTGTCACCATGGAAGAGGTTTTAAGCCATTGGGGGCGGATTAGAGAAAAACATGAATGCTTCATCGTAGAAGGTGCAGGCGGTATTTCTGTGCCATTGGGAGAGGACTATTTGGTCAGTCATGTCATAAAAGCGTTGCAGCTTCCCATGATTATTGTGGCGCGTCCTCGCCTTGGAACCATTAATCATACCTTTTTAACTGTCAAATATGCAGAAAGCATGGGGCTTCCAATCGCCGGAATTATCATCAATGGAATCAGTGACTCTCCTGATGAAGATGAAAAAACCAATCCTGAGATGATTGAGCGCTTATGCGGTGTGCCGATTTTAGGGGTTACGCCAAAGCTTGCCAACGTGACGAAAGAAACGGTTCTACATATGGTAAAAGACCATATCAATCTATCATTACTGATGAATCAAGTGGGGGTATGAGAATGAATCAATGGATGGAACTCGCAGACCGGGTGCTGGCTGGAGCAGAAGTGACTGACGAAGAGGCGCTTTCAATATTACATTGTCCTGATGAAGATATTTTGCTATTAATGCACGGGGCTTTTCACATCAGAAAACACTTTTACGGAAAAAAAGTAAAGCTCAATATGATTATGAATGCGAAATCCGGGCTCTGCCCGGAAAACTGCGGCTATTGTTCACAGTCTGCGATTTCGAAAGCGCCGATTGAGTCTTACCGGATGGTGAATAAGGAAACGCTGCTTGAAGGCGCGAAGCGGGCGCACGATCTGAATATCGGCACATATTGTATCGTGGCAAGCGGCAGAGGTCCGTCTAACAGAGAAGTGGATCAGGTCGTAGATGCGGTTCAGGAAATTAAAGAGACGTATGGACTGAAGATTTGTGCATGTCTTGGACTGTTGAAGCCAGAGCAGGCGAAGCGGCTCAAAGATGCAGGAGTAGACCGCTATAATCATAATTTGAATACGTCACAGAGAAACCATTCAAACATCACAACCTCACATACATACGATGACAGAGTCAATACGGTTGAAATCGCAAAAGAATCGGGGCTGTCTCCGTGTTCAGGCGCCATTATCGGGATGAAGGAGACGAAACAGGATGTCATTGACATCGCCAAAAGCTTGAAGGCTCTTGACGCGGATTCCATTCCTGTGAATTTTTTGCATGCAATTGATGGCACGCCGTTAGAAGGCGTCAACGAATTAAACCCGCTGTATTGTTTAAAAGTGCTGGCGCTGTTCCGTTTTATCAATCCATCAAAAGAAATTCGCATTTCCGGAGGAAGAGAGGTCAATCTCCGCACATTGCAGCCATTAGGGCTTTACGCCGCAAACTCCATTTTTGTCGGAGACTACTTAACAACTGCCGGGCAAGAGGAGACGGAGGATCATAAAATGCTGAGTGATTTAGGCTTTGAAGTTGAATCAGTCGAAGAAATGAAGGCTAGTTTAAGTGCGAAAAGCTGAAAGAATCAATAAAAGCAATCGGTATGATGTCGATTGTTTTTATTTTTGAACAGAAAGGAGAAAATCACGTGACAATTGCATCGTCAACTGCATCTTCTGAGTTTTTGAAAAACCCATATTCTTTTTACGACACATTGCGAGCTGTTCATCCTATCTATAAAGGGAGTTTCTTAAAATACCCGGGCTGGTATGTCACAGGATATGAAGAAACGGCTGCTATTTTGAAAGATGCGAGATTCAAAGTCCGCACCCCGCTGCCTGAGAGCTCAACCAAATATCAGGACCTTTCACATGTGCAAAATCAAATGATGCTGTTTCAGAACCAGCCTGATCATAGACGATTGCGGACGCTTGCCAGCGGAGCGTTTACGCCGAGAACGACAGAGAGTTATCAGCCGTATATCATTGAAACTGTCCATCATTTGCTTGATCAAGTGCAAGGTAAAAAAAAGATGGAGGTCATTTCGGACTTTGCTTTTCCTTTAGCAAGTTTTGTCATAGCTAACATTATAGGTGTACCGGAGGAAGATAGGGAGCAATTAAAGGAGTGGGCTGCGAGTCTCATTCAAACGATTGATTTTACCCGCTCAAGAAAGGCATTAACAGAGGGCAATATTATGGCTGTGCAGGCTATGGCATATTTCAAAGAGCTGATTCAAAAGAGAAAACGCCACCCTCAACAGGATATGATCAGCATGCTCTTGAAGGGGAGAGAAAAGGATAAGCTGACGGAAGAGGAGGCGGCATCTACGTGCATATTGCTGGCGATCGCCGGACATGAGACAACGGTCAATCTCATCAGCAATTCAGTCCTTTGTCTGCTGCAGCATCCAGAACAGCTTTTGAAACTGAGAGAAAATCCAGATCTTATTGGTACCGCAGTCGAGGAATGTTTACGCTATGAAAGCCCCACGCAAATGACAGCCAGAGTTGCGTCAGAGGATATTGACATCTGCGGGGTGACGATCCGTCAAGGAGAACAAGTCTATCTTTTGTTAGGAGCGGCTAATCGAGACCCTAGCATATTCACGAACCCCGATGTCTTCGATATTACGAGAAGTCCTAATCCGCATCTTTCATTCGGGCATGGCCATCATGTTTGCTTAGGGTCCTCGCTGGCACGATTAGAAGCGCAAATTGCGATTAACACTCTTCTGCAGCGAATGCCCAGCCTTAATCTTGCGGATTTTGAATGGCGGTATCGGCCGCTTTTTGGATTTCGGGCGCTTGAGGAGCTGCCGGTGACTTTTGAATAAGCCTAAGAATGTGAGTGCCAAAAAAGTGTCAGCCCCGCCGAAAATGGGCAATCTATAAAAAAGGGGAGTGAACATCGTGAAAAAAGTGCTGATCGCCGGCGGAAATGGTGTGATTGGGAGACTGCTTGCTGAAGGGCTTATTTCAGACTATGAAGTGACTGTGCTTGATAAAGATCATTTCGATGGCAAAGCCTCTTCCATTCAGGCTGACGCGGCAAATTATGAGGAGCTGTTGAAGAAGATTCCAAAAGATACCGATGCCATCTTGAATTTACTCGCTGTGAAAATCAAATACGATATTATGGACATCGCTGAGTTTGAAAAAATGACGGATGTTTTCTATAGGGCAAGCTATTATCTGTGCCGTGCGGCAGCGGAGCTCGGCATTCAAAAGCTCGTGTTCGCCAGCAGCAATCATGTCACAGATGTATATGAAAAAGACGGGCGCTCGCTCTTAGGACGGGAAATCACAACAAGCGATTATCCGCTGTCAAAAAACTTGTACGGTGTATTAAAGCTGACCTCTGAACAGATCGGCCATTTGTTTTATTTGGAAAATAAGCTATCAGTAATCAACCTTCGAATCGGAACAGTCGTGACAGATGAAATGGATACGCTGCATGAAAAAGAACGGACGAAAAAGACACTGCTTTCTCACCCCGATCTGCTGTCGATTTTCAAAGCCGCCATTGAGACCAACATCCGGTATGGCACTTATTACGCCGTCTCTGATAATCCGGGCCGGCCATGGTCCATTGAATCTGCCGTGAATGAACTTGGGTTTTCGCCACAAATCAATACGGCTGAACTTCTGAACGAGGAGGAGAACGGAGCATAATCATTTTCTAAGATTATGCTCTTTTTCTTTTGTTATCGGTCTCAATTCGCGGCAGCCCCCGCCCGGCCGGGGACACTGTTCAAATGATTATAGACATGGCAATCACAGATTTGCTACATTTTAGACACGATATCGTCACATGCTGAGCTCGGTTTCCAAAAATATGATAACGCTTACAAAGGGAGGTGGGAGCTATCGCACATTCACTGAAAAACCGTCTGTTTGATATGTTGATTTATGGTTTCTTGCTGATGTTCGCTTTAATATGCGTACTTCCGTTCATTCATGTTATCGCAGCATCCTTTGCCACAGTAGAAGAAGTCGTGTCGAAAAAATTTATTTTAATACCGACCACTTTTTCGCTAGATGCTTATCGCTACATTTTTTCAACAGATATTATTTATAAGAGTTTGCTTGTTTCTGTGTTTGTGACAGTGATAGGCACTGCGGTCAGCATGTTTCTTTCGTCACTGATGGCTTACGGGTTATCCCGCCGTGATTTAATCGGCCGGCAGCCGCTCATGTTTCTCGTCGTATTTACGATGCTGTTTAGCGGCGGCATGATTCCGACTTTCCTTGTGGTCAAATCGCTTGGATTGCTCGATTCTTACTGGGCGCTTATTTTGCCGACAGCCATTAATGCCTTTAACCTGATCATTCTGAAAAACTTCTTTCAAAATATCCCGTCAAGCCTGGAAGAGTCCGCGAAAATTGACGGGTGCAATGATCTGGGCATATTCTTTAAAATTGTGCTGCCGCTGTCTCTTCCTGCGATCGCAACGATTTCACTATTTTATGCGGTCACGTATTGGAACACGTATATGACAGCGATCTTGTACTTAAATGATTCAGCAAAATGGCCAATTCAGGTGCTTCTGCGCCAAATCGTCATTGTATCAAGCGGTATGCAGGGGGATATGTCTGAAATGGGGTCGGGCAGCCCGCCGCCTGAGCAAACCATTAAAATGGCGGTCATAGTGGTGGCGACCATCCCTGTTCTGCTTGTCTATCCGTTTATACAAAAGCATTTTGCAAAAGGAGCTTTGCTGGGATCTGTCAAAGGATAAAGAAATATGAAACGGAGGGGTACGATGGGAAACAAATGGAGGGTGCTTTTGATTGTGCTTGTACTGGCACTCGGCGGAGTGCTGGCGGGCTGTAAAGGAACTGATCAGTCTTCGGCTGAAGGCAAAGCTGGCCCAGATTCAAAGGTAAAGCTGTCTTGGATGGCGATTTTGTATCACCAGCAGCCGCCGAAAGACAGGGCGATTAAAGAAATTGAAAAGCTGACAAATACAGAACTCGACATCACCTGGGTTCCAGACGCGGTGAAAGAAGACAGGCTGAATGCAGCGCTTGCAGCCGGCAATCTTCCGCAAATCGTGACCATCCAGGATATTAAAAATTCGTCAGTCATGAATGCCTTTCGGTCAGGAATGTTTTGGGAAATCGGCGATTATATCAAGGATTATCCCAACTTAAACAAAATGAACAAACTCATTAATAAAAATGTGACAATTGACGGCAAGCTCTACGGGATATACAGAGAGCGCCCGCTTTCCAGACAGGGGATCGTCATTCGGAAGGACTGGCTGGACAATTTAAATTTGAAAACCCCGAAAACGTTGGATGAGCTTTATGAAGTGGCCAAAGCATTTACGGAGGACGACCCGGACAAGGATGGGAAAGATGATACATTCGGGCTGGCAGACCGTAATGACTTGATTTACGGCGCGTTTAAAACGATTGGCTCGTATGAAGGCATGCCGACAGATTGGAAGGAATCGGGCGGCAAATTCACGCCTGATTTCATGACACAGGAATACAAAGACACGATGAACTATATGAAAAAGCTGCGTGATAACGGGTATATGAATAAGGATTTTCCCGTCACAAGCAAAACCCAGCAGCAAGAGCTGTTTTCTCAAGGAAAAGCCGGAATTTATATTGGCAATATGGTAGATGCGGTCAATCTGCGCGACCATGCCTCTGATAAATCGATGAAGCTCGAGATCATCAACCGCATAAAAGGCCCAGATGGGAAAGAGCGGGTATGGGCATCAGGAGGCCATAACGGCGTGTTTGCTTTCCCGAAAACGAGTGTGAAAACGGAAGCTGAGCTTAAACGGATCTTGGCGTTTTTTGACCGAATTGCCGAAGAAGATGTCTATAGCCTGATGACTTATGGCATTGACGGCGTTCATTACAACAAAGGTGAGGACAAAACGTTTACACGCAAAGAAAGCCAGGTAAAAGACTGGCAGACTGATATTCAGCCGCTGTCCGCTTTAATTGCCATTGATAAAGCCTACTTAAAAAACACTGGAGATCCGCTTCGGACGGCGTACGAGGAGCTGACCGAGGACAATGAAAAGATTATCGTCTCAAACCCGGCTGAAAGCCTGTATTCCGCATCGGAGTCGGAACGGGGTGACGAACTGAAGAAAATCATTGATGACGCGACCTACAAATATATGATTGGAGACATCACAGAAAGCCAGTTCGATAAAGAAGTGGAAAAATGGGAGTCAAGCGGAGGAAAACAAATTATTCAGGAATACGAAGAAGCGTTTAAACAAGCAAAATAACATTGGAAAAACCCAAAACGCGCAAGCGGTTTTGGGTTTTTTACATGCTTCTTTTTTGCTGGCGGTAGTTTCCCGGTGTAATCCCTTCCAGCTTCTTAAATGATCTGATGAAGTTTTGGGAGTTTTTATATTTCAGCTTTTCGGCAATGTCCTTGACCGCCATGTCGGTTTCGGCAAGCCAGCTTTTCGCCATATGGTGTCGGTAGCTTGAGACATACTCGCTGAATGAAATTCCCATTTCTTTTTTGAAAATACTGCTTAAATAATTTGGGTTGTAATGCAGCCTGCGTGCGATTTCGTCCAGTGTCAATTCGGATTCAAACTCATGATGGATGATATGAATGATGTTGTCGGAAATATTTTTGTACTGGGCATCCGCGCGGGCGTTCACTTTGTCTGTCATCGGATCAATAAACTCATTCTTTAGCCAGTTTTCGGTATCCTCGAACGTTTTCAGCTCAAAAATTTGGTCATACAGCATTTTGTTTTCTTCAAGCTCAAACAATTCGATCCCAAGCACATGCATCAGCTCAATCACATGGTTCAAAAAACGGGCGATGGCGATTTGAAATTGATACGGGTTGGTGTTCTGGGTGAAAATGGCTTGTAAAATCGCGTGCAGGCATTTATCCGCTTTCTCCTTGTCTCCTGCTTTGACAGCATCGAACAGCTCATGCTGAAGCTGCTTTGGAAAATGGGTTTTGAAGGTTTTTTTCTGGTCAAGGTCTTCGTAAAAGATGATCGACTTGTTTTCCGCTTTCAGCCGATATTTCAACGCTTCTGAGCCTTCCGCATAGGCTGTTTTCGCTTTTGTCAGCACATCAAACGGCTGGCTGATGCCGATGCTGACAGACAGCTGCAGCTCAGCTTCCGCTTTTTCCTGAATCATCCTTGCAGTCTCATTCAGCTCAGCCATGAATTCTTCCTTTGTCCCGCTTTGATTGATCAAAATCGTCGCCTGCTGTTTGTCAACTACGGCGGGGGCAAGATGTTTGTCCGTCGGGATGTTGCGCTCAATCAGGCTGTTGACGGCAAACAAAAGCAGATCCATATCTTTTTTCTCATAAGGCGTATGATTCAGTGTGTCAATTTGGAGCACAAGCAGGGCAAGGTGCCGCCAATTTTGCTTTAAGCCGAGGCTTTCAAAACGGTTATCAACCTCCTCATCCGTCAGTTTTCCAAGCATAAGCCTGACCATAAAATATTGCTGCAGATGAGTGGCCTGCTGCTTCATCGTTTCTTCAAGGTCGTCATTTCTGTCCTTCAGCTGCTTAAAGCTCTGTTCAATTAACTCAAATTCATTTTGAGGAGGCTGTTGTTTCTCTTGTATGGCTCCATGTCTTGCGAATGATTCGTAAAGCACCCTGATCGGCTTGTAAAAATGGCGGGAGCCAAGCCAAGAGAACAGCAATGAAAGCGTTAACAAAATGAGGCATACTGCAAAAGTGATCCAGCCGATTGATTTGGCTTCTTTTTTTAACTCAGGCAGGGAAACGAGAGAAAAATAAGTCCATGCATTATAGTCAGATTTTTGATAGGTGACTTTATAATGAATCCGGTCAATCACTGTTTCAAACTGTCCGCTATTGGCCGTTTGCGCCAGCACTTTTTGGACAAAGCCGTCGTTATGAAGAGATTCACCAACGTCAGACATATTGTTATGAAGGATGATGAGGCCTTTTTCATCGATGATAAACAGGTTGTTGGCGTTTGAATAGCCGGGCATATTTTTGACAAGCGAACAGCTCGGGATGCTTGCGGCGGCCAATCCCTTTGTATTTGTGCTGTTCAAAGGAAGCTGCTTAATTAAATTGATATTGTAGCGGCAGTTTTCTGCTGTGCCTTCTTTGGTTGAAATCAAATGATTGTTTTCCTCAAGCGTCCAATAGGAGCGGCTCGCTTTTTGTTTCGTGTACGCTGAGGCTGCTTCATGAAGAGTGTCTGTATTCAAACGGTACAAACCGGAATTGTTCATGTACCATTTTTTCGTATAACTGACTAACGTCATGTTGGACAGATCGGTATCAAAGCTTTGCAGATAATTGAGCTCTTGGTTCACTTGGTTATAGATTTGAAATTGGTCTGAGTGCAAAGGCTCGGACAATGTGCGAAGGAGAGGCGGCGAACTCACATAGTGGGTTAAAGAGTGATCGACGGTTTTCAATATATGCTCGATGCTTTGCTGGGTCTGCTGGAGTGTGTCGAATTTTTCCTCCGAAACGTTGGAAATAGCCGTTTTCTGAGAGTGCTCGTACGAAAATAATCCGACCAAAATAACCGGAATGGTGCTGAGCAGGCAGAAAAACGTGATCAGTTTGTAGTAAAACTTGTATTGGCTTCTTTTCATAAAACCCCCCATTTCATAACATCCACTTCACCTTAATACAATTAATCCAAAGATTGATAGATATTGTCAATAATCATTTTCTAATATCGGTGTCTTTTTTTCAGGTGGACCGGCTGAACCCTTGATTATAAAGGGATAAAACAGGATGTGATCATATGATTGTAGACGGACTTTTGCCTGCTGCGCTACAGTGAATGCAAGAATCCGTGAAAGGAGGCTAGGAAAAAATGAAAACAGCAGAAGCGCAAGCGCCGGCTGTTGATGCAGTCATTTTTAAAAAAGAAAAAAGAAAGCGCTTACTAATCAAGCTGATTCAACAAAAATATTTGTACTTGATGATTTTGCCGGGGTGTATTTATTTTTTGCTTTTTAAGTATGTCCCGATGTGGGGAATTGTGATTGCGTTTCAGGATTATCAGCCGTTCCTCGGCATTTTGGGCAGTGAGTGGGTGGGGCTGAAGCATTTTATCAGGCTGTTTACTGAGCCTACATTTTTTCTCTTGTTAAAAAACACGCTCGTGTTATTTGCTTTGAACCTGGCCATATTTTTCCCGGTGCCGATACTGCTGGCGCTTCTATTGAACGAAGTGCGGATTGCTCTCTTTAAAAAATTTGTTCAGACGCTGATTTATATCCCGCATTTTATGTCTTGGGTCATTGTTGTATCGCTTTCGTTTGTGCTTTTAACGGTAGACGGAGGCTTGATTAATGAACTGATTGTGTTTTTTGGCGGTGAAAAAATCAATTTTCTGCTGAACGAAGAATGGTTCCGGCCCCTGTATATTCTGCAGGTTATCTGGAGGGAAGCGGGCTGGTCGACGATCATTTATCTGGCGGCCATTACAGCGGTTGACCCCCAGCTGTATGAAGCGGCGAAAATGGACGGAGCGGGACGGCTGCGGCAAATGTGGCATATTACGCTGCCCGCCATTAAAAGCGTTATCGTCGTTTTGCTGATTTTGAAAATCGGAGACACGCTGGAGCTTGGCTTCGAGCATGTGTATTTGCTGTTAAATGCGACTAACAGGGAAGTGGCGGAAATTTTTGATACGTATGTTTATACTGCAGGGCTGAAACAGGGCCAATTCAGCTACAGTACAGCAGTCGGCGTATTTAAAGCGGCGGTCGGGCTGATTTTGGTCATGCTAGCGAATCGTTTGGCGAAGAAATTTGGCGAGGAAGGAATTTATTAGGAAAGGGATGGGATCAATGGATCAATCAATCGCTGTAAAATCGCCTCTTACGTACGCGGAGGCATTGGCAAACACCATTATGAACACGTACACAGTCGAGGAGCTGCCACCTGCAAACCGCTGGCACTACCATCAGGGTGTTTTCTTATGCGGTGTATTGCGGCTGTGGGAAGCAACCGGGGAAAAGCGGTATTTTGAGTATGCGAAGGCTTATGCAGATCTCTTAATCGATGATAATGGCAATCTATTATTTAGAAGAGATGAACTGGACGCCATTCAAGCAGGTCTCATTCTTTTTCCATTATACGAGCAGACGAAGGATGAACGGTATGTCAAAGCGGCAAAAAGGCTGCGCAGCTTATATGGAACACTGAACCGGACGTCTGAGGGCGGTTTTTGGCACAAAGACGGTTATCCTTACCAAATGTGGCTTGACGGCTTATACATGGGGGGGCCGTTTGCACTGAAATATGCCAATCTGAAGCAGGAGACGGAGCTGTTTGATCAGGTTGTGCTTCAGGAGTCATTGATGAGAAAGCATACGAAGGATGCAAAAACCGGACTTTTTTATCACGCCTGGGATGAAGCGAAAAAAATGCCTTGGGCCAATGAAGAGACAGGCTGTTCACCGGAATTTTGGGCACGTTCCATCGGCTGGTACGTCATGTCTCTTGCTGACATGATTGAAGAGCTGCCGAAGAAGCATCCGAACCGTCATGTGTGGAAAAACACGCTGCAGGACATGATTAAAAGCATCTGTCGCTATCAAGACAAAGAGACGGGGTTATGGTACCAGATCGTTGATAAGGGAGACAGGTCTGATAACTGGCTGGAAAGCTCAGGATCCTGTCTGTACATGTACGCAATCGCAAAAGGAATCAATAAAGGCTATCTAGACAGAGCTTACGAAACAACACTGCTAAAAGCGTATCAAGGCTTGATTCAGCATAAAACCGAAACATCAGAAGACGGAGCGTTTCTCGTCAAAGACATATGTGTCGGAACGTCAGCCGGTTTCTATGACTATTATGTCAGCCGCGAAAGAAGCACAAACGATCTGCACGGAGCCGGCGCGTTTATTTTAGCTATGACAGAGCTGGAGCCTCTTTTTAGGTCAGCGGGGAAATGACAAAAAGGATACGTACGGCTTTGTGTGTGATCGTCTCAGTGCTCTTTTTGGCATCATGCTCAAGCAGGCCGGACGGAATGCATGTCATTCTCTTTTCTGATATGCAGGCTGGCGTACAGGAAAAAATAAAAAAGGCCGCCGAGCAGAATGCCGGGAAGGTCGATATCTTTCCAGCTTTTCAGGAAAAACTGCTGACTGAAATTACCGCCCATGAGGGAGATGTTTTCATCGTGCCTGAAGACATGTTTCAAGCTTACGATGATCCGGAAAATTTTCAGCCGTTAAACGGATTGCCTCCTGAAAAAACATCTCCTTATACAACTGTTAATAAAAAAACAGGAGAAAAAACGATCTATGCCGTTCAGATCGAAAAAGGGAAAAAACAGCTGAACGGCTATTCTTTTCAATTGAATCGCGATATGGCGGCGTTTATCCCTGTGTATGCTGAAAAAACAGAGGAAGCGCTGCAGCTGATTTCTCAACTAACTGAAGCCCGATAGAGGTGAGGATATTGAAGAACATCGTCTTTTGCGGATTGAGCAGCAGAGCATTCAGTATGTTTATCAAACCACTGATGGAGCGGTTTTCAACTCATTATGAGATTACGGGATTGCTGGATGCCGATCCGAAACGTTTTGCCGTTTGCAAGAAGAAATTTCCCGAGCTGGCCCACGTGCCTGAGTTTAGCGAAGATGCTTTTGACGAGATGATGCGCGTCTCAAAGCCTGATATCGTCATTGTGGCAGGCAGGGACGATACGCATGTCGCATATATTGTAAAAAGCCTTCAGTGGAATACAGATGTGATTACTGAAAAACCAATGGTGACAACAGTGCAGGATGCGAATCGGGTGCTTGAAGCGGAGGCCAAAAGCGAAGGAAAAGTCACCGTCGCGTTTAACTATCGCTACAGCCCGTTTCATCGGAAAATAAAAGAAATGATTCTGGACGGAAAAATAGGCAGGGTCACTTCTGTTGATTTAAATTGGTATATTGATACGTATCATGGCGCCAGCTATTTTAAACGCTGGAACAGGTCGAGACAGTTTTCCGGCGGTCTTTCTGTCCATAAATCAACACATCACTTCGATCTCGTCAATTGGTGGCTCGGGCAAAATCCGGAAGAGGTATTTGCTTATGGCGCCTTGAATTACTATGGGCCGGACAGTGAGTGGAACCCCTTGCCGGAAGAAGACGGGCGTTTTTGCGGGACGTGCCGTGTTAAAGAAAAATGCCACTACTATTCAAGGTGGCATCCCCGTTCCTCTAAAGCTTCTATAAAGGATGATCATCTTGAAGCAGGAGACCAGTCCAGCTTATATACTGCATACAGGCCTGACGCGTGTATTTTTGACGAGGAAATTGACATCGAGGATACGTACGTGGCGGCAGTCAAATATGATGGCGGCGCACTGTTAAGCTACTCGATTATTTTTTCGGCCCCGTATGAAGGCTACCGGCTGACGATCAACGGCACAAAAGGACGTATTGAATCAAATGAATTTCACGAACCTTCCAGAATTCCGTTTGCTTTTCCTGAGCAGACAATCGAATACTATCCGCTTTTTGAATCAAAGCAGACGATACAAGTGGTCAAAAATGAAGGGGGGCATGGCGGAGGTGATCCGCTTTTGCTTGAGGATCTTTTTTTAGGGAAAGACCCGCTGCGCCGCTATGATATTTTAGCCGGGGCTGAAGCTGGAGCCTACTCCATCGCGGTTGGTGAGGGAATGTGGCGCTCGGTTGCCGAAAAGAAGCCGATCGGCATGAAAGAGCTTTTTCAGATGCAGAATGTATAATGCAAAAAAGGAGGGGGCGCCATGGAACATGATGGCTCACTGGGACGGATGCTGCGTTTTTGCGAATGGATTATGAGATTTGCGTATACAAACTTGCTGTGGCTGTTTTTTACGTTGCTCGGTCTCGGCGTGTTTGGCATCATGCCCGCGACCGCGGCTTTATTCGCTGTCATGCGGAAGTGGATCCAGGGGCAGGACAACGTTCCGGTGCTCAAAACGTTTTGGCAGGAATACAAGGGTGAATTTTTTCGTTCAAATCTGCTCGGCGCTGTACTGGCGCTCATCGGAGTGATCATTTATATTGATTTGGCCTTAATTTATCCAAGTCATTTCCTTCTGCACATCCTGCGCTTCGCCATTATGATATTTGGCTTTTTGTTCGTATCCATGCTTTTTTATGTGTTTCCGCTGCTTGTCCATTTTGACTGGAAAAAACGTCTGTATGTGAAATTTTCGCTCTTGCTCAGTGTGGCGTATTTGCAATATACGCTTACTATGCTTGCGCTGACTGTTGCTCTCTTTTTCTTGCTTGCGTACCTGCCGGGCATTGTCCCTTTTTTCAGCGTCAGCCTTATCAGCTACTGCCATATGCGCATTGTTTATGCCGTGCTGCTGAAAGTGGAGCAGCACGGCGGCGAGCCACAGAGGAAATCCCATATACGGAAAGCTTTTTATCCGGAAACGAGATAATCATCATTTCTCTATCATAACGCTGTTCCAAACGGAATAGATTGATAGAGAAAGGAGAGCGGATAAAATGCTGAAGGTAGCGGTATTTGATGAAGAGCATGAAAAAGACTTACAAACGGAAATCAATTCATTTTTAAAAGGGATATCGGAGGAGCAGCTGATAGATATCAAATATACGGTTTCGGCGGCGTGCGACCCAGACGGCGAGCAGCTTTACTGTTTTTCCGCCCTTATTTTATATCGCAAATAAAAAGATCTTTCCGCAGGCGCGGAAAGATCTTTTTTGTTAATATGCTTTTTTCACTCTTGGACTTCTTGGTTTATCGAGTTTCTCCGCTTTTTTGATCTCTCTTCTTTCTTTTGAGAGCGATTGATAGAGAGAGGCAATCATCAGCAGGATAACGATAGAAAACGGCAGCGCTGCCAGAATCGCTGTGTTCTGCAAAGCGGCAAGCCCTCCGGAATATAGGAGCACAGCCGCCATGGCGGACTGAATGATACCCCAGCTGAGTTTCACAGAATTCGCCGGATTTAAAGAACCGTACGACGTCTGCATGCCCAGCACGAATGTAGCTGAATCAGCTGACGTGATAAAGAATACTGCGATCAGAATCAATGCAAGGATCGATGTCACCATTGTCAGCGGATAGTGATCAAGTGTTCCGAACAGCATCGTTTCAGTGGACAGCTTTGCTACATTGAACGCGCCTTTTTGCTGGAGATCCATGGCTGATACGCCGAAAATGGAGAACCATAGAAATGTCAAAATACAAGGTGTCACCAAGACGCCGATTAAAAATTCGCGGATCGTCCGGCCTCTGGATACACGGGCGATGAAAATGCCGACAAATGGAGACCAGGAAATCCACCATGCCCAATAGAAAATCGTCCAGCTGTTAATCCATTCGCGTTTTTCAGGATCGTTCGGTGTCAGTCTGAAGCTCATTTGAACGATATTTTGAATGTATTGTCCGATAGAATCTGTAAATGAGTTCATTATCAGCACTGTAGGCCCGACAACGAGCATAAACAACATTAACAATCCGGCCAATACCATGTTTGTGTTGCTTAAATACTTAATTCCTTTTCCGAGTCCGCTCCACGCAGAAAGTAAAAAGAGCACTGTCACAATAATGATTAAAACCAATTGGACGATAAACGCATTCGGAATGCCGAACAGGTAATTCAAACCGCCGTTAATTTGGGTTGCGCCAAGACCAAGACTTGTTGACACCCCGACAACAGTGGCGAAAACTGCAATACAGTCAATGGCCTTTCCGATCGGTCCGTTTACTTTATCCCCGAGAATCGGTGACAGTGTGCTGCTGATTAACCCGGGTGCGCCTTTGCGGAATTGGAAATAGGCAATGCATAATGCCACAATGGCATAAATGGCCCAAGCGTGCAAACCCCAGTGGAAAAACGTATAGCGGAGTGCATCTCTGAAGGCTTGGGGGGTTTCTGTTTCACCTGATGGAGAGCTAATTGCGTAATGGCTGATCGGTTCAGCCGCACCGTAGAATACTAAGCCGATTCCCATGCCTGCGCTGAACAGCATGGCAAACCATGATAATAACCCGAATTCCGGTTTTTCATCAGGCTTTCCGAGTTTGATTTTTCCGATCGGGCTGAAAATCAAAAAGAGACAAAACCCGACAAACAAAGAGACAACTAAAAGATAATACCAACCAAATGAATCGGTAATAAATGCTTGTGCCGATTGAGACACATTTTGCAGGCTGTCAGGAGAAATAACACCCCATAATACAGCTGCAGCTGTGATTGCAATCACAATCCAAAATACACTAGATATATGTTTCAACATTTCTCACCCTCTAATTTTTTGTGTACGCCTATATCTTGCTCGCAGGCTTAGTATGGTCGTACGATGGCAGCTCATTCCTCTCTTAAAATTACCCCGCAATCAGGTGAAACAAAACAAGTCTCACCCTAACATGAATGCGGGGAATGTTCAAATGTGAGTTTGGCGGCAAGAGATTTAAAGAGTAATGATTAAGAACGGGCGTATTGCCCGGCATTTAGCCCTGCAAGCCTGCCTGTGACAAGGGCGGAGGTAATATTGTATCCGCCTGTGTAGCCGTGGATATCCAGAATTTCACCGCAAAAATAAAGCCCCTCCATTTTTTTAGAAGCCATCTTTTTCGGGTCAATTTCTTTTACAGATACCCCGCCTCCCGTGACAAATGCCTTATCAAGCGACAGTGTGCCATTTGCGAGGACAGTAAACTGCTTGCAGTCCCTTACAAATTGTCTGAAAGGATCCTTCGGCAGCTCAGAAAACGATACGTTCGGAGAGATGCCGTTTTTTTCGAGCAGGAATAGGAGATAGCGCTCCTGCATCCAAGGCTTCAGCACGTTTTTAATGGTTTTTTTCGGTGCTTCCTTCAGTTCTTTATACATCTTTTGGAAAAGCGTTTCTTCATTGATATCCGGATACAAGTCGATTCTGATCGGCACTTGAGGCTGTTTTTTCAGCTCTTTTACGACAAATTGGCTGCATCTGAGAATGGCAGGTCCTGAGAGGCCGAAATGGGTAAACAGCATGTCCATTTTATGTGTGATAATCGGTTTGCCTTTTTTATTTAACACACTGACGGCTACATCTCTTAGTGATAAGCCCTGAAGTGTTTTTTGCTTAATGAACGGTTCGCCAGAAGTGACGGGAACCTCTGTCGGAAACAGCTCTGTTATGGTATGGCCCGCGGCTTCAGCCCATTCATAGCCGTCTCCCGTGCTTCCGGTATGAGGCACGCTTTTACCGCCGACAGCAATAATGACTGCCTGGCTATGGATCATTTCGCCATTATTCGTCACAATCCCTGCTGCCTGTCCATCTTCATATAAAACAGATTTAATTTTCTCGTTCGTTCTGATTGTTACGCGGAGCTGCTTTAGCCTGTTTAACAGCGCGTCAACGACACTTTGGGCTTTGTCGGTCACAGGAAACATCCGGCCGTGATCCTCTTCCTTCAATTGAATGCCGAGGTTTTCAAAAAACTTGATAATGTCCTCATTATTAAATTCAGAAAACGCGCTGTATAAAAAACGCCCGTTGCCGGGGATGTGCTTGATAATTTCTTCCACAGGAAGGCGGTTCGTCACATTGCAGCGGCCGCCCCCGGAAATCGCGAGTTTCCGTCCTAATTTATTTCCTTTATCTATCAGCAACACGCCAGCGCCCTGTTCTCCTGCTGCAATCGCAGCCATCAAGCCTGAAGGGCCTCCGCCGATTACGATTACGTCATATTGTTTCATCTTTATCATCAACTTTCTTTTCATTTCGTGTGCGGACACCCGTCCGCAGTACTATTATAGCGAAAGAAAGCCGCTCCTTAAACGTCTTTTGCCGCGGACATGAATGTTCACAGGATTGCTTTTGTATTTATTACCGTCTAAATGCCCAGTTGTGGTAAAATAGAAAAGTTGAATCTTCGTAGAAAATGGTGATGAAGAAACATGTCAAGCAAACTGTTAAGAGGCACGTTTGTATTAACGCTCGGTACATATATATCGCGGATTCTGGGGATGGTCTATTTAATTCCCTTCAGCATTATGGTCGGGGCGACAGGCGGTGCATTATTTCAATACGGATACAACCAATACACTTTATTTTTGAATATTGCTACGATGGGCTTTCCGGCCGCTGTTTCTAAATTTGTTTCCAAATATAATTCAAAAGGGGATTATGAGACAAGCAGGAAAATGCTCAAGGCGGGCATGTCGGTTATGCTAGTCACAGGAATGATAGCCTTTTTCATTCTGTATCTATCGGCTCCGATGTTTGCGGAAATATCGCTGGGAGGCAAGGATAATAACGGCCTGACAATTGATCATGTCGTTTATGTCATCCGCATGGTCAGCTTAGCGCTTTTGGTCGTACCGATTATGAGCCTTGTCCGCGGATTCTTTCAAGGGCACCAAATGATGGGTCCGACAGCTGTTTCCCAAGTCGTTGAACAGATTGTCCGCATCATCTTTCTATTGAGTGCGACATTCTTGATTTTGAAGGTTTTCAACGGCGGCCTTGTCATCGCTGTGGGCTATGCAACCTTCGCAGCGCTGATCGGTGCCTTCGGAGGGCTGGTCGTGCTTTATATTTATTGGAACAAACGGAAGGGCAGCCTGCTGGCGATGATGCCGAATACGGGTCCGACAGCAAACCTAAGCTACAAGAAAATGTTTTTCGAGCTGTTCAGCTATGCTGCTCCGTACGTTTTTGTCGGACTAGCCATCCCTTTGTATAACTATATTGATACAAATACGTTTAACAAAGCGATGATTGAAGCCGGTCATCAAGCCATCAGCCAGGACATGCTTGCGATTCTAACCCTGTATGTTCAGAAGCTCGTGATGATCCCGGTTTCCCTAGCAACTGCTTTTGGACTGACATTAATTCCAACGATTACTGAATCGTTTACAAGCGGAAACTATAAGCTGTTAAATCAGCAGATTAATCAAACGATGCAGACGATCCTGTTTTTAATTATTCCGGCTGTTGTCGGGATCTCTCTATTGTCAGGACCGACGTATACGTTCTTTTACGGGTCAGAGAGCCTTCATCCTGAACTGGGGGCAAACATTTTGCTTTGGTATTCGCCTGTCGCAATTCTGTTCTCTTTGTTTACAGTCAACGCAGCTATTCTGCAGGGCATCAATAAGCAAAAATTTGCGGTTGTCAGCCTTGTGATCGGTGTCGTGATCAAGCTTGTGCTGAATGTTCCGCTGATCAAGCTGATGCAGGCTGACGGAGCGATTTTAGCGACGGCGCTTGGATATATCGCTTCCCTTTTATATGGGTTTATCATGATTAAGCGCCATGCAGGCTATTCGTATAAGATACTTGTTAAACGAACTGTTTTGATGCTGGTCTTATCAGCCATTATGGGTATTGCCGTGAAAATCGTGCAGTGGGTATTAGGCTTCTTTATTTCCTATCAGGATGGCCAGATGCAAGCTGCGATTGTTGTGGTGATCGCGGCCGCTGTTGGCGGAGCTGTCTACCTGTATTGCGGCTACCGATTAGGATTTTTGCAGAAAATTTTAGGCCGCCGTTTGCCAGGTTTCTTTAGGAAAGGCAGACATGCAGGCTGATGAACTAGATATGATGAAACTGAGGGCTCGCATGCTGCGGGCTTTCTTTTATAAAGGAGAGATTGGGAATGAGACTTGATAAGCTGCTTGCCAACAGCGGGTATGGTTCCAGAAAAGAAGTCAAAGCCGTTGTGAAGGCTGGAGCCGTGATGATCGACGGCAAACCTGCCAAAGATGTAAAGGAGCACGTTGATCCTGATACGCAGGAGGTGACCGTATACGGGGAACCGGTTGATTATCGAGAGTTCATTTATCTTATGATGAATAAACCGCAGGGCGTGCTGTCGGCGACTGAGGACAGCCGGCAGCAAACAGTGGTCGATCTGCTGACGCCGGAGGAGATGAGATTTGAGCCATTTCCAGCCGGCAGGCTTGATAAAGATACAGAGGGCTTTTTGCTGCTCACAAATGACGGCCAGCTCGCACATCGGCTCCTTTCTCCTAAAAAGCATGTTCCAAAAACGTATGAAGTCCATTTAAAATCACAGATTTCTCGGGAAGACATTTCCGATTTGGAAACGGGTGTCTACATAGAGGGCGGCTATAAAACAAAGCCGGCAAAAGCGGAAATCAAAACAAACGACAGTGGCAATACCGTTATATATCTGACAATTACAGAAGGAAAATACCATCAGGTCAAGCAAATGGCAAAGGCAGTCGGCAATGAAGTGGTTTATCTGAAGCGGCTTTCGATGGGACGCGTTTCCCTAGATCCCGCTCTGGCACCCGGAGAATACCGTGAGCTGACAGAGGAAGAGCTTCATTTGCTAAATGAGCCGCAAGCATGACAAAAACCCCGCATACCGAATGCGGGGTTTTATTTATAAGCACACAAAAACAAGGCTCAGTAGTTTCTTCGCCCTGTTATCTATCGGACCGCTCTCAGGCGGCCCTATGTAATTTTCAATTTATGAGGTAATCTTTACTTTCTTTCTCGTTGTCTCCCACTTGCCACGGCTTGGACTATGAACAAGATCATTATATGCCAACACATTTAAGTCTCTTTGAATCGTTCTAGGTGTAATGCCGAATTCGTCAACCAGTTCCTGTGTTGTCACAAGACCTTTTTCTTGAATAAACATGTAAACTGATTTGATTCGAGTTAGCATACGGTTTGTTGAAGGTTTCAAAAAACCACTCCCTATCATAAGATCGGATGGACTTGACTAACCACAACTCACGACTATCAACTGCGTACGAAATAGCAACAAAGGCAGACATCTGTAATTGTTAAAATAATTCGCCCTCATTATACACGATATTGCAGTGATGAATCTAGGGATAACTCCTATTAATTTTTTCCAATTTCGCGTTGGGCAGCCATCCTTGTTGGATTACTATGTATTTCGGCTCAATATTATTATGGTTAAAGAAACTTTTTTTATTCTATTTCGTAGTAAATTTTGGAGGTGAGTGAGTTTTGACAAATTTGCTTGAAGCTTCAATAGAACAGGCCGGGTATACAAGCCGAAAAAAAGTGCTCACCGATGTTTTTCTGGAAGTCAGAAAAGGGGAACTGGTTGGACTGATCGGAGCTAACGGCGCAGGAAAAAGCACCGCAATCAAGGCGATACTCGGCCTTTCAGAAGATTTTAAAGGGCATATTGCCTGGAACGACTGTTCATTTGCATATATTCCGGAGCATCCGTCCTTCTACGAAGAACTGACGCTGTGGGAGCATTTGGATCTGATCAGCACACTTCACGGCATTGAAGAGAGTGAATTTGCGCATCGGGCCCAAAGCCTGCTGCAGACGTTTTCGCTAGATCATGTCAAACATGAGCTGCCTGTCACCTTTTCGAAGGGCATGCAGCAAAAACTAATGCTTATCCAGGCCTTTCTCTCTAAGCCGGATATGTATGTGATTGATGAACCGTTTATCGGCCTTGATCCGATATCGACGAAACGCTTTGTGGACATGCTTAAGGCTGAAAAAGAACGTGGAGCCGGAATTCTTATGTGCACGCATGTACTCGATACCGCGGAAAAAATCTGTGACCGGTTTTATATGATTGAGAAAGGTTCATTATTTCTCCAAGGCACGTTAAAAGATGTTCAGGACAAGACCGGATTAGAGGGGCAGTCATTGCTTGACTGTTTTTATAAGGCAGTTCAAGGTGATCGGCTATGAACGGGCGTACGCTCTTTTTTCGAAGGCTGTTTGACTATTATAAGTATCAGTTTAAAGTGTTGCATGCGGTCATTGACTGGACAGTCGCTCTCTATATCGTTTTGCCGGCGATTGCTTTTGTCATCTATCAGTATATTGATTTGATGAACGGAAGAGGCCTTCTTTATGAGTGGTCTGAAGTGGCGGAATGGAGATGGCTGTATGCTGTGTGTGTGCTGATCATGTTTACAGGTTCGATTCGTACATTTTTAATGGAAGCGGACAAAGTGTTTTTGCTGCAAAAGAAGGAAATCATCTATCAGCTCAAACGGTATGCGCTTTTGTATTCTTTTCTGGCCACGCTGGCTAAATGGCTGCTTCTCTTTTTCATTGTCCTTCCCTTGATCAGTCATTCTGTTCTCATCACATTCGCAGAAAGCACTGCTCTATTGTGTTATTTGTTTGGCCTTCATATATTCTTTTTATCCTTAAAGCAAGACAGGATCAGAAAGCCGCGCTCCATTTCGAGATGGATTGGCGATACCCTTGTCAGAGCTATTCTTTTTGCTGGTTCTGCTATCCTGATTGTTTTTACTGAGCGGCACTTGCTTGCGCTTTTTGGCATTTTATTTTTGTTTTTCTCAGTTATCCGCAGTTTGAAAAAGACAGCCTCGTTCACGGCTTTTGAAGCTGAGGTGACTGAAGAGAAAAAAAGCAGGCTTGCCCTTGCAGGACTTGTGATGATGATGAGTCAGGAGGCGGGAATGCCAAAAGTAAAAGACAGGATGAGAAGAAAACCATTATTATACCGAAATTCAAAAAGGATATTTAAAAGACGAACGATCTGCACAGGCTATAAGGAGTTGTTTTTTAAAGTTATGCTGAGGAATGGCGAGTATGCAAGGCAGATGTACATGCTACTGTCAGCTTTCACTGTTCTCATATTTGTTTCCCCAATTTGGCTGAAGGTGATTGCGCTGCTGGTATACACAGGGGTTTGCCGTTATATCCTGACGCTTATTTTTGACAAGGTCATGGATGCCCCTTTTTTAATTGGCACCGATAAGGAAAGTGATGAATATTATCGGGCCAGAAAAAGCTGTATCAACATCCTGCACTATGCGTTTGCCGCCTGTTGTTTTTTAGCGGCCGCTGTCTCTTTATTGTTTACATAAAAAACCCAAACGGCGACGTTTGGGTTTTTTGGTCTATCCTTATAAAATAAACAGCTGGATGAAAAACAGAATGGCGAAAACGATGACGAGCGGATGAATCTCTCTCCATTTTCCCCGCGCCGCTTTTACAATTGGGTACGAAATAAAGCCAAGCGCGATTCCTGTAGAAATGCTCGAGGTCAAAGGCATGGCTAGAATGACGAGAAACGCAGGAAATGCCTCGTCCATCTCTTTCCAGTTCATATTGGAAACTGAGCCCATCATCAGGCTGCCGACGATAATCAAAGCAGGCGAGGTGATGGCGGCTATACCTGACAAGGCGCTGACAAGCGGACTGAAAAACATTGAAGCCGCAAACATCACCGCGACAGTCAAAGCCGTAAGCCCCGTTCTTCCCCCGGCTGCGACACCGGCGGAAGACTCGATAAATGCAGTCGTCGGACTTGTGCCGAAAACAGCTCCTACTGTCGTCGCGGTTGAATCAGCAAGCAGCGCTTTTCGCACGTTCGGCAGCTTGTTGTTTTTCATCAGCCCGGCTTGCTCGGCAACTCCGATCATCGTGCCTGTCGTATCAAAAATGGTGACTAATAGAAAAGAAAAGACGACAGCGTACAGGCCGTGATGAATGACATCGCCAAAAGCGGTAAATGGATTTGAGATCATCAATCCTTCCGGCAAATGAGGAAGCGACATAAATCCCTTTGAAAAATGGAGCTGACCGGTGAAAAAGGCGATCAAAGCGGTAGCTGCCATTCCGATAAATAAAGCGCCGCTTACATTCAGCACCATCAGGACCACGCTGATCAAAAGGCCGACCAGCGTTAAGATAACACCAGGTGAATGCAGATTGCCGAGAGTGACCAGGTTTGACTCATCAGCTGCCACAATTCCCGCTTGACGCAAACCGATAAAAGCAATAAACAGCCCGATCCCTGTTGTGATCCCGTATTTTAAATTGTTTGGAATCGCTTCTATAAGTTGTTTTCTTAAAGGCGTTAACGATAGAATAATGAAGAGAACCCCTGCTGTAAATACTGCGCTGAAAGCTGTTGCGTACGTGATGCCGCCATCGCTTGCGCTTACGACATGAAAGGCTAAATAAGCGTTCAAGCCCATGCCGGGCGCAATAGCAATCGGATAATTTGCTGCCAGGGCCATCCACAGCGTTCCGACAATGGAGGCAATAATCGTTGCGGTGAAAACCTGGTCGAAAGGAACCCCGGCGTTAGCCAGAATGACCGGATTGACCACGACGATATAGACCATTGTGAAAAAGGTCGTCAGCCCTGCTATGATTTCTTGCTTTATGGATGTTTGCTGCTCTTTTAGATGAAACATAGTATCCTCCAATTACGAACGTTTTAACAAAACACCATTAATATTATTCGTTTTATTTGGTTTTTGCAAGTCATTTCTTGCGGAAAGGGGATCATTATGAACTGGGAAGTTGAAGTGATCAGAAAAAAAGAGGATTTAATTCGTGATACACAGGAATTTTTGAGAATCAACAGTGTCATGGACGAAACAACCGCCGGACCCGGTAAACCGTTTGGAGAAGGGGTAAATGCCAGCCTGACTTCATTGCTGGAGCTTGGAGAAAAAGAAGGCTTTACAACAAAAAATCTTGACGGCTTCGCAGGTCATATTGAATGGGGGGAGGGCGATGACATTATCGGCGTACTTTGCCATGTTGACGTCGTGCCGCCGGGAGATGGGTGGACGAGTGATCCATTTTCAGCTGAAATCCGCAACGGACGGATTTATGCAAGGGGCGCCATTGATGACAAAGGCCCGACAATGGCGGCATTCTACGCGCTGAAAATCGTGAAAGACATGAATTTGCCCCTGTCCAAGCGAGTCAGAATGATTATCGGAACAGATGAAGAAAGTGATTGGAGATGCGTAGAGCATTATTTCAAGCATGAAGAAATGCCAACAATGGGCTTTGCGCCTGACGCCGATTTTCCGATCATTAATGCGGAAAAAGGGATCATCGATGCTTCTTTACTTATTCCGCACCGCCCAAATCAAGCTGAACCAAAGGCAGTGCTTGTCTCGTTTCAATCAGGCCTTCGCTTAAACATGGTGCCCGACGCTGCGGAAGCTGTCATTGAAGGGCCGAAAAATGAAGAGATTCTGTCTTCATTTAAAGACATGCTCCGCACGACGGACCAAAAAGGGGAAGCTGCAATAGAGAACGGACAGCTCATTTTGCGTATGTACGGTCTTTCCTGCCATGCGATGGAACCGAACAATGGGATCAATGCCGGCATTTTATTGTGCGAATTTCTCCAGCAGACTGAGCTTGACGATGCAGGAAAGCGGTTTGTGCAAGTTGTGACAGATAAGTTCTCAGGTGATACAAGAGGAAAAAAACTGGACATCGACTGTGAGGATGAAATCAGCGGAGAGCTGACATTAAATGTCGGAACACTGCGCTATAAAGAAGGGCAAGGAGGCGAGCTCGGGATCAATATCCGCTATCCTGTGACAGCAGAAAGCAAAGTGATCCGCGATACATTCGAAAGCGCATCTGAATTTGAGCTGGGAGAATTCAAAGACAGCAAGCCGCATCACGTGTCCGCAGATCATCCGTTAGTCAAAACCCTGCAAAAGGTTTATGAAGGCCAGCTGGGTAAAAAAGCTGATTTAATCTCAATCGGCGGGGGGACTTATGCGAGATCCTTAAAAGCCGGTGTCGCGTTCGGCCCGCTGTTCCCCGGACGCCCTGACAGCGCACACCAAAAGGATGAATATATCGAAATTGATGACCTGCTGAGATCGACAGCGTTATATGCTCAGGCCATTTACGAGCTTGCAAAATAAAAGGACCGGCTTCTGCTGAAGCCAGTCCTTTTTTTAAATAAATGACCATAAATCAGTTGATAAGTACCGTTCTCCTGTATCAGCTGTCATGCAGACCACAACTTTGTCAGGAGAGAGGCGTTTCGCTGTTTCGATTGCCGCGAAGCAGGCAGCGCCTGATGAAGGACCGACAAGAATTCCTTCTTCAGCAGCAAGCCGTCTTGTCGTCGTATACGCGTCTTCATCAGAGATTTTGATAATTTCATCATAAACGTCTTCATTTAAAATCGGCGGTATAAAGCCTGGGCTCGTTCCTACAAGTTTATGCGCGCCAGGTTTTCCGCCGGATAATACAGGCGAACCCGCTGGCTCAACAACATGAACCGTGATATCCGGAAAAAGCTCTTTGAGCGCCTCACCTGTTCCGGTAATGGTTCCGCCCGTTCCAGAGGAGGCTACAAAAGCGCCGAGCGGTTTTCCGATTTCCTCTATTGCCCGGGCGATTTCAGGCGCTGTTGTTTTTCGGTGCGCATCAGGATTAGCAGTGTTATCGAACTGCATTGGAATATAGCTGTTCGGAATTTGTTCGGCAAGCTCCTTCGCTTTTTTGATGCTGCCCGGCATTCTTTCCTCTCCGGGAGTTAATACAACCTCTGCACCGTAAGCTTTAAGTAGGTTGATCCGTTCCTTCGTCATCGTATCAGGCATAACTAAGATTGCTTTATATCCGCGTGCTGCCGCATTCATGGCGAGCCCGATGCCGGTATTTCCGCTTGTCGGCTCTATAATAACTGATCCCGGCTTGAGTAAACCGTTTTGTTCAGCTTCTATGATCATTTGATAAGCGGCTCTGTCTTTCACACTGCCGCTCGGATTGAAAAATTCAAGCTTTAAATAGACTTGTGCCGCATTTTCCGGCTGAAGCCGATTCAATCTCACTAGCGGTGTATCTCCTATCAGATCAGCTGTGTTTGCAACGATTTTCAACATTGTCATTCCTTTCTGAATAAAACAAGTGTCATATAATATCCTAACATAATAAACGTTTGTGCGAGAGTGTTTTCATACACTGTTCCTCTATCCGCACAGCCTCTTTATTGATAAAATAATAGCTGTCAAAGAAGGGAGTGTCAGACGGATGCCAGATATACGGCCTCATTATTTCATCGGCGTTCCCATACCTGAGGGAATTGCAAATCCGATCTACCAGGCTGCGAAAAACGAACCGATATTGACGTTTCAAAAATGGGTGCACCCGCTTGACTATCATATCACGTTAATTTTTCTCGGAGCGGCGGATGAGACACAAATAAAGAAGCTTGAAGGTTCGCTAGCAGAGATTGCTTCAGAAATTGATCCATTTTCAATTAAGTTTGGCAAGATAGATGTATTCGGCGACCGCAGAAAGCCGCGCGTTTTACATCTGGAGCCAAAGAAAAACAAAACGCTTGATAGACTGCGGGAACATACGAAGCAGGCTGTACTTCAGGCCGGCTTTCAAGTGGAAAAAAGACCGTATCATCCTCATATGACGCTGGCAAGAAAATGGACAGGCGAAGATGGATTTCCAGCTCATGTTCCGTTTGAAAGCGGCGAGGTTTCGATGATGGCTGAACGATTTTCGCTCTTTCAAATACACTTGAACCAATCACCAAAATACGAGGAAATATTCAAATTTCAATTATCTTAATTCATTGCGGAGTGGAGAAACAAACATGGCACAAATCATCAAAATTCATGATTATATATCGAGATATGAGCTTGATCCGTACCATTATATCAACCAGTTTGTACGTTTGAAAAAAGAGCGCTGGCTTTCACTAGTAGAAGCAGCGGAGCGCCAGCATGAAGAAAGGCAAGCCAGTGCTGAAGAACCGGAACCGGTGCAGAAACGAAAAAAATTTTCATTGAAAAGAAGAAAAGAAGAGATAAAAGCCGATATACAAGAAGAGAGACACCAATGGTTTGAGGACGAAGAAGATATTCATGTAAGGCTCCCGAAGAGCAGGGTGGCGCTTGCTTCTTTTTATAAAAGGCATTTATATGATTTTCAGCTCAAATGGGCAAGCTCTACTCTTTCAGAAATATCTCAACTCTCAAACCAAGTGAAGCAGGACCGCATTTTGCGTTATCTGACCCAGCAGCTGCCTGATTCTTATTTTATTATGTATAAGCCTGTGCTGAAAATTCAGCAGGCGGCGGTTGAATTAAGCATTGTGATTATTTCTCCTCTGGAAATTTATTGCGTTTCTTTTTTAGAGGCTGAGGAAGACAGTGTCTACATAGGGTCTAAAAATCGTTTTTGGGACAAGAAAACAGCCTCTCAGACTGCATCAGTGTTAAATCCAGGGCTTAGCCTGTTTCGTACGGACTCGGTTGTGTCAAAGATCGTAAAGGAAAAACAGGCTGAGATTCCGGTTCGAAAATTGCTTCTGAGCAGAACGTCGTACATCGATTACCCGGAGCCGCCATACGGCTTAGAAATAGCGGATAAGCGGAGCGCGGAAGAATGGATTGAGCGGCAGAAGAAAAACACTGCTCCGATCAAACATCATCAGGTAAAGGCTGCAAAGGCTCTATTGTCTTACTGCATGTCTGACTCCTATCGCAGACAGGAGTGGCTGGAGTAAAAGAGAACGATTTGAGCGGTTTTCTCATAACATAAGCAGGTGAGAAAGATGAGCCATTGGTTTTTTATTATTAATCCGACAGCAGGACATCGAAACGGCCTGCGTGTTTGGAAGTCCATTCAAAAAGAATTGATCAAACGAAAGGTTGAGCACCGTTCATTTTTAACTGAACATCCGGGACACGCCGAGGTGCTCGCCAGACAGATTTCAACGATACAGGAATATAAGCTGAAGCGCCTGATCGTCATTGGCGGAGACGGAACCATGCATGAAGTTGTCAACGGGCTGAAAGATGTTGACGATATTGAGCTGAGCTTTGTGCCGGCGGGCGCGTATAATGATTTTTCGCGAGGGTTCTCTATTAAAAAAATCGATCTGATACAGGAAATCAAGAAGGTAAAGCGCCCGTTAACAAGAACCTTTCATTTAGGGAGCGTCAATTTCCTTCAGGATAAATCACAGATTCTTTATTTTATGAATCATATCGGGATCGGGTTTGACGCATATGTCAATAAAAAGGCGATGGAATTTCCGTTGAGACGGGTTTTTCTTTTTCTCCGCCTTCGATTTCTTGTGTATCCGCTTTCTCATTTGCACGCTTCGGCAACCTTTAAGCCGTTTACATTAGCTTGTACGACGGAAGACGAGACGCGCGAATTTCATGATGTCTGGTTTGCCGTTGTATCCAACCATCCGTTTTACGGGGGAGGCATGAAGGCGGCGCCCCTAGCAAATCCGCGCGAGAAGACATTTGATATCGTAATCGTTGAAAACCAGCCGTTTTTGAAAAAATATTGGCTTTTATGTCTCATGGCATTTGGAAAACATACAAAGATGGATGGCGTTACGATGTTTAAAGCGAAGGACATTACATTTTACACGAAGGACAAAATCCCGTTCCATGCTGACGGAGAAATCATGGGCACTACCCCGTTTCGTCTGGCATCTAGTCCTTCACCCCTAAGAATCAAAACATAAACGTGTTTGGAGGAGAGAGCTTCCGATGGTCAGCATCCGCCGCAGCTTCGAAGCGTATGTCGATGACATGAATATCATTACTGTTCTGATTCCTGCTGAACAAAAGGAAATCATGACACCGCCGTTTCGGCTTGAGACAGAAATAACAGATTTTCCTCTGGCTGTCAGGGAGGAATACTCCCTTGAAGCAAAATACAAGTACGTCTGCGTATCCGACCATCCTGTGACATTTGGAAAAATCCATTGCGTCAGAGCATCCAGCGGCCACAAAACGGATCTCCAAATTGGCGCGGTCATCCGGACGGCAGCGTTTGATGACGAATTTTATTATGACGGAGAGCTGGGCGCCGTTTATACCGCGGATCATACCGTATTTAAAGTATGGGCGCCTGCTGCAACCTCAGCTGCTGTCAAGCTTTCACACCCCAATAAAAGCGGGCGCACATTCCAAATGACTCGCTTGGAAAAAGGCGTCTATGCCGTTACGGTCACAGGTGACCTTCACGGATATGAGTATTTGTTTTGCATCTGCAACAATTCAGAATGGATGGAAACAGTTGACCAGTATGCCAAGGCTGTGACTGTAAATGGAGAGAAGGGCGTCGTCTTGCGCCCGGATCAAATGAAATGGACTGCTCCTCTTAAACCATTCTCACACCCTGTGGATGCCGTCATCTATGAGACGCATCTTCGCGACTTCTCCATCCATGAAAACAGCGGCATGATAAACAAGGGAAAATACTTAGCGCTGACGGAAACTGATACACAAACCGCAAATGGCAGTTCTTCGGGATTAGCGTATGTAAAAGAGCTTGGTGTGACACATGTGGAGCTTCTGCCGGTGAATGATTTTGCCGGAGTTGATGAAGAGAAGCCGCTTGATGCATACAATTGGGGATATAACCCGCTTCATTTCTTTGCCCCGGAGGGAAGCTATGCCTCAAATCCTCATGATCCTCAAACGAGAAAAACAGAGCTGAAACAAATGATCAATACCCTGCATCAGCACGGTCTGCGAGTCATTCTGGATGTTGTTTTTAACCATGTGTATAAGAGGGAGAATTCCCCCTTTGAAAAGACAGTGCCCGGTTATTTTTTCCGGCACGACGAATGTGGGATGCCATCAAACGGCACCGGCGTTGGCAATGATATTGCATCAGAAAGAAGGATGGCAAGAAAATTCATTGCGGATTGCGTGGTCTATTGGCTTGAAGAATACAATGTTGACGGCTTCCGCTTTGATCTCCTCGGGATTTTAGATATTGACACCGTGCTTTATATGAAAGAGAAAGCAACTAAGGCAAAGCCCGGAATCCTGCTTTTTGGAGAAGGGTGGGACCTGGCTACACCGCTGCCGCATGAACAGAAAGCTGCTTTGGCGAACGCGCCAAGAATGCCGGGCATCGGCTTTTTTAATGATATGTTTCGTGACGCTGTAAAAGGGAACACCTTTCACCTTAAGGCAACAGGGTTTGCGCTCGGCAACGGTGAATCAGCACAAGCTGTGATGCATGGAATTGCCGGGTCTTCCGGATGGAAGGCATTAGCACCGATTGTTCCGGAACCAAGCCAGTCCATCAATTATGTCGAATCACACGACAATCACACCTTTTGGGATAAAATGAGCTTTGCGCTTCCTCAAGAAAATGACAGCCGAAAGCGAAGCAGGCAAAGGCTTGCAGCCGCGATTATTTTGCTTGCCCAAGGGGTGCCGTTTATTCACAGCGGCCAGGAATTTTTCCGGACGAAGCAGGGAGTGGAAAACAGCTATCAATCCAGTGACAGCATCAACCAGCTCGACTGGGATCGCCGTGAAACATTCAAAGAAGATGTTCACTATATCCGCAGGCTGATCTCGCTGAGAAAAGCGCATCCTGCATTCCGTCTTAGGTCCGCTGCAGACATCCAGCGCCATCTTGAATGCTTGACGCTAAAAGAACACCTTATCGCATACAGGCTTTATGATCTTGACGAGGTTGACGAATGGAAAGATATCATTGTTATCCATCACGCGAGTCCAGACTCCGTCGAGTGGAGGCTGCCAAACGACATACCTTATCGGCTTTTATGTGATCCATCAGGATTTCAGGAAGACCCAACAGAAATCAAGAAAACGGTTGCAGTAAACGGCATCGGAACGGTTATCTTATATTTAGCATCAGATCTTAAGAGTTTTGCTTGACGAAGTTTGTGCTATAGCGCTAAAATTTAAAGGACGGCTATTGATTAGCATATGAGACTCTCAATAGCTGTCTTTTTTATTTTTATACGATTCGTACGAAAAAGGCATTCGCTGGATAGACTAGAAACGATTAGCCTTAATTCTAAAATATTTTAAGAAATGATGGGTTGAACATTGATATGAACTGGTTGGGACAATTACTAGGTAGCGATTGGGAGATCTTCCCCGCCGGAGGAGCTACAGGAGATGCATATTATGCGAAACATAACGGGCAGCAGCTTTTTTTAAAACGTAATAGCTCACCTTTTTTAGCTGTTTTATCCGCCGAAGGCATTGTTCCGAAGCTGGTTTGGACAAAACGGATGGAAAATGGGGACGTCATTACGGCCCAGCACTGGATGACCGGCAGAGAGCTGAAGCCTAAAGACATGAGCGGACGGCCCGTTGCTGAATTGCTTCGTAAAATACACACATCAAAAGCCTTGCTGGACATGCTGAAGAGACTTGGAAAAGAACCGCTGAACCCGGGGGCTCTTTTGTCTCAGCTGAAGCAGGCTGTATTTGCTGTGCAGCAATCTTCGCCGCTGATTCAAGAAGGGATCAAGTATTTGGAAGAACACCTGCATGAAGTGCATTTCGGTGAGAAAGTCGTTTGCCATTGTGATGTCAATCATAATAACTGGCTATTGTCTGAAGACAACCAGCTGTATTTAATTGACTGGGACGGCGCCATGATCGCTGATCCGGCGATGGACCTCGGGCCTTTGCTGTACCACTACGTCGAAAAGCCAGCTTGGGAGAGCTGGCTGAGCATGTACGGCATAGAGCTGACAGAAAGCCTTCGGTTGCGAATGGCTTGGTATGTGTTATCTGAAACAATTACTTTCATTGCCTGGCATAAAGCAAAAGGCAATGATAAGGAATTTCATGATGCAATGGAAGAGCTGCATATCCTCATGAAACGAATTGTTGATTAATCAGGAATACGAATCCATTTGCTCTACCCATTGAGACAGGCTGTTCTGATGCTCTTGTATGTGTGAGTCGATGGATTTGGACGATATTCCTGATTGGCTGTAGCGGTAAACATCTTCAAGCACGTTTTTGAAATTTGAATCAAGCTCGGTGTTTGCCATCAGTGATTTAATCACACGCTCAAGCTGCTCGTACTCTGCGACTGTTCCGCAGCAGTCCAATTGATGGTCAGTCAATATATCCTTCAATAAATGAACTTGATGCTCATAATGTAAACCCATAACGGTACACATCCCTTCAGTATCATACGGGTTAAATTGTTCAAAACAGAGCGTTTTTATACATGGGAAAGGAGTGTTCCAGCAGACGGGACCCTCTTTTTTTATGCGCTCGGCCTTAAGAGAGATACACTGGAAAAACGAGCTTGCGGGTCTTTTTAATTCATGGTATGTTGTTAGTCGAAATAATAGATAGAGGTGTCAATCATATGAGAATGCGCCACAAGCCTTGGGCTGATGACTTTTTGGCTGAAAACGCAGATATTGCCATCAGCAATCCTGCTGATTATAAAGGGAAATGGAACACAGTGTTTGGCAACGACAATCCGATCCATATCGAGGTTGGTACAGGAAAAGGCCAATTTATTTCTGGTATGGCCAAACAAAATCCCGACATCAATTATATTGGTATTGAGTTATTTAAAAGCGTCATCGTGACAGCCGTCCAAAAAGTAAAAGACAGCGAAGCGCAGAATGTAAAGCTTCTGAATATAGATGCGGACACGCTGACGGATGTGTTTGAGCCGGGGGAAGTGAAACGGGTCTACTTGAACTTTTCTGATCCTTGGCCGAAGAAACGGCATGAAAAACGCCGCCTGACATATTCCCACTTCCTCAAAAAATATGAAGAAGTAATGGGCAAAGGCGGATCGATTCATTTTAAAACGGACAACCGAGGTTTATTTGAGTACTCTTTGAAGAGCTTCTCTGAGTACGGCCTCCTGCTGACATACGTCAGTCTCGATTTGCATAACAGCAATCTGGAAGGCAATATTATGACAGAATATGAAGAAAAATTCTCTGCACTCGGCCAGCCGATCTATCGGGCTGAGGTTGAATGGAGAACGTAAAGACAGACTCTGACAGGAGTCTGTTTTTTTTATGGGCCGTTTGCTACCATGATGATAGGGGGGGGTGAAAATGGAAACAATGAAAATTGGAAACATCACGTTGACCTGGCTTGACGGAGGCGTGACGCATATGGACGGAGGCGCCATGTTCGGCGTTGTGCCAAAGCCGCTTTGGTCTAAAAAATATCCAGTCAATGAAAAAAACCAGATTGAACTAAGAACAGACCCTATTTTGATTCAAAAGGATGGGCTCAATATCATCATTGACGCCGGAATTGGGTACGGCAAGCTGACTGATAAACAAAAACGAAACTATGGCGTGACACAAGAGTCGAATGTGAAACCCTCATTAGCTGCACTCGGATTAACGGTTGCCGATATAGATGTGATCGCAATGACACACCTTCATTTTGATCATGCATGCGGTTTAACGGAATATGAAGGTGAACGGCTCGTCTCTGTCTTTCCGAATGCAGTGATTTATACATCAGCTGTTGAATGGGACGAAATGCGCCATCCGAATATCAGGTCGAAAAATACGTATTGGAAAGAAAATTGGGAGGCTGTAGCTGGCCAAGTCAAAACCTTTGAAGACACCTTAACGATCACAGAGGGTATTACAATGCATCACACCGGAGGCCATAGCGACGGACACAGTGTCCTGATATGCGAGGATGCGGGTGAAACTGCCGTACATATGGCAGATCTGATGCCGACACATGCCCACCGCAATCCGCTATGGGTGCTGGCTTACGATGATTATCCGATGACCTCTATCCCGCAAAAGCAGAAATGGCAGGCGTTCGCAGCAGAAAAAGATGCTTGGTTTATTTTTTACCATGATGCCGAGTATCGCGCCCTTCAATGGGAGGAGGACGGAAGCATCAAAAAGTCAGTTAAGCGAATGAAGCGATAGCATATTTTTATGTTTACCCTGCATGTTTTCCGGCTAATAATGCAAACCTAGTACTATTATGCTCAGAAAGGAAGAGGCAGGGTGAAACAATTCAGAGTAACAAACGAAGGAGACATTCAAACAACATTAAGAGGCCTTGAAGTGCTCTCTGTTCCTTTTTTGAACAAAGGTGTTGCTTTTACTGAGGAAGAAAGAAAAGAACTTGGTTTAAAAGGCTTTCTGCCGCCCAAGGTATTAACAATTGATGATCAGGCGAAAAGAGCGTATGAACAATATTCCGCACAGCCTGACGATTTGAGCAAAAATGTCTATTTAACGGCGCTGCACGATCGGAATGAAACGCTGTTTTACCGCCTGTTAAATGACCATTTAGGGGAAATGCTCCCGATTGTCTACACACCGACAGTCGGAACGGCAATTCAGAGATACAGCCATGAATACAGAAAACCACGAGGGCTCTATCTGTCAATCGATGACCCGGACGGTATGAAAGAAGCTTTTAAACAGTATAAAGATCAAAGCGATACGATCGATTTAATTGTTGCAACTGATGCGGAAGGAATTTTAGGAATCGGTGACTGGGGCGTCGGAGGAATCGCAATTTCTATTGGCAAGCTGGCGGTTTATACAGCGGCTGCGGGCATTGATCCGAGCAGAGTGCTGGCTGTTGTTTTAGATGCGGGGACAAATCAGGAGAGCCTCTTGAACGACCCGCTTTATGTCGGCAACCAGCATTCCAGAGTGCGCGGGGAACGTTATGACCAATTTATTGACGACTACGTTGCGCTGGCGAGAGAAACATTTCCGAATGCATTGCTGCATTGGGAGGATTTCGGGGCGAAAAACGCGCGAAGCATTTTGAAACGCTATAAAGATAAAGTGTGTACCTTCAATGATGATATCCAAGGAACTGGCGCTGTTTCTTTGGCCGCAGTCTTATCCTGTGCAAAAGCGTCTAAAGTTCCGCTGAGAGATCACAGAGTTGTTATATTCGGAGCGGGAACGGCAGGAATCGGAATTGCCGAACAGCTGCGGGAAGCATTGGTGCGCGAGGGACTGAGTGAAGAAGAATCATACAAGCGCTTCTGGTGCATAGACAGGAACGGGCTGTTAACAGATGATATGGATCAGCTTCTTGATTTCCAAAAGCCGTATGCCCGTTCGGCTGATGAAGTGAAGGATTATCAGCGGAACGGAGACGGCGGAGGCATTGATCTTCTTGAAGTGGTTCGGCAGGCGAAACCGACGATCCTGATCGGCACATCTACGGTTTCCGGCGCTTTCACTGAAGAAATTGTAAAAGAAATGGCGTCACATGTGAAACGGCCGGCGATTTTGCCAATGTCAAATCCGACAACTCTTTCTGAAGCAAAGCCGGAGGATTTAATCGAATGGACAGAAGGCCGTGCGCTGATCACGACAGGAAGCCCGTTCCCGCCAGTTGAATATAACGGAGTTACGTATCATATCGGGCAGGCAAACAACGCGCTTGTCTTCCCTGGTCTCGGTCTTGGAACGATTGTTACAAAATCAAAATTAATTACCGACGGCATGTTTGAAGCATGTGCCCGGGCAATCGCAGGTATGGTCAATGTCGGGGTGCCTGGGGCGCCGATGCTTCCAAAAGTTGAAGATTTGCGCACTGTTTCGGCAACCGTTGCTGTTGAAGTTGCAAAAACCGCAATGAAGGAAGGCGTCGCTACGGAAGAGCCTGAAGACATTATACAGGCAGTGCAGGATGCGATGTGGTATCCGGTATACAAACCGATTCGCGCGATATAATAAAAAAGAGCCGCTGCATAGGCAGCGGCTTCTATTTTTTGCTTGTCCGGTGTTAAGAGGCGATTGTATCAATGACATCAACAATTTCTCCCGTTTTCGCATCCACCATGACTTCATACTGTTCTAATTCTCCGAAAGCTGATCGTGTAATGCCGGTTTTGTATACCTGTACCGTTTCTCCGTTAATATTGTAGGGCTCCGGCTGGGTGTAAATCCATGATCCGTCAATCGGGCCCCGCTGCTTAAAAGCAGATTTTACAATTCGAAGCGCTTTTTCTGAAGAAATATAAGGCTTCATCACATATTGTCTCACAACGACAGCCGTACAAATTCCAAGTCCTGCTCCTAAAAGAAGATGACGCAATTTCAAAATAAAGCACCTCCTGGTTGATCGTACTTTTCATTATACAGAAACAGCCAAATCCTGTTAAGCAATACGCGGCTGATCGAGCAGATTGGGTCAGAGTGCTTGGAAAACTTCATTGTTTCTAATAAAATAAAAGGACTACATAGAAATGAGGGGAAAACATGAATCAAGAAACGAAAGCGCTTTTCCAAACACTGACGCAGCTTCCCGGCGCGCCGGGCAATGAGCATCAGGTTCGTGCTTTTATGAAGCAGGAGCTAGCCAAATATGCAGATGACATCGTTCAGGACAGACTGGGAAGTGTTTTCGGAGTCAGACGAGGCGCAGAGGACGCACCGAGAATTATGGTAGCCGGGCACATGGACGAAGTCGGCTTCATGGTGACATCCATTACAGACAACGGGCTGCTCAGATTCCAGACGCTCGGAGGCTGGTGGAGCCAAGTTTTGCTTGCGCAGCGGGTTGAAATTCAAACAGATAACGGGCCGGTTCCGGGTGTGATTTCAAGCATACCGCCGCATTTATTGACAGATGCGCAGCGAAACCGACCGATGGATATCAAAAACATGATGATCGACATTGGAGCGGATGATAAGGAAGACGCCATCAAAATCGGCATTAGACCGGGACAGCAGATCGTGCCTGTTTGTCCGTTTACGACGATGGCGAATGAAAAGAAAATTTTATCAAAAGCATGGGATAACAGATATGGATGCGGCTTAAGCATTGAACTTCTGAAGGAATTACACGGTAAAGAGCTTCCGAATACACTCTATGCGGGTGCAACGGTTCAGGAAGAAGTAGGGCTAAGGGGCGCGCAGACGGCTTCTCATATGATTAAACCGGACTTGTTTTTCGCCCTTGACGCCAGCCCGGCAAACGATATGAGCGGAGACAAAAATGAATTCGGCCAGCTTGGAAAAGGCTTTTTGCTGCGCATTCTTGACAGAACGACAGTCATGCATCGCGGAATGAGGGAATTCGTTCTTGATATGGCTGAAACGCATGATATTCCATATCAATATTTTGTATCCGGCGGGGGAACAGACGCAGGCAAGGTTCATATTTCGAACAGCGGTGTGCCGTCAGCGGTTATCGGAATATGTTCCCGCTATATTCATACAAACGCTACTATCATTCATATTGATGATTATGCTGCTGCTAAAGAAATGCTCATCAAACTTGTAACAGCCTGCGATAAGCAGACAGTGGATGCGATTAAAGAAAATATGTAGGTTTCATAAAAGCTTGTTGAACGAGCAGTAAGCCCGGATCGACAAGCTTTTTTCTTATTCTGTTTCAAATAGATAGGAAAGGGCCTTAATGGCTTGGTTAACGGTTTCAACCGTAATATTCGCTTTATTGGAAAGCTCTTTTAAAGGATGGTGGAGCGATTCCGGCCGGATGATAATCAGGGGTTTTCCTTTTGCGATCGCATATGATGCATCCATTGCCGTGTTCCACTGTTTGTACTTTTCGCCAAACAGGGCGATCACAAAGTCTGCTTTATTCATCAGGACGGCGGTTCTGAAGTTGTTGATGTCAGAGGCTTTGTCATCCTTTAAAACGGCATTTGGCTGTACGCCCATAATTTCTTCACCAATATTGTCTGAGCGGTCATGATTCTCCATCGGGCCAACAAACGTAATCGGGAGCTTCAGTGATTTTGTTTTTTCTTTAATTTCCTCGCGCCAATTGCTGTGGATTTCTCCTGCTAAATAGACGATAAACTCCATAATAAAAATCCCTCCTTATGTATATCCATCTGTAAATTTCACCCTCATGTACACGATGTTAAACGAAACGAGCTTGATAATGCAAATAAAATATGATAATGATAATGGGAAAGCCAATCTTACATATTCATTCGTTGCATATAAGTGGTTTTGCCTCAAGCAGTTTGGTATGATCCAAATGGACGAGTATCGATAAAAAACATGTAAGAACATAAACAACTGGAGGGATATGAAATGAAAAAAATTGAATCAACTCAAGAGCTGGAAAAAGCGGTAAAGGATGATTGGTCTGTATTTATGTTTTCGGCCGATTGGTGCCCGGATTGCCGTTTTGTAGAGCCTTTCCTGCCTGAACTGGAAGCGAATTTCCCTGAATTCACCTACTACTACGTAGACCGTGACAAATTCATTGATACATGTGCAGAGTGGGAAATTTACGGAATCCCAAGCTTTGTGGTGTTTAATGAAGGAAAAGAAGTAAATCGTTTTGTGAGCAAAGACCGCAAAACAAAAGAAGAAATTGAACAGTTTTTAACAGACTCTCTCGCTAAAGCGTAAAGGAGGACATCGGTTTGAAAATGACCTCAAGGAAGCTGTCAGATATACTGAAGCAGCGCCTTCAGCACGAGAATCGCTCCTTTCTGTTTGACAGAGAAAAAGACACCCTCCGTGTTGAGGATCAAACGACTAAAAAAGGGATTACACTCGATTTGCCGCCGATTATTGCAAAATGGGAACTGAAAAAAGACGAAGCCATTGATGAGATCGTGTACTATGTCTCCGAAGCGATGACGGCAATGGAAGGGAAGGCTCAGGAAATGACCGGGAAAGAAACTCGCATTTATCCGGTCATCCGCTCGACTTCCTTCCCGGACAAGTCCAGCGAAGATATCCCGCTCATTTATGACGATCATACCGCAGAGACAAGAATTTATTACGCGCTAGATCTCGGGAAAACCTACCGTTTAATTGACCAGCGCATGCTTGAGAAAGAAAACTGGACAAAAGAGCGGATCAGAGAGACGGCCGCATTTAATCTCCGTTCCCTGCCGACGGTTGTCAAAGAGGATACGGTTGCCGGCAATTACTTTTATTTCTTCAGGGCAAACGACGGATACGACGCAAGCCGGATTTTGAACGAAGCGATCTTAAATGAGTATAAGCAGCATGCAGAAGGTGAGCTGGCGATCTCTGTTCCTCATCAGGACGTTTTGATTCTTGCTGACATCCGGAATGAATCGGGGTATGATATTCTAGGACAAATGTCGATGAGCTTCTTTGCAGGCGGCACCGTCCCGATTACCGCCCTATCATTTTTGTACAATGAAGGAAAGCTGGAACCGGTGTTTATCCTGGCGAAAAGCCGTCCGAAAAAGGATTAGAAAGGATTTTTACTTATGAACGCTTTTTATAATAAAGAAGGTGTGGGAGACACGCTCCTGATCTCTCTTCAAGATGTGACACGCGAACAATTAGGCTATGAAAAACACGGCGACGTCGTCAAAATTTTCAATAACGAAACAAAAGAAACAACGGGCTTCAACATTTTCAATGCGTCTTCTTACTTGACCATTGATGAAAACGGCCCTGTTGCGCTCTCAGAAACATTCGTGCAAGATGTGAATGAGATTTTAAACAGAAACGGCGTTGAAGAAACATTAGTCGTTGATTTATCTCCGAAGTTTGTTGTGGGTTATGTAGAATCAAAAGAAAAACATCCGAATGCGGATAAATTAAGCGTATGTAAAGTCAACGTAGGAGAAGAAACGCTTCAGATCGTCTGCGGCGCGCCTAACGTTGACCAAGGCCAAAAAGTTGTCGTTGCCAAAGTCGGTGCTGTGATGCCTAGCGGACTTGTCATTAAGGATGCAGAGCTTCGTGGCGTTCCGTCAAGCGGGATGATCTGCTCAGCGAAAGAGCTTGATTTGCCGGATGCCCCTGCTGAAAAAGGAATCCTTGTGTTAGAAGGAGACTATGAGGCGGGAGACGCATTTCAGTTTTAGACTCCCATAAATCCGCCAAAAAAAACGAATCATGTGAAAAGCCGCTAAGCCCTTGTTTAGCGGCTTTGTTTCTGCTGATAGCTTAATCTTTTCTGGGCCGACCAGCAGTGGTATACTAAAAACCGTCCCAGAAAACTATAAGGGAGTTAGAGATAAATTATGAGTTGGCTTCATAAATTTTTTGATTTGTTTTTAGGCGAAAGCGAAGAGGATGCTGAACGGGAGACAAAACCCGCTCAAATTCCGCAGCAACAAGAAGTACATCATCCTGAAGGACAATTAAAAAGATTGGAAGATCCTAAAATATATTATGAATATCCAAAAGGCAAATTCCGTTTTCCAGTCGTGCCTGACGGATACAAAAATCATGACCTGAGAAGGCGCCGCACACCATCGGACGAACCGAAATCCGCGCCTCGTCCAAGTGCTGCACCTTACAGAGAGCGTCCCAGAAATGAAGAAGAGCAGCATACATATCAAGCAGCAGAGCCGGCGAAGAAACCGTTTAAACCGACAAATATCCCTTCGCCTGTCTATGGATTCAATCAAAAACCATCTGTTAAAAAGGATGTGCCGAAAAAGCCTTCTGAAACATTGAACGAACCGGATAAATCGGTAAAAGAGAAGGTAACACTGCTGTCAGAAGAGATCGAACGTGAACGCGGCTATCCTGCTTCAGACACACAGGCGCATTCCAAAATAGAAAGTCCTTTCTTCCCGGATACCCAATTTGAAAAACAGCCTTCTGGCGTTTTAAACAGAAAGGATACGGAGCATGATGAGGCGCTGGCGAAACGGCCAGCCGAGCCGTCAGGTAACAAAGTGCCATTTGAGTCAGGCGTTCAACAGCCGGAAAAAGAGGAGCCTTTCTTCCCAGCTGAACAAGCCGAAGAGCAAACACCGCCTGAGATGCTCACAGATACGGCGGCTGAAGGGCTTTCAGACAGTGAAGTAGGCCGCGAAGAGCCTGCAACGGCTGAGGAAGAACAAAGGGAGCAGCAGCCAGAGAAATTTGAAGAGCCTGTTTTCTCCGCTGAACTTGATGAAGAGCAAACAGCTCCTGAATCTCAGACAGAGGCAGTATCTGAGGATGAAAAAGCAAAAGAGCCGTCAGACAGCCCAGTATACAATCATCATGAAAACGCGGCAGAAGGTGCTGAGTCCCCGTTCGTTCAAGAAGAACAAATGGACATTCGTCAGGAAGAGCCTTTATTTACTGATCATGAGTATTCATCAGAGGCTCTGGCTCAAGCAGAAACTGTGGCAAAAGAATCAGAAGAGCCATCAGAAAGCATAATAAATAATCATTATGACACCCTGGGAGAGGCTCAGGAAACGAAGATAGATGTTCAGCCAGACAGCCATACAGAGCTTGAGAAAACTGAACACATGGAGCAGGGTTCCAAATCGTCTACTGCAACTCTTGAAAACCGGCAGGAAATTCGCGCAGACAAACCTCGCGAAGCTTCAGAAGAGCCGAAAAAAAGGCCTGGTGTACAGGAGAAAAGGACTGAACAAAGCGCATCTTCTCAAAAAGGGCCATCCGTTCCTTTTAATGTGATGATGCTGAAAAGAGATACGCATAAACAGCAAAAAGCAGAGGAGCGCCGCGGCAGCTATGTATTTCCGAATGTTGCACTGCTTGATGTCCCGCCAGCGCAGGTTCAAGATGATACTGCGTGGATCGAAGAACAGCGTCAGCTTCTTGATTTGACCTTGAAAAATTTCAATGTCCGCGCCAATGTGGTCCATGTAACCCAGGGTCCGTCTGTCACGAGATTTGAAGTGCATCCTGAACCGGGTGTAAAGGTGAATAAAATCACCAACTTGTCCGATGATATTAAACTCAGTCTCTCAGCTAAAGATATTCGGATTGAAGCGCCGATTCCGGGGAAAAACACGATCGGAATTGAAGTGCCGAACCGCACGAGCAAGGTGGTTGATTTGCGCCAAATGATTCGCAGCTCAGCTTTCAGGACAAGCAAGTCACCGCTCACAGCTGCGCTGGGATTAGATATTTCGGGAAATCCTGTTGTTATCGACTTGAAGAAAATGCCGCATGGCTTGATTGCCGGCGCTACAGGCTCCGGAAAAAGCGTATGCATCAATACAATATTAGTAAGCCTGCTTTATAAAGCTGACCCGAGTGAGGTAAAGGTGCTGCTGATTGATCCGAAAATGGTAGAGCTGGCCCCTTACAATAAAATTCCTCACCTCGTCAGCCCGGTCATTACTGATGCTAAAGCGGCTACGGCTGCTTTGAAATGGGTCGTTGAGGAAATGGAGCGCCGCTATGAGCTTTTTGCCCATTCAGGTGTCCGCGACATTGACCGCTTTAATCAATTAACCGCTGAACACCAAATGGGTGAAAAGCTGCCGTATTTAGTTGTCATTATTGATGAGCTTGCAGATTTGATGATGGTGGCTCCAAACGATGTGGAAGAAAGCATTGCGCGGATCGCCCAAAAAGCCAGAGCGTGCGGTATCCATCTTCTCGTCGCAACTCAGCGTCCGTCAGTCGATGTCATTACAGGTCTGATTAAGGCGAATATCCCAACGAGAATCGCCTTTTCTGTCTCAAGCCAGGTTGATTCCCGAACAATTATTGATATAGCCGGTGCAGAAAAGCTTCTCGGAAAAGGGGATATGCTCTTTTTGGAAAACGGCTCGGGAAAACCGGTTCGTCTGCAAGGTAACTTTGTGTCAGACCGGGAAATCGACCGCGTCGTTTCCCACGTCAGAAGCCAAATGCCGCCGACCTATTTATTTGAACAAGAAGAGCTCGTAAGACAAGGATCTGCCCTGAAAGAAGAGGACGAACTGTTTTACGAAGCGTGTGAGTTTGTTGTAGAGCAAAACAGTGCGAGCACTTCAAGCCTGCAAAGAAGATTCAGAATCGGTTACAATCGTGCGGCAAGGCTGATCGACATGATGGAAGCGGAAGGCATGATCTCTGAGGCAAAAGGAAGCAAGCCTCGAGAGGTGCTGATCACAGCAAGTGATTTAATAAACGAATAATATGGGTTCATTTTCACACCAAACATGGTATGATAGTGTTTAGAGCATTTAACAGCTATGCCGCTTTACAGCAGCTGTGCATAGACAAATCTTGATATCTGGGTTTAATCGGAAAGAAATAACCTGATACTAAACATAACAAAACATATAAAATACGCCGCTAAGGGAGGCTTTTCAGCCGCCGCGGTCGCAAATTGAAATGAGCGTCATATACTGGGGAACAGATAGACGTTTGTTGGAGGTACAATTATGACTGTTTATCATTTTGTTGGAATAAAAGGGACCGGTATGAGTCCGCTTGCCCAAATACTTCATGATAATGGATATACTGTCCAAGGATCGGATATCGAAAAATTTATTTTTACGCAAACAGCGCTTGAAAAAAGAAATATTACGATTCTTCCTTTTAGCGCGGAAAATATTAAACCCGGCATGACAGTCATCGCCGGAAACGCATTCCCAGACACGCATCCTGAAATAGAAAAAGCGATGTCTGAGGGAATTCCGGTGATACGTTATCATAAGTTTTTAGGCGACTACATGAAAAAATTCACGAGTGTTGCCGTTACGGGCGCACACGGCAAAACGTCGACTACGGGTCTGCTGGCTCACGTGATCCAAAACGCAAAACCGACGTCTTTCTTAATCGGAGACGGAACAGGCCAGGGAAATGAAAACAGCGAATACTTTGTGTTTGAAGCGTGCGAATACCGCCGCCATTTCTTAAGCTATCAGCCAGATTATGCGATTATGACGAATATTGATTTTGATCACCCTGATTACTTCTCAAGCATTGACGATGTATTTGACGCTTTCCAAGAGATGGCTCTTCAAGTCAACAAAGGCATTATTGCCTGCGGAGACGATGAGCATCTGCCGAAAATCCATGCGAACGTCCCGGTTGTGTATTATGGCACGGGGGAAGAAAATGATTTTCAAGCCAGAAACATCGTAAAAAGCACGGAAGGGACAACTTTTGATGTCTTTGTCCGCAATACGTTCTATGATACGTTTTATATTCCTGCGTACGGCCACCACAATGTATTAAACTCATTGGCGGTCATTGCGTTATGCCATTATGAAGAAATTGATTCCAGCATCATTAAGCATGCTCTCAAATCCTTTGGGGGCGTCAAACGCAGATTCAATGAGAAGCAGCTTGGGGATCAAGTGCTGATTGATGACTATGCCCATCATCCGACAGAAATAAAAGTGACAATCGAGGCGGCAAGACAGAAGTATCCTGATCGGGAAATTGTCGCGGTATTCCAGCCTCATACATTTACCCGGACGCAGCAGTTCCTTGACGAATTTGCAGAAAGCCTGAGCGGCGCCGACTGTGTGTATTTATGCGATATTTTCGGCTCAGCCCGTGAGAATGCCGGAAAGCTGACGATCGGTGATCTCCAGGGAAAAATTCATAATGCCAAGCTGATTGAAGAAGATGACACATCTGTTTTAAAAGCTCATGATAAAGCCGTTCTCATCTTCATGGGAGCAGGAGATATCCAAAAATATATGAGAGCCTACGAAAACGTCATGGCATAATAAAAAGCAGTGATCTCACTGCTTTTTATTTATCTGATGGGAAAGCTTATTAAAGGATTTTCTTACATAACGGAGAATAGTATGTATACAGCCCAGTACACATGTTTATGATTGAAGAAAACGGGTAAACAGCAGTATATCCTGCAGCAAGGAGGTTTGAGATGATTATTATTCTTTATTTGAGCGTTGCACTCATCGCAGTTGCATTTCTCGTATTAGTGATCTACTTGTCTAAAACATTGAAGTCACTGCAGCTGACACTAAAAAACGTCGCATCCACTCTTGAAGGGCTGGAGGGACAAATGAAGGGCATCACAACTGAAACAGCCGAGCTTTTACATAAGACCAACCGCCTGGCTGAAGATATTCAGGAAAAATCAGAAAAGCTGAACACGGTCGTTCATGCTGTTCAAGGAGTGGGAGCTTCTGTACAGCAGTTCAATACATCCATGAAACAAGCGGCAGGGTCTGTATCGGCATCAGTTAGAGAGAATCAAGATAAGATCAATCAAGTTGTCACTTGGAGTCAAGCAGCAATGGAAATTTGGGAGAAATGGAAGCAAAAGAAAAAATCAGCCCTGTAAGAGAAAAAAATACTAAGAGGAGGAATAATGATGAGCAAAGATGGAATTAATAGTAAAGATTTTTTAATCGGAACTTTAATCGGGGGAATCATCGGTGCCACTACAGCTCTTTTTCTAGCGCCTAAATCAGGCAAAGAACTTCGCGACGATCTCGGCAGCCAGGCTGTTGCCTTACGGGACAAAACTGATAAAATGACGGCAGATGCGAAGGAAAAAGGCACGCAATATGTCAGCATCGCAAAAGACAAAACTTCCAACATCACACAGCTTGTAGCGGATCAGTCTGGACAGATCATGAACAAGGTAAAGGATTTGAGAGACCGTTCCAAATCTGACAAAACGGATTCATCGACTGCAATGCAAGATATGAGGGAAGAAGCGATGCAGGCAGCTGATGAAACAAAAGATCAAGTCCTCCAGACGAAAGAAGATGTAAAAGACGAACTGAAAGATGCACAAAAACAGGCTGAGCAGTTGAATCGCTGAGCAGGGAAGGAAGAGCTTGAGTCATGGCTAAACAGCTTATTCAATCTGAGGAAGAATTTAAACGGATTGCAGAACAGGAAGGCGTTTTCGTCTTCTTGAAACACAGCACCACATGCCCGATCAGCCAGGCAGCATTTCATGAGTTTGATGCCTTTGCAAATCAGCATGAGGATGTGCCGGCTTACTATCTTCAAGTACAAGAAGCCCGGCCGCTGTCCAATTTCATTGCAGAAACATATGGGGTCAAGCATGAAAGCCCTCAGATATTCATCATCCAGAACGGTGAAGTGAAATGGCATACCTCACATTCACAAATTACAGAAGCCGCTATTGAGCAGCATTTGTCATAGAAAAAAGCGTCCAGATATCATCTGGCGCTTTTTTTTGTAAAAAACCCTTGAACATTGCCCTCACATCATGTAGGATAGCTTCATAGATTACTTTATCACTTAAAAGCGTTTGGGTAATAAAGTAGAGTTTTTATAAAATTTTTTGTATTTCAGTATTTCCATTTGGAATTACTTATAGTAAGATGCATGATAACTACAAAATAAAAAATGAATGTGCAGGGAAAGGATGAAAAAAATGAGCAACACAGAGTTAGAGCTTTTAAGGCAGAAAGCAGACGAATTAAACCTACAAATTTTAAAATTAATCAACGAACGCGGCAATGTTGTAAAAGAGATCGGTAAAGCGAAGGAAGCACAGGGTGTCAACCGATTTGACCCTGTCAGAGAACGCACAATGTTAAACAATATCATTGAAAACAATGACGGGCCGTTCGAAAATTCAACCATCCAGCACATTTTTAAAGAGATATTCAAAGCCGGTTTAGAGCTTCAGGAAGAAGATCACAGCAAAGCGCTGCTTGTCTCCCGCAAGAAAAAACCTGAAGATACAATTGTTGATATCAAAGGCGAAAAAATCGGAGACGGCCAGCAAAGATTCATTGTCGGCCCATGTGCGGTAGAGAGCTATGAGCAGGTAGCTGAAGTCGCTGCAGCTGCGAAAAAACAAGGGATTAAAATTTTGCGCGGTGGAGCCTTTAAGCCTCGTACGAGCCCATACGATTTCCAAGGGCTTGGTGTTGAAGGCCTTCAAATTTTAAAACGTGTAGCGGATGAATTTGATCTGGCGGTTATCAGTGAAATCGTAACTCCGGCTCATATCGAAGAAGCGCTGGACTACATTGATGTCATTCAAATCGGAGCGCGCAACATGCAAAACTTCGAATTGCTGAAAGCGGCCGGCGCCGTGAAAAAGCCAGTGCTTCTGAAGCGCGGTCTTGCTGCAACGATCTCTGAATTCATCAATGCTGCTGAATACATCATGTCACAAGGAAATGACCAAATTATCCTTTGTGAGCGCGGAATCAGAACATATGAAACAGCAACGAGAAACACGCTGGATATTTCAGCTGTGCCGATTTTGAAACAAGAAACGCATTTGCCAGTCTTTGTTGATGTTACGCATTCAACAGGCCGCCGTGACCTCTTGCTTCCGACAGCTAAAGCCGCTTTAGCGATCGGTGCTGATGGCGTAATGGCTGAGGTTCACCCTGATCCGTCAGTCGCACTTTCTGACTCTGCTCAGCAAATGGCGATTCCTGAATTCGAAAAATGGCTGAATGAACTGAAGCCAATGGTGAAAGTCAACGCTTAATTGAACAATCCAAAAGGCCGCGCCTGCGGCCTTTTTTTATGCTTTCTCGTTTATTTAGTTATAAAAACCAAGTATACGTTTTCATCATCTATAAAAACGTGTATAATTTCATGAGAAGTAATTAAATTTGATGAATAATGAAAAATAATGTACACTACTGACTTACGCTTACAAATCATAAACGACATAAATTCGGACATTATGACATTTCTCTACATAAAGTGTTTATGCTATAGATAAGGATAAGTGTATCCAGTAAAAGGAGTGGTTTTAGGATGAGCAATATTACGATCTACGATGTAGCGAGAGAAGCTAATGTAAGCATGGCAACCGTTTCCCGTGTCGTGAACGGCAACCCGAATGTAAAACCGACAACGAGGAAAAAAGTCTTGGAAGCCATTGAACGTCTCGGTTACCGTCCAAACGCGGTGGCAAGAGGGCTGGCAAGTAAAAAAACAACAACTGTAGGTGTCATCATTCCCGATATCTCAAGCATTTTCTATTCAGAGCTTGCGCGCGGAATTGAAGATATCGCGACAATGTATAAATACAATATTATTTTGAGCAACTCTGACCAAAACATGGAGAAAGAGCTGCACTTGTTAAACACAATGCTCGGCAAACAAGTGGACGGCATCGTGTTTATGGGCGGAAACATTACGGACGAGCATGTGGCGGAATTTAAGCGTTCTCCAGTGCCGATTGTACTTGCCGCTTCTGTAGAAGAGCAGGAGGAAACACCGTCAGTCGCTATCGATTACGAACAGGCGATTTATGATGCCGTGAAGCTTTTGGTTGATAAAGGACATACAGACATCGCGTTCGTTTCCGGACCAATGGCAGAACCGATCAACCGTTCGAAAAAACTCCAAGGCTACAAACGTGCGCTTGAAGAAGCGAACCTTCCGTTTAATGAACAATTTGTAGCTGAAGGGGATTACACATATGATTCCGGACTCGAAGCACTGCAGCATCTGATGAGCCTGGATAAAAAACCGACAGCCATTCTTTCTGCAACTGATGAAATGGCACTCGGCATTATCCATGCCGCTCAGGATCAGGGCTTATCCATTCCGGAGGATCTCGACATTATCGGTTTTGATAATACAAGATTAAGCCTCATGGTTCGTCCTCAGCTTTCAACAGTTGTTCAGCCGACATATGATATCGGCGCCGTTGCGATGAGACTGCTGACGAAGCTCATGAATAAAGAGCCGGTTGAAGAGCATATCGTCGAACTGCCGCACCGTATAGAGCTTAGAAAGTCAACCAAGTCATAAGAAAAACAAAGAGCAAGCTTCACCTTTATGGTGAATTCTTGCTTTTTTCATGGGGAGAAATGATGAAACGTTTTGATTATCTTACACCTGTTGGATTTGTGTTAGGAACGATTATTATTGTTATCGGGATTATTTCAGGATCGGGAGTAAGCGGTTTCCGCTCTTTTCTTGATCTGACCTCTTTCTTCATCGTAACAGGGGGACTTTGCGCCGCTGTTTTTATCAGTTTTCCGCCAAGTGAGCTGAAAAAAGCGCCCTCTGTGTTAAAGCAGGCATTCATCCGCCAGGAAGACAATGTGAAAGATCTTGTGAAAACCTTTGTTTCCCTTTCCGATCACGCGCGAAAACACGGGCTTTTATCATTGGATGATCAGGCTCGGGAAATCAAAGATCCATTCTTGAAAAAAGGGCTGCTTTTAGCGATTGACGGCTGGGATGAAGAAACGATTCGGCTCGTCATGGATTCAGAAATCGCAGCAATGGAGGAACGGCACCGAAAAGGGCGGCGAGTTTTTGAAAAAGCGGGAGAATTCGCTCCGGCATGGGGAATGATCGGAACACTCGTCGGGCTTGTGCTGATGCTCAAAAACTTAAACGACCCGCATATGCTCGGACCAAACATGGCCATTGCGCTTCTGACGACTTTATATGGTTCATTACTGGCAAATATGGTCTTCAACCCGATCGCGGCTAAGCTTGAAGAGAAAACAGAAAGTGAAATTTTCATCAAGCAGGTAATGGTGGAAGGGATTATCGGTGTTCAATCCGGAAAAAACCCGCGCAACCTTGAAAGCCAGCTGGTCGTTTTCAGCTCACGGGAAGAATGGCAGAAGCAGCCAAAACAAGTAAAAACAAAAAAGGGATCTGTACATGAAGCTTAGAAGAGAACGTTTTGAAAGAAGGAATGGAAGCGGAAAAAACAGTCAATCTTCATCCAGCTGGATGGTAACCTTTACAGATCTGATCACCTTGATCCTTGTGTTCTTTATTTTACTCTTTTCGATGTCCCAAATCGATCTGCAAAAATTCAAAGCGGCAGTGGACTCGATCCAGAAGGAAGGCAACGGGCTTCAGCCGGACCAAACATCCATAGAAAAAAAGAATACATCCCCATCTGATACGAAGAAGCAAGAGGATCAGCAGGATCAGCTTCTCAAGAAAGTAAATACATATATAAAAGACAATCATTTGAAGGCCCAAATGACAGCCAAACGGGATGAACGCGGTGTCGTGCTCGTTCTTCAGGAGGCTGTGCTGTTTGATACAGGTGAGGCAAAGGTGCTGAAAAATGCCGAAACACTTCTTCACCAAATTGCCGTTCTTCTTCAAACAATTCCAAATGACATTCAGGTTGAGGGACATACAGACAGCCGAAACATTTCGACATACCGATACCCGTCGAACTGGGAGCTATCAGCAGCACGGGCAAGTGGAGTGATTCAATACTTCACGTCTAAAGAGAAGCTTCCCTCCAAGCGCTTTATTGCTGTCGGTTATGCGGATACAAAGCCAGTAAAGGATAACAAGACAAATGAACACATGAAGGAAAATCGGCGTGTGGAAATAGTGATTAAAAAATCAAAAACGACCTCTTCGTAAAGGTCGTTTTTTACTTTGTTCTTTGCTGTTCAGAACGTATCGCATATAATGCTTTGCTGACAGTTTGGGCATTTTTTTCTGTAATTTCAGGCTTGCGGGGAATCGGAGGATATAAATCAGCCGGATCGCTCCAGCTCGACGGAAGGGCCACGGGGCATTGTTTTTGCCATTTAACAATCCATTCCGGCGGGATCTCGTGACCCGGGTCAATTCCCTTCATTTCAAGCCATATTCTGGCCCAGGCGCGGGGCACGACACGCCAAATATCATATCCGCCGCCTCCGACTGCAATCCATTTCCCTCCGCAATATTGATGAGCCAAAGTGTGTGCAAGACGGGGGATTTCTTCGTATATATTGATTGTTGCTGATAAATGCGTCAGCGGGTCGTAGTAATGGGCATCGGCGCCGTTTTGGCTGATAATGACATCGGGCTCGAAATACGCGGCGACTTCTGAAGCTGCTGTCCGGTAAGCCTCAAGAAAAGAATCATCCTCTGTAAAAGCGTCAAGCGGAATATTAAAGGAATAGCCATATCCTTTTCCGCTTCCTTTTTCTTGGATCTGACCGGTTCCAGGGAATAAATACCTTCCTGTTTCATGAATGGACAGCGTGCATACGTCAGGATTATCGTAAAATGTAAATTGCACACCGTCCCCGTGGTGGGCGTCCGTATCAATATAAAGCACTCTGGCGCTATATTTTTTCTGGATATATTGAATAGCCACAGCGCTGTCGTTGTATATGCAGAATCCTGATGCTCTCCCGCGAAAGCCGTGATGAAGCCCTCCGCCAAGGTTTGCCGCATGCAGGGCTTGTCCTGACATGACCCAGTCTGCGGCCGTTAAAGTGCCGCCGACCAAGAGTGATGCCGCTTCGTGCATGCCGGCAAAGACGGGTGTGTCTTCAGTGCCGAGCCCGTAGCTTTCTCCTTCTTCAGCGGGGAGCTTTCCGGCGCCCGCAAGCTTTACGGCCTGAATGTAATCGTCCGTGTGGACAAGGGAAAGCTCCTCTTCTGAAGCGAGTCTGGGGGTGACAATGTCTCCATCATCAAAGGCATTGATCGTCTTAAGCAAATCATATGTTAACAGAACCCGCTGCTGATTAAAGGGATGCTCCTGATGAAACATATAGGTTTGGTAGGATGGAGAATAGATAAATACACTGTCTCTCATAGCAGATCCCTTTGCTCTGACGGCCATACGACGTGGTGTCCATTTCTTTGTAATGCCTGCAAAAACGGCAGCGGATTCATCGTTTTTACACGGAAGACAAGCACTTTTACACCGGGATCGTCATGCGGATAAACAAGCACGCTTAATATTTTCACTTGAAGGTCTTGGCAAAGACTGCTGATCTCAGCGAGGCTTTTGGTGATGTCGTTTACTTTTATCTCAATTTGCGAGCCCGGCTGGTCAGCGCCTGTCAATTTGACAAACGTCCGCAGCAAATCGGTTTTTGTTAAAATGCCTATTAATTTTTGATGGTGTACCACTGGTAGGCAGCCGATGCCATGCTCGTAGAACACGGCTGATATTTCTTCGACAAAATCTAACGGGTGGGCGCAGACAACATCCTTTTTCATAATTGAATCTACGCTTCGTGTGAGAAATAGGCTTCGTTTGTTTTCTTCAAAAATACTCGGGCTGGCCTGTTTCATGTCCCTGTCTGTAATCATGCCGATCACGTGTCGTTCTTCATCTACAACAGGCAGATGCCTGATATGGAATTCCTTCAGTTTGCATATTGCTGTTTCAAGCGTATCCGTCTTCGTTAATGTAATGACATCTCTTTTCATGATTTGCTCAACAATCATTATTTTTTCCCCTTTGTCAGTGTCAGTTAATACATATAACGATGATAAAAACGGAGCCTGTCAAATTGCTCAATTGATTCTTGGCTGACGTTTTTTCCAATGCGGGCCATCAGACAGTTTGCAGGGTGGGAGCTGATCTCCGGCTCATCCGTTGCAAACCAGACCAATCCGCCTGCATTCATCATCTTTTCCATGATCTTTCTGTATTCCCACACATCTTTTTTCATCCCTTTTAAATCCCAATGCCAGTAATATTCTGTCGTCATCACAATGTAGTTTTCCATTTGTTCATCCATCATGCTGACGGTCAGGAGCGTCTTTCCGACAGCGCATCCCCGATAGTCCGGCGCTACTTCGATGGCTCCGAGCTCAATCAAATCCTCCATATTTCCTTCAGACCATCTTTCGAGCGGGTCAGGATATAAATACGTGACATAGCCGACAATGGTTCGGCCGTCTCTGGCAATAATAATGCGCCCTTCGGGAAGGCCTGCAATGTCGACTAGCGCTTCATGCTGCTCGCGAGGCGGGCGAAATGCGGTTAAATCTTTATGAAACTCATAACCTGCCAAATCCTCTGGAGAGACAGGCCCTTCTATCAGTAAAGAGCCGGTTGCTGTTTTGATGTTTGCTGAATGGTATGTTTTATGATGTTCCACTAATTCACCGTCCCATCAATTCTTATCAAAAATACATGCCTTCTTTAAGAATACCAAATTATAAAGCGTTTTCAACATGGTTTATATTTTAAAAATTGAGAAGAATATGAATATATACTATAATAATTGTGACAACTTCAGCAAAGGGGGATGTTTGGGCATGAACTTGAAAGCGTTACCAGCAATAGAGGGGGATCATAACTTAAAAAACTATGAAGAAACGTACCGGCATTTTGATTGGGCCGAGGCAGAGAAACATTTCTCTTGGCATGAGACAGGGAAACTGAATGCGGCGTATGAAGCGATTGACCGCCATGCCGAATCGTTTCGAAAAAACAAAGTAGCGCTTTATTATAAAGACGCAAAAAGGGATGAAAAATACACATTTAAAGAAATGAAGGAAGAATCAAACAGAGCCGGGAATGTGCTGAGACGGTATGGAAATGTGGAAAAAGGGGACCGCGTTTTTATTTTTATGCCGAGATCACCCGAGCTTTATTTTATTATGCTTGGCGCAATCAAAATTGGCGCCATCGCCGGGCCGCTGTTCGAAGCATTTATGGAGGGAGCGGTGAAAGACCGGCTTGAAAACAGTGAGGCAAAGGTTGTTGTCACAACGCCTGAGCTGCTGGAGAGAATACCGGTAGACAAACTGCCTCACTTGCAGCATGTCTTCGTAGTCGGGGGAGAGGCTGAGAGCGGCACGAATATCATCAATTATGATGAAGCAGCGAAACAGGAAAGCACAAGATTGGATATCGAATGGATGGATAAAAAAGACGGCTTTCTGCTTCACTATACATCAGGTTCCACTGGTACGCCAAAGGGCGTGTTGCATGTCCATGAAGCGATGATTCAGCAATATCAAACAGGAAAGTGGGTCCTTGATTTAAAGGAAGAAGACATTTATTGGTGCACGGCTGATCCAGGCTGGGTGACAGGTACGGTATACGGCATTTTTGCACCGTGGCTGAACGGAGCGACAAATGTCATCGTCGGCGGACGTTTCAGCCCGGAAAGCTGGTATGGAACGATTGAACAGCTTGGCGTCAATGTCTGGTACAGCGCGCCGACAGCTTTTCGGATGCTGATGGGAGCGGGAGATGAAATGGCTGCGAAATATGATCTAACTTCACTCCGGCATGTGCTCAGTGTCGGTGAGCCGCTAAATCCGGAAGTCATCAGATGGGGACATAAAGTTTTTAACAAACGAATCCATGATACCTGGTGGATGACCGAAACGGGCAGTCAGCTCATCTGCAACTATCCTTGCATGGATATTAAACCGGGTTCAATGGGTAAGCCGATTCCAGGAGTGGAGGCAGCGATCGTTGACAATCAAGGCAACGAGCTACCGCCGTACCGAATGGGCAATCTCGCCATCAAAAAGGGCTGGCCTTCCATGATGCATACCATTTGGAATAACCCTGAAAAGTATGAATCGTATTTCATGCCGGGCGGCTGGTATGTGTCTGGGGATTCTGCTTACATGGATGAAGAGGGATACTTTTGGTTCCAAGGCAGAGTTGATGACGTCATCATGACCTCCGGTGAGCGCGTCGGCCCATTTGAAGTGGAAAGCAAGCTTGTCGAACATCCGGCTATTGCAGAAGCAGGCGTTATCGGAAAGCCTGACCCGGTGCGTGGAGAAATCATTAAAGCCTTTATTGCACTCAGGGAAGGATTTGAGCCGTCTGATAAACTGAAAGAAGAGATCCGCCTATTTGTAAAGCAGGGTCTTGCAGCCCATGCGGCTCCGCGTGAGATCGAATTTAAAGATAAGCTTCCGAAAACCAGAAGCGGAAAGATCATGAGGCGCGTGCTGAAGGCATGGGAGCTTAATCTGCCGGCTGGAGATCTGTCAACAATGGAGGATTAAAAGGCGGCGTTGACACAGGATTTTATTTATGTTAAAAATGATATAGCTTCATATGAAAAGGTAAAGATTGAGACAAGTAGAATATCCTTACGTTCCAGAGAGCTGATGGCCGGTGAAAATCAGCACAGACGGATATATCGAATACACTCATGAACCGCTTTTGCAAACAAAGCCGGCCAGGCTTTCAGTAGTGAAAGAACGGACCTGATCCGTTATCAGGCAAAGTGATAAGACGAATGTTTGCATTCTCTTATTAGTAGGGTGGTACCGCGATAATCAATCGTCCCTTCGTGTAAACGAAGGGGCGTTTTTTATTTTAATTAAAAAAGGAGCTTTATCTTATGACTAACTTACTTGAAGACTTATCCTTCCGCGGATTGATTCAGCAAATGACAGATGAAGAAGGGTTAAATAAACAGCTGAATGAAGAAAAAATCCGCTTGTACTCAGGCTTTGACCCTACAGCAGACAGCTTGCATATCGGACACCTGCTGCCTATTTTAACACTTCGCCGTTTTCAGCTTGCAGGGCATCATCCGATTGCGCTTGTGGGCGGCGCGACGGGCCTCATCGGTGATCCAAGCGGAAAAAAAGCAGAGCGTACATTAAACACTGCTGACATCGTATCCGAATGGTCCCAAAAAATCAAAAACCAGCTGTCCAGATTTCTAGATTTTGAAGCAGCAGAAAACCCAGCTGTCATCGCGAACAACTTTGACTGGATCGGCAAAATGAATGTGATCGATTTCCTTCGTGACGTTGGTAAAAATTTCGGCATCAATTACATGCTGGCAAAAGATACGGTCAGCTCAAGAATTGAATCCGGCATCTCGTACACGGAATTCAGCTACATGATTCTTCAATCTTATGATTTCTTAAATCTTTACAGAGACAAAAACTGTAAACTGCAAATCGGCGGAAGCGATCAGTGGGGCAACATCACAGCGGGTCTTGAACTGATCAGAAAATCAGAAGAAGAAGGAGCAAAAGCGTTTGGCCTAACGATTCCGCTTGTCACAAAAGCAGACGGCACGAAGTTCGGAAAAACGGAAGGCGGCGCGATCTGGCTTGATAAAGAAAAAACATCGCCATATGAATTCTATCAATTCTGGATCAACACAGACGACCGTGACGTTGTCAAATACTTGAAATACTTCACGTTCCTTTCAAAAGAGGAAATTGAAGCATACGCTGAAAAAACAGAAACGGCGCCAGAAAAACGTGAAGCGCAAAAACGCCTGGCAGAAGAAGTGACATCACTTGTTCACGGACGCGAGGCGCTGGAGCAAGCCATCAACATCTCCCAAGCGCTGTTCAGCGGCAATATTAAAGAGCTTTCTGCTCAAGACGTAAAAGTAGGCTTTAAAGATGTTCCTTCTATGGAAGTTGACAGCACCCAAGAGCTTTCACTTGTAGATGTGTTGGTGCAATCTAAATTATCTCCTTCTAAACGCCAAGCGCGTGAAGACATCCAAAACGGAGCTGTTTACATTAACGGTGAACGCCAGACGGAAATAAATTATACCCTATCAGGTGAAGACCGCATCGAAAACCAATTTACTGTTCTGCGCCGCGGGAAGAAAAAATACTTCCTTGTGACGTATAAATAAGAAAAAGATCCTTTGCCACTGAAGGCAAAGGATCTTTTTGTTTACCGCATAGGAATGAAAGGAAAAGAGTATATTAGATAGGGCAAACACGACCAATCACCACCTTTTAAATGAAAGGAGCGCTAAAGCGTGAATCTCATGTGTACGATTGCAAAAGAACGGCTGCAGCGGGATCATTGGGAGCAGCAGGCGCAAGATAGTGTTGGCCAGCAAGAGGCGAAAGCCGATAAAAAAACCCCGACCGCATAGCGGCAGGGGTTTTTAAAACGATTAACGAGAGTAGAACTCAACGATAAGCGCTTCGTTAATTTCCGGAGCAAGTTCAGAACGCTCAGGAAGACGAGTGAAAGTACCTTCAAGCTTTTCAGCGTCGAAAGTAAGGTATTCAGGAACGAAGTTGTTCACTTCAACAGATTCTTTGATGATAGAAAGGTTTCTTGATTTTTCGCGAACACCGATTGTTTGACCAGGTTTCACTAGGTAAGACGGGATGTCAACGCGGCTTCCGTCTACAAGAATGTGACCGTGGTTAACCAATTGGCGAGCTTGACGGCGAGTACGTGCTAAACCTAGCTTGTACACAACGTTATCAAGACGAGAATCTAAAAGAATCATGAAGTTTTCACCGTGTTTACCAGCTAGTTTGCCAGCTTTGTCAAACAAAGTGCGGAATTGACGTTCGTTTACACCGTACATGTGACGAAGCTTTTGCTTTTCTTGCAATTGCAAACCGTATTCTGATAATTTTTTACGTTGTCCTGGGCCGTGTGGACCTGGAGCGTAAGGGCGTTTTTCTAATTCTTTTCCTGTACCGCTAAGAGAGATTCCTAGACGGCGGGACAGTTTCCAAGATGGACCTGTATAGCGAGCCATAATGTGACTCCTCCTTTGGTTTTATTTTTGTGGAAAATAAAAACCGTCTGCTCTATTCGACCATGCACATTTTGTTTTCATGTATCCTCGCTCCAGCAGCAGAGAGTTACACGATACACCTTATTGATAAGGAACAAAATGAAAACATAGAAGCTGAACAAAAAGGCTGCAATATTTCACACAAAGGTCATTATATAATTTATTTGTTTTGAAGTCAACCATTCCTCCATTATTGCTTCACCGTTTATGATATAATAAACAAAAATTAGTGGTAAACTTTTAGGTGATAAAAACATGGTAGAACAAACTAAAGATCAATTATCCGCCTTTCATTATCATATGCTCGATTTTTTATTAACCAAATCTGAAAAAGTCACATTCACCGACTCTTTCATATGGCTGACTTCGGCTATTCAAACCTATTTTTCAACCCTTTGTGTTTCGCTTACACCGTCACCATCAGACTTTGTGACAAAACTGGCAGATGGTGAAGCGCGTTTTTCCGCTTCAAAAATAAACGCTTCATGTTATCTGATTGAGGACGGCTCCGGCAGGCGTTTCCATCTTGCGTGCAGGCAGGATGAAGAGATTCCTGAAGGGCTTCCGGACGTGGTTGCTTCATTTTTAAACCAGTCGATGAAACAGGAAAGACTCTATAACAAAACGATCTACCAAAAAAAGATATACAAAATGACAGAGCTGTTCCATTCACTGCTTGATCAGACAGATGTGCTGAAGCAGCTTTTAGAAAGCTTGACAAGCACATTTTCTCTTTTTGAGTTTTCTTTATTTATATCGCACGATCAAGACCAATGTTTAGGGATTCCTGCAAAAGAGCTGTATATGGAAGGGGAAAAATCCGATTCCTTTGCGCTCAAAGTGTATTTGTCCGGAGACATTTTGCGGAAAAATGAATCTGTCGCCTATATTCCGATCAAAGGACAGCAGGGCACATACGGGGTGTTGAAGGCTGAAGGAACGGGTGACAGCTTTCTTACTGATGCCTGCCTTGATGAAATGTCGCTGTTAGCAAACGCCGCGGGAAAAGCGTTTGAAAATGCCCAGCTCTACGAACAATCCAAAGCAAGCATCGCAAATTTGGAATTGATTAATGAAACATCACGACGCCTGAATCAGCGGCTGACATTGACTGATACAATGAATGATCTGGCTGTGAGAATGGCAGAATCGTTTCAGGCAGAAGAAGTGGGATTTTTTCATATAGACCATTTTGAAAACCTAACATTGCTCCCAGGCAGCACAGCATTTTTTAAAGAAGCGAAGCCGTCAGATTTTTATAATGAGCTGAAAGAAAAGCTGTATGAAGGTGAAAAAGGGGTTTTCATCGGGAATGGCCAGTCTGTTTTTGGGAAGGCGGGGTACGGCTCGCTGATGGCTGCTCCGATGATTCAAAACGACCGGCTTTTAGGCTTTGCGGTTTTATTGAAACAGGAGCTGTACGCTTTTACATTTGAAATGTACAAGCTGTTTCAGGCGCTGATTCATCACGCGACACTGGCTGTAACCAATTCAATGCTTCGCGACCGCCTTGAGCATCTCGTGAAAACAGATCAGCTGACTGAACTGTATTCACGAGCGTATTTAGATGAAAAAATTCAATACAGCATGAAAATCCATCAAAAGGGTGTTTTTATTCTTGTTGATATTGATAATTTTAAAAATGTAAATGATACGTACGGCCATCAGACTGGGGACGAGATTTTAATTCAAGTCGCTTCAGTGATTAAAAGCAACATCCGAAAGCATGATGTCGGTGCCCGCTGGGGAGGAGAGGAGCTGGCGATTTATTTGCCAAATGTGCCGGTTGCAGTGGGGAAACGGATTACCGAGCGACTGGTTTACGCGGTCAGAAAAAATACGAAACCCGAGGTAACCATTTCCTGCGGTATCTCCTGCTGGACGACAGAAACAAAAAAGTCGCTGAAAGAGCTTGTGCATGAGGCAGATGAAGCGCTCTACAGCGCGAAACGGAGCGGGAAAAACCGCTTGATGATTCATGACTCAATAAAATAAAAAAAGCCCAAAACGATATCAGTTTTGGGCTTTTATATTACTGCGCTAACGCTTTTTCTAGCGTTTCGGCAAATTGAGTTAAGTATTTTTCATCAATTTCGTCGAAACGGTTTTTCACTGGGCTGTCGATGTCCAAGACGCCGACAATTTTTCCGTCTACACGAATCGGAAGCACAATTTCTGATTGAGACGCTGCATCGCAGGCGATATGTCCCGGAAACGCGTTTACATCCTCAATACGTTCCACTTTTCCGTTTGCGTACGCTGTGCCGCAAACCCCTCTGCCGAAAGGAATCCGAACACATGCCGGCAGGCCTTGGAACGGACCTAACACAAGCTGTCCATCCTCTTCTTTGGCAAAATAGAAACCCGCCCAGTTGACTTCAGGCAGCGAATGATACAGCAGTGCTGAGGCATTTGCATAGTTAGCTATTTGGTCTGTTTCGTCTTCGGTCATGGCTTCGAGCTGTTTTAGCAGAAGCTGATAGTCTTTTTCTTTATCTCCAGATTGTTTTTCGACATGGAACATGGAAAACCCTCACTTTTTCTATAATATAAAACAAAGTTCCGGCTTTTCTGCCGGCATTTGTCGATAAGTTCTTACAGGAACAGCGGCTTTCTGCTTGAATAGTATCAAGAGGAAGGAGTGAGCCGTATGAAAGTAAGCACCAAAGACAAAATTATTGAATCTGCTGTCATGCTTTTTAACCAAAAAGGATTTTCTGGCACGTCTGTCCGTGAAATCGCAAAGTCAGCTGATGTAAATGTTGCGCACATCTCCTACTATTTTAAAGGCAAAGGAGGCTTGATGGAACACTTAGTTTCAGAGTTTTACGAAGGCTACAGCAAAACGCTTGAAACAGCGGCAAGCAATATCTCTACTCAAAGCACGCAGGAACAGCTTCTTCAATTGGTTTTCGATATTTTATCCTATCAGCATAATCATCGTCAATTAACTCGTTTTGTCTACCGGGAAGTCACAATTGACTCCACATTAATCAGGGAAATTATGTCGACATATCTAATGAAGGAAAAGTATATCTTCCAGCTGATCATTGAGGAAGGAGAAAAACAGCGTGAATATTTAACGCTGCCGCTGCCTCATTTTATTCTCCAATTAAAATCTCTCTTGATGATGCCCTATCTCCAGCCTCAATATATTTCAGAAGTACTCTACATGCAGCCGCACGAGCCGTATTTTTATAAAATGTATTTTGAAGAAATCAAGATTTGGATCAGAAGCGTCTTCCGGACAGGAGACGTGGCGCTCACCAACTAGCACCGTTCCAAAAACGCCTCATACGCATATCCGACATCTCCCGCTTGATGGGCATCAGACCCAAACACAAGCGGGATCTTCTTTTGCTTCGCTTCATTCAGCATCCAATCCTCGATATAAATACCGCCAGCGTAAGTTTTTCTTAAGCCGGAAGTATTGAAGTCGAGCTCCATTCCGTTTTCTTCAATGGCATTCAGGCACAGAGAAACGAGGCCGCGAATATGCTCTGACATGCTGTATGGAAACAGCTTGATGAATTTTTGGACGAGTGTGATGTGACCGACTCTTTTTGGCTTATAAACGCCGAGAGATGCTACAATGGAAGAATAGATACTCCGGTAATATTGTTCATATACCGCTTCAATGCTTCCGCAGGCTGAAATCAGCTCTTTGAAGGTATGCTCGTCATAATCAAGGCATAGATAGGAAGAGTCTGTGCGCAAAAAATGAACGGATAAGATGCTGTCATCTAAATATGGCCCGTATGTGTCTAGGAATAATGTAATTTCGTCTTCAAATTCAGCGATATAATCGACTTCAAGCCCTGTCCGTATGCTAAGCTGTCCGCGATATTCTTTTTTTAATCCGGAAATTTCATGAATATAGCGTTCCAAAGAAGCTTGCGCCATCGCGCTGTCTTTCAGCGGCGTGGGATCGGTAAAAGATGGCGGCAATGGGGCGTGTTCGGTAAAAGTAATCGATTCGAACCCTTTTTTTAAGGCTTCTTCTGCATATTGTCTGAGTGTGTCATTGGAGCCGTGAGGGCAAAATGGTGTGTGAATATGTCCGTCTCGCTTTTGCATTGATGTCACCCCATGAAAAAATAGTCAAATCCTGCCGATTTTGCACAAAAAGTTTTTGATTTCTGGTCAAAAAATGTTTGTTACATGGTATCATAATAACAATGAAAACGACAGTTTTTCTCAATACATATCCTGAAATCTTTCTGAATAAATAAAACACCCTGACAGATTAAGGTAAACAGCAAGGGGGCTCATTATGGAGTTTGTCATTGGATTATTAATTGTACTGCTTGCGCTGTTTGCGGCAGGCTACTTTTTCAGGAAAAAAATCTACGCCGAAATCGACCGGCTGGAATCGTGGAAGATTGAAATTCTGAATCGGTCGATCGTGGAAGAAATGTCTAAAATAAAACATTTAAAAATGACGGGTCAGACAGAAGAGTTCTTTGAGAAGTGGCGTGAAGAATGGGATGAGATTGTCACAGCCCACATGCCGAAAGTTGAAGAGCTCCTTTATGATGCCGAGGAAAATGCAGACAAATACCGGTTTAAAAAGGCCAATCAAGTGCTCGTTCATATCGACGACCTGCTGACAGCGGCTGAATCAAGCATTGAAAAGATTCTTCGGGAAATCAGCGATCTTGTCACAAGTGAGGAAAAGAGCCGTGAAGAGATTGAACAGGTGAGGGAGCGCTATTCGAAATCTCGAAAAAACCTGCTGGCTTACAGCCACCTTTACGGGGAGCTTTATGACAGCCTTGAAAAGGATCTGGACGAAATTTGGAGCGGCATCAAACAATTTGAAGAAGAAACAGAAGGCGGAAACTATATTACTGCACGAAAAGTACTGCTTGAGCAGGACCGCAATCTTGAACGGCTTCAGTCATACATAGATGATGTGCCGAAGCTGTTAGCTGACTGTAAACAGACGGTGCCCGGACAGATTGCAAAGCTCAAGGATGGCTATGGCGAAATGAAAGAAAAAGGGTACAAGCTTGAGCATATCCAGCTTGATAAGGAATTAGAAAATCTGTCAAACCAGCTGAAACGAGCGGAACATGTCCTGATGACTGAACTGGATATTGATGAAGCGTCCGCAATCCTGCAGCTCATTGACGAAAATATTCAATCTGTTTATCAGCAGCTGGAGGGCGAAGTTGAAGCCGGTCAATCCGTACTAAGCAAAATGCCTGAATTGATTATTGCTTACGACAAGCTTAAAGAAGAGAAAGAGCATACGAAAGCGGAAACTGAGCTGGTGAAGGAAAGCTACAGGCTGACAGCCGGTGAGCTCGGCAAACAGCAGGCTTTTGAAAAGCGCCTTGATGAAATTGGAAAGCTGCTATCATCCGTTAAAGATAAGCTTGATGCAGAGCATGTCGCCTACTCACTTTTAGTAGAAGAAGTTGCTTCAATAGAGAAGCAAATTGAAGAAGTGAAAAAAGAGCATGCCGAGTATCGTGAAAATCTGCAAGCGCTGAGAAAAGAAGAGCTTCAGGCGAGGGAGACGCTCAGCAATTTGAAAAAAACAATTTCTGAGACAGCAAGACTGCTGAAGACTAGCAACATTCCAGGCATTCCGAGCCATATTCAAGAGATGCTGGAGAACGCGCATCATCATATTCAAGAAACGGTCAATCAACTAAACGAACTTCCATTAAATATGGAAGAAGCCGGAGCCCATTTGAAACAAGCAGAAGATATCGTCAACAGGGCAAGCCGGGAATCAGAGGAACTTGTCGAGCAGGTCATCCTCATTGAAAAAATCATTCAGTTCGGAAACCGGTTCAGAAGCCAGAATCATATTTTATCTGAACAGCTGAAAGAAGCGGAAAGACGTTTTTATGCTTTTGATTATGACGACTCTTATGAAATTGCCGCTGCCGCTGTAGAAAAGGCTGCGCCAGGTGCAGTTGAAAAAATCAAAGCTGACATATCCGCTTAGATAATCACGACCATGAAAAAGAGCCCGCAGTGTAATGAGCAGGCTCTTTTTTTATTACAAAACGCCTGCGCAATAACGCAGGCGTTCTGTGACATTAACTTATTTCATTAAGCTGTTTGGATGGTCCGATGAATAAGGTCAGCACATAGCCGATAACCGCTCCGACGATTCCTGGAAGCACCCAGCCGATGCCGAGGCTGTAAAGAGGAAGATTCGCATTTAGAAACACATCTAAAGATCCAAGTGAAAAACCGGCTGCTTTGATACCGTCTAAAATACTGAAAAGTCCTGTACCGATCAAGCATGCGATGTACACTTCGCGTCTTTCTTTAAAGATCTTATCGATGAAGGAAAGAACGATAATGACAATGGCAAGCGGATAGATAGCTGATAAAATAGGAACAGAAAACGCGATAATTTGCGCGAGTCCGAAATTCGCAATGATCAAGCTGAATAACGTGACAATCGTAACGACAATTTTATATGATAATGCCGGAATAAGTTTTGAAAAATATTGGCCGCAAGATGTGACAAGGCCGATGCTTGTTGTTAAACATGCGACTGTAATCGCTGCTCCGAGTACGATGTTGCCCAATGAACCGAATAAATAATGGGAAGACGCAGATAAAATTTTAGCTCCTTCACCAACAGGACCAATGGCATTTGTGCTTGTTGCACCTAAATAAGCAAGGGATACATAAATGAAAGTCAGGCCTAAAGCGGCAATCACACCTGCTTTAATGCAGGCTGCAGCAAGAGCTTTAGACTGTGTAACGCCTTTGCTTTTTACAGCATTTACAACGACAACGCCAAATACAATTGAAGCAAGTGCGTCCATTGTTTTATAGCCTTCTAAAAATCCTTTAAAAACCGGTGTTCCTTTATATGCTTCTGTCACGGCGCCCAATCCGCCCATCGGCGTGAAGATGGCTTTGAGAACAATGATTAAAATAATTGTGAATTTGATGGGAGTCAGAATTTTTCCGACTCGATCCACAACCTTAGATGGGTTTAACGCTAAATAGTACGTAACGCCGAAAAAGATAAGTGTAAATATTAATAAAGAAAGTCTTTCTGGTACACCAGTCAAAAACGGAACAGCGCCAATTTCATATGAAACAGTTCCTGTTCTCGGGATGGCGAATAATGGTCCGATTGATAAATAAAGCACGACAGTAAAGATTGTGCCGAAAACAGGGTGCGCTTTGTCAGCAAGGCCTTTAGCGTCCTTACCGGTTAATGCGATGGCGATAATGCCGAGAAGCGGCAGGCCTACCCCTGTCAGTAAAAATCCGCCGATGGCCTTCCAGACGTTGTGTCCGGCTGCTTGTCCAAGTTCCGGCGGATAAATCATATTTCCTGCTCCAAAGAATAACGCAAATAGCATGAAACCAATAATAATGGTATCTTTGACAGGCAGTGAGTGTTTCATGAAAAAAATCCTCCTAATAATTATGTTAAAATATTCTGTCAATTAATTGTCAGATAATATGACGAAACGAACAAATCTTATTATATGGTAAAAAAATTAGAAGTCAATACTAGTTTTTCGTAATTTTCTATTAAATTTTGTTATGGTAACATAAATATCATACCTTGTACCGCTTTCATAAAGGAGTAAAAAAGATGATATATTTAGATAATAGTTCAACGACGAAGCCTTACGATGAAGTCTTGAACGTATATGAACAGACGAGCAGCCGATACTTTGGCAATCCTTCATCTTTGCACCGATATGGAGCCGAAACGGAACAGCTGCTTCAAGCAGCCAAAAATCAAATCAAAAGGTCCTTAGGCCTAAAAAAATATGATATTGTATTTACGTCAGGCGCCACAGAAGCCAATAATGCGGCTTTAAAAGGAGCGGCTTTGTCAAAGATAAAAACAGGCAAACATATCATTGCCACTTCTATTGAACATCCATCCGTTACGGAATCGTTAGAACAGCTGAAAGAGTTGTTCGGGTTTGATATCACTTATCTTTCTGTGAATGAAGACGGATTTGTTTCTATTGAAGATCTAAAAGCAGCCATCCGTCCCGATACCGTGCTTGTCAGCATGATGCATGTGAACAATGAAGTCGGTTCCGTGCAGCCGATTGAAGCGGCAGGAGAAGTGCTGAAAGAGCATTCGAACATTTTGTTTCACGTCGATTATGTGCAGGGCATCTATAAAGTGCCCTTGGCAATTGAAAAGGCCGGCATTGATCTATGTTCAATTTCGGGGCATAAATTTCACGGCCTAAAGGGGACAGGCGCACTTATTGTAAAAGAAGGAACACGCCTTATTCCGCTCATAACGGGAGGCTCTCAGCAAAAAGGCATACGGGCCGGAACAGAACATACTGCTGGTGCGGTTTCGCTTGCCAAGGCCATTAATCTGGCCTCTGCTGATTTTGACACACGGCTTGACACGATGACTGCCGTAAAGGAATTGTTTATGAATAGGCTGAGTGAAATTGAGGGCGTCGTTATCAACACGCCTCAAATGAATAGCGCGCCGCACATTATTAATTTCTCTGTACCGGGGATTAAAGCGGAAGTGCTTTTACACATGCTTGAGGAACAGGATATATTCGTCTCCACAACATCGGCTTGCTCGGCAAAAGAACATAAGCCCAGCAAGGTTCTCTTAGAGATGGGCAAAGGAGAGCAGATTGCCGGAAGCAGCATCAGAATCAGTTTAAATTACAGCCAGACAAGCGATGTGGCAGAACCGTTTATGAACGCGCTTCGTCCTGGCATCAAAAAATTAAGGGAAATGATGAGGTAGAACATGAATTACGATCATATATTAATTCGTTTTGGGGAAATTTCGACCAAAGGCAAAAACAGAAAAAGCTTTATTGAGCGCTTAAAACAAAACATCAGACTCGTTTTGAAAGACTATCCGAATTTAAAATACTTTTCCAACAGGGATCGTATGACGATTACATTAAATGGAGAGGATCCTGAGGCTCTTTTTCCTCATTTAAAGCAAGTGTTTGGGATTCAAAGCTTCAGCCTGGCAATTAAGTGTGACAGCCGCCTTGATGATATTAAGGCAACCGCACTAAAGGCTATCAAAGATCAGTATAAACCAGGTGATACGTTTAAAGTCGCGACAAAGAGAGCGTATAAGCAATTTGAATTAGATACAAACCAGATGAACGCTGAAATCGGCGGCCATATTTTGCGAAATACAGAAGGATTGACGGTCGATGTTCGCAACCCAGACATCCCGCTCAGAATCGAAATCAGGGAAGAAGCAACATTTTTGACAATTCGTGATGAAAAAGGTGCAGGCGGGCTGCCAGTTGGTTCAGCAGGAAAAGCGATGCTGATGCTTTCTGGCGGTTTTGACAGCCCTGTGGCCGGTTTTTATGCGATGAAACGGGGATTGTCGGTAGAAGCTGTTCATTTCTTCAGCCCGCCATACACAAGCGAGCGCGCAAAGCAAAAGGTAATGGATCTGGCGAAATGTCTGTCCCGTTTTGGGGGAAGCATGACACTTCATATTGTTCCATTTACAAAAACGCAAGAGCTCATCCAAAAACAAATTCCTGAAAATTACACAATGACGGCAACCCGCCGCCTCATGCTTCAGATAGCCGACAGAATCAGAGAAAAGAGAAACGGGCTTGCCATTATTACGGGAGAAAGCCTCGGTCAGGTAGCGAGCCAAACGCTTGAAAGCATGTATGCAATTAATGCGGTGACGTCAACACCGATTTTGCGTCCGCTAATCGCCATGGACAAAACAGAAATCATCGAAAAATCACGGGAAATTGGCACATATGAGACAAGTATTCAGCCGTTTGAAGACTGCTGCACGATCTTTACACCGCCAAGCCCGAAAACACGCCCTAAAAAAGAGAAAATTGAACACTTTGAAAGCTTTGTTGATTTCGAGCCGTATATTCAAGAAGCGGTAGATAACATTGAGACAATGACCCTTTATAGCGAACAAGAAGCTAACGATAAATTCGCTGAACTCTTTTAAATCAATTTTCAGCTCCTGTATACAATTACCAAAGTTTTTCTGAATGAAGCCATGTGTTTTGACACATTCTATACTCACAAGGAGGTGAGACACATGGCTAACAATAACTCAGGTAACAGCAACAACCTTTTAGTACCAGGAGCTGCTCAAGCGATCGACCAAATGAAATTAGAAATCGCTTCTGAATTCGGTGTAAACCTTGGAGCAGACACAACTTCTCGCGCTAACGGTTCTGTTGGAGGAGAGATCACAAAACGTCTTGTATCTTTTGCTCAACAAAACATGGGCGGAGGACAATTCTAATTTACAATTTCACATAATGGCTTAGGAGTGGGGGTATCCCCACTCTTTTTCATTTTTTACATATAAAAAAGGACCAGCGGCCTATAAAATCTATGTTTACAGAGGTTGCTTTTAGGCATATCCTTACGGAAAGAGCCTGTATTTATGTATAATGGGTGGAGAAAGTGAGGAGTTGTTCGTGTTAAAACGTGAAGATTTAATTGCCCCTGTGCAATATAATTTAGTGAATGAAATGGAAAAGTTCAGTGCTGCTGGACAAAAAACCGCTCTTCTTTGGGAGGACGAGTCGGGCAAGCAAGAATCTTGGTCGTATGAAAAGCTGATGGAAGAAACAAATAAAATCGGAGCGGCCTTAGCTGATCTTGGATTTAAAAAGGGAGACAAGCTGATTGTAATGGTTCCGCGGGTGCTTGAAGCCTATGCTGTTTATTTGGCTATCCTGAAATCAGGAATGGTTGTCATTCCGTGCTCCGAAATGCTTCGCGCGAAAGATCTTGAATACCGGATTGAACATGCAGAGGTAAAAGGCGCTATCGTCTACTCCGAATTTATTGGCGCTTTCCGGGATGTCAGTACGGCTGACAAACTGATTACACTGTCTATTGGTGAAAATGATGCCGGCTGGAAAAACCTCTTATCAATTGAAGCGGACGGAAGCCAATTTAAAACAGCTGACACAACAAGAGATGATATGGCTTTCTTATCTTATACATCCGGGACAACAGGTCAGCCGAAAGGTGTTGTACATACACATGGATGGGCATTTGCTCATTTAAAAACTTCTGCCGGCGCTTGGCTTGACATTTCTGAAAAGGATATCGTCTGGGCAACTGCTGCCCCTGGCTGGCAAAAGTGGGTATGGAGTCCGTTTTTAGCGGTGCTTGGCAGCGGAGCAACCGGTTTTGTGTACCACGGCAGATTCAAAGCAGAAAAATATCTAGAGCTTTTAAATCGCTACAAAATCAATGTTTTCTGCTGCACTCCGACAGAATACCGCTTAATGGCGAAGGTTGAAGGCTTGAAACGCTTTGATCTTTCTGCCCTGCACAGCGCTGTTTCCGCAGGTGAGCCGCTCAACCGTGAAGTCATTGATGTTTTCCAAAAGCACTTTGGCATTAAGGTACGGGACGGATATGGCCAAACAGAAAGCACGCTTTTGGTTGGTGTTTTGAAAGATACGCCTATTAAACCGGGAAGCATGGGAAAACCGACACCGGGAAATCAGGTGGAGATCATAAATGAAGACGGTGAAATCTGCAAACCTGGTGAGGTTGGCGATATCGCTGTTCACCTCAGTACGCCTGCGCTCTTTAAAGAGTATTTTAAAGATCCGGAAAGAATGAAAACACAAATTCGCGGCGATTATTTCCTAACGGGAGACAGAGCAAGAAAAGATGAGGAAGGTTACTTCTGGTTTGAAAGCCGAAATGACGATATTATTATCAGCTCCGGCTATACGATCGGGCCTTTCGAGGTGGAAGACGCGCTTGTTAAGCACCCAGAAGTAAAAGAATGTGCTGTTGTCGCAAGCCCTGATGAAATCAGAGGCTCCATCGTAAAGGCATATGTTGTCCTGCAAAATCATGAAAAACGCAGTGATGAGCTTGTCAAAATGCTGCAAAACCATGTGAAGACGATTACCGCTCCATACAAATATCCTAGAGAAATTGAATTTGTGGAAAGCCTGCCGAAAACGGCTTCTGCAAAAATCAGACGAGTGGAATTAAGAAAACGTGAAGAACAGCTCAAAGCCAATAAAAAGGCGTAAAGAAAGAGAGTGAACGTGAATGAAGGCGATATGGCACGGCGGTTTCATTTATACGATGCTCGAAGAAGGCGATCGGACTGAGGCAGTTTATGTTGAGGATGGTGTTATAAAAGGCACCGGCAGCTATGAACGTTTGAAGGAAAAGTACGGGTCGCCGGAAACAGAAGAAATCAGCCTGAACGGAGCAGTGATGTTCCCCGGTTTTGTTGACAGCCATCTACATTTGATCGGCCACGGTGAGAAACAGCTTCAGCTCGATCTGTCCGCACTGACGTCGAAAGATTCAATTTTACAGGCTGCGAAGGAAAGAGAGCGGCAGCTTCCTAAAAACGATTGGCTCATTGGAGAAGGCTGGAATGAAAATCAGTTTGAGACACCTGACTACTTGACTAAGCATGATCTTGATCGCCTGTTTCCTGACAGGCCCGTCTTGCTCAAGCGTATATGCCGGCATGCAATAGCTGTCAATTCTGCGGCTCTTCAAGCAGCGGGAATTTCAAGAAATACTCCTGATCCTGACGGCGGAGTCATCGTAAAAGATGCAAATGGCGAGCCGACCGGACTCCTGTTTGATAAGGCGCAGGATTTGATTCTGAAGGCTGTCCCGCCAGTCTCCCAGCACTATGTTGATGAGGCATTAACGGCTGCAATAAAGGATTGCTGGACAAAAGGCCTGACGGGCGGTCATTCGGAAGACTTGTCCTATTATGGTGATGTTTCGGTGCCGATGAAAGCTTATGAGAAAGCTGCCGCTGGCGGAAAGTATCCGTTTCGCTGCCATTTGCTCGTTCATCATGAAGCTGTCGATCGATGGGAGCAGCTGGAGAAGCTGTCCGGCCCGTATGTGGAGTTCGGTGCTATGAAAATCTTTGCGGACGGGGCGCTTGGCGGGAGAACGGCTTTATTGAAAGAACCATATCAGGATGATCCATCAACAAATGGTGTTCAGGTTCACGATGACGAAACCCTTGGCCGGCTCATTCGCAAAGCGAGAGAAAAAGGGATGGAGGTTGCTGTTCATGCAATCGGCGATCTTGCTTTTGAAAAAGTGCTGAACGCAATAGAAAAGCATCCGCCCAAAAACGGCCGGCATGATCGGCTTATTCATGCTCAAGTGCTTGATAACGAATTAATCGAGAGAGCAGCACGCATGCCGATCGCACTTGACCTTCAGCCGCACTTCGTTGCAAGCGACTTTCCGTGGGTCATTGACCGTCTCGGAAAAGACCGGATGAAGACTGCATTTGCCTGGAAAACCCTCATATCTAAAGGCATTTTATGCGCGGGCGGTTCAGACGCCCCGATTGAGCCTGTTGACCCGCTTCTAGGGATCCAGTCCGCGGTCCTCCGGAAAAGCAGTCATGAGCAAAACGGGCCAAGCTATAATGAAAGTGAATGTTTACCTGTATATGAAGCGATAAAGCTTTATACAGAAGGTAGCGCCGGTATCATTTATAAAGAGAAGTCACGCGGAAAAATTGCGGAAGGCTATGACGCGGATTTTACAGTTCTCAGTGGTGATCCGTTTGCCATTGACCCCGCACAGCTTCATCTTTTAGAGATTAAAAAAACCGTGATTAACGGCCAGATTGTATATGAGAAATCATAAAAGGACAGGCAGCAGCCTGTCCTTTTATTTTCTATAAAAAAGTACGCTTCACTTTTTCCCAAAATGAATTGTCCTTTAGTTTGACTGTTTTGATTTTCTTATTAGACAGTTTGATTTCGATCGTTTTCACATTTCTCGTGCTGAGTGCTTCATTGTCCAAGCCGATGATTGGGTGTTCGTTGCCGTCCTGCACCACACGAAGGGTCAGCTTTCGGTCAGAGCTGAGGACAAATGGCGAGCCGAGTGTCCGGTAGGTATTATTGTTAAGGGATGCAAGCTCTGATACCTGCATGCATGGAAGCAATGGATCAACAACAGCTCCTGCAACAGACTTGTTATAGGCGGTGCTCCCTGTAGGCGTTGAGATAATCATTCCGTCACCTCTAAACGTTTCAAAGTGCAGATCGTCAATCAGCACGTCCATCACAAAGGTTTTGATGATGCTTGAGCGGATGGATACCTCGTTTAAGCAGTGAAAAGGACTGGCTTGATCCACTGTCACTTCAATCAGCGGGTATTTTCTCACTTCAATTTGTTCAAACGTCATTGCATCGACCATTTTTTCTCGCTCATCACTATGAAAGTCGCAATATAAATGAGCTTTCCCCTTTTTGGTAATGCCGACGTACAAGCAGTCGTCACGAAAATTCGTCTTTCTGACTGCCTGCAAAAATGTGCCGTCCCCGCCAATGCTAGCGATAATATTGGCGTCTGAGTGCTGGTTCACAACGGTAAATCCATGCTCTTCCGCTAATTGTGTTAACGAGCGGGCTTGTTCGTTCGTTTCCTGATCCTGTTTGTGAAAAAAATAAACATTACGGCGTTGATCGGTCATATCCCATTTCCCCTTTGCTGTCATATTTAAGTTTTTCTGCCATCCAGTATTTGTGATAAAATACCTTTGGCCATAAGTGTACCACGTTTGCCGGCAGCCCGTTAAGCCGGAGCTTTCTCATGAAGTGAAACATTTTTCATATTGAATCGTATAATGAGAGAGTTTAGGAAAAAGGAGGAGAAAAAATGAATGCAAAAAGATGGATTGCATTAGTGATTGCTCTGGGGATTTTCGGCGTGTCTATTATCGTCAGCATCTCTATGAGTTTCTTTGAAAGCGTCAAAGGCGCTCAAACGGATCTCACATCACTGACGGATGAATCGCAGGAGAAGACGCTGGAAAACGGCAGTCCCTCAAGTAAAATTGCCGTATTAGAGGTCAGCGGCACCATTCAGGATAATGGGGACTCAAGCAGTCTGCTTGGTGCAGACGGATATAACCACAGAACGTTCTTAAAAAACCTTGAGCGCGCAAAAGATGACAAGACGGTCAAAGGTATCGTTCTGAAGGTGAATTCTCCGGGTGGCGGAGTGTATGAAAGTGCTGAAATACATAAGAAACTGGAAGAAATCAAGAAAGAAACGAAAAAACCGATTTACGTGTCAATGGGTTCGATGGCAGCATCAGGAGGCTATTACATCTCAACAGCGGCTGATAAGATTTTTGCGACACCGGAAACCCTGACCGGGTCACTCGGCGTCATTATGGAAAGCGTCAATTATTCAAAGCTTGCCGACAAGCTTGGCATTTCTTTTGAAACGATTAAGAGCGGGGCCCATAAGGACATTATGTCTCCTTCCCGTGAGATGACGAAAGAAGAAAAAAACATCATGCAATCGATGGTTGATAATTCGTATGAAGGCTTTGTTGATGTCATTTCAAAAGGGCGCGGCATGCCGAAAGCAGAGGTAAAGAAAATTGCGGACGGCCGCGTGTATGACGGACGGCAGGCGAAAAAACTGAACCTCGTTGATGAGCTTGGTTTTTATGACGATACCATTACGGCCATGAAAAAGGATCACAAGGATTTGAAAAACGCCTCTGTCATTTCTTATGAGGAAAGCTTCGGATTAGGCTCACTGTTTTCCATGGGCGCGAACAAAATGTTTAAAAGTGAAATTGATTTTTTGAATATGAGAGAAATTCTATCGCAATCCGGTTCGCCGAGAATGATGTATCTCTATGCGAAGTAGGAGGGAACAATAATGGACGCGACATATGAAGAGTTAGAGCGCAATGACATCAAAGGCCCGCAAGAAGCGGAGCTGCTGACACATGCCTATGCTGGCTTTTGGGTTCGTTTCTGGGCTTTCCTGCTTGATTGGCTCGTGATATGGGGATTAAACCATTTGCTCGTTTCTCCCCTCTTTACCGTATTGGATCTGCCGAAAACATCCGGCATGTTTACCTTCTCGGCCTACAGTGTGACAACGCTTATTGTGTATCTTGCCTATTTCGCACTCATGACAAAATACTTCAGGCAGACGCTTGGTAAAATGGTGTTCGGCCTCAAAGTGGTTTCTGTGAAGCAAGATAGCAAGCTGACATGGAGTACAGTGATTTTTCGTGAAGTGGTTGGACGGTATATTGATAAGATTTGGATTTTATATATCGTTGTTGCCTTTTCACCTACAAAACAAGGGATTCATGATTACATCGCGGATACCACCGTGGTGCATGAAAAATTATACCGCAAATAACCGATAACCCGGACTTCCGTCCGGGTTTATTTTTTTAGGAATTGGCGATAATGCTCCTAGAGGAAGTGAAGAATATGGTGTATGTACTGACAGCCATTCTTATTCTCATAGGGATCGTACTGCTTCTCAGAATGAAAATCCATGTCGCGCTGGAGTATCTTCATGCCGATGATAATGACAAATTGACCTTGAAGATTACGGCGCTGTTTGGCCTTATAAGGATCAAAAAAACAATCCCGGCGATTAAGGTGAACAAAGAAGACGGAACAGTGGATATCAAACAAAAAACTGAATCCAAAATGAAAAAAAGCAGCGGAAAGAAAAAAATTACACAAAACGATGTGCAGCAAAGCATTAATAAAATCGAAATGCTTTTGCATCAGGTCACCAGACTGCGGAAAATCAGCGCGTCTTTTCTCGCGCATTTACATATCACAAAACTAGAATGGGTTACAGTAATCGGAATTCAGGACGCGGCAGTGACAGGTGTGTTAACCGGTGCTGTATGGGGCGTGAAGGGCGGTATCGCAGCAATGCTCTACGACCACCTGGACTTTGTGAATAAACCTGTCTATGAGGTGATCCCGTCGTTTCAAGTCCCTGTTTCCAAGACCCATTTTCAGTGTATATTCTTTTTTCGCTTTGGACATGCTATGCTTGCAGCTTTCAAATTCGTCAAATACGGACGGGAGCTATCCGTATTAAAGAAGAATCCGTCGGCTAGAATGACTTCAAAGAATGATTCATCAGTTTAAGGAGGAAGCGTATATGGCAGACCATCCCATCCAAGGTTTAATGAAAACCGCAATGGAAAACTTGAAGGAAATGATTGATGTTAACACCATCATCGGAGATCCAGTGGAAACGCCTGATGGAAGTGTGATTTTAACTGTTTCTAAAGTTGGATTCGGATTCGCCGCAGGCGGAAGCGAGTTTGGCGGAAAGCCGGCCGAAAAGAAATCGGAAGACGATGAGACAAGAGAACAGAAACTTCCTTTCGGAGGCGGAAGCGGGGGCGGTGTGTCCATTACGCCGATCGCGTTTTTAATTGTCGGATCGACAGGCATCAGAATGCTTCATTTAGATGAAAATACCCATTTAATAGAGAAAATTTTAGACGCAGCCCCTCAAACACTCGAGCGCATCCAGCAAATGTTCAAGAAAAATAACAAAAACCAAAGCCAAGGCCAAAATCAAAACCAAATGAACAATATGAATTATTAAAAAAAGGTTAACTGCGCTGGCCGCAGTTAACTTTTTTTTGGCATAAACTTTGCAGTTTGCAGGAAACTTTACTATGATAGAGACATACATACAAAAGGGAGGAATTATAATGGCTGAAATTACATTCAAAGGCGGTCCGGTTACACTTGTCGGACAAGAAGTGAAGGTAGGAGATCAAGCTCCTGATTTCACAGTGCTGACTAACAGCCTTGAAGAAAAATCGTTAGCTGACATGAAAGGAAAGGTAACGATTATTTCTGTTATCCCTTCAATTGATACAGGTGTTTGTGATGCACAAACACGCCGTTTTAACGAAGAAGCTGCAAAGCTTGGAGATGTCAACGTCTACACAATCAGTGCAGACCTTCCATTCGCGCAAGCGCGCTGGTGCGGCGCTAACGGAATTGACAAAGTGGAAACACTGTCTGACCACAGAGATATGTCATTTGGCGAAGCGTTCGGTGTGTATATTAAAGAACTTCGTCTGCTTGCGCGTTCCGTATTTGTCCTTGATGAGAACGGAAAAGTCGTTTACGCTGAATATGTAAGCGAAGCAACAAACCACCCGAACTATGAAAAGCCAATTGAGGCTGCTAAGGCATTAGTAAAGTAAGCAGGGAAAAAAGCTCCAGGCTGCCGCCGGAGCTTTTTTCATGGCAAGGAGGAACACAATATGCAAAAAGACCATGTAGGTGCGGTGTATGAGCTGTTAAACGAAGCCGCGATTATGATAAAGAATGAATTGCAGATTTCATATATAGAGGCGCTGGCCGAAGCAGGAGAAATGTATTTTCTTGAAAAAACGGATCAGCTGAAACTGCCTGCTGATCAGAAAACCAAACAACTTCAGGCTCTGCTTGAAAAAGCGGAATTCGGCACGTATGAGCATGAGTGGGTACGCAAGGCTTTTCAGCTTGCCGTCCTTAAAGGAATGAAAGATATCTCGCATCCAAACAGACAAATGACGCCGGATACGATCGGGCTTTTCATCAGCTATTTGGTGAATAAATTTATGGCGGACAAAAAGGAACTGACCATTCTTGATCCAGCCCTGGGAACTGGGAACCTTCTGTTTACCGTGCTGAACCAGCTGTCTGAAAAAACGGCAAACAGCTTTGGCATTGAAATTGATGATGTGCTCTTGAAGATCGCCTATGCCCAAGCGAACCTTCTGAAAAAAGAGCTTGAGCTTTTCCACCAGGACAGCCTTGAGCCGTTGTTTATCGATCCAGTTGACACGGTCATTTGTGATCTGCCAGTCGGCTATTATCCGAATGACGAAGGAGCAGAAGCGTTTGAGCTCAAAGCTGACGAAGGCCATTCCTTCGCTCATCATCTGTTTATTGAACAGAGCGTCAAGCATACCAAACCGGGCGGCTACTTATTTTTTATGATTCCGAATCATTTGTTTGAGAGCTCCCAAAGCGGCAAGCTGAAACAGTTTTTCAAAGATAAGGTTCATATCAACGCACTGTTGCAGCTGCCAAAATCTATTTTTAAAGACGAAGCTCATGCCAAAAGCATCCTTGTGCTTCAGAAACAAGGAGAGAATACGAAAGCGCCGGGGCAAATTCTGCTTGCGAATCTTCCGTCTTTCTCCAATCAAAAGGCGATGCTTGATATGATGGCTCAATTTGATGAATGGTTTAAAAAAGAAAAGTAAGTGTTTTAAAAGCAGCTTAGACAGCCGTATGAGGTCGATGCCTAAGCTGCTTTTATTTATGCTTTTGAAGACCGGACTTGACGAATTGAATCCAGCTTTGAAACACAAAATACAGAGGGAAAAACCGCAAATTGTAAGCGTTCATCAATACAAAACCTATAGTGAATGTGTCTGAAAATAACGACTTCTTATTGTAAGCGTTATCAATACGCAAGTTGACTTGAAAAGCCGACATGACAATGTTTAAATGGAAAAGTCAGATATTTTTCGGAGAAGATGTTGATATTCACCGGGAAAAAAGTACGAAAAACGAAGTTGTTGATACAGAGTATAAAGGAGCGTCAATCATGTCCAAAATTATTGCAATTAACGCAGGAAGCTCGTCTTTGAAATTTCAGCTTTTCGAAATGCCTTCAGAAACCGTTTTAACGAAGGGTTTAGTTGAACGAATCGGTATCGCCGACAGCGTATTCACAATTTCTGTGAACGGCGAAAAAAATACAGAAGTAACTGATATTCCAGATCATGCGGTAGCTGTTAAAATGCTGCTGAATAAGTTAACGGAATTCGGCATTATTAAAGACTTGAATGAAATTGACGGAATTGGCCATCGTGTCGTTCACGGCGGAGAAAAATTCAGCGATTCTGTTTTATTAACGGATGAAACCATTAAGGAAATCGAAGATATTTCTGAATTGGCACCGCTTCACAATCCGGCAAATATCGTTGGAATTAAAGCGTTCAAAGAAGTGCTTCCAAATGTTCCTGCGGTAGCTGTATTTGATACAGCATTCCACCAAACAATGCCTGAGCAGTCTTACCTTTACAGCTTGCCGTATGAATACTATGAAAAATTCGGCATCCGTAAATACGGCTTCCACGGCACTTCACATAAATATGTAACTGAGCGTGCGGCAGAGCTTCTCGGCCGTCCGTTAAAAGACTTGCGCCTGATTTCCTGCCACCTTGGAAACGGAGCAAGTATTGCCGCTGTTGAAGGCGGAAAATCTATTGACACATCCATGGGCTTTACGCCGCTTGCCGGTGTAGCAATGGGCACACGCTCTGGAAACATCGACCCTGCCCTGATCCCATACATCATGGAGAAAACAGGCCAAACGGCTGACGAAGTACTGAATACATTAAACAAAAAAAGCGGACTGCTCGGCATTTCCGGTTTCTCAAGCGATCTTCGTGACATCGTTGAAGCTACGAAAGAAGGAAATGAGCGCGCGGAAACGGCTCTTGAAGTATTCGCAAGCAGAATCCACAAATACATCGGTTCTTACGCTGCAAGAATGAGCGGTGTAGATGCGATCATCTTTACTGCCGGTATCGGTGAAAACAGTGTGGAAGTCAGAGAACGCGTTCTTCGCGGTTTAGAATTCATGGGCGTATACTGGGACCCTGCGCTTAATAACGTGCGCGGCGAGGAAGCTTTCATCAGCTATCCGCATTCTCCAGTAAAAGTCATGATCATCCCGACTGATGAAGAAGTCATGATTGCGCGCGACGTTGTTCGTTTAGCAAAATAAATCGCATGAAAGCACATTCTCTTGAATGTGCTTTTTTGTTGATGCATGATAGTGACAGACAGAAAACATAAAAGAGGTGGGCCAATGAGCGTTCAAGAGCATAAACAAGAAGCTCCCGATATCGTTCGGTGCAAAGTGATTACTGTCAGTGACACGAGGACAGATGAAACCGATAAAAGCGGCAAGCTGATGATCTCATTTTTAGAAGAAGCCGGTCATCATATTGCCGCATATGAAATTGTAAAAGACGAAAAGGATGCTTTGCAACGGTCAGTGCTTGCGGGCTGCATGGATGAACAGACAGACGCGGTACTCTTAAACGGAGGGACAGGCATAGCAGATCGGGATGTCACAATTGAAGCCATAACGCCGCTGTTTTCGAAAGAACTGCCCGGCTTTGGAGAAATATTCAGGATGCTGAGTTATACAGAGGATATCGGCTCTGCCGCAATCATGTCGAGAGCAACTGCCGGCGTCATTCAGCATACCGCTGTTTTCTCAACGCCAGGCTCAAGCGGCGCAGTAAAGCTGGCAATGAATAAGCTGATTATTCCCGAACTTGCGCATGTGGTCAGAGAAATCAGAAAAGACAAGTAAATGAATAAATACTATGAAACTTCACCTGAAATTTAGGTGAAGTTTTTTTTATAAAAGGCTTGAAAAAACGAAACGTACTTGTTAAAGTGTATACATACAAAATGTATTTTTATTAAATATAATTTATTTTTATACAAAATAGAAACACGGTTGAGAGGGGATTTTTATCATGTCAGAACAGAAAAAAGTCGTATTAGCATACTCAGGAGGTCTTGATACTTCCGTCGCAATAAAATGGCTTCAGGAGCAAGGATATAATGTAATCGCCTGCTGCCTGGATGTCGGTGAGGGCAAAGATTTGGCATTTGTTCAGCAGAAAGCGCTTGAAGTCGGCGCGACAAACTCCTACGTGATCGATGCAAAAGAAGAATTTGCACAGGATTACGCGCTTATCTCTTTGCAGGCCCACACAATGTATGAAGGAAAATACCCGCTTGTTTCGGCATTATCTCGACCGCTGATCGCGAAAAAACTGGTTGAAATTGCGGAAAAAGAAGATGCACAGGCGATTGCCCACGGATGCACAGGGAAAGGAAATGACCAGGTTCGTTTCGAAGTCTCCATTAAATCATTAAACCCTGACCTAGAAGTCATCGCGCCGGTTCGCGAATGGCAGTGGTCACGTGAAGAAGAAATTGAATATGCGGCTAGCCGCGGCATTCCGATTCCGATCAATCTTGACAGCCCGTATTCTATCGACCAAAACCTCTGGGGACGCGCCAATGAGTGCGGCATTTTAGAAGATCCATGGGCGGCGCCGCCAGAAGGTGCATACGATTTAACAGCTCCGCTGGAAAAAACGCCGGACACGCCGGAAGTGATTGAAATTGCATTTGAACAGGGCGTGCCTGTCTCCATTGACGGTGTTTCCTACTCGCTTTCTGAGCTGATCTTGAAGCTGAATGAAATGGCGGGCGCGCACGGTGTCGGACGTATCGACCACGTGGAAAACCGCCTCGTCGGCATTAAATCCCGGGAAGTATACGAATGCCCTGGTGCGATGACACTGATCAAAGCGCATAAAGAATTAGAAGATTTGACACTGGTGAAAGAGGTAGCCCACTTTAAACCGATCATCGAGCAAAAAATGTCAGAAATCATTTACAACGGCTTATGGTTCTCACCGTTAAAAGACGCGCTGCACGCTTTCTTAAAAGAAACGCAAAAGCATGTCACAGGCATTGTCCGCGTGAAGCTGTTTAAAGGCCATGCAATTGTAGAAGGACGTAAATCGGAATACTCTCTATATGATGAAAAACTTGCAACATATACAAAAGACGATGCATTTGATCACCATGCAGCAATCGGATTTATCGAGCTTTGGGGACTTCCGACAAAAGTGAACAGCATCGTGAAAAAGAAGGAGCAGATTAAAGCATGAAGAAGCTTTGGGGAGGCCGATTTCAAAAAACACCGGAAAAATGGGTCGACGAGTTCGGCGCGTCCATATCATTTGACCAAAATTTAGTTGCTGAAGACATTACAGGGTCTCTCGCACATGCTGCCATGCTGAAAAAATGCGGTATTCTGACAGCAGAAGAAGAGTTGAAAATCCGAGAGGGCCTGAATACCCTTTTGCAAAAAGCAGAGGAGGGAGCATTGGAATTCTCAGTCGATTATGAGGATATTCATTTGAACATTGAGAAAATGCTCATTGACGAAATCGGTCCTCTTGGCGGCAAGCTGCATACCGGCAGAAGCCGGAATGACCAGGTGGCGACTGACATGCATTTATACTTGAAGAATCATGTCGGCCACATCATCGAGCTGATTGAGGCATTCCAAAGTGCGCTGATTGAAAAGGCGGAAGCGAACGTTGAAACGATTCTGCCGGGCTACACACATTTGCAGCGCGCCCAGCCGATTTCATTCGCTCACCATCTGCTTGCGTATTTCTGGATGCTTGAGCGCGACAAGGAGCGTTTTCAGGATTCAATGAAGCGGATTAACAAATCTCCGCTCGGCTGCGGGGCGCTCGCGGGAACAACCTTCCCAATTGACCGTGATTATTCAGCGGAACTGCTCGGCTTTGATGCCATTTATGAAAACAGCTTGGACGGCGTCAGCGACAGAGACTTCATTTTGGAGTTTTTAAGCAACAGCAGTATGCTGATGATGCACCTATCCCGTTTCTCTGAAGAAATCATTTTATGGTGCTCGCAGGAGTTTAAATTCATCGAGCTTGACGATACGTACGCAACAGGAAGCAGCATGATGCCGCAAAAGAAAAACCCTGATATGGCGGAGCTGATCCGCGGCAAAACAGGACGCGTATACGGCGATATGATGGGGCTGTTTACGATCATGAAAGGACTTCCGCTCGCTTACAACAAAGATCTGCAGGAAGACAAAGAGGGCATGTTTGACACGGTGAAAACGGTGGAGGGCAGCCTGCAAATCTTCACAGGCATGATCCAAACAATGACTGTAAACAAAGACGTCATGAAGCAAGCAACAAAACAAGACTTTTCAAACGCGACGGAACTGGCCGATTATTTAGCTAAAAAAGGAATGCCGTTCAGAGAAGCGCATGAAGTGGTCGGGAAACTTGTGTACACATGCATCGAAAGAGGGATCTATTTAAGCGATATGCCGTTTGGCGAGTTTCAGCAGGCGAGCACACTATTTGAAGAAGATATTTACACTGTGTTAGACCCTTACTACGCAGTTGAAAAAAGAATGAGCGCCGGGGGCACCGGATTCAAACAGGTGGAACAGGCGCTTGAAAAAGCGAAAGCTTGCGTGGCAGCAGGAGTTTGTTAAAATTTCCTTCATAAAATCCCGTCATTATAGCCAACCTACCTCTATAATGATGGGAGGCAGAATGATGAAAAAAGAACCGGAACGCTATATTTATGATGAACAAGAAAGCCAGGAGACAACAAGGCTCATTTCAGAAGCATATCAAAGCGGTTATGTCGATATGCCTGATCAGGAGTCTTCATCTCCTGCAGAATAAGCTGTCTGTACAGGCAGCTTTTTTTGTATGCCAAAGTGTAAAAAGTGATATTGCAAGCCTTTTATAGTAAAGTAGAAGAAGAAACACTTTATTGAAAGCGGCGACGTTGCTTTGGGAGGTATTCATGTGCGACATGCTTTAATTACTGCCGGTTCGAAGGGTTTAGGCCGCAAAGTGACTGAAACGTTGCTTGCAAAGGGGTATTCAGTAACAGTCAATTACAGACAGGATGAGGAGGCAGTCAGCCGCCTGAAGGAAGCCTGTCCCGATTGTCTTGACCGGCTGCAATTTGTAAAAGGTGATGTCACCAAAAAAGAAGATCTGCTGCGTATTGCAGAGGCTGCCTTAAACCGCTTCGGAAGGATCGACTTTTTGATTAACAACGCTGGACCATACATATTTGAACGTAAAAAGTTAGCCGATTATACTGATGATGAATGGTATGGCATGCTGGAAGGAAATTTAAGCGCCGTCTTTCATTTATTCAAAGCGGTTATTCCTATTATGAGAAAACAGCAATTTGGACGCATTATTACGTACGGATTCCAAGGTGCGGCTCACGCGCCCGGCTGGCTTCACCGATCGGCATTTGGCGCTGCGAAAGTGGGCTTGGCTTCTTTGACGAAGACAATTGCCATTGAAGAAGCCGAATTCGGCATAACCGCCAACATGGTTTGCCCAGGAGACATTGTCGGCGACATGAAAGAAGCATCGATAGAGGAAGCCAGAATGCGAATCGGCAAAGAAAAAACGCCGATAGGAAGATCCGGTACAGGCGAGGATATTGCCAGGATTATCGCTTTCTTGTGTGAGGAGAACTCAGACCTTGTGACAGGGACTGTCATTGAAGCCACCGGAGGCCTCAATGTCATTAACAAGAATCAAACAACATAAGTTTTTCAGCTTTTTAAAAAGGGAAAATAAAAAAAACAAAATCATGTGACGAGGTGAAAGAAATGAAAGTGACATATCACGGACATTCTGTAATCACAGTGGAAACGAAGGACCATCATATTATTTTTGATCCGTTTTTAACAGGGAATTCATTAACGGATATAAAGCCGGAGGATGTAAAAGCGGATGTCATCTTACTAACGCACGGCCACAATGACCATGTCGGTGATACTGAACAAATCGCCAAGCAAAATAACGCGCTGGTTATAGCCCCGAACGAGCTCGCTGTGTACTTAGGCTGGAAAGGCTTGAATGTTCATCCAATGCATATTGGCGGCTCCCGCCAGTTCGATTTTGGAAAAGTGAAGCTCACACAGGCCTTTCATGGATCAGCCATCACAGATGAAGAAAACAAAACGATCACTTACACAGGCATGCCTGCCGGTATTTTGCTGACTGTAGAAGATAAAACGATTTTCCACGCGGGCGATACGGCACTTTTCTCTGATATGAAACTCATTGGCGAATTGAATCATATCGACCTTGCTTTCCTTCCGATTGGCGATAACTTTACAATGGGGCCTGAAGACGCCAAGCTTGCTGCTGAATGGCTGCGCGCAAAACAGGTCGTGCCGGTGCATTACAATACATTCCCGGTCATCGAACAAGACCCAGAAGCATTCGCTGACAGCCTGCCGGGCGGAGTCGGCAAAGTCATGTCGGTCGGTGAGACGATCGAGCTTTAAACCGTGAAACCATCTCCTGATGAATCAGGAGGTGGTTTTTATTTTTTCAGTTATCCTGTAATGGTCTTATCAGAGGTTCCTTCCAATTCTTTGCTGCGCTGCTGAAAACGTTTGGTTATCCGGGCGATCAAGTCCTTCGTGGCGCGGTCAAAATGAACTTCTTTTTGATTTGTCAACAGCCCTATGGGCGGGGTGATATCCAGGTTCAGAATTGGAATGACTTTAGTGCCGTTGAACGGTTTAGAATGTGCGGTGCTGGTAAAGATTGAAATTCCGATGTTTTCACGTACGTAATATTCATGTGACATGCTGCTTGTGAGCTCCATTTTTTTGTAGCGATTCCCGAGTTCTCTATGTAAATGCTGTTCAATTTGTAAGCGAATGGGGCAATTGGCGGGCGTAAATATGAAGCGCTCTTCTGCTAAATCAGACAAATGGACAGCCTTCTTCTCAGCGAGCGGATGTTGATCAGATACAATCACATTTAATGTGTCATAAAAAAATGGATGGTAGTAATTTTCAAGAATCAGCTCCGGCTCGCCGCAGACTGCAAAATCAATCGTCCCGTCTAAGAGCTTTTGACTGCAGGTATTGGCGTCATCAACCTTGATATTAACCGTTATCTTTGGGTAATCCATTAAGAAATCCTTTAAAATCTCGGGGAATATCAGACTGGCGGTTGGCTCTGAAACCCCTATGTTGATAATGCCTGCCTCTTCTTCCTTTAAGTCGGAGAGGTTGTGTTTAAGCGCCTCGTATTGCATCAAAAGATCTCCTGTTCGTTCATAAAAAAGCTTCCCTGCTTTTGTCAACTGCAGGCTTTTTCCTCTTTCAAACAGCAGTACGCCTAAATCCTGCTCCAATTGCTTCATACGCATCGATATCGTCGGCTGCGAGTAGTTGAGTATTTCTGCAGCTTTATAGAAGCTTCCAAATTTTACAATCGTATGAAACGTTTTGATTGAGCGTAACTCCAATGTGCTCCCTCCTGTTTTTCATCATTAAAATTACTGAAGTGAAGGTTTACTTTTTTTGATTAGTCAAAGATCAGAGTATGCTTTATAGTATAAACAATAAAAGCTTAGTAAACAAATAGGAATTATATATTTTGTGAAGAGGAGTGACAAAAATGAGTGATGATATTTTTCGACTGGCAACTGTTGAAGATGCATCGGAGCTGTTGAAACTGGTTAACAGCGCATTTCAGCCCATTCGGCAGCTGGATATTGATTGGCCATCCACGAGAGCTGATATCCAAATGGTATCAGAAAATATTGAACATCATTCAGCGATTGTGCTGGAGCGGGATGGGAAGCTGATTTCAACGATTACAATCAGGTTCCCGTGGGAGAGTGAGACGCCTCCTTCAAAATATCCATTTGTGTGGTGGTTTGCGACACTGCCGGAATATAAAGGGCAAGGCGCCGGAAGTAAGCTGCTTACGTATGTTGAAGAAAAAGTGCTTCGAGATATGCTGAAGGCTCCTGCGCTGACACTCGGCACATCGGCGCGCAAGCATCCTTGGCTTGCTGACATGTACAGAAGGAGAGGGTATGAAGTGTATTTTGAGCAGGAAAAAGACGGGGACATAGGTGTGATGATGCACAAGGTTCTGATTCCGGAACGATTTAACCCAACGCTTTTAGGTGCGCCCAGCTGGGCATGATGTGAGGCAGCCTATGAATAAGCGTAAAGGATTGGTTTTGCTGCTGTCAGTGTTTGCATTACTTGGCGGGGGATGTTCGCAAACAAATAACAAAACAGATCGTCAGGCTCAAACGGTCATAGTCGGCACTGGAACAGATTTTCCGAATATTGCGTTTTTAAATGAAAAAGGTGAATTGACCGGGTATGACATTGAAGTGATGAAAGCCATCGATAAGGAGTTGCCTCAATATACATTTGAATTTAAAACGATGGATTTCTCAAATTTGCTGACGAGTCTCGGAAATAAAAAAATTGATGTGATTGCGCACAATATGGCCAAAAATAAAGAACGAGAAAAGCGTTTTTTGTATCATAAAGTCCCATATAACTACTCGCCGATGTACATCACGGTGAAAGAGGATAATCACAAGATTCATACATTAAAAGACTTACACGGAAAAACAGTCATAGTTGGCGCCACGTCAAATGCGGCAGATTATATTACAAAGTACAACAAAACGCACGGCAGCCCAATTCATTTGAAATATGCGGGACAGGGAAGCAATGATACCGCCAATCAAATTGAAACCGGGCGCGCAGATGCAACGATAGCTACACCGTTTGCCGTCGATTTTCAGAATAAAACGCACGCCTTCCGCCAAAAGACAGTCGGTGACGTGTTATTAGATACCGAGGTGTACTTTATGTTTAATAAAGGCAGCCAAACCTTGGCGGATGACACGGATCAAGCGATTAAAAAGCTGGAGAAAAACGGAACGCTAAAAAAACTAAGCCGAAAATGGCTCGGGGCAGATTATTCAAAATCAAGTTTTGAAAAATAAATGGGGCGATGAGATGAAAACGAAAACAGCATTCATGGCAATATTATTTTCGCTTATAACAGTTCTGTCAGCTTGCGGTGCAGGCAGTCAAACGACGGGAGCCGGGCAAAAGAAGGTACAGACGATCACGGTCGGAACTGGAACCCAATTTCCGAATATTTGCTTTATCGATGAAAAAGGCGATTTAACCGGTTATGATGTCGAACTGATCAAAGAGCTTGATAAGCGCCTGCCACATTATAAATTCACATTTAAAACGATGGAATTTTCCAACCTGCTTGTCAGCCTCGGACAGCATAAAGTCGATATCGTGGCACATCAAATGGAGAAAAGCAAAGAGCGTGAGAAAAAATTTCTGTTTAACAAGGTTGCTTACAACCATTTTCCTTTAAAAATTACTGTGCTTCAAAATAACGATACGATCCGTGGAATTGAAGACTTAAAAGGAAAACGGGTGATTACGAGTGCAACCTCCAACGGAGCGCTTGTACTGAAAAAATGGAATGAGGATAATGGACGGCCGTTTGAGATTGCCTATGAGGGCCAAGGCGCAAATGAGACTGCGAATCAGCTGAAATCGGGGCGTGCGGACGCAACGATCTCAACGCCTTTTGCAGTAGACTTTCAAAACAAGACGAGCACTATTAAAGAAAAAACCGTCGGTAATGTGCTTTCAAATGCCAAAGTGTATTTTATGTTTAACAAAAATGAACAAACGTTAAGTGACGATATTGATAAAGCCTTACAGGAAATCATTGATGACGGAACGTTGAAAAGGCTCAGTTTGAAATGGCTTGGTGACGACTATTCCAAAGAGCAGTATTAGGTAAAAAGAGAGGGAGCAGTGATGGAAAAAGCGTTTGATATGAACATGATTGGAGATTTTGTGCCGACGTTAACCGCTTATTTACCGGTTACATTATACATTTTAACACTGTCCTTGCTTTTCGGTTTTGTATTAGGACTCTTTCTGGCACTGCCCCGCATCTATAATATTCCAATTGTAAATCAATTGGCAAAAGTGTATATCTCGTTTTTCAGGGGAACGCCTATCATGGTGCAGCTTTTCATCGTGTTTTACGGGATCCCGGCGCTTACGGGGCTTATCGGGATTGATACATCAAAAATGGACCCGTTTTATGCTGCTGTCGCAACCTACGCGTTAAGCAATGCAGCGGCAGCCGCAGAAATCATTCGAGCGGGGGTGGGCAGTGTAGATAAAGGCCAAACGGAAGCGGCGTACAGTATTGGCTTAAGCGGTAGTCAGGCCTTCAGGCGAATCGTTCTGCCCCAGGCACTTGTCCAGGCGTTTCCGAATATGGGAAACATGGTGATCAGTTCTTTAAAAGATACGTCTCTAGCCTTTTCAATAGGTGTTATGGATATGTCCGGAAGGGGCCAAACACTGATTACCTCAAGCAACCATTCTCTTGAAGTTTACATTGCGCTATCGATTGTTTATTATGCTGTAGCGGTTTTATTCGAATGGTTCTTTCGAGTGGCAGAAAAACGAATCAAGAAGAATCAAACAAGGATTGTTACTGTTTTTGACATGAACATACATTGATATATTTCTTCGGATGAGGGGGGAGAAGATTGCAATTTGACTTTCCATTTATCGTTTCCGCCATGAAAGAAATGGTAAAGACCATTCCTCTGACATTGATGATGGCTGTTTTGCCGATTGTGTTTGGATTTCTCGTGGCTCTTGGAAATATAATTGTTAGAATTTTTAGAATTAAGGGCTTGGTGGCTTGCTCAAGGTTTTATGTGTCTTTCTTTCGAAGTACACCTGCAATTCTTCACATTATGTTGATTTATTTAGGGATACCGCCTGTTGCAGATCAAGTCAGCAGTTTTTTTCATCTCGGCTGGTCCGCTAATGAGATACCGGTCTCCATGTTTGTCATCATGGCCTTGTCTTTAACTGCCGGAGCTTATCTCACAGAAATCATCCGGTCGGGCATTCTGGCGATGGATACCGGACAGGTCGAAGCGGCTTATTCAATCGGCTTGACATACAGCCAAACCTTTCGGCGTGTAATATTGCCGCAGGCGCTGAAGGTTTCCATCCCAAACTTCACAAATTTGGGTATCGGCTTTTTGCATACCACCTCTATCGCGGCTATAGTGGCTGTCCCAGAGATTACAGGGACGGCGACTATCGTTGCTTCTGATAATTATGCATTTTTAGAAGCGTTTATCGGAGCAGCGATTATCTATTGGGTGCTGACTCTAATCCTAGAATCCGCAAATGGAGTATTAGAGAGAAAGGCAGCCAGATTTCAAGGAGGCACTTTATGATTGAGATTAAAAATATCCATAAACAGTTTGGCATCCACCATGTATTAAAAGGGATAAATCTCACGGTACGCAAGGGAGAAGTTGTGACGATTATCGGGCCGAGCGGATCAGGGAAAACCACCTTTTTACGGTGCCTGAATTTATTAGAACGTCCAGACGAAGGGATCATTTCTATACATGACAAAGTGATTAATTGCCGCTTTCCGTCCAAAAAAGAGGTTCACTGGCTCAGAAAACAGACGGCAATGGTATTTCAGCAATACCACCTGTTTGCTCACAAAACGGTGATTGAAAATGTCATGGAGGGCTTGACGATTGCCCGGAAAATGAGAAAACAAGACGCGTATGCCGTAGCGGAAAATGAACTGAGAAAGGTCGGGCTTCAAGATAAATTGAACGCTTATCCGAGTCAGTTATCGGGAGGACAAAAGCAGAGGGTAGGGATAGCAAGGGCGCTTGCCATTCATCCTGATGTGCTGCTGTTCGATGAGCCGACGGCAGCGCTTGACCCGGAGCTGGTCGGTGAAGTGCTTGAGGTAATGCTGGAAATCGTGAAAACCGGAGCCACCATGATTGTTGTTACACATGAAATGGAGTTTGCAAGAAGGGTCTCTGATCAAGTTGTTTTTATGGATGAAGGAGTCATTGTTGAACAAGGAACCCCGGAGGAAGTCTTCCGCCATACCAAAAAAGACAGAACGAGGCAGTTTCTCCGCCGTGTTTCGCCGGAATATTTATTTGAACCAAAAGAACACATAAAGGAGCCGGTGATATGATCCGCTTAAGTATTTTAGACCAAAGCTTGATTGGTGAAGGGGAGACAGCAGCTGATACATTACAGCATACAGTGAAATTGGCACAAATGGCTGAAGAATGTGGATATCACCGATTTTGGGTGGCCGAACATCACAACAATGATGAGATTGCAGGGTCTGCACCCGAGGTTCTTTTAGGCTATCTTGCTGCAAGCACAAGAAAAATTCGTTTAGCATCAGGCGGAGTGATGCTGCAGCATTACAGCTCTTATAAAGTAGCGGAGCAATTCCATCTTCTATCAGCGTTAGCTCCCGGCCGTATAGATCTTGGAGTGGGCAAAGCGCCCGGCGGGTTTCAGCTGTCCACAGACGCGCTGCAGGCCGAATATAAAAAACCGGTGCGTCAGTTTGATGAAAAACTGGAGGAGCTTACTCATTTCGTTCGGGATGATTTTCCTGATACCCACCGCTATGCCGCATTGCGTCCTAGGCCGCAGGTTGATCGGAAGCCGGGTATTTTTCTATTGGGAGGAAGCACAGAGAGTGCCATTTCTGCTGCAAAACTGGGAATCTCTTTTGTCTTTGCTTACTTTATTAACGGTGAAGAGGAAGTGCTGAAGGAAGCCCGCCGAGCATTTGACGCGCATCTCCCGCCAGGATCTGAGGCTGAATTTCATCTTGCCCCCGCTGTTTTTGCGGCACATACAAAAGAAGAAGCGGAAAAACATATTGTGTCGCGTGAATCGATAAAAGTGGTTTTGAAAGACGGGCGTAAGGTCAACGTCGGTTCCCGCGAACAGGCTGAGGCCTATCTGGAAAACGTCACAGAGCCCTATGACATCATCGTGCAAAAAACCGGGATTATTGCCGGAACAAAGGAAGAAGTGGCAGAAGAATTAACACGTTTATCAGGCACATACAAAATCAATGATTTTGTTATTTTTACACCGATCAAAAATGCTGTAGAAAAACAGCTGTCTTATCAGCTGCTGAGCGATGCAGTTTTAGCTGCAAAACGTTAAGGAGGGACAGAAGAATGAGTGATGTTGTGAACATTGTGGTTTGGAGTAAAAAAGGCTGTTCGTATTGTGAGGAAGTCAAGAATTATTTGAATGAAAAAGGGTTCCCGTTCCAAAATATCGATGTTTCAGAGAAAGAAAAGCTTCGGGATATTTTACAGGTGAAATATGGGGTGCGCCATGTGCCTGTGGTCGAAATCGGGCGCGGCAATCAGTATCAAGGGATAACTGAAATCGGCATTGAACACCTTGATCTTGCACTTGCTAATCATGCACAGATAAAGGAGGCAAAAAGATGACACGTGCAGATTTTATTCAGTTTGGAGCCATGATTCACGGTGTCGGGGGAACAACTGACGGCTGGCGTCATCCCGATGTTGATCCCTCGGCCAGCACGAATATTGAATTTTACATGAAAAAGGCGCAAACAGCTGAAAAAGGTTTGTTTAGTTTTATTTTCATTGCAGACGGCTTATTTATTTCTGAAAAATCGATTCCTCATTTTTTAAACCGTTTTGAACCGATCACCATTTTATCTGCGCTGGCATCGGTTACCAAAAATATTGGTTTAGTAGGGACGTTCTCTACATCTTTTACTGAGCCATTCACTATCTCCAGACAATTGATGTCGCTGGACCATATCAGCGGGGGCAGGGCCGGCTGGAATCTGGTTACTTCGCCGCAGGAAGGAGCGGCGCGCAACCATAGTAAGTCTAATTTGCCAGAACACACTGAACGTTACGAGATCGCACAAGAGCATTTGGATGTTGTGCGCGGGCTGTGGAATTCCTGGGAGCATGACGCATTTATACACAATAAGAAAACAGGGCAGTTTTTCGATCAGGCGAAGCTTCATCGCCTGAATCATAAAGGAAAGTATTTTCAAGTAGAGGGGCCCTTGAATATCGGGCGCTCTAAGCAGGGAGAGCCTGTAGTGTTTCAAGCGGGTTCATCAGAAACAGGCCGGCAGTTTGCTGCTAAAAATGCGGATGCGATTTTTACCCATTCCAATTCATTAGAAGAGACAAAAGCGTTTTATGCGGATGTGAAAAGCCGAGCTGCTGATGAAGGGCGTGATCCTTCAAGTGTGCGGATTTTTCCAGGGATCAGCCCGATTGTGGCAGATACGGAAGAAGAGGCGGAAAAGAAGTATCGTGAATTTGCAGAATTGATACCGATTGAAAATGCTGTTACTTATTTGGCCCGTTTTTTTGATGATTATGATCTGAGTGTTTACCCGTTGGATGAGCCATTTCCCGATATTGGCGATGTGGGAAAGAATGCGTTTCAAAGCACAACAGACCGGATTAAGAGAGAAGCAAAAGCCAGAAATCTGACATTGCGGGAGGTAGCACAGGAAATGGCTTTTCCACGGACTCTATTCATCGGAACACCAGAGCGTGTCGCATCCTTAATTGAAACTTGGTTCAACGCTGAGGCGGCGGATGGGTTTATCGTTGGGTCGGATATACCGGGAACACTTGATGCTTTTGTAGAAAAGGTGATTCCGATTCTTCAAGAAAGAGGGCTTTATCGTCAAGATTATCGCGGCGGGACATTGCGGGAAAATCTCGGTCTTGGCATTCCGCAGCATCAATCCGTTTTACATTCATCACATCATTAGGTTTCGTCTGATCGAATGCGGAAGCTGAGAGAGGAGGCTGACTTTTTTGACGATCATTGCCGGTACGGTTGTGAAAGGAAAACAATTAGGCAGAAAGCTTGGATTCCCCACGGCAAATGTAGATGCAAAAATACATGGGCTGCGTAATGGAGTTTATGGGGTTCTGGCGACAGTCAATCATCAATTTCATTTAGGGGTTATGAATATCGGTGTGAAACCGACGGTGGGCTCTAACCTTGAAAAGACATTGGAGATTTTTTTGTTTGACTTTCATAGAGACATTTATGGAGAAAAAATCGAATGCAGCATTCTCTTTAAAATTAGAGAAGAAAGAAGGTTTGATTCTTTGGAGTCTTTAACAAAGCAAATTAAAAAGGATATTTCGTGCGTTGCAAAACGCTTTGAGCTGATTGGGATTATGGCACCAAACAAAAAAGAAAGCCTTCTTTCCCATCAGGAGTTAAATCTTCCGGATCTCTGCTTTTACAAGAAATGTAATAACCTATATGGCGTCAACCGAGGCGTATACAATGTCATTGATAACTGGTTTTTTGAGTACGGAATTACACAAGTAGCTTACAGGCGCATTTATATTTTATCTTTTTTAAGCTTTTTGAAAGAAGATAATCCGAAAGTTTCCAGCAAGTATATAAGATTTGGGGCGGGCGGTCTTGCTGATAAATTGAACCGATTTATTTCATCTTATGTTGAAGAGTCTGAAGAAAATATATTGGGATAGGGAAAGGAGCGGAACATATGTCTTTGGATTATTGGAGAAATATAGAAGGCTCCTATCCATATCAGACTACAGGAAATGACATCCTGACGTTGAAAGAGGAGTCTAATCCCGTAAATCTCTCAACGCTAGAAAAGCAGCTCATCGGCATTCGCCGGCACCTGCACCAATATCCTGAACTGTCAAAAGAAGAATTTGAAACAACTGCTTTTATAAAAAAATGCCTTAAAGAAAAGGGGATACAGATTCGCCCTACTGCTCTAAAAACGGGTGTGTTCGCAGACATAGCAGGGGAGTCAGAAGGTCCGGCGATTGCTTTGAGGGCTGATATTGACGCCTTGCCAATTGAAGAAAAAACAGGATTGCCTTATGCGTCTAAACATAAAGGGATCATGCATGCGTGCGGTCATGATTTTCATACGGCAGCGCTTCTTGGTGCGGCCTTTTTATTGAAGGAAAATCAAGACAGTCTGAAAGGAAAGATTCGTTTATTATTTCAGCCAGCAGAGGAAGCGGGTGCAGGCGCTACAAAAGTGATAGAGGACGGCCAACTGGATGGCATTGATGCGGTTATTGGCCTTCACAATAAACCGGATATCGCGGTTGGGACTGTAGGGTTAAAAACAGGCCCGCTTATGGCTGCTGTTGACCGATTTAAAGTAGAGATAGAAGGGAAAGGTGCTCATGCAGCATTGCCGCATAATGGTTTTGATCCAATTATCGGCGCCTCTCAGCTTATTGTCGCCCTGCAAACGATTGTAAGCAGAAATGTAAACCCGCTGCAAAGCGCGATTTTAACCGTAGGGAAAATCAACGGCGGCAGCACTTGGAATGTCATTCCGGATACAGTGGTCATTGAGGGCACTGTTCGTACATTTGATTCAGAGGTTCGTAATCAAGTGAAACAGCGTTTTTTTGCAGTCACAGAGCAGATTTCTGCCGCTTTCTCGTTAAAGGCAAATGTGAAGTGGCATTCCGGACCGCCGCCGCTTTGTAATGATGAGGCAATTACGGGGCTGGTGCGAGACGCTGCACATAAAGCGAAACTTCAAGTCATTGATCCCGCCCCATCAACCGCGGGGGAAGATTTTGCTTATTATCTTGAGCATATTCCGGGATCCTTTGCGTTTTTTGGAACAGACGGTGATCATGATTGGCACCACCCTGCATTTACAATAGATGAAACTGCAATTATCAAAGCCTCTTATTTTTTATATGAAAGCGCCAAGAGATTGTTAGATTCGAATGAAGAGTCAAAAATATCTGATTGATATAGATGGGGTGTTCTGATGAAGAAATTAATCGTTTTTGCATTTATTGGTTTATTGTCGCAGTTAATAGACGGTTCGTTAGGTATGGCTTATGGGGTTACCTCAACTTCTTTGTTATTGGCGTTTGGCATCACACCTGCTGTGGCTTCGGCTTCTGTCCATTTAGCGGAAGTCGTAACGACTGCCGCATCGGGAGTGTCGCATATTAAATTTGGCAATGTTGACAAACAAACCGTTTATCAGCTTGTCATTCCCGGCTCTATAGGCGCTTTTTTAGGCGCGGCATTCCTCAGCCAATTACCTGGAGATGTGGCGAAACCCTATATTTCTTTGTTTTTGCTCCTTCTGGGCGGATATGTATTGATCAGGTTTTTATTTCAATATAAGCCGGCTCTTGAGAAGAAGCATGTGCCGTTAAACCGAAAACAATCCATCCCATTGGGAGTGATCGCTGGTTTTGCAGATGCCACAGGCGGAGGCGGCTGGGGACCGGTGACCACTCCGATTTTATTATCCCGCAAAGGCTTGAGCCCGAGGAAAGTTGTCGGGACTGTAGACACAAGTGAATTTGCCATCGCCGTATCTGCAACCGCCGGTTTTCTTATTTCATTAGGATGGGAGGACGTCAATTGGTTATGGGTGTTTTCACTAATGGCCGGCGGAATTATCGCTGCCCCTATCGCAGCATGGCTGGTGCAGAAGTTTCATCCGCAATTGATGGGTGTGCTTGTAGGAGGATTTATTATTCTGGTAAATGCCAGAACATTAATAAATGAATGGATCGCAAACACAGCTGTTCATCCATTGATCTATACGGCCATAGGGGCGATATGGCTATCCGCAGTTTTATTTGTTTTATCTAAAATAGGGAATCGAAATATTGTTAAGACAGCGGTTGATGTCCATTTAAAAGAAAAATAAAGGTTTTTCCGCTTTACGATGTAAAAGGAATCACGTGGTCCTTGCGTTTGACTGGAACGAAATCAACGCTGTAAGAAGCCGGTCGGGCTTCTTTTTTATTTTCCAGCCTCATTGCGTATAAATCCTTTGAAACCTTATAATAAAAACAAGAAGACTGTCCTTAGAGGTGAAAGGCTTGGCAACGAAGCATGAACAAATTTTAACGTATATCGATTCACTGCCTGTCGGTGAAAAAATTTCTGTCCGAAGAATTGCAAAGGAAATGAAAGTAAGCGAAGGAACCGCGTACAGAGCGATCAAGGAAGCAGAGAATAAAGGGTTTGTCAGCACGATTGAACGTGTGGGCACAATCAGAATTGAACAAAAGAAAAAAGAGAACATTGAAAAGCTTACCTATGCAGAGGTTGTAAATGTTATAGACGGACAAGTGCTCGGAGGCAGGGCAGGGCTCCATAAGACATTGAATAAATTCGTCATCGGCGCGATGGAGCTTGACGCGATGATGCGTTACACCGCAGCGGGGAATCTTTTGATTGTCGGAAACAGAATCAATGCACACAGGCAGGCGCTTGAAGCGGGCGCGGCCGTATTGGTGACCGGGGGCTTTAACACGGATGACAGCATTGTGCAGCTGGCAGATGAGCTTGAACTGCCGATTTTATCCACGAGCTATGACACCTTTACAGTTGCCGCGATGATTAACCGGGCAATATATGACCAGCTGATCAAAAAAGAAATTGTTTTGGTGGAGGACATCCTAACACCTGCTGACCGCACGGTATATCTTTCGCCTAAGGATAAACTTGAAAAATGGTATGAGAAAAATTTTGAAACGGGGCACGGCCGCTTCCCGGTTGTCGACGATCAAATGAAAATCCATGGCATTCTGACATCAAAAGATATTGCTGGCCATGACCGAAATGCATCTATAGAAAAAGTCATGACCAAAAATCCCGTCACGGTTATTGGGAAAACATCTGTCGCTTCAGCTGCGCAAATGATGGTATGGGAAGGGATCGAAGTGCTTCCCGTCACTGACGGCCACCAAAAACTCATCGGCATGATCAGCCGCCAAGACGTATTGAAAGCTCTTCAAATGATTCAAAAGCAGCCGCAGGTCGGGGAGAAGCTTGATGATATCGTTTCAAGGGGGTTTAAAGATGAGGGTGATGATAAAGAAGATCAAACGGTTTACGAGTATGAAGTCACGCCGCAAATGACAAATCAGCTTGGAACCATTTCTTATGGCGTATTTACGACCATTTTGACGCAAGCGGCAAACCGATTTTTGCGCTCGAAAAAACGCGGCGAACTCGTCATAGAGAGCATCACCATCTTCTTTTTGAAGCCTGTGCAGATGGAATCAGTCATCGAAGTCAAACCTCGCATCTTGGAGGCCGGCAGAAAGTTTGGGAAAATGGAAGTGGAAGTGCACAGCCAAGGTCATATCGTGTCTAAAGCGATGCTGATGGTTCAGCTGATGGAAAGAAGCTAAGGGACGTTCAGGCGCCCCTTACGCGTGATCTCTTTCAGCTTCTTTGGCGTGAAGGGGATTGTAATGCCTGAAGGCTTTATAACCTGCCCAAGCGCTTCCTGCTCCTATGACGATAAAGATACCGCCGATTACTAACGTTAATACTGAATGGAATAATATCATTTGGTTAAGCCCGTAGAACAGGACTAGTGACCCTAAGGCCATGCTTGATTTTGCTGAACATATTTCTTTTGCCAAAGATGGCTTTGCCCGTACGCCTTTTACTTTATAGTACACATAAAAGCAGGCTGAAAGCCCAATCAAAAAAACAAGAACCAGCATAAATGAAATCCTCCATCGTAAAAGTTTACAACCCCATTTTATACAAAAACGGGCTTGGTTTTGACGTTATTTTTCTTTTCCGTCGGCAGAGAATGTGATTTAATGAATAAAAACAATAAAGGAGTATCAAATGAAAACAGAATTGATCAGAACCATATCATTATATGACACGATTATCTTACATAGACATGTGCGTCCTGATCCGGATGCCTACGGATCACAGTGTGGGCTTACGGAAATCCTGCGTGAAACATATCCTGAAAAAAATATTTTTGCGGTCGGCACGCCTGAACCGTCCCTCTCTTTCTTATATTCCCTTGATGAGGTGGACAATGAAACATATGAAGGCGCACTTGTCATTGTCTGCGATACGGCAAATCAGGAAAGAATCGACGATCAGCGTTATCCTTCAGGCGCCAAACTAATGAAAATCGACCACCATCCGAACGAAGATCCATACGGTGACCTTCTCTGGGTCGATACAAGCGCCAGCTCAGTAAGTGAAATGATTTACGAGCTGTATTTAGAAGGAAAAGAGCACGGCTGGAAGCTGAATACGAAAGCGGCAGAGCTGATCTACGCCGGCATTGTTGGAGATACCGGACGCTTTTTATTTCCGAATACCACGGAAAAAACACTAAAATATGCAGGCGAGCTCATTCAGTATCCATTCTCTTCCTCAGAGTTATTTAATCAATTGTATGAAACAAAACTGAATGTGGTGAAGCTTAACGGCTTTATCTTTCAAAATGTGTCTTTGTCCGAAAACGGGGCGGCTTCTGTTTTCATCAAAAAGGATACGCTTGAAAAATTCGGCACAACGGCTTCTGAAGCGTCGCAGCTTGTCGGGACGCTTGGCAATATCTCAGGTATTCGCGCCTGGGTGTTTTTCGTAGAAGAAGACGATCAAATCAGAGTCAGATTCCGTTCGAAGGGGCCTGTCATTAACGGACTTGCCCGGAAATATAACGGCGGAGGGCATCCGTTAGCTTCAGGCGCCTCTATTTACAGCTGGGATGAAGCTGATCGTATTTTAGCTGATCTGGAAACATTATGTAAAGAACACGAGTAGAGGGGAGACCCTCTCTCTTAGTGTTCATCTGTGACGGGGATGAACCAGCAGCCGAAATCAGTAAGGTCCTCGTAGACTTGGAGATTGTGTGATTGAAGTTCTTTTTTGATGAGGGAAGCGAGTGAGTTTGTTTCGGCATATGCAGAAAAACCTTGTCTGAGACGGGCTGCTTGATCTTTTGCTAACTGACGGTCACTGTAAACCTCCATTTCCCTTCCTCCTTCCTTTCGCCATTAAGCCTCACATATAGTTTATAAAAAAGAATGGGAAAAAGCGACAGAAGTTTGGAGAATTTAAAAAAAATCCATAATTATGTGGCGAAAGAAATTTCAAGTTCCACTGTCAGCCTCGTATAAATAATCAATTCTCTGACGGTTGCCTCGTATTTTTTTTCATTGATCATATAGACTTTATTTTCAATTGTCCGCTTCAAGAGATCCTTTGTTTGATAGACGCTCTCTATGTCTTTTGTAATCACCTCTGAAATATCATCCTTTACATGCTCCTCGAATTTCGTTTTATCCGGCTGTGATATTTTATATTTATCCCCATTCAGCAATTTGACGCTGACGCTTTGAATCAGCAGTTTTCTTTTATTATCTTCATTCAGTTTATGGAGGTCTTCCTGATAGATCGAAATTTGATTGTTCAAGTCTTTTACATGCTCTTTTTGCTTTTCGATGAGGCTGACCTGCTCCTCTTGGAATGTTCCGTAAGTAAACAGGAAAAAGAACCAGCTGATTACGGCTCCGCACATCATTCCCGCGAAAAAACGCTGCCATCCCGGTTTTTTGTAATGCTGGGGGACCCTCATGAAGAAAGATGCTCCTGGGTCAGCCATGATATAATAAGCCAGCCGCTTTGCGCGCCCCCCATGGCCGAAATAATTAAAAGAAGCTGTTTAAAGATATCTCTCGTATTGCCTTCGAGTATGCCGCGTTCAAAGCTGTATACCGCATCAAAGGTGCCTCCGATAGCTGCGACAAGCGCCCATATTTTTAACCGGTTGGCAAGCTTTGTAATGGCTGTAAGCGGGGGTTCGCCTGCCAAGTATGCTCCGAGCCCTCCGATGAGTGCGCCCCCGATCAGCACCCCTAACGCAATGAAGTAGCTATTGATAAAATTCACCATAAATCCTGCTTCCTGATCCATCTTTATCACCTCACCTTTTATATCATATTGAGCTTTCAGGACAAGTATGATGATGAGTCAAAAAAGAACATTTGTTTCTTTTGGAAACCGGCCTTATAATGAAGGAAGAAATGGATCGTAATGAGAAAGAGGTGATAGCATGTCTTTTGTTCACCTGCAAGTGCATAGCGGGTATAGCCTGCTAAACAGCGCCGCGGCTGTGGAAGAACTCGTCAGTGAAGCTGACAGGCTCGGATATGCGTCTTTGGCGCTGACAGATGATCATGTCATGTACGGAGCTATTCAATTTTATAAAGCTTGCAAGGCGAGAGGGATCAACCCAATAATCGGTTTGACGGCTTCTGTTTTTACAGATGACAGCGAGCTTGAAGCATACCCGCTCGTCCTGCTGGCAAAATCGAATACAGGCTATCAAAACCTGCTGAAAATCAGCAGCGTTCTGCAATCTAAATCAAAAGGCGGACTGAAGCCGAAATGGCTTCACAGTTATCGAGAAGGGATTATCGCAATAACGCCCGGCGAAAAAGGATATATTGAAACGCTTCTTGAAGGAGGGCTGTTCGAACAGGCTGCTCAAGCCTCGCTGGAATTTCAGTCTATATTCGGAAAGGGAGCTTTTTATTTCTCCTATCAGCCTTTTAAAGGGAATCAAGTCTTGTCTGAGCAGATTCTAAAGCTGTCAGAAGAAACGGGTATCCCTGTTACGGCCACAGGCGATGTGCATTACATAAGGAAGGAAGATAAGGCTGCCTACCGTTGTTTGAAAGCGATTAAAGCGGGGGAAAAACTGACGGATGCACCCGCTGAAGATTTGCCTGATCTCGATTTGAAACCACTCGAAGAAATGCAAAACATTTATCGAGAGCATCCCGAGGCACTGCAAGCTTCTGTAGAGATCGCGGAACAATGCCGGGTTGACGTCAGTCTCGGGCAGACCCGTCTACCGTCTTTTCCGACCCCAGACGGAACGTCCGCTGATGATTATTTAACGGATATCTGTATGGAGGGACTCCGCAGCCGTTTCGGCAAGCCTGATGAACGATACCTTCGCCGTCTTCAATATGAGCTTGATGTCATCAAGCGGATGAAGTTCAGCGATTACTTTCTGATCGTGTGGGATTTTATGAAGCACGCCCATGAAAAAGGGATTGTTACAGGACCGGGAAGGGGTTCTGCGGCGGGTTCTCTTGTGGCATATGTGCTGTATATCACAGATGTTGACCCGATTAAGCATCACCTTCTGTTTGAAAGATTTTTAAATCCCGAACGCGTCAGCATGCCGGATATTGATATTGACTTTCCCGATACTAGAAGGGATGAAGTCATTCAATATGTTCAGCAGAAATACGGTGCAATGCACGTCGCACAGATTATCACCTTTGGAACACTTGCGGCAAAGGCGGCGCTCCGGGACGTCGGCAGAGTATTCGGCGTCAGCCCGAAGGAGGCAGATCAGCTTGCAAAACTCATTCCTTCAAGACCGGGAATGACGCTGGATGAAGCGAGACAGCAGTCACCGCAGCTGGATAAGCGGCTTCGGGAGTCAAGCCTGCTTCAGCAAGTCTATTCAATTGCCCGGAAAATAGAAGGGCTGCCAAGGCATGCATCAACCCACGCAGCGGGCGTTGTCCTGAGTGAAGAACCGTTAACAGATGTTGTTCCGCTTCAAGAAGGGCATGAAGGGATCTATTTAACGCAATACGCGATGGACCATCTTGAAGACTTGGGCCTTTTAAAAATGGATTTCTTAGGTTTGAGGAATCTGACACTTATTGAATCCATCACTTCAATGATTGAAAAAGAAGAAAATATTAAAATAGACCTTTCAAGTATTTCCTACAGCGATGACAAAACGTTCTCCTTGCTGTCAAAAGGGGATACGACAGGCATTTTCCAGCTTGAATCTGCAGGGATGAGAAGCGTCTTGAAACGGCTGAAACCTTCGGGCCTAGAAGATATTGTGGCGGTCAATGCACTGTACCGGCCGGGTCCGATGGAAAATATTCCGTTATTTATCGACCGTAAACACGGTCGGGCGCCTGTTCACTATCCTCATGAAGATTTAAGGAGCATTTTGGAAGATACATATGGCGTCATTGTGTATCAGGAACAAATTATGATGATTGCTTCCCGTATGGCGGGGTTTTCTTTAGGCGAAGCGGACCTATTGAGAAGGGCGGTCAGCAAAAAGAAAAAAGAAATCCTGGACAGAGAGCGAAGCCATTTTGTTGAAGGGTGCTTAAAAAAGGAGTATTCTGTAGACACTGCAAATGAGGTCTACGATTTAATCGTCAAATTCGCAAACTATGGCTTTAACAGAAGCCATGCGGTGGCATACAGCATGATCGGGTGCCAGCTTGCGTATTTGAAAGCTCATTATCCGTTATATTTTATGTGCGGATTGCTGACAAGCGTCATTGGCAATGAGGATAAAATCTCTCAATATCTTTACGAAGCAAAGGGGAGCGGGATTCGTATCCTTCCTCCGTCAGTGAATAAAAGCAGTTTTCCGTTTACAGTTGAAAACGGATCTGTCAGATACAGCCTCCGCGCGATAAAAAGTGTAGGCGTCTCAGCAGTCAAAGATATATATAAAGCAAGAAAAGAGAAACCATTTGAAGATCTTTTCGATTTCTGCTTTCGCGTGCCGTCAAAAAGCGTAAATCGCAAAATGCTTGAAGCACTTATCTTTTCTGGTGCGATGGACGAATTCGGCCAAAACCGGGCCACGCTGCTCGCATCCATTGATGTTGCTTTGGAACATGCTGAGCTATTCGCCGCGGACGATGACCAAATGGGATTGTTTTTAGATGAATCGTTTTCAATTAAGCCGAAGTATGTGGAGACGGAGGAGCTTCCTCTGGTGGATTTACTTGCGTTTGAAAAGGAAACGCTTGGCATTTATTTTTCAAATCATCCCCTCTCCGCCTTCCGAAAACAGCTCACTGCGCAAGGAGCAGTCTCCATTCTGCAGGCTCAGCGGGCAGTCAAAAGGCAGCTTTCACTAGGCGTTCTGCTGTCGAAGATCAAAACGATTCGGACGAAAACAGGTCAAAACATGGCGTTTTTAACGCTCAGTGATGAAACCGGCGAGATGGAAGCCGTAGTCTTCCCTGAACAATTCAGACAGCTTTCTCCCGTTTTAAGAGAAGGCGCTCTTTTGTTCACTGCGGGGAAATGTGAAGTTAGACAAGATAAGATCCAATTCATCATGTCCCGGGCAGAATTATTAGAAGATATGGATGCAGAAAAAGCGCCATCGGTTTATATAAAAATAGAAAGCAGTCAGCACAGCCAGGAGATCCTGGCAAAGATTAAGCGCATTTTGCTGGAGCATAAAGGGGAAACAGGCGTTTATCTCTATTATGAAAGGCAAAAACAGACGATTAAGCTACCTGAGTCGTTCCATATCAATGCAGATCACCAGGTGTTATATCGCTTAAAAGAGCTGTTGGGTCAAAAAAACGTCGTTTTAAAACAGTGGTAACGATTCGCTTTTTGTTATACAATTGGAGCAATTATGTGATCCTGTTTAAATATTCAGATAGATTTACTCCGCAGAATGCAGCAATCAACGCAGCAGTATACGAATCAAAAAATATCCATAAGGAGTGTTTAGGAGAATGTCATTAAGAGAAGAAGCATTACACCTGCATAAAGTCAACCAGGGGAAACTGGAGTCTAAATCAAAAGTAGAGGTCAGAAATGCGAAAGATTTAAGCCTCGCGTATTCTCCGGGTGTTGCAGAACCGTGTAAGGATATTCATGAAGACATTAACAAAGTATATGATTATACAATGAAGGGGAACATGGTAGCAGTTGTAACTGACGGTACAGCTGTGCTTGGCCTTGGAAACATCGGCCCTGAAGCGGCGCTTCCTGTTATGGAAGGGAAAGCAGTTCTTTTCAAAAGCTTTGCGGGCGTAGATGCGTTCCCGATTGCTTTAAACACAAACGATGTTGATAAAATCGTTGAAACTGTAAAATTGCTGGAACCGACATTTGGCGGCGTCAACCTTGAAGATATTGCAGCGCCAAACTGCTTTATCATTGAAGAGCGCCTCAAAAAAGAAACAAACATCCCGGTTTTCCATGATGATCAGCACGGTACTGCCATTGTAACCGTAGCAGGTCTTGTGAACGCGCTGAAACTGTCTGGAAAATCCATGTCATCCATTAAAGTTGTCGCAAACGGCGCGGGTGCGGCTGGCATTGCGATTATCAAGCTTCTTCATCATTATGGCGTTCGCGACATTGTGATGTGCGATTCCAAAGGGGCCATTTATGAAGGGCGCCCGAACGGCATGAACGATGTCAAAAATGAAGTGGCGAAGTTCACGAACCAAGATCGCAAAGACGGTTCTCTGAAAGATGTTATCGTTGATGCTGACGTATTTATCGGTGTCTCTGTAGCAGGCGCGTTAACAAAAGAAATGGTTCAAAGCATGGCAAAAGATCCGATTATCTTTGCAATGGCAAATCCAAATCCGGAAATCATGCCGGAAGATGCGCGTGAAGCCGGAGCAAGCGTTGTCGGAACTGGCCGTTCTGACTTCCCGAACCAAGTAAACAATGTTCTTGCATTCCCTGGTATTTTCCGCGGAGCGCTTGATGTGCGTGCCACTCATATTAACGAGGAAATGAAAATCGCAGCGGTTGAAGCCATTGCTTCACTGGTTTCAGAAGATGAGCTTAGCGCAGACTATGTCATCCCTGCACCGTTTGATAAACGTGTTGCGCCTGCTGTTGCGAAGGCTGTGGCAAAAGCTGCGATGGAAACAGGTGTTGCAAGAATCACTGTTGACCCTGAGGAAGTCGCAGAAAAAACAAGAAAACTTACGATTATTGGTGAATAATTTTAATTCATTCCAAAAATGGCAGCGCGTTGGCGGAGACCGGCGCGCTGTTCTCAAGTTAAACTGACGGCTGAAATTTTTTTAGGGGGTTAGCCTTAAAAAAATTTCAGCCGGGTTTAACATTATTTTTGAATGCGCTGTCAACCTTGTCGTTTCAACACCTTATCTGATTTCATACAAGCCTTTCCGAGCACGTCATCGAATAAAAAGTTGTCGAATTGAGGATGACAGCGTTTGACAAAAAAAGTACAATAGTTTCGGTAAAGTTATTAGCAAGTCTATCTGTTTGATGACATGCGGTGAAGAGAACCCTTCACAAAAGGGAGGTAATCATTTGTTAAAGGATATATTCACGAAAAAGAAAAAGTATGCTTCCGTACCGTCTGATCAAGCGAAGCACGATGTTCCGGAAGGCATTATGACAAAATGTCCTAAGTGTAAAAAAATCATGCTCACTAAAGAGTTGGATAAAAATATGCGGGTATGCATGAACTGCGATTATCATTTCCCAATGAACGCAAAACAGCGTATCGAAAGCTTGATGGATGAACAATCCTTTGAGGAATTTAATCAGGGAATGCTCTCGGAAAATCCGCTTGGTTTCCCGGGATATCTGGAAAAGCTTGAAAAAGATCGCGAGAAAACATCCTTAAACGAGGCTGTTGTGACAGGCAAGGGCACCATCGGCGGACACCCGGCTGTTGTCGCCGTCATGGACTCTTCATTCAGAATGGGCAGCATGGGTTCAGTCGTCGGTGAAAAAATCACGCTTGCGATTGAAAAAGCAAAAGCTGATAAAGTTCCGTTTATTATTTTTACGGCTTCAGGCGGTGCTAGAATGCAGGAAGGCGTATTAAGTTTGATGCAGATGGCAAAGACAAGCTCTGCGTTAAAACTGTTCAGTGAAGAACAGGGTCTTATTATTTCAGTAATGACGCATCCGACTACCGGGGGCGTATCAGCAAGCTTTGCATCCCTTGGCGATTACAATTTCGCTGAGCCTGGCGCGCTGATCGGTTTTGCCGGAAGACGGATTATTGAACAGACAATAGGAGAAAAACTGCCTGAGGACTTCCAAACGGCTGAGTTTTTATTAAAACATGGACAGCTTGATGCGGTTATTCATCGCGACGATATGAAAAAAACGTTAGAAAATCTGCTGGATATGCATCAAACAGGAGGTGACATTGAGTGGCTCCAAGATTAGAATTTGAAAAACCGGTGATTGAACTGCAAACCAAAATCGCCGAACTAAAAAAATTCACCCAAGATTCCGATATGGATCTAAGTGCGGAAATCGAACGGCTCGAAGACCGTCTCGCTAAGCTTCAGGATGATATTTACAAAAATTTGAAGCCGTGGGACCGGGTTCAAATCGCGCGTCTGGCGGACCGTCCGACAACTCTTGATTATATCGAACACCTGTTTACCGACTTTTTTGAATGTCACGGAGACAGAGCGTACGGGGACGATGAAGCCATTGTCGGCGGGATTGCGAAGTTCCACGGCCTCCCTGTAACGGTAATCGGGCATCAGCGCGGCAAAGACACGAAGGAAAACCTAGTCCGCAATTTTGGGATGCCGCATCCAGAAGGCTACAGAAAAGCGCTTCGTCTGATGAAACAGGCTGACAAATTTAACAGACCAATTATCTGTTTTATTGATACGAAGGGGGCATACCCTGGACGAGCAGCTGAAGAAAGAGGACAAAGTGAAGCTATTGCCAAAAACCTGTTTGAGATGGCCGGCCTTCGAGTGCCTGTTATCTGCATCGTCATTGGTGAAGGCGGAAGCGGCGGAGCCCTTGGTCTGGGTGTAGGCAATCACTTGCATATGCTGGAAAACTCTACTTATTCTGTTATTTCTCCGGAAGGTGCCGCGGCACTTTTATGGAAGGACTCCAGTCTTGCTAAAAAAGCAGCAGAAACAATGAAAATCACTGCGCCGGATTTAAAAGAATTAGGTATTATAGATCATATGATTAAAGAAGTAAAAGGCGGAGCGCACCATGATGTGAAGCTGCAGGCAAGCTATATGGACGAAACCCTTAAACAATCGTTAAAAACTTTACTGAAGCTGAGCGAAGAAGAATTAGTTCAGCAGCGTTATGAAAAATATAAAGCAATTGGCAAAGTCTCGGTTGAAGATCAATATATCGGGGTAAACTAAATAAACGTGAAGCCTTTGGCTCACGTTTATTTTTTGTGACATTCCTTAAATTTTATTTAAAAACAATTTATTTAATTGTATAATAGGTAAGGTTTCATAGGGAGGATGGAGATCCCTTTTCATTGTTTTTAGGGCAATGATCATGTTATGTTTAATCATATATGTTGCTGAGGTGAATGGAGAATGAAACGAATAGGGGTATTAACGAGCGGCGGGGATTCCCCGGGAATGAACGCAGCAGTTCGCGCAGTAGTCAGAAAAGCGATCTATCATGACGTTGAAGTTTACGGTATTTACAACGGATACGCGGGATTGATCAGCGGAAAGATTGAAAAGCTTGAACTCGGATCAGTAGGCGATATTATACATCGTGGAGGGACTAAGCTTTATACGGCGAGATGTCCTGAATTCAAAACAGTTGAAGGCCGTGAAAAAGGGATAGCAAACTTGAAGAAGCTTGGTATTGAAGGCCTTGTTGTTATCGGTGGAGACGGTTCCTATATGGGTGCGAAAAAATTAACGGAACACGGGTTTCCATGTGTAGGTGTACCGGGTACAATTGATAATGACATTCCGGGCACTGATTTTACAATCGGTTTCGATACAGCTTTAAATACAGTAATTGACGCAATTGATAAGATTCGCGATACAGCGACTTCTCATGAACGTACATATGTAATCGAAGTAATGGGCCGTCATGCCGGCGATATCGCATTGTGGGCCGGTCTTGCAGGGGGCGCAGAATCGATCTTAATCCCTGAGGCAGACTATGACATGCACGAAATCATTGCCCGCTTAAAACGCGGCCACGAACGCGGCAAGAAGCACAGTATTATTATTGTTGCCGAAGGTGTAGGCAGCGGTGTTGAATTCGGGAAACGCATTGAAGAAGAAACAAATCTTGAAACTAGGGTATCTGTATTGGGCCATATCCAGCGCGGAGGTTCTCCGAGTGCTGCTGACCGTGTGTTGGCAAGCCGTCTCGGCGCATATGCAGTTGAACTGCTGCTTGAAGGAAAAGGCGGACGCTGTGTAGGTATACAAAACAATAAGCTTGTAGACCATGATATTATAGAAATACTTGAGACAAAACACACAGTTGAGCAAAACATGTATCAGCTTTCAAAAGAACTGTCTATCTAATGTACAGCTGAAGGCTGAAGATTTCAGAAGGAAGTGAACCAAATGAGAAAAACTAAAATTGTTTGTACCATCGGTCCGGCAAGTGAAAGTATTGAAATGCTTACGAAATTAATGGAGTCAGGAATGAACGTGGCTCGATTAAACTTTTCTCACGGAGATTTTGAGGAGCACGGTGCAAGAATTAAAAATATCCGCGAAGCAAGTAAAAAACTTGGCAAGAACGTTGGAATTCTGCTTGATACAAAAGGTCCTGAAATCCGCACACATACAATGGAAAACGGCGGTATTGAGCTTGAAACAGGCAAAGAGCTCATTATTTCAATGGACGAGGTTGTAGGAACAACAGATAAAATTTCAGTGACATATGAAGGTTTAGTCCATGACGTTGAACAAGGTTCAACGATTCTGTTAGATGACGGCCTTATCGGTCTTGAGGTACTTGATGTAGATGCCGCTAAACGCGAAATCAAAACAAAAGTATTAAACAACGGAACACTCAAAAATAAAAAAGGTGTTAACGTACCGGGCGTAAGTGTCAATCTTCCGGGGATTACTGAAAAGGATGCGCGAGACATCGTTTTCGGTATTGAGCAAGGAGTAGACTTCATCGCACCATCTTTCATTCGACGTTCTACGGATGTGCTCGAAATCCGTGAGCTTCTTGAAGAGCACAACGCTCAGGATATTCAAATCATCCCTAAAATCGAAAACCAAGAGGGCGTTGACAACATCGATGCGATTCTCGAAGTGTCTGACGGCTTAATGGTTGCACGCGGAGACTTAGGTGTGGAAATTCCAGCTGAAGAAGTGCCGCTTGTGCAAAAAGAACTGATCAAAAAATGCAACGCGCTGGGCAAACCTGTTATTACAGCGACACAAATGCTTGACAGCATGCAGCGCAACCCGCGTCCGACTCGTGCGGAAGCAAGTGACGTTGCAAACGCGATCTTCGACGGAACAGATGCGATCATGCTTTCTGGTGAAACTGCTGCCGGAAGTTACCCGGTTGAAGCAGTTCAAACAATGCATAACATCGCGTCCCGTTCTGAAGAAGCATTAAATTATAAAGAAATTCTCTCAAAACGCAGAGACCAAGTGGGCATGACAATTACAGACGCAATTGGACAATCTGTCGCACATACGGCGATTAACCTGAATGCTGCTGCGATCGTAACGCCGACAGAAAGCGGCCATACAGCACGTATGATTGCAAAATACCGTCCGCAGGCTCCGATTGTTGCGGTTACTGTAAATGACTCTATTTCCAGAAAGCTTGCCCTCGTATCTGGCGTATTCGCGGAAAGCGGCCAAAATGCGAGCTCAACAGATGAGATGCTTGAGGATGCTGTCCAAAAATCATTGAACAGCGGAATTGTAAAACACGGCGATCTTATCGTTATTACAGCTGGCACTGTCGGTGAGTCCGGCACTACGAACTTAATGAAGGTTCATACTGTCGGCGATATCATCGCTAAAGGCCAAGGCATTGGACGCAAATCAGCTTACGGTCCGGTTGTCGTTGCACAAAATGCAAAAGAAGCTGAGCAAAAAATGACTGACGGTGCGGTACTTGTTACCAAAAGCACTGACCGTGATATGATTGCATCCCTTGAAAAAGCGTCTGCTCTTATTACAGAAGAAGGCGGTTTGACTAGCCATGCTGCGGTAGTCGGATTAAGCCTTGGCATCCCGGTTATCGTGGGTCTGGAAAATGCGACATCTATTTTGACAGATGGCCAGGATATTACAGTTGACGCTTCCAGAGGCGCAGTCTATCAAGGCCGTGCGAGCGTTCTTTAATTACAGGTGAAAATGGAAGGGGAATCCCTTCCTTTTCTCTTTATCATGCCTTTTGTTGAACAGAACGTGTTACACGTGTGGGGGGCTTGGATATGAGATTTTTGTTTTTGCTTTTTATTGTGTTTCCGGCAATAGAAATCGGTATATTCCTATTTTTAGGAAATCTGATTGGTATTTTGCCGACAGTTCTATTCATGATTCTGACTGGCATTATCGGCGCAGCAGCTGCAAAAAAACAAGGAACCGAAGTGTATTATAAGGTTCAGCGTGATCTTCAATATGGCAAAATGCCGGGAGAAGCGATTGCTGACGGTCTGTGCATTTTCATTGGCGGTCTATTGCTGATGCTTCCGGGCTTTTTATCAGATTTGGCCGGCGCCTGTCTTCTTATCCCGTTTACCCGCGGCTGGTGTAAGCCGATTCTGTTCAAATGGCTGAGAGGAATGTCGAAGAATAAGCGGATCATCATCAAATAAAAAACGGCAGCCATGAAAAAACGGCTGCCGTTTTATTTTTGCTGAACGGTGATATAGGACCATATTTCTTTTAATGCGCCTGTTGTGATGAAAGCTTGGATGATGACGAGTACAGCCGGTCCCGCAATCAGTCCTAAAAACCCGAATAATTTAAAGCCGGCAAACAGGGCGATGAGTGTTGCCAGCGGATCGATCCCGATAGATTTACTTAGTATCTTGGGCTCTGTCAGCTGCCGCTGAATAAGAACGACGAGGTACAGGATACCAATTCCGATTGCTTGGGGCAGCTGGCCCGTAATCGATAAATACAAAATCCAGGGCACAAATACGGAGCCGGCACCTAAGTAAGGGAGAAGATCTACAAGCCCGATTAAAAAAGCAATTGTTGCGGCGTGTTCAACCTTTAAGAGAGAAAGGCCGATAAATACAATCACCATCGTGATGAAAACGAGGACGGCTTGTGCTTTGATAAAACCAGTCATTGCTTTTTTTAATTCGCTGCTGATTGCTTTGCTGTTAGCTGTCACACGATCCGGCAGAATTAAAACAAGCATGGCTTTCAGCTTATGCCAATCCTTTGTCATAAAAAAGGTTGCCAGAAGAGAAAAAATCAGAACCGCCGCCGTATTGGGAAGAAGAGCGAAAAATCTCGGGATCATCTCTAGAATGTGGGACAGCAGGAGCCCGGCATTTTTAGCGGCAGAATCACCGAGTGTCTGGATATGAGTGACGATGGAAGCCTGCTGGTTCGTTTCCAATTCTTGAAACAAAAGAGTTAACTCGTTATAGAGCGGCTGAATATGAGTGGTAAACAATTTTTCGCAATATGAAATAAACGTGCTGATATGCGGAGGCAGCGTTTTTGCTAGATAGGCTGTTCCCGTTACGATTTCGGCTACCAGAATGGTGAGCACGCCGAAGGCTGCGAGCAGAAAAAAAGCAAGAACGCCCAGAACATTTATCGTTCGGGGGAATCCTGTCACTTTGTCCAAATAATCGACAACAGGATGAATCACTGAAGATAGAATAAGGGCGATCAGGAACGGATAAGTTAACGGAAACGAATAATAGGCCGCAGCTATCGACCCTGCGGTCATTGATATGACAAAGAGGGTTCTGAAAAAAATAGTGATATAAGATTGATTCACAAAAACGGTCCTCCTCTCGTCAGCATGTCCTATTTTTTATATGTATTCACGCTGCGGCTGAATATGAATACATTCATCTTAAAGGAGGGATGGCATGTGTTTACACAAGCGAATTTATTTTTAATTTTACTCTTGGCTATCGCACTTATCGCAAAAAACCAATCATTGCTCTTTGCTGTATCCGTCCTTTTGATCATCAAAATCGTTGGGCTTGATCAGAAATTATTTCCGACCATCCAGTCAAAAGGCATTAACTGGGGTGTGACCATTATTACCATCGCCGTTCTTGTCCCGATTGCCACGGGAGAAATCGGATTTAAGCAGCTTGGAGAAGCAATGCGGTCTTCCTACGCATGGATCGCCCTTGGAGCGGGGATCGCAGTGGCGCTGATTGCAAAAAACGGCCTGACCCTGCTTGAAAATGATCCGCATATTACAACTGCTCTCGTGATCGGGACCATTCTTGCAGTCGCGCTTTTTGGAGGAGTTGCGGTGGGGCCGCTGATCGGAGCGGGGATTGCTTATTTAGCCATGCAGATCGTAAAACTGTTCACTTCATAAAAAAAAGCGGCCTTAAAGCCGCTTTTTTTTATGCAAAAACCCGCAAATAAAGGCGTTTTTTCGGGGAAATCACAGAATGGAAAAAAAAAATTATAGGTAAACATTTAACAAATGTCTGATTATTGTTTATAATGAGAATAGGCTTAAACTTAAATAAGCTTATAAGAATTTGTTATGTTCTTTCATAAGCAAAGGGTTTTAGTTCCAGCAGCCAGTAAAATGTAAGCATTTTCTTTTTGGGGGAGAGAAATACTTGCATCGTGCTTTTTAAGTAAGCCTCATGTTTTTACAACACTCTTAAAGGGGAAATTTATTGAAAAGGAGATGTTATATATGACAGCGACACGCGGTCTTGAAGGGGTTGTAGCAACAACATCATCTGTTAGTTCTATTATTGATGATACCCTTACATATGTGGGGTATGATATCGATGATTTGACAGAGAATGCAAGTTTTGAAGAAATCATCTACTTGCTTTGGCATCTAAGGCTGCCAAACAAAAAAGAGCTTGAAGAGTTAAAGCAGCAGCTTGCAAAGGAAGCTGCCGTTCCGCAAGAAATTATTGAGCACTTCAAATCTTATTCCCTCGAAAATGTTCATCCCATGGCTGCTCTTCGGACAGCAATTTCATTACTAGGCCTGCTTGACAGCGAGGCTGATACCATGAACCCGGAAGCCAACTACAGAAAGGCGATCCGCCTTCAGGCAAAGGTGCCTGGCCTGGTTGCAGCGTTTTCCAGAATTCGCAAGGGTCTTGAGCCTGTTGAACCGAGAGAAGATTACGGTATTGCGGAGAATTTTCTTTACACATTAAACGGTGAAGAGCCTTCACCAATTGAAGTTGAAGCCTTCAACAAAGCATTGATTTTACATGCTGACCATGAGCTGAACGCGTCAACGTTCACAGCGAGGGTCTGCGTCGCAACACTTTCTGACATCTATTCAGGCATTACTGCAGCAATCGGCGCGCTGAAAGGGCCTCTTCACGGCGGAGCGAATGAAGGCGTTATGAAAATGCTGACAGAAATCGGTGAAGTGGAAAACGCTGAGCCGTACATCCGCGCTAAACTTGAAAAGAAAGAAAAAATCATGGGATTCGGCCACCGTGTGTATAAGCATGGTGATCCGCGCGCGAAGCATCTGAAAGAAATGAGCAAGCGCCTGACCAACCTGACAGGCGAAAGCAAATGGTATGAGATGTCGATTCGTATAGAAGACATCGTCACATCAGAGAAAAAGCTTCCGCCTAACGTTGATTTCTATTCGGCTTCTGTATATCACAGCCTCGGTATTGACCATGATTTGTTTACACCGATTTTTGCTGTAAGCAGAATGTCCGGCTGGCTCGCTCATATTCTTGAGCAGTATGACAACAACCGTCTGATCCGCCCGCGGGCAGATTACACAGGCCCTGACAAACAAAAATTCGTTCCGATTGAAGAAAGAGCCTAAAGAACCATTGGAGGCTGGCTTGCGTCAATGAGGTTAGCCTCTTGTTCAGAACATCAAAATTGGGTTACACTTTAAATTGAATGTTAGGAAAAATCATTTTATTTTCTATATAAGAAAAATAAAATGTTTTCTAAATATGAATTACATACTGGGAGGTTTTTATTGTGGCACAAGGTGAAAAAATTACAGTCTCTAACGGAGTATTAAACGTACCAAACAACCCGATTATCCCATTTATCGAAGGAGACGGAACCGGTCCTGATATTTGGAACGCGGCTTCGAAGGTTTTGGAAGCAGCAGTAGAAAAAGCATACAAAGGCGAAAAGAAAATTACATGGAAAGAAGTTTACGCCGGAGAAAAGGCTTATAATAAAACAGGTGAGTGGCTCCCTGCTGAAACATTAGATGTGATCCGCGAATATTTCATCGCGATTAAAGGCCCGTTAACGACACCTGTCGGCGGCGGTATCCGTTCTTTGAACGTAGCGCTCAGACAAGAGCTTGACCTATTCGTCTGCTTAAGACCTGTAAGATACTTTACTGGAGTGCCGTCACCGGTAAAACGCCCTGAAGATACTGATATGGTCATCTTCCGTGAAAATACAGAAGATATTTACGCAGGCATCGAGTATGCAAAAGGCTCTGAAGAAGTGCAAAAGCTTATCAGCTTCCTTCAAAATGAGTTAAACGTCAATAAAATCCGTTTCCCTGAGACATCAGGTATCGGCATTAAGCCTGTTTCAGAAGAAGGAACAAGCCGCTTGGTCAGAGCTGCCATTGATTATGCGATCGAGCATGGCCGCAAATCTGTAACACTTGTTCACAAAGGAAACATCATGAAGTTCACAGAAGGCGCCTTCAAAAACTGGGGCTATGAACTTGCTGAAAAAGAATACGGAGATAAAGTCTTCACATGGGCTCAATATGACCGCATTGCTGAAGAACAAGGAAAAGACGCTGCCAACAAAGCGCAAAGCGAAGCGGAAGCAGCAGGAAAAATCATTATCAAAGACAGCATTGCTGACATTTTCCTTCAGCAGATCTTAACGCGTCCAAACGAGTTTGATGTCGTTGCGACAATGAACTTGAACGGAGATTACATTTCTGATGCTCTTGCTGCGCAAGTCGGCGGAATCGGCATTGCTCCTGGAGCGAACATCAACTACGAAACAGGACATGCGATTTTCGAGGCGACGCACGGAACGGCTCCTAAATATGCAGGCCTTGATAAAGTAAACCCATCTTCAGTTATTCTTTCAGGCGTTCTGCTTCTTGAGCATTTAGGATGGAACGAAGCGGCTGATTTGGTTATCAAATCTATGGAAAAAACAATCGCTTCTAAAGTCGTAACTTACGATTTTGCCAGATTAATGGACGGGGCGACTGAAGTGAAATGTTCAGAGTTCGGAGAAGAACTGATCAAAAACATGGACTAAGCAAGGAAAAAGCCTAAAACTAGCCATAAAGGAGAAGAGAGACATGGGAAATACTCGTAAAAAAGTTTCTGTTATCGGAGCAGGTTTTACCGGAGCTACAACTGCATTTTTAATCGCTCAAAAAGAGCTGGCAGACGTTGTTCTTGTTGACATTCCGCAATTGGAGAACCCGACAAAGGGAAAAGCGCTTGATATGCTTGAAGCAAGCCCGGTTCAAGGCTTTGACGCAAAAATTACGGGAACATCCAATTACGAGGATACAGCCGGCTCTGACATTGTTGTCATTACAGCCGGTATCGCAAGAAAACCTGGTATGAGCAGAGATGATCTGGTCTCTACAAACGAAAAGATTATGAGAAGCGTTACGCAGGAAATCGTGAAATATTCTCCTGACTCTATTATTGTGGTGCTGACAAATCCTGTTGATGCAATGACATACGCGGTGTACAAAGAATCAGGCTTCCCTAAAGAGCGTGTAATCGGCCAGTCAGGTGTGCTTGATACGGCAAGATTCAGAACATTTGTGGCAGAGGAATTAAACCTGTCAGTGAAAGATGTGACTGGTTTCGTACTCGGCGGACACGGTGACGATATGGTTCCGCTTGTGCGTTATTCTTATGCTGGCGGTATCCCGCTTGAAACTCTTATTCCGAAAGAACGGATTGACGCAATTGTGGAGCGCACTAGAAAAGGCGGAGGCGAAATCGTGAATCTTCTTGGAAACGGAAGCGCGTATTATGCGCCTGCGGCTTCTCTGACAGAAATGGTCGAAGCGATCTTGAAAGATCAGCGCCGCGTCCTTCCTACAATTGCTTATCTTGAAGGGGAATACGGCTATGAAGGCATCTACCTTGGTGTTCCTACAATTGTAGGCGGCAACGGTCTTGAGCAAATCATTGAACTTGAACTGACAGACTATGAAAGAGCGCAGCTGAATAAATCAGTTGAATCTGTCAAAAATGTCATGAAAGTATTATCCTAATAAAAAGAGAGAAAGGCTTGCTTAATACAGCCTTTCTCTTTTTACTATAAATGAAAGCGCTATCATAAACGTCTTTATTTCTTTTAAAAATGATGTAAAAGGCGAATTGTCGGAATGTCCTGCTTTCGCTAAAATAAAATCATGAAACATGTTAAGATGACATAAAATAGAGAAATAGGATGTCGGGGAATTATAATACTGGAGGCACAGCATGAACAAGAAAATTTTAGTTGTGGATGATGAAGAATCTATTGTTACTCTTTTACAGTACAATTTGGAACGGTCAGGCTATGATGTCATTACCGCCTCGGATGGGGAAGAAGCACTCAAAAAAGCGGAAACAGAGAAACCTGATTTGATTGTGCTTGATGTGATGCTTCCAAAATTGGACGGAATCGAAGTATGCAAGCAGCTGAGACAGCAAAAACTGATGTTTCCCATTTTAATGCTGACAGCGAAGGATGAGGAATTCGACAAAGTATTAGGGCTGGAGCTCGGTGCTGATGATTATATGACCAAGCCGTTCAGTCCAAGGGAAGTAAATGCGAGAGTCAAAGCGATTTTAAGGCGTTCGGAAATAGCTGCGCCCTCTAGTGAGATGAAGAACGATGAAATGGAAGGCCAGATCGTAATCGGCGATCTGAAAATCCTGCCTGATCATTATGAAGCGTACTTTAAAGAAAGTCAGCTTGAACTGACACCGAAAGAATTCGAACTGCTGCTCTATTTAGGCAGACATAAAGGCAGAGTTCTGACAAGAGACCTGCTGCTGAGCGCAGTCTGGAATTATGATTTTGCCGGAGATACGAGAATTGTTGATGTGCACATCAGCCATCTTCGCGACAAAATTGAAAACAATACCAAAAAACCGATCTACATTAAAACGATTAGGGGATTGGGGTATAAACTGGAGGAGCCAAAAATGAATGAATAAATACCGTGTGCGCCTTTTTTCTGTATTCGTTGTCTGTATGATTCTGGTGTTTTGTGTCCTCGGGCTGTTTTTACAGCAGCTTTTTGAAACATCTGATCAAAGGAAAGCAGAGGAACACATTGAAAAAGAAGCAAAATACTTGGCTTCGCTTCTTGATGCCGGCAATCTGAATAATCAAGCAAATGAGAAAATCATTAAAGATGCAGGCGGCGCGCTTGATGTGAGCGCATCCGTTATCGATACAGACGGTAAGGTGCTGTATGGGTCAAACGGTAGATCGGCTGATTCCCAAAAGGTGCAGGCGCTTGTTTCTGGCCATGAGGGTATTCTGTCAACAACAGATAACAAGCTTTATTACGGACTTTCACTTAGAAGCGAAGGTGAAAAAACAGGATATGTGCTGCTTTCCGCCTCTGAAAAAAGCGACGGCTTAAAAGGCGAATTGTGGGGGATGCTGACGGCCAGTCTTTGTACCGCATTTATCGTCATTGTTTATTTTTATTCCAGCATGACCTCACGTTATAAAAGGTCAATTGAGTCAGCGACAAATGTAGCCACAGAACTCTCTAAGGGCAACTACGATGCACGGACGTACGGCGGCTATATTAGGCGTTCTGATAAGCTAGGACATGCGATGAACAGCCTTGCCATTGATCTGATGGAAATGACGCGAACGCAGGAAATGCAGCGGGATCGGCTGCTGACAGTCATTGAAAACATTGGCTCCGGGCTGATTATGATCGACGGAAGAGGCTTTATTAATCTCGTAAACAGGTCTTACGCCAAGCAGTTTCATATCAATCCGAATCATATGCTGCGCCGTCTTTATCACGATGCATTTGAACATGAAGAAGTGATCCAGCTTGTCGAAGACATTTTTATGACGGAGACAAAGAAATGCAAGCTGTTAAGACTGCCGATCAAAATAGAACGGCGTTATTTTGAAGTGGACGGCGTTCCGATTATGGGGCCGGACGATGAATGGAAAGGAATTGTGCTCGTTTTCCATGACATGACGGAAACGAAGAAATTAGAGCAGATGAGGAAGGATTTTGTGGCCAATGTTTCTCATGAGCTGAAAACACCGATTACGTCCATAAAAGGGTTTACGGAGACGTTATTGGACGGGGCGATGGAAGACAAAGAGGCGCTTTCTGAATTTCTCTCTATTATTCTTAAGGAAAGCGAAAGGCTTCAGTCTTTGGTTCAGGATTTGCTCGATCTCTCAAAAATCGAGCAGCAAAATTTCACGCTCAGTATCGAAACGTTTGAGCCGGCCAAAATGCTTGGTGAGATTGAAACGCTTCTGAAGCATAAGGCGGATGAGAAAGGCATCTCCTTGCACCTGAATGTCCCGAAAGACCCTCAATATGTATCTGGTGACCCGTACAGGCTGAAACAGGTATTTCTTAATCTCGTAAACAATGCATTAACCTACACGCCTGAGGGGGGCTCCGTGGCTATCAATGTAAAGCCCAGAGAAAAAGACATTCAGATTGAGGTTGCCGATTCTGGAATCGGAATTCAGAAAGAAGAAATTCCGCGCATCTTTGAACGCTTTTACCGTGTAGATAAAGACAGAAGCAGAAATTCGGGCGGAACCGGGCTGGGCCTAGCGATTGTCAAGCATTTAATAGAGGCTCATGAAGGGAAAATTGATGTCACAAGCGAGCTTGGACGGGGAACTGTCTTTACCGTGACGCTGAAACGGGCCGCTGAAAAGTCCGCCTAATGTTTACAAAGGTTTAACAATATCTTCATGCACTGTTAAACCTATGCTGGTAGGATGTAGTAGAACCCCTTCATCCAAGGAGCCAATTTTGACGGCGGGAACCTATTTGTGTTCCCGTCCTTTTTTGTGTCTTCTCTTATAGTTCACGTATTTTCCTTTCAAATTGAACTTTGTTAAAATAAGAGGAGCTAATGACTATGTAAGAGATGAATGGAAGCCTGAGGCTTCTTAGGAGGAAATTGAATGACGGAACGAAAAAAATTAGTGCTTGTAGACGGAAACAGTCTGGCTTACCGGGCGTTTTTTGCATTGCCGCTGTTAAGCAATGATAAAGGTGTTCATACGAATGCTGTATACGGCTTTGCGATGATTTTGATGAAAATGCTTGAGGATGAAAAACCGACGCACATGCTGGTTGCGTTTGATGCCGGGAAAACAACATTTCGTCACGGCACATTTAAAGAATATAAAGGCGGCAGACAGAAAACCCCGCCTGAGCTTTCCGAACAAATGCCGTTTATCCGCGAGCTGCTGGATGCCTACCAGATCAGCCGCTATGAACTGGAACAATATGAAGCGGATGATATTATCGGCACACTGGCCAAATCGGCTGAAAAAGACGGATTTGAAGTTAAGGTTTTCTCAGGAGATAAGGATTTAACCCAGCTGGCAACGGACAAAACGACAGTTGCCATTACGAGAAAGGGAATTACCGATGTTGAATTTTACACACCGGAGCATGTCAAAGAGAAATATGGGCTTACGCCTGAACAAATCATTGACATGAAGGGTCTGATGGGCGATTCCTCAGATAATATTCCGGGTGTGCCCGGCGTCGGAGAAAAGACTGCGATTAAGCTTTTAAAACAATTTGATTCCGTTGAAAAGCTGCTGGAGTCCATTGACGAGGTGAGCGGAAAGAAATTGAAGGAAAAGCTTGAGGAGTTTAAGGATCAGGCATTGATGAGCAAGGAGCTTGCGACAATTATGACGGATGCTCCGATTGAGGTATCTGTTTCCGGCCTGGAATATCAAGGCTTTAATCGTGAACAGGTCATTGCCATCTTTAAAGATCTTGGCTTCAACACGCTTCTTGAACGGCTTGGAGAAGACAGTGCAGAAGCAGAACAGGATCAATCGTTGGAAGACATTAATGTCAAAACAGTCACAGACGTGACAAGCGATATATTGGTTTCTCCATCCGCATTTGTCGTTGAACAGATTGGCGATAATTATCATGAAGAGCCGATCCTCGGATTTTCGATCGTAAATGAAACGGGAGCTTATTTCATTCCGAAAGACATTGCCGTTGAGTCTGAGGTGTTTAAAGAATGGGTGGAAAATGACGAGCAGAAGAAATGGGTCTTCGACAGCAAGCGGGCCGTTGTCGCTTTGCGCTGGCAGGGCATTGAGCTGAAAGGAGCCGAGTTTGATACGCTCCTTGCGGCTTATATCATCAACCCGGGCAATTCATATGACGACGTTGCGAGTGTGGCTAAGGATTACGGCCTGCATATCGTTTCAAGTGATGAATCAGTTTATGGAAAAGGAGCAAAACGGGCAGTGCCGTCAGAAGACGTACTGTCTGAGCACCTTGGCCGAAAAGCGTTAGCGATTCAAAGCCTTCGGGAAAAGCTCGTTCAAGAGCTGGAAAACAACGACCAGCTTGAACTGTTTGAAGAGCTGGAAATGCCTCTTGCGCTTATTCTTGGCGAAATGGAATCAACTGGCGTCAAGGTCGATGTTGACCGTTTAAAACGGATGGGTGAAGAACTGGGTGCGAAGCTGAAGGAATATGAAGAAAAAATCCATGAGATTGCGGGAGAGCCGTTTAACATCAATTCTCCGAAACAGCTAGGCGTCATCTTATTTGAAAAGATCGGCCTTCCTGTCGTAAAGAAAACGAAAACAGGCTATTCTACGTCTGCCGATGTGCTTGAAAAGCTGGCTGACAAGCATGATATTGTCGACTATATTTTACAGTACAGACAAATTGGCAAGCTTCAATCAACATATATCGAAGGGCTTTTAAAGGTGACGAGACCGGATTCGCATAAAGTGCACACGCGATTTAACCAGGCCTTAACGCAAACTGGCCGTCTCAGCTCGACTGATCCGAACCTGCAAAACATTCCGATCAGGCTTGAGGAAGGGCGGAAAATTCGCCAAGCTTTTGTGCCGTCTGAAAAAGACTGGCTCATTTTTGCAGCCGATTATTCACAAATCGAGCTGCGGGTGCTTGCCCATATTTCAAAGGATGAAAATCTGATCGAAGCTTTTACTAATGATATGGATATTCACACGAAAACGGCAATGGATGTGTTCCATGTCGCTAAGGATGAAGTGACATCTGCGATGAGACGCCAGGCGAAAGCGGTCAACTTTGGCATTGTTTACGGGATCAGCGATTACGGTCTGTCACAGAACCTCGGCATTACCCGGAAGGAAGCGGGAGCATTTATCGACCGCTATCTGGAAAGCTTCCAAGGCGTAAAAGCGTACATGGAAGATTCAGTACAGGAAGCGAAACAAAAAGGATACGTAACAACGCTTATGCATCGCCGCCGCTACATCCCTGAGCTGACGAGCCGGAACTTTAATATCCGAAGTTTTGCGGAGCGGACGGCCATGAATACGCCGATTCAAGGAAGCGCCGCTGATATTATCAAAAAAGCCATGATTGACATGGCTGCCAAGCTGAAAGAAAAACAGTTGAAAGCAAGGCTTCTGCTTCAAGTACACGATGAATTGATTTTTGAGGCGCCAAAGGAAGAAATTGAAATTCTTGAAAAGCTTGTTCCTGAAGTGATGGAGCATGCGCTTGCATTAGATGTGCCGTTAAAGGTGGACTTTGCATCAGGCCCATCTTGGTACGATGCGAAATAAACAGAGATAGGAAGTGATGGATGTGCCGGAATTACCAGAGGTTGAGACGGTCCGGCGCACTCTGACCGGGCTTGTAAAGGGAAAAACAATCAAATCGGTAGAGATCAGATGGCCGAATATCATCAAACGGCCTGCCGAACCGGAGGAATTTGCGCGAAAACTAGCAGGAGAAACGATACAGTCCATCGGAAGACGGGGAAAGTTTTTACTGTTTCATTTAGATCATTATGTTATGGTTTCTCACCTTCGAATGGAAGGAAAATACGGTCTTCATCAAGCCGAGGAGCCTGACGATAAACACGTGCATGTCATATTCACGATGACGGATGGAACCCAGCTCCGGTACAGGGATGTGCGGAAATTTGGAACCATGCACTTATTTAAACCGGGAGAAGAAGCGGGCGAGCTCCCGCTTTCTCAGTTAGGGCCGGAGCCGGATGCAGAAGAATTTACAAGTGCGTATTTAAAAGACCGGCTTGCGAAAACAAACCGCGCTGTCAAAACTGCCCTACTGGATCAAAAAACGGTAGTTGGACTCGGGAACATTTATGTGGATGAGGCTCTTTTCAGAGCGGGTGTCCATCCCGAGACAAAAGCAAATCAATTATCAGATAAAACAATCAAAACCCTTCACGCTGAAATCAAAAACACTCTGCAGGAGGCGATTGATGCGGGCGGAAGCACAGTCCGTTCATATATCAACTCCCAAGGGGAAATCGGAATGTTCCAGCTGCAGCATTTTGTGTACGGAAAAAAAGACGAGCCATGCAAAAATTGCGGAACGATGATTTCGAAAATTGTCGTTGGAGGAAGAGGCACGCATTTTTGCGCAAAGTGCCAGACAAAAAAGTAGCATAATGCTTCATTGTCCAAGCTGTCGGTGCATATATCAGTAACTCTGGATTAAGGATGCCATTTTCGAAACACGGATTTTTCACTTTCCCATATATATGATTGTGATGAATCCCGGGCATTTCACATCTGATACAAGAGCACCAACAGAAAGGAAGAAACGGATATGCAAATGGTTTCTATACTGCTGCTGGCGTTGGCTGTCAGCTTGGACAGTTTTTCAGTCGGATTTACGTACGGATTGAGAAAAATGAAAATACCGTTTAAAGCGATTTTGGTTATCGCCTGCTGTTCCGGTGCTGTCATGTTTATATCCATGCTGATCGGAAGCTTTCTCACGAAGTTTTTTCCTGTATATGTGACGGAGAAGCTTGGCGGTTTGATATTGGTTGGAATCGGTGCGTGGGTTCTGTATCAATTTTTCAAACCGGCAAAAGATAAAGAATACCTATTGCATGAAAAAACACTGCTTAATCTAGAGGTTCGGTCATTAGGAATTGTGATTCATATTTTGAGAAAACCCATGAGTGCGGATATCGACAAATCGGGTGTGATCAACGGAATTGAGGCGGTCTTATTGGGATTTGCCTTATCGATTGATGCCTTTGGAGCAGGTATAGGCGCAGCCATTCTCGGTTTTTCGCCGATTGTGATGAGCATCGCCGTGGCAATCATGAGCTCGCTGTTTGTATCAATTGGAATCAATGCCGGCCATTTTCTGTCTAAGTGGAAATGGATCGATAAAATGGCGTTTTTGCCGGGGCTTCTATTAATCACGATTGGGCTCTGGAAATTGTAAAAAGGAGTGGATCTCTTGACCTTAGTCATTGGTTTAACGGGAGGAATAGCTAGCGGCAAAAGCACGGTAGCCAATATGCTGATTGAAAAAGGAATAACAGTTATAGATGCAGATATCATTGCAAAACAAGCGGTAGAAAAAGGGATGCCGGCCTACCGGCAAATCATTGACGAATTCGGTGAAGACATACTGCTCTCAAATGGCGATATAGATAGAAAAAAGCTTGGAGCGCTGGTATTTACAAATGAACAAAAACGTCTCGCTTTAAATGCAATTGTTCATCCCGCAGTCAGGCAGGAAATGCTCAATCGCCGTGATGAAGCCGTTGCAAATCGGGAGGCATTTGTTGTATTGGATATCCCGCTATTGTTCGAAAGCAAATTGGAATCATTGGTTGATAAAATTATTGTGGTCAGTGTGACAAAAGAGCTTCAACTGGAACGTCTGATGAAGCGCAATCAGCTGACAGAAGAAGAAGCAGTCAGCCGTATCCGCTCTCAAATGCCCTTAGAGGAAAAAACAGCAAGAGCAGATCAAGTCATTGATAACAGCGGCACGCTTGAAGAGACCAAAAGGCAGCTTGATGAAATCATGAACAGCTGGGCATAATACAAAAAACACCGTTCATATTGAACGGTGTTTTTTGGCCATTAAAAATCAAAGTTGTCCGGATCAGGACCGACGCGCAAGTTTTCATTCAGTGCATCGATTCGGTTCATGTCATCCTGCGTTAATTCAAAGTCAAATACGCTTGCATTTTCTTTAATGCGGTGTTCCTTCGTTGATTTAGGAATCGTTATAATGCCATGCTGCAGATCCCAGCGCAAAATAATTTGTGCGACAGATTTATTATATGTTTGAGCGATGTCAGCCAATACAGGGTGATCCAGCAGCTGTCCCTGCATTAAAGGTGACCAAGCCTCCATCTGGATGCCCTGATTTTGGCAGTATCTTATCAACTCTTTTTGTGTGAGGCGCGGGTGAAATTCCACTTGGTTAATCATAGGCTTAATTTCAGCTGCCGTCATCAGATCTTCAAGATGGTGAATTTGGAAGTTGCTTACGCCAATCGCTTTGATACGGCCTTCTTTATACAGCGTTTCAAGCGCTCTCCAAGCTTCTTTATACTTTCCTTCTACAGGCCAGTGGATGAGGTATAGATCCAAATAATCCAGACCGAGTTTGGACAGACTTGTTTCAAACGCGGCGAGTGTTTCTTCGTAGCCTAAATCCGCATTCCATACTTTCGATGTGATAAACAGATCCTCTCTTGAAATGCCTGCTTCTTCAATGCCTTCCCGAATCCCTTCTCCGACTCCAGCTTCATTTCCATAGATTGCTGCAGTATCAATACTGCGGTACCCGTGAACAATGGCAGTTTTAACTGCGTTTACCAGTTCAGATCCTTCTTCCACTTGGAACACGCCGAGGCCGAACCAAGGCATTTCTACCCCATTATGAAGTGTTGCTTTTGCTTGTAAATGTGTTGTCATGTTTATTTCCTCCTTTAAAATTGTCAGGCTTCCTGCCGATCTCGTTTTTCCATCAAGCGGCTCCAGCCTGTTAAAATGACTGCACCGACCACCATTAATCCGCCTATCCAAGCGGTATGAATCAATCCGATTGAATCGGTGATCACACCGCCAAGGTATGACCCAAGCGCGATCCCTGCATTAAAGGCAGCGATATTCATCGCGGATGCGACGTCAACTGCACTCGGGACAAAACGCTCAGCCAGCATGACGACATACACCTGAAGGCCGGGCACGTTCATAAAGGCCAGCAATCCCATACAGAGAATGGTAATGAGCCCTGCTGCTTGATACGGGGCTGTAAATGTCAGTACGAATAGAACGATTGCCTGTACGATAAACATATAGAATAAAGCGGCAATCGGATTTCGGTTTGACAGCTTTCCGCCAATCATATTGCCGATAGCAATAGCTATTCCGTATCCGAGCAGAATCACTGCAACAGTCCCGGCTTTGAAGCCTGTTACTTCCTGAAGCAGGGGAGACAGATACGTGAACACAACGAATGTTCCTCCGTATCCAAGCGCTGTAATGACAAATAAAAGCAATAACCGGCTGTTTGTCACAAGCTTCAATTGATCCCGCATCGTTGTTTTCGTCCCTTTTCGTAATTTGGACGGTACAAGAATGCCATTTGTAATGAAAGCAATGATTCCGACGGCGATAATGACCATAAAGGCGAAACGCCAGCCGAACTGCTGGCCGATAAATGTCCCAAAAGGAACTCCGGTTACAGTTGCCACAGTGAGGCCAGTAAACATAATTGAAATCGCGCTAGCCCTTTTATCCTCCGGGACAATATCCGCTGCGATTGTCGAACCGATCGACATAAACACACCGTGCGAAAATGCCGATATCACACGTGCTGCTAGTAAAATCCCGATGCTTGAAGCGGTTGCTGCCATCGTATTACCGGCAATAAAAATAAACATGATCCAAAGCAATAGTGTCTTACGTGACATGCTTGAGGTCAATGAAGTTAATATAGGTGCCCCAAATGTAACGCCGAGCGCATAAAGGGAAACGGTCAATCCTGCTGTCGTGACGGGAATATCCAGGTCATCAGCAATGAGCGGCAAAAGGCCGACACTGATAAATTCAGTTGTCCCTATTGCGAATGCACTTACGGCCAAAGCCAGTAGTGCAGGAATATTGCTTTTATTGGCTGAAGTCATGATGTTCCTCCTTTGTAAGATGTGTTGTATGATTGAAATTCTGCCGAGTAAGCTATATAAATAAAAAAGAGCAGATTCAAATCAGCCGGCAAATGTGATTATGAAACATATCGTTAAGAAATAAAAGTACGTACTTTGAAGTGCTATAGTCACTTTTTGGTGCCTGTGAGGAGAATGGATTGTATGGAGAAGAAAAAATATAACATTTCTGTTGAAGCGACTCTTGAAGTGATCGGTGGGAAATGGAAATGCGTCATTTTATGCCATCTGACGCACGGAAAAAAACGCACAAGTGAATTAAAACGCCTAATGCCCAATATCACGCAAAAAATGCTGACTCAGCAGCTGCGCGAGCTGGAAGCGGACGGTGTCATTAACCGAATCGTATATAATCAAGTTCCTCCCAAAGTGGAATACGAGCTCAGCGAATACGGCCGCAGCTTAGAAGGGATTTTAGATATGCTGTGTGCTTGGGGAGCGAATCATATTAACAGAGTGTACGGGGATACATTTTCTGTGCTAGAAGAAAGTGTGCTCAATGATAAGTTAAAACAGGAATCATAAAGCATGAGGGCAGTCAGTGCGGAGCGCTGGCTGCTTTTTGGTTCTTACGCCTGATATTCTGTGCAAGAAAACATAAGATGCATCATAAATTAGCGTTATAATCGTTGATTTTTATCAATATGTACTGGCGAATTTGTTTTAATGTGTTATACTAATTTTAGATAGTAACAAATTAGGATGGCATAATTGATAAGGGGTGTCCAACATGAAGGTAAAAGTAGCGATCAACGGGTTTGGAAGAATCGGAAGAATGGTTTTTAGAAAAGCGATGTTAGACGATCAAATTCAAGTAGTGGCCATTAACGCCAGCTATTCCGCAGAAACGCTGGCTCATTTAATAAAGTATGACACAATTCACGGCAGATACGACAAAGAGGTTGTGGCTGGTGAAGATAGCCTGATCGTAAATGGAAAGAAAGTGCTTTTGTTAAACAGCCGTGATCCAAAACAGCTGCCTTGGCGGGAATATGATATTGACATAGTCGTCGAAGCAACAGGGAAGTTTAATGCTAAAGATAAAGCGATGGGCCATATAGAAGCAGGTGCAAAAAAAGTGATTTTGACCGCTCCGGGAAAAAATGAAGACGTTACCATTGTGATGGGCGTAAATGAGGACCAATTCGACGCTGAGCGCCATGTCATTATTTCAAATGCGTCATGCACGACAAATTGCCTTGCGCCTGTTGTAAAAGTGCTGGATGAAGAGTTTGGCATTGAGAGCGGTCTGATGACTACAGTTCATGCGTATACGAATGACCAAAAAAATATTGATAACCCGCACAAAGATTTGCGCCGGGCGCGGGCTTGCGGTGAATCCATCATTCCAACAACAACAGGAGCGGCAAAGGCGCTTTCGCTTGTGCTGCCGCATCTGAAAGGAAAACTTCACGGCCTCGCCTTGCGTGTCCCTGTTCCGAACGTCTCATTGGTTGATCTCGTTGTTGATCTGAAAACGGATGTTACGGCTGAAGAAGTAAACGAGGCATTTAAACGCGCTGCCAAAACGTCGATGTACGGTGTACTTGATTACTCAGATGAACCGCTCGTTTCGACTGATTATAATACGAATCCGCATTCAGCGGTCATTGACGGGCTTACAACAATGGTAATGGAAGACAGGAAAGTAAAGGTGCTGGCGTGGTATGACAACGAATGGGGCTACTCCTGCAGAGTTGTTGATCTAATCCGCCATGTAGCGGCACGAATGAAACATCCGTCTGCTGTATAAAATAAGGTCATGGACACATTTTAAAGAAAAAACCCTTAACAGCATATTTCTGAAAAAACGCACCTTGCAAATTAGACTTAAACACAGTATACTATTTTTCGTGAACTTCTTGCTTGAGACTGTTTCGGAATTACTTAAAGGGTTAGGACCTCTCCGGACTAACTTTCCCCCGTGGTAAATGGCCGACCCAGTTGTTGGAATTTCACTTTTTAATTCTTGTTAAGGGGGGTCCATGACTATGGAAACAATGGGGCGTCACGTTATCTCCGAGCTATGGGGATGCGATTTTGATAAGCTGAATGACATGGATTTTATTGAAAAAACGTTTGTAAATGCTGCTCTAAAATCAGGTGCTGAGGTGCGCGAGGTTGCATTTCACAAATTTGCACCGCAAGGCGTAAGCGGAGTTGTGATTATTTCTGAATCACACTTAACGATTCACAGTTTTCCTGAGCACGGATATGCGAGCATTGATGTTTATACTTGTGGAGACTTAGATCCTAATGTCGCTGCTGATTACATTGCAGAGGCATTACATGCTGATACAAGAGAAAACATTGAAATACCAAGAGGAATGGGGCCTGTGCAAATTAAACAGGCGCAAGCGAAAGTACTATAAAGTAAATTGCGAACACAAAGGGAGCTGAAGCTAGAAAGCCATTATGCGCTTTTTAGCTTATGCTCCTTTTATTTTTATAAAGAAACGAGAGTGTCAGCTTTTTCTTTTTTCATTTTTTTTGTAAAATAAGAAGGAGATTTTCACAAACCACCTAATGCTATAGAAACAAATTTAACAACGGCTCTCCCGACAGATGCTGTCACATCTATTTTTAAAAGGCGGAGGCTGCCGAAAATACATTGCAGGGAACGATATAGTTGGGAGCTGATTTTATTGAAATGTCCTTCATGCCAGCATAACGGAACACGAGTCCTTGATTCACGGCCTGTGGATGACGGAAAGTCGATTCGCCGAAGACGCGAGTGCGAATCCTGCCACTACCGGTTTACGACCTTTGAGAAAGTGGAGGAAACCCCGCTCATCGTTGTGAAAAAAGAAGGTGTGCGTGAGGAATTCAGCAGAGAAAAAATGCTGCGCGGCCTCATAAAAGCATGTGAAAAAAGGCCTGTTTCACTCAAAACGCTTGAAGACATGTGCTTTGATATTGAAAAAGAACTTCGCAATCAAGGCTGCTCCGAGGTGAAGAGTGAGCTCGTCGGAGAAATGGTCATGGACCGGCTGGCTAAGATTGACGAAGTCGCATATGTGCGGTTCGCGTCCGTCTATCGGCAGTTTAAAGATATAAACGTCTTTATCGATGAATTAAAAGACTTAATAAAGAAAGAGCGTTAAAAGAGCTAAGAGGATTCTTCTAGCTCTTTTCTCATGTGCAAAATTGGCATTTGATAGATATAAGAAACGGTGTAAAATGAAAGGTAGAAACAAATTCGGAAGGTTTGAGAATGTATGGCTGACTATTGGAAAGATGTACTGCCTGTAGACCCGTATGTGGTTAAAAGCAGATCGATGCTGCAGGATATTGACAGACAAATTATTACACAACTGTACCAGCCCTTAATCGGCCCTGTTGCATTCTCTCTTTATATGACATTGTGGGGAGAGCTTGAACAAAACCGTCTGTGGGGCGGAGAGTCCACACATAGACAGCTGATGGGGATGACACAGTCCAACTTAAAAACGATCCATCAGGAACAGGGGAAGCTCGAGGGCATCGGATTGCTGAAAGTATATATGAAAGAATCCGAGCGGCAGGAGCGCCTCTTTATATATGAACTCCTTCCGCCGCTCAGACCAAATGAATTTTTTGAAGACGGAATGCTGAATGTTTTTCTGTATAATAGGGTCGGAAAAACGAAATATCAGCAATTAAAACAATTTTTTACGCACCCGGCCATTTCAGAAGATGCGAAGGACATTACGCGTCCGTTTAATCATGCGTTTGAATCGCTGCAGCCGAGTGAATGGAAGCTCACATCCGATATGGAGGAAACGGTAAGGCTTGCCGAGGGGTCCGAGTATACTTCTGTCGGACAGTCTCCGTCCTACACCATAACGGAGGATGTGTTTGATTTTGATTTGTTTTTAGCGGGACTTTCTGAGACGATGATACCGAGAAAAGCGATGACCCAGCAGGTGCGGGACACAATCAAAAAGCTTTCTTATCTGTACGGAATTGACCCTTTGCAAATGCAAAATGTTGTGATGAGCGCAATTGATGAGCGTGACGTCATTACGACGGAGGCATTAAGAAAAGCGGCGAGCGACTGGTATCAAATTGAAAGAAACGGACAGCTGCCCGATTTGGTGGAAAAAACACAGCCGGTGCATCTGCGTGAAGGCGAACAACCGGCAGAAGAGGATTCTCTGGATGGGAAGCTGATTGCATTGCTGGAGGCGATTTCCCCGAAGAAGCTTCTGCAGGACATTGCTGACGGAACAGAGCCGTCAAAAGCTGATCTGAAGATCATAGAAGAAATTATGTTCGAACAGAAGCTCGAGCCAGGCGTCACAAATGTGTTAATTTATTATGTCATGCTGAAAACCGACATGAAGCTGTCGAAAAACTATATCCAAAAAATCGCTTCGCATTGGGCACGCAAAAAGGTGAAAACGGTCAGGGAAGCGATGAAGCTCGCAATAGAAGAAAACCGCCAGTATCTTGAATGGGCTGAGGGAAAAACAAAGTCTTCGAAACGAAACCAAAAAGTGATTCGTGAAGAAAAGCTTCCTGATTGGATGACAGAAAAGGAAACAGCGTCCGATTCAGAATCCGGACAGCAGAAGCTGCATCCGCAGGATTTGGAAGAACAGAAGAAAAAGATGATGGAAGAAATGCAAAAACTGAAAAAATACTCTGCCTATTAAAGACAGAGATGCGGGGTGAAGGAATAGATGGAACCAATCGGCCGTTCCCTGCAGGGCGTAACCGGCAGGCCGGATTTCCAAAAACGTCTTGAACAAATGAAGGAAAAAGTCATGAAAGATCAAGATGTTCAAGCATTTTTGAAGGAAAACGAAGAAGTGATTGACCAAAAAATGATCGAAAAGAGCTTAAATAAGCTTTATGAATATATCGAACAAAGCAAGAATTGCTCCTATTGTTCGGAAGATGAAAACTGCAACAATTTGTTGGAGGGCTACCATCCGAAGCTTGTTGTCAATGGGAGGTCTATTGATATCGAGTATTACGAATGTCCAGTCAAACGGAAGCTCGACCAGCAGAAGAAACAACAGTCTCTTATGAAAAGCATGTATATCCAGCAGGATCTTCTTGGAGCGACGTTCCAGCAAGTTGATATCAGTGACCCAAGCAGACTCGCGATGTTTCAGCATGTTACAGACTTCCTGAAAAGCTATAATGAGACGGGAAAAGGGAAAGGATTATATTTATACGGGAAATTTGGGGTAGGAAAAACGTTTATGCTCGCTGCAATTGCCAATGAGCTGGCGGAAAAAGAGTATTCCTCCATGATTGTTTATGTGCCTGAATTTGTGAGAGAGCTTAAGAATTCGCTGCAAGACCAGACATTGGAAGAGAAGCTCAATATGGTAAAGACCACACCCGTATTAATGCTTGATGACATCGGAGCAGAATCAATGACAAGCTGGGTAAGGGATGAGGTCATCGGAACGGTGCTTCAGCACAGAATGTCCCAGCAGCTGCCAACGTTCTTTTCTTCTAATTTCTCACCTGACGAGCTGAAGCATCATTTTACGTATTCGCAGAGGGGAGAAAAAGAAGAAGTAAAAGCTGCAAGATTAATGGAGCGGATATTATATTTGGCTGCTCCGATCCGCCTTGACGGAGAAAACCGCCGACATCCATAATTGCTGTGGTTCAAAGGGGAAGGAACTGAGGGTATGAAACGAAAAACGGCTGTCAAATGGCTGGCAGTGCTTGCAGGTGCTGGTTTACTCTATTGGGGAAATAAAACGTATTTGAATGTATCGCCGAAAGAAATCAGGGTATGGGTATTGTCGTTCGGAGTCTTTGCACCTCTGATGTTTATCGGGATATCCATCGTCAGGCCACTTGTTTTATTTCCGGTGTCTGTTATTTCAATAGCTGGCGGACTTGCGTTTGGCCCGCTTCTCGGCACGCTTTATACGTTATTCGGTTCGATGTGCGCTTCAGCTGTTTCGTTTTTTGCGGCTGGTTTGTTTTCGGCGAAAAAGAACGGGCATTACGAAAGGCTTGAAGCCATACAGAAGCAAATGGAGGATAACGGATTTTTCTATATCTTTCTTTTGAGAATCCTGCCGATCAATTTTGATTTCGTCAGCTATGCGGCAGGCCTTTCCAATGTCAAAGCGCTGCCGTATTTTGCCGCAACGGCTGTGGGAATCATCCCTGGGACGATTGCGCTTAATGTGCTGGGTGCGAGCTTTTTGGCTGGCAATCTGCCCGCTTTCTTTATGGTGCTCGCTTTGTATATCGTGTTTATCTCATTGCCGTTCATCTTCAGAAAGAAAATGCAAAACTTGTTCCAAGAATCAAATTAAGATTTGCCAATGACCTTTACGTCTATTTTAAAAACATCCCCCATATACTTGTAACAGATGCCGTAAGGGGGGACAAACATGCTTGAAATAATCTTTGAAGATGACCATGATGCAGCCGCTTTTTTACATCTCATTCAGCATTCGGACGATCGGAACAATATCATTGTCCGTGAAGGCATACGAAAAATCGGGATTGAAAAAGCGAATCCGGCTTTTCCTATTCAGCGTTTTATGGAGCCGATTCTGGTCAAATTTTTTTTGGAATGCAAAGAAGACGAGCATATGCTGTCATTGATTGAGGAAACGTATTGTTTCACGGACCAGGATGAACAGCAGCAAATCCTTCAGCTCGCACACAGTATTATTGAAGGTGAAGCAGACGATCTTCCGTTTGAGCCGCTGAAGCTTTCACGGAAACAATCAATTTTGGATGAACTCCAAACGATCTGTTTAGAGGAAGGAGTATTTTACATTCGCTCCTTTCAGACCTTCCGACTTGGATCATACTATAAGCAGCTGAGAGATATTACAGAAGCAGCGATTGATGAATATAAGATGGAACAGGAATATCAAAACTTTATTCAAACACTCAGAGACTATGTGGACGCCAAACAGCCGCGAATCAAAAAAGTGCATATTGTCCATGATGGTTCCTTTACATTATGGGAGCTGCGCTATGTGCCGGAACGGGAAAAAATGAAATACATAGACAGAAGATTTGTCCGGGATCATCCTATGTATATTGATTCTCATTTGCTCGCGCCGCTGATTTCCATTGCGCCTGATGAAGTCGTGCTTTATACCGACCAGCCCGAGCACATGATGGCAAGGACCATTCAAAACGTATTTCAAGAGAGAGTGGAAATGCTCCCGCTGCATGCTTTTACAGATGCAGAAATACCGGTGAAGCACTCGGAAGGATGAGGGCCGGCAGCCTGTCTATTTAAGGCTGTCGGTTTAAAAAAAAGGAAACGCGATCGTGTTGATTTTTTGGATTGAACAATTTATAATACATAGGAGATTAAGAAAGACACACGTATTGATAAGGACACGAAGGAATGATACCGGCTCAAAGAGAGGGAAGCCCTGGCTGCAAGCTTCCCAGCTAAGGACCATTCGCTTTACCGCCTTTGAACTTCAGCTGTGAACCTCTTGAAAAGGAACAGTAATGGCTGACGGGAACTCCCGTTACAGAGCTTAGAGCCGCAGGTGCCGTGTATTGGCTTTGCGGAAAAAAGGGTGGAACCACGATTCCGTTTATTCAACCTCGTCCCTTTCATAGGGGGCGGGGTTTTTATATGCAAAAAAAGGAGTGACAAAGATGTCAGATATGGTAAAAATCACATTTCCTGATGGAGCAGTCAAGGAGTTTGCGAAAGGAACAACAACAGAAGATATCGCGGCATCCATCAGTCCGGGATTAAAGAAAAAGTCATTAGCCGGAAAACTGAACGGAAAAGAAATCGATTTGAGAACGCCGATCAATGAAGACGGTACAGTGGAAATCATTACAGAAGGCTCAGAAGAAGGTCTTCAAATTATGCGCCACAGTGCGGCTCACTTGCTGGCTCAAGCGATTAAACGCATCTACAAGGATGTTAAATTCGGCGTCGGTCCGGTTATCGAAAACGGTTTTTACTACGATGTAGAAATGGACGAAGCGATTACACCGGAGGATCTGCCGAAAATCGAGAAAGAAATGAAAAAAATCGTTAATGCGAACCTTCCGATCGTTCGAAAAGAAGTCAGCCGTGAAGAAGCGAAAGCCCGTTTTGCGGAAATCGGCGACGACCTGAAGCTTGAACTATTGGATGCGATTCCTGAAGGAGAAACCGTTTCGATCTATGAGCAAGGCGAATTCTTTGACCTGTGCCGCGGCGTCCATGTTCCTTCAACCGGAAAAATCAAAGAATTTAAGCTGTTAAGCCTTGCAGGCGCATACTGGCGCGGTGACAGCAAAAACCAAATGCTTCAGCGCGTATATGGTACAGCTTTCTTCAAAAAAGCTGATCTTGAAGAGCATCTTCGTATGCTAGAAGAAGCGAAAGAACGCGACCACAGAAAGCTTGGCAAAGAATTAAAGCTGTTCGCGAACTCTCAAAAAGTCGGACAAGGCCTGCCGCTTTGGCTGCCAAAAGGCGCAACAATCCGCCGCGTCATCGAGCGCTACATTGTCGATAAAGAAATCAGCCTCGGCTATGAGCACGTATACACACCTGTGCTAGGCAGCAAAGAGCTGTATGAAACATCAGGACACTGGGATCATTATCAGGAAGGCATGTTCCCTCCGATGGAAATGGACAATGAAACACTTGTATTGCGTCCGATGAACTGTCCGCACCATATGATGATTTACAAACAAGACATTCACAGTTACCGCGAGCTTCCGATTCGTATTGCAGAGCTTGGAACGATGCACCGCTATGAAATGTCAGGTGCGCTGTCAGGACTTCAACGGGTACGCGGAATGACGTTAAATGATGCACACATCTTTGTGCGCCCGGATCAAATTAAGGATGAGTTTATCCGTACAGTCCGTTTAATCCAGGATGTTTATGAAGACTTCGGTTTAAGTGATTACACATTCCGTCTGTCTTACCGCGATCCGGAAGATACAGAGAAATATTTTGATGACGATGAAATGTGGAACAAAGCGCAATCCATGCTGAAAGAGGCAATGGACGAAATCGGCCACGACTATTACGAAGCAGAAGGTGAAGCGGCATTCTACGGACCTAAACTTGATGTTCAGGTGAAAACTGCGATCGGAAAAGAAGAAACACTGTCTACGGTTCAGCTTGATTTCTTATTGCCGGAACGTTTCGACCTGACATACATCGGTGAGGACGGCAAGCAGCACCGTCCGGTTGTCATTCACAGAGGTGTCGTTTCAACAATGGAACGCTTTGTTGCTTTCTTAATCGAAGAACACAAAGGCGCGCTGCCGACATGGCTTGCACCGGTTCAGTTCCAAGTCATCCCGGTTTCTCCGGCTGTGCATTTAGACTACGCGAAAAAAGTGCAGGAACGCCTGCAATGTGAAGGCCTGCGTGTTGAAGTCGACAGCCGCGATGAAAAAATCGGCTACAAAATCCGTGAAGCGCAAATGCAAAAAATCCCGTACATGCTGGTGGTCGGTGACCAAGAAGCAGAAAACGGAGCGGTAAACGTGCGTAAATACGGAGAACAGAACTCTGAAACCATTTCACTTGATGAGTTTGTGAAAAAGGCAGTAGCTGAAGCGAAAAAATAAAATAAAAAAGCATGATCTCATTGAAGAGATCATGCTTTTTTTATTTCTCTAATATAGGAAACAAATCATGAAGGCTGCTGATGATGTAATCAGGCTTTACGTCAGTTTCGTTTTTCTTATCAGTCCGGTTGATCCAAACGGTTTTGATTCCGGCTCTTGAAGCGCCTAAAATATCAGTATTCAAATTATCGCCGACCATGATGGCATCGTCTTTTTCAATATTCATCAGCTTAAGGCAGTGTTCAAAAATTGAAACATCCGGCTTGCCCTTGCCGAATGCGCCCGAGATGACGATTTCATTGAAGTAAGGAGCGAGCTCAGGCACGCCGGCAAGCTTCTCCTTTTGCAGACTAGGATCGCCATTTGTCAAAAGCAATAATTCATACTTGCCTTTTAATTGATCGAGTACAGCAAAAGTTTCATCATATACAAACGGGCGCTTTCTGCGCTCTGCCGCAAAAAACTCTCCCAAGTATTCGCCATATGCAGGATCATCGATCCCAAGCGCTTTCAGTCCGTTGGTCCATGCATTTCTTCTGTACTCCGGCACAATCTTGTTCAGCTTTTGAAAGCCTTCACTGATTGGCTCTGAGAAATTGGACCACAGTCCTTCAAACGGGTTAATGCCGATCATCACTGTATATGGATACGTCTCATATGACATGTACAATTCTCTCGCCGCTTCGCGAACAGCTGCTTCGAATTCCTCAGGGGCAAGGCCATATTTTTTCTCCGCCTGTAAGCAAGTTTCTGCAAATGTTGTTCTGACGCTTTTTTCGTCCCAAAGTAGTGTATCATCTAAATCAAAAAATACGGCTTTCATGATCTTCTCCTCTGCTTCAGATTCAAATCTTTCTGCCAAAAGGCTCATGTTTTATTTTACAATAGATAAAAGCCTTGTGAAATATGTTTTCAGACGATTTTAAAAAAACAGTCAGCCGCAAAACGAAAACATGCTAGAATGAAAACGGAAAGAACAGGTGACATGAATGATTCATTTAATGATTATGATGCTGGAGAGAGTGGGGATTATTGTTATATTAGGGTTCATTCTCGCCCATACGAAACTTTTCAGACAAGCTCTTCAGAATCAGGACGGCTATAAAGGAAAAGCGATTTTAATTTCTATTTTTTCTCTTTTCAGCATCATCAGCAATTATACAGGCATCGAAATTCAAAGAAATATGATTGTAAACAATGACTGGGTGTTTACGATAGATCCATCGGGCTCTATCGCGAATACCCGTATTTTGGGCGTGGAAATCGGGGGCCTTCTCGGAGGTCCTTTTGTAGGGGCTGGGATCGGCATACTTGCGGGCCTGCATCGTTTTTCACTCGGTGGCAGCACGGCCTTAAGCTGTGCCGTCTCATCTATTTTAGCGGGTGTTCTTGCAGGCTTGATCGGCAGGTATTTTACGAAGCGATATCGAATGCCGACACCGCGCATCGCCGCTCTTGTGGGAATCGGCATGGAGTCACTGCAAATGATCATTATTTTGCTGATGGCAAAGCCGTTCAGTGACGCTTGGGAGCTTGTCAGCATGATCGGAATTCCGATGATACTCATCAATGGAACAGGCAGTTTTATTTTTCTGTCTATTATTCAAGCGATCATTCGCAAGGAAGAACAGGCAAGGGCTCTCGAAACGCATCGAGTGCTTACGATTGCTGATCAGACACTTCCATTTTTCCGCCAAGGATTAAATGAAAACTCCTGTAAAAGTGTAGCGGCTATTATCCATAAGCTGACAGGAACAGATGCGGTGTCTCTCACTGACAAAGAAAAGATCCTTGCGCATGTCGGTGCGGGAATGGATCACCACATCCCATCGAAAAGCTTGATCACCGGCCTGTCCAAAAAGGTGATTAAAACAGGGCATATTATGAAGGCGATTTCGCAGGAAGAGATTGAATGCACGCATGCTGAATGCCCTTTGCACGCTGCAATTGTCCTACCGCTGACATCGAACGGCAATACAATCGGCACCTTAAAAATGTACTTTAAAAGCCCGGCAGGCCTGAGTCAGGTAGAGGAGGAACTTGCCGAGGGGCTGGCCATGCTGTTTTCGACACAGCTTGAGCTTGGGGAAGCAGAGCTGCAAAGCAAACTTCTCAAGGATGCTGAAATTAAAGCGCTTCAAGCACAGGTGAATCCGCATTTTTTATTTAATGCGATCAACACGATTTCTGCGTTATGCCGTACAGATGTTGAAAAAACCCGTAAGCTCCTATTGCAGCTCAGTGTTTATTTTCGTTCAAACCTTCAAGGAGCGAGACAGCTGCTGATTCCGCTCTCAAAGGAGCTGAACCATCTTAACGCCTATTTGTCATTAGAACAGGCGCGTTTTCCCGGGAAATATAAAATTGAGCTTAATATCGACAGCAGACTGGAGCAGATTGAAATCCCTCCGTTTGTTTTGCAGGTGCTTGTCGAGAACGCGCTTCGGCACGCGTTTCCGAAAAAACAAGACATATGCAAGGTTACAGTCTGTGTCTTATCTGATGATGCATCCGTCTATATGAAGGTGGCGGATAACGGACGCGGAATTCCGCCGGACGTCTTGCCGGAACTGGGGAAGAAACCGTTTCCGTCTAAGGAGGGAACCGGTACAGCGCTTTATAACCTAAATCAGCGGCTGATCGGTTTATTCGGACAGCAGGCTGCACTGCATATCAGCAGTGAGGTTCATAAAGGGACAGAGGTTTCCTTTCAAGTGCCAATGCAACAGATGAAAGAGGGAGAAGAACATGCTCAGGGTGTTAATAGTTGATGATGAGATGCTGGCAAGGGATGAACTGGCTTACTTGCTTAAGCGGACCAATGATGAAATGGAAATCAATGAAGCGGAAAATATCGAATCCGCTTTTGACCAAATGATGGATCAAAAACCTGATTTGCTGTTTTTAGACGTTGATTTATCCGGAGAAAACGGTTTTGATATCGCAAAGCGATTGAAGAAAATGAAGCATCCTCCTGCTATTGTGTTTGCGACAGCGTATGACCAGTATGCGCTCAAAGCGTTTGAGGTGGACGCTCTTGATTATTTAACCAAGCCTTTCGATGAAGAAAGAATTCAGCAAACGCTGAAAAAATATAAAAAAGTCAATCGGGATATTGTAGAAACAGAGCAAAACAGCCATGCCGGCCAGCACAAGCTCGCGCTATCTGTGGGGGAATCGATTGTGATTGTGGATACGAAGGACATTATCTATGCCGGAACAGAAGATGGTCATGTCAATGTAAAAACCTTCGATCATTCTTATACGGTCAGCGATACACTCGTTGTGATTGAGAAAAAGCTGCCGGATTCTGATTTTATCCGCGTCCATCGGAGCTTTGTCGTGAATACTGAATATATTAAAGAAATTCAGCCATGGTTTAATTCAACGTATAATCTGATCATGAAAGACGGATCGAAAATACCGGTCAGCCGGACATATGCGAAGGAATTGAAAAAGCTGCTCCATATTTGATGGGCGGCTTTTTGCATTTCAGCCATTTGATTCTGCAACTCAGACCCGCTATACGGCATGTTATCTTGTAAGCGCTTTATAACAGGGAATTCTTATTTATAATGAGGGTACCAAAGAGAAAGAGGTGAAGAAAATGAGTGCTAAAAAAGTGTACGGGTTTTTAACACAAGCATTTATTTTTGCCGTCATTATGCTGGTTTCAAATATGATTGCCGCTATTGTCCCAATACCTATCCCGGCATCGGTTGTAGGGTTGGTCTTATTATTTCTCCTATTATGTTTGAAAGTCATTAAACTGGAACAAGTGGAGACGCTCGGAACGTCTTTAACCTCTCTGATCGGATTTTTATTTGTTCCATCAGGTATATCTGTTATGAATTCGCTTGGTGTGATGCAGCAATACGGCCTGCAAATTGTTCTTGTCATTCTGCTCGCAACGATTATTTTGCTGGGGGCTACGGGATTGTTTTCTCAGCTGATTCTGTCGCTGAGCGGAAAACGCAAAACCGAAGCGGACATGAAAACAAAAACAGTGCAAAGCCCGCAGAACAATAACGAACTCGTTCACCATTAAGGGAAACAGGAGGTTCTTCACATGGAAAGCACAATGAGTCCTTATTTTGGGATTGTCGTATCACTTGCTGCATTCGGCATCGGCACCTTTTTATTTAAGAAAACGAAAGGCTTCTTCCTTTTCACTCCTTTGTTTGTTGCCATGGTGCTGGGGATCGCATTTTTAAAAATCGGCGGTTTTTCCTACGCGGATTATAATAACGGGGGAGAGATCATTAAGTTTTTTCTTGAACCGGCAACGATCGCATTTGCAATTCCTTTGTACAAACAAAGAGATAAGCTTAAAAAGTACTGGTGGCAAATCATGGCCTCCATTATTGCCGGCTCTATCTGCTCTGTCACGATTGTTTATCTGCTCGCTAAAGGCATTCATCTCGATTCGGCCGTAATGAAAAGCATGCTTCCGCAGGCGGCTACAACGGCAATTGCGCTTCCTTTATCAAAAGGCATCGGGGGCATCAGCGACATCACAGCCTTTGCGGTCATCTTTAACGCTGTCATCGTATATGCGCTCGGAGCATTGTTCTTGAAGGTGTTTAAAGTGAAAAATCCGATTTCTAAAGGATTGGCTCTTGGAACATCCGGACATGCACTTGGTGTAGCGGTCGGGATTGAGATGGGAGAAGTTGAAGCTGCGATGGCAAGTATTGCTGTTGTCGTAGTAGGAGTGGTAACGGTTCTGGTCATCCCTGTGTTCGTGCAGCTGATCGGAGGATAAGCCAAGGCTGAATGCCTTGGCTTTTTTTATTTTATGGTGCGTCTTCGGGATCGATATACCCTTGTTTAATGCCCCATTCTACTTGATCGTCATGCCACTTTTTTCGTTCTTCATAACCATAACCATCGTCATCAGGAAGCTCTGAAGCTGGCTGTTGAATGGTTTTATCTGTCTGACTCGAGGAAGATGGTGGATCTTGACTATTAGATGAGGGTGCCTCAGTCTGCTGCCGTTGTGCCTGCGATTGCCGCTTTTTCTCAGCGTTCGCTTTCTGCTCTTTTTGGATTGCTGCCTGCCGCTGTCTTTCAAGTTCAGCTTGTCTTTCCGCTTCGGCTAATCGCTGTCTCTCTGCAGCCTGCTGCTCTGCTAATCGCTGTCTCTCCGCTTTTTCCTCCTGCTGTTTCTTTCGTTTCGCCTCCCGCTCTTTTTCAAGCTTTTTCTCAGCGGCGATTTGTCTTTGCTTTTCAGCTTCCTCTTTTGCCTTCCGCTTTCCTAACTCGGTAGCGAGTGGACTCTCGAACTTCATGTCCAATGAAACGGGTTTTAGTTTTTTTAGCTCTTTCTCCAGCTCCTTTTGAGGAAATGCTGCCGTTGTCTTAACAGTGGTTTCGACTTTTGATTCGGAAGATGTGCTGCTATTCGAGCAACCGGTTAACATCAATGTGAAAAATAAAGCAAGCTGTATCAGTTTGTTCATGTGTCAGGCTCCCTTCTGCTCCTTATATCGGTCAGAGATTAACTTTGTTTTACATTTCTTCCTGTCGGTGGTTTTGTTGTAAATTGCGTAATAAGGGGGAATTGTTGGTTCTTTGTATTCTGGGTGGGGATGAAAGATTTTCTTTTTCTCTCTTGCGCTCATAGAAAACCCATGTTACAATGTAAAAGTTGTTCCGGATAAGTCGTCCTTGACTAAAGATCCGGTATTGTGTAGAATAGTTATTGAATTGAATATAAATCACAAGCAGAAGCACCCGCTTCTCACCTGATTGACACATGCATGTAGTTGGCAGGTTGACCGTACATTTTTATTGATACAGATGTTCGTAGTGTGGGTGTTTTATAATGCCCACACTTTTTGTTTGCCTGCAAAATGCATTCAAAATGAGTTGTGAATCAATTCGAAGAAACTATGGAGGTGGCTCATTATTAGCAAAGATCAATTGGTTAATGAGGGTATCCGTGCACGTGAGGTCCGTTTAATCGGACAAAATGGCGACCAGCTTGGAATCAAGTCCCGTCAGGAAGCACTTGAAATCGCCGGCCGCGCAAATCTTGACCTTGTGTTAGTTGCAGCGAATGCAAAACCGCCTGTCTGCCGAATCATGGACTACGGTAAGTTCCGATTTGAGCAGCAGAAAAAGGAAAAAGAAGCACGCAAGAATCAAAAAATCATTAACTTAAAAGAAGTTCGGTTAAGTCCGACAATCGATGAGCATGACTTTAACACGAAATTGCGCAATGCGATTAAATTCCTTGAAAAAGGCGATAAAGTGAAAGCTTCTATCCGCTTTAAAGGACGCGCAATCACTCATAAAGAAATCGGTCAGCGTGTATTAGACCGTTTCTCCGAAGCATGTGCTGAGGTTGCGACAGTCGAAACAAAACCAAAAATGGACGGCCGCAGCATGTTCTTAATGCTCGCACCGAAAAACGAAAAGCAATAAGGAGGAAATCCCATGCCAAAAATGAAAACTCACCGCGGATCTGCTAAACGTTTTAAAAAGACAGGTTCTGGGAAGTTAAAACGTTCTCACGCGTACACAAGTCACTTATTCGCCAACAAATCTCAAAAGCAAAAGCGTAAGCTTCGCAAGAGTGCTGTTGTAAGCGCAGGAGACTTCAAACGTATCAAACAAATGCTTGCTAACATCAAGTAATCGGATAAGGAACAATTAGGAGGGAAATTCAATGCCAAGAGTAAAAGGCGGAACTGTTACACGTAAGCGTCGTAAAAAGGTTCTTAAATTAGCAAAAGGTTATTTCGGTTCAAAACATACATTATACAAAGTAGCTAACCAGCAGGTCATGAAATCTGGAAACTATGCTTTCCGTGACCGTCGTCAGAAAAAACGTGATTTCCGTAAACTTTGGATCACTCGTATCAACGCAGCTGCTCGCATGAACGGCCTTTCTTACAGCCGTTTAATGCACGGTCTTAAGCTTTCTGGTATCGAAGTAAACCGTAAAATGCTTGCTGATCTTGCTGTAAACGATCTTACTGCATTCAATCAGCTTGCTGATGCTGCTAAAGCTCAATTAAACAAGTAATCATATAGAGCCGCTCTCCAGCAGAGCGGCTTTTTCTATATAAAGGATGAGGCAACATGATTATTGCTGCTTATTTGGTGTTGATTAATCTGTGCGGTTTTTGGGTGATGGGCATTGACAAACGCAAAGCGCAGCAGCACAAGTGGAGAATTTCTGAAGACCGGCTGTGGCTGATAGCCATCGTGTTTGGAGCGCTCGGTGTCTGGCTTGGCATGCAAACCTTCAGACATAAAACGAAACACGCTTCTTTTAAGTACGGAGTACCGCTTCTTCTGGTAATAGAAGCGATTCTCATCGCTATTTACTACAGCCCGTTTGATTTATAAAAAGCAGAAAAGCGTTTAACGCTCTTCTGCTTTTTTTGCGAGTTTAATGGGCTGGTCCCAGTCAATCTTACAATTTGGATATCGTTCCAGCACTTTTTCTTCAATGTTCTCAAAATCTTTTGCAGAGAAATGTTTCAGCTTCTCAGGAGATTCTGTCCAGACAAAGATCGTGTGAATAAACAGCGGATGATCCTTGGAAGGAATATGCTTTTCTCCCTCAAAAAGCACGCCTTTATACGTCAGCTGAAAATTCTTCCGGGTATTGTTTTGTTCATCAATAATATAAAAATGTTCTTTTGATTGGGCCAGCTTAAGCCTTCTCTTAGGATTCGCGACATATTTGACCACGGCATAAATACAATAAGCAAAAAGTGCAAGCAAAATAATCCTTAGAACCATGACAAACATTGTGTGAAGGCACCTCCCTTATGGTGATGATCTGATGTAATACGAAAAGCATAGAAAAAGGTTTCACTTTTTCTAAAAGAAAGCTGTAAAAACATATACCCGATTTTCAAGTGAAATAGTCGTATGGTTAGCGCCATGTTTTGTATAATAAGAATGCAGGACTGATGAAGGAGGGTTTGGAACATGGCAAAATTAGATGAAACATTGACCATGCTGAAAGATTTAACAGATGCAAAAGGCATACCGGGCAATGAAAGAGAAGTAAGGCAAGTGATGAAATCATACATAGAACCATTTGCTGATGAGGTGACAACAGATCGCCTGGGCAGTTTAATTGCCAAAAAAACTGGTGCAGAAAACGGCCCGAAAATTATGATCGCCGGACATTTGGATGAAGTCGGCTTTATGGTGACACAAATCACAGATAAAGGCTTTATCCGTTTTCAAACCGTTGGCGGCTGGTGGGCTCAGGTTATGCTTGCTCAGCGCGTCACCATTGTCACAAAAAAAGGAGAAATCACAGGGGTTATCGGATCTAAGCCGCCTCATATTTTGTCTCCTGAAGCAAGAAAAAAATCAGTGGAAATAAAAGACATGTTTATTGATATTGGAGCTTCAAGCCGGGAAGAAGCCTTGGAGTGGGGTGTACTTCCGGGAGATATGATCGTTCCGCATTTTGAATTTACGGTCATGAACAATGAAAAATTCCTACTCGCAAAGGCCTGGGACAACCGCATCGGCTGTGCGATTGCTATTGATGTGTTAAGAAACTTACAAAACACAGATCATCCAAATATAGTGTATGGCGTCGGAACCGTGCAGGAGGAAGTCGGGCTGAGGGGAGCGAAAACGGCTGCACACACCATTCAGCCTGATATTGCGTTTGGTGTTGATGTAGGGATAGCAGGAGACACGCCTGGCATTTCCGAGAAGGAAGCGCAGAGCAAAATGGGCAAAGGCCCGCAGATTATCGTTTACGATGCATCCATGGTCTCTCACAAAGGTTTGCGCGATGCAGTTGTAGCCACTGCGGAGGAAGCCGGCATTCCGTACCAATTTGATGCCATTGCCGGCGGCGGAACTGATTCGGGTGCCATCCATTTGACGGCAAATGGCGTTCCTGCGCTGTCCATTACCATTGCAACCCGCTACATTCATACGCACGCGGCCATGCTGCATCGTGATGATTATGAAAACGCGGTAAAGTTAATTACAGAAGTCATTAAGAAGTTAGACCGAAAAACGGTTGACGAAATTACGTACCAATAAAGATACGGAAGAATCCGCCTATTGAGGTGGATTCTATTTTTTTGTCTGTACAAATTACAGCATAGTGACTACAATAAAGGGGATACCGAAAATTTCCTGAACATGACGATATACGATACGCAGTCGATTTGACAGGAAGGGAGGATAAATAATCTAATTTGTAAGCGCTTTCTAAAATAAAGGAGGTTGAACAAAATTGAAAAAGAAAAAAACATGGAAACGCTTCTTACACTTTTCGAGTGCAGCTCTGGCTGCAGGTTTGATATTCACTTCTGCTGCTCCCGCAGAGGCAGCGTTTTGGGGTGCATCCAATGAGCTGCTTCATGACCCGACTATGATTAAAGAGGGGAGCTCATGGTATGCGCTCGGAACAGGGCTTACTGAAGAACGGGGACTGCGGGTTTTGAAGTCTTCAGACGCTAAAAATTGGACCGTACAAAAATCCATTTTCACTACACCGCTATCGTGGTGGTCCAATTATGTGCCGAATTATGGCCAAAACCAGTGGGCGCCGGACATCCAATACTATAACGGCAAGTACTGGCTATATTATTCCGTTTCTTCTTTTGGAAGCAATACATCTGCCATTGGCCTGGCATCTTCAACAAGCATCAGTTCGGGGGGCTGGAAGGACGAGGGCTTGGTGATCCGTTCGACAAGCTCAAATAATTATAACGCCATTGATCCGGAGCTGACATTCGATAAGGATGGCAACCCGTGGCTTGCATTCGGCTCGTTTTGGAGCGGCATTAAGCTGACTAAGCTCGATAAGAGTACAATGAAGCCTACAGGCTCGCTCTATTCGATTGCAGCTAGACCGAATAATGGAGGTGCCTTAGAAGCTCCTACTCTTACGTATCAAAATGGATATTACTATTTAATGGTTTCATTTGATAAATGCTGTGACGGGGTAAACAGTACGTACAAAATTGCTTACGGAAGATCCAAAAGCATTACAGGCCCTTATCTTGATAAAAGCGGAAAAAGCATGCTTGAAGGCGGAGGCACCATTTTGGATTCGGGCAATGACCAATGGAAAGGACCTGGAGGCCAGGATATTGTGAACGGAAACATTCTTGTTCGCCATGCCTATGATGCCAATGACAACGGCATTCCAAAGCTTCTCATCAATGATTTGAATTGGAGCTCGGGCTGGCCGTCCTATTGAATTAAAAAGCCGGGCTCTGCCCCCGGCTTTTTTTAAAAGAAAAGATTGACAGTATAATAGTCAATTACTATAATAAAATTGTTCGTACAAATATTTATTTATAGGTTTATTTTCTATCATTAGTACGTATCTTTTGTATTTGAAAGCGTTTTATTTTATGAGAAAGGGGCAGTTTACATGCTTCAGACAAAGGATTATGAATTCTGGTTTGTGACAGGAAGCCAGCACCTATACGGGGAAGAGACGCTGGAACTCGTAGATCAGCATGCTAAAAGCATTTGTGAGGGGCTCAGCGGGATTTCTTCCAGATATAAAATCACTCATAAGCCCGTCGTCACTTCACCGGAAACCATTAGAGAGCTGTTAAGAGAAGCGGAGTACAGTGAGACATGTGCTGGCATCATTACATGGATGCACACATTTTCCCCTGCAAAAATGTGGATAGAAGGCCTTTCCTCTTATCAAAAACCGCTTATGCATTTGCATACCCAATATAATCGCGATATCCCGTGGGGTACGATTGACATGGATTTTATGAACAGCAACCAATCCGCGCATGGCGATCGAGAGTACGGTTACATCAACTCGAGAATGGGGCTTAGCCGAAAAGTCATTGCCGGCTATTGGGATGATGAAGAAGTGAAAAAAGAAATGTCCCAGTGGATGGATACGGCGGCTGCATTAAATGAAAGCAGACATATTAAGGTTGCCAGATTTGGAGATAACATGCGTCATGTCGCGGTAACGGACGGAGACAAGGTGGGAGCGCATATTCAATTTGGCTGGCAGGTTGACGGATATGGCATCGGGGATCTCGTTGAAGTGATGGATCGCATTACGGACGACGAGGTTGACACGCTTTATGCCGAGTATGACAGACTATATGTGATCAGTGAGGAAACAAAACGTGACGAAGCAAAGGTAGCGTCCATTAAAGAACAGGCGAAAATTGAACTTGGATTAACCGCTTTTCTTGAGCAAGGCGGATACACAGCGTTTACGACATCGTTTGAAGTGCTGCACGGAATGAAACAGCTGCCGGGACTTGCCGTTCAGCGCCTGATGGAGAAAGGCTATGGGTTTGCCGGTGAAGGAGATTGGAAGACAGCGGCCCTTGTACGGATGATGAAAATCATGGCTAAAGGAAAAAGAACTTCCTTCATGGAAGATTACACGTACCATTTTGAACCGGGAAATGAAATGATTCTGGGCTCTCACATGCTTGAAGTGTGTCCGACTGTCGCTTTGGATCAGCCGAAAATCGAGGTTCATTCGCTTTCGATTGGCGGCAAAGAGGACCCTGCGCGTTTGGTATTTAACGGCATCAGCGGTTCTGCCATTCAAGCTAGCATTGTTGATATTGGCGGGCGTTTCCGCCTTGTGCTGAATGAAGTCAACGGCCAGGAAATTGAAAAAGACATGCCGAATTTACCGGTTGCCCGTGTTCTCTGGAAGCCGGAGCCGTCATTGAAAACAGCAGCGGAGGCATGGATTTTAGCCGGCGGTGCACACCATACCTGCCTGTCTTATGAACTGACAGCGGAGCAAATGCTTGATTGGGCGGAAATGGCGGGAATCGAAAGTGTTCTCATTTCCCGTGATACGACAATTCATAAACTGAAACACGAGTTAAAATGGAACGAGGCGCTTTACCGGCTTCAAAAGTAGAGGGGGATGTCACATGGCTTACACAATAGGGGTTGATTTTGGAACTTTATCAGGAAGAGCAGTGCTCGTTCATGTCCAAACAGGGGAGGAACTTGCGGCTGCTGTAAAAGAATACAGGCATGCTGTCATTGATACCGTCCTTCCAAAAACGGGTCAAAAGCTGCCGCGTGACTGGGCGCTGCAGCACCCTGCTGATTACCTCGAAGTCTTGGAAACAACCATTCCGTCTTTACTCGAACAGACGGGCGTTGACCCGAAAGACATTATCGGGATTGGAATTGATTTCACGGCATGTACGATCCTTCCTATTGACAGCAGCGGGCAGCCGTTATGCATGCTGCCTGAATATGAAGAGGAGCCGCACAGCTATGTGAAGCTCTGGAAGCATCATGCGGCCCAAAAACATGCTGATCGGCTCAATCAAATCGCGGAAGAAGAAGGAGAGGCTTTTTTACAGCGGTACGGAGGAAAAATTTCATCAGAATGGATGATTCCAAAGGTCATGCAAATTGCCGAGGAAGCGCCTCACATTTATGAAGCGGCTGACCGGATCATCGAGGCTGCGGACTGGATCGTGTACCAGCTGTGCGGCTCGCTCAAGCGAAGCAATTGTACCGCAGGGTATAAAGCGATGTGGAGTGAAAAAGCGGGGTATCCGTCAGATGATTTCTTTGAGAAATTAAATCCTTCAATGAAAACGATTACAAAGGACAAATTGTCAGGTTCTATTCATTCAGTAGGAGAAAAAGCCGGCAGTCTGACTGAAAAAATGGCAAAGCTGACAGGGCTTCTCCCGGGAACGGCTGTTGCGGTTGCCAATGTGGACGCTCATGTTTCGGTACCGGCGGTCGGCATTACAGAGCCAGGGAAAATGCTGATGATTATGGGAACCTCGACGTGCCATGTTCTACTTGGTGAAGAGGTGCATATCGTTCCAGGAATGTGCGGCGTTGTGGACAACGGAATTCTCCCGGGCTATGCGGGATATGAAGCCGGGCAGTCCTGTGTCGGCGATCATTTTGACTGGTTTGTGAAAACATGTGTCCCGCCAGCTTATCAAGAGGAAGCAAAGGAAAAAAACATTGGCGTTCATGAGCTGCTGAGTGAGAAAGCAAACCATCAAGCGCCTGGTGAAAGCGGCTTGCTTGCTTTAGATTGGTGGAATGGAAACCGTTCAACTCTTGTTGATGCAGATTTAACAGGGATGCTGCTTGGCATGACACTGCTGACGAAGCCTGAAGAGATTTATAGAGCGTTAGTTGAAGCGACAGCTTACGGAACCCGGATGATTATCGAAACATTCAAAGAAAGCGGTGTTCCGATTGAGGAACTGTTCGCAGCCGGCGGAATAGCTGAGAAAAACCCGTTTGTCATGCAGATTTATGCGGATGTGACAAACATGGACATTAAAATCTCTGGTTCACCGCAAGCCCCAGCCTTAGGATCTGCCATTTTCGGCGCGCTTGCAGCAGGCAAAGAAAAAGGCGGCTACGATGATATCAAAAAGGCAGCGGCGAACATGGGAAAACTGAAAGATATAACTTATACGCCAAATGCCGAAAACGCCGCGGTTTATGAAAAATTGTACGCTGAATATAAAGAGCTGGTTCATTATTTCGGAAAAGAAAACCATGTCATGAAGCGTCTGAAAACGATCAAAAATCTTCAATTTTCATCTGCCGCCAAAAAGAATTGATAAAGGGTGATGGAGCATGCTTGAAACATTAAAAAAAGAAGTGCTGGCTGCCAACCTGAAGCTTCAAGAGCATCAGCTGGTAACCTTTACGTGGGGAAATGTCAGCGGCATTGACCGTGAAAAAGAAAGAATTGTCATCAAACCTAGCGGAGTCGAATACAGCGACCTGACAGCCGATGACTTGGTTGTTTTGAACCTTGATGGAGAGGTCGTCGAAGGCTCGCTTAAACCTTCTTCAGATACACCTACCCATGTTTATCTATATAAAGCCTTTCCGAATATCGGGGGAATTGTCCATACCCATTCTCAATGGGCGACAAGCTGGGCGCAATCGGGCAGAGACATCCCTCCGTTAGGCACGACCCATGCTGATTATTTTGACAGTGCGATTCCATGTACTCGAGAAATGTACGATGAAGAAATCATTCATGACTACGAACTGAATACAGGAAAAGTCATAGCGGAAACCTTTCAGCATCATAATTACGAACAGGTGCCGGGTGTGCTCGTGAATAATCACGGACCGTTCTGCTGGGGCACTGACGCCTTAAATGCCATTCATAACGCAGTTGTATTAGAAACGGTTGCCGAAATGGCCTATCACTCCATTATGCTGAACAAGGATGTAACCCCAATCAATACAGTCCTGCATGAAAAGCATTTTTATCGAAAACACGGAGCAAATGCGTATTATGGCCAGTCATGATACGCCTGTGTCACCGGCTGGCATTCTGATTGACTTGGACGGTACTGTATTCAGAGGAAATGAGTTGATCGAAGGAGCAAGAGAAGCGATCAAAACGCTTAGGAGAATGGGAAAGAAAATCGTCTTTTTAAGCAACCGGGGGAATATCTCCCGTGCCATGTGCAGAAAAAAACTTCTTGGCGCGGGGATTGAAACGGACGTAAACGACATTGTTCTGTCATCAAGCGTGACAGCGGCTTTTCTGAAAAAACATTATCGTTTTTCAAAGGTATGGGTGCTTGGGGAGCAAGGCTTGGTTGACGAGCTGAGGCTGGCCGGTGTGCAGAACGCGAGCGAACCGAAGGAAGCGGATTGGCTCGTGATCTCCCTTCATGAAACGCTCACGTACGACGATTTAAATCAAGCCTTTCAAGCGGCTGCCGGCGGCGCTCGTATTATCGCTACAAACAAAGACCGCTCTTTTCCGAACGAAGACGGAAATGCCATTGATGTGGCCGGAATGATCGGGGCAATTGAGACTTCTGCACAAGCGAAGACTGAACTTGTTGTCGGAAAACCGTCATGGCTGATGGCGGAGGCTGCCTGTACAGCAATGGGGCTGTCCGCACATGAATGCATGATTATAGGAGACAGCATTGAATCTGACATTGCGATGGGGAAGCTTTATGGCATGAAAAGCGCCTTAGTGCTAACTGGTTCTGCGAAACAGGGTGAACAGCGTTTGTACACGCCGGATTATGTGCTGGATTCTATTAAGGATGTAACCAAATTGGCTGAGGAGGGGATTCTGATATGAATCGTATCGCAGCTGACGTTCAGCGTGCTTTTGAAAACGCCGGAGAAAAGACGTTGCCTATAAAAGTTGAAGAAATTGTTCTCGGTAAGCAAGCAGCTGATTCGCTTTTGGATTATGTAAAACGAAAAAACAATCAACATATTGTCCTTGTCTGCGACGCGAATACACACCGCATTGCAGGAATTGATTTAGAAAACCGACTGAATCAAGAAGGATTTCAGGCCGAGTGCCTGATCATTCCAGAAAATGAAGCCGGAGATGTGACAGCTGATGAACGATCGCTCATTCATGTGCTGATCCATACGAAACAACCAACGGATGTCATGATCGCAGTCGGTTCGGGCACGATTCATGATATCGTCCGCTTTGCGGCGTTTCAAAGAGATTTGCCGTTTATTTCTTATCCGACTGCTCCATCTGTAGACGGTTTTACATCAGCCGGTGCGCCGATTATTTTATACGGCACGAAAACAACCATTCAAACGAAGGCCCCATCTGCGCTGTTCGCTGATCTGGATCTATTAAAAGCGGCACCGCAGTCAATGGTGGCGGCTGGCTTTGGTGACATGCTCGGTAAAATCACGTCTTTAGCAGATTGGGAAATATCCCGGCATCTTGCCGGTGAGCCTTATTCGCCTGCAGGAGCTAAGATCGTTCAGGAGGCGCTTGCTGCCTGCATTGAACACACAGAAGACATTGCGATGAAAACGGAAACTGGCATACGGGTTTTGATGGAGTCTTTACTTGTATCGGGGCTTGTCATGCTGGCATTAGATCATTCCCGACCGGCATCAGGCGGCGAGCATCATATTTCACATTGGATTGAAATGGAGTTAATGGAGAAAAAACGGCCTCAGATTCTTCATGGGGCAAAGGTGGGCTGTGCCGCTGTTTTATTAACTGACACATACAGAAAGCTCGCTCAGGATGACGGGCTGAACGAATTTTCACCAAGCCGCCGGGAAGCCATCCAATCGGCTTATCAAACACTCCCGAGAGGAGAAGTGCTGGCTGATTGGCTGAGATCAGCCGGAGGCCCTGCGTATTTTGACGAAATCGGTGTCGGGCAGGATTCCGTCAAAAATGCCTTCAGACACGCGCACACCTTAAGAGACCGATGCACCGGATTAAGAATCATCAATGAAAACAAAACGCTGATCAACCATGGTCTATATGAATAGCCCGCACCTCGAATGGAAGGGGTAACGCAGATGAAAAAAATGACTGTCTGTTTTCTTGTGCTCATGATGTTGCTGACATTAGTCATTGCCGGGTGTTCAGCAGAAAAATCATCCGGCAAATCGGGTGAAACTGAGCTGACCTTTTGGACATTTAACGGGCTTCATGAGCAGTTCTATGTGGAAATGGTGAAGGAATGGAACAAAAAATATCCTGACCGCAAAATTAAGCTGAATACGGTCGTTTATCCATATGGACAAATGCACGATAACTTATCTATCTCCCTAATAGCGGGAGAAGGCGTTCCTGATATTGCAGATGTCGAATTGGCCCGTTTTTCAAACTTTTTGAAGGGCTCTGACATACCGCTTGCCGACTTGACTCCGCTGATTGAAAAGGATCGCGATAAATTCGTTGAGGCGCGGCTGACATTGTACAGCAAAAACGGAAAGCTTTACGGACTCGATACACATGTAGGGACAACGGTCATGTTTTATAACATGGATGTGATGAAAAAAGCCGGCGTCAATCCTGACGATATTAAAACATGGGATGATTACCATAAAGCCGGACAGAAAGTGCGCAAAGTGACCGGGAAGCCGATGGGAACGGTGGAAACAAATGATTCCGCAACGTTCTTATCTATGATTTCACAGCAAAACTCAGGCTATTTTGATAAAAACGGCAAGCTGATCCTCAATAATGACACCAACGTAAAAACACTTCAATATTTAAAAGACATGATCAATGATAAAACGATGATTCCTGCGCCGGGCGGCGGGCATCACAGTGAAGAATACTACGGCTTTATGAACCAAGGAGGAGCTGCTTCAGTTCTCATGCCGATTTGGTATATGGGAAGATTTATCGATTATATGCCTGATCTGAAAGGGAAGATTGCCATCAGACCGCTCCCGGCATGGAAAGAGGGGGGCGACCGCTCGGCAGGTTTGGGCGGTACGGCAACTGTTGTACCGAAGCAATCCAAGCATGTTGAGTTAGCAAAAGAGTTTTTGGCCTTTGCGAAGGGCTCTGAAGAAGGAAATAAAAAACTCTGGAGCGTACTCGGCTTTGACCCGCTTCGCTGGGATGTTTGGAGCTCCAAGGAATTGAAAGAGAAAAACAAATACACGGATTACTTCCAAAACGGAACAGGCATTTTTTCTGTGCTGCTCGATATCAAGGATGAAATCAATCCAATTTATTTACATGAGGATTTTGCCAAGGCTTCAGACCTTGTCAACAGAAGCGTATTGTTCGACGCGCTTAAATCTCAGCAAAAAACGCCTAAACAAGCCTTGGACAGAGCGGCAGGTGAACTGAAACAGAAATAGAATCCCATTCAAAAAGTGAAAGCGGGGAGGTTCTCATGAAACCTGTGAAAACGGGAACGGTTCATCCCGTTCCTTCAGCTGCGAAACAATCAGGCTGGCGAGATCTGTTTTATTCAAAAAAAGCGGCGCCCTATCTGTTTACAGCGCCATTCGTTTTATCCTTTCTCGTATTTTTTCTATACCCCATCATTAGTGTCTTCATCATGAGCTTCCAAAGAATTTTGCCGGGAGAGGTGTCCTTTGTCGGATTGTCTAATTATACAGCGCTAAACAACCCGACGTTCTATACCGCCCTTTGGAATACGCTGGAATACACCTTTTGGACGCTGATCGTGCTGATTCCTGTTCCATTGCTTCTGGCCATATTCCTGAATTCAAAGCTGGTCAAATTTAGAAATATATTTAAATCAGCATTATTTATCCCGGCATTGACCTCAACCATTGTCGCGGGGATCATTTTTCGGCTGATCTTCGGAGAAATGGAAACGTCTCTGGCCAATTCCATCCTACTTAAACTCGGCTTTTCACCTCAGAACTGGATGAACAATGAACATACCGGCATGTTTTTGATGGTGCTGCTTGCTTCATGGAGATGGATGGGAATCAACATCCTTTACTTTTTAGCAGGTTTGCAAAATGTGCCGAAAGAGCTGTACGAAGCCGCTGATATAGACGGCGCGAATACAATGAAAAAATTTCTGCACATCACGCTGCCGTTTCTCAAGCCTGTAACCGTATATGTGCTGACCATCAGCATCATCGGCGGCTTCAGGATGTTTGAGGAAAGCTACGTCCTTTGGCAGAATAATTCCCCGGGTAATATTGGTCTGACGCTTGTCGGATATTTGTATCAGCAGGGACTTGCCTACAATGAAATGGGATACGGAGCGGCCATCGGCATTGTGCTTTTGATTGTGATCCTTGTTGTCAGCCTGATTTCATTAAAGCTGTCAGGCTCGTTTAAGGGGGAGGGATAAATGTTGCGGCACAGTCCTCAGTTTAGCGTTTATAGAATTGCGCTGACCCTGTTTTTTATGATGCTGAGCCTATTGTATCTTTTTCCGATTTTCTGTTTGCTTTTAGGATCATTAAAGCCGTCATCTGAGCTTTTGCGTGTGGGGCTGAATCTTGATATTGATCCAAAAGTGATGAGTTTTGATAACTACACATTTCTGTTTAATGGCGGCAGCATTTATTTCAAATGGTTTTTTAACAGTCTTGTACTCGGACTTTTTACGACTGTGCTCACTCTGTTTTTTTCTTCGATGATCGGGTACGGGCTTGCGGTTTATGATTTTAAGGGCAGAAATATCATCTTTGTTCTTGTGCTGATTATTATGATGGTTCCGCTGGAAGTGATGATGCTTCCTCTGTTTAAACTTACTGTCGGACTGCACTTGATCGATTCATATACGGGTGTCATATTGCCGTTTATCGTTTCACCTGTTGCTGTTTTCTTTTTCAGGCAATATGCTCTTGGCCTTCCAAGAGATCTGCTGGACTCTGCAAGGATGGACGGCTGTACGGAATTCGGCATCTTTTTCAGGATTATGGCACCGCTGATGAAACCGGCTTTCGGTGCGATGATTATCCTTCAGTCCTTAAACAGCTGGAACAACTTCTTGTGGCCGCTGATTGTGCTTCGGTCGAAAGAAATGTTTACGCTTCCAATAGGGCTGTCCAGCTTGCTGAGCCCTTATGGAAATAATTACGACATGCTTATATCCGGCTCAGTATTTGCGATTTTGCCGGTGATTATCATTTTCTTGTTTTTCCAAAAGTACTTTATCTCCGGCCTGACGGTAGGGGGAGTCAAAGGTTAATGAAGGAGGAAACGTGTGATGAAAAAAGCGCGAATGATTGTAGACAAAGAATATAAAATCGGTGAAGTAGATAAACGGATTTATGGCTCGTTTATCGAACATATGGGTCGTGCGGTATATGAAGGCATATACGAGCCTGATCACCCTGAAGCGGATGAAGATGGATTTAGAAAAGATGTCCAGTCGCTGATCAAAGAATTACAGGTTCCCATCATCCGCTATCCGGGCGGAAACTTTTTATCCGGATACAACTGGGAGGACGGTGTCGGACCAGTCGAAAACCGCCCGAGACGGCTTGACTTGGCATGGCAAACGACAGAAACCAATGAAGTGGGAACAAATGAATTTTTATCTTGGGCAAAAAAGGTGAACACTGAGGTCAATATGGCCGTCAACCTTGGCACAAGAGGCATAGATGCCGCCCGTAATCTCGTTGAATATTGCAACCATCCGAAAGGCTCTTACTGGAGTGATTTAAGAAGATCGCATGGCTATGAACAGCCGTATGGCATCAAAACATGGTGCTTAGGAAACGAAATGGATGGACCATGGCAGATCGGCCACAAAACAGCTGATGAATACGGACGGCTTGCCGCAGAGACAGCAAAGGTCATGAAGTGGGTTGACCCATCAATTGAACTCGTTGCCTGCGGCAGCTCAAACAGCGGTATGCCGACCTTTATCGATTGGGAAGCGAAGGTGCTTGAGCATACGTATGAGCATGTCGACTATATCTCTCTTCACACTTACTACGGAAACCGGGATAACAATCTGCCAAACTACTTGGCACGTTCTATGGATTTGGATCATTTTATCAAATCAGTCGCTGCGACCTGTGACTATGTAAAAGCAAAAACACGCAGCAAGAAAACTATCAATCTCTCTCTGGATGAATGGAACGTCTGGTACCACTCAAATGAGGCTGATAAAAAAGTCGAGCCGTGGATCACTGCGCGTCCGATTTTAGAGGATATTTACAATTTTGAAGATGCCTTATTAGTCGGCTCTCTGCTCATTACGATGCTGCAGCACGCAGACCGTGTGAAAATTGCGTGTCTTGCACAGCTTGTTAATGTCATCGCGCCGATCATGACGGAAAAAGGCGGAGAAGCATGGAGACAGCCGATTTTCTATCCATACATGCATGCTTCTGTTTACGGAAGGGGCGAGTCACTGAAACCGCTTATTTCTTCTCCTAAGTACGATTGTTCTGATTTCACTGATGTGCCATATGTTGATGCTGCTGTTGTGTACTCTGAAGAGGAAGAAACACTCACTATTTTTGCGGTAAACAAGGCTGAGGATCAGATGGAGACGGAGATTTCGCTCAGAGGCTTTGAATCCTACCAAATCGCAGAGCACATCGTACTTGAGCATCAGGATATCAAAGCAACAAACCAGCATAACAGAAAAAATGTCGTTCCGCATTCCAACGGATCATCGTCTGTCAGCGAAAACGGCTTAACTGCTCATTTCACGCCGCTTTCCTGGAATGTGATCCGCCTGAAAAAACAGTCATAAGAATAGCAAAGCCGGAGATTTCTCTCCGGCTTGTCTTTCAACTGCCACGAGCCGGCCCATTCCAGCCGGCTTTTTGTATAGGAAAAAATGACCGCTTTTCACCATGAAATTATGATATATTTATGAAAAACAGAAAAGGGGATGGGAGAAAATGAATGCGGTTACAATTGTGATAGCATCAATGTGTATTTTGGCTATTGCCTATCGTTTATACGGAACATTTATGATGGTGAAGGTTCTCAAAGTGAATGATGACAAGCCAACACCTGCTCATGCGCTTGAGGATGGGAAAGACTATGTGCCTACAAATAAATGGGTTTCGTTCGGCCACCACTTTGCCGCGATCGCAGCGGCCGGGCCGCTGGTCGGACCAATTCTGGCGGCGCAGTTTGGCTATTTGCCGGGATTATTGTGGCTGTTAATCGGGGCGGTAATTGGGGGAGCCGTCCATGATATTGTGGTGTTGTTTGCATCGATGCGCAAAAACGGAAAATCGCTGTCGGAAGTGGCGAAGGATGAGCTTGGCCCTGTTGCAGGATTTTGTACAGGACTGTCCATGCTGTTTATCATCACGATCACAATGGCGGGCCTGTCGATGGTTGTCTTGCATGCGCTTGAACGTAATCCATGGGGAACATTTGCGGTGGGGATTACGATTCCGATTGCGATGGGTGTGGGCTTATTTTATAAGAAAACGGGAAATTTAAAGCTCGCTTCAACGGTCGGCTTTCTCTTTTTAATGGCAGGAGTCTTTATCGGTCCATGGGTACAGACTACCGCGCTCGGTGACTTTTTAACGCTAGATACGAAAACGCTTGCAATCGCGCTTCCTGTTTATGCGTTTTTTGCGGCTGCGCTTCCCGTTTGGCTGCTTCTGGCTCCGCGTGATTATTTAAGCAGCTTTATGAAAATCGGTGTTTTTATCGCTTTGATTGTTGGTGTGTTTGTCGTCAATCCGTCCATTCCGTTCCCTGCGTTTACAGAATTCGTAAAAGGCGGAGGGCCGGTGCTGGCAGGACCTGTCTGGCCGTTCATCTCAATAACCATCGCCTGCGGGGCGATCTCTGGGTTCCATGCCTTTGTCGGCTCAGGAACGACACCGAAAATGCTGAATAAATGGAGTGATATGAAGCCGGTTGCGTTTGGCGCAATGCTTGTTGAGTGTCTTGTCGGTATCATGGCGCTGATTGCAGCGACCGCTTTACAGCCTGCTGATTACTTTGCGATTAACAGCACGCCTGAGGTTTTCCGTACGCTTGGCATGAATGTCGTACATTTGCCTGAATTGAGCGGGGAAATCGGTTTGGACTTAGAAGGAAGAACAGGGGGAGCCGTCACGCTTGCGGTAGGGATGACTTATATTTTTACCGGAATGCCGTTTTTCAGCCATTTGGCCTCATACTTTTTCCAATTTGTCATTATGTTTGAAGCGGTCTTTATTTTAACAGCGATTGACGCCGGCACACGTGTCGCCCGTTATTTGATCCAGGACTTCTTCGGGGAGGTGTATAAGCCGCTGAAGAAAACAGACTGGATTCCGGGCTCTGTATTTGCCAGCGCGCTTGCCTGTTTGATGTGGGGGTACTTGCTGTATTCAGGAGATATCGGTTCCATTTGGGCGCTCTTCGGCGTTTCTAATCAGCTGATGGCTTCAGTGGGGCTGATTATCGGAGCGACGATCGTGCTGAAAATCGCCGATAAACGCCGGTACATTCTGACTTGCCTTATCCCGCTTGCCTATTTATATGTCACTGTCAATTATGCGGGCTATTGGATGGTGCGCAATGTGTATCTCAATCCTGAAGCAGCAGGATATAGTGTATTGAATGGCGTATTATCTATCATCATGCTGGTGTTAGGCTTCATCATTATCGTGGCGGCTGTGAAAAAATGGGCGCAGATGTGGAAAGATCCGAGCTTAAGGATGGAAGCATCTATACCGGGCTAGAAGGACTATTGAAAATGCTGAGAGGGGTTGGCAATGAATCTATCAATGAAATATCTTATTCTATACGTATCGGACAGCAAGCGGGCTATTCATTTTTTACCGGGATATTTTAGGACTGCCGATTCGTGCTGAACACGGCACGTATGTCGAATTTGATACAGGGTCTACGATATTGGCGCTTAATACCCGGGAAAGCGCCAGAGACATCACGGCGCTGGACATTCCGGATACATCTGCTTCAAACACATTTGAAATCGGGTTTGTTACTGAAAATGTAGAAGCGGTCATCAAAAGGATGAGAGAACAAGGCGTATCGATTATCGGGGAGCCGAAAGTGAAACCATGGGGGCAGACGGTCGCCTATATCGCTGATCCGGATGGACATTATATCGAAATTTGCAGTCCGATGGAATAACGCACAAAAGCCCAAAACAATGTCTGTTTTGGGCTTTCTCATGATGTTTTGTGCCCGGCTGCTTCTAATAGCAAATCAGCCAGGTGAACGGCTCTGACTTTACCGCTTAGTCCTTCGCGTTCAATGCCGAGCTTCATCTGCAGCAGGCAGCCAGGATTTGCTGTTACAATGAGGATCGCTTCGGTTGCTTTGACGGCAGCCATTTTGCTGTCCAGTATTTTCATAGACATTTCAACTTCGACGATGTTGTAAATTCCCGCTGACCCGCAGCAGCTGTCTGCTTTCTCCATTTCTTTGAATTCCGCCCCTTTGATGCTTTTAAGAAGCTGGCGGGGCTCGAGTGACGTATGCATCACATTTCTTAGATGACATGAATCTTGGTAGGTAACGACCTGAGGCGTCTCGAGTGCTAGATCCATTTGATGGAAATCGAGTTCAACCAAAACAGAAGAAAAATCCTTCAGCTTTTGAACAAAAGCGGCAGCCCGTTCCGACCACTCAGGGTCATCCTTCAGCAAATGATCATATTCAGTGAGAAAGGCTCCGCATCCTCCTGCGTTTGTAATGACTGCATCCACGTCTAATGCTTCGAAAGCAGCGATATTTTGTTTCGCGAGCTCTTTCCCTGTGTTTTTTTCACCGCTGTGTCCATGAAGCGCCCCGCAGCAAGCCTGTTCAGGCGGAATGACAATGTCGCAGCCTGCCAGCTGTAAAAGCTTCAATGTGGCGTTATTGGTCGGTAAAAACATTGTATCCATTAAGCAGCCCGAAAAAAAGGCGACCCGTTTTTTCATGGGGCCAATGGAAGGCAGGAAACGCGGCCGATGTTTCATGTCTTTGCTTTTTGGAACATCAGGAAGAACAGCTTCCATCGTCCGCAAATGCTCAGGCAGGACCCGAAGCATGCCTGATTTTCGCACAGCGGTTTGCAGTCCTGAACGCTGATACAAACCGATAAGGCTTACAGCTGAGCGCATGCGGTTTTGATGCGGAAACAGCTCGTGAAAAGCCGTCTTTCGCATGACACGTTCACCAAGAGAGTGTTTTTTATTTTGGTGGATAATATCTCTGGCTTCCTCAAGCAGCTGCCCGTATTTCACGCCAGACGGGCATACAGGCTCACAGGCGCGGCAGCCGAGGCAAAGTGACAGCGACCGTTCGACATCTTCATCCGGTTCAATCATACCGTCGGCTACGGCTTTCATTAAGGCGATGCGCCCACGCGGAGAGTGTGTTTCCTGAAATCCCGATTCGATATAGGTCGGACAGGAAGGAAGACAGAAGCCGCAGCGCATACAATTTAATAACTCTCCTTCATCCATACGCTCTTTAAATTCATTTTGGATCTGTTTCATTTCTTTTTCTGTTGTCATCTTTCCGCCACCACACGTTTTCTGGCATCTTTCGCAAACATTTTGCCGGGATTTAATATGTTCCGGGGGTCAAATGCCGCTTTCAACGCTTTCATCGCATCAATGCCTTCTTTTTTCAGCTTCATTTCCAAGTAAGGCGCTTTCATTTCCCCGACTCCGTGCTCTCCGGTTATCGTCCCGCCAAGTTCAATCGCTTTCTCAAAAATCTCGGCAAAAGCCTGTTCGACACGTTCCATTTCATCCTTATTTCTTATGTCTGTCGTGCATGTCGGGTGAAGGTTCCCGTCTCCCGCATGACCAAAGGTGCAGATGGAAATATCATATTTAGCAGCAATATCATTAATCGCTTTAACCATATTGGCGATTTCTGAGCGAGGAACGGTCGCATCCTCTAAAATCGTCGTCGGTTTGAGGCGGGCTAGGGCAGAAAGTGCAGAACGCCGGGCTTCAGTCAGGGCAAACGCTTCCTCCTCTGTTTGTGCGGTCTGAACGGATACGGCGTCGCCTTTTTTGCAGATCGCCTCAATCTTTTCCATATCCCGTTCAACAGTTTCAAATGGCCCGTCTTGTTCAATTAACAGAACTGCTTTTGCGCTTGTCGGAAGTCCGATTTTGGCATAATCCTCAATCACCAATAGTGTAGGCTGATCGAGAAATTCAAGCGTAGCGGGTATAATTTTTGCGGCAATAATGTCCGATACCGTTTGAGCAGCGGCATCGATGTTTTCATAAAGGGCAAGCAGCGTCTTCTTTGTTTCCGGCTTTGGAACGAGTTTGACGATTGCCTCTGTCACAATGCCGAGTGTTCCTTCTGAGCCGACAAAAAGACGTGTGAGATCGTATCCGGCCACATCCTTTGCGAGTTTTCCGCCGGTGCGGATGATGTCACCATTTGCGAGAACAACCTCCAGTCCAATAACATAGTCGCGGGTGACACCGTATTTTAATCCGCGTAGCCCGCCGGAATTTTCATTGATGTTGCCCCCGATAGTTGATATTTTCATAGAACTCGGGTCAGGCGGATAAAATAAACCTTTGCTTTCAACTGCCCGGATCATATCCAACGTAATGACGCCCGGCTGAACTGTGGCAGTTAAATTTTCTTCATCAATTTCAAGAATCTGGTTCATGTGCTTAAAGAGAAGCACAAGTCCGCCTTCAGTCGGGCACGTGCCGCCGCACAGGTTTGTCCCTGATCCTCTTGGAACGATCGGCACTCGATGTTCGCTGCAAATTGTTAAAATGCGTGATATTTCATCAGTATTCCTCGGAGCAATCACGGCATCAGGCATAGACTGATACTGAGGCGTCGCATCATATGAATAGACGAGACGGCCGGCATTCGAGTCATCAAAGTTTTCTGGTCCGGAGACCTGAATCAGCTGCTCCTTTACATCCTTGGTGATCATTTCACCCATCCCCCTGTCAAAAAACGCTTTCAATCTATTGTAAAAGAAAAAAAGCAAAGCCTTCCATGGAGAAACATACAAAAAATGAAACTGAAACTCTCTCTATTTTGTATCTTGATCTAAAAAATAGAGTGCGACGTACATCGTGACGACGTCCTCGGTACGGTCAAAACGTAATCCCGTCAGCTGTTCAGCCTTAGCCAGACGATAACGCAATGTATTGATGTGTATATGCATGTCTTCAGCGGTTTGTTTCAAAGACAAATCGTGATGAAAGAAAGTCCGTATCGTATTCATAAGTTCCTGATGCTCTAGCGCCTTTCCTAATACTCTTTGCGGAAATTCGTTTCGGGTTCCCGGGCTGATCTCCGTCAGACACATATCAAGCTTCAGATCCTCTTCAAATATGGGCGTTTTTCGCTTAAGGCTGACAGCCAGCGCTTTTTCCGCTTGCTCGTATGAATCTGTCAGGCTGGAGCTTGCGACAGCCCTTCCGGCGCCAGCTGCTGTATATTGGCTGCTTGCGGTATTGGCAAACGAACAAATGTGAAGGATTTTCCGCAAAAGCCGATCCCTTTGTTCATGCTGCGGCACTTCATGATTAATCAAAATCCGTTCATTTCCCCACCTGATGAACAAATCCGCAGGGTACGAGGATTTCCAGCTGCGTGCCATTTGTTCAATATCATGAGGTGACCACTCATACCCCTGAATAAGAATCATTTGGCGCCGGGAAGAAAGGTCAACACCAAGAAGCTGAGCTTTCTCAAGAAAACTGGGAGACCACTCCTTTAATTGCAGCCAATCGATCATAAAGGACTCCAGCATTCTCTCACGCCACTGGGATTGCTCTAAGTGCCGCGATTCCTTAATGAACAGTTCTGTCATTTTTCGAAGCAGTTCTCCGAATGGCTGAATCTCTGCAGGCTCACCTGTCAGCCCGAAGACGGCAATCACATCATGGTCAAAAAATACAGGGAGGTTTATGCCTGCTTTCACTCCTTTTAACCTTGTTTCATCTTCTTTTGTAATAATCACGCTGCGTCTTTCTTTTGCGCAGATAAGCGCTCCCTCATGAAATTGTCCGACACGCTCATCGTTTGTGCCTGCCATAATAAGACCGTCCGTGTTTACAATAATGACTTCACGTTCGTACATTTTTTTAACTTCAGCAATAATTTTTTTCGCTAATAACGGCTGTAAAAACATGGCGTTCCCCCTCATCATGTTTTTATTATATAAGAAAAAAACCGGGCGCTGTCACCCGGTTTCATGTCTTATTCGGCGGGTTTTAATCCGCCTTCAAGCGTTTTCAGCATTTCGTTTTTCTCACTTTCGGATGCGTGCTGCCAAATGACTTCGAATAAAACGCCGAGCCCTGGAAGCATTTTTTCTTCACCGCTTTGAATCGCATCTACGATTGTATGCTCAAGCTGCTCCTGATTATTGCCGGTGACATTGGCAATGACGGCATGACGTAAATTAAGATCCATGTAAAACGCTCCTTTTTCTAAAATGTAATACGTATATTCTAACCCTGCACCTGGTTTATTATGTGCTGTTCTTGCGATATAATAACATCATGTTAAAAAAAGGAGCGCCACATAGACAGTGAAACAAATAGAATCGGCAAAAAACCAAAAAGTGAAGGATTGGAAAAAGCTTCACACAAAAAAAGAACGAACAAAAACAAATACATTTCTGATAGAGGGAGAACACCTCGTTGAAGAGGCGTTGAAAAGCCCGGGCATTGTGAAAGAAATCCTTGTAAAGGATGAAACGAGGATTCCTTCAGATCTTGAGACTGGTATCCAGTGCTATATGCTGAGTGAAGATGCGTTTTCAGCTGTGACTGAAACCGAAACGCCGCAGCAGATTGCCGCTGTGTGCCATATGCCTGAAGAAAAGCTGGCAACGGCACGCAAGGTGCTGCTGATTGACGCTGTTCAAGATCCGGGAAACCTTGGCACAATGATTCGAACGGCTGATGCGGCCGGTTTGGATGCGGTTGTACTCGGTGACGGCACGGCGGACGCCTTTAACGGAAAAACACTGCGATCTGCTCAAGGATCTCACTTCCATATTCCTGTTGTGAGAAGAAACCTGCCTTCATATGTGGACGAATTGAAGGCAGAGGGCGTAAAAGTATACGGCACGGCGCTGCAAAACGGAGCGCCTTACCAGGAGATTCCTCAGTCTGAATCCTTTGCGCTCATTGTAGGAAATGAAGGTGCAGGGGTGGATGCTGCATTGCTGGAAAAAACGGATTTGAACCTGTACGTGCCGCTTTACGGACAGGCTGAATCACTAAACGTTGCGGTTGCGGCTGCCATCCTCGTGTATCACTTGCGAGGATAGTGTTGCGCCAAGCGTTGGATTTCTCTATAATAGAACATAATATTTCAAAAACCGTGACAGAGGACCTCAATTTCTGATCAACTGCTTTCCAGGGAGAAAATGCCGCTGACTGAGAGCATTTTTAACGCAGCCGGAAATTGGCTTCACCTCTTGAGTTGTCGCCGGGACCGCGTACACTGCGCGTAAAGGTGAACCGGAATCTGATTCCGTTATGTCAATGAAGCTGACGACAGCATCAGTCTGTCTGAAATAAGGGTGGTACCGCGGCCACAACTCGTCCCTTGTACAAGGGACGGGTTTTTTTTATTTTCCAAAGACATATGCCGGTTTGTTTACATAAAAGGAGGATGCAAAATGGAAGAAAAGCTAAAACAGCTGGAACAAGAAGCTTTAGAACAAGTAGAAGCGGCAAGCTCATTGAAGGTTGTCAATGATATTCGGGTGCAATATCTCGGAAAAAAAGGGCCGATTACAGAAGTGCTGCGCGGAATGGGCAAGCTTTCTGCTGAGGAACGTCCAAAAATGGGGGCGCTCGCGAACGAAGTAAGGGAGCGTATTGCCAATGCGATTGCTGACAAAAACGAGAAGCTTGAAGAAGAGGAAATGAAACAGAAGCTTGCAGGACAGACAATTGACGTCACGCTGCCGGGGAACCCTGTTGCAGTCGGCGGCCGCCATCCGCTCACTGTTGTCATTGAAGAAATTGAAGATTTATTTATCGGTATGGGCTACACAGTCGAGGAAGGGCCAGAGGTTGAAACGGATTACTACAACTTCGAATCGCTCAATCTTCCGAAAGAACACCCAGCGCGCGATATGCAGGACAGCTTTTACATCACAGAGGAAACTTTGATGAGAACGCAAACTTCTCCTGTCCAAACACGTACGATGGAAAAGCATGAAGGCAAAGGTCCCGTTAAAATCATTTGCCCGGGTAAAGTATATCGCCGTGATAACGATGATGCGACGCACTCTCACCAATTTATGCAAATTGAAGGGCTTGTCGTTGACAAAAACATCAGCATGAGTGATTTAAAAGGAACGCTTGAACTCGTTGCGAAAAAAATGTTCGGGCAAGACCGCGAAATCAGACTCCGTCCAAGCTTCTTTCCGTTTACTGAGCCTTCAGTAGAAGTGGATGTGACATGCTTTAAATGCGGTGGGAACGGCTGCTCAGTCTGTAAAGGAACAGGCTGGATTGAAATCCTCGGCGCCGGCATGGTTCACCCGAACGTGCTTAAAATGGCTGGCTTTGATCCGAAGGAATATCAGGGCTTCGCATTCGGAATGGGTGTTGAGCGCATCGCGATGCTGAAATACGGCATTGATGATATCCGCCACTTCTATACAAACGATGTCAGATTTATTTCGCAGTTTAAACAGGCGTAAGAGGAGGATGCAAGGATGTTTGTTTCTTATAAATGGTTAGAGGATTATGTTGATTTAAAAGGCATGGACCCGGCTGTTCTTGCTGAAAAAATTACAAGAGCCGGTATTGAGGTTGAAGGAATTGAATACAAAGGAGAAGGCATCAAAGGCGTTGTCATCGGCCATGTGCTGGAGCGCGAGCAGCACCCGAATGCTGATAAGCTGAATAAGTGCCTTGTGGATATCGGAGCTGAAGCCCCTGTACAAATCATTTGCGGTGCGCCGAATGTGGATAAGGGACAAAAAGTCGCAGTTGCAACAGTCGGAGCGGTGCTGCCGGGCAATTTCAAAATCAAAAAAGCTAAGCTTCGCGGTGAAGAATCAAACGGCATGATCTGTTCCTTACAGGAGCTTGGTATTGAAAGCAAACTTGTGGCGAAGGAGTATGCAGAAGGCATTTTCGTATTCCCGAATGACGCTGAAACAGGAAGCGATGTATTAGCGGCTTTACAGCTTGACGATGCGATTCTTGAGCTGGGTTTAACGCCAAACCGCGCGGATGCCATGAACATGCTTGGTGTTGCTTACGAGGTTGCCGCGATTTTAGATACTGAGGTAAAGCTTCCGCAAACGGATTACCCGGCTGCTTCAGAACAAGCGTCTGATTACATTTCAGTCAAAATTGAAGATCAAGAAGCGAACCCGCTTTACACTGCAAAAATCATTAAAAATGTCACGATTGCTCCGTCACCGCTTTGGATGCAGACAAAGCTGATGAATGCAGGCATTCGTCCGCACAACAACGTCGTTGACATCACAAATTTTGTCCTGTTGGAATACGGACAGCCGCTTCATGCGTTTGATTATGACAGATTTGGCTCTAAGGAAGTGGTAGTAAGAAAAGCAGCTGAGAATGAAATGATCGTCACTCTTGATGATCAAGAACGTAAGCTGTCCGCCGATCACCTTGTCATTACAAACGGAACGAAAGCGCAGGCCGTTGCGGGTGTCATGGGAGGAGCAGAGTCAGAGGTTCAGGAAGATACGAAAACGATTTTGCTTGAGGCTGCGTATTTCAACGGGCAGACGGTTCGCAAGGCTTCCAAAGACCTTGGTTTGAGAAGTGAATCAAGCGTAAGGTTTGAAAAAGGAATTGATCCTGCGCGCGTGCGTCTTGCAGCAGAACGGGCTGCACAGCTGATCCATCTGTATGCCGGCGGTGAGGTGCTTGCTGGAACAGTTGAGGAAGATCACTTGACAATCGAAGCAAATAACATTCACGTGTCTGCTGACAGAGTGAGCAGCGTTCTAGGCATGACGATCAGCAAGGAAGAACTGATCAGCATTTATAAACGTCTCGGTTTTACGGTCGGTGAAGCGGGTGAACTTCTCGTTGTGACTGTCCCATCACGCCGCGGCGACATTACAATAGAAGAGGATTTAATCGAAGAAGCGGCAAGACTGTACGGCTACGATAACATTCTGTCTACGCTTCCTGAGACAGCGGGAACTACAGGCGGATTAACGCCATATCAGGCAAAACGCCGTAAAGTCAGACGCTTCCTTGAAGGCGCAGGCTTATCACAAGCCATCACTTACTCACTGACAAACGAGAAGAAAGCGGCAGCGTTTGCGATTGAAAAATCACTGAACACTGTGCTTGCGCTTCCTATGAGTGAAGAAAGAAGCATTCTCAGACACAGTCTTGTTCCGAATCTGCTTGATTCTGTTTCTTACAACCTCGCGAGACAGACTGACTCAGTTGCACTGTACGAAGTCGGTTCCGTTTTCCTGACGAAGGAAGAGGACACAAAACCTGTTGAAACAGAACGCGTGGCAGGAGCTGTTACCGGATTATGGCGCAAGCAGCTATGGCAGGGTGAGAAGAAACCAGTTGATTTCTTTGTTGTCAAAGGTATTGTCGAAGGGCTGTTAGACAAACTCAACGTCCTAGACAGCATTGAATTTGTACAGTCTGAACGCAAACAGCTGCATCCGGGCAGAACAGCGAACATTTTATTGAATGGTTCTCTGATCGGCTTCATCGGCCAAGTCCATCCTTCATTGGAAAAAGAACTGGATATAAAGGAAACATACGTATTTGAGCTCGATCTTCATGCGTTGCTCGCGGCAGAAACAGCACCTCTTGTTTACACGGCGATTCCGAAATATCCGTCTGTGACACGTGATATTGCTCTTGTAACAGATAAAACCGTCACAAGCGGACAGCTCGAGAGCGTTATTAAAGAGGCCGGGGGCAAGCTTCTGAAAGAGGTAACCGTATTTGACGTATACGAAGGAGAGCATATGGAGGAAGGCAAGAAGTCAGTCGCTTTCTCACTCCAGTATGTCAACCCTGAACAAACACTGACTGAAGAAGAAGTGACAAAGGCGCACAGCAAAGTGCTGAAAGCGTTAGAAGACACATATCAAGCTGTTTTAAGAGGCTGATAAAAAAGCTTGCAGAGAAATCTGCAAGCTTTTTTCTATGAGCGTTTTTTATCAGCAAGGCGCTGCGCTTTTTGCGTATTGGCGAAATGGAGTTTTGTAAAGGTTCTGAGTGCAGATGCCCCTTTTTTGAGGATTAGCTTGGCGGCCGCTTCATCGACGTGCGGACCGGCGCCTTTTGGAAGCGTCATTCCTGCCGCGCGTGATAGTTTATCCATTTCCATTAAAAACGAATATCTTGCAATGATTGAAGCAGCGGCGACAGCCAGGTGAATGCCTTCAGCTTTTGTGCTAAAATAGGTCCGCTCCTTCACAATGTCTCTGCCCTTTAAATGATTGAAGTAGACGCCTGGCTCAGCGAATTGGTCAATCAAAATGGCTTCAGGCTTTACTCCATCCAATTTTCTTAATAAATGTGTGATCGCCTGATTGTGCAGCAAAGCTTTCATTTTCCCTTGGCTCATGCCTTTTTCCTGCATGCTGTTATACTTTTCATTTTTTAAAACCAGGAGGCTATATGGAATAGTTTTGATCAGGTTTCGGGCAATCTCGATGATTTGCGGATCTTTTAAATCTTTAGAATCCTTAACACCGAGTTCCTTCATTAAAGGAAGCATGGTTTTGTCGACGTACGCGCATACAACCGTCATTGGGCCAAAGTAATCTCCGGTTCCGACTTCGTCAGAACCGATAACAGACATTCCGGCGATATCTGCCGGAGGGGCATAGCGGGGATCAGCCGGCTTTTTGGCCGTTTTCTTCTTTTCCTGAGGCTCTGCTGTTCCCCAGCGCGCGGATTCTGCCGCAGCGTTTTTTCCTTGAAACAAGACCTTACCTGATTGATATGCTGTAATGGTACAGCCGGGCGGTTTTGCCTGAAAAACGGCTCCCTGCGGAACAGAGGCTGTAAGTGAACCGCTGTACGTCATTTTCATTTGGTCAATAGCAGACAACGATACTTTTATCACTGAATGGGACACGTAATAATCTCCTTTTTTTACACTTTTCGCTGTATATACCAGTGTATCATAACAGCGGGAGGCTCGTCTTTCCATTCATTTAATAAACGTGTTATGATAAGAACTAGGATTCTCGCGGAATGGAGGAGAAACGTTGTCTGACGGCAAAAAAACAAAAACAACCGTTGACATTTACGGCCAGCACTTCACGATTGTCGGTGAAGAAAGCAGAGCCCATATGAGGTATGTCGCCGGAATTGTTGATGATAAAATGAGAGAAATCAATGAAAAAAATCCATACCTTGATATAAATAAACTTGCAGTGCTGACAGCGGTAAATGTGGTGCACGATTATGTCAAATTACAAGAGAAATGTGAAAAACTGGAGCGTCAGCTTAAAGAAAAGGATTGAACAACTATGCTAGATATCATCATCTTAATCTTGCTCCTGATGGGGACTTTACTGGGGTTAAAACGCGGTTTTATCCTGCAGTTTATCCGCTTGACGAGCTTTATTTTATCAATTGCCTTTGCGGCTTTATTCTATAAAAACGTGGCACCGCATTTACATTGGATTCCCGCACCCGATTTTTCAGCGGGACAGCCGGCTCTTTCTTTTTTTACGGGGAATTTGGAAGCAGCGTACTATAATGCGATTGCGTTTATCGTTTTATTTATCATTGCTAAAATCTTACTGAGAATCATCGGCTCGTTCCTGAGTATTGTAGCCGGCATTCCGGTGATTAAACAAATCAACCAGATGCTGGGAGCCGTTCTCGGTTTTCTAGAAGTCTATTTATTTACATTTGTGCTGCTGTATGTCGCATCCGTTCTGCCGGTAGACGCGTTGCAGCAAATGATGGGGCAATCGTCTCTCGCAAATGTGATCATTAACCATACACCGTACTTGTCAGGGCTTTTACAAGAGCTGTGGACACAGTACGGGGCATAAAAAAACTTCTCTTGTCCGGAGAAGTTTTTTTCAAGTATGATGGAAACATATGTGAACGTCTGGGGGTTATGATATGCATAAAAAAGATATTATCCGGCTGCTTGAAACCATTGCAGTCTATATGGAACTCAAAGGGGACAACCCGTTTAAAGTATCCGCCTTCCGAAAAGCGGCGGCAGCTCTGGAACAGGACGACCGAAGCTTATCAGAAATGGACGATATGATGTCGCTGTCCGGCATTGGAAAAGGAACGTACAGCGTCATTAAAGAGTATATAGATGAAGGAAAGTCAAGCACGCTCGAATCGCTTCAGAAAGAAGTGCCGGAAGGACTCGTGCCTTTATTGAAGCTGCCGGGGCTCGGCGGCAAAAAAATCGCAAAGCTGTATAAAGAGCTCGGCGTACACGATGCAGAATCTCTGAAGGAAGCCTGTGAGCAGCAAAAGGTCCAGGGTCTTGCGGGCTTCGGCAAAAAATCGGAAGAAAAAATATTACAGGCGCTCGGGGAAGCCGGAAAACAGCCTGAACGGTTCCCGATCGGCTACGCCCTCCGGATCGCGCGGGAAATTGAGGAGCATCTTTCTCAATTTACGCATATCATCAAATTTTCTCGTGCCGGAAGTCTCCGCAGAGCGCGGGAAACGGTGAAGGATCTGGATTATATCATTGCTACAGATCATCCGGCTGAAGTAAGAGAGCAGCTTCTTGAGCTGCCAAACATCAAAAGCGTGATCGCAAGCGGAGATACGAAGGTGTCCGTCATCCTTTCCTTTGAATATGAAACAAGCGTCGATTTCCGTCTTGTGACGGAAGAGCAGTTTCCGACAACACTCCATCATTTTACGGGATCAAAGGATCACAATATTAAGATGCGCCAAATCGCCAAAGAACGCGGCGAGCGGATCAGTGAATACGGCGTTGAGACAGTTGAAACCGGAGAGATCAAAACATTTCCGAGTGAACGTGAATTTTATGCGCACTTCGGCCTGCCGCTGATTCCGCCGGAAATTCGTGAAAGCGGACAGGAAGTGGAAACCTACAGCGACAGCATTGAACTGATAGAGCTCGGGCAAATCAAAGGTGATCTCCACATGCACTCAACGTGGAGCGATGGCGCATTTTCGATCAGAGAGATGGCTGAAGCCTGCATCAAAAAAGGCTATCAATACATGGCGATCACCGATCACTCACAATATTTAAAGGTCGCCAACGGGCTTACTGCAGAAAGACTTAAGCAGCAGGCAAAAGAAATTGACGCGCTGAATGCAGAGTTTGAAAACTTCCGTATTTTGAAAGGCGTTGAGATGGATATCCTGCCTGACGGTACGCTCGATTATGATGACGATGTGCTTGCGGAAATGGATATCGTTATTGCATCGATTCATTCCAGTTTTAATCAGCCGGAACACGTGATTATGAAACGGCTTGAGACGGCACTGACAAACAAGCATGTTGACATTATCGCACACCCGACCGGGCGCCTTATCGGCAGACGGGCCGGTTACGAAATCGATATTGATCAGCTGATTGAGCTTGCGAGGAAAACAAATACGGCGCTTGAACTCAATGCCAACCCTGCGCGCCTTGATCTGCGCACAGAGCATTTAATGAAAGCAAACGAACAAGGGGTTACATTGGTGATTAATACTGATGCCCATAATATTGAGATGTTAGACGATATGAAAACTGGCGTTACTGCCGCGCGCAAAGGATGGACGGAAACGAAAAACGTTCTGAATGCCCGGTCGCTTAAAGACGTAGAGGCATTTCTGAAGCGCAACGATTAAGTAAGGAGGCTCACACAATCGTGCAGCAAAAAGTATTATCAGCTCTTGAATTTCATAAAGTGAAAGAACAGGTTATTGGGCATGCCGCTTCATCGCTCGGAAAAGAAATGCTTCTCGAGCTTAAGCCTTCTGCTTCTATAGACGAAATCAAAAAACAGCTGGATGAAGTAGACGAAGCTTCTGACATTATCCGGCTGAGAGGCCAAGCGCCATTTGGCGGCCTTGTAGATATCAGAGGAGCGTTAAGACGGGCGGAAATCGGCAGCGTTCTCAGTCCTTCTGAATTCACTGAAATCTCAGGCCTGCTTTATGCAGTTAAACAAATGAAACATTTTATCACGCAAATGGCTGAAGACGGTGTCGACATTCCGCTGATCCATCAGCATGCTGAACAGCTTATCACGCTGTCCGATTTAGAGCGGGACATTAATTCCTGCATTGATGATCACGGAGAAGTGCTTGATCATGCATCGGAAACATTAAGAGGAATCCGCACACAGCTCAGAACACTCGAATCAAGAGTCAGAGACCGGTTAGAGTCGATGCTGCGTTCCTCTTCCGCATCGAAAATGCTGTCTGATACGATTGTTACGATTCGGAATGACCGCTTTGTGATCCCGGTCAAACAGGAGTACAGATCCAGCTATGGAGGAATTGTGCACGACACCTCATCCTCTGGTGCGACACTATTCATTGAACCGCAGGCGATTGTAGATATGAACAATTCCCTTCAGCAGGCGAAAGTGAAAGAAAAGCAAGAAATTGAACGGATTTTGCGTGTGCTGACAGAGAAAACGGCAGAGTATACAGAGGAGCTATTTCTAGATTTGCAAGTGCTGCAGACGCTTGACTTTATTTTTGCAAAAGCTAGATATGCAAAAGCGGTTAAAGCGACAAAACCGATTATGAACGACACCGGCTTTATCCGTTTGAAAAAAGCCCGCCATCCATTGCTTCCGCCTGATCAGGTTGTTGCCAATGACATCGAGCTTGGCCGCGATTTTTCAACCATTGTCATCACAGGGCCAAACACCGGGGGGAAAACAGTCACCCTTAAAACGTTAGGCCTGCTAACCTTAATGGCGCAGTCAGGTCTTCATATCCCGGCAGATGAAGGGTCAGAAGCGGCAGTATTTGAGCACGTATTCGCTGATATCGGTGATGAACAGTCGATTGAGCAAAGTTTAAGTACGTTCTCATCCCATATGGTGAATATTGTCGGCATTTTAGAACAGGTCAATGAAAACAGCCTTGTGCTTTTCGATGAACTTGGTGCAGGGACAGATCCGCAGGAGGGGGCGGCCCTCGCCATGAGCATCTTGGATGACGTGCATCGCACCAATGCACGAGTGTTAGCTACGACGCATTATCCGGAATTGAAGGCGTACGGCTATAACAGAGAAGGCGTCATGAATGCCAGCGTTGAATTTGACATCGAAACGCTGTCACCGACCTATAAACTTTTAATTGGTGTGCCGGGTCGAAGCAATGCTTTCGAAATTTCAAAACGCCTCGGGCTCCCGGACCATATCATCGGGCAGGCGAAGTCAGAAATGACGGCCGAGCATAACGAAGTCGATACGATGATTGCGTCGCTGGAACAAAGCAAAAAACGTGCGGAAGAAGAGCTTTCTGAGACAGAATCAATCAGAAAAGAAGCGGAAAAACTGCATAAAGAGCTGCAGCAGCAAATCATCGAGCTTAACAGCAAAAAAGACAAAATGCTTGAAGAGGCAGAACAGCAGGCTGCTGAAAAAGTAAAAGCGGCAATGAAAGAAGCCGAGGACATTATTCATGAATTGCGCACCATAAAAGAAGAACACAAATCCTTCAAGGATCACGAGCTGATTAACGCGAAGAAACGGTTAGAAGGCGCTATGCCTGCTTTTGAAAAGTCCAAGAAACCGGAAAAGCCGAAAACGCAAAAACGCGACTTTAAGCCTGGCGACGAGGTGAAAGTCCTCACTTTCGGGCAAAAAGGAACATTGCTCGAAAAAACAGGCGGCAATGAATGGAACGTTCAAATCGGTATTTTAAAGATGAAAGTAAAAGAAAAAGATCTGGAGTTTATCAAATCAGCTCCGGAGCCAAAAAAAGAAAAAATGATTACAGCGGTCAAAGGAAAGGACTATCACGTATCGCTTGAACTTGATCTTCGCGGCGAACGCTATGAAAATGCCCTCAGCCGGGTTGAAAAATACTTGGATGATGCGGTGTTAGCCGGATATCCAAGAGTGTCAATCATCCACGGAAAAGGAACCGGCGCTTTAAGAAAAGGCGTACAGGATCTTCTGAAAAACCACCGCAGCGTCAAAAGTTCCCGTTTCGGTGAAGCAGGTGAGGGAGGATCAGGCGTTACGGTTGTTGAACTAAAATAAAAGGGAGTATGGCCATGAGTGATTTTTGGGAAAACGAGCTTGTGGAAATCGCGGCATATTACAGTGTCGCGGTTCTCTGCCTCGTCCTCTTTTTGACTGTGTTTGAGCTGGTGACGGCTTATAAAAACTGGGAAGAGATTCAAAAAGGAAATCTTGCGGTGGCAATGGCGACCGGCGGAAAAATTTTGGGAATCGCAAACGTATTTCAGCATTCCATCTCCCAGCATAATTCGCTGCTGCAAATGATCGGCTGGGGCGTTTACGGGTTTGTTATGCTTCTGATCAGCTACTTTATTTTTGAGTTTTTGACTCCGCGGTTTAAAATTGATCAGGAAATCGAAAATGATAACCGGGCTGTCGGCTTTATTTCATTTGTCATTTCTGTCGGGCTTTCTTTTGTGGTGGCAGCCGGAATATAAGGGGACGGAGAATAGATGGAAAAGCTTGCGAAAATACTGCTCGCCGCAGCGGGAATCTTTTTGTTAATTGGTCTTATATATCTGTTCATATTATGAGAAAAAGAAAGATTTACCTTTCTTTTTCTTTTTTTTGCCGTCCATCTGCTATAATGATAAGGTGGATCTCTAAAATCGAAAGGGGAGGTTTTATGCAGTCTCAAAAGCCGTGGCTTGCCGAGTATCCCAACGATATCCCGCATGAGCTTCCGTTGCCGAATAAAACCCTGCAATCCATCCTGACAGACTCCGCCGCACGATTCCCTGATAAAACCGCAATATCGTTTTATGGAAAAAAACTCACCTTTCATGACATTCTGACGGATGCTCTTAAACTTGCAGCTTTTTTGCAGTGCAATGGCCTGCAAAAAGGAGACAGAGTGGCTGTTATGCTGCCCAATTGCCCGCAAACAGTGATTTCTTATTATGGCGTCTTGTTTGCCGGTGGCATCGTGGTGCAGACGAATCCGCTTTATACCGAGCATGAGCTTGAATACCAGCTTAGAGATGCTCAGGTAAGTGTAATCATCACCTTAGATTTGCTTTTCCCGAAGGCAATAAAAATGAAAACGTTATCAATAGTCGACCAGATTTTGATAACCAGTGTAAAAGACTATTTGCCTTTTCCGAAAAATATTCTTTACCCGCTGACGCAAAAACAAAAAGTGCATATCGACTTTGACAAAACAGCTAACATTCACACGTTCGCTTCCTGTATGAAGCAGGAAAAAACTGAACTCCTGACAATCCCGAAGATCGATCCTGAGCATGATATCGCTGTCCTCCAGTATACCGGAGGAACAACCGGAGCTCCAAAAGGGGTCATGCTCACGCACCAAAATATTTTGGCAAATACTGAAATGTGCGCCGCTTGGATGTATGACGTGAAAGAAGGCGCTGAAAAAGTGCTGGGCATCGTTCCATTTTTTCATGTCTACGGACTGACGGCAGTCATGAACTATTCGATTAAACTAGGCTTCGAAATGATTCTTCTTCCTAAGTTTGATCCGCTCGAAACACTTAAAATCATCGACAAACACAAACCGACGCTCTTTCCTGGCGCACCGACAATTTACATTGGCCTTTTGCATCACCCTGAATTGCAGCATTATGATCTGTCATCCATTAAAAGCTGTCTTAGCGGATCAGCCGCGCTCCCCGTGGAGGTAAAGCAGAAATTTGAAAAGGTGACTGGTGGAAAGCTTGTGGAAGGCTATGGTTTGTCTGAGGCATCCCCAGTGACGCACGCCAACTTTATCTGGGGAAAAAACAAGCCGGGCAGTATCGGCTGTCCTTGGCCGAGTACGGACGCTGCGATCTATTCTGAAGAGACGGGTGAGCTTGCCGCTCCGTATGAGCATGGAGAAATCATTGTAAAAGGTCCGCAAGTCATGAAAGGATACTGGAATAAACCAGAGGAAACCGCCGCAGTGCTGAGAGATGGCTGGCTGTTCACCGGGGACATGGGCTATATGGATGAAGAAGGCTTTTTCTATATTGCTGACAGGAAGAAGGATATCATCATTGCCGGCGGTTACAATATTTACCCGCGTGAGGTAGAAGAAGCGCTTTATGAACATGAAGCCATCCAGGAAATTGTTGTCGCAGGCGTTCCCGATTCCTACAGGGGAGAAACAGTAAAAGCATTTGTCGTATTAAAGAAAGGCGCAAAAGCCGATACAGAAGAACTGGACGCTTTTGCGAGATCACGTCTAGCTCCCTATAAGGTGCCCAAAGCCTATGAGTTCAGAAAGGAGCTGCCGAAAACGGCGGTGGGAAAAATTTTAAGAAGGCGTTTACTTGAAGAAGAAACCGAAAATCATCATATCAAATAAAAAAAGAGAACGCCTATGAATAAACTTGACAAACCTGAAAATCCTTCTTATCATGAAATTATGAATGAATAGTCATTCATTTCTATAGGAAGGAACGATGAACATTGAAGCAAAAACGGCCAAAGTATATGCAGATTATTGATGCAGCAGTAGAAGTCATTGCAGAAAACGGCTACCACCAGTCACAGGTATCCAAAATTGCCAAACAAGCCGGGGTAGCGGACGGCACCATCTATCTCTATTTTAAAAACAAAGAAGATATTTTAATTTCTCTTTTCAAAGAAAAAATGGGTCAATTTATTGAGCGGATGGAAGAGGACATTAAAGAAAAAGCAACAGCGAAAGAGAAATTGGCGCTTGTGATTTCAAAGCATTTTTCCCTTTTAGCGGGTGACCATAATCTCGCCATTGTCACGCAGCTTGAGCTCCGCCAATCCAACTTGGAGCTGCGCCAAAAAATCAACGAAATATTAAAAGGCTACTTAAATATTTTGGATGGCATTTTGACGGAAGGTATACAATCAGGCGAAATAAAAGAAGGCCTCGATGTCCGCCTCGCCCGGCAGATGATTTTTGGAACGATTGACGAAACTGTGACAACTTGGGTGATGAATGACCAAAAGTACGATCTCGTTGCGCTTTCAAACAGCGTTTTAGAATTATTGGTATCCGGAATTCACAATAAGTAAAGGAGTTCTGTCCTATGAATGCAATTTCACTTGCGGTTGATCAATTTGTGGCAGTCTTGACGATTCACAATCCGCCGGCAAACGCGCTTTCAAGCCGGATATTAGAAGAGCTGTCTTCCTGTCTTGATCAATGTGAGACAGATGCAGGCGTACGAAGCATTATCATTCACGGCGAGGGAAGATTTTTCTCAGCCGGCGCTGATATTAAAGAATTTACATCGCTTAAAGGCAATGAGGATTCCTCATTGCTCGCTGAGCGCGGCCAGCAGTTAATGGAGAGAATCGAAAGTTTTCCAAAACCGATTATCGCAGCGATTCACGGCGCTGCTCTCGGAGGCGGGCTGGAGCTTGCAATGGCCTGTCACATCAGAATCGCGGCAGAAGATGCTAAGCTGGGGCTCCCGGAGCTTAATCTCGGTATCATTCCAGGTTTTGCGGGGACACAGCGCCTTCCGAGATATGTCGGTACAGCCAAAGCACTGGAGCTCATCGGATCAGGAGAACCGATATCCGGAAAAGAAGCGCTTGATCTCGGACTTGTCTCAATTGGAGCGAAAGATGAGGCAGAAGTGATTGAAAAAGCAAAAGCACTTGCCGCTAAGTTTGCAGAGAAAAGCCCGCAAACGCTGGCATCTTTGCTTGAACTTCTTTATTCCAACAAGGTGTATTCCTATGAAGGCAGCTTAAAGCTTGAAGCAAAGCGATTTGGGGAAGCATTTGAGTCAGAGGACGCCAAGGAAGGCATCCAGGCATTTCTCGAAAAAAGAAAGCCTCAGTTCAAAGGCGAATAAAAGGGGATATGATCATGAATCTATTTGTACTGATGAAACGGACGTTTGACACAGAAGAAAAAATCGTCATTGAAACAGGAAAGATTCAGGATGACGGAGCGGAATGGATCATTAATCCATATGATGAGTACGCGATAGAAGAAGCCATCCAGCTGAAGGAAAAGCATGGCGGCACGATCACCGCTGTCACGGTCGGCGGTGAAGAAGCGGAGAAAGAATTGCGTACGGCGCTTGCCATGGGTTGTGACCAAGCTGTTTTAATCAACATAGAAGATGATCTTGAAGAACCCGACCAATATTCCATTTCTCAAGTTTTATACCACTATATGAAGGATCAGGAGTTTGATTTGATTCTCGGCGGAAATGTTGCCATTGACGGAGGATCAGGACAAGTGGCGCCTCGGCTTGCCGAGCTACTGGACATTCCGTGTATCACTACGATCACCAAACTCGAAATCAACGGCACTGATGCAGAAGCAGAAAGGGACGTCGAAGGGGATGTTGAAAAAATCAAAACGACGCTCCCATTGCTTGTCACAGCTCAGCAGGGCTTAAACGAGCCGCGCTATCCATCGCTTCCGGGAATTATGAAGGCTAAGAAAAAGCCGCTTGAAGAGCTTGAACTTGATGATCTTGATCTGGACGAAGAGGATGCTGAACCAAAGCTGAAAACCATTGAACGTTTTCTGCCGCCGAAAAAAGAAGCCGGGAAGCTTCTCCAAGGTGAGCCTGCTGAACAGGCAAAAGAGCTTGTTTCATTGCTCCGCAGCGAAGCTAAAGTCATTTAAAACTTGGACATTCAAAGAAACAGGGGGATGTTAGAATGGGAAAAAAAGTGATCGTGCTTGGAGAAATACGCGATGGGGAATTGCGAAATGTCACCTTTGAAGCAATAGCTGCAGGAAGAACCATTTCAGGAGATGGGGAAGTCATCGGTGTTCTCATCGGTGAAAATGTACAAAGCATTGCACAAGAGCTTATTCATTACGGAGCAGATAAAGTTCTTACCGCTGAGGACCCGAAGCTGAAAACATACACGGCAGACGGGTACAGCCAGGTCATGAGAGGTGTTATCGAGCAAGAAAATCCTGATTCAGTCATCTTCGGGCATACGGCAATGGGCAAGGATCTTTCACCGAAGCTTGCTGCCCGGCTGCAAACAGGCTTAATTTCTGATGCTATAGATGTAAGCGTTACCGGAGGAAATGTTGTGTTCACACGGCCGATTTACTCGGGGAAAGCTTTTGAACGTGTCATTTCAACCGATCCGATGATCTTTGCAACAATTCGCCCCAATAACATTCAAGCTTCAGAAAAAGACACCAGCAGGTCGGGAAGCATCGAAAGCATAAATGTCTCTCTTACTGACCTTCGCACCGTGATTCAAGAGGTCGTGAAAAAAACGGCGGACGGTGTTGATCTCTCCGAAGCGAAAATTATCGTTGCGGGCGGCCGAGGAGTCAAAAGCAAGGAGGGATTTCAGCCTCTGCAGGAGCTTGCAGAGGTGCTAGGGGCCGCAGTCGGGGCTTCTCGCGGGGCATGTGACGCTGATTATTGCGATTACGCTCTTCAAATCGGGCAGACGGGGAAAGTCGTCACTCCGGATTTGTACATTGCATGCGGCATTTCCGGTGCCATCCAGCATTTGGCCGGCATGTCAAACAGCAAGGTGATCGTCGCCATCAATAAAGATCCCGAAGCCGATATCTTTAAAATAGCGGATTACGGCATCGTCGGTGATTTATTTGAAGTTGTCCCGTTATTAACTGAGGAATTCAAACAGTTGAATATACACTCATAAAGGAAATCCCGGACTTTAAAAGTCCGGGTTTTTATATTTGTAAATACATACGTACAAATATAAATGAGATAGAAAATGTCGTTGACATGTACGAACATATATAATATGGTTACTTTAAAAGCGCTTACATTCATGCTGACTCCTCAGGCAAAAGACAGATCACATATTTGACTGTGGTGCTTTTCATATCCGTATGAAAGGAATGATCAGAGGCATGTCTGAACATCAAGCAGTGATTCAAACAGATATCGTAAAAGGAACCATTAACAAAAATATATACGGTCATTTTGCTGAGCATTTAGGAAGAGGGATTTATGAGGGGATCTGGGTTGGAACGGACTCAGACATCCCCAATATCAACGGGATACGAAAGGACGTGCTGGAGGCGCTCAAACAGCTGCACATTCCTGTCCTCAGGTGGCCGGGCGGGTGTTTTGCGGACGAATACCATTGGGCAAACGGTGTCGGTGACCGTAAGACAATGCTGAACACTCACTGGGGCGGTACAATTGAATCAAATGAATTCGGAACGCATGAATTTATGATGCTTTGCGAGCTGCTTGAATGCGAGCCATATATTTGCGGCAATGTCGGAAGCGGAACCGTTCAGGAAATGTCGGAGTGGATTGAGTATATGACATTTGAAGAAGGCACGCCGATGTCAGACTGGAGAAAGCAAAATGGAAGAGAAGAGCCTTGGAAGCTGAAATATTTCGGCGTGGGCAATGAAAACTGGGGCTGCGGCGGCAACATGCATCCCGAATACTACGCAGATCTGTACCGGCGTTTTCAGACTTATGTCCGCAATTACAGCGGGAATGACATTTATAAAATTGCAGGCGGCGCAAATGTGGATGATTTTAATTGGACGGACGTGCTTATGAAAAAAGCCGCTGGCCTGATGGACGGGTTGAGTCTTCATTATTACACGATTCCGGGGGATTTCTGGAAGGGCAAAGGATCAGCCACAGAATTCACGGAAGATGAGTGGTTTATTACGATGAAAAAAGCCAAATACATCGATGAATTGATTCAAAAACACGGCACGATCATGGACCGGTACGATCCGGAGCAGCGGGTCGGGCTGATTATTGATGAATGGGGCACTTGGTTTGATCCCGAGCCAGGCACGAATCCCGGTTTCTTATATCAGCAAAACACCATTCGTGATGCACTGGTGGCGGCTTCTCATTTCCACATTTTCCATCAGCATTGCCGCCGGGTGCAAATGGCCAACATCGCCCAAACAGTAAACGTTCTACAAGCGATGATTTTGACTGAGGGCGAGCGGATGCTTTTGACACCGACGTACCATGTATTCAATATGTTTAAGGTGCACCAGGACGCTTCTCTTTTAGCAACAGAGACAATGTCTGCCGACTATGAATGGAAGGGTGAAACGCTTCCGCAAATCAGCATTTCAGCGTCGAAACAAGCTGAAGGTGATATCAATATCACTATTTGCAACATCGATCACCAAAACAAAGCGGAGGCGGAAATCGAGCTGAGAGGCCTACACAAGGCAGCGGACCATTCCGGAGTCATTCTTACGGCAGAAAAAATGAATGCGCATAACACGTTTGACGATCCTCATCATGTCAAACCGGAATCCTTCAGACAATACACGCTCAGCAAAAACAAACTGAAAGTAAAACTCCCGCCAATGTCAGTCGTCTTACTTACGCTGCGTGCTGATTCTTAATCGCGCAAGAGCGCCGGAGCTTCATGCCGGCGCTCTTTTTCAGGTTTTAAAACAGCTCCGGCAGGGCATGGTAAAGTACATGACAGTGAAGAGGAGATGTGATCTTATGCTTCGTACCATTTTAATGATTATTGGGGCAATTGTAGTGATCGGGGCCATTATCAGATTTGTGTTTTAAAAAAAGAGCATATCCCATTCAACCATATAAAAATGAGTAAACCGGCTGTGATCAGGAAAAAATAATTTGTAAGCATTAAAATAGCGTGAACGAATGGGAGATGCTATACTAAAAATCATCATTTCACATTGGAGGAATTCAATAATGGCTATCGTAAAAGCAACTGATCAATCTTTCTCAGCTGAAACAAGCGAAGGCGTCGTACTGGCAGACTTCTGGGCTCCTTGGTGCGGACCTTGTAAAATGATTGCACCTGTTCTTGAAGAATTGGATCAAGAAATGGGAGACAAACTGAAAATCGTAAAAATCGATGTAGACGAAAACCAAGAAACTGCCGGAAAATACGGCGTTATGAGCATCCCGACTCTTCTTGTGTTAAAAGACGGCGAAGTAGTTGAAACTTCAGTCGGCTTCAAACCAAAAGAAGCGCTTCAAGAGCTTGTAAACAAACATCTTTAATTTTCCGCTGCTTACATGCCAGAGCGATTCCGATTGAGGGATCGCTTTTTTTATTCGCCAATTGTGAACCATAGAGAAAAACAAACGTTCGTGTTAAACTGGAAATAAAGGATTAAACATAAGGAAGGGTAACATATGAACAAACAACTGAAAGAAAAACTCGCTCTCCTTCCTGATCAACCGGGTTGTTATCTCATGAAGGACCGGCAGCAGACTGTGATCTACGTAGGGAAAGCAAAAGTGCTGAAAAACAGAGTGCGCTCCTACTTCACCGGTTCTCACGACGCGAAAACCCAAAGGCTTGTGACGGAAATCGAGGATTTTGAATATATCGTGACGTCCTCCAATCTTGAAGCGCTTATTTTAGAAATGAATCTGATCAAAAAGCATGATCCGAAATACAACGTCATGCTCAAAGACGACAAAACCTATCCTTTCATAAAACTCACCCATGAACGCCACCCAAGGCTGATTGTCACCCGCAATGTCAAAAAAGACAAAGGGCGCTATTTCGGGCCGTATCCGAATGTACAGGCAGCAAGGGAAACAAAAAAACTGCTCGACCGTCTGTATCCTCTCAGAAAATGCTCCAAGCTCCCGGACAGAGTGTGCCTTTACTATCATCTGGGCCAATGCCTCGCTCCGTGTGTAAAGGATATTTCCGAAGAGACGAACAGAGAGCTGGTTGAAAGCATTACACGTTTCTTAAGGGGCGGCTATAATGAGGTCAAAAAAGAGCTTGAAGAGAAAATGCATGAAGCTGCTGAGAATCTTGAGTTTGAACGAGCAAAAGAGCTTCGTGACCAAATGGCCCATATTGAATCAACGATGGAAAAACAAAAAATGACGATGAACGATCTAGTCGACCGTGATGTGTTCGCGTACGCGTACGATAAGGGCTGGATGTGCGTGCAGGTCTTTTTCATCCGCCAAGGAAAGCTCATTGAACGCGATGTCAGCATGTTCCCGCTTTATCAGGAAGCAGATGAAGAGTTCCTCACGTTCATCGGGCAGTTCTATTCAAAAAACAACCACTTCCTTCCGAAGGAGATTTTAGTTCCGGACAGCGTAGATCAATCTATGATCGAGCAGCTGCTGGAAACAAACGTTCACCAGCCGAAAAAAGGCCCGAAAAAAGAACTGCTCATGCTTGCCCATAAAAATGCGAAAATCGCATTGAAAGAAAAATTCTCTTTAATCGAACGGGACGAGGAGCGTTCAATCGGGGCAGTGCAGAAACTAGGTGAGGCATTAAATATTTATACGCCGCACAGAATTGAAGCGTTTGATAACTCAAATATACAGGGGACAAACCCGGTTTCCGCGATGATTGTGTTTATCGATGGCAAACCATACAAAAAGGAATACCGCAAATATAAAATCAAAACTGTTACAGGGCCGGATGATTACGGTTCTATGAGAGAGGTTGTCAGAAGACGCTATACGAGAGTGCTTCGTGAGAATCTGCCGCTGCCCGATCTGATCATCATTGACGGAGGAAAAGGGCAGATCAACGCAGCAAGGGATGTCATTGAAAATGAACTCGGCTTGGATATCCCGATCGCCGGTTTAGCGAAAGATGAAAAACACAGAACCTCAAATTTACTGATCGGTGATCCGCTGGAGGTGGTGTATCTGGAACGAAACAGCCAGGAATTTTACCTCCTGCAGCGCATTCAGGACGAGGTGCACCGTTTTGCAATCAGTTTTCACAGGCAAATCCGCGGAAAAAGCGCGTTTCAATCCGTTTTGGACGACATCCCGGGTATCGGAGAGAAAAGAAAGAAAATGCTGTTAAAGCATTTCGGTTCCGTTAAAAAAATGAAGGAAGCAAGCCTTGAGGACATCAAAAAAGCCGGTGTTCCCACAGCGGCGGCTCAGCTCCTTTACGACAAATTGCAAAAATAATGTTGTCCTTTTAAATAAGATCTGATAAAATGTGAACTAATTTCATAGTTAGATCGTGTTATATGGTGAAGATAGAGGTGCGAACTTCAAGAGTATGCCTTTGGAGAAAGATGGATTCTGTGAAAAAGGCTGAAAGGGGAGCGTCGCCGAAGCAAATAAAACCCCATCGGTATTATTTGCTGGCCGTGCATTGAATAAATGTAAGGCTGTCAAGAAATCATTTTCTTGGAGGGCTATCTCGTTGTTCATAATCATTTATGATGATTAATTGATAAGCAATGAGAGTATTCCTCTCATTGCTTTTTTTATTGTGGACAAAGCGCTCTTTCTCCTCACCCGCACGAACCAAAATGTAAAGGGTGGTAATACATGGGTCTTATTGTACAAAAATTCGGAGGCACTTCCGTCGGCTCAGTCGAAAAAATTCAAAATGCGGCAAACCGCGCAATTGCAGAAAAACAGAAAGGCCATCAAGTCGTTGTCGTCGTTTCAGCAATGGGAAAATCCACTGACGAATTGGTCAGCCTTGCAAAAGCTATTTCTGACCAGCCGAGCAAACGCGAAATGGATATGCTGCTGGCGACAGGCGAGCAGGTCACGATTTCACTCCTTTCAATGGCATTGCAGGAAAAAGGCTATGACGCTGTGTCTTATACTGGCTGGCAGGCGGGAATCCGTACGGAGGCCATTCACGGAAACGCCAGAATTACAGATATCGACACTTCGGTTTTAGCAGACCAGCTTGAAAAAGGAAAAATTGTCATTGTTGCAGGATTCCAAGGCATGACAGAGGATTGTGAAATTACGACATTGGGCCGGGGCGGTTCAGATACAACAGCAGTTGCTTTGGCTGCCGCTTTAAAAGCTGATAAATGTGACATATACACAGACGTGCCAGGCGTGTTTACAACCGATCCGCGCTATGTGAAATCAGCGAGAAAACTTGAGGGCATCTCATACGATGAAATGCTTGAACTTGCCAATTTAGGCGCCGGTGTTCTTCATCCGAGAGCAGTTGAGTTCGCGAAAAATTACCAAGTGCCGTTAGAAGTGCGTTCAAGTACAGAAACCGAAGCGGGAACATTAATTGAGGAGGAATCATCCATGGAACAGAATTTAATTGTCAGAGGCATTGCATTTGAAGATCAAATCACAAGAGTAACCATTTACGGGCTGACTAGCGGCCTGACAACTTTGTCTACTATTTTTACAACACTTGCCAAAAGAAACATAAACGTGGATATCATTATCCAAACGCAGGCCGAGGACAAGACTGGAATTTCCTTCTCTGTCAAAACAGAAGATGCAGACCAAACCGTTGCGGTGCTTGAAGAGTATAAAGACGCGCTGGAATTTGAGAAAATCGAGACAGAAAGCAAATTGGCTAAAGTATCTATTGTTGGATCCGGCATGGTCTCAAATCCCGGTGTAGCGGCTGAAATGTTTGCTGTACTGGCGCAAAAAAACATTTTAATCAAAATGGTCAGCACATCTGAAATCAAAGTGTCAACAGTCGTAAGCGAAAATGACATGGTGAAAGCAGTCGAGTCGCTTCACGATGCATTTGAGCTTTCAAAACACCCTTCAGCTGTGTAATGACAATCAAAAAGGCGGGACTATGCAGTCACCGCCTTTTTGATTACACTGGGTCTTTCATATCCCATTTCACAGTCAGAACCACTTTATCGGCTCTCTTTTTCACTTGTTCATATGATTCGGCAATCTGATCATTCATCAATTGAATTTGTTCAGCGATAAAACCAGCCTCCAGCTGAAAGCAAGGTTCTTTCTGATGTTTAAGCCGGTTGGAAATGATCGGCCCTTCAAGTTCAAATTCAAGCTCCTGTTTTTTAGCGCTTACGTTGGTGAGGGTTCCCCAGCCCGCTTCTTCAAAGAAGGCCGGAAATTCCTCCCATGATTCAAGAGGAAACTTACGGGCGAGATGTTTTCCTGCCCAATACATCATGGAAGAGTAATCTTGGCCAAGCATATCTGGGAGAACGATCTCTCGTATTAGTTCGTAGGCATAGGCGTTCATTTCAATTTCTTTTAGGTTGTCAATAGATGCTTCAAATTTAGACTTCATATCTGTCTCCCCTCTCTCCTGCGTATATTATAGCTCAAACAGGGGGGAGGATTACAGAATGATCCTGTAATTCTTATGAAAAATTAAGTAAGAAATATATATTGATAAAATAAAATTTTTCAATCAACTAACCAATTCGGAAAATTATAATTTATGTACGCGTTTTCTTGACGCCCTTTTGAGGGAGGAGTAAAATGAAATTGTCAATAAATCTTAATAAAGTGCTTACAATTGAAAGAAGTGGGGGAAGAGATTTAGCACATTTCGCACTTATCAAACAGGGGGTAAAGTAATGTCTGGGAACAGAGAGTTTTATTTTCGAAGATTGCATTCCTTGCTTGGCGTCATACCGGTCGGCATCTTTCTTATTCAGCATTTAGTCGTCAACCAGTTTGCCGCAAGGGGCGCTGAAGCATTCAATAGCGCTGCTCATTTTATGGATAGTCTGCCTTTCAGGTATGCCTTGGAAATTTTTATTATCTTCTTACCATTAATTTATCATGCAGTTTATGGTGTGTACATAGCGTTTACTGCGAAAAATAACGCAGGTCAATACAGCTACATGAGAAACTGGCTATTCGTCCTGCAGCGTGTAACCGGTATCATCACCCTCATTTTCGTCAGCTGGCACGTGTGGGAAACCCGCATTGCCGCACAAATGGGCGCTGAGGTCAATTTCGACATGATGGCGAATATTTTGAGCTCTCCGGCTATGCTTGGTTTTTACATTGTCGGTGTTTTATCAACAATTTTCCACTTCTCGAACGGTTTATGGTCTTTCGCTGTTACATGGGGCATCACGGTAACGCCTCGTTCTCAAAGAATTTCGACATACGTTACGCTGATTATTTTTGTTGCACTGTCATACGTAGGCTTAAAAGCGATTTTCGCATTTGTTTAAGAGTACTAGATTACTAGAGGGAGAGGGGCTATCATGAGTCAATCAAGCATTATCGTAGTCGGCGGGGGTCTTGCCGGCCTCATGGCGACAATTAAAGCAGCGGAATCAGGAATGGCGGTTAAGTTGTTTTCCATCGTTCCTGTCAAACGTTCTCATTCGGTTTGTGCGCAAGGCGGCATAAACGGAGCGGTCAATACAAAAGGGGAAGGTGACTCTCCGTGGGAACATTTTGATGACACGGTATACGGGGGAGACTTTCTTGCCAACCAGCCGCCGGTCAAGGCGATGTGTGAAGCGGCGCCTTCAATCATCCACTTATTAGACCGGATGGGCGTCATGTTTAACCGGACGCCTGAAGGCCTGCTTGATTTCCGCCGATTCGGGGGTACACAGCACCACAGAACTGCTTATGCTGGTGCGACGACGGGACAGCAGCTGCTTTACGCACTGGACGAGCAAGTGCGCAGATACGAAGTTGCGGGTCTGGTCACAAAATACGAAGGCTGGGAATTCCTTGGCGCTGTTTTAGATGATGACAGAACCTGCCGTGGAATTGTTGCACAAAACCTGACAAACATGCAAATTGAATCCTTCCGTTCAGACGCTGTCATTATGGCGACGGGCGGACCGGGAATCATCTTTGGAAAATCAACGAACTCCATGATTAATACAGGATCTGCTGCATCAATCGTTTATCAGCAGGGAGCGTATTATGCAAACGGAGAATTCATTCAAATCCACCCGACAGCCATACCGGGCGATGACAAATTAAGACTGATGAGTGAATCAGCGCGTGGTGAAGGCGGGCGCGTGTGGACATATAAAGACGGCAAACCATGGTATTTCCTGGAGGAAAAATATCCGGCATACGGAAACCTGGTGCCGCGTGATATTGCGACACGCGAAATATTTGATGTGTGTGTGAACCAGAAGCTCGGCATTAACGGTGAAAACATGGTATATCTCGATCTGTCTCATAAAGATCCGAAAGAGCTTGATATTAAGCTTGGCGGCATCATTGAGATTTATGAGAAATTCATGGGAGACGACCCGCGTAAGCTCCCAATGAAAATCTTCCCGGCGGTCCATTATTCTATGGGCGGTTTATGGGTAGATTACGATCAAATGACAAACATCCCTGGACTGTTTGCGGCTGGGGAATGTGATTATTCTATGCACGGCGGCAACCGCTTGGGAGCGAACTCCCTGCTGTCTGCGATTTACGGAGGCATGGTGGCCGGTCCGAATGCGGTGAAATATGTAAACGGCTTAGAATCTTCAGCGGAAGACATGTCTTCATCTTTATTCGACGCTCACGTTAAGAAAGAAGAAGAAAAATGGGCTGATATTATGAGTATGGACGGAACCGAAAATGCCTATGTTCTTCACAAAGAGCTCGGTGAGTGGATGACGGCGAACGTAACGGTTGTCCGCCATAATGACAAGCTTTTGAAAACGGATGACAAAATTCAGGAGTTAATGGAGCGCTTCAAAAAGATCAACATCAATGACACGACAAAATGGAGCAACCAGGGAGCGATGTTCACACGCCAGTTCTCGAACATGCTTCAGCTTGCGAGGGTGATTACCCTTGGCGCATACAACCGTAATGAAAGCCGGGGCGCCCATTATAAACCGGATTATCCTGAACGTAATGATGACGAATGGCTCAAAACAACAATGGCTAAACATGTAAGCCCGTATGAAGCGCCGGAATTTGAGTATCAGGATGTCGATGTATCACTGATAACGCCTCGGAAACGGGATTACTCGAAGAAGAAGGTGGCGAAATAATCATGAGTGAACAAAAAACCATACGATTTATTATCACACGTCAAGATACAGCCGACAGCACGCCTTACGATGAAGAATTTGAGATTCCATACCGCCCGAATCTGAACGTCATTTCCGCTCTGATGGAAATCCGCCGGAATCCGGTTAATGTCAAAGGTGAGAAGACAACCCCTGTCACATGGGATATGAACTGTCTTGAGGAAGTATGCGGCGCATGTTCAATGGTCATAAACGGAAAACCCCGCCAGTCTTGCACGGCGCTTATCGACCAGCTTGAACAGCCGATCCGTTTAAAACCAATGAAAACATTCCCAGTTGTTCGTGATTTGCAGGTTGATCGCAGCAGAATGTTTGATTCATTGAAAAAAGTAAAAGCGTGGATACCGATTGACGGTACGTACGATTTAGGACCGGGGCCGAGAATGCCGGAAAAACGCCGTCAATGGGCATATGAATTATCAAAATGCATGACATGCGGCGTCTGCCTCGAAGCTTGCCCGAATGTGAACAGCAAATCGAAGTTCATGGGGCCTGCACCGATGTCGCAAGTCCGCCTGTTTAACGCGCATCCGACAGGCGCCATGAATAAATCTGAACGATTAGAAGCATTAATGGATGAAGGCGGCCTTGCAGATTGCGGCAACTCGCAAAACTGTGTTCAATCCTGTCCGAAGGGGATTCCGCTTACCACTTCGATTGCAGCCTTGAATAGAGATACAAACTTACAAGCGTTCCGCAATTTCTTCGGAAGCGACAGAGTATAAGAAGAAAAAACCTCTTCCGCATGGGAGAGGTTTTTTTAAACAATAAGGAGATGAAAAAAGATGAAGCTTCCCGCTTATATTGATATGCCGTTTCAAGAATGGAAAACATCCTTTTCTTTTGTTAATGAGGTATCCGTAAGATTTTCCGAGACAGACATGTTTGGGCATATGAATAATGTAACCCCTTTTATATATTTTGAGGAGGCGCGGATTTCTTATTTTAAAAAGCTGAATATGATGAGTGAAAACAAACAGACCATGACAGTCGTGGCAAGCCAGCAATGCGATTATTTGCGCCAAGTCATGCCTTATGAAGAATTGCGCATCTATGTGAAAATAAGCGCAGTCGGCAGTTCATCTCTTACCTTGCACTATCTCGGAGAGAACCTCGAAGGCGAACCCTGCTTCACCGGGGCAGTCGTGATGGTTCAAGTCTCAAAGGAAAGCGGCAAGGCTGTCAGCTGGACGGATGAGGAGAAAGAAACGCTTCTTCATACACGATAAACTAATTATCTTGTAAACGTCACCTCCTGCGCCCTTCTTACATATGATATCTCGACTATATCAAAACCCATTCGTTTCTGATTCGCTCTCACCTTAGCAAGGAGGGTTACAATACTTGAAGGAGAAAGAATTTCAATCGAAGCCGCTGCTAACGAAAAGAGAAAGAGAAGTGTTCGAATTGCTCGTTCAAGATAAGACAACAAAGGAGATTGCAAGCGAGCTATTTATCAGTGAGAAAACCGTTCGAAACCATATTTCAAATGCCATGCAGAAATTGGGTGTGAAAGGGCGTTCGCAAGCCGTTGTTGAGCTTCTTAGAATGGGTGAGCTAGAGCTTTAATCCTTGCCGGTATTCCTTCTTTTGGAAGGAGCCGGTTATTGCTGTTTGTTTGGAACATTCGAAACCATATTTGGAATGCTGTGCAAAACGTAGGCAAGTCATAAATTAAATTTTATTTCTTGATGTTGTTTGACTAAAGTCCTCTATTTCTCTCCTGCGAGTCTTGCATTTTCTTCAAAAAAGAAGGAAAATAGACACGGAACGCTTTTGTGCGTAAGAGATCCTTGAGTGAGGGATGGACAAATGACATCAAAACCTTTGGAGCATGTTGCGGATATTGAAAAGTCACTCCGCCACATTGCCGCGATCATTAAGCAAAAAGGACGAGAAATCCTTAACCAATATGCGATTACGCCGCCGCAATTTGTCGGCTTGCAATGGCTTTATGAATTAGGAGATATGACAATCGGTGAATTATCGGGCAAAATGTATCTGGCATGCAGCACGACAACGGACTTAATCGACCGCATGCAAAAAAATGAGCTTGTTGAGCGGGTCAAGGACCCGGCGGACAGACGTGTTGTCAGGATACATCTGCTGCCTGAAGGAGAACGGATTATCCAAGAGGTCATTACAAAAAGACAGGAATATCTGCGTGATATGTTCGAATCGTTTACAGATGAAGAAATAGCCATCTTCGAAAAATCTTTGATGAAACTGCAGCATGAAATGAAGAGAAAATGAGGCGATTTTGTTGGAACAACCAATAGGAGTCATTGATTCCGGGGTTGGCGGTTTAACCGTTGCGAAGGAAATCATGAGACAGCTACCTAAAGAAAATATTATCTACGTCGGGGATACGAAACGGTGTCCTTACGGGCCGCGCCCTGAAGAAGAGGTGCTTCAATATACGTGGGAGCTGACGAATTATTTACTCGAAAACCACCACATCAAAATGCTCGTGATCGCCTGTAATACAGCAACAGCGATCGCTTTGGATGACATCCAGCGCAGCGTCGGTATACCGGTGGTCGGAGTCATCCAGCCTGGTGCGAGAGCAGCGATAAAAGTGACGGATAATCAGCATATCGGTGTCATCGGCACAGAGAATACGATTAAGAGCAATGCATACGAAGAAGCGCTTTTGGCATTAAACCCTGATTTGAAGGTTGAAAACCTTGCCTGCCCGCTGCTTGTGCCTTTTGTGGAAAGCGGGAAGTTTCTCGACAAAACAGCAGACGAGATTGTTAAAACCTCGCTGTATCCGTTAAAAGACACATCAATTGATTCGCTGATTTTAGGCTGCACCCATTACCCTATTTTAAAAGAAGCCATTCAAAGATATATGGGAGAGCACGTAAACATTATTTCGTCCGGCGATGAAACAGCCCGGGAAGTCAGCACAATTCTCTCTTATAAAGGGCTGCTGAACCAGTCTCCGATTGCCCCGGATCATCAGTTCCTGACAACAGGGGCGCGTGATCAGTTTGCAAAAATCGCAGACGATTGGTTTGGCCATGAAGTCGGGCATGTGGAATGTATCTCACTGCAAGAACCGATTAAAAGATAGTTTTCCCCGCAACGGTATGTTGCGGGTTTTTTTCTGTTTTGCCGGAATTCTTCGGTCTATTTCCTAAAGAGGCTCGTATACATAATAGTACAAACATCCTTAGGAGGGAAAAGTATGCTGAAAAAAGGACCTGCAGTCATTGGTGCCACTTGTCTCACCTCTGCCTTGCTTTTATCCGGATGCGGTTTGTTTCAATCTGATAAGGCAGCCGAGGAAATTGATCCGCCTCAAGACGTTACATTCGTGAACGATGAAGCGGGTGCCAATTCAAATACAACAGCAGCCAAAAAAACAGAAAGTGAAAAAAGCGATACCGCAAAAGCGGATCAAGCCTCATCTACTGTTATGAGGGAGCTTTATCTCATTGATAAAAACGGGTATGTTGTTGCGCAAACGCTGCCTCTTCCTAAAAGTGAGAGCACGGCTAAGCAGGCGCTTGAATACCTCGTACAGGGCGGGCCTGTGTCTGAAATTCTTCCGAATGGCTTCAGAGCTGTATTGCCGGCTGACACCACCGTTAACGTTGACATCAAAAAAGATGGAACGGCGATAGCTGATTTCTCTAATGAGTTCAAAAATTATAAGAAAGAAGACGAACAGAAAATCGTTCAATCTGTGACGTGGACGCTGACGCAATTTAGTTCGATAGATAAAGTGAAGCTGAGAATAAACGGGCATGAACTGAAGGAGATGCCTGTAGGAGGGACGCCGATCTCAGATGATTTAAGCCGCAAAGACGGCATTAATTTGGAAACAGCCGGTGTAAATGATCTCACTGCTACCCATCCGCTGACAGTCTACTATTTGGCGGAAAATGAAGACAGTGAATACTACGTGCCGGTGACCAAACGAATCGACAATTCGGAAAAAGACGACATCACAGCAGCCATTAATGAATTGGCTAAAGGGCCGAGCAAGGTGAGCGGGCTGTTAACAGACTTCAGTGAAGATGTAAAGCTGGTCAGCAAACCGAAAATCAAAGACGGGCGCGTGACGTTGGATTTCAATCAATCTATATTCGGCAGCGCCGATGAGAAGACGAAAATGATTTCTTCAGAAGTGCTGAACAGCATTGTGCTGACGTTAACGGAGCAGCCGGATGTAAAAAGCGTCTCTGTTAAAGTGAACGGAAAATCAGAGCTGGTAAATGAAAAAGGCGAAAAGCTCACAGAACCGGTCTCCAGACCATCTCAAGTGAATACGGGTAGTTTTTAAATTGGGATTTTTGATATACTAGGAAGAAAGAGGTTAGCGTTCCGGCTGCCTCTTTCTTTATTCAATTCCGGGACAAAAATGGTTTATGTACATACAATCGGAGGTAAAACATGAGACATGACGGAAGACAACACGATGAGCTGCGTCCAATCACATTCGATTTGGATTTTATCAGCCATCCGGAAGGTTCTGTTCTAATAACAGCGGGAAATACAAAGGTAATCTGCAACGCGTCTGTTGAGGACCGCGTACCGCCGTTTTTGCGGGGCGGAGGGAAAGGCTGGATTACAGCAGAGTACAGCATGCTGCCGCGGGCAACAAACCAAAGAACAATCAGAGAATCTTCTAAGGGGAAAATTTCCGGCAGAACAATGGAGATCCAACGCCTGATCGGCCGCGCGCTTCGAGCTGTTGTAGATCTGGAAAAGCTCGGTGAACGGACGATTTGGATTGACTGTGATGTCATTCAAGCTGATGGAGGAACTAGAACAGCTTCCATTACAGGCGCATTTCTTGCTATGGCGATTGCGATTGGCAAGCTGATCAAAGCAGGAACAATCAAGACAAATCCGATCACTGATTTTCTTGCTGCAATCTCTGTTGGAATTGATAAGGAACAGGGAATTTTGTTAGATTTAAATTATGAAGAAGATTCCTCTGCTGAAGTTGACATGAATGTCATCATGACAGGCAGCGGCCGTTTTGTGGAATTGCAGGGAACCGGGGAAGAGGCAACTTTTTCTAGAGAGGATCTGAACGGTCTTCTGGGTCTTGCGGAAAAAGGAATCCAAGAGCTGATTGACAAGCAAAAAGAAGTGCTGGGTGATTCTCTGCCAGAACTGAAATAAAGACAGAAAGGCTTGATCATCATGAAAGAAGCAATTATTGCAACACATAATCCGGGAAAAGTGAAGGAATTCAAAGAAATTCTTGAGCCAAGAGGCTATGATGTCAAATCTTTAGCTGAAATTGGATTCACAGAGGAAATTGAAGAAACAGGCCATACATTTGAAGAAAATGCCATTATGAAAGCGGAAGCTGTTGCCAAAGCAGTGAACAAAATGGTGATTGCGGATGACTCCGGACTATCCATCGATAATCTTGGCGGCAGACCCGGGGTTTATTCAGCCCGCTATGCAGGGGAACAGAAAGACGACCAGGCAAATATCGAAAAAGTGCTCAGCGAGCTGAAAGGTATCGAAAAAGAACAGCGCACCGCCCGTTTCCGCTGCGCACTGGCCGTGAGTATTCCCGGAGAGGAAACAAAAACAGTCGAAGGCCATGTTGAAGGGTATATTGCTGAAGAACCGAGAGGAGAATATGGCTTTGGCTATGACCCAATTTTTATCGTGAAAGATAAAGATAAGACGATGGCTGAACTGACAAGTGATGAAAAAAATAAAATCAGCCATAGGGCTGACGCGCTTAAAAAGCTGTCTAAGCTTTTGGAGGCATAAGGAGGAAGCTTGTACATGAACGTGCTGATTATCAGTGACAGCCATGGGCTTGAAGAAGAACTCCAAACCATTGCGAAACGGCATGAGGCAGAAGTTGATCTCATGATTCATTGCGGGGACTCTGAGCTTGAGACGAGGCATCCTGCATTGGAGCCTTATGCGGTTGTAAAAGGCAATTGCGATTTTGCCGGCGATTTTAAGGACGAGCTTCTTCTGACTGCCGGCTCAAGAAAAATACTAGTCACACACGGCCACCTTCACGGTATAAAACAGACCTTGTTAAACGTATACTATCGTGCAGAGGAGCTCGGGGCGGATGTTATCTGCTTCGGGCATTCGCACATCGCGGGAAGCGAAGTGCTGCGCGGAAAACTGATGATTAACCCAGGCAGCATCCGGCTTCCGAGGGTGCGCAGGACAGAAAGCTATGCTATACTGACATTAGAAAATGATGCTGCGACAGTCCGTTTTTACGACCAAGCAGGCAATGAAATTGAGGATCTGCAAAATCGAGTCACACTATGAAAATGTCATGAGGAAGAAAATTTTCTTCCTCATGAAAAAAATTCTAAAAAACCGTTGACTTATTATTGCATCCCATATATAATAAATCTTGTCGCTGATAGTTAAAGCGAAAAACAAAAAAACAAAACGTGTCCCAGTAGCTCAGCTGGATAGAGCAACGGCCTTCTAAGCCGTCGGTCGGGAGTTCGAATCTCTCCTGGGACGTACCAAAAGAAAAACCTCAAATCCATTTAGGATTTGAGGTTTTTTGTTGTCGGTCTATGATTTTCATTTGTTATTTAACGGATCATCATCCAAGCCGTCAACTTTTCCTTCTTTATTCAGACGAGGTTCTTCTTTTTTCACAGTTTCAGAAATATGTTCATTTTCTTCAACAGTGCGTTTGCCGACAACCACTTCATCAGTGACAACCGGTTTTTTAGTCACTTCCAGCTTTTCCTCAACGATTGGAACTCTGATCTCTTCCGAATCGTTGACGGGAGCAGCGTCCGTTTTATTTTCATCCACTGGACGGCGTTCGACATAAATTTCATCATGTCTCACCGGAATGTCCATATCTCTTTTTTCTGTTTTCACTTCTTTTCCTATTTCTACTTCGCCGGTTTGAACGTCTTCCTTATCGACCTTCAGCTGTTCTTCCCGGAGCGGCATCGTTTTTTCTTCTTTCGTTGTATAATCCAATTCATTTGTGCTTGAAAAGCCGCCTGAAAGGGCATTGCCGTTATCAATAGGAGCAATTACATCTGCATCTGTATCGACGGCTACCAGAAGTTTTCCGTCATCCAAATCTTCTTGATACTTGTCTATTTCATCAGTTTTAATATCCAAGTCGGATAATGCTTTGCTGTGTGTAGCAGTATCATCCATTGTGAAATAATCTTTCAGTTTATCGAAAAAAGATTCAGATTCGTCCTGATGTGCATCGATAGCTTGATTGACTTCTGTTCCTGTACGTGACTCCAAATAATCTGTATCTCGCCGGCTTGTCACAACAGAAATGTCATCAGAATCATAGCCTTTTGTAAGTAAGCCTTCAATCGCTGCGATGGTTTCCTGCGGAGTTTCATATACACCAACTATGCTTTTCATATCAATCTCCTCCTTTATGAATTTGCATGATATCGTTCATGTCGTTTGTAATTCCCGCTGTTCTTTGAATTAAACAAAATTGAAAACATTGGCGTGTATCATAAAGGTGAAAAATGTGTGAATATAAAAAAAGATAGATAAGACAGACCTTCCCCTGCACTTATCTATCCTTATAAAGCCGTCTCACAATTTCTTCGTCATAAACACACTGTTTGGATCTTCACCGTAGTCTGCAAACGGTTCACAATACTGGAAACCGAAGCTTTCATACAATTTTCTTGCCGGCTCAAATGAAGCCATTGAACCCGTTTCTAAGCTTAACCGCTCATAGCCTCGCTTCTCGGCTTCTTCAATGATGTGCTGGAGAACTTGTTTGGCAACGCCTTTTCTTAAATGTGATGCAGATGTTCGCATTGATTTGATTTCTCCATGCCGGGTGTCCAGTTCTTTTAGCGCTCCGCAGCCAGCTAGTTCATCACCTTCCCATGCGCTCCAAAATGTTATTTCAGGCCCTCTTAGTTTTTCTAGACCTAAGGCATGAATGCTTTCTGGCGGGGACATAAGCGTCATGCTATGTAAATGCTCATTCACCAGTGAAACCACCTGACGTCCAGTTAAATCGTCTATTTTTATATGCAATTTTATTCCTCCTCGAAAACTTACGGATTGTGCAGAATATCGTTCAATTCATCTTAATCATATTCCATCCTGTTTCCAAATATAAAGACAGAAAATGTGACTGTACTTGTGAAGTCGTTTTAAAACAATAAAAGGACCGCAATAGATGTTCGGCCCTTGTGGTATTCTTTAATATCTAAAGCCTCCGTGTACGCCTGGCGCCCCGCTGAATCCGCCGGCATGTATCGCTGGAGCACTTAAGCTGCCGCCATGGCCGCTAAAGCCTGCACCTGAAAATTGCTGTCCGTAAAATCCTGAAGCGTATGGGAATGAGGAGTACATTCCAGAGGGAGTGGTTAACGGGCTGTATGCCTGACTGAACGGCTGTCCGTATCCGTAGCCTCCAAATGGCTGCTGGCTTTGCTGGTAAAAGGGAGGGACAGCAGGATAGTACTGCTGCGGAAAGTTGGGGAAGCTTGGAAAGCCCGCAGGAAATCCTTGCATGTCTGCAAATGATTTATTCATCGTATCACCTTTTCTTTGCAAGATATCATTAATGTATGCCGAGGGAACAAGAGAAGTGCCTATCCGAAATTGAAATGGATTGCAAGATGATCTGTCAGACTCAATCCATATACGAACCATATCGTGTTATAAAATCTTCCATGTTTATATAAAATTAAATAATTCTGGTGTATTCTTGATAGATTAATAAAAAAATTATAAAAACTTTTAACATTTGCAATTCCTTTTGTACCAATAATGAAAGCGTATACAATATAGATTGATTAATCAAAATTGTCTAATAATTTTAAAAAATGCTGTTGACACTGCGTCCAAAGCGGCGTAATATGAGTTCAACAAAAGATAAATGCAAGCTTCACAAGCGAAAATCATCGCAGTATGATTCTAAAAAAATGAAAAACAAACGACCTTCTTGAACAGCTGGAAAGCCGTTCCGAAGGCTGAATATGAAAAGCGCAGATGAGGATAAGTAGCCTTGATAAAGTTTTCCACAGAGAACCGGGTTAGCTGAGAACCGGCGAAGCTTTACAAGGTGAACTCGCCTCAGAGTGCCAGTCTGAAATGACAGTAGGACTTGGCCGGGTGAACTTGATTCACTCGTTACTAAAGCGGATAGAAATATCCATGAGACGGCCGATTAACAGGCCGTAAACAAGGGTGGTACCGCGGAAAGAAAAGCCTTTTCGCCCCTTTTAGCTATCGCAGTTACTGCGCGGCTGATTGTGGGCGGAAGGGCTTTTTTTATTGAATAATCAGCTATCTAGCTAATGAAAAGATGATCTTTAAAGGATGAAAATCCAAAAGGAGGAACTAAAATGGGGACTAATGTACAGGTGGATTCAGCATCTGCCGAATGTACACAGACGATGAGCGGAGCATTAATGCTGATTGAATCATTAAAAAAAGAGAAAGTAGAAATGATCTTCGGTTATCCGGGCGGGGCTGTGCTTCCGATTTACGATAAGCTATACAATTCAGGGTTGGTACATATCCTTCCCCGTCACGAACAAGGAGCAATTCATGCAGCGGAGGGATACGCAAGGGTCTCCGGAAAACCGGGTGTCGTCATTGCCACGTCAGGGCCGGGAGCGACAAACCTTGTTACAGGCCTTGCTGATGCCATGATTGATTCATTGCCGTTAGTCGTCTTTACAGGGCAGGTAGCAACCTCTGTAATCGGGAGCGATGCATTTCAGGAAGCAGACATTTTAGGGATTACGATGCCAGTAACAAAACACAGCTACCAGGTTCGCCAGCCGGAAGATCTGCCGCGCATCATTAAAGAAGCGTTCCATATTGCAACAACTGGAAGACCCGGACCTGTATTGATTGATATTCCGAAAGATGTAGCAACAATTGAAGGAGAATTCAGCTACGATCATGAGATGAATCTCCCGGGATACCAGCCGACAACAGAGCCGAATTATTTGCAGATCCGCAAGCTTGTGGAAGCCGTGAGCAGTGCGAAAAAACCGGTGATCCTGGCGGGTGCGGGCGTACTGCACGGAAAAGCGTCAGAAGAATTAAAAAATTATGCTGAACAGCAGCAAATCCCTGTGGCACACACCCTTTTGGGGCTCGGAGGCTTCCCGGCTGACCATCCGCTTTTCCTAGGGATGGCGGGAATGCACGGTACTTATACAGCCAATATGGCCCTTCATGAATGTGATCTATTAATCAGTATCGGCGCCCGTTTTGATGACCGTGTCACAGGAAACCTGAAACACTTTGCCAGAAACGCAAAGATAGCCCACATCGATATTGATCCAGCTGAAATCGGAAAAATCATGAAAACACAGATTCCTGTAGTCGGAGACAGCAAAATTGTCCTGCAGGAGCTGATCAAACAAGACGGCAAACAAAGCGATTCAAGCGAATGGAAAAAACAGCTCGCAGAATGGAAAGAAGAGTATCCGCTCTGGTATGTAGATAATGAAGAAGAAGGTTTTAAACCTCAGAAATTGATTGAATATATTCATCAATTTACAAAAGGAGAGGCCATTGTCGCAACGGATGTAGGCCAGCATCAAATGTGGTCAGCGCAATTTTATCCGTTCCAAAAAGCAGATAAATGGGTCACGTCAGGCGGACTTGGAACGATGGGATTCGGTCTTCCGGCGGCGATCGGCGCACAGCTGGCCGAAAAAGATGCTACTGTTGTCGCGGTTGTCGGAGACGGCGGATTCCAAATGACGCTTCAAGAACTCGATGTTATTCGCGAATTAAATCTTCCGGTCAAGGTAGTGATTTTAAATAACGCTTGTCTCGGAATGGTCAGACAGTGGCAGGAAATTTTCTATGAAGAACGTTATTCAGAATCTAAATTCGCTTCTCAGCCTGACTTCGTCAAATTGTCCGAAGCATACGGCATTAAAGGCATCAGAATTTCATCAGAAGCGGAAGCAAAGGAAAAGCTGGAAGAGGCATTAACATCAAGAGAACCTGTTGTCATTGACGTGCGGGTTGCCAGCGAAGAAAAAGTATTCCCGATGGTGGCTCCGGGGAAAGGGCTGCATGAAATGGTGGGGGTGAAACCTTGAAAAGAATTATCACATTGACTGTGGTGAACCGCTCCGGGGTGTTAAACCGGATCACCGGTCTATTCACAAAAAGGCATTACAACATTGAAAGCATTACAGTTGGACACACAGAAACAGCCGGCGTTTCCAGAATCACCTTCGTCGTTCATGTTGAAGGTGAAAATGATGTTGAACAGTTAACGAAACAGCTCAACAAACAGATTGATGTGCTGAAAGTCACAGACATCACAAATCAATCGATTGTCCAGAGGGAGCTGGCCTTAATCAAGGTTGTCTCCGCACCTTCAACAAGAACAGAGATTAATGGAATCATAGAACCGTTTAGAGCCTCTGTCGTTGATGTCAGCAGAGACAGCATCGTTGTTCAGGTGACAGGTGAATCTAACAAAATTGAAGCGCTTATTGAGTTATTAAAACCTTATGGCATTAAAGAAATCGCGAGAACAGGTACAACGGCTTTTGCGAGGGGAACCCAGCAAAAGGCGTCATCCAATAAAACAATATCTATTGTATAAAACATAACAAGGGAGAGATTGAAATGGTAAAAGTATATTATAACGGTGATATCAAAGAGAACGTATTGGCTGGAAAAACAGTAGCGGTTATCGGGTACGGTTCGCAAGGCCACGCACATGCCCTGAACCTTAAAGAAAGCGGAGTAGACGTGATCGTCGGTGTTAGACAAGGAAAATCTTTCACTCAAGCCCAAGAAGACGGACATAAAGTATTTTCAGTAAAAGAAGCGGCAGCCCAAGCCGAAATCATCATGGTTCTGCTTCCGGATGAGCAGCAGCAAAAAGTATACGAAGCTGAAATCAAAGATGAATTGACAGCAGGAAAATCATTAGTATTCGCTCATGGATTTAACGTGCATTTCCATCAAATTGTTCCTCCGGCGGATGTAGATGTATTCTTAGTGGCCCCTAAAGGCCCGGGACACTTGGTAAGAAGAACATATGAGCAAGGAGCTGGCGTACCTGCATTGTTCGCAATCTATCAAGATGTGACTGGAGAAGCAAGAGACAAAGCCCTCGCTTATGCTAAAGGAATCGGCGGCGCAAGAGCGGGCGTATTAGAAACGACATTTAAAGAAGAAACAGAAACAGATTTGTTCGGTGAGCAAGCAGTTCTTTGCGGCGGATTAAGCGCGCTTGTCAAAGCCGGATTTGAAACCTTAACTGAAGCAGGTTATCAGCCTGAACTTGCATACTTCGAGTGTCTTCATGAGCTGAAATTAATCGTAGACCTTATGTACGAAGAAGGACTTGCAGGAATGAGATATTCAATCTCTGACACAGCACAGTGGGGAGATTTCGTATCAGGCCCTCGCGTTGTGGACGCTAAAGTAAAAGAATCTATGAAAGAAGTATTAAAAGATATCCAAAACGGTACATTCGCAAAAGAGTGGATCGTCGAAAACCAAGTAAACCGTCCTCGTTTCAACGCTATCAATGCAAGCGAGAACGAACATCAAATCGAAGTAGTGGGAAGAAAGCTTCGTGAAATGATGCCGTTTGTGAAACAAGGCAAGAAGAAGGAAGCGGTGGTCTCCGTTGCGCAAAATTAATTTTTTCGATACGACGCTTCGTGATGGTGAACAGTCCCCTGGAGTGAACTTGAATACACAGGAGAAACTTGCCATAGCTAAGCAGCTCGAAAGACTCGGGGCAGACATCATTGAAGCGGGATTTCCCGCTTCGTCCCGAGGTGACTTTTTAGCTGTTCAGGAAATCGCAAGAACCATTAAAAATTGTTCAGTAACTGGTCTGGCCCGTTGTGTAAAAGGTGATATTGATGCTGCTTGGGAAGCGTTAAAGGATGGCGCTCAACCAAGAATTCATGTATTTATCGCGACATCGGACATTCATTTGAAGCACAAGCTGAAAATGACACGTGAACAAGTCATTGAAAGAGCAGTTGGAATGGTGAAATACGCAAAAGAACGTTTTCCGATTGTGCAATGGTCAGCTGAAGATGCCTGCCGCACTGAACTGCCGTTTCTAGCAGAAATCGTCGAGAAAGTGATTGACGCAGGCGCCAGTGTTATCAATCTTCCGGACACTGTCGGCTACCTGGCCCCGGCGGAATACGGAAATATCTTTAAATATATGAAAGAAAACGTTCCGAACATTCACAAAGCAAAGCTTTCAGCCCACTGTCATGATGATTTGGGAATGGCAGTCGCAAACTCTCTTGCTGCGATTGAAAATGGCGCTGATCAAATCGAATGCGCTGTGAACGGGATCGGTGAAAGAGCCGGAAACGCGGCATTAGAGGAAATTGCCGTAGCCCTCCATACCAGAAAAGATTTCTACCAAGTCGAAACAGGTATTACGCTGAACGAGATTAAGAGAACAAGTGATTTAGTAAGCAAACTGACAGGCATGGCTGTCCCGCGCAACAAAGCGGTTGTTGGAGATAATGCATTTGCTCATGAATCAGGCATCCATCAGGACGGCTTTTTAAAGGAAAAATCGACTTATGAAATTATTTCACCGGAGCTTGTCGGCGTAACCGCAGATGCGCTTGTCCTAGGTAAACATTCCGGACGCCACGCATTTAAAGACCGGCTGACTGCTTTAGGATTCCAATTTGACAGTGAAGAGATTAATAAATTCTTTACGATGTTCAAAGAGTTGACTGAGAAGAAAAAAGAAATCACTGATGAGGATCTTGTTTCTCTTATTTTAGAAGAAAAAGTAACAGATCGCAAGATTGGGTATGAATTTCTTTCTCTGCAAGTACATTACGGAACAAGTCAGGTCCCTACGGCTACTCTATCTTTGAAAAATCAAGAAAACGCACAGCTTATTCAGGAAGCTGCAACTGGAGCTGGAAGCGTGGAAGCAATCTACAATACGCTTGAGCGCTGCATCGATAAGGATGTGGAGCTCTTAGACTACCGCATTCAGTCTAATAGAAAAGGCGAAGATGCATTTGCCCAGGTGTATGTAAGAGTTTTGGTGAACGGAAAAGAATCAGCAGGGCGGGGCATAGCGCAAGACGTATTAGAAGCATCAGCGAAAGCCTATTTGAACGCAGTAAACCGTCAATTGGTTTTCCAGTCGAATATGAGCGGATTGAAAAACCACACAGCTGTCGGATCATAAAAGAAAGGAGAACGGTTAACTTGAAGAAACGTATTGCTCTATTGCCCGGAGACGGGATCGGCCCTGAAGTATTAGAATCAGCGACAGACGTACTGAAAAGTGTTGCCGAACGCTTTAACCATGAATTTGAATTTGAATATGGCCTGATTGGAGGGGCGGCTATTGATGAACATCATAACCCCCTCCCGGAGGAAACCGTTGCTGCTTGTAAAAATGCAGACGCGATATTGCTTGGTGCTGTCGGCGGACCGAAATGGGATCAAAATCCTTCGGAACTGAGACCGGAAAAAGGGCTGCTCAGCATCAGAAAACAGCTTGATTTGTTTGCGAATTTGCGGCCTGTGAAGGTATTTGAAAGCCTTTCTGACGCTTCGCCTTTGAAAAAAGAATATATAGATAATGTTGATTTCGTTATCGTTCGTGAGCTCACAGGCGGCTTGTATTTCGGCCAGCCGAGCAAACGTTATGTAAACACTGAAGGTGAGCAGGAAGCAGTAGATACACTGTTTTATAAGCGAACGGAAATTGAACGAGTGATCAGAGAGGGCTTCAAAATGGCGGCAGCCAGAAAAGGCAAAGTGACCTCTGTAGATAAAGCGAATGTTCTTGAATCAAGCCGGCTGTGGCGTGAAGTGGCTGAGGACGTTGCACAAGAATTTCCTGATGTGAAGCTTGAGCACATGCTTGTGGATAACGCGGCCATGCAGCTAATTTATGCACCGAATCAATTTGATGTCGTGGTGACTGAAAATATGTTCGGTGATATTTTAAGCGATGAAGCGTCCATGCTTACAGGCTCGCTCGGAATGCTCCCGTCAGCCAGCCTATCAAGCTCTGGCCTTCATCTGTTTGAACCTGTTCATGGCTCCGCGCCTGATATTGCCGGTAAAGGGATGGCAAATCCGTTCGCAGCCATATTGTCAGCGGCAATGCTTTTGAGAACATCTTTCGGGCTTGAAGAGGAAGCGAAAGCTGTAGAAGATGCGGTAAACAAAGTCTTGGCTTCTGGAAAAAGAACAAGAGACTTGGCACGGAGTGAAGAGTTCAGCAGCACTCAGGCCATTACAGAGGAAGTTAAGGCAGCAATCATGAGTGAAAATACAATTTCTAATGTGTGACAGCTTACGTTAAGCGGTCTTAGCTCTAGGTAGAGGGAGGAAATAAAAGATGATGCCTCGAACAATCATCGAAAAGATTTGGGATCAGCATATTGTAAAACATGGTGAGGGAAAGCCGGATCTTCTCTATATTGATTTGCACCTCATTCATGAGGTGACGTCTCCTCAGGCATTTGAAGGCTTGAGACAAAAGGGAAGAAAGGTCAGAAGACCCCAAAACACATTTGCGACAATGGACCACAACATCCCGACTGTCAATCGTTTTGAGATAAAGGATGAAGTTGCGAAACGCCAGGTAACGGCGCTTGAAAGAAACTGTGAGGAATTTGGCGTGCGCCTTGCCGATCTTCACAGTGTGGATCAAGGGATTGTCCATGTCGTCGGACCTGAACTAGGCTTAACGCTTCCAGGGAAAACGATTGTGTGCGGTGACAGTCATACATCAACACATGGCGCTTTCGGCGCTCTTGCATTTGGAATCGGGACGAGTGAAGTTGAACATGTCCTTTCCACACAGACACTTTGGCAGCAGCGTCCAAAAACACTTGAAGTGCGCGTAGATGGAACGCTTCAAAAAGGGGTAACGGCAAAGGATGTCATCCTTGCTGTCATCGGCAAATACGGTGTGAAATTCGGCACAGGCTACGTCATTGAATACACTGGGGAAGTATTCAGAAATATGACGATGGATGAACGAATGACTGTTTGTAACATGTCAATTGAAGCAGGAGCAAGAGCAGGTTTGATTGCACCTGACGAGGTGACGTTTGAATATTGCAAAAATCGCAAGTACACGCCAAAAGGCGAAGAATTTGACAAGGCCGTAGAGGAATGGAAGGCGCTGCGCACAGACCCGGGCGCTGTTTACGATAAATCTATCGTCCTTGACGGCAACAAAATTTCCCCTATGGTGACATGGGGCATTAACCCGGGAATGGTTCTTCCTGTCGATTCTGAAGTTCCTGCGCCGGAAAGCTTTTCTGCAGAAGACGATAAAAAAGAAGCGATTCGTGCTTATGAATATATGGGATTGACTCCTCACCAAAAAATTGAAGACATTAAAGTGGAGCACGTATTTATCGGTTCCTGCACAAATTCCCGCATGACTGACCTTCGACAGGCTGCTGACATGATCAAAGGGAAGAAGGTAGCTGACAGCGTAAGGGCCATCGTCGTGCCCGGATCCCAAAGCGTGAAGCTTCAGGCTGAAAAAGAAGGGCTTGACCAGATTTTCTTGGAAGCTGGATTTGAATGGAGAGAGTCAGGCTGCAGCATGTGTTTGAGTATGAATAATGATGTTGTTCCTGAGGGAGAGCGCTGTGCATCAACCTCTAACCGCAACTTCGAGGGCAGACAAGGAAAAGGTGCAAGAACACATCTCGTCAGCCCGGCAATGGCTGCGATGGCTGCCATTCACGGACACTTCGTTGATGTCAGAAAGTTTTATCAGGAAAAAACAGTTGTGTAAGGAGTGCGCGAGATGGAACCTTTGAAATCACATACGGGGAAAGCAGCCGTATTAAATCGGATCAATGTGGATACAGACCAGATTATTCCTAAGCAATTTTTGAAGAGGATTGAAAGAACAGGCTACGGACGTTTTGCATTCTTTGACTGGAGATATGATGCGAATGGTGAACCGAACCCTGAATTTGAATTAAACCAGCCTGTTTATCAAGGAGCTTCCATTTTAATAGCAGGAGAAAACTTCGGCTGCGGGTCATCGCGTGAACACGCTCCGTGGGCACTTGATGATTATGGGTTTAAAATTATCATTGCGCCGTCATTCGCTGATATTTTCCATCAGAACTGCTTTAAAAACGGCATGCTTCCGATCCGCATGCCATATGACAATTGGAAACAGCTTGTCGGCCAGTATGAAAACCAGTCATTGCAAATGACTGTTGACCTTGAAAATCAGCTGATTCATGACAGTGAAGGCAATCAAATTTCATTTGAAGTTGATCCGCATTGGAAAGAGATGCTGATCAACGGATATGATGAAATTTCATTAACGCTGCTGCTGGAAGATGAAATCAAGCAATTTGAATCACAAAGAAGCTCTTGGCTTCAAGCCTGAAAAAGCGGCCGGTATTTGTCCGGCGGCTTTTTTTGCCTGGTGAAACCTTTCATTTCTTGTTTTTGTTCACAGGTGTTGATACACTTGAACAAAATAAATGCCTGAAAGGAATATAGGTATGACGCATGACAAGAAAAACGCAAAAATTATTCCTTTTCCTCATCTGAAAGACCGCCTTGTGGAAAAAGGGATGTCATCACTCAAGGAAAAAAAGTATCAAGAAGCGCTTGAACTGTTTTCAGAAGCGATGAAATATGATGATACTGAATCCGATCTTCACTTAGGGATGGCCATCTGCTTTTTAGAGCTGGGCGAGCTGGAAGAGGCAGAAAGCGTGTGCGAGAAGATGCTCAAAGAAGGTTATGGCCATTATTTTACGGTTTTGCAGGTGTACATGACCATCTTAATTCAGCTCAAAAAGTACGAAGAAGTCAAAAGCACCATTGAAGCCGTTTTGGAAGAAAATCAGCTGCCGGCAGAAAGTGCCGAGCAATTTTATAAGCTGCTGGATTTCAGCCGGAAAATGACCGATCCGGATCGTGAGGACGAGGCTTGGGCCGAAGAATATGAGGATACAATTGACACCGAGAAAGTGCTGGCAAGCCCTGAGGAGCAAATGAATCTCATTCATTCCTTAAAAGACCGTAACGTAGCAAAGTATACAGGATTGCTCAAAACAATCCTCCAAGACCCCTCAGCCCATCCGATTATCAAAACGATGATTGTCATGCTGTTGGCTGAGCATGAGTACAGTAAACCTGTACACATTAGTAAATTTGGCGAGTCGTTGACAATTGAACCGTCAGAGATTGTTCCGCCTGATGCCGCGCCGATTCTTCACCGTGTTCTCAGGGTGCTAGATGAGACACTTGGAAATGAAAATCCAACCTTATATGCAGCAGTAGAAGAATTGTGGAGAAGACATTTGTACGTTTTATATCCGTTCCAGCCGAAATTGCTGTCGGCTGACCTTTGGGCGGCTGCCCTTCATAAAGTCGGTTACGAGATGCACGGGATTGAAATTGAAAGCGAAGAACTTCATATGATGTATGAATTTACAGACAGAGAACTCGATGAAGCTTGCACAATGTTAAAAGATATTGAAGAAATTTCTTATTTGTAAATCGCGCCATATAGTTGAAAGCGCTATGTGTTATGTTATAATATAGTGGTTGTATTTGTGTATAACGGGTTATAAGAAATACGGTTGGACAGGCTTTGCAGTTCATTATTAACATCTATACATAATGATTCTGATCTTTGGCAGCTTTGTTTTTGTTGGACGAAGCCGAATGATTGCTTTAGAATGGAAGACCGACACAACCTGAATAGATTTTTGGAGGGAAACACATGTCTGTAAAATGGGAAAAACAAGAAGGCAACGAAGGCGTTTTAACGGTTGAAGTTGATGCTGAAACGTTTAAAACAGCACTTGATGATGCATTTAAAAAAGTAGTAAAACAAGTTTCAATTCCTGGATTCCGTAAAGGTAAAATTCCTCGCGGATTATTCGAACAGCGCTTTGGCGTAGAAGCTCTTTACCAAGATGCTTTGGATATTCTTCTTCCTGTAGAATACCCTAAAGCGGTTGAAGAAGCTGGAATCGAGCCTGTAGACCGTCCTGAAATCGATGTTGAAAAAATCGAAAAAGGCGAAAGCTTAATCTTCACTGCGAAAGTAACAGTAAAACCTGAAGTGAAGCTTGGCGAATACAAAGGCCTGGGCATTGAAAAAGACGACACAACTGTAACTGACGAAGATGTTCAAAACGAACTAAAAGCCCTTCAAGAGCGTCAAGCTGAGCTTGTTGTAAAAGAAGAAGGCGCCGTTGAAGAAGGAAACACAGTTGTTCTTGATTTCGAAGGATTCGTTGACGGCGAAGCTTTCGAAGGCGGAAAAGCTGAAAACTACTCTCTAGAAGTAGGTTCTGGTTCATTCATCCCTGGCTTCGAAGATCAATTAGTTGGCCTTGAAGCAGGTGCTGAGAAGGATGTTGAAGTGACATTCCCTGAGGAGTACCACGCTGAAGATCTTGCAGGCAAACCAGCTGTGTTTAAAGTGAAAATTCACGAAATCAAAGCGAAAGAGCTTCCTGAGCTTGACGATGAATTCGCAAAAGATATCGATGAAGAAGTGGAAACACTTGCTGAATTAACTGAAAAAACAAAGAAACGTTTAGAAGAAGCAAAAGAAAACGAAGCTGACGCTAAATTGCGTGAAGAGCTTGTTCTGAAAGCTTCTGAAAATGCTGAAATCGATGTGCCTCAAGCAATGGTCGACACTGAGCTTGACCGCATGCTGAAAGAATTCGAACAGCGTCTGCAAATGCAAGGCATGAACCTTGAGCTTTACACTCAATTCTCAGGCCAAGATGAAGCTGCGCTTAAAGAGCAAATGAAAGAAGATGCTGAAAAACGCGTAAAATCTAACCTGACTCTTGAGGCGATTGCGAAAGCGGAAAACCTTGAAGTATCAGATGAGGAAGTTGATGCTGAGCTTACAAAAATGGCTGAAGCATACAACATGCCTGTTGAAAATATTAAACAAGCCATCGGTTCTACTGACGCGATGAAAGAAGATTTAAAAGTTCGCAAAGCAATTGATTTTCTTGTAGAAAACCGTTAATATGGTGCATAATAATAGTACTAATAAAACAGGGCGCGAATCATTCGTGCCTTGTTTTGTACAATTATGAGTTATCTCTTTTTCTTGGGGCAATATAGTTAATGCAGGGCTGTTTTTTGTCATACATATAGAATGTGCAAGTCAGAAACACATTGTTACCGTCTTTTTGGAAAGTATGGTAAAATGCAATACATACTCGTTCGTTTCAAGAATCATTTTCTTTTGCTCTGCCGGTAAAAGAAAAAGTGAGACAAGATTAAGGGGTGAAAGAATGTTTAAATTTAACGAGGAAAAAGGACAATTAAAATGCTCGTTCTGTGGAAAAACACAAGATCAGGTTCGTAAGCTTGTAGCTGGACCTGGTGTATATATATGTGACGAATGTATCGAACTCTGCACTGAAATTGTAGAGGAAGAACTCGGAACAGAAGAAGAAGTAGAATTTAAAGACGTACCAAAGCCTCAGGAAATTCGCGAAATTTTGAATGAATATGTCATCGGCCAAGATCAAGCGAAGAAATCACTTGCTGTTGCTGTGTATAACCACTATAAGCGCATTAACTCCAACAGCAAAGTTGATGATGTTGAGCTTTCAAAAAGTAATATTTCATTAATCGGCCCTACGGGAAGCGGTAAAACCCTTCTGGCGCAAACATTGGCTCGCATTTTAAATGTGCCGTTTGCGATTGCGGACGCTACATCTTTGACTGAAGCTGGATACGTGGGTGAAGATGTAGAGAATATTCTCTTGAAGCTCATCCAAGCTGCTGATTATGATGTGGAAAAAGCCGAAAAAGGCATTATCTATATTGATGAAATCGATAAAGTGGCTAGAAAATCTGAAAACCCGTCTATCACACGTGATGTGTCAGGTGAGGGTGTACAGCAGGCATTGCTTAAAATTCTTGAGGGTACAGTGGCAAGCGTACCGCCTCAAGGTGGACGTAAGCATCCTCATCAAGAATTCATTCAAATTGACACAACAAATATTTTGTTCATTTGCGGCGGAGCTTTCGATGGTATCGAACAAATCATCAAACGCCGTTTAGGCCAAAAAGTGATTGGATTCGGTGCCGACAATAAAGCTGCTGATCTTGAGAAAGAAGATCTTCTTTCAAAAGTGCTTCCAGAAGATTTGCTCCGTTTCGGGTTAATTCCTGAATTTATCGGACGTCTTCCGGTTATTGCAAGCCTTGAAAAGCTTGACGAAGAAGCATTGGTTGCGATCTTAACAAAACCGAAAAACGCTCTTGTTAAGCAATTCAAGAAAATGCTTGAGCTTGACAACGTTGAGCTTGAGTTTGAAGAAGAAGCGCTTTCTGAAATTGCTAAAAAAGCAATTGAACGCAAGACTGGAGCACGCGGACTCCGTTCTATCATTGAAGGCATCATGCTTGATGTGATGTTTGAGCTGCCTTCTCGTGATGACATTGAAAAATGTGTAATCACCGGGGCAACTGTGACACACGGAGAGCCTCCTCGCCTCTTATTAAAAGACGGCACTGAGGTAAGCCAAGATAAAACATCTGCATAAAGATAAGCACAAACCTCCTGAGTGGTAACACTCAGGAGGTTTTTTTGCATGCAACTCTTCCGGAAAAACGTTTATTCCCGTCTTCTATGGGAGATACTAGCAATCAGAGGAATGAATTGGATACATAAATTGTTTTTCAGGAGGGACCACCATGAGTTGGACAGGGATCGCGTTATTTATTCAGCTGTTTTTTGGGATCATCATCGGTTTGTATTTTTGGAATTTGCTTAAAAATCAAAGGACACAAAAGGTCACGATAGATAAAGAATCAAAGAAGGAAATGGAGCAGCTTCGGAAAATGCGCGCTATCAGCTTGTCCGAGCCATTATCTGAGAAGGTCCGCCCCAAAAGCTTTAAAGATATCGTCGGACAGGAAGACGGCATTAAAGCATTAAAGGCGGCTTTATGCGGGCCAAATCCTCAGCATGTGATTGTCTATGGGCCACCGGGAGTTGGGAAAACGGCTGCTGCGCGGCTTGTGTTGGAAGAAGCAAAAAAACATAAACAATCACCGTTTAAAGAGCAGGCTGTCTTTGTGGAACTCGATGCGACAACAGCCCGTTTTGATGAAAGAGGAATTGCCGATCCGCTCATCGGCTCTGTCCATGACCCGATATACCAAGGGGCCGGAGCGATGGGACAGGCTGGGATTCCGCAGCCGAAGCAGGGAGCTGTCACCCATGCCCATGGCGGTGTGCTGTTTATTGATGAAATAGGGGAGCTGCATCCTATTCAAATGAATAAAATGCTGAAGGTGCTTGAGGACAGAAAAGTCTTTTTAGACAGTGCGTATTACAGTGAGGAAAATACACAAATTCCGAATCATATTCATGATATTTTTCAAAATGGGCTGCCGGCTGATTTTCGCTTGATTGGCGCGACCACGAGAATGCCAAACGAAATTCCGCCAGCTATCCGGTCCCGCTGTTTGGAGGTTTTTTTCCGCGAGCTTGAAAAGGACGAGCTGAAAACGGTTGCCAAAACAGCAGCGGATAAAATTGAAAAAAATATCTCCGAAGAAGGACTGGATCTTTTGACCAGCTACACGCGGAACGGGCGGGAAGCCGTCAATATGATTCAAATCGCAGCGGGGATGGCTGTAACGGAGAATCGAAAGGACATTACGATTGAGGATATTGAATGGGTCATTCACTCCAGTCAGCTTACTCCAAAGCACGAGCAAAAAATCGGTGTTGAACCACAGGTTGGCATTGTAAATGGGCTTGCAGTCTATGGGCCTAACAGCGGATCGCTTCTGGAAATCGAAGTAAGTGTAACCGCGGCTCAAGATAAAGGATCAATTAACATCACAGGAATAGCTGAAGAAGAAAGCATCGGCAGCCAATCAAAATCGATCAGGCGAAAAAGCATGGCGAAGGGTTCGGTTGAAAATGTATTAACCGTGCTCCGGACAATGGGAATGAAGCCTTCTGATTATGATATTCACATCAATTTCCCAGGAGGGATTCCGATTGATGGGCCGTCAGCAGGCATTGCGATGGCGGCGGGGATTTTCTCGGCGATACACAAAATTCCTATTGACAATACCGTTGCGATGACGGGCGAAATCAGCCTGAACGGTCTTGTGAAACCCATCGGAGGCGTCATTCCGAAAATAAAAGCGGCCAAGCAGTCCGGTGCGAAAAAGGTGATTATCCCATATGAAAATCAGCAGGCCATCTTAAAGCAGATTGACGGGATCGAGATTATTGCAGTGAAGACGTTCCAAGAAGTGCTTGATGAAATTTTGGTGAATCCGCCAACGGAACAAAAACCGTTTCATATCGAAATCAATAAAGAATCCGTTTAAACCCTATTTTGATAATAGGGTTTTTTTCATGAAGGACATCTTTTCCTTTTTCATATCAGAAAGAAAGGGTATACTACGAGGAGACTGTTTTATAGAAAATGGAACCATGCCGTTTATTGTACAAGGATGAAAAAGTTGTATTATAATGGTTCATACTAAAGTCACGGAGGTGTCAGTCACATGGCAGAAGAATTAAAACGCAGCATCCCGCTCCTCCCTTTAAGAGGTTTATTAGTGTACCCGACGATGGTTTTGCATTTAGATGTAGGACGTGACAAGTCGGTTCAGGCTCTTGAACAGGCAATGATGCATGATCATATGATATTTTTAGCCACTCAGCAGGATATTTCGATAGACGAACCTGGTGAAGACGAGATTTTCACTGTCGGCACCTATACAAAAATTAAGCAAATGCTGAAGCTTCCGAACGGTACGATTCGTGTGTTGGTGGAGGGCCTCAAGCGCGCCCATATCGTCAAATACAATGAACACGAGGATTACACGTCGGTTGACATTCAACTTATTCATGAAGATGATTCAAAAGATACAGAAGACGAAGCATTGATGCGGACTTTGCTAGACCACTTTGATCAGTACATAAAAATTTCTAAAAAAATCTCGGCCGAAACGTACGCTGCGGTTACTGATATCGAAGAGCCGGGGAGAATGGCAGACATCGTTGCTTCTCATCTGCCCCTTAAACTAAAGGATAAGCAGGATATTTTAGAAACGGCTGATGTCAAAGACAGGCTGAACAAGGTCATTGATTTTATTAATAATGAAAAAGAAGTGCTGGAGATTGAGAAAAAAATCGGCCAGCGCGTCAAACGTTCGATGGAGCGTACGCAGAAGGAATACTACTTGCGTGAACAAATGAAGGCGATCCAAAAAGAGCTTGGCGATAAAGAAGGCAAAACTGGCGAAGTTCAGACGCTGACGGAAAAAATCGAAGAAGCAGGCATGCCTGATCATGTGAAAGAAACAGCGCTTAAAGAATTGAACAGATATGAAAAAATTCCGTCAAGTTCTGCGGAAAGCTCTGTGATCCGCAACTATATCGACTGGCTGGTTGCTCTTCCGTGGACGGATGAAACAGATGATAAGCTTGATTTGAAAGAAGCAGGACGTCTCTTGGACGAAGAGCACCACGGGCTTGAAAAAGTAAAAGAACGTATTTTAGAATATTTGGCTGTCCAGAAGCTGACAAAATCCCTGAAAGGCCCGATTCTCTGTTTGGCAGGACCTCCAGGTGTCGGAAAAACGTCTTTAGCCAAATCAATTGCAAAAAGCTTGGGACGCAAATTCGTCAGAATCTCACTCGGAGGAGTTCGGGATGAATCAGAGATACGCGGACACAGACGGACCTATGTCGGAGCAATGCCTGGACGTATTATTCAAGGGATGAAAAAAGCGGGCAAGCTGAATCCGGTCTTCTTATTAGACGAAATTGACAAAATGTCATCTGATTTTAGAGGAGACCCATCATCCGCTATGCTTGAAGTGCTTGATCCAGAGCAAAACAGCAGCTTCAGTGATCACTATATTGAAGAAACCTTTGATTTATCCAAAGTGCTGTTTATCGCAACGGCGAACAATTTGGCCACAATCCCGGGCCCGCTCAGAGACAGAATGGAAATTATTAATATCGCAGGCTACACAGAAATAGAAAAACTTGAAATTGTAAAGGATCACTTGCTTCCAAAGCAAATCAAAGAACACGGGCTGAAGAAAAGCAATCTTCAGCTGCGTGATCAGGCGATTCTTGATATTATTCGTTACTATACGAGAGAAGCGGGTGTAAGAAGCCTTGAACGCCAGCTTGCCGCAATTTGCCGTAAAGCTGCAAAAGCCATTGTTGCTGAAGAGCGAAAACGAATTACGGTTACTGAGAAGAACCTTCAAGATTTTATCGGAAAACGCATTTTCAGATATGGACAAGCTGAAACAGAGGATCAAGTTGGTGTAGTGACAGGGCTTGCGTATACAACCGTTGGCGGAGATACGCTTTCGATTGAAGTATCGCTTTCACCGGGAAAAGGGAAATTAATCCTGACAGGAAAGCTCGGAGATGTTATGAGAGAGTCTGCTCAGGCTGCATTCAGCTATGTGCGATCCAAAACAGAAGAACTTGGCATTGAACCTGACTTTCATGAGAAGTATGATATTCATATACATGTACCAGAGGGTGCGGTGCCAAAAGATGGTCCGTCAGCCGGTATTACGATGGCAACAGCGCTTGTTTCTGCTTTAACGGGACGGGCGGTTTCGCGTGAAGTCGGCATGACTGGGGAAATCACGCTTCGCGGGCGCGTGCTGCCGATCGGCGGCTTAAAGGAAAAAGCGCTTGGCGCACATAGAGCGGGATTAACGACCATTATTGCGCCTAAAGATAATGAAAAAGATATAGAGGATATTCCGGAAAGCGTCAGGGAGGGGCTGACATTTATATTGGCGTCCCACTTAGACGAGGTTTTGGAACATGCCTTAGTAGGAGAGAAGAAATGAAAGTCACAAAGTCAGAAATCGTGATCAGTGCAGTAAAACCGGAACAGTACCCTGAAGGGGGGCTTCCGGAAATCGCATTGGCCGGAAGATCGAACGTAGGAAAATCGTCTTTTATCAATTCATTAATCAATCGCAAAAATCTTGCGAGAACGTCATCAAAGCCGGGAAAAACACAAACGCTTAATTTCTACATTATCAATGATGAGCTGCATTTTGTGGATGTGCCGGGCTACGGTTTTGCCAAAGTGTCAAAGTCTGAGCGTGAAGCATGGGGCAGAATGATTGAAACCTATATCACGACACGCGAGGAATTAAAAGCTGTGGTGCAGATCGTTGATTTGCGGCATGCGCCATCTAATGATGATGTACAGATGTATGAATTTTTAAAGTATTACGGCATTCCTGTTATTGTTATCGCTACAAAGGCGGATAAGATCCCGAAAGGTAAATGGGACAAACACGCGAAGGTTGTCCGACAAACATTAAATATTGATCCGGAAGACGAGCTGATCCTCTTTTCTTCAGAAACGAAAAAGGGAAAAGACGAAGCTTGGGGAGCGATCAAAAAAATGATAAACCGGTAGAGGATCCTCTACCGGTTTTATTTATCGTATAGATTTTTTTCGTTTTATCAATAATAACAATAAACTGATTCCAATAAAGACAAACGGCCAATACTCCTTCAGAAGCGCTGTTGGAATATGCGCAGACTCAAGCCATGCCATAATTTGTTTGAAAAAGTACAAAAACAGGGAAAAACAAATCATCGACACAGCTTCATATACATATTCTTTTTTTTGAACGGTTGAAACGAGAAGTGAGAAGCCGATCATAAAGAGGAGCATTTCAAAATCATCCGGCCACCATACCCATTTCGGCTTGGCAAAAAAGTGTAAACCGATCCCGAAGAGAAGCAAACCGATAAAAAAATGGGGTGTGACGGCTTCTTTTTTTCCTTGATATACAAAGGCTGCGCCTAACAGCATGAGGAGAACAGGCCATTGATCCTGCCCTGAAAACAGTTCGGCTTGGCCGCTTTCTAGCCATGCATATACAGAAGCGGCAAGCAGCAGACAAGGGAATAAAATTGATTTTTGTTTCATGCATATCACCTTCTTGTTTTTTAGAGCTGATGTGTAGTAAATTTCTGCTGTTTTTGGTATTGTCAATAGGAATGCTTCTTTTCCCTGAAGCTTTTTCTAATATAGCATAAGAATTTTAAAATCTGTTCACATTTTGTGAAAGAAACTATGTTATAATTATTATAAATAATGAGTTCTATGTTAGAATGATTATAAATTAAGATTGGGTGTTGGGGGTGTAATTAGAGCGATGCATATACTTGTTGTGGGAGTAGATTATAAATCCGCCCCTATTGAGATACGTGAAAAAGTAAGTTTTCAGCCGAATGAGCTGGCAGAAGCAATGGTGCAGCTGAAAGAAGAGAAAAGCATTCTTGAAAACATCATTGTCTCAACCTGCAACCGCACTGAAATTTATGCGGTAGTCGACCAGCTTCATACCGGCCGTTATTATATAAAAAAGTTTTTAGCTGATTGGTTTCAATTAAGCAAAGAAGAGCTGTCACCGTTCTTAACGTTTTATGAGAGCGATGCCGCTGTTGAGCATTTATTCCGTGTAGCCTGCGGACTTGATTCTATGGTGATTGGCGAAACGCAGATTCTCGGACAGGTACGCGACAGCTTTAAAACAGCTCAGCAAGAAAAAACGATCGGGACTATTTTTAATGAGCTGTTTAAGCAGGCAGTTACAGTGGGCAAACGGACTCACGCCGAAACAGACATTGGCTCAAATGCGGTGTCAGTAAGCTATGCTGCAGTTGAACTTGCCAAAAAAATCTTCGGAAATCTTTCAAGCAAGCACATATTGATTCTCGGTGCGGGAAAAATGGGCGAGCTTGCTGCGGAAAACCTGCACGGACAGGGAATCGGCAAGGTCACTGTCATTAACCGAACATACTTGAAAGCGAAGGAGCTTGCAGACCGTTTTTCAGGTGAAGCGAGAAGCTTGAATCAGCTTGAAAGCGCGCTTGCGGAGGCTGATATTTTAATCAGTTCAACCGGTGCAAGTGAATTTGTCGTGTCCAAAGAGATGATGGAAAACGCGAATAAGCTTCGCAAGGGACGTCCGCTGTTTATGGTCGACATTGCCGTGCCTAGAGATCTTGATCCGGCGCTGAATGATCTTGAAGGTGTTTTTCTTTATGATATCGACGATCTGGAAGGCATTGTAGAAGCGAACATGAAAGAGCGGAGAGAAACAGCTGAAAAAGTTGAACTGTTAATTGAAGAAACCATTGTGGAATTTAAACAATGGATGAATACACTTGGTGTTGTGCCTGTTATTTCTGCATTGCGCGAAAAGGCGCTTGCCATCCAGTCAGAAACGATGGACAGCATTGAGCGTAAGCTGCCTCACTTAAGCACAAGAGAGAAAAAACTGTTGAACAAACACACCAAAAGTATTATTAACCAAATGCTTCGTGATCCGATTTTAAAGGTGAAAGAGCTTGCGGCAGATGCTGATTCTGAAGAAAAGCTCGCGTTGTTTATGCAGATTTTTGATATTGAAGAAGCTGCGGGCCGTCAAATGATGAAAACCGTTGAAAGCAGCCAGAAGGTCCACTCTTTTAAGAAGGCTGAATCAAAAGCGGGCTTTAGCCCACTTGTAAGTGAGTGAAAGCTGAATGATTGATACTGCAATGGCAAGACTTAATGAGGGGACAATCGTCATTTACGCGTTAAGTGTACTCTTTTATTTTATAGATTTTCTTCAACACAACCGGAAGGCTGGAAAAATGGCCTTCTGGTTGCTTTCTATTGTCTGGACTCTGCAAACCGTGTATTTGGCCTATTTTATGTGGGTGACGGGGCGGTTTCCGGTATTAAATGTGACAGAGGCACTTTATTTTTATGCCTGGGTGCTTGTCACGCTGTCACTTGTACTGACAAAGCTTTTACGTGTTGACTTTATCGTGTTTTTTACAAATGTTATAGGATTTTCTATGATCGCCATTCACACATTTTCACCGACAGAGCAGCAGTCAGCTGCTTTTTCCGGGCAGCTTGTATCCGAGCTTTTGGTGATTCATATTACAATGGCGATTCTTTCATACGGCGCTTTTTCCCTTTCTTTCGTTTTTTCTGTGCTATATATGTTTCAATATCATCTGCTGAAAAAGAAAAAGTGGGGAAAATGGCTGTTGAGAATAGAAGATTTATCTAAGCTTGATTATATGGCGTATGTTTTAAATGTCATTGGGGTTCCGATGCTGCTGCTGAGTTTGATTCTCGGCGTCATTTGGGCGTATGTCTCACTAGAAACGCTGTATTGGTTTGACGCCAAAGTGCTTGGTTCGTTTGTCGTCCTGCTGCTGTACAGCTATTATCTTTATATCAGGCTGATTAAGGAGCTGCAAGGAAAGGTCGCTGCACTGTGGAATACGGCTTGTTTTCTGGTGCTGATGATCAATTATTTCCTGCTTGGAAGCCTGTCGCAATTCCATTGGTTCAGTTAAACGATGTCCCAAGCAGATTCGGGAGGAAAGAAATGATGAGAACGATTAAAGTAGGTTCCAGACGGAGCAAACTCGCTATGACTCAAACAAAATGGGTTATTCAAAAACTGAAGGAAATCAATCCTTCGTTTGCTTTTGAAATTAAAGAGATCGTGACAAAGGGCGACCGGATTGTCGATGTTACACTCTCAAAAGTGGGTGGAAAAGGGCTTTTTGTCAAAGAAATTGAACAGGCGCTTTTAAACGAAGAGATTGATATGGCAGTGCACAGCATGAAGGACATGCCTGCTGTTTTGCCTGAAGGCCTTGTGATCGGCTGTATTCCTGAACGGGAGGACCCGCGTGATGCCCTTATTTCAAAGAATCGCGTAAAGCTTTCAGAAATGAAGAAAGGTGCTGTCATTGGCACAAGCAGTTTAAGAAGAAGCGCGCAGCTTTTGATTGAGCGCCCTGACCTTACAATTAAATGGATTAGAGGTAATATAGATACAAGACTTCAAAAGCTGGAAACAGAGGATTATGACGCAATTATTTTAGCGGCTGCCGGCCTTTCCAGAATGGGTTGGAAGCAAGATGTCGTAACCGAATTCCTTGAGCCTGAGCGCTGTTTGCCTGCTGTGGGGCAGGGAGCCCTGGCGATTGAGTGCCGAGAATCGGATGAAGAGCTGTTGGCGTTGTTTTCTCAGTTTACAGATGAATATACAAAACGGACTGTCTTAGCGGAACGTGCTTTTTTAAACGCGATGGAGGGCGGCTGCCAGGTTCCGATCGCGGGCTACTCCGTGTTAAATGGACAGGATGAAATTGAAATGACAGGTCTTGTCGCTTCACCTGACGGCAAAATCATTTTTAAAGAAACCGTCACCGGAAACGATCCGGAGGAAGTAGGAAAGCGCTGTGCCGCTCTTATGGCTGACAAAGGAGCAAAAGATTTAATTGATCGTGTAAAACGGGAGCTTGACGAGGATGGAAAATGATTTTCCGTTGAAAGGAAAAACAGTGCTTGTCACCCGGAATAAGGCACAGGCAGCATCATTTCAGCAAAAAGTGGAGGCGCTTGGCGGTAAAGCGGTTTTAACCTCTTTGATTACGTTTCGCCGCGCTTTGCCGAATGATGTTGCGGAACAGGTAAGAGAGGATCTTGCCGCGCCAGGCTGGCTTGTTTTTACAAGTGTGAACGGGGCAGACTTCTTTTTTTCTTATCTGAAGGAAAATCAGCTTATTCTCCCTGCGCATAAAAAAATTGCAGCCGTCGGTGAAAAAACCGCGCGCCGTTTAAAAATGCATAACGTATCGGTTGATGTGATGCCACAGGAGTATATTGCTGAACAATTGGCTGACGCTCTTAAGCAGCATGCTGAACCGGGGGAGACCATTACCGTGATGAAAGGGAATTTGTCACGTGATGTGATAAAACAAGAGCTTGTCCCGCTCGGTTTTGAAGTAAAGGAATGGGTTCTCTACGAAACGATTCCGGATGAAGAAGGCATTGAGGCATTGAAAGACGCTGCGGGTCAATATTCCTTTGACTATGTAACATTTACGAGTTCATCAACCGTACATACGTTTATGCATGTCTTGGGAGAAGAATTAAAAAAGTGGAAGGCGAATGGGACGGCCTGTATCAGCATTGGGCCTTTAACAAATGATGCCCTTCTGACGTACGGCATCACATCGCATACGCCTGATACATTTACAATAGATGGCATGCTTGAGTTAATGTGCAGCATGTCAAGAGAGGAAGAGAGAATATGAGTCAATCATTTAATAGACACCGCCGCCTGCGGACATCAAAAGCAATGAGAGAAATGGTAAAGGAAACACGTTTGCATCCATCAGATTTTATATATCCGATTTTTGTCGTTGAAGGGCTGGAAGGCAAAAAAGCTGTTCCGTCAATGCCTGATGTTCACCATGTATCATTAGATTTATTGAAGGATGAAGTAGCGGAGCTGGTCAAACTGGGCATTCAATCTGTTATCGTGTTCGGCATCCCGGAAGAAAAAGATGATTGCGGAACACAAGCGTACCATGATCACGGAATTGTCCAAAAAGCCATCACAGAAATTAAAGAACACTTCCCTGAAATGGTTGTTGTCGCTGACACGTGCCTGTGCGAATATACAGACCACGGCCATTGCGGACTTGTCAAAGACGGAGTCATTCTCAATGATGAATCGCTGGAGCTTTTGGCGCAGACAGCTGTCAGCCAAGCGAAAGCAGGTGCGGATATCATTGCGCCATCAAACATGATGGACGGATTTGTTACAGTGATCAGAGAAGCACTTGATAAAGAAGGATTCGTCAATATTCCCATCATGTCTTACGCTGTTAAATATTCAAGTGAGTTTTACGGTCCGTTCCGTGATGCAGCAAACAGCACACCGCAATTCGGAGACCGCAAAACATATCAGATGGACCCTGCCAACCGTATGGAGGCACTCCGCGAAGCACAATCAGATGTTGAGGAAGGCGCGGACTTTTTGATTGTCAAACCTTCGCTTTCTTATATGGATATCATGCGTGACGTAAAAAATGAGTTTACTTTGCCGCTCGTCGCTTATAATGTAAGCGGAGAGTATTCAATGGTGAAGGCTGCAGCGCAGAACGGCTGGATCAAAGAAAAAGAAATTGTGTTGGAAATTTTGACAAGCATGAAGCGCGCGGGTGCCGACCTGATTATTACGTATCATGCGAAAGACGCAGCGAAATGGCTTGCGGAGTAATTTTATTCAGTTGACAGGAGTTGAGGCAGATGAGAAGCTATGAAAAATCAAAAACGGCTTTTAAAGAAGCGCAAAAACTCATGCCGGGCGGTGTGAACAGTCCCGTTCGCGCATTTAAATCGGTAGACATGGACCCGATTTTTATGGAGCGCGGAAAAGGCTCGAAAATCTTTGATATTGACGGGAATGAATATATTGACTACGTCTTGTCATGGGGGCCTTTAATTTTAGGGCATACAAATGACCGCGTCGTAGAAAGCCTCAAAAAAGTGGCTGAATACGGGACAAGCTTTGGTGCTCCGACTGAAGTAGAAAATGAACTGGCTAAGCTCGTCATTGATCGTGTGCCATCTGTAGAAATTGTACGAATGGTAAGCTCCGGAACAGAGGCTACAATGAGTGCCCTCCGTTTGGCAAGGGGCTATACGGGCCGCAACAAGATTTTAAAATTTGAGGGCTGCTACCACGGACACGGCGATTCTCTCTTGATTAAAGCTGGTTCAGGTGTTGCCACTCTCGGTCTGCCTGACAGCCCGGGGGTGCCTGAAGGCATTGCGAAAAACACCATCACCGTTCCGTACAATGATTTAGAAAGTGTAAAGCTTGCTTTCCAGCAATTCGGTGAAGACATTGCGGGAGTCATTGTAGAGCCAGTTGCCGGAAATATGGGTGTTGTTCCGCCGCAAGAAGGTTTCCTTCAGGGTCTGCGTGATATCACTGAGCAGTACGGCTCCCTGCTGATTTTTGATGAAGTGATGACTGGCTTCCGGGTCGATTATAACTGCGCTCAAGGCTACTTCGGCGTAACGCCTGATCTGACTTGTTTAGGAAAAGTAATCGGGGGCGGACTTCCTGTCGGCGCTTATGGCGGAAAGGCAGAAATCATGGAGCAGATCGCTCCAAGCGGTCCGATCTATCAAGCTGGTACATTGTCAGGCAACCCGCTTGCGATGACGGCTGGCTTAGAGACATTGAAACAGCTGACACCTGAATCCTACAAGAATTTCATCAAAAAAGGCGACAGACTGGAAGAAGGAATTTCAAAAACCGCCGGGGCTCATGGCATTCCGCATACCTTTAACCGTGCAGGTTCGATGATCGGTTTCTTCTTTACAAACGAACCAGTCATCAATTATGAAACAGCGAAATCATCTGATTTGAAGCTGTTCGCAAGCTATTATAAAGGGATGGCAAATGAAGGGGTATTCCTTCCGCCATCACAATTCGAAGGTCTTTTCCTCTCAACGGCCCATACTGATGAAGATATTGAAAACACAATCCAGGCAGCTGAGAAAGTATTTGCTGAGATCAGCCGCAGATAAGAGTGAAAACCGGTATCAAGGACTCCTTGTGCCGGTTTTTTCGTGCTCTCCCACTCATATTTTCTCCAGTTCATACATACACCTTTAGTGACATCTAATTTTAAGGATTAGATGAAAGGAGGATATGAACTTGCCGCAAAATCATCGATTGCAATTTTCTGTAGAAGAATCGATCTGTTTCCAAAAAGGACAGGAAGTTTCTGAACTGCTTTCTATTTCATTAGATCCTGATATTAGGGTTCAGGAAGTAAATGATTATGTATCAATCATAGGATCGCTTGAACTTACAGGTGAGTACAACATAGATCAAAACAAACATACCGAAGAGATTTATACAGATAAGCGGTTTGTTGAACAAGTCAGAAAGAGAGAGGATGGAAGTGCGGAACTGACTCACTGTTTTCCTGTGGATATTACCATTCCGAAAAATAAAGTGAGCCATTTACAGGATGTCTTCGTCTTTATTGACGCATTTGACTATCAATTGACGGATTCGCGCATTTTAACAATTCAAGCTGATTTAGCGATCGAAGGGCTTTTGGACGATACGCAAGACAAAGAGCCGGAGATACCTTTATATGAAGCTCCTGCGGCATTCAGGGAGGAAGAGCTTTCAGAGCCGCCGGCACATAGTGTAGTAGAAGAACCGGGTGCATCATCGGCAGAGGAAGCAGTTCTTCAGCATGAACCGCCAGCCGAACCGCCAGAACTTTTTATCTCGAAAGCGGGGCTCCGTGAAGAACTGGAGACAGAAAAAGCAGAATCTGAGCCGCCTGAATCGGTTGCTTCAGAACCAGAGGCCAGAGAAGATGTGAAAGAGGAAGAAGAGTCAGAAGAGCTTGCTGTGCCGGAAACGGAGGTTCGTGCTGAATCGGAAACAGAAGAATCTGAGCCAGAACCTGATCCTTCAGAAATAGAGATTCAAGAGATCGTTAAAGCAAAAAAAGAAACGGCAGAGCCGGCAGCTGCAATAGCGGATGTTCGTGAAGAAGCAGACTCTCCAGCGGAGACTGAGCTTCGTGAACACGTTGGAGCAGAAGAATCGCCTGCTTTGGAAGCTGAGCTTCATTCAGAGACTGTGATTGCAAAGGAAAAAGAGGAAACAACAGTGTCTCCTAATCATGAATATGCGCTGCGCCAAGAGGCTCAAAATGAAGAAGCAGCTCAATCGGATCAGGCTGATCCTGCGCTTTGCCAAGAAGAGGCGGAACCGGATGAAGCTTTGGAGAGTGTATCAGAGGCCGCTCTCTCCATAGAAGATAGCAGAGAAACAGCTTCAGCTGTATATATGGAGAATGACAATGCCGATTTACATTTCCATTTCAATCAAAAAACAAGCTCGGAGGAGGCATCTCAAGAAGAATTGCCTGAACCGGCATACCGTACCTTCCTGCCTGAACAAGAAGAGGAGGATTCTTTTTATTCAGCGCCTAAGCTGCTGGAGGAGGAAGAACAAGAGGAAGAGAGCTTCGAAATTGAAGTGAGAAAAACACCATCAGCTGAAGAGCCTAAGGAAGAAACACCTTTTCAATCCTTCCAGCTGCCTGAATCTTCTGAGACTGAAAGGAAGGAAACGGATGCTGTTCCTAGGGTTGCTCCTGCTGCTGAAACGAAGGAACCTCAAACAAAGGAAAGTGATAATTCTCTTTATTTAACAAAACTCTTTACAAAAGAAGCGGATGAGTTTTCGAGAATGAAAATTTGTATTGTGCAGCAGGAAGATACGATCGAGCGTTTATGCGAACGGTATGAAATTACATCCCAGCAGCTGATCAGGATGAATTCTTTAGCCTTGGATGATGAATTAAAAGCAGGACAGATTCTCTATATTCCTCAATATAAAAATAGCCATGCGTAAACCGTAAGTGATCGGAAAATGTGGTGAATGAAATGGAAGATACCCAATCGGTTCTTCAGGAATACGGACTGACTGCTCAATTTATTGAGCCTGTCAGTCCTCTTGTTTGGAAAGTGTATACAGACTACGGCATATTTGCCCTGAAAAAATTGAAAGAAGGTCGCGGCAAGCATTTTACAGATCATATGGTGGCGATTGAGGAAAAAGGCTTTCGTTCATTCGTTCCCGTTTACAGAACAAATAGCGGTGAGTTTTTCTCAGCAGGCATACAATACGGAGATATCTACTATTTAATGCCTTGGCTCCAATTTGACCAAGAGGAAGAACGGGATCAAAAACATGCTTATTTATTTAGAGAAACAGCCCGTCTTCACGAGAGAACCGCGCAGGAACTAAAGGTTAGACGTGATGAGATTGAACGTTATTACGGGCAAACGAAAAAAAAGTGGGAACAAGATAAAATTTTCTATGAGCAGTTTGTGGATAGAGCGGAGAAGGAATGGTACCTTTCTCCCTTTGAACTCCAGGCCATAACCTATTTTTCTGAAACCATTTCCGCGGTGAACTTTGCGCTGGAACGGCTGGAGGACTGGTATGAGTCCGCAAAGGAAAAGGACGTTTCAAGGGTTGTAATGAACCACGGCAGCCTGTCTATACACCATTTTCTGTATAATGATGCCGGGACCGGATATTTTACAAACTTCGAAAGAGCATCTGTCGGTCCGCCGCAAAACGACCTGCTCGGCTTTTATACAAAAATGTTCAGAGGCTTTCCGAAAGCTTGTCCGGAATGCGTCGAATGGTTTTATGGATATACGAAATCATTCCCTTTGCGTGAAGCGGAAGTCAGCCTTTTTCTCAGCTATATGGCATATCCGGCAGCCATGTACAAGGTGCTGAACGGTTATCAAACTGGGAAAAGACAGCATGAAAAAGAGGAATGTACACAATTATTAAAGGCTTATTGGCAAATGAAAAACATAGAGCCGTTTGTGATGAAAATTCATCAGATTGAACAAGAGAAAAAATTTCAGGCTGAAAACGAGTCCACGTCTTAATGGCGCGGACTTGTTTGTTTATATCCATTCTAAATGAAGGGCGCAAGCTAAAAAGATTAGGATTGCGAGCAGCAAAACATCAAAGGTTGTCGGAAAGAAAATGGTTCTGATTCCTTGAAAAATCGTAATGGGAATAATCACTTGTGCGGATACAAGCCGAATTTGCCTTACCCATGGCGGCAGCGAATAAGAGCTGAAACGTTTCTTCACGGTGCATCCTCCTCTACGCATTTACAAGCATCATATGTAAACTTGGGCAATAGGTGCCTGCCCATCTGTATAGAAAGCGGTGTTTTTGGAAAAGATGATTGACGAATCAAAAACACTTTTACTATAATAAAGAACATAAATAATGTATACAATGAGCTGATAAATACACCTGCTTAGAACGGGAAGAGTACAAAAAAGGCGCATGCAGAGAGAGAAGCCGTTTGCTGAAAGGCTTCTTATGTTGTCTGATTGGAAGGTCGCCCGGGAGCATAATTTCTTGAAAGAAGAGTAGAGAAATTCGGGAAACACCCGTTATCCGTTATAAGTGCATGAACTGATTGAGTTCATGAAAAAAGGTGGTACCGCGAAAGAGCTTTTCGTCCTTTTACAGGGATGAAGAGCTCTTTTTTCGTTCTCAGCCATTTTTAAACATGCTGGAGGGTTATGATGGAAACGAATGAACAAACAATGCCGACGAAATATGATCCGGCAGCGGTTGAAAAAGACCGATATGATTTTTGGCTAAAAGGCAAATTTTTTGAAGCGGGCAGTGACCAGACAAAAGAGCCATACTCTGTTGTCATCCCGCCGCCAAACGTAACAGGGAGACTTCACCTTGGCCACGCATGGGACACAACGCTGCAAGACATTGTAACAAGAATGAAACGCATGCAGGGCTATGATGTGCTGTGGCTTCCTGGCATGGACCACGCCGGCATCGCGACACAGGCTAAAGTGGAGGCGAAACTTCGTGAAGAAGGCAAATCCCGCTACGATTTAGGCCGTGAAAAATTCCTCGAAGAAACGTGGAAGTGGAAGGAAGAATATGCTGACTTTATTCGCAGCCAGTGGGCGAAATTAGGTCTTGGCCTAGATTATTCCCGTGAACGTTTTACGCTGGATGAAGGCTTGAGCAAAGCGGTAAGGGAAGTATTCGTTAAGCTTTATGAAAAAGGCCTGATCTACAGAGGCGAATATATTATTAACTGGGACCCAGCGACAAAAACAGCCCTATCCGACATTGAGGTGATTTACAAGGATGTTCAAGGCGCATTCTATCATATGAGCTATCCGCTTGCTGACGGTTCAGGCTCAATTGAAATTGCGACGACACGTCCTGAAACAATGCTCGGTGATACAGCTGTTGCCGTTCACCCTGAAGACGAGCGCTATAAACACCTTATCGGAAAAACGGTGATCCTGCCGATTGTAAATCGTGAAATTCCGATTGTCGGTGATGACTATGTTGATATGGAATTTGGTTCAGGTGCCGTGAAAATTACGCCTGCTCATGATCCGAACGACTTCGAGCTTGGCAACCGCCACAATTTAGAACGCATCCTTGTCATGAATGAAGATGGCACGATGAATGAAAATGCGCTCCAATATCAAGGTATGGATCGTTTTGAATGCCGCAAAAAGCTCGTGAAAGATTTACAGGAGGCGGGAGTTCTCTTCAAGATCGAGGATCATATGCACTCTGTCGGCCATAGTGAACGAAGCGGGGCTGTTGTGGAGCCTTATCTTTCTACACAATGGTTTGTGCGCATGCAGCCGCTTGCTGATGCAGCGATTGAGCTGCAAAAAAAAGAAGAAAAGGTCAACTTTGTGCCTGACCGTTTCGAAAAAACGTATTTACACTGGATGGAAAATATCCGCGACTGGTGTATCTCCCGTCAATTGTGGTGGGGCCATCGTATTCCTGCCTGGTATCATAAAGAAACAGGCGAGCTATATGTCGGACTTGAAGCGCCGGAAGACAGCGAAAATTGGGAACAGGATACAGACGTACTGGATACATGGTTCAGTTCTGCGCTATGGCCTTTCTCCACAATGGGCTGGCCTGATGTAACGGCTGAAGACTTTAAACGCTACTATCCGACAGATGTTCTCGTGACAGGGTACGATATCATTTTCTTCTGGGTATCACGCATGATTTTCCAAGGCATTGAATTTACAGGCGAGCGCCCGTTCAAAGATGTTTTAATCCACGGCTTAATCCGTGACGAGCAAGGCCGGAAAATGAGTAAATCTCTTGGCAACGGTGTCGACCCGATGGATGTGATTGACAAGTACGGAGCCGATTCTCTGCGTTATTTCCTTGCGACTGGAAGCTCTCCTGGCCAGGATCTGCGCTTCAGCTATGAAAAAGTGGAATCGACCTGGAATTTTGCCAATAAAATTTGGAACGCCTCCCGTTTTGCATTAATGAATATGGATGGCATGACGTACGATGAGCTTGATCTGTCAGGTGAAAAGTCAGTCGCTGACAAGTGGATTTTAACGCGATTAAATGAAACGATCGAGCACGTGACCCAGCTTGCTGACCGATATGAATTTGGTGAAGTAGGACGCCATTTATATAACTTTATTTGGGATGATTTCTGTGATTGGTATATTGAAATGGCGAAGCTTCCGCTTTATGGAGAAGACGAAGCGGCTAAGAAAACTACCCGTTCCATCCTTGCTTACGTACTTGATCAAACGATGCGTCTGCTCCATCCGTTTATGCCATTCTTAACGGAGGAAATTTGGCAGCACCTTCCTCACCAAGGGGAATCGATTACAGTAAGTCAATGGCCTGCAGTAGTGCCGGAGCATACCGATACTGAAGCGGCAGCTGACATGAAGCTTCTTGTTGAGCTGATCCGTTCTGTGCGCAATATCCGCAGTGAAGTCAATACGCCAATGAGCAAGCAGGTTGAACTGTACATTAAAACAAGCACAGACGAAATAGCGTCCCGCCTCGAAGCGAACCGTTCATATGTTGAACGCTTTACGAATCCGAGCGTGCTTAAAATCGGCACCGATATTGAGGCTGTTGATAAGGCGATGACGGCCGTTGTCTCAGGAGCAGAGGTTATTCTTCCGCTTGAAGGCTTAATCAATATTGATGAAGAAATTGCCCGTCTGCAAAAAGAATTTGATAAACTGACAAAAGAAGTTGAGCGTGTCCAAAAGAAACTTGGAAATGAAGGATTTATGAAAAAAGCGCCTGCACACGTAATTGATGAAGAACGTGAAAAAGAAAAAGATTATGTGGCGAAGCGTGACGCTGTTCAAAAACGAATGGCTGAGCTGAAGGGTTAATGAAAAGCCGGGGCGGTTTCTAGAGAAACCGCCTTGTCTTATAAAAGAGGGGATTATCATTGTTTACTGCATATCAAGATGCGCGCAGCTGGATTCACGGGAGGCTGAAATTCGGGGTGAAGCCCGGACTTGGTCGAATGAAACAGCTGATGGCGCGGTTAGGACATCCTGAAAAAAAAATCCGAGCGTTCCACGTCGCAGGAACAAACGGTAAAGGATCAACTGTCGCTTTTATCCGTTCTATGCTGCAGGAAGCCGGATATACGGTTGGAACATTTACATCGCCTTATATTATTACGTTTAATGAACGGATCAGCGTAAACGGGATACCGATTTCAGATGAGGAATGGACAGCACTCGTCAATCAAATGAAACCGCACGTTGAAGCCCTTGATCAAACGGAATACGGACAGCCGACAGAATTTGAAATTATGACAGCTTGTGCATTTTTATATTTTGCAGAGTTTCATAAGGTCGATTTTGTTATTTTTGAAACAGGTCTGGGCGGTAGATTCGATTCTACTAATGTGGTTGAACCGCTCTTAACTGTGATTACAAGCATCGGACACGATCATATGAACATTTTGGGAAACACCATTGAAGAAATTGCAGGAGAAAAGGCCGGCATTATTAAAGAAGGTATTCCAATCGTTACAGCAGTTACCCAGCCGGAAGCTTTACAGGTCATCCGCCATGAAGCCGAACGGCATGCTGCGCCGTTCCAGTCATTGCATGATGCATGTGTTATTTTCAATGAAGAGGCTCTGCCTGCAGGAGAACAGTTTTCATTCAAAACGGAAGAGAAATGCTATGAAGATATTCGGACATCTCTGATTGGCACCCATCAAAGACAAAATGCTGCTTTGTCCATTTTGGCTGCGGAGTGGCTCAATAAGGAGAATATCGCCCATATCAGTGACGAAGCGTTAAGGAGCGGGCTTGTGAAGGCTGCTTGGCCGGGACGGTTAGAGCTTGTTCAGGAACATCCTCCGGTATATTTAGACGGTGCGCATAACGAAGAAGGTGTTGAAAAGCTGGCGGAAACGATGAAGCAGCGTTTCGCCAATTCACGCATTTCTGTGGTGTTTAGCGCGTTAAAGGACAAACCGTATCAGAACATGATTAAAAGACTGGAAACCATTGCTCATGCGATTCATTTTGCTTCTTTTGATTTCCCGCGTGCTTCCCTTGCAAAAGATCTCTATGATGCAAGTGAAATCAGCAATAAAAGCTGGAGTGAAGATCCAGACGATGTAATCAAATTCATAGAAAGTAAAAAGGGCTCAAATGAAATTGTGCTGATTACCGGATCTCTTTACTTTATTTCTGACATTCGAAAAAGGTTGAAATAAAAGCATCCGGCTCCGGCAGAATCAAAAAAAGATTCTGCCGTTTTTTTCATGTGTAAAATTGAATATTCCCAATTGGAGCTCAGGATGTCCATTTTGCTACAATCCATACCAGAACTCAATGAGTAAAGGTGTGTTGTCTATGCTATCCATTCTTTTTATCTTCGGGCTTATCCTTGGTTCTTTTTACTATACGGCCGGGTGCCGTATCCCCTTACATCTATCTATTATTGCGCCCCGTTCATCATGCCCGTTTTGCCGGCGAACATTAACTCCTGCAGAATTAATTCCCATCCTGTCATTCCTATTTCAAAAAGGTAAATGTAAAAGCTGCGGGCATAGGATTTCTTTTATGTATCCCGCAGCAGAGCTTGTGACAGCGTGTTTATTTGCCGCCGCAGGAATACGCTTTGGCATATCGCTGGAACTGTTTCCCGCTGTGGTGTTTATCTCTCTTCTCATTATTGTTGCAGTGACAGATATTCATTTTATGCTGATTCCAAATCGAATATTGATTTTCTTTCTTCCCTTTTTGGCGGCCGCGAGATTGATTTCTCCGCTTGATTCCTGGTATGCAGGCCTGTTAGGTGCGGCAGCCGGATTTTTGTTTCTGGCTGTAATTGCCGCAATCACCCATGGGGGAGTAGGGGGAGGAGATATTAAATTATTTGCGGTGATTGGCTTTGTGCTTGGTGTGAAAATGCTGGCAGCTGCCTTTTTCTTTTCAGTTTTGATAGGTGCATTATATGGAGCGGCAGCTGTTCTGACTGGTAGACTCGCTAAAAGGCAGCCGCTTCCCTTCGCCCCCGCTATAGCCGCAGGGAGCATTTTAGCCTATTTATACGGTGACTCTATCATTTCTTTTTATATCAAAATGGCATTGGGCTGACTGCTGAAAAATTTGACGAACGTTTTTTGGACAAGGCGACAAAAGTCTTGTTCTTTTTTTCTTTGCCTGTGCTAAAGTGTGTAGCATGAAAAGCCGACAAGAACGGTCAAGCAAATGAAGGGAGGAAGCGGAATTGAAAAAAAGAAAGAATAAAAAAAACAGTAAAGCCGCAGAAAAAGCCCTCAAGGTGACGATTAATGGAAAAGAAGAGACGGTTTACGAACAAGAGACGCCTGAGACAGAGGCGAATAAAAGCATGACATTTTCAAATTGGGAGGAAAAAAGACAGGCAGAACAAGAGGTTGCGGCATCCCAGGAACACCCTGATGAAGATGAATTCAATTGGGATTCCGAGGAGGACAAGGTGTTTAAAGAGGACCCTAAAGTTGTTCCTCCTTTTCAAAAGAAAAAAACAAAGCTTTACGCAAAAGGAAAGACCGGGGCTGCCAAACCGGTAAAAAGAGTGGCCGCGACGATTGCCTTCGCGGCTGTCATTGGCACTGGATTAGGGTTATTCGCGTTAAACATATCGGGGAATAAAGAAGCGTCAGCACCGGCCTCTTTAGAGGATTCTTTAGGCAGCCAAACGGCAAAAGCAGGGGATACTTCTGCTGATAAACAAACCTCAGGCGCAGAAAAACAAGCGGCACAAACTGAAGGTACATACAAAACATACGCTGTGCAAGCCGGAAAATTTTCAAATGAAAAGGGCGCCGAAACGTTAACAGAACAATTGACCGAAAAAGGATATTCCGCCGTGTCACTGTCAAAGGATGACGGGTATACGTATGTTATTGCAGGCTTAGCAAGTGAAAAGGAGGTCTCACAGCAGTTAGGACAGGTTTTAATCGACAGTGATTTTGAAGCCTGGGGAGGCAAGGAGCTTTCCTTATCAATAGAGTCAGATATGACAGATTCTTTTAAGGAAACAGCGGAGCTTGCAGCAAAGGCGATTCTCGACGAAGACATTACAAAAGCGAGTGTAGAGAAAATAGAAAAGTCGCTTGGTGAAACAAAAGCGTCAGAAACAGGAGAGAAAAAAGCGATTTTGCAGGCTTTAAAGGAATTAGAGGATCCAAGTGCTGAAGCCGGGTGGAAGGCTCAGCAGGAGCTGTTAGCCGTCGTAAAATAAGAGATAGTGCCCTGAGCCTTCGTCCTTTAGTGACAGGCTTTTTTTATTTTGTCATGAAAAAGTTATTTTTCTGAAATTGTGACAAGCCTCGTGATTTGGTAGGATAAACGAGTATCTTTTTTTCTTAAGCAAACCCTGAAAGGATGACGAACATGACAAAACCGCTAATACTTGCATCACAATCTCCGCGCAGGAAAGAACTCCTCGATCTTCTCCAGCTGCCCTACTCCATTATTGTCAGTGAAGTAGAAGAAAAATTAAATCGAAACTTTTCACCAGAAGAAAACGTCCAATGGTTGGCAAAACAAAAAGCTAAGGCTGTAGCTGATCTCCACCCGCATGCAATCGTTATCGGTGCTGATACAATGGTATGCCTTGACGGCGAATGTCTTGGCAAACCGCAGGATCAAGAAGAAGCTGCTTCTATGCTGCGGAGGCTTTCAGGCCGAAGTCACTCAGTAATAACCGCGGTCAGCATTCAAGCTGAAAATCACAGCGAGACTTTTTATGATAAGACAGAAGTTGCGTTTTGGTCCCTCAGTGAAGAAGAGATTTGGACATATATTGAAACAAAAGAGCCGATGGATAAAGCAGGTGCATACGGCATCCAAGGAAGAGGCGCGCTTTTTGTAAAGAAAATAGACGGAGATTATTATTCAGTCATGGGCCTTCCTATATCAAAAACAATGAGAGCTCTTCGCCATTTTGATATAAGGGCATGACGGTTCTATAAACGGGAAGGGAAAGAAAAGGAGTGCTTGGTCATACACGATCTGCCATTAAAACTCAAAGATTTCCCAATGAAAGAAAAGCCAAGGGAACGGCTCCTGAAAGTCGGAGCCGAGAACTTAGCGAATCATGAACTTTTGGCTATATTATTGCGGACAGGGACTAAACACGAATCTGTTTTGGACCTGTCAAACCGGCTGCTGCGCTCATTTGACGGGCTGCGCCTGCTCAAGGAAGCATCGGTTGAAGAGCTGTCAAGCATCCCGGGAATCGGTATGGTAAAAGCGATTCAAATACTGGCAGCAGTTGAGCTTGGAAGCCGGATTCATAAATTAGCCAACGAAGAACATTTCGTTATTCGCTCCCCGGAAGACGGCGCTAATCTTGTCATGGAGGATATGCGCTTTTTAACCCAGGAGCATTTTGTCTGCTCATACTTTACATAAACACTAATAAAATAGGATGTCTAAAATCTTGATTTTACGATCTTTCTTCTCAAACTCAATCTGCTTTATTAATTCTTGGACTATTTGTCTTTTCTCTTCGCTGGTTAAGACAGACCAGCTTTTGTTAAACATAGTTACAATTTCTTTAGCACGCTCTATATCAATAGGGTTTTTAGGTTTATGCAAAGTTTGCTCTTGTTCTAAGGCAGTTTGCGCTTTCTGCAAAGCCTCTTTTGTTTCTGCCATTAGCTGCTCAAATTCTTGATCTGTCATTAAATCCATAGACCAAGCTTTTTGATATTTTTTTCTTTGTTTTTCAATACTGAGTATTTTTTGATGGAGCTTGTCATAGTCCTGTTGTTTCTCTTCCGGTATTTTCGGTTCGAGTCTTGGTTTTACATTCTGCATATACTCAACTAAGGCTCTTTCGAATTTTTTCTCACTGCCTCCGATGGTAGGGCGTTTATTCAAAAGACAGGCTTGGCATCTATAGTGATTACTTTCTACATGCTTATTATCTCTTTTCCGAAAATACTTAGAACGCTCACTTGTTAGCCGGTTTCCGCAATTGGGACAAATTATTTTTGTTTGGAATATGAAAATTGAGTAGGTTTCTCTTTTTTTAAAATTTTGCCGATCATGCAATATTTTTTGTAGCTGCTCAAATTCCTCTTTAGAGATATAGCCCTCAAAAGCATCTTCAATTAGTTCATCACCCCACCGAAAAGCGCCGTACAGTACCGGATTTTTCAGCATTACGAGTATAGAGGCTATGTGCCATTTATAACCCCTTCGTGGCATAGCATCTGATTCGTCGAGATAGTCTGCCAACTCTCTAAGTGAATAGCCTTTTTTTATCTTATCTACCATATCTAAAAGAATTTCGCCCTCTTGTGGATTCTTTACCAGGTACTCACCTTCTTTTGTGAAACCAAAGGGGGCAGGGGCGCTATATTGTCCCTGTCGAGCCTTTTCAACTTGACCCATTTTTACACGTTCCCCTAAATTCTCTCTTTCCCATTGAGCCATAGCGGCAACTAACGTGATAAAAAGCCGGCCAGTTGCTGACCCCGTATCATAGACCTCAGTGGCGGACCTGAAAACGGCATTGTACTTGTCAAAGTAGTCTAAAAGAGAATAAAGATCACGAACAGACCGGGTCAGTCTGTCGAGCCTATATACTAGCACTGTGTTAATGATGCCTTGTTCTATGTGTCTGAGCATTAATTCAAGTGAGGGCCTATGTATATCTTTAGCTGATTTTCCTTCGTCTATATAAAACTTATAGTTTGCCCACCCTTGGGAAATGCAATAGGCTTTTAGTTTCTCCTTTTGGGCAGCTATTGAATAACCTTCTTTTGCTTGTTCTTCTGTAGAAACTCTAACGTATATTCCTACATTCTTTTGGCTGCTTTCTTCCATTAGATTCAAGTGAAGCTCCTTTCCGGAAACGTATGTTCTGTTTCGAGGTTAAAAATTTTTAAACTCAGATAAATCCTTTAAATGTGCTAGCTCTGCAGGTACCCCATTCATCACAGCAACGTCTTTTAGGGTAAAGTTTGTAGTTTTATACTGGCTTATAACCCAGTCAGGAAGGAGAAGTTCAACGGCAAAAGTATTTGCCTCAACTTCGACCTTATCAACTGAGAAAAGAGTATGTTCTTTCATGAAAGGGGTATTAGCGCGAGGATGCAATTGTGCGTGCCCCAGTTCATGAGAGCAGACAAATGTTTTTTCACCTTGGCTTAAGTTTGAATTGATAACGATATATTTGTTTCTTTTGTCATATTTATAAAACCCCATTATTTCATGGTGTAAGTCCCATTGAAAAACATTGATATTTAAATATGATGCAAGTTCATAAGGATTACTGGTTTTATACTTTTTAATCAGTTTTTGCACAGCTGCTTTTATCAAAGTATAAGGCCCCCTAGTCTTGATCGTCTTTTCTGTATTTCTTTGGAGTGTATTTCTTATTGATTCTTTGCGTTTGACGGACGATGTGTTCCATTGCTTCCATGAGGGACTCAATGGCTTCAGGGCTCATAGGTTCGCCAGAGAAGCTTAGTCCATCCGAGTTTTCTAAGTCCCTTCTTATTTCCTCCATACGCTTTGCAATGTCTTTTTCTTCTTTAGCGTTATATTCTGCAGGCTCTTCTTTTATAAGGTTTTCTTCACCAACAATTGCAGAGACCTGCACACCGAGTGCACCTGCTACAGATTCTAAGGTGGAAAGGCTTGGGTTATATCTATCTCTTTCAATATCTGCAAGGTATGAACGAGAAAGATTAGCTTTGTCAGCCAGTTGTACTTGAGTTAACTTCCGTTCCTTCCTAATAGCTTTAATTCTTTGCCCTACAGTCATTATCGGTTATCTCCTTTACAACACAGTGGACCTCACTGCATTACACGAGCTTACACGAGGTTACACGAGTCGTTTGATATGTCCCAATTATAGTGCCCAAATGTCGGAAATACAATACTAAGAATGACGGAAATACAAGTATTTTTTAGTAAAATGACGGAAATACAAGATGAATACTCTCTAAATCTTTAAAATGCTTGATTTTCGTCATATTTCGACTTTTACAAAATGTCGTGAATACCGTACAATTTAGCCATACCTTAAAGGGAGGTGATAAACGTGTTGGATGGGAAAAAGCTTGGGGCTTTAATTAAAGACAAACGGAAAGAAAAGCACTTGAAACAGACAGAAATGGCGAAGGCACTAGGCCTGTCTAGGACTTATCTTTCTGACATTGAAAACGGAAGATATCTGCCAAGTACAAAGACACTTTCCAGAATAGCGATTTTCATAAATCTGGATTTAAACGTGTTAAAAATGACGGAAATACAAGTAGTTGAGGAGGGTGGATATGATAGAGCTACCAGCACATGTAGAAGCCAGGCTTTATGAAATTTTCATGAAGTTATCGGTTCCAAGGATTCTCGAAAAAGAGGCATTGGAGAAAGGAGACAAATCAAATGACGAAAGAAAAGGCAATTGAACTTGCAGCCTTCTTCGCTGAATTTGAGCAGAAGATGATCAAAAAGAACCGATTTAAAATTGCTCATTTCTCTAACAAACAAATGGTCAAATGTTGTCATGTCTATTTAGAAATGAAGGGAGTAAAAGCATGAATCTAAATCAATTTCTTAAATCAGATAAGGAAAAAGCTAAACGTAAATTGGCATCCGCACAGTTTCTGCTGAACGAATTGCTTCCAGATGAAATAGAGGACAACAATTTCGATGAATGTATTGATCTCTGTTTGTCAGCTGCTGAAATGTTCAAGGAAATCAAACGGATGCATCATCCTGAACAAGTCGTCCAGCTACATGAAATTGCAACTCAATTTCTTAGTAAAGGTCTTGATGTCTCAATCGTAAAGAGGCCAGTATATGAATCTTGAGCATCCAATCATAACAGAAATTAACCGTTACGGCTATCCGAAAGAGTATCTGCAGTATGACCGGGATCGGGAAGAGGATGCCGATGAAGAAATAAATAAAAAAAGCCCACACGGCAATGTGGACTAAAAACAAACAAGCAACTTCATTTTAAATGGAACTCTCAACAAAATCAAATAGAGGAAGGTGTCTCATATGAATCCATTAGAGGACTTTGAACTAAATGAAATTAATAACGGCGAACTGCCGGGGAACCGTCCACAATTTGAAATTACTGATATGAACAGCCTGAACTGGGCTTTCCGGAAAATAGCTGCACTTAAGTCGCAGGAAAAGGAAATCAAAGCACTGGCAGCCACAGAAAAGCAACGTATTGAAGAATGGGAAAGGCAGGAACTTAAGCCTTTAGCTGACAGTCTTTCATACTTTGAAAACCTGGTGAGTGTCTATCATACAAAGCAGCTGCAGGAAGACCCGAAGGCAAAAACGCTTTCCACACCTTATGGGAAATCTAAAAGCCGGACCACAAAAGCAGCGCCTAAAGAAGTGGACAAGGAAAAACTTCTGCAGCATGTGAAGGATGCCGGTATGGAGGAGTTTATAAAAGAGTCTGTGGCATGGGGTGATCTTAAGAAGACATTGACTGTCACTGAGCTTGAAGGTAAACCGATCGTAATTGATTCAAATGGACAAGCTGTCCCCGGCGTAGAAGTGCAGCCAGAAAAAGTCAGTTTCAAAGTGGAGGTGTGATAGATGTTTCAAGTCACAAACGCACAGCGTGAAAAGGAAAAGGCAATTGTCGGCTTTATCGGTCCGAGTGGTTCCGGTAAAACAGCCGGCGCCCTACTGGTAGCTTACGGAATGATGCGTGAAGCATACCCAGAAGTAAGCGATGAGGTAATCTGGTCAAAGATCGGTGTCGTTGATACTGAGCACCGACGCGCAAAACTGTACGCTAATTTACAGTTTGATGATATTCGCATCGGTAGCTTTAAGCATATTGATTTTACACCGCCGTATACAACTGAGCGTTATCAAATGGCTGTAGAAGCGATTAAGAACGCCGGTGCTGAGGTTGTCGTAATTGATTCACTCTCACACAATTGGCAGGGTGAAGGCGGAATAGTTGAAACACATGGCAGCATGTCCGGTAACTCTTTTCAAAACTGGGGCAAGCTTGCGCCGGAAACAACCAAGCTCATTAAGACGTTAACGCAAAATGATGTTCACATCTTAGCGACATTGAGAACAAAAACGGAGTATGTAGTGGAGCCTGATAATAACGGCAAAATGGCTCCTCGTAAGGTTGGGACAAAACCTGTACAGAAAGATGAAATGGAATACGAGTTTATGCTCAACTTTAATATTGACATTGATCATATGGCTGAGACCTCAAAAGACAATACGCGAATGTTTGAAGGCTCGTCAATCAAGCTAAACCCGGAAGTCGGCCGCAAACTTTATCAGTGGCTTGAGCTCGGTATTGACGTAAAGGCGGAGGAAGAAACAGAACGCATCGGGTTGATTACTCACATCAAAATGATGATTGAGAGCAATGAAAAGGCTGCGCAAATGATTGAGGAGTTCCAGATCAAAGCGAATCAGAAGCTTGAACAATGGAATATCAAACTTGCTAATGCTGCTATTGATAGATTAAACAGCGTACTTGGAGGTGAACCAGGTGAAAAATGATTCAAAGCTCGAAGAGATTCGGGGGCATGCGACTATATCTGATGTGCCCTGGTTAATTTCAGAGATTGATAGATTGAATAGTGGCATAGACAGTGTAATTTATGATTTGCGAAATGAAGACATCACCGATCCGCATGTAGTGGATTCAATTACTCAAAATCTTGTAGCTGTACTAAACGGCAAATAAAACAAAAAATTGGAGGAATTAAATATGTTCACAGTAGACCACAGCAAAGGCGAAGCATTTGAACCAATTAAACCAGGAGAATATGAGGCGACGGTTATTAACTTTGAAGCAAAAACGGCTGCATCTGGTAATGAGCGTCTTGTCGTAGATTATGAAATTCGCTCTGACGTTGAGCAGGCATGCCAGGGCCAGAAAATCCTATACGACAATTTCACTGTTACAGATAATGCGATGTGGAGATTTCATCAAGCATCAAAGGCCGCGGGCTTTCCGAACGGAATGAAATTTAAGGACCATATTGAATGGGCAAATGCTTTTCTCAATAAACCGATCCGCCTAGTTGTCGGAGAAAGAGAGCATAACGGCAAAAAATATCCAGAAGTCAAAGCGTTTAAGCTGTCAGAAGCGCCGGCGCCGGATAACTGCTCAATTACAGTGAGCGATGAAGATGTACCATTTTGATCACAAGAAATACATTTGAGGGAGTGTATAGCTCCCTCGTTTTTAAAGGGGAGTTAATACATGTACGACTTTAAAAATATACCACAAGAGCTAAAAAACGCCCCTCAGTGGATTCTATGGCGTTCGGAAGAGCGTAACGGCAAAAAAACGAAAGTGCCATATCAGATTGATGGCAGCATGGCTCAATCAAGCAATAAGCGAACCTGGTCCACCTTTGCAACTATCATGAAGTTTTTCAATGAACAGGAGTATGACGGTATCGGCTTCATGTTTTCTAAAGATGATCCTTTCATCGGAATAGATATAGATCACTGTGTAAATGATGGTGTTCTGTCTCCTTTCGCTCAAGAGATTATCCAGACGATCAGCAGCTATACTGAATACTCTCCGAGTGGTGAGGGTGTTCATATTATTGCGAAAGGTAAGCTTCCATTACGCGGACCGGGCACAGGGAGAAAAAATATAGATAAAGGCCTGGAAGTATACAGGCATGGCCGTTATTTCACGTTCACCGGAAACAGTCTTGATGTTGGACCTGTGCAGGAACGATCGGAAGAGATCAAAACCATCTTTGATAAATATCTAACAGAGAGGGAAGAAGCAAAATCAGTCAGCGCCCGATCACAATCAGGAAGCGATATGAGTAATCTTTCAAATAAAGAAATTTGGGAAAGAATGTTCAACAGTAAAAATGGAAAAAGCATTCAGGACCTTTTTAACGGCCAGCTGATTAATGGCGATCATTCTTCCACAGATATGGCTTTATGTAATCACTTGGCATTCTGGACGGATAAGGACGCATCGAAAATGGATTCCATGTTTCGTGAATCAAATTTGTTTCGCGAAAAGTGGGATCGGCAGCATTCAGCAGACGGGGCTACATATGGAGAAATGACAATTGCTGCAGCTATCTACTCGACCGGCCCCACAATATCCGACCTGATGGAGCAGCAAGAGCAGCCGTATGAAGTGTATTTCTCGCAGCCGCCGGCCTCACAGGTTGCTGACACAGAGGAAATCATAGACACGCCGCCGGTCTTTCACCTGACTGAGCTAGGAAACGCTGAAAGACTAGTATATTACCATGGCAAGAATATCAGATATTGTAACGAGCTTGACTGGTTAATCTGGAACGGAAAAATGTGGGAGGAAGACAGCAAAAGGCAGATTGAGGCATTAACTGCCCAAACCCTCCGGGCTATTTACGGTGAAGCGAAAGCCATGGAAGACAGCTATAGAAAAAAGCAGCTTAATGATTGGGCTAAAAAATGCGAGCGTCGCAATATTCGAATGAACACTATACTGGATACCCGGCCGATGGTTGCTGTAAGAAAACAAGAACTCGACTCTCATAAATATCTGTTTAATTGTGAGAATGGTGTGATCGACTTAAAGACTGGTGAATTGTTGCCGCATGATCGTGAGTTTCTGTTTACTAAAATTTCATCAGTGGCTTATCAAAAGGATGCCGACTGCCCAAACTGGAAGGCATTTTTAGAAAGTATTTTTATAGATGAACAAGGGCAGCCAAACTATGAAATTATTGATTTTATGCAGAAAGCTATCGGTTATTCGTTGACCGGGGATACTACTGAACAAGTCATGTTCTTTCTGTTTGGTAATGGTCGTAATGGTAAATCAACGTTTATCAATACAGTCCAGCAGCTCCTGGGTGACTATGGTCGGCAGACGAACAGCGACACATTCATAAAAAAGAAGAATGATAGCAGCATCAACAATGACATAGCCCGACTCGACGGGGCGCGCTTTGTGTCGGCTGTAGAGAGTGAAGAAGGTCAGCAACTGTCTGAGTCTTTGGTGAAGCAGATCACCGGGGGCGAAAAGATGTCCGCGCGTTTCTTACGCCAGGAGTATTTTGAGTTTACCCCAGAATTTAAAGTGTTCTTTACGACAAACCATAAACCAATTGTAAAAGGCAGCGATGAGGGTATCTGGCGCCGTATCCGGCTTGTTCCATTCACTGTTACTATTCCGAAAGAAAAAGTGGACAAAAAGCTCCCGCAGAAACTTGCTGCAGAAATGCCTGGCATTCTCAGGTGGGCGGTGGAAGGCTGCTTGAAGTGGCAGAAGGAAGGGCTCAAGGAGCCGGAAGTAATTCGAAAAGCTACGGAAGGTTACCGGGAGGATATGGACATCCTTGGACCATTTCTTGCTGAGAGGTGTGTTATTCACCCGGCCGCAAAGATTGAGTCGAAAGAGATTTATAAGGAATACAAAAATTGGTGTTTCGAAAATGATGATGTAGAGCTAAAAAATCGGGCATTTTATCGACAGCTCGAGATTCGGGGTTTTAAAAAGGAAGTAGGAGCAAAAAATAAATTGTTTTTCTTTGGTGTTGGCTTACAAAAATTTCAAAGTCATCTTAATTTTGATGATGGGGTTAGTAAAAGGGTTAGTGAATCAACAGCAAAAAATAACGTAACGCCGATGACAAGGAAAAAGCTATAAGCCTTGGTATATAAGGGTTTAAATGATGTTTTTTCATTAGAAATTTAACGAAGGGTTAGGATGGGTTAGTTAATTTATATGTTCCTCTCACATGAAAATTAATTAATAAAAAATAAATATATATATAGGGCTTTAATACAAAAATATATAACCCTAACTAACTCACTAACCCTTTTTATAAAGAGGTGAGAAAATTGCACCCAAAACAAATTTGTTCCGATTTAGAGTTATTGGGCTCTCGTTTGGTTCTCGATGGAAACGATCTTTATATTGAGAATCCTGAAAAAGTCTATCCGGAACTTGAGGCATTTGTCCAATCTTACAAAAAGCGAATTATCCGGTATTTAAAAGGCGAATATTCGGATCATGAACATAATGTGAAACAGACCATAGATAAAATCATTAATTATTTCATGGGCATTGATCAAGATATAAATAGAAAAATAGATGACTGGTTCAATCATGATTATGAATCAGTTATGAAGGTGATGAAATTGCTTGTTCTCTTTTGGGAGAACGGCTGGAGGGAGCTAAAGGAGTCCGTTTCAAACTTTGAAAGTGAAGAAACGGACCAGCTTTCCAAAGAAATCTATGATCGGGCCATGTCGTATTTTAAGGGGAAGAAAGCATGACAATTATTCACTATAACTATTCGGAAACTGAGTTAAAAAAGATTCTGGACAGCATGATCATTATTGTGGATACGAGAGAGCAAAAGAATCAGCATGTTCTTGATTATCTCCGTAAAAAGAAAGTGGCAATCAAATTCAAAGGAATGAAAACTGGCGATTACTCGGCCATGATTCCCAGGAATGATGAATTTGGAATCAGCCGTGATATGTATTTGAATGCAGCCATTGAACGGAAAAATGGAGTGGACGAGCTGGTGCAGTCGATTAAAGACCGTTCTCGTTTTGAAAATGAATTGATTAGGGCGTCCAGGCATCCATTCACCCTTCTCGTGGAAGACCTAGAAGGATACCAAAAGATACTAAACGGAAAATATCGTTCAAAGTATGAACCGAAAGCGCTGCTGGGCAGCTTGAAAACATTTGAAGTTCGCTACGGCTTTTCAACTGTTTTTCTTAGCCCTAACGCTACCGGAAATTACATTTACCATCACTTTCATTATATGGCCCGGGAACTGCTGAAAGGTGGGCTTGTGTAAATCTGAATAAAACAATCAAAGGGAGGAAGTAACATGGCATTTGTAGGTTTTGAAGAATCGAAGGAAGTACGGCAGCTGGCTGAAAGCATAATTGACGAGCATCACCCACATTTAAAAGACGCTAAACAGCAAATTGGTTTCTATCTCCGGGAAGGGAACAGCAAGTGGGCAGGAAAGGCGAAAAAATGCACAGCATTCGAACGTCATATGACAGATTATATGCTTTTCGTGTTTATCAATAAAGCTGCATGGAAGACGATGCCGGAGGAACAACGCGCTGCCCTAGTAGATCATGAGCTTTGCCATTTTACTCGAGAAGAATGGGAAGAACCGGATCCGAAAGACCAAAGTAAATGGGTGACTGTGTACGGCGCTGCAACTGATCCAGACAGCTGGGGAATTCGCGAACATGACGTTGAGGAATTCTCTGAAATTATCGAGCGCCATGGTTTATGGGATACCGGTATTGAAACATTTGCCGAGGCAGTACGTGAAGCTGATCACCAAATGACTATTTCAGACGTACAGCGTCTATCGAGGGTGAAATAAATGGGGGTAGTTAGAAACTTTATACTAGGAGATTTTGCATGCATTGAAACCGAACGTGAGTTTGTATTGATTATGAAAAATAAAATATACGGTCCTTATGATAACAGCAAGTTTAAAGCCATGTTGTATGCGTTGGAATGCGGCTTGAAAAGTGAAAGGACAGCGAAATGATTATATTTATTGGCTCACTCTTCGTTATTAATTCAGTGGCTCTTGCCTTATGGGTTTGCTTTACAGAACGCTGTATACAAAAATGGGAACGCGAAAAATAGAGGAAAGGAGGACGGGTGTGACAGAACAACTTTCATTCCTTCATCCTGTGGATTTAAAGGCAGTCCGAAAAATCGTGATCAAAGAACTCAAAGATTATCGAGCTTTGAAAGTACAGCTTGAGAATAAAAAGGAATCGGTTGACGCTGGCATCAGCCCGTTTCCTTCTATCAGAGATTCTTTCATATTAAATGAACTGAAAGTAAAACAGATGGAAAGGGCGTTAAAAAACAGCCTGGACGATGAAGAACGCATGATCATTGAGAAAAAATACTTAACCGCCAGCCAAACAAAAGACATTCATATATATATGGAACTAGGCATGAAGAAGGATACCTATTATGAAATAAAACAGCGTGCTATCCTGCGGATTGCCACAGCACTTGGGGTTATTTGACGAAATATTCACTAAATTGACAAGAAAAATATGGTTATTTGTAGAAAAAATTGGTTTAATAAAAGTGTAAATAAAAAAAGGAGATGAGGAGCATGAAGAAAGTTATGATGATTTTCGCTGTTTTTGCTTTGACTTTAGGTGGTTTAGGAATTTTTAAACCTGGGCAGGCTTTTGCAGCAACTTCCGGGTGGGAGACACATAATGGAGTAAAAGCTAAAATTACTACAGATCGTTCAGGTGATTATCCTTCAACTGATACTTATATCGGGATAAACATTCAAACCCAGTATTCTAAGAAACTCTCCTATCAACTAATGATTAATGATGTTAACAAACATGAGTTACTTGCAGAAAGAAGAGGTACGATTGATGCCAATGGTAACATTGATAGAAAGATATTGATTAGTGATTTTTTGGGAAAAGGAAAAAGTGGGAAATTTAAAGTTCTCTTTAAAGCTTACAAGTATGGTGATTATGACACTTGGTATGGGGACTGGTTTACGTCTGAGTTTACAGTAACACGTTAATAAAATACCTCTTTGCGCCCTGTTTTTAGCAGGGCGTTTTTTTTTCGACAAATTCCCGACAAAACAGGGGACATTTTAGGGGACAAAAAGGGGGACTATTTATGTTTGAAATCCCGATAAACTTAACCTATCAACGAAATACGATAAATAAGACTTATCGAAATACACGGGAGATGCGTCTTTCCCTTATCAAGACGAATTCGGATACGGAACAAAGGTGTTGAGGAATGAAGCCAAAACGAGAGGAGCATTCTGAGCCTGGATAGCAGCTAGTCTGAGGCGTCCGTATCGGGAGAATAGTGATATCGTGTTTCATTGTGCGATCTTGCTATACTTGGCTTCCTCTCGGAGTATGGGTGAGATCAATCTTAAAAAAGCGATTAGCATAAGGAGTGAATATAAGAAAATAAAACCAAATTTTATATTGACGGTGGTAAATATAAGTGTTATAATAAGAGTATAGAAAGGAGGTGTTGAGAGAGCATGGAAATGGTTGAGCTTATTCTTCGGGACTTGGCTTGGCTGGTTGCTATCCTTACAGGAATCACAACCATGATCAAGAATATCAAGGAGATGAAGGAAAGCAAAAACAAAAAACGACGTTCTCCCGCCAAGAAGAAACGTCGCAAATAAGTCACCGAGGGGATTTATTCCCCTCACCTTATTATAACACTTTGTGTTCCATGCTCAAGCATATGAAAAAACTAGTAGACGGGTCAACGGTAATATTCTTTGTTCTGTTCGTGACAGTGTTTGCAAACTTTGATTATGATCATCTTAGTACATTGGATATCATTACAATGGTTTTGGCTCTTGGTTGGTTGGTAATCACTATTATTAATATTATCCTTAGATGGAGGAACACACGGAATGACTAGGTTTGTTTTTGAAAGTATTGACGAGTTGAGAGAATTCATGGATAAAGAAGTCATTACGACATCTGAAGCCATTGAGATTATCGGATGCAGCCGGCAGAATCTCAAGCAGCTGGTTGATTACAAGACATTGAATCCGATTAAAACAACAAATAGAGATCGCCTATTCTTGAGAAAAGATATTGAAGGCTATAAAAAGAAACGTTGATTGCACCCGTAGCTAAAGGGTGCTTTTTTTATGAAGGGTACTTTCGTTCGACAAATTTTGCAAATACTTCCTTTGTAATACTCTTTCACCGATAATATGGTGGGAGGTGAGACAGATCAGTAATATTGAATATTATAATGTAATAAACCATTTTTATATGCCGGTTGAAGAGACTTGCGCCGGTAATGTAAAGGATATTTGGAATTGGGACGTCTATATTGCTTGTAAAGGTTTTACTTATTTTGGGATGGCAGAAGAGAAAATCAAGGGAACAATAATTGGATGGACTCAGTTAGATTCTCATGAGTATTTTCAAGAAATACAAAAACTAGTTGTGGAAAGGAGCCAGAGGGAATATCGTAATTCAAAAGGATAATCGAACAATGCCCGGAATGCTTTTTATATAGTTAATAAACATAAATTATTATCTAAAAATACAATTCTCCTATGTATATATTTATTTTTTTATGTCCATACTAATAATCAAAGGGAGGTGATAAAGTTGGAGAAAAATAAAGTATATTCATTTTGTAATAGTGAAAGATTACAAGAAATTTCAATGGATTTTGCAAGAAAAAAAGGTTATACATTGGATTTAAAGTCTCCACCTTATGAATTCTCTAAGGACTCAGAAGGTATCCATGTAGTAATTAGTTCTCAAGAAGAAACAAAGTTGACGAGTCGTGGATTTTTAATACCTTTTGGTTTGAATGAACAAGAAGTACAAGACCTTATAGACGAAGAGATAAAGAATCTCGAAATAAATAGAATGTTATAAGCATCCATCGGGGTGCTTTTTTTGTTCCCTGTAAACTGCTTCCGGTAAATCTCAGGATAGACTATTGGCGGTTTACGGCTTGAGTGCGGTGGTGGTTTAGAAAGAATATGATAGGAGAGATAAATTTAAACAAGAATCCATCTACACCATAAGGTATAGATGGCATGGTCATTATTTTTTTAACTTAGATTTGATTTCCTCAGGAAGAAATTTTTTTAAGGCCTCGAGGTTTTTATTTTTTAAAGTGTTAGCTATTGCATAATACTTTGCGTATGTATTAGCTAGATCATCTTTACCTTCTAGACCAAACTGCTCTACGTGTAATTGAGTTAATTCAATTGCGACATCTAGTGAATTACGCTGAATAGGGGTTGGTTTTGTAGTAATATCAGACATATTTATCACCTCCTGGATATATTATATCGTAAATGGAAAGTGGAGTGTAATATTTTACTAGTTGGTTAAAGAAAAGGAAGTGATAGACCTGCCGTTAAAAAGATGTAACGCGCCAGCCTGCCACAACTATGTGGACTGGACACAGCGCTATTGTGAGAAGCACAAGGGCTATGCTGACAAGCAGTACAACAAAGATGTGAGGTACAACAGGGAGAACAATGAACTCTATTCCTATTACCATTCCAGAGAGTGGAAGCTTCTTCGTGAACAGAAGCTAAGAGAAAGTAACTATCATTGTGCCGTCTGTGCCTCACAGGGACGTTTAAATAAGTCTCATAGATTAGTAGTCCATCACAAGTTCAAAGAGCTTAGAGACGTTTTAAACGATGATCAGGCACGTACTGACTTAAATAATCTTGAGGTGTTATGTCAGTATCATCATAATCAGATTACATTTGGAAGCTGAAAGGTTATAATTTGTACAAAGGAGAAATGATTATGAAAAAGATAAGAGATTTAAATTTTCGCTTCTTTGTACTAGGTCAGTTGGAAATGTTTGAAGGGTATGCCCAATATATTGAGTCTATATTAGGTAGAGAACTATATGAGTTTGAAGAGTCTATGAAAGAACTTAGTGATGATGAAAAAGAAGAATTTGTTAATTGGCATTATGACGAGATAGCACAATATCGAGATGATTTTCCTATGATTATGAGAAACTCGTTGTTTATAAGCGTTTATTCTTTTTTAGAGGAAAAGGTTATTGATCTATGTAATCAGCCAGATGAGACTAGTATCAAATTAGATGACTTACAGGGTAATGGTATAAAGAGAGCATCTTTGTTTATTAAGAAAGTTAAGAAAGATGATTTTCCTGATGATACGAAGGAATGGCACTTTATTAATAATGCTAACCAAATAAGAAATTGCATTGTTCATTGTGGTGGAGATATAGAGAAAGCTAAAACTCCAAAAAAAATAAGGAATGCAGTGAATGAGTTAGAAAATGTTTCTGAAGGTAGACATAACAAGATAATACTTAATGAAAAATTTTGCTATGAGTTTATCAATATTGCAGAAAAATTTTTAAAAGACCTTTATAAAATGAATTAGTAAAAATGAATTTAAGTCCCCCCAACTTTAAACGGGGTACCAAAAAAAATTCTTGGACATCGGCGCCCCCTCAACTTTGTAAAAAATGTTGAAATGAAATTTTGAAATTTGCTATTTTAGCCGGATTTTGAATACTGGAATATTACGCGCGATCCCTTATCTCGTATGAGTTGATCGGCGTTTTTGTCGTTCGCTGATTTTACCGAAATTTATGTGATGTATTTTGGACGAAAGGTGGTGGTTTTGATTGGCGAGACGAAAACAATTAACGGAAACGTTAAAAGGACAAATTACCAACGAAGAGCGGGAAGAGCGTCTGCAGCAGGAAGAAAAACTGAAAGATTTTTCGCCCTTGCAAGAAAAGCCGCCATACTGGTTGTCCACTATGGCGAAGAATGAATGGCGGCGCATCTACCCGCACATTATCAATTTGCCAATCTCTGAATTAGATTCCACATTGCTTGCGATCTATTGCAACAGCTATGCACAGTATCGAGAAGCGATGGCCGATATAGCCAAAGACGGCCAAGTCATGTTTGAAAAAAACAGCCGGGGTGAGACGGTTAAAAAGAAAAATCCATCTGTGGACATAATGAACAGCATGTCTAAAGAGATCCGGGGCATCGCCGGCCAGCTTGGTCTGTCTCTGGATTCACGCCTACGAATCGTCGGCCTCGACAGCGACAGCGAAGAAGATGACGAGTTTGGAGCAATGGCGATAGATGACGATTGAACATCTTGACCCCGGCACGCTTTACGCGAAAAAGGTTGTCAGCGGAGAAATAACGGCATGTAAGAAAGTCATAAAAGCCTGTCAGCGTCACCTGAGAGATTTGGAAAGAGCAGCTGACCCGTCTTATGAATATGAATACAGACCTGAAAAAGCAAAAAAAGTCATTAAGTTTCTTGAAATGCTGCCAGATATATCAACGGGAAAGCCCACAAAGCTGGCTTTGTTTCAAAAGTTCATTGTGTACATGCTCTATGCTTGGAGGAATAAAGAAACCGGATTCCGGCGATTCACCAAAGCGTATATAAGCATGGCGAGAAAGGGCGGTAAATCTGTACTTGTAGCGGGTCTATCATTGTATGAGCTGATTTACGGCGAAGCACCTAAGTTTGACAGACAAATTTATGCGACAGCTAATTCAAGAGGCCAGGCGAAAACCGTCTTTAAAATGATTTCGATGCAGCTTAAGAAGATACGAAGTAAATCGAAATTCATGAGGAAATGGACAAAGATTATACAAAATGAAATCCGGTACCTGAAAGATGACTGCGTCATTATGCCTTTATCAAGGGATACTGATAACCTGGACAGTTTGAACGTTCTTATCGGGATTCTTGACGAGTATCATACAGCCTCCAACACAAAAATGATGGAAGTTCTAGAGTCTTCCCAAGGTCAGCAGGACCAGGGCCTTATCTTAATCATTAGTACAGCTGGTTTTAAGCTAAATGGTCCAATGTATTCGCAGGAGTATCCTTATGTTGATGATATTCTAAGTGGTCGTAAGGAAAACGAAAACTATTTTGCAATTGTCTACGAACAAGATGACGAAGAGGAAATTTACGACGAAAGCACTTGGATAAAAAGTAATCCACTACTTGAGGTGGAGGGTTTACAAAAGAAAATCTTGAAAAACCTCCGCAAGAAATTGAAAGAGGCTCTTGATAAAGATGATCTAAACGGTACACTCGTAAAAAACTTTAATATATGGCAGTCTGCTTCCTCTGAAAGCTTTATCAACGGGAACGATTGGAAAAAGCGCGGTGTGGATGCTGCGCCTGACATTACAGGGAAGCCGGTTTACATAGGGATTGACTTATCACGAACTGATGATTTATCAGCCCTTGGCTTCATTTATCCGTTAGAGGATGAGAATGAGACATTTTATGTAGACAGCCATTCATTTGTTGGAACAAAAGGCGGACTGGATAATAAAATTGAGCGTGACAAACTGGACTATCGCACTCTTGCGAAAGCCGGATACTGCACAATTACGGACAAAAAATCCGGAATCATTAATCTGCAGCAGGTTGTGGATTATATGATCAATCATATTAAAGAATTTGATTTACAAGTAAAGGGAATCTTCTTTGACCCTTACAATATCTCTTTATTCTTAAATGAAATTGAGAAATACGGATATGAGGATGTGCTGATTGAAGTTCGTCAAGGTCCTCGCACATTATCTGAACCAACAAAAGATTTCCGTTTGAATGTATTCGACGGGAAAATCATACACAGTAAGAATCCATTGCTTGATACGGCGATGCACAATGCAATGCTCAAAAAAGTAAATGATACGATTCAAATTGACAAAGCACTGAACAGGGAAAAGATCGACCCTGCAGCGGCAATGATGAACGCACACACGGGCGCAATGTACCATTACAAACAAGAGGAATTTGATTGGAACTCTTATTACGAAAGCGAAGAATTTACTCTTTAGGGAAGGAGGGGGCGCCATGAAAATCGGAAAAATAAATACTTTTTTGTTGGGAGTATGTCAGTTTATTAAGTTGAACTTGCATACTCTTTTATTTTTGGCCGGCTTGTTTGTTATCGACTATGGGGTTTTCTTTCTCCATCCAGTAGCCGGCTTTATTGTGGCAGGTCTTTTTCTCGTTCTTATTGCCTTCTTACTGAATCCAAAAGAAGAGGGAGGGGGGTGATTAAGTGGCATTCTTTCGATCGTTAGATAAGCAGAGCCCAGGAGCACGAGAGTTCAATGAAATCATTCTCGGATTGGACGGACTGTCTTACACGTCTGTCAGTGCGATCAAAAATAGCGATGTGTTCACGGCAGTTCTTACCCTAGCCTCTGATATTGCAGCGTCGCCAATTATGGTTCACCAAAATGGCGTTGAGGAAAAGGATTCCGATCTGTTCAGGTTACTGAATGAGAAGCCAAATGATTATTATTCGGGGTACTTTTTTAAATTTATCTTGGTGGCTAACGCTTTAATGAACGGCCAGTCTTATGCGGAAATAGTCAGGGATAAAGAGGGCACGCCCTTAGAGCTTATCCATTTATTGAACAGTGAAGTCTATGCCGAGCAGCTGCAGGACCGGAATGAAATACTGTACCGGTATTATCCGTCTGGCAGCAAAGAAAGGGTCTTGAAGCCTGAAAATGTACTGCACATTAAATTTTTCAGCATGGACGGAATAACGGGTATAAGTCCCCTTTCTAGTCTTAAGCACGAGATTGAAAGCCAGGAGGCGGGGAAGCGCCTTGTCACAGACTTTTTCAGAAGAGGCGTTAATTTAAGCGGTATTGTAAACATGAAAAAAGGCCATTTGTCTCCTGAGGCAAAGGACAAAATCCGTAATGAATTTGAAAAAGCAAACTCTGGCATAAAGAATCAGCAGCGCGTTGTTGTACTTGATGAAAATATGGAGTTTAGCCAGTTAGAAATTAATACGAAAGTGCTTGAGATCGTGAATAACTACACGCATTCAACGAAACAGATAGCCAAAGTGTTCGGGCTGCCGGCGCACAAGCTGGGTATTGAGCAGGTCAACACGTCACTTGAACAAGCTAACTTGGACTATCTGACAAATACACTATCCAACTATTTTGCGGCCATCGCCTCAGAGCTTAATTTCAAAATGCTGCCGTACCCTTTAAACCTGCAGCGGAAATTTCAATTCGACACACGGCGATTTAGAGAAACAGACGCGAAAACAAAGCGCGAGAACGTTATTGCCTTGCTGCAAAACGGTATCTTCTCTCTCAACAATGCCCTGGCTGAGTATGGTTACGAGCCAATACCAAACGGAGACAAGCGTTACATGAGTTTGAACTATGTGAACATTGATTCAATGGACGAGATTCAGAAAGCAAAAGCAAAGAGCCTGCCGATCTCGTCAGCAGGTGAAGGAGGTGAGGGGAATGTCTAAGGAAGTAGAGATTAGAACATCGCAGGAAGGGGCGTTAAAAGCTCATTCAGACGATGACGGCCCGAAAGTAATTAGCGGCTATGCTTTAAAGTTCGGCACCCGAAGCCACAATTTGGGCGGTTTTATTGAGATGATTGATAAAAGGGCTCTGGATCAGACAGACATGAGCGATGTGCGGGCTTTAATTGACCATGACCCGTCCAAGATTCTTGGCCGTACGTCTGCCGGCACGCTTAAGCTTGAAGTTGATGACATTGGCTTAAGGTTCGATGTTACTTTGCCGAATACACAGTACGCATCGGATTTATACGAAAATCTACGGGTTGGCAATATCTCAAATTGTTCTTTCGGCTTCATGCTGGGGAAAGATGGAGACAGTTTTACTCGTGACCAGGAAACCGGCTTGCCGTTGCGGAGCTTGAGAAACATTTCAAAGCTTACAGATGTGTCAGTCGTTACCTATCCGGCTTATGAAGACACTGACGTGACAATTGCCAAACGGAATTTACAGCAGTACGAGGAAAGAAACCGGAATCCGGAAAAAGAAAAGCTGCTGCTGCAGCTGGATTTATTAAAAATAGGATTGTAAAAGCACTCGAAAATCGGGTGCTTATTTTATTTGAAAAGGAGCAAACAAATGTTAACTGAAAAAATTAAGGAACTACGATCACAGATTATTAGAAAACAAACGGCCATCAATACAAAAATCACAGATGCCCAAAAACGAGCAGAGGAAGACAAGCTGGACGAAGCTACAGCTCTGAAAGGTGAAATTACCTCCATGAAAGAAGAGCTTGACGCCCTGCAAAAAAAGCTTGCGGAGTATGAAGAGTTAGCAGGACTTAAGCCAGAGAACCCAGCGCCAGCTGGCGGTAAAGAAGACGACGAGGAGAAAAGATCAATGCCTGGCGGAGGATTCCGTACAATCATCAAACCAGGTAGAACAGAAGAGGTAAGAGCTTTTGAAGAGTTTTTGCGATCAAAAGGAGAAAAACGCGACGGGTTAAAATCTGATGGCGCTGAGGCGATTATTCCAATTGATGTAATCACCAAACCCCAACAGGAACCGGAAGATGTTGTGGACCTTGCCGCAATCGTTAATAACGTGAATGTGACCACTGCTTCCGGTAGTTATCCGGTTCTAGCAAATGCTGATACAGGTCTAGTCTCTGTGGCGGAATTAGAGAAAAACCCTGAATTGGCGAAACCTAAGTTCAACAAAGTACCTTGGGCCGTAGAAACATATCGCGGTCATCTGCCTATTTCACAGGAGGCTATTGATGATTCGGGTGTGGATTTGACTGCAATCGTGGCAAATCATCTGCAGCAGGTTAAACGTATCACGAAAAATACAAAAGTGGCGGAGGTTCTTCGGTCATTCCCAGCCAAATCAGTGACAGGTACAGACGAAATCAAACGCATCTTAAATGTTGATTTAAAGCAAGCATACGCCAGAAATATTGTTGCGACTGCATCAGCGTTTCAATTCCTTGATACGTTGAAAGATAAAAACGGCCAGTACATTTTACGTCAGGACATTTCTACGCCAACAGGAAAGATGCTGCTTGGCAGCCAGGTCAATGTTGTGGACGATACTGTTTTAGGCGAGAAAGCCGGCGATGCGGTTATGTTTATCGGAGACTTGAAAAAAGCCGTCTTCTTCGCAAACCGTGTGGAGGCTACGGCGAAATGGGTAGAGAATGACGTTTACGGTCAGGTCCTTTCTCTGGCAGTTCGTTTTGACGTGAAAAAGGCTGATGAGAAAGCCGGTTACTTTGTCACTATTAATCAAACGACAACTAGCACAGAAGACCAGTCAGCGGTAGACGTGGGACAATAAAAAATAATTTAAAAGGATGATTGAAAATGGGAGAAGAATTTCTAAATAAAAGCGGGAACGTTTGGACAGCATCGGAAAAGGACACGGACGGAAAGCCGATAACACGGGTTTACCTCGGTGGAAACAGTGAAGAAAATCCCCTGTTTATCAAGGGAATGCCGGGCGAACAAGGACCACAAGGTCCAGCAGGTCCGCAAGGCCCTAAAGGCGATCCGGGCGAACAGGGACCGAAAGGAGACACGGGCCCACAAGGCCCTCAAGGAAAGACCGGTGCCCAGGGTCCTCAGGGTGAAGCTGGCCCTCAAGGTCCTAAAGGAGACAAGGGCGATCCTGGTAAAGACGGCTTTGGGACGGAAGAGCAATACAATGAACTTGTTAAACGTATTGAAGCCCTGGAACAAGCAGCACAAGCAAAATAATGACGTAATGGGACGCTTACATGCGTCCCTTTTTGTTTGTAAAGGAGTGATGGGATGACGCTGGAAGAATTAAAGCTTGCGATGCGGATAGATCACAACTTTGATGATGGGTTCATCGAGCAGCTGAAAAATGCTGCGGAAGATTATATCAAGGACGCCGTAACGCTTTCGCCAAACAGGGATGCTTTCTTTCAAAACAACCCTAAATTTGATACAGCTGTCATGTTCCTGGTCGGTGCCTGGTATGAACAGCGCGTATCCTCAATGGACAAAGCGTTGCAAGAAATACCTTTCGGCGTAACAAACTTTATTCAGCAATTCAGAGGGGCGTATACAGATGGACTTTAGCCGACTCAATACACGCATCACTTTTGTTACACGGAAGAACGGGAAGGACCCGGAAACCAGGGAGAACATTGTGGTAAATGAACCCTTATTTTCTTGCTGGGCTGAGATAAGAGAGCAGAAGTTACGGGAAAAGCTCACGACAGCTGGCACCTTCTTAGAGAACAGCATTACGTTCATTATTCGCTATCAGCAAATTAAGAAGGCGACAAATAACATGCATGTTCTTCATGATGATGAGCTTTATGAAATAAAAGACATTCTCCCAAACTCTCAGGACAAAAACCTGATTAATGTTTTTGCGGAAAAGGTGAGCTGATGGCGCGGCAAGATGACGGTATCGGAGGTATAGAAAAAGAGCTTGATAAGCTTGCAAGAAAAAATACCAGGGCAGCCAAAGCAGCCGTCCAGGCAGGCGCTCAGGTTTTTGCTGAGGCGCTGGAACGTAACACACCCCCAGGCAGAGAGAGCAGCCACAAGATGCACATGAAAGATAATGTGGTGTATTCAAAGGCGAAGGAAGACGGGGAGATATATGCAAGTGTGGGTTATGGGAAAGAAACAGCATCCCGCCTTCACTTCTCTAACTTTGGAACGATCAAGCAGCCCCCGCAGCATTTCATTGAGAGGACATCAAACGAAATGGAGCAAACGGTTTTGCAGATTGTACAGCAAGTTTACATGAGGGAGCTGGGACTATGATGCTTCCCATCCAGGAAGTTGAAAAGCTTTTAAGTGAAAACGAAATACTTACTTCTCTTGTGAACAGTGACCGGATATTCCTTGTCTTTGTTCCAGAAGAAGATCAGGACATAGAAAAGGCTCCAATGATTCGCATTAACGAGCTTGAGAGCCACAGAAAAGACTATGCGGATGATAGGGCCCTAACATTTGAGGTTGATATTCAAATAGATTTATGGACCAAAACAATAAAGGACGCCCAGGCTATTCAACCTGTGATTGATCAGATCATGGCAGAGAACGACTACAAACAATATGCGTCAGCCTTTGACCGTGACCCAGATATTGCTCTGTACCGGTACGCCCGGAGATACAGAGCGACCAAATTAATTGATATTCAAAAATAAACATAGAAAAGGATGATATGAATGGCTAAGACGGGACTAAGCGGCATTAAATATGCCGAGCTTGTTGATGAAAAAGCCTCTGCTATCGTAGATATGCCTGGGGCAATTGAAGCGAAGCTGGATGTTTCTTCTGAACTATCACCCCTTTATGCAGATGACGGCATTTTTGCGGTGAAAAGTACAGGAGTCAGTGAAACAAAACTTGAGTTAAATGTCGCAGACCTTACTACCGAAATGAAAAGAACTCTTTTAGGTGTGAAGGTTGTTGATGGTATTGAAGAGTACCACAAAGATATGGAGCCGCCTTACGTGTGCATTACATGGCGTCAAAAACACCATGAGAAAGGCTATGTGTATTACGCTCTGTTAAAAGGAAAATTCGGCATCCCTTCTGTGGAAGGGAAAACGAAAGAAGATAAAATTGACTATCAAACAGACACGATCGAAGGACAGTTCTTGCCGCGTAAATCGGACGGGCTCGTGTTCCTGATTGGTTACGATCAAAACGATGGATTCACATTAGAAAAATTCTATGAACGTGCTTATGGGATGCTGCCAGATGGCATGACAACAGAAGAGGTAAGTGCAGATTTAGGGAAATAAAACTGGCAGCCGGACAGCGGCTGCTTTTTCTATAAAAATTAAAAGGTGGGTTTCACAATGGTTAAAGCAGTTTTAAGAGATTATGCCCTAGCTGAAGTAGATGAAAACGGCGAAATTGTATCTGTTCCAGAAAAAACATTTGTTCAGCCAATTGTTACAGCAAGATATACGTATAGAGCTTTAGAAATACATGCAAATGCAATGGATGAAGAATCTGGAATGACAGAGCATGATGTAATGGATGACATGATGACTCTTGTTTTGGACATATTCAAAAATCAATTTACATTTGATGATATTCTAGACGGTGTTCAATCTGATGATTTATTTGACTGGCTCAGAGATATTATTGATCAGGTTATGATTAAAGATAAAAAAAAGGCTCAATTGAAGAAGAAGGCCGAGAAAGCTCAAAAATAACAGGGAAGCCAATGACCTACAGGGACTATCTTAACAGGATGAAGCAAATGTATCTTGACTTGATGGAAAATGGTTACAAGCTTCATGAAATAGATGACATGGATGTACAACGCTTTTTTGATCTTGCAACTTACAAGCATCAGGAAGAAAACAAACTTGTCCCTGCTTATCAAATATTCGGTGCAACTTTGTAAAAGGGTGTCTGTAAAGGCGCTCTTTTTGTATTTTAAAAAAACGGTAGAAGGGAGGTAACTATTTGGCGACGGAAGGCAGACCGATAGGAAATTTAGTCATTAATACCACGCTAAACGATGCCGGTGTAAACAGAGGGATAACCGGTCTTAGAAATAACCTCAAAACAGCACGGACAGCAACAAAAGCGACTGTTCAAGAGTTTAAAGCGATGGGTGATGAACTCACGGCCAGCAAAAAGCAGGTTGAAGGTTTATCAAATGAGCTTTCCATTCAAGAGAGGATTGTGGAAGAATACCGGAAATCTTACGAGAAACAGGTTGAGCTATACGGCGAAGGCTCACAGCAGGCCCAGAAATACGCCCAGCGGCTCAATACGCAGATTCAATCGTATCATTCTCTGGAAGGGTCTCTGCGGCGCGCACAGATGCAATACCAACGATTGGAGCAAGCCCAAAGCCAAGCAAGTGAAAGCGCTGATGAGTTGACGGACAGCCAAAGAGAGATCGGTGACGCAAGTGGTGACGCCGGCGGGAAAGTATCCAAATTCAGTTCTTTTATAAAAGTCGGCCTGGTCGGTGCGTTGACTGCAGGCGTTGCCAGTGTCGGTGCCCTAACAGCTGCAATCGGCGGGCTTGGTGCCAAAATGGCACTGGATACGCAGGCGGCCCAGGGAGAAATTCGGGCTCAATTAGGGCTTACGGAAAAAGAGGCTCAGAAGGTTGCAAGTTCAGCAAAAAGCTTGTGGGCTGATGGTTTCGGTGACAGCGTTGGGGAGGCTAAAAACGCACTCGTCAACGTAAAACAAAACGTGAAATCGCTAAAAGGTGCAACCGATGACACGGTAAAAGAAGTCACGAAGGGCACCATGACCATCGCTAAAGCTTTTGACCAAGACGGGAATGACATTACAAAGTCAATCAACGCAATGCAAAATTCATTTGATGGACTTTCCACTGATGCAGCAATGGACATGATCACCAGTGGTTTTCAGAAGGGCCTTGATTATTCCGGAGAGTTCTTAGATTCGATTAACGAATATTCCAATCAGTTTGCAGCTGCAGGATTCTCCACACAAAGAATGTTTTCAGTCTTTCAGGCGGGTGCTGAATCAGGAGCGTTCCAGCTGGATAAGGTTGGCGATCTGATCAAAGAAATGAACATTCGTTTATCAGACGGAACAGCAGACGAAGCCATGCAGTCACTATCAAAACACACCCAAGATTTATACGCTCAGTTTAAAAAGACTGGGAAGGGCGGCGACCTGGTTTTCTCGGCCGTTATGAAAGATATTGACGGCATGAAAAACAAAAGCGATGCCTATAAGATAGGGCAGCAAATTATGGGTACGCAGTTCGAGGATTTAGGACAAAAAGGCGTCTCTGCCCTGGCTAACATAGAGAATAGCTTTTCAAATACAAGCGGAGCAACCAAAAAAGCAGGCCAGGCCCTACAAGATAATTTTGGGACAAGACTTAAAAAAATTGGCCGTTCTGCCTTGGCGTCGTTAGAGCCTATTGGAAATGGGGTCCTAAGCTTACTTGAACCGGTCATGGCTGGCTTAGAGTCTGGCATGAAAAGCCTTGAACCGACTTTTAACAATATCGCGAATGCCGGAAAAAATCTAAAGACTATTTTCTCTGGCATTATGGACGTTTTCAATGGTGATACGTCAAAAGGTGCCGATAAACTGATGGACTTTTTCCCGGTGTTAACGGTCCAAACCATTATCGACGGGATAAACAATATCAAGACAGCTTTTTCGGGCTTTAAGCAGCAGGCACAGCCCATCATATCCAACATGAAGGCAAGTTTTGACGCCATGAAGCCGACCTTTTCGGCTCTCGGCACTATTGCATCCCAAGTTTTTGGAACTCTTGGTCCTCTGGTCAAACAGGCACTAGGCGGCGTGATGTCGTTTATTGGTCAACTCACTGGACAATGGAAGTCTTTCTGGGAGCAAAACGGTTCCGTGATCTCTCAAGCCCTCCAAAATGTGTGGTCCGTTGTCCAATTTGTCATGCCGGCTGTACTTGCGATCATACGTTCTGTTTGGGGGAATATAAAGGGCGTCATCACTGGCGCTATTTCAATTATCCAGGGCGTTATCCTCGTTTTTTCTGGGTTACTAACCGGGAATTTTTCAAAAATGTGGGAAGGAATTAAGAAAATATTTTCTGGCGCGATAAAAGTTGTCTGGAATGCAATCCAACTTTCATTTTTCGGCAAGATTCTCGGCGGTGCCAAGGCTCTCGGCGCTGGCTTAAAGGGCATTTTCCCAAAAATGTGGGGGTGGATCAAAAGTTTATTTAAAGATGGAGCCACAAATGCCGGGAAAATGTTTAGCTACTTGAAAGATAAAGCCCTGAAAATTGTCACTGACATGAAAACTAGTATTTCTAAAAAATTCACTGACATTGTAGACGGGGCAAAGGCGCTGCCTAAGAAAATGGGTGACGGAATTAAGAGCATGGCAGGCAAAGCCTGGGACGGAATAAAAGCGTTTGGAAACAGAACGCTTCGCGGATTCGGTAAAATCATTAACGGCTTTACTCAGCAGGGCATTAACTGGATTCTAGGAAAAATCGGGGTTGATACTAAAATCCCTAAATGGGAAGTGCCGCAGTATGCAAATGGTACAGGCGGACACCCAGGAGGCCCAGCCATTCTTGGTGATGGTAAGGGCTCAAATGCTGGACCAGAAGCTTTTATAACCCCTTCGGGCCACATGGGGCTGAGCCCTGCGACTGATACGCTTATGAACCTTCCTCAAGGAACACAAGTCTTGTCAGCAATTGACACTAAAGCTTTTCTTTCAGGGGTTCCGGCTTATGCAAACGGAACGAAGAAGAAAGAAGGCTTTATTTCAAAGATGTGGAATGGAGCAAAGGCAGCCGTTGGAAGAGTGAAGGACCTTGCCTTAGATGTATTTGACTATATCAGCAACCCGTCAAAACTTGTCAAAAAGGTCATTGAAAAGCTGGGATTGAAACTGCCCAAGGTAAAAGGCATTACCGGCGATGTCCTAAAGGGCTCCTTCTCCCTTATCAAAAAGAATTTTGTTAATTTCATTAAAGATAAGTTTGGAGAATCAAGCAACTTCGGTGAAGGCGGCACTGCAGCCGTCAAAAAGTGGGTTGCTCAAGCCTTAAAGATAAAAGGGCTGGGTTCAGAGTATGCCTCAGCACTTGAGACAATAGCGATGAAGGAATCGGGCGGCAATCCGAATGTCGTAAACAGATGGGATTCAAACTGGAAAGCAGGACACCCTTCCCAGGGGCTTATGCAGTTCATACCAAGCACCTTTAACGCCAATAAGGAGCCTGGATATGGGAATATCAAAAACCCAGTACACCAAATTCTAGCCTCAATCAACTATCTCAATAGTCGATATGGCGGCATTTTGAATCATCCTGGCTTAAAGTCAATGGCGCGCGGCGGCCGTTACATCGGTTACGATACAGGCGGATTGATTACGCGTGATCATATGGCGGAGGTGCATAAAGGGGAAATGCTGCTGCCGTTGCGTCAATTTAGGCGCAGCCAAGCTCATAAGGTTCTCAGCCAGGCGGGTAAAATGGTTGGGTATGAGCCGGAAAGCCGGTCAAACTCAAGCGATGCAAACGCATTAAAAACCATGGTGACTCTGCTGCAGCAACAAAACAGCAATCAGCAAGCCGAAATTAATCTGTTAAGCCAAACGGTAAGACTATTAACGCAGCTTGTAGCGAAAGACCCAAATGTAATACTAAGCGTTCAAGAATTAAATAAAATTCAAGACGAAGCATACAACAAGGAAAGAAACCAAAAGGGATTGCTGAACAATGTAAGCTTCTCTTAGGAGAGTGGTAGGTTGATAAACTATGATCTAATAATAGACGGCAAGTATTTAAGCGAGACTCTTCCAGGTGTCTCGCTTTCTTCATTTAGGCCGGAGGCGCCAGTGTTCGAAAGGCAGACGGCAGGGACAAACGCGCTCATTAATGGGACGATGATGCTTAAGCGGGGGAACACTGGGCGTTACACAGAAAGAAAAATCAACATAAAAGTGCTTGTGGAGGCAAACAGTTCTTATCAGTTCCAGATCAAAAGGGACGCCGTTTACAACCTTTTTGTAAAAGAGGACCCTTACTATGTGATCAACACACAGCAACCCTATAAACGATGGCTTGTTACGTGTGATGACGCATTTTCTATCTATCAAGAAAACGGAAAAAAGTATCAGGAAGTGGATATTGCATTAACAGCCATTCAGGGGCTTGCTGAGTCACTATATGACAGCACAGTATCTATGGAATTGAAGGACGAAAAGTTTCACTTGGGCATGAATATCCGGCGGGACTCGACCCCTGTGTTTCGCTTTCAAAATAAAAACTCTTTTATAGTGGATAACATAGGGGACGTAAAATTGGACCCGATTAATTACAATTACAACGTCGAAATGTACCTGCAGGGTACTGATATTTCAATCACTAATATCACAACAAACGAAACCCTGATGCTGAACGGTAAATTTTCAAAAACGGATAAGATAACGCTTTTGAAGCATCACATTTTGAAGAACTCTGCGCCTATTTCCGATAGAAGTGGGCGGTTCCCGACTCTTGCAGCCGGCCAGAATCAATTTAGGATTGCCGGCGCTACCTACAGCGATATCCGATTCATTACACACTTTTATTATAAATAGGGGGTGATGCTCTTTGAATCAGATGTTTGTACATGACATTAAAACCGGTCAACAGCATGAACTCATTCACGTTGAGCCCAAAGTGAACGATGATATCACTGGGAAAAAGGATTTGTCTTTCTCAATTACTTTAACTGAATACAATCAGATTCCTTTCAATGCTTTAGTCGGAAGGAATTTTATTATTATCGACGAGGTGCGGTATAAAAAGCAGCAGTATTTTATTAACACGCCCACTATTAAACAAGAAGGGGCCTTGCTGACAAAAGACATAACAGCTACGCATATCTATTCCTTTAGGGCGATCAAGCATGTTGTTCATGAAACTATTGAAGGTACAAAAACTCTCAATGAAGCACTTAAGCACGCAGTAAAAGACAGTGAAATCACATTTACAATTATGCCTGATGCGAAGGAGATCGAGGCTAAAAAGCTGGAGGGTTTCGGCAATAAAAAGACCTCCGAGCTGATGGATGAAATCATTTCTACCTATGGTGTTGAAATCATCCCGGATAACACTCATTTATACATTTATAAAAAAGCCGGCAAAGAGATTGTAAAAAGGCTGGATAACCTTTCAAATCTCACGTCTTTACAGATTACAACAAGTGAAGATAACACGACAACACGGGTGAAAGGATACGGGAAGCTCAAGGAAGATAAAGACATCCTGGGCGATCAGTCGATATCCTACGATTCCAAAACAGGCACCTGGGCATATGATAGTTCATTAAAAGCAGATTACACGAAGAAAATAGGAGCCTCGTTTTCTTTCTCTTTCACAGGGACAGGCTTTAAATTCAAAACCCTTGTGTCGAAGCTGGGCGGTAAATGGGAATTTAAGATAGGCGATCAGACGAAAATCATATCTGTCTATAAAGATTCAGACCCGACAGAAAAAGAGTTTGATATCATTCGGGGCCTGGACAGCAAGACTTATAAGGTAGTAGCTACCTTTAAAGGCAGGGACAGCAATAACCCAAATACCAAAGGCACAAAGAAAGCTGACCCGGTCATGTATCTCCTGCGCGGCAACATTATCGGGGTGTACAGAACTTTCAAGAATGAGGATGAAAAGTATGTCTTTCCCCCAGTAACCTATGTCCATCCAGAAGAAAAAAAGTTTCTGATTAACGGGCAGCCATCCTGGGCAGAACCGGTCACGGATGATTCAATCAAGACAAAGGATGACATGATTAAGCTACTTAAAACCAAAGTCAATCCTTACGCAGAGGTGTCTTATGATGCCGACTATGTGGAATTGTTAGATCAGGCCTTGGCTGATATAGAAGAGCCGGTTATGGCAGGCGATACAATTCGTGTATATGCGGATACGCCTTTGAACGGGGTCACTTTTGATGGGAAGCTGAGAGCAACAGGGGCTTCATATAACCCATTGAGACCAGAACAGCCCTCTGACCTGACAATTGACGGGAAACGAAAAAGCCGGGTAGACGTGGAAATAGAAGAGAAAAAGCGCGCAAAGAACCAGGAACAGGCCATCAAGAATTATCAAAATCAATTAGCCACTGGACTGGCTGAAATCACTCAAATTAAGCAGAGCTTGGCTACTGCACAACCGTCTCAACAGACCACATATACTTTCTCTATTCAATTCTTAAATGGTGAATGGTCTGTGTCTTATGGCGAAGGCTTTGCTTCCTTGGAATCTGGCATCCTTTCTTTGAATACAGACGATGATTACACCATCCAGTATGTGACCGGTGATGCTAATTTTATTATGAAAGAGGCGGGCTACTCACTTTATGTTGATGATGTTGACGTAAACAAGATTAATATAACCCTATATAAAGATGGTAAACTCAGTGATCCTCTTGGAGTTCCAGACGGATCGAAAGTAAAAATCCTCATAGTAGGACAAAAATAGAGGTGACTTTATGACGCTTTATTTAAACAAAAGGCATGGTGATGCCCCAAACACAAAATTATTTAGCCAACTTGATGAAAATGCAAAGGCCACAGAACATGAGGTCAATCTCTTAGAAGATAAATTAAAATATCATGAAAAATCACAAACCGCCCATACGTCGGATCAAATCGACCATGGCGGTTTTTCTTTACGCACATATATTGAAAGTCTCTATAACCGGATGCGAAATCTGATTCTTAATGCTGACGGAACAAATGTAAAAGAGGTCGTCGATGCTCGTGTTGATGCTGACGGTAATATTGCGCCCTTATTAAAAGAACGGCTTGACCGGGATTACATGAGGCTGAATAAGCGTATAAAACGTGTCGTTCATGTGGATGATTACGGAGCCGTTGCCGATGGAGTGACAGACAGTTCCGATGCAATCGCGAAAGCCATTGGTAACGGTAAAGTAAAAATTAAGCTGGGCCCGGGCGTCTACGTTGTTCGCGGCGTAAAACTAAAGGATAATATCATTTTTGAAGGTGACGGATTGGACATCACGACCCTTATACTTCATGAAGATACACCGTCTGATGAATGGGTGCTTACGAATGCTGATCATCAGGGGGGAAACCAAAATATTGTGATTCGTGACATGACCCTTGATTGGAACCGAAACCGACAAAATGGAACGATGAGGGCGATGGGCGGAGTTAAATCCAGCTGCTTGTTATTAGCTCATGTTACAAATGCTTGGGTGCAAAGAGTACGGACCGTAAACCCGGCCTTACATGGGATTGATATTTCTGCACCAACTTACGATATTTCAGATAGCGACTACACTAAAAACGGAAGTAACTTAGTGTGGATAGATCATTGTATCTGCGAAGGATACGGAGACGACGGAATCACAACTCATTACAGCGAGAATATATTCATCACAAACAATGTCTGTTTAAATCCATCAGGAACGGCCCACGCCCTGGGTAAAGCCAATTCAAATGGAATTGAAGTTGATGACGGCTCAAAAAATGTGTGGCTCTTAAATAACTACACTGAGGGTAATATTCGCGGGGTTGAAGTGAAAGCTCATGCACAGTGGCCGGCACCATCAAACATTCATATTCAAGGGCATGAATCTTTCCGAGACGTGCGGTCTTACGATCTTCGGCACATCGGGCATCATTTAGCTGACGAGCCTTGGAGTGAAACAGCGCGGGACGTTACTTTAGTGAACTGTACAGCAAAAGAGCCAGTTTTCAATGATCTTTATGCAGGTTTAGAGCCAAAGGCGCTTGCTGTCTCTGCTTATCAGCGAGTTAATATCATTGGGTTTACGGCTATAGGAGACCCCGCATATGACTATAAGGGGACAAATATCATCACTTTTCAATACAAAAGCCGAAAAATTGATGTTAGCGGCCTCAAGATTTCAGGTTTTGCCACAGCGGGCTCAGACATCCATATTTATGGTGGAGATCAAAAAACGGATGATGTTCATATCTCAGGTTTTACCATTCATGACTCGGCACCCGTTGGAATTGGTATCGGGGGTGGCGTTTATAACGTTACGTTAATGAATGGCATTGCCCATACAAGGGGCGGAACAGCTGGTATCACATCGCCAAACAACCAGACAGAGATCATTGCTGTTCGTGCAGTTGGCTATACGGACGCTGCCAACTTAGCCGGGCAAAAATATAAAACTGTCCCAAACAATATGAAAGGCGGCTTTCGTGCGGCTACCACGACCGGAACACCCTTAACCAACACAAGCGCTATTATTGCCAATAGCGGCTCAGCAATTGCAAAAGGTGAGCGAAATCTTATTGCCGGGAATGCCGGCGGGGCGTCCACAGAAGGCTCGCGCAATGGTGTGCTTTTCTCATGGGATTCTCATACAAAAGGAGACAGTGGTTCTTCGGTTGTTATGGTTTCAAAAAATGTAATCAATACCAAAGAATACAGCATCGCTTTAGGGCATGGCGACGGTAGTCCATCAGAAGGAAACAAAAAGATCGAGTTAGACGCAATGGGCGGTAATGTACGCGCTACAAACCGTGTGGAAAGCGTCTCTGACCTTAAAGACTTCGCGGAATACTTTGAGTCAGCTGACGGACAGAAAATTGAAGCCTCCTATCTTGTAGCTTTGGAAGGCGAAAAGATTCGGAAAGCCGACGCTGGCGATAAAATTCTCGGTGTCGTATCAAAGACGGCCGGGCTTGTCCTTGGTGGTGCTGCTTTCGATTGGAAGGACCGGTATTTGAGAGATGAATTTGGCGGCATTATTTATCGGGAGGTTTACGACGGTGAACGGGTTATAACGGTCCCGGCGGAAAATCCAGACTACGATCCTTCTGAGGAATATAAGCCTCGTGAAGAACGAGACGAGTGGCATGTTATCGGTCTTATTGGTCAGGTGTTTGTTCGTATTGACTCCACGGTGCGGGTAGGTGATAGCGTATCTGCTATTAAGGGGATAGCGACAAAAGCTGAGTCCAATGGCTACGGCACTGTAATGAAAATTGAAATGCCATATGACGAAGAAAAAGGCTACGGAGTAGCAAAGATGATCGTTACACCGCAGCATTAAGGAGGCTGAACCTTGATTTATAAAGACGCAAACGTGACTTATGATATCAATTCCCGCAGATCAGACGGGAGAGCAACAAACATTCAATTTATGACGCAAGACACGGGCAGCGCCAAGCTGTCTTTTTCTTTTACAAAAGACGGCGTTCCACTTCCATTGTCTGCGGTCGATGCAAAAATTGTTTTGCTTTATCCGGACGGCTCTTTCTATAAAAGGAGTCTCACTCTCGTAGACAAAGTGAACGGAAAAGCAGAGTATATTTTGTCTGATGCAGAATTAAAACATCCCGGTATTGTGAAAGCAGAATTAAAGCTTTACTACACAAATGGTCAGGCTCTGGCTACTTCCTTTTTTACGTTTACGATATCAAAGACATTGGAGGATCAGAACATTGTCCCGGTAGCAGAATATTACATTGATGATTTTGAGATGTTACGGGACGAGATCAGCCAAACTCTCGATGAGATAAAAGCGAAGTTCGATGAATTTGAAAACATTGAAACGAAAGTTGGCGCCCAAGAAAAAGCAGACAAGGCCGAAGCGAACGCAAAAGCTTACACGGATGTGCACGCGAATAATAAAACGATCCACATTACGGCAGACGAGCGAACAAGCTGGAACGCAAAGGAAACGACATTGGGATCGAAAAGTAAAGCTGATAAAGCGTTAGTTGACGCAAAAGCCTACACAGATGAACATGCTGCGGACACTGTTAAGCACATTACTGCAGCTGAGCGTGCGAAATGGAATAGTGCTCAACTTTTTAAAATTACAAATGATGCAGGCGGAGTTCTTATATCAATAGGAGATACGGATGATTTTCTGAGTGAAATTGTTGAAGCTGGAAAGCAATTCGGTACCTTTTATTCGTCAGGAAAGTCAACAAATGGTCCTTCTTCATTATCAACTAGAGGATTTTTTCACTTTACGTCAACGGATAGTGATGGAAAGGGCACATTTGGTTATGTAGTTGCAATTGATTATAAAAATAACGTCTTTACAAATTATCTGAACTTAAATCAAGGGTGGACTGGCTGGTCTAAATTAGAAACAGAGCACAATGCCAGGTCATACACTGATAACCTTGAAAAAAAACTAACAGATTTAACATGGTTCTCCCCGACGTTACAAAATAGTTGGGTGAATTACACTGATTCAAACGCAACAGACCAAACAAAATATAAAGTACGATATGCCAAGGATGTAACAGGTACAGTATTTGTAGAAGGTGCTATTTCAAAAGGAATAATAGGATTTGGGGTTCCTGCCTTTATTTTACCGGAGGGATACAGACCAGCTAGAGCCATCCAGTGGGTTGGAGTAGCTTCTCAAGGTGGTATGTCAGGCGTTCCACAGACACATAGGTTGCTTGTAGATATTGATGGGAAAGTTATTATAGAAAATTGTTCAAATACAGTTAAGCCTAATGATTATATTAGTTTAGGGTTTAGTTTTAAGGCTGTTTAAGGAGAGTATATAAATGATACAAGTATATAAATATAATGACGATTTTATATTTGAAACACCTGTAATAGTCGATGGAATAGACGCTAACGGTGGAAAAAGTCTCCCTAATAATTGCACAAAGATTGCACCGCCTGATGGGATGTATAAGCCTAAATTCAACCCCGAATTGAACGAATGGGGGGAGGCAGCAACTGAAGAATATATTATAAGCCTAAAGCCCACCAGAGAACCTTCAGATATGGAATTACTAAAACAGCAAAATGCTTTACTTATCTCACAATTGGCTGAAACTCAATCGATGGCTCAGCAACAGGCTAAAATGTACGCCGATTTAATACTATCACTTGCACAAAAAGGGGTTGTTTAAATGGACTGGTATAAAAGCATACTTACCTGTTATAAATGGGGATGTTATTCAAAGGATGACGTTAAAGCTTTTGTCTCTTTCAATAAAATAACCGAAAGTCAATATGAAGAAATAGTTAAGGAAGATATTGTTACTGTAGATTAAATATGATAATTTAAATCTATGAAAAATACTATCTATTTACTTTTTATTGCTTTTATTATATTAAGTGGGTGTTCAACATATAGCGGCACAGCTGCTGTTAAAGGTTCTTCGTCAAAAACACCTGACTATCATCCATTAATCATCGCACATAGGGGCGCTTCAGCGTTAGAGCCGGAACATACATTACTCTCATATAAGCGTGCCATAAAAGATAAAGCGGATTTTATTGAAATTGATTTAAGGCAAACAAAGGATCATGAGTTGGTCGCTATTCATGATAAGGATGTTGAAAGAACAACAAACGGAAAAGGAAAGATTCAGGATCTTACTCTGTCTCAATTAAAAAAAATCAATGCAGGTAAGAGTCAAAAAATATTGACAATAGAAGAGATAATAAAAGAATTTGGTCTTTCAACAAAGTATTATATAGAAACGAGAGAAGATAATAACGGAAACCTAGTAATGGAACAAAAACTCATTGACATTCTAAATAAATACAATCTTTTAGCTGAACACAAAGTGGTATTACAATCATTCAGTGAAAAGAGTTTAAAGAAGATACATTCTATTAATAAAGAGATACCGCTGGTACGCTTACTTGGTGATGATGAAGTGAAGGTCTTAACTAGCGATAAGCTAAAGCAGATAAAACGTTACGCTTATGCAGTAGGCCCTAATGCCAAATTAGTTGATAAATCCACAGTTGAAAAAGTTCATGCTGCGAATTTAAAGATTCATGTCTTTTTCGATGCGGAGAATGAGAAAAAACAAACAATGAAAATGATTAATTTAAGGGTGGATGGATTATTTTCCAATAACCCTGCTTATACAAAGAGACTAATAAACTCGTCAAATTGACGGGTTTTTTATTTTGCCTCTAAGGAGGTGATAACAAGAAATGGAGGAGACAACGGTGTTTATTAATTTTGAAACATTGGATTTAGCGAGAGTTTACCTGTTTGGGGGTGTGAAGTACCTTGATTTACTGCTAGTTCTCAGTATTCTCGACGTAATAACGGGCGTGATCAAGGCTTGGAAATTCAAAAAGCTCCGGAGTCGGAGCGCTTGGTTCGGTTATGTGCGTAAGATGCTCAGTTTTCTGGTGGTCATCGTGGCAAACATCGTAGATACAATTCTTAATCTGAACGGGGTCCTGACATTTGGAACCGTTCTTTTTTATATCGCCAATGAGGGGCTTTCCATTACGGAGAACCTTGCACAGATCGGCGTTAAGATTCCGGCTGCCATTACTGACCGGCTTCACGTAATCGAAAATGACAACGAACAAACAAATGAAAAGGATGAACAGGCTGCTGGATAACCCGGCGGCTTTTTTTATATCAAAAATAAAGGAGAGAACAACACTTATGACAATCACAGTGAAAAAGAATCTTGTATCAGAAGCTAAATACACTTTGAAATGCCCTAATCACATGGACGCTGAATACATCACCATCCACAATACAGCGAATGATGCGTCAGCTGCCAATGAGATCAGCTACATGATCGGAAATACTAGCTCGACAAGCTTTCATTTTGCAGTCGATGACAAAGAGGTTATTCAAGGGCTTCCGTTAAATCGTAACGCATGGCACACAGGAGACGGCACAAACGGCACCGGGAACCGTAAATCTATCGGTGTTGAAATCTGCTACAGCAAGTCAGGGGGACCTAAATATAAGGCGGCGGAAAAGTTGGCAATCAAGTTTGTGGCGCAGCTGCTCAAAGAGCGCGGCTGGGGTATTGATCGTGTCCGCAAGCATCAAGACTGGAACGGCAAGTATTGCCCGCACCGTATTTTGTCAGAGGGAAGATGGGACGAGGTTAAAGCTGCCATTGAAGCAGAATTGAAGGCTTTGGGCGGGAAAACAACTTCTAAACCGTCATCATCTGCGCCTAAAGCTTCTGGGGGCACTTACACAGTCAAAAAAGGCGATACTCTTTCCGTAATTGCAAAAGAACATGGGGTGAGTGTGGCAACCCTGCAAAGCTTGAACGGTATTAAGAACCCAAACTTGATCAAGGTCGGCCAAGTATTAAAGCTGACTGGATCAAGCTCTTCTAACGCTAAACCAAGTAGCAAAAAAACGTCCTATGCGCTGCCTTCCGGAGTTATTAAATTGACAAGTCCGATGACGAAAGGAACGAATGTCAGACAAGTTCAAAATGCTCTGGCTGCTCTTTATTTCTACCCGGATAAAGGGGCGAAAAATAACGGCATTGATGGCGTATATGGCCCGAAAACAGCAAATGCAGTAGAAAGATTCCAAAAGATGAACGGATTGACACCTGACGGTATCTACGGTCCGAAAACTAAGGCGAAACTCGAAGGTTTACTATAATAAAAAGACCTCCATAGTAATTATGGAGGTTTCTAATTGCTGTTTTGCCGAAGCTTCATAAAGGTTATTTTTGCATCTTGAACCAATAAATATACACCTACTACATTTATCGACAATGTGACAATAAACCATAGCCAGAATGCCCAAGCAAATGAAGTTGGTCCTAACTCAGCTGCCCAAGACTTACCGAAAAAACCCAGGATCAATATCATAATTAATGAAAAAGCCATCGGTGTCGTTAATTTTTCAACTAAAACCAAAGCTACTTTGCTCTTAGTTAATTGAGATGGGATCTGTGTTTCAGGAATCATTGATAACTTCCCTCATTTTTTGTCTTAGTTTTATTGAAATTGGTAATGATAAAATAATAAGTGCTGGTGGAATGGTTACAGCCCAGTGAATGCCTCCGAATATTGATGGAGTTAAAATTAAAGCGCTTGAAATATAACCAAATAAACTAAAAGATTTTTCGGCTTTATCTCGCTTAGAGATTAATTTATCAAGCACAGTGGGTTCCTCCTTAGCGACAATTTCTTTACTTATTATACCAAAAGAGTCTCCGGTTTGTGCATTTATCGTTTGACTTATTACTTGAGTTTCTGACAAATTTTCTTGTCTAACTTGATTAACTGTAATAGGTATTCTAAATTCAGAGCTTACTTGGTTGAAAGTATTCAGGCCTTTTGAGTTTTCTATAATATCAATGCTCGTTGAATTTTTTTGAATGCTTTGAATGTTGGATATGGATGTAGGGCTAAATACCATTGAAGCTGCTGCAAATGCAATACTAACTGTAACTGTTAAATTACCTGTGATACCATTAGAGTTAATACTTTCTTTGGCAACCCCGTCTACAAAATTCATTTATATCATTCCCCCTGAGGAAAAACATAAAGAGCAAATTCCCCGATTTTTTCTTTGTTTATGTAAATCTCAGCTGTGTACTTTCCTTTAACTTTTAATGGTACATCCCGTAAATTAAAATTAAAAAAGAAACCATTTGCTTCATCAGGCAAAGATTTATCGTGTTGAGGATTTTTAGGTAATGAAAAATCATTAGTATCTAATACGAGTTGTTGATTCGGCCCTAAAATTTTGAAACTAAATGTGTTTTCACTATTCGGGTCTATACTTGCTACCCCAACAGAAACAGAAAAACTAGGAGTTGCCGGTAGAAAAGGAGGGCGAATTAAATTTTTGGGGTTAATTATATGCTTTGTTGAGCCGTTTCCAAATTGATTAGGTACATCTTGAGTGTCTTCAGAAAATGCAAATGTAGTTACATGTGGTTTCAAAGAAATTCCTCCAAATTAAATAATGGGTATATTATGATATCAATAATATACTGTATAAGTTGGATTCTCAAGAATAATTATCCAGAAAAGTGGGTGATCACTATTTTTTAATCAGACAATATAAAAACATTTTTAGAATCAATTTCACCCCTGCAAAGTGCAACTCACTAGTACTTTCCTCCTTTTTCTCGATAAAAGGAGTTTTTTAATTGATCGAGAACGTATGTTCTGTTATCTTCTTTTTGAGGTGATTGGTGTGAAAGAGCTACCAAAAGAGCTACTTGAAGAACTTGAAAGAACTACCTTCCTAATTAATGAAGTTATAGAGATATACGAGCAGCACGAAGGAGAGCCAGCAGAAAAGCCGGCTATCACTTGCCCATCATGCCGTAAAGAATCGACTAATTATGTTTGCGATTGGTACGGTAACAGGCATGTCCATTTTCATTGTGAGTGCGGCTGCCGAGTCCATCAATAGATAAAAGGCCTCTCTTCTAACGAAAGGTCTTTTTATTATTTAAATAGATTCCGTAACAGTTTATTTGTTGCTTTACCGGCTGCACGGCGGGCAATACGTTTCCCAAGTGTGCCGTTCTTAGCAGCATTAACATCCCCTAAAATTTTTGCCGACTTGTAGAGCGCTGATCTTATTTTATTAATGTTCATAAGTGCCTCCCTGGTTATTTCTACTTAAATTATAAACCTTTTTTTAAATCAGAAAAATTTTATTGAAACATTTCGTGCAGCTGTGCGTCTAACATACGTATCCTTAGATATTTTCTGTATTTATGTCTATTTTACATGTTTATACTTAAATACAAAAAATCAAGTCATCCATAAACGCACCGTATTTATCGGAAGCCTGAATTCATCTATTGTCCACCCGCGAGAGGTGTTTAAAGAAGCGTTTAAACGATCTGCCGCTTCCTTTATCTGTGTTCATAATCATCCTTCTGGAGATCCGACGCCGAGCAGGGAAGATATTGAAGTGACAAGACGGCTGTTTGAATGCGGAAACCTGATTGGCATCGAGCTGCTTGACCATTTGGTGATCGGGGATAAAAAATTTGTGAGTTTAAAGGAAAAAGGATATTTGTAACACTTTTTTTTTCGTCGAATTAAGCTATAATAGAGTTTATGAGTTTTTCCCTTTAGGGTATTTTTGCTTTAAGAAAGGAAGATACATACATATGTTTGGAATTGGTGCTAGAGACCTTGGTATAGATCTTGGAACTGCGAATACGCTTGTTTTTGTAAAAGGAAAAGGAATTGTTGTGAGAGAGCCGTCAGTTGTCGCTTTGCAGACGGATACGAAATCGATTGTCGCTGTCGGAAATGATGCGAAAAATATGATTGGACGGACACCGGGCAACGTGGTGGCTCTTCGCCCGATGAAAGACGGCGTTATCGCTGATTATGAAACAACGGCGACGATGATGAAATATTACATCAATCAGGCCATAAAAAATAAAGGCATGTTTGCCAGAAAACCATATGTAATGGTATGTGTCCCATCAGGCATTACAGCTGTTGAAGAACGCGCTGTTATCGATGCGACAAGACAGGCGGGAGCGCGTGACGCGTATCCGATTGAAGAGCCTTTTGCCGCAGCAATCGGAGCCAATCTGCCAGTTTGGGAACCGACTGGAAGCATGGTTGTTGATATCGGGGGCGGTACGACAGAAGTTGCGATTATTTCCCTCGGAGGCATCGTAACGTCTCAGTCAATCCGTGTAGCCGGTGATGAGATGGATGACGCGATTATCAACTACATCAGAAAAACGTACAATCTGATGATCGGTGACCGTACGGCTGAAGCGATTAAAATGGAAATCGGATCTGCAGAAGCTCCTGAAGAATCCGACAACATGGAAATCCGCGGCCGCGATTTGCTCACAGGTTTGCCGAAAACAATTGAAATTACAGGAAAAGAGATTTCTAACGCTCTACGCGACACTGTATCTACAATTGTCGAAGCAGTGAAGAGCACACTCGAAAAAACACCGCCTGAGCTTGCAGCAGATATCATGGACAGAGGTATAGTGTTAACCGGCGGCGGAGCGCTTTTGCGCAATTTGGACAAAGTCATCAGCGAAGAAACAAAAATGCCGGTCCTTATCGCCGAAGATCCGCTTGATTGTGTAGCGATCGGAACAGGGAAAGCACTGGAGCACATCCATCTTTTCAAAGGGAAAACTAGATAATCGGGAGTTCAATAGAAGAGGTGTAACACGATGCCGAATAAGCGGTTAATGCTATTACTTCTGTGTATTATCATATTGGTGGCTATGATTGGATTTTCGCTGAAGGGCGGCCGCAATACCACCTGGCCTGAGAAAGTGATCGGCGATACGACGGGAGTATTTCAAAATATTTTTCATACGCCTGCCGAATTTTTTGCAGGAATATTTGAGAACATCAATGATTTAAAAAACACATACAAAGAAAACGAGCGTCTAAGAGAAAAACTTGACGGACAGACACAATATGAAGCCAAGCTTCAAGAGCTTGAAGAAGAAAACAAATCCTTGCGTGACGAGCTTGGCCATGTCAAATCGATTAAAGATTACAAGCCGATTTTAGCAACGGTCATCGCCAGAAGCCCTGATAATTGGGCGAAACAGGTCACCATTAACAAGGGGACTCAGCAAAACGTAGCGAAAGATATGGCCGTTACAAACGAAAAAGGCGCATTAATCGGCAAGATCAAAAGCTCCGGACTTAACAATTTTACGTCTGCTGTTCAGCTTTTAAGCGATACTGACCGCAATAACAGAGTCGCGACAAAAATTTCCGGAAAAAAAGGCAGCAAAGGCTACGGCTTGATCGAAGGATATGACAAAGAGAAAAAACGTCTTAAGATGACAATTATTGAGCGTAAGGATAAACAAGACGTGAAAAAAGGCGATCTTATTGAAACATCAGGGACAGGCGGTGTTTTCCCAGAAGGGCTGACAATCGGTGAAGTGACTGATATCGAGTCAGATTCCTATGGATTAACGAAGGTTGCTTATGTAAAACCTGCGGCTGACCTTACAGATTTAAATAATGTGATCGTTGTTAACCGTGACGTGCCGACTGTCGATACAGAGGAGGAAGGATCGTGAAACGTTTCCTTCTCCCTTTCGTTATGATGCTTGTTTTTTCTGCGGAAAGCATTTTTACAGATTTGGTGCATTTTCCTTTCGTTACAGATGACCAAGTGCTCGCCCCGCGTTTTTTGATGCTTGTATTGATATTCATGTCGGCTTTTATCAACCAAAAACACGCGATGATTTACGGATTTATTTTTGGCTTTCTATATGACATGAACTATACAAGTCTATTAGGCGTTTACATGTTTGGTTTTGCAGGGCTATGCTATTTGGCTTCAAAAGCGTTTAAAGTGTTGCATACAAACGCATTTGTAGTGATATTGATAGCAGTTCTGGCTGTCTGTCTGCTCGAATTTTACGTATTCGGCATTCAGTCTTTGATTCATAAAGACATTATGACGTTTAACGGATTTGTGCTTGACCGGTTTATACCGACAATTTTATTAAATATTGCAGCAGCTCTTATTCTTGTTCTGCCATTTAGATTGTTTTTTATGAGTCTAAAGAAAGAATTGAGAGATGAGTAAAAAGGATTTTATCTTTTTTTGACGAAATGAGTATGTTGTTGAGGTGAATATTGTGAAGACCAAAAAGCAGCAATATGTAACAATAAAAGGAACAAAGAATGGACTAACATTGCATCTGGATGATGCGTGTTCTTTTGATGAGCTTCTCGATGGTCTTCAGAATATGCTGTCAATTGAACAATATACCGATGGAAAAGGCCAGAAAATCAGCGTTCATGTTAAGCTGGGAAATCGCTTTTTATATAAGGAGCAAGAGGAACAGCTAACCGAATTGATTGCGTCAAAGAAAGATTTGTTTGTTCATTCTATTGACAGTGAAGTCATTACTAAAAAAGAAGCACAGCAGATAAGAGAGGAAGCCGAAATTATTTCTGTTTCAAAAATTGTCCGTTCAGGCCAAGTGCTGCAGGTAAAAGGCGACTTGCTCCTGATCGGTGACGTGAATCCCGGCGGAACAGTCAGGGCCGGAGGGAACATTTTTGTTCTGGGCTCACTGAAAGGAATTGCGCATGCTGGATTCAATGGAAATAATCAAGCGGTCATCGCCGCCTCTGAAATGCTTCCGACACAATTAAGAATCAATCATGTGTTAAATCGCTCCCCAGACCACATTCAAAAAGGGAACGAAATGGAATGTGCTTATTTAGATACAGACGGAAATATGGTCATTGAACGCCTTCAACATTTGGCTCATTTAAGACCTGATCTAACAAGGCTTGAGGGAGGAATGTGAATTGGGTGAGGCTATCGTAATAACTTCGGGAAAAGGCGGAGTAGGTAAGACAACAACATCTGCGAACCTCGGTACCGCCTTAGCCATTTTAGGGAAGCGCGTATGCTTAGTAGATACTGATATAGGACTGCGCAACCTTGATGTTGTAATGGGTCTTGAAAATAGAATTATTTACGATCTGGTAGACGTTGTAGAGGGCAGATGCAAAATGCATCAGGCGCTCGTAAAAGACAAACGTTTCGATGATCTGCTCTATTTAATGCCCGCTGCTCAAACGAGCGATAAGACAGCTGTTGCTCCTGAACAAATTAAAAACATGGTCCAAGAGCTCAAACAGGAATTTGACTATGTCATCATAGACTGTCCTGCCGGAATCGAGCAAGGGTACAAAAATGCCGTTTCCGGAGCTGATAAAGCGATTGTGGTCACTACGCCTGAAATCTCAGCTGTTCGTGATGCTGACCGTATTATAGGACTGCTGGAGCAAGAGGAAAATATTGAACCGCCGCGGCTCGTTGTTAACAGAATCAGAAATCACCTGATGAAAAACGGTGACACGATGGATATCGACGAAATCGTACAGCATCTGTCGATCGATTTGCTCGGAATCGTGGCTGATGATGATGAAGTCATTAAAGCTTCCAATCATGGCGAACCGATTGCGATGGACCCTAAAAACCGCGCTTCCATTGCATATCGCAATATTGCCCGCCGCATCTTAGGTGAATCTGTTCCTTTACAGGTGCTTGAAGAGCAAAACAAAGGAATGATGGCTAAGATTAAGTCATTTTTCGGAGTAAGATCTTAATGTGATAGAATCAAAGAGAAGAATCTGACAAAGCATATGCTGTGTCAGGTTTTTTTTGTTTTTGCCTGCTTTGTTCTTGACTAAACCGAATATTTGCCATGGACAAGACATATGATGTACAAACCCAACGAATGCAAAGGATGATGGCAATGAGTCACAGAGCAGATGAAATCAGAAAACGATTAGAGAAAAGAAGAAAGCAGCTTTCCGGCTCAAAACGTTTCTCTACTCAGACAGTTTCTGAAAAGCAGAAACCCCCGTCCTGGGTGATGGTAACGGATCAGGAAAAGCATGGAACACTTCCGGTCTACGAAGATAACATGCCAACATTCAACGGAAAACACCCATTGGTGAAAACAGATTCAATTATCCTGAAATGTCTTCTGTCGGCCTGCCTTGTTCTCGTTTCAGCTATAGCCTATAAAACAAACATTGGACCCGTCAGTCAGATTAAACCCGCCGTAGCCAAAACCTTTGAAACTGAATTTCAATTTGCTTCAGCAAGCCATTGGTTCGAAACCAAATTCGGAAATCCGCTTGCTTTCCTGGCTCCTGAACACAAAAATAAGGAACAGCAGATTGAAGTAGGCAAAGATCTGATCGCGCCTGCATCCGGGAAAGTACAGCAGGATTTTCAGGACAATGGGGAAGGAATTAAAGTCGAAACAAGCAGTGATAAGATTGATAGCGTAAAAGAAGGCTATGTGGTTGAAGTCAGCAAAGACAGCCAAACGGGACTGACGGTTAAGGTGCAGCATGCTGACAACACCTATAGTATCTATGGCGAGCTCAAAGATGTGGATGTTGCTTTATATGATTTTGTGGATAAAGGCAAAAAGCTCGGTTCGATTAAGCTTGATGATCATAATAAAGGGGTCTATTATTTTGCCATGAAAGACGGCGATAAATTTATTGATCCGATTCAGGTGATTTCATTTGAATAAATGGCTCGACCTTATCTTAAAGATCCATGTGCATCCTTTTCTTTGGATTATTGCGGCGCTGGGCTTGCTCACAGGCCATATGAAAGCATTATTATGTCTGCTCCTGATTGTATTGATTCATGAGCTGGGGCATGCTGCTCTGGCTGTGTTTTTTTCTTGGAGAATCAAGCGTGTTTTTTTGCTGCCGTTTGGCGGAACGGTCGAAGTGGAAGAGCACGGGAATCGGCCGTTAAAGGAAGAGTTTGCGGTCATTATTGCCGGACCTCTTCAGCACATCTGGCTTCAGTTTGCCGCCTGGATGCTTGCAGAAGTCTCAGTGATTCATCAGCATACCTTTGAACTCTTCACCTTTTATAATCTTTCTATCTTATTTGTCAATTTACTGCCGATCTGGCCGCTGGATGGAGGAAAACTGTTATTTTTGTTGTTTTCCAAACAGCTGCCTTTTCAAAAGGCTCACCGGCTTAATCTAAAAACGTCGCTCTGCTTCTGCCTGCTGCTCGGGTGCTGGGTTTTATTCGTGATTCCTCTGCAAATCAGCGCATGGGTTTTGTTTGTCTTTCTGGCTGTTTCCTTGTTTGAGGAATATCGGCAAAGGCACTATATCCATGTGAGATTTCTCCTCGAAAGGTATTACGGAAAAAACAGGGAGCTTGAGAAACTTCTGCCGCTGACAGTAAAGGCGGAGGATAAAGTCTATCATGTGATGGCCGAGTTCAAACGTGGCTGTAAGCATCCGATTATTATAGAAAAATCAGGCCAAAAGCTCAGCCAGCTTGACGAGAATGAAGTGCTGCACGCTTACTTTGCCGATAAGCGGACGAATTCTTCCATGGAGGAACTGCTTCTGCCCTACTAAAACTGATTGACAAACGCCTTGTATTTTGGTATATTTTTTAATGTTATGGATGTAGCACCATTGCTACAACCGCTCAGTACAGGTGTTAAGAGCTTTTACAGCCCCCTGGTATCTGGCGAGTCTTAGTCTAATAGGAGGTGCAGAGAATGTACGCAATCATTAAAACAGGCGGTAAACAAATCAAAGTTGAAGAAGGCCAAACTGTTTACATCGAAAAACTTGCTGCTGAAGCAGGTGAAACAGTTACTTTTGAAGACGTTTTGTTTGTTGGCGGAGACAACGTGAAAGTCGGCAACCCTACAGTTGAAGGCGCAACAGTAACGGCTAAAGTTGAAAAACAAGGCCGCGCGAAAAAAATCACTGTTTTCAGATACAAACCAAAGAAAAACGTTCATAAAAAACAAGGTCATCGTCAGCCTTACACTAAAGTGACGATCGAAAAAATCAACGCGTAAGCATGATTCAGGCAACAATCAGAAGGTCTCATGATAAAGGCATATTGTCTTTTGAAATGACGGGCCATGCGAATTTTGCTGAACATGGACAAGATCTTGTTTGTGCCGGAGTGACAGCCGTTGTGTTTGGGGCCGTTAACGCGGTCATTGTGCTCGCGGGCTTCGAGCCGCTTCTTGATATAGGAGAGGACGGGGGTTATTTTTATTTTGAATTCCCTGAATCTCTTGATCCAGAGGCACGCCAAAAAGCTCAGCTGCTGATTGAAGGCATGATTGTTTCGCTGGAGACAATCGAACGGGATTACAAAGACAACTTGCGTGTGACCACAAACATAATATAGGAGGTGAGCTACATGCTTAGATTAGATCTTCAGTTTTTCGCTTCTAAAAAAGGAGTAGGTTCTACAAAGAACGGACGTGACTCTGAGGCTAAACGTTTAGGTGCTAAACGTGCTGACGGTCAATTCGTAACAGGCGGTTCTATCCTTTACCGTCAACGCGGAACAAAAATTTACCCAGGTGAAAACGTGGGCCGCGGCGGAGATGACACTCTATTTGCGAAAATCGACGGAACTGTTAAATTCGAACGTTTCGGCCGTGACCGCAAAAAAGTGAGCGTATATCCTGTAGCTCAATAATGATTCAAAAAACTCCGGTCGATGATGACTGGAGTTTTTTTTGCAATATGCGGAGTAAACACCTAGAATGAAATGCAGAGTATGTGCGAGCAGACCCCGCCAAGAATGAGAATAAACATCTCAAACCCACTGGATATGTTCCCCAAGCAGTAATACATAAAATGTTCTGCCTGGCTGCAAATCAACCAAAGCCAGAAAAAAGGAACATGATATTTCTGGGAAAAACAATTGTTTTTCTAACAAAGCCTTCTCTGTTATAATTCATAATACACACTTATACAGACTCCTAAATAAGAAATTAAATGATTGGGAGTGCGAAAATGAAGGATGTTTCAAAAAATCAAGAAGAAAATATAAGCGACACGGCATTAACAAACGAACTGATTCATCTGCTTGGCCATTCCCGGCATGATTGGATGAATAAGCTGCAGCTGATTAAAGGAAACTTAAGCTTACAGAAGTATGACCGTGTCTTTGAAATGATTGAAGAAATGGTTATAGACGCAAAGCACGAATCAAAGCTCTCAAACCTGAAAACACCGCATTTGGCGTTTGATTTTCTTACGTTTAATTGGAAAACCCATTATATGACGCTTGAATATGAAGTTCTCGGAGAAATTAAGGATTTGTCGGCTTATGATCAAAAGCTGGCGAAACTGATGAGAAAGCTGTTTCATCTGTTTGATCAAGCAGTCAGCAGAGAGAGTGAAAATCATTTAACGGTTTCGCTTCAAACGGATCATCCTGACAGACAGCTGATTCTGTACCTTGATTTTCACGGCGCCTTTGCCGATCCATCTGCTTTTGATGATATTCGGCAGAATGGATATGAGGACGTTGATATCATGCGTTTTGAAATCACGAGTCACGAATGTCTGATTGAAATTGGGTTGGACTAGCGGAGTTTTTAACGGTTTAGAACGGAGGACATTATGTTTGTAGATCAGGTCAAAGTATATGTAAAAGGCGGCGACGGCGGCAACGGTATGGTTGCGTTTCGCCGTGAAAAATATGTGCCGAAAGGCGGCCCTGCCGGCGGTGACGGAGGAAAGGGAGGAGACGTCGTTTTTGAAGTAGATGAAGGTCTCCGCACCCTGATGGATTTTAGATACAAAAAACACTTTAAAGCGATTCGCGGCGAGCATGGCATGTCCAAAAACCAGCACGGGCGAAATGCTGATGATATGGTCATTAAAGTTCCGCCGGGCACCGTTGTGACAGACGATGATACAAAACAGGTCATCGCTGATTTAACAGAGCACGGACAGCGGGCTGTCATTGCAAGAGGCGGAAGAGGCGGAAGAGGAAATAGCCGCTTTGCTACACCGGCTAATCCCGCGCCTCAGCTTTCAGAAAACGGCGAGCCGGGAAAAGAACGCTACATTGTTCTTGAATTAAAAGTGCTTGCAGATGTCGGACTTGTCGGGTTCCCGAGTGTGGGAAAATCTACTTTGCTGTCTGTTGTCTCATCTGCAAAACCGAAAATTGCGGACTATCACTTTACAACGCTTGTCCCGAATCTCGGCATGGTTGAAACGGATGACGGACGCAGCTTTGTCATGGCTGATTTGCCAGGGCTGATTGAAGGCGCACACCAAGGCGTCGGACTGGGCCACCAGTTTTTGCGCCATATTGAACGGACGAGGGTTATTGTTCATGTCATTGACATGTCAGGCTTAGAAGGCCGTGATCCATATGATGATTATCTTACGATTAACCAGGAGCTGAGCGAGTACAATCTGCGTCTCACTGAGCGTCCGCAAATTATCGTTGCAAATAAAATGGACATGCCGGAGGCTGCGGAAAATCTCGAAGCCTTTAAAGAAAAGCTGACGGATGATTATCCGGTATTCCCGATCAGTGCGGTGACAAGAGAAGGTCTGCGTGAGCTTCTGTTTGAGGTTGCCAATCAGCTTGAGAACACACCGGAATTCCCGCTGTATGACGAGGAAGAGCTTACACAAAACCGTGTCATGTACACGATGGAAAATGAAGAAGTGCCATTTAACATTACACGCGATCCAGACGGTGTATTTGTGCTTTCAGGAGACAGCCTTGAGCGGTTATTCAAGATGACTGATTTCTCACGTGATGAATCGGTTAAACGGTTTGCAAGACAGATGCGCGGAATGGGTGTTGATGAAGCACTCAGAGAACGCGGAGCCAAGGATGGAGATATAATCAGGCTTCTGGAATTTGAATTTGAATTTATTGATTAATCAATGTTGGCTGAAAAGAGAGCCTGGTGCCAGGCTCTCTATTTTAAAGGGGGGATGCAAATGAAAGAGGAGACATTTTATCTTGTCCGTGAAGATGTATTGCCCGATGCAATGAGAAAAACATTAGAAGTCAAAAAGCTGCTTGATCGAAAAAAAGCAGATTCAGTAGCAGATGCCGTTCAAAAGGTCGATTTAAGTAGAAGTGCGTTTTATAAATACAGGGATGCTGTTTTTCCATTCTACACCATGGTAAAAGAACAAATTATCACACTTTTCTTTCATTTGGAGGATAGGTCAGGTGCGTTATCTCAGCTTCTTCAGGCGGTAGCTGATTCTGGAAGCAACGTTCTTTCCATTCACCAGACCATTCCGCTTCAAGGCAGAGCAAATGTGACACTGTCTATCAGTACGTCGGCAATGGAAGAAGACATTCATACATTAATGAATAAGCTCAGGAAGTTTGATTTTGTAGAAAAGGTTGAAATATTAGGTTCAGGTGCATAAGGGAGAGAAAATCGTCATGAAAGTCGGTTATTTAGGTCCAGCAGCTACATTTACACATCTAGCAGTCAGTTCTTGTTTTCAAAACGGCGCCGAACATGTTGCTTACCGCACCATTCCGGAGTGTATAGATGCAGCCGTTGCAGGCGAAGTTGATTTTGCTTTTGTTCCTTTGGAAAATGCTTTAGAAGGATCTGTTAATCTAACAATAGACTATTTAATACATGAACAGCCTTTGCCAATCGTGGGTGAAATGACGTTGCCGATTCACCAGCACTTGCTCGTCCATCCCTCAAGAGAGAATGCATGGAAAGAGCTCGACAAAATTTACTCACATTCACACGCGATTGCGCAATGCCATAAATTTCTTCATCGACATTTTCCTTCCGTTCCATATGAATACGCCAATTCTACCGGGGCGGCAGCAAAGTTTGTCAGTGACCATCCCGAGCTGAATATCGGGGTCATTGCCAATGATATGGCAGCTTCTACATACGAATTAAAAATCGTGAAACGGGATATACAGGATTATAGGGACAATCATACAAGATTTGTTATCCTGTCTCCCGATGAAAACATATCTTTTGAAGTGAATTCAAAATTGAGCTCTAGGCCCAAAACGACCTTAATGGTCATGCTGCCGCAGGATGATCAGTCCGGGGCGCTGCATAGAGTGCTGTCTGCATTTTCTTGGAGAAATTTAAACCTGTCAAAAATTGAGTCACGTCCGACTAAAACCGGATTAGGCCATTATTTCTTTATTATTGATATTGAGAAAGCGTTTGATGATGTATTGATTCCAGGGGCCATGCAGGAGCTTGAAGCACTCGGCTGCAAAGTGAGGCTTCTGGGTGCATACCAGTCTTACCAATTATAAAAAAAGCCCACTAGAGGGCTTTTTTTAGTCTTTAATTAAAATGCCGGCTTCTTCGAGGGCTTGGCAGGCTTGATCGATGCGATGTTCATCAGGTGCTGTCAGTGTATGCAGGTGCACGCCGTCGGTCAGCTGTGATAAGTAGGCAGCATTCGTAGAATTGATTTTTTTGATGAAATGGCTAACTTCTTTCCGGGTGCCTACTTGGATGGCTGCAGTTAAATCTCCGTATACGGGATGCTCGATTTTTACGTCTTTTACTGTAACGCCTTCGTCGACGATGAGCTGCAGTTCCTCTTCTGTCCGTTCAGGACCGTGCAGACATGCTATGATTCTTTCTGCCTGCTGGTGCTGCTGAGCGGCTGCATCCATGTATACATATCCTTGGCTTGTGGCGATAATCGGTACATTTTTCGCTTTCAAGAGCGATATATCCTGTACAATAACCTGTCTTGAGACGTTCGCTTTTTTTGCGAGTTCTCCTCCTGTCAGCGGTGATTTAGATTCCTTCAGCCACAGAAGAAGCTGGTCACGCCTGTTGGCGCCCATTAGCTTTAATTCTTCGGTCAATATCAAATTCTCCTTTCTTTTGTTCCCAAAGCACTGTAAACGTATGTAATAACTGTTCCAGCTGTTCAGCTGTTGTATGCCTGCCAAAAGAGATGCGGATAAATTGCAGAGCTTCTTGTTCGGTTTTTCTTAATGCTTTCATTGTTTCAGACGGACCGTGGTAACCTGCAGAACAAGCGCTGCCGGTTGAAATGCAAATATTACTCCGATTACATTCTAACATAACATATTGTCCTTCAAATGAGTGAAAAAAACACCCTATAATATGCGGAAGACATTCTGCTTTCGAAGTGTCTGCTGCAAGGGTTACAGGGAGAGACCGAATACGGATTTGGTCTAGAAAGTATGTTCTTAATGCCTCATTGCGGGATATCTGTTTTTCCATTTCGCTTACGATCAATTCTGCAGCGGCAGTGAAGGCACCGATCCCGGGAACATTTACGGTGCCGGCTCTGAATCCGTATTCGTGAGTAGTCAGAGGATAAACGGGTTTCCAAGGGACATCCGGCCGGATATAGACCGCCCCTACTCCTTTAGGACCGTGGATTTTATGGCTGGACATTGAGAGTGCATCTACTCCCAGATTTTTTGTATTGATCGGGATCTTTCCAAACGTTTGAACAGCGTCGCAATGAAGAAGAATCCCCTTATTGTGCAGGTATGAAGACAGGTGTTGAATGGGCTGAATGATCCCGGTTTCAGAATTTGCATGCTGAATAGATACAAGGCCTGTTTCCGGCCGGATATGGGTTAGTAATATTTCCTCGGTAATAAGCCCGTATTCATTCGGTTCAATGACTGTTACATCATATCCCTGCTGTTCCAAAAAAGCAGCGCAATTATGAATGGACTGATGCTCCATGGCAGTCGTAATAAAATGTCTTTTCGTTTTTGGCAGGCCGTTTAACAATGATTGAATGGCCAGAAAATTGGATTCAGTGCCGCCGCTTGTAAAATAGATGCCGCTTGCTTCTCCGCCAATGATGTTGGCGATTTTTTCACGGCAGTACTCCAGTATGTGCTTTGCTTTTCCTCCTGCATCATGCAGGCTGCTGGCATTTCCGTACATATCCATACTAAGCTTCTGATATACAGTAAGGGCTTCCTCACAAATAGGCGTTGTCGCTGCATAATCTAAATAAATCATCCGGTCTTCCTCCATCCGTTCTCCATAAAAAACTCTTGAGTTTATTTTATCCTTGTGTAAATATAGGTGTCAAGACAGGTGTAAACAACAGGAGGATGGCATATGTCTAAAAAGACGATTGCAGTCATCGGTTCAGGGGCGGCGGCACTTTCCTTAGCTGCAGCTTTCCCGCCCTCATACGAAGTGACTGTTATCACAAAAAAAAGCGTCAAAAACAGCAATTCTGTCTATGCACAAGGCGGGATTGCTGCGGCCTATGCAAAAGATGACTCGATTGAAGCCCATCTGGAGGATACGTTATACGCAGGGTGCGGCCATAATAATCTAGCTATTGTAGCAGACGTATTACATGATGGAAAAATGATGGTTCAAAGCCTATTGGAGCGTGGATTTCCATTCGACCGCAATGAACGAGGCGGTGTTTGTCTTGGAAGAGAAGGGGCCCACTCATACAACCGCATATTTCATGCAGGCGGAGACGCAACAGGCAGGCTGCTTATCGATTATTTGCTCAAACGGATCAACAGCAAAATCAAGTTAATCGAGAATGAAACGGCAGCAGATTTGCTTATAGAGGACGGACGATGTATCGGCGTCATGACAAAAGACAGCAAAGGGCGGCTCAAGGTAAGGCACGCAGACGAAGTTGTGCTGGCTGCCGGCGGCTGTGGAAACCTGTTTCTTCACCATACGAATGATCTCACTGTCACAGGTGACGGTCTTTCTCTGGCTTACCGGGCCGGGGCGGAATTAACGGATTTGGAGTTTACTCAGTTTCACCCGACACTGCTTGTGAAAAATGGTGTTTCCTACGGGCTTGTTTCAGAAGCTGTCAGAGGGGAAGGCGGATGTTTAGTAGACGAAAACGGCCGCAGGATTATGGCTGAACGGCATCCTTTAGGTGACCTGGCTCCAAGAGATATTGTCTCACGGGTTATTCACGAAGAAATGGCAAAAGGAAATCGCGTTTATATAGACTTCAGTGCGATTTCTGATTTTGAAACGCGTTTCCCTACCATCACCGCTATTTGTGAAAAAGCAGGGATTGATATCCACAGCGGAAAAATTCCTGTTGCTCCGGGAATGCATTTCTTAATGGGAGGTGTTTCAGTTAATCGCTGGGGAGAAACGACAGTGCCGGGGCTTTATGCGATTGGCGAGACAGCATGCTCCGGTTTACATGGAGCAAACCGGCTTGCAAGCAATTCTTTATTGGAAGCGCTGGTATTTGGAAAAAGGGCAGCAGAGCATATTATCCAAAAACCGGTTTATAACAGGCAATATCAATCAGGGCTAGAAACCAGTGTCTTCTACGAGGTGCCGGATATAGAGGGGCATGAACTGCAAAGCAAAATGACAAGCCACATGTCTATTCTGCGGGAACAAAGCAGTTTGATTGAGCTTAGCATCTGGCTTCATACGCTGCCTTTTCAGGAAGTAAATGTGAAGGATATCACAATTCGGCAGATGGAACTTTCTCATCTATGGCAAACTGCAAAGCTGATGACGTTTTCTGCGCTTTTGCGGGAGGAAAGCAGAGGGGCTCACTTCCGCACCGATTTTCCTCATGCTGAGGTGAGCTGGCAAGGAAGACAAATTGTCCATACAAAAAAAGGAACGAAGATCAGAAAAAACGAGGGGATTTGGAACAATGAATCATTTACAGCTGAAAAAATTACTGAATCACTTTTTTCTTGAGGATATTGGGACAGGGGATCTTACATCGCAGTCTATTTTTGGAGAACAGAGCTGTGAAGCGGAGATTGTTGCAAAGTCAGAGGGTATTTTTGCAGGAGCAGCGATCATAAAAGAAGGCTTTTCGTTATTGGACGAAAATGTTCAAAGCATTTTACACAAAAAAGATGGGGACATGTTGCATAAAGGTGAAGTGATTGCCGAGTTACACGGTCCCGCAGCTGCGCTCCTTTCAGGAGAGCGGGTCGTATTAAATCTTATTCAGAGGCTGTCAGGAATTGCGACAATGACAAGAGAGGCTGTTCGGTGTCTGGATGATGAACAGATTAAAATTTGTGACACGAGAAAAACAACACCGGGGCTCAGAATGCTGGAGAAATATGCTGTCAGAGCCGGCGGCGGGTATAATCATCGATTCGGTTTGTATGACGGCATCATGATTAAAGATAATCATATCGCAGCATGCGGCTCTATTTTAGAGGCGTGCAAAAAAGCCCGTCAGGCCGCAGGGCACATGGTAAATATCGAGGTGGAAATTGAAACGGAGGAACAGCTGCGGGAAGCAATTGCAGCTGGAGCGGATGTTATTATGTTTGACAACTGTCCGCCTGATACGGTCCGTCATTTTGCAAAGCTCACACCGGCTAATATAAAAACTGAAGCCTCTGGCGGGATTACGTTAGAATCTTTGCCTGCTTTTAAAGGGACGGGTGTGAATTATATTTCATTAGGATTTCTGACTCATTCCGTCAAAAGTTTAGATATCAGCATGGATGTTACGTTATCAAATGAATCTGTGGAGGAATGCTGTTATGTCAATTCTTGATGTGATCAAACAATCGAATGATATGATGCCCGAAAGTTATAAAGAACTATCGAGAAAGGATATGGAAACGCGCGTTGCCGCCATTAAGAAAAAGTTCGGCAGCAGGCTCTTTATACCAGGCCATCATTATCAAAAGGATGAAGTGATACAATTTGCTGACCAAACAGGCGACTCCCTGCAATTGGCCCAAGTAGCGGAAAAAAACAAAGAAGCGGATTATATCGTATTTTGCGGCGTTCACTTTATGGCAGAAACCGCCGATATGCTGACAAGCGAGCAGCAAACGGTCGTCCTGCCAGATATGAGAGCTGGATGTTCTATGGCTGACATGGCTGACATGCAGCAGACCAATAGGGCATGGAAGAAGCTTCAGCATATATTTGGAGATACGATCATACCTTTAACTTATGTGAACTCCACTGCGGAGATCAAGGCATTCGTCGGAAAGCATGGCGGAGCAACTGTAACTTCTTCGAATGCGAAAAAAGTGCTTGAATGGGCGTTTACACAGAAAAAAAGAATTTTATTTTTGCCTGATCAGCATTTAGGGAGAAATACGGCTTATGATCTGGGCATTGCGCTTGAAGATATGGCTGTGTGGGATCCGATGAAAGATGAATTAGTAGCTGAATCCGGGCATACGAATGTGAAAGTGATTTTGTGGAAAGGGCATTGCTCTGTTCACGAGAAATTCACCACTAAAAATATCCATGATATGAGAGAGCGAGACCCCGACATTCAGATCATTGTGCACCCGGAATGTTCACACGAAGTCGTGACACTAAGCGATGATAACGGATCAACGAAATATATTATCGACACAATCAACCAGGCTCCGGCGGGAAGCAAGTGGGCAATCGGGACAGAAATGAATCTTGTTCAGCGGATCATTCACGAGCATCCAGATAAACAAATCGAATCACTCAACCCTGACATGTGCCCTTGCCTGACAATGAACCGAATTGATTTGCCGCATTTGTTGTGGTCGCTGGAACAAATTGAAAAAGGAGAACCTTCAGGCGTCATCAAGGTGCCAAAAGCCATTCAGGAAGATGCACTCCTTGCCCTGAATCGAATGCTTTCGATCACGTAGATCAGAAATATTTTCCCTTCCTTTACTCATAACTTCTTTTGTTCAGGCATATGTTGTGAAGAAACATATTGTAATCACAGCTGAACTGTTCACGTTTTGCATAGGAGGGGAAAACGTTGAAAATCCATATCGTTCAAAAAGGCGATTCGCTCTGGAAAATAGCTGAAAAGTACGGAGTCGATGTTGAGGAAGTGAAAAAACTCAATACACAGCTTAGCAATCCAGACTTAATCATGCCTGGAATGAAAATAAAAGTGCCGTCAGAAGGAGTCCCGGTCAGAAAAGAGCCAAAAGCGGGCAAAAGTCCTGCGGCCGGGAGTGTGAAGCAAGAACATCCATATGCGAAAGAGAAGCCTAAATCCGTTGTCGATGTAGAAGACACAAAGCCGAAAGAAAAGAAGTCCATGCCGTATGTCCCGCCGATGCCTAATTTGCAGGAAAATGTGTACCCTGAAGCTGATGTGAACGATTATTATGATATGAAACAGCTTTTCCAGCCTTGGTCGCCTCCTAAACCGGAGGAGCCGAAAAAACATCATGACGGAAATATGGATCATATGTATCATATGCAAGACCAATTTCCACAACAGGAGGCTATGAGTAATATGGAAAATGCAAATTATCCGAATATGCCTAATATGCCAAAGGCGCCAGAGGTAGGCGGTATAGAAGAGGAAAACGTTCATCACACAGTTCCGAATATGCCGATGCCGGCTGTTCAGCCTTATTATCATTATCCGGCTCATTTCGTACCGTGTCCGGTGCCTGTTTCGCCAATTCTTCCAGGATCAGGATTATGCTATCCGTACTATCCGGCACAAGCTTATCCAATGCATCCGATGCATGGATACCAGCCAGGCTTTGTATCGCCTCAGTATGACCCGGGTTATGAAAACCAGCATCATGAAAACAGCCATCACGGACATTACGGTTCATACGGTGCGCCGCAATACGCATCTCCGGCTTATGGATCTCCGTATGGACATATGCCGTATGGCCCTTATTACGGCACTCCCCAAGTAATGGGAGCATACCAGCCTGCTGCGGCTCATGGTTACATGCCATACAAAGATCATGACGACTGCGGCTGTGACGGTGATCATCAGCCATATTTCTCTGCACCTGGCCATTCGGGAATGGGAGCTTATGGAAGCCCTAATATGCCATATGGCACAGCTAACCCAAATCCAAACCCATATTCGGCAGGAGTTTCTATGCCAATGACGAACCAGCCTTCTGTAAACCAAATGTTTGGCCGTCCGGAAGAAGAAAATGAGTGATCGTTCGGAACGATGTAAATCGTTCCTTTTTTTGTTTTCAAGCAGATCACTGCCAAATGGAGAGAACTGACACGCTTAACATGCCCCCCATACGCACATGATAAAAGCGAGCAAACATGCTCAATTCGTCCACGGGGGGTTTTTCCATTGGGTAAAAAAATGACGATCGCTAGCCTGATTCTAATGACAGCCGGCTTAACAGCATGCGGAGCAAACGATAATGCTATGAATGATACGCGCAATAACGGCAATACCCGTCCAATCGGATATTATACAAATGAAAATGACGCCGATAGACAGGGAGACGGAATCGACCACGATGGTCCTGTTTCTGAATTAATGGAGGATCAGAACGACGGTAACCGAAACACCACGAATGTAAATAACCGTGACCGTGTTACTGCTGACGATCGTGTTCCTTTGGCAACTGACGGAACATATAACAACACGAATAACCGAAACATGAATCGGAATGCAGCGAACAACGGGTATGACAACCAAGAAAACAGAAGACTGGCTGCAAAAATTGCCAACCGTGTGAAACAAGTGAAAAACGTCAATGACACACAAGTTATGGTATCGGATGACCGAGTAGTTATCGCAGTCAAAAGCCACAGAGAGTTCACAAAGTCTGACAGAGATAATGTTGTAAAAGCAGCGCGCAACTATGCAAATGGCCGTGACGTCCAAGTATCAACAGATAAAGGGCTGTTCAGAAAACTTCATAAAATGAACAACCGCTAGGAAGGAAGGGCTGCCGGAAGTGATATTCGGCAGCCTTTTTCTTTGCATCAGCGAACATTTCCCATTAAAGTGTACATAGAAAATGTAAAAGAAGGTGAAAACATGGCAGGCCATTCCAAGTGGAAAAACATTCAAAAAAGAAAAAATGCACAGGATGCAAAGCGCGGGAAAATATTTATGAAGCTGGCAAAAGAAATCTATGTGGCAGCGAAAGAAGGCGGAGCGGATCCAGAAGCAAATTCAGCATTGCGTCTTGTCATCGAAAAAGCAAAAGGCGCCAATATGCCGAATGAAAATATAGATCGGGCCATTAAAAAAGCTGCGGGAGGCCAAGACGGAAGCAGCTATGAAGAAATCACCTATGAAGGCTACGGCCCTTCAGGGATTGCCGTCATGGTTGAATGCGTAACAGATAATAAAAACCGAACGGCGTCAAATGTGCGGACAGCCTTTAATAAAAATGGCGGAAGTCTGGGAGAAAGCGGATGTGTAGCCTTTTTATTTGAACGAAAGGGGTTCATTACGATAGACCGTACTGAACGGCAAATAGAAGAAGATGAGCTCATGCTTGATGTGCTTGAAGCAGGAGGAGAAGAGCTGCGAATTGAAGAAGACCTATATGAGGTTTTCACAGAGCCTGAGCATTTTGAAGAGGTGAAAACAGCCCTCGAATCGAAATATCTAATTTCTTCGGCGGAGGTGACCATGCTTCCCAATACCTATGCAGAAGCCGATGATCAGGCTGTTGAGAAGCTGGAAACATTAATAGACGTCCTTGAAGATGACGATGATGTTCAAGAAGTGTATACAAACTATCGTTCATAAAAAACCGGCACGAGGTCATATCGGGCCGGTTTTAGTATGTTCAGGAGACACGTTCACTTTCATGAGTGTATTCTTTCTCCCAGAAATCAGCGTTTTTGATACCCAGCGCTTTTGGATCAAAGATCGGGTCTAAGCCCTGCTTCTTTTGGCGCTCATAATCCTTTAAAGCAAGGAGCGCCGGCTTGGCAAGCAGCACAATGGCAATGACGTTCAGCCATACCATAATGCCAAGCCCTGCATCCCCTAATGCCCAAGCAAGTGAAGCTGTTTTCACAGTACCATAGAACGTGGCGGCTAAAATAATCAGTTTTAAGCCAAGCATCGCCCATTTGCTTTCTCTGCCTCGTGCTAAATAGGCGATATTTGTTTCTGCGATGTAGTAATACGCCATAATTGTTGTAAAAGCGAAGAAGAATAAAGCGATGGCAACAAAGCCTGCACCGAATCCGGGAAGAACACTGTCAATTGCCGCTTGTGTGAAACCAGGTCCTGCTTCTACGCCTTTAAGCTGGTGAACGATAAAGGAACCATCTGCAGCCTGGGTATTGTACATGCCGGTAAACAAGATCATGAAAGCTGTAGCGGAACATACAAACAAGGTGTCAATATAAACAGAAAATGCCTGAACCAGTCCCTGCTTGACCGGATGAGAAACCTCTGCAGCAGCTGCCGGATGCGGGCCTGTTCCCTGGCCGGCTTCGTTTGAGTAAATGCCACGTTTAACGCCCCAGGAAATCGCCATACCGATCAAGCCGCCAAAAGCGGAATCCAATGCGAAGGCGCTTTTGAATATTAATGAGATCACAGCAGGCAATTCAGACACATTCATGACAATAATAATCAAAGACAGCAGGATATATCCAATGGCCATAAATGGAACAATCATTTGCGCCGCATTGGCAATTCGTTTGACGCCGCCAAAAATAATGAACCCTAATAATAAAACCAGACCGCACCCTGTGACGAAAGGAGAGATGCCGAATGCATTTTGGATCCCAGCCGCAATGGAGTTGGACTGTACGCCCGGCATTAGAAAGGCCATTGCAATAAGGGCAGCAGCGGCAAATAAGACGGCAAACCACTTAATGCCTAAGCCTTTTTCTATATAATAAGCAGGGCCGCCCCGATATTGACCGTCTTGTTTCACTTTGTAAATTTGAGCAAGCGTTGATTCTACAAAGGCACTCGCCGCCCCGATAAAGGCAATCGCCCACATCCAGAACACTGCACCGGGTCCGCCGAATGCAATTGCTGTCGCCACTCCCGCGATGTTTCCTGTGCCCACACGGCCGGACAGCGCAATCGATAACGCTTGGAAAGATGAAACGCCGGCTTCAGAGCTCTTGCCTTTGAACATCTGAACAATCATTTCTTTTAAATGTCGGACTTGTAAAAAACGGGTCATAATTGAAAAGGCGAATCCAATTCCCAATAAAATATAAATGACGGGCGTACTCCATAAGACCGCATTCAAACTAGCAACAAAATCTGCCATCAAGCTTCCCCCTCACTTCAAATTCGAATACATGTATAAAAAGGATTTTGGTCTAATCGAACTATTTCTACAATCGATTTGTCACATTATATGACCTGTAATTATCAATAAGAAGAGGAAGGGAAAAAGAAAAAACGCGGCGTATCGACTACGCTGCGTTTTTCTACAGAGGCAAACTTATGGCAATTGTTATAAAATCCTTCAGCAACAAATAGCCTAGTTCAGTCAAACCGTATATAAAGGATAAAGCAATCACAAAATGATTGAAATGCTTTTCATCATTTGTTCCGTTCATCTTATTCATGTTTCATCACCTCACTGACGCCTGCGGCGGTTCTTCACGGATCCAATGATCATCTTTTCGCCAATCATACGTTTCATCAGTATCAAGATGTAAAGTCTGATTGCCGATTTTCACTGTATTGTGATTGATCCACGTCACTGCTGGGCGGCTGTCCGGGTAATTCCAGTAGATTGTTCTCTTGACAAGTGTTTTTTCATTTACAAGTTCACCTCTGGCTGCATCTAAGCTCAAGGTGTTTTCGGTCTTAATGTGACTCTCTCCCTTTTTTTCTCTCATTTTACTATATATCGGATTCATATAATCTTTACATTTCTTTAAAATTACCTCAATAAAGCAATGATAAGATGAAATAAAGCCAATAAAGGGTGAGGGGAGACAGAAATGGAAAAAACGTATTGTCATTCCGGCGAGAAGGACCCAGAAGCGGTCTACTTAACTGTGAGAGGCTATCGAATTAAGCTGTCGCCTGAACAAATGAAACTGATTTCTGCCGTCAGAAAGTAAAAAATACATGATAAAGGCAGCCGCTTGTGCGGCTGCCTTTTTGATTTAAGAATATTTTCTTTTCCGCTGTGCGAAATGCTTTTGAAACCAATCTTTCTTATATAAAAATGCGATGATCTCCAGCCAAAAACCCGGAATCTTTTTGGGGAATATCGGTTTTTTGTAGAGTGCATGATATGCGGATTTTAAGTCGTCCCACTGCGTGCATGTTTTTGTCTGCTCAAATCTCGCAACATCAATCACCCGCACCGCCCCGGTTTCTGTCAATATCAGATTCCGCAAATGAATATCTGACGGGTTCAGTCCGGCTGCCCGGGCGTCAGAAAGCGCTTCTTCAACCTGCTGAATCATGTCATCACTGATTGCAATGCCTTTCTTCAGACAGTTATAAAAGGTTTCACCTTTAATATATTCCATGAGAATAAATGAATCGCCAGTTTCGTAAATGTCAGGATAGAATGCGGACCCGGCTAATTTTTCATAGATCGCTGCTTCTTTGACTGCTGTCGCTTGATATTCCGGAAAAAATACTTTCAGCGCCATTTTTCGACCGCCTTCTGTTAAGGCAAACACATAGGCGCTTCTTCCCTTGCCGATTAGTGTTAATTCCTCGGATTTCTCTTTGACTTTATCAAATCTGCTGTTCTTGCGGTATATGACGGTATGGGCCAGTGCCTCTGCTTTTGTCAGCATTTCATTCACCTTCTTTGCTCTATTTTATGCAGCTGTTTATAGGAAAATCATAAACTGTTCAGGAAAAAGAGCCTAATTCTAGTGTATCTGGTCTTGAAGAAGAAGGCTACTTATAAGCATGAATTGTGATAAAAGAGACATAGAACGTTTAATTTCCATTCTTGAAAAGCGCTTACAAATGGGATAGTATTAATTTTAAATAAAGCGCTTTCGTGAATGATCAAGGGGGAAGAAGCCATGACAAAACAGATTGTGACAGGGATTATCGGTGCAGGCCGCATCGGCAAACTTCATGTTCAAAATATAAGCCGGATTCCTCACATGAAAATAAAAGCAATCTCTGACATTCAGGCGAGCCGTATAAAAAGCTGGGCCGACAGTCATCAGATTGAATACATAACCTCTGATTATCGTGATTTATTACATGATCCTGATATTGATGCTATTTTTATTTGCTCTCCTACAGCCGTACATGCACAGATGATCAAAGAAGCAGCCGAGGCGAAAAAGCATATATTTTGTGAGAAGCCCGTTAGTTTCTCTCTGGACGAAACGAGTGAAGCGCTTGCGGCTGTCCGGAAACACGGGGTAACACTTCAAGTCGGATTTAACCGCCGCTTTGATCCTCATTTTAAGAAAATCAAAACGATTGTTGAAAATGGTGAAATCGGTACACCTCATTTATTAAAAATCACGTCCCGGGACCCAGAACCCCCGAATATAGATTATGTCCGTACGTCAGGCGGATTGTTTATGGATATGTCGATCCATGATTTTGATATGGCCAGATATATTATGGGAAGCGAAGTGACGGAAGTGTATGCCAAAGGGGCGGCTTTGGTGAATCCTTCTTTTGCGGAGCTGGGTGATATTGATACAGCTGTTATTACACTGACTTTTGAAAACGGTGCCATGGCTGTGATTGATAACAGCCGCCAAGCTGTGTACGGATATGACCAGCGGGTTGAGGTTTTCGGGACGAAAGGCTCTGCAGCGGCTGACAATAGCAGGCCGACAACGGTTGAGGTGTCAACAGCTGATTTTGTGATGAAGGATAAACCGCATTTCTTTTTCCTTGAACGCTATAAGGATTCATATGAGGAGGAGATTCTCCGTTTTGCAGAAGCGATCGGCACAAACCAGGAGACTCCCTGCACCGGCAATGACGGTTTACAGGCCGGGAGGATCGCCAGAGCAGCACAGCAATCGCTTGCTTTTGGCATGCCTGTTAGCATTGAGCACACTGAAAAAATCGCTTTTTAATCTAACAGGATTACAATTCAGCAAGCTTGGGTATATACTCCATTGATACTTTAAGTAGGCGGTGGAGAAAATGAATACAGTACATGCTAAAGGAAATGTTTTGAACAAAATCGGAATTCCTTCTCACATGGTTTGGGGTTATATTGGCGTTGTCATCTTTATGGTTGGAGACGGCCTCGAACAAGGCTGGCTGTCTCCTTTTCTCGTTGATCATGGTCTCAGTATGCAGCAATCCGCATCGTTATTTACCATGTACGGCATTGCTGTCACCATCTCAGCTTGGCTTTCAGGAACGTTTGTCCAAACTTGGGGGCCGAGAAAAACGATGACTGTCGGATTGCTTGCATTTATCCTCGGTTCGGCCGCTTTTATCGGCTGGGCGATTCCTCATATGTATTATCCGGCTCTCTTGGGCAGCTATGCTCTTAGAGGCTTGGGATATCCGCTGTTTGCATACTCTTTTCTCGTATGGGTGTCATACAGCACCTCTCAAAATATTCTTGGAAAAGCCGTCGGCTGGTTTTGGTTTATGTTTACGTGCGGCCTTAACGTGCTCGGTCCGTTCTATTCCAGCTATGCAGTTCCGGCCTTTGGAGAAATCAATACGCTTTGGAGCGCTTTACTGTTTGTGGCGGCAGGCGGAATTCTTGCCTTATTTTTTAACAAAGATAAATTTACTCCGATACAAAAACAAGATCAGCCGAAATGGAAAGAACTGTCGAAGGCATTTACGATTATGTTTGAAAACCCTAAGGTAGGCATCGGCGGAGTGGTCAAGACGATTAATGCGATAGGACAATTTGGATTTGCCATCTTTCTTCCTACTTATTTAGCACGATACGGGTATTCGGTTTCGGAATGGCTGCAAATATGGGGGACGCTGTTTTTTGTGAATATTGTGTTTAATATCATTTTCGGTGCAGTCGGAGATAAACTAGGCTGGCGCAATACGGTCATGTGGTTTGGCGGTGTCGGATGCGGTATTTTTACGCTGGCGCTGTATTACACGCCTCAGCTGATCGGGCATCAGTATTGGGTGCTCATGATTATCGCCTGCTGCTACGGCGCGGCTTTAGCAGGGTACGTCCCATTAAGCGCGCTTTTGCCGACGCTTGCACCTGATAATAAAGGTGCTGCCATGTCAGTGTTGAATTTGGGATCTGGTTTATGTGCGTTTATCGCGCCGGGCATCGTGAGTCTTTTCATTGGGCCGCTCGGTGCAGGTGGCGTGATTTGGATCTTTGCGGCATTGTATTTTTTCAGTGCCTTTCTGACGCGATTCTTGACAATTTCTGAGCAAAGCACAGATGTGTATACGGAGGAACGGTTTGTCAGGGAAAATGTGCAGACAAATTTTGATAAAACGGTTAAGCAGTAGCCTCTTTGGTCAAACTAATCATAAACGTGTGCAAAGAGGTGTAGAGGGTGAAACGATTCAGCACGGCGTATCTTTTGCTGGGCATTCTTTGCTCAGCGGCAGTATTTTTAATAGGAGCTCCTTCCCGCGCACTTGGCGCGGAAGTGGAGCACTATGAGCCGCTGCAGGTGCATGTGCAGCTTGAAAAGGTGTATTTGGACGGCGATGTCAGCATTGAGCATAAGCATGAAAAAGTGTTTTCTATGGATGATTTTTGGGCAGCTTATGCCGGATGGACGCTAGTGGAACAAAAAAAGGGATATGTGCTCTTCCGGAAGCAAATGGACGATATTTCTCCGCTCAGCAAGGTCAACGGGTATATCGGTGTATCGGATAATGGAGTGATTTCCACTTTTCATGGGCGGCCTGAGCCAGCTTCCGAACCAATTCAGTCTTTTTTTCAAATTGATTTAGAAAGGCTGGAAAGCCATATGCAAAAAAATCTGCTGAAAGGCATTCCATTTCGGACAAAAGCGGAGTTTGAGGATGTCATCGAACATATGAAGACATACAGCGGGTAGCGTCCGCTGATTGAAGACATGTATTCATGTCTTTTTTTTCGTGAAAGAATGAGAGAGAAGCGAACATATGTTAACTTTTCTATAAGACTTTGGCTGTTTTTATGGTACAATGAAGAACAGTCAAAGAGGTGAATTTGCGTGATTGAATTTGTTAAAGGGACGATTGATTATGTATCTCCCCAATATATTGTCATAGAGAACGGCGGCATCGGCTATCAGATTTTCACGCCGAATCCGTTTATATATAAGGAGAGAAGCCAAGAAACGATTTTTACATACCATCATATCAGAGAGGATGCTTTTTCGCTTTATGGTTTTTCAACAAGAGAGGAGAAGGCGCTCTTTACAAAGCTGTTAAACGTGACCGGAATTGGCCCGAAAGGAGCACTTGCCATCTTGGGCTCGGGTGATCCCGGAGCGGTCATCCAAGCAATTGAAAATGAAGATGAAGCTTTTTTGGTCAAGTTTCCTGGAGTAGGAAAGAAAACCGCACGCCAGATTATTCTAGATTTAAAAGGAAAGCTGGCAGATGTTGTGCCTGAAATGATTGAAAATCTGTTTAATCATGAAGAAAGGCTTGAAAAGCAAACAGCGGAAACGGCTCTTGAAGAAGCACTTGAAGCCCTCAGGGTTCTCGGATATGCTGAAAAAGAAATCAAAAAGGTGCTTCCTCACCTTAAAGAAGAAATTGGGCTGACAACAGACCAATATGTGAAAAAAGCATTACAAAAACTATTAAAGTAAGGTGATGTTCATGGATGAACGGCTCGTCTCAAGTGAAGCAGACAACCATGAATCAGTGATAGAGCAAAGCCTGAGGCCGCAAAATCTGGCACAGTATATCGGGCAGCATAAGGTAAAAGAAAATTTGCGCGTGTTTATAGATGCGGCGAAAATGAGACAGGAGACGCTGGATCATGTTCTTCTGTACGGGCCGCCCGGACTCGGAAAAACAACGCTTGCTTCGATTGTTGCTAATGAAATGGGAGTGGAATTGCGGACGACATCAGGGCCTGCGATTGAAAGGCCTGGTGATTTGGCTGCTATATTAACGGCGCTGGAACCGGGAGATGTATTATTTATTGATGAAATACATAGGCTGCACAGATCGATCGAAGAGGTGCTTTATCCTGCAATGGAAGACTTTTGCCTGGACATTGTGATTGGCAAAGGCCCATCTGCCCGCTCGGTTCGCCTCGACCTTCCGCCTTTTACGCTGGTGGGAGCCACGACGAGGGTGGGGCTTTTGACGGCTCCTTTAAGAGACAGATTCGGCGTAATGTCTCGCCTTGAGTACTATACACAAGAAGAACTGGCGGATATTGTCACAAGAACCGCTGATGTATTCGAGGTTGAGATTGATAAACCGTCGGCTCTTGAAATTGCAAGAAGATCGAGAGGGACGCCCCGCGTGGCGAACCGCCTGCTGAGAAGGGTGCGCGATTTCGCCCAAGTGCTGGGTGACAGCAGGATTACGGAAGACATTTCTCAGAATGCGCTGGAGCGGCTTCAGGTTGACCGCCTCGGTTTGGATCATATTGATCATAAGCTGCTGATGGGCATGATCGAAAAATTCAACGGCGGCCCAGTAGGCCTTGATACGATTTCAGCTACCATCGGCGAGGAATCGCATACGATTGAAGACGTATATGAACCATATCTGCTGCAAATTGGATTTATACAAAGAACGCCGCGTGGAAGGATCGTGACACCGGCCGTTTATCATCATTTCCAAATGGAGGCTCCCCGATATGACTGAATTTCCTAAGATCATTATGATTCTTGGTGCTGTTTTGCTTATTATCGGAGCAGTTTTGCATTTTGTCGGCAAGATGCCGGGAGATATTTTTGTAAAAAAAGGAAATGTTACGTTTTTCTTCCCGGTTGTCACTTGTATTATTATAAGTGTGGTATTATCAATTTTGCTTAATCTTTTTGGCAGAATGAAATAACAAAAGACTAGAATAAAGGTGAAATCATCATGAAAGTCGATTTATTTGATTTTGAACTACCAGAACGTTTAATTGCACAAGTACCGTTGGAGCAGCGTGATGCTTCAAGGCTGATGGTGCTCGATAAACATACAGGAGAGCTTACTGACAGCTCGTTTAAACACATTATCAGCTTCTTTAACGAAGGCGATTGTCTAGTCCTGAACAATACCCGGGTACTGCCTGCGCGGTTATTCGGCACAAAAGAGGATACCGGCGCGAAAGTGGAACTTCTTTTGTTGAAACAGGAAACCGGTGATAAATGGGAAACACTTGCCAAACCGGCGAAACGGGTGAAAAAAGGAACTGTTGTCACATTTGGAGACGGAAGATTGAAGGCAATCTGCACGGAAGAGCTTGAGCACGGCGGCAGAAAGATGGAATTTCAATATGACGGTATTTTCTACGAGGTGCTTGAATCCCTTGGAGAGATGCCGCTCCCTCCATATATCAAAGAACAGCTTGATGACAAAGAGCGCTACCAGACAGTGTATTCAAAAGAAATTGGCTCTGCTGCTGCGCCTACAGCTGGCCTTCACTTCACGGAAGAAATCTTACAGCAGCTGAAAGACAAAGGCGTGCAAATTGAGTTCATCACACTGCACGTAGGCCTTGGAACGTTTCGCCCTGTGAGTGCCGATGAAGTGGAAGAGCATAATATGCATGCAGAGTTTTATCAAATGTCAGAAGAAACGGCTGCAGCCTTAAACAAAGTAAGAGAAAATGGCGGTCGGATCATTTCTGTCGGCACGACCTCGACACGCACGCTTGAGACGATTGCCGGAGAACATGACGGGCAATTTAAAGCATCAAGCGGCTGGACATCTATTTTTATTTATCCGGGCTATGAATTTAAAGCCATTGACGGAATGATTACAAACTTCCATTTGCCGAAATCGTCATTGATTATGCTGGTCAGCGCGCTTGCTGGAAGAGAAAACATTCTGCGTGCCTATAACCATGCAGTGGAAGAGGAATACCGTTTCTTCAGCTTCGGAGACGCGATGCTGATTATATAATTTGAGAACAGGAGGCCTCATCAAAAGTGGCTGAACAACCAATACGCTATGAATTTATAAAAGAATGCAAACAAACAGGAGCGCGGCTGGGCAAAGTGCATACGCCTCACGGCTCCTTCGAAACGCCGGTTTTTATGCCGGTCGGCACACTGGCGACAGTCAAAACAATGTCGCCTGAAGAGCTGAAAGCAATGGATGCAGGCATCATTTTGAGCAACACTTATCATCTATGGCTTCGTCCGGGCCAAGACATTGTCAAAGAAGCGGGCGGGCTCCATAAATTTATGAACTGGGACCGCGCAATTTTAACAGATTCAGGCGGTTTTCAGGTCTTTTCTTTAAGCAAGTTTCGTAATATAGAGGAAGAGGGTGTCCATTTCCGCAATCATCTAAATGGAGACAAGCTGTTTTTATCTCCGGAAAAAGCGATGGAGATCCAAAACGCACTCGGCTCTGATATTATGATGGCGTTTGACGAATGCCCGCCATACCCGGCGGAGTACGACTACATGAAGAGGTCAGTTGAACGGACAAGCCGCTGGGCGGAACGCTGCCTGAATGCCCACAATCGTCAGGATGAACAAGGGCTGTTTGGTATTGTACAAGGCGGAGAATATGAAGATCTGCGGACACAAAGTGCGAAGGACTTGATTTCGCTTGATTTTCCGGGATATGCTATAGGCGGATTGTCTGTAGGTGAACCGAAGGATGTCATGAACCGTGTACTCGAATTCACAACACCGCTCTTGCCGAAGGATAAACCGAGATATCTGATGGGAGTAGGTTCTCCGGACGCACTGATCGACGGAGCGATCCGCGGGGTCGATATGTTTGACTGTGTGCTGCCTACACGGATTGCAAGAAACGGCACAGTGTTTACTGCTGAAGGACGACTCAATATGAAAAATGCGAAATTTGAAAGAGACTTCCGTCCGATTGATGAAGAGTGTGATTGCTATACATGTAAAAACTACACTCGCGCGTACATTAGGCACTTGATTCGCTGCAATGAAACATTCGGCCTTCGATTAACAACTTACCATAACCTTCATTTTCTGTTACACTTAATGGAGCAGGTAAGACAGGCTATTCGCGAGGATCGTCTGGGTGATTTCAGAGAAGAGTTCTTTGAGCGTTACGGCTATAACAAGCCAAATGCGAAAAGCTTCTAAATAAACATAACAGGCTTACAGAAAGGGGTGAAAATGATGACTGGCACTTTAGGTACATTGGTTCCTATTATTTTAATGTTTGCGGTCCTTTACTTCTTGCTGATTCGTCCTCAGCAAAAGCAGCAAAAGGCTGTACGCCAAATGCAAGAGGAACTGAAAAAAGGCGATTCAGTAGTGACAATCGGGGGATTGCACGGTACTGTTGACTCTATCGACGAAAGCAAAGTCGTAATTAAGACTGGTGATAACACACGTCTTACGTTCGACCGCCGCGCGATCAGAGAAGTTTCTGCTGCTGAATAACAGCAGGAGCTATACATAGCAAACAAAAAAGAGCGGGCAAGTGAGCCCGCTCTTTTTTATGTGGAAGACCTGTTTCCCCTCATGTTCACGCCGAAAATCCCGCCCAGCATGCACACCCCTAAAAATCCCAGATGGAAGATCAGCTGTTCTGCTGTAAATGTCTTTCCGAATCCTAAATACTGAAACAATAAGATAATCAGAGAAAAACTTAAGGCGGTCAATGCGCCAATCATCCAGCCTCTTTCCTTGCCTTTCCCGCCTGAAATGAACCCGCCGATAAATAAAGAGAGAAATGAGATAGCGGTGATCAGCCAGTTAAATGATGATTCTTCCAGCGAGGTTGCGGTCAATAAAAGTGAAACCGCTAAACTTGTCAGGAGCATGGCTGAAAATATGGCGATTAAGCCGTAAAGAATGCCTTTTCCAACTTGTTTCGTTTCCTCCATGATTGTCTCCTCTCTGCCTGTATTAAAAGGCTTCTGTTCTTTTTGTTCAAAACCGTCAGACATGCTGATGGCTCGTCTTTGTAAAAATGTATTCCCTTATCCCATGAATTAGACGTAAAAGCTTTGTGAAATGCAATCGGTTTTTCTTACATAAATTGATCATTTTGTTGCAACCTATAATGAGTTGGAGGTGCATAATGGAAGAGCTTCTCACTATTGCGTTTCGCACAGTCGTATTGTATTTTGTGATATTGGTCATTTTTCGTTTCATGGGCAAACGGGAGATCGGAGAGCTTAGTATTTTAGATCTCGTTGTCTTTATCATGATGGCTGAAATTGCCGTTTTAGCCATAGAAAACGTAGACGATCATCTATTTCATACCATTTTGCCAATGCTTGTATTAATGATCATTCAAGTGACTTTGGCATACTTTTCTTTAAAAAACCGAAAAGTCCGCCAGCTTCTTGACGGTAAGCCGACCATAATTATCAAATATGGAAAAATTGACGAAGAAGCCATGAAATCACAGCGTTATAATTTTGATGATTTAATGGTTCAGCTCAGAGAAAATAGCATCGACAGAGTAGCTGACGTATCATTTGCTATTTTAGAGCCGTCGGGCAAACTGACTATTGTTAAGAAAGAAAACAGCGGAGAGCATCGGCAGCTCGAAATGCCGCTCATTATAGACGGCTTCATTCAAACAGAAAACCTGTCCAGAATCAGTAAAGATAGAAAATGGCTGCTTGAAAGTTTGCAAAAACACGGATACACAAACCCTTCAGATATTTCATTTTGCTCGTTTACAGACGGAGAAATATATATTGATGAAAAAGATGGGCACCGCACGTGACCATTATCGGATGATCAACCGTCCGATAATGGGAATGCGGCGAAGCTCATCTTTTTTAATTAAACGGAAAACGAGCAGGAGGATCATATAAATGGCGGCGCTCGCCGCAATCCATCCGGCTAGATTGACAGCCTCAGATGCTCCAAAGCTTATATATTGTTTGATGGCGGAGCTGATGAATCCGCAAATTACAATAACAGCGAAGCTGAGCGCGTACTCCTTGATTTTGATGCTGATCGGCAGCACTTTGCTTACGGTTGCTGCGTGCAATAGCGTGACGAGCACCATGCCTGTCACAATGGCTAATGCCGCGCCCATAATGCCAAGAGAAGGCCTTGTGGCAAGGACAAAAATAAGGCCTGTTTTGACAAGCGCTCCGATTAAGCTGTTCATCATCGCAGCTCCTGCCAAATTAAGCGCCTGCAGCACAGCTTGAAGCGGGCCTTGGAAATAATAAAGCAGAAAAAACGGGGCCATCACTTTTATAAATACAGCTGCGCCTGAGGAACCGTACATCACTCTCATCAGCTCATCCGCAAATACAAATAAAATAACAACTGAAATGCCTCCGCTGAGCAGACAGAGACGCATCGCCTGTTCTAAGCGGTATTCCACCACCTGCAATTTTTTCTGCTCCATTCCTTCACTGATCGCAGGAACAAGCGCGGTCGACAAAGAATATGTAATAAAGCTGGGCAGAGTCAGCAGCGTCATGGCAAAGCCGGTTAGTTCCCCGTATTGCTTTGTTGCGGCAACTGTTGCCACACCGGCGATGGCAAGGCTTTGAGCGACGACGATTGGCTCGAAAAACCAAGAGAGGTTTCCGATAAAGCGGCTCCCGGTTGTTGGAAGGGACACGCTCATTAATTGGGTAAAGGTTTGTTTTCCGTTTTTAATTGACTGTAAAAAATGCTTTCTGATTTTAATTGTCTTTTTATACTTAAAGCAAACGAATAAATAAAGAAGTGATGCCAGCTCCCCTGCCACTGAGGATAGCATTGCCCCCGCTGCAGCATATTCAATTCCGTAAGGGAGAAAAATCGTTGTGCAGACAGCCACGAGTGAAATGCGGACAACCTGTTCAAGGACTTGTGACATAGCAAGCGGGTTCATATTCTGTTTTCCTTGAAAGTATCCCCTCAGCACACTCGATATAGCAATAATCGGCACAACAGGCGTAATGGCCAAGAGCGGATACAGTGTTCGCTTATCTGTCAGCATCGTTTCAGCCATAACAGGGGCGAAAAACAGAAACAGCGGTGTAAAGATGAGGCTGAGCACTCCCGTAATGGTCAGAGACATGACTAAAATATTTTTCGTTTTTTGATGATCTCCGCGCGCACTGGCTTCAGCGACTAGCTTGCTGATCGCGACCGGCAGACCGAATTGAGTTAATGTAGTGGCCAAGAAGAAAGTAGGCGCTGCCATCATGTAAAGCCCGACTCCTTCTTCACCGATAAAACGGGCGATAACCACCCGGTTGACAAACCCGAGCATTCTTGTAACCATTCCTGCTGCGATAAGGATAAGAGTGCCCTTTAAAAACGTCTGTTTCGCCATTTTTACCCCCTGCCTTCTCAAACTACCTGGAATCATATACAATAAAGATATGCGTATATGTCGTCCAAGCATGACAAGTCTTCTTGAAAAACAATAAAAAAGGAGCGTGGAATTCGTGGAGAAGCATCCAGCCGATCTATATAAAGACCACGTCAGGCCGTTTCTTTACAGCAAACTGGAAGAGTTTAAGATTCTCGGGTATGATGATGTTGAACTCGAAAGTTTGTGGTCATACTTAACAGATAAGAAGTGGAAAAAGAAAACGGAACTGAGCATTTATGAACTGGCGAGTGATATTTTATCAGTGAAAATTGGCGAATTTATGAACTATGCAACCGTTGAGTCATTTAAAACGTCTAATTGGCTGGGCAGTGAAGAGGGCCAGGAAGCATTGGAAGAACTGCTGAGATAGCAGGTTGATTCGCACAGGTTTAAGGGAGGATATACATAATGAAAAAAGGACGCTTGATTGCGTTTTTCCTTTTCGTTCTATTGATCGGCACGGGCTTGGGCTACTTTACGAAGCCTGCCGCTAACAATATTACGTTAGGATTGGATTTGCAAGGCGGATTTGAGGTGCTGTATGATGTACAGCCTGTAAAAAAAGGTGACAAAATCACAAAAGACGTTCTGGTCAGCACAGTAGAGGCACTGAACCGCCGGGCCAATGTTCTCGGTGTCAGCGAACCGAACATCCAAATTGAAGGGAATAACCGGATTCGCGTTCAGCTCGCTGGCGTGACAAACCAAAACAGAGCGCGTGAAATTTTGGCGACTGAAGCGCAGCTTTCTTTCAGAGATGCAAATGATAAGGAACTGTTAAACGGTGCTGATCTAGTCGAAAACGGCGCTAAACAAACTTATGATAGCACAACAAATGAGCCAATTGTCACGATTAAGCTGAAAGACGCTGATAAATTTGGTGAAGTGACCAAGAAGGTCATGAAAATGGCGCCAAACAACCAGCTTGTCATTTGGTTGGATTATGATAAAGGTGATTCCTTTAAGAAAGAAGTTCAAAAAGAGCATCCTAAATTTGTATCCGCTCCAAATGTAAGTCAGGAACTAAATACAACTGATGTAAAAATTGAAGGTCATTTCACAGCTCAAGAAGCGAAAGATTTAGCCAGCATTTTAAACGCAGGCGCACTTCCTGTGAAACTGACTGAAAAGTATTCGACATCAGTAGGCGCGCAATTCGGCCAGCAGGCTCTCCATGATACGGTGTTTGCCGGTATTGTCGGTATCGCAATTATTTTCTTATTTATGCTTTTCTATTACCGTCTGCCGGGATTAATCGCGGTGATTACGCTGTCTGTTTATATCTACATTACACTCCAGATCTTTGACTGGATGAATGCCGTACTCACGCTTCCGGGAATTGCCGCTCTCATTTTAGGTGTCGGGATGGCTGTTGACGCCAACATTATTACCTATGAGCGGATTAAAGAAGAGCTCAAGCTAGGAAAGTCAGTCCGCTCTGCCTTCCGTTCAGGAAACAGACGGTCATTTGCGACGATTTTTGACGCGAATATTACAACCATTATTGCAGCGGTTGTGCTCTTTATCTTTGGGACAAGCTCTGTTAAAGGGTTTGCGACAATGCTGATCCTATCGATTTTGACAAGCTTTATCACTGCCGTTTTCTTATCGAGATTTCTCCTCGCTCTCCTTGTGGAAAGCAGATGGCTTGATCGGAAAAAAGGCTGGTTTGGTGTCAATAAGAAACATATCATGGATATTCAGGATACGGATGAAAATACAGAGCCGCATACGCCATTCCAAAAATGGGATTTCACGAGCAAACGCAAATACTTCTTTATTTTCTCCAGTGCGGTCACGGTTGCCGGGATTATTATCCTGCTTGTGTTCAGGCTGAATCTTGGCATTGACTTTGCAAGCGGTGCACGGATTGAAGTGCAAAGCGACCATAAGCTGACGACAGAGCAAGTTGAGAAGGATTTTGAATCTCTGGGTATGGACCCTGATACTGTAGTTCTGTCAGGCGAAAAGAGCAATATCGGTGTTGCCCGTTTTGTCGGGGTGCCAGATAAAGAAACCATTGCAAAAGTAAAAACGTATTTTAAAGACAAATACGGATCTGATCCAAATGTCAGCACAGTTTCACCGACAGTCGGTAAGGAGCTGGCGAGAAATGCGCTGTACGCAGTTGCTATAGCTTCTATTGGCATCATTATTTACGTTTCAATCCGATTCGAATACAAAATGGCGATTGCTGCCATCGCCTCATTGCTATATGACGCATTCTTTATCGTCACGTTCTTCAGTATTACAAGGCTTGAGGTAGATGTTACATTCATCGCGGCCATCTTGACGATAATCGGGTATTCCATTAACGATACAATCGTTACATTTGACAGGGTCCGCGAGCATATGAAAAAGCGTAAGCCGAAAACCTTTGCCGATCTGAACCATATTGTAAACCTGAGCCTGCAGCAAACCTTTACACGTTCAATTAACACTGTATTAACCGTTGTGATTGTTGTTGTGACATTGCTGATCTTTGGAGCATCTTCTATTACTAACTTCTCAATTGCTTTATTGGTCGGGCTGTTAACAGGCGTTTATTCTTCTCTATACATTGCCGCACAAATTTGGCTTGCATGGAAAGGAAGAGAACTGAAAAAAGATTCGGCGCAATAAAAAATATCAGGCTGTCCTCTGCAGGGCAGCCTGTTTTTTGAAGTTTCATTGAACTTAAAATAGACATTTGCTATAATGACATACGCTTACATTTAAACATATATATGGTGTTAAAAGTGTTTATGGCTGGTTTTCAGATATGTAGGAGGGTTTATATATGAGGGTTCGCGAATCAGAGCTGCCGGGCATAGGACAAAAAGTTGAAATGATTACTAGAAACCGTGATAAAATTTCAATTATCATTCATCATGACGGACGGAGAGAGCTTTACTATTTTGACGAAAACGACCATGAGGAATGTGTTGCCTCCGTGCAGTTTGATGACGCTGAAGCAAGGCAAATGTCTGCAATTCTTGGCGGAATGGCATATAAACCGAAAGCATTAGAACAGGTCGAGTCAGCCCTTGATGATTTGATTATAGAGTGGTGTAAAGCAGAGGCGGGAGCGCCTGCCATTCATCAGACGATTGGTGATTTGAATGTGGGTCAGGAATATCATGTGACGGTCATTGCAATTGTTAAAAAGAATCAGGATAAACAACTGAATCCGAGCTCTGAAACAGTCATTGACGAAGGCGATACACTTGTGATTTCCGGTGAGGGAACCGGACTGAAGAGGCTGATCCGGGAAAAATTAACAGCAAAGGGAGCTTAACCTAGTGTTAAGCCATGTTTAAAACCAGTCTTGATTGGGAAAGTTACCTCAATAAGAAGTTTGGGGGAAAAGAGAATGAATAAACAATGGACCATTATTTTCGCACTTATTTTCACCTTAATTGTCGCTATTTTCGCAGTCATTAATGTTCGATCCGTAGAAGTTGATTACCTGTTTGGAAGATCAGAATGGCCGCTCATTCTTGTTATTTTGGGCTCAGTTTTAATGGGAGCACTGATCGTATTTTCTGTCGGCATTTTTCAGGTAATGAAATTGAAGCGGGAAATAAAAACCTTGCGGAAAGAAAATAGAACAGCAATACATAAACAAGAGGATACTCATCTTGCTGATCAGACTGACACACAGGATGCATCAGCCATGATTGAGAAAAAAGACTAGTTTTCGAATATTATTTGAAACCCCTCAGCCTGCTCTAGTATAATAGGGTGGTTGAGGGGTGAATTTATGTTAGCGTCAAAAATGCGATGGGAAATCCAGCGACCAGATCAGGATAAGGTCAAATCACTCACAGAACAATTGCATATAACACCTCTTGTTGCGTCCCTGCTTGTAAAAAGAGGCTTTGATACGGCAGAAAGCGCTAGGCTGTTTTTACATACAAAGGATGCCGATTTTTATGATCCTTTTGAAATGAAAGGCATGAAAGAAGCGGCAGATCGAATAAAACAGGCGATTTCACAACAAGAAAAGATTATGATATATGGCGATTATGACGCCGATGGGGTTACAAGTACGTCAGTGATGCTTCACACGCTGCAAAAACTGTCGGCTCAAGTTGATTTTTATATACCTGACCGTTTTAAAGAAGGATATGGACCTAATGAACAGGCGTTTCGTTCGATTAAAGAACGGGGCTTCTCTTTGATCATTACGGTTGATACAGGAATTGCCGCTGTGCATGAAGCGAAGGTGGCAAAGGAACTCGGACTGGATGTCATCATTACCGATCATCATGAACCGGGACCGGAGCTTCCGGATGTCCGTGCGATCGTCCACCCGAAGCAGCCTGGCTGCACTTACCCGTTTAAAGAGCTTGCCGGGGTTGGAGTCGCGTTTAAGCTTGCCCACGCTTTATTGGGTGAACTTCCTGATGAACTGCTTGACCTGGCGGCTATCGGCACCATTGCCGATCTAGTCCCGCTGCATGACGAAAACAGATTAATAGCAACACTAGGACTTGAAAGGCTTCGACGGACAAATCGGCTCGGCTTAAAAGAGCTGATTAAGCTGTCAGGCGGAGACATCGGAGAAGCGAACGAAGAAACAGTCGGATTTCAGCTCGCACCAAGGCTGAATGCCGTCGGAAGAATCGAACAGGCGGATCCCGCTGTTCATTTGCTTATGTCAGAGGATTCGTTTGAAGCGGAAGAGCTTGCCGCAGAAATTGACCAGCTGAACAAAGAGCGCCAAAAAATGGTCAGCAAAATGACGGATGAAGCGATTGAAATGGTTGAACAGCAAGGGCTCGATCAAACTGCAATTGTCGTGGCCAAAGCCGGATGGAACCCGGGAGTCGTCGGGATTGTGGCTTCAAAGCTTGTGGACCGTTTCTACCGACCGGCCATTGTTCTTGGTATTGATGAAGAAAAGGGAATCGCTAAAGGTTCGGCCCGAAGCATCAGAGGATTTAATTTATTTGAGAGCCTTTCTGAATGCAGAGATATTCTTCCTCATTTCGGCGGCCATCCAATGGCTGCGGGGATGACGCTGAAAGCCGAAGATGTGCCGGATTTGCGAAGCAGGCTGAATGAAATAGCGGACAATACGCTTACGGAAGAGGATTTTATTCCCGTACAGGAAGTCGACCTTGTCTGCGGCGTCGAAGACATTACAGTTGAAAGCATCGCAGAAATGAACATGCTGTCTCCTTTTGGCATGCTGAACCCGAAACCGCACGTTCTCGTAGAAAATGCAGTACTGGAAGATGTCCGCAAGATAGGGGCAAATAAAACTCATGTCAAAATGACGATCAGAAACGAGTCGTCCCAGCTTGATTGCGTCGGTTTTAATAAAGGCGAGCTTCAAGAAGGCATCGTACCGGGTTCAAGAATTTCCATTGTCGGTGAGATGTCAATCAACGAATGGAACAATCGAAAAAAGCCGCAGCTTATGATAAAGGATGCCGCTGTTTCTGAATGGCAGCTGTTTGATTTAAGGGGAAAACGGACGTGGGAAGACACAGTTTCCGCCCTTCCATCTGCTAAACGGGCCATTGTCTCTTTCAAAGAAGACTCAACAACATTACTTCAAACTGAAGACCTTCGCCGAGAAGTGCACGTCATCAGTTCTAAAGATCAAGCAAAGGCGTTTGACCTCGATGGTGCATATATTGTATTACTGGATCCGCCGCCTTCGCTGGACATGCTCGCACGTTTGCTGGAAGGAAAGGCGCCCGAGCGGATATATTTTATTTTTCTCAATCATGAGGACCACTTTTTATCAACTTTTCCCGCAAGAGACCACTTTAAATGGTATTATGCGTTCTTGCTGAAAAGAGGCGCTTTTGACGTGAAAAAACACGGTTCAGAGCTTGCAAAACATAAAGGCTGGTCCGTTGAAACAATCAATTTCATGACAAAGGTGTTTTTTGATCTCGGTTTTGTTAAAATAGAGAATGGTGTGCTGTCTGTTGTGAGCGGAGCAAAGAAACGCGACTTAACAGACTCACAAACATATCAGGCGAAACAGCAGCTGATGGAACTGGATCAAAAGCTGAATTATTCTTCTGCTGAAGAGCTGAAGGAATGGCTGAATAAGCTGATGAAACAAGATTCAGAGGCTTATGAAAGTACGAGGAGGACATAAAACAGATGGATTTAAAACAATACGTAACAATTGTACCGGATTACCCGAAAGAGGGCGTGCAATTTAAAGATATTACGACACTGATGGATAAAGGCGATGTATACCGCTATGCCACAGATCAAATTGTTGAATATGCGAAAGAAAAGCAAATTGATTTGGTCGTTGGCCCTGAAGCGCGCGGCTTTATTATCGGCTGTCCCGTTGCTTACGCGCTTGGCGTAGGTTTTGCGCCGGTCCGCAAAGAAGGCAAGTTGCCTCGTGAAGTAATCAAAGTGGATTATGGCTTGGAATACGGAAAAGACGTATTAACGATCCACAAAGATGCGATTAAGCCTGGTCAGCGTGTGCTTATTACAGATGACCTGCTTGCGACAGGCGGCACAATTGAAGCGACAATCAAACTTGTTGAAGAACTTGGCGGCGTTGTTGCTGGTATCGCTTTCTTAATCGAGCTTTCTTACCTTGACGGCAGAAATAAGCTCGAAGATTACGACATCTTAACATTGATGAAATACTAAGGATAACCGCATAACGAAAAAGCACTCCATGTCAGGGTGCTTTTTTCCTATTGTTTTGCATTTATTTTATATAATATTTGGCTATTTGAACTTCTGCTCTTTACATCTTTCGTTTTTTTCTTGATAATAAACTACAATACAGTTTACATTTTAAAAAAGGTGATTCCATGGCGAACGAACAAGTATTGACTGCCGAGCAAGTTATAGATAAAGCACGCAGCTATCTATCTGATGAGCATATCGCATTTGTCGAAAAAGCATATCTGTACGCTGAAGATGCTCATCGCGAGCAATACCGCAAATCGGGCGAGCCATATATTATTCATCCGATTCAGGTTGCGGGGATACTCGTTGATCTTGAAATGGACCCTTCCACAATCGCGGGCGGATTTTTGCACGATGTCGTGGAAGATACAGATGTGACGCTCGATGACCTGAAAGAAGCATTTTCCGAAGAAGTGGCAATGCTTGTAGACGGCGTAACGAAACTCGGCAAAATTAAATATAAATCTCAAGAGGAACAGCAGGCGGAAAATCATCGCAAAATGTTTGTCGCTATGGCTCAAGATATCAGGGTCATATTGATCAAGCTGGCGGATCGTCTTCACAATATGCGGACACTGAAACATCTGCCTCAGGAAAAACAGCGGAGAATCTCCAATGAAACGCTGGAAATTTTTGCTCCTTTGGCGCATCGTCTCGGGATTTCAAAAATTAAGTGGGAATTGGAAGATACGGCGCTCCGTTATTTGAACCCTCAGCAATATTACAGAATTGTCAACCTCATGAAGAAGAAACGTGCAGAACGAGAGCTTTATGTCGATGAGGTTGTCAATGAAGTGAAGAAACGTGTCGAAGAAGTAAATATCAAGGCTGACTTCTCGGGACGCCCGAAACATATTTACAGCATTTATCGAAAAATGGTGCTGCAAAATAAGCAATTCAATGAAATTTACGATTTGTTGGCTGTCCGTATTCTTGTGAATAGCATAAAGGACTGCTACGCGGTGCTTGGCATCATTCACACATGCTGGAAACCGATGCCAGGCAGATTCAAAGATTATATCGCAATGCCGAAGCCGAATATGTATCAATCGCTTCATACAACGGTTATTGGGCCTAAAGGCGATCCGCTTGAAGTGCAGATCCGCACCTTTGAAATGCATGAAATAGCGGAATACGGGGTTGCGGCTCACTGGGCTTATAAAGAAGGGAAAGCAGCCAATGAAGGTGCAACCTTTGAGAAAAAGCTTTCTTGGTTCCGTGAAATTTTAGAATTTCAAAATGAATCGACAGATGCAGAAGAATTTATGGAATCGCTCAAAATTGATTTGTTCTCTGACATGGTGTATGTCTTTACGCCAAAAGGAGATGTAATCGAGCTTCCGTCCGGTTCTGTTCCGATTGACTTTTCTTACCGGATTCACTCTGAAATCGGCAATAAAACAATCGGTGCCAAAGTAAACGGAAAAATGGTTACGCTTGACCATAAGCTTCGGACAGGTGATATCGTTGAAATTCTCACCTCTAAGCATTCCTACGGTCCGAGCCAGGATTGGGTGAAGCTTGCCCAAACATCCCAAGCGAAGCATAAAATCCGTCAATTCTTTAAGAAACAGCGGCGTGAAGAAAATGTCGAAAAAGGCCGTGAGCTGGTCGAAAAAGAAATTAAAAACTTGGATTTTGAATTGAAGGATGTTTTAACGCCGGAGAATATTCAAAAGGTTGCTGACAAATTTAATTTCTCAAATGAAGAGGATATGTACGCGGCGGTCGGTTACAACGGCATCACAGCTCTGCAGGTGGCGAACCGCCTAACAGAAAAAGAGAGAAAGCAGCGCGACCAGGAAGAACAGGAAAAGATCGTTCAGGAAGTCACTGGGGAACCTAAGCCATACCCGCAAGGAAGAAAACGGGAAGCTGGCGTTCGTGTCAAGGGCATTGACAACCTCCTTGTCCGTTTATCAAAATGCTGCAATCCTGTGCCAGGTGATGATATTGTCGGCTTTATCACAAAAGGCAGAGGGGTTTCGGTCCATCGCGAAGACTGTCCGAATGTCAAAACGAATGAAGCCCAAGAGCGGCTGATCCCGGTAGAGTGGGAACATGAGTCACAAGTTCAAAAGCGCAAGGAATACAATGTTGAGATAGAGATTCTTGGGTATGACCGCCGCGGATTGCTGAACGAGGTACTCCAGGCAGTGAATGAAACGAAAACCAATATTTCATCTGTCTCTGGCAAATCGGATCGCAATAAAGTGGCAACCATCCATATGGCGATTTTTATCCAGAATATCAATCACTTGCATAAAGTCGTCGAGCGTATTAAACAGATTAGAGATATCTATTCTGTGCGCCGCGTCATGAACTAAAGGGGTTAGAAAATGAGATTAGTTGTTCAGCGAGTAACAGAAGCAAGCGTTACAGTGGACGAAGAGGTCGTCGGCCAAATTGGACAAGGCCTTATGGTGCTGGTCGGCATCACTCACGATGATACAGAAGATGATGCAGCTTATTTAGCCGATAAAGTTGTCAATCTCCGTATTTTCGATGACAGTGAAGGGAAAATGAATCTGTCTCTTGTAGATATAGGAGGAGAGATTTTATCCGTCTCACAGTTTACGCTTTATGGAGATACGAAAAAAGGGCGCCGGCCGAACTACATGAACGCGGCCAAACCTGATAAAGCTTTAGGTCTTTATGAAAAATGGAATGACCTGCTTCGTGAAAAAGGAATCAAAGTGGAGACCGGAACGTTTGGAGCAATGATGGATGTTCAGCTTACAAACTCCGGACCGGTCACGCTCATTATGGATTCAAAATAAAAAAAGCTGCCAAAAGGCAGCTTTTTTTATTGGAAGTATTTCTCTAATCCGCTTTCGATCCCATCTGTTACTTTTTCTTGGTATGAATTGCTATGTACAATGGCTTCTTCCTGCGGATGGCTTACATATCCCAGCTCGTACAGCATAGCGGGCTGTCTGTTTTCCCGGAGCACATAATAATCTCCGAATAATACGCCGCGGTCTGGAATGGAAGAACGCTTCACCACTTCTGAGTGGACATCTGATGCGAGTTCCTGATCTTTGGCAGGACTGTAGTAATATGCTGTACTGCCTCTTGTAGAGGTATCCGCATAGCTGTCATAATGAATGCTGATAAAGGCGTCAGCGTTACGGTAGTGAGAGGTAGAGACCCGTGACTGCAGGCTGACAAAGGTATCATCCTGGCGTGTCACATATACATCCGCTCCAGCCGATCTAAGTTTGCTGGCGAGCAGTTTTGCCGTTTTGATCGTCAGGTTTTTCTCGAATTTCCCCGAATACCCGATCGTTCCGCTGTCTTTTCCTCCATGTCCCGGGTCAACAATAATCGTTTTATTGTTTAGAGAGCCGTTTCCAGACGGGGAATCAGAGACTGGCGGTTCACCTGCTTCTTCTGCGCTTTTAGACGTTTGGACCACCCAATTGGCTACATAAGCAGTCTGCCCGTTATCAAGCTTTATTTCATACCAGCTTCCCTTTGAACCGGTAATGGTGTATGAATCTCCTTTGGCAGCGCGCTCAACGATCGAAGCTGATGTTGACGCATCACTTCTTAGATTCGTTCCTCCGTACATGATATAGGCTTTTTTAGCGGAGGATGAACTGCCGGCATTTGCTGAATCATCAGCTGGAACAGAACTAGTCAAAAGGTAATGGCTTGCAACCCAGCCTTTTAGCCCGTTCACCTCAATGTGAGCCCAGCCATTTTTCTCGTTGAGAACCGTCAGTTTCGTTCCGCGATCAAGTTTTGTTATAATTGCCGCGTCATGTGAGGCGGAGGCTCTTACATTTAGCGAAGAAACACCGACTGTGCCCGTCGTTGACGCACCGGAATCCTCGGTTTGGTCACTCTCATCAGACGCTGAACTGCTGCCTCCTGATGTGACATATTCAGATGATACCCATCCGGTGGCACTGTGATAGGATATCTTGATCCAGCCCGAATCTTTATCAATGACAGATGCTTGGCTGCCTTGCGGGAATTTGCCGATGACTTCGTAGGAAGTGCCCGGGCCGCTTCTCATCCGCAGATCGGGGTCTGTTGATGTCACAGTGTCACTGCTTCCTGAGGAGCTTGTGCTGGCCTGGTCTTCCTTTGTAATAAGCCAGGAGACTACCCAGCCCTTTTCTCCAGAACCAAGCTGTATCTGCACCCAGTCTCCATCTTCCTTTAAAATTGGATAGCGTTCTCCCTTTTTTACTTCCGCTGTAATGCCGTAGCTAAGCCCTGGGCCGCTTCTGACGTTCATTTCATCTGTTGCGATGACCGCTTCTCCTTGAGCAGCTGTAACGGATGAAAAGGTCGGGAATAGCGCTGAGGTGAAAATAATACATACAATAAGGACAAAGTATTTCTTGTTCATTGTGTCCTCCTTTCTGATGATCATTAAAAAAGCATTCTTGTTTAATATCGTAAAGTCCTTTCTGATTTTTAAATAAAAATAAAATGATTTGTTTATACTAAGCGTAAATACAATCAAAAAGGTGTGCAAATCATGAAATATCATCCAAAAATGGGACGTGCATTTCACGACGGTGAAGCGAATCTGCATTACAGCGATCACGCAGATCCCGATACGACTGGTTATCTTACGGAAACAGCATCTGAATTTGGTCTTATGTCCAAAGAAGCAGCGCTGAGGAAAAACAACCGGAATAAAGCTTGACAGAGAACCCCAATCCCATTATTATAATAGAAATTGAGTACATAGCAAATGATGAAAGATTTGAACCAATAATGGAGAAGAGTAGGTCAGATTGCATGATTAGAGAGGAACCCGCCCCAGGCTGAAAGCGGATCCCATTGCGTCTTTCTCGAAACAACACTCCGGAGGTTTCCTGCTGAACGCGTGAATAACGCCATTAGGCAGTGAACGTGAACCTGCGTTAAAGGATCGAGCGGGAATATGAACGTATTCCAACTAGGGTGGCACCACGGGTATAACTCTCGTCCCTACTATCATGTATAGTAGGGGCGGGAGTTTTTTTCATTTTCATCATTAACGATCATTGGATATTTTATAAGGAATACATAAGGAGGTCTACCTATGGGATATAACATTCCGAGAGGAACACAGGATATTCTGCCTGGAGAATCAGATCGCTGGCAGTTTGTTGAACAAATTATGAGAGACACTTGCCGCACTTATCAATATAAAGAAATCCGCACACCGATTTTTGAGCATACAGAACTGTTTGCCAGAGGCGTCGGAGAATCAACGGATATCGTACAAAAAGAAATGTATACCTTCGAGGACCGCAAAGGCAGAAGCCTGACGCTTCGTCCGGAGGGAACAGCTGCTGCGGTTCGCGCTTTTAATGAAAACAAGCTGTTCGCAAATCCTGTACAGCCGACAAAGCTTTATTATGTCGGGCCGATGTTCCGTTATGAACGTCCTCAGACGGGCCGTTACCGCCAGTTTTATCAGTTTGGAATTGAAGCGATTGGTTCGAAAGACCCTGCAATCGACGCTGAAGTAATGGCGCTTGCGATGAGTATTTATGAAAAAGCAGGTTTAGAAAACGTTAAGCTTGTCATAAACAGTCTCGGCGATCAAGATAGCCGCAAAAGCTACAGAGAAGCGCTCGTGAAACACTTCGAGCCTCGCATCGAAGAATTTTGTTCAGACTGCCAGTCCCGGCTGCACACGAACCCGCTTAGAATTTTGGACTGCAAAAAAGACCGTGATCATGAGCTGATGAAATCGGCACCTTCGATTTTGACATATTTAAATGAAGAATCAGCCGCTTATTTTGAAAAAGTGAAACAATACTTAAATGATCTTGGCATTTCGTATGAAATCGATCCGAACCTTGTGAGAGGGCTGGATTATTACAACCACACCGCATTTGAAATTATGAGCAATGCGGAGGGCTTTGGCGCGATTACGACACTTGCCGGCGGCGGACGCTACGACGGGCTTGTCGAACAGATCGGCGGACCTGAAGCACCGGGCATCGGATTTGCGATGAGCATCGAACGCTTGCTTGCCGCAATTGATGCTGAAAAAAGAGAGCTGCCTGTTGATAAGGGAATCGACTGCTATATCGTCACACTCGGCGAAAAAGCAAAGGATTATTCTGTTTCATTGGTGTACAAACTGAGAGAAGCAGGCATTTCCAGTGAAATCGATTATGAAAATAAGAAAATGAAAGGCCAGTTTAAAACAGCTGATCGCTTAAAGGCCAGATTTATTGCGATTTTGGGTGAAGATGAGCTTGCCCAAAACAAAATCAATGTAAAGGATGCACAGACGGGCGAACAGATTGAAGTGGCACTTGATGAATTTATACATGTGATGAAGGCAAACCAAAAGGGATAAGGAGTGAAACGCATTGTTTGGAAGAACATATTATTGCGGTGATATAACTGAAAAAGCAATTGGCGAATCTGTAACGCTGAAAGGCTGGGTCCAAAAAAGACGAGACCTCGGCGGATTGATTTTTATTGACTTGCGTGACCGTACGGGCATTGTTCAAGTCGTTTTTAACCCTGATGTGTCAAAAGAAGCGCTTGCTATTGCGGAAGGCATCAGAAATGAATACGTGCTTGATATTCAAGGAAAAGTGGTGGCGCGTGAAGAGGGAACAGTTAATCCGAATTTGAAAACAGGCGCGATCGAAATACATGCTGATGGAGTGAACGTATTAAATGCTGCAAAGACACCTCCATTTGCGATTTCTGATCAAGCTGAAGAAGTGTCAGAGGACGTTCGTTTAAAACACCGTTACTTAGATTTGCGCAGACCGGCTATGTTCCAGACGATGCAGCTGCGCCATAACGTGACGAAAGCTGTTCGCAGCTTTTTAGATGAAAATGGGTTTCTTGATATTGAAACGCCGATTTTAACAGGAAGCACGCCTGAAGGCGCACGTGACTACTTGGTGCCGAGCCGTGTGCACGAAGGTGAGTTCTACGCGCTGCCGCAGTCTCCGCAGCTATTTAAACAGCTTCTGATGGTATCAGGCATTGAACGATATTATCAAATTGCCCGCTGTTTCCGCGATGAAGACTTGCGTGCGGACCGTCAGCCTGAGTTTACGCAAATTGATATTGAAATGTCCTTTATGAGCCAGGAAGACATTATGTCATTGGCTGAGGAGATGATGGCAAAGGTTATGCGTGAAACAAAAGGTGAGGAACTTCAGCTTCCTCTTCCTCGAATGACGTATGACGAAGCAATGAACAAGTACGGGTCTGATAAACCGGATACGCGTTTTGACATGCTTTTGACGGATGTGTCTGACATTGTAAAGGATACGGAATTTAAAGTGTTCTCATCAGCTGTAGCAAACGGCGGCGTGGTCAAAGCCATCAATGTAAAAGGCGGTGCCGGCGATTACTCCAGAAAAGACATCGACGCTCTTGGCGCTTTTGCTGCAAACTACGGGGCAAAAGGGCTTGCCTGGGTGAAGGTTGAGGCAGACGGAGTGAAAGGCCCGATCGCTAAATTCTTTGATGAAGAAAAGCAGTCTAAGCTGATTGAAGCACTTGATGCTGCTGAAGGTGATTTGCTGCTGTTCGGAGCGGATCAATTCGAAGTTGTGGCCGCATCACTCGGCGCCCTGCGCTTAAAGCTTGGGAAAGAACGCGGACTGATTGACGAAAAATTGTTCAATTTCTTATGGGTCATCGACTGGCCGCTATTAGAGCATGATCCGGAAGAAGGCCGTTTTTACGCAGCGCACCATCCGTTCACAATGCCTGTCCGAGAAGACCTTGAGCTGATTGAAACAGCGCCTGAAGACATGAAAGCGCAAGCTTATGACCTCGTCTTAAACGGCTATGAGCTTGGCGGCGGTTCAATCCGTATTTTCGAAAAGGATATTCAGGAAAAAATGTTTGCGCTTCTCGGCTTCTCACCAGAAGAAGCGGCTGAACAGTTCGGATTCCTGCTGGAAGCATTTGAATACGGCGCTCCTCCGCACGGCGGAATCGCACTCGGCTTAGACCGTCTCGTTATGCTTCTCGCTGGACGTACGAACCTGAGAGATACGATTGCATTCCCGAAAACGGCAAGTGCAAGCTGCCTGATGACAGAAGCGCCAGGCGAAGTAAGCGACGCCCAGCTTGACGAGCTTCATCTTTCTATCAAGAAAAAAGTTAAGAACTGAATTTGCAGTTCGATTCTTGAAAATCAAAATCGTCTGTGATATGATTTTGACAAGTTAAATAAAGTCCTGATGTGTTAGTTGTACACCTAGTTTTGACCGAACATTTTTTTGATTTGGGAGCCCGCATTTTTAAATGGCGTACATGCCTCTTTTCATTCGGTAAAGAGGACTTACAAGATTTAAAAGAGGGCACCCACCTGCTGAGAGCGGGTTCAAAACAAAGGAAAGCTGCAACGGCACTATTGGGACTTTATTTTTTGTGCGCAGAAAAAACGGCTGCTCATGGATCAGCCATTTTATAGATGAAACCAGAATACGAATGTGGAGTGAGGTTCTTGTTACACCAGTTTTCACGCAATGAATTAGCTATCGGAAAAGAAGGCCTTGAAACGCTGAAAAACAGCACAGTTGCTGTGCTTGGAGTCGGGGGAGTCGGGTCGTTCGCGGCGGAAGCTCTCGCGCGGTCAGGCGTCGGCCGCATTCTGCTTGTCGACAAAGATGATGTCGACATTACAAATGTAAATCGTCAGCTTCACGCGCTGCTTTCAACTGTCGGACAGCCGAAAGTTGATTTAATGAAGGCGCGGATCGCAGACATTAACCCGGAGTGTGAAGTGATCGCGTTAAAAATGTTCTATACGGAGGAAACGTATGAGCAGTTTTTTGACTATGATCTTGACTATGTCATTGATGCGTCAGACACCATTTGTTATAAAATTCATTTAATGAAAGAATGTCTAAAACGGGATATTCCGCTCATCTCCAGCATGGGTGCTGCAAATAAAACGGATCCGACACGCTTCCAAATCGCTGATATCTCAAAAACGCACACTGATCCAATTGCGAAGGTCGTTCGTACGAAATTACGCAAGGAGGGTATCAAAAAAGGCGTTCAAGTGATTTTCTCTGATGAAAGCCCGATTGTTATTCGGGAAGATGTCAGAAAAGAAGTGGGGAATGACGAAGCGAAAATACGTAAAGCAAAAATGCCGCCTTCCTCTAATGCTTTTGTGCCGTCAGTTGCAGGTTTGATTATGGGCGGACATGTTGTCATGGATCTTTTGAAAGACATTGAAATCAAACGTGTGAAGGATAAATAATGCATAAAAACAGCCTTGATGATCAAGGCTGTTTTTTTGTTTTATTTTCTTTTCATTAATTTATCGTACACCTGCTTTAAGGCAGATTCGAACTTTCCAGTCTGTTTCGGCTTATAGTATTGCTTATTTTTCAGAGGATCAGGGAGGTATTGTTGTTCGACCCAACCGTTGTCGTAATTGTGCGGGTATTTATAGTCGATTCCTCTTCCTAATTCCTGAGCTCCTTTATAATGCGCGTCTTTTAAATGCTTCGGGACATCCCCAATTTTTCCGGCTCTGATATCTGCCAGGGCCTCATCGATTGCCAGAATGGCAGAGTTTGATTTCGGTGAGAGGCAAAGCTCAATAACTGCGTTGGCCAGCGGGATTCGCGCTTCAGGAAACCCGACTCGCTCAGCGGTCTGAATAGCGTTCAGCACTCTAGGGCCGGCTTGCGGGCTTGCTAAACCGATATCCTCATAGGCGATAACAAGCAATCGTCTTGCGATGCTCTCCAGATCACCGGCTTCAATTAATCTAGCCAAATAGTGAAGAGCAGCGTTGGCATCAGAGCCGCGGATTGATTTTTGAAAAGCGGACAGTACATCATAATGCGCGTCACCATCTTTATCGTGAGAAAAGCTTTTTTTCTGCAAGCATTCTTCCGCGGTTTCTAATGTAATGTGAATTTCACCGTCTGCTGACTCCTTCGTTGACAACACGGCAAGCTCAAGCGCATTTAAAGCGGAGCGGACATCTCCTCCGCATCCGTGGGCAAAATGCTCCATCGCCTGATCATCAATGGATACAGAATAGGTGCCAAGGCCCCGATGCTCATCATGGAGCGCACGTTCCAGTGCCTGTTTAATCAGTTCAGGTGTTAACGGTTCAAGCTCAAAAATCTGGGTCCGGCTTCTGATCGCCGGATTAATGGCATGATACGGGTTAGCCGTCGTTGCTCCGATCAAAATGATCATTCCGTTTTCTAAATAGGGTAATAGAAAATCCTGTTTTCCTTTATCCAGCCTGTGGACTTCATCCAGAATCAAAATCACTTGGCCGGACATCTTGGCTTCCTGAGCTACGATTTCCATATCTTTTTTATTGTTAATGACAGCATTCAGCTTTCGAAAAGCAATACTTGTTGAACCGGCGATTGCTGTTGCGATTGATGTTTTTCCAATTCCGGGCGGCCCGTACAAAATCATGGATGACAAATGTTTTGCCTGGACCATTCTGCCAATAATTTTATCTTCAGCCACCAGATGCTGCTGGCCGATAATATCCTCTATTTTTGTCGGACGCATCCGATATGCCAATGGCTTCATCTATCATCTCTCCTTACTTAATTACAGGGTAACGGAAAACCGTACATTAGAAAAGGGTAAAGGCCCCTTTCCTTCTGCCTCAATGAAAATTCGCTGAAGGTATGTTATAATAACAGTTGGTCTATAAGATAATAAACGGACGAAACATATAGAAATTACCATTATAAATGTGGAAAATCATGAAATAACAGAGGTGTTCATGTTGAAAATATCAACTAAGGGAAGATACGGGCTCACCATTATGATCGAGCTTGCAAAAAAGCACGGTGAAGGCCCGACTTCATTAAAAAGCATCGCACAGACGAATAATTTGTCCGAGCATTATTTGGAGCAGCTGGTATCGCCGCTCAGAAATGCCGGTTTAGTGAAAAGCATCAGAGGCGCATATGGCGGATATGTATTAGGCAGTGAGCCGGATGCCATTACTGCGGGAGATATTATCCGTGTGCTTGAGGGGCCGATCAGCCCTGTTGAAGTGCTGGAAGATGAGGAGCCTGCCAAGCGTGAGCTCTGGATTCGCATCCGGGATGCTGTAAAAGAGGTTTTAGACAGTACAACATTAGAGGATCTTGCCAGCTATACAGACGGAGAGCAAGAAGCTTATATGTTCTATATTTAGATCAGAGGTGTAAACATAATGGAACGGATTTATTTAGATCATGCCGCAACGTCTCCGATGGATGAGCGCGTGCTGGAACAAATGATACCGCACTTCTCCGGCAGTTTCGGTAATCCCTCCAGTATTCATTCATTTGGCAGAGAATCTCGAAAATGGGTGGATGAAGCAAGAGCGCAGATCGCAGCAGAAATCGGAGCGGCAGAGCAGGAGATCATTTTTACAAGCGGGGGAACGGAAGCTGATAACTTGGCGATCATGGGAACCGCACTTGCAAGAAAAGATCTTGGCAGACATATCATCACAACAAAAATTGAGCATCACGCCGTGCTTCACACATGTGAAAAACTTGAGGGAGACGGATTTGACATAACGTATCTGGACGTTGACCAAAATGGAAGAGTCAGTGCAAAACAGGTGAAAGAAGCACTGCGTGATGATACAATCCTTGTGACAGTGATGTATGGAAATAATGAAGTCGGAACAGTGCAGCCGATCGAAGAAATCGGTGAGCTGTTAAAGGAACACAAAGCTTATTTTCATACCGATGCTGTTCAGGCATTCGGGTTGCTGCCAATTGATGTGAAAAACAGCCATATTGACCTTCTGTCTGTTTCCGGGCACAAGCTCAACGGGCCAAAAGGGACAGGCTTTTTATATGCTAGTAAAGATGTGAAGCTTTCACCCCTTTTATTCGGAGGAGAGCAAGAAAGAAAACGCCGTGCCGGAACGGAAAATGTTCCAGGCATTGTCGGGCTGAAAGAAGCGATCAAGCTGTCAAGTGAAGAACGTGACGAAAAAAACGAGAAGTATCAATCGTTTAAAGCAATCTTTGCCGACACGCTTAGAGATGCAGGTGTGGCATTCGAGGTCAACGGGGACAAAGAGCATAGTCTGCCGCATGTTCTGAATCTTTATTTCCCCGGTGTGTCAGTGGAAGCGCTGCTGGTTAATCTTGATATGGCTGGTGTCGCTGTCTCCAGCGGTTCAGCGTGCACGGCCGGTTCAGTCCTGCCGTCACATGTTCTGACTGCTATGTTCGGCGAAGAGAGTGACCGGCTGACGTCCTCTATTCGAATCAGCTTCGGCCTCGGCAATACGGCTGAGCAAGTGAAAACTGCTGCCAAACATGTGGCCGACGTTGTCAAACGGCTGACATAATAAGGCGGCGTAGTAATTGGAGTGAATGAAATGGAAAAACGGCCGGAGGATACAAGAGTCGTCGTCGGCATGTCCGGCGGAGTAGACTCATCTGTGGCGGCCCTGCTGTTAAAAGAACAGGGCTATGATGTAATCGGAATCTTTATGAAAAACTGGGATGATACGGACGAAAACGGTTTTTGCACGGCGACAGAGGATTATGAAGATGTGATCCGCGTCTGCAACCAAATCGGAATTCCGTATTATGCCGTAAACTTTGAAAAGCAATATTATGAGAAGGTATTTCAATACTTCCTTGATGAATATAAAGCAGGCAGAACACCAAACCCGGATGTATTGTGCAACAAAGAAATTAAATTCAAGGCCTTTTTGGAGCATGCATTGTCACTTGGCGCCGACTATTTAGCGACTGGCCACTATGCAAGAGTAGACAGAAGCGGCGGAAAAGTCAGAATGCTGCGCGGCATTGATGAAAACAAGGATCAAACGTACTTCCTGAATCAGCTGACAGAAGATACGCTGAGCAAAGTCATGTTCCCGATCGGCGAACTTCAAAAAAGCCGTGTGCGTGAAATTGCCAAAGAAGCAGAACTTGCAACAGCGACGAAAAAAGACAGTACAGGCATCTGCTTTATCGGCGAACGCAACTTCAAAACGTTTCTCAGCCAATATCTCCCTGCACAGCCGGGCGATATGATGACGATGGACGGCGAAGTAAAAGGCCGCCACGACGGGTTGATGTACTATACGATCGGACAGCGTCACGGCCTTGGCATCGGCGGAAGCGGCGAGCCGTGGTTTGCGGTAGGCAAAGATCTTGAAAAGAACATCCTCTACGTAGATCAAGGGTTCCATAACCCGCTTTTATATTCCGACAAAATCACAGCAACAAATATCAGCTGGGTACGTTCGGATATCATGAAGGGCGAAGAGATTTCCTGCACGGCTAAATTCCGTTACCGCCAAGAGGATCATAAAGTAACAGTGCGCATGACTGGCGAAGGTGAAGCGGAAGTCATCTTTGATGAACAAGTCCGCGCTGTAACGCCGGGACAAGCCGTTGTCTTCTATGACGGCGAAGAATGCCTTGGCGGCGGGACAATTGATGATGTGTACAAAGACGGAACAAAATTGTGGTACGTATAAAAGATGAAAAACCTCAACACTGAGTTGGGGTTTTTTAATGAAAGGAAGATGATCGGTGGATTATAATCAACTCGGTATAGAGGCGATGCAGGAAGGCGATTACGAGAAAGCGGCAGAGGCATTTACAAAAGCGATTGAAGAAAATAAAGAAGACGCGATTCCGTATATCAATTTTGCCAACCTTCTTTCATCCGTAAACGAGCTGGAACGTGCGCTTGCGTTTTATGATAAAGCGCTTGAATTAGACAGTAGCGCAGCCACTGCTTATTATGGAGCAGGAAATGTCTATGTTGTAAAAGAAATGTACAAAGAAGCGAAAGACATGTTTGAAAAAGCGCTACGTGCGGGGATGGAAAACGGCGACCTGTTTTACATGCTCGGAACGGTACTTGTCAAGCTCGAACAGCCTAAGCTTGCACTGCCATATTTACAAAGAGCAGTCGAACTGAATGAAAACGATACGGAAGCGCGTTTTCAATTCGGGATGTGCTTAGCCAACGAGGGCATGCTGGACGAAGCGCTCAGCCAATTCGCAGCTGTGACAGAGCAAGACCCGGGGCATGCAGATGCATTTTATAATGCCGGTGTCACTTATGCTTATAAAGAAAACCGAGAAAAAGCGCTGGAAATGCTGGACAAGGCAATCGATATCCAGCCAGATCATATGCTTGCGCTTCATGCTAAAAAACTGATTGATCCATCATAACAGGCACAGGAGGAGGGACAGCTCGTGCAGCAGCATCCGGATCAGCTTAAACTGGAGGAAGAGCCCTATTTAAAAGGGACAGTCAACACAGTCATCTATCATAATGACACCAATTTATATACGGTTCTGAAAGTGAAAGTCACAGAGACCTCCGAAGCCATTGAAGATAAAGCCGTATCCGTGACGGGCTACTTCCCTGCGCTTCAAGAAGAAGAGACCTACACGTTTTACGGAAAGATCGTAACCCATCCAAAATTCGGGCTCCAATTTCAGGCGGAGCATTTCAAAAAGGAGATTCCAACGACTAAGGAAGGCATCATTCAATATTTATCGAGTGATTTATTCGAGGGGATCGGCAAAAAAACAGCTGAAGAAATTGTGAAAAAGCTGGGCGACAGCGCCATTAATAAAATATTGGCTGATGCTTCAGTGCTTTATGATGTTCCCAGACTCTCAAAAAAGAAAGCAGACACGCTGGCTGGCGCATTGCAGCGGCATCAGGGACTGGAGCAAATCATGATTTCCTTGAATCAGTTTGGCTTTGGCCCGCAGCTGTCTATGAAAATCTATCAAGCCTATGAATCCGAGACGCTTGAAAAGATTCAGGAAAATCCTTATCAGCTTGTGAAGGATGTAGAAGGCATCGGGTTTGGAAAAGCGGATGAGCTGGGCAGCAGAATGGGTCTTTCGGGTAATCATCCTGAGCGGGTAAAAGCTGCTATTTTGTACACGCTTGAAACGACTTGTCTGTCAGAGGGGCACACGTACATAGAAACGGAACAGCTGATCATCGACACTCAATCACTGTTAAACCAGTCAGCAAGGGAAGGGCAGCGCATTACAGAAATGGATGCCGCTAACGCAATTATTGCCCTTGGAGAAAATAAAGACATTGTCATAGAAGATGGCCGCTGTTATTTTCCTTCGCTGTTTTACGCAGAACAAAACGTTGCAAAGCGTGTGAAACATATCGCTAGCCAAACCGAATATGAGAACCAGTTTCCCGAATCAGAGTTTTTGCTCGCGTTGGGAGAACTGGAAGAACGGATGGACGTTCAGTATGCCCCCAGCCAGAAGGAAGCGATTCAAAAAGCCCTTTCCTCGCCGATGCTTCTTTTAACAGGCGGCCCGGGAACAGGAAAAACGACGGTAATCAGAGGGATTGTCGAGCTCTACGGAGAGCTTCACGGTGTGTCACTAGACCCGTCAGCTTATAAAAAGGATGAAGCTTTTCCGATTGTTTTGGCCGCTCCGACAGGGAGAGCAGCAAAACGGATGAGTGAATCAACGGGACTCCCTGCAGTTACGATACACAGGCTGCTTGGCTGGAACGGCGCTGAAGGCTTTACTCATACAGAGGATCAGCCGATCGAAGGGAAGCTGTTAATTATCGATGAAGCCAGTATGCTTGATATATGGCTGGCGAATCATTTGTTCAAGGCGATCCCTGATCATATACAAATCATCATTGTCGGAGACGAAGACCAGCTGCCTTCCGTCGGTCCGGGACAAGTGCTCAGAGACCTGCTGGCATCCCAGGTGATTCCGACTGTGAGACTGACAGACATCTATCGCCAGGCAGAAGGGTCATCAATCGTCGAGCTTGCCCACCAGATGAAAAATGGATTGCTGCCGAACAATTTGACTGCCCCGACAAAGGACCGTTCCTTTATTCGCTGCGGCGGGTCGCAAATCAAAGAAGTAGTTGAGAAGGTTGTCGCCAATGCATTGAAAAAAGGCTATACAGCAAAGGACATTCAGGTCCTCGCTCCGATGTACAGAGGAAAAGCCGGCATTAATGAATTGAATGTGATGCTGCAGGACATTTTAAATCCTCCTAAAGAAAAACGGAGAGAATTGAAGTTCGGGGATGTTGTCTACAGAACCGGAGATAAAATTTTGCAGCTTGTCAATCAGCCGGAAAACAATGTGTTCAACGGAGATATTGGCGAAATCACGTCGATATTTTATGCAAAGGAAAATACAGAAAAAGAAGACATGGCCGTCGTTTCTTTTGACGGCAATGAAATGACATTTACGAAAAAAGATTTTAATCAATTTACCCATGCGTATTGCTGTTCTATTCATAAATCGCAGGGAAGTGAATTTCCGATTGTGGTTTTGCCTGTTGTGAAAGGCTATTATAGAATGCTCAGAAGAAACCTTCTTTATACCGCGATTACAAGAGCGAAGAAATTTCTCATTTTATGCGGGGAAGAGGAGGCGCTGGAGTGGGGCGTGAAAAATAATGATGCAACTGTCAGACAGACCTCCTTGAAAAACAGGCTGTCCGTACAGGTTGAGGAAATGGATGCCGAGCTTGAAGCTTTGCAAAAAGAGCTCCCGTTCAGCGTACACGACGCCAACATTGGCATGGAAGGCATTACACCATTCGATTTTATGAAAGAAGAACAGCAATAAAATGCTCCCGTGCAAGCGGGAGTTTTTTTTCATTTGCAGTGGAATTGATTTCATCGTATGAGTCTAAGGCGCAAAGCAAAACCTAAGCCTGTTCAACAAAAGGTGGTTGATCACACTTTGAGAACATGCCATGAAGTAGAAGGATTCCCAGTATACTCAGAACGAACTTCTAGTTATCTCGGGACAATTTCCGATATTTGTTTTTCTCTGAAAGGAGATTGTCTTGGGTTTATTCTTGCACAAAAACGCTTTTTGCATCATCATCATGCGCTATTACGGGCGTGTGATATCTCTTCCATTTTTGATGACCGCATATTGGCTTCGGTCAGTTCAGAACAGCTTTTGCCTCTTCCGAAATCATGCTTCACATACGAGCAGATGAAGATGAAGCTTGTGAAATCGCAAGAGGGGGATATATTGGGGATGCTGGAAGATGTATACTTTTGTTTGGACAGGGGCATAATCGTAGCATATGAACTCTCGGACGGTTTCTTTTCTGACCTGGCGGGAAGCAAGCGCCAGATCCAAAGAGCGGATTCGCTTGTCGAGGTGCGGAAAGACGAGATCGTTCTGAACGGATAGAGGTGTGAGGTATGCTTATATGCCCGAATTGCAAAAGTAAGGATATCGGCAAAATCGGCGTGAACCAATATTATTGCTGGGGCTGTTTTATTGAACTGACAGTGGCGAAAGGGAAGATTGCAACTCATCAGGTGGAAGAAGACGGAACGTTAAGCAGCTTGGATGATTTGTTTTCTGAGGATGAACGCAGCATCAATTTTTAATCATGAAAGGAGATGCGCAGGATGAATCGGACGATGACTTCTCTTTTGGCAATGGGAGCCGGAGCTCTCGTGTACCGAATGGCGACTCAATCTGACATGCTGAATAATCGAAGCATGAAGCGGATGAGAAGAAGAATTACGAAAATGTTTTAATGCAAAAAGGATACTCTCCAAAGAGTATCCTTTTCTATGTTTGCCGGACCTCGAGGCGTCTTGCTGCGAGTGAAAGGCTGTAGTTGACTGCGAAATACATAAGGGCCGCAAGTAAAAAGATCGGGAAAAAATAACTGCCGTCAGCGCTTTGGCCGTTAATAATTTGCGCGTTGTGAATCAGTTCAGGCAGGGCGATCACAACAGCGAGCGATGTATCTTTTAATAAAGAAATAAACTGGCTTACGATGGGCGGAACCATGCGGCGAAGCGCTTGCGGCATAACGATAAAGAACAGGGTCTGTGTATAGCTCAGCCCGGAGGAGCGCGCCGCTTCAATTTGTCCTTTGTCAATTGATTTCAGTCCGCTTCGGATAATTTCAGATAGCATAGCGGATTCAAAAATCGTTAGTGCTGTAATTGCAGCAGCTGTAATTTCAAGCTTAATCCCAATTTCCGGAAGGGCAAAAAACGTAAAGAAAATAATTAACAGCAAGGGGAGGTTTCTGATCGTTTCAACGAGAACTGCAATCAATTGAGAAAGAACGGGAACTTTCGCATAACGCAGGGTGCCTGCGATTAAACCGAAGAAAAAGCTCAGAATGATGGAGATGAAAGCAACGTACAAGGTGACGAGAAAGCCATCCCATAAAAACGCTAAATGCTCCTGTGAATAAGCACCGATGAAATCCAATGTAACTCACTCCTTATCAATAGCTTTTTTCCAGCCGTTTTTCCAGATAGTTAACACCGATGCTAAGCGGAATCGTCAGCACTAAGTAAAAAAGCGCCACAAAAATATAAACATCAAATACAACGAGTGTGCTCGACGAAACTAAATCGGCTTGGTACATAAGATCCAATCCGGCCACAACCCCAAGAATCGAAGAGTTTTTGACTAAGTTTAAAAATTGATTGCCTAAAGGCGGAATGACGATTTTGATTGCCTGCGGCAAAATGATATGGAGCATGGCTTGGCTGTAGGTAAAGCCTGACGAGCGTGCCGCTTCCATCTGCCCTTTTGAAACAGACTGGATGCCTGCTCTGATGGCTTCAGCGATAAACGCAGAGGTATAAATGGTGAGAGCAACCGTTCCCGCTTGAAAACCGTCAAGCCTCAGGCCTGCGTTTGGAAGTCCGAAATAGAAAACAAAGGTAATTAAAAGAAGAGGGATGTTGCGGATGAATTCTACATATGCGGTCCCGAGCCATTGCAGCGGCTTAAAGACTGTTATTCTCATAACCGCTACAGCAACGCCGAGGACAAAACTGCCGGCCAGCGCGATAACACTTGCGAGCAAGGTATGGTAAAAACCGTCCATATACATGCTGAAGTTATCGAAAAGAATTGACACATTCATCTGCCTATTCACTCCTTATCAAATTGGGATGAGCATCGCCTGCTCATCCCGGGATGGTTGTTATTCAGCTGGGTCTTCTTTGATCCATTTTTTATAAATTTCATCGTATCTGCCATCCGACTTCATCTTTTTAAGTGAAGCGTTGATTTCTTTCGCGAGAGCAGATTGCCCTTTTTTCACGGCGATCCCGTAAGGCTCATCTGTAAAAGGCTTTCCTGTTAATTGATAATTTTTATTTTCATCAGCCATTCCATATAAAATTGCATTATCTGTGGTGAGGGCATCGCCTTGCCCCGATTTAAGGGCTGTAAAGGCTTCTGCGTAGTTTTCAAATTCTAAAACAGATGCTTCAGGCGCCTTTTCACGAATGTTTTGAGAGGAGGTGGAGCCTTTTACTGCAAGAACTTTTGAGCCTTTGCCAAGATTCTCGACACTCTTGATTTTGCTGCCTTTTTTCACGAGAAGCGATTGCCCGGCCTCGAAATAGACATCAGAAAAGTCAACTTCCTTTTTTCGTTCTTCAGTGATCGTCATTGTGGCGACAATGGCGTCGATATCCCCGTTTTGCAGCATAGGAATCCTTGTTTTTGAGGTGACCTCTTTAAATTGAGCTTTTTTCTCATCACCTAAAATGTCTTTAGCGATTTGTTTAGCAATATCAATATCAAAACCCTCAATCTCACCTGAGCTTGGATTTTTAAGACCGAACAGTCGAGTGTCCGTTTTTACGCCGAAGACAATTTTGTCATTGTCTTTAATGGCGGCTAGCGTATCTTTTTTGCTCTCCTTTGAGGCTTCTCCGTTTGATCCCTTGCTGCCGCAAGCGGCAAGCAAGATGACAGCGAATAAAGAAATCAATGCTAAAGAAAAAATCTTTTTCATACAAGCTCCCCCATTTCTGTTTTAATGATTTAAAATACGGCTTAAGAATAAGCGGGCCCGTTCTTCCTTCGGGTTCGCGTAAAATTCAGCCGGCACTGCTTCTTCTAAAATTTTTCCTTCGTCAATGAAGACAATCCGGTCGGCAACTTCTTTGGCAAACCCCATTTCGTGTGTCACGACAACCATTGTCATGCCTTCTTTGGCGAGTGTTTTCATGACATCTAGCACCTCACCGATCATTTCAGGATCAAGTGCTGATGTCGGCTCGTCAAACAGCATGACCTCCGGCTTCATCGCCAGTCCTCTTGCGATGGCAACACGCTGCTGCTGCCCGCCGGAAAGCTGGGAAGGATAGGCGTCAGCCTTGTCTGGGATGCCGACTTTTTCAAGATAGTACCGCGCCGTTTCCTTTGCTTGTTCAGGTGATTGTCTAAGCACTTTTACCGGAGCCAGCATGATGTTCTGCAGCACTGTTTTATGCGGATATAAATGAAAGTGCTGAAACACCATCCCGATATTTTGCCGCACTTGATTGATATCAGTTTTTCTGTCGTTAATGGCGGTGCCGTTTACTGTAAGCACTCCCTCATTGATCGACTCAAGTCTGTTGATGCATCTGAGCAATGTGCTTTTACCGGAACCGGATGGGCCGATGATAACAACGACTTCACCTTTTTCGATTTGAAGATTAATTTGTTTTAACACGTGAAAATCTCCGTAATGCTTGTTTACATTTTGAAATGTGATCATCGCAATCCTCCTATCAGAAAATTTGACCAAAAAGTAAATGATCAAACTTTTCTGAAAATTAAAAGTGAAAAAATGTCCATGACTTCTGACTGACTAAAGAAACATAAAGAATAATTCCTTGTAAACCTCAAAAGATATAGGTGAGGTGAAAGCAGATGCTCCAAAAACCGGTGCAGCTTTTGTTGTGGGTGGCTATTTGTTTGCTGGTTCTGTTAACAGTCTATGTCTTTTTTATGCTTGATATGTTATGGTCACCCTTTTGGCTCGTCATAAAAACGATCTTTATTCCCTTGATCATTTCTATTTTTATATCTTATTTATTGCTTCCGGTCACAGAATGGCTGCATGGCAAAGGATTGCCTAGGACTTTGAGCATCTTGGTCATTTATGTTCTTTTTTTTGGCGGGATTGGCTGGGCGTTGTATAAAGGGGTGCCTGTTTTAATCGTGCAGCTGACGGATTTGTCAGAAAATATACCCATGTTTGCCGAAACGTATAACGGGCTTCTTCTTCATGTGCATAACCATACGGATGACTGGCCTGATGGTATGCATCACCGTATAGATAAAATGATCCGCCAGACGGAGGCGTTTTTTGCGGGAACGATCGAGGGTGCGATCAGCGGGATCCGCAATGTGCTTGATTACTTCTTAATTGCTGCAACAATCCCTTTTCTCGTGTTTTATATGGTGAAGGACATTGAGTTAATGAAAAAGACAGTATGGTACTTGACTCCGAAGTCGTGGAGAAAGCGGGGCAGCGCCTTTTTGCGGGATGTGGATGATTCGCTTGGCGATTATATCCGCGGCCAGCTTTTGGTCTGCTTGATTCTTGGCGTGATTGCAGGCATTTCGTTCTGGGTATTTGGGCTTCCGTATCCGCTGATACTTGGCCTTATCTCTGGGGTAACGAATGTCATCCCGTATTTTGGCCCTTTCATCGGAGCTGTTCCTGCGTTGTTAATTGCGATGACGATCTCAGTCAAGGCGGTTCTTGTTGTGGTGATTACGGTGTTTATTCTGCAGTTTATGGAAGGAAATATCCTCAGTCCGTTCATTGTCGGCAGAAGCCTTAAAATGCATCCGGTCGTTATCATGCTTGCACTCCTTGCCGGAGGGGAGCTTGCGGGTATCGTCGGGATGATTCTGGCTGTTCCTGCGACGGCTGTTTTAAAAGTAATGATGATCCATTTTTTGCGGATGAGGACGGAGCATTGACATCGGCGTGCCGCTTGTCTATAATTTCTCGTAGAATACATACGAATCTCGAGTGACGGATCTGAGTACGCCGAAGCCCTGTTAAAGAGAGAAGCTCCATAAGCTGAAAGGAGCTTTATCAGAAGATCGGAGGAAGCTAATCCTGAGTGCAGTTAATCACTGCCGCTTATCCTGCGTTACAGGGTTAAAGGTGACGGGCGCATGAATGCCCGTAATCAGGGTGGTACCGCGAGACAGCTCTCGTCCCTGTGTAAACGTTGGTTTGCATAGGGGGAGGGCTTTTTTGCTGTCACTGAAGAGAATTTCGATTTTTATAGAGGAGGAAATACAATGAAACACTTAACTTCTGCGGAAGTGCGTCAAATGTTTTTGGATTTCTTTAAAGAAAAAGGACATGCGGTAGAGCCAAGCGCGTCATTAGTGCCTCATGAGGATCCTTCACTGCTTTGGATCAACAGCGGTGTTGCGACGCTGAAAAAATATTTTGACGGCCGTGTCGTGCCGGAAAATCCAAGAATCGTAAACGCTCAAAAAGCGATCAGAACAAACGATATAGAAAATGTAGGTAAAACTGCGCGCCATCACACTTTCTTTGAAATGCTCGGAAACTTTTCCATCGGCGATTATTTCAAAGAAGAAGCCATTACATGGGCTTGGGAGTTTTTAACGAGCGACAAGTGGATTGGCTTCGACAAAGAGCTTCTCTCTGTTACGGTTCATCCTGAAGATGAAGAGGCATATGAGTTTTGGGCGAAAAAAATCGGTATTCCTGAAGAAAGAATTATCCGTCTGGAAGGGAACTTCTGGGATATCGGTGAAGGGCCGAGCGGACCGAATACGGAAATCTTTTACGACCGCGGTGAAGCATACGGTAATGATCCAGAAGATCCGGAGCTTTACCCAGGCGGGGAAAACGACCGTTACCTGGAAGTATGGAACCTTGTGTTCTCAGAGTTCAACCATAACCCTGACGGCACGTACACACCGCTTCCAAAGAAAAATATTGATACAGGCATGGGTCTTGAAAGAATGGTGTCTGTCATCCAGAATGTTCCGACAAACTTTGACACCGATTTGTTTGTTCCGATCATTAAAGCAACAGAATCGATTTCTGGTGAAACATATGGCAAAGACAATGTGAAAGACACTGCGTTTAAAGTGATTGCTGACCATATCAGAACGGTTGCCTTTGCTGTCAGTGACGGTGCGCTGCCGTCAAATGAAGGCCGCGGCTATGTATTAAGACGCTTATTACGCCGTGCCGTGCGTTATGCCAAAACGATCAACATCCATCGTCCGTTCATGTTTGATTTAGTGCCGGTTGTCGCAGAAATCATGGCTGATTTCTATCCTGAAGTGAAAGAGAAAGCGGATTTCATCGCAAAAGTCATTAAAACCGAGGAAGAACGCTTCCATGAGACCCTTAATGAAGGGCTTGCGATCCTGTCAGAAATGATCAAAAAAGAAAAAGACAAGGGCAGCAGCGTTATCTCAGGTGCTGATGTGTTTAAACTGTATGATACGTATGGATTCCCGGTTGAATTGACTGAAGAATACGCAGAAGACGAGAACATGACGGTTGACCATGAGGGCTTTGAGGAGGAAATGAACCAGCAGCGTGAACGGGCAAGAAACGCCCGCCAGGATGTCGGCAGCATGCAGGTGCAGGGCGGCGCACTGCGCGACGTGACAGTTGAAAGCACATTTGTCGGCTACTCTCAAACCAAAGCTGATGCCAATATCATTGTGCTTCTTCAGGACGGCCAATTAATCGAAGAGGCTCATGAAGGAGAAAGCGTTCAAATCATTCTTGATGAAACACCGTTCTATGCAGAAAGCGGCGGCCAAATCGGCGACAAAGGCTATCTCCGAAGCGAGCAGGCAGTTGTAAGAATTAAAGATGTTCAAAAAGCGCCGAACGGCCAGCATGTGCATGAAGGTGTTGTGGAGAGCGGTACTGTTCAAAAAGGCCTGCATGTTACGGCTGAAGTTGAAGACCATATGAGAAGCGGCGTCATTAAAAACCACACGGCAACGCATTTATTGCATCAGGCTCTAAAAGATGTTCTTGGAACTCATGTCAATCAGGCGGGCTCTCTTGTAACGGAAAACCGCCTTCGTTTTGACTTCTCGCACTTTGGCCAAGTGACAAAAGAAGAGCTCGAACAAATTGAAAGAATCGTAAACGAAAAGATCTGGGCGAGCATCCCGGTCAGCATTGATTTGAAACCGATCGCTGAAGCAAAAGAAATGGGTGCGATGGCACTGTTCGGCGAAAAATATGGCGATATTGTCCGTGTCGTTCAAGTTGGAGATTACAGCTTAGAGCTGTGCGGCGGCTGCCACGTCAGAAATACAGCAGAAATCGGCTTGTTTAAAATCGTTTCTGAATCCGGAATCGGAGCAGGCACAAGACGGATTGAAGCTGTAACGGGACAAGGCGCTTACGTCGAAATGAACAGCCAGATTTCTGTATTGAAGCAGACCGCTGACGAGCTGAAAACAAATATCAAAGAAGTGCCGAAACGGGTCGCGGCTCTGCAGGCTGAACTGAAGGATGCACAAAGAGAAAATGAATCTCTTCTTGCAAAACTAGGCAACGTGGAAGCAGGAGCAATCCTGTCGAAAGTAAAAGAAGTTGACGGCGTAAACGTGCTTGCGGCAAAAGTAAATGCAAAAGACATGAATCATCTCCGCACTATGGTCGATGAACTCAAAGCAAAGCTTGGCTCTGCGGTGATCGTGCTTGGTGCGGTACAAAACGATAAAGTTAATATCTCTGCCGGAGTCACAAAGGACCTCATTGAGAAAGGACTTCACGCCGGCAAGCTGGTTAAACAAGCTGCGGAAGTTTGCGGCGGAGGCGGCGGAGGCCGTCCGGACATGGCGCAGGCAGGCGGTAAACAGCCGGAAAAATTAGAAGAAGCTTTGGCTTCTGTAGAAGATTGGGTGAAATCCGTTTTATAATTCGCCCATGTAGTGTAGAATGATGGTAAGATTAGGACCCCAGGCTGAACTTTGCCTGCGAATTTGGGAAAGAGGTGCAAAACGGTGAGCTCGTTTGATAAAACGATGAAATTTAATTTCTCCGATGATTCTGCTGAGACTAACGTAAATGAGGTGCTGATTACAGTGTATGACGCGCTTCAGGAAAAGGGCTACAATCCAATCAACCAGATTGTCGGATACTTGCTGTCAGGTGATCCCGCTTATATTCCTAGGCATCGTGACGCTCGCAATTTAATTCGCAAACTTGAAAGAGACGAATTAATCGAGGAATTGGTAAAGTCTTATTTAGAACAGCATAAAGAGGCGTAAATAAAGAATGAGAATATTAGGACTCGATTTAGGAACCAAAACACTCGGTGTAGCTCTGAGCGATGAAATGGGCTGGACTGCTCAAGGCATTGAGACCATAAAGATAAATGAAGCAGAAGGCGATTATGGTTTATCCCGTTTATCTGAACTGATAAAGGACTATACTATAGATAAAATCGTGCTCGGCTTTCCTAAGAACATGAACGGAACAGTCGGCCCGAGAGGCGAAGCCAGCCAAACATTTGCGAAAGTGCTTGAAACAACGTACAATGTTCCTGTTGTGCTGTGGGACGAGCGTCTTACCACAATGGCGGCTGAAAAAATGCTGATTGCAGCTGACGTCAGCAGGCAAAAACGAAAAAAAGTCATTGATAAAATGGCGGCTGTTATGATTTTACAAGGATATCTTGACAGCTTAAATTAAAGCCAGAGGTGAAGAAAATGGAACACGGCGAAAAAAATATTACAATTGTTGACGATCAAGGAAATGAACAGCTTTGTGAAGTGCTGTTTACATTTGAAAATGAAGAGTTTGGCAAATCTTATGTCTTGTACTATCCAATCGAATCAAAAGATGACGAAGAAGTAGAAATTCTTGCTTCCAGCTTCACGCCAAACGAAGACGGTGAAAACGGTGAGCTATTCCCGATTGAAACTGACGAAGAATGGGATATGATCGAAGAAACACTAAACACATTCTTAGCGGACGAAGACGAAGAGTAAAACATCGCGCCAAACCAAAGCCGGAGCTATACTGCTCCGGCTTTTTTCTGCTTTATGCAGGCCTCTTTTTGTAATAAATTGCCGAAATACAATGAATCATGTAGTATAAGAGCTGATGGGAGGAGACCTAATGTATATCAATCAGCAAAAAAAATCGTTTTTTAATAAAAAAAGAATCATACTGTCTTCCATTGTTGTGCTGTTTCTCATCATTGGCGGGGCATTTTTATATGGGAAATCATTGCTTGAACCTGTTGAAAAAGACAGTAAAACGACAGTTAATATTAACATTCCGAGCGGTTCGTCTGTTTCAGCCATCGCATCGATATTAAAGAAAAATGATGTCATAAAAAGCGAGAAGGCGTTTCAGTACTATGTGAAATATAAAGGTGCTTCCGGGTTTCAGGCCGGATTCTACCATCTGAATAAAGGTATGGATTTAGATGCCATTATTCAGAAGCTGACAAGCGGGGCTACAGGTTACGCTTTTCAAATCACAGTGACTGAGGGAGCACAGCTGACCCAAATCGCGGCTGCTATTGCTGATGAAACAAAATACTCTAAAAAACAAGTCATAGCGAAGCTGGACGATGAAACATTTATCAATCAGCTGAAGAAAGAATTCCCGGACACTGTGACAAATGATGTTTTCAATAAAAACATTAAGCACCCGCTTGAAGGGTACCTATTCCCGGCTACATACCCTTTTAACGATCCGGACACATCACTTGAAGACATTATCAAGGCAATGATTAAGCAGACAAATTCTTATGTGGAAACATATAAATCAGAAATGAAGAAAAACAAAGTTTCTGTGCATAAGCTGCTGACAATGGCTTCTTTGATAGAAGAAGAAGCGACTGAAAAAGCCGACCGCCATAAAATTGCGAGCGTCTTTTATAACCGCCTGAAAAAGAAAATGCCGCTCCAAACAGATCCGACCGTCCTGTACGCGGCAGGCAAGCATAAAGATCGGGTTCTTTATAAGGATCTGGAAATCGATTCACCATACAATACGTATAAAAACACAGGGCTGACGCCAGGGCCGATTGCCAATGCCGGCATGTCATCATGGGAAGCAGCGCTGCATCCGGATAAAACGGACTATCTGTATTTCTTGGCCAAATCAAATGGTGAGGTCGTATTTACAAAAACGCTAAAAGAGCATAATAAAGCAAAAGAAAAATACATTTCCTCAAAAAATGAGAAATAAAAGGAGAGCAAAAAGCTCTCCTTTTGTTCGCTTTCCGCAAGGTTTTATGATAAAATATATCGGGTTGTTTACCGATGTATCATGATGTATTCAGAGAGTGTCCTGCGCATAAGACTGGGGCACTCCTTTTTAGAACGGGAGGCTGTTTGTAGTGACTGACCGGTATGAACAAATAAATGACTATATAGAAGCATTATTAAAGCCTCGGCCGGATAACGTGAAGAGACTTGAAGCATATGCAGAAGAACATCATGTCCCGATTATGGAAAAAGCGGGCATGGAGGTGCTGCTTCAAATTTTGTCTGTGAAACAGCCGAAAAAAATACTAGAAATCGGAACGGCCATTGGTTATTCAGCCATTCGAATGGCTCTGGAACTGCCGTCTGCTGAAATATATACAATTGAACGCAATGAGAAACGGCATGAAGAAGCGGTAAACAATATCAAGGAATTTCAGCTTGATGACCGGATTCATGTTTTTTACGGAGATGCGCTTGAATTAGCCGACGCCGTTCATGTAACCGCGCCTTACGATGTCATTTTTATTGACGCTGCAAAAGGTCAGTATCAAAACTTTTTTCATTTATATGAACCGATGCTTTCACCGGACGGGGTGATTATAACAGACAACGTGCTGTTTAAAGGTCTGGTGGCAGAGGATTACAGCAAAATAGAACCGAAGAGAAGGCGCAGGCTTGTAGCCAAAATTGATGAATATAATCATTGGCTGATGAATCATCCGGATTATCAAACTGCGATTATTCCTGTCGGGGACGGACTTGCGATTAGTAAAAAGAAGAGGTGAACGTCATGAAAAAACCAGAGCTCTTAGTGACGCCGACGAGTACAGCGGACATTTTGCCGCTCATACAGGCTGGGGCAACTGCGTTTTTAGTTGGGGAACAGAGATACGGCTTGAGATTAGCCGGAGAATTTTCTCGTGAAGATGTAACAAAAGCCGTAGAGATTGCTCACAAAGAAGGGGCAAAAGTATACGTTGCTGTAAATGCAATTTTCCATAATGATAAAGTGGGTGAGCTTGGCGAATATCTGGCTTTCTTAGCAGAAGCCGGTGTCGATGCAGCGGTATTCGGCGATCCTGCCGTGCTGATGGCTGCCCGTGAATCTGCGCCTGATCTGAAGCTTCATTGGAGCACAGAAACGACAGGCACCAACTATTATACATGCAACTACTGGGGACGCAAGGGTGCGGCGCGTTCTGTGCTTGCCAGAGAATTAAACATGGACAGCATTGTTGAGATTAAAGAAAATGCTGAAGTCGAAATTGAAATCCAGGTGCATGGAATGACGTGCATGTTCCAATCGAAGCGTTCTTTGATTGGAAACTATTTTGAATATCAGGGCAAAGTCATGGACATTGAAAGAAAGAAAAAAGAATCAGGCATGTTTTTACACGATAAAGAACGCGATAATAAATATCCGATTTTCGAAGATGAAAACGGCACTCACATCATGAGCCCGAACGATGTGTGCATCATTGATGAGCTCGAGGAATTGATAGATGCCGGAATTGATTCTTTCAAAATCGATGGTGTTTTGAAAATGCCTGAATACCTAATAGAAGTCACCAAAATGTACAGAGAAGCAATTGATTTGTGCGTGGAAAACCGTGACGAATACGAAGCGAAAAAAGAAGACTGGATCGAACGCATTGAAAGCATCCAGCCAGTAAACAGAAAAATTGATACCGGATTCTTCTTCAAGGAAACGGTTTATTAATCAAAAGGAGGTTAAGCTATGACTGCCGTAAATGATAAAATATCCACAATCGTTAATGGAAAGCGTGTGATTACGAAAAAGCCGGAGCTTCTCGCACCTGCGGGTAATCTTGAAAAGCTGAAAATCGCTGTTCATTACGGAGCGGACGCGGTCTTTATCGGGGGACAGGAATACGGGCTTCGCTCGAATGCCGATAACTTTACGATCGAAGAAATTGCAGAAGGCGTTGAATTCGCAAAGAAATATGGCGCGAAGATCTACGTAACAACGAATATTTTCGCTCATAATGAAAACATGGACGGGCTTGAAGACTATTTAAAAGCGCTTGGAGACGCCAACGTTGCCGGTATTATTGTGGCAGATCCGCTTATTATTGAAACATGCCGCAGAGTGGCGCCGAATGTTGAGGTTCACTTGAGCACACAGCAGTCTCTTTCAAACTGGAAGGCTGTCCAGTTCTGGAAGGAAGAAGGTCTCGACCGCGTCGTGCTGGCACGTGAAACTAGCGCTCTTGAAATCAGAGAAATGAAAGAAAAGGTAGATATCGAAATCGAATCCTTCATTCATGGCGCAATGTGTATTGCATATTCCGGCCGCTGCGTGCTGAGCAATCACATGACAGCGCGGGATTCCAACCGCGGAGGCTGCTGCCAGTCATGCCGCTGGGATTATGATCTCTACCAAACAGACGGTGCCAACGCCGTTGCTTTGTATGGTGAAGAAGATGCACCATTTGCGATGAGCCCGAAAGATTTGAAGCTGATTGAATCCATTCCAAAAATGATTGAAATGGGGATCGACAGCTTAAAGATTGAAGGCCGCATGAAATCCATTCACTATGTAGCAACTGTTGTCAGCGTATACCGCAAAGTAATCGATGCTTATTGCGCTGATCCAGAAAACTTTGTGATTCAAAAAGAATGGCTTGAAGAGCTTGATAAGTGCGCCAACAGGGACACTGCGACAGCTTTCTTTGAAGGAACGCCAGGCTATGAAGAGCAAATGTTCGGCGAACACGCCAAGAAAACGACATATGATTTTGTCGGCTTAGTGCTGAATTATGATGAAGATACACAAATGGTCACGCTTCAGCAGCGCAATTTCTTCAAAAAAGGCGACGAAGTGGAATTTTTCGGTCCAGAAATCGAAAACTTTACACATACGATTGAAACCATTTGGGACGAAGACGGAAATGAGCTAGATGCTGCCCGCCATCCCCTGCAAATTGTCAAATTCAAACTAGACAAAAAGATTTATCCGAGCAACATGATGAGAAAGGGGAAGTAACAGCCCATGGGTAAGAATCCAGTAGTCATTGGAATCGCAGGAGGTTCCGGTTCAGGAAAAACGAGTGTCACACGGTCCATTTATGAACAGTTTAAAGGACACTCAATTTTAATGATCCAGCAGGACCTTTATTATAAAGACCAAAGCCATCTTCCGTTTGAAGAAAGGCTGAACACAAACTATGATCATCCGCTTGCGTTTGATAATGACTATTTAATCGAGCATATTCAAGATCTATTGAATTACCGCCCGATTGAAAAGCCGATTTATGACTATAAGCTTCACACACGTTCAGAAGAAACGGTTCACGTAGAGCCAAAGGATGTTATTATCCTTGAAGGCATTCTTGTTCTTGAAGACAAAAGGCTTCGTGATCTGATGGATATCAAGCTTTATGTTGATACGGACGCTGACTTGCGTATCATCAGACGGATTATGAGAGATATTAATGAGCGCGGACGCTCTATTGATTCTGTCATTGAACAATATGTGTCAGTGGTCCGTCCGATGCATAACCAATTCGTCGAGCCGACGAAACGATACGCTGATATTATTATCCCGGAAGGCGGTCAGAATCACGTCGCAATTGATCTGATGGTCACAAAAATTCAAACCATTCTTGAACAAAACGCGATTTTGTAATACCATAGCATAGACATAAATAACTCTGACCATATTATGTATAGGCAGGAAGGGAATGTGCGAATTCCCTTCTTTCCCTGTTTATAAACGCGAAATATTTGCAGAACGACACGATTCAGTTTAAGATAAACAGTACCTATATGGGAGAGAAGAACGAGGACTGCCCTGTGTTCTCATTCTTGTATTTTTTAGTTTATGCTCTCATACATAATCGAAGATGTTGAGGGACAACCAGAAGGAGTGAAGGGACATGGCACAAGAGAAAGTTTTTCCTATGACTGCAGAAGGAAAACAAAAACTTGAACAAGAATTAGAATATTTGAAAACGGTTAAACGAAAAGAAGTAGTAGAGCGAATCAAAATTGCGAGAAGCTTCGGAGACCTTTCCGAGAACTCTGAATACGATTCAGCGAAAGAAGAGCAGGCATTTGTAGAGGGCCGCGTGACGACTCTTGAAAATATGATTCGCAATGCGAAAATCATTGAAGATGACGGCGGCTCTAACGTTGTCGGTTTGGGTAAAACCGTCACTTTCGTCGAACTGCCTGACGGTGATGAAGAATCATATACGATCGTCGGAAGCGCGGAAGCTGACCCGTTTGAAGGGAAAATCTCAAACGATTCACCGATCGCAAAAAGCCTCTTGGGCAAAAAAGTAGATGAAGAAGTCACAGTACAAACACCGGGCGGAGAAATGCTCGTGAAAATTGTGAAAATTTCATAATATCTGTTTAGCAGCGAAACACCTCGTCCACAATGTGGGTGAGGTGTTTTTTTATGAAGATATCGAAACGAATGAAGCTGGCAGTCATCGCTTTTTTGATTGTATTTTTTCTGCTTCTGCTGAGACTTGCAGAAATCCAGCTGTTTTTCACAGAATCATTTTCTAAAAAGAAAATTAATTTGATTCAAGAAAGTGTGAAACAGCGGACGGAGGAAGTGCTCATTTCAGATGGAAGAGGCTCTTTTTTAGATCGAAACGGGCGGGCGCTGACAGGACAAAGCGAGCCTGCGGTTGTTTTGTTCCCTTTTCTGCTGACGCAGGATTGGCCGATCAAAAAAGTTGCGGACATCCTCGGCATGTCTGAAGATGATTTGCGCCAGACACTAGGTCAGGCAAAAAAACCGGTCATTTTGCAGCAAAAGAAAATCAAAACACTTTCAAAACAATCTATCACAAAAATCAATTCTTTGAAATATCCCGGCATTTACGGCGTATATATGGAGAATGAAGACAAGCCCAGCCTTGCTTCACATACGATAGGGAGCACGAACCAAGATCCGGCGCTGCTTCGCAAGAAATATCCTGACAAGGAGAGCCTTCCGATTACAACAGAAATCGGAACAACCGGTTTAGAACGGACATTTGACGAGTTTTTGCTTCCGGAACAAGACACAAAGCTTTTATATCATGTGGACGGAAAAGGAAACCCTTTGTTTGGCATGGACGTCAAATATACAGCTGAAGCCAATACATTTTATCCGCTCCAGATCAAAACAACGATCGATCAAAGCATTCAAAAAGCGATGGAGGAGGTATTGGATGAACAGGGGCTGAAAAAGGGAGGAGCTGTGCTGCTGGACATCGAAAATAGCAGTGTTCTGGGAATTGTAAGCAAACCAGATGCAGACGTGTCCCGGCAAAACACACTTCAAAATTATATGCTGACGCCAATCTATCCCGGATCAGTTTTTAAAACAGTCATTGCCGCAGCTGCAATCGAAAATAATATGGTGAAGCCTAGTCAAACCTTTAATTGCAATTTAAACCTGTACGGGGAACCGGGGGACGACAAAGGCACCTTGTCTTTTGATGAAAGTTTTGCCCAAAGCTGTAATTACACATTTACGAGTCTTGCAGAACAATTAATGAAAAAAGACAGCTCGGTTATTGAAGATATGTCCGAGAAGCTGGCTCTCACTGATCGGGCAGGCTGGGAGGGAAAACTGTACCACGAAACCGATTTCCGCCAGCTGTATAACGAAAAAAGCGGCGTGATTTGGGGGGATGAAAAAGACAAATCAGTCAAAAAAGCCATTGCGCAAACAGCAATCGGGCAGAAAAATGTAAAGGTAACGCCGCTGGAGGTAGCCAATATGATGGCGACAATCGCCCGCGGCGGAGAAAAACGGCAGGTGAAAATTGCCGAACAAATTGAGTATAAGAACGGCACAACGCTCGTTACGTTTAAAGATCAGAAGCTCAAAGGGGAAACGATAGACAAATATACGTCACAGCAGCTTCAAAAAATACTGCGGCGGGTAGTAGAATCTCCTTCCGGAACGGGCAGAAGGTTTCAAGATCTTCCGTATACTGTAGCAGGGAAGTCGGGCACAGCCCAGACAGGCAAGCTTTCAAAAGAGAAGGAAACGCTCTACGAAAAATGGTTTGCCGGATATTTTCCCGCGGATAAGCCGAAATACGCTCTAGTTGTTTTACACATGGATACACCGGGAGATAAGGCTCTGACAAATTCGGTGTTTTATGATATTGTTAAAAAAGTACACGAAATTGAAATCAATCAGAAATAGAACAACTTCTCAGCACATGTTAAAATATATGCTGAGCCAAGAGGGATAAAGGAGTGCAGAATTATTGAGCAATAATCAATCTCGTTATGAAAATCGTGATAAACGCAGAAAAGCCAATTTAGTGCTTAACATTTTAATCGCAATCGTATCCATACTAATTGTCGTAGTAGCAGCGAATCTCTTCATTAACAGTCCTTCTAGCAAAGATGTCAGCAAGGATTCTGAAACGGCGCAAAAACAGGAATCTCCGGCTTCAGGAAAGACGGAAAAGAAATCGGATGAGGATATAAAAGACAGCAAGAAAGATACATCTGACAGCGAAAAGGATTCTGAGAAGTCTTCTGACTCTGATTCCAAAAAAGATGATTCTTCTTCTAAAAAAGATGACTCTGATTCAGATTCAAGCTCAGATTCAGCCGGTGACGGGCTTAAAGATGCAAAAGTAACAGAAGGCGGCTCATCGAGCGATGTGGAAAAAACGTATGAAAATCCTGACTGGAAAGCAGTCGGAACTGAGCAGACTGGCGAGCATGCCGCTACTTATGATTCAAGCTCACAAGACTGGGCTGAGATGCTGAAAGCCATTTCGTACGCAACTGGTGTCTCAACAGATAACATGACGGTGCTCTGGCTTGGAAATAACGGCAGCCCTCAGGATGCCAAAGGCAAGATTTTGGACAAGGCGACTGGGAATAAATATCAAGTCACGATTACATGGGTCGATGAAAAAGGCTGGAAGCCGACAAAAGTAGAAAAGCTAAAATAAACAAAAGCAGCCGGGTTAAAACCGGCTGCTTTTGTTTTAGGCTTCAGCTGAGAAATGAACCACCGCGCTGTACAATATTCTTCCTTCTGCCACAGCAGTTTGGTGTGAAACAGATTTCACCCGGAGCATGATGGCTTTATTGTTTTCAATTTGTGTATTGATTTTCTTTTCAAGCTCCTGCAATGAAGCCGCTTCAAAAAATTCCACTTTGTCTTTAATCAGATCTAATTGAAAATTCATGTCTTGACCCTCCAGCTTTCACAAGTCATATGAAGTATAAGCTTTTTTGCGGTCAATGCGCAATATGAGATGGCATAAAATACACAAAGTGTTTTAGTACCTGCTTTTCAGAAGATGTGGTATTATAGGAACTGTTCCATCATTAATCCATAGTATACTTATAGGAATTATTAAATATGGAGTGTGACAAATATGGGCCGTGAATTTATCCCTCTCTTTGAAGATTGGGCAGCAACTTATGATCAAACAGTACAAGGTTTAGATATTCAGTATAAAGAAGCGTTCAGAGGCTACGATCATATCCTTGATGCCATCGTCAGAAAATCTGGAACGCATGTGTTAGAATTTGGCCCGGGGACCGGGAATTTGACAGCTAAGCTGCTCGATGCAGGCAAAACTGTATTTGGAATCGAACCTTCTCCAGCAATGCGTAAACTGGCTTCTGACAAGCTCTCAGGCAGGACGGAAATCGTTGATGGAGACTTCCTGACATTCCCTGAGCCGCCATTTCAGGCTGATACGATTGTCAGTTCATATGCTTTTCATCATTTGACTGACGAAGAAAAGCGGGCTGCCATAAAGCAATATGGCAAATACCTTCACTTGCATGATAAAATAGTGTTTGCCGATACCGTCTTTGAAAATGCGCAAGCGTATCAACAGGCTATCGATAAAGCCCGTTCTCAAGGCTTTTATCAGCTTGCAAATGATTTAGAGACAGAGCATTATCCTACATTGGATGCGTTGAAAGAAATGTTTACAGCTGAAGGTTTTGCAGTCCGATTCACTCAGCAAAACGACTTCGTGTGGATAATGGAGGCGATCAAACGGTAAAGTGAAGGGAATGTGAATAGATGAGACTAGCAGTCATCGGAGCAATGGAAGAGGAAGTTACCATCTTAAGAAACAAACTTGAAAATGCAAAAACAGAAACGATCGCACACTGTGAATTTACAACAGGCGAATATGAAGGAACTGAAGTGATTCTTTTAAAATCAGGAATTGGAAAAGTAAATGCTGCTATCAGCACGACGCTTCTGCTTGACCGTTACAAGCCTGATTATGTCATTAACACAGGCTCAGCCGGCGGATTTCATCATACATTGAATGTAGGGGATGTCGTCATTTCCACTGACGTTCGCCACCATGATGTAGACGTAACGGCTTTTGACTATGAATACGGCCAAGTGCCGGGTCTTCCGGCTGCTTATGCGGCGGATGAAAAGCTGATCAGCATCACTGAAGAAGCGGTATCTGAACTCGACGGCATTCAGGTTGCAAAAGGAACGATTGCAACAGGCGATTCTTTCATGAACGATCCGAAGCGGGTTGAAGAGGTGCGTGCGAGATTTTCTGATCTGTACGCGGTTGAAATGGAGGCTGCGGCAGTGGCTCAAGTATGCCATCAATTTAAAACGCCGTTTGTCGTCATCAGAGCGTTATCAGATATCGCAGGCAAAGAATCACATGTTTCATTTGACCAATTTTTAGAGCAGGCGGCTGTTCATTCAACAGAGCTTGTGTTAAAGGTGATCAAACGAATTCATTAAAACGGGGAGAACGTTCTCCTCCGTTTTTCTCTAAAAACAACCTCTATTAAGGAGGAGGACATATATGACAGTGATTACGGACATTACCGAGCTGATTGGGAATACACCGCTTCTCCGCTTGAAGAACTTTGATGTTCCAGAAGGAGTCGCGGTGTATGCCAAGCTTGAAATGATGAATCCAGGGGGAAGCATCAAAGACAGACTGGGAGATATGCTGATTCGTGACGCGCTCGATTCAGGCAAAGTGAAACCCGGCGGAGTGATTATAGAAGCTACGGCAGGCAATACAGGGATCGGCCTTGCGTTAAGTGCCAGAAAATATGGGCTGAAAGCGATTTTCTGTGTCCCTGAACATTTCAGCAGAGAGAAACAGCAAATTATGCAAGCGCTTGGCGCATCAATCATTCATACACCGCGTCAAGACGGAATGCAGGGAGCCATTCAAAAAGCCATTCAGCTGGAGACTGAAATTGAAAATTCTTATTGCGTTTTGCAATTTAAAAACCGAGTAAATCCATCGACTTACTATAAGACGCTTGGACCTGAAATGTGGGAAGCGCTTGACGGGAATATTCATACATTTGTCGCAGGGGCAGGATCAGGAGGCACATTCGCAGGGACAGCTTCCTTCTTAAAAGAAAAAAATCCAGCAGTCAAAACGGTGATTGTTGAACCGGTGGGCTCGATTTTAAACGGAGGAGAGCCCCACGCTCATAAAACAGAGGGCATCGGCATGGAGTTTATCCCCGATTATATGGATAAGAGCCATTTTGACGAGATCTACACCGTAACAGATGAGAATGCGTTTAGACTTGTGAAAGAAGCGGCAGAAAAAGAAGGCCTGCTGATCGGAAGCTCTTCAGGTGCAGCGCTTTATGCGGCATTGGAGGAAGCGAAAAAAGCATCCGCTGGAACTAACATTGTCACAGTATTTCCTGACAGCAGCGATCGATATATCAGCAAACAAATATACGAAGGAGGCATCTGATATGAAGAAAAAAACATTGATGATACATGGCGGAATCACAGGTGATGAGAAAACAGGCGCAGTTTCCGTGCCGATTTATCAAGTAAGCACGTACAAGCAGCCGAAAGCAGGGCAGCATACAGGCTACGAGTATTCAAGAACGGCCAATCCGACTCGAACCGCTCTCGAAGCACTTGTGACAGAACTGGAAAGCGGGGAAGCAGGCTATGCGTTCAGCTCAGGAATGGCTGCCATTACAGCGGTTATGATGCTGTTTAACAGCGGAGATCATGTCGTGTTGACTGATGATGTGTACGGCGGAACATATCGCGTGATGACAAAGGTGCTTAACCGTCTTGGCATTGAATCAACATTTGTTGATACGAGCAGCAGGGAAGAAGTTGAAAAAGCGATTCGCCCTAATACAAAAGCAATTTATATTGAAACACCGACAAACCCGTTGCTCAAAATCACCGACCTGACGCTCATGGCTGATATCGCAAAAAAAGCGGGTGTTCTGCTTATCGTAGACAATACCTTTAATACTCCTTATTTTCAACAGCCGCTTACTTTAGGCGCTGATATCGTACTGCACAGTGCGACAAAATATCTTGGCGGACACAGTGATGTCGTCGGAGGTTTAGTTGTGACAGCTTCGAAAGAGCTTGGAGAAGAGCTGCATTTTGTGCAAAACTCCACAGGCGGCGTGCTCGGCCCTCAAGATTCCTGGCTGTTAATGAGAGGAATCAAAACGTTGGGACTCAGAATGGAAGCGATCGATCAAAATGCGCGGAAAATCGCAAGCTTTCTTGAGAATCACCCTGCTGTCCAAACGTTATATTACCCTGGTTCTTCAAATCATCCCGGACATGAGCTTGCAAAAACGCAAGGAGCGGGCTTCGGCGGCATGATCTCCTTTGATATTGGCAGTGAAGAACGGGTTGATGCGTTTTTAGGAAATCTGAAACTGTTTACCATTGCTGAAAGCCTGGGGGCGGTTGAAAGCTTAATTTCTGTTCCTGCAAGAATGACACATGCCTCTATTCCGAGAGAACGCCGGCTTGAGCTCGGCATTACGGACGGCTTGATCAGAATTTCTGTAGGAATTGAAGATGCGGAAGACTTGTTGGAAGATATCGGCCAAGCGCTTGAAAATATATAACAAATGGATAGAATTACTTTCTCTGTAAGCCGCCGGATTATATTATAATAGTCGTATACTATGAATCTGGCAGGTGATTCTTTTGAACAAAAATAGAATGAAATCTTTAAAAGAAGACTACAAGCATTTTGCTTTTACATTGCTTGCAGTCAGCACTTTTTTATATATAGGCGCAGTTCTCCCTGATCAAGGCTTAACATTAGGCCAGAAATCGACGATGTTTTTAGCGGATTGCGTATTTTTAGCCGGTGCCTTCTTTTGCGCTGACCGTTCACTTATTTACAAGAAGCGTCTGGAAGAAGCCGACGAATAAAAAAACAGCCATCATCAGAGATGGCTGTTTTTCTGTTATTGTTCTCGAAGTTCTTTTCCCATGCCTTTTAAAAACTGAAGGCCGAACCCGACGGCTCTGTTGATGTCAGGATCGTTCATTGCTTTTAACAGGTCGAGAATCCCGACTTTCTTGTCTTCTTTTAAAAAGCTTTGTGCCTGTTCAGTCCCAGCCATTACGCTTTCTAAAAGCTTTGCTGTAAACTCAGGATCGGCTTTTGTCAATGCGCCTCCGGCGGCCATCATCGTGTTGATGAGGTTGGTGACAGGCTCGCGGGAAACTTGGCCAAGCGCAATCTTGGCAATGTCTTCCTTCGCTCTGAGCATGCTTGTTGCCGCATCAAAAATTCCAAGATCATTGAGTTCATTCATTAACGTCATCGTTTTAGAGACGGCGTCCTCATTTTCCGCCAGCAGCTCTTTCAGTTCTTCTATTTTTTCAAGCTTAATTTGCTCAGCTGTTTTTGTTTCTTTTTTGATCGTCGTAATCGGAGTGGCCATTCGTTTTCCTCCTATCGTTTAATCAGTCAGATGTACATAGCCAGGGCGGTTCCATTTTCTTTCTGCTTCGACTCCGTTTTGCGGATGCCGTTTTTTGTTGCGCGGATTTGTTTTTGGAAGCGGCGCTGTTTCACAGCCGCCAAGCACTTCCATGCGGACCTTTGTCTGTTTATAAGCAGGCGTGTTCGTCCGTTTATCAGCTGCAGGGCCCGTCAAGAAGTTAATCGCTGACTCCTTGTCTGTCGAGTTCATTGGCAAATAGAGTTCATTTTTCCGTACCCGGTCTGTGATCAGCGCGTTCAATTTGACTGCTCCGAACGGAGAAACGAGCCGTACAAGCGAACCGTCACAAACACCTCGCTCTTGTGCAAGCTCAGGTGAGATCTCAACGAATACATTCGGCACTTTCGCTTGGATGCCTTTCGATTTATTTGTCATGTTTCCTTCGTGGAAATGCTCCAGCATCCGGCCGTTATTGATATGAAGGTCATATTCCTCCGGAAATGCCGCTGGCTCGGTCCAATCAGAAAGGGCAAAGCGGGCTTTTTTGTCAGGGAAATTAAATCCGTCTTCATACAGAAGCGGTGTGCTTTCACCTGTGAAGCTGCCCCATAGGAAGCTGTTCCAGCCTTCAAGCACCTCATAGCTTGCTTTGGCAAACAGAGGAGAAAGACTCGCCATTTCAGAGAAAATGTCACTTGGATGGCTGTAATTCCAATTCGCTCCTAAACGGTTTGCCACCTCTTGAATAATCCACCAGTCCGGTTTTGCGTCACCAAGCGTCGGAAGCGCCTGATACAATCGCTGGACACGGCGTTCTGTGTTGGTAAATGTTCCGTCTTTTTCAAGTGAAGGAGTGGCCGGCAAGACGACATCAGCATATTGAGCTGTTCTTGACAGGAAGATGTCCTGTACCACGAAGAAATCAAGGCTTGATAAAATATCATGCACATGGTTCGCGTTTGAATCGACCAGTGCCATATCCTCACCGACAAGATACATAGCTTTCATTTTTCCTTCTTCAATGGCATGAAGCATTTGAATATTATCTAAACCAGGCTTTCCATCAATCTCGACACCATATGCCTCTTCAAATTTAGCGCGTGCTTTGTCATCTGTAATATGCTGATATCCCGGCAGCCAGCCAGGCAATGTTCCCATATCACATGCGCCTTGCACGTTATTGTGTCCGCGCAGAGGATAAGCGCCGGCACCTGGACGGCGATAGTTGCCCGTAGCGAGAAGCAGGTTTGAAATGGCTGCTGATGTATCAGAACCGCCTGTATTTTGTGTGACACCCATTCCCCAAAGGACACAAGTGCCGTCAGCATCACGAATCATTTCAGCAATTTGAATGATGTTTTCTTTTGAAAGGCCTGTGATGCGTTCTGCATAATCAAGCGTATACGTTTTAAGGGTTTCTTTATAATCTTCAAAGTAATTGACGTTCTCATCAATAAACGCCTGATCGTGCCAGCCTTGGTCGATCATATATTTCGTAACAGCCATCAGCCAAACTTGGTCTGTGCCTTGTTTAGGGCTGATGAACAGATCAGATCGCTCAGCCATCTCATTTTTACGCAGGTCAGCAACAATCAGTTTTTGACCGTGGAGCTTGTGTGCCCGTTTGACGCGTGTTGCGAGCACTGGGTGTCCTTCCGCCGGATTGGCACCGACAATGATGACCAGGCCTGCTTTGGCAATATCTTTAATCGTGCCGGCGTCACCGCCCATGCCGACAGTGCGGAACAATCCGTCTGTAGCAGGAGACTGGCAGTAGCGTGAGCAGTTATCGACGTTGTTTGTTTCAAATACCTGACGCGCTAGTTTTTGAATGACGTAGTTTTCTTCATTCGTAATTTTAGAAGAAGAAATAAACCCTACAGAGCCTTTACCGTACTGCTCTTTAATTGATCCTAATCTGCTTGCGACAAGATCGAGGGCTTCTTCCCAAGAAGATTCCACAAAGGCTCCGTTTTTACGGATTAAAGGCTTTGTGATCCGCTCTTTTGAATTGACAAAATCCCAGCCGAATTTCCCTTTGACACATGTGGAAATTGCGTTAACCGGAGCATCAGAAACAGGCTGGATCTTTAAAATATCCCGTCCTTTTGTCCATACTTCAAATGAACATCCGACACCGCAGAACGTACATACAGTTTTCGTTTTTTTCGTTCTCGTTTCACGCATTGCCGCTTCGACTTCAGAAATGGCAAAAATGCTGCCATACCCCGGTTCAACATTTTTCACGAGATCAATCATCGGTTCCATGACGTCCTCTTTAATGCCTGTCATAAAACCAGCCTGCCCGAGCATTGATTTTTCCATCAGTGCATTACATGGACATACTGTTACACACTGACCGCAGCTGACACAGGAAGATTCATTGATCGGAACTCCCTCATCCCAAATGACGCGAGGGCGTTCGCGTTCCCAGTCGATTGAGAGTGTTTCATTTACCTGAAGGTTTTGACAGACCTCAACACACTGGCCGCAGGCAATACATTGGTTTGGATCATAGCGGTAAAAAGGATGAGACATATCAACCGCGCAAGAAGGATCTTCTTTTGGCGTGTATGGGTATTTTTGATGCTCGATCCCCATCATTTCCGCTGTATTATGCAGCGTACAGTTTCCATTGTTGTTATCGCAAACTGTACAATACAGCAAATGATTTTCAAGAAGGCGGTCCATCGCTTCGGTTTGCGCTTCTTTCACTCGATTTCCTGAAAGATCAATAGACATCCCGTTTTCTGCAACCGTCGCGCATGAACGAACCAGCTTGCCGTTTGCCTCTACTATGCAAGTATCACAAGTTTGAATCGGGTCAACCTCTGGTACGTGGCAAATCTGCGGGTACTCAATTCCGTTTTCATTTAAAATATCTAAAATTGTGGCCCCTGCTCGTGCTTGAATTTCTGTTCCGTCTACACGGACACTGATCGACTTAACGTCCATCATATTCATATTCCCCTCCATCTTTCTTTCAAGAAGTCAAAAAAAGCCATGTATAGATACACCTGCCCTTAATTCTAAGAAGGTGTAAACACACATGGCGGAATAGTTCACTAGCAAGTCTTACTAACAGACCAATCCTTGATTTTTATAAAACGATAGACTCATAACAAGATCCTATTACAAATCCATCAACACTGCTTTTATTATAATGTGATATTTATTATAATACAATATGGCAGGAAAATTTTAACCAAGTGAAATGTCCTGAGGGGAACCGGGAAAAGCCTTTATAAGGCAATATCGGAAGGGGTAATCAGCATGTCTAAAAAAATTCATGAATTCAATGATATTATTCGAAAACTTCGCAAAGAATTGTTCGGAAAAGGGCCTGAGAGAATTCATACTGTATTTGTAGAAAACATGGCAGTTTCAACACTATACGGAAATCTGAGTGCAAGCGAGCAGTTTATTGCCCGCACGCCTGAAGGAAGAGAGATGGTACATGCGGCCCGGACAAGCCTAATTCAAGACCTTTATTCCAAACAAACACCGGAAGGAATGGAGGAACTTATGGGAGCTAAGCTAGTCCATTTGTTTTCTGATATTAAAATTGAGGAAAACATCGCTGTATCTGTATTTGTTTTTGACCGAAAAATAGATGAGCAAAAAGAAGCTCTGCAAAGCTAGTATATTTGTCATTGACACAAATTTGTCACATTTGATATGATGTTGCTACAGTTATAGAAGGCTAAAGCAATGGAATGTATGCACGAACTGTATATATTCTCTTTCAATATCTTATATACTGCTTGATATTGTTGTATGGGTATGCATACAAGTTAGGCAGCATTCAAACGCCTGGTTTGACACAGGTTATTTGAGTGCTGCCTTTTTTATTGCCTTTCTTGCATAACTGTGAGAAAAGAAGAAGTAATGGAGGCGTTTTATTATGGCTTTTCGAAAACCGGATGAAATAGCGGAAGCAGCAATTGAAGCAGGGATGAAAAAAATAAAGCTCCCGCTGCCGTCACTGCTTGTGCTGGGGTTTTTAGGCGGTGCATTTATCGCGCTTGGGTATTTGCTTGATATCAGGGTAATTGGCGATCTTCCGAAAGAATGGGGGAGCCTGTCCAGTTTGATTGGTGCAGCAGTATTTCCAGTCGGCCTGATCCTTGTCGTTCTCGCTGGCGCTGAACTGATCACAGGCAATATGATGTCAGTTGCGATGGCGTTATTTTCGAGAAAAATATCAGTAAAAGAGTTAGCGATTAACTGGGGAATCGTCACAATTATGAACTTAATCGGCGCATTGTTTGTTGCTTACTTTTTCGGGCATTTGGTTGGATTGACTGAAACAGGTCCTTATTTAGAAAAAACGATTGCCGTTGCCCAAGGAAAGCTTGATATGAGCTTTGGCAAGGTTCTCATTTCCGCCATCGGCTGTAACTGGCTTGTATGTCTTGCAGTGTGGCTTTCTTTCGGCGCCCAAGACGCAGCAGGAAAAATCCTTGGCATCTGGTTCCCAATCATGGCTTTTGTGGCTATCGGATTTCAGCACGTTGTCGCCAACATGTTTGTGATTCCTGCTGCCATTTTTGCAGGCTCATTCACGTGGGGGCAGTTCATCGGAAACATCATTCCGGCTTTTATCGGTAATGTCATCGGCGGAGCTGTATTTGTCGGTCTCATTTATTTTATTGCATATCATAAGAAAGACCGCTCCAGAAAAGAAATGAAGCAGGTGTCATGACCAACGGGCAAATCCATTCGATGATTTGCACAATTTCCGTCCATTTTTAGAAAAAGATGTTTACAAAATGGAATTTGGTGGATATACTTACAAAGTAAGAAAAAAGCAAAGGAGGCTGAACCAAAATGACAATGAGACAACGACGTCAACCTGTACGTGATACACATGTAAAAGTTCATGGTTTATTCAGCCTGTGGAAGAGTTCGTGTCCTTCCTTAACCGATGCTTATCGCACGCATTAAATTCGGAATAGTCGGACATACGCAACTCCCCGCAGGCAGTAGAGGCATTGGTGTCTTCTTTTGTCTGCGGTTTTTATTTGCCCGCGGCAGAAGGGTTGTGCCGCGGGTTATTTCGCTTGATGCGGACTTTGAAAGGGGGTGAGCGATATGACGATTAACCTATTCTTTTTAACGTTAACGATTAAAAAACGGTTTAAAAGCCTGGAAGAATTCGAACGAGAACAGCAGATTGAACAAATTTATGATGAAATGAAAGAGTCTCAGTTAAAGCATCTTTATTTAACAAACTGGCGCTAAAAGCAACGAAAAAAACTGAAGGGGGAATGGCATATGCTTAGAATGGAACTATTGATGCATTATACAATGGAGAAGGACCAAGTTTAGCGAAATAGCTGTCAAGAAAATGCGCGCCTGCATATAGTAAATCAACGTTATTGTGAGGCAGGTGATGGCATGATGAACGATTATCAAAAAAGACTGCCGTCGATTGGCCATGGTTATGCGTCCATGCCGCATTCCTTCAAACATGGTTATGGAAATCCATTCCGACAGCAGAGGCTGATGGCAATGCAGCAGCAAAGGCTGTATGTATTCCCTTATCATTGGCATTAGAAAGAGGGCAGAAAACATTATGTTTTCTGCTTTTTTTTCGGAAAAAAATGAAAAAGTTTAGTTCTATTGAAACATTTTTCAATACATTGCCGTCTAGTTGGTACCTTCCTTCACTTTTAGAAATGAAGATGATGTTTATTTTTTTAAGATAATAAATAAACATAGGAAACCAAAAGCAGGTGTTTAAAATGCTAGAAAATAGACTCTATAAACGATCGGATTTTTGGAAATTATTTTCTCGGAAATATAAGCTAACCAAAACAATTGAGCATATGATGATTGACTCTATAGATATACAAGAAAATGACAGAATTTTAGAAATTGGAATTGGAAACGGCACTGTCTTTAAAAGCATAACCAAGAAACTAAAAAAGGGTAGCCTAAAAAGCATTGATCCTTCAAAACGAAAGGTAAGACAGATATCACGTGCGAATCGAAAGAACATGGGGAACGGGGAGGTTTTTCATGGCTATCCAGAGGACATTCCCTTTGATGACCGTACCTTTAATAAAGTCTTTTCTTTACATACGGTTCAAAGCTGCACCGATATTAGGCTTGCATTAAGAGAAATTTACAGGGTGCTTCAAATTGACGGCCGGTTTTATATCAGTATTGACACAAATACCGGTGAAAAAGAGAAAACGTATATTCAACTGCTGAAAGACCAGCATTTCAGGGATCTTTCTGTTATCAGGCGTGCTTCCTGTCTATGTATTGTGGCTGTTAAATAAAAAATTTCTCGGGAAATATATCCAAGATCCTCGTATTAGGATTTGGGTATATTTTCTTAATTTTTTATTTTTTGCATATACTTTATATTAAAAAAAGTTTTTTTCATATAAACTTATAACAGAAGAAAGAACAAAGAGGTGATATCAGACAGGGCAGACATTCTTTGTGAACAAAAGGAATGAATATTCATTCCGTAAACGAATCGGAGGTTGTCAGATTACATGATATCCGCATCCAGCAGTAAATACGACATGATTATGAAAGCGTCAGTCTCACTTTTTACGGAAAGGGGTTTTGACGCTACCACTATTCCTATGATAGCTGAACGTGCTCATGTAGGGACAGGAACGATCTATCGTTATTTTGACAGCAAAGAAACACTCGTTAACGTACTGTTTCAAGAAAGCATCCAGCGATTTACGGAAAAACTGAAGCAAGACGTTTCAGAATTGCCTGTCAGAGAAGGCTTTCACCACGTATTTTGCTGTCTCGTTCAGTTTACGAAAGAGAGCGACTATGCGCTTTTTTTTCTTGAAACCAAAAAAGACGCTCATTACTTAAATCATACAAGCAAAAAAATGATAGAAAATCTGACTCAAATGCTTGATGACTATTTTAATAAGGGAAAAGCGGAAGGCGTGATTCGCAGCCTGCCCTCTAATGTGTTAATTGCGATTGTATTAGGGGCGTTTCTCAAGATATATCAGCTCGTTCAAACAGGTGATATAGAGATGGACACTGATTTAATTACTGAATTGGAACAATGCTGCTGGGACGCCATTAAGCTTCATTCATCACAAAAATAGGAAAGGGAGATGTTAATGAAACAGGCAAGCGCAATACCTCAGCCCAAAACATACGGACCTTTAAAAAATCTTCCGCATCTGGAAAAAGAACAGCTTTCTCAATCCTTATGGCGGATAGCTGATGAATTGGGACCGATTTTCCGTTTTGATTTTCCGGGAGTATCCAGTGTTTTTGTGTCCGGCCACAATCTTGTGGCTGAAGTGTGTGATGAAAAACGCTTTGACAAGAACCTTGGCAAAGGCTTGCAAAAGGTGCGTGAGTTCGGGGGAGATGGCTTATTTACAAGCTGGACGCACGAACCGAACTGGCAAAAAGCCCACCGCATTTTGCTGCCGAGTTTTAGTCAAAAAGCGATGAAAGGCTATCATTCTATGATGCTGGATATCGCAACCCAGCTGATTCAAAAGTGGAGCCGGTTAAACCCTAATGAAGAAATTGATGTAGCGGACGATATGACACGTCTGACGCTTGATACGATTGGGTTATGCGGGTTTAACTATCGATTCAACAGCTTTTACCGTGATTCACAGCATCCGTTTATCACCAGTATGCTCCGTGCCTTAAAAGAGGCGATGAATCAATCGAAAAGACTGGGCCTGCAAGATAAAATGATGGTGAAAACGAAGCTGCAGTTCCAAAAGGATATAGAAGTCATGAACTCCCTGGTTGATAGAATGATAGCGGAGCGAAAGGCGAATCCGGATGAAAACATTAAGGATCTCTTGTCTCTCATGCTTTATGCCAAAGATCCAGTAACGGGTGAAACGCTGGATGACGAAAACATTCGATACCAAATCATCACATTTTTAATTGCTGGACATGAGACAACAAGCGGGTTGCTATCCTTTGCGATTTATTGTCTGCTTACACATCCGGAAAAACTGAAAAAAGCTCAGGAGGAAGCGGATCGCGTGTTAACGGATGACACGCCTGAATATAAACAAATCCAGCAGCTCAAATACATTCGGATGGTTTTAAATGAAACCCTCAGACTGTATCCAACAGCTCCGGCTTTTTCTCTATATGCGAAGGAGGATACTGTTCTAGGCGGGGAATATCCGATCAGCAAAGGGCAGCCAGTCACTGTTTTAATTCCAAAACTGCACCGGGATCAAAACGCTTGGGGACCGGATGCGGAAGATTTCCGTCCGGAACGGTTTGAGGATCCTTCAAGTATCCCTCACCATGCGTATAAGCCGTTTGGAAACGGACAGCGCGCTTGTATTGGCATGCAGTTTGCTCTTCAAGAAGCGACAATGGTTCTCGGTCTTGTATTAAAGCATTTTGAATTGATAAACCATACTGGCTACGAACTAAAAATCAAAGAAGCATTAACGATCAAGCCGGATGATTTTAAAATTACTGTGAAACCGCGAAAAACAGCGGCAATCAATGTACAGAGAAAAGAACAGGCAGACATCAAAGCAGAAACAAAGCCAAAAGAAACCAAACCTAAACACGGCACACCTTTACTTGTTCTTTTTGGTTCAAATCTTGGGACAGCTGAGGGAATAGCCGGTGAACTGGCTGCTCAAGGCCGCCAGATGGGCTTTACAGCTGAAACGGCTCCGCTTGATGATTATATCGGCAAGCTCCCTGAAGAAGGGGCAGTCGTCATTGTAACGGCTTCTTATAATGGGGCGCCGCCTGATAATGCTGCCGGATTTGTAGAGTGGCTGAAAGAGCTTGAGGAAGGCCAATTGAAAGGTGTTTCCTATGCGGTATTCGGCTGCGGAAACCGGAGCTGGGCCAGCACGTATCAGCGGATTCCCCGCCTGATTGATGACATGATGAAAGCAAAGGGGGCATCGCGTTTAACAGCGATTGGGGAAGGTGACGCCGCCGATGATTTTGAAAGCCACCGCGAGTCTTGGGAAAACCGCTTCTGGAAGGAAACGATGGACGCATTTGATATTAACGAAATAGCCCAGAAAGAAGACAGGCCTTCATTATCGATTACTTTTCTCAGTGAAGCGACGGAAACGCCGGTTGCTAAAGCATATGGCGCGTTTGAAGGGATTGTGTTAGAGAATCGAGAACTCCAGACAGCTGCCAGCACGCGTTCAACCCGCCATATTGAATTGGAAATTCCGGCTGGTAAAACATATAAAGAAGGCGATCATATCGGAATCCTGCCAAAGAACAGCAGGGAGCTTGTTCAGCGGGTTCTCAGCCGATTCGGTTTGCAGTCCAATCATGTGATAAAAGTAAGCGGAAGCGCTCATATGGCTCATCTGCCGATGGATCGGCCAATCAAAGTAGTGGATTTATTGTCGTCCTATGTAGAGCTGCAGGAACCGGCATCAAGGCTTCAGCTTCGGGAGCTGGCCTCTTATACAGTTTGTCCGCCGCATCAAAAAGAGCTGGAACAGCTCGTTTCAGATGATGGCATTTACAAAGAGCAGGTACTTGCAAAACGTCTTACCATGCTTGATTTTTTAGAGGATTATCCTGCTTGCGAAATGCCGTTTGAACGGTTTTTAGCACTTTTGCCATCACTAAAACCGAGATACTATTCCATTTCAAGCTCACCGAAAGTTCATGCAAATATCGTGAGCATGACGGTAGGAGTTGTGAAAGCCTCAGCATGGAGCGGCCGAGGTGAATACCGGGGTGTCGCCTCTAATTATTTAGCAGAATTGAATACAGGTGATGCAGCAGCTTGCTTCATTCGTACGCCGCAGTCCGGATTTCAGATGCCGAATGATCCTGAAACGCCTATGATTATGGTCGGGCCGGGCACAGGAATTGCGCCATTCAGAGGCTTTATTCAGGCAAGATCGGTTTTGAAGAAGGAAGGAAGCACCCTTGGTGAAGCACTTTTATACTTCGGCTGCCGCCGCCCGGACCATGACGACCTTTACAGAGAAGAGCTGGATCAAGCGGAACAGGACGGTTTGGTCACAATCCGCCGATGCTACTCGCGCGTCGAAAACGAACCAAAAGGATATGTCCAGCACTTGCTCAAGCAAGATACGCAGAAATTGATGACACTCATTGAAAAAGGGGCTCATATTTACGTATGCGGTGATGGATCGCAAATGGCTCCTGATGTAGAGAGAACTTTGCGATTGGCATATGAAGCTGAAAAAGCAGCAAGTCAGGAAGAATCAGCTGTATGGCTGCAAAAGCTGCAAGATCAAAGACGTTATGTGAAAGACGTTTGGACAGGAATGTAAAATATAAAATCCCGCCAATCTGATTGGCGGGATTGCTTTGCATATGAGAAAACCGGCACGATAATGAAATCTACTGAAAAGGATGTTATAGGGAGTATCGCGCCGGCCTTATTATTCATATCGGCATGCAGAGGCAAAAGTTTAGTTCTTTTTACCTTGTTTTTAAAAATAAATAGTCTGAAAGTCTTGTTTTTGATTTTCGACTCAGGCTTTTGGCATTTTGTTCTTTCTTATTCCTTAAGATCAGTCATCTGTTGAAGATTGATGCTTGAATTGCTGTTCCACATGCTTACGGTAATGAAAGTCATGAATCAGCCGAATGGTCGGCCTGATTAACAGCAGCAAACTTCCGATCGCAAACAGCCATATCCCTGCCGACATTAACCGGTCATAAAAAAAGAAAAAACTTCCAACGAGAAACATAGCACCGATGATAAAATCGTTTACTGTATAAAGAACCTTATATCGTTTTTTGAAAAAAAGCTCATATCGTTTCAACTCTTTTTGGATGTCATGTTCTTCATTTCCTTTCATTATCATCCCTCCATTCAATTTTGGCTTACCCTTACGTAAACGGCATGTAAACATAAGGGCTGCCTTGCTGAAAGAAGACATAATCAACGATCAGAAACTAAAGTAAAAAAGTGATCTGTATAGGATCTCTTTTTTACGATTTCATCGCCTGAACAATAAGAGCAGTCAAAGTTTTTGCCCCTTTAGGAACCAAGTGAACACCATCAGGGGTAAAATATTCCGGATGCTGAAGAGCTTCTGTATGCCAGTCAACTAACGTAACATTTTGATGTGCGTGGGCCTGTTGCTGCAAAGATTCATTTACCTTGCTTTCCCATTGGCGGGGAACCCGTGTATTGACAAGATAAATATGAGCTTTTGAGAAAGATTGAAGCAGTTGTTCGATTTGGCTGTTTGTAAAATAGCCATTGGTTCCAAGCTCAATGATGACAGCCTTGTTCGGCTGATTAAAAGACTTGTATTCCCTTGCGAGTTCCAAAGCTTGAGACATTTGTCTCCCTACCTTTCCATCAATCGTCACATTTGAAAATGACTGACGCAGGTGTGAAGAAATATCAAGCATGACGGAATCTCCTATAGCTAAAACTTCTTTCGCAGTGTCTGCTGGTTTTTTCAACTGTTGGGATTGCGTGTCTTTCTTTTTATGAGTCTCTTGCCCACTATCTTTGTTTTCCTTTTGACCCTGATTGGAATCTGTTGTCTTTTGTTCAGGATTGTGTTTTTTATCTGCTGCAGCGTTCTTTTTATCCCCAGAAGCCTGGCTGGTGTCAGCATTTGTTTCTTGTGAGCTATAGGTCCATTTGGTAGGGTGCTTTTGCTCGCCGGCTAGCCCTGACAGCCCGCCTGCAAAAATAAGTATAGCGAAAATAATGAAACCAATTGACATTTTGCTGATGACAGATGTCGTTTTCCATTCCTTGATTCTATGTATAAAAACACGGCGGGAAAATGACCTAAATCCCTGTGTCCGTATCGGCTTCTCAATAAAATGGTAGGAGAGCTCGGCAAGTATACATGTCACAATGACCTTTAGCACGATATGCCAAAAAACAGGGTTTCCGATTTCTTGAACTGGCGTGCTTAACACAATAACAGGGTAGTGCCAAAGATAAATTCCGTAAGACCTCGTTCCAAGCCACCGAAGCGGCCTCCATGAAAGCAGATTGCCTAAAAAGCTGCTCGGATGGCAAACACATGCAATAAGGATTGCGGCAGTCACGCTAATGAATAGCATTCCGCCTCTGTAAAGAAAAGGCTCGTATTCATCTGTGAAATAGACACACAACACTAAAATACAAAATGCCAAAAATTCAGTGGCGTGCAAAGTGTGCTTCAGTTTGCTTGGCAGCCTGTTGGAAGACAGCCTTTTCATCGGCCATACCAAAGCCAAGGCACATCCGATGAGAAGTTCAAACGAACGAGTGTCTGTGCCATAGTAAACGCGGCTCGGATCTCCGCCAGGTTCATACAGTACGCTCATCATCACGGCTGAACAAAGCACAAGCAATGATATCACCGCAGCCAATCTGGCGCGGCTTTTCATTATGTACATTCCAACAACTAAAAACATCGGCCATATGATATAAAATTGTTCTTCAATCGCCAGCGACCAAAGGTTTTTTAGAGGTGATGGGGAACCGAAACTATCAAAATATGATAGCTTGTGAAAAATAAACCACCAATTGCTCATATAAAAGAGAGAAGAGATCGCATCTCCACGTACAGTGTGCAATAGTTCTCGATCAAACAATACGACCCACACAACAGTGGAAAAGATCATAAGGTACGCTGCCGGGAGAAGCCGCCGAATGCGGCGCACCCAAAAATCCCGAAAATCAAGATTGATATCATTTCCATATGCCGGTAATAGAATAGATGTAATCAAATATCCGGATAAAACAAAAAAGATATCAACCCCGATAAAACCACCGTTAGCCCAATTGAAATTTAGGTGATAAGTGATAACTGACAGGACGGCGAAAGCCCGAAGGCCATCAAGTCCAGGAATGTATCGATGATGCTGTGTCTTGTGATACATGGGTATTCCTCCAATAGTATGCAAATATTCTCGTTGTTTTTGATAGCGGGGTTACGACCTCGAATAGAGAAGAGAGAAAACATCCATAATCTTAGATGGATGTTTTTATTTTATCGAATATAACGTTCTCCCACGAGCAAGTTTGAAATGACGCCGGTTGGAATTGTAAACTCTGTAACGCCCATATAGCCGGGGGCGACTTCATATTCGTCAAATGAGATCACAAGTTTATGGTCTTCAGTAATGTAAAACGTCTGATCAGGAAGAATCGTTTTGAACGGTTCTGCATCTTCGTCAGTGAGCCAATATATTTTATTTGGATCTTCCTTCATTTGCTGTTTCATTTGTTCTTTGATGTTTTGACTGATGACTTTGATATAGCGCTCATCTTTGAATAAGCTTTTTAATGTAAGTAAAATATCATTCTTTTTGTCAATTGTAATATAACGGCTTTGTGTGTAGGAAGATGCTTGTGTTGTTTCAATATTGCGCCGGATAGAGAGTAAATCTGGCGTGTCTGTGACCGTCTCGTAATCACTGTAGATGCTGAGATGCCCTTTTTTGTTTTTGGATGTGGACTGTATAAACTCTTTATACAGCTGCTGGCTTTCTTTCAAGTATTTCTCGTTAATGCTGTTTTCAAGCTCTTTATTAGAAAGCCCGGACAAAGCAGGTGTTTTGACATCAATGCTTGATTGGTCTTTTTCCTCTTTGATTTCAATAAAGGTGATCGCTTTGACGATTTTGCCGATGACAGGGATCTTTGACATAGCCTGAGCGGCGTCCGGGTTGATATTAACAAGCGCAGTGAATAAAATAGCTGCAGCGATTGCTGCTGATGTCGGCCACATAACGATTCTTTTCTTTTTTGGTTCTTGCTGAAGGGCTTTTTCAACAATGATATCCAATTCTTTAGGAATCTGAACATTTTTATATTCTTCTCTTAATTGCTGTAATCTCTTATCCATTAAGAAAGATCCTCCTTCGTCAACTGAATGCGCATCAGCTTCAATGCTCTGTATAGGCGCGTTTTGACGGTATTCGTGTTTTCTCCTGTAATTTCCGCAATTTCTTCTAATTTGAGGTCTTCAAAAAAACGTAAAATAATAATGGTTTTATAGCGGTACGGCAATTCGTCAAGCGCTTCATGGAGATCAGTATCCTTGTAATGGTCTTCCTTTCCTTTGCTTAAAAATTCTATCGTTTCGTCGTCCATCACTCTTATCTTTTTTTGTTTGCGCAAAAAGTCAATGGCTGTCCGTACTAAAATTTTATAAAACCAGCTTTTTATCGTCTCAGGGTTCCTGACCGTTTCAACTGAGCTCAGCGCTTTTTTTATAGATTCCTGAACAATATCTAATGCGTCATCTTGATTTTTCACATAACTGAAAGCCAACCTGTAGAAATCTTGCTTATGGTCAGTTATGCATGTGACAAGCAACGCTTTTGTTGTTTGTTTTTTCTTCATTGCAATAAAGGGCTCCTTTTTGAATATACGTATATCGTAGGCTGTTACCTAGGATAGACGCGGCAGGCTGAAAAATAGTTTGCGCAGAATCACATTTTTTAAAAGAGAGAAGTAAATCAGCATGGGGGGTTTATGCATAAAAAAACAAGGCTTGTTTTGTACAAGCCTTGTTTTTGGGGTAAGAGATGACAAACATTATTCCAAATAATGTTTTTTGAAATCTGAGTGAATAGAAAATTTACGGCGCAACTGGATGAGATTTTTCCCGAAGCTCTCTTCTAAAAGCTCTCTATGCTTTTTCAGAATTTCCATGAGGTACAGATCATGAATGATCACTTCAGTAATAGGCATGACTAACCCTACATGCATCGTCCATGCAGCACGGCTGTCGTTGCCAAGTGAGACAATGCCCGCTACTACTTCTGAATCATCTCCGCTATAGACAAGCCACCGTCCGTCATACTCTTCTGTAATTTCACTGCTCATATCATGAAGGTAAACATTGGCAAAATCAGATACGATGTCTCCGTACGCAATAATGGTGACAATAACGCCTTGTTCTGCCGCCTGTTTGAGCTCTGCTTCTATCTCCTTAAAATCCTCTTTCCATATTTCTAAGAGGATTCTTTTTTTGGCAGATAAGATACAAGCCTTCACCTTTTCAAGAATTTCACTGCGGCCGGTGATATTCCAGATGTTTTCCCGGTCATTTGCGGTCTGCTCGAACTTTTCAAAATATTTCTCAGCCTGATCAAAATGCTCTTCCGCTTTGAGCCGGCGGTTTTTAATCAGTTCTTTTGCGGGGACTGGAACATACTGAGGCGTATTTCCATGACTGACAAAAACATCTCCCCTTATGACAAGACTTTCCAATACTTCATAAATTTTAGAACGGGGCACTCCGGATTTTTTGGCAACGGCATAGCCTGTTAAAGGTGATTCTTGCAATAATGCTAAATACGCTTTCGATTCATATTCTGTAAAATTGAGGTTTTTTAAAATGTCTAACATATTTTCTTTCATATATCCTCCAATATAAAGAGCAATCGCTGCCTTAGTAATCGCTATTTTAACAAATCATATTGATTTATTCCAAACGCATTGATACACTTTTATAAGTAGTTACTTTTGTAGTCACTATATGATTGAGGGGATTTTTAAAGGGGGAGAGAACAATGCACAGCTTACTCGCATACATACCGATCGCTGCCATGATGGTTATCATACCGGGGGCAGATACGATGCTTGTGATGAAAAATACGCTTAGGTATGGTCCGAAAGCCGGCCGTTATAACATTCTCGGATTGGCGACAGGACTTTCCTTTTGGACGGTGATTGCCATTTTAGGATTATCAGTGGTAATCGCAAAGTCAGTGATTCTTTTCACAACGATCAAATATTTGGGAGCGGCATACTTAATTTATTTAGGTGTAAAAAGTTTTTTTGCTAAAAGTATGTTTTCGTTAGATGACATGCAATCCCAAGCAAAAAATATGGCAAGTTCTCCGAAACGTTATTATAAAACTTCCTTTATGCAGGGATCACTCAGTAACATTCTCAATCCTAAAACTGTTTTGGTGTATGTTACAATCATGCCCCAATTTATCAATTTGAACGGAAATATAAACCAGCAGCTCATCATTTTAGCTTCAATCCTAACCTTATTAGCGGTGTTGTGGTTCCTGTTTCTTGTTTATATTATTGATTACGCAAAAAAATGGATGAAAAACTCGAAGTTCCAGAAAGTGTTTCAAAAAATTACCGGAATAATATTAGTAGGTTTCGGCATCAAAACTGGTTTGAGTTAACACTTAAATGAAGTGAATGAAATTTGAAACCAAAGTTTAATTTAGTGTTTGACACATATAAAAAGACAAGGGAGTGAGTATCCCTTGTCTTTTTTTTATTTCACCTTATGTCCTCTGCGGGTTTGCACCTTATACAAAATAATCAATAAAACAAACCAGACCGGGGTGACAAACAAAGCAATACGTGTATCATTCGCCAGTGCCAATATGACAAGAATGAACGCGAGAAATGCAAGTGTTAAATAGTTGGATAATGGGTAAAAAGGCATTTTAAATTTGTTTGCTTTCGCTTCATGCTGCCTTGTTTTTCGATATTTCAAATGGCAAATCACCGTGATGCCCCAAATAAAAATGAAGCATATTGTTGAAACACTTGTAATCAGCGTGAAGACTTGCTCGGGCATTAAATAATTCAGACTAACGCCAATCAGAATGGCGATGGATGAAAAGAACAGCGCATTGCTTGGCACGTTAGAAGAAGTTAATTTCTTTAATAGTCCAGGTGCGTGATGATCCTTTGCAAGTGAATAGACCATTCGGCTTGTGCTGAATAAAGCGCTATTTGCAGCTGATGCGGCTGATGTTAATACAACAAAATTGATCAAACTGGCAGCCACAACGATGCCTACTGCAGAGAAGACCTGAACAAATGGGCTTTCGTTTGGATTCAACACATTCCAAGGATAGATACACATAATCACGAAAAGTGCGCCAACATAAAAAAGTAAAATCCGGACAGGAATTTGATTGATGGCTTTAGGGATCACTTTTTGGGGATTTTCTGTTTCACCTGCTGTCAGTCCAACAAGTTCAATACCCACGAAAGCGAAGACGACCATTTGGAAAGATAGGATAAACCCATGCCATCCATTTGGGAACATGCCGCCGTGGCTCCAAAGGTTGTTGAGGCTGGCAGGGCCGGAAGCTGCGGAAAAACCTTTCGCAATCAGGAGAATACCAGTTACGATCAGAGCCAGTATGGCAATGACTTTGATCAATGCAAACCAAAATTCTAATTCTCCGAAAAGTTTAACGGTGGCAAGGTTCATGATCAGCAGGATAATAAGCGCAAGAAGACCCGGCAGCCATTGAGGCACATCGGGAAGCCAATATTGCGTATAAATGCCGACCGCCGTTAAATCAGCCATCGCGAGGGAAATCCAACAGAACCAGTAGGTCCACCCAGTGATAAATGCTGCCATGTTTCCTAAATAGTCCCTTACAAAATCAACAAAAGAGTGGTATCCCGCATTTGATAAGAGCAGTTCTCCGAGCGAACGCATAATGAAAAAGCAAAATACGCCGGTGATCAAGTAAGCAAATAAAATGGATGGTCCTGCAAAATGGATGGATTTACCTGAACCTAAAAATAAACCTGTACCGATTGCACCTCCAATCGCCATTAATTGTATATGCCTGTTTTTAAGGCCTCTAGACAATTTCTGTTGCTGGCCAAAATTGTCTTTGCTAGAATTGCCTATCAATTTTATTTTCCTCCAGTAATAAAAAGATGAGTAAAGTTTTATCGGATATTATAACATTTAAAAGAATAGATACTTTTATTTTTAAATTTTAAAACTATTTTAAGTGCTGTTACATGTCTTGTGGCTCTATTTTTCACTCGTGATTCTACCTGAATAGCAGAGTAAAACAGGAAAGTCATTTGGACAATCTGACAGGCTAGTTTTAATCGGTAACGATTTGTATAATTGCATACCCACTATGATTGAGGCCGGCAGGGGGATCAAATCGATAGGATCGGAGATAAAGTTTTTAAGCTTACAGATTCCTTAACCTCCAATGTGGATTGCAAAAATGACGAAGTTTTGCAAATTGTAATACTGTGGCGGTCACATAGAGTGTCCGTCTTTTTAGTTGTGAACGAACTTAAGGGGTTATATTTGGGTAATTTGTCATGATCTATAAGATTCATTTTTTGTCATTGATTATTTTGACATCATTACATTCCCCGAGAATGATAAACTGTTTACTGATTATTACTTTTGAAGGGGACTGGCCCTCCAGAACTGAGCATCTATCATACTAATATGAGGTGCAAATGATTCAACATGTAAACATATACGCATAAAAGCCAGCTTTGTCAATCTGCTATAGAGACCTTTTTAAACGTGTAAATCTCAACGCGGACTATAAAGTTTCGAAATATTCTTGTTAATGGCTTATCTAATAAGGACAAAGGATGATAGACGTGAGAAGAATAGATAAAATATACCATCAGCTCAAGCATAATTTTCATGATTCAACCTTAGATCATCTTTTAAAAATACAAGGGAATTCAGCAAAGGAGATTGCCGAGCAGCTGAAAATGGAGCGGTCCAATGTCAGCTTTGAATTGAACAATCTCGTCCGGTCCAAAAAGGTCATCAAAATTAAAACATTTCCTGTAAGATACATCCCAGTCGAGATAGCAGAAAAATTATTCAACAAGAAATGGGATACAGAGATGATGGAAGTGAAAGACCTTCAGGCGTTTTCCGGAAATTCAAAGCAAAATCATCAACACATTTCCACGAATCCCCTAGAGCTTATGATAGGGGCAAAAGGGAGTTTGAAGAAAGCGATCTCCCAGGCAAAAGCAGCTGTCTTTTATCCGCCGAACGGTCTGCATATGCTCCTCCTAGGGCCGACTGGTTCCGGTAAATCCCTTTTTGCGAACCGAATTTACCAGTTTGCCATTTACTCTGACATATTGAAGGCCGGCGCACCATTTATTACATTTAACTGTGCAGACTACTACAACAACCCTCAATTATTGCTTTCTCAATTATTCGGACACAAAAAAGGTTCATTTACAGGTGCTGCCGAGGATAAGGCGGGTTTAGTCGAACAGGCCAATGGGGGCATTCTTTTTATGGATGAAATCCACCGTCTCCCTCCCGAGGGACAAGAAATGCTGTTTTATTTTATTGACAGCGGTTCTTATAACAGGCTTGGAGAATCTGAACATAAACGAACATCGAACGTATTGTTTATTTGTGCGACTACAGAAAATCCGAGTTCTGCACTATTGAAAACGTTTTTGCGAAGAATCCCAATGACCATTCATATTCCTTCGCTTGAAGAACGATCGCTTAATGAAAGAGTGGATCTGACGACGTTTTTATTAGGGAAAGAAGCAGAGCGAATTAAGAAGAATCTGAGTGTGCATATCGATGTCTATAATGCGCTTATTCACTCTGCGAAATTTGGGAATGTCGGACAGCTGAAATCAAATGTTCAGTTAGTTTGCGCACACGGATTTTTGCATAACCTTGACAGAAATGAAGTTATTGAACTGACTGTTCGCGATCTGCCTGATGAAATCAAGCAAGAATGGATGTCCAGCAGCAAAAACATGCAAAGAAGCAAAGCCATTTCTGAATATGTCAATATTACAACGATTATCTCTCCGATTGTAGAAGATGAAACAACAAAAATTGACGAAGACCTCTCATTTAACTTATATCATTTGATTGAGGAAAAAGTGAAAACGCTTATGAAAGAAGGTTTATCCAAAAAGGATATTAACCAGTACATCTTGACTGATGTCCATTTGCATGTCAGAAGTTTTTTTCATCATCAAGCTTTTCAAAAAGACAACCTGCTGACATTCGTTGAAGACGATGTGATTCAAATGACAAAACAGTTAAAAGAAATAGCTGAACATGAGCTGGATTGCACATTTGACCGTAAGTTTATTTATTTCTTGAGTATGCATATTGACGCATTTTTAAAGCGAGGAAAGCAAATTGATGTTTTGAATACACAGGAGACAGATGAAATTCGTGATACCCATGTGAAAGAATATCGGGTGGCGATGATTTTTAAAGATAAAATTCAGGAATATTTTAAAGTGGCTATTCCTGAAATAGAAGTCATCTACTTAACGATGTTAATTCATTCCATCAAATCGTTAAAGGAGAACAAAAGAGTCGGTATTATCGTGGCAGCTCATGGAAACAGCACGGCGAGTTCAATGGTTGAAGTCGCGACAGAACTGCTAGGGAGTACGCCGATTGCAGCAGTTGACATGCCGCTTACTGTTTCACCTTCGGACATTCTTGAATGCGTAGCAGAAAAAATGAAACAGGTTGATGAAGGTGAAGGTGTTTTAATGCTGGTAGATATGGGGTCGCTTGCAATGCTGGAAAGCAGGCTGGAGGAAAAGACAGGCATTTCTATTAAAACGATCAGCAATGTTACGACTTCAATGGTGCTGGATGCTGTCAGAAAGGTCAACTATTTGAATTTAAATTTGCATGCGATCTATCAATCGGTCACGAAGGATTTTATCGAGTTGTGGGAGCGTCAGCCAGCGGCATCCGGCAAAAAGAAGGCATTGGTATCCATCTGCACGACGGGTAGCGGAACGGCCAAAAAGCTGGAAGACATTCTAACCACGATCGTAAACAAGGCCTCCGATACCCCCATTCACATATTGACCGTATCATCGATTAAGCTGGCCAACAGCATAAAAGAAATCGAAAAAGAGTATGAAATCCTTGCGACAGTCGGAACGAAAGACCCTAAAATCAATGCTCCGCATGTATCTTTAGAAGTGTTAATTGAAGGGGAGGGAGAGAAGCTGATTCAACAGGCGATTACAAAAGGAAGCATCTCCTTGAGCAATGGATTGAACGAAGCAAATATTATTGTCAGGGAGCTTTGCGAGGATAGCCTGAAAAAATACCTTGTCTTCTTGAATCCCCACCATGTGATCGACATGTTATTGGAGTGGCTGCAAACCGTTCAGGATGAGCTGGGGGTCATTTTCAATAATGCGGTTTTGATCAAAGTCATTATGCACACGGCTTTCGCCTTTGAAAGGGTAATTAAGCAGAATCCGATCGCTTTCTCAGAGGAAGAAGAGATCAATGATCAGCTGAAGGAAATGGTGTACGTGACAGAGCGAACATTAGCCCCTTATGAAGAAAAGCTCGGACTTCGCATAAGTGATGATGAAAAATTATTTATAGCCGCCATATTTGCTGAAGAAGTGCATGGCCAGCTGTTTTAAAAACAGTTTTTTCATATGAACCTGTATTAAATGGAACACCATTTTAATACAGGTTTATTTTTTTCGTTTTAAGTGTTTCAACAACAAATTGCTATTGGCTGAAATAACAATGAAAACGCTTAACACAACTGTGTTGGCACGATCCTTGCATTATATATGGATGTACAAAACAGGAAAGGAGCAATAGATATGATTTCAGTTATTATCAGCGGTCATGGAGATTTTCCCATAGCATTAAAAGAGTCTTCAGGGATGATATTCGGTGAAGAAAATAACCTGATTGCAGTGCCGTTTTTCAAAGGGGAAGGAATACAAACGCTGCAAGAAAAATATCATCAGGCGCTCAAGGATATCCCGGAAGAACATGAAGTGCTTTTTTTAGTCGATATTTTTGGAGGGACGCCATATAACGCGGCAGCTTCCTTTATTGCTGAGGATCAAAGAATGGATATGGCTGCCGGCGTAAACCTGCCGATTCTGCTGGAGGTATTAAGCCTGAGAGAACATCTGGCTCTCAAAGATTTGCTGAACAACTTAAAAGCAATGAGTCAGCAAAGCTTTCAAGTGTGCAGTGAACATTTAGAAAAAGTAAAAACAGCCAATCAAGATACAAGAGAGGATGAATTATGATGAACATTGTGTTAGCAAGAATTGATGACCGCTTTATTCACGGCCAAATCCTGACAAGGTGGATAAAAGTCCATGCAGCCGACCGAATCATCGTTGTCTCCGACGATATTGCTCAGGACGAAATGAGAAAAACGCTGATCCTTTCTGTTGCGCCTTCAAATGTAAAGGCGAGTGCCGTCTCGGTTTCTAAAATGGCAAAAGCATTTCATAGTCCGCGCTACGAAGGGGTAACGGCAATGCTCTTGTTTGAAAATCCGTCCGATATTGTATCTCTTATAGAAGCAGGTGTACCGATCAAAACCGTAAACGTCGGGGGAATGCGTTTTGAAAATCATCGCAGGCAAATCACAAAATCAGTCAGTGTCACAGAACAAGATATAAAGGCATTTGAAACATTAAGTGACAAGGGCGTGAAACTGGAATTGAGGCAGCTGCCTTCAGATGCCAGTGAGGATTTTGTACAGATTTTACGGAACGTAACAAAATAATCAAGGGGATGAGAATATGTCTTCATTACAAATTATTTTGTTGTTAATCATTGCAGCAATCACCGGAATCGCAAGTGTATTGGATGAAGGGCAGACACACCGGCCGCTAGTGGCCTGTACGTTGGTTGGCTTGGTGCTCGGGGACTTAAAAACGGGAATTATTCTTGGAGGCACACTGGAGCTGATGGCGCTCGGCTGGATGAACGTCGGGCTTGCCATGGCACCTGATACAGCGATCGCCTCTGTCATCTCAACCATTTTAGTTATTACCGCTGATCAAGGAATTGGCGAAGGGATTGCTGTCGCTGTTGCTTTAGCAGCTGCGGGTCAGGCGCTGACGATTTTTGTTCGGACGATCACTGTCTTTTTCATCCACCGCGCTGATCAATATGCAAAAGCGGGAAATATAAAAGGAATTGAAATTATGCATATTACCGCGATGGTGTTTCAAGCTTTGCGCGTCATGATTCCTACATTGATTGTTGCTTTAATTAGTGTCAGCGCTGTTCAGGCGTTCCTGGGAAATATTCCTGATGTCATTACAAAAGGACTGCAAATAGGCGGAGGCATTATTGTGGTTGTCGGGTATGCCATGGTGATCAATATGATGAATATTCCTTATTTAAAGCCATTTTTCTATATTGGTTTCTTATTAGCGGCGTTTACCGATTTTAACTTAGTGGGATTTGGAGCCCTTGGTCTCTGTCTGGCGCTTTTATACCAGCAGGTGATGCAAAAACAAAGCGCTCACGGAGCAGTCGCGGCCGCATCAGACAGTGGCAGTGTTGCTGTTTATGATGACGATGATGATGATCTTGATGCCTAAACGATGAGGGGGAAGAAAAAATGGAGAAAGAAAAACGATTAACGAAGAAAGAAATTTTCAGCATGTTTATTCGTTCAAATTTTTTACTCGGTTCCTTTAACTTCGAACGTGTGCAGGCAATGGGATATTGTTATGTCATGATACCGGCGATCAAAAAATTGTACGGTCCCGGAGCGAAAAGAAACGAAGCCTTACAGCGGCATTTGGAATGGTTTAATACACATCCGTGGCTGACAGCGCCTATATTTGGCGTGACGGCAGCCATGGAAGAAGAAATGGCGAACAATAAAGGAATTGACGGAAAAGCGATAAGCGGAATGAAAATCGGTTTGATGGGACCAATAGCGGGCGTAGGCGATCCAATTTTTTGGGGAACGATTCGTCCTGTCTTAGCTGCGCTAGGAGCCTCCCTTGCTTTAGGAGGAAACATTGCCGGTCCTTTGCTATTCTTTTTCTTGCTGAATGCCATAAGATTAAGCACAAAATATTACGGATTAAAGTATGGCTATGTGAAAGGAATGGAGATTCTTCAGGATTTAGCGGGGAATCGCATTCAAAAGCTTACAGAGGGCGCTTCGATTCTCGGGTTATTTGTTATGGGGGCTCTCGTGTCCAAATGGACCACCATCAACATTCCAATCGTTGTATCCAGGATTAAGGATGAAAGCGGAAAAGTAGATGTTCAAACGGTACAAAACGTGCTAGATAGCATTATGCCGGGGGCGCTGCCTCTCGGATTAACGTTATTGGTGGCATGGATGCTTCGCAAAGGGGTGAATCCACTTCTCATTATTTGCGGCATCTTTGTCATCGGGATTCTCGGGTATTGGGCTGGATTCTTAGCATAAGGTGTGTGAAGGAAAGAGAGAGAAACTGCAGCAGTCTTTTCATATATAAATCATTCGGATAACAGTGAAACAGAGGAGAATTGCCAGAAACGGACCAGCTTGCGCAGCAGTCTCTTTTGAAAGTGTTCAAACATGAAGAGAGGAGCGAAGGAACAAATGAAAAAGAGACTGATTCAAGTCATGATCATGTTCACCCTGCTGTTGACTATGGCATTTTCGGCAGATGCAGCCGATTCAAGCTACTATGATGAGGATTACCGTCCTCAATATCACTTCACACCGGAGGCAAACTGGATGAATGACCCAAACGGAATGGTATATTATGCTGGGGAATATCACTTGTTCTATCAATACCATCCATACGGGCTTCAGTGGGGGCCCATGCATTGGGGGCATGCCGTCAGCAAAGATTTGGTTACATGGGAACACCTTCCTGTTGCGCTGTATCCGGATGAAAAAGGCACGATCTTTTCTGGAAGCGCAGTTGTAGATAAAAATAACACAAGCGGTTTTCAAACAGGCAAAGAGAAGCCGCTTGTGGCCATTTATACACAGGATCGGGAAGGCCATCAAGTGCAAAGTATTGCCTATAGCAACGACAAAGGAAGAACATGGACGAAGTACGCTGGCAACCCTGTCATTCCAAACCCGGGTAAAAAAGATTTTCGCGATCCAAAAGTCTTTTGGTATGAGAAAGAAAAAAAGTGGGTGATGGTGCTTGCGGCCGGTGACCGAATCCTCATTTATACATCAAAAAATCTGAAGCAGTGGACGTATGCAAGTGAATTTGGACAGGATCAAGGAAGCCACGGGGGAGTATGGGAATGCCCGGATTTATTTGAGCTTCCGGTAGACGGCAATCCGAATCAAAAGAAATGGGTCATGCAGGTCAGTGTCGGAAACGGAGCGGTCTCGGGAGGATCAGGCATGCAATATTTTGTAGGGGACTTTGATGGAACTCATTTTAAAAATGAAAACCCGCCAAACAAAGTTCTCTGGACGGATTACGGCAGAGACTTTTATGCGGCTGTATCCTGGTCTGATATTCCATCCACAGACAGCCGCCGGCTATGGTTAGGGTGGATGAGCAATTGGCAATATGCGAATGATGTTCCGACATCCCCATGGAGAAGTGCAACGTCCATTCCAAGAGAGTTAAAATTGAAAGCGTTTACCGAAGGGGTTAGAGTGGTCCAAACACCGGTGAAAGAGCTGGAAACCATTCGCGGAACCTCTAAGAAGTGGAAGAATCTGACCATATCGCCTGCAAGTCATAATGTGTTAGCGGGGCAATCTGGAGATGCCTATGAAATAAATGCAGAATTTAAAGTAAGCCCTGGTTCAGCTGCTGAATTTGGTTTTAAGGTCCGAACAGGTGAAAATCAATTTACGAAGGTCGGCTATGACCGAAGGAACGCCAAATTGTTCGTTGACCGGAGCGAGTCAGGCAACGACACCTTTAATCCGGCCTTTAACACCGGAAAAGAAACAGCCCCGTTGAAGCCGGTAAATGGGAAGGTTAAGTTGCGCATTTTTGTTGACCGCTCCTCGGTTGAAGTATTTGGGAATGACGGAAAGCAGGTCATAACGGATATTATTCTCCCAGACCGATCAAGCAAAGGGCTTGAATTATATGCTGCAAATGGCGGTGTAAAGGTAAAATCTTTAACGATACACCCTTTAAAAAAGGTATGGGGAACGACACCTTTTATGTCCAATATGACTGGCTGGACGACTGTAAATGGCACGTGGGCAGACACAATTGAGGGGAAACAAGGGAGGTCGGACGGCGATTCCTTTATCTTGTCTTCAGCATCCGGGTCAGACTTCACTTATGAATCTGATATCACCATTAAGGATGGAAACGGAAGAGGGGCAGGAGCACTAATGTTTCGCTCTGACAAAGATGCCAAAAACGGTTACCTTGCCAATGTGGATGCGAAGCATGACCTAGTGAAATTCTTTAAATTTGAGAACGGTGCTGCTTCTGTCATTGCTGAATACAAAACACCGATAGACGTTAATAAAAAGTATCATCTGAAAACAGAGGCCGAGGGCGATCGCTTTAAAATCTATTTAGATGATCGTCTTGTGATTGATGCACATGATTCCGTATTTTCAGAAGGCCAATTTGGCTTGAATGTGTGGGACGCGACTGCTGTCTTTCAGAATGTAACGAAGGAGTCTTAATTTTAAAAAAGGCACAGACCCGAACAGTCTGTGCCTTCTTGTTATTTTAACAAGTTTAAAGATTCGCGGTTAAATGCTTCCAAATCATCAGGTGTTCTGCTTGTGACAATGTTGTGGCTGACGACTACTTCTGCATCTTTGTAGTTTGCACCGGCATTGATTAAATCTTTGCGGATGCTGCGGTAGCCTGTGATATCTTTGCCTTTTAGAAGATCCGTATCAATCAGTACTTGCGGGCCGTGGCAAATTGCGAAAACAGGTTTTTTGTTTTCGACAAATGCTTTTGCGAATTCACCCGGACGGTCATCTGCACGAAGCAAATCCGGAGAGAATCCCCCAGGAATTAAAAGTGCATCAAAGTCACTTGCATCCACATCAGAGATGGCTTTGTCAATCTTTACTTTCTCGCCATGCTTACCGGTAACTTCTTTGCCGGCTTCCAAATCGATAGCCACAACACTGTAGCCAGCTTCTTCGTATGCTTTTACCGGACTTGTATATTCGATGTCTTCGAATTGGTCTGTAACAAGAACTGCAATTTTTTTGCTCATAAAAAACCCTCCTAATAACTCTCTATTCATAGAATAACAGGAAGATTGACCGGCCTTCAAAATATTTGCTTAAAGAGATCATTTTTCGTGAGTTTCAATAAAAGCGGCAGCCCATATAAGGACTAACCTATTACAATGTGGAAATATCAATCACAAATCGATAACGGACATCGCTTCGGAGGATACGTTCGTATGCCTCGTCCACTTGGTCAGCTCCGATGACTTCGATTTTAGGTTCGATGCCATGCTCAGCTGCGAAATCCAGCATCTCTTGAGTTTCTTGAATTCCGCCGACTAGAGAACCTGCAATGCTGCGGCGCCCCATGATTAGGGAAAACACACTGTATGTGTCCGGCTTGGCAGGAGCTCCAACGCTTACAAGTGTCCCGTCTATACGAAGCATTGATAAATAGGCATCTACATCGAGATTTGCCGATACCGTATTTAAGATCACGTCAAAACGCCCGGCCAATGCAGTGAATGTGGCTGGGTCACTTGTTGCAAAGTAATGATTTGCACCGAGTTCCAGAGCTTCCTCTTTCTTATTCATGGAACGGCTCAGGACGGTTACTTCTGCACCCATCGCATGTGCAAATTGAATTGCCAAATGTCCAAGGCCACCTACGCCTACAATCGCAACCTTTTTACCAGGGCCAACATTCCAGTGTTTCAGCGGGGAATACGTTGTGATACCTGCACACAACAGCGGACTGGCAACATCCATTTCCAAACGATCTGGTATGCGAACAACAAATCTGTCAGTGACAACGATTTTTTGGCTGTACCCGCCATAAGTGGGGTTTCCGTCGTAGTCTACTGAGTTATACGTTTGAACAACACCCTTCGTGCAGAATTGTTCCTCTGCGTTGAGACAGTATTCGCATTCTCCGCAAGAGTCAACAAAACAGCCGACACCAACGCGGTCCCCGACAGCCAACTTGGTGACTTTTGTTCCAACGGCTGTTACAACACCGGCTATTTCATGTCCAGGCACCATTGGGAAGATGCCACCGCCCCATTCATCAAAAGCGCTATGAATGTCTGAATGGCAAATGCCGCTGAATTTAATATCGATTAAGACATCGTGCGGCCGTAATCCTCTTCGCTCAATCGTCGTTTGTTCAAATTTGGCTTTTGCATGTGACACGCTTAATACACGGGTTTGATGTTGATTACACATACGAACCTATCCTTTCTTCATCATAAGTGTTGTAAATAAAAACATGCACTTATTTATGTTTTATGGTGTCTTCAACATAACGATAAACCTTAAAGTCTGCTTTAAGGCAAGGGTTTTTTAAAAAAACCATTTAAAATGAACCTGATTTATAAGCTGAGAAACAGTCAGTAATTAATGCAGAAACTGTAATCATGCTGCGATCCCGGGATGAAAGTTCTTCTTCTCTTGCCCAAATGTCACCGAATAGAACATCATCATGAAGTTCAGCAAACTTTGGCGCAAATTCTCCTAATTGTTCTCTTCCGGCAGTGTGTTTATTTGCCATTCAGCAATCCCTCCAACTACACTGTTTTTAGTGCATGGAGAAGTATAGAGTTTAAAGTGTGCTTTAAGGCAAGTCCCGAATATATAAACCCAGATTCAGCAGCTAACCACTTGTTTTGAGCTTGACTTAAAGTTAACTTTAAGTGTTACCTTCACAACATACAGGATAGAGAGGTGAAGATCATGAATATTGCTCAGGTGGCAAAGCAGTTTGGCCTGACAGCCGCAACACTCCGATATTACGAACGTGTAGGATTAATCCCGCCTGTAAAACGAAAAGACAGCGGCATTCGCGACTATGATGAAGAAGATATCAAATGGATTGAATTCATTAAATGCATGCGAAATGCGGGACTATCGATAGAAGCGCTAATTGAATATACAACATTATTTACCGAAGGTGACCGTACGGTAGAAGCTCGAAAAAATATCCTGGCTGACGAACGACAGCGGCTGATAGAGAAGCGGAAAGAAATTGATGAAACAATTAAGAGATTAGACACAAAAATTAAAGATTATGATGGGAAATTGCGTGAAAATGAGGCAAAGCTCAAAAGCAGGCCTAAAACGGAAAGTCTTCACGGATCAGTGGAGCAAAGAAGGTAGCATTCTTTGCGTGTGAAGAGGGCAGGTCAAAAACGAAGGATTTTGTTTCTGGCCTGTTTTCTCCATCAAGAGATCGCATAAAAAGAGGTGGTTACGATTCCTTATTTGGATTGGAGAATTTGCAAACATTATCGGAGATCAGATGGAGAAAAGCGGTTAATCTATTTACGGTCATAGGACCCGAACAAACAGTGCTCATTTTGAAGCTGAGGAACAGTTGTGGCCAATCAATACTGTTCCTCAGCAAATCAGTCATTGTATGTTAAAGGGTTGGCAATTGAATGGCTGTATCAATATTTTTTAAATTCAGCTTGACTTGTTCGTCAGGGTTCCAAGGATGGTACCAGCCTTTTTCCATCATATAGCTTGAGAGTTGTTCGTGCATATCGAGTGCTTCTTCCAAATGGCGGATAAGGACCTCTTTTACTTCAGGCGTTCCGGCTTCAGTGGCTGCCATCGCATAATTTCTGACTCCGTTCTTTGCTGAAATTAATAAGTCCATAGCAATGATTTGGTCTGTTAGAACATTCATGCCAGTCAGATATTCTATGATAGGATTCATGATTTATTCATCTCCTCATTCTTGCTTTGCATTAGATAAAATAGAGGCAAATTCCTGCAACTGGCGTGTGGTGATATCAACATCTTGCTGCATGATTTCTTTCAGCTTCGGATCAGATACCAGTGCTTTCATTGTTTTAGATTTCGTCAAACAAAGTGTCTTAAATGCAGTCATTTCCTGAACCTCAAGCACTTCGTGTAAGGCGTATTCCATTTCTGTAACCTCCGTTTTTTAAGGCTTTAACACAACTTTGATACAATCATCCATTTTTGAATCAAAAATGTCATAGCCATGCTTGGCTTCACTAAGCGGCAGGACATGGCTGACAACATCTCCCGGATCAATTTTGCCTGTCGATACTAGTTCAAACATGTACGGCATATAGTGGATCACTGGAGCCTGTCCAGAGCGTATATTGACGTTTCGCTGCATAATATCTCCTAACGGAAAACCGTTATATCTGCCTCCATACACACCTGTAATTTGTATGGTTCCTCCTTTGCGAACAGCTTGGGAAGCAATGACCAATGCACTCATCGTTCCGCCATGAAGCTTTAAGCCGCTGGCAAGGAACTCGAGATCGCTCATTTTACCATCCATCCCAACAGCGTCAATGACTACATCCGCTCCGCCTTTCGTGATTTCCTTTAAATAATTCCCTGTATTCTCATGGTCTTCAAAATTAACGATTTCTACTTTGTTTGTACGTTTCGCATGCTGTAAGCGATAGTTTACATAGTCAACTGCTATGACGCGTTTTGCGCCTTTTAGCCAACAAAACTTTTGAGCAAACAGGCCGACTGGTCCGCAGCCGAGAACGATAACTGTATCGCCTTTTTTTACGCCGGCATTATCCACACTCCAAAAGCCGGTGGTCATGGCATCGGCAATCACGCTTAATTTCTCATCGGGTTCCTCACAAGATTCAGGGATTTTAAAATGGGTAAAATTCGCAAACGGCACTCTTAAATATTCAGCTTGCCCGCCTGGATAACCGCCAGTTTGCCCTGAATAGCCGAAATAAGCACCCATTTCCCCATTGTCATTAGACTGATCACATTGGCTTTCCAGCTGGTTTTTACAAAAAAAGCATTCCCCGCATGCTATATTAAAGGGAATAATTACCCGATCTCCCTTTTTTAGTTTAGTCACCCCAGAACCAACTTCTTCGACGATTCCCATCGGTTCATGGCCGATGACATAGTCTTCTTGCATATTCGGAATGAATCCATGGATTAAATGTAAATCTGATCCGCAAATGGCTGTACTGGTGACTTTGATAATCATGTCATCGGATTTTTCAATCTTTGGATCGGGGACATCTTTGACAACAACATTTTTAATGCCTTGATACGTTACTGCCTTCATGCTGTAAAACCTCCAGTGTTAGTGTTCATCAGGTGTCCGGTCAAACATCCCTTTGCGATTTGTTTCATCAGGAAAGAGGTTCATATTGCCGACCATGATCGTGTTTTTTGCAGAGAGCTGATCCAGCTTATACTGTTCGCTCAGCTCATATGGATGGAACCACTTTTTGCTGATCATCAGTTCCGTAATCTCTTGGTGCATCGCAATTCCTTGCATCAGCTGTTTCCGAAGCAGTGCTCTTACATCTGGTGAAGCGGTTTCTGTCAAAGCTACAGCAGTATTCCTTACGCCTTCCTTAGCTCGTATAAGAAAATCCATCGCGAATGTAGTGTCTGCTAGTTCAGGCACATTCAGCGAATTAATGGGGTCTAAATGATCATTATTCAAAGAGGCTTACCTCCCTTTCAATTGATGATTGGCGTTGGGCGGCTTTGAGGGACAGGGGCCTGAAATGAGGCACGCTCATAAACCGCTTGTAATTCAGTAAGGTCTTGAATGGATTGCTGTACATCTTTTTCCATCAAGTCCTTCAGTTCTTGGTCAAACACAAGCCCTTGCATTAACTTTGATTTCGCTATACAAAGTGTTTTAAAGTTCACGATTTCATGTAAGTCAACAGCCTCATGAGCTGCCAATGTTTGATGATCCATATTGATGTAACCTCCTTTTATCAACGTTACATTTCCCGAAATGAAGTTGAAGCATACAGAAAATACACTCGGTATCATTTTTTGTTTTAAGAATCGCTGTTTTTGCTCGTTCTTATGACATGGACTAAACTGCACTTAAATCTGAAATAAGGGTGAAGTATGGAAACTTGACATAGTGCTGTCAGGTTTCTTTGGTATCATTAAATTGGATGACCAGTAAAAGTATGGTTTTATAGGAGGCACTCGATATGAAGCTGTTACAAATTAGACTGTTGGTGAATGATTTTAAGAAAAGCGTCGAGTTTTATAAAGATTCATTAGGACTTCCAATAAGTTGGTTAGAGAATGAAATGGAATATGCACTCTTTGATAATGGGGAAACGAAAATAGAGCTTTTATCTCGAGAAACGATGGCTGAAATCGTTGGAGAGGAAAAAAAGTCCTTGGAAGGAGAAGCTCAATCAAAATTTTTGCTTCAGTTTAAGGTAGAAGATGTTGATAAAACGTATGACGATTTACACGAAAAAGGAGTTAAATGTGAGAATAAACCGCATGATCGCAAGGAATGGAGTGCCCGAGTTGCTCACTTCAGAGATCCAGATCATAATCTGATTGAAATATATAAAATGTTATGATTTTTTGACTCGCAAAATCATAGAATAACGTTTGATAACGTACCTAATCATTTTTACACGCCCTGGTAAAAGAAAGCAAAGTCATAATAGGTTGCGGACACTGAACTTGCAGCATTTACGCTGATTTGTATGGTGTCCGTTTTTGATTGGTGAAAAAGGTGGAGTATCTATGAATCGAGAAGAAGCGTGGATACAAGGAAGCAGTACACTGATTGAGTTAATTGGTGGAAACGAAGCCGCTTGATCCATGTCCTTTTTCCTGATTGTCAATCGTGATTACCGACTGGACAAATGATTAAGAGCCAAATGTAACACACCATCAATATCAAGCCTGACTACCATTTATTTTGTATCCTTAATTGTCGAAAACATAGGAATAATTCCACTTTTGAAAGATCTAGTTTATGGTACATTGATAAATATATGGGAGGGGAGGGGGCATGGTATCTGAAAGTAAATCCTTAACTGGATGTAAGAAAGTCAAACGTACGGCATTTATAAGGGGAGGGTATAAGGTGAATAAGTTAAAGAGGCTAAGTATGCTAACGGTGATGATTGCATCTGTGTTCATTTTTTCTAGCCATGCACTTGCGGCTCAGTATTATACGGTTTCAACAAGCAGCGGTGCTCCTGTCAACATGCGCAGCGGCCCAGGTACAAGTTGGGGAATTGTAACGACCATTCCGAGCGGAACCCGCATCCCGATCTATTGCTACAAAACCGGTACAACTGTAACTGGAAAGTATGGAACGAGCAATATTTGGAATTACACAGAGCGGACGCTTGCCAGCGGGGAGATCGTTCCTGGATTTGTCTCTGATACATATATGTATACAGGCTCAGACGGTCCGGTTGTTCCTAAATGCAGCTGGTAGCCTATGTTCTATCGTTTCTTAAAATGAAGGAATTGAAGAAAGAGGGATGACATTGACTAAACTGAAAATGCTGAGTATGTTAACCGTGATGATTGCATCTTTATTCATTTTTTCCAGTCAGGCACTTGCCGTTCAGTACTTTACTGTCTCAACAAGCAGCGGTGCGCCTGTCAATATGCGCAGCGGTCCTGGTACAAATTATCCTATTATGCTTTCCATTCCGAGTGGCTCCCGTGTTCCTTATTATTGTTACGCTTATGGAACGACTGTTACAGGGAAGTATGGAACGAGTAATATCTGGGACCAAATCCAGTGGAAAGATTCCCGGGGTGTCGTGAATATTGGATATGTGTCTGACACATATGTGTACACAGGTTCAGACGGCCCTGTCGGTTACAAATGCAATTAGCTAAATACTCCGTACAATAGAATCTCTTCTTAAGGGCCTATCTAGGACGAACCATACCAACAACAATAGTTGGTATGGTTTTTGCTGCGATGAAGTCTTCCATACCTGCATTTGTGGTGATTTTCAAAAGAGATTCATGATGTTAGACACTGGTTGTTGTTGAGGACAAAATAACGAGCCGCTTTAGAGTTGTATCTAATGGTATAAAATACGGAATTAAGATAGGAAATAATCAATAGGAGAACGTAATGTACAAACCTATTTTTCGATGAAATCCCTAATATCACTTTGGTTAAACATCTCACATTGCGTTCTCGTTAGTGAAAAGTTCTTTTTACGCTTCGTGAAATCTTCTCCAATTCCATAGTTAGTTTCACCTGTCCTATTTTGAAAATTTTAATCAATCCTTAACACGTATGTTTCTTTTCTTTTTCTAACATGTCGTGTAACCTCTCAGAAAATTCTTTATGGTACATTGTGTACCCCGTATGATTTCCGGGGAATTCAACCCATTCTGTTTCCAATTGTTCCGCTAGGGCGTTCGCGCAACGATAAGGAAAAAGCTCCCGAGAAGCACTTCCGCCAGCTGGGAGTATCTTCATCGGTGAAGATGTAAACACAGTTTTTAATGCTTCGAAATCTAATGTATAGCTGAGAATTCCTTGAATTTCATACTCAGTGAAATACGTTGAATTGCCGAGAAGCCGCTTTGTCAGGACAGCCTTTGATTGTTCGTCTGTCTCTAATCTTGACATTAATTTAATGACTTCACTTCGATGATTTTTCTTAAGGTCTTCCATGAATTGCTCGGCTTGTTTCAGCTCATTTCCATGCAGAAGCTGCAATAAGATTGGTTCGTGTGGGATCATGACATGTACTTGTTCGGGATGGCGTATGCACAGATCAAGCCCGATAACAGCCCCGGAGCTGCTTCCAAATACATAGGCCGGCTTATTGGTGATTTTGGCTAGAAGACGGTGAGCATCGTCACTGTGTGTTTCCACACGGTAACCCTCAATCTGATTGGCGAGATTGCTGCGGGAATGGCCGCGGCGATCATAAGTAACAACCGTGTACCAGTTAGCCAGATGATTGGCAACATGATGGAACTTGTCGGCATCACCGCCTCCTCCGTGGACCAAAAGAATGATTGGACCAGAGCCACGCACCTGATAGTGGATGTTCGCGCCGGGTACTTGCAACGTTCCATTGTTTATCGTCATTTGTAGGACCTTCCTTTCTTCTCATCTCCCTTAACTTTACACAATTGGCCAATGGTATCATATGCAGGAAATAACTAAGAAACAAACTCGCCATATAAAAAGCACTGATTATTTTTTATCAGTGCTTCCGTTTTGTTTATTTAGAGTAGACAATTTTTTTTATTGTTTCAATAGAGAGGTGATATTCATCAGATAATTGATGAATGGTTTTGCCGTTTTTAAATGCTTTTTTAATAGAAGCGTTTCTGTCATCGATCAGCTTTCTTGTTCCTGAACACGCACCCCATTTTTGATGAGAGGATTCAGGTTTAGGGATATATATTGTTTTTCCTTGAACATACTTTTGAATTTCCGATATCAGCTTTTCAGGTAAAATAGCGGTTGCTTTTACATATGCCATTTCTGCCAGCTCCTTATTTTTTTATGTCAAATAAGGTGCAAAGCCACTATATCAGAAAAGCTTACTTGGGCGATCTTTTAGAAAGTCTACCCCATGCAAAGTATCGCCTTCCCAATAGTAGGCTTTGCATGGGACGTTGCGGAATCTGGCATTCTCATCTTGCTTGCCATTACATCACCTCCCTAACGATTTTCGATGATCACTTCCATTATAAAATAGAGTAAAGCCTTATGGCATCTTGTTAATGAAAGTTGAAGCAGTATGAAAATCAAGGGACCTTCCCAGTGAGAGGGGCTAAGGCTGATTGGCAATGAATAGAGTAAGATTCAAGCTATATTACTTTAGATTCAAAATATTGACAAATTGATGTATTTTCAACAATAGGGCAGTTTCTTCATGTATACTGAGTCTGTATTTACAATATTTAGAAAGGGGAAGTGAAATGAAAATCAGTATGCAAAAAGCAGATTTTTGGAAAAAAGCAGCGATCTCATTACTTGTTTTCACCATGTTTTTTACCCTGATGATGAGCGAAACGGTTTTTGCGGCGGGACTGAATAAAGATCAAAAGCGCCGGGCGGAACAGCTGACAAGTATCTTTGAAAACGGCACAACGGAGATCCAATATGGATATGTAGAGCGATTGGATGACGGGCGAGGCTATACATGCGGACGGGCAGGCTTTACAACGGCTACCGGGGATGCATTGGAAGTAGTGGAAGTATACACAAAGGCAGTTCCGAATAACAAACTGAAAAAGTATCTGCCTGAATTGCGCCGTCTGGCCAAGGAAGAAAGCGATGATACAAGCAATCTCAAGGGATTCGCTTCTGCCTGGAAGTCGCTTGCAAATGATAAGGAATTTCGCGCCGCTCAAGACAAAGTAAATGACCATTTGTATTATCAGCCTGCCATGAAACGATCGGATAATGCCGGACTAAAAACAGCATTGGCAAGAGCTGTGATGTACGATACGGTTATTCAGCATGGCGATGGTGATGACCCTGACTCTTTTTATGCCTTGATTAAACGTACGAACAAAAAAGCGGGCGGATCACCTAAAGACGGAATAGACGAGAAGAAGTGGTTGAATAAATTCTTGGACGTACGCTATGACGATCTGATGAATCCGGCCAATCATGACACCCGTGACGAATGGAGAGAATCAGTTGCCCGTGTGGACGTGCTTCGCTCTATCGCCAAGGAGAACAACTATAATCTAAACGGACCGATTCATGTTCGTTCAAACGAGTACGGTAATTTTGTAATCAAATAAGCAGTGAGGAAAAGAAACCGCTGCAGATGAACTCAATCTAAAAGATACCAATGATGTTGGTATCTTTTTATTTGCAGTAAAAAGTATTCAATTTTCTCTATAATGATTATGTCATGCTTGAGGCAGATACATGAAAGGACCTTGGCGATTTCATAAAAAACAATATAGAGGCTTTTTTAAAGCCATGCAAGATTACAATGGATCTGTGCAAGAAGGCGCATTCAATCCATCTATTAACGATGGAAAGGGGGGAGGCTTTTTGCACAGTCCATCTACATCATTTGATAGTCTCCATGCGTATAAACTGTTCCGTCCATAATACGTCGTGCGGTACGGACGATCTTTATACCAGTGGGCTCCACCATTGTTTCAATAATACCAGAAGAATGAGCTAGCCGAACCTTTGTAGAGTGGTTTTTTGCTATTCTTGCAGGGATTGCACCTTCCACTGAAAGGGCTCTTGTTGTACATATCGCTCCAGTGACAGCCAGTGCTTGATGTGGCTTTTGCATGGACATCATCCTGATGTGTAAGTCCATCTCAACGCTTGAATGCCAAGCACCTGTACTATCTTTATATTTCTCTGGTTTTGCTACTATAGCCAGTTTGGGGACAGCCGGCGATAACTTTGTAGCTGAAAATCGACTGGCAAAGCCGCATTTCTCTGCCGCAATGGATCTTAATTCTTCAAATTGAGCCAACTGTAGATCAGTAAATTCTTCTGCAAGTTCCGTTCCATCCAGGCCGATACTGCTCGCTTCCACAAAAACTAATGGATTTGCATAGTCGATAATAGACACCTCTATTTGGCCTTGACTTGTATCTAAAAACTCCGAACTATTTCCAGTAGGCAATAAATGACCGGTAACTGAACCAGCGGCATCATGAAAGTTTAAATAGATTGGAGATCCAGATCCAGGTACTCCAGATATCGTAACATCTCCGTCATATTTGACCTGACCGTCTTCCACTTCTACTTCCGCAATGATCATTTTATTCGTATTGGTATTCAGGATCCTTACCGCAGTCATTGGTTCTTTCGCTTTTACAAGTCCTTCTTCAATAGCAAATGGACCAACAGCAGCGGAGATATTTCCGCAGTTCCCCTTAAAGTCCACCTTTTCTTCCGAAATGCTGACTTGACCGAAAGTATAGTGAACATCAATATCCGAAGTATATGCTTTCTTTATTATTGCCACTTTACTAGTAAGGGAATTACCGCCACCCAAACCATCTATTTGTCTTTTATCAGGACTTCCCATGACATCAAGCAAAAAGGGCTCCCATTCGTTTTTATTGTTAGGCATGGCTGATTCGTGGAAAAAAACGCCTTTGCTTGTTCCGCCTCTCATGATTGTTACATTCGTCTTGACCATCGTCATCATCCTCATCTTAAAGGTAGTATTTTTTATGTTTTTTAGTGTAGAAGGTAAAAAAATAAAAATAAAATATAAGTTTTCTTAATATTCGATAAAAAAACTTTTATAATTGTGAAAGAAGGACTAGAAAGGAAGATGAAAATGGATGAGAAAGATTGGATTTTATTGAAAATTCTTCACGAAGAACAAAGTGTAACAAAAACAGCAGAACGATTATTTACATCACAGCCTTCCATCACTTATCGGTTGAAAAAGATTGAGGAGATTTTCGGAATTGAATTATTCACCAAAAGGCATAAAGGAATTACCTTTACTGCGGAAGGAGAACACTTGGTTGCTTATGCAAGAAGAATGCTACAGGAACTTCAAGATACCAAAGATCATATCTCTAATCTAAGCAAAGAGGTGCAAGGACATCTAAGGCTGGGGGTATCAAGCAATTTCGCTCAATATAAGCTCCCTAAGTTATTAAGGGAATTTTCCACTATGTATCCTAATGTCCAATATAGTGTACAAACAGGCTGGAGCACAGATGTCATGAAATTATTAGATGCTGGTATTGTACAAGTCGGTATACTGAGAGGAAGCCATCGCTGGAAAGGGGTGGAGGAACGGCTGACACGGGAAAAATTACATATCATCTCAAAAAAACCAATAACGATAGAGCAACTTCCTTTTTTACCTTTTATCAAATATAAAACGGATGCTTCTTTAAAAACGATTATAGAAGATTGGATGCATACGAATCTAAAACAAGCCCCCATTATTGCAATGGAAGTGGATCGACAAGAGACTTGCAAAGAGATGGTAAAGCATGGTCTTGGTTACTCCATAGCACCAGAAATTTGCCTGCAGGAATCTGATCATTTGTACACAATGGAACTGTATAATGCTAAGGGTAAGCCTCTAATGAGAGATACTTGGCTAATGTACGATCAAAAATCATTAGGAATCAAACTCGTTAAAGCATTCATTGATTTTTTAAAGGGTGAACAAATGGTAACCATTTAAAGTTATGATAGAATTTTTTTTGAAACACAGTAAAAAAATATTTATTTAACTTATTACACCGTATAAGATATGTTAATCAAAAGTCATTTGAAAGCGCATTCTTGGAGGTGTAATATGCTTACTATTTTAGGTTTTTCGATGGTAACTGTTTTTACAATATTAATAATGACAAAGAAAGTCTCGCCTATTGTTGCCTTGACCATCACTCCCATTGTTTTTGCTCTTATTGGAGGTTTTGGTAAGGGTATTGGCGACATGATTTTAGAAGGAATTCAAACAGTTGCAAGTTCAGCGGCATTGCTATTGTTTGCTATTCTTTTTTTCGGAATTTTAATTGATGCAGGTTTATTTGATCCGCTAATAGAAAAAATTTTATCTATAGTAAAGGGAGACCCTGTGAAAATAGCGATAGGGTCTGCCGTCTTGGCAATGCTTATCGCTTTAGATGGGGACGGTACAACAACCTATATGATAACAGTCTCAGCAATGTTACCTTTGTATAAAAGAATTGGTATGAATCCCATGGTTATGGCGACATTAGCAATGCTGTCGTTGAGTATCGTTAGCGGAATGACTCCATGGGGCGGACCAGCTACAAGAGCGATTTCAGTGCTGGGTTTGGATCCTTCAGATTTCTTTGTGCCATTACTTCCGACCATGCTTGGAGGTATTGCTTGTGTGATATTTCTGGCTTTTCTAATGGGAAGGAAAGAGAGGAATCGAATAGGCATCGTTCAATTAGAGCCTAGACATATAACAAAGGACAGCTCTCAATCTTATATGGCTGCTACTTTGGAGAGCGAACAATTGAAAAGGCCACGCTTAATATATCTTAATTTATTCCTCGTTATAAGTATCATGGTGTTTATTGTGCTTGGAACTAAGCATCCGTCAGTTTTATTTTTAATTGGTTTTGTTCTTGCCCTTACTATAAATTATCCGAATGTAAAAATGCAGAAGGAGCGAATCGCCGAGCATTCTGGTAATGCCATAACCGTGGTATTATTGGTATTTTCAGCAGGAGTATTTGCTGGTATATTATCCGGGACAAAGATGGTGGATGCCATAGCAGGATCATTAATATCCATCATCCCCTCATCAATGGGAGGGTTTTTCCCCGTTATTGTAGCACTCACTAGTATTCCGTTTACTTTTGTTTTATCAAATGATGCATATTACTTTGGTATGGTACCTATCTTTGCAGAAGCTGCCTCAGCATATGGTATAGAACCAGTAGAAATTGCAAGGGCTTCTATAATGGGGCAGCCGGTTCATCTGATGAGTCCATTGGTTGCGTCAACAGTATTGCTAGTAAGCATGCTTAAAATGGACTTGGGGTCATTTCAAAGGTTTGCCGTTAAGTGGGCTGTAATTACATCATTAGTTATTACGTTGTTAGCAATCATTACAGGGGCTATTACTATTTTGTAAAGAAACAATAATAATATTTAGACTGCCAATGAATCATTAGTTTGATTGATTTAAATACAGCTGAAAGGGGTCCCAAGCTGATCAAGCCAGTTGTCTTTCCAGTTACTCTATTGTTTAGGGTTCTTTTTTAAGCGGCAGCATTTTTGTCGATGTTTAGCCAGCATTTTCAGCACGATGTGGAAAAGACAAGAGACAAACATGCTCTTGTCTTTCTTAATATGATAGTTCAGTATAAATATTTAAGAAAAATGTCAGTATTGAGTAATGAATGTATCACCAGGCGTATGCCTCAGGTGTCTCTCCTCCAGGTCCGGGAAAGATATCATTTAACATGCGGAGAATCTCCTTATCCAGACTGATTTCAACGGCTTTTATCGTATCACGCAGCTGCTCAACCGTTCGTGGTCCGATGATCGGCGCAGTTAAAACTGGATTTGCCAGCACCCATGCCAAAGCCACATTTGCTTCTTTTTCTCCTAGTTCTTTGCATAAATCTGAAAATTTCTCGAGTTGCAAACGATGTTTTTCAATTAAATCTGCTCTTTTTGCTGTACGAGTTCCGGCATTGCTTTTCAATGCCTTCCCGCCAAGAAGCCCTCCTGCAAGGGGACTCCACGCCACTACTCCTAAACCAAGATCCCGTGCAGCCGGCAGCACTTCCATTTCAGCTGTTCGTTCTAATAAACTATACTTATGCTGTTCAGTGACGAGTCCCATGAATCGCCGTTTTTCAGCTTCAGCTTGCGCTTTAACTAAATGCCAGCCTGCAAAATTACTGGATCCAATATAGTCTACTTTGCCGGAGCGAACCTGAGTCTCAAAAGCTTCCCATATCTCATCCCACGGTGTCCGCCTATCGATATGATGCATTTGGTACAATTCGATATGATCTGTCTGAAGCCGCTTCAGTGATCCTTCCAGATGACGTCTGATTTTGTATAGAGACAAGCCCCTCATATCATTTGGTCCGTCATTCGGATCAGAAATCGGTTCATATACTTTTGTCGCCAGAACAACTTTCTCGCGGCGCTGTCCTCCTTGTGCAAACCATTTTCCAATGATGCTCTCTGTCAATCCTGCGTTTTTGCCCCAGCCGTAAATATTGGCAGTATCAAAAAATTGAATGCCGTTATCAAGTGCTTCATCCATGATACGGAACGCAGTCTTTTCGTCTGTATCAACTCCAAAATTCATCGTGCCTAAACATAAACGGCTCACCCGCAATCCTGTTCTCCCTAAATAGGTATACTCCACAACAAACCTCTCCTTTATCATTATTTTTGGCAACAGCTGCAATACAATTGATTCAACAATTGTTTGCTCTTTGTTACGATTAAAAAGACGAAGCAAATGTAAAGCAGACGCAAAATTATAGGAGGTTTTTTCAAATGAATATAGAGGATCTATGGGATCAATTTCATCAGCCGTTAAAAACATATATTTCACATAGGGTTAACGATCAATCTATCGTTGATGACCTCTTGCAAATCGTATTTATGAAAATACAAGTGCATCTCCCAAATCTGATCGATGAACAAAAGATCGACAGCTGGATTTATCGGATCACTAGAAATACGATTATTGATTTTTACCGTACAAAAAAAACAAGCGAAATATTGCCTGATGTTCTACATTTTAATGACAGTGCAGAGGAAGAAAATTTCACCAAGGAAGCAACTGTGTGTATTCGATCGACCATCAAACGGTTGCCTGAAAAGTATCGAGAGGCGCTCGAGTTAACTGATTTCCAGGGGTTATCACAAAAAGAGTTGAGTGAAAAGCTCGGCATTTCTTACTCCGGAGCAAAATCAAGGGTACAACGCGGACGTGGAAAATTAAAACAGCTGCTTGAGGGGTGCTGTCACATTGAAGCGGATCGATATGGAAATATCGTAGACTTTCGTATTTTAAAGGAATAACTGATGAACATAGTCAGTTATTCCTTTAAAATAGGCCATCCGCATGAAGAGCATTTTTCCTTTGATGTTTGCAAGAGATGTATGTATAATAAATCGTAATGTTTTCGATTTAATAAAAAAGGAGTGTTGGAATGAACATTTTATTTTCAAAACGGCTAGGCATATTAACGATTGGTTCATTACTAGTTTTGGCAGGATGTCAGACTTCCGGTTCTTCTGCAGGTGAGTCTAATCAAACAACATCATCCTCAGCAGTTGAAGAAGACTCTTCCAAAACGCAAGAGCAAACATCTGACAGTCATACACACGAACATTCTCACGATCATAGTCATGCGCATGATGAAGAAACAGAAAAAATATATGAAGGCTATTTTAAAAACAGCCAAGTAAAGGATCGCTTACTTTCTGATTGGGAAGGAGATTGGCAATCTGTATATCCATACCTGCAAGATGGTACTCTTGACGAAGTGTTTTCATATAAATCAGAACACGAAGGCGGCAAGACAGCTGAAGAATATAAAGAGTATTATAAAAAAGGCTATCAAACAGATGTTGACCGTATTGTAATCCAGAAAGATACTGTAACGTTCTTCAAAAATGGAAAAGAATATTCTGGTAAGTATACGTATGACGGATACGAAATTCTAACCTATGATGCGGGCAATAGAGGGGTAAGATACATATTCAAACTAGCTAAAAAAGCAGAAGGGCTGCCTCAGTATATTCAGTTTAGTGATCATAGTATTTACCCGACTAAAGCTAGTCATTACCATCTCTATTGGGGGGACGACCGTGAAGCTTTACTTGATGAAGTCAAAAACTGGCCTACTTACTACCCGTCAAAAATGGATGGACACGATATTGCCCATGAGATGATGGCTCATTAAATGATGATTACTCTATGAAAGTTGTTCTGCCATAGCCATTTTTTCTGTGGAGAATTGATAGAATGGGGAAAAAACTGATTGAGACCATTCAGTATCCGCCATATTATTGTGACGTGGCATACCTTGAGTCATCTCACATGAAGAGTAGAAGAAACCTATTTCAAAATAAAAAATCATTGGATGTATGGCAGTGGATTACGCTTGAAATCTATTGGCTTATATGAAGCAAAGAAGAGACCCAAAAACCGCAAAGCTTCTTCAAGAAAGCTTTGCGGTTTTTTATATGTCTAAGCCTCGATTCATCTCACCATAAAAATGCATTTCAACTTTCTCTTTTGATCGACAATAGTCCATAAAGGGAAGAATAATTCCCTCACAAAGAAGTCGTGGCAGTAATCTCCATAGGTGTGTTTGCATGGCCCACTTTAATGGTTTTGTTTAAATCTAATAAAAAACAGACGCCATAAAGATTTCTTATGGCGTCTGATGGATATGAGGTAAGGTGTGTTCTTAATAGCCACCAAAGAAAGATGTCCCAACGATGATTAATAGGATGAATAGAACTACGATTAATGGAAATGACCTCATAACATCACCTTCCTTAAAAGAGGATAGTACATGATATGCAGATCGAGCTTATTCGATAGTGATGCTAGTTTAATTGATGTAAAAATATTTTTAAGGCTGGACTGCTAACTGATCTTTATTAGTTATTGGATCATACTTATGATTTTGGAATGAATCCGTTTCAAAGTGATGTGTTGTTCTCGGCCAATCGTTGGCTAATCTTCCTGATGCAATCGAGCTATATGAAGCCATCCCTCTTTTATGAAAGTACACCCAAAACTTCTCTCTCTTGCAGACCCTTAATCATTTGACTTGCATATCGAGCGTAAGCATGCCTCATCTAAAAATAAAGTGCACCATCTGCTATTTGTTTTAACATTTTTAAGACAGTGATGCACACCTTTTGCGTTGAGCAAATGGAACAGGTTCAGAAGGGGCGAGCTGCCCTTACTTCACCCAGATAAAAGACGGGGATAGACGGCATGTACCGAAGCTAACTGAAAGTTAAATTGAAATGAAAAAAGGGGCATGTTAAGCCCCCTTTAAGACTATCGAGAGCTTCTCAATAGCCTAACGCATTGTATGTTTAACATGTTTTAATTTTTGACAACGGATAAACTGACACTGTTGCCTGAGACTGTTACTTTAGCGAAGTCTTGTGTATCAATTACAGGTGTTATTGCTTTGTTGTCGATGGTGATGTTTGTAAAAGATGTTGAAAAGTTTGATTTGATAGATTGGCGTGACCCTGTTGTTGCAACTGTAGCGAGCGCTTTCCATTTTGAGATGGAGCCGACATTTGTTTTGCTGATTTCTGAAATGAGACGGCCGTTGTATCCGGCATTGTTCGTGCCCCAGTATGTAGCGCGGGTATTGCCGTTAAGGTTTTTGTAGATGGTAAGTTGTACGGTGCTGCCGGGACGGAAGCCTTTCGTATTCGTGAATTGGCTTCCTCCTTCGAGGTACTGAACCTGATCCTGTCCTTTTGAACCGACTTTCATATATGGTTTCCATACATTATATTTATCACTGTACTGAAACCCGATATCGGATTCTGTGCCTCCGCTAAAACCAGAGTAGATGTAGGCTGTCCCATTTGAAACCTGAGTGGAGCTAGGAAGCTGGATTTTCGTAACAAGAATGGCACCATTACTGTTCAAGTAAGCCCTCCCGCCGATTCCATCAGTTAGCTGTGATGCAGCTTCTGCGGTTTTTGGACTAATAATACCCGGTACATCTACTGCACATGTGCCAAAAAGCACGGTTGCCGTAAGCGCACCCGCAAGCAGACCTTTTTTCATCATCATTATTTCCCCCTATCATTATAATTAGAAAACGCTATCATCTTGTATTATAAAACATTATGAAAATAATTCCATAATAAACATGCACATAGATACAGAATTTACACATTATGACTTTGTGCATCTGGCAAACGGTCGATTCGCAATCGTGAAAAATCTCCTGTGAAGTGTAAATGTTACGATAACTTTTCAATCGAGACTTGTGTTTTATTGAAATAGAAAAGCTATAGAGAGGGGGGAGAAATAAGAGGGGAAAGAGAGAAAACACTGTAATCAGATATGTGTGTATAACTCAATTGTTTGTTAGAAAAAAAGTGGGCTTTTTAAGCCCGCTTCTTAGTTCATGTTTCTCTTCAGGAGATTGTCTTTTTCATTTACATTCAATGTCCAACATGACTCCTTTGAGTTTCATCTAATATTTCAAACAATCTTTTGTACTTTGATATGACTTCTTGGTCCACAATTTTATGGCCAGAATTGAAAAAGGTGATTGAGCCCGATCCTTTACCAAGCTGGTTACGATCTGCAAGAACTTTTTTCAACTGTTTTGCAGTACCGACACTGCCTGAAATCATATCAACTTTTATCCCAAACAGTTTTTCAAAACTGTTTTTGAAAAACGGAAAATGAGTGCATCCTAACACAATCGTTCCATATTGTTTCAGATCAAAAGAAGATAGTTCGTTCTTTAGATATTTAATGATTTTGTCTTCACTAAAATCAAAGTTCTCAGCAAATTCAACTAGTCCTGGAAGAGCTAAGCAATCAACAAGGTCATGGTGATCAATTTCTTTAACTAGATTATGAAATTTCTCTTCTTTAAGCGTCAAATTAGTAGCAACTACCAGAACTCTTTTTCTTTCCTCTGTACATTTATTTATAGCAGGCTTTACAGCGGGTTCGATTCCGATTATCGGAAAGTCGAAGTTTCTCCGAAGATCCTCTATCGCAATGCTAGTAGCTGTATTACACGCAATAACAAGAGCTTTGATATTTTGACTGGCCAGAAATTCAGCTGCATTGAAAATATATTCTTTAACTTTACCCTTTGATTTTTCACCGTATGGAACGTTTAACGTATCTGCATAAAAAATGTAATCTTCATAAGGAAGAACTTTTATGGCCTCATACAATACAGTCATGCCACCAATTCCTGAATCAAAAAATCCTATTTTCATCACTTCTCACGCTTTCTGTCTCATTCTTTTTTTATCATATGACTTTATATCATCTGAATCAAACGAAAAAGAACCATTTTACTATTCAAATTTAATATGGGAGCTATCGATTATTCGAATAGGGAGCAAAACTTGAGAAGGGGAGATAAGATCGAAATGTTGGTAATGTATTGTGGTTGTGGTGAAATTATCAAGATCGCATCGTATCAATGTGATGATTGATAACCCGATTCAAATTAGCTTTGAAAATGTAGGAGTATTTAGATTTCCAGAGTCAGTGGATGAAATTACGAAAAAAAAAGCAAACTGCCTGTCAAAGTTTGCTTTTTGCTCTATCAATGAGGTGCGCCTATATTTTTATATCCTCTTGGCAAAGCTGATTTAAAAGCTGCTTAACCGAAATTTCCTCAGTCAATGACCGTATCCCTTGACCTGCCCATAAAGACATCTGATCATGGTTATTTTGAAGTGAAGCCTTCTGTCTCATTGCCTTCGTTAGTGTATTTTGATAAGGGTACGGAAGGGTTTGTGTCTCAAACTGTTCATTTTCTTCCATCCATTTATTTACGATTCCTCTGGCCTCTTTACCTGAAAATAATGTCGTAAGCTTTGTATCTGCTTCGTTTGCTTCTAGTATTTTCTGTTTATGCACTGGATGTGCGTTACTCTCGTGACAAATTAAAAAGGCAGAACCGATTTGAACGCCTTGGGCTCCGAGGGTTAAAGCTGCTTTTACTCCTCTGTGGTCTATCATTCCCCCAGCAGCTATGACAGGTACGCTCAGTGCATCTGCTGCTTGTGGAATCAGAGCCATTAAACCTACGGCAGATTCACCTTTGGAAGGTAAGAATGCTCCGCGATGTCCACCGGCTTCACTTCCTTGAAGGACTACTATATCCATTCCCCGTTCTTCCATTAACAATGCTTCTTCTACTGTTGAAGCGGTTCCTATTAAACAGCATCCAGCGGTTTTTAGCTCCTTTACTGCGTCTTCAGGCGGCAGATCAAAAGTGAATGAGCAAGCCTTAACCTTGTATTTTAAAATTAGATCAATTTTTTGATAGAAGTCATCCCACTCTTCTTGTACAGATGTGAATTGATTTACTTGATTAGCTAACGGTATGTTTTCTTTCCACTTTTTAATCTGATCTTTTGGTGGCATCTCTAGACCTAGCGGAACAAACACATTAATTTGAAAAGGAGCGTCTGTCAGCTCAAATATTTCTTTTATTTGTTGTTCTAGGAGGTCTGGCGTAAGATACCCCGATGCTAAGCTGCCAAGAGCACCTTGATTCGAAACTGCAGATGCAAGTCGGGGCTTTGTAATACCGCCAGCCATTGGAGCTTGAATAATCGGTTTTGTTAAAGAAAACTTTTTCATAAATTCATTCATACCGAATCCTCCCGTTAAGACATGATTTTTGAAAAAAGTGTCATTTTAAAATTTACTCAAAAACTCGTATTCGCTTAAATATATCGTTTTCCTTCTTTTTGTCAATCTCTCATACCAGTTAACATGTCGATAAAGCAGGGGGGATTAAAGTGTGTCAAAGATAGTGTCGTCCCATGGCGGCTCTACAAAAAACTGAATATTCATGTAGTCCGTCATAGTTGATATCTGATTTTGAGATGTCTTGCATCTTAATATTGAATGATATATAGGAGAACATCATGTAAAATAAAGCTTAGAAGAATACATCACATTCAAGAGTAAAAAAATCTATAAGACGTTTTACAGTTAGATATTAAGGCTGAAACGGAGGAACATGTAATGCGAAGTGAGCAGGAAATGATGGACATTTTTTTGGACTTTGCTTTGAACGATGAGAGAATCCGATTGGTCACTTTGGAAGGGTCACGTACAAACAGAAATATCCCTCCTGACAACTTCCAAGATTATGACATCTCGTATTTTGTAACTGATGTAGAATCTTTTAAAGAAAATGATCAGTGGCTCGAAATCTTTGGGAAGCGCATTATGATGCAAAAACCAGAAGATATGGAGCTTTTTCCTCCCGAATTAGGTAATTGGTTTTCATACATTATTCTTTTTGAGGATGGCAACAAATTAGATCTAACCCTTATTCCAATTCGTGAAGCAGAAGATTATTTTGCTAATAACGATGGTTTGGTTAAGGTATTGCTTGATAAGGATTCGTTCATCAACTATAAAGTGACCCCAAATGATCGCCAATACTGGATAAAAAGGCCGACTGCAAGGGAATTTGATGATTGCTGTAATGAGTTCTGGATGGTTTCGACTTACGTAGTAAAAGGACTAGCAAGAAATGAAATCCTTTTTGCCATTGACCATTTAAATGAAATTGTACGTCCTAATTTATTGAGAATGATGGCCTGGCATATCGCATCTCAGAAAGGGTATTCATTTAGTATGGGGAAGAACTATAAATTTATGAAGCGGTACCTTTCAAATAAAGAATGGGAGGAACTCATGTCTACATATTCTGTGAATGGGTATCAGGAAATGTGGAAGTCTTTATTTACTTGCTATGCATTATTTAGAAAGTATTCAAAAGCTGTATCAGAAGGTCTTGCATATAAGTATCCTGATTACGATGAAGGTATTACTAAGTATACGGAAGGTATTTATTGCTCAGTAAAGTGATAAGAATATAGGATTGTCTTCATATGATATTTGATTCTCGCTGACAATGGAGACCAAGTAGTCAGATGTTTGTAAAAAGATGCGTAAATCGTTACGTTTAAGAATGTCTACGCATTTTACTATGATTATTCTTGTCCGAAATTTTTGTTCTTTTTAACGAAAGGAGGCATTATAATTAACCTATAAGCACATTGAAAAAACAAAAGAATGAAAAGGAGGATTTTTGTGTTTCAAACCTTAGACCATTTTTTGAAATCTTGGGAGTTCGAAGCAGATGCTACACAGAAACTATTAAATAGTCTGACTGATGAATCACTTAAACAAGAAATAACTTCACAAAATTGGACTCTAGGCCGTATTGCTTGGCATACTGTTGCTGCCATTGGCATCATTACCTCAAACACAGACTTAACGTTCCAAGCCCCAGCTGAAGATTATCCTGTTCCAACTTCTGCTCAGTTTATAGCTGACAGCTATCATCAAGCCAGTAATGCATTTGTACAGGCATTAAAAACCCAATGGACTGACCATACACTTCAAGAACGTATCAACTTTATTGGACAACAAATGCCTAACGGTTCACTTTTGATGTTTTTAATTCAACATCAAAACCACCATCGGGGACAAATGACTGTTCTTATGAGACAAGCAGGTTTAACTGTTCCAGGTATTTATGGTCCAGCAAAAGAAGAATGGGCAAAATTTGGTTTGGAAGCCCCGAAAATGTAATTAACCTTTTTATAAAAAGTTACGCTATGACAACATATAAGAAGATGTTTTGATCAATCTTTTTTCAAAACATGTTCTTTTTTTGTTCGTTTACAATGATAAGAACATATTCGAATCATTTTTATTCCAAACCACTTCAAATGACAACGTTCTTCCGCTTTATTGTTGGCCTGTTCCCAACGATGTAAGTATAATTTTTAATGCTGTCAAATCTTCGATACACATATCTATAGATTCCTCTCTAACAAAACCCCCGCTTTTTCTGCCATCACTCGAGGTGGGGAAGGCATTTCATTTTTCAACCACCATTCGACTACTCCTACGTATGCATTTGCAACAAATTCAGCAGCGATCGATGGTTCAGAAATTCCAATGAAACATTCAGGTGTTGCTCAATTTTTGAATAAAAGCAGCTGCGCCAAAAGGAAGCCTATTGGAAGAGTCTAGCTGAGTTGGAACGTCTTCTCAAAAGGGAAGGCAATTTATTTACTGTAATTCATACAATGAGTAAAGCCTCCCAGGTATAATCTTTACTTCGTTCGACAAATTCTGCAAATTGTAGACAACTTCCTGATTATTTGGATAATTAACTGAATAGGAGGGGAAAAGTTGTCATATTTCATTATACTTATCATCGTTCTATTATCGGAGCATTGGTAACAGCAGCAGTCGGTATCATCTCTTCAAAAGTAGAGGTAATCTCGCCGAAAACTACAATAGAATCTAAAGAGGAAGAACAGAAAAGTTTTTATACGCTGAAATAAAGCAGAGAAAGAGCATCTCCTGCGGGGGTGTTTTTTATAGAGGAGTTGGAAAAACTGAATCAGACTAATTTACTTTTAAGATTCACCCTTGAAATTGCTGCACTAATCTCCTTAGGGGTGTATGCTTGGATAAGCTTTAATGGTTATTTTAAATATGTTTTAACTTTGGTTTTACCTATTGCAGTTATGATTGTCTGGTCTGTATTTGCAGTACCTCATGATCCTAGTCGAAGCGGACAAACTGTAATAGCTGTAAACGGAGTAACAAGGTTAGTTATTGAATTATTGATCTTTGCAATGGCTGTTGCAGCGCTTTATTTTAGTTATTTAAAACCAGTTAGTATTGTCTTTTTATGTCTTATAATACTCCACTACATCATTTCAGCTGAGCGTATCAAATGGCTTCTAAATCAATAGTTTTTCATTTCAGCACTCGTTATTAGAGTGTTTTTTATTATTCTCTGTAGAGCCAGTGATTCTCAGATTAGATTTGAAGGTTAACGGCTTGGGCACAGTTGCAGTATAGAACGCATTTTCCAATAAAGAAGGCGCTCATTTGAAATTCATCATTAAACAATTGTACAAAAGTAAAATTTGTATTTAGAATGTAGTAATAAATAGAAATTCTACGTAGGAGGGTATCTTGTGGAAGAAAAGAAAGCTTTAATCATTGTGGATGTACAAAAAGCCTTCGATGATAAAAAATGGGGGGAACGGAATAACGTAAAGGCGGAAGAAAACATTAGTAAAATACTAGAATTATGGAGAGAAAAAGGATGGACAGTCATATACATACAACACACTTCTGATAAACCTCATTCTTTATTCCATCCAAAGAATGAAGGGTTTGCAATAAAGGAAATAGTTAAGCCTATGGATGAAGAAGTCATTATAACCAAGACAGTAAATAGCAGCTTTATTGGTACGAATTTAGAAGAATTCTTAAAATTAAATGAAATAACCACTGTAGTCATAACTGGTTTAACCACGCCTCACTGTGTATCAACCACCACAAGAATGAGTGGTAATTTAGGGTTTGATACATACCTGATTTCAGATGCAACAGCAGCCTTCGGAATGAGAGACCAAAATGATACATATTATGATGCGGCGACTATTCATAATATATCTCTAGCTACATTGCATGATGAATTTGCCACAATATTGACAACTGATCAATTAATAAATGATTTTATAAAAACTCACTGATGAAAAACATTTTGGCACAGTAAAACGGCAGGCGCCTTTCCAATAGGAAGGGCGCTTTAATTCGATTTCCTGCTTTACTGCTCAGAGGAGGTGCATCAATGTTTCTTTATCGACAAGCAAGAGCAGATGAAGTAAGCAAAGTGGCAAAGCTATTCCATCAATCTTTCAATCAATATCCTTTTATGGATTTACTCGTAAAACGCGAAAAAAAGATCATTCATTTATTTTTGAAATGCATAAAGTACTGACAAGAGCATATTTTAAAAAGCATTTCTTTTTTGTTGGCATTCAGAATGGTGAAATGGTTGTTGCCGCTCTATTAAAACATCGTGATAAACCCGACATTAAACTTGATCGATTATATAGCAGCAGGGGGGATAACATTAATCAAAATGGGGCTAAAAAATTTTCCAAATCCTTAAAAGAGCCGGCATAGAAGTATTAGGAGTTTCGCCATTTTATCAGGGAAAGAGTTTAGGCAGCAAAATGATTAATGACTGTCTCATATCTTTTATTTCAAAATGCGGGGACGGCATTTTGGCCCTTATCATGAATACTGATCTCAATGGATCATTTTACAAATCGTCCTGATTTTATATTTAAAGATTATCATAACCTTTCAAAGATGGAGGTCGAATGAATGTCTTCAAAAGAAAAAAAGAGTGTAACCATTTTGACGGAAAGTCAATTGTCTTCGAGAGCATTTAAAGATGAAGCGTATGAATTTTATAAAGAATTGCGAAAATCACAGGCTCTCTACCCATTATCTTTAGGAGCTCTGGGGAAAGGCTGGCTCATATCGAGATATGATGATGCAATACATTTATTAAAGAATGAAAAATTAAAGAAAAACTATGAAAATGTATTTACCGCAAAAGAAAAACGTCCTGCTCTATTGAAGAATGAAGAGACTTTAACAAAACATATGCTTAATTCAGATCCCCCTGATCACAACCGCTTGCGAACTCTTGTTCAAAAAGCATTTACGCATCGGATGATTTTGCAGTTGGAAGACAAAATCCAGCATATCGCAGATTCTTTATTGGATAAAGTGCAGCCCAACAAATTCATGAACCTAGTAGACGATTATGCGTTTCCATTGCCGATTATCGTGATAAGTGAAATGCTCGGCATTCCCTTGGAAGATCGTCAAAAATTCAGAGTATGGTCGCAAGCAATTATTGATTTTTCAGATGCCCCTGAAAGACTTCAGGAGAATGACCACTTGTTAGGGGAGTTTGTTGAATATCTGGAATCCTTAGTTCGCAAAAAAAGGAGAGAACCTGCAGGAGATTTAATCAGTGCATTAATTCAAGCGGAAAGTGAAGGCACACAATTAAGTACAGAAGAATTGTACTCGATGATTATGCTGCTTATCGTTGCAGGTCATGAAACAACCGTAAACTTAATCACCAATATGACATATGCTCTGATGTGTCACCATGATCAACTAGAAAAGCTCCGCCAGCAGCCGGACTTGATGAATTCAGCCATAGAAGAAGCATTGCGGTTTCACAGCCCTGTTGAGCTAACGACAATTCGCTGGACGGCTGAACCGTTTATACTGCATGGGCAGGAGATTAAACGGAAAGATGTGATCATCATTTCTTTAGCATCAGCAAACCGTGATGAAAAGATATTTCCAAATGCCGACATATTTGATATTGAAAGAAAGAACAACCGCCATATTGCTTTTGGCCATGGCAATCATTTTTGTCTTGGTGCACAGCTAGCCCGCTTAGAAGCAAAGATTGCGATTTCCACCTTATTACGCCGCTGTCCAAATATACAGTTAAAAGGCGAAAAGAAACAAATGAAATGGAAAGGGAATTTTCTGATGAGAGCACTCGAAGAACTGCCGATTAGTTTTTAATTTTTAGGGGATATGTGATTTTCAAACATATCTTGTTTTACTCCTCAATTAGATTAAACGATAGTAAAAGCTGTAACATAAAAATTTGATATGATAGCTTTTTAAAAACAAAGTTTAGCATTATTTATGCCTACCGGGTATGAAGATGTCTTGCAAACACCAATAGTTTCATCCTATCGGTGTTTTTTATTTGTTTTCAGCCTCATTTGGACAAACAGCTGTTACATAGTAAACGTTTGTTAAGATAAAATAATGGAGGGCATAGTTTCTAATGAGAAAAATAATAATAGATGGAAGAGACTTTGAAAATATAGAAGTTTTACATGATGATTTAAAAGATAAACTAGACTTCCCAGACTACTATGGGAGAAATTTAGACGCTTTATGGGATTGCCTGACAGGGTGGGTGGATTTGCCGCTCACTTTAGTCTTGAAAAATTTTGAGTTCAGCAATACATTTTTAGGTTCATACGCTGACGATGTATTAGAAGTTATACAAGAGGCTCAAGAAGAACTAAAGGACGAATTTAAAATAATAATAGAGTAGACTTTCTGTTTTGCGAATTTTAACAATTTTCGTTCGCGGAAAAAGGCAATAGGGCACCGCAAATTCAATTTTCGGTGAGACCGCAATAACTTTTTGGCTTCTGATAAGTTTCTTATGATGTTGGTATCAAGTCACACAAGTACATAACTCTCCCATGACTTCTTTCTGATGTAAGTTAATTTCATTATGAGTTAATCGCGAGGATAATTTTATTCTGTGAATAATACTTTAAAAGGATTTAAATTTAAATAATATTTGATTAACGAATAAAAATTCGTTATTATTTAAATTGTATGAAATATAATTCTGTTAAGTTGTATTGGGGGTTGTGAAATGGGTATTATGCTTGACGAAACTGATAAGGCCATCTTAAGAGATTTGCAGGAAGATGCTTCAATATCAAATTTAAATTTATCTAAGAAAATTGGGCTTTCACCATCAGCTTGCCTTGCAAGAACAAAGAACCTAGTAGAAGCAGGTATAATTAAAAAGTTTACGACTATTGTTGATGAGAAAAAACTTGGAATCGAAGTCACAGCACTAGCTCTCATCAACTTATCACCCTTAAATAGGGAGACAATTCATTCATTTTTAGAGGATATAAACAAATTCCCACAGGTTCAAGAATGCTACACACTTACAGGAAGCCATGACTATATGCTTAAGATTGTGGCGAAGGACATGGAGAGTTATCGGAATTTTATCATTGATTCATTAATGCAGAATCCTGCTATTAGTGGAGTTGACACAAGCATAGTCATGAGTACAGAAAAAAGAACTGTCAGTGTGCCAATTGATGAAATGTAGGAGGTTGTTGATTTGAATAAAAATAAAGAATCGTTACATTTAAGCTCTCCTGCTATAAACACTCATATGAATAAGAGAAGTCAAATATGGGCTGCATTTCGTTCTGCATTCCCATATACCATTCCGATTTTTGCGGGGTTTTTATTTTTGGGGATAGCTTATGGAATCTTTATGCATTCTTTGGGATTTAGCGCAATCTATCCAATCATCATGAGTTTTATGATATTTGCGGGCTCAATGGAGTTTGTTGCAGCGAATTTTTTACTTGGTGCGTTCAACCCTATGAATGCTCTTTTTTTGACGTTAATGGTCAATGCCCGGCATTTGTTTTATGGAATTTCCATGTTGGATAAGTACAGGGGGACTGGAAAGAAAAAGCTTTATCTGATTTTCGGAATGTGCGATGAGTCATTTTCTATCAATTATACCGCTAATGTTCCGGCGAATGTTGACAAGGGCTGGTTTATGTTTTTTGTGACACTGCTTAATCATTTATATTGGGTCGCGGGGGCAGCGATAGGAGGTATTTTTGGGTCGTACGTGAAGTTTAATACCGAAGGGCTTGATTTTGTGATGACTGCTCTGTTTATTGTGATATTCATAGAACAATGGATGAAAGAGAAAAAGCATTACAGTGCTCTCTCAGGACTTGGACTTTCAGTAGCCTGTCTTATCCTTTTTGGCGGAAACCAATTTATTATTCCTGCTATGCTCGCCATTTTAGGGGTACTGACTGTTCTGAGAAAACCATTGGAGAAAGCTGAGGTTTCCGTATGACGATGACTATGACGCAGCAAATGATCACCATTGCAATGGTCGTGCTAGGAACAATGCTGACACGGTTCCTTCCATTCATGATTTTCCCGTCTGGCAAACCGACACCGAAATATGTACAGTATCTTGGTAAAGTGCTGCCATCAGCGGTAATCGGGCTTTTGGTCATTTATTGTTTAAAAGATGTGAGTCTGCTTTCTGGAAGTCATGGCATTCCTGAATTAGTTGGAGCAGCTGCAGTTGTACTGCTTCACTTGTGGAAGAAAAATATGCTTCTTTCCATAGCGGGGGGAACCGTTGTTTATATGGTTTTGGTGCAATTGGTTTTTTAACCGATATCGGAAACTATCAAATCATGCTTTTATTAAACTTGATAAAAATATATAAAACTGACACAAGCTTATTTTGGAATCAACACTGTGCCAGTGCAAATAGCATCTGTAATGTTTCCTGGCTATTCAAGAAGTGTCTACTTTAATCGGAGGATATATAATGTCAAAAAAAGTGTCTGCTTCCTATATCATCATTATAGGATTAATGCTATTTGCATTGTTTTTTGGAGCAGGAAATCTCATTTTTCCGCCTATGCTTGGTCAATTGGCCGGGAAAAATGTATGGGTCGCTAATGCAGGTTTCTTAGTGACCGGAGTTGGATTGCCATTACTGGCTATAACAGCATTTGTTTTTTCGGGTAAACAAAACTTACAGTCGTTAGCCAGCCGTGTTCACCCGGTGTTTGGCATTGTATTTACGACGATTCTCTATTTGGCAATCGGGCCTTTTTTCGCTATCCCGAGATCAGGAAACGTATCGTTTGAAATTGGGGTAAAACCTTTTTTATCAAATGATGCAGGCCCTGTCTCATTGATCATATTTACAATATTATTTTTCGGATTGGCATGCGTGTTATCACTTAATCCTTCAAAAATCATTGATATAGTTGGGAAATTTTTGACACCAATTAAGCTGACATTTATCGGATTGCTTGTAGTGGTAGCTCTTATTCGCCCAATTGGAACCATTCAAGCACCGTCAAAAGGGTACACATCACAAGCGTTTTTTAAAGGATTTCAGGAAGGATACCTTACTCTGGATGCCCTTGTAGCATTTGTTTTTGGAATTATCATCGTGAATGCATTGAAGGAACAAGGAGCTTCTACCAAAAAACAGCTGATGGGTGTTTGTGCAAAAGCAGCCGCGATTGCAGCTGTACTCTTAGCAGTTATGTATACAGCTCTTTCCTATATGGGGGCTTCCAGCGTTGAAGAACTAGGGATTTTAGAAAATGGAGCAGAGGTTTTGGCTAAGGTTTCATCCTATTATTTTGGTTCTTATGGTTCAATCTTATTGGGCTTAATGATTACAGTGGCGTGTCTGACGACAAGTGTCGGACTGATCACTGCGTGTTCTTCATTTTTTCATGAACTATTTCCGAACATTTCTTATAAAAAAATTGCTGTCGTTTTATCAGTGTTTAGTACGCTTGTCGCAAATATAGGATTAACCCAGCTCATTAAGGTGTCAATGCCTGTCTTACTGACGATGTATCCTATCGCGATTTCCTTAATATTTTTAACGTTTTTGCATTCTGTATTTAAAGGGAAGACAGAAGTGTATCAAGGCAGTTTATTATTCGCATTCATCATCAGCTTATTTGACGGTTTGAAGGAGGCGGGAATAAAAATTGAAGTTGTGAATCATATTTTCTCTCAGATTCTCCCTATGTATAACATAGGGCTGGGGTGGCTCATTCCAGCTATTGCAGGAGGAATATGCGGCTATATACTGAGTATATTCCGAACAAAAACAAGTTGATCAATCAACAGCAATATCACTCAGATCTGCAGGATCTCCTCCATCAGTGGATACTTCAACTGTTACAATTGGATGTTCTGCCCCTGTCCAACCGAAAATATCAATCTTCCCGTTGTCACCCGAAATCTGTAGGTGAATATTTAATAGTTGTGAGAGCGACTGACTCTTTAGGAAATAGTCAGCCTTTAACTTCAAGACGCAACCAAGTGTCTAGGGCAATGATCTTCGTTCAAAATTCTTTGAATGAAGAAAATCTACATCCTAATATCGGCTAGGTTTCACGATTCAGAGTGCGAAATCACGAAGAAAAAGCAAACTCCATACCGAAGTTTGCTTTTTTGCTCTATACAAACAATGAGATGCGCCTATATTTTTATATCAGACAACTGATCAGAGGTATTTTGAGGCGAAGCCTGCCTTCCATCCATTTATTTACGATTGATCTGGCCTCTTTACCTGAAAATGATCCCTCATATGCGTTAAAAAAGCAGATAAAGCAGGGGTAATTAAAGTGTCTTTCCGCCTTATAAACATGGTTGATACGAAAGAATATTTGTCAGAGATAGTGTGGCTGCAGATGCGGCCTTCTTTTTCATGCGAAGCAATGATTGAACGAGGCAGCAGTGAAATCCCCAAGCCGGCGCTTACACAGCCAATGATCGCTTCAAGTATGCCAAATTCCATTAATTTTATAGGTAATAAACCTTCTTCTTGCAGGATATGATTGAGCTTTGCTCTGTATGAGCATCCTTTACGGAATACAAGCATTGTTTGTGTTTGAACATCCTGAATGGAAGAAATCACAGGGTGTGAAGCACTTGTAACAAGAACCATCTCTTCATCCAATACCTTTTCTTGAACTAAATCAGGGTGTTCAATAGGCCCTGAAATAAAAGCGCCGTTTAACTCATAATGTAAAACTGCTTGTATTTGTTGTTCCGTAGGGCCGGTTACTAGGTTCAAATCAACATTTGGATAGAGGTTATTATAATGTGCAAGGAGTTGAGGAAGCCAAACTGCAGCTGTTGTTTCCATTGATCCTATACGCAGTGGCCCAGAAGGCGCGGATGATTCGCCCATGGCTGCTCTAGCTTCTTCAATAGTATGTAGAATTTTCTCTGAGTAAGAAACAAGAATTTGCCCTGGGGGAGTAAGTGTGATTCCTCGACTATGACGATAGAATAATTTTGTCTGTAAATCGTTTTCTAGTTGTTGTATCTTATTCGTTACGTTCGATTGTGCATAATTTAAAGTCTGAGCAGCCTTGGAAATACTGCCTTCACGAGCAGTAGTGAGAAAAACCTGTAACAACTGAATATTCATCTAGTCCTCCATAGTTGATATCTGATTTTGAGATGTCTTCCATCTTAATTTTGAATTATATATGATAGCAGAGCTTCATGTAAACTAAAGCTTAGAAGAATAAATGATTTCTAAAGTAAGTGATAAAGCTATTTCAAAAAATGGTTAATTACTCGAAGTTGATTCTGTATATTGCCTATGGAAATACACATCATAACATAGGCTTGACTAACACCAGAATGAAGGGGTTATTGGGAAATTACTTTATTTTCTAAATGTAGCAGCTGCTTGGAAATAGCTGACACATTAACGAATGAAATTAAAAAGACTGTTGTAGTAGAAGGAGGGGATTTTATGCCATTACTTCGTTTTGACTTAATAGAAGGGCGAGATCAATCAAGTTTGAAAAAACTTTTAGATGTCGCTCACAATGTTGTAGTAGAGGCTTTTGATGTGCCTCAACAAGACCGTTATCAAATTGTTCATGAACATCCAGAAAATCATATGATTATTGAGGATACTGGGTTAGGATTTAACCGAACTAAAAATCTTGTTGTTCTTTCAGTTACAAGTAAATCCCGACCGGAAGAGAAGAAACAAAAATTTTACAGGCTGTTAGCTGAAAGACTGGAATCTGAGTGTGGTATCGCATCAACTGATTTAATTGTATCTATTGTTGAAAATGATAATGCTGACTGGAGTTTTGGACTTGGTGAGGCTCAATTTTTAACAGGTAAATTGTAGTTGAATACTACCCTCAAATGCTTGATTGAAGAAAAGGATAGAGAAACTAGGGTAGCGGAGCAAACCATGTGTTTGCTCCGCTTTTTTATGTTTATAAAAGAATAATTAAGGAGGTATTGTGGATTTCTATAAAAATATTTTGACATTTCAGTAAAGAGCAGATATATTTATATATGAACACATGCTCATATATAAATATTATTTGTATCATGTTAGAATGCTTCATAACAGATTTGAAATAATAAATACATATGTATTAAAAACTTTAGGTAAGGAGGAGTTTTTTATGGGTCACAATCATAATGAAGGAGCAAATAAAAAGGTTTTATTGATCTCTTTTATCATGATTACAGGTTATATGATTATAGAAGCTATAGGTGGATTTTTAACAAATAGCCTGGCGCTTTTATCTGATGCAGGCCATATGCTGAGTGATTCAATTTCATTAATGGTTGCCCTGATTGCTTTTACATTAGCTGAAAAAAAGGCAAATCACAATAAGACATTCGGCTATAAACGATTTGAGATTCTTGCAGCTGTGATAAACGGTGCTGCCTTAATTCTTATTTCTCTTTATATCATTTATGAAGCAATCGAACGCTTCTCTAATCCACCAAAAGTAGCAACAACCGGCATGCTTACAATTAGTATCATCGGGTTAGTTGTGAATCTATTGGTCGCTTGGATTATGATGAGTGGCGGAGATACAAAGAATAATCTGAATATAAGAGGAGCTTATTTACATGTAATAAGCGATATGCTCGGCTCTGTAGGTGCCATTTTAGCTGCCATACTTATCATCTTCTTTGGATGGGGCTGGGCAGATCCATTGGCTAGTATCATTGTGGCTATTCTTGTTCTAAGAAGCGGTTACAATGTGACTAAAGATTCCATTCACATCTTAATGGAAGGAACTCCAGAAAATATCGATGTCTCTGATATCATTCGTACAATTGAAGGGACAGAGGGAATTCAAAACATTCATGATTTACACATATGGTCTATCACAAGCGGATTGAATGCTCTTTCTTGCCACGCAGTTGTTGACGATCAACTGACCATTTCAGAAAGTGAAAATATTTTACGCAAAATTGAACATGAACTTGAGCATAAAGGCATTACGCACGTAACCATTCAAATGGAAACCGAAGCGCATAACCACGACAATGCGATCCTTTGTCAGCCCAAAATGGAGAAGCAGCGTGACCACCATCACCATTAAATTTTTTATCTAACTTTATAGTGAGGAGATCAACTAGGATTTTGCAGATTCTGTCTACTGACAATTTGAAATTGGCGGGGTGATAATGTGTACGACACTATAGTAATCGGGGCTGGTCAAGCAGGGATCTCAATAGGATATTATCTTAAGCAGTCCGATCAAAAGTTTATCATTTTGGATAAAAGTCATGAGGTGGGGGAGAGCTGGAAAGATCGGTATGACTCATTAGTTTTATTTACTTCTCGAATGTATAGCTCTTTGCCTGGAATGCATCTTGAAGGAGAAAAACATGGATTTCCTTCAAAAAATGAAATTGTTGCTTATCTAAAGAAGTATGTTAAAAAATTTGAAATTCCAATCCAATTACGGACAGAAGTAATAAGTGTCCTAAAAATAAAGAATTATTTCTTAATAAAAACAAATCGGGAAGAATATCAAACGAAGAATCTTGTCATTGCTACAGGGCCTTTTCATACCCCTAATATTCCATCAATATCAAAGGATTTATCCGATAATATTAATCAACTACACTCATCACAATATAAGAATTCAAAACAATTGGCATATGGAAATGTACTAGTAGTTGGTGGTGGGAATAGTGGTGCTCAAATAGCTGTTGAATTATCCAAAGAAAGAGTTACATATTTAGCTTGTAGTAATAAACTTGTTTATTTCCCTTTAATGATCGGAAAAAGAAGCATCTTTTGGTGGTTTGATAAACTAGGAGTTTTACATGCAAGTCATACATCAATAGTAGGCAAATTCATTCAAAAGAAAGGTGATCCAGTATTTGGGCATGAATTAAAACATGCAATAAAACAGAAGGAGATCATCTTAAAAAAAAGAGTCATTGCCGCAAAGCAAAATGAAATCATTTTTAAAGATTCATCTACATTAGAAGTAAACAATATTATTTGGGCTACTGGTTTCAGGAATCCCTTATGTTGGATAAATATAAAAGGTGTTTTGGATCAAGAAGGTCGAATCATACATCATAGAGGTGTTTCACCTGTAGAAGGATTGTACTTTATAGGTTTGCCTTGGCAGCATAAGCGAGGTTCAGCGTTGCTTCAAGGCGTAGGAAATGATGCTGAATACATTGTAAAACAAATGAACGGTGAATAAACGAAGCAGAGCAGTAACTCACATGTTTACTGCTCTATTTTTTGCGTGAATAAGGGTAGCGAAGTGGAGATGAGCCTTCTCTTTTATTTAAGAAGTTAGAATATAGAAAGAGAAAAATCACTTTAAGCCATACTCATATTTTTATGTTCAACAATGGTCTTTAGGAGGCTGCGCATTGAATTTGTCAGGTACGCATCTTTATGGCGTATAAAAATTGTTGAGATACAGCTGTCTTTCTCAGGCAATGGGTGGCAATAAACCTTACCTTGTACAGCTAGATGCATAACAGCAGATTCCGGTACCACTGTTATACCGAGTCCAAGTGCAACACTATTTAAGATTGTCTCTAGGATGTTAAATTCCATCATTCTGTTTGGGAGCACACCTTCATCTTTGAGCCATTGTTCAAGCCTAGACCGATACCCGCACCCCTGGTTAAAAACAAGAATCGGAGTCGTTGAAAAATCCTCTATATTAAACGTTTTGTTACTGGTTACAAGAGTAAGTTTTTCAGTATAAACATCATACTGTTCCAGAATAGAATGTTTCAAGGGGCCTGAAATAAAAGCTCCGTCTAATTCGTGATTCATGACCTTTTTAATAAGTTCCTCTGTTAGACCAGCCTGCAATGATAAATCCACATTAGGATACTTTTTATAATAGGAAGCTATGATGGTCGGCAGTATCCTCACTGTTTCCACTGTACCGATTTTTAATATTCCAGACGGTATTTCAGTATCTAGAAAGACTTGCTCCAGTTCTTCAACATCTTTCAAAATTTTGTTAACGTATTCAATCATTTTTCGGCCCTCTGGGCTTAGTGAAACCCCTTTTTTATGGCGATTGAAAAGAGGTGTTTTGAGCTCATTCTCTAATTGCTTAATCCGCGCAGTTACATTAGATTGTACATAATTTAACTCTTTTGCAGCACCGGTAATACTCTTGTGATGGGCTACGCATTTGAAAATTTGTAAGTCTCGCAGTTCCATGAAGATCCCCCCTTCATTAAAGTATCATTATCAATGATGTTTTTCATCACTTTTGTTCATTTTACTTGATGCTTACTTCTTTTTATAATTCTCATTGTAATTTTAAAGAAAAGGAGGGGAATTCAATGAAAAAAGGTCAATTATTCATTGGTGCCCTTACATGTTTAGTAGCAAGTATGTCTTGGGGCGCGATGTTTCCAGTTGCAGATCATGCATTAGAATTTGTTGATCCGTTTTATTTTTCATTTATTCGCTACGGTGTGGTAACGATTATGTTAGTGATTTTATTATTGGTGAGAGAAGGAAAGAAATCATTTCATTTAGAGGGTAAAGCAAAATGGATCATTTTATTTGGGGTGATGGCGTTTACTATATACAATGTTCTTATTTTTTTAGGTCAAAGGTTGATGGGGAAGTCTGGAATTATGACAGCATCCATTGCCGAGGCACTCATGCCGATGCTTTCAATTGTTATTCTATGGGGATATAAACATGTGAAACCTAAAAAATACACAATGATCAGTATATTGATTGCCTTTTTGGGGGCTTCGATGGTCATAACCAAAGGTAATATAAGTTTCTTTTTTTCATTAGGGGATCATCTATTCTCGATACTCTTTATATTCATTGGTGTTTTAGGGTGGGTTGTCTACACAATGGGGGGACAGATATTCCGAGAGTGGTCCACACTTCGTTATTCAACTTTGACATGTTTATTCGGCACAGCTATAACAGGAATCATGACAGCTATACTTACCGCGCAAGGTTACGTGTCGGTACCGAGTATTAAAGTGATTGCAGCAATTAAGTATGATTTTTTATTTATGATTACTTTACCAGGTATCATAGCCCTCCTTAGTTGGAACTATGGCATTAAAATCCTATCATCCATTAATGGGATTTTATTTATTAACTTTGTCCCCATTACTACATTGTTAATCATGGTGATCAAAGGATATAACATAACTGCTTTTGATATAGTAGGAACACTGTTTGTCATTATTGGACTCATTTTAAATAACATATATCAGCGTAAGGAAGATTATAAGCAGGTATTGCAAAAAGAAAAAACAAATTTGACTATCACTTAGACAGTGGGGGATTTAAAATGTTTGAAGGTTTATTGTTTTTCATTTCAGCTGGAATTGTCTGTGAACTTGCTGCAATTAATAGAAATGGCCGCAAAAATATAAAGCAACAGGCCGAATTGATTCAAATTTTAAAAGAAAATCTTTATAAAGACATTAAATAAATCAAGACGGTTGGGTATTATTGAAACACACCAGAAAATTCAGGTGTGTTTTTATTTTGCTTTCTTTTTTAAGCCTTAAAACGCCACTAATCGTTAGTTGAAGACTATGGGAACCACTCTCCATACGGAAAAAGATGATTATTTACATCATTCAGAGTTGATTTTAGGTTCTTTTGAACTTATAATGTTATATATACTGTTTTTTGTTTATTCAATAAATATTTACATCGGAGGTGTACGCCTTACTAGGTAAGGCAAATCATTGACAACCATTAACCTTATAATCTTTACTCTTTTAATTGTCTTAACAGCATTTTTTGTTGCGACTGAATTTGCGATAGTAAAGATCAGGTCATCAAAAATTGACCAACTCATATTAGAGGGAAAAAAAGGTGCCATATCAGCCAAAAAGGTCATTACTCATTTGGACGAATATTTGTCAGCTTGTCAATTAGGGATCACGGTTACAGCGTTGGGAATTGGCTGGGTCGGAGAATCGACTTTTGAAGTGATTTTGCACCCCTTATTTGCTCATTTTCATGTAAGTGAAACAGTCTCACATGTATTGATCTTAGTGATTGCTTTTGTGATGGCGACTTTTTTGCACGTTGTAGTTGGAGAGCTTGCTCCTAAAACACTCGCTATCCAAAAAGCGGAAACCATCACTCTTTTGACTGCAAAGCCAATTATTTGGTTTTACCGCATCCTGTTCCCTTTTATATGGTTTTTAAATGGTTCAGCCCGGTTTATAGTAGGACTCTTCGGTTTGAAACCTGCATCAGAACATGAACTTGCTCATTCTGAAGAAGAACTGCGCATCTTACTGTCTGAAAGCTATAAGAGCGGTGAAATCAATCAAAATGAGTTGAAATATGTAAATAATATTTTTGAATTTGATGAAAGAATCGCCAAAGAAATTATGATTCCGAGAAGAGAGATCGTAGCGATTTCTAGTGAGGATTCTTATGAAACTATTGTTAAGATCATTAAGACAGAGAGCTATACAAGGTACCCAGTCCTAAATGGAGATAAAGATTCAATCATTGGTTTTATCAATGCTAAAGAATTTTTGTCAGCTTATATTGACACAGACCAGAAGATAAAAGAGGATTTCAAGTTAGAAAATCATATCAACCCTGTTATCCATGTTATTGAATCCGTTCCAATTCATGATGTATTGGTAAAAATGCAAAAAGAGCGAACACATATCGCTATTCTTGTGGATGAATATGGCGGCACTTCAGGTTTAGTCACTGCTGAAGATATTCTTGAAGAAATTGTCGGGGAAATCAGAGATGAATTTGATAAAGATGAAGTGCCTAATATTAGAAAAGTAAATGATAATCACTATATCTTAGATTCGAAAGTGCTCATTGAAGATGTAAATGATTTATTGGGAACGACGTTAGCAAGTGACGAAGTGGATACAATAGGCGGCTGGTTTATGACTCAACAAATAGACGCTGCAGTTGGGTCCGTTATAGAAGCCGATGGGTATATTTTTAAAGTGCACGAAACAGTTGGCCGGCATATTAATTATTTAGAAATTGTCCGGAAAAAAGAATAACATCTGGATAAAACACATGAGATTTTGACTAATAAGATGCTTAAAGCCTGAGATGAAATTTTCATCCAGGCTTTTTTAAACAATGATCTTGCAGTTTAAGTAGGTAATCATTATCGAAGTTCAAACGTTTCTCAGCAAACAAGGAGGCTTGGATATCTATAGCTCTTTTACCATTACCTTCTCACCATTAAAGTCGAGTTCACCATTAAATTGAAAACCAAACCTTTGATAAAGGCGTATAGCATGAATATTATTTTCAAATATACTTAAATAAATTCTCTTGCATTTATATAACTCAGCAAGGTGCTGAATGAGGGCTTTAAGCATTTTCTTCCCTAATCCTTTTCCCTGATAGCGTTCGTCAATAAAAAATCGGTCAAGCCAGACTCGTCCGTTTTTATTATCTTCATCATACTCGGGAAACAATCCATACATTGCAAAACCGACTAGATCTCCTTCATAGTAAAGCCCGACAGGTTTATAATAGTGACATTCTTTTGCATCTTCTAAACATACTTTTGTAGATTCAATATATGATAATTGATTCTGGCTGACATGTAGATCAAGAATTGCAGCACGATTATCATCAGTTACTGCTTTTATGTTTATACTCATACTACATTCTCCTTTTTTCTTATCCCGGTATCCTGATATTGCTAAAACTCAGCTTATACTATATTCACGTCAAGCAACATGTAGCCTATCAAATTAAGTACCTTTTCTTATTGTGCCTAACCAGGGGCATTCCCTGCATCCAAATGACTTAACTTTATAGAAAATGAATTAATTCAAAGCTGCAGCATCATTCTTTTTTTCTTTCCAAACCATTGTAAGACCAAGGCCGACAATCATAACGAAACCTGCAAAAAGGAAAGGATAATGAATGTTAAGATCAAATAGTATACCGCCTAGAGCAGGTCCAAATATATTTCCCAGGCTGGTGTATGTGGAGTTCATGCCTGCTACGAAACCCTGCTGGTTACCGGCCATATTGGATAAATGAGCGGTTAAGGCCGGACGTAGCAAATCGAACGCCAGAAAAATAAAACAAGTTACAAGCAAAACAGTTAAAAATCCTGACATAACAGTAGACACGAAAGCCAAGATCGCACCGGTTATTAAGCACAGCTGAATCATTCTTTTCTCTCCAAGTTTGTTGACCAATTTCCCGAATAGTAAAACTTGAATAACTACCGCAACAATGGAACTAATCGTAATAATGGCTGCAATATCTTTTGGTGTGAAGCCAAATTTATGATCAGAAAACAAGCTGAATACCGTTTCATAAGCTGATAAACCAAAAGCCATTACAAAGACGATAATAAATGCAATGAAATAGACAGGATGAATGGATCTCTTCAAGTCTTTAATGAAATTTGATTCCTTTGTATGAGATGAGAGTTGATGGCGTTCTTCTATCGACAATGACTCTTTTAGTATAAAAACGGAAGTGACAGCTGCTATTAACGCGATGGCGGAGGCGAAGAAAAACGGCATGCGGATACCAAAGCCGGCAATAAATCCTCCCGCACCAGGTCCAATAATAAAGCCGGTGCTAATTGCAGCAGAAACATACCCCATAGCCTTTGACCTTTCCTTTAGGGTTGTAATATCAGCTACATATGCTGTTACCGCGGGCATGATAAAAGCCGCACTTACACCACCCAATATCCTCGAGAAATAAAATATTGAAACATGGGTCCCTAATCCGAAAATCAACTCAGATAAACTGAATATAAGCAACCCGAGAATAATCATTTTTTTTCTCCCGAAACGGTCAACCCACCTACCTGCAAAAGGTGAAGTAATTAACTGAGAAATGGCAAAAGCCGCAACAAGATAACCCATTGTGCTGCCGGATAAATGCATGATTTTCATAAAAGAAGGCATAACTGGAATGATTAAACCGATACCAAGAAATGCTACGAAGATGTTGCTTAATAGTATAATGAATATCGTTTTTTGCTCATTTATTGATTTTTTCATCTGAATTCCCCTTTTACTCAATTGAACCCTTTTTACCTATCCTTTTCGCTTGAAGCTTTTTTCAAGTACAATCAAATCATAAGGTATATGGTTACCGTATAGTCAAGGAGGTTTTTATGAGCGAAGATGTTAAGAAGTATTTCACAACAGGGGAGTTTTCGAAGCTCTGCCGTGTAAAAAAACAAACTTTATTTCATTATGATGAGATTGGTCTTTTCTCGCCGGAAATAAAAAAAGAAAATGGGTATAGATATTATTCCTATCATCAATTTGAGACTTTTCAAGTCATCAGTCTATTTAAAGAGCTTGGGGTTCCATTAAAAGAAATAAAGTGTCTAATAAAAGGAAAAACACCAGACAAGATCCTGCATGTTCTAAAAGAAAAGTCTATTGAGATTGATAAAAAAATAAATGAGCTTAAGCAGTTGCAAACGATCTTACAAACAAAAGTGACGCTTACAGAACAAGCACTTGAGACTGATTTTTCCTCAATTTCTTTTGAATATTTAAATGAAGAAACATTCATGTTAAGCCGAAAAACATTAAACTTACCAGAACGAAAATATGTGGCAGCCATTTCAGAACTCATTCATGAAGTTCAGCAATATGAATTAGATGAAGGATATCCGATAGGCGGAATCTTTGCACGGGAACAAATCTTAGAAAAAGACTTCTACAATTACAGTTACTTTTATATAAAAGTAAAAGATGGGGCAGAGAACATAAATTATCATGTACGGCCAAAAGGCCTGTATGCAGTTGGATATGAAATAGGCGGAAATACTGAAGAGGCGTACCGGAGAATCATTGAGTTCATTGAAAGAAATGGAATGCAAATAGGGGAAAATGCATATGAGGAATATATGCTGGATGAGATGGTAGTTGACGGGTATGAAAATACATATGCAAAAATCCTCCTTCAAGTTAAAGAGGTGTAAAATTACGAGATTTTCATATGGAAAATTGTTTCTGTTGTGTGCCCAAAAAGAATATAAACTGGTTTACTAAAAGCGAGCCCACATACAGGAGACGGTACAAACGGCACTGGGAACCGCAAGTCTATCGGCGTTGAAATATGCTATAACGATTCAGGAGGGGATAAATTCTATGCTGCTGAAAAACTGGCCATCAAGGCGCATCCAAAGAGATAAATCTAAAAGAGCTGGGATAGGGGGGACAAACAACAGAATTCCGTATACTCTGTTGTTGTGCTATGTAAATGTTCAAAAGCCATTTAGGATCGTCGACCTTTGATAATCCATCATATAAAGGTGTCATTCGATGTCTTGTTAACAAAGGCTAGTGAAATTCAACATCTAGAAAACGATTACAAGGTCGGTGATAAATTATTCATCCATGAATCAAACGGTGATCGAACATTCATTTTTGTGTTTAATATGAGTTTTCTTGATTTAGCACACTCCCTTAATAAATGCATAGGATACTATCACAAAAATTTATAATTGCGGGGATCAAAAAATGTACTATAACCCTTTTTCGCCTCAATGTTATTATTATGTGACTGTGCCGATGTATAATGATGGAAGATCTGTTTATTGGACTATTCCAAATGAGATGGAGAAAGTACACAGAGGTGCCGATTTGCGCTCTTCATATGAAGATAGAAACCTTCTTTTGAAGGATTATGGACCAAAACCATTTGTTGTAAATATCAATAGAGCCACAAAACAAAACAATACGTTCCGTACTGCTTTATGGACAGGAAAGCATTTTCAAGTTACTTTGATGAGTCTTGGTATTGGAGAAGACATTGGTTTGGAAATCCATCCTAACGTTGACCAGTTCTTACGGATTGAGCAGGGGCGTGGGATCGTCAAAATGGGAAAGAGCAAAGATCATTTGAACTTTCAAAGAAATGTCTATGATGATTCTGCCATTGTTGTCCCTGCCGGCACTTGGCACAACGTAATTAATACAGGAAATACGCCATTAAAACTTTACTCCATTTATGCTCCTCCTAACCATCCATTTGGTACAGTTCATGAAACCAAAGCAGATGCAGTGGCTGCGGAAGATTAGCACAGATATTCTGGAGAATTCTAGAATAATTAAAGTCACATCCAGCATGAAACATGGGGAACCAGTACCATGCTAATGAAACCCCATTTAATATCCAAGCAGCGTGTCTTGTGCTAATTTTAAGTAATTGATAAATAAAGCCGATTTAAAATTAAATCGGCTTATTGCTTTATTCGAGTTCCTTTTAGCAGAATTGGCATTATCGAATGTAAGTATTTTTTCAATCCGCGGATATCGAAATGAATCTATCAGCTCAAAGAAAGTAACTTTCACACTTGACTATATACCTATGGGGGTATATTATTGTTTTGTGAATAAACAAAGAGTTAATAAGGTGGTGTAAATAGTATCAATTATTTAGTTATTGCATTCCTGCTTATTTTTGTGATTATCATTGCAACGTATAGACGTTATTATCCTATAACCGGAATCTCTTGTATCCATAAAGATAAATTAGAGGCTATGGACATCACAATATTAGATATTCGTCATTATAACGATGTAGCCAATTTTTCGGATAATATTATTTTAAACATCCCATATGCGTATCTAAAACGTTTTTATTTAGAGATTCCACGTGATAAAATACACATAATAGCTCGTGACCGGGTGGAATTAAATTTAGGAGTGCGTTTTCTAAAGCGCAAAGGTATCCATGTAAACAGTTATGAACTGGCAACATGTAAATGTAAAAATAAATGAAAGAAAGGATTTCATTGATATATGGAGTATGATCAAAAGATTAAAAACCGCTTACGACGGATTGAAGGACAAATTAAAGGTGTATTGACTATGATGGAACAAGGAAAAGATTGTAGAGAGGTTGTGACCCAATTAGCAGCTTCCCGTAATGCGATCGATCGAGCGATGGGTTTAATTGTGAGCACAAACCTTGAACATTGTGTTCGTGAAAGTTTAGAAAAAGGCGAAGACACACAAAATTTAGTAAAAGAAGCAGTCGACTTATTGGTAAAGAGCCGATAAAAATTCATCAACCTAAGGTTGACGAATTTTTATATGCGTTATATTATACCCCCTATGGTATTTAAAGAGTTGAATAAAAGCAGATCTTTCGAAAAAATTTTTTGACTTTAATATACCCGCAGGGGTAATTAGTTAGGAGAATAAACATGACAGAACAAACAAAACGCACAACAATTGTTTTATTTAGCGGGGATTATGATAAAGCAATGGCAGCCTATATTATTGCAAATGGTGCAGCTGCCTACGATCATGAAGTGACGATCTTCCATACTTTTTGGGGATTTAACGCTTTACGTAAAGAAGAGCTGATTCCAGTGAAAAAAGGATTTCTTGAAAAAATGTTTGGAAAGATGATGCCTCGTGGTGCTGATAAGATGGGTTTATCTAAAATGAACTTTGCAGGTATGGGCCCTAAAATGATTAAAAATGTGATGAAAAAGCATAATGTACTTACTTTACCTCAGTTGATTGAGATGGCTCAAGAACAGGGGGTAAAGCTCGTAGCTTGTACGATGACAATGGATCTTCTTGGTTTACAGGAAAAAGAACTATTAGATGATATTGACTATGCTGGTGTAGCAGCTTATTTGGCAGATGCTGAGGAAGGCAGTGTCAACTTATTTATCTAATGTTACTCATTTACTCATTGCTAAGCGGAATGAGAAGTTTAAAGGCAAGTAAAAATATTGAAGAAACAAGGATTTAAAAACATCACAAATATAAAAGGGGGTATGAATACATGGTGTTAACTTACAGTGAGAAACTTTTTGTATATTTGTATACCCCCACCCCTATATAAGAAAAGGAGGAAAAAATGATGAAAGCAACTATTGTACTAGACGCTAAAGGTTTGGCGTGTCCAATGCCTATCGTAAAAACGAAGAAGAGAATGAAGGATTTAAAAGCTGGTGAAGTATTGGAAATTCATGCGACAGATAAAGGTTCTACAGCAGATCTGGAAGCATGGGCAAAAAGTACAGGCCATGAATATCTGGGTACTGAAGCAGAGGGAGAAATACTTCGTCATTTTCTTCGAAAAGGAGGAGAGCATTCATCAGAAAATGCATCTTCAATTCCTGAGATTTCATTAGAAGCTTTCAAACAGAAAGTAGATAGTGACGAGTCTCTTAACATTTTAGATGTTCGAGAGATAGAGGAATATGAAAAAGCTCATATCCCAGGAGTTGTGCATATCCCTCTTGGTGAAGTGGAAAAGCGCGCTAACGAATTAAACGAAAATGATGAAATTTATATTATCTGCCATTCGGGAAGAAGGAGTGAAATGGCGGCCCGCACCATGAAAAAACAAGGTTTTAAAAAGGTTATTAATGTTGTCCCGGGTATGCGGGATTGGACAGGTAAAACCGAATAAATAAAAAGCATGATGAACAGATGAGTACAAGAGTAGCGATTATTGCGGCAAATAGCGGTCTGTTTGATGCTTATAAAGTCTGTAATATTGCGACAAGGAAAAGAGCATGTCGCAGAAGGTTGTAGGAACGCAAATGTGCCTTCTATTCTTAACTGATTGAAATGGGAGTTGCATGATTTGGTTGTCAAATAACGATGGACGTTATGGGTTTAACAAAAGATGATTTTATGGAAGGAATCGAAGTAGGCGGGGCTGTTACCTTTTTTGGTTTTACGAAAGATGCTGATGTATCCTTAACGTTTTAGTCCCGCTAAAAGATTTGATATAGGAGGTATTGAAACATGACCGTAAAGGCAATGACCCCAAAAGAAGTGACAAAAAAAATCTTTAACAAAGAACCTTTATTTATTTTGGATGTGCGTAATGAAAATGATTTTAGTGATTGGAAGATAGAAGGGCATGACTTTGACCATTTGAATGTTCCTTATTTTGATCTTTTAGATGGCGTAGAAGATATCTTGGAGAAAATTCCTTCTGATAAAGAAGTGCTGGTCGTTTGCGCAAAAGAAGGTTCATCCGTCATGGTATCCGAAATGCTTTCTGAAGCAGGTCATTCTGTATCCTACCTTAAGGGTGGAATGAAAGCATGGAGCGAACATTTAGAGCCGGTAAAAGTCGGGGATTTAAAAGATGGCGGTGAGATGTATCAGTTTGTTCGAATCGGTAAAGGCTGCTTGTCATACATGGTCATTTCCAATGGTGAAGCAGCAATTATTGATGCGACACGTATGGTGAATTTCTTTATAGATTTTGCGAAGGGGAAGGGTGCAACGATTACTCACGTATTTGATACACATCTTCACGCGGACCATATTTCAGGCGGCAGAGTCATTGCTGAAAAAACAAAAGCAACCTACTGGTTACCGCCTAAAGATGCTGAAGAAGTGGAATTCGATTATCAGCCGTTGGAAGAAGGAAATGACATTATTATTGGAAATACAACGATTAAAATTCAACCGATTTATTCTCCGGGGCACACGATTGGCTCCACTTCTTTCATTGTCGATGACCAGTATCTTCTTTCAGGTGATATCTTGTTTATTGATTCAATCGGCAGACCAGACTTAGCCGGTATGGCAGAAGATTGGGTAGGAGATTTAAGAAAAACGCTTTATAGCCGTTACAAAGCGTTATCAAAGGATTTAATTGTATTACCGGCACACTTTATGATCATTGACGAGCTAAATGAGAATGGAAGTGTTGGTAAACAACTAAGTACATTATTTAGCGAGAACCATGGTTTGAACATTGCGGATGAAACAGAATTTAGACACCTAGTAACAGATCATTTGCCTCCGCAACCAAATGCATACCAAGAGATTCGAGAAACAAACATGGGGAAAATCAGCCCAGATGAAGAAAAACAGCGTGAAATGGAGATTGGCCCAAACCGCTGTGCAATACGGTAACACAAGTTTCTGCTAAAAAGAGGAGAGAAGAACATGAAATCAGATAAAGTATTAGACGCAAAAGGCTTGGCATGCCCAATGCCAATTGTCAGAACAAAAAAAGCGATGAATGAACTGGAATCAGGTCAAATATTAGAAGTGCATGCAACAGATAAGGGAGCCAAAAATGATCTTACAGCCTGGTCTAAATCAGGCGGACATGACCTTTTAGAGCAAACGGACGAGGGCGATATATTGAAATTTTGGATTCAAAAAGGCTAATGAATGTGAAAGGGTATCGAATAGAAAGATACCCTTTTCCTATGAAAGGAGGCAAATAAAATGGATATTGCCTTTATCACAACTCTTTTCATTATAGGGTTTATTGGTGCCTTTATTTCCGGAATGATTGGTATTGGCGGAGCAGTTATTAATTATCCAATGCTATTGTACATTCCTTCTTTAGTGGGAGTGATGTCATTAACTGCCCATGAAGTTTCAGGGATAGGGGCTATTCAAGTTTTTTTTGCGACACTCGGCGGTGTTTGGGCTTATCGTAAGAGTGGTCTTATAAATAAAACATTAATTATTTACATGGGAAGCAGCATCCTTTTAGGGAGTGTATTGGGGAGTTACTTTTCTCATTATATATCTGAAAAAGGAATTAACTTTATATACGGAATTCTGGCTATTATAGCAGTTATTTTAATGTTTATACCTAAAAAAGGACAGAAAGGACAAGAACATAGCGAAGATAAGGAAGTGATATTTAATAAATGGTTGGCTTCTTCCTTAGCGTTTATCATTGGTGGCGTATCAGGTATTTTAGGAGCTGGCGGCGCCTTTATCCTAGTCCCCATTATGTTATCGATTTTAAATATTCCTGTTAGAGTCACAGTCGCTTCATCTCTTGCGATTACATTTCTTTCATCCATTGGCGCAACAGTTGGAAAAGTAATCACGGGCCAGGTTCTTTTTGTACCAGCTCTGGTTCTTATGATTACTAGTTTAATAGCTTCTCCTATTGGCGCATCAGTTGGGCAAAAAGTAAATACAAAATTCCTGCAATGGGTTTTAGCGCAATTAATAGGTGCGACAGCTATTAAAATTTGGTTAGAGCTCCTTTGATATGAGCCAGCGGGTAAAATGAAAGATTAAAAGATTCATCACTCGTTGGTTTCTTATTAATGTTATGACACTTGGCCGCGTTCAATAAATGTTTCAAGTGTTTGATGAAATTCATTTTGATAATGGTGACTTGGACAAGTCTTGACTATAGTACCATGAAATGCATTTGACTTAGTGGTGTCCAGTGTTGTTTTGCATTAAGACAGCATACATAAAATAAAAGAGACCATAACTTAATCTTTGATCACCTTTTTTAAAACATTTTAATCCTGATTGGTTTAAGGGGTATGGTATGTGATGGGTATAATGAGTCAATATAAATTATGTCTATTTTGTGCCCAAAATAAATAGAGGGACTCGAACTAAAAAAGAGGATGCCAAACTATATAGGTATCTTTGTTTGCTTTAGAGTTATTATATTTGAATATGACATGCCACGTAACAACACGTTATTGCACATATAATTAAGAAGCAACTACTAAGGCAGATTCTTCTCTCTTTTAACACCATATCCAATCAGCCTCAAATGTAATATAATGTTGCCAAACCATATTGGTTGTGGCACCGAGGAGGAAATGATAGGTGGTTTATTTCGTAGCATTTTTTTGTTTTGCTATTACACTTCATAATATTGAGGAAGCTATTTGGTTACCTGAGTGGTCACAACAATCTTCAAAGTTTCAAAAGCCAGTAACTTCAAATGAATTTCATTTTGCTGTCATTGTTATAACTATGTTGGCTTATTTATCTGCATTTGGTTTTTTATATATGCCAGAATCAGATATTGCAAAATGGATTTTCATTGGCTTTCTAGGTTCTATGGTTATCAACGCTATTTTTCCACATCTTATCGCAACTGTTGTAATGAAAAAGTATGCACCTGGACTTCTTACGGGCTTATTGCTTAACATTCCAGTAAACTCATTAGTTATTTATCAAATGTTTTTAAAGAATTTGATTGTATGGAAGGAGTTAATAATATCTACGTTGGTTGTAGGAATTATTTTATTAGCACTTATTCCATTATTATTTAAAGTTGGTGATAAAGTATCTCCTTAATGAGTTTAAATTGGTAAGGATTGAGGGAAAAGGTAGAAATTTTCTAAATAATGGATTATTCTGTATATCGGATTTCTACAAAACAATGTCTTAAGTCATCATTGATTTTGGTGCCCAATTAGTTGCCCTGAATTCATGAAAAAGGATAAAATAGGTGTAAATAAAGTTGCTATTTTAAAATTAGAATCAATTCATTATCGTAAAAAATAATAACTAATTGGCAAAGAAAGGATAATCAGTCTAATGAAAACATTAGTTATCGTTATACATCCTAATTTGGAAACGTCTGTTGTCAACAAAACCTGGATGAATCGTTTAAAGCAAGAGAAAGACATTACGGTTCATGACCTGTACGGTGAATACCCTAATTTTATCATTGATGTAGAAAAAGAGCAGCAGCTCCTGTTAGATCATGAGCGTATCGTTTTTCAGTTCCCAATGTATTGGTACAGCAGTCCCGCGTTACTCAAACAATGGGAAGATGATGTGTTAACACATGGCTGGGCTTATGGAACTGGAGGAACTAAATTGCATGGAAAAGAACTACTCTTAGCTATCTCCTTAGGCGCACAGGAATCTGATTATCAAGCAGGCGGAGAATATAATATCACGATCAGCGAGCTTATCAGACCGTTTCAAGTCACTGCTAACTATATAGGAATGCGTTTTCTTCCTGCGTTTACACAATATGGGACACTTCATCTTTCAAAAGAAGATGTTAAGAACAGTGCGGAGAGATTGGTTGACTATCTTAAAGCCGAGCATTAATCCGGTATTCGCGAGGGAAGCTGAAACAAATGATGTGTTATGAAATAAGGGTTTGTGACAGATTTTCATAAACTTAATTTCAAAGTTACATCAAATACTTAATTCAGGGGGGGGCATAGTGCGAGGGCTTAAAATTAATTAAAGCAGGGCAATGAGTACGTATTTCTTAATGAAATGTAGAGTTCCTTGGCCTCTAATAGGTACCCGATTTGTGTCCAGAATTCTGAAAAATGATGAAAATAAGTATAAATAAAATAAACATATGCTTTGAATAAAAGCTTTTGTAACTCATGATATGTTTTTACTATGTTGAGGGACTAGTGGGCGTGGTATATGTCAGAAAAGAAACCGATGATTCAAAGGTGTTTTGACCCCTGTTTATGAGACAGGGATCAAAACACCTTTTAAACATCATTATTACCTTCCTCTGATAATGAAATATAAAAAAGTTACCAGCAACTCTCTGCGGCATCTCGCCGTGTTCAATTGTTTAGTCCTTTTTTTTCATAATCTTTACAAATCTGAAAAAGTCATCATCATTCAGTAGGGGCTTGTCATCTTCACGTCCATTGCGATGCATATGCGGATTAGAGTGATGTTCATTGTAGAACTCTACGATATGAAATCCACACTTATTCACATAGAAGTTGATATTTCGCTTTTCGAAATAAGGTGTCACGGTTTCCCAAAGCACAGTATCCGGATACTGTGCTTCAATGGCTTTCCAAGCAGAAAGACCAATCCCTTGGCTGTGATATTCTGGAGATACATAGAATAAATCTAGCGAATTATGATTTGTTTGGCTGTTGATACGTACTACTGCACCACCGACATTCTTACCATCCTGAAGAATATGATATACCACTGCTCCGGGAGCATTGAAAGACTCCTGAACATCATTGTCCGATGGAATCGGCCCATCTTCGCAATCACCGAACGTTTCAATCACGGCGATCGCAAAGGCTTCTTGTAATTTTTTTTGGAATTCTGGCAGATCAGATTCCTTTGCTAGTTCCAGAATAACTTTTGGTTCATTTTTAGTTTTCATGATTGTTCACTCCCTCAGTTGCTAAAATATAGAGTTCAGTCGTTCAGTAAAACATTCGAGCTGCTCTGCGAGGCCTTTTCACAAAAAAGTGATTCCATCGCTCTTTCTTCCGCGGTAAATTTGGCGTTAAAATACTTCAAAAGCTTTCTCCTGTCTTTTTGTATGATTCTTTTTCTTTGTTTCATTGGAAAACAAGCTGCATGTAACCCTAATTTACTATTGTTCACTACCGTATTAAGTGTCGTATGCGGGATTTGTCATCATTCTCGAATTTTTCCTGCGAAAAGTTACAAAAATAGTCGAATGAGGCGCCTTTGACTATGAACATGCGTAAAAGATTCAATTTAGATTCGATCATGAGCAATGCACATTGAGTAAACTCTGGTGGATTTATTAGCCCAAAGAAGCCTAAATGATATAAAAATAACTAGTCCATATATCAAATCTGTCCGTTTAATGCCCGCTTCATTCAACAACACTAATTTGAAGTCATGCAATCTGTGCAAGGGGGTTATTTCTGAATAGATTTTTCCGAATGCAGCGGAGTTGCTTTGGGACTCCCGTTTACTTTGCCGTACGTCAGCTTGCGCCATACTAATTCCATCGGACCGTACCTAAACCGTTTCAACCACAATGTACTAAAGCTCATAAGAACGAAGTACACGGCCAGACTGAACATGAACGTGCCGGCGGATTGAATATGATCCGCAAGCCCGAATCCGTACCTGAGGAACAGAACTGTTCCAATGATAGAGTGAAGCAGATAACAGGTCAATGACATCCGTCCGACTTTGGTGAATATCATCATAGGGCCTCGCAGCTGAGGAAGGTATAGAAACAGCATTGCAAAAGTGCTCATATAAAACATACTTCCGGTTAAGCCGCCATTTTGACCCAAGACAGAGGAAATGTCCTTCCACAGCATATTCTCAGAAAGATTAAACATGTCTAGTAATATACTGCTTTGTGTTATTAGAAAAGCGATTGTGCTAATGATCCAGATACGCTTCCATATAGGCTTTTTCGCTTCCATGTCTTTGAAAAATTCCATCTTAACAAAGTACACGCCCAGCAGAAACATGAGAAACATGGAATAGATCATAGAGAAAGAGCCGGCAGCCATCGTGACCATATCTGTCCACCGAGTGCTGATGGATTCCATGTAGGTAAGGCTGCTGTGGCTAAACAAAGTAAACTCTGAAAAATTCGGGTTTTTTGACCCTGCAGTATTGATGACATTGTACAACATTGTGAAAACAGGAGTCAGGAATTGAAACACGATAAGTGCGATAATCCATCTAAGCACCGTTTTGGCCGTGCGTTTATAGAAGGCGAGTAACAGGAAGCCACTTACGGCGTAAAAGGCCAATATGTCACCGACCCAAACAAATGTGATGTGCAAAATGCCAAATCCCAACAGGATAGATAACCTGCGGGCAAACAGCTTGTTGGGACTCTCTACCTTCTGCGCGGCTCGATCCATAAAGATCATAAACCCGACTCCGAACAGGAAGGAGAATAACGTAACGAATTTCCCTTCGGCAAACCAGGAAACCAGCTTATGCAGTACGTCATCGGAGGCCATTTCGAATCCCTTTACTGAATCTACGATCAGAAAATAATTGACAATAATAATGCCAAGCAAGGCAAATCCTCGTACGATGTCCAGAAAATGAACCCGTTCCCGCAGACTCACCGGTTGCCCGCGTCCTTCTTTTTGTACAATCATATCAATACTCCTTTCCCATTTATCACGGCAATGTGTAGTGCGGATCTGAAAAACTTGAGCCTTACAATGGATAAATATAAAGACCGAATCTTAACAATTTATGAAGAGTCATCTTTTTTTTTAGAAAATGTGACAAATTTGTGGCGAGCATCAGCTTTCATAAATTGTTAAGATTTACGTAGTATCTTATAACGTACTTATTACTATGAACGATATATAGTAAGGACACACGAGAAATAACAACAAGAATCATGAGGTGAGAGAGACATGGCCTATCGAATATTAGTCGTAGAGGATGATGAGGATATTGGTGATCTTTTGGAGGAATCCCTTACACGTGCAGGTTACGAGGTGCTAAGAGCCAAGGATGGAAAGCGAGCATTGCAACTTGTGAATGACTCGCTTGATTTGGTTATTTTGGATATTATGATGCCAGGCATTTCGGGAATTGAAACATGTCAGCACATCAGGAAATCCTCTAACGTCCCGATTCTGTTTCTGACGGCCAGATCGAGTACACTCGATAAAACTGAGGGATTACTCGCCGGCGGCGATGATTATATGACTAAACCATTCTCGGAAGAGGAACTTCACGCTAGAGTGATTGCTCAATTACGCAGATATACTATCTATCAGGAAAAGAAGGAACAGGAAGAAACATTTCTTATCGGGGGCAAACTAAGAGTGAGCGAAGAATTTAATGAGGTGTGGAAAGAGGAGAAGCAAATCAAGTTGTCAGATCTGGAGTATCGTATCCTGAAACTTCTGATGAACAAACGCAACAAAATATTTTCTGCCCAAAATATATATGAGAGTGTGTGGGGACAGCCTTACTTTTACTGTTCCAACAATACGGTGATGGTGCATATACGGAAGCTGCGCTCCAAAATTGAGGATGATCCGGCACGTCCGGTTTATATAAAAACTGAATGGGGAAGAGGATATCGATTTGGCGCATCTTAAATTTACGCTAACCAAAAAACTGGCTTTGCTGATAATGGTTGCTGCGATTGTGAGTGGTGTGATCTTTCTGACGTTGCAAAAGATCACAGATGATCTGATCGAGGGATATCTGAGTTCGGAAGAGTATTATCACGAGGAGTCAGCAAGATACATTCAAAAATTCAGCAAGTACGTTTCAGAAAATGAGTTGTCTACATCAGATAGAAAAGCGTTTGGCGAGTGGGTCAAAAAAGAAAATTACATTAACCTCACCATATTCAAGGATCAGGAGCTGCAATATGATTCTATTTATTCCGAATCGGATTATGGAAAGGAAAAGCTGACTCAGTACGCTCAAAATCATTCACATCCTGTCAAGTTTAGCGATGGTGAAGGACGAGTCATTATCGACGGTTTCTACTCTTCCCGATATTATGATCTGGCCTTTGCATTGGATTTGCTCGGGGCAACCCTCATCTTTTTAATCATTGTTCTCTTCGGAATTCGCCAAAGTCTTCGCTACCTTAAAACGATTCATCAAGAGATTCATATTCTTGAAGGGGGCGAACTGGACTACGAGATGACGATAAAAGGGCATGATGAATTAGCGATGATTGCAAAGAGCATTGAGGATCTGCGGAAAGCTTTCCTGGATAAACTTAAAGCTATCGAGGAATTGCAAGCTGAGAGCCGCAGCCTGGTTACCGAAATGTCGCACGATATGCGCACACCGCTGACGTCGCTGATCATGAATCTGGAGTTTGCCAAAAAAGAGGGAGGCGAAGCGGGTGCCAGCAAAGATCGGTATGTAGCCAATGCTTATGGTAAAGCACTGCAATTAAAAAGCTTGTCTGACAATCTGTTTGCGTATTTCCTGCTGAACAAGGAATATGAGGCCGATCTGGAGACCGTTGCAGTGAAAGAAGTGATCTACGATCTAATATCAGATCAGATTGCTATCCTTCATCAGGAGCATTTTCGGGTCCATATTTCAGGCGAGCTGCCGGAAACCTATATTAACGTGAATTTGGAGGAGCTTGGTCGTGTATTTGATAATGTGATGTCAAACTTATTGAAATACGCAGATCCGGAAGAAAAAATCAGTATCACGTTTGTATCGGATCAAGAGATATTTGAGATCCATGTTAGCAATACGATTAAACTTGCAGATATAACACCGGAAAGCAACGGACTCGGTGAAAGAAGCATTGCGCGAATGATGTCCCGCATGCAGGGACAGTTTCACAGTATACAAAAGAATTCTAAGTACTACATTGTGCTACGATTTTGGAACACCAAGATGTAGGCTGAGAATAAAAACCACGAATATATTGAAATAGGAGACAACATGATGAGATTTTCTAACAAATTCAAAAAGGTGCCTTACCTGTTACAAGCGCTTCTCAACGTCTGTCTGTTCTTTCTGGCGTTAGCCTTAAGCGCACTTCTGATCAGCGAGACTTGGTACATTGTGCTATTCGTATACAAGTCACTGTTCAACAAAGTGGACAGCTATTATGAGATGCTTGGAGAACTGCTTATATTCTTCATGTACTTTGAGTTCATTGCTTTGATTATCAAATACTTCAAATCAGACTTTCATTTTCCGCTTCGCTACTTCATTTATATTGGCATCACAGCTGTCATTCGTTTGATTATCATCGATCATGATCAGGCGATCTCAACGTTCTGGTGGGCGATGGCCATTCTTGCAATGATTTGTGGATTCTTTATTGCCAATAGACGAAATTCTGTTGTTGAACATTAATAAATTAGTTCGCATTATGCCGAAACGCCGCCGAAATGTCCTAATTGTGAAAGGGAACTGGTACAGATTTTTATAACTCTATCTGTTTAATGTCAGCTCAGAAATCTGTAGTGGATCAAATTGAATCGTGGTTGTAAGTGGATATCCGAATGTATTTATTGGCTACTTTAACAGACATGTCCCGATGAAATAGCATTAACTGTTTGGAGATGAAAATCGCTTCTTTATTTCACAAGGAAGAGGTTAAAATTCTTAATAAATAAGATGAAAAAGTTAGGTTGGACGTTTATTGGGTTTTTGTAACCATTTTTTACCATAATTGATATAAACGTATAGAAATGATAACAAATGAATATATAGTGTGTAATGAAAATAAGCTTTCATAACCAATGAGCTAGATTTACTATATTGAGGGCCTAGTGATATAGAAAACAGATCGATGGTACAAACCATCGGTTTTTTTATTTGTTTTCATACTCATTGAAAATCACCTCATTAGGACAAACAGGTATTACGCAGCATTACCCAAGGGGTGATGTATTTTATGAAGGTAATAATCATCGAGGGACTGCAAACTGACAAATGCATGAACGATTGCTATCATTATTTAATAAAACTTTATAGGCAGGAGATCCAGGGTGATAGCAATATATCGTGGAACAAGCGATCAAGGGATCGAGCATCGACAGCCAGATCGAGGCCTGTATAAAGAAAGCAGGGACTAAAGATGTACTGAAGTATACCGATCTAAGGATTTTCTCAGGAGAGCTTTTAGAACGTCCGGCTTTGAATGCCTGCGGGAGGATTATAAGTCAAGTTATTTGTTACGATCCTGCCTGTCTTTCTCGGAGAGCTTATCAGCGATGAAAAAAATGATTTTCATAACTCTTTCAAATAGAGAAAGCCGGAGTATGAGATCCGGCTTCTTCTGCATTATTTCCCCTTCGCCTTCTTCCGCTTTTCCTTCTCTGCCCGATAAAACTCATGAAACATCTTCATCAGCGCCCGCTTTTCAATCCGCGATACATAGCTGCGTGAGATACCGAGTTCTTTGGCAATCTCTCGCTGCGTTTTTTCCTTCTTCAAATCAAGTCCAAACCGCCCGACAATCACTTCCTTCTCACGGTCATCTAAAATGTCAATGTATTGTTTCACTTTTTCAAGCTCCATATTGAGCTGGATCGTATCTATCACGTCTTCGTTTTCTGATTTCAAAACGTCAATCAGGCTTATTTCATTCCCTTCCTTATCCTGCCCGATCGGATCGTGAAGGGAGACGTCTTTTTTTGTTTTTTTCAATGCGCGCAAATGCATGAGGATTTCATTATTCATTACAAAAAGGGGGGGCATAAATTTCCCGTAACAGTTTGACTAAATAAATGTTGAGTCAGTTTCCTGTAATAAATGCTTAAACGTTTCTTAGCGAATGAAGGGGATACCTTAAATAACCAAGCTACATTTTCAATTGCATGTGATTGTATGTACGGAAGGTTGATATTACGCAACATGCAAGTTGGAATGCAAAAGTGATATGTAAAATAATTGGACTGCCAATCCAAATAATCAGTCCAAGTTGCAGGCATTGTTTTTTTATCGCCTTCATGTCTATATATATGGCAAAATTCATGAGCAAAATCATACCATTGTTCAGTTCGGCTTTTACGGCTGTCCAAGCATATATTATAAATTCCGCTGTGTTTAAGTGCGAAGCTTGTAACAGGTTTAAACGAAAGCCTGATATCTAAAGCCTCGGCAATCCGTTCAAAATTAATTTGTTCTGGTTCTGTAATATCAATCTTCTTGTATAAGTTTTCAATCCAATCCTCTAAATGACTGTTTGTATACCTCAAGATGAAAAACCTCCTTAAAGACGACAATCTAAAAATTGGATTCGTTTAAATATTATATGGAAATCAAGACTTTTTTCATAGGAAAATGCGTCTAAGGAGATGGAATATGAATCCGTTTAATCATGACTGTTTTCGTAAGTATTATGATTTTAACACGCATCTGGATTTCCCTCGAAAAGTAAAGGTCTTTTAGGGATTTATGTCAAAATAATAGTAAGTACGTTATGCAACAAACAGGGAGTTTGGTTGCTTAATAAGGAGGGGAAGTATGAAAAAAAATATTCACATATTGGGAGCCTCTGGTGTCGGAACTTCAACATTGGGTGCTGCATTATCAAAGCGTTTGCCTCATACGCATCTTGATACTGATAATTACTATTGGTTAGACAAATTCACTAAAAAAAGAGAAATTCCTGAAAGAAGAAAGTTGCTTGAAAAAGACTTAACAATCAATGAAAAATGGATTCTTTCTGGTGCAGTGTGTGGCTGGGGCGATAATCTAAAAAGTTATTTTGACCTTGTCGTCTTCTTATGGATTCCACAAGATATACGGCTTGAGAGACTAAGGCACAGGGAATTTCAGCGTTATGGAAACGAAGTGTTAGCCGGTGGCAGTAAATATGAACAATCAAAAACATTTTTAGAGTGGGCTTCTTTATATGATAATGCTGGAATGGAAGTTAGAAGTAGAGCTTTGCATGAACATTGGATGGCAGATTTATCTTGTCCAGTGTTAAAGATTGAAGACGACTGCTCAGTCAATGAAAGAGTTGACCGTGTCTTGGATTATCTGAGTTCTAATTAAACTAACGGATAGCAATAGCTGCATCAGAAAATAAATCCAAAAATCAAAGACAGTTCCAGTATGGCATTTAATGAGCTGTTTTTTTAATACCGCTATCAATTTGCCTACTATTTTTGGTAGCATCCCCACAACAGAGAAGAGATTGTTCTTCATAAGGAAGTTTTTGGATCAGTTGCAGGAAATGGAACCTCAACGATTAGATACATCCTAAAACCTGTCCAGCTAGTGCTTATGTTGGTTACCATTGAGTGAAAAGCACTTGCCGATCCTTTTTTGTTGGTGTAATCATTAGTGAATTATTACAATTGCAAATGATAGGGGCAAGGGAATAAATGGACTTCAAAGGAGTTTAATCATGAAAAATAATGATAAGAAGAAAGAGGTTCAAAGAAAATACAGAGAAGAGATTAAAAAAAAGAAACAAAAGAATGAAGATAATAAAAATTTTATTAAAGAAACAATTATTGTTGTTACGATAATTGTATTGTTTATTTTTTTCACATACACTTTGCAAGGTTTTTAACAAGAAGCCCTCTTTTCCCATTTCGATACTCTGCAATTTCCCTCACAATAAACGCTCAATTTTTTTACATGAGAATATAAAAGAAACATAAATGAAAATATAAATGAGAAAAACAACAAAAACCCTTGTCACGTAAGGGTTTGTAAAGGATTCAAAATCACTTTTTAAATGAGGGTATGAATGAAATATAAATGAGAATCTAAATCTTATTAGTAAACAGAATTAAACATAATAAACAGAAATAAATAATAATAAACTAACTGCGTTTATTTATCTGATTTCCGTCTTTCTTTTAATTGCTCCGTTATAATCTCCAAAGCAGCCTGTAAGATCTCATCTGTTACCTCACCGTCTTTTGCTGCAAGGAATGTTTCAGGATCGTTTAACACTTTTTTTGCTTCATCCTGAAATACTTTTTCATTGCTTTCTCCTTTAAGAAGATAATCCAAAGAAACATCAAGTATGTTTGAAATATTAATTAAGGTTTTATAGTCAGGCTCACGACTACCTAGTTCATAGGCGGTGTAGGCAGGCCGAGTAATTCCAAGTTTATCAGCCATATTTTGTTGGGTTAGTTTCTTTTGTTTTCTGCACTTTTTCAAGTTCTCGGAGAACATATTAATCACCTGACTTTTGTTTTTATTCTATATCTCATTGTAACGTAACAAAGGGTTACATATAAGTTTTGGTAACAAAACGATACTTTTTTTATGAAAATGTGTTGACAATGTAACGAATCGATACTATTATCTAAGTAACGAAACGTTACATTTTCTGATTAAGGGGGTGAAAAATGATGAGAAAATGGCTTAAGAAAAACCGCTTAGAAAAAGGGTTTACTCAAGAAGAAGTTGCCAAAGCTGCACAGATTGGTAGAGCATACTACACCATGATAGAAAATGGTACTAGGAAGCCTAGTGTTATTGTCTCAAAAAAAATAGGAGAGAAATTAGGCTTTGACTGGACTATTTTTTTTGAGGATGTATGTAACGAAACGAAACATAATTCTAAGGATTCAGCATGATTAGAATTCACAAAGGAGGCCTTTTAATTATGAAAGTCATCTTGAAAAAAGGACCACTGTTTGAACAGGCAGAGGCCAAAGCCTACAAATACCTCAGTGGCATACTTGTTCAGCGTATGAATGAACACCAAGAGAAGCTTGCGCAAAAAAATAAAAAGGAATCAGCCTAAGTCATTTATAAACAGCATGGTCTTTCAACTTCAATTTTAAAACTAAAAACCTAATATAACAGGAGGCAAACATATGGAGAACAACCCATACAATATGCGTAATTTACCGCAGATTATGCGTAGTGCCCGTAAGGCTGCAGGTCTTTCACAATACCAAATCGGCAAGTTAATCGGAGGTAAGGATCAAAGGTATGTTTCAGATGTTGAAAATGGACTTGCCAAGCTTACTCCAGAGTTATGTATTAAATGGTTTGAGAAGTGCGCTGCCTATGAACATATTGATCTTGTACATTACTTATTCAAACTTCATCCTACAGCCGCTGCTCCTATTGATCCGGCACTCAATGAATGTGCAAGTAATGCGGTGATTAATATGGTTCACCAATTGGAGGAAGCACTGCAAGCAACCAAACATTTAGCCCGTTGGCTCACGGATAACCGACCAGGTAAAACAGAGGAGCTGCCGATGGCCGATATTAAGCAGATTTTTGATTTGATTGCGGCTAACAAAACATTGATTTATTCACTTGTTCGTACTCACGGGTTGAAAATGCAGGAACTTGCAGATAGATGGACGCGGAAAGCTCTAGTTGATCAAGTTGCTATGGCAAAACAAGAAGGAAGGCAGGCGGTTTCAGTATGAATACTAATCATTTCTTGAAGGCAGATGTTCCTATCGCAAAAAGAAAAATCGAATCAGCAGAAGAGCTATCAATCATGCTGTCAGAGGCATTACGTGATGGTGATTATGAAGAAGCGATTAGTCTTGCTGGAAGCATCAAGGTTCTTACTGAGGATATTAGCCGGCTTGCAAACAAAGGACGCCTTTATGAAACGGCATTGAAAATGCAACAGCAAGGTATCAACTTAACTGTAGTGAGCAGGTGTATAGGATGATGGTTCATTTTGTTCATAAACCGGCAACTGCTCTGGAAGTTCGTAAATGGTGTGTGATGATTCGTAACAATAGTGAATTCCATCTGTTATGGGATAGACGTGCAGACAAATTCAGAGAGGAGAATAAGAATGGTCGAAAATCCAATGGTCATAAACAACTGGCACGATAAGCTGACTGAAACGGATGTACAAATAGATTTTTACGGTGATGAAGTAACACCAGTTGATGATTATGTAATTGATGGCGGCGAAATCATTCTCAGAGAGAACTTGGAAAGGTATCTAAGGGAGCAACTTGGTTTTGAATTTAAAAACGCGCAATAAAAAAGCCCACTCGGCAAAGTGGACTTCTTTAAAGGCTATCTAAAAAAACTCATGTGCAAATATTTTATCAGATAGCCTCAATAAAAACAATGGGGGTTAGGTGGAATGACAAGCAAACGGGCTGAGGTTCTTGCTAAGAATTCTGAAATGAGCCGTGATGAATGGCTTATTGAAAGAAGAAAAGGAATTGGCGGCTCAGATGCATCCATTATCTTGGGGCTGAACAAGTGGAAGACACCTTTTGAATTATGGTTAGACAAAACAGGACAGGTCCCTGTTAGTGAATCGCAAAGTGAAGCTGCTTACTTTGGATCATTGCTAGAAGATATTGTTGCAAAAGAATTTGAGATACGTAGTGGCAAGAAGGTTAGACGTAAAAAAGCAATACTCAGACATCCAGAATATAATTTCATTTTGGCTAATGTTGATCGAATGATCGTTGGTGAAAAAGCGATCCTTGAATGTAAAACAACATCAGCCTACAACTTAAAAGAATGGGAGGACGAAGAAATCCCCGAGAGCTATATCGTTCAGGTCCAGCATTATCTGGGTGTGCTTGGACCTGAATATCGGAAAGCTTATTTTGCTGTGCTGATTGGCGGGAACAAATTTGTCTGGAAAGAGATTGAGCGAGACGACGAGTTAATTGACATGATCTTTAAAGCAGAGATTGAGTTCTGGAATGACAAGGTCTTAGGTGGACAAGCTCCTGCTTTAGATGGTTCAAGTGCTGCGGAGGAATACCTCAAAAAACGATATGCCGAAACGGAAAATAACAAAGCTATTGATTTAACTGCGGCTAATCGAGAACGTATTCAACAATACTTGCTTATTAAAGAACAGATCTCAGAGCTTCAAAGCCAGGCAAAAGAATTAGAGAACCAAATCAAACATGAAATGAAGGATGCAGAGTATGGGTTTATCGGTAACTATCAAGCTTGCTGGAAGCCTGTTGTCTCAAATCGAATTGACACGAAAAAGCTCAAAGACCAGTTTCCGGATGTATACGAGAAAGTTAAAAAGGAAACTCATTTCAGACGTTTTGGAATCAAGGAGGTTAGCTGATTATGGCTACTAATCAATCAATTAAAAACAACATCCAAAAGAAACAAAAAAACGTACCTGTGCAACAACAAGGAGCAACAATGAAAGGGCTACTTTCCTCACCATCTGTTATTAAACGATTTGAGGAAGTGTTAGGGAAGAGGGCTACACAGTTTACTGCTTCTATCTTAAGCCTTTATAACAGCGAGCAGATGCTACAGAAAACAGATCCTATGAGCGTCATATCCTCAGCAATGGTGGCAGCTACACTCGATTTACCTATAGATAAAAACTTAGGGTATGCCTGGATTGTTCCTTACGGAGGTAAGGCTCAATTTCAGCTTGGATACAAAGGATATATCCAGCTAGCCTTACGAACAGGCCAATATAAATCCATCAATTGCATACCGATTCATGAAGGCGAATTGCAGAAGTGGAATCCGTTGACTGAGGAGATCGAGATTGATTTTGAAAAACGAGAATCAGACGCGGTAATTGGTTATGCAGCTTATTTTGAGTTGATAAATGGCTTCCGAAAAACAGTGTACTGGACAAAGGCACAAGTAGAGAAGCACAAAAAGAAATTCAGTAAGTCTGATTTTGGATGGAAAAATGACTGGGATGCGATGGCTCTTAAGACTGTATTAAAAGCAGTTTTGAGCAAGTGGGGGATTCTCTCTGTTGAAATGCAAAAAGCAGTTATTGAGGAAGATGAAACAAGGGAACGGATTGACATTACCAATGAGGCAGACAGTTCAGAAATTATCGATTCCGAGCCTTCAAACAAAGATGAAACGGAAAAACCAAGCGCCCAAGAAACCGATCCTTTTGACGGCAAGCCTGTAGATATAAAAGACGATGAACTTCCGTTTGATTGAGCCGGCATCTCTGACATAACTGCACTCTGTGAAAGGAAGTAGGTGATTGACTTGGACATAAAAGCAATGGGGTATGTGGTCATACCCCGACTACCATTCAAAGAGTTTAGGGATGAAAAAATTTATGATCACTTGTTCAAAAGAGCTGAATACAGGCCAAATCAAGAGCTAGAACTTGGGCAGACCATTATCAAAGTTGTGGAACTAGCAAAAGATTTTAACTGGTCAGCTGCACAGATCAAATACTCACTAGACCGAATGGAGAAACAGGGATATATCAAATTGCACCGTCTTCCACAAAAAAGAGGGTTCATCGTCACCATACTTCATTATGCAGACTACATACAACTAGGAAATTACATGAAGAACAAAGCTTTGGAACCAGCTCAGATTGAACATCAGGAGGTCGATGACAAAATGAAAAATGCCTTTGAGCTATATGAAAACAAAGTTGCTCGGTCAGTCGGCCCGATGGAGGCACAGCGGATCGGCTACATGGTCGACGATTATGGTGAGGAAAAAGTGATGGAGGCTATCAAGACAGCGTTTCAATTAAAGGGGAAAGCTGCAAGTTTGTCATATGTTCAAGCCATCTTATCAAATCCATTCACTCAAAAGAGAAAGGAGAAACAATATGGCTATAAACAAAGCAGTCAGTATAGACACCGCATTTCAAACGATCATGCAGGAACTTCGGGAAAGGTCAGCCCGCTTTTTGGGAACAAAACAGGCCGTATCAGAAGAAAAGGCTGAATTTGATTGTCCTTATTGTAAGGATCGTGGAATTGTCGTTTATCGAGTCCATAAGGACACTTCTTGGCATTTAGATGAACAGTTAGACCTTATGGTTCCGGACGATATGGTGTCGGAAGATGATTTTCTGTTAGGTAAGGTTTGTACGCCGGATAAAGCTAGCGAATGGAAAGATACTTATTCAAAACAGTGTGAATGTGTAAGACGAAAGAAAATTGCCAGACTCATGGCAGCTAGTGGCATTACAGAAGAGTTTGAAAAGCTTCTCTTTGGTAACTTCATAACGGACGGTAAGCCAGACATGATCAAGGACGCTTATGAGTGTGCAGTGGAATACTATAAAGATTTTCAAAAGATCAAAGGAGAAAGGCAAAACAGTATCGCATTACTTGGACAGCCAGGTAGCGGTAAAACTCATTTGCTCACGGCGATTATGAATAATCTGATCAAGAAAAAATCAGTACACTGCATGTATTTCCCTTATGTAGAGGGCATGGGTGATTTGAAAGCTAACTTTGATAACTTAGAAGCAAAACTCGATGCCATGAGAAAGGTCGAAGTTCTATTCATTGATGATTTATTTAAACCAATAAACGGTCAACCAAGGGCAACAGACTGGCAGGTTGAACAAATCCAGTCAGTCTTGAACTACCGGTATTTAAATCACAAACCTTTGCTGATTTCTTCGGAGTTAACAATCGATGAGATTTTGGATATAGACGAGGCTCTTGGTTCACGAATTCACCAGATGTGCCGTGATTACATAGTGATTATTAGAGGCGATCGAATGCAATTAAATCATAGGTTAGGTGATTGGGAATGAAAAAGAAAACGAATATAAAAGCAACTGGTGGACTTTATATATTTGGCCCTTCAAATCGAAATGAAGGTAAAGATCTTACACCAACAATCCGTTTACTTGAGGAAAAAATAAAGCAAATGGAGCGGATGCTGAGTGCTTAAAGCAGTCGTGTCTCTGCTGATAATTTTACTTTCTGCACCGAGAATAGAAAAAGAAATTAAGTTATGGGAACAGCTTGACGGGAGGTAAAGAACAGTTGGATTGCATTAAGTTCACTGTTTATGGTGAGCCAGTCGCACAAGGAAGGCCGCGTGGATCAATACGAAATGGGAAGGTGCATATGCGTGATCCAGCGAAATCAAAGTATTTCAAACAGTATGTGGCATTGGTTGCGTCTCAGCATCGACCAGAAACAATTATTACTGGTCCTGTCTCAATGGATGTCAAAGTGTACAGACCAATGCCTAAGTCAGTTTCAAACTCAAAAAAGAAGAAAGAGAAAGCTGAAAAGGGCCTTCTGCGGCCGACTACAAAGCCCGACGTTGATAATTATGTAAAGGGCGTGAAAGATGCTTTGAATCATCTGATATACAAAGATGATAGTCAGGTTGTGGATTTGAAAGTCAGTAAGTTTTATAGCGAAGAGCCAAGGGTGGAAGTCATGATAAGAGAGGTTTCTGCCTAAAAATAAAAAACACCGAAGCGCTTAGCCTCAGTGTTCTTGATATGAACTGGTACTTCTATCATAACATAGGGGGCGCTTTGAGTGTACAATCCAAGAGAAATAAACATCAAAAAAGACTTCACTATTCAGCAGAAAATTGACCCAGGAAAAGTTCAGATCATTGTTTTAGATGGGAATCAGGGAACTGCACATGTTTTAGATGCTCCGGAGCACGGCAAAACAGTGATTCAAACTGTAAAGGGCAGCTTTGCAAGGGTTGATCATGAGATAGGGTTTAAGGTGAAATGAGAAGAAGATATAATACTTTATAAAAAGGTAAACAAGAAGGAGGATATCTCCTCCTTCGGCTTGGATGTGCAGGTTATTCCTGTTCAGGTAAATTGTCAGCTAATGTTTCTAATAATTGTTGAGGCTCTTCTAAATTCTTTTGGGGTTCAGGAAAGGCTTCAACTGTTTCAGAAGGTGCATCTAAAGATGGGTGGAATTGGGTACCTTCATGGAGTAATTCTGCAAAGATTTTAACCGATTGTTTTATATGTCCTATTGATTCTGTTGAATAATTTGCTCCTTCAGTAACATTTTTTATTTCGGCATCTGTTATTGTGTCAATACCCTTTTCAATTCCATCTAGCAAAGCTTTGGAAGTTTCGACTTGTAGCTTTAATTGCTCATTTTGAAGAGCTAGCTTTTCGATGTTTGCCTTAGTAATGAGTAATTCTTGAGATCGCTTTGAAATGTTTATAGCTGCATCTATAAGTTGTCCAACAAATATTACTGCAGCTGAACTGTTTACTAAGATGTCAATCCACATTGAACCTGTGTCAAAACCCTGTAATTTATAATGTCCATTAATTTCCTCAAGGGTAATACCATTCTGAAATGCATTATTTAATTTTTTGATGAATTTTTCTAGTTCTTCTAATGAGTTGTATTGAGGGAGTTTTACGCTAATTACGTTCTCATTTTGATCAGAAACTGACTGATCAATTAAAATTCCAAAACCACGTAATTTTTCTTTTACAATTTTTATATGATTAGTAATTTGATTAGCGATGTGATTATCCACTTCAATCTTATCTTCAGGTACACGTGAATAATATATACTTCCTAGATCTTTAAATCTCTCAATATCATCATCTAAAAAACCAAGTTTAGACAACTCGTTAATTGCATCTAAAGACTTTTGTAAATTAAGAACAGTCTTTCTGTTGCTGTGCGGTACGTGCGAAACACTAACTCCAATTTGTTTATTATAATTGTCGAGTAAATTTTTTATTTCTCTAACTCTCATATAACAACCTCCACTACTTTATAATAAAATTTTACCATATTTAAGGAGGGAGTTGAATTTTTTTCCTTAGGTAATGTGAATTCATTAAAGCATAAAATATCCAGTTAGTCCAAGACGGAAAGCCTGCGGACACTGAACTTACAGTATTACGCTGTATGTTTGGTGTCCGTTTTTATTTTGAAAAGGAGGATACTTTCATGAATCGAAAAGAAATTGAAAATCTAATCAATAGCTATCACTGGATGGTGAAAGAGGTTCGTCGATTGCAAAGGGTACTCTATGGTTCAGTAATTCCCATGAAGAATTGGGGTGTTGCTCAATATGGATTAGAAGCTACTATGCCAAAAGGAAGTCCTGGGAAGAGTCAGGCTGAGCTAAGGCAAATGGATATGAGAGAGGAACGTCTTTTCAAACGTCTTAAGTATTATGAAGAGCGAGTATATGCAGTTGAATTAGGGGCTGAAAAGATCCATGGTGAGCAGCATAAAGTCATTTATGATTGCATGATGGAGGGTATGAGCTACCGCGCAATAAGTCTTCACCTTGGCATTTCAAGGGAAACTGTACGCAAAATGAAAGATGAGTTCATCAGCCAATTATGCCAAGATTGCCACTTTGAGCGTTTGTTGAATCTGAAAAAATCTGTAGTGTAAAATGGGAGGCAGGTCGGCGCGGCGAATTATTCCTGCGTCACCACTAAATTTAGGTTTTATACAACAGTTTCGTTCGACAAATTTTGCGAATAGTACCTGTATCGCTCTCTTTTGCCGATAATTAGTAAAAGGAGGGGATGAAATTGATTCAAATAGATTTTGGTACAGTCATTACTAGTGCTATAACAGCAGTTTTTTTTACAGGTGGAACTAATTATGTTTTACAAAAGAAGAATAGAAAAGGAAATGAAATTTTCACAAAAGGCTATATACTAATTGATGAGATTTATAATATTAACAATAAAAGAATTGAAACCGCTGCTGCCTTTGTACCGTTCTATAATCACCCAGAAGGATACTTAGAAAAATTACATACTGATTATTTTAAAGAGCTATCGGCATTTGAACTGATTGTTAAGAAATTTTCAATACTCTTTGATAAAGAACTGAATATCAAGTTACAGGAATATATAAATTATTTAAGAGAAGTTGAAGTGGCATTAAGAGGTTTTATGAACGATGATCCAATAATTGAGGTGAACTTCAATCAAGAATATATTGAGCGGTTGATTGATGAAATAACTAATTTAATAAAAAAACATATTTAAGCTTCTTTTGAGGAGCTTTTTTATTTTCAAAACAACTCAATCTAAAAGGAGGCGGCAGTGAATGTAGATGGTTGATAAGCACATACAGGCGTATAAGGATTACGCCAAAGGTATGAAATACAAGGACCTTGCCGAGAAATATGGGGTATCTGTGAACACCATTAAATCGTGGAAACAACGCCATGGTTGGCAAAGAAAAAAGGGTGCACCCTTAAAAAAAGGTGTGCACACAAAAAAAGTAGGTGCACCACTCGGTAACAAGAATGCGTTAGGTAATAATGGCGGCGCACCTAAGGGAAATCAAAACGCTGTGACTCATGGATTCTTCTCTAAGTTCCTGCCAGAAGAAACGCTATCCATCATGGAAGGGATTCAAGAACGTTCGCCTGTCGATATGATATGGGATCAGATACAGATCCAATATGCCGCAATAATAAGGGCGCAAAAGATCATGTTCGTTTCTGATAAGCAGGAAATGATTAAAGAACTGAAAAAGAAAAAGTCTGTGCTATCTGAGACAAACGAAGTCGAAGAGGAAGAATTCGAATTTCAATTTTCTTGGGATCGTCATGCAACGTTCTTGAACGCTCAATCTCGTGCAATGGCAGAGCTCAGGAATTTAATTAAACAGTTTGATGAATTAGCCCATTCGGAAGACGAACGACGCCTTAAATTGGAGCATATGCGCTTAAATATCAACAAGAAAAAAATAGAGATCGAAGAACTTACAGAAGAAGATAAACCTTTTGAGATCACCATTGTAAACAAAGGTGATGACAGTGATTAAACAGGTAAATCCACATTTTAAAGAATTTCTCTTTGACTGGAATCAAAAGTTTCAGTTTCTTGTGGGTGGTTATGGATCATCCAAAAGCTATCATGTGGCGCTCAAGATTGTTCTGAAATTGCTCAGAGAAAAGCGTACTGCACTTGTTATCAGAGAAGTGTACGACACACATAGGGACTCAACATTTTCACTTTTTGATGAACTTGTAAGTGATCTAAAATTAGATCATATCGTTAGATGTGTATCTTCTCCGATGCAGATTCGATTTTCAAATGGCAGCAGAATCATCTTTAAAGGGATGGATAAGCCAGCCAAACTGAAATCAATCAATAATATTTCCCTCATTTGGATTGAGGAATGCTCTGAAGTAAAATATGAGGGGTTCAAGGAGCTTCTTGGACGTCTTCGTCACCCGACATTGCCGCTTCACATGATACTTTCAACAAATCCAGTTGGAGAGGACAATTGGACTTTTAAGCATTTCTTCAAGGATGATAGGGAGAAGCGCTTTGTACTGGATGATAAGGAACTTTATGAAAAGCGGATAATCGTTAGCAACGACACCTATTATCATCACTCAACGGCAGATGATAATCTTTTCCTGCCAGAAAGCTATGTCCAGCAACTTGAAGAATTGAAGGAATACGATCCAGACCTTTACCGAATTGCGCGGAAAGGTCATTTTGGCGTGAATGGAATTCGGGTTCTGCCGCAGTTTGAAGAGCGACCGCATGAAGAGGTTATGACTGCAATCTCTAATATTAACCGCCCGCTTAAACGGGTTGGCATGGACTTTGGTTTTGTGGAATCGTATAACGCCGTCGTTAGGGTTGCTGTGGATCATGAAAAGAAATATCTCTATATCTACTGGGAGTATTACAAAAATGGATTAACGGATGATAAGACAGCCGAAGAACTTAAGGAATTTGCAGAGACTAAGGAATTAATCAAGGCGGATTCAGCAGAGCCAAAGACAATCCGTTATTTTCAGCAACACGGTTTCAATATGGTGGGTGCCCGTAAATATCAAGGATCACGCCTTCAGTATACAAAGAAAATCAAGCGGTTCAGGAAGATCATTTGCTCTGATCGTTGCGAGAACACGATTTATGAGCTTAAGCCGCTTGCTTATGCTACCGATAAGCTGGGGAACATCATAGAAGACGAGTTCACCATAGACCCGCATACACTGTCAGCTATCTGGTACGCTCTCGATGATTATGAGGTAACCGATTTGAAAGAAGAATCAAAAGGAAGACCGCAAAGATCAAGACCAGGAAGGAGGTAAAGCATGTCAAAAAAATCTGTTAAAGCACGAGTGATCAAAGCCTCTCCACCTACTGAATCAACGAAACAAATTTATGAAGATGAATTTGCTGACAGCTATGACAGCAATATTTTGCCTCCTCCGTATAACCTAAAGGAATTAAAAATGATTGCTGAGTATTCAACAATCTTACAGCAATGTGTTGATGCCTACAGGACAAATATTGTGGGCTTTGGATTTGATTTCGAGTATTCTTTTGATGTGAATTCGCCAGATGTGACAAATGAAGAAAAAACAGAAGCTGAAAGTGAATGGACAAAGCTTGAAGAGTTCGTTAAATATCTTCACTTTGATGAGTCAGCTGAGACTTTACTCGGATTTGTTATTGAAGATAGAGAAAAGACGGGCAATGGCTTTATTGAGGTCATTCGAAACGGTGAAAATAAGCCAGCCGGCATTGAATACATGGACGTTCAAAATGTACGAGTTTGCAAACTGTCTGAACCAATCGAAGTTGATTTTACGTACTTCGAACAAGGACAAATGAAATCAATCAAAAGAGAGAAACGATTCCGAAAGTATGTTCAGATGATTGACGGCCGTATGGTTTATTTTAAAGAATATGGTGATCCTCGCACTTTAAATTTAGAGACAGGTCAATATGATGAACAGACCCCATTGGAGAAACGAGCAAATGAAGTGGTCCATTTCAAAATAGGAAGCGGTATTTATGGGAAACCGCGATGGATTGGCCATATTGTTAATTTGTATGGTGCTCGTAAAGCTGAAGAGCTGAACTTTATGTACTTCAAACAAGGAAGACATATTCCCGCTGCCATCACAATAGAAAATGGAATGTTGTCTGAGGACTCATACACACAATTGCAGGATTACATGAATGGGCTTGAAGGAGTGGAGAACGCTCATAAGTTTCTATTACTTGAAGCAGAAGGGATAGCGAAGGGGAAAAACATTCATGGTGATGAAGAGATTGCACCAGTGAAAGTTGATATTAAGTCACTTGCTGAAATCCTTCAAGAAGATGCTTTGTTTCTTGAATATGACCAAAAGAACCGAGATAAAATTAGATCGGCTTTTCGTTTGCCCCCACTTTATACAGGTGAAGCTCAAGATTACAACAGAGCGACAGCTGACACAGCAAGAAAGATTACTGAGGAACAAGTATTTCAGCCTGAACGAAAATTAATCACAGGTAAACTGAATGCTTTATTTCTAAATGATCTTGAAATTCATAAAGTCCGACTCCAACTAAAAGGGCCAGACTTTAGAGATCCTTTAGAAATTGCTAAGGTTCTAACACCGTTTATAACAGCAGGTGCAGTTTCTCCGAATGATTTACGCGATTTGGCTGGACGGGTACTTGGTAAGACGCTTGAAGAATGGCCAGAAGAAGAATACAACAGGCCGCTTGGTAAAACTAACGAGTCGTCCGTTTCCGATCCTTTGGCTGCACTGTTTAAATCTAAGAACGGTACTCCTAATATGATCGGGTTATTAAAAGATATGCGGGATGTTCTGGAGGATTTGAAGAGATGAACAAAACGGATAAGCTATTGGAGAGTTTAAATGTCTTTATTCAAAAAGCCGAGGAAAATCAGTATAAGCAATTGGGGGAGATGGTACCTGACTTTCCTGGCAAATCTAATATCCCCAAATATGTGGAGGAATATGAAAAAGGCATTGCCAGATTGCTCAGACGCCAGCATAAGAAGTTTTTAGATGGTCTCAAAGGTTTTGTAAGCAAAGACTCAGAAGAGACGTTAAAAGCCCTTCTAGTGTTTTTTACTCAGAACCTATTCGCGGAGGATGACTTCGAGGAAGAATTTCAGGAACTGACTGAGGGATTCCTGCAACAGACTATTGAAGAAATGGCTGAAGTAATCATGGATTCAATAGATCCAGAGGTGCCTTTTAAAGTCTTATCCAATCGTACGATTAATTGGATTAAGGATTGGTCAAAGAAGCTGGCTGAGATCATGAAGTTAAACACACATGAAGTGGTGGAGGACGTGCTAACTAATGCTATCGAGAACGGTTCATCAATCCAGGACATTGAGTTGACTCTCAAAGACATGCCACAATTTGATAGGGAGCGGGCGCGTACCACAGCCATCACAGAAGTGCTTGCCGCTTCCTCTGCCGCGCAGCATGAATCATATGCACAATCGCCGGCAGTAAAGAAAAAGAAATGGCGGCACAGCGGAGGGAAGAAGAACAATCCTCGTGAAAATCACATTGATCTTGACGGTACAGTCATTGGAGTAGATGAAGAATTTCAGATACCGGGCAGTAGCGAAACCTGCATGTTTCCGAGGGATCCTAAACTATCAACAAGGGAGCGGGTTAACTGCCATTGTGTTCTATCGCCTGTGGTAGATAGTAAGATTTTAGGCTTATCACCCGAAGAAAAAGAAGAGATTCAAAGAGAAGTCTTAGCAAACATGGAATAAAATAGTATAATGTCCTCATTACATATTAGGTGGGGAAAATATGAATTGGATGGAGTTTATCTCTTCAATAGTCAAATCAATCATTTGGCCGGTAGCAATAATTATCTTGGTTTTTAAATTAAAACAACCGGTTTCAAATTTGATCAGTACCTTGGCGAAAATTAAATATAAGGATTGGGAATTTGAATTCACTATTGACCAAAAATTAGATAAGATTAGTTTCCAATTGAATAAAGAGAATCAATATGGAACTGATGATCAAAATCTAAAAGATTCATTAAATTTAGAAAGTAATTCTGAAATCACTGAGGAAACACATTCCCATTATAATGAGAAGACAAGCATTAAAGGGGATAATGACTTACTACTAAAAATGGAAATGATTCGTTTATATGGAGCAGTGAAAAATCTTTATGAAAAAGTATCAGAAAAAGATGATGCGGCAGATAAATCTCAAGGTATAGGCATGTTATACATGGTTGATTATTTGAAACGCCATAAAATTCTTAATGATTCATTTGCGGAAAGCTTACTTGATATAATGAATATAGTTCATGACTTAGAGAAAAGTCATATTTCACAAAGCTACATTATGAATAAATTTTTCTGGAATGTAGATAAGAGTGTAAAAAGGTTAATGGAGATAACAAGCAATTATGTTGCTGAGAATACAGCTGGTGAGACTTCTAATTAGAAGTCTTTTCTTATTTTAAGGAGGTGAATAACATGCCAAGAGAATTGGTGAACGCAAAAATCACACATGTTTCTTATGTGGATAAGGCTGCTAATCAAAAGCAGTTCTTTATTGTGAAATCAGAAAAACAACCTGATTTTCAAAAGGAAGTCAGAATCCTTGCGAAAGAGGCAGACGAGCAAAAACTTGTTTACGGTATCGTGTATGAACCTGATACAGTGGACGCCCACGGAGATTTCATGACAGCTGCAGAAATCGAAAAGGCCGCTCATGGATTCCTGAAAGATGCTCGTCAAATCGACAAGCAACATGACTTTCAGGGTGGTGTTGGTGAGGTGGTTGAGTCCTATGTCGCACCGGCAGACTTTGAAATGAATGGGGAAACCATTAAAAAGGGATCATGGGTCCTTGTCACAAAGGCTTCTGAGGAAGTATGGGAGCAAATCAAAAAAGGCGAAATTACCGGTTATTCAATGGCAGGAACTGCTGAGACGATTGAAAAACAAGAAAAGCCCGTTTCTCAAGAGAAAACAGATGAGAAAGGGCTATTTAATTTGCTCAAAAACTTTTTTGTTGGAAAACAACAGCAATCATATGAAGAGCCAGTTGCAAAGGCGGGCAGAAAATTTTCCGCTTCAAACCTGCAAGAAATTAAGAATGCTCATGCTGCCCTTGGTAATTTACTGAGTCAGGTAGAAACAAAAGAGGGGGAAGAAGAAATGACTTCGGAGGAAGTAACTAAATCCATTCAAGAAGCATTAGAGCCAATTAAGAAGCGGCTCGAGACATTAGAAAAAGAGGAAGAGCTTAATAAGAAAGATAAAGAAAAAGAAGAAGAGACTGAAAAAGAGGGCGAGAAGTTGAAAAAGGCAATTTCAGAAGCTGTTCAACCGCTCGCTGATCGTATTGAAGCAATCGAAAAAAGTCGCGGAACATCTAAGCAAACTGAAGAATCGGGTTCCGAACAAGTTCAAAAATCAATCTGGTCAGGGTTGTTTTAATGGATAAGGAGGATACGAATGAGAAATCAAGAGGTTATTAATAAAGCAGAAATGACGCTTTCTACTTTAGAGAGCGGCGGGATTATGAATCCTACTCAGGCTTCAACTTTTATTCGAATGGTACAAGATACGCCAACCATTTTAAGAGATGCGCGAGTTATTCAAATGGACCATGACACACAGAAAATCGAGAAGATCGGTTTTGGTCAGCGTATTTTAAGGGCAGCCCAAGAGGGAGTTGCGCTAACTAAAGATCAAAAGTCAGTTCCATCAACTAGCACAGTTAACTTAAGCACAAAAGAAGTAATTGCTGAAGTTAACATTACCTATGACACACTTGAAAACAACATCGAAAAAGATGGCCTTCAGAATACAATCATGCAAATGATAGCTGAGCGTGCTGCGGTTGATATTGAAGAGTTGCTTGTAAATGGGGATACATCTTCCTCCGACTCATATCTTGCACAATTAGATGGCATCAGAAAACAAGCTACATCTCATATTGTCGATGCTGCAGGTGAGGAACTGACACGTCAAACATTTAAACGAGGATACAAAGCTGTACCTCCTAAATATTTGCGAATTCCGCAGGAGTTCCGTTTCTATACATCGCCTGGTATTGAGGTCGAATGGAAAGATCGTGTAGCTGATCGTCAAACAAATTTAGGGGATGCAGCTGTTCAAGGTGGCCTTTCATCTGCTTTTGGTGTTCCAATCAAAGGTATTGCAAATTTACAGCCTTATACGATTGGAGAGGGAGATACTGCAGCCGATGTTTCTGATATCATCCTAACTCATCCGAAGAATATTATTCTCGGATTCTCTCGTAACATTCGGATTGAAGTAGATAAGGACATCCGTCGCCGTATGTTTATCATTGTTTTGACAGCGAAATTGGATAGTGTTTTTGAAGAAGAGGACGCCGTAGCCAAGATCGTGAAAGTGAAGGAGTAGGTGGTCTGGTGTGTTTACTGCAAAGCTTATTAAAGGCAAAACATACAATGTGATGGGAATAACCTTTCGAGCAGGTGTCAGTCAAACAGTACCGAAAAAGCTCTATGAGTATTTAAATGAAAATCCATATTTTATACTAACCCAAGAGCTTAATAATCAAAAGGATGATCCGATAAATTATACTGAATCGGAATTGAAAGGTATGAATAAAGCAGAGCATGAATCCATTATTTCTAATCTTGGTCGCAATCCGTCTGACTTCAAAAACGCAGATGAAAGAATTGCCTACATCCTTAAGCAAATAGATAACAAAGGGGAGTGACCTATGCTGTTAATCACTCCCGATGAATTAAAGAGTTATTCAGTTTTTGAGTCTGTAAAGACCAGACCTGACGAGTTGTTAAAACAGGATATCCTTGAGGCAACTGCCGATATCATTCTTAAAGTTGGACATGATTTTTCAGATGCAGAGTATATCCCTTTGCCTGAAACGGTTCGACTGGCTCTATTAAAGTTGTCTCAGTTTTATGCTCTTATAAATGGCGACGAGTCAATTATTAAAGGATATACAACTGAAAAAATTGGTGACTATTCTTATACTCTAGGGGATGGCAGTTCTCTTCAAAAACCTGATGTGTATGCATTAATAAAAGATTATGTGAAACCGGCTGACCCTGATTTAGAAGGGATTGAAGCGAAAGTGCGGATGAGATCAATATGAGTTATCAATCCTTATTGACTCACAGATGTGACATTTACCATCTGCAGGAGAAAAAAGAAAATAGAAAGCAAAAATTCGGGGTGCCGGTTGAAGATGTTCAACCGGTTTTTTCGTACCCTGATGAGCCGGACATAGAAAATCAGCCGTGTTATTTTACAGAGAAGAGTCAGTCCATTATCCAACAGGAGTCAAATGTATCTATTTATCAATCTTTCCTTGTGCATTTCCCTGCTACTGCTGATATTCGAGTAAATGACAGGGCGGTTTGGGATGGTACTGCTTATAAATTACAGAAGCCCCGCAAAATCAGGAATCATCATTGGGAAGTGACGGCAGTACGGGAGGTTGAATACTTATGAAAATTCGGGGTCTCGATCAGTTCATACAATCATTAGACCGGGCTTCTCGTGGGGGACTGAAGAGGAAATATGAGCAGTGGCTTGAATCAATGGGTTTTGAGTTCTTAGATATCATCCAAGATGAGATCATTAGGACGAAGACCGTGGACACTCGCCGCTTGCTCAATTCCTTTCAGAAAGGTGACCAGGATAATATCTTTTCAATGACAGAAGGCAGCTTAAAGTTGGATGTTGGAACAAATCTGGATTACGCCTCATACGTCAATGACGGGCACTTTACTATCGATCCGTCTAAAAATCAGGATAGACGATGGGTTCCAGGTCGGTGGAAAGGCGACCGTTTCGAATATGACCCTGCTGAAAAAAATTCCGGCATGCTGCTGAAGTTCCGATGGGTAGACGGTTCGGGGTTTTGGGATAACGCCATGGCCATTTTTCAGTTGATGTTTGAGAGAAGCCTTGAGCGGAAGCTGCAGCAATGGATTTATGAAGAATTTTAAGGCGGTGCTGCCATGAATCAAGAAGTAGGTTCAATTATGGGCTATCTATACAAACTGTATCCTGTTCAAGTGTATGAAGAAGAAATACCGCAGGACTTTGCTGTTCCGTCTCTTTACTTTCCACCGGCTTCCACGGTCGATGGGGTGGACACAGTATCCACGTTTCAGAAAGCATATGTTTTAAACGTAAAACTCTTTCACGAAAACGTACAGAAGGCTCATAACGAAGCGGAACGAATTGCGGATACACTTAGAAGCAGAAGAGGCATAATTCCGCTTATACAAGAATCTGGCGAGGATACTGGGGATTTTATTCGCCTATCTCGAATAGAAACGCGGGTATCAGACGATTATGCGACCATTGTCTTAAACTGGACGAGCCGCTATTGGTATGAGCGGGAAGATCAGCGTTCAATAGATGGTTTTAAATTTAAAAGTGGGGTGAAATGATGGCCACTAAAAAAGAGAAAGCAGAAAATGCTTTTTATATTAAGGATTTGCGAGAGCACAGTCGAGAGCTCTTTGGGGTAAAACCCGAGGTGTTTGACGGTGCTCTTTTTCATGTTCATAAAATGAGTATTACAAAATCGGAAGCGAAGAAGTTGATTTCTCAGTTTCTTCAAAAGGAGGTCAAATAGATGAACGGCGGAACTTTCACACCTGGCAAGGAAAAAGAGCGTGCCGGTATTTACTTTAACTTCAAAACGACCGCGGAGAACCGTGTTTCTGCCGGAGAACGTGGAACAGTGGCGCTGCCGATAGCGTCCAGCTGGGGTGAGGTTAAGAAATTCATTTCTATCTCTTCAATCGAGGACTTGAATAAAAAAGTGGGGTTGAACATTGATGATCCTTCGCTGTTGCTTTTACGTGAGGCGATGAAGAAGGCGAATACAGTCTTGCTTTATCGCCTAACGGAAGGTCTTCGTGCTTCAGCAGACATTAGCGAAGGTGTAAAGGCTACTGCTCTTTATGGCGGCACTAAAGGTAATGACATCATTATTAGTATTACGGAGAACGTTATTGACTCTTCGAAAGTTGATGTCACTACCTACCTTGATCAATCTGAAGTGGATAAACAAACAGTGTCTAAAGCTGAAGAACTTAAACCGAATAAATATGTCACGTTTACGGGGAAAGGAGATTTAACAGTTACTATTCCGTTAACCGGTACGGCCCCTGAAGATGTTAGCGGTGCTCTCCCTGCAACTTCCGGAATCCGCTTGTCAGGCGGAACAGACAAAACACCGACAAATGCCGATTATACAGCTTTCTTGGAAGCGGCTGAAACGGAATACTTTGACACAATCGCTTTACCTGTAGAGGATAACGAGCAATTAAAAGCAACGTTTGTTGCGTTTATCAAACGGCTGAGAGACAACCAAGGGCAAAAGGTTCAAGGTGTTCTTTCAAATTACAAGGGAGACCATGAGGGTATTATCAATGTAACAGGTGGTGTCCTACTTGAGGATGGAACGGAGATCACTCCTGAAAAAGCTACAGCTTGGGTTGCCGGTGCAAGTGCGGGGGCTACATTTAATCAATCACTTACATTTGTAGAATACGAGGGAGCTGTAGATGTCCTTAACCGAATTGACAACGACGAAATCGTTGAACGATTGTCAAATGGGGAATTCTTGTTTACTTATGATTCTCGTGATAAATCAGTATCGGTTGAAAAGGACATTAATTCACTCACAAGCCTAACAGCAGAGAAAAATAAGATGTTCCAGAAAAACAAAATTGTCCGTGTACTTGATGCAATCAATAATGACCTGACATCACAATTGAAAGCATTGATCAAGTCTCGAAAAGCGAGCGGCAGTGATGTTCCCGCTACAAATGACGGACTGCAGTTTGTAAAAACGCTAATTACTCAATACTTGAGTGTTCTTCAAGATAACGAGGGCATTACTGATTTTGATTCAGAGAATGACATTACAATTGCTCTGAATAATGATCGTGACGGCTTCCTGATTGATCTTGCAGTTCAACCGGTGGATGCAGCTGAAAAATTCTACTTTAATGTTGAGGTGAAATAGGAATGGCATTAAAAGCGCAAAACACCATTTCAGGTAAAGAGGGCAGGTTGTTTCTTGATGGAGAAGAAATGGCCCATATCAAAACGTTTGAAGCCAATGTAGAGAAAAACAAATCCGAGGTCAATATCATGGGTCGTCGGATGACGGGGCACAAAACGACCGGAGCAAATGGAACGGGAACAGCCACTTTTTATAAAGTGACTTCTCAATTTGTTCTTATTATGATGGACTATGTGAAAAAGGGAAGTGATCCTTATTTCACCTTACAAGCTGTTCTAGATGACGCCTCTTCAGGTCGTGGGACTGAACGAGTCACCTTGTACGATGTGAACTTTGATTCTGCGAAAATCGCTGGGCTTGATGTTGATTCTGAAGCATTGGAAGAAGAAGTGCCGTTTACCTTTGAGGATTTTGATGTGCCTGAACAGTTAAAATCCACATTCTAATCACTTTCACGAAAAATCGCCGACTTTAACGAAGATATTTACGAAAAAATGTGGTAAGATTACTTTAGAAGTAATTCAACCGTACCAAATGGAAACATGTATTTCTTTCAAAAGAAATGCATAAAATAAAAGAGACCCGGTTGCCGCCGGGTCAGTATAAATGTTGGCCCATCAAGAGGGCTGGCTTAACAACTTCATGAAAGTATTTAGGATAGACTTTACCCTTTTACTTTGCCGAGCTCAAGGGGTGGGTCTATTTCTTCTTTATATAAGTCAACAGGGCAATTATAAATGACCCGAAAGCAAGCATAAGCATTAATGCTTGAAATGTTGACACGTGCATCACCCCCTTTCATGAGGGAGTGAGCCAGACCGCCCTTGAGATGTTGAAAGCCAATATTCATTTATACTAAACCATATTGTACCATAACACTTTCATAATCCGAGGGTTTTTAATAAAAGAAAAAGGGTTAAGGCTTCTATGATCAGGTCATTTTGAACTCATAGATAAAAAAAGTAACAAATAAAAGATACAAATAATTATATAATCAATATATATTCATGTTATAATGGTGCCAAGCAAAAGTATTGCAACTACTGGCGTAAGCTTATAGTTGGTACCACATTACCACATTACCACTTGTTAATGTGTGTTACTTTCATGAGAAATGCTAAAATATAAAAGCCAGAGTGTGGCAGCACTCTAGCTTTTAAAAAAGAAACTACCCTTTAATAGGAGGGTCCTCGTGTAGACACTTTTCCTTTACAGTAATGTAAATAGGATGAGTGTCTTTTTTTCTAAGCATGAATAATAATGTTAAAAGAGATATTACCCATGTCATAATCCCGCCTATTAAATTGGCAAAGCCGATCATGACCATTAGAGATTCATAGGTCGACATAATTTCACCTCCTTTCATATTCGGAGGATAAGCTAAGGTAGCTTCAAGAATCTATTATACATGAATTATATGGAAAGCACATTCAAAAAGTATGAATGTGCTTTTTTTCTTGTCCAAAACTAAAAAGTAAAAGGAGTTAATAAACATGAGTGAAAAACAAAACGAAAAAGTATACGATCTTTCATTCTTTATGCCAGGACAAACAATTGAAGCGGAAGAGGTAGAAGTTCCGATTTCTAAACGGTTTGTAGACAAAGAAGGCAATGTTGTTCCATTCATTTTCAAAGCAATTACGACTGAACGAATTGACGAACTTGAGAAAGAGAACACCACTTACAAAAATGTAAAAGGCCGCGGCCGTGTGAAGGAGTTGGACAGCCAACGCTTTTATGCTCGTATTGCGGTTGAAACGACTGTTTATCCGAACTTTAAAGCTAAGGAACTACGTGAGGCTTACAAAACAGAAGATCCAGTGGAAGTCGCCAAACGTGTTCTTTCAGTCGGCGGTGAATATGCAAATTGGCTGAACAAAGCAATTGAAATCAACGGTTTTGATGATGATCTCGAAGACCTTGAAGAAGCAGCAAAAAACTAGTAAAAGACGGGGACAAAGAGGCTGTATACCTTTACTATGCTATGCATGAGCTCAAATACGCCCCGTCAGAATTAAGAGAACTATATGAGGCTCCGAAAGCATTCAAGGCGCTCTTATATGGATTAATCGGTTTTAAGCTTGAGCTGTTAGAAAAAGAAGCGAAGAAGGGAGGTAATTAACTATGGCTAAACTAACAGCCACGTTTGAATTACATGATAAGATTTCCCGCAAGCTTCGAATGATACAAGGCAATGCTGAAAGACTTAAGAGGGCTGCTAATGGCCCTCTTATTTTTGAGGCTGAAGACCGGACTGAAAGAGTTATGCGGCAAATTGATCGATCAGCCAACCGTTTGACGGCTCGGGCTCGATTGCTTGAAATGGGTTTAGATGATCGAGTTTCGAATGGCTTACATTCTATACGCCAGCAAGCAGAGGATCTTACCGAAGGCAGTCATGAGGTGACGGTTTCCGTAAATGATCAAGCTACACCACGTTTTCGTTTGATCCGTGGAGGTCTCACTGATTTGAATAGCTCGCACGCTGAGCCAACTGTTTCAGTACGTGATCATGCTTCTAACCAATTAGATGAGATCCGTCGTCATGTGACTGATGTAGATAGCGAACATGCAGAGCCAACTGTTTCTATTAAGGATAGAGCTTCAGCGGCTCTGGATGCTATTGAAGCGAAAATAGACAGCTTGAAGGGTGCTACCATTACTCTGGCAGTTGCAGGTGGTTTTTCTGCAGGTTCAATTATGGGTTCTGGTAAAAGCACAATGTCTCAGGATGCTTATGTGTCAGCAACTTCAAACGTTAATAAGAAAGATGTTGCAAAAATGACGGATCAGATCTATTTCAACAATAAAGCGGGCAGTTCTCGGGAAGAAGTCAGTTTATCTCTAAGAAACTTATCGCAACAGACAGGGGCGTCTAAAAAAGCTCTGGCTGAATTGACTGAGTCATCAAGTAAGATTGCCCAGCTTATGAATGCTGATCAGGCAGAGGTAGATCGTGCTTTCAGTTCAATGTATAACAACTTGAAATTGTCTGGGAAACAAAGCGGAGACTTAATTGCTTATGTATACCGGAATGCCGGTGACCAGGCTGATGATTTATTAGACACGATGAATGAATACAGTTCCACCTTTAAAGACTTGAAGCTCACAGGCGGCCAAATTGCAAACGCGATGATAAAAGGAACAAAGGGTGGAGCCAGAAACTTCGATAACCTAGCCGATAGTATGCGTGAGTTTAACATCCGCCGAACCGAAATGTCTGATAGTCAAGTGGACGCATTTAAAACACTGTTCGGAGCCAAGGAAACTAAGAAAATGTTCAAGGGCTTCAAAGATGGTTCAATAAGCGGAGAGGAAAGTTTATTTAGGGTGGCAAAAGCCCTTTCTAAAGTGAAAGACAAAACAAAGCGGGCTGCTATTGCGACTGAGCTTATCGGGACACAATATGAAGACCTTAAGCAGCCTATTTTAGATATGGCTGAGGGTATTGGTACAAGTGCCAAAACAAGCGGTGAATTGGAACGAAGCTTTACGAAACTTCGGGATAATAACCCGATGACACCGGTTAATGATGCCATGAGAGATTTTGAAAGCATATCTAAGGATATGGGAACCTCTCTGCTAACTGGATTAGGACCGGCCTTTGATAAAATCAGCTCGTTCATTAACAGTAAAGAAGGTCAGGAAAAACTTAAAGAGATCAAAAAAGATATTGCTGATCTAGGTGAGGAGATAGGTGATAAGTTAAACGTAGCCATTGAGTGGAGCGTCAACCATTGGGATGATTTGAAAACAGCGATTAAAGTTGTGATCCCCTCTTTAATTGGATTGATTGGTTATTTGAAAATACTTCGTCCGCTGTTAAAAGGCATAGGTACTGTCGGAAGTGATGCAGCAGGCGTAATCCGAAAATTAATTCCAAAACGTACTCCTAAAGCTGGTACTAATACGCAAAGTGAAAGGAGGAATAGAAACAGTAATCGTAATGCTAGCACAAGGGGCAGAGAATCCAAAACTGCCACAGGTCCAACGAGTTTACCTCGAAGCGGCAGCTTGACATATTGCTGTTGTAGCGATGGAGGTAAAAATGATCGCATTCGTAGAAGACGAGGGAAAAGAGTTTTAGGTCGACGCGGTAATCCAAACCGAATGAACCCTTCTGATAGTTCAATTGCTGTGTCATCTGAACGGTTGGAGAGAAGGCGTTCCGGTAGAACTGTAGGTACTAATCCAACTAGAGATTCAAGATCAGCAATAATCACTACGAGATCGGAGCTATACTCAGCTGGTAGAGCTGCAGGCGGTACATCGAAGTTCGGGAAAGTCTTAAGTCCTCTGAAAAGTGTTGGCAAGTTTGCAAAGGGAGTCCCTCTATTAGGAACAGCGTTAGCGGCAACCGATTTAATTGGGATGAATAAAGATAATGTTGGTGAAAAAATTGGATCAGCTGGCGGTGGCCTTGCTGGAGCGGCTACAGGAGCAGCTATTGGCAGTGTTATTCCAGGAGTGGGAACAGCTATTGGTGGATTAGTTGGTGGTATAGCAGGCACCATGGGCGGCTCAAGTTTAGGTAAAGCGTTTGATGGTTCAGAAGTAAAGAAGAAACTAAACAGTACATTATTTGATCAAAAATGGTGGTCTGAAAAATGGTCAGGCATTAAGAGTAATGCGAAGACTTCCATCAATGGGTTAAGTGATACATGGTCTAATGTAAAAGAAAAGGTGAAGTCCACTTTATTTAATAGTGAATGGTGGTCTGAAAAGTGGTCTGGCGTTAAAAGCTGGGCACAAAACAAATGGAATAGTGCATCATCTGTTTGGGAGTCCGTAAAGGGAAAAATAAAATCCACTTTGTTTAGTGAGAAGTGGTGGTCAGGTAAATGGGAAGGCGTAAAAAGTTGGGCTCAAAGTAAGTGGGACAGCGCGTCTTCTGTTTGGCAATCAGTTAAAGGAAAGCTGAAATCCACTCTATTTAGCGAGAAGTGGTGGTCAGGAAAATGGGAAAGTGTAAAAAGCTGGTCCAAAAATAAATGGGACAATGCTAAATCAATATGGAAAAGTGTTAAGAGTTCCATCTCAGAAACCCTTTTTAGTAAGAAGTGGTGGTCTGAAAAGTGGCAGAGTGTAAAGGAATTGGGAAGCAGTATTTTAGGCGGGGTAAAAGAAGTTGGTGGTAAAGTAGCTTCAAGTGCGAAAAAAACTGCTGGTAAAGCGTGGGGATATGTGAAGAGTGGCGTAAATTATTTATTTGGTTCGGGAAAAGAAAAGCCAAAGAAACATGCTACTGGTGGTTACATTACGAAGCCAACAATATCTTGGATTGGTGAAGCTGGTAAAGAATTCGTTATCCCTGTTGAGAATAATAAAGGTCGCGGCAAAATGCTCCTTTCTCAAGCTGCTTCGAAATTAGGGATGAGTGTGGTTGATGATATAGCGTCTGCTTCATCTGCAGGAGGTGAACCGGCAACTTCCCCGCTAGTCCGTAGTGCGGCGGTGACTGCTTCTGTATCTCCTATTATTGACACATCCAGTCTTGATGAACAAGCAACATCATTTGGTCAACAGTTCACGAAGAGCTTTGATCAAGGAATTAGAGATAATGTTGTTTCTATGGAAGCATGGAAACAGAAAAACGTTGGACAACCAATGAACAATTTAATCTCTTATTCTCCGAATTACGGAAAGCAAGTGGTCAATGGTTATGCTAAAGGTCAAAACAGCACTTCGACCGGTACAGATGGCTTCTTGCAGACGAAGGTTAAAATGCCATTTCAGAACACTGTTAATAAATCTTCATCATGGGGAAGCGGAACGATCAAAGGTTTTGCTTCCGGACAAAATAGCTCACAAACTGGTACTGATCAATACGTCAGCACTCATATTAACAAGCCGTTTATCCGCTCTAAAGAATCATCAAACGGATGGGGAAGCGGTATGATCGGTAATTTTGTTTCAGGCATGACTTCTAAGGCAAGTGAAGTCAATGAGGCTGCCAAGGAACTGGCGAAAAAAGTTGAGAAGGCATTTCGTGAAGAGCTGGATATTCATTCACCTTCCCGTGTCATGATGAGTCTTGGGCGTTTTGCCTCTATAGGTATTGTAAAAGGTCTGGATTCTGTTGATGTAAAAAAGTTTGCTGAAAAACAAGCAGGCTCACTAGCTGCCGCTTATTCTGGAATGGGCGCAGTAAGCGGAAATGTGAAGCAATGGCTCATGGCTGCTATCATGGCTACAAAGACACCGATGAGCTGGCTTCCAGGGCTGATGACAATTGCTCAGCATGAGTCAGGCGGTAATCCGAAGGCAATCAACTTATGGGATAGTAATGCGAAAGCAGGACATCCATCTCAGGGGCTCATGCAGACAATCCCAAGTACCTTCAACGCACACAAATTGCCGGGCATGAATAACATTCTTAACCCGATTCACAACGCTGCTGCTGCGATTGGCTATATCAAAAGCAGATATGGATCAATTAATAATGTACCAGGCATTAGAAGCATGAGACATGGAGGTCCATATGTTGGCTACGCTAACGGCGGACTTATTACCAAAGAGCAGATTGCCCGTGTCGGTGAAGGAAACAAAAGGGAATGGATCATTCCGGAGGAGCGAGGCATCCGTGGACGTTATTTATTAGCCCAAGCAGCTAAGGCACTCGGAATGGAAGTCACAGACCCATCTGAAAAAGGTCAAACTGAATTATCTTCAGGTCAGGTAACAGCTGCCACAACGGGTCGTAATCAAACAACGTTTAAAGCTGCAGGTGGCAAAGAGGTCATTATTCAGTTTAATGGCGATCAGCATTTTCACAATGACCAAGACATGAACAGTCTTGTAGCTAAGATTAAGCAGGCCCTTGTCGATGAGCTTGAACAGGATATCAACATTGGAACGAAGGGAGTCGTTGCTTTTGACTAAATCCATATATGAATTCTGGATTTCACAAGGGAAGGACAAGCTGCGGCTTCCGGTCCTTCCTGAACAAATTGATATATCCAACACAATTCAAAATGAATCAGTAAAAGTGGCTAGTTTTGGGGAGATCACTTTTATTGATAAACCGGGAGCGAAAGAAATTTCGTTCTCTTCTTTTTTTCCAAAGAAACACAGCCCGCTTGCTGAGTATAAGGGATTTCCTTCTCCTGAAAATGCTATTGCAAAGATCGAGAAATGGGTGAAATCTAAAAAGCCGGTTCAATTCTTAATTACTGGAACGAAAATTAATTTAACTTGCAGTATCGAGGTTTTTTCTTATACAGAGGGCCAAAAAGATATAGGTGATCGTGATTATGAAATAAAGCTGAAGGAATACAAAACTGCTTCGCCGCGGAAGATCAAGCAGAAGAAAAAGACGAAGAAGAAACGGCCATCTAAATCAGCTCCTAAAACATACACCGTTAAGAAAGGCGATACACTGTGGGACCTTGCCGGCAAATTTTATGGAGACAGTACAAAATGGCGCAAGATATGGAAAGTCAATAAAAAGGCTATGATCAAACGAAGCAAACGGAATATAAGACAGCCAGGACACTGGATCTTTCCTGGGCAAAAATTAAAAATACCGCAGTAAGCAGGTGATGACATGATAGAACTTTTCGTCATTAAAGAAACGGAATGGCTTGAGCTGGTAACTGAAAGTGTTTCCCTCGAAGGGCAACGGTATCAGGCGCCGCGATCGATTACGGCCAAGATCATTACGAAACAGGGAACCCATTCATATTACAGCGTATCTGAAGGGGATACAGTTTTATTTAAGTGGAAGGGCAAAGAACTGTTCCGGGGCATTGTGTTTTCTCGCAATCCGGAAGAACACTGGATGACTTTTACGGCTTATGATATGCTGCAATATTTGGTCAAGAACAAAGATGTTTATGTTTTCTCAAATCAACGTGCAGACGAGATTATAAAACGGTTGGCGCGAGATTTTCAGATTCCGACTACATCCATTGCAAATACAGGTTACACCATTAAATCATTAGTGTTTAAAGATGATACGAGCCTTTATGACATGATTCTAAAAGCCTTGAAACAAACGAAAAGCCAAACCGGAAGGAATTATCAATTATATTCTGCGAAGGGGAAGCTTGGCCTTCGCGCTTGGCCAGATCTGTCAGAAGTATGGGTGTTGGAGACGGGTGTGAACATCACCGGCTATCAATACAGCACTTCAATTAATGACACGGCCACAAAAGTAAAGCTCCGCCGGCAGAAAGACAATAAAACATACACAGCCACTGCAAGTGACAGCTCAGGGATCAGTAAATATGGTGTGCTTCAGTATGTCGAAACGGTTTCTGATAACATTAACCAGGCGCAGCTTCAGGAGCGTGCGAAAGTCAAACAGGCACAGAAAAAAGGTGTTAAAAAAGAACTCAAGAGTATTCAAGCGATTGGCATTCCGGATCTTCAGAGCGGGTTGCCCATCTATATCTCAATTCCGGAAGTCGGGGTTAAGAAAACATACTGGATCGATACAGACAAACACGAATTTAAAGGATCGACACACACGATGACCATTGATGTGGTTGAGAAAAATTCTATCCCTGATGGTGTTTCCTCATGAGATTAAGTGAAGCAATCAAACATTTGGCTGTCCGTGCAGTTGATTCTGAGTCGCCAGTGGATATTCTACCGGCTGAAGTGGTTTCCGTTTCCCCTGTTGAAATAAGGCTTAATGAAAATGACAAATTAATAATACCTGCTGATTTGATTATTGTTCCAAAGCGGCTGCGGGCCGGTGAAGAAGCATTAAATACAGGTGAGCGTGTGATGATTGTCTCCTTAAAAGGCGGGCAATCATTTTTTATTCTCGACAAAATATAGGAGGTGTTTGGAATGGCTTTGTCTCCGGAAATCGAGTTTGAGGATATAGAAGATGACAGCGAAGTCATAGAGACCTCGCAAACCTACAAAATAGATTTTGAAAATGGCCGTATCACAAATGAAATCATCACAGGCCTTGAAGCGATCAAGCAGTTTGTATATTTGTCTCTCCATACTGAGCGATACGCATATTCTGTTTACAGTCATGACATTGGAAATGAACTTCAAGACGTGCTGGCAGATAACGAAACAACAGACGCATATAAGAAAATGGAGATCCCTCGGCTGATAGAGGAAGCACTGATCTATGACGATCGGATTTCTGCTGTTACAGATTTTGAAATAGAAAAACAAGGCGAATCGTTCCGTGTCTCCTTTACAGTCGAGACTGACGAAGGAACATTGGAGATCGAGGAGGTGCTTGGCGAGGATGTTTGAAGATCAAACCTATGAATCGATTATGGATCGAATGTTGAACAGCATTTCAGCGGACATTGATAAAAGGGAAGGCAGCGTGATTTATAACGCGTTAGCTCCTGTAGCCGCAGAATTGGCCAAGTCTTATATTTGGCTCGATACTGTTCTGGAACTTGTCTTCTCAGACACGGCCCAAGGGGAATTTTTAGATCGACGAGCTACTGAAGCAGGCATTGAGCGGACTGCTGCCACAAAAGCAGTCAGGGCAGGGGAGTTTACTGAAGGCGTGACCATTCCTGTAGGGTCTCGCTTTTATGTTGATAATCTTTATTTTCAATACACAGCTGACGGGACGTTGGAGTGTGAAACAGCGGGGGAAGCAGGGAACGCAAACATATCCGGTCAGAATCTATTGTCATTAGACACTATACCTGGGCTTCAAAAAGCGATTGTGAAAGAGATTCTGATTCCTGGACGTGAAGAAGAGGATGATGACAGTTTAAGAGCTAGATATTTTACCCGCGTGCGTCGAGAAGCTGTCAGTGCCAATAAAGCACACTATAAACAATGGGCTGAAGAAGTAGACGGAGTGGGGAAGGTAAAGGTCTTTCCGCTTTGGAACGGGGACGGTACAGTCAAAATTGTCGTGACCAATGCTAACTTGGAACCTGCTTCCGATATTTTAATATCAAAGGTGAAAAACTATATTGATCCTGAACCCGGACAAGGTGAGGGACAAGCGCCAATAGGTGCCTTTGTCACAGTGGAGAGTGCGGTATGGAAAGAGGTTGAGATTTCAGCCGAGGTACTTCCCGAGGTCAATAGCTCTATCGATCAGGTAAAGCAAGAAATTGAATCAGGTGTTTTAAATCTTTTTAAAAAGATTGCCTTTGAAGATAACGTCATCCGTTTATCGCAGATTAATAATATCGTCTACAATTCACCTTCAGTAAGTGATTACGCAGATATTAAAATCAACGGCGTGGCCGAAAATTTGGTTCTGAGTGCCGTCGAAATCCCTAAATTGGGGCAGGTGAACATCATTGAGCAAACTCGATGAAATGACTGCTTACCTGCCGCCGTTCCTTACCAAGTTAAAGGAAATGGCTGAACTTCTTAAAGCGGAAGCTCCGGAATTTGAGAAGCAAAATAACAGCATCTTTGATCTGACAGATCAGCTGTTTGTTACTACGGCAACCTGGGGGCTTGAACGATGGGAAAAGATTTTGAACGTACCGCGGGAATCAGGTGACACCGATGAGATCCGCCGATTGCGCCTAATCTCTAAAATGTCCAATATACCGCCGGCAACATATAGGGCCATTGAACACGCGTTGAACCGGTTCCTGAAAAATCCGTCAGCTCAGGTTCGGCTGCTTCCCGGAGAGTACCGTTTTAAGGTTGATATTGATATAGATGATATGCAGCATATGAGCGAGCTCATAGAAACATTGGAGAATATGAAGCCAGCTCATTTGGCATATACCTTGCGAGCTGCTTTGAATGAGCCACTCCAAATAAAAGATACTGTCATTTTGAATAACAGAAGGTATCGAAAAGCAAGTGAGCTAAAGGTAGGTTATTCCGTCACGCTCAATAATAACGAGGTGGTCCTTGTATGATTACACAGCTTTATAGAGAGCGTACAGCTGCAGATTTGAAAAATAGAATATCGAAAGTGCTGCTGAATGGAAATGAAACAGAAATTGTGGAACTCACCATTCAGGGTGCCGTTGTCACGGTGCTTACTCAACGAGAGGAAGACATCAAACATATTAAGAGTGTTCAGATACTTGATGATCAAAACAACGTGATTACGGAAAGAACAACAGATTTAGACGTTAGTAATAATAGAACGCTAGATTTTAGGATTACTTTTGAGGTGGTTTAACAATGGCTTATGATGCAAAAACAGATTGGCTCCCGGACGATCCGATTAATGAAGATGATGTGAACCGTTGGGAGAAAGGCATTCAAGATGCGCATAAAGATTTAGCTGTACATAAAAATGACATGAACAACCCTCACAATACAACAAAGGCGCAAATCGGGCTAGGGAACGTTGATAATGTACAGCAAGCTTCGAAAAAAGAATTTGAAGAGCATCGTAATGATTTACAACGGCACATTACACCAGTGGAACGGGAGAATTGGAATGCAAAAGAAACAATTGTCGGAGCTCAGGAAAAAGCGGATAAGGCTTTATCGGATGCAAAATATTACGTGGATACCAACTATAAAAATAACAATCTGACGTTAATTACTGGAGACAATGCTATTCAAGATGCAAGAACAGGAGGGGAAGAATATCCTTTAGGACTGACCTTAATGGACATTGGGCAGGGAAATACTACAGGCTACCCCTTGGGTTATGGCATTGTCAAAAATGAAAAATATAATAATTACCGTTTCACTCAATACTTTTACGGAACAGGGAATGAGTCTGGGACTTACTATGACAGTACAGGAGTTTGGATTAGACACTGGTGGAGTGGTTCAGGCTGGACTCCGTGGCAAAAGATATCAGGTTTTGCTCATGCGAATATTGGAACTACAGGTGTTCAGTATTTAAAAAAGATTGATCACACTAAAATTGCATTTAACAGGGTCATCAAGGATAGCCATAATGCTTTTGATACTAAAAACAATCGATTTATTGCTCCGAACGATGGAATGTACTTAATCGGGGCAAGTATATATACCTTAAATTATACATCTTATATAAACTTTCATTTGAAGGTTTACCTAAATGGAAAAGCATATAAAACACTGCACCATGTAAGAGGAGACTTTCAGGAAAAGGATAATGGGATGAATCTTGGTTTAAACGGCAATGCGACTGTACCCATGAATAAAGGAGATTACGTTGAAATCTGGTGCTACTGTAATTACGGAGGAGACGAAACACTGAAAAGGGCAGTAGATGATAAAAATGGTGTATTTAACTTTTTTGATATACAAGAACTTGGAGGCCGAAACTATCCAAGATTTTAGGAGGTAACGATGAATATAGGTGAAGCTATTCTTTTTAAATACCCAACAGCTGATCCCACAAAGGATTTTATTGTCCAGAATAATGGTGATGGAACTCCCTCATATATAGCAGAGTGGAATATTAGGGCACCTATACCCACGGAAGCAGAGTTAAAAACTTGGTGGGAAGAGCTTCAGAGTACATCTGCATATGAACCACCAGTTCAAGTGGATCTACTTGCAAGAGAGTTGTCACAGGAAAAACTGGCTCGTAAACAGCTTGAAGAATTAAACCAAACTTTGGGAAGCGAGCTTTCAAAAATAAAGTTGCAACTGCTTACTCTACAAGGAGGGCAAGGTTCATGAATTATTGGGTGCTGGCTTTGCATTATAACTGGGCTTCTTCTGAAATGGTGAAACAGGCAATTCATCTCAAAGATTGTTCGCCCGAAGATTTACAGGAAGGAATAGAGAAAAAACTCATTACAGCTGAACAGTATAAAGAGATCACAGGAGAAGCCATTTAGGGCTTTTTTATTTTTCCTTAAAGGAGGTGGTTCCGTTGTAAACCCATGCTCACCACTAATGATCTACAATAGCAAGGAGGATTTATAATGGCATCATATAGTTTTCAATTTTCAACAGATGCAACTGGTAAGCCGGGGGCAGCCAAGCCATACAGAGAAGGAAACAGAGATTTTGTTGTGCCGGTAGCTTCAATCTCCGGTAATTCAGAGCTGCTGACGAACGCAGTTTTAAAAGCCACTGAAGTCTACACGCAATATGGACAAGATCGATTAGGTCAGGTTTTAATTTCAAAAGTAAAAGGTCACGCTTATTCTGATCGTGAAGGTACCTTATTCATTGAAGAAAGTAACGATATGAATTCATGGACCACAATCTCTTCATTGGTTGTTAAAGCAAATACGCTTGGCGAGACTGAGTGGATTCATTTAACTAAACGATATTTCCGTTTCAGATACGCAAATGGTAACCTGCAGCAATCTGAATTCTTACTTTACCAGTCATTGGGCGCAGGTGAAGAGGATATAAACATTAACCATACTGTTCCTATTACAGCAGTTGCTCCGTTCTCAGTCCAGTTAGATAAAAGCGGGTTAACTAATGATGGTCGTTTAAAAGTTCAAACTGAAGGCTTGAATCTTAGCTCATTAGACACTCAATCAAAAACAATGGATATTGTCTTTCACGATAAAACAGAAACCATAGGTGAGGGTAACCCATTCACCGTTGGATCATTCAAAACGTTGCTCATTGAGGTTTATGGGACGGCTGAGACAAGTGAATTGAAGTTCTGGGGTAAATCCTTATCGGGAACAAAAAGAGCCCTTAGAGGGCAGAAAGTGGATGACGGAACGTTTGCCACTAGCACAAAAGGAAAATCAGAAGCTTGGTCTTTTAGCATTACTGGCTTTAAAGAAATTGTTATGGAGCTTACAGCTTTAACAAATGGAAACTTTTCAGTTAGAGGGACGGCCGTCTCATAAGATCCGGCTGTCCTTTTTTATTTGCCTCGGAGGAGGTGATTAGAATGGAGGAGACAAGTTTGTTTATCAATTTTGAAACATTAGATTTAGCAAGAGTATATTTATTTGGAGGGGTGAAGTACCTTGATTTACTTCTAGTACTTAGCATAATTGACGTTTTAACAGGAGTAATCAAGGCATGGAAATTCAAAAAACTGCGAAGTCGAAGCGCATGGTTTGGCTATGTCCGCAAGCTACTCAATTTCTTTGCGGTCATTTTAGCAAACGTGATTGATACAGTACTCAATTTGAACGGTGTCTTAACCTTTGGTACCGTTCTTTTTTATATCGCTAATGAAGGTTTGTCAATAACTGAAAACTTAGCACAGATTGGTGTTAAAATACCATCATCAATAACAGATCGATTACAAACAATTGAGAACGAAAAAGAACAGAGTAAGAATAACGCAGACAAAGCTGCTGGCTAAGCCAGTGGCTTTTTTTATCTTACTGACAGAAGGAGAGAGGGTATATGGCCATTAAAGTTGTAAAGAATCTAGTCTCTAAATCAAAGTATGGATTGAAATGTCCTAATCCAATGAAAGCTGAATATATCACTATTCATAACACTGCGAATGATGCTTCAGCAGCCAATGAGATTTCTTACATGAAGAATAACTCTAGCTCAACAAGTTTTCACTTTGCAGTAGACGATAAACAAGTCATTCAAGGTATTCCAACGAATCGTAACGCTTGGCACACAGGAGATGGAACAAACGGTACAGGGAATCGCAAGTCTATTGGTGTCGAAATTTGTTATAGCAAGTCAGGAGGGGTACGATATAAGGCAGCGGAAAAGCTTGCTATTAAGTTTGTGGCTCAGCTACTTAAAGAACGTGGATGGGGTATTGATCGAGTCCGCAAACATCAAGACTGGAATGGTAAGTATTGCCCGCACCGCATTTTGTCAGAGGGAAGATGGATTCAAGTTAAGACTGCAATTGAAGCAGAATTGAAAAAGTTGGGCGGAAAAACAAACTCAAGCAAAGCAAGTGTAGCTAAAAAGAAAACAACAAACACAAGCAGCAAAAAAACGTCATATGCGCTACCATCCGGTATTTTTAAAGTGAAGAGCCCAATGATGAGAGGGGAAAAGGTAACACAAATTCAAAAAGCACTGGCTGCACTATACTTTTACCCGGATAAAGGAGCAAAAAACAACGGCATTGACGGCGTGTATGGTCCGAAAACAGCAGATGCAATTAGACGATTCCAGTCTATGTACGGGCTTACTCAAGACGGTATTTACGGACCAAAAACGAAAGCGAAACTTGAAGCTCTCTTGAAGTAAATAAATAGTCTCCTTGAGTATCTTTCTCAAGGAGATACTTATGTTTATTTTGTTACAGATAGTTCAAAATTATTCTAATATTTGAGTAAAAAGTATTATTTTTCTAGTCTGAACATAATGTTATCATTTACATGTAAATAATTTAAAAGAAAGGGATTGATTTCATGTTTAAGAAATTACTTTTAGCAACATCTGCATTAACATTCTCTTTATCATTAGTTCTTCCGTTGGATGGACATGCCAAAGCTCAAGAGGTAACATTACAGGCACAGCAGGAAGTCACTTATCAAACTCCCGTTAAACTATCCGAATTACCAACTAATACAACTGAACAATCTGGTGAATTTCACACAAATGGTATTAAAAAATGGATTGCTAAAGAAGCAATGAAGGCAACAGCCAGTGCGCTTCGACATGGTGGGAGAATTGTTGGTGAGGTAGTCGATGAGTTAGGTGGATCAGCAGGAAAAACATTCGCAAAACATACTGATGATGTAGCAGATGCTTTGGACGAGTTAGTTAAACGAGGTGACGTTGTGGAGGACGCAATTATTGACACGGTTTCCTCATATCTAATTGATGCTGGTGTAAAATCTTCTACAGCTAGAACTATTGCAAGTGTATTTACTTTCTTAGCTTTTTAATTGAGGTGATTTGAATTGGTAACAGTAGAAGAAAGGCTTGACAACCTAGAAAAAAAAGTCGAGAAGCAGGCTTTTCAACTAAGGTTAGTCCAACAATTAGCAGCTGATTATGATCGGTTTGGCTTATTTGATCAAGTTTTGGCCTATGATTTAAGTGAAAAACAGTATCAAGAATTAAGAGAGTTAACGAGCCAGTACACTGATAAGATTAAAAATGGCGAAGAGGTCTCTCTTCATAACTTTACTGAAGAATTTAAAAGAATTTTGAAAGATATTGAAAAAGAAGTGGATTTCGAAAAGTTTATTTCTCTCTGGTTAAAGGGACCAGAAGAAGGTTTTGGATTTTCTAAAGCTTTACATAACCATTTCTTTAATTAAAGATAAGGACCAGCCACATAATAAGCTGGTCTTTCTTTATTTTCCCTCAAGTTCGAACTCCTATGAACAGAATACCAGGTATCTATCCTTCCAAATATATTGTTATTAGCTTGAGGGTTTGTGTGTTTTTCTTCATTAATCATAGAATTCTCCTTACCTCAGTCATTTTCTTCTATTATTTGCAGCTGATTTCAAATTAAATAAAATAAGCCCTTCTCATTGAGAGGGGCTTATAAAGTGACTCTTCTTTATTAAAGTCATTAAACAACAGATTCTCTCTTTATATCAAAAATATCAATCTGTTTTGATTCCAGAAGATCTTGTAAATAATCTGAGCCGTGTTTTTCAGCTACTTGCAATTCTCCTTCGGATATAGGTAAAGCCATTAGCCAAGTAACATTTTTGTTACTAAATTCAAGTAGTTCTAAATCTTCCTCCCATAAAAATGGGGGAACGAACATAATATGTTTCATGTCGGTTTCCTGATCATACATACTAATCACATTTTTAAAAATAACACCTGGTGCACAAGTGAAATTTGAGTTGATTATATTAAAGGCACAAGTTGATAAAACATTAGCATATATGTCTGAAGCTGACTCCATTGCAGCTACGATTTCTATCCGCAACGGAGTGCCATTCACCTCATAATTAATAGAATGATCCGACAAACCTAGAGTTGAATATGACGTGATACCTTCCTGAGGCTGGTCACTAACCGATAAAATATCTATGCTGCTATTCTTGTTATCATCCCAATATTTCGTAACCTTCGGTTTCCCCCCAAAAGCTCCTAAAACTGTTCTAGCAATTACTTTATTTTCTTGTGTTACGCCCATTAGACAATCTCTCCTTAATCTCCAAAGTAATCATCCGTCATATCTTCCCCTTTATGACTCCTATTGGAGGAAGGTAATTCGGGTTGATAGTGGTCTGGATTATTATGTTCATCTAAAAATTGCTTTCGACTAATATTTCTTTCCATCGCACTTTGTTGATGTTTTCTAAATTCATAACCTGGTTTATGACCCATATCCCATGGTTCATCTTTTTTCATTACTTGTTTTGTTAACGGGTCTTTAACAGATCCGGTTGAATCCTTAGCATTTTCCCAAACCTTATCTCTAACGCCTTTACGGAAATAAGTTGGTCTTTTGTACGTTTTAGGAACTTTAGGTTTTTTGCTGGTGTTAGTCGATGCTTCGCTAACTCGAGAACTTGATTTTGCATTAAGCTTTTTGTTAATTCCGCGAGCTCCGAAAGGAACCAACATTGCCATTGCACCACTAAGGCTCTGTTCTTGCCTCTCTTTGGAGACTTTATTCCCGAACATATCGCGTCCTGTTATAGCTTCACTAAAACCATTTGCAGAAGCAAGTCCATAAAGTCCTTTGCTGGAGTTTTGAAGGGCATGGAATGTCTTAGGTGTTTTATATACATCGAGAGCTTTGTCTGCTCTATACAATGCTTTACTTGTTGAATAAACAGCTTTTCCACCTTTAGCTAATTTACCTGCCCATCCTACGATAGGGATGTATCCTGCCGCAGCCATTGCACCGGCAGCGACCCGTTGTCCAGCAGTTAGCTTTTCGCCGGTAACAGGATCAACCCCATCAGCGGCTCTTTTATAATCATAATATCCAGAGACCTCTCCTGTAAAATTACAAACAGCATCCCAAGACTTTTCATACCATGGTCTGTTCGCCAGTTCTTCTTGTTCTTTTGCAATTCTTCTTTGTTCCGCCTGTTGGTCCTTAAAAGAGATGTAGTCTGTTGATTGTTTCTTTACATCCTCAGTCATCTTGTGAATCTCACTGTCTCTATAAGCCTTCGCATTATAGTGAATAGGAGAGGCGCTTTTGCCTTTTGCTGTCGCATTCATTAAAGCTTGATAATCAGCTTGAATCATTTGTTCATTTGCTTCTGATAGTCCGTATTCTGATGTTAAGTTTTGGTCAACTTCATCCATTTTCTCAATGGCTTCTTTTCGTTTCTTTTCGGCAGACGAAAGTTCATTTTTAAAAGTTTCTGTCGAGAACAGATCCAAAGGCAGTATATCGTTGATATCATTTAATATATCTTTCATGGCTTTTTTCTGTTCAGACATAATGGATTTTGATTTGGTGTAGGCGTTAGCAAGCTCATGCGCTAAAAAGGTTTCTTCTATGTAGGCATCTGATAAGTTGGCATCTTCTAAAAAACCAGGAATACTCGTTAAGAAAGAAATTTTCATCTCAATTAAATCAATCCATTGGTCAGCAATGCCAGCTTGATCTTCATAAAATGATTTAATGTTATTAGCGCCTTTGCCTGAAAACTCGCTATCATCTAAATCTGCAACAGCTTTGAACGCTTTCTTTAATTTGACCATTTTACTTTTTAAATCTTTGTATTCCTGTGCTCGCTTTTCAGCCTCGGTGAGCAAGGTTTTGGCTTCAAATACTTTCATGATCATATCCTTTCATTTAATCGTCATAACAAAATATTACCATGGAAGAATGATGAAACTAACTGTTATGTGGATCAAATGGTGGAAATGAATCATTCGATCTGTGTCATTTTACCTATTTGTTAATCCTTTCAATGAAAGGGGACTTTCCAATTGTAACATCGCCATCATGAAAAAATTCGATAACGTAGCCAGATTCACTAAACATAAAAGTATCCGATCCAACGGCAGTTACATCATCAATTACGTTTAATGCATGCTCAAGACTGGTTTTTAATGCTGGCTGTTCTCCGTAACCCCAAAGAATAATAATGTTCCTATCTTTAAAATGGTGTTTAGCTAGCCAATCGTAAATCTCTTCCTCGTAATCTATAGATTGATGACAACAAACTTCTTCCCACTTGATTCGTCCCCAAGATGTAAGGGAAAACTGTTTGAAAGCAGTTCATAATATTTTGCCGTTAATTCTTCTGATAAGATTTCTTTGTTTTTCCCTAGAGCTTCTAAGCATTCATCAAATAAGTCCAAAATGTTCACCTCAAAAGCTTTAAGTATGATAGATTTTTTCAGTATTAGAAATAAGAAAAAGCCGTTATGAAACGGCTAAAGGGAATCAGAACTAATGTTGTTTATCGAATTAAACAAGGAATTCATGAGTAGGTGCGAGAGTTACATTCCGGGATGCTTCCTTCATTTCGCCATTATACATAGATCCGAAAAAGGCAAGTCCAATTAAAACGGCGGATAAACTGATAAACAATTTAGATTTCATACATGCATTCCCCTTTCGATATTTGCTTTTGAGCATATACCATCTTCTTGAAACAGATGATACTATCCTCTATTTTTCCATTATAATCGAAAAGGTTGCCTCCTAACAATGCCAGCTCTTCCAGATAAGGGTATCCTTTGCCGTTCTCTAAACGAGAAAAAATGTTGAGAAGTTTAGGTGTATCGCCATTTCTTATATAAAGAACGTCTAATGCTTCAAATAAGTTCATAAATAGTTCGTCTTTAAAATCTACAGCACTTCTGATTCCTTTGCGGAAGCAATCCATTGCTTGTTCTTTTTTGCCTTGTTTAAAATAAATCAACGCTAGGTCATGATAAGCTTGCGGAAGTACGTCAGAGTTAATTTTTCTGTATTGAACCAAGGCTTGTTCGATGTAACGAGCAGCCTTATTTAAGTTGTCCATTTTGTGATAGCAATTGCCGAGATTGAAAAACGCAGTGGCATAGATATGAGTATTTTTACTTTTAAGCAGCTCGGCACCTTTTAAAGCTTCTTGAAGGTGGGGGAGAGCTTTTTCATGATTTTCAAGGTCATCGTAGTTACCGGCAATGACAAAATGGCACTGAATACGACGAACAGAGTAAAGCTCGTGTTTCTTATAAATGTTGTATGAAAGCTCAGCGTAATGCATCGAAATGTGTGTCATTTTCATATGATAATAGACTTCAGACAGTTTAAAATAAAACTCAGCTTTTTCAATCTTGTCGGAGATTGTAGGAATTTTGCGTTCAGCTTTTTTGTAATATGTAATGGCTCTTGTGTATTCACCGTTTCTAAACTCATACATCCCGCGGAAGAAGTTATAATAATATGCCCGCATATTGTCTAATTTTTTCTTATGGCCCTCAATTTTATTTAAATATTCTGAAAGTTCCATTCGGTTTTCATCAGATGGCAGCGTGTATTCCAACATAATTTTATGGCGAAAGGCCATTAGTTGATAATAAATAAGCAAGTCTTGATCTTCTTCCATAACCTCTATATCACGTTCTATTTCAGCTTTTAACATTTCAGCATCAGTTACGTTGAATTTTTGAATATGCCTATGCCATTCATTAATCTTCATTCCCACTTCAGCTGATGTGATTGATATCAAGATATTCACCCTTCCCTTAACTCTACTAGTACTGTAAATATTAACAAGTTTTCGTTCGCAGAAAAAGGAAATAGGGCACCGCAATTTAAATTTTCGGTGAGACCGCAATAACTTTTTGCTTTAGAGAGTTATGAAATTCCCTCCTGGGAGTACCATGACTTGGCATCAAAAAACAGGGAATTTCGGTCATTCTTGTGATAGTTTAAAATTGAAAACATCCAGAAAGTCCAGCGTTAGTCGTTTTGAGGGCTGAGTGTGCATGTACAGCTAAACGCAGAACTGATTCTGGATTTTTCTTGATAAGAAAATTACTTACCTACCCACTAAAACTTAACCAATTAATTAATTAATATTCATTTGGATATATGAAAAAGTAATTAGACATTCACCTCCTTCGTGCTCCCGCAATACATTATGATAAATGCCTTCGGAGGTGGATTTATTGACTGAGTTATATGCTAAAAGTGATCTTGAAAAAATTAAAGAAACGCTACCTGGTTGGCAATTAGATTCGTTTAACTATTTGAATGAAAAAATAGGTGATAAAGAAAATAAATTTCCTTGTATACCGGGAAGGCAAGCATTTTTAAGCGACCAGCTGCGAATTGCTTTTGTCGGTGATCCTAGGAATCCCGAGACTGCGAAGGAATTAGCGCCATTGCTTACTCGGTATGGAACTATTTCACGAGAGACAGGAAAGTATGCATCATTAACTGTAATATTTCATACACCAGAAGAATTACTGACTGATTACAAAATTGAGGATTACGAATCGTTGTTTTGGCAGTTGCTCAATTCATTGAGTATGGAAGATCCAGCTGATTGGCCAGATGATATACCAGAAAATCCAGATAACTTTCAATGGGAATACTGTTTTAATGGAGAACCATATTTTGTTCTGTGTGCTACACCGGCTCACAGCAAAAGAAAAAGCAGAAGTTTTCCTTATTTTATGTTGACGTTTCAGCCTAGATGGGTTTTTGAGGATCTAAATGATACTACTGCATTTGGACGAAATATGAGTAAGCAAATTCGAAAAAGGCTTGAGGCATATGATGAAGTACCTATCCATCCGCATTTAGGATGGTATGGAAAAAAAGACAATCTGGAGTGGAAACAGTACTTCTTGCGAGATGATGAAAATCAAGTGTCACAATGCCCTTTTATGAAAATGAAGAACTTATTCAAAAAGAAAAGGTCTGATTAAATTGTTTAAAACCTTATGTGGAAGGATGGATTGAATGGCTTATATCTTCACATAAGGTTTTAATTGATGATAAATCTGTGTGCTCTGACTAAATACGTATTATCTCGAATTATTATCGATTCTACATATTCACAAAAATTATTTAATGTTTTTTTCTTGAAATTAGAAATTAGCGTTTATGATCTCCGTTGCTGTAGTAGCAAAGTAGCGATGGAGGAAATAATAAAAATGGAAAACCTCTATCTGGTTACACAAGCTTTTAGCGGGTTTTACAATTAATCAAAATAAATTGATTTATTTGCTTGCATTAATTTAAAAATCATGAGTATAATAAATACATCAAAAAAAATTGATTAAAGAAGGCGATATGAATGGATGAGACGAAATCAGAACTGCTACGGAAATATGAACAAAAATTTAAGGCTCTTGCTGATCAGAAACGATTAGAGATCATGTATGAACTTTGTCAAAGGGGAAAAACCTGTGTTTGTGATCTGACTGAGATTTTTGAGGTGACGCAATCTAAACTTTCTTATCATCTAAAAATTTTATTGGATGCCAACTTAATAACGAAAGAGACAAAGGGAACATGGAGTTATTATGATCTAAATGATGAGGAAGTAAATGGTTTATTATCAGAAGAGCTTTGTTGTATATTTAGAAAAAAAGGTGAAGGAGATTGCTGCTAAAAAAATTTTTTAGGTATTATATCAAATTTTTTTGATTAATATATAAGAGGGGGAATTAAAATGAAATATGTTCATGTAGGGGTTAACGTTGTCAGTTTAGAGAAATCGATCAATTTTTATGAAAAAGTTTTTGGAGTAAAGGCTGTAAAAGTAAAAACAGACTATGCAAAGTTTCTATTAGAGACTCCTGGACTGAATTTCACTTTAAATGTCGCAGATGAGGTGAAGGGAAATCAAGTGAATCATTTTGGATTCCAAGTAGATAGTTTGGAAGAAGTTTTGAAACACAAGAAAAGGCTTGAAAAAGAAGGGTTTTTTGCACGTGAAGAAATGGATACGACTTGTTGTTATGCAGTCCAAGATAAATTTTGGATTACTGATCCAGATGGGAACGAGTGGGAATTTTTCTATACCAAATCGAACAGCGAGGTTCAAAAACAAGATTCCTCCTCTTGTTGTGTAACACCGCCAAGTGATATTACAACGAACTCTTGCTGTTAGTAAAAAAGGTGAGGATAAAGTAATGAAACGTTTATCTTTTTTAGACCGTTATTTAACCATCTGGATTTTTCTTGCGATGGCATTGGGGATAGGATTAGGTTTTATATTTCCGAGTTTTGTTGGTGGATTAAACAAATTACAAGTAGGAACTACATCTATCCCTTTAGCTATTGGATTAGTATTAATGATGTATCCACCACTAGCAAAGGTTCGATATGAAGAAATTGGACGGGTATTTAAAGATATTAAAGTGTTAATTTTATCTTTAGTGCAAAACTGGATCATCGGACCGACTCTCATGTTTATTTTGGCTATCATCTTTTTGCCAGATAAACCGGAGTATATGATTGGGCTTATTATGATTGGATTAGCTCGCTGTATTGCGATGGTTATTGTTTGGAATGACTTATCAAAAGGTGATACGGAATACGCGGCAGGATTAGTTGCTTTCAACTCAATTTTCCAAATGCTTTTTTTCTCAGTTTATGCTTACATTTTTGTAACAGTTATTCCGCAATGGTTAGGGATGGAAGGAGCAGTAGTGAATATTACGATGGCAGAAGTCGCAAAATCAGTATTCATTTACCTTGGAGTTCCTTTTATTGCAGGAATGGTGACACGTTATATTTTTGTAAAAGTGAAGGGCAAAGAATGGTATGAAAAAGTGTTCATTCCTAAGATTAGTCCAATTACGTTAATTGCTTTGCTATTTACAATTATCGTCATGTTTTCCTTAAAAGGTGATGTAATTGTTAGCTTGCCGTTAGATGTTGTCCGAGTTGCGATTCCATTATTGATTTACTTTGTTTTAATGTTCTTTGTTTCCTTCTTTTTAGGGAAGAAAATCGGGGCAAACTATGCTGTAACTACTACTTTAGCTTTTACAGCAGGAAGCAATAACTTTGAATTAGCGATTGCTGTAGCTGTTGGTGTATTTGGAATTCATTCGGGTGCAGCATTTGCCGCCGTAATTGGTCCGCTTGTAGAAGTGCCAGTCATGATAGCACTTGTTAAGGTTGCTTTATGGTTTCAACGAAAATACTTTGGAAGTCACTCGATGTAGAGGTGGAATATATGGAGAATAAAATCATTTACTTTTTATGTACAGGGAACTCTTGCCGGAGCCAAATGGCTGAAGGATGGGCTAAACAATATTTAGGTGATGAGTGGAAAGTGTATAGCGCGGGGATAGAAGCACATGGATTAAATCCGAATGCTGTTAAAGCGATGAAGGAAGTTGGTATAGATATCTCTAATCAAACGTCAGATATAATCGATTCTGATATTCTGAACAATGCTGATTTAGTTGTTACGCTTTGTGGAGATGCTGCTGATAAATGCCCGATGACGCCTCCACATGTAAAACGTGAGCATTGGGGTTTTGATGATCCGGCAAGAGCACAAGGGACAGAAGAAGAAAAATGGGCGTTTTTCCAAAGAGTTCGTGATGAAATAGGGAATAGGTTGAAGGAATTTGCTGAAACAGGGAAATAAATAAACTCTTTTGTTAAAGGATGCATATTTATATGTGTCCTTTTTTTATTAATGTCTAGCTATACGAACTTGACACCAGTGAAATGTCATTAACTATCTAACAATGAAAAACACTACTCCATTGTACTCTCAAATAATAATAAATCATTGAAAACTATAATAAGCGAATGTTGAGGCATAGAAAATAAAATCTTTTCTATTGAGGACCTAAAGGAGTGTAGAAAAGTCACAACAACTTTTTTTAAATTTTTTGCATATTCATTGAAACGTTTAATAACACTATAGTTTAATTTAAAATCTCCTCATTTGGACAAACAGCTGTTACATAGCATTACCCAAGGGGTGATGCATTTTATGAAAGTGATAATCATCGAGGGACCGCAAGCTGACAAATGCATTAACGATTGCTATCATTATTTAATAAAACTTTATAGGAAGGAGATTCAGGGTGATAGCAATATATGTAAGGGTATCGACCGAGGAACAAGCGATCAAGGGATCGAGCATCGACAGCCAAATCGAGGCCTGTATAAAGAAAGCAGGGACTAAAGATGTGCTGAAGTATGCAGATGAAGGATTTTCAGGAGAGCTTTTAGAACGTCCGGCTTTGAATCGCTTGAGGGAGGATGCAAGCAAGGGACTTATAAGTCAAGTCATTTGTTACGATCCTGACCGTCTTTCTCGGAAATTAATGAATCAGCTAATCATTGATGACGAATTGCGAAAGCGAAACATACCTTTGATTTTTGTAAATGGTGAATACGCCAATTCTCCAGAAGGTCAATTGTTTTTCGCAATGCGCGGGGCAATCTCAGAATTTGAAAAAGCCAAAATCAAAGAACGGACATCAAGCGGCCGACTTCAAAAAATGAAAAAAGGCATGATCATTAAAGATTCTAAACTATATGGCTATAAATTTGTTAAAGAGAAAAGAACTCTTGAGATATTAGAAGAGGAAGCAAAAATCATTCGGATGATTTTTAACTATTTCACCGATCATAAAAGCCCTTTTTTCGGCAGAGTAAATGGTATTGCTCTACATTTAACTCAGATGGGGGTTAAAACAAAAAAAGGCGCCAAAGTATGGCACAGGCAGGTTGTTCGGCAAATATTAATGAACTCTTCCTATAAGGGTGAACATAGACAGTATAAATATGATACAGAGGGTTCCTATGTTTCAAAGCAGGCAGGGAACAAATCTATAATTAAAATAAGGCCTGAAGAAGAACAAATCACTGTGACAATTCCAGCAATTGTTCCAGCTGAACAATGGGATTATGCTCAAGAACTCTTAGGTCAAAGTAAAAGAAAACACTTGAGTATCAGCCCTCACAATTACTTGTTATCGGGTTTGGTTAGATGCGGAAAATGCGGAAATACCATGACAGGGAAGAAAAGAAAATCACATGGTAAAGACTACTATGTATATACTTGCCGGAAAAATTATTCTGGCGCAAAGGACCGCGGCTGCGGAAAAGAAATGTCTGAGAATAAATTGAACCGGCATGTATGGGGTGAAATTTTTAAATTCATCACAAATCCTCAAAAGTATGTTTCTTTTAAAGAGGCTGAACAATCAAATCACCTGTCTGATGAATTAGAACTTATTGAAAAAGAGATAGAGAAAACAAAAAAAGGCCGCAAGCGTCTTTTAACGCTAATCAGCCTAAGCGATGACGATGATTTAGACATAGATGAAATCAAAGCACAAATTATTGAACTGCAAAAAAAGCAAAATCAGCTTACTGAAAAGTGTAACGAAATCCAGTCAAAAATGAAAGTCCTAGATGATACGAGCTCAAGTGAAAATGCTCTAAAAAGAGCCATCGACTATTTTCAATCAATCGGTGCAGATAACTTAACTCTTGAAGATAAAAAAACAATTGTTAACTTTATCGTGAAAGAAGTTACCATTGTGGATTCTGACACCATATATATTGAAACGTATTAAAGAGGGGTGTATGCACCCCCCTTTTGTAATTACAATCTCATTTTCAATACACCTCGCTGCATACGTCGCCAGCTTTGTCCCTTTTCCAGCGGAATAGCTTTCAATTCCTTTAATAAGCCCGATCGTTCCGATGGAGATTAAGTCCTCTGCATCCTCACCTGTATTTTCGAACTTTTTCACAATATGGGCGACCAAGCGAAGATTATGCTCAATCAGCATGTTTCTGGCATGTTCATCCCCTTTAGCCATGAGCTCTAAGTATTTTTTTTCTTCGCTGCTTGAGAGCGGTTGTGGAAAGGCATTGTTTTTCACGTAAGATACTAAAAAGACAAGCTCTTTAACAACAAAGCCGAGCGCTGCGAAAACACCTGTCACCATCGTCACCTCCACAAAAGTATGTAGGCAAAAGCCTATATGTAAATGTATGTGACCGGGAGGCTGTCTGTGTCTGTACCGGGAAATTTCTCGCGGGGGAGTCCGGCTTTGGTAAGCAGCATACTAACTTCAAATGTTAAAAATATTCTTCATCAAGCGCCCATACATTGAAATGAACAAAGGTATGGGGGGATGGGGATGAAAAAATGGATGGCAGGCCTGTTTCTTGCTGCAGCAGTTCTTCTTTGTTTAATGGTTCCGCAACAGATCCAAGGCGCATCTTCGTATGACAAAGTGTTATATTTTCCGCTGTCTCGTTATCCGGAAACCGGCAGTCATATTAGGGATGCGATTGCAGAGGGACATCCAGATATTTGTACCATTGACAGAGATGGAGCAGACAAAAGGCGGGAGGAATCTTTAAAGGGAATCCCGACCAAGCCGGGCTATGACCGGGATGAGTGGCCGATGGCGGTCTGCGAGGAAGGCGGTGCAGGGGCTGATGTCCGATATGTGACGCCTTCTGATAATCGCGGCGCCGGCTCGTGGGTAGGGAATCAAATGAGCAGCTATCCTGACGGTACCAGAGTGCTGTTTATTGTGCAGTAGTAAAGAAGAGGCTCTTTCTTGAGCCTCTGTTGTTACAATCCTTCGCCGAGCTGAATTTTCGGGGGATAGGTTTCTGCTTTTCGCCAATATTGGCGTGTGCCTTCGTCCCGTACAACGATGCCCAGCTGTGCCAGTTCGAGACGGAATTCTTCAATATCGTCTTTTTCTTCGTCCTGCAGTGCTTTGTGACGAGCTTTTAATAAGGCATGGGCGCCTTGCGATAGGTCTGGTGCATCAGGAATCCATCGGCGAAATTGATCTTTAAACGGATCACCATCTGTTGCCCATTCGTAATGATGCTGTCTAAAGGCCTTCTCAACGTTTACTGGTTTTTCATCAATTTCTTCCCGTACCAATTCATATCCGGCTGTTCCCAGGAGGACAAGCCGTTTGTGATCCATAAATACAAGAGCGATGTCATCGGAATGAATTGTTTGCACTTTTTTTCCTTTGATGAATTCCACTGTGTGATCTGTAATTTTGACAGACAGCAGCATTGCAATAACAGAATGAGCGAACCAAATCCCCGCACACATACCGAGAAGAGCAGTGATAAATGAAGCTGTAGATCCCTGAAAAGAGGTAATGAGCCGAAGTGGTCCTTCAAGAGGGATCCAGGGGAGGGATAATGCCCATTTCGCAATCTGCGGAATAAAATACCCGATTGCAAAACCGATGATTGCAAGTGCAGCGTATAAAAAGAATACAGCGGTTTTCGTAACTCCAATAAGAGTATGAGATTGATTCTGCAACATGTCACCTTCTTTTTACTGAAAAAATCGAATTCCTTCCCATATTTTAACTTAAACTGATGGTAAATCAAGGATAAAGCGATAATTATGGATATAAAGAGATTCAGTAATAGAACTGGCAGGCGCCGTCGGTCATGAAAAATAAAATTTACATGCGCAGACGATGTAAGCCCCATTTGTTTTCTGCGTATCACAATACAATCCATAGGGAACATAAAGAGTAAAGGCTTTTTAGACAATCAGGAGGAACAGATATGAAAATCGGATTAATCGGCTTAGGGAAAATGGGCATAAACATAGGAAAGCAATTCATTGACCGCAATCATCAAGTGGTTGGATATGATGTAAATCAAGCGGCTGTTGATGAACTGAAAGCATACGGGGCTGAGGGGACAACAAATCTTAAAGAGTTCATTTCTTTATTACACCCGCCGCGCATCCTATGGGTTATGGTACCGCATGGCATTGTCGATGCTGTTTTGCGTGATGTATCACCTTTATTAAGTAAAGGCGATATGATTATCGAAGCTGGAAACTCTCATTATAAAGAATCAATTCGCCGCTACAATCAAATGAAAGAAGCGGGTATCCATTATCTCGATGCCGGAACGTCGGGCGGAATGGAAGGCGCACGGCATGGAGCCTGTTTTATGGTGGGGGGCGATCATGAAGCATGGGAGATTGTGGAACCGCTTTTTCGTGATACTGCCGTCGAAAATGGTTATCTATACGCTGGTGAAGCGGGAAGCGGACATTTTTTAAAAATGATCCATAATGGAATTGAGTATGGAATGATGGCCGCGATTGGTGAAGGATTCGAAGTGCTTGAAAACAGCCAATTTGATTTTGACTACGAGAAGGTTGCCAGAGTGTGGAATCATGGTTCTGTCATTCGTTCTTGGCTTATGGGACTGACTGAGCGAGCTTTCGCTAAGGATGCGAAACTGGATCAGATCAAGGGCATTATGCATTCCTCAGGTGAAGGAAAATGGACGGTGGAAACCGCGCTTGATCTGCAGACGGCAACGCCGGTCATCGCCATGTCACTAATGATGAGATACCGTTCTTTAACAGACGATACGTTTACAGGAAAGGTGGTTGCTGCGCTTCGAAATGAATTTGGAGGCCATGCGACAGAAAAAAAGTAAGGGGGCCAACAAGCCTCCTTATTTTTTTGGCACCTTCAGAAGATGAGGGAACTTTTTATAAATGACCAGCATGATGATCAGAATATATGTACCGTAAATGCTGATAGACAATAATTTATTGCTGGTGAAATTGGCACCTGCAATAGTGACAACAACAATATTGGGGATTTTCCCTATTAAAGACGCAAAGAAAAAAACATGCCAGCGAACCTGGCTCAGCCCGCAGATCACGTTCATTACAAGTGAAGGTATGACAGGTATCAGCCTTCCTAATAAAACAGCGGTAAAAGCGTTTTTGTTGAAGGAAGCCTCGTAGCTTTGTATGGCAGGATAGGCCTGAACTTTTTTTCTGGCCCAATCTCTAAAACTGTACCTGGCGAGAAAAAACAGCAATATTGTACCAAGCATTGAGCCGGTCAGTGTAATCCAAATTCCATTTGCAGTCCCGAACACTGCGCCATTTAAAGCAGCAATCAAAGCAAACGGCACTATTGGGAAAAAAACATCGGCAGCAATCAGCAGCATACTAAATAAAACGGAAAACATCCCTCCTGCTTTGATTGCATCAAGCCAAGCTTCTTTCTGAAAAAAACCAACTGAAATGATAGCGATAATCACAAGTATACCTATTACTTTTTTTAACATGTCTATGGTCACTCCCAACTTAGGTGATGTCAGGAGTCAAAACCTCCGTCATCTAAATTAGTATAACTGGTGCCATTTCAGCTGTTCAACTGAAAACCAGGTTAAGAACACAATTCTTTTTTACCTCATAAAAAAGGCTGTCCATCTCTCTGTTTTCTGCATTCTTATTAATAGGGAGGGATAGAAATGGTAACCATAAAAAAGGATTTTATACCGGTATCAAATGATAATCGTCCTGGCTATGCGATGGCGCCTGCTTATATTACGGTGCATAATACAGCGAATACAGCCAAAGGCGCTGATGCGAAAATGCACGCCAAGTTTGTGAAAAACCCGAACACATCCGAAAGCTGGCATTTTACAGTTGACGATTCAGTCATTTATCAGCATCTCCCGATAGATGAAAACGGCTGGCATGCGGGAGACGGTACAAACGGGACAGGAAACCGCAAATCGATCGGGATTGAAATCTGTGAAAATGCTGACGGCGATTTTGAAAAAGCAACATCAAATGCCCAGTGGCTGATCAGAAAGCTGATGAAGGAAAACAATATTCCGTTAAATCGTGTTGTTCCCCACAAAAAGTGGTCCGGGAAAGAATGTCCGCGGAAACTCTTGGACCACTGGAACTCTTTTCTAAACGGAATTTCTTCCTCGGATACACCTCCAAAAGAAACTTCACCATCATATCCTCTGCCGTCTGGGGTTATAAAGCTCACTTCGCCTTATCGAAAGGGCACAAACATTCTCCAGCTGCAAAAGGCTTTAGCTGTACTTCACTTTTACCCTGATAAGGGAGCCAAAAACAATGGCATAGATGGAGTTTACGGACCGAAAACAGCGAATGCCGTCAAGCGTTTTCAACTCATGAACGGATTAACTGCAGACGGGATTTATGGGCCAAAAACAAAGGCCAAGCTTAAATCGAAGTTAAAGTAAATGCAGGATTTAACGGATAACCTGTTTCCAGTGCGGATTCAGGTTATTTTCTTTTCTTTGGTTTGTGTGTTTTTCAGATTGGAAAGAAGGGAATTTTAAAAAATCATCAGCTGCGCCGCAATGAAAGCAGAATGATATTCACTGAGGGGGACACGTTAACTATAGGAAAAAACAGTGATAGCGAAAAACTCTTCATTGAACGAAGAGAAACAGAGGTATAACATTAAAGTGAGGCTTTTGGGGGTGTAAAGATGAAACATTTTATCATCCTTTTCCTTCTGCTGTTCGTTACAGCAGGATGCGAGGGAAGGGGATACGAAGACGTTGTAGCATTTGGTGACAGTAATACGCGTGGCTCTAATTGGGATTATCGCGATTATCCAAAAGCACAGCAGTGGGTCAATATATTAAAAACAGCTGAGCGCGGTAACCTTGATATACTCAATGCGGGAATCGGCGGACAGACGACAGAGGATGCCCGTCTCCGATTTCAGACAGATGTGCTGGATCAAAAACCGAAGTATTTGTTTATTATGTTCGGAACCAATGACGCTGCCATACTGACTGAGGGGAAACCGAGAGTGTCGAAGCAGCGTTTTAGAGAAAATCTGGTTTATTTTATTGAAGAAAGCAGAAAACACGGGATCAAGCCAATCTTAATGACGTGTATCCCAATTATAGAAGGTAATGGGAAGCATCATTTGTTTTACTATTCCAGATATCAAGCAGCTGCTTTTGAACCAAAAGGCGGAGCAAGGAAATGGCACAACTCATATAACGATATTACAAGAGATGTGTCGAAGCGCCTGGATGTCCCTCTTGTAGATAACTGGAAGCATTTTATAGAAGCAGACGGCGGAAAAGCAACTGATGAAGCGCTTATCCAATCTGGTCTTATAGATCCTTCTGGAAATCATATGACACCTAAAGGGGCAAGGATCGTATATGAAGGAATACAAGATGGGCAGATCCTGCAGCGTTGAGCCGGACAACCGCCTAGTCCGATTTATTTCTCCTACATAGGCTGTTATAAAACCTTATTAAGGAGGCGCTTCACATGTATGGCGCAGGCAGAGCATATGGATACGCTTTTATTGTTGTTTTAGTTGTTGTTCTCCTTGTTGTGGGCGGCATATACTGGTTAGCATAATAACCGGCCCTTTAAAACACCTCTTTTTAGGGGTGTTTTTTGCTGAAAATAGTAGTAAAGCGCGCAGCCAAAGTGATATAATATCAGTCATCTGAGTAAAAAAAGGAAATACGCCCGGAAAAAATAGACAAATTCCTATTAAGAAGATACGGAAATAATATGTCCGAGCGATCTTCTTTTTATTTCGTTTTCAATTAACTCAATAAAGTCACGGTTTAAATTCATTTCGGTGGCTTTGAAATAAGATTCTATTAGTAATTCATCAGACAGTTTTCTCATGCTAGGAACCCAATTAATGGGAGAGGCACCTCCTTAAAAGTTGGAATCATTCATGATTTTAACGCATACAATGATAAGTTGCATTCATCTGAGGTTGAAGTTATCTTTAATCTACCATGAAATGCATATAAGAACAATCGTTCTGTTATCCACACCAAAAAGTGGATAACTTGTGAGTATCGTGTTTATAATTTGTCTAAAGAGTGATGTAATAAGAGTGGATAGTGTGTGTAAATTTATCCACACCTGGTGAAGAAACCCAATTTTTGTCGAAATTTTTTTGCTCAGTTTTTCTTTAGGCGCAAGTTCGATTTTTTTCGACAATCATTTTGAAAGAAAGAAAAAGGGAAGGGTGCGGGTTTTGTTAAAAAAGTTTTTTTTACCTGACGAGTTTGTAAAAAATATTTTTCATATTACACCTGAGAAATTAAAGGAACGAAATGTAAAAGGAATTATTACTGACCTGGATAATACGCTTGTTGAATGGGACAGGCCGAACGCGACGCCGCGATTGATCGAGTGGTTTGAAGAAATGAAGGAACACGGCATTAAAGTGACAATTGTCTCTAATAATAACGAAAGAAGAGTGAAACTTTTCTCAGAACCGCTTGGAATCCCATTCATCTATAAAGCAAGAAAACCGATGGGTAAAGCCTTTAATAGAGCGGTGCGCAATATGGAGCTGAAAAAAGAGGACTGCGTTGTCATCGGAGACCAGCTGCTGACCGATGTACTCGGGGGAAACCGAAACGGCTACCATACGATTTTGGTCGTGCCAGTCGCTTCCTCTGACGGATTCATTACGCGCTTTAACCGCCAGGTCGAACGCAGAATACTGAGTGCTCTCAAACGAAAAGGGCACATTCAGTGGGAGGAGTAAGAAATGGAAAAGGTTGTTTGTATCGGGTGCGGAGTTACGATCCAAACCGAGGACAAAACAGGTTTGGGGTACGCGCCGCCTGCATCGCTTACGAAAGAAAATGTGATTTGCCAGCGTTGCTTCAGACTGAAAAACTATAATGAAATACAAGATGTCTCCTTAACTGATGATGATTTTTTGAACATTCTTCACGGTATTGGAGAAACGGACTCTCTGGTCGTAAAAATTGTTGATATTTTTGATTTTAACGGCAGCTGGATTAATGGGCTGCAGCGCTTGGTGGGGGGAAACCCTATCTTATTAGTTGGCAATAAAGCGGATATTTTGCCTAAGTCACTGAAAAGAGAGCGTCTGATCCAATGGATGAAGCGTGAAGCGAAAGAGCTTGGCTTAAAACCGGTTGACGTATTTTTGGTCAGTGCGGGTCGCGGCCAGGGAATCAGAGAAGTAATTGACGCGATTGAGCATTACCGCAACGGAAAAGACGTCTATGTTGTCGGATGTACAAATGTAGGAAAGTCAACCTTTATTAACCGGATTATTAAAGAAGTGTCAGGTGAAGAAGATATTATTACAACATCCCAATTTCCTGGCACAACCCTTGATGCGATTGAAATCCCGCTGGATGACGGTTCATCGCTTTATGATACACCGGGAATTATCAACAACCATCAAATGGCGCATTATGTCAATAAAAAGGACCTGAAAATATTATCTCCTAAAAAGGAGCTGAAGCCTCGCACATTCCAGCTTAATGATCAGCAAACACTGTATTTTGGCGGACTTGCAAGGTTTGATTATGTGTCTGGGGAAAGATCTCCTTTTATTTGCTATATGCCGAATGAGCTGATGATTCATAGAACAAAACTTGAAAATGCAGACGCGCTTTATGAAAAGCATGCAGGGGAATTGCTCACACCTCCGGGTAAAGATGAAATGGATGAGTTTCCTGAATTGGTCGCCCATACGTTTACGATAAAAGACAAAAAGACAGATATCGTTTTCTCTGGGTTAGGCTGGGTTACTGTCCATGACGCTGATAAAAAGGTAACTGCATACGCGCCAAAAGGCGTTCATGTATTTGTTCGGCGTTCATTAATTTAAGAAAAGGGGAGAGGTGTATGAAAAAGCTGTACGGGGTTATCGGAAATCCTATTGGCCATTCTATGTCACCTGATATTCATAACGCATCATTGAAAGACCTCGGGCTTGACGGACATTATCATGCCTTCAAGGTAGAAGAGAATGATCTGGAGGATGCGGTAAAAGGAATAAGAGCTCTAGGCGTACAAGGAATCAATGTGACTGTTCCGCACAAGGTTTCCATTATGGATTATTTGGATCATATTGATGAGAGTGCAAAAGTGCTCGGTGCCGTAAACACGGTCAGAAGAGAGGGAGATAAGCTTGTCGGATACAATACCGATGGGGAAGGCTTCGTGAAGTCATTAATGAAGGTATTAGACAAGCCCATCTCTGAACTGTCATTCTTAATGATCGGCGCTGGCGGAGCGGCGAGAGCCATTTTTACAACAATTGTCCGAAATACCCCGAAAAAATTTGACATTTGCAACCGGACGTTAGAAAAAGCAAAGCGGCTTACAGAAGCTACTCCCTCGTTTCACAATAAAGAAGTATTAAGCATAAAAGAAGCAGAAGAACGTCTTGAGCAGTATGATGTTATCATCCATACAACGTCTGTGGGCATGTATCCGAACGTGGACGATGTGCCGCTTTCATTACAGCGTGCCGCGAGCAGTGCCGTCGTATGTGATATCGTGTATAATCCAATACAGACGGCACTTTTAAAAGAAGCAAGCCAAAAAGGCTTGAAAACACTCGATGGTGTGGGCATGTTTGTTGAACAGGCAGCATTGTCTTTCCAATTGTGGACTGGACAAGAGCCTAATATTGAAAAAATGAGATCTATTGTAATAGGAAAATTAGGAGGAACAGAATGTTAACAGGTAAACAAAAACGTTTTTTGCGTTCAAAAGCGCATCATTTAACGCCGATTTTTCAAGTAGGTAAAGGCGGAGTAAACGACAACATGATTAAACAAATTGCTGAGGCGCTTGAAGCGAGAGAGCTGATTAAAGTCAGCGTGCTTCAGAATTGCGAAGAGGATAAAAACGATGTAGCGGAAGCTCTTGTAAAAGGAAGCCGCTCTCAATTGGTGCAGACAATCGGCAATACGATTGTGTTATATAAGGAATCAAAGGAAAATAAACAAATCGAGCTTCCTTAAAGGTGGTTGAAATGAAGAAAATCGGAATTTTCGGAGGCACGTTTGACCCTCCGCATAATGGTCACCTCTTAATGGCGAATGAGGTGCTGTACCAGGCGGGGCTTGATGAAATTTGGTTTATGCCTAATCAAATTCCGCCGCATAAACAGAACGAAGACTATACCGACAGCTTTCATCGCGTGGAAATGCTAAAGCTTGCAATTCAATCTAATCCGTCCTTTAAGCTGGAGCTTGTTGAAATGGAAAGAGAAGGGCCATCATATACCTTTGATACCGTTTCTTTACTGAAGCAGCGTTATCCAAATGATCAGCTGTTCTTTATTATCGGCGCTGATATGATTGAATATTTGCCGAAATGGTATAAGCTGGACGAGCTGCTGAACCTCATTCAATTTATTGGAGTAAAGCGCCCCGGTTTTCATGTTGAAACCCCTTATCCGCTTCTCTTTGCAGACGTTCCGGAATTTGAGGTATCATCAACTATGATAAGGGAACGGTTTAAAAGCAAGAAGCCCACTGACTACTTAATCCCTGATAAAGTGAAGAAGTATGTAGAGGAGAATGGTTTATATGAATCGTGAGGAGGCACTTGCATGCGTGAAGCAGCAATTGACCGAACACCGATATATCCATACGGTTGGCGTGATGAACACGGCGATCGAACTTGCGGAGCGTTTTGGAGCCGATTCTAAAAAAGCGGAAATAGCGGCAATCTTTCATGATTACGCCAAATTCCGCCCGAAAGAAGAAATGAAACAAATTATTGCGCGTGAAAAAATGCCTGCGCATTTATTGGATCATAATCCGGAGCTCTGGCACGCTCCGGTCGGCGCTTATTTGGTCCAAAGAGAGGCAGGGGTTCAAGATGAAGACATTCTTGACGCCATTAGGTATCATACCTCAGGCCGCCCCGGCATGACACTTTTAGAAAAAGTCATTTACGTTGCCGATTACATTGAGCCAAACCGGGCATTTCCCGGTGTCGATGAGGTGCGTAAGCTTGCTGAGACAGATTTGAATCAAGCGCTGATTCAGTCCATTAAAAATACAATGGTTTTTCTTATGAAAAAAAATCAACCGGTTTTTCCAGACACATTTTTAACGTATAACTGGCTTGTGTCTGGCAGCTGAACAGGAGGAATTTGTGAATGAACCAAAAGTCCATTTTAAAGATCGCAGCTGCGGCTTGCGATGATAAACGGGCAGAGGATATTTTAGCACTGGATATGGAAGGTATTTCTCTGGTTGCTGATTATTTTCTGATCTGCCACGGAAATTCAGATAAACAGGTACAGGCGATTGCCCGTGAAATCAAGGATCAAGCTGATGAAAACGGCATTCAAGTCAAAAAGATGGAAGGCTTTGATGAAGCAAGATGGGTTCTCGTTGATCTAGGCGATGTAGTTGTCCATGTCTTCCACAAGGATGAAAGAAGCTACTACAACCTTGAAAAGCTGTGGGGAGACGCTCCGCTCGCAGATCTTGACTTTGGAATGAATCAATGATTTATCAAGGCTTTGCAAGCGTGTATGACGAGCTAATGTCACACGCGCCTTACGATCAATGGACAAAATGGATTGAAGCATCTCTCCCGGAAAAAGGCCGTATTCTCGATCTGGCATGCGGCACGGGGGAAATCTCCATCCGGCTTGCCGAAAAAGGCTTCGAGGTTACAGGCATCGATCTCAGCGAAGAGATGCTTTCTTTCGCCCAGCAAAAGGTATCGAGTAGCCAGCCTATTTTATTTCTTCAGCAGGATATGAGAGAGATTACCGGCTTTGACGGTCAATTTGACGCTGTTGTGATATGCTGTGACTCATTAAATTATTTAAAAACAAAAAATGATGTGATCGAAACCTTTAAAAGTGTTTTTCGGGTATTAAAGCCTGAAGGCATCCTGCTGTTTGATGTTCATTCATCTTTTAAAATTGCGGAAGTCTTTCCGGATAGCACATTTGCTGACCAGGACGAAGATATCAGCTATATTTGGCAGAGCTTTGCCGGAAGTGACGAGCTTTCTGTCATTCATGATATGTCGTTTTTTGTGTGGAACGGAGAAGCGTATGATCGTTTTGATGAGACACACGAGCAAAGAACGTTCCCGGTGGAAGAATACGAAGAAATGCTTAAGAACTGCGGCTTTCAGCTCCATCGCGTGACAGCTGATTTTACGGATACCGAGCCATCAGCACAATCAGAACGCCTCTTTTTCAAGGCGCAGAAATCAAAAACCATCGTTTCCTAAAACGATGGTTTTTTAAAATGCTTTTTTATGCTTTTGCAGTACAGACGAACGTATGACATACTCGTCTACACATGAAACTGCTTTTTCACTGCGGAAATATCCTCCTCGTACTTCATATGAGTATTTTGAAATACCCGGTGAAACATATCCTGCACACCGCTTTCCAGCGCTTTAATGCCTTCTCCTGTTACACCGCCTTTAACGCAAACCTTTTCCTGTAATGCAGGCAGGGTATACAATTCGGTTTCTAACAGTTTTCCCATTCCGACAAGCATTTCCTTACACATCAAAATCGCGTCCTGTTTAGACACTGATGTTTCCGAAACAGCTGCATCTATAAACCGCTGAATCAGATAGCTCATAAAAGCGGGGCCGCAGCTTACGATGTCTGATGCAACCCTCGTGATGTCACTTTCAATTTGCAGCGGATGAGAGATATGCTGCATCAGCTCATTGATTTTCGCTTTTGCAGATTCGCCGCAGCTTGTGCCGAAAGTGACGAGAGAAACACCTGCCAGCGCTCTGTTCGTAATACTTGGGATCACTCGCGCCACTTGACACGGCACATATTGTTCGAGCTGTTCGGTTTGAACGGGGCTTGTAATTGAAATGAGAATATGATCTTTTCTTAAATAAGGTAACGCTCTTGCCAGTAAAGGATATATATCAAGCGGCTTAACACAAATAAAAATCATCTCGTTTTCAGAAACGAGCTTTTCGAGACTTTCGGTAACGTTTATGCTGTTGTAGCGGTTTTTTATGTGCAACGCTTTTTCAATTGTGCGGTTTGTGATTGTCATGTTTGAGGGATCGGCCGCTTTTGATTCAATAAATGATTCGATAAGGATCGTACCCATATTTCCTGTGCCGATAAAGCCTATCTTCAATGGTTTCCCCTCCTTTGAGCTATTATCCTCTAAACCATATGTGTTATGAAAATAAAATATGACGAAAGCGGGGAACATGCACGATGAATTGGTTGAATCAGCATAAGAAAGCAATTATTTTAGCGGCTTCTGCGGCTGTTTTCACAGCGATTATGATCTTTCTGGCCACAGGGAAAAATAAAGAGCCGGTGAAGCAAGCTGTACCAACAGAGACAGAAAATACAGTGGTAAAGCAGGAAGCAAACAACGACGAGTCAAACGAAACAATTGTGATAGACATCAAAGGTGCTGTTCAGCATCCTGGCGTTTATGAAATGCGAACAGGGGACAGAGTATCTCAGGCAATTGAGAAAGCGGGCGGGACCAGTGAACAAGCAGACGAAGCGCAAGTAAATTTGGCGGAGATTCTGCAGGACGGGACAGTGGTGTACATCCCGAAAAAGGGAGAGGAAACAGCAGTGCAGCAAGGTGGCGGAGGGTCTGTCCAAAGCGATGGAGGGAAGGGAGCGCTGGTGAATATCAATACAGCAACCTTAGAGGAGTTACAAGGCATCTCAGGGGTGGGGCCATCCAAAGCTGAAGCTATTATTGCATACCGGGAGGAAAACGGTCGTTTCCAAACAATTGAAGATATCACTAAGGTTTCAGGAATAGGTGAAAAGTCATTTGAGAAAATAAAGTCTTCCATTACAGTAAAGTGATTTGACGGTCATGCATTATGATAGGTAAACTAAAGGTCAGGCAACACAACATTTGGAGGGAACAACGTGGAACGAATTTCATGGAATCAATACTTTATGGCTCAAAGCCATTTATTGGCGCTGCGCAGCACATGTCCGAGATTATCTGTCGGCGCTACTATAGTCAGAGACAAACGCATGATAGCAGGAGGCTACAATGGGTCAATCGCGGGCGGCGTACATTGTGCAGATGAAGGATGCTTAATGATAGATGATCATTGCGCAAGAACCATTCACGCTGAAATGAATGCGATTCTTCAATGCTCTAAGTTTGGGGTGCCGACTGATGGAGCCGAGATTTATGTGACGCATTATCCGTGCATTCAATGCTGCAAATCTATTATTCAAGCTGGTATCAAAACGGTTTATTATGCTGAGGATTACAAAACACATCCGTATGCGCAGGAATTATTTGAACAGGCGGGTGTAACTGTTGAACAGGTTGAACTCGATGAAATGATCGTTGATCTGAAAAACAGAGAAAAGCTTTCATTTGTAGCGGGTCTAATAGGGAAATTGGCTGATGCCGGTTTAGCGGAGGAAGAATTGAAAAAGATACATGAACAGGCGAATACACTTTTCACGAGCTACGTGTGATGAATGCGTAATTCGCGCTTATTATTGCCTATGGCGGCAGCTTCGGCAACGGCTGGAATTACTGCCGCCGCTTATTTCCCCGCTATTTTTCTTTTCATCCTCTTTCTCCTCATCATTTTAATCAAAACGAGGCACGCTTTTCTTATTATTGTTTGTTTCTTCTCTTTTATATTGTTTTTTGTACTGTATGCAGTCACAGATTCTCAGAATGTCTCTTCCTATCGGCAGGGAACCTATCAATTCAAGGCAGTGATTGACACTATTCCCAAAATTGACGGCGACCGTATGTCTATGATGGTTGAGACACCTGATAAGGAAAAATGGGCTGCTGCGTATCGCATTCAGTCTGCTGGTGAAAAAGAACAGCTGTTATACATAGAACCAGGAATGTCATGTGAGTTGACTGGTACATTGGAAGAACCGAATCACGCAACTGTGCCGGGTGCATTTGATTATAACGAGTATCTTTATCGGCAGCATATTCATTGGAACTACTCTGTCACGTCTATCCAAAACTGCAGCGAACCTGAAAATTTCAAGTACAAGGTGCTCAGCTTGAGAAAACATATCATATCATTCACAAACAGCCTTCTGCCTCCTGATTCGACAGGGATTGTACAGGCACTTACAGTTGGTGACAGATTTTACGTGGAGGATGAAGTGCTTACCGCGTATCAAAAGCTTGGTGTTGTCCATCTCTTGGCAATATCAGGACTCCACGTGGGGATTTTGACAGCAGGTTTGTTTTATATCATGATCCGCCTTGGTATAACTAGAGAAAAGGCGTCAATTCTGTTGCTGTTATTTCTGCCGCTCTATGTGATGTTGACCGGCGCTGCTCCTTCAGTGCTACGCGCCGCTCTCATGTCGGGTGTTTACTTAGCTGGAAGTCTTGTCAAATGGCGTGTCCGCTCTGCAACTGCAATTTGCCTTTCGTACATCGTCCTTCTGCTCTTCAATCCTTATCATCTCTTTGAAGCCGGTTTTCAGCTATCGTTCGCCGTCAGTTTTTCTTTAATTCTATCCTCTTCTATTTTTCAGCAGGTTAAAACCTCCTTGGGGCAGCTGACAATTGTATCACTCATCGCTCAGCTGGGCTCGCTTCCGATTCTCCTATATCATTTTCATCAGTTTTCTATCATCAGCGTACCGATGAATATGTTGATGGTACCATTTTATACCTTCTGTATTTTGCCGGGAGCTGTAGCAGGTGTTCTTCTATTAAGTCTTTCCGCTTCGTTTGGGAGATTGTTTTTCAGCTGGTTTGATTTATTGATAAGCTGGATCAATAGGTTAATCACAAACATTGCAGATGTTGATGTGTTCACGATTATGATCGCACATCCTGCACCTGTTTTGCTTTTTTTATTCACAGTCACGATCATCCTATTGCTTATGGCGATTGAAAAACGCTCCTTGTCGCAGTTGATGGTAACCGGAGGCATTTGCTGCACGGTGATGTTTCTGCTCTTTATATATCCGTGTCTTAGTTCCGAAGGAGAAGTGGATATGATAGATATTGGACAGGGTGACAGCATGTTTGTAGGTGCTCCGCATCAGCGGGGTCGTGTCTTAATTGATACCGGCGGCACTTTGTCTTACTCGTCAGAGCCTTGGCGCGAAAAACAGCATCCGTTTTCACTGGGGGAAAAGGTGCTGATTCCGTTTTTAACTGCTAAGGGAATCAAGCAGCTTGACGCTTTAATTCTGACGCACGCTGACCAAGATCATATCGGAGAGGCGGAGATTCTGCTGAAGCATCATAAAGTAAAGCGCCTCGTGATTCCGAAAGGGTTCGTTTCTGAACCTAAAGATGAGAAAGTGCTGCAGGCAGCCAGGGAAGAGGGAGTGGCAATTGAAGAGGTGAAGCGAGGCGATGTGTTGCAAATAAAGGATTTGCAGTTCCATGTACTGTCACCGGAAGCACCTGATCCGGCAAGCAAAAATAATTCATCTCTCGTTCTGTGGATGGAGACGGGCGGTATGAGCTGGATCTTGACGGGTGATCTGGAGAAAGAAGGGGAACAAGAGGTGATGAACGTGTTTCCGAATATAAAAGCAGATGTGTTAAAGGTGGGGCACCATGGGAGCAAAGGCTCTACCGGTGAAGAATTCATCCAACAGCTTCAGCCGAAAACGGCCATTATCTCAGCCGGGAAAAACAATCGGTACCATCATCCTCATCAAAAAGTTCTGCAACTATTACAGAGACATTCTATCCGCGTGCTGCGAACAGATCAAAACGGAACGATCCAATATAGATACAAAAACAGAGTTGGAACCTTTTCTGTCTATCCTCCATATGATACATCAGATATAACAGAGACGAACTAAAAAAGACTGCCGAGAAATCAGCAGCCCGGGCAGTCGCTGTTATGAACCAACTAGGTGAATAACCGTTGCCATGACAAACAAGAAGGCGAAAAATCCGAAGGACACAACAAAACCAACAGCTGAATCTACAGCATCATTTCGTTTGCTTTGAACGTTTTTTTCAAAATCATTCAACTTTATCCCTCCTGACTGACTTAAGTATAATGGAATTGTTTTGAAAAATCTAGAAGCTAAGGTAACGTTTTCTGTTCTGGTGATTATCGCCTTTTTACAAGCTGTCCCGGGGGCTTGCGAACAGGCGTTTAATATAAATGGGGAAGCAGCAGTCAGGCTTCCTCTTTACTATTTTGCAAACTCAATTTAGGATAGAAGGGGATGATGAAAGAGAGGAAGTCGTACAACAATGGTATTTGATGTGTGGAAAAGCCTGAAAAAAGGAGAGGTCCATCCGGTTTATTGTTTATACGGAAAAGAGACATATCTGCTGCAAGAAACCGTCAGCAGGATCAGACAGACGGTCGTTGATCAGGAGACAAAGGATTTCAATCTGTCCGTTTTTGATCTGGAAGAGGACCCGCTGGATCAAGCGATTGCAGATGCTGAAACGTTTCCGTTTATGGGGGAGCGGCGTCTTGTCATTGTGAAAAATCCATATTTTTTAACAGGTGAAAAGAAAAAAGAAAAAATTGAGCACAACGTCAGTGCGCTTGAATCATATATACAATCACCTGCGCCTTACACAGTCTTTGTCCTGCTTGCTCCGTATGAAAAGCTTGATGAGCGAAAAAAGCTGACGAAAGCGTTAAAGAAGCACGCGTTTATGATGGAGGCGAAGGAATTAAATGCAAAGGAAACGACAGACTTTACTGTCAACCTTGCAAAAACAGAGCAGAAAACAATCGGCACGGAAGCGGCGGAGCATTTGGTTCTGCTTGTGAACGGTCATCTGTCATCGATTTTTCAGGAGATTCAAAAGCTCTGCACGTTTATTGGAGATCGTGAAGAAATTACGCTGGATGATGTAAAAATGCTTGTTGCTAGAAGCCTTGAACAAAATATTTTTGAGCTGATCAATAAAATCGTCAACCGAAAACGAACAGAGAGTCTGCAAATTTTTTATGATTTGCTAAAACAAAATGAAGAACCGATCAAAATTATGGCGCTTATTTCGAATCAGTTCCGGCTGATTCTGCAGACGAAGTACTTCGCGGAACAGGGATACGGACAAAAACAAATCGCTTCTAATCTAAAAGTTCACCCATTTCGGGTAAAGCTGGCGATGGATCAAGCAAGGCTTTTTTCAGAGGAGGAGCTCCGTTTAATTATTGAACAGCTTGCCGTCATGGACTATGAGATGAAAACCGGGAAAAAGGACAAGCAGCTCCTGCTCGAACTGTTCCTTTTACAGCTGTTAAAAAGAAATGAAAAAAACGATCCCCATTATTGAGGATCGTTTTTATATTATGCAGAAAGTCCGTTCACTTTTTTCGCTAGTCTTGATTTGTATCGAGCTGCGGTATTTTTGTGTACAAGACCTGTTTTCACTGCTTTATCAATACGTTTAGCTGCTTCAGTAAGAGCAGTTTTCGCTTTGTCAGCTTCGTTGTTGGCAACAGAAGCTTCAACTTGTTTGATTGCAGTACGCATAGCAGATTTGATTGTCGCGTTATGAACGCGGCGTTCGTTGTTTGTTTTTGTACGTTTAATCGCTGATTTAATGTTTGGCATGTGTTTCACCTCCTAAGATACAACCTGTAGCACAGTGTCTTAAGGTTAAATCTTCTTCACAATAGAACAAATTGTATTCTATCAAACACACCTTTAGATTGCAATATAAATGTAAAGTATTTTTCATTGAAGGTTCTCTTTTTAGCATGATTTATTCAGCAAATGGCAACAATATAGGTACTTAATGTGAAGGAGGCCCCTGTATGAAAAAGAGTGAGCTGGATGTGAATCAGTATTTGATACGGACCGATTTGGCAGTGGAAACGAAGGAAGCAATGGCCAATCAGCAGGCTGTGCCGACAAAAGAAATTAAAGGCTTTATTGAAAAAGAGCGTGATCACGGCGGCATTAAAATCCGCACAGTTGATGTTACAAAGGAAGGCGCAGAGCTTTCGGGAAAAAAAGAAGGGCGCTATTTAACGCTTGAAGCACAGGGAATCAGGGAGAATGATTCGGAAATGCAGGAGAAGGTCTCTGCTGTCTTTGCGGAGGAATTCTCAGCTTTTCTTGAAAACCTTAATATCTCAAAAGATGCGAGCTGTTTGATCGTTGGGCTCGGCAACTGGAACGTGACACCTGATGCGCTTGGACCGATGGCAGTAGAAAATCTGTTGGTAACAAGGCACTTGTTTAAGCTTCAGCCGGAAAACGTACAGGAGGGTTACAGGCCTGTCAGTGCTTTTGCACCGGGTGTAATGGGGATAACAGGAATCGAAACAAGTGACATTATTAAAGGTGTGATTGAGCAATCGAAGCCTGATTTTGTCATCGCCATTGATGCGTTGGCGGCGCGGGCGGTGGAAAGGGTCAACACAACCATTCAAATATCGGATACAGGCATTCACCCGGGGTCTGGAGTGGGGAATAAACGAAAAGATTTAAGCAAAGACACGCTTGGTGTTCCGGTGATTGCTATCGGTGTTCCGACAGTAGTTGATGCCGTGACAATTGCCAGCGACACGGTGGACTACATATTAAAACATTTTGGCAGAGAAATGAAGGATAACAGGCCATCAAGATCGCTTGTTCCGGCAGGCATGACGTTTGGGAAAAAGAAAGTGCTCACTGAAGACGATCTTCCCGATCAAAAGCAGCGCCAATCGTTCCTAGGTATTGTCGGAACCCTTCAAGAAGATGAAAAACGGCAGCTCATTCACGAGGTGCTTTCGCCTTTAGGGCACAACTTAATGGTTACACCGAAGGAAGTCGATTCATTTATCGACGATATGGCAAATGTTTTAGCGAACGGATTAAACACAGCGCTTCATGAAAAAGTGTCACAAGAAAACAAAGGCTCCTACAATCACTAAACAGTTCTACTTCCTCTAGCTTGTTCATAGAGTAATTACTAGACAAGCGCTGGAGGGATTCAATGAGAAATAAACGCAGAAACAGACAGATTGTTGTTGCGGTAAATGGAGGGAAAGCGGTAAAAGCCATCTTTCTATTTATCGTAAGCCTTATCGTGATTTTTGTTCTATCCGGTGTGCTGACGTCTCTCCGGCCGGAACTTAGGCCGTCGTCTGACTCTTTTTATGGGATTGCTGAAGAATTGCCGGGTGACGTATTTGCACATTTGCTGCAGATGGAAAACCATTATTTCGCTTCTGACCTCTCTCAAACAGACAGCTCATTTCATCTTTCTCGTCTTTCTTTAAAGCTGGCGACGAGCATTAACCTCGAAGATCCGCGGAGCTTTCTCGGTCGGGAGCTGCCAGGATTTGCACAATTTGATACCGAGATTTTGTTAGCTGGACAAGGAACGGATTATACGAATATGCCTGCGGAATCGCCGCCGCCGTCTAAGGTGATGGAGGAAGAAAGAGAAGCGAATTTGGCAGAGATTGAAAAACAGCAAACGCAATCAGATAATGCGCAAAAAGATCCGCCGAAACAAACAACAGGTGATAAAAAGGTCGTGTTTATCTATCACACGCACAATACGGAATCATATCTCCCTCTATTAAAAGGCGAGACCGATCCTGACATGGCGCGCCATTCTAAAGCCAATGTCACGCTTGTAGGAGATATGTTCGGACAAGCGCTTGAATCCCAGGGAATCGGAGCCACAGTGAATAAAACCGATATACAGTCAAAATTGAATAAAAAAGGCTTAAACTATGCCAGGTCCTATGATGAATCAAGGCCGGTCGTGAAAGACGCCCTCGCTTCAAACAAAAATCTGCAATATATCATTGACATCCACAGAGACTCTCGGCGCAAAAAAGACACAACCGCAACGATTAAAGGGAAAAGCTATGCCAGGGTAGCCTTTGTCGTCGGGAAAAAAAGCAAAAACTTCGAAGAAAACTATAAAATTGCGAGTGAGCTTCATAAACTGATGGAGAAAAAATACCCCGGACTTAGCACAGGTGTCTTTTCCAAAGGCTCGCCAGGCGATAATGGTGTTTACAATCAGGATTTAACCGATAGAGCGCTTTTGCTCGAGTTTGGCGGAGTGGATAATAATCTCGAAGAGCTGCAGCGTGCGGCTAACGCGGCCGCGGACGTATTCAGCGAAATGTACTGGGATGCTGAAAAGGTCAACGCAGCGAGCGGGGAGACGAAAAAACAATAAGAAATAGGTGGTTGATTTGATTGCATACTTTGGAAAGTGCTTACTGCTTGTCACGATCATGTTTTTAGGCGTTCTGTTCGGCATGCAGCAGGCAAACCACGGGATGCTGAGTATGAAAGGCTATCATGACCCTTCACTGAAGGGGGCGTTTACGCTCACCGACGGAAAAGATAATGAAAAAGAAGCCTCAATCCTAGGAGAAACAGTCACGGCAAAAGATTTAGTAGAAAAACAAAAAGAGCTGGAAAAGGTGGAGACATTCAATATGTTTTCAAAAGCCGGAAAAGCGCTTTCGGACACCGTAACCAATACTGCCCAGTCAATGTATGAATGGATACGGGATATGAATCAATAAGTACGTGAAAGAGAAAAGCAACCCAGATATGATAGGGAACTTTTCTCTTTCTTGTTTTACATTGAATCTTTACAATCCTATTGATATAATCTAAGCTAGTGTATTTTGCGTTTAATAGTAGGAGTGATAGATTGTGACAGATAAAGAAAAGCGTTTAGAGAGGCAATCGAGAATACGGAATTTCTCTATCATTGCCCATATTGACCACGGAAAATCGACCTTAGCGGATCGTATTTTAGAAAAAACGTCGGCAATCACTCAACGAGAAATGAAAGAACAATTGCTCGATTCTATGGATCTTGAACGTGAGCGGGGCATAACCATTAAATTAAACTCTGTTCAGCTTAAATATAAAGCAAAAGACGGAGAAGAATATATCTTTCATCTAATCGATACGCCGGGACACGTCGACTTCACGTATGAAGTATCCCGAAGCCTTGCTGCCTGCGAGGGAGCGATTCTTGTCGTGGATGCAGCCCAGGGGATTGAAGCGCAGACGCTCGCCAATGTCTACTTAGCGCTTGACAACGATCTTGAAATCCTTCCGGTCATCAATAAAATCGACCTTCCGAGCGCCGAGCCCGAACGTGTGCGCCAAGAGGTAGAAGACGTTATCGGCCTTGACGCATCAGAAGCCGTGCTTGCTTCAGCAAAAGCCGGTATCGGGATTGAGGAGATTTTAGAACAAATCGTAGAAAAGGTGCCAGCTCCGACCGGAGATCCGGAGGCGCCGCTCAAAGCGCTGATCTTCGACTCGCTTTATGACGCCTACCGCGGTGTCGTGGCTTATATCAGAGTCGTTGAAGGAACGGTAAAGCCGGGACAAAAAATCAAAATGATGGCAACCGGCAAAGAATTCGAAGTAACAGAGGTGGGCGTGTTCACGCCGAAAGCAACTCCGACAAATGAACTGACGGTCGGTGATGTAGGCTTCCTGACTGCCTCAATCAAAAATGTTGGTGACACACGTGTCGGTGATACAATAACGAGCGCTGCCAATCCTGCAGAAGAAGCGCTGCCGGGATACCGCAAGCTAAACCCGATGGTGTACTGTGGTTTGTATCCGATTGATACAGCGAAGTATAATGATTTAAGGGAAGCTCTTGAAAAGCTTGAGCTGAATGATTCCTCCCTTCAATATGAAGCGGAAACTTCGCAAGCGCTTGGATTCGGGTTCCGCTGCGGATTTTTAGGCATGCTTCACATGGAGATCATTCAGGAGCGAATTGAGCGTGAGTTCAACATCGACCTGATTACGACAGCGCCAAGCGTTATCTATGACGTGTATATGACAGACGGCGAAAAGGTCGTTGTCGACAACCCGTCCAACATGCCGGATCCTCAAAAGATCGAAAGGGTTGAGGAGCCATACGTAAAAGCGACGATGATGGTGCCGAATGACTATGTCGGCGCTGTAATGGAGCTTTGCCAAGGAAAACGCGGCAATTTCATTGATATGCAGTATTTAGACGCAAACCGTGTCAGCATCATTTATGATATGCCATTAGCGGAAATCGTATATGAGTTTTTTGATCAGCTGAAATCAAGCACTAAAGGCTATGCGTCCTTTGATTATGAACTGATCGGCTACAAACCGTCCAAGCTTGTGAAAATGGACATTATGCTGAATGGTGAAAAAATCGATGCCCTTTCCTTTATCGTGCATCGTGATTACGCATATGAACGGGGAAAAGTGATCGTTGAAAAACTGAAAGAACTCATTCCGCGCCAGCAGTTTGAAGTTCCGGTACAAGCCGCAATCGGCCAGAAAATCGTGGCCCGCTCCACCATAAAAGCAATGCGTAAAAACGTATTGGCTAAATGTTACGGAGGGGACATCTCGCGTAAACGGAAACTTCTTGAAAAACAAAAAGAAGGAAAGCGCCGTATGAAGCAGGTCGGCTCAGTTGAAGTGCCGCAAGAAGCATTTATGGCAGTTCTGAAAATGGACGACAGTCCGAAAAAACAATAGAAGCCGCCGCAGTCTTGTACTGCGGCTTCTTTCTGTAAAGAAGGTGAATCCGTTGAAATCAGCTTATATCCATATCCCATTTTGTGAGCATATTTGCCACTACTGCGATTTCAATAAATATTTTATTCAAAGTCAGCCAGTCGACGAGTATTTAAACGCACTCGAACAGGAAATGATAAATACAATAGCAAAAACCGGGCAGCCTGATCTCAAAACAATCTTTATCGGAGGAGGCACGCCGACCTCCCTGTCTGAGGAACAGCTTAAAAAGCTGATGGATATGATCAACCGCGTGCTAAAGCCCTCAAGCGACTTATCGGAATTTGCGGTTGAAGCGAATCCGGACGATTTGTCCGCAGAGAAATTAAAAATATTAAAAGAAGCAGGCGTAAATCGCCTTAGCTTTGGTGTGCAAACGTTCGAAGACGATCTGTTAGAAAAAATCGGCCGAGTGCACAAGCAAAAAGATGTATTCACCTCTTTTGAAAGAGCGCGGGAAATCGGTTTTGAGAATATCAGTCTTGATCTCATGTTCGGGCTTCCGGGGCAAACCCTCAAGCATCTGGAACATTCCATAAACACTGCTTTATCATTGGACGCTGAGCATTATTCCGTTTACTCCCTTATTGTAGAACCGAAAACGGTATTTTATAATTTGATGCAAAAAGGGCGGCTTCATCTTCCGCCGCAGGAGCAGGAAGCTGAAATGTATGAAATAGTGATGAGCAAGATGGAAGCTCACGGCATTCATCAATATGAAATCAGCAACTTTGCTAAGGCAGGCATGGAATCTAAGCACAATCTAACGTATTGGAGCAACGAACAATATTTCGGTTTCGGAGCTGGCGCTCACGGATATATTGGCGGCACACGAACAGTGAACGTCGGACCTGTTAAGCATTACATTGACCTGATAGCTGAAAAGGGTTTTCCGTACAGAGATACACATGAAGTGACAACAGAAGAACAGATTGAGGAAGAAATGTTTTTAGGTTTGAGAAAAACAGCCGGTGTCAGCAAAAAACGATTCGCAGAAAAATACGGCCGTTCCCTGGATGGACTTTTCCCAAGCGTGTTAAAAGACCTCGCTGAAAAAGGGCTGATTCACAATTCGGAGTCTGCCGTTTATTTGACTCATCAAGGGAAATTATTAGGCAATGAAGTTTTTGGCGCTTTTTTGGGTGAGTTATAATTGACATTTTTCTTGTGGTTTGATACTTTTGTTATAGAATTAGCACTCGCTTATTGAGAGTGCTAACAGAGGTGATGATGATGTTAACAAATCGTCAGCTGCTGATCCTTCAGGTTATAATCAACGATTTTATTAAATCGGCACAGCCGGTGGGATCAAGAACTCTTTCGAAAAAAGATGAAATCACATTTAGCTCTGCAACAATAAGAAACGAGATGGCTGACTTGGAGGAATTGGGCTTTATTGAAAAAACCCATTCATCCTCAGGACGTGTTCCGTCAGAAAAAGGGTATCGGTACTATGTTGACCATTTGCTGTCACCCGTCAAATTGACGAAAAGCGACCTGGACCAAATCCACTCGATCTTCAAAGAGAAAATTTTCGAGCTGGAGAAGACAGTTCAAAAATCAGCGCAAATTTTGTCCGATCTGACGAATTACACATCCATCGTACTCGGGCCGAAGTTGAGTGAGAATTACCTTAAACAGATTCAAATCATTCCGATTCAGCCTGATATGGCGGTAGCGATTCTCGTTACCAATACGGGGCATGTGGAAAACAAAACGATTAACTTTCCGACCAAAATGGATCTGTCTGATATTGAAAAACTGGTAAATATACTGAACGACCGTTTAAGCGGCGTTCCAATGGATGAACTGAATGAGCGCATATTTAAAGAAGTTGTCATGTACCTAAGACAGCACATTAAAAACTATGACAATATACTCGACGCGCTTCGTTCAACCTTTCATTCCACAAATCACGTTGAAAAGTTGTTTTTTGGCGGGAAAATCAATATGCTGAACCAGCCTGAGTTCCATGATATCACCCGAGTTCGGTCGCTGCTTTCATTAATTGAGAAAGAACAGGATGTTTTAAAGCTGGTTCAATCCCCGCACACGGGAATTTCGATTAAAATCGGAAAAGAAAACGACTATGAAGAGATGGAAAATTGCAGTCTGATTACGGCTTCTTATTCCGTAGACCAGAAGCAGATCGGCTCAATTGCGATTATCGGCCCGACCCGCATGAATTATTCCAGGGTTGTCAGCCTGCTTCAGCATGTGACTTCGGACTTGTCAAAAGCATTAACAAGTCTGTATGATGAATAAGGGAATTTTGGCAAATTTTATCGAAGGGCAGCACCTGTCCTTCTCCTTACACTTTGAGGGAGGTGAACACAATGTCAGAAGAAAAACAAACCGTTGAACAAAACGAAACAGAAGAGCAAGAAATCATTGAAGAACAAGCTGCCGCTGATGAACAGCAGGAAGAAACAAATGAAAGCGAACTTCTTCAAAACCAAATTAACGAATTGCAAGGTTTGCTTGAGGAAAAAGAAAACAAACTTTTGCGTGTTCAAGCAGACTTTGAAAACTATAAACGACGCAGCCGTTTAGAGATGGAAGCGTCCCAAAAATACCGTTCTCAAAATATCGTGACTGATTTGCTGCCGGCTCTTGACAGTTTTGAACGAGCGCTTCAGGTTGAAGCCGACAATGAACAGACGAAAAGTTTGCTCCAGGGAATGGAAATGGTCCACCGTCAGCTCGTAGAAGCCTTGAAAAAAGAAGGCGTCGAAGCCATCGAAGCTGTAGGGCAGGAATTTGATCCTAATCTGCACCAAGCTGTTATGCAGGCTGAAGACGAAAACTACGGCTCCAACATTGTTGTTGAGGAAATGCAAAAAGGCTATAAGCTGAAGGATCGCGTCATTCGCCCTTCCATGGTCAAAGTGAATCAATAATTACATAGCAGGAGGTTATTCAAGTGAGTAAAGTTATCGGAATCGACTTAGGAACAACAAACTCATGTGTGGCAGTGCTTGAAGGCGGCGAGCCTAAAGTTATTGCTAACGCTGAAGGAAACCGCACAACGCCATCAGTTGTTGCATTTAAAAACGGCGAACGTCAAGTAGGGGAAGTGGCTAAACGCCAATCTATTACAAACCCTAACACAATTATGTCTATCAAACGTCATATGGGTACTGATTATAAAGTTGAAATTGAAGGAAAGGATTACACTCCACAAGAAGTGTCTGCTATCATCCTTCAACACCTTAAATCATACGCTGAAAGCTATCTTGGCGAAACAGTATCAAAAGCAGTTATCACAGTTCCTGCATACTTTAACGATGCTGAGCGTCAAGCAACAAAAGACGCTGGTAAAATTGCAGGTCTTGAAGTAGAACGTATCATCAACGAGCCGACTGCAGCAGCGCTTGCATACGGACTTGATAAAACAGATGAAGATCAAACGATCCTAGTATACGACCTTGGCGGCGGTACATTCGACGTTTCCATCCTTGAGCTTGGCGACGGTGTATTCGAAGTTCGTTCAACTGCCGGCGACAACCGTCTGGGTGGGGACGATTTTGACCAAGTTATCATCGATCATCTGGTGTCTGAATTCAAAAAAGAAAACGGCATTGATTTGTCAAAAGACAAAATGGCGCTTCAGCGTTTGAAAGACGCAGCTGAAAAAGCGAAAAAAGATCTTTCCGGCGTATCTTCTACGCAAATTTCTTTACCGTTTATCACAGCTGGAGAAGCAGGACCGCTTCACCTTGAACTTACATTAACTCGCGCTAAATTCGAAGAGCTTTCTTCTCATTTAGTAGAGCGCACAATGGGTCCTGTCCGTCAAGCGCTTCAAGATGCAGGACTTTCTGCAAGCGAAATCGACAAAGTCATCCTTGTCGGCGGATCAACTCGTATCCCTGCCGTACAAGAAGCAATCAAAAAAGAAACTGGAAAAGAAGCGCATAAAGGCGTAAACCCGGATGAAGTTGTAGCGCTTGGTGCTGCGATTCAGGGCGGCGTTATCACAGGTGACGTAAAAGATGTTGTTCTTCTTGACGTTACACCGCTTTCTCTCGGTATCGAAACAATGGGCGGTGTGTTTACAAAACTGATCGACCGCAACACGACGATCCCAACAAGCAAATCTCAAGTGTTCTCAACTGCTGCTGATAACCAAACAGCTGTTGATATCCATGTTCTTCAAGGTGAGCGCCCAATGTCTGCCGACAACAAAACACTCGGCCGCTTCCAGCTTACTGATATCCCGCCAGCACCGCGCGGCGTGCCTCAAATCGAAGTTTCTTTCGATATTGACAAAAACGGTATCGTAAACGTAAGAGCAAAAGACTTAGGCACAGGAAAAGAACAAAACATTACAATCAAATCTTCTTCAGGTCTCTCAGATGAAGAGATCGAACGCATGGTAAAAGAAGCGGAAGAAAATGCTGACGCTGATGCGAAGAAAAAAGAAGAAATCGAAGTCCGCAACGAAGCAGATCAGCTTGTTTTCCAAACTGAGAAAACATTAAAAGATCTTGAAGGCAAAGTGGACGAAGAACAAGTGAAAAAAGCCAACGATGCCAAAGACGCTTTAAAAGCAGCGATTGAGAAAAACGAATTTGAAGAGATCAAAGCGAAAAAAGATGAGCTTCAAACAATCGTTCAAGAGCTTTCTATGAAGCTTTATGAAGAAGCTGCTAAAGCACAGCAAGCTCAAGGCGGAGCAAACGCTGAAGGCAAAGCGGATGACAACGTTGTCGACGCTGAATACGAAGAAGTAAACGACGACCAAAACAAAAAATAAGTTCTTTTTAGTGTCAGCCCCGCTTCCGGAGCTGACCGAAAAGAACACATTTCATAATCTGATTCAATGATTAGAAAGTCAAAGTCAGGCATCTCTTGGCTTTGACTTTTTTTCTTGCCCGGGATAAAAGGAATTGAAAAATCATAATTCAAAATGATACAATCTAATTTATGTGAGAAATTCGGGAGAGTGAAGCGAGATGAGTAAGCGTGATTACTATGAAGTGCTGGGAGTAAGTAAGAGCGCTTCAAAGGATGAAATTAAAAAAGCTTATCGGAAGCTGTCAAAAAAATATCATCCTGATATTAACAAAGAAGCCGGATCAGATGAAAAATTTAAAGAGGTAAAAGAAGCATACGAAACGCTGTCAGATGACCAAAAACGTGCGCATTACGATCAATTTGGTCACACTGACCCTAACCAAGGCTTCGGCGGCGGAGGTTTTGGCGGCGGCGATTTCGGCGGTTTTGGTTTCGATGATATTTTCTCAAGTATATTCGGCGGAGGCACAAGACGAAGAGATCCAAACGCTCCGCGCCAGGGTGCTGATTTACAGTATACGATGACCCTGTCGTTTGAGGATGCGGCTTTCGGTAAAGAAACAACCATCGAAATTCCCCGCGAGGAAACGTGCGAAACATGTAAAGGCTCAGGTGCGAAACCTGGAACAAATCCAGAAACATGCTCCCACTGCGGAGGCTCCGGCCAGTTAAACGTGGAGCAAAATACACCGTTTGGAAAAGTCGTTAACAGACGGGTCTGCCACCACTGTGAAGGTACAGGCAAAATCATTAAAAACAAATGTGCGGACTGCGGCGGCAAAGGAAAAATCAAAAAACGCAAGAAAATCAATGTGACAATTCCAGCCGGTGTAGATGACGGGCAGCAGCTTCGTCTCTCGGGACAGGGTGAACCAGGAATAAACGGCGGCCCTGCCGGGGATTTATTTGTCGTGTTCCATGTACGCGCACACGAGTTCTTCGAGCGTGACGGCGATGATATTTACTGTGAAATGCCGTTAACGTTTGCTCAGGCTGCTCTTGGAGATGAGGTAGAAGTGCCGACGCTGCATGGAAAAGTGAAATTGAAAATTCCGGCCGGTACACAAACAGGAACGAAATTCAGATTAAGAGGCAAAGGCGTTCAAAATGTCAGAGGCTATGGACAGGGTGACCAGCATATCGTCGTCCGCGTCGTTACGCCGACAAATCTGACTGATAAACAAAAAGACATTATCCGCGAATTTGCCGAAGTCAGCGGAAACCTGCCTGACGAACAGGAAATGAGTTTCTTTGACAAGGTAAAACGCGCGTTTAAAGGCGATTAATTATTGGATGAGGAGTTGGTAGTTTTGAAATGGTCCGAATTAAGCATTCACACAACACATGAAGCGGTCGAACCTATCTCAAATATATTGCATGAAGCTGGTGCAAGTGGGGTTGTGATAGAGGACCCGCTTGATTTAATTAAAGAACGTGAGAATGTGTACGGGGAAATCTACCAGCTCGACCCCAATGATTACCCAGATGAGGGTGTCATTGTCAAAGCATATCTGCCGGTTAACAGTTTTCTGGGCGAAACTGTAGACGGCATCAAAGAAACGATTAATAATCTCCTTCTTTACAATATTGATTTGGGCAGAAACCACATCACTATTTCTGAAGTAAATGAAGAAGAGTGGGCGACTGCCTGGAAAAAGTATTATCATCCTGTGAAAATTTCTGAAAAGTTTACAATTGTGCCGACGTGGGAGGAATATACGCCGGTCCATACTGATGAACTGATTATTGAAATGGACCCGGGAATGGCTTTCGGCACAGGGACACATCCGACAACCGTACTCTGCATTCAGGCGCTTGAACGCTTTGTGCAAAAGGGTGATAAGGTGATTGATGTCGGCACTGGTTCGGGAATTTTAAGTATTGCGGCTGCAATGCTTGAGGCTGAATCGGTTCATGCCTACGATCTTGATCCCGTGGCTGTAGAAAGTGCACGCCTCAATCTCAAGCTGAACAAAGTCAGCGATATTGCTCAAGTGAAGCAAAACAATTTGTTAGACGGGATTGAAGGGGAACATGATGTGATTGTGGCCAACATTTTGGCTGAAGTCATTCTTCGCTTTACTTCACAAGCGTACAGCCTGTTAAAAGAAGGCGGTCACTTTATTACGTCAGGAATCATCGGTCATAAAAAACAAGAAGTAAAAGAAGCACTGGAACAAGCTGGCTTTACCATTGTAGAAATCCTTTCAATGGAAGATTGGGTCAGCATTATTGCGAAAAAATAACAGTTAGTAGGTGTCACAGCGTATGCAACGATATTTTATCGAGCTCACGAAGCAGCAAATAGAGGAAGCGCCGACTTTTTCGATTACCGGCGAAGAAGTTCATCATATTGTGAACGTGATGAGAATGAATGAGGGAGATCAGATTATCTGCTGCTCTCAAGACGGCTTCGAGGCAAAATGTGAACTTCAATCTGTTTCCAAAGATAAAGTGTCCTGCCTTGTGATAGAATGGACGAATGAAAACAGAGAGCTTCCGATAAAGGTCTATATTGCGAGCGGCCTTCCGAAAGGAGATAAGCTTGAATGGATTATCCAAAAGGGGACTGAGCTCGGAGCTCATGCCTTTATTCCTTTCCAAGCCGCGCGTTCTGTTGTCAAGCTGGATGACAAAAAGGCAAAGAAAAAGCGGGAAAGATGGACGAAAATTGCGAAGGAAGCGGCTGAGCAATCGTACCGTAACGAAGTGCCGCGAGTGATGGATGTCCATTCTTTTCAGCAGCTTCTTCAAAGGATGCAGGATTTCGATAAATGTGTCGTTGCATACGAGGAGTCATCGAAGCAAGGGGAAATAAGCGCATTCAGCGCGATTGTAAGCAGCCTTCCGAAAGGATCATCTCTATTGATCGTATTTGGTCCCGAAGGCGGTTTAACAGAAGCGGAGGTTGAACGGCTCACAGAGCAAGACGGTGTGACGTGCGGCCTTGGACCGAGAATTTTAAGGACAGAAACCGCTCCGCTATACGCGTTGAGTGCGATTTCTTATCAAACAGAGTTATTAAGAGGTGATCAGTAATGGCAACTGTTGCTTTCCATACGCTTGGCTGTAAAGTCAACCATTATGAAACAGAAGCAATCTGGCAGCTTTTCAAAGAAGCGGGCTATGAAAGAAGAGACTTTGAACAAACAGCTGATGTATATGTCATTAATACATGTACGGTTACAAATACGGGAGATAAAAAAAGCCGCCAAGTGATCAGACGCGCCATTCGTCAAAATCCTGACGGTGTCATCTGTGTCACAGGCTGCTACGCGCAAACCTCACCTGCTGAGATTATGGCGATCCCCGGTGTCGACATTGTAGTCGGAACACAGGACCGTGAAAAAATGCTTGGCTACATTGACCAATACCGAGAAGAACGCCAGCCGATTAATGGCGTCAGCAACATCATGAAAGCAAGAGTATATGAAGAGCTTGATGTGCCTGCTTTCACGGACCGCACAAGAGCGTCATTGAAAATACAGGAGGGCTGCAATAATTTCTGCACATTCTGTATCATTCCGTGGGCGAGAGGCCTGCTCCGCTCCCGCGACCCTGAAGAAGTCATTAAACAAGCGCAGCAGCTTGTCGATGCCGGATATAAGGAAATTGTTCTTACGGGTATTCATACAGGCGGCTACGGCGAAGATATGAAAGATTACAACTTCGCGAAGCTTTTGAGCGAATTAGACACCCGTGTGGAAGGCGTGAAACGGATCAGAATTTCTTCAATCGAAGCCAGCCAAATCACTGACGAAGTGATCGAGGTCTTAGACCGCTCAGATAAGATAGTGAATCATTTGCATATTCCTATCCAATCCGGATCAAACACAGTGCTTAAACGGATGAGACGCAAATATACAATGGAATTCTTTGCAGACCGTTTAAATAAATTGAAAAAAGCACTGCCAGGCTTAGCTGTTACTTCTGATGTCATCGTCGGGTTCCCTGGAGAAACAGAAGAAGAATTTATGGAAACCTATAACTTTATTAAAGAACATAAATTCTCTGAGCTGCATGTTTTCCCTTACAGTAAGCGTACAGGAACACCAGCTGCACGAATGGAAGACCAAGTGGATGAAAACGTGAAAAACGAACGTGTGCACCGCCTGATTGCTCTTTCTGACCAGCTTGCAAAAGAATACGCTTCTCAGTATGAAAATGAAGTGCTTGAGATTATCCCTGAGGAAGCGTTTAAGGAAACAGAAGAAGAAAATATGTTTGTCGGTTACACAGACAATTATATGAAGGTTGTTTTCAAAGGTACGGAAGATATGATCGGCAAAATCGTAAAAGTCAAAATCCTAAAAGCAGGTTATCCTTACAACGAAGGACAGTTTGTCCGTGTGGTTGAGGATGAAATAACTGAACACATGCGTTTGTCTTCTTAACCTAAAAAATCGGTGCATTAAAATGTACCGATTTTTTTATTTAGCCGGGATAAGAAGGTGAATCAATCGGTAAAACAAGTTTGTAAGCGGAAGAAATAAAAGAGCTGTCACCACATTAAATAAAAGGCTGAAATGCGCGATCTTTTGTGCGGGATCAGGTGATAACTGCTCTACAAAGCCGGTCGCTGCGGTCAGAAAAGGCAATACTAGAGCCACCCCTAGCACGTTAAATACCACATGGGCATATGCTGTCTGTTTCGCCGCATATCCGCCGGATACAGCAGCCATGACAGCTGTAATGCATGTCCCGATATTTGATCCGAGTACGACGCTCATCGCCTGTGTCAGTCCGATAATCCCTTCATTCATAAAACTCATCAAAATGCCGATACAGACAGAACTGGAGTGAATGATGGCAGTTAACACCATGCCGATGAGCAAAGCGGACCAGTTTGAATCGTTAACATGGTATAGAACGTCGGCGCCCGTTTTCAGCTTTGTCAGCGGCCCGGCAAGATGGCTGAATCCGCTGATGCAAAAGAAGATGATGCCCAGTCCAAGGAAGCTTGTTCCCAGCTGTTTCAAAGGATACCTGCCAGTCAGAAAAAACAATAAACCTCCTATTAAAAGAACCCAAATCACAATATCCATTTTGATAGCAATAAATTCAGTTGTAAAAGTAGAGCCAACATTTGTCCCCAGAATCATCGGGATCGTCCGCTTAAAAGAAAGAACGCCCGCACTTACAAAGCCGATGACAATGACCATAAAGGCTGAGCTGCTCTGAAGTATCCCCGTAAATACAATACTGATAAGAAACGCTTTTAACGGATGGTCTGTAAATAAAAGCAAACGTTCTTCAATTTTTGAGTACGCCATTGAAATTAAGCCCTTTCGAAGCATGTTCATGCCTGCGAGAAAGAATAATATAAGAGCAGTAAAGCTAATCAGAATTAACATCCTATTCACCAACCCCTTTCTTTCATTATATAGACAGGCAGTCGCACTCATGACGGAAAAGTGAACTCACTTAGTTGACCTGACTGATGGCTTATATTATAATGTCAAAGTACATGTTTATATGTGTAACTTAAAGGTAGTCGATTGGTGTATTCGGAGGGAGGGAAAGAGAATGTCAAAAACGGTCGTTAGAAAAAACGAATCGCTTGAAGATGCTCTTCGTCGCTTCAAACGCAGTGTATCAAAGACAGGTACTTTGCAAGAAGCAAGAAAGCGTGAATTTTATGAAAAACCTAGCGTAAAGCGCAAGAAAAAGTCTGAAGCTGCTAGAAAACGCAAATTCTAAAAGAGGGTGGATTTATGAGTCTTCTTGAGCGTCTCAACCAGGATATGAAGCTGTATATGAAAAACCGTGAGAAAGACAAACTGACTGTCGTTCGAATGGTTAAGGCTTCACTTCAAAATGAAGCAATTAAGCTTAAGAAAGACAGTTTGACCGAGGATGAGGAACTCACTGTCCTTTCTCGTGAACTTAAGCAACGTAAAGACTCCCTCCAGGAATTTTCAAACGCTAATCGTTTAGATTTAGTAGATAAAGTTCAAAAAGAGCTGGACATTTTAGAAGTTTATTTACCTGAGCAGCTGTCAGAAGAAGAGCTGCGTACAATCGTAAATGAAACCATCGCGGAGGTCGGTGCGAGCTCAAAAGCGGACATGGGCAAAGTGATGGGGGCAATTATGCCTAAAGTAAAAGGTAAAGCTGACGGAAGTTTAATTAATAAGCTTGTGAGCAGTCAACTGTCTTAAATGGCAAAGAAAAGGACATCTTTCTAAGAGAGATGTCTTTTTTTATACATAAAAAAATGAAACCTTTGATACATTTGTTACGTATGAAGAGAAGGCACTTATTATAAAAGGAAGGAGGGATACACCGCCCTTGCTTCAAATCAAAGGATTCCGTGCTGCTCTTTTGGGTATATTTTTACTTTCTTTATTAGGCGTACAGCTGAACGCAAAAGCAGAAAAACAAACTGTTTATGTGATCCCGGTTGAAAAAAATGTCGAACAGGGTCTCGCCTCGTTTTTGTCCCGTTCGTTACAAGACGCAAAGGATGCACATGCAGACCATATTATTCTTGATATCAATACCCCGGGGGGATTGGTCAAATCTGCTATTGATATGGCCGATTTGATAACCGAAAGCGAGATCCCCGTAACTGCATATGTCAACAAACGCGCGTTGTCTGCTGGTGCATATATTGCACTTCAAGCAGATCACATTTATATGGCGCCTGGCGGAAAAATGGGAGCCGCCGCGATTGTTGATGGCCAAGGCAATGCCGCTGACCAAAAAGCTCAATCACTTTGGCTGGCAGAGATGGAAGATGCCGCAGTGAAAAATAACCGCGATCCAAAATATGCGCTCGCAATGGCTGACCCAGATATAGATGCCAAGGAAGTTGGCGCGCCTAAGGGAGATCTGCTGACACTTAACGCAGACAAGGCGATTGAGGTAGGCTATTCAGAAGGCACTGCTGACAATTTGTCCACGCTCGTAAAGAAGCTTGGGTTCGAAAAGGCGCAGATCAGCTATGCAAAGGAGAGCTTTGCGGAAAAGACGGCAAGATGGCTGACGAATCCGGTCATTGTCCCTATTCTGCTGACAATCGCTTTTTTAGGTCTGACGGTAGAGCTTTTTTCCCCGGGTGTCGGCCTCCCTGGAACGGCTGGACTCATTGCGTTATTGCTGTTCTTTTACGGGCATCTTGCAGCCGGCCTTGCCGGGTATGAGACGGTTCTCCTCTTTATAGCAGGGGTGATTCTCATTCTGCTTGAGATTTTTCTTCCCGGAGGAATCATTGGATTACTGGGCTTGGGAGCGATTATTGCGAGCCTGTTTTTAGCCGCGGGGAGCTTCACTGTCATGGCGGTTTCTCTCTTGATCGCCTCAGCTGTTTCGATTACAGCTTTTATTTTACTGACAAGGGTGTTGGGAAAGCGTATGAAATTCTTTAAGAAATTGATATTAAATGATTCTACAAACACGGAGAGCGGCTACGTTTCAAATCAAACGCGCACGGACTTAATGGGAAAAGTGGGTATAACCTTTACACCGCTGCGTCCTTCCGGTACCGTGATTATTGATGATGAACGCCTTGACGTTGTATCGGAGGGATCGTTTACAGAAAAAGATAAAAAAGTAAAAGTGATAAAAGTAGAAGGCTCACGCATTGTCGTGAGAGAAATTTAAATAGAAACGAGGAGAAGTTATATGGATCCGTCAACACTTATGATTCTGGCAATTGTCGCAGTAGCGATCATTGTTTTGGCAGTATTTTTTACATTTGTGCCTGTAATGCTTTGGATTTCAGCTTTGGCAGCCGGAGTGAAAATCAGCATTTTCACTCTAGTTGGGATGAGGCTTCGCCGCGTCATTCCGAATCGGGTTGTTAACCCGTTGATTAAAGCGCATAAAGCGGGACTTAATGTTGGAACAAACCAGCTTGAAAGCCACTATCTGGCTGGAGGTAATGTTGACAGAGTCGTCAACGCGCTTATCGCCGCTCAGCGAGCTAACATTGAACTCACATTCGAGCGCTGTGCTGCCATTGATCTTGCAGGCCGGGACGTGTTGGAAGCTGTTCAAATGAGCGTTAATCCTAAGGTGATTGAAACACCGTTCATTGCCGGCGTCGCAATGGACGGGATTGAAGTGAAAGCGAAAGCGAGAATCACAGTAAGAGCGAATATCGAGCGCCTCGTCGGGGGAGCAGGGGAAGAAACCATTGTAGCTCGTGTAGGTGAGGGAATCGTTTCTACAATCGGTTCATCTGATAATCATAAAAAAGTGCTTGAAAACCCTGACATGATTTCTCAGACAGTCCTTGGAAAAGGATTGGACTCAGGAACTGCGTTTGAAATTCTCTCAATTGATATTGCAGATGTAGATATCGGCAAAAACATCGGGGCAATTTTACAAACCGATCAGGCCGAGGCTGATAAAAACATCGCGCAGGCAAAAGCGGAAGAACGACGTGCGATGGCTGTCGCTCAAGAACAGGAAATGCGTGCCCGCGTAGAAGAAATGCGCGCGAAAGTAGTAGAAGCCGAGGCGGAAGTGCCGCTTGCGATGGCAGAAGCTTTGCGTGAAGGGAATATTGGCGTCATGGATTACATGAATATCAAGAACATCGATGCTGACACAGAAATGCGTGATTCATTCGGCAAGCTGACGAAAGACCCTTCGGATGAAGACCGCAAATCATAATCTCTCTAAGAAGGGAGAACGCTGATGGAAGATTTACTGACCAATCCGCTTATTATTGCAGCGATCATCGGAATCATTTCTGCGATTTTCGGCAAAAAGAGCAAAGAAGAAAAGCAAAACAGCCAAAAAAGAAAAAAACCTCAACACGTGCAATCTGCTTCTCCTCAAAAGAAGCAGTCAAAAGAAGATGCCCCTGCACCTATCCCTAACCGTATGGAACAGGCAAGACGGGAAGCGGAAGAAAGACGCAGGGAAACAGCAAGAAACCTGAAAGGGCTGGAACGAGATCTTGCTGCTGCCAAACAAAAAACAGTATACACAAAACAAAAAATGCTTCAGGTGAATAAAGACACCGTCGTACAGGGGATCGTTCTAGGAGAGGTGTTCGGACCTCCACGGGCGAAAAAACCTCACCGTACGATGCGCCCGGCCCGTAAAAATTAAAGTGTTAGAACCTCCTTTCAAATCATACATATGAGATGAAAGGGGGTTCTTTTTGTATGGGGCAAAGAAAGAATCGTATGAAAGCTTGGCTGACAAGAGCATTGGAAATTCCCCCGGACGTTATGATGGATCTGCCGAGGATTACAATGGTTGGCAGACTTCATATCTACATAGAAAACCACAGAGGCCTTTTGCTTTTCAGTGAGAATGAAGTGCGGCTGATGCTGAAGCAGGGCCAGTGCATCATATCTGGTAAAAATTTTGTCATCAAGGCGATTCTTCCGGAAGAGATACTTTTGGAGGGTACGATTGATGTCGTTCGATATGTTGAGTCATAAAGCCGAGGGGGAAATGTTGTGAAAAATAAATGGCTGTCTTTTTTTTCGGGTAAGGTCCAGCTTGAATTGACGGGAAGAGGGATTGAGCGGCTCCTTAATGAATGCACAAGACAGGGGATTCCGGTCTTTCATGTCAAAAAAAAGAAAGAAGCCGTATCGTTATATATACAGCTTCAGGATGTACATGCCTTTCGGCGGGTAAGAAGTAAATTTAAATGTAAAGCCCGATTTATCAATCGGAAGGGATTTCCCTTCCTGTTGCTGAAATCAAAGCTGAATATAGGGTTTACGATCGGTTTTGCGATTTTTTTCATTCTTTTGTTTTTGCTGTCCAATATGGTGTGGAAAATTGATGTGACAGGCGCTAAGCCTGAAACAGAACATCAAATGAGGCAGCATCTTAATGAAATCGGCGTCAAAAAGGGCCGTCTGCAGTTTTTAATGATGTCGCCCGAAAAAATACAGAAATCATTAACCAATGGAATAGACAATATCACTTGGGTCGGAGTTGATCTGAAGGGGACGACCATTCATATGAAAGTTGTGGAGAAAAATGAGCCCGAAAAAGAAAAATATGTTAGCCCGCGCAATATTGTCGCCAAAAAGAAAGCAACCATTACGAGAATGTTTGTGCAAAAAGGACAGCCCATGGCCGCCATACACGATCATGTTGAAAAGGGACAGCTGCTTGTTTCGGGACTGATCGGCAGCGAAGACCATCAGCAGGAAGTCGCCTCAAAAGCAGAAATTTATGGAGAAACCTGGTATAGATCAGAAGTGACAGTCCCGCTTGAAACATTATTTAACGTCTATACGGGCAAAGTAAGGACAAAGCACAAGCTTTCTTTTGGTTCTTTGGCAATCCCGATCTGGGGGATGACGTTTAAAAAAGAGGAATTGAAGCATCCAAAAACAGAACAAGAAAAGCATTCGCTTCATTTTCTCGGATTTAAGCTCCCTGTATCCTATGTCAAAGAGCAAACGAGAGAAAGTGAAGAGGCTTTGCGAAAATATACAAAAGAAGAAGCAGTTCAAGAAGGCATTAAATTGGGTAAACAGGATGTAGAGGATAAAATAGGCGAAAACGGCGAGGTGAAAAGTGAAAAAGTTTTGCACCAGACTGTTGAGAATGGTAAAGTAAAGTTGATTATTCTCTACCAAGTTATAGAAGATATCGTTCAAACCACACCTATTGTCAGGGAGACTGAAGAATGACAGAACATTTACTTGCGATGAATCAAAAACTGAAAAACCCGGACGAGGCGCTTTCACTCTTCGGGAACCAAGATTCTTTTTTGAAATTGATGGAGAAAGATCTGAATTTAAATATCATTACGCGCGGCGAGACGATTTATGTTTCAGGCGATGATGAATCGTTTCAGATTGCAGACAGGCTGCTGGGATCGCTCCTCGCTTTAATTCGCAAGGGGATAGAGATCTCTGAACGTGATGTGATTTACGCCATCAAAATGGCAAAGAAGAATGAACTTGAATACTTTGAAAGCATGTATGAAGAAGAAATTACAAAAAACGCAAAAGGCAAATCAATCCGTGTAAAAACAATGGGACAGCGGGAATACGTGGCCGCTATGAAGCGGAATGACCTTGTATTCGGCATTGGTCCGGCGGGAACCGGGAAAACGTACCTGGCTGTCGTAAAAGCAGTCCATGCTTTAAAAAACGGACATATCAAAAAAATCATTTTAACAAGACCTGCCGTGGAAGCCGGTGAAAGCCTTGGTTTTCTCCCAGGTGACCTAAAAGAAAAAGTAGATCCTTATTTGCGCCCGCTGTATGACGCTCTCCATGATGTGCTTGGGGCAGATCATACAGAACGTCTGATGGAAAGAGGCATCATTGAAATTGCTCCGCTCGCATATATGAGGGGACGGACGCTCGATGATGCTTATGTTATACTTGATGAAGCACAGAATACCACGCCTGCTCAAATGAAAATGTTTTTGACGAGACTGGGTTTTGGCTCTAAAATGATCATTACAGGTGACGTTAGCCAAATTGATCTGCCGAAAGGCGTCAAATCGGGACTTGCAGTAGCGAAGGAGATGCTGAAAGGAATAGACGGCATTTCTATGATTGAGCTAGACCAGACAGACGTGGTCAGACATCCGCTTGTTGCGAAAATTATTGAAGCATACGATAAGCAAAATTAATGCTGAATGACCCGATCGCGCGTTATCGGGTCATTTTTATGATTGCTTATGGGCTTGATGTTTCAAGAGGAGGTTCTTGTGTTGAAAAAGAAGGCTAAGACCAAAAGCAGCTCAAAAAAATGGAGCAGTTTTAAAAATGCCCGCTCCATGCATGTACTGCTGTATCTTCTGCTGGCTGCCATTATGTTTGCTTTGCTCTTTGTACATGTTAAGCCGGAAACACTTGATTTAGACCTGTTTTCAGTCAGCGACAAGACCATTTACGCTCCGGCAACCGTAGAAGATCAAAAAGCCACAGAGGAAAAAAAGCAAGCCGCTGAGGACGCGGTTGAAGATCAATATACATTAAAAAAAGAATATACAGACAATCGGATTGACCTTGTGTCATCAATATTCGACAGTATTAGTGAAGTGAAAAAATCATCGGAAGAAGGCAGTAAATCACCATCGGAAAAATCAATGGTCAAATCTGTAAAGGACAAATTGACATCAGATGTGAATGATTCTATATCGGAGGATTCCATCAAGACATTGCTGAAAGCAGACAGTGAAGACTTTTCTTTTGTCAGAGATACGGTCATTACCGCGGTAAATACGGTCATGAGCAGTGAAATCCCTTCGGATAAACTATCTGATGCAAAGGATAAGGTAGAAAAAGAGCTAAAGAGCAATTCTATTCCGTCTAAATACTTGGGAGCCGCGACAGAAATCGGGCGTTTTGCTATTATTCCGAATTACGTCTTCGATCCGAAAGCAACAGAGGCAAAACGGCAGGAAGCCTCAGATAATGTCCAGCAGGTTCAAATCAAACAGGGGCAAGTGCTCGTGGAAGAAAATGACCTCATTGATCGGGAAGTGTACAGGAAACTTGAGCTGACCGGGTTATTAAATAACTCAAATCTCTTTAAACCGATCAGCGGGCTATTGATTATGATCGGACTTTTCATTGCAACACTTGTATATTATTTTGAAAAACAGAAACAAAATCTGAAGTTTAAAAACCAATCCATTCTGTTATTCTCCATAATCACAACACTTTTGCTTGTGATCATGGAGGTTGTCAGTTTGTTTCAGAAGATGGAGTATAATAATATCGGCTATCTGGTCCCCATTGCGGCCGGCGCCATCTTAATCAAACTGCTGATGAATGAACGCATTGCCATTTTGGGAAGTATCATTCTTGCGATTTGCGGAAGTATGATGTTTAATCAGGGTGTGACAGGAACATTCAATTATGTCATAGGGATTTATTATTTGATCAGCGGCATTTCAGGTGTATTATTTTTAGGAAAACACAATGCAAGATCAAAGATTTTGCAGACCGGACTTTTCGTGGCGTTTATTAATATGGTTGTCGTTCTATCCTTATTATTGATCCAGAACACTGCGCTGTCGGGTCTTGAAATCGGCACGTTAATGCTCATGGGGGTTGTGTCGGGGTTTGCTTCATCTGTATTGATCATCGGTCTGATGCCGTTTTTTGAGACGGGCTTTGGCATTTTATCCACCATGAGGCTGCTCGAGCTGTCTAATCCTAACCATCCGCTATTGCGCAAAATACTGACGGAAACACCAGGTACATATCATCACAGTGTAATGGTTGCCAATTTATCAGAGGCAGCCTGTGAAGCGGTTGGGGCTAATGGTTTGCTTGCAAGAGTCGGCGCATATTATCACGATCTCGGAAAAACAAAGCGCCCGCAATATTTTATTGAAAACCAAATGAATATTGACAATCCGCATGACAAGCTGTCACCTCAGTTGAGCAAAAATATTATTATCTCGCATACGACAGACGGTGCGAATATGCTGAGAAGCTATAAATTTCCGAAAGAGCTTGTCGATATTGCTGAGCAGCATCATGGAACCTCGCTTTTAAAGTTTTTTTACTATAAAGCGAAGGAAAAAGGCGACCAGATTACAGAGGAAGAGTTCCGTTATCCGGGACCGAAGCCGCAGTCAAAGGAAGCCGCAATTATATCAGTGGCCGACAGTGTTGAAGCGGCCGTCAGATCCATGCACAATCCAAATCCTGAACGAATTGAAAAGCTTGTCCGGGGTATTATATCCGATAAGCTTCAGGACGGACAGTTCAGTGAATGCGATTTGACATTTAAAGAGCTGGATACAATCGCAAAAACGCTCTGTGCAACATTAAAAGGAATTTTCCACTCCCGGATTGAATATCCGGAGGCTACTAAGAAGGTGAAATAGATGAGTTTACTGATTGATATCGTTGATGAAACGGGAAGCGTCTCAGAAGAGATGCTCAAAGAAGTAGAAAATCTGCTTCAATTTGCCGCTGAGCGTGAAGGCGTTCAGGATCAGGCTGAAGTTTCTGTCACGATTGTTTCCAATGATGACATACATCAGATTAACAAAGAATACCGGGGAAAGGATGCTCCGACAGATGTCATCTCATTTGCTCTTGAAGAAGAGGGAGAAGGCGAGATCGAAATCGTGGGCGCCGAAATGCCTCCGGTTTTAGGTGATATTATCATCAGTGCCGATCGCACAAGAGAGCAGGCAGAGGAGTATAATCATTCTTTTAAAAGAGAGCTCGGATTTCTAGCTGTACACGGATTTCTGCACCTTTTAGGATATGACCATATGACGAAAGAGGAAGAAGAGGAGATGTTTACTAAGCAAAAGGAATTGCTGGACGCTTATGGACTCAAAAGATCATAGAAATGAGCTGAATCGATTCTTCAAAAGCTTCGTGCATGCAGGCCGGGGCATATGGGAAACAGCGCGGACGGAGCGGAATTTCCAATTTCATGCCGCAGCCGCCTGCGCTGTTCTCATTTGCGGCTTCCTTGTAGAGCTCAGCATTATTGAGTGGATGATTATATTCCTTTTGATAGGTGGTATGTTTTCGCTTGAACTTTTAAATACAGCCATTGAACATACGGTTGATTTAATAACTGACAAACATCACCCTCTTGCTAAAGCGGCCAAGGACGCTGCCGCCGGGGCTGTTTGCGTTTTTGCCGTGATTTCGTGTATCATTGGTTTACTTATTTTTTTGCCAAAGCTGTAATGGCTGAAAATTCTTACATTTATTTTACATTTTTAGAAATGGGCGTGAAAAAAAGCGCGCGATTATGTAAAATATAAAGTGATAGCGGTACCATTATAGGTAAGAGAGGAATGTACACATGAACAGACAAGAATTAATAACAGAAGCTTTAAAAGCGCGTGATATGGCATATGCGCCGTATTCCAAATTCCAAGTAGGAGCCGCTCTTCTTACCAAGGATGGAAAAGTGTACAGAGGCTGCAATATTGAGAACGCGGCATACAGCATGTGCAATTGCGCCGAGCGTACCGCTTTATTTAAAGCTGTTTCTGAAGGGGATACAGAGTTTCAGATGCTGGCCGTTGCGGCTGACACCCCTGGACCAGTATCTCCGTGCGGAGCCTGCCGACAGGTGATTTCTGAGCTTTGCACAAAAGACGTTATTGTCGTACTGACTAATTTACAAGGACAAATAAAAGAAATGACTGTGGAAGAATTATTGCCAGGCGCATTTTCATCGGAGGATTTACATGACGAACGAAAGCTTTAAATCAGGATTTGTATCCATTATTGGAAGACCAAACGTAGGAAAATCTACATTTTTGAACAGAGTCATTGGACAAAAAATCGCGATCATGAGCGATAAGCCCCAAACGACGAGAAACAAGGTGCAAGGAGTACTGACGACAGGCACATCACAAACCATTTTTATTGACACACCAGGGATTCATAAACCTAAGCATAAACTTGGGGACTTTATGATGAAAGTGGCGCAAAATACATTAAAAGAAGTCGATTTGATCTTGTTTATGATCAATGCTGAGGAAGGCTACGGGAAGGGCGACGAATTCATCATTGAGAAATTGCAGACGATGTCTACGCCTGTATTCTTAATCGTAAACAAAATTGATAAAATTCATCCCGACCAATTGCTTCTGCTAATTGACGAATACCGCAAACGTTATCCTTTTAAGGAAATTGTTCCGATTTCTGCTTTAGAAGGAAATAACATCGAAACCTTGCTCGCGCAGATCGAAGCGTATTTGCCGGAAGGGCCGCAATTCTATCCGAGTGACCAGGTAACTGACCACCCTGAACGATTTATCATTTCTGAATTAATCAGGGAAAAGGTGCTGCATTTGACGAGAGAAGAAATCCCGCACAGCATTGCGGTGGCCATCGAATCCATCAAAGGGCAGGACAACGGTTCTGTGCACGTAGCGGCAACGATTGTGGTCGAGCGGGATTCCCAGAAAGGCATCGTGATCGGTAAAAAAGGAAGCCTTCTAAAAGAGGTTGGAAAAAGAGCGAGAGCGGATATTGAAGCACTGTTGGGCTCCCGTGTCTACCTTGAATTGTGGGTGAAAGTGCAGAAAGACTGGCGTAATAAAATGTCCCAGCTTCGCGATTTTGGCTTTAAAGAGGACGAATATTAATCTCTTCCCGTGTGTGTCATTATCTCACAGGAACAGGGATACATTAGCAAATTTTGTTTAACATGAAATGGAGGACATCTGGTCAAGATAAAGGTAAGAATTTGGAGTTTAGGTAAGCTAGTTTAACTACAGAAAGGTGGGTTTCTTGTGTTGAATTTTACCTGGAACGTATTTTCTCAAACAGGAAATGTTGATACGTATCTTCTTTTTAAAGAACTGGAAAAAGAGAACATGGAAAGACCCGAAGAACTAGAAGATGAGCTAGCCCGATTTGATTATCCAATTTTATAAACCTCTTGGCCGCTCCTGCTTGAGGAAGGTGCGGAAATGCTGACAAAATGTGAAGGGATCGTTCTTCGCACAAATGATTACGGAGAGACGAATAAAATCGTAACATTACTGACAAGAGAACACGGAAAAATAGGTGTTATGGCACGAGGCGCCAAAAAACCGAACAGCCGTTTATCAGCAGTCAGCCAGCCCTTTTTGTATGGTTCTTTCTTAATGCAAAAAACATCGGGCCTCGGAACGCTTCAGCAGGGGGAAATGATCCTCAGCATGAGAGGCATCAGGGAAGACTTGTTTTTAACAGCATATGCTGCCTATGTTGCTGAGTTAGTCGACAGAGGCACAGAAGAAAAAAAGCCAAATCCTTATTTATTTGAATTCATATTAGAATCATTAAAACAGTTGAATGAAGGAACAGATCCGGATGTTATCACCTTCATTGTTCAAATGAAGATGCTCGGTGTCATGGGCCTGTATCCTGAGCTGAATCATTGTGTACATTGTAAAAGCCAAGACGGAACCTTTCATTTCTCTGTTCGTGATAATGGTTTTATATGCCACCGCTGTTTTGAAAAAGATCCTTACAGGATACCGATTAAACCGCAAACGGCAAGGCTGTTAAGGCTCTTTTACTATTTTGATCTGTCGAGACTCGGCAATGTGTCCTTAAAAGAGGAAACAAAAGCTGAATTAAAGCAAGTGATTGATTTATATTACGAAGAATATTCGGGATTGTATTTAAAATCAAAGCGCTTTTTAGATCAAATGGAAAGCATGAAACATCTTATGGGTGAAAACAAAAGTTGACATTTGGTCCATCTTTTTATATGATCATTTATTATAAAATATGTTGCAGTGAGAGAAAGAAGTACTTGCGTTTACCTCATGAAAGCGACCTTAGGGCGGTGTAAGCTAAGGATGAGCACGCAACGAAAGGCATTCTTGAGCAATTTTAAAAAAGAGGCTGGGATTTTGTTCTCAGCAACTAGGGTGGAACCGCGGGAGAACTCTCGTCCCTATGTTTGCGGCTGGCAAGCATAGAGACGGGAGTTTTTTGGTTGCTGCCGCAGTCAACTTATGAAAGAAAAGTGGAGGTGCTTGAAATGAATATTCAAGACATGATTCTAACCTTGCAAAAGCATTGGTCCAGTCAGGGCTGTGTGCTTATGCAGGCTTACGATGTAGAAAAAGGAGCCGGCACGATGAGCCCGTATACATTTTTGCGCAGTATCGGTCCTGAGCCGTGGAAAGTGGCTTATGTAGAGCCTTCCAGACGTCCGGCAGACGGCCGCTACGGGGAGAACCCGAACAGACTGTATCAGCATCATCAGTTCCAGGTCATTATTAAACCGTCACCTGATAACATTCAAGAGCTGTATTTGGATTCCTTGCGTGCTCTTGGAATTGATCCGCTTGAGCACGATATTCGCTTTGTTGAAGACAACTGGGAGAATCCGTCTTTAGGCTGCGCGGGTCTAGGCTGGGAAGTTTGGCTTGACGGAATGGAAATAACACAATTTACGTATTTCCAGCAGGTCGGGGGATTAGAGTGTAAACCCGTTTCTGTAGAGATTACGTATGGAATTGAGCGTCTCGCGTCTTATATCCAGGATAAAGAAAACGTGTTTGACTTGGAATGGACGTCAGGGTTTACAGTAAAAGATTTATTCATGATGGCTGAATATGAGCATTCTGTTTATACGTTTGAAACATCAGACGTCGATATGCTGTTCCAATTGTTCAGCACATATGAAAAAGAAGCGATCAAGCAAATGGACAACGGACTTGTTCATCCAGCATATGACTATGTGCTGAAATGCTCGCACACTTTCAACCTGCTTGATGCCAAAGGTGCGATCTCTGTTACCGAGCGGACGGGCTATATCGCAAGAGTGCGGAATTTAGCTAGAAAAGTAGCAAAAACCTACTATGAGGAACGAGAAAAACTAGGGTTCCCAATGCTTAAAGGGGAGGGTTCTTCTCATGAGTAAACAGGATTTACTTTTAGAGATCGGATTAGAGGAAATGCCGGCGCGCTTTTTGAATGAAAGCATGGTTCAGCTTGGCGACAAGCTGACAGGCTGGCTTAAAGAAAAAAATATTACTCACGGTGAAGTGAAACTCTTCAATACACCGAGACGTCTTGCTGTGTTCGTTAAGGATGTCGCAGAAAAGCAGGATGATATAAAAGAAGAAGCAAAAGGGCCTGCGAAAAAAATTGCCCTTGATGCGGACGGGAACTGGACAAAAGCGGCAATCGGCTTTTCAAAAGGCCAAGGCGCAAATGTGGAAGACCTGTACATCAAAGAAGTAAAAGGCATAGAGTATGTATTCGTGCAAAAATTCCAAGCCGGCCAAGAAACGAAGTCGCTTCTGCCAGAATTGAGCGGTTTAATTACAAGCTTGCATTTCCCGAAAAACATGCGCTGGGGAAATGAAGATTTGCGTTATATCCGACCGATCAAATGGATTGTCGCATTATTTGGACAGGATGTCATTCCATTTTCGATCACAAACGTTGAGTCTGGACGGACAACACAGGGACACCGTTTCCTCGGACATGAAGTGTCAATTGAATCACCTTCAGCTTATGAAGAGCAGCTCAAAGGACAGCATGTTATTGCTGATCCTAGCGTCCGAAAGCAAATGATTCAATCTCAGCTGGAAACAATGGCTGCTGAAAACAATTGGAGCATTCCAGTTGACGAAGACCTTCTTGATGAAGTGAATCATTTAGTAGAATACCCGACAGCTCTTTACGGTTCATTTGAATCCGAGTTTCTGTCAATTCCTGAAGAAGTGCTTGTCACGACAATGAAAGAGCATCAGCGCTACTTCCCTGTCAAAGACAAAAACGGTGACCTGCTGCCTCACTTTATCACAGTCCGAAACGGCAACAGCCACGCGATTGAAAATGTGGCCCGAGGCAATGAAAAAGTGCTGCGCGCACGTTTATCTGATGCTTCATTCTTCTACAAAGAAGATCAGAAACTAAACATTGATGCAAATGTGAAGAAGCTTGAAAATATCGTTTTCCATGAAGAGCTTGGTTCTCTTGCTGATAAGGTTAGGAGAGTCACATCAATCGCAGAGAAACTTGCCGTTCGTCTTCAGGCTGATGAAGATACATTAAAACATGTGAAGCGGGCTGCTGAAATTTCTAAATTCGACCTTGTGACGCATATGATATATGAATTCCCTGAACTTCAAGGAATTATGGGCGAAAAGTATGCGAGAATGCTTGGCGAAGATGAAGCTGTGGCTGCGGCAGTTAATGAACATTATATGCCTAGATCAGCGGGCGGAGAAACGCCTTCTACTTTCACCGGAGCTGTTGTAGCAATGGCGGATAAGCTTGACACAATCGCTTCATTCTTCTCTATCGGCGTAATTCCGACCGGTTCCCAGGACCCTTACGGACTGCGCCGCCAAGCAAGCGGTATTGTTGCGATTCTTCTTGACCGCAACTGGGGAATTTCATTTGAAGAGCTGCTTACTTTCGTTCAAACCGATAAAGAAAATGAACTGCTGGATTTCTTCACTCAGCGCTTGAAATATGTCTTGAATGCTGAACAAATCAGACATGATGTCATTGACGCCGTGCTGGAAAGCTCTGAGCTTGAGCCGTACTCTGCGCTGCATAAAGCACAAGTACTGGAGCAAAAGCTTGGTGCACCTGGCTTTAAGGAAACAGCCGAAGCGTTAGGCCGAGTGATCTCTATCAGCAAAAAAGGAGTCCGCGGAGACATTCAGCCTGATCTGTTTGAAAATGAATACGAAGCAAAACTGTTTGATGCCTACCAAACAGCGAAGCAAAATCTGCAGGAAAACTTCAGCAAAAAAGATTATGAGGCGGCGCTTGCTTCACTTGCAGCCTTAAAAGAACCGATCGATGCTTACTTCGATCATACAATGGTTATAGCGGATAATGAGTCATTAAAGGCAAATCGTTTAGCGCAAATGGTAAGCTTGGCGGATGAGATCAAGTCCTTTGCGAATATGAATGCCCTTATTGTAAAATAAAGAGAGAAAAGGCGGTTGCTGTGTGATCGGTAATCGTCTTTTCCCCATTTATAAGTTTTTTGTTTGATTACAAGATATTTACGTTATAATATGGATTGTTATTTCTTTACATAGCTATGAAGTGAAAAGGTGGTGAGTACGATCGAACTAAATAAACGGCAAGAACATATTTTGCAGATTGTAAAAGAAAACGGGCCGATTACAGGGGAGCATATTGCAGAAAAGCTGAACCTAACCAGGGCGACATTGCGCCCGGATTTAGCCATACTCACCATGTCAGGATTCCTCGAGGCGCGCCCGAGAGTCGGTTATTTCTATACGGGAAAAACCGGCACACAGCTTTTGGCGGATAAACTCAAAAAGCTTCAGGTGAAAGACTTTCAATCTATCCCCGTAGTGATTCACGAAAACGTTTCTGTGTACGATGCGATTTGCACCATGTTTTTAGAAGATGTAGGTACTCTGTTTGTGGTGGACCGCGATGCTGTTTTAGTCGGGGTGCTTTCACGAAAAGACTTGCTCAGAGCGAGCATTGGCCAGCAGGAGCTTACATCGGTCCCTGTTCACATCATCATGACAAGGATGCCGAACATTACGGTGTGCAGACGCGAGGATTATGTGATGGACATTGCAAAGCACTTAATAGAAAAACAAATTGATGCACTGCCTGTCATCAAAGACACCGATAAAGGCTTTGAAGTGATCGGCAGAGTGACAAAAACAAATATGACCAAAATACTTGTCAGTTTATCTGAAAATGAAATCCTATAAGATTGCAAACTAACGGGGGGATAATATGAATAACCGCATCATCTATGTTGTATCGGATTCCGTCGGTGAAACGGCTGAATTGGTAGTAAAAGCAGCACTCAGCCAATTTAACGGATCGGCGGATGATACTCATGTAAGAAGAATTCCTTATGTTGAAGATATAGGCACTATCAATGAAGTGATTTCACTTGCAAAGGCAGACGGCGGCATTATCTGTTTTACACTCGTGGTGCCGGAAATCAGAGAATATTTGATAGCCGAAGCGGAAAAAGCAAATGTTTTATATTATGATATTATCGGCCCGTTGATTGATAAAATGGAAACAGCCTACGGTTTAACAGCGAAATACGAACCGGGGCGGGTGCGCCAGCTTGATGAAGATTATTTCAAAAAAGTGGAGGCCATCGAGTTTGCAGTTAAATACGATGATGGACGTGATCCAAGAGGGATTTTAAAAGCTGATATCGTTTTGATCGGCGTGTCAAGAACGTCTAAAACACCGCTGTCTCAATATCTCGCACACAAACGCCTGAAGGTTGCCAATGTTCCGATTGTACCGGAGGTTGATCCGCCGGAAGAACTCTTTAACGTTGATCCGAAAAAATGCATCGGTTTAAAGATTAGCCCTGATAAACTGAATCATATCAGAAAAGAACGTTTAAAATCACTCGGGCTTAATGATAAAGCGATTTATGCAAATATCAACAGAATCAAAGAGGAACTCGAGTATTTCGAAAAGATTGTGGATCGGATCGGCTGCCAGGTTGTTGATGTTTCAAATAAAGCGGTTGAGGAAACAGCAAATATTATCCATCATCTCAAAACAAAAAACATATAACTCAGGACGCTCTATCCTGGGTTTTTGGCTGTGCCAAAAGGGAATAATGAAAAACAATAGCATCTTTGTGAAGTTTGTATTATAATAAAAAATTGTGATAAAATGATTAATTTTAGGTTTAAGGATCGTGTGATACGAATAAACTATTATGGGTAAGATGTCAAGAATTTCTCCCGGAAATTTTTCGACAAATTCATATACATCCACAATAATAAAGGATGTGCGATTTTGCTTGCTTTTATGCAGGAGTTTAATGGAGGGATGGAGAATTACTCTTCTTAATGAACAAGAAAAGACGATTTTTGTCGATGCTGATGCTTGTCCGGTAAAAGATGAAATTTTACAAACAGCATCCGAGTATGAAGTTCAAGTTCTTTTTGTCGCTTCATTTGAACATTATCAGCTTTCCAGAAGCAATGAAGAAAAATGGAAGTATGTTGATCCTCATAAAGAAGCTGCTGATTTATATATCGCAAATCACGTGAAACCGGGAGATATTGTTGTGACGCAGGACATCGGATTAGCATCTCTGCTGTTGAACAGAAATGTCTCTGTTATGTCGGAAAGAGGTCGTCTTTACAAGGAAGACACGATTGATTTTGCCCTAGAGGGCCGTCATTTTTCCGGCAAACAAAGAAGAAAAGGCGTATATGCCAAAGGGCCTAAAAAATTGAATAAAGAAGATCGAGAACGATTTATTACACTGCTGCAAAAAATCCTGTCGAACGATGAAGGGATTTTGCACTAAAGCATCGAATAATGTACGACGGAGTGTTATAAGATGGGAAATCGGATACCAGATGAAATTGTGGATCAGGTGCAAAAGTCGGCAGATATCGTTGAAGTCATAGGTGATTATGTTCAATTAAAGAAGCAAGGCCGAAACTACTTTGGACTCTGTCCTTTTCATGGAGAAAGCACACCTTCGTTTTCCGTATCGCCCGACAAACAGATTTTTCATTGCTTTGGCTGCGGAGCGGGCGGCAATGTTTTCTCTTTTTTAAGGCAGATGGAAGGCTATTCTTTTGCCGAGTCGGTTTCTCACCTTGCTGACAAATACCAAATTGATTTTCCAGATGATATAACAGTCCATTCCGGAGCCCGGCCAGAGTCTTCTGGAGAACAAAAAATGGCTGAGGCACATGAGCTCCTGAAGAAATTTTACCATCATTTGTTAATAAATACAAAAGAAGGTCAAGAGGCACTGGATTATCTGCTTTCTAGGGGCTTTACGAAAGAGCTGATTAATGAATTTCAGATTGGCTATGCTCTTGATTCTTGGGACTTTATCACGAAATTCCTTGTAAAGAGGGGATTTAGTGAGGCGCAAATGGAAAAAGCGGGTCTCCTGATCAGACGCGAAGACGGAAGCGGATATTTCGACCGCTTCAGAAACCGTGTCATGTTTCCGATCCATGATCATCACGGGGCTGTTGTTGCTTTCTCAGGCAGGGCTCTTGGCAGCCAGCAGCCTAAGTATATGAACAGTCCTGAAACCCCGCTCTTTCATAAAAGCAAACTGCTTTACAATTTTTATAAGGCCCGCCTTCATATCAGAAAGCAGGAAAGAGCAGTCTTATTTGAAGGGTTTGCTGATGTCATATCGGCCGTAAGCTCGGATGTAAAGGAAAGCATAGCCACGATGGGAACGTCTCTTACAGATGATCATGTCAAGATCCTGAGAAGAAACGTCGAAGAAATCATTCTTTGCTATGACTCTGATAAAGCCGGTTATGAAGCCACCTTAAAAGCTTCGGAGCTTCTGCAAAAAAAAGGCTGCAAAGTCAGAGTTGCAATGATTCCTGACGGATTGGACCCTGATGATTACATCAAAAAATTCGGCGGGGAAAAATTTAAAAACGACATTATTGACGCAAGTGTCACCGTAATGGCGTTCAAAATGCAATATTTCCGAAAAGGAAAGAACCTGTCCGATGAAGGCGACCGCCTAGCTTACATTAAAGACGTACTGAAAGAAATCAGCACGCTTTCAGGGTCTCTAGAGCAGGAAGTCTATGTAAAGCAGCTTGCTTCAGAGTTTTCGCTTTCACAGGAGTCTTTAACTGAGCAGCTGTCTGTTTTCAGCAAGCAAAACAAACCTGCTGACAATAGCGGTGAAACTAAAACGCGGCGAGCGCATCTGACGACAAAAGCAAGGCAAAAACGTTTGCGTCCGGCGTATGAAAATGCAGAAAGGCTGTTACTCGCTCACATGCTTCGAGATCGGAGCGTCATCAAAAAAGTGATTGACCGGGTAGGGTTTCAATTTAATATTGATGAGCACCGGGCATTAGCCGCTTATCTTTATGCTTTTTATGAAGAGGGAGCCGAGCTGACGCCTCAGCATCTGATGGCCAGGGTGACGGATGATCATATAAGCCAGCTCTTGTCCGATATATTAATGCTTCAGGTTAATCAAGAGCTTAGCGAAGCCGAGTTATCAGATTATGTAAAAAAAGTGTTGAATCAAAGAAATTGGTCAATGATAAAAGAAAAAGAGGCGGAAAGAGCCGAAGCAGAAAGGCAAAAAGATTTTTTAAGAGCTGCTTCTTTGGCTCAAGAAATCGTTACATTGAACCGATCTTTAAAATAACTGGAGAACTGATGAGGAGCATTTATTGGCAATGATTCCTTGCGGAGGAGCAAATAGATCGCTTAACCTCATCATGAATTGTCATTTCATTATTCGCACATTGTTAAAGGCAGTTCACATAGAAAACGCCTGAATGGACCGAATAAGAATCATACCGCTTATAGAATTCGTTGCAAGCTTTGGAAGGAGGGATCCATAATGGCTGATAAACAAACCCACGAGACAGAATTAACATTCGACCAAGTAAAAGAGCAATTAACAGAGTCTGGTAAAAAACGTGGCGTTTTGACATATGAAGAAATTGCTGAGCGTATGTCCAGCTTTGAAATTGAATCAGACCAAATGGATGAGTATTATGAATTTTTAGGTGAACAAGGTGTTGAATTAATTAGTGAGAATGAAGAAACAGAAGATCCTAATATTCAGCAGCTTGCCAAAGCCGAAGAAGAATTTGACCTTAATGACCTAAGTGTACCGCCTGGCGTTAAAATCAATGACCCAGTTCGTATGTATTTAAAGGAAATCGGTCGGGTTAACCTTCTTTCTGCAAAAGAAGAAATCGCCTACGCTCAAAAGATTGAAGAAGGTGACGAAGAATCTAAACGCAGATTGGCTGAAGCGAACCTGCGGCTTGTTGTCAGTATCGCAAAACGGTATGTCGGACGCGGTATGCTGTTCCTTGATCTGATCCAGGAAGGAAACATGGGCCTGATGAAAGCCGTTGAAAAATTTGATTATCGCAAAGGTTATAAATTCAGTACGTATGCTACGTGGTGGATCAGACAGGCGATTACACGCGCCATTGCCGATCAGGCGAGAACGATCCGGATTCCCGTTCATATGGTTGAAACCATTAATAAATTAATCCGTGTGCAGCGTCAATTACTGCAAGACTTAGGCAGAGAACCAACACCTGAAGAAATTGCGGAAGATATGGATTTAACGCCTGAAAAAGTACGCGAAATCTTAAAGATTGCTCAAGAGCCGGTATCTCTGGAAACACCGATCGGTGAAGAGGATGACTCGCACCTTGGTGATTTCATTGAAGACCAAGAAGCAACTTCACCTTCTGACCACGCCGCATACGAGCTATTGAAAGAGCAGCTGGAAGATGTGCTTGATACGTTAACTGATCGTGAAGAAAATGTATTGCGTCTTCGATTCGGTCTTGATGACGGCCGTACAAGAACATTAGAAGAGGTCGGCAAAGTATTTGGAGTAACGAGAGAGCGTATTCGACAAATCGAAGCCAAAGCGTTGCGGAAACTAAGACATCCTAGCAGAAGTAAACGTTTGAAAGATTTCCTTGAATAAGATGGAACGGGTCTTGAAGATCCGTTCTTCTTTTTTTAAAAAGATATATGGATAATATGCCTTTATTTTACTGAAAAATGATGTCATTTGCAAATGAACATTGTGGTGAAAAATTTCAAAATCTAATTCCATATTTTCTATTGTAAGCGTATACAATACATTATACAATAGAATAAAAAGGATATTAGAGATTTAGGCATGTTTCTATTCAATTTTGTATAAAGTGTGAATAAAAAACTTTTGTATAGCAATCCATTTACTTTTTGTAAAAATAAGTTAGAATTAGAAGTGTTTACATAGGGGGAAGGATCAAAAAGGGGGAAGGGAAATGAAATGGAACCCGCTTATTCCATTTTTGCTGATCGCTGTTTTAGGAATTGGTCTAACTTTCTTTTTATCAGTAAAAGGACTTGATGACTCTCGGGAGATTGCGAGCGGAGGAGAAAGCAAATCTGCTGAAAAGAAAGATGCAAACGCTTCACCAGAAGAAATTTACAAGGCAAACTGCATCGCATGCCACGGTGAAAATTATGAAGGTGTTTCGGGTCCTAGCTTAAAAGGTGTAGGGGATAAGAAAGATGTCGCTGAAATTAAAACAAAGATCGAAAAAGGCGGTAATGGAATGCCTTCCGGTCTTGTTCCGGCCGATAAGCTGGATGATATGGCAGAGTGGGTGTCAAAAATTAAATAAAAGAACTATTTTTCTCTTTATACATTCACAGGCCGCCGAGATGTTCTCGACAGCCTTTTATTTTTGACTGCTGCGTGCAGACCCGCATCAAAAGAAATAATTTCAAAATCATTTGCTTCAGCTTGGATTCCGGGCTGATTTTTTATATGATAGTAAAGGAAAAAATGATTGAGAAAAGTTGTGATGACAAGTGAACGAATTAAAATTATCTAAACGATTGCAAACAGTAGCGGAGTACATACCGAATGGAGCGGTGATGGCCGATATCGGCTCTGACCACGCCTACCTTCCTTGTTATGCGGTGCTGAATCATAAAGCCAGCGGGGCGATTGCCGGAGAAATAACAGACGGCCCATTTTTGTCTGCAAAGCGGCAGGTTGAAAAATCAGGCTTAAACTCGCACATTTCTGTAAGGCAGGGAGACGGACTGGAAGTGATTAAAAAAGGTGAAGCTGATGCCATTACGATTGCCGGAATGGGCGGGGCTTTGATCGCTCACATTTTAGAAGCGGGCAAAGACAAATTAACGGGGAAGGAACGGCTCATTTTACAGCCGAATATTCATGCTGTTCATATCAGGGAGTGGCTTTATAAAGAAAGATATGCGCTGATAGATGAGGTAATCCTTGAAGAGGACGGAAAGTGCTATGAGGTGCTGGTGGCAGAAGCGGGAGACAGGGATGCGGCTTATGACGGTATTTCTTTATCAGCCGGGATGCTCGTTGGCCCTTTCTTGGCAAAAGAAAAAAATGCTGTCTTTTTGAAAAAGTGGACACAAGAGCTTCAGCACACTCAAAGCATTTATGAACAGATCAGCCAAGCGGCGGATACAGAGCAAAACAAACAAAAATTAAAGGAGCTCGCCGATCGAATGGAGCTGTTAAAGGAGGTAATCGATCATGGCTAAAAGTGTAAATGGGCAGCAGATCATCCAGCTGTTTGAACAATTTTCCCCGAAAGCCTATGCGGTTGAAGGAGATAAAATCGGCCTGCAAATCGGCACCTTAAACAAACCAATTAAAAATGTGATGGTTACACTTGATGTGTTAGAGAGCGTTATCGATGAAGCGATTGAAAAAGAGGTTGACTTGATTATTGCACACCATCCACCAATTTTCCGGTCGCTAAAGCATATTTCAACAGATCAGCCTGCCGGAAGGTTAATTGAAAAGTGTTTGAAGCATGATATTGCTGTTTATGCAGCTCATACAAATTTAGACGTTGCGGACGGCGGTGTGAATGATTTGCTTGCTGAAGCATTAGAGCTGAGTGAGACGGAAGTGCTGGCACCTACTTATACGGATCCTCTGAAAAAGCTGGCAGTTTACGTGCCGAAGGAATATGAAGAGCAGGTCAGAGCCGCGCTCGGAAATGCGGGGGCCGGCCATATCGGTGAATACAGCCATTGCGCGTTTTCATCTGAAGGAATCGGCAGCTTTAAGCCATTGGACGGAGCTAAGCCTTTTATCGGTGAAGTGGGAGAGCTTGAGCTTGTTCATGAAGTAAGGCTTGAGACTGTATTTCCTAAAAGCGTCGAAAAGGCTGTTATCAATGCAATGATAAAAAGCCATCCATATGAAGAAGTCGCTTACGATATCTATCCTGTCGAACAGACTCCCGCCGAAAAAGGGCTCGGCCGTGTCGGAACCCTTAAAAATGAGATGACGCTCAAGGAATTCGCTTTATTTGTGAAAGACAAGCTTGACGTCAATGGTGTCAGAATGGTTGGGGATGCTGACAGCATGGTGAAAAAAGTAGCTGTTCTTGGCGGAGATGGAAACAAGTATATTCATCATGCAAAACGAAAGGGAGCCGATGTTTACGTCACAGGAGATTTATACTTCCATGTGGCCCATGATGCGATGATGCTTGGCCTAAATGTGGTTGATCCGGGCCATTACGCGGAAAAAATCATGAAAGAAGGCGTCACGAGAAAACTTACATCAATGTGTAATGATAAAAAGTTTGGCGTGAATATCTTTGTTTCTGAAACAGATACAAATCCATTTACATTTCTATAAAAAAACTGAGGCTTTTACAGCCTCAGTTTTTTGCTTTTACTTTTGGAAGTATTTTTTTGAGCGGTATATTATGTTCAGTTGTCCAAGTTGATGGATCTTCGTGATCAAACTGCTCTAAAAAGCGAATGACTTCTTTTGTGATCGGCGTCGGTGTTGAAGCTCCCGCTGTAACTGCAACGGTATTAACGCCTTTCAGCCATTCGAGCTTCAATTCGCTTAAGTCGCCGATCCGGTATGCTTTTGTCCCGGCTATTTCCTCTGACACTTGAGCAAGCCTATTTGAATTGTTGCTTTTCGGGTCTCCGACAACGATTGTTAAGTCCGCTTTTTTTGCCTGCTCTGATACAGCTTCCTGCCGCACTTGAGTAGCGAGGCAAATCTCTTGGTGATATTCGACATGAGGATATTTTTCTTTGACAAGCTCCATAATGTCGTGAACATCCCATTGAGACATTGTTGTTTGATTCGTCACGATTAACTTCTCAGATTGGATATCAAGGTTCTTTACATCTTCTTCTGTTTCAACTAAGTGAACGATCTCCGGCGCTACGCCAACGGCTCCCTCAGGCTCTGGATGCCCTTTTTTGCCGATATAGATCACGTGATATCCTTTTTCTTTCATCTCTAAGATTAGATTATGAGTTTTTGTCACATCCGGACATGTAGCATCAATTGCGACTAACCCTTTTTCTTCTGCGATTCTTCTGACTTCGGGAGAAACACCGTGCGCAGTGAAAATGACAGTTCCTTTGTCAACCTGCTTTAAGATGTCCAGACGGTTAGAGCCGTCCAATGTAAAAATCCCTTCCTCTTCAAACGCATCAGTGACGTGTTTATTATGAACAATCATCCCGAGTATATAGATGGGTCTTGGCAAGCTTTTATCTAGCGACGCATTTTTGGCAATGACCATAGCATCAACAACACCATAGCAATAGCCGCGCGGTGAAATTTTAATTACGTCCATTTTCGGTTGTCCTCCAATACTGAAGTGAGTAAAGGCAATATAAAAAGCCGTAATCAAACGGCTCTATTCTTGCATTCTTCTGATCTCATTATAGCCAATCTCACTTAAGATATCAAAGAATGTTAAATATATAATCTCGGTTTTGAACTGCCTGATGTTCTTTTCGGAGCAGGAGAGGCAGCTTCCTTTTTCTTCGGGGCAGATGTTTTTAATTCTTGTTCTTTATTGTCAGTTGTTTTAGATTTCTTTGGGAGAGAAGAACTTTTTGGTTTTGATTTTTTGTTCCCATCTGAGGTTTTTGTTTCAGTCTCTTTTTCTTTTTCTGATGATTCTTCTGAAACGGATTGTTTTTCACTTTCCTCATTGGCCTCTGTCTCAGTATCATCACTTTTACTTAATTGGCTGTACAGCTTCATCATTGCTGGCAGATTGCGGACTAATGGGCCGTACTGCTGGATCATAGGGGTGACTTGCTGCGCCATGCCGAGTACTTTTTGCACATTTCCAAGCATACTGGATAATGATGCAGGATTGGCAATATTTTGAATGCCTTGCAGGCCAGCACCTCCGCTCGCTGCTGCACCTGCTCCTGGAATTCCGGGAACCCCGGCGCTGCCAGCGCCTCCTCCGCCGGGGAGGAACCTTGACAGCATTCCTTTTAAGCCTCCGCCTGCACCTGCACCATTTCTCGCTCCGGCATTTGCCTGAGGAAGAAATTGTCCGGCTTGCTGAAAACCTTGCTGCTGTGCTCCAAATGAAGGTCCTCGCATATTAGGCGGTCTTCTGCCCATCATTCGCTGATTTGGCATGGGGCGGGGCGGTCCGGGCTGTGGGTAATTTCTCATTGGCTGCTGCGGTGAAAACATACTTGTACCTCCTTTCAGCTCTCTCTGCTATTAGAATATGCATGGGCTGCGGTATTTGCTTTACATAACTGAATAAAACAAACGCCTTGCAAACGTGGTGTTTTTAAGCAAAATCGGGTATAATGTGATGATGGACACATAATGTGCCGCTTTAAGGAGCTGGGAAAAATGAAAGAAACGAAATTTGAACTTTATGAATTGAAACCATTTATTATAGATGCAGTACATCGCCTTGGTTTTTACGAACCGACTGATATCCAGAAAAGGCTGATTCCTGCAGTGTTAAAAAAAGAAAGCGTCATCGGCCAGTCTCAGACGGGTACTGGAAAGACTCACGCTTATTTACTGCCTTTATTAAACAAAATCGATCCTGCTAAGGATGTCGTTCAGGTAGTCATTACGGCTCCGACAAGAGAGCTTGCCAACCAGATTTATCAGGAAGCGCTTAAAATCACGCAGGGTGAAGAAGGAAGTCAGATTCGCTCGAAATGTTTTATCGGAGGCACTGATAAACAAAAATCAATTGATAAATTGAAAATACAGCCGCATCTTGTTGTCGGTACACCTGGACGGATTGCTGACTTAATCAAAGAACAGGCGTTAAGTGTTCATAAAGCGGAATCTCTTGTTATTGATGAAGCGGATTTAATGCTGGACATGGGATTCCTTGCAGATGTAGATTACATCGGTTCCCGCATGCCTGAGGATCTGCAAATGCTTGTGTTCTCAGCGACCATACCGGAAAAGCTGAAACCATTCTTGAAGAAATACATGGAAAATCCGAAATACGCCCATGTGGAGCCAAAACAGGTGACTGCTGCGAAAATCGAGCATATCCTCATTCCTTCGAAACATCGTGACAAGGACAAGCTCCTTTTTGACATCATGTCGCATCTGAATCCATACCTGGGGATTGTGTTTGCCAACACGAAAAATACGGCTGACCATATTGCCCAGTATCTGACTGGCAAAGGCATGAAAATCGGCTTGCTGCACGGCGGATTAACACCACGTGAGCGGAAAAAAGTCATGAAGCAGATCAATGATTTGGAATTCACATATATCATTGCAACTGACCTTGCCGCAAGAGGTATTGATATTAAAGGTGTCAGCCATGTTATCAACTATGAGCTGCCGGATGATCTCGATTTCTATGTTCACCGTGTGGGCAGAACGGCTCGTGCCGGCTCATCAGGACAAGCGATGACCATTTATGAGCTTACTGATGAGGATGCATTAGTAAGACTTGAAAAAATGGGCATCGAATTTGAGTACTTAGAGCTTGAAAAGGGCGAATGGAAAAAAGGCGATGACCGTCAGCGCCGCAAAAAACGTAAAAAAACGCCGAATGAAGCGGATGAAATTGCTCATCGTCTCGTGAAAAAGCCGAAGAAGGTTAAGCCTGGGTATAAAAAGAAAATGAGCTATGAGATGGAGAAAATCAAGAAAAAACAGAGAAGAAACCAATCTAAGAAAAGAAAGTAGGGGAACCTGTTGCTGAGAATAGGCTCACACGTCTCTATGAGCGGAAAACATATGCTTCTGGCTGCAAGCCAGGAAGCAGTCTCTTATGGGGCGAATACGTTTATGATCTATACAGGCGCACCGCAAAATACGCGCCGAAAGAAAATTGAAGACTTAAATATAGAAGCAGGCCGGGCACATATGCAAGAAAACGGCATTGACGAGATTATCGTACACGCGCCTTATATTATTAATATTGGCAACACGACAAATCCGTCCACTTTTGAGCTGGGTGTTGATTTTCTTCGTTCAGAAATTGAACGGACAGCGGCCATCGGAGCGAAGCAAATTGTCCTTCATCCTGGCGCTCACGTAGGGGCAGGAGCTGAAGCCGGCATCAAAAAAATTATTGAAGGCTTAAATGAAGTGATTGATCCGAATCAAAATGTCCAGATTGCATTAGAAACAATGGCTGGAAAAGGATCAGAATGCGGCAGAAGCTTTGAGGAGCTTGCGCAGATTATCGAAGGCGTTACACACAATGAGCAGCTGTCAGTGTGCTTTGACACGTGCCATACACATGATGCCGGGTATAACATTGTCGAAGACTTTGACGGAGTGCTAAATGAGTTCGATAAAATCATTGGCATTGACCGTATTAAAGTGCTTCATATCAATGACAGCAAAAATGTCAAAGGTGCGAGAAAAGACCGCCATGAAAATATTGGCTTTGGTGAAATAGGTTTTGACGCACTGCAATATGTTGTTCACCATGAGCAGTTAAAAGACATTCCAAAAATTCTTGAAACACCATACGTCGGTGAAGATAAAAAGAACAAAAAACCGCCATACCGTTTTGAGATTGAAATGCTGAAAGAAAAACAATTTGATGATACATTGCTTGAAAAGATTTTACAGCAATAAAAAATGGGGGATAACACCCCCATTTTTTAGCTTGTAAATTGTTTGAATAGTTCATTAACTGTTTGAGCTGTTTCTTTCGATGTAATCGTCTCTACTTGTTTCAGCAGCCGCATTCGTTCACTCTCATTAAAGATGTTTACATTTTTCCCGTATAACAGGTTCGCTACTTCAACGGCCTGCGATCTTGTTAAGCTGATTCCGTATTGTTTTGAGTACTTCAGCAAATCATCAGCAGTAGCCTGATTAAGCCGCTGCAAAATAATTCTTTGAAATAAAATCATCGGTCATTCCACCTCCAGACTTAATGTATGGGCAAATCAGTAAAATGTGTCAGTGTTTAATGGTAAAATAGATTTATAATGTATTTAAAATAGTTATTGCAGGAAAGGAGATTTTATGACCCCAACAAAACAACATAAGAAAGAAACATTTACCCATTTTATTTTCAGGGTCTTTATGATTCTGGTAGGAGCTGCATCTGCGGCTGTAAGTATTGAATTATTTTTAATCCCCAATGATTTTATTGATGGCGGGATTATCGGTGTATCTCTTATTTTAGACCACCTCTTTATGTCAAACCCCTTTCTGAATTTCGCTTTTTTCGTTGTCATATTAAATATTCCTTTTATGATCTTCGGATATAAATATATCGGTAAGACCTTTCTAGTCTCTACGTTTATAGGGATTGTCGGGCTTGCCGTTATTGAATCCTCACTTCACCATGTAGAAGCCATTACAACCCAGCCTATTTTGGCTACTGTGTTCGGAGGTCTTTTACTCGGCTTTGGCGTCGGGCTTGTTATTCGAAATGGAGGTTCAATGGATGGTACAGAAATTCTCGGTATTTTGCTGACCAAAAAACTCCCGTTTTCTGTAGGTGAGTTCGTTATGTTCATCAATGTGTTCATTTTCATTTGGGCAGTTTTTGTGTTCGGTCCTGAGCAAGCGATGTACTCATTCATGACTTATTATATTGCGATGAAAACGATTGATGCCGTGATCCAAGGGCTTGATGAAACAAAAGCTGTCATTATTGTGTCTGAGCAGTATGATGAGATTTCCGACGCGATTTTGCACCGTCTCGGTCGGGGCACAACGAAGCTGAAGGGGAAAGGCGGGTATACGGACGAAGAAAAAGACGTAATTTACGCGGTTGTCACAAGGCTGGAAGTGACAAAGCTCAAATCGATCGTGTTTGAAGTTGATCAAAATGCATTCATAACAATTATGAATACTCATGAAACGAGAGGCGGAAAATTCAAAAACGCAATCCACTAGGCTTTCATTTACTTTTATTCATTTTATGGGTATAATTTTATCTGCAGTAAAGAAAATGGCTTGCTGGACAGACAGCTGCCATTTTCTTTTTCATACATGTGATACGTTCTTAAGCAAAGCGAAAAGGGGGACCCTTCATGAACGTCCAAGAAGCGCTGAACCTATTAAAAGAAAACGGATATAAATATACAAACAAACGGGAGGATATGCTGCAGCTTTTTGCTGATTCAGACAGATATCTTACCGCTAAAAACGTACTGTCTGCACTGAATGATGATTATCCAGGCTTAAGCTTTGATACAATCTACAGAAATCTTTCTTTATATGAAGAACTTGGGATTTTGGAAACAACTGAGCTGTCCGGTGAAAAGCTCTTCCGATTTAAGTGTTCATTCACCCATCACCACCATCATTTTATTTGTCTTGCCTGCGGCAAAACAAAGGAAATTGAATCATGTCCGATGGACAAGCTTTGTGATGATTTGGATGGCTATCAGGTCAGCGGGCATAAATTTGAGATTTATGGCACATGCCCTGATTGTACAGCGGAAAACCAAGAAAACACTACTGCGTAAAATGCGTATATATGAAAAAGGGGCCCGGTTTGGGCTCCTTTTTCAGTTATTGACGCGTATTAAGTGATGCTTGTTGTTGTTCATCCATTGAACGGCTTCTAGCCAGTTGTTTACTCTGATGATGTTTGAATCAATCGGAAGCTGATTATAAGGGGAATTGAACAAAATCACCGGTATCCCGGCTTCTTTCGCAATCATCATGGCGTTCCCGTGATGATCCTCAAAAAACAGGTCGATGTTATGATTCTTGACCGCTTCAACTTTGTGATGACCCCCAACAAGTTCGATGTGGTCATAATGAATGTTTTGTCTGTCAAACCATTCATAAGTAATATCAGTTAAATGAGTCCGTCTCGCTGTAATATAAATAAGCTTGTGCTCCTCTTTGAGAAGATCGAGAGACTGTTTCGCATGCTGTGCAAGCAATGCTTCCTTATATATGATCGCTTCATTTTGATTCATCCAATCCCAAAATTCTTCCTGGGTAATGTTTAACAGCTTTGTTAAATCATAATCCGTCATATCGTTTAATGAAATGGAAAGATTAAACGAACGGTTCAAATAAGGGACGAATGTATCCTGAGCCGTGATTGTGCCGTCAATATCTATTCCTAAGCGTAACATGCCCACACTCCTTCAGTTTCATCCCTTCAAGTGTAACATAAACAATTGACATTAACAGAAAAGTTTAGCAAACATGAATCAGGCAAAATGGATCAAACTATAAAAGCTCCTTTAATAAAACAGAAGGGGGAATTGAAGGTGGCAAACGATTACGAAAAGCGTGATAACAACAGTTACTATGTTGATCATGGATCTGAAGGGACAAATATTACCCGCGACAATGACGGTTTTTTTGAGGAAACAGCTGCTGAAATCGCAGAGCCTTATCGTGCTGCTGACCGCAGCAATGACCAAGACAATGATCGCAGCGGCGGCAATGTCAATGAAGGACGGGGAATAGGGTACATCGCTTTAGCCTTGTCCATCATTTCATTGTTTGTACTGCCTGTTTTATTGGGAGCTGCTGGTATTATTGTCGGCTATATCGCAAGAAGAAGAGGTGCTCAAGGCCTTGGAGCCTGGGCAATGGGTATCGGTGTCGTTTCATTAGTGCTTGGAATATTTATTATTCCATTTTTCTAACACAAAAAAGCTTGACGGGTTCCCGTCAAGCTTTTTGTGTTTCTTCTTTTAATTTTGCTTTTTCAGCTTCAAGTTTTGCGTAGTGTTCCTCAGCAAGAATGTCAATTTCTTTTTTGAGTTCTTCTACCATCGTTTCCTCTGGAACCTTACGGACAATTTTCCCTTTCCGGAACAGCAGCCCTTCACCGCGTGCGCCGGCGATTCCGATATCAGCTTCTCTCGCTTCACCAGGTCCGTTTACAGCGCAGCCGAGAACAGCAACTTTAATCGGCGCTTTTATCTTAGAAATATACTCTTCCACTTCATTGGCAATGCTGATTAGATCAATCTCAATACGGCCGCAAGTCGGGCATGAGATGAGCGTGGCAGCATTGGAGGCTAAGCCGAAAGATTTCAGAAGCTCCCTTGCTACTTTTACCTCTTCTACAGGGTCTGCGCTTAGTGAAATGCGCATGGTGTTCCCGATGCCTTTGCTTAAAATGGCGCCGAGTCCTGCTGCGCTCTTTACTGTGCCGGCAAACAGTGTTCCTGACTCGGTGATCCCGAGGTGAAGCGGGTAGTCAAACGCTTTCGCTGCTTTTTCATAAGCCTCGATTGCAAGGTTCACGTCAGAGGCCTTCATGCTGACAATAATATCGTGAAAATCAAGATCCTCAAGAATTTTAATGTGATGAAGTGCGCTTTCTACCATTCCATCGGCAGTCGGATAACCGTATTTTTCTAAAATCCGTTTTTCCAATGAACCGGCGTTTACTCCGATTCTGATCGGAATGCCTTTGTCTTTGGCCGCTTTAACAACCGCTTCAACTTTTTCGCGCCGGCCGATATTGCCGGGGTTGATTCGGATTTTATCTGCGCCGCCTTCAATGGCTTTCAACGCAAGTTTATAATCGAAATGTATGTCAACAACGAGAGGAATGGAAATGCGCTTTTTAATATCCGCAATGGCGTTTGCCGCCCGTTCATCCGGACATGCTACCCGAACGATTTGGCATCCGGCTTCAGCCAAACGGTTAATTTCCGCAACCGTTGCTTCTACATCATGTGTTTTTGTTGTTGTCATGCTTTGGATGACAACTTCATTGTTGCCGCCTATTGTTAAAGGTCCCACTTTGACGGGACGCGTTTTTGTACGATGTGTGATTTCACTCACTTGCAATCGCTCCTTAATTGTAGTTGCCGCTTCTAGATATAACAATTCTAGTATGGTTTATGTGAATTTATTTTACAAATTACATTGTAACAGTGTCTTCGCCGAACTGACAAGAAATTAACGTTAAATTAAGGGTAGACCGGGAATTTATACGCTGTTCCGGCTTGAATGGCGTTAGCTTTCACATTTGGATTCAGTGCTTCAAAATCCTTTACAATGTCATCCGGAGAACCTGCTGATCCGACTATCGACATAACCGTATCACCCGGCTTTACCTTCACCGTTTTATAAGCCGGTTCTTGTACAGCCGTTTTTGCTGATGCTTCATAGACAGGGAGGTCCTGAATGGGTATGGTTCCAATTTTAAGGTCATAAAAAAGAATAAAAAGTATAAAAACAATGCTGCATACTAAGGTGAGACGCTTCATCGCTTTTCCTCCCGCATACGAAATTTTATACCATAGTATGCTTGTCCATTTCGATTCATGACAAAAGAAAAGAGACTGCGAATGCTCGGTTTTTATACAGGCGCTTTTTTGACAGGATTTCTTCGACTAAACATTAACTTCAGATAGAAAATAGAAAATAGTGCAAAATTAGATCAAAAAGAGGCTTTTATAATATAAAACTCGTATTCCATTATTTACAATGAACAATGGATCTGTTAGGATAATTATGTAATAGTTTAAAGGAGGATCTACAAAATGAAGCAAGGAAAATTTTCTGTGTTTTTAATTTTGCTACTAATGTTAACTTTGGTAGTTGCACCTAAAGAAAAAGCAGAGGCTGCAAGCAGTGGTTGGCAACCGGTAAGTGGTATTTCTGGTTGTAAAATAAGAGTTATTACAGATGCTTATACATATACTAAGAGTGCAACATCTATTGATGCTTACGCCGAAACAAATGGAAAATGCGGTAAACTAAATTATAAGAGCTTTGGTGTATCTATAGTTGAGGGTGGGGACATTGGCCCGCAATATTCAGGGTACTTTTCAAGTAGAACTCCAACCAAAAAGTTTTACTTCAGTAAATTACCAAAACCGACAGGAACACCTTGGGCAGTAGGTTTATCAGTATATAAGGGGAAAGCTAAGGGAGCTGCATTTGTATACATAAACCCACAAAAAAGATAACAGTTCAATAATGAGAATAGAAGGAAAGAAGATAATTCTAACTTGTTGATGATTTAATTCTGAAAGCTAGGTGCCCTATTGGTACCTGGCTTTTTAAATAGCAACTATCTTATGTAAATATGTTGTGAAAGGATGCAAAATATTTTGCCATATGATTTTAACTAGTCTATTAGTTAAAATTTAACATTATTCTTATTTTGTTAAAAACATATGTCAAATGCTGTTAAGAACTTCTTTCATGTTACATCTTACTACTTCTGATATTATTGTCCAGAGCTTGTTCTTGAGTAATTGTAGAGCTTTTTTTATAAATGTATCTGTTTAAGCTCTATACATTTTATTAAATATCCCTTAAGTAAAAAGTTAATGCAAATGCTTTCACACTCTCTACTTAAAGGATAAAAATAAATATAATTTAACTTTTATTAATTACTTTTTTGGACGGAATCTCTTTTAAAACGAGAAACAGGATGACAAAATTGACAAACCAGTTCAGCAAAAATTCACTTGGTACGGTTGCTTCTAGTGCCCGCATGATTGTAAAGAATACAGTTGAAAGTGTGATGGAATAAGCAGAAAGCTTCCAGAGCTGATGATAGGATAAATGTTTTTTCTGCGAATTCTTAATGATTAACCCGATAAGCGCTAAAAACGATACTTCAATAAATTTTCCCGCTGCTGTTACGAGAAAAATAAGAGCTGAGAGAACAGTTACAATCATCGCTTTATTTTGGTTTAAACCTGCAATGACATCTTTTTTCTGTAACTCTGACGGCATCATTGAGTAAGACATTTCTTGGGCTTGTCCGTCAATGGCCAAAACAAATTTGTTCTGAAGGATGCCGATTGCGTTTTGCTTTGCTTCAATTTGTTCAGTGCCATAGGAGTCTGTCGGATCGAACACGATAACGAAACCATTTGCCTGAGATTCCGTGGCTTTTTTCTCATCCGTTTGAAGTTTGCCGTTTGAAATTGTGAAATCAGGGAAATCTTTGTTTAAAACAGTTTTAAAGCCGTTCATTGATTTTACGGTCCCTGTACTTACATAATAAGCGGTAGGGATTGCAAACAGGACAGAGAGCAAAAATACATAAAGAATCGCTTTTCCGATTCCTTGAAATCTTGTTTTTGCAATATCACGGGGAGAGTATGTACTTTTAATGAAAAGCTGAAACACATTCACTATCTTCACTTCCTAGCTAAACTAATATATGTTGCTTATTGTATCGTTGCATGCGTGTGAATACAAGGAAGACATGAAGAAGACAGAGTAAAATGGGAGGATGGAAGCTATGGATATGTTGTATTGGCTGTTGATTGCAGCGGTTTTTATCATTGCCTTTATCGGGCTGGTGTATCCTGTTATTCCTAGCGTAGTATTTATTGTTGCCGGATTTGTATTGTACGGATTTTTATTTTCATTCAGTCCGTATTCTTATATGTTCTGGCTTGTTGAGGCAGTTTTTGCCGCAGTATTATTCGCAGCAGATTACGTGTCGAATCTGCTTGGAGTAAAAAGGTTCGGAGGAAGCAAAGCTGCCATATGGGGAAGCACGATCGGTTTATTAATCGGGCCTTTTGTCATTCCGGTTGCAGGGATCATATTGGGGCCGTTTATCGGGGCTGTTTGCGCAGAACTTATCGTCCATCAGAAGGACTTAAAGTCAGCGTTTAAAATTGGCCTCGGCTCACTCATTGGTTTTTTAACAGGGGTTATTGCAAAGGGCATCATACAGCTTTTGATGATCGGTTACTTTTTATGGACGGTCCTATAAGAAATGCTGGCGGCAGGTTTAATGGGGCAGATTATCGGTTAAAGTGAAATATGTCCGCTGAAATGAGCCAAATCGTGAGCTTTTTCATTGATTACAAAGCATTCTTTTGTTACATTGAATGAAGAAAGGCTCGCTGTGAAGCGGCATTTCAGTACATATATACTAAGGAGGAATTATCATGGCTTACGAACTTCCAGAATTACCTTATGCGTACGATGCTTTAGAACCGCATATCGACAAGGAAACTATGACTATTCACCATACGAAACACCACAACACATACGTGACAAATTTAAACAAAGCGGTTGAAGGAAACACTGCTCTTGCCAACAAATCAGTTGAAGAGCTTGTTGCAGATCTTGATTCTGTTCCTGAAAACATCCGCACTGCAGTCCGCAACAACGGCGGCGGACACGCGAACCACAAATTATTCTGGACACTTTTATCTCCAAACGGCGGAGGCGAACCGACTGGCGCGCTTGCTGAAGAGATTAACAGTGTATTTGGAAGCTTTGACAAATTCAAAGAGCAATTCGCAGCAGCAGCAGCTGGACGCTTCGGTTCTGGCTGGGCATGGCTTGTTGTGAACAACGGTAAACTTGAAATCACAAGCACGCCAAACCAAGATTCTCCGCTTTCAGAAGGCAAAACGCCTATCTTAGGTCTTGACGTTTGGGAGCATGCTTACTACCTTAACTATCAAAACCGCCGTCCTGATTACATTTCAGCTTTCTGGAATGTTGTAAACTGGGACGAAGTGGCTCGTCTATACAGCGAAGCAAAATAATGGCACAAACAAGGTCCTCATTATGGGACCTTGTTTTTTTATGTCTTCTTTTTACATATCTCGGTTTGAGTGAGACAGACTAAGGGATAGTAAAGGGGAGTCAGTAATGAGCAAACTAAAAAAAGTGATAGGCGATGTAGACGTAAACAAAGGCTTACTCTTTCTGCTGACCATTGGCGGGCTTTACTCGCTGGGAATTGCACTGTCCAATACATTTGTTAATGTGTATCTTTGGAAGCAGTCAGGGAAATTTATTGATTTGGCGATATATAATTTATCCATTGTGACAATGCAGCCGATAACCTTTTATTTGGCTGGACGGTTAGCCAAAAAAATAGACAGGGTATTCATTTTAAGGTTCGGCGTCATTTTTTTAGCTGCCTTTTATTTAAGTGTGCTTTTAGCCGGAGAAACGGCGGCCAGCCGCCTCGTGCTAATCGGCGCGGTGCTCGGAGTTGGCTATGGCTTTTATTGGCTAGCGTTTAACGTGCTGACCTTTGAAATAACAGAGCCGGATACACGAGACTTTTTCAACGGGTTTATGGGCATTCTGTCTTCCTCTGCAGGAATGATCGGCCCGATTGTAGCCGGATTCGTGATCTCAAGGCTTGAAAATAATACGGGTTATACAGTGATTTTCAGTCTCTCCCTCAGTTTATTTGCCCTGGCTGTCGTGATGAGCTTTTTCTTAAAACGGAGAGAATCAAAGGGCCGTTTTATGCTGAGCAAAGTATTTGGAGAGCGCCATAGCAATATGAATTGGCGGAGAATCACGAATGCGCATTTTTTTCAGGGTTTGAGAGAAGGGATTTTTGTCTTTTTAATCAGTGTGTTTGTATTTATTGAGACAAACAGCGAGCTTGCTCTCGGTACATTCGGTCTTGTCAATTCAGCTGTTTCCTTCTTTGCCTACTACTTTGCATCCAGGCTGATTAAGAAAAAGGCGAGAAAAAAATCGATTTTGCTGGGCGGACTTATTTTGTATGGCGCGCTGTTTTTGATTCTGTTCCATATGAGCTTTTCGACATTATTAACGTACGGCGTTTTTATTGCCATCGGCTATCCTCTGTTGCTTGTGCCATATGTATCACTTACATATGATGTGATAGGGCGCGCGAGGCATGCCAGAAAAGCAAGAATTGAATATATCGTGCTTAGAGAAATGTTCTTGAACGCCGGCAGAATTGTTTCCATTTTGTGCTTTCTCCTGATTGTGGCCCTTCTGAAAGAGGATGTGGGAATTCCTTTGTCACTTGCGATATTGGGTATAGGACATCCTTTGATTTATTACTTTGTCAAGGATATTCGTTTTAAGGAGAAAGAAGGGGAAAATGAAACCATGGAAGAAGACGGCCAAAAACGGGTAACAGAACCGACCCTTTTAAAAGGCGAGAGATAATTTTTTTGCCAAAAAGGGGTTATCTGTAGAAAAAAGTCGAAAAAACCTTTAAAATGAAAACTGGCACTCTTACTTGAGTGTCTTTTCTTTCTGTAAATAGAAAAGGTGATGTTATGAGGAGAAATAAACCAAAAAAGCAAAATCATAAAGAGAAAAAGAAGTCGCTTCCGATCCGGCTGAATATTTTATTTTTAGCTGCCTTTGTTATATTTACCTGGATTATTGTGGAACTGGGCATCAAGCAGATCGTGCAAGGTGATGATTACAAAAACCAAGCGAATAAGCAGGAACAAAGTGAAGTCAGCTCAGCGGTACCACGCGGGAAAATTTATGATCGAAACTTTAATGCCATTGTGACAAATAAGGCTTTAAATGCAATCACATACACGAGATCTAAATCGACCACGCAAGAACAGCGCTTAAAGATCGCAAAAAAGCTGTCTGACATGATCAAAGTCGATACAAAAAAAGTAACAGAACGGGATAAAAAAGATTATTGGATTTTGACTAGACCGAAAGAAGCGAAAAAGCTCATTAGCTCTAAAGAAAGACAGCAGGTTGAAGACAAAAAAATATCCGATGACGATTTATACCAGCTTCAGCTAAAACGGATTACTGATAAGCAGCTGAATGAATTGACGGATAAAGATATGCAGATCCTTGCTATCAAAAGACAGATGGATTCGGGCTATGCATTGACCCCTCAATATATCAAAAACGAAGATGTATCAGCGAAGGAAATGGCAGTGGTAAGTGAACATTTAGACGAACTGCCAGGTGTTGATGTCACGTCCGATTGGGAACGTGAATATCCTTATAAAAACCTTCTTCGCTCAGTGCTCGGAAGTGTTTCCAGCTCTAATGAAGGATTGCCGTCCAACTTGCTCGACCATTATCTGTCGCTTGGCTACAGCCGAAATGACAGGGTCGGAAAAAGCTATCTGGAATACCAATATGAAAGCCTTCTGCAGGGCCAAAAAGCAAAAGTCGAAAATATCACAGATTCAAAAGGCAATGTCACGGGAACAAAAACGGTATCTGAAGGCAAAGCCGGGAAAGATCTTGTACTAACAATTGATATTGATTTGCAAAAATCAGTGGAAAAAATTATTGAGAAAAAACTTAAAGCTGCTAAAGCAAGACCTAGTACCGAATTGTTGGATCGTGCATTCGTTGTCATGATGGACCCTAGAAACGGCGAAGTGCTGACAATGGCAGGGAAGCAGATTAAACGAGAAAATGGAGCCTATAAGTTTGATGATTATGCATTAGGAGCCATGACTTCATCCTACGCTATGGGATCAGCTGTAAAAGGTGCAACCGTTTTGACCGGTCTTCAAACTGGAGCGATTAATTTGAATACTGTATTTAAGGATGAACCATTGTATATCGGCCAGGATAAAAGAGGGAAAAAATCTTGGCAAAACTTAGGGCCGGTTGGTATTCAAACTGCATTAGAGAAGTCATCAAACGTTTTTATGTTTAAAACAGCAATTGCAGTTGGTAAAGGTGAATATAAACCTCACCAAGCATTGCCTTTGGATACTTCTGCATTTGATACCTTCAGAAATTATTTCAGTCAATTTGGATTAGGAGTAAAAACAGGAATTGATCTACCAAATGAAATGACGGGATATAAAGGTACAAGCAGATTATCTGGTTTCTTGCTTGATTTCGCCATTGGACAGTATGATACTTATACACCGCTGGAATTGGCTCAATATGTCTCCACCATAGCAAATGGTGGCTACCGCATGAAGCCTCAGCTTGTAAAGGAAGTCAGAGATTCAAATGCGAAAAAAGGGATCGGCGCAGTCGTTGATTCTGTTCAGCCTGAAGTATTGAATAAAGTCGATATGAAGAGTAGCTATATTGAAGAGGTCCAAGCCGGTTTTAGACGGGTTGCCACTAAAGGGACAGCTGCAGGTCAACTGGCTTCAGCATCGTATAAACCAGCTGCAAAAACAGGAACAGCCCAATCATTTTACGACGGACCGGATAAATCAAAAACAGGAACAGACACTTATAATACGACGCTTGTGGCTTATGCACCAGCTGACAATCCTGAGATTGCTATTTCTGTCGTAGTTCCTTGGACTTACATTGATTACAATCAAAGATACTCAATTACAAACGAAATCGGCAGGGAAGTAATGGATAAATATTTTGAGCTGAAATCGAAGCAGGACAAAGAAGGTACTCAGCAAAAGAATAAAGACAAAATTGAAGAAAATGCAGAAAACACAACGTCTTCTGATAACTAAAAAAAAACGCTCACATGATGTGGGCGTTTTTTTTATACAAAAAAACGCACTGATTTACAAAACCTTAACATTCGGTTCAAACCCTTTTTACATAGAACCTTTACTCTATACGTGTAGGACAAATTACACATTATACGCAGGGGGAATTCAGGAAATGAAAAAAAACAAATTGGTGCTTATGCTTCTGATGGCTGCTTTTATGATGATTGCAGCTGCATGCGGAAATGCAGGAGAAAGTAAAAAATCGAATAGCGATTCTGCAAAAGGAGAAGAAAAGGCATCAGGTTCTTTAACCATTTCTGGTTCATCGGCAATGCAGCCACTAGTACTTGCAGCCGCGGAAAAATTTATGGAAGAAAACCCTGATGCTGATATACAGGTACAAGCTGGCGGTTCTGGAACAGGGCTTTCTCAAGTCTCTGAAGGAGCTGTTCAGATCGGGAATTCAGACGTTTTTGCTGAAGAAAAAGAAGGCATCGATGCAAAAGCGCTTGTCGATCATCAAGTCGCTGTAGTTGGTATGGCAGCAGCTGTAAACCCTGATGCTGGTGTAAAGGATATTTCAAAAGATGAATTGAAAAAAATCTTCACTGGCAAAATCAAAAACTGGAAAGAGCTCGGCGGCAAAGACCAAAAGATTACACTTGTAAACCGCCCTGATTCTTCCGGCACACGTGCTACATTTGTGAAATATGCGCTTGACGGAGCGGAGCCTGCAGAAGGCATTACTGAAGATTCCTCCAACACGGTGAAAAAGATCATTGCTGATACTCCGGGAGCGATTGGATATCTTGCATTCTCATATTTAACAGATGACAAAGTAACTGCTCTATCTATTGACGGTGTTAAACCTGAAGCGAAAAATGTAGCAACTGGCGAGTATCCGATCTGGGCTTATCAACATTCTTATACAAAAGGTGAAGCGACAGGTTTAGCTAAAGAATTTCTTGATTATCTAAAGAGTGAAGACATTCAAAAAAGCATTGTTACTGACCAAGGCTACATTCCGGTTACTGATATGAAAGTGACACGTGATGCCAACGGGAAGCAAAGCTGATCTTAATAAAAAGAGGAGTGCGGGGACAACCGTTTCTCCTCTTAACACATTCATAGGAGTGTAAAACAATGATAAACAATAGAGAAAATATGTCTGTGAGCGAGCGCTTAATCAGCTCTAGGCAAAATCGGCAATTGGATGAAGTTCGGGGAAGAATGATAGTCACAGCTTGTGCACTGATTATGATTGCGGCATCTGTTGCGATTACCATTTTCCTCGGCGTTAAGGGGCTGCAATCTTTTCTTGTAAATGGTGTAAGCCCAATTGAATTCTTAACGAGCTTAAATTGGAATCCTACAGATAGTGATCCGAAATACGGAGTGCTGCCATTTATTTTTGGCTCATTTGCAGTAACGATTCTTTCTGCTCTAATCGCTGCGCCGCTTGGCATTGCAGGTGCGATTTTTATGACAGAGATTGCCCCGAATTGGGGAAAGAAAGTGCTGCAGCCGGTGATTGAGCTTTTAGTCGGTATTCCATCTGTTGTTTATGGATTCATAGGTCTTACAGTATTGGTGCCGTTTATCGCCCAGTTCAAATCGAGCGGAACAGGGCACAGTTTATTGGCGGGAACGATTGTCCTTTCCGTCATGATTCTGCCGACGATCACATCGATTTCTGCTGATGCAATGGCTTCTCTTCCGAAGAGTTTACGAGAGGGTTCTTACGCGCTTGGTGCCACAAGATGGCAGACGATCAGAAAAGTACTTGTGCCTGCAGCTTTTCCAACATTGATGACAGCTGTTGTGTTAGGCATGGCTCGGGCGTTCGGTGAAGCTTTGGCTGTTCAGATGGTCATTGGAAATACAAGAGTATTGCCGGAAAGCCCGTTTGACACTGCGGGAACGCTGACAACGATCATCACGCTGAATATGGGCCACACCACATACGGAAGTGTTGAAAACAATACGCTGTGGTCAATGGGGCTTGTGCTTCTGGTGATGTCATTCTTGTTCATCCTGCTTATTCGCTACTTGTCATCTAGGAGGAAAGTGTAATGAACCGCAAAATAACAGATAAACTGGCGACCGGAATGTTTGGTTTGTGTGCAGCCATTATCGCTGCCATTTTAGTAGGTTTGTTTTCCTATATTATTATAAACGGTGTTTCTCAGCTCAGTTTTCAATTTATTACAACAAAGTCGAGCGCCATTGCAGCTGGAGGAGGCATACGAGATCAGCTGTTTAACTCCTTTTATATTTTGTTTATTACAATGCTGATTACAATCCCGCTCGGTGTGGGCGGCGGAGTCTTCATGGCTGAATACGCGCCTAATAACAAAGTAACTGACTTCATTAGAACATGTATAGAGGTGCTTTCATCTCTTCCGTCTATTGTCATTGGGATGTTTGGATTATTGATGTTTGTCAACTTAACAGGCTGGGGTTATACGATCATAGGCGGAGCGCTTGCGTTAACTGTTTTTAACCTTCCTGTCATGGTGCGTGTGACAGAAGACGCGATCCGTTCAGTCCCTAAAGATCTGAAGGAAGCCTCTCTCGCTTTAGGTGTATCACGCTGGCATACCGTAAAAACAGTTTTAATTCCAAGTGCGATTCCTTCTATCATCACAGGAGCAATTTTAGCGTCAGGAAGGGTGTTCGGGGAAGCGGCCGCATTATTATTTACGGCAGGCCTGACAACACCGCGTCTTAATTTTACGGAGTGGAACCCGTTTTCGGAAACATCACCGCTTAATATTTTCAGGCCCGCTGAAACACTTGCGGTCCACATTTGGAACGTCAATACACAAGGAATGATTCCGGATGCTGAAGCGATTGCCAACGGTGGTTCTGCCGTGCTGGTGATTTCTGTTCTTGTGTTTAATCTCGCGGCGAGATGGCTTGGCACGATGATCTACAAAAAGCTTACGGCAAATTAGAACGGAAAGAGGCGAAAAACATGTCTGAACAAATGGTAAAAGAAAAACCTGAGCGAGCTGTTATTGTTCCGAAGCAGAACCACGTGCTTGAGGTCAAAGATCTGTCCATTTATTACGGAAATAAACAAGCCGTTCATCATGTAAACATGGATATTGAAAAAAATGCGGTGACTGCTTTAATTGGGCCGTCGGGATGCGGAAAATCTACTTTTTTGAGAAATATTAACCGAATGAACGATTTAATTCCATCTGCAAGAGCGGAAGGTGAAATCCTTTATGAGGGATTAAATATATTGGGCGGCAATATTAACGTTGTCAGCTTGAGAAGAGAAATCGGAATGGTTTTCCAAAAACCAAATCCATTTCCGAAATCGATCTATGCGAATATCACACATGCATTGAAATATGCCGGAGAGCGGAATAAAGCTGTTTTAGATGAAATTGTGGAAGAAAGTTTAACAAAAGCAGCGCTCTGGGATGAGGTGAAGGATCGTTTACATTCATCCGCACTCTCGTTATCCGGCGGCCAGCAGCAGCGTTTATGCATCGCGAGAACGCTTGCGATGAAGCCGGCTGTTCTTCTGCTTGATGAACCAGCTTCAGCGCTTGATCCGATTTCAAATGCAAAAATAGAGGAATTAATTACAGGATTGAAAAGAGAATACTCAATTATTATTGTCACGCACAATATGCAGCAGGCTCTGCGGGTTTCTGACCGGACGGCATTCTTTTTAAACGGCGAGCTTGTAGAATACGGACAGACCGAACAGATTTTCACGAGTCCGAAAAAGCAAAAGACAGAGGATTATATTAACGGGAAATTCGGATAGGAGGGCGGCAATGAGTATTGCTACCGAAGCTGTAATGAAACAGGAAGTATATCAAGTCAATGGAATGAACTTATGGTATGGGCAGCATCATGCTTTAAAAAATATCAATTTGAGCATTTATGAAAATGAGGTTACGGCGATTATCGGACCATCCGGATGCGGGAAATCGACCTTTATCAAGACATTGAATTTAATGATTCAAATGACGCCGAATGTAAAGCTTGCAGGTGAGCTGAACTATAATGGCAGCAACATTTTAAAGGATAAAGTGGACATCGTGGATTTGCGAAAAAATATCGGCATGGTATTCCAAAAAGGGAATCCGTTTCCGCAATCTATTTTTGATAATGTGGCTTACGGACCGAGAGTCCACGGCACCAAAAATAAGAAGAAGCTTCAGGAAATTGTGGAAAAGTCATTAAAAGACGTGGCGTTATGGGATGAGGTGAAGGATCGATTGCATACGTCCGCTCTTTCGCTGTCAGGGGGCCAGCAGCAGCGTCTTTGCATCGCCAGAGCACTTGCGACCAATCCTGATATTTTGCTGATGGATGAACCGACATCTGCACTAGATCCAATCTCAACGAGAAAAATTGAAGAACTCATTCTAGAGCTGAAAGATAAATATACAATTGTCATTGTCACGCATAACATGCAGCAGGCAGCAAGGGTTTCTGATCAAACCGCCTTTTTCTACATGGGCGAGCTTGTTGAATGCGACAATACGAATAAAATGTTCTCTAACCCGAAGGACCAAAGAACGCTCGATTACATTTCAGGAAAGTTTGGATGAAAAAAACAGGCTGAGTCAGCCTGTTTTTTTATCGTGTTAACGTTTTTACGATCTTTTTGAAACTCATGTCTGATTTTACTTTAAACTCGCCGGCACGAATTTCTTTGTGATAGCCGGCATCAATGACATAGTCATTAAAGTCTTGAGCCGAAGAGATAATGCCCTCTTTTTCAAGAATAGCAGATACATCCGCCGTGCTCATGCCGTCTTTAATGGTGAGCTTGTAGGTTTTGACTTTGTCTGATTTCGTGTCTGAGCCGCTGTCATTGTTTAAGGATTTCTCTTTTGAATCGAGAAGTTTTTGATATTCATCACGGTTGACAGAAACCAATTTTTTAGAATCAAGATAATTGTTCACGTCTTGTTCGGTTACTGTTTTATTATCTTTTACAGCAGCGGCCTGGTCTTCGTCAGTCAGATAAAAAACAGCTGCAAGAACGGCTGTCGCTAAAATGATGCCGCCAGCAAATGCCTGAATGCCCCGTTTTGTCATACGAGCACCTTCTCATTATCTTTGATAATCGTATTCACGTCTTCCACTGATACATGTTCAGCTTTAGCAATCGCTTCAGCTGACATACCGTTATTATATTTAGAAAGTATTTGTTTAGCGATTTTTTGATTGATGTCGTTCTGCTTTGATTTGCGAATGACAAGGTTTGTTTCCAGTAATTCTTCCTCAAGCACTGTCATTTTCTTTTTGAGCTTGTAAATTTCCTGCATCGCAGAAAGCTGCAGTGTTTCGAGCTCCTGTTCTACATCTTTCATCGGGTCTCTTTGAGAATATGAGAATGCAATTAGCGCTATACTGACGATAAACAACGCAATAATAGCAATTTCCACGTTTCATCACCTTCTATTCTTTTTTTATCCTTCTTTTTTATACCATAAAACCAATAGTTTCTAAAGGAATTCGCGAAAAAAACGAGATTTTGTCGAGAAATCTTTCTTCGCTTCTTCTTCATGTAATGGTTTAATAGGAACACGAAGTGAACGATTGGAAAGGAGAATGTTAGGAGTCCATGGATAAACACCCATTTCCCTATAATATACGACATAAGCTTTCCTTTTTTAGGGACACATTCGACATAATCATTCAAAACGCTCACACCTTGACCGTAAGCTGGGAAATCTCAGAAGAAACAATGCGGCTGGCTGAAGCGGTCCTTTTCGAAAAAACGCAGGATATGATAAAAGAATTGCGCATTGTCATCAAAAGAAAAGACATTGAAGCTGTCAGGACAAAACGCACAACGTATGATAAAGGAGAATGGACGATTAGACAGGCGGCTGGTGATGCTGTATATCGGGCTGAATACAGAATTGTGAATTCAATGAATGTCTCTCTCAAGCTTGCCGGTACAGACGACATCTATCTTGATGAAAATGGGATTCGTCATATAAACAGTTTTCAGATTGAAGAAGCGCACACCAGGTGGGAGGCGCAATTTTCTGCATACACCTGTTATGGGAGAGGGGAAAAAGAACGGTGAACATTCTCATGCTTTCACCCGAACATCCCGATGAGCCGAAAAGCGGGCTCGGTGTCCATTTAAACCGCCTCATTTCCTATTTAAACCCTCATATCAACATTACGGTTTTTACTCCGAGCGGGCAGCTGTTTTCGTATGCGAAGTTTGAAGATTACATAGCTGATGCTAACTTTACAATGGTTCGCCATGTGTTATCACACAATAAACGCTTTGATCTGATTCATGCCCATGATGACACAACTGCCCCTGCCGCCCAGTATTTGAAACAACGGCTTGGCCTTCCGCTTGCTGCGACAATCCACGGTCTTGAAAGCGAAAGGAAGAAGGTGTGCCGAGAAGCCCCACACCCATACAGGCTCATGACCGAACGGCTCCTTATAGAATCCGCTGATGCATTGATCGTATTAAGCACATTTATGAAGCGGTCTCTTGATAAGGCGGCACATAAGAAAATAACCGTTATCCCAAGCCCTGCATCTATGGAGGAAGAGAAGGGGAAAATCCCGAGAAGCATGAATAGAAGATTCCTCTTTTCATATGGAAGGTTTGTTCCGGAAAAAGGATTATCGCAGCTGTTAAAGGTGTTTGCCATCTTGAAGCAGCGTCAGCCTGACCTCTATCTAGTGCTGGCTGGGGAGGGGCCGTCTCTGTCCTGCTATGAGAAATTGGCTGCGGCATATAACCTGAAGGATCGCGTCATGTTTCTGCCGTTTCTAAATAGGAAAGATATCAGAACGTTACTGTCTCACTGTGAAATGGCTGTTTTCCCTAGTTCTTATGAACCGTTTGGGCTTGCCGCGCAAGAAAGCATGGAACAAGGTGTGCTGACTGTCGTTTCTCAGTCAGGTGGTTTTTGTGATTATGCGGTTCATGACAAAACGGCAATCATCGCTGATTTTACGCTCGTACAGGAAGCTGCTGATCTGCTGGACAGTTTTTTAAAAGACCGGGAAAAAGCCCGCCGGATAAAAGAAGCTGGCAGACAACAAGTGTTCAAGCTCCACCACCCCCGACTCATTATGTCATCATATTTGCAGCTTTATGAGCGTATCTTCAATAATTCAGCAATTCATTGAAAAACAGCCTAGCATTCCGTCCATTATAGTGGTATTATATATAAGTCTGAATAAGTAAATGATTTTAGTTTGGAGGGAAAATAATGCGCGTTAATATTACTTTGGCTTGCACTGAATGTGGTGAGCGTAACTATATTTCTAAAAAGAACAAACGCAACAATCCAGACCGCGTTGAATTTAAAAAATATTGCCCACGTGATAAAAAATCTACGTTACACCGTGAAACAAAATAACAGCTTTGCTGTTTGAGGTGTAAGAAAAAAGCCAGAGCTTTGAAAAAGGTTCTGGCTTTTTTTCTATTCCGAGGGGGATGAGAGATGAAATCACAATTAAGAAAAAAGACGCTGGAGGCACTGTCTGCTTTATCAAATGAAGATATTCTTCAAAAAACGGAACGTATGTATAAGTACTTGTTTTCTCTGCCGGAGTGGCAAAATGCCGGCACCATTGCCGTCACTATTTCCAGAGGATTAGAGATACCGACGCGTCCTGTCATTGAGCAGGCTTGGGAAGAAGGGAAACAAGTTTGCATCCCAAAATGCCATCCGGACACGAAGAAAATGCAATTTCGCACATATCAGACTGATGATCAGCTCGAAACCGTGTACGCCGGACTGCTCGAGCCGGTAATTGAAAAAACAAAAGAAGTAAACCCATCACAAATTGACTTGATGATCGTTCCGGGTGTTTGTTTTGATGTTAACGGGTTTAGGGTCGGCTTTGGAGGCGGCTATTATGATCGCTATTTAAGTGAATATGAAGGGAAGACAGTCTCTTTGCTTTTGGAGTGCCAGTTGTTTGCGCACGTACCCCGTCTGCCGCATGACATCCCGGTACATAAGCTGATAACAGAGGATCGGATTATTTCTTGTTTTTCATAACTTTCCTGTCCCTTATTCGAGAATAAATAAGGTAGAATAACAAACCCTATTGGCAGGAGGGATATCATGAAAAAACTTTTGATATATGCCATTTTCGCGGTTTCTGCCGTCATGTTTTATCAAAATCGCTACCGTCTTATGAATACTGTACTCAGCCAGCCAGGAATCAGGCGGTCTTTTATCCATTTGTTTTTAAGAATTCCATTTATCCGCAATAAGTTTATACAGCAAGCTTTCTAAAATCCCGTGAAAAACGGGATTTTTTGCTTTCAGTAGGCGTTTCGGAGCGCCAGCTGTTATAATGAAAAAAAACTATTGGAGCGGTAAACATGTTTTTGCTGGAGTATACATATTGGAAAATTGCGGCGCACCTGGTGAATAGCGGGTATGGCGTCATACAAGCCGGTGAGTCAGATGAAATATGGCTGGAAGCGCCGGACAAGTCCTCTCATGATCTAGTTCGTCTTTATAAGCACGATCTTGATTTCCGTCAAGAAATGGTTAGAGACATCGAAGAGCAGGCCGAACGAGTAGAACGAGTCAGACATCAATTGGGCAGACGAAGGATGAAGCTGCTGAACGTGTTTTTTTCAACGGAAGCCCCAGTTGATGACTGGGAAGAGATTGCAAAAAAAACTTTTGAGAAGGGAACTGTGTCAGTTGAGCCGGCGATCGTTAGAGGAACGATGCTTCGAGATGATCTTCAAGCGGTTTTTCCATCATTTCGTACAGAAGATTGTTCAGAGGAACACGCTTCGTTTGAAAACGCGCAAATGGCGCGAGAACGCTTCCTTTCGCTAGTGCTGAAACAAGAAGAACAGAGAAAAACTGAAGCGGCGGTTTTTCAAAACGGAAAACCGACTTTTACATATTTATTTATTGCGCTTCAGATCCTGATGTTTTTCTTGCTCGAAATAAACGGAGGCAGCACTAATACGGAGACACTGGTGGCTTTTGGAGCAAAAGAAAACAGCCTGATTGCACAAGGAGAATGGTGGCGGCTTCTGACACCGATCGTGCTTCACATCGGCATAGCGCATTTAGCTTTTAATACGCTGGCTTTATGGTCGGTTGGTACAGCGGTTGAGCGGATGTATGGATCGGGGAGATTTTTGCTGATTTATCTGGCTGCTGGCATTACGGGTTCGATTGCGAGTTTTGTGTTCAGCCCGTATCCTTCGGCAGGGGCATCAGGAGCCATATTCGGATGCTTAGGTGCATTACTGTATGTTGCTTTGTCTAATCGAAAAATGTTTTTAAGAACTATAGGAACCAATATTATTGTCATTATTATCATCAATCTGGGCTTTGGTTTTGCGGTTTCGAATATTGATAATTCAGGACATATCGGCGGCTTGATTGGCGGCTTTTTCGCTGCAGCAGCACTGGGGTTGCCTAAAGCCGGAGCCTTTGGAAAAAGATTGTTGTCAGCGGTTTTGCTGATTGCTTTGGCTGTTGGATTTTTATATTACGGATTGCATTCGCCTTCACACCAGGAGTCAGCGCTGATTCAGCAGGCAAGCGAGCTGTATCAGGAAGGAAAGTATGAAGAAGTAACAGAATTGCTGAACGGAGAAGCAGCGCAAAAAGATGCCTCTGCCGATCTTTTGAAAATTCTTGCTGTTTCTGATATTCAAATCGGCGAATATGATCAGGCGGTTTCCCTTTTGGAACGAGCAGTGAAAAAAGAACCTAAAGACCATGCTTCCTATTACAATTTAGCGTTATTGTATGCGGAAAAAAATGAGCTTGCACAAGCAGAAAAGGCCATCCAGACGGCTGTGAAACTGAAGCCGAAGGAGCAGCGCTACAAGGAGCTGCAGCGGCAAATTGAAAACAATAAAGAATCATAGAGGTGGAATATGGAAAGGAAGCTGGCTTTTTTGTCAGCGTTTTCTTCTTGACTGACCGCTTCCTTATGAATACGCTTATGATAGTTAAGTTCAAGAAATGGTGAGGAAAATGAATACATTTTATGATGTGCAGCAGCTGTTAAAAACGTTTGGCCACATTGTTTATTTTGGAGACAGAGAGCTTGAAATTGAGTTTATGCTGGATGAATTAAAGGAATTATACATGAACCACATGATTGAAAAGGAGCAGTGGGCCAGAGCGGCAGCTGTCCTTCGAAAAGAATTGGAACAAACAAAAAACGGAAGAGATTTTTATAAAGGCTAAGGTGATAAAAATGGACGAGATATGGTTTGCGGGCATTGACCTGGGAGGAACGACGATTAAACTCGCTTTTATTAATCAATATGGCGAAATTCAGCATAAGTGGGAAGTTCCGACAGATAAAACCGGCGACACGATTACTGTCACAATTGCAAAAACAATCGACAGCAAGCTGGATGAGCTGCAAAAACCGAAGCACATCATCAAATACATCGGAATGGGTGCACCAGGCCCTGTAGATATGGCGGCAGGAGTGGTTTATGAAACAGTAAATCTAGGGTGGAAAAATTATGCTTTGAAAAACCATCTGGAGACAGAAACCGGCATCCCAGCTGTTATAGAAAATGACGCGAATATTGCTGCGCTCGGGGAAATGTGGAAGGGAGCGGGTGATGGCGCAAAAGACGTCATTCTCGTGACGCTTGGCACAGGAGTTGGCGGCGGCATCATTGCAAATGGTGAAATTGTACATGGTATAAATGGCGCCGGCGGAGAAATCGGCCATATTTGCAGCATCCCTGAAGGCGGAGCGCCCTGCAACTGCGGCAAAACGGGCTGTATCGAAACAATTGCGTCAGCAACCGGAATTGTAAGAATTGCAAAAGAAAAAATAGCAAATGCTAAAAAGACGACACGTTTAAAAGCAACCGAACAATTGTCAGCGCGAGATGTGTTTGAAGCGGCGGGTGAAAATGATGAAATTGCCCTTGAGGTGGTTGATTATGTAGCCAAGCATCTTGGTTTGGTGCTCGGAAATTTGGCAAGCTCGCTTAATCCATCCAAAATCGTTCTTGGCGGCGGCGTATCGAGAGCCGGAGAACTGCTGAGATCAAAAGTCGAGAAAACATTCCGCAAATGCGCGTTTCCGCGGGCAGCCCAAGCTGCTGATATTTCAATCGCAGCACTTGGAAATGATGCCGGCGTTATCGGAGGCGCTTGGATCGCTAAAAATGAATGGCTGAAACATCAAAATTGTTAAAATTGTGTAAATGAAATTGATTTTTTGTTGTGCTCAGGTTAAGATTTAATTTGATGTGTTAATGAGAATGTTGGGAATAGACTGATTTTTTTGAGCGTGCTGCATAGGAGGTTGAAATGCGAAAAACGTTTTTTTCGAAGATTTCATTTATGCTGATTGCCATTTTATTGATGTGGCTGAAAACGTATGCTGTTTACAAAACCAGTTTTCATATTAAAATCGACAATCTAACACAGGAATTTATTCTGTTTATCAACCCATTGAGTTTTTTGTTGCTTATTTTTGGCCTCAGCCTGTTTTTAAAAGGCAAAAACAGAAATCGCTACATTATCGCGATGAGCTGTCTTGTCACGTTTGTATTGCTGGCAAATATGGTTTTTTACCGTTTTTACAATGATTTCTTAACAATCCCTGTTCTTTTTCAAACGAGCAATATGGGTGATCTCGGAAGCAGCATCGGAACACTTCTTGAGCCGACAGACCTCCTATTAGCTGTAGATATTGCGGTTTTAATATGGCTTCACATCCGGCAAAAAGCTTTTCAATCGGACATTCCCTCAACGAAAAATGAACGGGCGGCTTATTTTTTGTTCGTTGCTTCTGTTTATTTCTTCAACCTGGGCTTGTCTGAGGCGGAAAGACCTCAGCTATTGACACGCTCATTTGACAGAGAAATGCTTGTTAAAAACATTAGCCTGTTTAATTTTCATATTTACGATGGCGTTCTTCAGTCAAAGCAATCCGCACAGAGAGCGTTGGCAGACAGCAACAGCCTGACGGAGATTGAAAACTACGTAACCGCTAATGCGAAGGATGCCAACAAACGCTTATTCGGCGCTGCAAAAGGAAGGAACGTCATTCTCGTATCCTTAGAGTCGACGCAAAGCTTCGTGATTAATGAAAAATTGAATGGAGAAGAAATCACGCCTTTTCTGAATGACTTTATAAAACAGAGCTACAACTTTAATAATGTTTACCACCAAACAGGCCAGGGGAAAACCTCGGATTCTGAATTTATCGTGGACAATTCACTGTATCCGCTTGGACGAGGTGCCGTATTTTTTACGAATGCGGGCAATCAATATATGGCCGCTCCTGAAATTTTGAAAAACAGCGGATACTATTCAGCGGTGCTCCACGCTAATAATAAGAGCTTTTGGAATCGTGATTTAATGTACGACTCATTTGGATATGATTCGTTTTTTGATATTAACTCGTATGATGTAACTGACGAAAATTCAGTCGGCTGGGGACTTAAGGATAAAGAATTTTTTGAGCAGTCCTCAGAGCTGATGAAAAATCTGCCTCAGCCGTTTTACTCGAGGCTGATTACACTGACGAACCACTTCCCGTTTGATCTTGATGAAGAGGATCAATTGATTGATGAATATGATTCAAACAGCCAGACGCTAAATAAATATTTTCCGACAGTGCGTTATCAGGATGAGGCGCTGAAACGGTTTATCGAAAAGCTGAAGGAAGACGGGTTATACGACAACTCTGTTATTGTATTATATGGTGACCATTATGGTATATCAGAAAACCATAATGAAGCGATGGGGCAGTTTTTAGGAAAAGAAATAACCCCATTTGAAGAGGTACAGCTCCAAAAAGTGCCGCTGGTCATTCATATTCCGGGTATTACTGATAAAAAGCCGCAAACCATTGAAACAGTAGGCGGGCAGATTGATATCAGGCCGACGCTGATGAATCTTTTAGGGATTGATACGAAAGATCAAATTCAATTCGGCAACGATCTGCTTTCAGACGAAAAACTGGACTTCACGGTGCTCCGGGACGGGAGCTTTATCACAGATCAGGTTGTTTATACAGACGGTGCGTGTTATGACAAAGAGACGGGAAAACCGTTAGAAGAGACAAAACAATGTGAAGCATTTGCTGATAAAGCAAAACAGGAGCTATCACTTTCTGATGAAATCATTTATGGGGATTTGTTGCGATTTTATGACCAGAAAAGGCTGGACAATTCGTCAAAGCGGAAAGAAAAACAAATGCTTGATCAGGCATCATAATCACAATGTCTCCCGCATCGAAGTGAGCGGGAGGCTTTCTTTTTTTAAATACGCTGTCATATAGTAACAAAAAAGGGGGATGATGATGGCGTTTATTACGGTGAAACCTGAGATCAAGAACAATTTGGCCAATGTGGCGAAAGAACTGAAGATAGACGAGGAATTGCTTAAAAGTGCAAATCGCTCCGCACAAAAACATCAATTGTATTGCCCTGGTTATGTGATAGAGGAGCATAGCGGCAAAGAGCTTCAAACCATTCAGGACATAAAGCGCTTTTTACAGCCTCGGCAGCTGAAACTTTCAGATAGCTGGATTGAGCAAGAGAAAATCTATGATGATTCAGCTGTTGAAAAGGAAATAAAGAAGATTATTGATGTTTTTCCGTTTGTCTCATGCCGGGAAATTGGCCGTTCTGTACTCGGCAGGCCTATCTGGGAGCTGAAGGCTGGTGGGGAGCATGCCGTAAAAAAGGTCCATATGAACGCGTCATTTCATGCGAATGAGTGGATTACAACGTCTGTCCTGCTAAAATGGTTTAAGGAATACTGTATGTCATTATGCTGCAATTCGCCTTTCTTTGGCTTTTCTCCCATAAAGCTGTTTAACAGCACATCCTTATCCCTCGTTCCTCTTGTCAATCCGGATGGCGTTGATCTTGTTTTAAACGGATCAGAAGTCATGGGAGCCAGAAGAGATGAACTCGAAAGGCTAAATGAACATCGTCCAAATTTTAATGAATGGAAGGCGAATATAAACGGGGTTGATTTAAATAAACAATTTCCATCATTATGGGAAATTGAAAAATACCGAAAACCGACAGCACCCAGCTACCGCGATTTTCCGGGAATCTCTCCGCTTACGGAGCCGGAATCTATTGCGATGTACCGGCTGATCACGGAGAATCCGCCTGACAGACTGCTGGCTCTTCATACTCAAGGAGAAGAAATTTATTGGGGCTATAAAGGCCTTGAGCCTGAGGAATCTGCTGCCGTCATAAAGGAGTTTGAGGAGTTAAGCGGGAACATTTATAAGGGAGTAAGGGATATAGACAGCTATGCTGGATTTCGTGATTGGTTTATTCACCATTATTTTAAGGAAGGGTATACGGTGGAACTTGGAAAAGGCCAAAATCCTTTGCCGTTTCAGCAGTTTTCACACATATATAACGCCACAAGCGGTATCTTGTGGAGGGCGTTATTTTTTCATGAGTAACTGAAACTTTTTCTTTTTTCTGCCGAAGCAAATATGAGAGAATAAAGATGATCGGAGGGGAATGCTGATGAGATCAGTTTGTTTTATTCTGCTGGCGGTATTGCTGTTTAGTTTATCGGCATGCGAACCATCTCATCAGCAGCAAAAACAGGCATCGGCGGCAAAAGATGAGAAAAAAGACATCATACCGCTTTCCGCGGAAAAAGCGGATGGGGCGGAAGGCTGGCTGAATAACAGCACAATATTATATACTGCGTCTAATCCGACGAAAACAGAGCTTTTTGCGTACCGCATCTTTACAGGCAAAGCGAAAAAGCTCTATCAAACGGATGGTCAAATCGTTGATGTTCAAATCAATGCGAGGGAGCAGATGATTCTGCTGCAAATCACACATAGCCAAAAGACGGCAGTGGTTTTGCTTAATGCAGAAGGAGAGACGCTTTACGAAAAAGATTACGAAACGTATGAGCTTGAAGCTGCTTGGAATCAGTATGATCCTTATCAAATGATGGTGACGGAATTCAATGAAAACTGGGATTTCCATACATATCAGGTGAATGCTAAAAAAGACGAATCTTTCTTAAGCCCAGTACAGGTTCCGTTCATTCATTGGACATCCAAAAATACATTTGATTATGTAAAAGAGGGTAGAGACGATAAAACAGGGCCTTTATATACGTTCGATACAGCTTCTAAGACGGAACAGAAGCTTGAGGATAACGTTCTATTCTTCGATTCTTTCCATCAAATGAGTTTTACTGTCAAATCAGCTTCCGGAGGAAAAGGGACGTATCAGTTTAAAACGCCGCAATCAACATCACCTGTTACAGCGAAATGGCCGCTCCAAGCGAAATATACAAGTTTGGCTCCAATGGAGTATGACTATGATGAAGCAGGAGGCCTGTTTTATACATTCAAACAAAGCGGCGATGCATATAAGCTCGCAGCAATCAATGTAGCATCGGGAGAGACAAAAGATCTTGTGTCTCTGCGGGAAATGGAGCCGATTCAAATATCTCCGAACGGGAAATATGCGTTATACGGCTTTCATTTTGAGCAAATTATTTTATTGAAATCACATGAAACGAAGCAACTCATCATTGATCAAAAGGAGATGGAATAACGATGGCTATCGCAGATGTAACCATTATCCCAATCGGTACGGAAACACCCAGTGTCAGTGCTTACGTAGCCGATGTGCAAAAGATATTAGAAGGATATCAAGCAGAAGGGAAAATCAAATATCAGCTGACACCGATGAATACGCTGATCGAGGGAGAACTCAGTGACCTTTTTGCAGTTATTCAGGCAATTCACGAAGCGCCATTTCAAAAAGGATTGCACAGAGTGGCAACGAATATCCGTATCGATGACAGGCGTGACAAAAAAACGACGCTTGAGAGCAAAATAGAAAGTGTCAATAAACATTTACAGCCATAAAAATAAACCTGTATCCGATCGGATACAGGTTTTAATGTGCGGTTGGATACCCGCTGTTTATTACGGTCATCACGGTAAACCATCCAAAGACAAATAAGGTGGCACCGGCTAATAAAAACCCGAGTATATTTTTATTTCTAACAGAACGCAAGACTCCCCATAAAGCGAAAAGAGCGACAAGGCCGAAAATCACGACAAGTAACATAACACAGCCCCCTTTACATTGAAAAACCTGCAATTCTTTCCAGTTTTATTCTACCTGTTTTTTATAGGTTTGTCGATAGCGTTTTCATTGCGATTGTTTGAATCTTTTTTCAAAAACCCTCATAATAAGAGCATAAAAAAGAAAGAGGTGATAATAGTGAAATGGAGACGAATGCCAGTAGGGCCGATTCAAGCGAACGCATATTTTCTCATCAGTGATGATCAATGTCTGATTTTTGATCCGGGCGGCGAGGGACATAAAATCAATCAATACATAAAAGAAAAAGGGCTGACGCCTTTAGCCATTTTGCTTACACATGCCCATTTTGACCATATTGGGGCGCTTGATGAAGTGAGAGAAAAATGGGATATCCCTGTTTACCTGCATCAAAATGAAAAAAATTGGCTTGCGGACGCTTCTTTAAACGGCTCCGGCATGCTGCGAGGGATAGAAGTCACAGCTAAGCCTGCAGATCATCTAATTGAAGGCGACGGTGAGTTGAATATCGGGCCGTTTCATTTGGAAACATTATTTACGCCGGGACATTCACCAGGCAGTGTGTCTTACTACGTGAAAGATGCAGACTTGGTCATTTCCGGAGATGTCTTGTTCCAAGGCGGTATAGGACGTACGGATTTAATAGGCGGCAATCAAGAGACGCTGCTGACGTCCATTCATGAAAAACTGCTTACGCTTCCGGAACACACGCTGGTGTTAAGCGGCCATGGACCTGAAACAGACGTACTGACTGAGCAGGATCAAAATCCGTTTTTAAATGGGTTTTCATTGTAAAAAAAGAGACAAACCGATAAGGTTTGTCTCTTTCTGCATTTAATGGCCTCCGCCGCCGGGCACCATAATAAAAATTGAGTAATATGTAAAGCCGGCGAAGAAAATTGTTAAATAAGCGCCAAAAATATAAATATACATGCGTTCGGTTAAGTTCAAATACGATAGAAACACAAATAAGATCGTCTGTCCAAAAAATAAAAGGGAAGCATCTTTCATATCACCTAAATAAAACATGACTGCAAAAATTCCCGTCCAAAATCCTAACACCCGGAACATGCGATTCATTTTTATCCCCTCCCGAGAGTCCCTCTGACTGTTATTATAATAGATCACACCTAGAAATGTAAACATTTTCATTATTAATATACAAATGGAATTTGTCCCTTTGATTGTGTTTTCTATTGTATGAATGTTTTTTAAAAAATAATCCGAAAAAAGTTCTGTAAATGGTTTAAATGAAAAATGATCCGGGTAGTTATTCTACAAAGAGATGGTTAACTGAGGAGGAAAAAACGAATGGAACAACAATTAACTTTTTACTCATATCCAAGCTGCACGTCATGCCGAAAAACAAAACATTGGCTTAAAGCACATCAAATTGAATTTAACGAACGGCACTTATTCAGAGAAACCCCGACAAGAGAAGAATTAAAGTACATTTTATCGTTAACGACAGAAGGAATTGATGAAATTTTGGCGACAAGAAGCCAGACTTTCAAAAATTTAAATTTAAACATTGAAGAAATGACGGTAAATGAGGTGCTGGAACTTTTAATCGAGAAGCCGAAGCTTTTGCGACGCCCGATTCTAGTAGACAACAAAAAGCTGGTGATTGGTTATAACCCGGGAGAACTGTTGAAGTTATCGAAGAAGAAAACGGTTCATCAATCTGCATGATGAAAAACCGAAGATCCGCTGATTTATACGAATCAGCTTATCTTCGGTTTTTCACCTGTTCAGAAACTGGGCTAGCTGGATTCGAACCAACGATCACGGAGTCAAAGTCCATTGCCTTACCGCTTGGCTATAGCCCATTGAATCTAAACATAGTATGTGTAAAGGCAGACGCGTTATACATATATAGCGTACATTTTTCAAAAACAGGAGGTAACTCATTAAGATGATAGCTCTTGATCAGCACTTAACAGAGCACAAAAAAGATATTACGCAACAATGGCTGGAAGTTTGTACGTCAAACGGCAGCTGGCTGTATTCAGCGAAAGATCAGCAAAAACTAGAACAAAAGTTAAAAGACCAGCATGAATTATTGGTGACCATCGTAGCAAAATCCCTTAGAAAAGAAGACGTAGAGGATGAGCTCAACCGGTGGTCTCTTCAATGCGCCAGAGACCGTGCCGTTCATGAAGTGACGGTTACACAAAGTGTCGGCCAGTTTAACACTTTCAGGCACATCATGTTTGAATGGATTCATAAATTCAGCGAAGCTTCTTCTCAAGACATCAGCATTCAGGAATTTTATGAGTGGAGCCGGATCTTGAATCAAAACATTGATGAGATCATCGAAGTGTTTACGGAAGAATATCACCAGGTGACCATGATACAATTAAACGCGCAAAAAGAAATGATTAATGAATTGAGTGCGCCGATTATGCCGATTACTGATGGAATTGGGATTCTTCCGCTTGTCGGTGAAATTGATACGCACAGAGCGAGGACGATTTTGGAGTCTGTGCTGGAGCAGTGCTCAGCGTTAAAGCTCTCGTATTTATTTTTAGATATTTCGGGCGTTCCTATCGTTGATACCATGGTAGCCTATCAAATTTTTAAAGTGATTGACAGCACCAAATTGCTCGGCATTGAGACTATTATTTCAGGAATCAGGCCGGAAATTGCCCAAACTGTCGTGAAGCTGGGTCTGGATTTTTCGAATGTGAAAACAGAGCAAAGTCTTGCTAAAGCCCTGGCCAATAAAGGGTTTAAAATAAAAGAGTGTTGATGCCTTTGCCATGTTTATCTTGAAAGATAGCAGCTGAACAGCCTTTCACGGGCTATTCAGCTTTTTTAACTTCTATAAATAAAATGTGATGGCTGTTGATGTCTTTTACCTTAAAAGAGTAGCCATCATATTCTATGGCACTTTCAGGCTCAGCGTCTATGTTTTGTGTCAAAAACCAGCCGCCCAAGGTGTCTACTTCAGCCTCTGATAAATCGGTTCCAAGCAGGCTGTTAACATCGCTGATTAATAATTTTGCATTTAACAAGTAATGATCCTTTCCAAGTTCGCGGATATGAGGCACTTCATCCGCATCAAATTCATCACGGATTTCTCCTACAATTTCTTCGATAATATCCTCGACAGTGACCAAACCGGACGTCCCGCCATATTCATCTATGAGGATCGCCATATGAGTGCGTTCCTTTTGCATTTTCAGCAATAGTTTATAAATAGGAATCGTCTCAATTACATGGATAACGGGCTGTACGAAAGGTTCAATTTGATGCTTCTTGATTGAAAAATCTTTCGTCAGCATGGAAAACAGCACTTCTTTCATATTAATCACGCCAATGACGTTATCTTTATCCTCTCTTACAACCGGGTACCGTGTATATTTTGTTTGCTTGACTGTTTCCTGAAGATTTGAAATGGAGTCTTCATCTAGTGACAAACTAACCATTTCATTTCGCGGCACCATAATTTCCTTTGCCATTCGTTTATCAAAGGTGAAGATATTATTCATGTACTTTAATTCACTTTTTCTGATCTCGCCGCTTTTATAGCTTTCAGCCAATAGGACCCGAAGTTCTTCCTCTGTATAAGCCAGCTCATGCTCTGATGCCGGCTTCAGCCCAAACACTCCTGTAATCAATCGGGCAGAGTGGTTCAACAGCCAAATGAATGGAAACATGATCTTATAAAACCAAATAAGCGGTTTAGCGAACAACAAGGTAATGCTTTCTGCTTTTTGAATGGCGAAACTCTTTGGCGCCAGCTCCCCAATAACGACATTTAAATACGTAACCACTAAAAATGCGATGACGAGTGAAAGCAGGTGGGTAAGCGATTCATTTAAGCCTGCTTTATGAAAAAGCGGTCGAAGCAGAGTTTGCACAGTCGGTTCCCCAAGCCATCCCAGTCCTAAAGCTGCGACTGTGATGCCCAGCTGACAGGCTGATAAATATTCATCAAGGTGAGTGATGACATGCTTTGCCGCTTTAGCACCTTTCTTTCCTTTTGCGACAAGCTGATCAATTTTGGATCGCCGCACTTTTACGATTGAAAATTCTACGGCAACGAAAAATCCTGTTAACAAAATGAGAATAGCGACTGCTAGTAAATTGATAAATTCCAAAACAACTGCCTTCTCCAAGGAAGGCATGCACCTCCCTTTTCCGATGTCTTTCTACATTCCATACCACCTGAAAATGCTCATAAAACATGTGTTGAAGCGGCAGACTGGTTTAGTGACGCGGTTATTGGGCAATTAAAGAATAAAGAACAAAAGTTTGGAGGAGCTTGACATGAAGGCACATACGGGAAAGGATTGGTTTTGGTACCAAATGGGGCCTCAAGAAAGAAGTAAGGCAAGAGATCTAATCCATTTTTCTCACTGGCCTCAGTGTGAAAAGTGGTTTGAAAATAACCATCACGTTAATTTTTTGCGAGTAGATACAACTGAAACGGAAAATGAAGCAGTATTTGGGTCGATTGTTTATGATCAGGGGCTTGGTGAAGAAAAAGACCATACTGTTTTTCACTTTTATATCACCAGACAATATTTTTTTACAATCAACTTTGACTTTTCAATTTTGAGAGAGATTAAAGGCAAAGAAGTTGTTCGGCAAATGGAAAGAGCGGACAATGCGATAGAGGGGTTTTTAATTCTTCTCGGCGAACTAATGAATGCGTATTTAATCGGTGTTGATGAATTTGAAGTCAAGCTGAGAAAGCTCAGATGGCAAATTAAAGACGACAATAGCAAAAGCATTTTAAACCGCGTCCATCTCCTGCGCCATGAACTGATGATTTGGAAAAATTTGATATTAAGCGCTAAAAAAATTGAAATGGCGTTGAAAGAAACCTTTTTACCTCAAAATGAAGGGAAAAAGGATTATCAGCGGACACAACTGAAGATTGACAGGGGATTTACATACATCAGCGAATTTGAAGGGGAGCTTAACAATCTGCTGCATTCAGAGGAAGTCATTACCTCACATAGGGGGAATGAAATTGTAAAAGCGCTGACCATTTTCACGACGCTTTTTACTCCGATTACAGCTCTGGGTGCCTTATGGGGGATGAACTTTTCAGTGATGCCGGAACTGAATTGGAAATACGGATATCTCTTTTCCCTCTTATTGATTGTCACATCTACAGTTCTGATCTATCTCTATTTGAGAAAAAAAGGCTGGACGGGAGATATGCTGCAGGAGCGGAAGAAGAAAAAGAAACCTCGAAAAAGGCGGACTCTATAGGATGTTTCATATTTTGTGCAGCGTGCCCCGCTTTTTCACCAGACATATCAGGGTGACCGGATACGATGTCAAGGGGCTTATGACAGAGCATTAAATCCGCAGTTTATCGATTCTTGAAAATGACCAAATGACCGGTATTGTTGCATTAGGCGATCTTTCCGTTGAGAAAGATACTGGTCAATAAGCGAAAACAGCATAATGAAAATGGAATCTAGCAGGCATGGTGACCATGTCTGCTTTTTTATTTATAGGGAAAATTATAATGACAGGGGTACATTCAGTTGAAAGTCTTTTTTCTTGCCAGAAAGAATTGGTTTTTCAGCATATAACATCTCACAAAATCACGTTTTCCCTGTTTGATTACCTTTTCTTCTTTTTCTACAATATGCGTTGAAAGGAGAGGGAATCAAATTGGATTCAATAGAAAAGGTAAGCAAAAACTTGATTGAAGAGGCATATCTAACAAAGGCTTCTGATATTCACATTGTGCCGAGGGAGCGGGACGCTATCATTCATTTTCGGGTCGATCATGCCTTGCTGAAAAAAAGGGACATGAAAAAAGAAGAGTGCGTAAGACTGATTTCACATTTTAAATTTCTTTCAGCAATGGATATAGGTGAAAGGCGAAAGCCGCAAAACGGTTCGCTTACGTTAAAGTTGAAAGAGGGAAATGTTCATTTAAGAATGTCAACGCTGCCCACAATTAATGAAGAAAGCCTCGTGATCAGAGTGATGCCCCAATACAATATCCCTTCGATTGATAAATTGTCGCTATTTCCGAAGACAGGAGCCACATTACTCTCGTTTTTAAAACATTCCCATGGCATGCTCATTTTTACCGGGCCGACTGGTTCAGGGAAGACTACCACATTATACTCTCTCGTTCAATATGCAAAAAAACACTTTAATCGAAATATTGTCACATTAGAGGACCCTGTTGAAACAAGGGACGAAGATGTTCTTCAGGTTCAGGTGAATGAAAAAGCCGGTGTAACTTATTCCGCAGGTCTGAAAGCAATTTTGCGCCATGACCCCGATATGATTATTTTAGGTGAGATCAGAGACGCGGAAACAGCTGAAATTGCGGTGCGGGCAGCGATGACGGGACATCTGGTACTAACGAGCCTTCATACGAGAGACGCAAAGGGCGCAATTTACAGACTGCTTGAATTCGGTATCAATATGAATGAAATCGAACAGACTGTCATTGCAATAGCGGCTCAGCGCTTGGTTGATTTGGCTTGCCCGTTTTGTGAAAACGGATGTTCATCAGTGTATTGCCGACAGTCACGAAATACTAGGAGAGCTAGCGTTTATGAGCTTCTATACGGGAAAAATCTTCAGCAATGTATCCAGGAGGCAAAAGGAAATCATGCAAATTACCAATATCAAACGCTTCGTCAAATTATCAGAAAAGGAATTGCGCTCGGCTATTTAACGACAAACAACTATGACCGGTGGGTTTATCATGAAAAAGATTAGAAAAGTCTGGTTGTTAAAGGATCAAGCCAGGTTATTAAAGAGGCTCGGTGAAATGACTGCGGGCGGATATACACTTCTGGATGGATTACGCCTGATGGAACTTCAGATGAATAAGAGGCAGGCGGCTGACTTGACTGATTCGGTCACTTGTTTGAGGGAAGGGGCTCCGTTTTATCAAGTACTAAAGAGTTTGTCATTTCATAAGGAAGCCGTAGGTATTTGTTATTTTGCTGAAACACATGGTGAACTGCCTGCTTCAATGATCCAGAGCGGAGAGCTGCTGGAACGAAAAATTGCACAGGCAGACCAGCTGAAAAGAGTGCTGCGCTATCCGCTTTTCCTCATCTTTACGGTCGCTGTCATGTTTTATATGTTACAGTCCATCATCATTCCTCAGTTTTCCGGTATCTATCAATCGATGAATATGGAAACCTCACGTTCAACCGATATGCTTTTTGCTTTTTTTCAGCATATTGATCTTGTGATCATTTTGCTTGTTCTTTTTACAGCAGGTATCGGGATTTATTATTGGCTTGTGTTTAAGAAAAAATCACCTGCCCGGCAAATGCTGATTTGTATCAGGATTCCTTTGGTTGGAAAGCTTGTAAAGCTGTTTAACAGCTACTTTTTTTCTTTGCAGCTAAGCAGCCTTTTAAAATCAGGCCTCTCAATTTATGACAGCCTTAATGCATTTAAACATCAAACGTTTCTCCCTTTCTACCGCTGCGAGGCTGAACAATTGATTGAACGGCTAAAAGCCGGTGAGTCAATTGAATCCGCTATTTGTGGAAGCCTTTTTTATGAAACTGATTTATCAAAAGTCATATCTCACGGCCAGCTGAGCGGCCGATTGGATCGGGAGCTTTTCACATACAGCCAATTCATATTACAGCGGCTGGAACACAAAGCGCAAAAATGGACAGGCATCCTTCAGCCAATGATTTATGGATTTGTTGCAGCGATGATCTTACTTGTGTATTTATCTATGCTTGTGCCTATGTATCAGATGATGAATCAAATGTGAAAGGAAGAGGCTGATGAATGAGAAAGGATTTACACTTGTTGAAATGTTAATCGTGCTCTTTATTATTTCGATTTTGCTTTTAATTACGATACCGAACGTCACGAAACATAATCAAACCATTCAAAAAAAGGGCTGTGAAGGCTTACAAAACATGGTTAAGGCACAAATGACTGCATTTGAGCTTGATCATGAAGGACAAACTCCGAGCCTTGCCGATTTACAGTCAGAGGGCTATGTGAAAAAGGATGCTGTCTGTCCAAATGGTAAGCGCATTATCATCACCGGCGGAGAAGTTAAGGTTGAACATTAAATTAAACGAGGAGAAGGGGTTTACCCTTTTAGAAAGTTTGCTTGTGTTAAGCCTTGCCTCTATCCTCCTGGTGGCCGTCTTCACTACACTTCCTCCTGCTTATGACAATACAGCTGTCCGACAGGCAGCAAGTCAGCTGAAAAATGATATTATGCTCACACAGCAGACTGCTATTTCCCGTCAACAAAGAACAAAAATTCTCTTTCATAAAAAAGAATATCAATTAGTCATTGGTGATACGGTTATTGAACGTCCGTATGCAACGGGACTTTCTATAGAACTGCTGACATTAAAAGACCGTTTGGAATTTAATGAGAAAGGGCACCCGAATGCAGGCGGAAAAATACGAGTAAAAGGCCATGCCGTTTATGACATAACAGTTTATCTAGGGAGCGGGAGAGTCAATGTGGAGAGAAAATAAAGGTTTTTCTACAATAGAAACAATGTCTGCGCTAAGCCTGTGGCTGTTTGTGCTGCTGACAGTCGTCCCCTTGTGGGACAAGCTGATGGCTGATGAAAAAATGGCGGAATCACGAGAAATTGGCTATCAGATGATGAATGAGAGCATTAGCAAATATGTCATGAGTGGTGAAGGAGCCGCGTCAAAAACGATTACAAAGAACAATCATATCTATGCAATGAAGTGGGAGGAGGAGGGCGAATATCAAAACGTATGTATCAAAGCCGCAGCTTATAAAGAAAAATCATTTTGCCTCAGCATTTTGCAGACAGAATGGCTACACGCTTCTTAACGTATTATTTTCGCTCTCAGTCTTTTTGCTCATATCAGGATCGTTAGCTGCGATTATCCATCTGTTTTTGTCTCGACAGCAGGAACATGACGGTTTCACACAGCAGGAATGGATGATTTCGATAGAACAGATGATGAATGAATGCAAGGAATCACAGGCAGTTAAGACAGCCGAGCATGGGAGCGTGTTAATCTGCACCAATCTTTCCGGACAAGACATCCGTTTTGACATTTATCATTCAATGATAAGAAAAAGAGTGGATGGCAAAGGGCATGTTCCGATTTTAGATCATATTACTGCCATGAAAGCTGATATTGAAAATGGTGTTGTTTTGCTGAAAATTGAGAGTGAAGACCAAAAAGTGTATCAAACTGCTTTTCCAGTCTATTCGTATTTAGGAGGGGGGTGAATGTATCGTACAAGAGGGTTTATTTATCCAGCTGTTCTTTTTGTGTCAGCGCTTGTGCTGTTAATCGTGAACTTTGTTGCTGCTCAATATATTTCACGCTGCATGTTTGAGAAGGAAACAAAAGAGTTATACATAGGAGAGAATTTGCTTCAAAATGGGGTGCTTCTTTCGATTCGGCATGTTCTAGAGGAACGGAAAGGCCAGGAGGGTACGCAGCAATTTCTATATGGACGGGTTTCTTATTACATTCATGATACATCGATAAAAGAACAAAAAGAAATCAACTTAAGAGTGTCAACGGATTCGGGAACAGAAAGAACTGCACAGATCGTGTTTGACCAAAAACAGAAAAAACTGCTGAGATGGACAGAATAAAACAGTGTAAAGGGTATAAAAAAAGTCATGTGAGACAACACTCATAATAATTGAATGATGAGGTGATCACGTGAAAACGAATGATTATGTTAAATATATGACGCAGCAATTTGTCAAATATATAGATACTCCGAGAGATGAGCGAAAAGAACGAAAAGAGGTGCGGAAAGAAACAAAAACGCCTGTTTCCCAGCAGTGGTTCGGTATTTTACCCTATGGCTTCCGACTTTGGCTGAAACGGAAAAAATAACCGCAAATAAACGAATAAGGTCCTTCAAAAAATGGAGGACCTTATTGATATTCTTCTAATATGGCAATTTTATTGACCTTTTGGCTATAAGGATCAAATGAAATCGTCACAAAAACGCCGAATTCTTTTGACCCTTCCCTCAGAGTTAAATGGTATTGCTTCACTGCTTCATCTTTTCTTTTACGGTCCCATACTTTTTGTTTGAACAGTACCTGTGCGAGCGGGTACCTTTTTTTTGCTTCTTTTACAGCAATCTCTTCCCATTTGGACATGTGGCGGGCGGTTACAAGCGGTGTTTCTTCTGCGTGAGCGGCTGTGGTGCCAAAGACGAGAAGAGATAGACAAATCACACATTGTTTGATCATCATGCTGTCACCCTTTCTTTGTTTATTATTACCAAATAATAATGGGATATGCATTTAAATTCTCACATAACAATCCCAAAAATTTCTAAAAAATTGAAAAAATGAGCAATACTGAGCAAGACTTTGTAATATGATGAAAACATTCTTTTAAACGAACGAAATGAGCGATTTCGGTGTTTTTAAATCTATAAATCGTTGATTATACTCTATTTGTGAAGTTCTTTAAAGAGAACGATTGTCATATCAAGTTACAGTGTTTTACAGGAGGTAAGATATGTTTCGATTGTTTCACAATCAGCAAAAGGCGAAGACGAAACTGAAAGTTCTGCTTATCTTTCAGCTTTCAGTCATTTTCAGTCTGACTGCCGCAATATGCTTACAATTTTCCGATGATACAAGCGCTGCTTTTCATGATATTGAAACATTTGATGTCTCACTTCAAACGTGTAAAGACTTTCAGCATACAGATAAAAACTGCCATTATGATAAACGCTGGGATCAAAGTGATTTGCACATATCAGATCAAACGGATACGAAAGGCACTGTATGCTCACCTTTCGCCTTATTTGCTGTGCTCGAAAATACAGGTGAGAAACTTAAGAAATCAAAGTGGAAGTGGGAGCTTCATAAGCTTGAAAATGCCCGCAAACCGTTAAAGGATGGGAACGTGATCGAAAAAGGATTTGTCACCAATCAAATTGGCGATTCACTTTATAAAATTGAGACGAAGAAAAAAATGAAACCCGGCATTTATGCATTTAAAGTATATAAACCGGCAGGCTACCCGGCAAACGGCAGTACATTTGAGTGGTCGGAGCCTATGACGCTTGCAAAATGCGATGAAAAACCGACAGTCCCTAAAAAAGAAACAAAGTCGGACGTCAAAAAGGAGAATGAAACAACACAAAAGGATATACAGGAAAAAACAATGAAAGAAGAAACATCTCAAGAAGCTGTAACCAAAGAAAATGAAACTCAATCAGACCAGAAGGAAAGCGGGGAAGAGGATGAAAAAAGCAATGAAGCTGATCAGTAATATTTTATACGTGATCATCTTTACTCTTATTATTGTGCTGACACTTGTCGTGATTTCAACACGTTCATCCGGGGGAGAGCCGGCGGTGTTTGGGTATACGCTGAAATCAGTTCTGTCAGGTTCGATGGAGCCGGAGTTCAATACAGGTTCCTTAATATTGGTAAAAGAAATCGCTGATGTGAAAGAGCTTCAAAAAGGTGACGTTATTACATTTATGCAGGATGCAAATACGGCTGTCACCCACAGAATTGTTGACATAACAAAGCAAGGAGACCATTTGTTATTTAAAACAAAAGGTGATAATAATGCAGCAGCTGATTCAGCGCCTGTATCGGACGAAAATGTTCGCGCACAATACACAGGTTTTCAGCTTCCATATGCAGGCTATATGCTTCATTTTGCCAGCCAGCCGATTGGAACGGCTGTATTATTGATTGTTCCCGGCGTGATGCTGTTAGTGTACGCTTTTGTGACGATCAGCAGCGCCATTAGAGAAATTGAAAGAAAGACAAAAGCCTTGGAAACAGATACAAAGGACAGCACCATGTCTACTTAACTTCAGTTGTAAACCTGGCAACAGGTTTCGATATAAAATCATTCAATAAAAGGGGAGTTTACCATGGGTATGAAAAAGAAATTGAGTTTAGGAGTTGCTTCTGCAGCACTAGGATTAGCTTTAGTTGGAGGAGGAACATGGGCAGCATTTAACGACATTAAATCAAAGGATGCTACTTTTGCATCAGGTACGCTTGATTTATCTGCTAAAGAGAATTCAGCGAGTGTGAACTTATCAAATCTAAAGCCGGGAGATAAGTTGACAAAGGATTTCCAATTTGAAAATAACGGATCACTTGCGATCAAAGAAGTTTTAATGGCGCTTAATTATGGAGATTTTAAAGCAAACGGCGGCAGCAATACATCTCCAGAAGATTTCCTCAGCCAGTTTGAAGTGACATTGTTGACAGTTGGAAAAGAGGGCGGCAATGGTTACCCGAAAAACATTATTTTAGATGATGCGAACCTTAAAGACTTGTATTTGATGTCTGCTAAAAATGATGCAGCGGCTACTGAAAAAATCAAAAAACAAATTGACCCTAAATTCTTAAATGCAAGCGGTAAAGTCAATGTAGCAACAATTGACGGTAAAACCGCTCCTGAATATGATGGTGTTCCAAAAACACCAACTGACTTCGATCAGGTTCAAATGGAAATCCAATTCAAAGATGATAAAACAAAAGATGAAAACGGGCTTATGGTTCAAAATAAATATCAAGGCAACTCCATTAAGCTTCAATTCTCGTTCGAAGCTACACAGTGGAACGGCTTGACAATCAAAAAGGACCATACTGATAAAGACGGTTATGTGAAAGAAAATGAAAAAGCGCACAGCGAGGATAAAAATTAATAACAGCCATAAAAAGAGACGGCCCAGTATTCATATACTGGGCCGTCTCGATGGTTATTGACAAAAGAGGAGTTAGTGCCTCTGCTCAGGCACTACTCCTCTTTTTGGGATTTTCTCCATTTTTGATAATCTAAAAATTCACGAAATTGTTTTTTCGATACCCCGGATGTCATCGCATCGCGAACCAATTTCTCCCATTCACTATCTAATTGACCATCGTATTCGGTTTCATGTTTCTCATCGAGCAAAGTATGAACCGAGACGTCCAGAACAGCGGAGACTTTTTCGAGAAATTGAATGGAGGGGTTCGTTTGTAGATTTCGTTCTATTGAGCTTAAATAAGACTTCGCTACCCCAGCTTTTTCAGCTAGTTCTGATAGTGAGTAGCCTTTTTCTTTACGGTATTGTTTAATACGCTGGCCAATCAATGTCATCACCTTCCTTGTGATATTATAGCACATTCAGAAAGGATTTACGGTATGACTTCTGGCTGCCGGACCAGGATGAGCAGACTTTTTGTTTAAAAGTAAATATTTTCGTATTTCTTCCGGGCTGATATTTGCCTCTTTGGCTTCCACCATTAATTCAACCCATTCTTGATCCAATTCAAAGTGCTCTTGTTTTGCATTCTTCATGCAGTTTCTCCTCCTAAAATACTTGTTTATGTATTTCAGCCAGTCCGGCCATGACTTATTGTATGCTTCATTAGTCTCTGGAAGTCATTTGCCATTAAATCACCAGAATTTTTTTCCAATATACCTTTATTATAATCGTATTTTCTCAAAAAAAACGAGAATGATGTCGAATAGTAAAAAAGTTAGCTTGAAATATTATTTTGCAGATAAAACAATCCGCCATTTTCAATTTCAACTGATATCTTTGGTTGATACAAGGTTTTCAGCGCCTGTTTTTCTAGATGGTATTCTTCTGGTTTTTCTTCTATATGCTCGTAAAACTTATCAAGCAATGTCATATCATTCTTCCACCTGTTAACCGCCTGTTCCGCCCAGTCGGACGGCTCCTGCATAGCGGATTTGGAAATATAGTTTTCCATACGCTTAAGTCCGCTTTCTGGTTTGATCATAGGTGAAATGGTGAAGCAATAGTCACATATTTGAGACGTCAGTGAAAACTGGGTCAGCTTGCTTTGAAAATCTTCAATTATCGTTCCAGAGACTAGGTGAAGACCTAGTGACAATAACTTATCCTTTTTCATGTCGGACTGGTATGAAATCGTGACATTTATACCAAGCCAAGGCTGAAGTGGGACTTTAGCTCCGGCTGATTCAATTTTCTCATACATTCTGGTAAATCTCCCATTTTGTTTAACAGCTTTAAATATTTGAAAAAGACGCGGGGCCCCAAAATATATAAATTCACCATCTAGGTCTTTTGGCGCATTTTCTTTATCTGTAATAAAAGTGATTTTCATTGGATTCGGATCACCGCCTGTCTTCTCGCGCCAATGCCAGTAGAAAGGGCGGTTCATGATTTGTTTGTCCATTTCAACTGTAAGCTGCACTGTCATATAGCCTAAGCCTTGATCGACGATTTGGCAGCTGTTTGCTTGAAAAAAACGCAGCAGAAAATCGTGAACCTCTTGCTGTCTCACTAATAAAACCTCCTTACAGGCTAAGATCCTCTTTTTTCAGCAGGCTGCTGTTTTTTATAAGACAAAAATGAGGTTAAGTTATCCATTTTTATTTTCATTTCTTCTTCTGTTGCTGAGTGATACAAAATGTCATGCAGATGCTCTTCAAAATTGTTCACTTGAATTTTCGTTAAAATATCATCAAGTTCACCGACCACTTTTTCAAACAAATGAATTTTTTCATATAAAAGCTTTAGAATATGCTCTTCCACCGTATGTTTTGTCGCCATGTTATAAATATGCACGTCACGCTCCTGCCCGAGTCTGTGAATTCTTCCGATTCTTTGCTCAAGCCGCATCGGATTCCATGGCAGGTCATAGTTGATCATGTGATTGCAAAATTGCAGGTTAATTCCCTCACCGCCTGCTTCAGTTGCAATAAGGACTTGGATTTTTCCGCGGAAAAGATCCTTCATCCAGTCTTTTTTTCCACGTTTAAATCCGCCTCTAAACGGCACAGAACTGATGCCGTTTTGCTGAAGAAACCACTGCAAATAAATCTGGGTTGCCCGGTATTCTGTAAAAATGATGACCTTATCGTCAATCTTTTTGATTAAATCAACGACTTGAAGCGCTTTAGAATTTTGTGTCACTTGATTGATGCGATCTATTAAAACTGAAATCGTATCCTCATCAATGGCAGGTGCTTGTTTCTCTTTTTGATCAAGCATCTTTTTCAGCGTCATATACACCGCTTCTCTGCTCGAACAGCATTCTCTTTGCAAGGTCATAATCGAGAACATGCTGGCTGGTTTATTGATACTTTCCTTCAAGCGAGAAATTTCATCATAAAGCGCCTGCTCTGATGGAGAAAATTGAATCGGCACTGTTTCAACATGGCGCTGTTTCCAATTCAGCCCTGTATCATGCCGCCTGTTACGGATCATGACTTTATTCACAAGATCTTTTAAATGTTCATGCGCTTCTAAACTGGATTTCTTCTTGGCGAACTCCTCCTGAAAGTGATTCTGACTGCCTAAATGGCCGGGTTTTAATAAGGACACCAAATTGAAAATCTCTTCGATACGGTTCTGGATTGGCGTCGCGGTAAGAAGCAGGCAATATTTTTTTACGAGATTCCGGACAAATTCATAGTTCTTCGTTTTGCTATTTTTCAGTTTGTGTGCCTCATCAATAATGACAAGATCATATGGGATAGACAGAACGATTTCTCGATGGGGCGAGCGCTTCGCGGTGTCTATTGATGAGACGACAATATCGCATTGCTCCCACACATAGCTTTTCTTTTGTTCAACAGCCGGAATCAAAAATTTTTCCTGAAGCTCTTTGACCCACTGTGACACAAGGGAAGCGGGCACAAGGATCAAAATTTTTTTTGCTAATCCGCGAATCATATATTCTTTTAGAATCAGTCCAGCTTCAACCGTTTTTCCGAGACCAACCTCATCTGCTAAAATCGCTTTCCCGTTCATTTTTTCAACCACTTTTTGCGCCACTTCAAGCTGGTGGGGGAGCGGCGTAAAGGAAGGCAGATATAAAGGAGCCCGTAAGCCTTCAAAATCTGGAATTGCTAATGTTTTCTGGATTTCTGCAGAGAGCTTGTACAGTTCCCAGTTTGCCCAAGGGCCATCGTTTTTCAGTCTTTCAGCAAATTCTTCAGGCCATTTTGCATCGTAGATCATTTCTGTATTCATTGCTTTGAAACCGCCTTTCTTATTCTTCGATTCTTAAGATGAATAATATAAGAAAAATCTGCCCAAATTGCTGTTGCCCAGCATATAGTGATGATGGTAGGATATGAGTATGTATTTGATGTAAGATATTGCTATAGTATGTCCATAACAGCATGAAAATATGAGCGAATGACAGCAAGGGGAGAGACCTGACCGAAAACCTCGGGATACAGGCGCCGAAGGAGCAAACTGCGGAGTGAATCTCTCAGGCAAAAGAACTCTTGCTCGACGCAACTCTGGAGAGTGTTTGTGCGGATGCGCAAACCACCAAAGGGGACGTCTTTGCGTATGCAAAGTAAACTTTCAGGTGCCAGGACAGAGAACCTTCATTTTACATGAGGTGTTTCTCTGTCCTTTTTTGTATGTTTTTTAGCTGCGCCGTTGATAAAGGGGAGGAATTAGATGCTGAACAGAACGCCGTTATTTGACCTGTATAAGGAATATGGAGGAAAAACGATTGATTTCGGAGGCTGGGAGCTTCCTGTTCAATTTTCTTCTATAAAAAAAGAACACGAGGCTGTCCGAACTGCAGCCGGTTTGTTTGATGTATCTCATATGGGAGAAGTCGAAGTGTCAGGAAACGACAGTCTGTCTTTTTTGCAAAGATTGATGACAAATGATGTTTCCGCATTAACGCCAGGCCGTGCTCAATATACAGCGATGTGTTACCCGGATGGCGGAACCGTCGATGATTTGCTTATCTATCAAAAAGGAGAGAACCGCTATCTGCTTGTCATTAATGCTTCTAATATAGATAAAGACTTGGCTTGGATGAAAGAACATGCAGCAGGTGATGTACAGATTGACAATCAGTCAGACCAAATCGCGCTCTTGGCTGTACAGGGACCGAAAGCAGAAGCGGTCTTGAAAAATCTGACAGATGCGGATGTGTCTGCATTAAAGCCGTTTGCGTTTATTGATGAAGCCGATATCAGCGGCCGCAAAGCACTTATTTCACGCACTGGCTATACGGGAGAAGACGGGTATGAAATTTACTGCCGCAGTGATGATGCTATGCATATTTGGGAAAAAATCATCGATGCAGGGGATGCATACGGATTGATTCCATGCGGTCTCGGTGCACGTGATACACTCCGGTTTGAAGCGAAGCTCCCGCTCTACGGTCAGGAGCTGACCCGGGATATTACACCGATTGAAGCAGGTATAGGCTTTGCTGTAAAGCACAAAAAGGAGTCTGACTTTTTTGGTAAGTCAGTATTGAGTGAACAAAAAGAAAACGGAGCGAAGCGCAAACTTGTCGGTCTCGAAATGATTGAAAAAGGGATACCGCGGCACGGATATGAGGTTTTCCAAAATGGCAAGTCTGTCGGAAAGGTGACAACCGGCACGCAGTCACCGACATTAGGAAAAAACGTCGGCCTTGCCTTAATTGATTCGGAAACGAGTGAGATCGGGACTGTTGTAGATGTAGAGATACGCAAAAAATTAGTGAAAGCAAAGGTTGTCAAAACACCATTTTATAAACGCTAATATTTTTTCTTGGAGAGAGGAGACAACACATGAAGCACCGTTATTTGCCCGCAACAGAAAAGGATAAACAGGAGATGCTTGCTACTATCGGCGTAAGCAGCATCGATGATTTATTTGCTGATATACCGGAAAACGTCAAATATAAAAAAGAGCATCAAATCAAAAAAGCGAAATCAGAGACAGAATTAACAAGAGAACTGACAAAGCTGGCCTCTAAAAATCGTGATACCGTACAATACGCTTCTTTCTTAGGAGCGGGTGTATATGACCACTATCAGCCTGTCATTGTGGATCATGTCATTTCGCGCTCTGAGTTTTATACCGCATATACGCCTTATCAGCCAGAGATTTCACAAGGAGAGCTCCAGGCTATTTTTGAATTCCAAACGATGATCTGTGAACTGACAGGCATGGATATCGCCAACTCCTCGATGTATGACGGCGGAACAGCCTTGGCAGAAGCAGCAATGCTTGCTTCAGGCCACACGAAAAAGAAAAAAATTGTTGTGTCAAAAACCGTGCATCCTGAATCGCGAGAGGTGCTGAAAACTTACGCAAAAGGTCAGTATATTGATGTTGTTGAAGTACCCGCTGCGGATGGCGTTACGGATCTTGATGCATTGCGCCAAACCGTTTGCGAGAACACAGCCGCAGTGATCGTTCAGTACCCGAATTTTTTCGGCAGGATCGAGCCGCTAAAGGATATTGAGCCTATCGCTCATCAAGGGAAATCCATGTTTATTGTTTCAGCCAACCCGCTGGCGCTAGGTCTTCTCACTCCGCCGGGCAAGTTTCAGTCTGATATCGTCGTCGGTGATGCGCAGCCTTTCGGCATTCCTTCAGCATACGGCGGCCCGCATTGCGGCTTTTTTGCCGTTACTAAAAAATTAATGAGAAAGGTGCCGGGCCGTCTCGTCGGACAAACGGAAGACGAAAACGGAAAAAGAGGCTTTGTGCTTACCCTGCAAGCCAGGGAGCAGCATATCCGCCGGGATAAAGCAACATCAAATATATGCTCGAACCAAGCTTTAAATGCGCTGGCAGCATCAGTGGCCATGACTGCTCTCGGAAAAAACGGCGTAAAAGATATAGCCCGCCAAAATCTCTTAAAAGCCAACTATGCAAAGCAAGAAGCAAAAAAAGCAGGCCTTACTGTTATGTTTGACGGGCCGATGTTTAATGAATTTGTCATCAAACTGGATGAGCCGGTGAGAGCTGTGAACAAGCGTTTGCTGGCAAAAGGCATGATTGGCGGATATGATCTTGGGTTGACGTATCCAGAGCTGGACTGCCATATGCTGATTGCTGTAACAGAGCTGAGAACAAAAGAAGAAATTGACGCACTCATTCAGGAATTGGGGGATCGCCATGAGTAATCAGGACCAGGCACTTATTTTTGAACTTTCAAGAGAAGGCCGAATCGGCTATAGTCTGCCGGAGCTCGATGTACCGGAAATCGAATTGGGGGACCTCTTGTCAGACACCTATATTCGTGACGAAGACGCAGCGCTGCCGGAGGTTTCAGAGCTGGACATCATGCGCCATTATACAGCGCTGTCCAAACGCAATCACGGGGTGGATTCCGGTTTTTATCCTCTCGGTTCTTGCACGATGAAATATAATCCGAAAATCAATGAAAAAATCGCACGTATTCCTGGTTTTGCTGCGATTCATCCTCTTCAGGATGAAGACACGGTGCAAGGCGCATTAGAGCTTTTATATGATTTAAGCAAACACCTTGAAGAAATAACGGGAATGGATGAGGTTACGCTTCAGCCTGCTGCCGGAGCGCACGGCGAATGGACGGGGCTGATGATGATCCGTGCCTATCATGAAGCTCGCGGGGATTTCAAGCGGACGAAGGTCATTGTCCCTGATTCCGCGCATGGGACGAATCCTGCATCAGCAACAGTAGCAGGCTTTGAAACCGTTACGGTGAAATCGAATGAAAAAGGGCTTGTTGATTTAGAGGATTTAAAAAGAGCAGTGAATGAAGAAACTGCAGCTCTTATGCTGACGAATCCGAACACGCTCGGCTTGTTTGAGGAGCAGATTACAGAGATGGCGGAAATTGTACACCAAGCGGGGGGGAAACTGTATTATGACGGCGCTAATTTAAATGCCGTTTTAAGCAAGGCGAGACCTGGTGATATGGGATTTGACGTGGTGCACCTCAACCTGCATAAAACATTCACAGGCCCTCATGGCGGCGGAGGCCCCGGCTCAGGCCCTGTCGGCGTAAAACAAGATCTGATTCCTTATTTGCCAAAGCCAGTTTTAGTCAAAAAAGAAGGGCGCTTTACGTTTGATTATGACCGCCCTCATGCGATCGGCCGTGTGAAGCCGTATTACGGCAACTTTGGCATTAATGTGAGAGCGTATACGTATATTCGCTCCATGGGGCCTGACGGATTAAAGGCTGTTACTGAGAACGCAGTGTTAAACGCCAATTATATGATGAGAAAACTCGCGCCTTATTACGATCTTCCGTTTGACCGCCATTGCAAGCATGAATTTGTATTATCAGGGAAGCGGCAGAAAAAGCTGGGAGTGCGTACGCTTGATATTGCAAAACGGCTCCTTGATTTCGGCTATCATCCGCCGACGATTTATTTCCCGCTTAATGTTGAAGAATGCATCATGATCGAGCCGACAGAGACCGAATCAAAGGAAACACTGGACGCGTTTATTGATGCTATGATTCAAATCGCAAAAGAAGCGGAGGAGAATCCGGAGCTTGTTCAGGAGGCCCCGCATACAACGATTGTAAAAAGAATGGATGAAACAAAAGCGGCGAGACACCCAGTGCTCAGATACGAGGCGGAAGAAAGATAAATAAAAACAGCTGTCTACCAGACAGCTGTTTGCTTTATTTCTTCGCTTTAATCTTTCCGCCCCATTTTTTAAAGCCGCCTTTTAGGTTGTAAATCTCAGTGCAGCCGTTTTTGCGCAGGGTTTGTGCCGCGCGTCCGCTGCGGACACTGTTTTGGCAGTACAGGTAAACAGGCTTGTCCGTACGGATCTCATTTTTTCTCTGTTTCAGCTGGGAAAGCGGGATGTTGCGGGCGCCTAAAATATGTCCGCCCTCAAACTCATTTGGCTCACGAACATCAATAAGCTGCGCTTTGCGGTAACCCGCGCGGAATTCTTCTTCGGTAAGTGTTTTCATAATTCGCTGCTGATAGACATATGAAGCAATCATATAGATGATAAATGCAGCAAAAATAATCAAAACGATCATATTAGACAATGTGATTCTACTCCTTTAGCATATAAAATCAAAACCCTGCTTCATAAAACAAGGTCATAGAGCCGTTTTCGACAAATACTATTATAGTAAAGCACAGCGTGATTGTCATCTATAATGGAACTAAAATATTTTTCATTTTCCCGACAGTTTGATAAACTGATTCTATTAAAACGGTAAGGAAGGTCTTAAAATGCAAAAAGAAACTTGGCGGTTTATAGACTCAGGCAATGCAAGTCCTGCATTCAATATGGCGCTTGATGAAGCGCTTTTATATTGGCACAGCGAAAAGAAAATCCCCCCGGTTATCCGTTTTTACGGCTGGAATCCGGCGACACTTTCTGTAGGGTATTTTCAAAATATTAAAAAGGAAATCAATTTTGAAGCAGTACATAAATATAATCTCGGATTCGTCAGACGCCCGACCGGCGGGAGAGGTGTGCTGCACGATCAGGAACTGACATACAGCGTAATTGTTTCGGAAGAGCACCCCGAGATGCCGGCGACTGTTACTGAGGCTTACCGGGTTATTTCAGAAGGCATACTTCAAGGCTTTAGAAATCTCGGTCTGGACGCTTACTTTGCCATCCCGAGAACTGAAAAAGAAAAAGAAAGCTTAAAAAATCCGCGGTCATCTGTTTGTTTTGACGCGCCTTCGTGGTATGAACTAGTGGTTGAGGGGCGCAAGGTGGCGGGAAGCGCGCAAACGAGACAAAAAGGTGTGATTCTTCAGCATGGCTCCATTCTTCTTGATTTAGATGAGGACAAGCTGTTCGATCTGTTCTTATATCCAAGTGAAAGAGTAAGAGAGCGGATGCAGCGCAATTTCAAAAATAAAGCGGTTGCCATTAATGAACTCATCGAAAAGCGGGTGACGATGGATGAGGCTCGTAAAGCCTTTAAAGAAGGATTTGAAACAGGTCTTAACATTCATTTGGAGCCATATGAACTTTCTCAGGAAGAGCTTGATTTTGTTCATCACTTGGCTGAAACAAAGTACGCTTCAGATGAATGGAATTATAAGCGGTAAACAGGGCTTTTGACCCGCGGAGCATCCTTGTTTTTTCAAGTTCATTAGTGTAAACTTGTAATGGTTTATAAAGTTAAGGTGCTTTTTGGGAGGGTTTCGATGACAACACCAAGTATGGAAGATTATATTGAACAGATTTATATGCTGATTGAAGAAAAAGGATATGCACGAGTTTCCGATATCGCGGAAGCATTGGCAGTCCATCCCTCCTCTGTAACAAAAATGGTTCAAAAACTAGATAAAGACGAATATTTAATTTATGAAAAATATCGCGGTCTCGTGTTAACGTCTAAAGGGAAAAAAATAGGCAAACGGCTGGTATACAGACATGAATTGCTTGAGCAGTTTTTAAGAATCATTGGTGTTGATGAAGAGAAAATATATAACGATGTCGAAGGAATCGAACATCATTTAAGCTGGAACAGTATTGATCGCATCGGGGATCTTGTTCAATATTTTGAAGAAGATGATGCCCGTAAAAAAGATCTGAAATCAATCCAAAAGAAAACAGAACATCATAATCAGTAAAAAGGCGGTCTCGAAGGAGGCCGTCTTTTTTGATACGCTGACGCCACCCGTCATTCGTTGGTCTATTTCTTCGCGTGTTTTCTTAAAATGGTAATAAACGATCGGATGGAGGGGGAGGGAATGAGATGTATATTGACGGTGTGTTTTCCGGCGGAGGAGTAAAAGGCATTGCGCTCGCAGGCGCTTATGAAGTGCTTGAGGAAAAAGGCTTCCGCTTTAAAAGAGTTGCGGGTACAAGCGCCGGCGCCATTATTGCCGCTTTCATTGCGTCAGGTTACACCAGTAAGGAAATCCACGCTTTAATTGAAGAAGTGGACGGAGAGAAATTGCTGGATCAGAGGTACTCATTTCTCCCCTTAAAGATGCTCCAGTGGGTGTCCATCTACTGGCGTCTTGGCTTATACAAAGGCGATACGATAGAAAAATGGATTGCTGATCTGTTAAGAGCGAAAGGCATAAGGGTTTTCGGCGATTTGCAGAAAGGGTCTCTGCGCCTTATTGCTTCTGATCTGACAAACGGCACCATGATTGTTTTGCCGGACGATTTGGCCCGTTACGGGTTAAATCCAGATATGTTCCCGGTTGCCAGAGCGGTCAGAATGAGCTGCAGCATTCCGTATTTCTTTGAACCGATAAAATTAAAAACGGACACAGGCACCGCCACGGTTGTCGACGGAGGCGTGTTAAGCAATTTTCCAATCTGGCTGTTTTCAAAGGAAAGAAAGCGCCCTGTGATCGGTGTCACGCTTGCGCCGCGTGAAAGAGAGCGTCCGAAAAAAAATATCCGCAACGCTTTTGAACTGTTCGGCGCCCTGTTTGAAACGATGAAGGATGCTCATGACGCAAGGCACATTGCGTCACGCTATGAACAAAATATCATTTTTCTCCCTGTTGATGACGTAATGGCCACTGATTTTCATTTAACACAACAAAAAAAACTAGCCCTGATTGAGCTAGGTAAAAGACGGACAGAGCTGTTTTTAAAGCAGTGGACCTATTAAAAAAGCGCTCTGTTTTTCTTTTTATTTTTTTTCCCTTCTATAACAGTCAGCTGAGTCTGGCTTTTTTTCTTGAGAATCATCGGCTTAGGCTTGCTGGCGCTCGGAACGCTTCGCAGGTGGCTGACACGTCCCTTATGTCCGGCGCGGTGTTTTGCTTTTTGTTCTTTCATCCGGCGCCGTGATTGTTTCGCCGCTTTTTTGAAGGCTGCTCCTTCGCTGCCCGCATTTCGATTCATTACATATTTCACAATAAAATAAATAATGATACCTGCCACGATGACGGTTACCGCCATTTTTGCCATTTCTCCGGGATTGGTTACCAGCACATAGAGGAAACCGAACGCTCCCAGCGCAATTAATACAGCAATAATAGGTTGTACACGATGATTCATAACTGTCCACCTCCGAAAGTAATAGCAGGGCAACGGATTTTAGATGACGTTGTGAGAAGGCTTCTGATTTTGCTCAGACAATGCTTCGAGTCTGAGAAGTTCGTTAAAGCTTTCGATGGCAACTTCAACCTGTTCATCCTTAGGTTCCTTTGTGGTTAACAGCTGAAGCCAAAGTCCCGGGTACCCAAGTAATTTCAGACCGGGAATGTCACGCACTTTGTTTGTCAGCTGCAGAACTTCAAAGGATATACCAAGCACGACCGGTATCAGTGCGACACGATCTATAACACGCAGCCAAAGCGGATCTGTCGGAACGAGTAAATAAACAAACATGCCGACAATAATCGTAAATAAAATAAAGCTTGATCCGCAGCGGTAATGAAGCCGAGATTGGTTTTGGACATTCTCCACAGTAATTGGCAAATTCTGTTCATAACAGTTTATGACTTTATGTTCGGCTCCATGATATTGAAACACTCTTTTAATAAGCGGTGTCATGGACAAAAAATAGATGTAACCGAGCAGCAAAATCAACTTAAACAGGCTTTCAATCGCGATTTGCGCTGTGTTCGAGGAAAAAATCGGCCTTGTCAGTTCCGCTAAGAAAACTGGAACCAATGTAAATACGAATTTACTGAACAAAAATGATAGGACGCCTATAACTGCGAGGCTGAGATACATAGACAGCCCAGAGGATTTTTTTTCTTCCTGCTCAAGTGTCTCGTCTTCAGATGGATCGAGCCCGTAACGTTCGCTTGAAAAATTCAAATGCTTTGTGCCGTTTGCACTCGCTTCGATAATGGCCGCGATCCCCCGTAAAAACGGTATCTTTTTCACGATGTTCAGTTTCGGGTTGTGTTTGCGTGGAAGCTTAAAAAAGTCAATGCTTCCATCCGTTCTTCTGATGGCTGTAACGTAATGATGCTTTCCGCCAAACATAACGCCTTCCACAACAGCCTGCCCGCCGTAAGCGGGCGGAACTTTATGTTTTGACATATTATCAACCTGCCTATTTCTTTAGGATTGCTAACCATTTCCTTTCACTCTATTGTACAGGAAACAGCGCTAAACCTCTAGATTGACAGGCTGAAAAAATTGCCATAGCCTTGCTTTTTCTACATGCATTATACCCGTTATTTTCAAATTTTACTCGCAGCTGCCAAAAAGTGTGAGCTTTTTTATTGACATTTCATTTTTTGGGCACACTTTAACTGGAGGTGCCATGATGACAAGCGAAAAAGATACAGAACAAAATGAAGAATTGAATGAGAAGCAAAAGCCGCCTGTTTCAATGGCCGGCAGGGTGGCGGCAACAGGTTTTTGCGGAGGCGTACTTTGGAGTTTCGTTGCTTATATCGCATATTTGTTTCATTTTTCCGAAATCAGCCCGAATATGATATTGCAGCCGTTTGTACTCGGAGAGTGGAAAAAACATGGGCTGGGAACGGTAATCAGCATCATTTTGATTGGAGTAATTTCAATTGGCGCAGCATTTCTTTATTTTCTTCTATTGAAACGTTTAAAAACAATGTGGCCGGGTATTTTATACGGCTTGGTGCTTTGGCTGCTCGTGTTTTTTGTTTTTAATCCGATTTTTCCAGATGTGCGCACGGTGACCGAACTGACATCAGATACAATTATTACGACCATTTGCATTTATTTGCTTTACGGGCTGTTTGTCGGGTATTCTATTTCATTTGAATACAATGAGCTGAATTCGGAAAAGCTTGCACGTGCGCTGGGAATGCATAGAGAATAGTGTATAATCCTTTTCCAGTATGATAAAATGTTCACGAGAAGTGAACATTTTTTACATGAGAAACCCTCGCGAAAAGGAGAGATTGTGTGCCTCATTTTTTGATTTTGAACGGACCGAATGTTAACCGGCTTGGGAGTCGTGAGCCTGAAGTATTCGGCCGCCAGACACTGACCGATATTGAAACAGATCTTTTTCAGTTTGCTGAAGCCTTACATATCCAGCTCACTTTCTTCCAGTCTAATCACGAAGGTGATTTGATAGATGCGATACATGAGGCTGAGGAGCAATACAGCGGGATTGTTCTGAACCCCGGCGCCCTGAGTCATTACAGCTATGCGATCAGGGATGCTGTTTCAAGCATCAGTCTTCCTGTGGTAGAGGTGCATTTATCAAACTTATACGCCAGGGAAGAATTCAGGCATCAGTCGGTTATCGCTCCTGTTGCGAAAGGGCAGATTGTCGGTCTTGGAGCTGAAGGCTACAAGCTTGCTGTTCGCTACTTATTAAGCCAGCAAGGGGGAGAATCAAGATGAAGCTAGAGAAATTAAGAAACCTGTTTGGACAGCTGGGAATTGACGGCATGCTGATTACAAGCAACACTAATGTACGCTATATGACAGGGTTTACAGGTTCGGCGGGTTTGGCTGTTATATCGGGTGACAAAGCAGCGTTTATTACGGATTTTCGTTATACTGAGCAGGCGAAGGTTCAGGTAAAGGGTTTTGAGATCATTGAACATGGCGGCAGCTTGATTCAGACCACTGCCGACACTGTTGAATCGTTTGGCATCAAGCGTCTCGGCTTTGAACAGAACAGCATGACATATGGCACTTACGCTTCATACAGCGCCGTTATCAGTGATGCCGAATTAGTGCCTGTGGCTGAATCCGTGGAAAAGTTGCGCTTGATTAAGTCTAGTGAAGAGATTAAGATATTAGAGGAAGCTGCGAAGATTGCAGATGATGCCTTCAGACATATCTTGACGTTTATGAAACCCGGCATTTCTGAAATCGCTGTTGCCAATGAGCTGGAGTTTTATATGAGAAGCCAGGGAGCAGACAGCTCTTCTTTTGATATGATTGTCGCCTCAGGCCTTCGTTCAAGCCTTCCGCACGGTGTGGCCAGTGACAAACTGATTGAAAGCGGAGACCTTGTTACGCTTGATTTTGGCGCTTATTATAAAGGATATTGTTCTGATATTACCCGGACGGTCGCTGTAGGTCAGCCCAGTGATCAATTGAAGGAGATCTATCAGGTTGTATTTGATGCTCAGGCGCTTGGCGTCGCACATATTAAGCCGGGAATGACAGGAAAAGAGGCTGACGCCCTCACAAGGGATCATATTGCTGCAAAAGGCTACGGTGACTATTTCGGCCATTCAACCGGGCACGGGCTCGGCATGGAAGTTCATGAATCGCCGGGATTATCCGTCAGATCTTCAGCTATCCTTGAACCGGGTATGGTGGTCACAGTGGAGCCGGGCATTTACATACCAGAAACAGGCGGTGTCCGCATTGAAGATGACATCGTGATTACAGAAAACGGCAACCGGACAATCACCCATTCCCCAAAAGAACTTATTATTTTGTGATTGGAATATAGGAGGACATTAAACATGATTTCAGTTAACGATTTCCGTACAGGATTAACAATTGAAGTAGATGGCGGCATTTGGCGCGTCGTTGACTTCCAGCACGTAAAACCTGGAAAAGGTGCGGCATTTGTCCGCTCTAAACTCCGCAACCTTCGCACTGGCGCGATTCAGGAAAAAACATTCCGCGCTGGTGAAAAAGTAGCGAAAGCGCAAATCGAAACCAAAACAATGCAATATCTATATGCAAACGGAGATCAGCACGTATTTATGGATACTTCTTCTTATGAGCAGCTTGAACTGAGCGCAACTCAAATCGAAGAAGAATTAAAATACCTGCTAGAAAACATGTCTGTGCATATCATGATGTACCAGGATGAAACACTTGGTATCGAACTTCCAAACACAGTTGAGCTGAAAGTTGTTGAAACTGAACCTGGTATTAAAGGTGATACAGCGTCAGGCGGTACAAAACCTGCGAAAACTGAAACCGGGCTTGTTGTAAACGTGCCGTTCTTTGTGAATGAAGGCGACACACTTGTTGTCAATACATCAGACGGTTCTTACGTTTCAAGAGCATAGAAAGAAAAAAAGAAGTCTGTTCCCAAATGGGAGCAGGCTTTTTTTGTGCCCAAAAACAGAATCTTTCTTTTATACGAAAATGACAAGACTACTTCAGCAAGCTAGAGCATATCATATAAAAAAATGGGAGGTTGGGAGAGTGCTATGAAATTTTTACTTGGAAATATCAATTCTACTGTTTTAACAATGGCGGGATTACGAGTTTTATCCTCTATGATTGAGCTGACGGCAGCAATTGTCATGCTTGTGACCAACGATGTCCGGAAGGCGGTTGTGGTTAACAGCATTCTCGCTATTGTCGGTCCGTTGATTTTTATCATTACAATGACTGTCGGAATCTACCAAATTGCCGGGCAGCTTTCGTATGCAAAGCTGATTCTGATTTTTACGGGTGTTGTCTTGATTTTGGCGGGTGTTCATAAATAAAGAGAGGCTTGTCATAAAGTCTGCCTCACATCATACATTTTAAAGAAGCCAATCGGTAGAAAGGAGGAGGCTCTGTTGAATGAAATCGCTGAGGTTCTCCCTGAATCCATGAAAAACGCCCTTTCTGAAATACCGGAACAACAATGGCTGGAAATCGAAGAAGTCAGAATTCGGATCAACCGCCCTGTTGAATTGATTCGAAGAGGACAACCTGTTTATTTGTCCTATGCGGGCACGGCCGAGGATGCCCATCTGATCCTGAGCCGGCTCAGCAACTATAGTATGTATACACTTGAAGAAGAGCTGAAGAAAGGGTATGTCACGATCAGAGGCGGCCACAGAGTCGGACTGGCGGGCAGAGTCATTACGGAAAACGGAGGTGTGAAAGGCCTCCGTGACATCGCATCTTTTAATATACGAATTGCCCGGCAAAAGCTGGGGATTGCGGAGCCGCTGCTTCCATACTTATATCAAAACAGCTGGCTGAATACGCTGATTATCGGACCGCCCCAAACCGGCAAAACAACACTTCTCCGGGACCTTGCGAGGCTCTCAAGCACCGGCAAAAAAAACATGCTGCCCGTAAAGACAGGGATCGTCGATGAACGGTCAGAGATTGCCGGATGTCTTCGCGGTATTCCGCAGCATCAATTTGGTCAGAGAATTGACGTGTTAGACGCCTGTCCAAAAGCTGAAGGGCTGATGATGATGATTCGATCCATGAGCCCTGAGGTGATGATTGTCGATGAAATCGGGCGTATGGAAGATACAGATGCACTTCTGGAGGCGCTGCATGCCGGTGTTTCAGTAATCGTATCGGCGCATGGCTGGAGTATATCCGACCTGATGAAGCGGCCTTCATTGAAGCGTTTGTGGGAAGAAAGAGCCTTTGACCGCTATTTGGAATTATCAAGAGCAAAAGGGCCGGGCACAGTGAGCCAAATTTATGACAAAGACGGAAATGTGCTGTCTAGGACGACGGGCGTGAAAACATGCTGAAGCTGCTGGGCGCTGTATTCATTGTGGTAGCGACAACATGGACAGGTTTTGAGATGGCGAAGATTTATACAGAACGGCCGCGGCAAATCCGCCAGCTGCGTGCGGCGCTTCAATCCCTCGAGGCTGAAATCATGTACGGCCATACACCGCTTCATACTGCTTCACAGCAGATTGCCAAACAGCTCGCACAGCCTGTTTCAACTCTTTTTTCCGCATTCAGTGATCAGCTGGACAAGGGAAGTGATTCCGCGAAAACGGCGTGGGAGCAAAGCTTAAAGAAGGTATGGGACACCCTGTCTTTGAAAAAAAGCGAATACGAAGTGCTGAAGCAGTTTGGCGAGACGCTTGGGATTCATGATCGAATCTCTCAGCAAAAGCACATCAAGCTGGCGCTGACACATTTGGAAGCCTCAGAAGCGGATGCTGAGCAGGCGCAAGCGAAAAACGAAAAGATGATAAAAAGTTTGGGCTTTTTAGCGGGCTTGTTACTCATTCTTCTATTGATGTAAACGTGAGGGGAGCAAAAATAAAATGGGAGTAGACGTGAATGTCATATTTCAAATCGCCGGAGTGGGAATCGTGGTCGCTTTTTTACACACGATATTGGATCAGATGGGCAAGAAAGAATATGCTCAGTGGGTGACGCTGTTAGGTTTTATCTATATTTTATTTATGGTCGCCACGATTGTAGATGACCTATTTAAAAAGATAAAAGCTGTGTTTTTATTCCAAGGATAGGGGGGCTTGCAGATTGACATTGTTCAAATTGTAGGTTTAGGGCTGATCGCCACCTTCCTTTCTTTAATTGTAAAAGAACAAAAGCCGACTTTTGCGTTTTTAATCGTCGTTTTTGCCGGATGTGCCATTTTTCTTTATTTGGTAGACCAAATCTACGACATTATTCGAATGATAGAAAAAATTGCGATTAATGCAAATGTCAACATGGTCTATGTTGAAACCATTTTAAAGATTATCGGAATCGCCTATATTGCTGAATTCGGGGCACAGCTCACAAAAGATGCCGGTCAAGGAGCCATCGCCTCGAAAATAGAATTGGCGGGGAAAATTTTAATACTCGTAATGGCTGTGCCTATTTTAACCGTCATTATCGAAACGATTCTCGGACTTATACCTTCTATGTCATAACCGAAAGGAGGCGGTAGATTGAAGCGCTTTCAATGGGTTTTGCTTTTGGCCGTGCTGATCATAGCAGGCCGTGCAGAAATTGTACAAGCAGCTGGTAATGCAGAACAAACGGAAGACCATGCTGAAACAGCCGAGCAATTAGCGGAAAGGACAGCAGCCTCGCTTGAAACAGATAAGATCGGGGAATTTTGGAATGACATTATGACAGAATACGGCGGACTGCTGCCGGAAAGCCAAAAAGGCAGCTTAATGGAGTTTATCAATGGCGATAAATCATTCTCACCGCAAGAATGGCTGAAAGCTCTCTTTTCTTATTTGTTTCATGAAGTGCTTGCCAACGGAAAGCTGCTGGGCACATTGATTTTGCTCACGATTTTTTGCGTCATTCTGCAGCTTTTGCAAAATGCTTTTCAGCAAAGCACCGTCAGTAAGGTCGCTTACTCAATTGTGTACATGGTGCTGATTATCCTTGCGCTTAATAGCTTTCATGTGGCAATTAACTATGCAACTGAGGCGATTCAGACGATGACCAGCTTTATCCTGGCGCTCATTCCGCTCCTCTTGGCGCTTTTGGCTTCCTCAGGCGGAGCTGTATCTGCTGCCTTCTTTCATCCTGTTATCCTCTTCCTGATGAACACGAGCGGTCTCTTGATTCAGAATATCGTCATGCCGCTGATTTTTTTATCAGCGATTCTGAGCATTGTCAGCACGATGACTGAACAATACAAAGTAACGCAGCTGGCTAACCTGCTCAGAAATATCGCCATCGGAGCACTGGCTGTTTTTCTTACCATCTTTCTCGGCGTCATCTCTGTTCAGGGAGCGTCAGCTGCAGTGACAGACGGCATTACGCTCAGGACGGCTAAATTTATAACCGGAAATTTTATTCCTGTGCTTGGCCGAATGTTTACAGACGCAACAGATACAGTAATCAGCGCCTCTTTACTGCTGAAAAATACGGTAGGGATTCTCGGTGTCGCTATTTTGATCTGTATTGCGGCATTTCCGGCAATCAAAGTGCTTTCCCTCGCTTTTATTTATAAGCTGGCAGCCGCGATTCTTCAGCCGCTAGGAGGCGGGCCCGTCATCACCTGCCTCGACGTCATCAGCAAAAGCGTCATTTATATTTTTGCAGCTCTCGCCATTGTGTCTCTCATGTTTTTTTTAAGCCTTACTGTCATAATCACAGCCGGAAACCTCACGATGATGATGAAATGAAGGAGGCAGGCAAATGAGTTTTTTAACGGAATGGCTTACCACCATCGTGTTGTTTATCCTATTTGCAATTGTGATTGATATGCTGCTGCCGAGCTCCAGCATGCAAAAGTACGCAAAAATGGTAGTCAGCCTGCTCTTGATTGTCGTCATGCTTACGCCGATTTTTAAACTTTTCAAGACAGACCCCGAAGTCATCTTTGAATACCTCACAAAAAACGGGCAGTCAGAGTCTGCCGACATAAAAAATCAAATCAATTCAAAAAAAATAGAAATACAAGCTTCCCAGCGCGCATATATTCTAGAAGAAATGGCTGTCCAACTAAAAAAGAAAGCGGAGGAGAGATTCAGTCATGATGAATATAAAGTAGGCCGCATCAAACTCACGGCAGGAGAAAAGGTAGATTCAGAAGAGGATATTAAAACAATCAGCGTGTATATGGCCCCGTCTTCTGAAAAAACGGTCCAAACGGTCGCGCCGGTCCACATTGATACAGATCATGCATACGTAACAAAAGAAGCAGCCGAACAAAAAGAAGCCAAACAGATACAAACGCAGCTCGCGGACATTTGGGAAATCGGAAGTGAGAAAATTACGGTTCATATGGAAGGCGGGGAGAGTGTCGGCAATGAATAAAAACGGATTATGGAATGTATTGAAAAAGCAGTTTCTTCCGGGACAAACGAAGGACGGCGAAAAGCCGAAGCTGACCAAATATCATTACTTTCTATTCGTTTTTGTTCTCGGAGTTTCCTTTATGCTTGTCAGCCAGCTGTTTTCTTCACCTGAGAAAACTGAAAACGCCAAAACGATAACGGCCGTATCATCACAACATTCCGCAGACAGCAAAGAGAAAACAGCCGAAGTGTTTAAAGCCTCAAAATCTGATAAACCTAAAGACTCGATCGATGACTATGAAAAAGAATACGAAAATCAACTGAAAGAAATTCTTGAAACAATCATTGGTGTGGACGATGTCTCGGTTGTCGTGAATGTAGATGCAACGTCGCTGAAAGTATACGAAAAAAACAAATCAAACAAAAATACAACCACTGAAGAAACTGACAAAGAAGGCGGAAAAAGAAGCGTTACAGACCAATCATCGGAGGAAGAAATCGTCATGATCAAAAACGGCGATAAAGAAACACCTGTCGTCGTCCAAACGAAAAAACCTGATATACGCGGTGTACTCGTTGTTGCTCAAGGAGTGGACAACGTTCAAATAAAACAAACCATTATCGAAGCGGTGACACGGGTCCTGGATGTTCCAAGCCACCGGGTTGCGGTTGCCCCTAAAAAAATAAAGGAGGATTCATAAATGCTTAAAAAACAAACCGTTTGGCTATTAACAATGCTCAGTCTTGTCGTGGTGTTAAGCGTCTACTATATCATGTCGCCGGAAAGCAAAAACGCCGTGCAGATGCAAAGTGAAAAAAGCGCGTCTGACAGCGGAGAGGTCGCAACTGAAAAAGCGCCTGCCAAGCAAGACACGAAGGAAAAAAGCGGTACAGAAACTGAAAAAGGAAAAGAAGATGGAACAAAGGGAACGAAAGATTCATCAGCAGACAAGGAAACATCCGCTGAAGCCAGTGAAAAAGGAACTGTTGTTACGGAAACAGCCGATGATGATTTGTTTACAACGTACCGTCTTGATTTAGAAGATGCCAGAAGCAAAGAAAGAGAAGAGCTGAATGCCATTGTGTCAAGCGATGATGCAACAGCCAAGGAGAAAAGCGAAGCATACGATAAAATGACGGCTCTCAGTGAAGTGGAAGGAACAGAAAAACAGCTGGAAACGCTGATTAAAACACAAGGTTACGAGGATGCGCTTGTTAATGCTGAAGGAGATAAAATCAATATTACAGTCAAATCAGACAAACACTCTAAATCGAAGGCGACAGCCATTATAGACCTTGTGGCAAAAGAAATCAAAACAATGAAAGATGTCGCTGTCACATTTGAACCCTCTAAATAAGAATGAGGGAAAAAAGCCCGCTAAACAAGCGGGCTTTTTGCGTTGCTGTCATATTAGAGTTGAATTCAAAAGTCCGCTCCTGTAAGATGAACATAGTATGTACTTTTAGTAGTAACCTATAAAAAAAGAAATTTCATACATAGGAGTGCGATTGAATGTTAAATATCAAAGAAATCCACGAGCTGATTAAAGCAATTGACGAGTCTACAATTGACGAATTCGTATATGAAAATGAAGGTGTATCCTTAAAACTGAAAAAACACGAAGCAGGCACGGTTCAAGTCATGCAGCAGGCACCGGCAGCACCTGTACAAGCACAGGCTCCGCAGGCAGTTCAGCCGCAAGCGCAGCAAGCAGCGGCACCTGCCCAAGAAGCACCAAAGCAAGATGAGAATCTGCATAAAATCACTTCACCAATGGTAGGAACATTTTATGCTTCTTCATCACCGGAAGCTGGCCCGTATGTAACAGCCGGTTCAAAAGTAAATGAAAACACAGTTGTCTGCATTGTAGAAGCGATGAAGCTTTTCAACGAAATCGAAGCAGAAGTGAAAGGCGAAATCGTTGAAGTATTAGTAGAAAACGGCCAGCTGGTCGAATACGGACAACCTCTATTTCTTGTAAAAGCGGAGTAAGGAGACTGAACATGATTAAAAAGCTATTGATCGCCAACAGAGGAGAAATTGCTGTCAGAATCATCAGAGCCTGCAGAGAGCTCGGAATTGAGACTGTCGCTGTTTATTCAGAAGCTGATAAAGATGCCCTTCATGTTCAAATGGCCGATGAAGCTTTTTGTATCGGACCGAAAGCATCAAAAGACAGCTATTTAAACGTTACAAATATTGTGAGTGTTGCAAAGCTGACTGGCACGGACGCCATTCATCCGGGATACGGATTTTTAGCTGAAAATGCTGATTTCGCTGAATTATGTGAAGAAGTGAATGTCACGTTTGTCGGCCCGAGCGCTGACGCCATTTCAAAAATGGGAACAAAAGACGTTGCGCGGGAAACGATGAAACAGGCCGGCGTGCCAATCGTACCGGGTTCACAGGGAATTATAGAAAATGTGGAAGAAGCGGTTTCGCTTGCTAATGAAATTGGGTATCCTGTAATTATAAAAGCCACCGCAGGCGGAGGCGGAAAAGGAATTAGGGTTGCCCGCACTGAAGAGGAACTGATTAATGGCATTAAGATTACACAGCAGGAAGCGGCAACTGCATTTGGGAATCCAGGTGTATACATCGAAAAATACATAGAAGATTTTCGCCACGTTGAGATCCAAGTGCTTGCTGATAACTACGGAAATACGATCCATTTGGGCGAACGCGACTGCTCGATCCAAAGACGCCTGCAAAAGCTTTTGGAAGAATCACCATCTCCTGCCCTTGATTCAGAAATCAGGGAGCAAATGGGAGATGCAGCGGTAAAGGCTGCCAAAGCGGTTGGCTATACAGGTGCTGGAACAGTTGAATTTATCTATGACTACAATGAACAGCGCTATTACTTCATGGAAATGAACACGAGAATCCAGGTGGAGCACCCAGTCACAGAAATGGTGACGGGAACTGACCTGATCAAGGAACAAATCAAAGTGGCTTCAGGAATGGAACTGAGCCTCAAGCAAGAAGATGTTGAATTTGAAGGCTGGGCCATCGAATGCCGAATCAACGCAGAAAACCCAAGCAAAAATTTCATGCCGTCACCTGGTGAAATTAAAATGTACCTGCCTCCTGGCGGTCTTGGTGTCCGTGTCGATTCAGCTGCGTACCCTGGCTATTCCATCCCACCGTACTATGACAGCATGATTGCAAAGGTAATCACATACGGAAAAACGAGAGATGAAGCGATTGCCCGCATGAAGCGCGCATTGAGCGAATTCGTCATCGAAGGCATTGAGACAACAATCCCTTTCCATTTAAAACTGCTTGAACACGAAACATTTGTGAGCGGAGAGTTTAATACGAAATTTTTAGAAACATATGATGTAATGGGCTCATAATTTTTACGGAGGTGAATTGAATGAAAGACAACAGCTTGCTTAAAATGGATCACGAAGATACGCATTTGGGTAAGGTTGAGATTGCACCGGAGGTCATTGAGGTCATTGCCGGCATTGCAGCATCAGAAGTTGATGGAGTTGCCGAAATGCGCGGAAACTTTGCGACAGGCGTCGTTGAGCGCTTTGGCAAAGTGAATCATGGCAAAGGTGTCAAAGTCGACCTGGCGGATGACGGAATTACGATCGATGTATACTGTGTCGTTACATTTGGCGTTTCGATTCCGAAAGTTGCAGCATCCGTTCAGGAAAACATTCGTCAAACCTTATTAAATATGACGTCTCTTTCGATTAACGAGATCAATATTCACATCGTCGGCATTCAATTTGACACAAAAGCCCAAGAAGTCCAAATCGACGAAGAAATGTAAATGGCTTAACACGAAACCAAGGGGAGGGCGGCCCTTTGGTTTTTTTACACGTTACCCTTTATTTCAAAGCATGAAGAAAGCCGGCTTACATAGCCGAGTTTCTTCATGAACGTGAAATCCGAATAATCATATTAAGGTGTGTGAAAATATTCGGTAATAGGGTAAAAAAACCTTGATTTCAATATGCGGATACGAAAAAAATATGTTATGATCTCTTTGTGGCTTAACGACAAGCGGATAAAGAGGATCAAAGGAGAAAGAAAATGAAAAGAAGAACAGCAAGAGAAAAAGCTTTGCAGGCACTATTTCAAATTGATGTCAGCGATATTGCAGTGAATGAAGCCATAGAACACGCACTGGATGAAGAAAAAACAGATCCTTTCTTTGAACAGCTTGTACACGGGGTATTGGAACACCAAGACCAGCTGGATGAAATGATCTCCAAGCATCTGGTGAATTGGAAGCTCGATCGGATTGCCAATGTTGACCGTGCGATTTTGCGCCTGGCAGCATATGAAATGGCATATGCCGAAGACATTCCGGTGAATGTCTCCATGAACGAAGCGATTGAGCTGGCAAAACGGTTTGGTGATGACAAAGCGACAAAGTTTGTAAACGGGGTTCTTTCTAACATTAAATCTGATATTGAACAATCATAGGAGGAAAGAAAATGACTGCAACAATCATCGACGGAAAAGAAACGGCTAGAGAAAAACGCGAACAATTGGCAAAAGAGGTAGAAGAGCTTAAAAAGCAAGGCGTCACTCCCGGACTGGCGGTTATTTTGATTGGAGATGATCCTGCTTCTCACTCTTACGTGCGAGGAAAGAAAAAAGCGGCAGAAACAATGGGAATGAATTTCAAGCTCGATCAATTTGACAGCAGCCTCACAGAAGCTGAACTGCTTTCCATTATTGATCAATATAACCAAGACCCTGAGTTTCATGGCATTCTCGTTCAGCTTCCGCTCCCAGACCATATTTCTGAAAAAGCGGTGATCGAACGTATCTCCCCTGATAAAGATGTAGACGGTTTTCATCCGTTAAACGTAGGGAAAATGCTGCTTGGCGAAGATACGTTTCTTCCTTGCACGCCTCATGGAATTGTTGAGCTTTTGAAGAAAACCAATATTGACCTTTCCGGTAAAGAGGTTGTTGTAGTCGGCCGAAGCAACATTGTCGGCAAACCTGTCGGCCAGCTTTTATTAAATGAAAACGCGACGGTTACTTACTGTCATTCAAGAACAGAAAATATTACTGAACATACGAAAAAAGCGGACATCCTGGTGGTGGCAGTCGGCAGAGCCAACTTCATCAGTGCAGACCAGATCAAAGAGGGCGCTGTTGTCATTGACGTCGGCGTTAACCGTCTGGAAAACGGAAAGCTTTGCGGAGACGTTGAATTTGAAGGGGCAAAGGAAAAAGCGTCCTTCATAACGCCGGTTCCGGGCGGAGTAGGTCCGATGACCATCACGATGCTTGCGCATAATACTGTTAAATCTGCGAAACGTACGTTATCATAGATAATTGGAGATATTCACAGGCGAAATGTTTACCCGCCTTGAATATGAGCACGATACCCGCTTCTTCAGGCTCCTAAAGCCAGGGCGGGTTTTCTTTAGTTATGGTGCAGGAATGCTTAGGAGAGGAGTTTTTAGACATGGGTGAAGCAGCGTATGTGACCGTCTCAGCGCTGACAAAGTATATAAAACGAAAATTCGATGTAGATCCTCACCTTGAAAATATTTGGATTAAAGGCGAATTGTCGAATGTAAAGATACACACACGAGGGCATATTTATTTCACTTTAAAAGACGAAAACGCAAGAATGCAGTCGGTGATGTTCGCGAGACAAAGCGAGCGTCTGCCTTTTAAACCTGAAAACGGAATGAAAGTGCTGGTCAGAGGCGGAATTTCCGTATATGAACCGAGCGGAAACTATCAATTATATGCCAAAGAAATGCAGCCTGACGGGGTTGGAGCGCTTTATTTAGCGTACGAAGAATTAAAAAAGAAGCTTGCCGGAGAAGGTTTATTTGACGACCGCTACAAAAAACAAATCCCCGCATTTCCAGCCACAATCGGGGTTGTGACATCTCCAACGGGTGCCGCTGTCAGAGACGTTATTACAACTCTAAAAAGAAGATATCCCCTTGTAAAAGTCATTGTTCTTCCAGCGCTCGTACAAGGTGAAAATGCGAGCAGATCCATCGTTACGCGCATTGAAGAGGCAAATGAAAAAGAGATTTGCGACGTATTAATTGTCGGGAGAGGCGGCGGTTCGATAGAAGAACTGTGGGCATTCAATGAAGAAATTGTAGCACGCGCCATCTTTGCTTCCAATATTCCGATTATATCGGCAGTCGGACATGAGACGGATTTTACGATTAGTGATTTTGTCGCCGATATCAGAGCTGCGACGCCGACAGGAGCAGCTGAGATTGCTGTGCCTCATACCACTGATTTAATCGAACGGACAAAAACAGCGGAAGTCAGAATGACAAGAGCAATGCAGCAGCATCTCGGCCAGAAAAAAGAACGGATACAAACGCTGCAATCGTCCTATGCCTTTCGTTTTCCAAAGCGTTTGTATGCGCAAAAAGAGCAGCAGTTTGACCTCGCGTACCAGCAGTTTCAAGCACAGCTGACCGCTCTTTTAGATCGGAAAAGCAGACAGCTGGAGCGTGAAACGTACAGATTAGAGGCATTGCATCCTCATGAACAGCTGAAACAAGCGAGAACACGATACCAGGAACAAACAAATCAGCTGAGAAAAAATATGAATATCCAAATGAAGCAGCTGCATTCCCAATTTCAAACCGTTCTTGGCAAGCTGAATGCACTAAGTCCTCTTCAAGTGATGGAAAGAGGATACAGCTTGGCTTATAAAGAAGATAAACTCATTAAAAGTGTCAGTCAAATAGAAGAGCAGGACCGGCTTGAAATCAAGCTGAAGGATGGCGTGCTGACCTGTGAAGTATTAGAAAAGAGAGGGGAAGAAAAATGACAGACGTGAAAAAAAATGAAAACATGACATTTGAAGAAGCGATGAAAGGGCTTGAGAGCATTGTATCAAAGCTTGAAGAGGGAGATGTGCCTCTAGAGCAAGCCATTAACTATTTCCAAGAAGGCATGGCTCTGTCAAAAATGTGCCATGAAAAGCTGCAAAAAGTCGAAAAGCAAATGGACTTCATTTTAAAAGAAGACGGCGAACTGGCACCTTTCAGTGTTCAGGAGGAAGACGAAGGTGACAAATAAATTAACGAGCTTTCTGGCGGACCGGAAAAAAACAATTGAAAATCAGCTTTCTGTCTATACAGAAAAGCTTGATATGCCGGACTCATTAAAGAAATCTATGCTATATTCTCTACAGGCCGGCGGAAAGCGGTTGCGGCCTCTGATTGTACTGGCTGTTTTAAATGCATATGGAAAAAGCGAAAAAGACGGCATTCCGGTGGGCTGTGCTGTCGAAATGATTCACACGTATTCGTTAATTCATGATGATCTTCCATGCATGGATGATGACGATTTGCGCCGCGGGAAGCCGACAAACCATAAAGTGTTTGGTGAAGCGACGGCAGTATTAGCGGGTGACGGGCTGCTCACAGAAAGCTTTAAGCTGATTACCTCCCACGTGTCAGACGAGGTGTCAGCAGAAAAGCGCCTGCGGCTTGTGAATGAACTGATTTCAGCGGCAGGCACCGAAGGCATGGTCGGTGGGCAAGTAGCTGATATGGAAGCGGAAAACCGACAAGTCACGCTTGAAGAGCTCGAATCCATTCATGAACGGAAAACTGCCAAGCTCCTTGGCTTTTGTGTAATCGCCGGTGCTATTTTGGCTGATGCGCCTGAGGAAGACATTGAAACACTGCGTACCTTCAGCAGCCACATTGGAATCGGATTTCAAATCAGAGACGATATTTTAGATTTAGAAGGCAGTGAAGAGAAAATCGGCAAACGTGTCGGCTCGGATACCACAAATGACAAATCGACATACCCGTCGCTTCTTTCATTGGAAGGGGCCAAACATAAATTGGATGTTCATATAAAAGAGGCGAAGCGATTGATCGGCGGACTCTCTCTTCAAAAAGACCTTTTATATGAGCTTTGTGATTTAATTGCGGCAAGAGATCACTAAAACGATCCTAATTTGAAGCGGCTGCACGAGGTATGGTAAAATGTAAGCAGTTTATATGAAAAATGAAAAGGAAAAGCGCGTTTGTCTTTTTTTATGTCTGAGATTATTGTCAGCTCGGCATGCAAAAGACATGTATCATTGCAGAAATTCATGCTGAAAGTGAGTTGATCCGCTTTGGATCTTTTATCAATACAGGACCCGTCGTTTTTAAAAAACATGTCCATTGATGAATTAGAGAAATTAAGTGATGAAATCCGTCAGTTTTTAATTACAAGTTTATCCGCTTCCGGCGGCCACATCGGCCCAAACTTAGGTGTCGTAGAGCTTACTGTTGCCCTGCATAAGGAATTTAACAGCCCGAAAGACAAATTTTTATGGGATGTAGGCCATCAGTCGTATGTCCATAAGCTGCTGACAGGACGCGGAAAAGAATTTGCGACGCTTCGCCAGTACAAAGGGCTTTGCGGATTTCCAAAGCGGAGTGAAAGCGAGCACGATGTTTGGGAAACCGGGCACAGCTCGACTTCTCTGTCAGGCGCGATGGGAATGGCAGCTGCCCGTGATATTAAAGGAACGGATGAATATATTATTCCGATCATTGGTGACGGCGCGCTGACCGGCGGTATGGCGCTCGAAGCCCTTAACCACATCGGCGACGAGAAAAAAGACATGATTGTCATCCTTAATGATAATGAAATGAGTATTGCGCCAAACGTCGGTGCCATTCACTCTATGCTCGGACGGCTCCGCACTGCGGGGAAATACCAGTGGGTCAAAGATGAGCTTGAATACTTATTTAAAAAGATTCCGGCAGTTGGGGGCAAGCTTGCCGCCACGGCGGAACGGGTCAAAGACAGCCTGAAATACATGCTCGTCTCCGGAATGTTTTTCGAGGAGCTCGGTTTTACGTATTTGGGCCCAGTGGACGGACATTCTTATCATGAGCTGATTGAGAATCTTCAATACGCCAAAAAAACGAAAGGCCCTGTTCTTCTGCACGTCATTACGAAAAAAGGGAAGGGGTACAAACCGGCTGAGACCGATACGATTGGGACATGGCATGGTACCGGACCATATAAAATTAATACCGGTGACTTTGTAAAGCCGAAAGCCGCAGCTCCTTCGTGGAGCGGTCTTGTCAGCGGAACTGTGCAGCGAATGGCGCGCGAGGACGGACGCATTGTAGCCATTACGCCGGCTATGCCTGTCGGTTCAAAGCTTGAAGGCTTCGCAAAGGAATTCCCTGACCGGATGTTCGACGTAGGAATCGCAGAACAGCATGCCGCAACAATGGCTGCAGCTATGGCAATGCAGGGTATGAAGCCGTTTTTGGCGATTTACTCAACCTTCCTGCAAAGGGCATATGACCAAGTTGTTCATGACATCTGCCGCCAAAACGCTAATGTGTTTATTGGAATTGACCGTGCTGGACTCGTTGGCGCTGATGGAGAGACACATCAAGGCGTGTTTGATATTGCGTTTATGCGCCACATTCCAAACATGGTCTTAATGATGCCGAAAGACGAAAATGAAGGCCAGCACATGGTTCATACAGCACTTAGCTATGACGAAGGCCCGATAGCAATGCGTTTTCCGCGCGGAAACGGACTCGGCGTAAAAATGGATGAACAGTTGAAAACGATTCCGATCGGTACGTGGGAGGTGCTGCGTCCAGGGAACGATGCTGTCATCTTAACATTCGGCACAACAATCGAAATGGCGATTGAAGCAGCCGAAGAGCTGCAGAAAGAAGGCCTTTCCGTGCGCGTTGTGAATGCGCGTTTTATTAAGCCGATTGATGAAAAGATGATGAAGAGTATCCTAAAAGAAGGCTTGCCAATTTTAACAATTGAAGAAGCGGTCTTAGAAGGCGGTTTCGGAAGCTCGATTTTAGAATTCGCTCATGATCAAGGTGAATATCATACTCCGATTGACAGAATGGGTATACCTGATCGGTTTATTGAACACGGAAGTGTAACAGCGCTTCTTGAGGAAATTGGACTGACAAAACAGCAGGTGGCAAATCGTATTAGATTACTGATGCCACCAAAGACACACAAAGGAATTGGATCATGACGTCAAAGAAAGAACGATTAGATGTATTATTAGTGGAAAGAGGGCTGGCGGAAACGCGTGAAAAAGCCAAAAGAGCCATTATGGCGGGGATCGTCTATTCAAACGAAAACCGCTTGGACAAGCCTGGAGAAAAAATTGACCGCGACCTTCCGTTAACTGTCAAAGGAAACCCGCTGAGGTATGTGAGCAGGGGCGGCTTAAAGCTCGAAAAAGCGTTGAAGGAATTTCCCGTCTCTGTCAAAGATAAAATTATGATTGATATTGGCTCCTCCACCGGCGGTTTTACGGACTGCGCTTTGCAAAATGGAGCTAAACAGTCATACGCTGTGGATGTAGGCTATAATCAGCTTGCATGGAAGCTTAGACAGGATGAACGGGTCGTCGTGATGGAACGGACGAACTTTCGTTATGCAACACCGGCAGACTTTACAAAGGGCATGCCGGAGTTTGCCACAATTGATGTGTCCTTTATTTCACTGCGGCTCATCCTGCCTGTCCTAAGGACTTTGCTCGTACCGGGCAGCGACTGCATGGCTTTAGTTAAGCCTCAGTTTGAAGCGGGACGGGAATCCGTCGGCAAAAAAGGGATTGTTAGAGATCCTAAAGTGCATGCTGATGTGCTCAAGCGAATGATCAGTTTTTCTGCCGCTGAAGGCTATATCTGTAAAGGCTTGTCATTTTCTCCAATCACGGGAGGAGACGGAAATATTGAGTTTCTCCTTCATTTGCATTGGCCGGGAGAGGGACAGGAAGGCCAGGAACTGCCGGAAGAAGAGATCATGCGCGTTGTAGAAGAAGCACATAAGACGTTAAAAGAAAAAAAAGCAGATGTACCGGAATAATAGGGCGCTATTATTCCTTTTTTCTGCATTCATGTACAATGTGCAGAGAATCATATAACATAAAAGAACAGATAAGCTTGGAAATAGAGGTGCTTACATGAACAAAGGCCAGAGGCATATTAAAATCAGAGAGATCATTACAAGCAATGAAATCGAAACGCAGGATGAATTGGTCGACATGCTAAAGCAGGATGGATACAAAGTAACGCAGGCCACGGTATCACGGGATATTAAAGAACTTCACCTTGTAAAAGTGCCTACAAATAATGGTTCTTACAAATACAGTCTTCCGGCGGACCAGCGTTTCAATCCGCTGTCAAAGCTAAAGCGGGCATTGATGGACGCATTTGTGAAAATAGACTCAGCAAGCCATATGATTGTGCTGAAAACGATGCCGGGCAATGCCCAGGCAATCGGGGCGCTGATGGACAATTTGGACTGGGATGAAATGATGGGGACCATTTGCGGAGATGATACGATTTTAATTATTTGCCGGACTCCTGAAGATACAGAAGGCGTAAAAAACAGGCTCCTTGAACTGCTGTAACAGAAAATCTAACAAAGATAAGAGGTGTAATGCTGTTTGTTAGCTGAACTATCGATTAAAAACTTTGCCATTATTGAGGAACTGACGGTTTCTTTTGAACGCGGGCTTACGGTTTTAACAGGAGAAACCGGAGCCGGCAAATCCATCATCATAGATGCCATTTCTCTTTTAGTCGGAGGCCGCGGATCATCTGAATTTGTTAGATATGGGGAAGCAAAAGCCGAACTTGAAGGGCTGTTTCTGTTGGAGAGCGGCCATCCTGTTTTAGGCGTATGCGCTGAGCAGGGAATCGACGTTTCAGACGAAATGATCGTCATGAGAAGGGATATCAGCACGAGCGGGAAAAGCGTTTGCCGTGTCAATGGCAAGCTTGTCACGATTGCTTCACTAAGAGAGATCGGCAGGCTTTTATTAGATATTCACGGGCAGCACGATAACCAGCTGTTAATGGAAGACGAAAATCATCTCCAGCTTTTGGACAAGTTTGCCGGGGCCGAAGTGGAAAGCGCGCTCAAAACGTATCAGGAAGGGTACCAGCGGTATGTGAAGCTGCTCAAAAAGCTTAAGCAGCTTTCTGAAAGCGAACAGGAAATGGCCCATCGTCTTGATCTTATTCAATTTCAGCTCGAAGAAATCGAATCGGCAAAGCTTGAGCTTAACGAAGATGAACAGCTCCAAGAAGAGCGCCAGCAAATTTCAAACTTTGAGAAGATATATGAGTCGCTGCAAAATGCATATAACGCGCTTCGCAGTGAGCAGGGCGGATTGGACTGGGTTGGAATGGCATCAGCGCAGCTTGAAGATATATCTGATATAAACGAACCGCTGAAAAAAATGTCTGAAAGTGTTTCGAACTCCTACTATTTGCTTGAGGATGCCACATTTCAGATGAGAAATATGCTGGATGAGCTTGAATTTGATCCGGAACGCCTGAACTATATTGAGACGCGACTTAATGAAATCAAACAGCTGAAACGAAAATACGGTGCCACTGTTGAAGACATTTTGGAATATGCTTCTAAAATTGAAGAAGAGATTGACCAAATTGAAAACAGGGACAGCCACCTTCAAAGCTTGAAAAAGGAGCTTGACTCCGTCGGCAAAGATGTCGCAGTGGAAGCGGCAAATGTGTCACAAATCCGAAAAACATGGGCGAAAAAGCTGGCTGATGAGATTCATCGGGAATTAAAAAGCCTGTACATGGAAAAATCAACTTTTGATACGGAATTTAAGGTCAGAACAGCGTCACGCAATGAAGAGGCGCCGCTTGTAAACGGCCAGCCCGTTCAGCTGACTGAACAAGGGATTGACCTGGTGAAGTTTTTAATTTCAACCAATACAGGCGAGCCGCTGAAATCCCTTTCGAAAGTCGCTTCAGGTGGAGAGCTGTCACGGGTGATGCTTGCCATAAAAAGCATTTTTTCCTCACAACAGGATGTGACATCGATCATTTTTGACGAGGTTGATACCGGTGTAAGCGGCAGGGTCGCACAGGCAATTGCTGAGAAGATCCATAAGGTGTCAATAGGATCACAAGTGCTGTGCATTACACACCTGCCTCAGGTGGCTGCCATGGCCGATACGCATCTTTATATTGCGAAGGAGTTAAAAGACGGCAGAACGACGACACGTGTCAAGCCGCTCTCTAAGCAGGAAAAGGTAGCGGAAATCGGGCGCATGATTGCAGGTGTCGAAGTAACCGACTTAACGAAACGCCATGCGAAAGAACTTTTAAAACAAGCGGATCAAGTCAAAACAACTGGGTAAGCTGCGCGAGAAGCGCAGCTTATTTTTTTCGTGCACATCCATTCGTTCATCAGTATATCCAATGTTTTTCTTCATATGACAGTTATAAATAAGCCGTCAGAAGGCAAAATTAAATGATGTAGCAGCAAGTCATAAAGAAGGTGTGGGATAGGAGCGAGGAGAGTGAAGTAGTGAATGCCCGATAACATCAGAAAAGCAGTAGGTTTAATTCTCCTTGTTTCGTTATTAAGTGTAGGTTTATGCAAACCGCTAAAAGAATATTTACTGATTCCAACGCAAATGAGAGTATTTGAAACCCAAACACAAGCGATTGAAACGAGTTTATCGGTAAACGCTCAGACATCAGAATCCTCAGAAGCGTTTACAGTAAAGAAAGATCCGCATGAAATCAAGGTGACGGGCAAAAAATCAGGTGAGTCAGAATTGGTATATGATCTTGCCGGATTTCCAATTAAAAAAACAAAAGTGCATGTTCTTCCTGATTTAAAAGTTATACCTGGCGGACAATCAATCGGTGTAAAACTTCATTCCGTCGGTGTTCTTGTCGTCGGATTTCATCAAATCAATACAAGTGAAGGCAAAAAATCTCCGGGAGAAACGGCAGGAATTGAAGCGGGCGACATCATTATTGAGATGAATGGACAGAAAATTGAAAAAATGAATGATGTAGCCCCATTTATTCAAAAGGCTGGGAAAACTGGTGAATCTTTAGACTTACTGATCAAACGTGATAAACAGAAAATCAAAACGAAGCTGATCCCAGAAAAGGATGAAGGAGAAGGCAAATACAGAATCGGGTTATATATCAGAGATTCTGCTGCTGGCATCGGCACTATGACCTTTTATGAACCGAAAACAAAAAAATACGGAGCACTTGGCCACGTGATTTCCGATATGGACACAAAGAAACCAATTGTAGTGGAGAATGGAGAAATCGTTAAATCCACTGTAACATCAATTGAAAAAGGGACAGGCGGTAATCCGGGAGAAAAACTGGCGCGATTTTCCTCAGAACGCAAAACGATCGGGGATATTAACAGAAACAGCCCGTTTGGGATTTTCGGCACACTGCATCAGCCGATTCAAAACAACATATCAGATCAAGCATTGCCGGTTGCGTTTTCTACCGAAGTCAAAAAAGGGCCGGCTGAAATTTTAACGGTTATTGATGATGACAAAGTAGAAAAATTCGATATTGAAATCGTCAGCACAACGCCGCAAAAATTCCCTGCGACAAAAGGAATGGTGTTGAAAATTACCGATCCAAGACTGTTGAAAGAAACAGGAGGCATCGTACAGGGGATGAGCGGAAGCCCGATCATTCAAAATGGAAAAGTGATCGGTGCTGTCACCCATGTATTTGTAAATGACCCGACAAGCGGCTACGGTGTTCATATTGAATGGATGCTGTCAGAAGCAGGAATCGATATTTATGGAAAAGAAAAAGCAAGCTGACTGCCGGAGTTTCCGGCAGTTTTTTTATTTTGATCCCTCTTCACTTCTCAGAATACATACGGTAAAATATACAAAAGAAGATTTTTCGACAAATTCACGTTTCCTTGTTTGTCAAATTTCATTTTTAGTCGAAAAACAGAGAAAAACATAGAATAACAAAGATATGCCACTAATATTGGTGATTATGATTTTTTTAGAGGGTATATAGCGGTTTTGTCGAATGTAAACATGTAGCAAGGGTGAATCCTGTTAACTACATTTGGGGAGGAAGAAACGTGGAGAAAATTAAAGTTTGTGTTGCTGATGATAATCGAGAGCTGGTAAGCCTGTTAAGTGAATATATAGAAGGACAGGAAGACATGGAAGTGATCGGCGTTGCTTATAACGGACAGGAATGCCTGTCGCTGTTTAAAGAAAAAGATCCCGATGTGCTCGTATTAGATATTATTATGCCGCATCTAGACGGACTTGCGGTTTTAGAGAGGCTGAGGGAATCAGATCTGAAAAAACAGCCGAATGTCATTATGCTGACAGCCTTTGGGCAGGAAGATGTCACGAAAAAGGCCGTCGATTTAGGCGCGTCCTACTTTATTCTCAAACCGTTTGATATGGAAAACCTTGTCGGCCATATCCGCCAGGTCAGCGGAAATGCCAGCAGTGTGACGCATCGTGCGCCATCATCGCAAAGCAGTATTATACGCAGCAGCCAGCCTGAACCAAAGAAGAAAAATCTCGACGCGAGCATCACAAGCATTATCCATGAAATCGGCGTCCCAGCCCATATTAAAGGCTATCTCTATCTGCGCGAAGCAATCTCAATGGTATACAATGACATCGAATTGCTCGGCAGCATTACAAAAGTCCTCTATCCGGACATCGCCAAAAAATTTAACACAACCGCAAGCCGTGTAGAAAGAGCGATCCGCCATGCAATTGAAGTGGCATGGAGCAGAGGAAACATTGATTCCATTTCCTCGTTGTTTGGTTATACTGTCAGCATGACAAAAGCTAAACCTACCAACAGTGAATTCATTGCAATGGTTGCGGATAAGCTGAGGTTAGAGCATAAGGCTTCTTAAACATGAGCTTATTAAGTGGTCATTAAATCAAACGTCTTTTATTTATTAGTTTGCGCTGATAAATAGGAGGCGTTTTGTTTTGGGGACATTTGTAGTATGGGAGAAGAATATTAAGTATCCGCATATAGTAAAGGATAGGTTTGAAAAGTAAGGAAAGCAAATGGCGGTATTACCTGCACTCTTGGTCCATTCATACATCTTATAGGATCACGAAGCATGATCGACCCTAGATGTGTCCGTTATAAAATGAAACCTTTCTCCTGCAAAATCGTAAGTAAGGCGTATTCATGTAAAAAGGAGACGTACGAATGAAAAAGAAAAAAGCAAGAAAGCGTGAGGGGTTTTTCCTGGATTTTCTTTTCGAAGTTGGTGGGGAGCTCTTTCTTTTGCTGTTTAGATGTGTACACAAACTATTTATATAAAGGGAAAAAAGACTGCCGAATCGTTTCGGCAGTCTTTGCACATTAATCTTTATAAGGCACCCAGCCTTGTGTGTTCACAATTGCTTGCCATAGCGGTTCAGGCAAATGATATTTTTCTTTATCTGTGCCTTTGATCACTGTTTCGATTTGCTTTTCACGGCCTTCTTTTACTTTTACCGTCCAGTTAGGGTCAACTAGAATTTCGCGTCCCATAGCGACCAGTGGAATACCGTTTTCGATGACGGCAAGCGCGTCATCAGCGGAATGGATGGAACCGACGGCGATCAGCGGCACTTTGTTTCCGACACGTTCATTCAATAAGTCCATGCGTGTGCGAGTCGGATCTGCACCGCGGCGCGCTTTTGAGTTCACGTCCATCAGTGAGATATGAAGATAATCCAATTCTTTATCCCCTAAAGCATCAACAAGCGTATAAGTTTCAGTCATTGTCAATCCCGGTGTCTCAGGTTCTTCCGGAGACAGGCGGTAGCCGACTAAGAATGCACCCTTCGCATGTTCTGAAGCGGCTTTTTTCACTTCATCGACAATAGCGAGCGGGAAGGCTAATCGTTTTTCATCGCTTCCTCCCCAGCGATCCGTGCGCTGGTTGGTTTTCGGAGAATAAAACTGCTGAATTAAGTAGCCGTTTGCACCGTGAATTTCGACACCGTCAAAGCCGGCTTCAATGGCGCGTCTTGTCGCTTCTCCAAACGCCTTCACAATGTTTTCCACTTCTTCTTCTGTTAATGCGCGAGCAATTTGTTTGCCGTTATCAAACACGTCACTTGGCCCCACAACATCCTGTTGAGGAACGAGCTCAGACGGGCACTCAATACCGCCGTGATGAATTTGTACAACAGCTTTAGCGCCTTGTGCCTGAATGGCTTGTGCTAACTTTTTTAAACCTGGAATGTTGGAATCGTCATGGATGGCCGGCTGCCCGGGGAATGCTTTTCCGTCCGGTGTAACATTTGCGCAGGCTGTAATCACCATTCCCATCTCTTTTGAACGGGGGATGATGTAGTCGAGCTCCGCTTCAGATATTGTACCGTCTTCATTAGAAGCGTAATGAGTCATCGGTGCTACTGCGATCCGGTTGTTGATTGTAACGCCGCTTTTAAACGTAAATGGTTCAAAAAGTGGCTTATACTTAGGATTCATTTGATCATCTTCTTTCGTTTGGATTCGCACATATTCTAGCCTATATGTAAAAATTAATGCAATTGATCTGCTTTACCGACTGAATATCTTGAGTGCAGAGTGATGTTTTGGCCGCTCTTTTTCGGGGCCTTTGTAGCCGCCACTGATTTGGTGGCCGATGGAGCATGTGATGACAGCTGCCGCCAGCAGCAGAACGAATTTTTTCATGGCTTTAACTTCTTTCAATAAAGTAAATATCCTTTAAAAGGTTACGCTTGGCTGACCCACCCGTCAAACGATTTGCTCACCCTATTCTCAAATTTTTTAAAATGAATAAAAAGTTGCTTCTTTCCGCTAATTTTTTCTAATTGGCGCCTCAATTAGAGCCATCCTCATAGACAAATCTGCTCGTTATCTTTCTAACAACAGGAAATGATCGGGTCGTATAGCCCTTTTGAAAATCATGGAACTTGCTCGCCTGCATTCGCGTTGTCTTTACAAATTCTCCATTCTGGTCAAAGATAAAAGCCAAACATCAGGAAGAGGTGGTCATGTGAAACAAACGGTTCTTTTGCTGTTTACTGCGCTCTTTCTTTCGGGGTGCAGTGTTGCAAGTGCGGATGACTCAGTGCCGAGGTTTACCGAAGAGGGAAAATACATTGGCTCGGCTGATCCTCATACGATTGCGGTTTCTCTTAATGGAGAAGAAACCATGATACAAGTTCCGAAGGATAAACGTGATGAATGTGAATCACTGCCAGATCAGACACATGTCCTGGTGAAATATACAAAGAAGGATAATGGAACTTTACAGCTGGAAGATATTCAGCTGCGAAAGAACTCGTGACCGGAGGGAGTAAGTTGAGAATGTTATGGAGGAGCTTGGCGCTGTGCGGATTGGCTTTGACGCTCGCGCCTTGTGCACAGGCAGCAGAGCCGATAGAAGGGAAAACAGTGTATATTGATGCCGGACACGGCGGTGAAGACAGTGGAGCGGTCGGAAACGGGCTCTTTGAAAAGGATATTAATTTGGCTGTCTCAGAGCATGTGACAGACAAACTAAAAGAGGAGGGAGCCAATCCTGTTGCATCCCGGTCTGACGATCATTTTCTGACCTTGGAGGAAAGAGTGGCTAAGGCAAGTGCCAATCAGGCTGACCTTTTTGTCAGCATTCATGTGAATTCAGGGGTTGCTTCAGCTTCAGGAACAGAAACGTATTTTCAATCTGATTATGAAGGGGAGAACAGCCGGCGTCTGGCATCCGATATTCAGTCACAGCTCGTTTCTTCCTTACAAACGAGAGACAGGGGCGTGAAAGAATCAGACTTTTACGTCATTACATATTCACAAATGCCAAGTGTGTTGGCGGAGCTTGGGTTTATCACGAACAGCTCTGACGCGGACAAGCTGGGAAGTGAAGAATACCAGCAAAAGGCCGCAGATGCGATTGTCAATGGCATTGATTCTTATTATGATCAGTAGATTGATACAGCCTTAATCCTAGAGTGGAGCCGACAAAATAAGTATAATGGAGAAAACTTTAGGGTTTGAGGTGAAACGATGACAAAGATTTTTGCCCACCGGGGGGCATCAGGTCAATTTCCCGAAAATACAATGCTTGCATTTGAAAAAGGAATTGAAGCCGGAGCGGATGGGATAGAGCTTGATGTACAGCTGACGAAAGACGGACGCATTGTTGTAATTCATGATGAAAGACTTAATCGCACGACATCACTTAAAGGATTCGTGAAGGATACAGCCTATGATGAGGTAAAGACTGCGAATGCGGCCGCTGGTCACGATCAAGCGTACAGCGATATAAAAGTGCCGCTGCTAGAAGATGTGCTCTCGTGGGCGGTAAAAAAGGATTTTCTCATCAACATTGAATTAAAAAACAGCGTGATCCGCTATGAGGGAATGGAAGAAAAAGTGCTGGAGGCAGTGAAGCGATTTAATGTAGAGGACAGAGTCATCCTATCCACGTTTAATCATGACAGCTTGGCGCTGTGCGCCCGGCTTGCACCGCATATCGAACGGGCAGTATTAACTTCAGATGTGCTTTATCAGGCAGATCGATATATCGCGTCTATTCCGGCTTCCGGCTATCACCCGAAGATAAACAGCCCAGGGGTCACAGATGAAGTACTGAAGAAAATGAGGAACGGTTTGATTAAGGTAAGGCCGTATACAGTCAATCGTCCGGAAGATATGAAGCGTCTCATTGAAGCGGGAGCAGACGGCATGTTTACCGACTTTCCAGAAAAGGCTTCGGCATTGCTGAAAAATGAATAGTTGTTAGAAGGAGGCTGTTTGACGCAGCCTTCTTTTTTCATTCATTCATGCCCGTTTCAAAGCATACATTCATAGAAGACAACTAGAAATTGTAAGCGCTGTCTATCTTCTGAATGAGGTGAAACCATGAGGAAAACAGTCATTGTAAGTGCTGCAAGAACTCCATTTGGCAAATTCGGCGGAGTTTTGAAAGAGGTGAAAGCTGCTGAGCTTGGGGGCATTGTGATGAAGGAGGCGCTGCAACAGGCTGGAGTCTCTGGAGATGATGTAGAAGGAAACGTCATGGGCATGGTTGTCCAGGCCGGCTCAGGGCAGATACCTTCCCGTCAAGCTGCCCGTCTGGCGGGAATGCCTTGGAGTGTGCCGTCAGAAACACTGAATAAAGTCTGTGCTTCCGGCCTTCGCGCTGTCACTTTATGTGATCAAATGATTCGGGCGCAGGATGCGGACATACTTGTTGCGGGGGGGATGGAAAGCATGAGCAATATTCCGTATGCCGTTCCCGCCGGGCGCTGGGGAGCACGGATGGGGGACGGCGAGCTTAGGGACTTAATGGTGTATGACGGATTAACGTGCGCATTTGACGAGGTGCACATGGCTGTTCACGGAAATACAGCTGCCAAGGAATATGCAATCTCACGAAGAGAGCAGGACGAATGGGCGTTGAGAAGTCATGCAAGGGCAGCTAAGGCCGCCGATGAAGGGAAGTTTCAGGATGAAATTGTTCCCGTCAACTGGATCGGTCGAAAAGGAAAACCAAACGTTGTTGATAAAGATGAAGCGATTCGCCGTGACACAAGTCTGGATCAGCTCGCAAAACTTGCTCCGATTTATGCAAGTGACGGTTCTATCACAGCCGGCAATGCTCCTGGAGTCAATGACGGAGCCGGCGCGTTCGTGCTGATGTCTGAGGAAAAAGCTGCTGAGCTTGGCAAACGGCCTCTGGCTACAATTCTTGGTTTTTCAACTACGGGAATGCCAGCGCACGAGCTGGCGGCAGCGCCAGGGTTTGCTATTAACAAGCTCCTGAAAAAGAATGGTTTAACTGTCCAAGATATTGACTTGTTTGAAGTAAATGAAGCTTTTGCTTCAGTTGTTTTGACATGTGAAAAAATCGTAGGTTTCGATCTTGAAAAAGTAAATGTGAATGGCGGTGCGATCGCGCTCGGCCACCCGATCGGCGCGAGCGGTGCGAGAATTCTCATGACGCTTGTTTATGAATTAAAGCGACGGGGAGGGGGTCTGGGCGTTGCCGCTATTTGCAGCGGGGCAGCACAGGGAGACGCCGTCTTAGTGCAGGTTCATTAAAACATGATGAAAAAGGGGATTTGAATGGAAATCAAACAAATCATGGTAGCTGGCGCAGGTCAGATGGGGAGCGGAATTGCTCAAACAGCCGCCGACGCGGGCTTTTATGTGCGGATGTATGATGTGAATCCAGAGGCCGCGGAGGCAGGATTGAAACGGCTGAAGAAACAGCTGGCCCGTGATGCTGAGAAAGGAAAAAGGACCGAGACGGAAGTGAAGAGCGTAATCAACCGCATTTCGATTTCTCAAACACTTGAGGAGGCAGAGCATGCGGACATTGTGATTGAGGCTATCGCAGAAAACATGGCGGCAAAAACTGAGATGTTTAAAACACTTGATCGCATTTGCCCGCCTCATACGATTTTGGCCAGCAATACATCTTCCTTGCCTATTACAGAAATCGCTGCTGTAACAAACCGGCCTCAACGGGTTATTGGCATGCATTTTATGAATCCCGTCCCTGTAATGAAGCTGGTAGAAGTGATTCGAGGCTTGGCTACATCAGAAGAAACGGCCTTAGATGTTATGGCATTAGCGGAAAAGATGGGGAAAACAGCGGTAGAAGTCAATGATTTTCCTGGGTTTGTTTCCAACCGTGTGCTTCTTCCAATGATTAATGAAGCCATCTATTGCGTGTATGAGGGAGTGGCGAAGCCGGAGGCAATAGATGAAGTGATGAAGCTGGGCATGAATCATCCGATGGGTCCGCTTGCATTAGCGGATTTTATCGGACTGGATACGTGTTTATCAATTATGGAAGTCCTTCACTCAGGCCTTGGCGATTCCAAATACCGTCCTTGCCCGCTGCTCCGCAAGTATGTCAAAGCAGGCTGGCTTGGCAAAAAGAGCGGACGCGGTTTTTATGACTATGAGGAGAAGACTTCCTGAAGTCTATTCCATCCGGGGGTGGCCGAGTTGCATGTAACCCAAGAGCAAGTCATGATGCGAAAAATGGTGCGTGATTTTGCACGAAAAGAAATTGCTCCCGCTGCGGAAATCATGGAGAAAACGGACGAATTTCCCTTTCAGCTGATCAAAAAAATGGGTAAACACGGACTGATGGGAATACCGGTGCCGGAACAATACGGCGGTGCTGGAGCGGACGTTGTTTCTTATATTTTGGCAATTCATGAGATTTCTAGAATCAGCGCGGCTGTCGGCGTGATTCTCTCCGTTCATACCTCAGTCGGCACGAATCCGATTCTGTATTTCGGCAACGAAGAACAGAAGATGAAATATATACCAAATCTCGCGTCAGGAGACCATTTGGGCGCATTTGCACTAACGGAGCCTCACTCGGGGTCGGATGCCGGGAGCCTCCGCACAACAGCAATCAAAAAGAACGGCAAATACCTATTAAACGGATCGAAAATATTCATAACGAATGGCGGAGCAGCTGATATCTATATCACATTTGCTTTAACAGCTCCAGATCAAGGCAGGCACGGGATTTCGGCTTTTATTGTTGAAAAAAACACACCCGGTTTTACCGTTGGAAAAAAAGAAAGAAAGCTGGGGCTTTATGGCTCCAATACTACGGAACTGATTTTTGATAATGCAGAAGTGCCTGAAGCCAATTTGCTTGGCAAAGAGGGGGATGGCTTTCACATTGCCATGGCGAATTTAAATGTCGGCCGGATCGGCATTGCGGCACAGGCCCTCGGAATTGCAGAGGCGGCTCTTGAGCATGCCGTTGATTATGCGAAGCAGCGAGTGCAATTTGGAAGGCCGATTGCAGCCAATCAAGGCATATCATTTAAGCTGGCTGATATGGCGACTAGAGCTGAGGCGGCAAGACATCTTGTCTACCACGCTGCAGACCTTCATAACCGCGGCCTAAACTGTGGAAAAGAAGCGTCTATGGCTAAACAATTTGCTTCCGATGCAGCCGTAAAGGCGGCGTTAGACGCCGTTCAAATTTATGGGGGATATGGCTATATGAAGGATTATCCAGTTGAGCGCCTGCTTCGCGATGCAAAGGTGACGCAAATTTATGAAGGGACGAACGAGATTCAAAGACTGATTATTTCCAAGTATTTGCTTGGCGGAACCTGATAGACAAAAAACGCAAAAACGGAGGTTGAGGATATGGAGGAGAAACAGCATTATTCTCCAGGGTTGGACGGTGTGATTGCGGCAGAAACTCATATTTCTTATCTTGACACGCAGTCCAGCCAGATTTTGATAAGAGGCTATGATTTAATAGAACTTTCTGAAACAAAAAGCTATCTGGAGCTTGTCCATTTATTGCTGGAGGGCAGGCTGCCAGAAGAAAGTGAAATGGAAACGCTGGAACGTAAAATAAACAGTGCCTCAAGCCTGCCTGCTGATCATCTCCGTCTGCTTGAGCTGCTCCCTGAGGACACTCATCCAATGGATGGTCTGCGTACCGGCCTGTCGGCACTTGCTGGCTATGATCGGCAAATTGATGATCGGTCTCCTTCCGCAAACAAAGAACGCGCCTATCAGCTTCTTGGGAAAATGCCTGCCCTCACTGCTGCCAGCTACAGGATCATTAATAAGAAAGAACCGATTCTTCCGCTTCAAACCCTATCCTACAGTGCGAATTTTCTCTACATGATGACAGGGAAATTGCCGTCTTCATTGGAAGAACAGATTTTTGACCGGTCGCTCGTCCTGTACAGTGAGCATGAGATGCCGAATTCAACCTTTGCGGCCAGGGTCATTGCATCTACACATTCAGATCTTTATGGGGCTTTGACTGGGGCTGTCGCTTCCCTGAAAGGGAATCTTCACGGAGGAGCAAACGAAGCTGTGATGTATTTGCTTTTGGAGGCAAAAACGACATCTGATTTTGAGCAGCTTTTGCAAACAAAACTGAAAAGAAAAGAAAAAATCATGGGCTTCGGCCACCGGGTGTATATGAAAAAAATGGACCCGAGAGCACTCATGATGAAAGAGGCGCTGCAGCAATTATGCGATAAAGCCGGTGACCATCGTTTATATGAGATGTGCGAAGCGGGTGAGCGGCTGATGGAGAAGGAAAAAGGGCTTTACCCGAATTTGGATTACTATGCTGCCCCAGTGTATTGGATGCTCGGCATACCGATTCCTTTATATACGCCGATCTTTTTCAGCGCGAGAACGTCCGGTTTATGCGCCCATGTGATCGAACAGCATGCCAATAATCGGCTCTTCCGTCCCCGTGTCAGTTACATGGGCCCGCGATATCAAACAAAATCATGAAAGGAGCTGGTAGAATGCCGAAAACGGATCGTGTTATCGAAGAAATCACAGACTATGTGCTTGAGAAAGAGATTACTAGTGCCGAAGCGTATACAACAGCGGGGCATGTATTGCTGGATACCCTGGGCTGCGGAATCTTGGCGCTACGGTATCCGGAATGCACAAAGCTGCTTGGCCCGATTGTTCCAGGAACGACTGTGCCGAATGGAAGCAAAGTGCCGGGAACGTCATATGTTCTCGATCCTGTGAGGGCAGCGTTTAATATTGGCTGCATGATTCGCTGGCTCGATTACAACGATACGTGGCTGGCGGCGGAGTGGGGGCATCCATCCGATAACTTGGGAGGAATCCTTGCCGCTGCTGATTATGTATCAAGAGTGAGGCTGTCTGAAGGAAAAGAGCCGTTAACGGTACGCGACGTACTTGAGATGATGATCAAAGCACACGAGATCCAAGGTGTGCTGGCGTTAGAAAACAGCTTAAATCGAGTTGGCCTTGACCATGTGCTGTTTGTCAAAGTTGCGACAACTGCTGTTGCAGCAAAGCTTTTGGGCGGCGGAAGAGAAGAAATCAAAAATGCGCTTTCGAATGCATGGATTGACAATGCAGCATTGAGGACATACCGCCATTCACCGAATACAGGCTCGCGTAAATCATGGGCGGCAGGAGATGCAACGAGCAGAGGTGTTCATTTGGCGCTGATGTCGTTAAAAGGGGAAATGGGTTATCCGACAGCCTTGAGTGCACCGGGTTGGGGGTTCCAAGACGTTTTATTCAATAAGAAAGAGATCAAGCTTGCCCGTCCGCTCGACGCTTATGTCATGGAAAATGTGTTATTTAAAGTGTCTTATCCTGCGGAATTTCACGCCCAGACAGCGGCGGAGTCCGCCGTCATTCTTCACCCGCAGGTAAAGAACCGGATTGACGAGATTGACCGAGTTGTCATCAGAACGCATGAATCAGCTATCCGAATCATTGATAAAAAAGGCCCGCTCCACAATCCGGCAGACCGTGATCACTGCCTCCAATACATTACAGCAATCGGTTTGCTTTTTGGTGATATCACCGCACAGCATTATGAAGCTGAAACAGCGAATGATCCGAGAATAGATAAACTTCGTGATAAAATGGAAGTGACTGAAAATAAAACATATACCGAGGATTATTTGAAGCCTGATAAACGCTCCATCTCAAATGCCGTTCAGGTTCATTTTAAAGATGGAACGAGCACGGAAATGGTGGAATGTGAGTTTCCCCTCGGCCATCGTTTTCGAAGAGAGGAAGCAGTGCCGAAACTGCTGGAAAAGTTTTCTGACAATCTCAAAACCCATTTTCCTGATAAACAGCACAAACACATTTATGAGCGCTGTACCAGCTATGAGACATTACAAACGATGCGCGTAAATGAATTCGTAGACATGTTCTGCATGTAAAAGGGGGATTTTGTTTCATGTCGTGGATCGTCAATAAGCAATCGTCACAAGAGGAGCTTGCCGGGCGTTTCCGCAAGCTGATGTCAGCACCGGACATTCTTCAAATTCCCGGCGCCCATGACGGGATGGCCGCTTTGCTTGCGAAAGAAGCCGGTTTTTCTGCTATTTATTTGTCCGGTGCTGCCTATACAGCCAGCAGGGGGCTGCCTGATTTAGGGATCATCACATCGGCAGAGATAGCTGAACGGGCCAAAGATCTTGTGCGTGCAGCTGATCTGCCTTTGCTTGTGGATATCGATACGGGATTTGGCGGTGTCTTAAATGCCGCCCGAACAGCCCGGGAGATGCTTGAAGCCAGGGTAGCAGCCGTTCAAATGGAAGACCAGCAGCTCCCAAAAAAATGCGGACATTTAAATGGCAAACAGCTAGTTCCGATAAAGGAAATGGCGCAAAAAATAAAAGCCATTAAACAAGCGGCACCCTCCCTTATTGTTGTTGCCCGTACTGATGCCAGGGCGCAGGAAGGGCTTGATGCCGCAATAAAACGTTCAGAGGCTTACATTGAGGCGGGAGCGGACGCAATTTTCCCGGAAGCGCTACAGGCGGAGAATGAATTCCGCCAGTTTGCTGAGCGTATCCCCGTTCCGCTCCTTGCGAATATGACTGAATTTGGGAAAACGCCATATTATCGTGCCGATGAATTCGAAGATATGGGGTTTCACATGGTGATATATCCTGTCACCTCGCTTCGAGCGGCGGCAAAAGCTTGTGAGCGGATGTTTGGTTTGATGAAGGAGCACGGCTCACAAAAAGAAGGACTTCATGATATGCAGACACGAAAAGAACTGTACGATACGATTTCTTATTATGACTATGAAGCGTTAGACAAAACGATTGCCAAGACCGTTTTGCCTGACGAATAATGCAACAAAAAAAGCCGGAGCATTCTCCGGCTTTTTTTCAGCTATCGTTTTCTGAATCGCGGGCTGACTTGATTGCGTTTTCTGTCTCTGTATAAAATGAACCCGGCCAGCACATAGAGGCCGATCGCAAAAAAGATGAATCCTGACAACCCTTGGAGCCAAAGAGCTGAAAATGGCTTGATTGTATGGCCGAAAAGTGTATCTCTCATCAGTTTAATGCCTAAAGCAGAAATAGCCCCGGGGATGACTAATATTAAAAGCGCAAGAAGTCGGCTCATCTTCAGAAAACCCCTTTATCTTTTCATTTCCTTTATTGTCCAGCGGAAAAAATATTTTGTCAAGAGAAGAAAACGTGGTAACATAGGGTTGTGCAAATTATTGCAACGGAATAAATAGGTGTGCAAATTTTTTCATACAAAGGGGTATCGGGATGCAAAAGGTACTGATAGTAGGTGCCGGCAAAAGGGGAACGGCGTTATTACATATTCTGATTAAAACAGCCATCATAGATATCATTGCCGTAGTTGACAAAGACCCCGAGGCGCCGGGATTGAAAGAAGCAGAACAGTATGGGATTGCCGTATCATCTGATTGGAAACCTTACATACAACAAAAACCGGATATCGTCATTCATACTACCGGCGATCAAGCCGTGTTTGACGAGCTCCTTCAAAGAAAGCATGAAGATACCATTGTCATGCCGGGAAAAATGGCATACATCGTTTTTCAGCTGATGGAAGAAAAGCAGCACCTGATTCAAATGCTAAAAGAGCAAACCTATAAATATGACAGAATTTTTAATTCCACCCATGATGGAATGATTTTTATTGATATCAATGAAGAAATCATTCTCTTTAACCATATGGCCGAAAAAATGGTCGGAAAAAAACGTGAGGAAGTCATTGGGCGCCCAATAAAAGAAGTGATTCCGAGCACTAAGATGCCGCGGATTTTAAAAACAAGAGTGCCTGAATACAACCAGAAGCAGCTGTTAGGCGATCATTTGCAAATTGTGACCACAAGACTGCCGATTATTGATGAAGGCGGACGTCTGCTCGGGGCTCTTTGTGTGTTTAAAGATATCACTGATGCGGTCGAGCTGGCAGAGGAAGTGACCAACTTAAAGCAGGTCCGTACGATGCTGGAGGCAATTATTCAATCCTCCGATGAGGCGATTTCTGTCGTTGATGAAAACGGCATCGGCCTGCTAATCAATAAAGCGTATACGAAAATGACGGGGCTTTCTGAAAAAGAAGTCATCGGCAAGCCTGCAAACACTGATATTTCCGAAGGCGAAAGCATGCATTTAAAGGTGCTTGAAACAAGACGTCCTGTCCGCGGTGTCAGAATGAAGGTCGGCCCGAATGAAAAAGAAGTGATCGTTAATGTAGCACCGGTGATTGTGGACGGGATTTTGAAAGGCAGCGTCGGCGTGATTCACGATGTTTCCGAAATTAAAATGCTGACAGCGGAGCTTAATCGCGCCAGACAAATTATTCGCACGCTTGAAGCGAAATACACGTTTGACGACATTATCGGCAAAAGCGAGCAAATGCTGGTTGCGCTTGAGCAGGCGAAGCTCGGTGCGAAAACACCGGCAACCATCTTGCTGCGCGGGGAATCAGGAACAGGAAAAGAACTGTTCGCCCATGCCATCCATAACGAAAGTGACCGGAAATACAATAAATTTATTCGCGTGAATTGTGCAGCCCTTTCTGAAAACCTGCTCGAATCAGAATTGTTCGGCTATGAGGATGGTGCGTTTTCAGGAGCGAAGCGCGGCGGTAAAAAGGGTTTATTTGAGGAAGCAAATAACGGCAGTATTTTCTTAGATGAAATCGGTGAGCTGACACAAAATATGCAGGCCAAATTGCTACGCGTCCTTCAAGAAAAGGAAATCGTCAGAGTGGGCGGCACGAAAGCGATCCCTGTCAACGTCAGAGTGATCGCGGCGACAAATGTAAATATTGAAAAGGCGATGGCGGACGGAACATTCCGGGAAGACCTGTATTACCGGATCAATCGCTATCCGATCTCCATCCCGCCTTTGCGGCAGCGGTTGGAGGACATTGAAGCATTGAGCGTCAGACTTATCCAAAAGATCAACCGGGATTACGGCAGGAATGTAAAAGGGCTCTCACAGCAAGCCTTGCGCGCCTTATCTGCCTACCATTGGCCTGGGAATGTCCGGGAGCTTGAAAATGTCCTTGGACGAGCCATGATTTTTCTGAATCCGCATATGGAATGGATTGAAAAAGATCACTTGCCTGTATTCGAACTTGAGCAAAAAGAAAATGACACAGATCAGGGAACAGGTTTTGATTTTCCGGATATTGAAGGCGAAAAGCTGTCTGTCGCAGTAGAAAAATTTGAAGCGCATTTGATCCAGCAAACGCTTGAAAAGCATCATTTTAACCGGACAAAAACAGCAAAAGCTCTCGGTGTCAGCATTCGGAATTTATATTACAAAATGGATAAATATGGCCTTGCAAATGAAGGCATGCAATAATTTGCAGAATAAACGCAAACATCTGCACGAATGTTTCGGTATACCTGGTATGACAGCACCCTTAAGAGCTGGCATGGAACTTGCATAATAAAAGGCGGAGTCGAAACAAGAAAGGTGGTAACAGATGAAGCTGAAAGATTTAATCGGCAAAGCGTCGATACACAAAAATAAGACCATTGCGGTTGCTCATGCTGAGGATGAGGAAGTGATCCGGGCTGTAAAGCTGGCAGCCGAGCACCTATCCGCCCGTTTCTTGTTAACGGGCGACAGCAAAAAACTGAACGAGCTGACATCATCCATGCAAGGGCATCAAGTGGAAATCGTCCATGCCAATACTCCTGAGGAATCGGCGAAATTAGCGGTTCGTGCTGTGCATCATAAAACAGCGGACGTTTTAATGAAAGGCAATGTGCCGACTTCTGTTTTGCTTAAAGCGGTATTGAACAGACAGGAGGGGCTTCGGTCAGCAAGTGTCCTTTCTCACGTGGCTGTCTTCGATATACCGGATTTTGACCGGCTGATGTTTGTGACAGATTCGGCAATGAATATTGCTCCTTCGCTGGAAGAGCTCCGGCAGATTTTGCAAAATGCCGTTCATGTGGCCCATGCAGTGGGGAACAATATGCCAAAAGCAGCTGCCCTTGCAGCGGTCGAAACGGTGAACCCTAAAATGGAAGCGACCGTGAATGCAGCTGCTCTAGCTCAAATGTACAAAAGGGGCCAGATCAAAGGCTGCATTGTTGATGGACCGCTTGCTTTGGATAACGCAGTTTCACAAATTGCCGCGGCCCAGAAAAAAATTTCGGGAGACGTAGCGGGCAACGCAGATATCCTTCTCGTCCCAACAATTGAGGCCGGCAATATTTTATATAAATCACTGATTTATTTTGCCAAGGCCAGCGTGGCGGCTGTCATTACAGGAGCAAAAGCACCGATTGCTTTAACAAGCAGAGCGGACTCTGCTGAAAATAAACTGTATTCCATTGCGCTGGCAATATGCGCATCTGAAGAATACACACATTAGGAGGAACGAACATGGAACTTTTTAAATATATGGAGAAATACGATTACGAACAATTGGTATTCTGCCAGGATGAACAATCTGGATTAAAAGCGATTATCGCCATTCATGATACAACGCTTGGTCCGGCGCTTGGCGGAACGAGAATGTGGACATATGAAAATGAAGAAGCGGCAATTGAAGATGCGCTCAGATTGGCAAGAGGCATGACCTATAAGAACGCGGCGGCAGGCTTAAACCTTGGCGGCGGAAAAACAGTCATTATCGGCGATCCGCGCAAAGACAAAAATGAGGAAATGTTCCGCGCGTTTGGCCGCTATATTCAAGGACTGAATGGCAGATACATCACGGCTGAAGATGTGGGCACAACGGTCGAGGATATGGATATCATTCATGATGAGACAGACTATGTCACAGGGATTTCTCCTGCTTTCGGCTCTTCTGGAAATCCGTCCCCAGTCACAGCGTACGGGGTGTACAGAGGAATGAAGGCAGCAGCTAAAGCTGCTTTCGGAACCGACTCTCTTGAAGGAAAAACCATTGCTGTACAGGGTGTTGGGAACGTAGCCTATAACCTTTGCCGCCACCTGCATGAAGAAGGAGCAAACTTAATCGTTACGGATATCAACAAACAATCTGTACAGCGTGCAGTTGAAGATTTTGGCGCCCGTGCGGTAGATCCTGATGACATTTATTCACAAGACTGCGATATTTATGCGCCGTGTGCCCTTGGTGCGACTATTAACGACGACACCATTAAACAGCTGAAGGCGAAAGTGATCGCAGGTGCGGCTAACAACCAATTAAAAGAGACACGCCATGGTGATCAAATTCACGAAATGGGCATCGTTTATGCACCGGATTACGTGATTAACGCGGGCGGTGTCATCAACGTGGCAGATGAGCTTTACGGCTATAATGCAGAACGTGCATTGAAAAAAGTTGAAGGCATTTACGGCAATATCGAGCGTGTACTTGAGATTTCTCAGCGTGACGGCATTCCTGCATATTTAGCGGCTGACCGCTTAGCAGAGGAACGGATTGAACGCATGCGCCGCTCAAGAAGCCAGTTTTTGCAAAACGGCCACAGTGTATTAAGCAGACGTTAAGAAATTGATCTGGAGGTTATGAAAGTGCTACATGACGAAAAACGCATTCTCACAATTAATCCAGGCTCAACTTCAACGAAAATCGGTGTTTTTCATAACGAAAGAAGCATTTTTGAAAAAACATTGAGACACAACATAGAAGAGCTGCAGCGATTTGACCGAATTATTGATCAGTATGAATTTCGTAAAAACCATATTCTCGAAACGCTTCATGAACAGGGAATCAATATTTCAAAGTTTGATGCAGTCTGCGCAAGAGGCGGCCTTCTCCGGCCAATTGAAGGCGGGACCTACGTAGTGAATGATGAGATGATTGAGGATTTGAAAAGCGGCTACGCCGGTCAGCATGCTTCTAATCTCGGCGGCATTATCGCGCGGGAAATCGCTGACGGCCTGAATATCCCTTCGTATATCGTCGACCCTGTTGTCGTAGACGAAATGTCAGTGCTTGCGAAAGTTTCAGGCATGCCTGAAATTGAAAGGAAAAGCATTTTCCATGCGTTAAACCAAAAAGCTGTCGCTCGTAAAGCGGCAGCCTCCCTTGGCAAACGATATGAGAACATGAAAATGATTATTACCCATATGGGCGGAGGTATTACAATTGGCGTCCATGACCGCGGGCGAGTGGTGGATGTCAATAACGGCCTGCACGGCGAGGGACCATTCAGTCCTGAACGAGCAGGAACAGTGCCTGCGGGAGATCTTGTTGATCTATGTTTTTCAGGGGAATATACAAAAGAAGAAATCATGAAAAAGCTTGTTGGCACCGGCGGACTTTTAGGCTATCTCGGTACAAATGATGCAGTAAAAGTGGAACAGATGATTCAAGGGGGCGATGAAAAAGCCCGCTTCATTTATGATGCCATGGCATATCAGGTAGCAAAGGAAATCGGGGCAGCCAGCGCGGCGTTAAAAGGCGAAGTTGAAGCGATTGTGCTGACGGGAGGCCTTGCGTACGGAAAAAGCTTTGTTTCTGCTATCAGATCATACATAGATTGGATTTCAGACGTTTTAGTTTATCCGGGTGAAAATGAACTGCAGTCTCTTGCCCAAGGGGCGCTAAGAGTATTGCAGGGCGAAGAGCAATCCAAACAATATCGTATTGAATAGACAGACAGGAGTGAGTCACCATGGCAACTGAGTATGACGTAGTCATTCTGGGCGGCGGTACCGGCGGTTATGTTGCGGCCATCAGAGCCGCTCAGCTCGGCTTAAAAACAGCCGTTGTGGAAAAGGAAAAACTCGGGGGAACATGTCTGCATAAAGGCTGTATCCCGAGTAAAGCGCTGCTTAGAAGCGCAGAGGTATACCGGACAGCTCGTGAAGCCGATCAATTCGGAGTGGAAACGGCTGGCGTGTCCCTCAACTTTGAAAAAGTGCAGCAGCGTAAGCAAGCCGTTGTTGATAAGCTTGCAGCGGGTGTAAATCATTTAATGAAAAAAGGAAAAATTGACGTGTACACCGGATATGGACGTATCCTTGGACCGTCAATCTTCTCTCCGCTGCCGGGAACAATTTCTGTTGAGCGGGGAAATGGCGAAGAAAATGACATGCTGATCCCGAAACAAGTGATCATTGCAACAGGATCAAGACCGAGAATGCTTCCGGGTCTTGAAGTGGACGGTAAGTCTGTACTGACTTCAGATGAGGCGCTCCAAATGGAGGAGCTGCCACAGTCAATCATCATTGTCGGCGGAGGGGTTATCGGTATCGAATGGGCGTCTATGCTTCATGATTTTGGCGTTAAGGTAACGGTTATTGAATACGCGGATCGCATATTGCCGACTGAAGATCTAGAGATTTCAAAAGAAATGGAAAGTCTTCTTAAGAAAAAAGGCATCCAGTTCATAACAGGGGCAAAAGTGCTGCCTGACACAATGACAAAAACATCAGACGATATCAGCATACAAGCGGAAAAAGACGGAGAAACCGTTACCTATTCTGCTGAGAAAATGCTTGTTTCCATCGGCAGACAGGCAAATATCGAAGGCATCGGCCTAGAGAACACCGATATTGTTACTGAAAATGGCATGATTTCAGTCAATGAAAGCTGCCAAACGAAGGAATCTCATATTTATGCAATCGGAGACGTAATCGGTGGCCTGCAGTTAGCTCACGTTGCTTCACATGAGGGAATTATTGCTGTTGAGCATTTTGCAGGTCTCAATCCGCATCCGCTTGATCCGACGCTTGTGCCGAAGTGCATTTACTCAAGCCCTGAAGCTGCCAGTGTCGGCTTAACCGAAGACGAAGCAAAGGCGAACGGGCATAATGTCAAAATCGGCAAGTTCCCATTTATGGCGATTGGAAAAGCGCTTGTATACGGTGAAAGCGACGGTTTTGTCAAAATCGTGGCTGACCGAGATACAGATGATATTCTCGGCGTTCATATGATTGGCCCGCATGTCACCGACATGATTTCTGAAGCGGGTCTTGCCAAAGTGCTGGACGCAACACCGTGGGAGGTCGGGCAAACGATTCACCCGCATCCAACGCTTTCTGAAGCAATTGGAGAAGCTGCGCTTGCCGCAGATGGCAAAGCCATTCATTTTTAAAAGCATAAAGGAGGGGCTTGAATGAGTACAAACCGACATCAAGCACTAGGGCTGACTGATCAGGAAGCCGTTGATATGTATAGAACCATGCTGTTAGCAAGAAAAATCGATGAAAGAATGTGGCTGTTAAACCGTTCTGGCAAAATTCCATTTGTAATCTCTTGTCAAGGACAGGAAGCAGCACAGGTAGGAGCGGCTTTCGCACTTGACCGTGAAATGGATTATGTATTGCCGTACTACAGAGACATGGGTGTCGTGCTCGCGTTTGGCATGACAGCAAAGGACTTAATGATGTCCGGGTTTGCAAAAGCAGCAGATCCGAACTCAGGAGGCCGCCAGATGCCGGGACATTTCGGACAAAAGAAAAACCGCATTGTGACGGGATCATCTCCGGTTACAACGCAAGTGCCGCACGCAGTCGGTATTGCGCTTGCGGGACGTATGGAGAAAAAGGATATCGCAGCCTTTGTTACATTCGGGGAAGGGTCTTCAAACCAAGGCGATTTCCATGAAGGGGCAAACTTTGCCGCTGTCCATAAGCTGCCGGTTATTTTCATGTGTGAAAACAACAAATACGCAATCTCAGTGCCTTACGATAAGCAAGTCGCATGTGAGAACATTTCCGACCGTGCCATAGGCTATGGGATGCCTGGCGTAACTGTGAATGGAAATGATCCGCTGGAAGTTTATCAAGCGGTTAAAGAAGCACGCGAAAGGGCACGCAGAGGAGAAGGCCCGACATTAATTGAAACGATTTCTTACCGCCTTACACCACATTCCAGTGATGACGATGACAGCAGCTACAGAGGCCGTGAAGAAGTAGAGGAAGCGAAAAAAAGTGATCCCCTGCTTACTTATCAAGCTTACTTAAAGGAAACAGGCCTGCTGTCCGATGAGATAGAACAAACCATGCTGGATGAAATTATGGCAATCGTAAATGAAGCGACGGATGAAGCGGAGAACGCCCCATATGCAGCTCCTGAGTCAGCGCTTGATTATGTTTATGCGAAGTAGGGAGGAAGAACAAATGTCAGTAATGTCATATATTGATGCAATCAATTTGGCGATGAAAGAAGAAATGGAACGAGATTCTCGCGTTTTCGTCCTTGGGGAAGATGTAGGAAGAAAAGGCGGTGTGTTTAAAGCGACAGCGGGACTCTATGAACAATTTGGGGAAGAGCGCGTTATGGATACGCCGCTTGCTGAATCTGCAATCGCAGGAGTCGGTATCGGAGCGGCAATGTACGGAATGAGACCGATTGCTGAAATGCAGTTTGCTGATTTCATTATGCCGGCAGTCAACCAAATTATTTCTGAAGCGGCTAAAATCCGCTACCGCAGCAACAATGACTGGAGCTGTCCGATTGTCGTCAGAGCGCCATACGGCGGAGGCGTGCACGGAGCCCTGTATCATTCTCAATCAGTCGAAGCAATTTTCGCCAACCAGCCCGGACTGAAAATTGTCATGCCATCAACACCATATGACGCGAAAGGGCTCTTAAAAGCCGCAGTTCGTGACGAAGACCCCGTGCTGTTTTTTGAGCACAAGCGGGCATACCGTCTGATAAAGGGCGAGGTTCCGGCTGATGATTATGTCCTGCCAATCGGCAAGGCGGACGTAAAAAGGGAAGGCGACGACATCACAGTGATCACATACGGCCTGTGTGTCCACTTCGCCTTACAAGCTGCAGAACGTCTCGAAAAAGATGGCATTTCAGCGCATGTGGTGGATTTAAGAACAGTTTACCCGCTTGATAAAGAAGCCATCATCGAAGCTGCGTCCAAAACTGGAAAGGTTCTTTTGGTCACAGAAGATACAAAAGAAGGCAGCATCATGAGCGAAGTAGCCGCAATTATATCCGAGCATTGTCTGTTCGACTTAGACGCGCCGATCAAACGGCTTGCAGGTCCTGATATTCCGGCTATGCCTTATGCGCCGACAATGGAAAAATACTTTATGGTCAACCCTGATAAAGTGGAAGCGGCGATGAGAGAATTAGCGGAGTTTTAAAGACGTAAGGGAGGATACAATCATGGCAATTGAACAAATGACGATGCCGCAGCTTGGAGAAAGCGTAACAGAGGGGACGATCAGCAAATGGCTTGTCGCCCCCGGTGATAAAGTGAACAAATACGATCCGATCGCGGAAGTCATGACAGATAAGGTAAATGCAGAGGTTCCGTCTTCTTTTACTGGTACGATAACAGAGCTTGTGGGAGAAGAAGGCCAAACCCTGCAAGTCGGAGAAATGATTTGCAAAATTGAAACAGAAGGCGCGAATCCGGCTGAACAAAAACAAGAACAGCCAGCAGCATCAGAAGCCGCTGAGAACCCTGTTGCAAAAAGTGCTGGAGCAGCCGATCAGCCCAATAAAAAGCGCTACTCGCCAGCTGTTCTCCGTTTGGCCGGAGAGCACGGCATTGACCTCGATCAAGTGACAGGAACTGGTGCCGGCGGGCGCATCACACGAAAAGATATTCAGCGCTTAATTGAAACAGGCGGCGTGCAAGAACAGAATCCTGAGGAGCTGAAAACAGCAGCTCCTGCACCGAAGTCTGCATCAAAACCTGAGCCAAAAGAAGAGACGTCATATCCTGCGTCTGCAGCCGGTGATAAAGAAATCCCTGTCACAGGTGTAAGAAAAGCAATTGCTTCCAATATGAAGCGAAGCAAAACAGAAATTCCGCATGCTTGGACGATGATGGAAGTCGACGTCACAAATATGGTTGCATATCGCAACAGTATAAAAGATTCTTTTAAGAAGACAGAAGGCTTTAATTTAACGTTCTTCGCCTTTTTTGTAAAAGCGGTCGCTCAGGCGTTAAAAGAATTCCCGCAAATGAATAGCATGTGGGCGGGGGACAAAATTATTCAGAAAAAGGATATCAATATTTCAATTGCAGTTGCCACAGAGGATTCTTTATTTGTTCCGGTGATTAAAAACGCTGATGAAAAAACAATTAAAGGCATTGCGAAAGACATTACCGGCCTAGCTAAAAAAGTAAGAGACGGAAAACTCACTGCAGATGACATGCAGGGAGGCACGTTTACCGTCAACAACACAGGTTCGTTCGGGTCTGTTCAGTCGATGGGCATTATCAACTACCCTCAGGCTGCGATTCTTCAAGTAGAATCCATCGTCAAACGCCCGGTTGTCATGGACAATGGCATGATTGCTGTCAGAGACATGGTTAATCTGTGCCTGTCATTAGATCACAGAGTGCTTGACGGTCTCGTGTGCGGACGATTCCTCGGACGAGTGAAACAAATTTTAGAATCGATTGACGAGAAGACATCTGTTTACTAAATAAGCAAAAAGAGCATTTTTTGAAGTTTTGTTTCAAAAAATGCTCTTTTTCTATGCTTTATTATTCAGCGATCCGTATTTTCATTTCGACTCGATATTCTTCTTGTTTTTTCGGGGAGTAATGAATCGGTATGATTAACTCGTATACATCACTGACAACTGTTAATTGGCGGTCCGCGATATATTTGATAAGCTTCTGTAAGTTGAGAAAATAATGTTCAGGCGAAAAATTATACGCGATACACGCATACCTCCCTTTAGGGATCGTTGTGATTTCCATATCCGGCGTAATTGATGAAATCTGTTTATTCGTCAATACAGGTGTGAAAATATGACGGTAAGTCATTTCATCAATGCTGGTGTAGGGCTGAAAAGAGAAAGTAGCGCCGTAGCTATTGTTCGTAAATCCATCTGCTGACTCGATAAATTTTTTTAATTTGCTGTAGGAGGCGTTGAGCACGTTTTCAGGCCCGATTCCTTCTGCCTCTGTCTGAATGATCCGTATTTCTTCTTCATCTAAAACAAACACCTCACCGAGCGCGGGATATTCCATCTGCCGTTTCATCCGCTTTTTCACCAATGAAATGGTTTGCTCCAGGGCTGATAAAAAGTCTAATTTCTCCCTGATTTGCCTCTCCTGCTCTGTATAAAAAGCAAACAGTTCTTCCATCTCTAAGTCCTGTGCTTTTTTCATCTCTTCTAAAGGTGTGCCGATATATTTCAATGATTTGATCAAATCCAGATGAATGAGCTGAGAATCTGTATAATAGCGGTAGCTGGTATCCGGGTCGACGTAGGCTGGTTTAAATAAATCAATTTTATCGTAATAACGGAGCGCTTTTATCGACACGTTTGCCAGTTTTGATACTTCCCCAATTGAGTAATACGATTCCTTCATGCCATCACTCCTTCTATCATCAGTATAAAGAAGAAGCGCATTCTTTGCAGTACACAAAGAATGCGCTTCTTATCACGTGCTGGCTTTAAGATGTGCAGGCGCTTTCCAAGCAATGGTCAGTGCAATCCCTATGGCTAAGGTGACCGTTGCAAAGTAGAAAGGATAGTTTACATCTATATCGAACAGCATTCCGCCGATAATAGGCCCGAATACATTGCCGATACTTGTAAACATTGAATTCATACCGCCGGCAAACCCCTGTTCATTTCCCGCAATCTTTGACAGGTAAGTCGTTACCGCAGGCCGCATGAGATCAAATCCGACAAATACGGTGACTGTCACCAGCAGAATCGCAACATATGAATGTACCGTTGTCAGCAAGAATACCAGACTCGTCGAGAGAATTAAGCTGTACCGAATTAAATGAATTTCGCCAAACCATCTTGTGAAGCGGTCGAATAAGACGACTTGCGTAATGGCGCCAACAATCGCTCCTCCTGTAATCATAATGGCAATGTCGCTGGCCGTAAATCCGAATTTATGATCCACGAATAATGCAAATAAAGATTCAAATGATGCTAAACCAAAAGACGAAATTAAGATAATGAGAAAAGCTATGAAATACATGGGGGCAAAAATTCGTTTAAAGCCTGTCTTCTGTCCTTTTATTTCCTGATTTTCAGGGTTTCGTTCCGGCTCGCGCAGCGTGAGGATTGATAAAATGGCTGCTAACAGTGCAAAAGCTGCCGCAAAGAAAAAAGGCAGCCGGGAATGGACTTCTGCTAAAAATCCCCCGATGCCGGGGCCGATAATAAATCCTGTTGAAATAGCGGCTGACATATAACCGAGCGCTTTTGGCCGTGTTTTAATGGTCGTGATATCTGCAATAAAAGCCGTGACCCCGGGCATAATGAAGGCTGCGCTGATACCGCCCAGCATACGGGAGATAAATAACATCTCAACTGTTTTTCCAATGCCGAACAAAAACTCCGACACACTAAAGAACAACAGGCCGATTACGATCATGATCTTGCGCCCGAAGCGATCAACCCATCGTCCGGCTATTGGTGAGACAATGAGCTGTGTAATAGCGAAGCAGGCAACCATATAGCCGACCGCGGTCCCCGATAAATGCAATTCATTCATAATGGTCGGCGTTACTGGAATCACAAGCCCGATCCCCAAAAAAGCAATAAATAAATTGGTTAATAATATAGTTAAGGTAATATTTTTCTTCTCCATATGACTTCCCCTTTTTCAAGTGTGTATCCCTTATACTGTAAGACCTCCTCCTAGGGGAGAGTCAACGGATTTGCAAAATCTTTCTAAAGCCTTATGACAGTTATTCATTTGCGGGAACAAGCATGTCGATATGCTGTGGCAGGACCTGAATGACTGCGGGTGTATGTGTATAAACTTCTCCATCCATATCCGCCTTTTTGGCAGTGTCTGTTTCAATCTCGATACGGGAAGCCTGGACATAGGACAACTCTCCAGTAAAACGATCAATTGAGCCTTGTTCCATGCTCATCAGCTCCCGCAGCGCGGTGAGGTTGGTATTGCGGCATATGAGAACATCAAGTAAGCCGTCTTCAATACTGGCATCGGGCAGAGGAATTCGATTCGTTCCAATGTATTGGCCATTCATCACAAGCAGCATAACGGCTTCTTCTTTAATTTCTTCTCCATCAATTTTTAATGTCATCGGAAACGATGCAGCAGATGAGACGGTTCGCAAGGCACTTGTAAAATAGCTGATTTTTCCCAATAATGCTTTTTCCGTTTCGTTGATTTGATTCGACGTTTCTGCAATTAAGCCGATCCCCCAGAAATTCAAAAAATAACGGTCATTCATCTGACATACGTCTACGCTGGTTTTTTTTCCCGCCATAAGTGCTTCCGCGGCCTTTGCAAGATTTTGAGGGATGCCAAGCACTCTTGAAAAGTCGTTGCACGTGCCGCCGGGCAAAATTCCGACAGCGGGTTTTCTTTCTAGAGCGCTGATAGCATTTATGCATTGATGGATCGTGCCGTCGCCGCCGAGAATGAAGACGGTGTCGACAGAATCATCAATGGATCGGCAAAAATGATACGCATCATCCTTTTTCTTTGTCTGTTTAATAATCACCTCATCTAAATGGTGAGATAAAACCGGCACCACAGCACCAAGTGCTTTTTCTATATTTTTGTTGCCGGCATTTCCGTTATGAATCAGTAACGCTTTCCGGTGGCTCATATACAACTGCTCCTTTATTTTACTTCTGGTTATATAATCCCCTTTTTCTGTAAGCAGTAAACGAAGAGCAAAAAAAGTGCACGGCGAAGCAAAGTCATTTGCCGATATGGACGTTTCCTTGCTATCATAAGAACAGATGATGAAAAAGGAGAGGTCTTCATTGAACATGGACTTTAATTTATTTATGAATGATATTGTCCGCCAAGCGAGACAAGAAATAACAGCTGCCGGATACACCGAGCTTAAAACAGCCGAAGAGGTGGATGAGGCACTTACGAAAAAAGGAACGACGCTCGTCATGGTAAACTCTGTTTGCGGATGCGCCGGAGGAATTGCAAGACCGGCAGCCTACCATTCCGTTCACTATGATAAAAGACCTGATCAGCTCGTCACCGTTTTTGCCGGACAGGATAAAGAAGCGACAGCGCGTGCGCGTGACTATTTTGAAGGTTATCCACCATCTTCTCCGTCCTTTGCGATTTTGAAAGACGGAAAGATCATGAAAATGGTAGAGCGTCATGAAATTGAAGGCCATGAGCCGATGGCTGTAGTGGCAAAGCTGCAGGAAGCCTTTGAAGAATATTGTGAAGAAGTATAAGACGAACAACCCGGATGCTCAAAGCAGCCCGGGTTTTTTTGTGCATAAATTTCCAAGGATATATGAATAAATATTAAGGGATTATTCAATCGGATTGTACAGCGATTTAATTTTTATCTAGTAATATCAGAAGAGATCACTGGAAAGATAAGCCTAAAGATAATTTTTAAAAATAGTATTGCATAAAAATGAGAAACTGTTTAAAATACAAATTAACGAATAAATATTCAAATACACCAAAAGTAATGAATACGGGGGAAATGGATCATGAAAAAATGGCTCTTATTACTTGTGGCTGCTTGCATCACCTTTGCATTAACTGCGTGCGGCTCAAGCAATTCAGGTTCAGAAAGCGGAAAGAAAAAATTAATTATGGGTACTTCGGCGGATTACAAACCGTTTGAATATAAAGAAGGAGATAATATTGTCGGCTTTGATGTAGAGCTGGCAAAAGCTCTGGCAAAGAAGGCAGGCTATGAAATTGAAGTGCAGGATATGGACTTCAACAGCTTAATTACAGCGCTTAAATCAAAACAGGTGGATCTCGTTCTGTCAGGAATGACACCAACGCCTGAGCGTAAAAAACAAGTTGATTTTTCCGATGTGTATTACACAGCGAACCATATGATTGTCAGCAAAAAAGACAGCGGCATTCAATCTTTGAAAGACCTGAAAGGAAAAACAGTTGGCGTTCAGCTTGGCTCTATTCAGGAAGAGAAGGGGAAAGAGCTTTCTCCGGAATATGGTTTTAAAACAGAAGACCGCAACAGAATTTCTGATTTGGTGCAGGAAATCAAATCTGACCGCTTCGATGCCGCGATTATTGAAGACATTGTTGCAGAAGGGTATTTCAAATCAAATGATGACCTGCAAGGCTTTGTGATTCCTGATGCGAAAGCGGAAGAAGCCGGTTCAGCAATTGCTTTCAGAAAGGACAGTGAACTGACAGACAAATTCAATAAAGCGCTCAAGGAAATGGAAGATAACGGAGAGCTTGAGAAATTGAAGAAAAAATGGTTCACTGGCGAGAAGTAAAAAAAAGCGGCTCAACTTTTTCGTTGAGCCTTTTTATTGAATAGGAAACTTTTTTCCTGTAAGAAAAGGAGACAAAGGCTATGAATTTGGATTTTTCAGCAACGATCCCCCAAATTCCTTTTATATTAGAAGGCTTGGCAATTACATTAAAAATTGTTGTTGTATCTGCTATTATCGGACTTATACTCGGTATTGTGCTAAGCTTATGCAAGATCAGCACATTCCGCCCGTTTATCTGGATCGCTGATTTTTATACATCAGTGTTCCGAGGCACGCCTTTAGTGCTGCAGCTTATGATTGTCTATTTTGGCCTTCCTCAGCTGCTCGGATTTCAAATTGACCAGTTTTGGGCTGCGGTTGTCGCATTGTCTTTGAATTCCGCCGCTTATGTATCGGAAATTATCAGAGCCGGAATCAATGCCATTGATAAAGGGCAAAAAGAAGCTGCTGTTGCACTCGGTGTCCCGTATGGAAAAATGATGAAGGATCTGCTGCTGCCGCAGGCCTTCAAAAATATATCACCTGCAATTGTGAATGAATTAATTACGTTAACAAAAGAATCGGCGATCGTCACCGTCATCGGGCTTGGTGATGTCATGAGACGCGCATATCAAGCTGGCGCCGCCACTTACAATTACCTTGAGCCGCTCATTATCGCGGGATTGATTTATTATGTGCTTGTCCTGATTTTAACGTTTATCGGCAAGGCTGTAGAAAGGAAGCTGAAATCCAATGATTAAGGTTGAAAAGCTGTCAAAATCATTTGGGAAACACGAAGTATTAAAAAACATTTCAACAACAATCGCTGAGGGTGAGGTTGTTGCCGTGATCGGTCCTTCAGGCTCAGGCAAATCAACGTTCTTACGCTGTTTAAACCTGTTGGAAAAGCCTAACGGCGGAACCATTACAATAAAAGACACAGAGATTACGAAGCCGAAAACCAACACATTAAAGGTCCGGGAAAACATCGGGATGGTTTTTCAGCATTTTCATCTCTTTCCGCACAAAACGGTTCTCGAAAACATCATGTACGCGCCTGTCAATGTAAAAAAAGAATCAAAACAGGCTGCACAGGAGAAAGCTGAGGACCTGCTCCGCAAAGTCGGTTTGTTTGAAAAGCGAAATGACTATCCAAACCGTTTGTCTGGCGGACAAAAACAGCGTGTCGCGATTGCCAGGGCTCTTGCGATGAATCCGGACATCATGCTGTTTGACGAGCCGACCTCCGCCCTTGATCCAGAGATGGTCAAAGAAGTGCTACAGGTGATGAAAGAGCTGGTCGAAACCGGCATGACCATGGTGATTGTCACACATGAAATGGGCTTCGCAAAAGAAGTGGCAGACCGTGTGCTGTTTATGGACCAAGGAATGATTGTCGAAGACGGCAATCCGAAGGAATTTTTTATGTCGCCAAAATCCAAAAGAGCGCAGGACTTTTTAGAGAAAATATTATAGAATATAAAAAAGAAGAAGGCTGGCCGCCTCTTCTTTTTTATTGAAGAAACAAATAGAAATGGAGTCCGACATGTTTAAAATTGGTTACCGCACAATAAAGACCGCGCTTGGAACAGCTTTGGCTATTTATATAAGCCAGTTATTGCATTTGCAAAACTTCGCATCAGCAGGAATCATCACCATTTTGTGCATACAAATCACACAAAAACGGTCGCTTCAGGCCTCATGGGCCCGCTTTTCGGCATGCTGTCTGGCAATTGCTTTTTCTTATCTCTTTTTCGAGCTTATTGGCTACCACCCGTTTGTGATCGGAGCGCTTCTTTTGATATTCATTCCGATAACGGTTCTGTTAAAAATTAACGAGGGTATCGTCACCAGTTCTGTTATTATCCTTCATTTATACATGTCCGGCGGCATTACGCCTACTTTCATCTGGAATGAAGTTCAGCTGATTACGGTTGGCATCGGCGTCGCTCTATTGATGAACTTGTATATGCCTAGTCTTGACCGGAAACTGATTGCCTACCGCAAAAAGATAGAGGATAACTTTGCTGTCATTTTTGCAGAAATCGAACGGTATTTGTTAACTGGTGAGCAAGATTGGTCAGGAAAAGAAATTCCGGAAACGCACCAGCTCATTACGGAGGCTAAAAACCTGGCATATCGAGATGTGCAAAACCACATTTTGCGTTATGAAAATCTGCATTATCATTATTTTAAAATGAGAGAAAAGCAATTTGAAATTATCGAACGCCTTCTCCCTAAAGTGACATCGATCTCCATCACGGTAGATCAGGGAAAAATGATCGCTGAATTTATTCATGATTTGCGGGAGGCGATACACCCTGGGAATACAGCATACAAATTTCTGAAAAGACTTGCTGACATGAGAAAAGAATTTGAGGAGATGCCGCTTCCTGCGACTAGAGAGGAATTTGAAGCGAGGGCCGCTCTCTTCCATCTTCTCGGCGAAATGGAACAATATTTAGTGATTAAAAGTTATTTTAAAGGAATAAAAGCGCAAAAATCACTCGGATGATTCGCATGAGCTCTTCCTTCATTGGTCAACCTAATGAAAAAGGAGGAGCTTATGCGTTTTTTCTTATGTTCGATTTTCATGATGATTTCACCGATTTGGCCGCTCGGCGAAAATCCGCTGCCGGGTGATCCGTATGTTATTGTCAACAAGCGAACAAATGAACTTGCTGTTATCCTCGACAACAAAGTAGAAGGCGTGTATAGTGTGGCGACTGGAAAAACAGATGATTTGACGCCTGAAGGAGAGTTTTCGGTAACGGTAAAAGCGGAAAATCCTTACTACAGAAAGAAAAATATTGAAGGGGGATCTCCTGATAACCCGCTTGGGGCAAGATGGATCGGATTTGACGCGAAAGGAACGGACGGGCGGATTTATGGAATTCATGGGACAAACCGAGAGGAATCAGTAGGAAAATTTGTGTCTAACGGCTGTATACGTATGCATAACGATGAGGTTGTTCATTTGTTTCAAACGATACCAGTAGGAACGAGAGTGCTGATCACGGACGACAACCGCTCTTTTGAGGAGATTGCCATCGAGCATAAAGCTCTGATAAAAAAGCAGGATATTCCCATTGAATAAGGCGCCTGCTTTTTTATCGTTATAGAAACATGACGATTCCTGAGAGTACAGTTGAAAGAATAAAAACTCCCAAAATCACGATCAAAACGCTTTTCATCAGTTTTTGAGACATGATTTTCACTCCTTAAACAATCTGTCTATATTTTAGCGTGTTTTGAATGGGCGGACAAGCGATATCTATTAGCGAAAGCAGGGATGAAAATGAACAGGCTTGACCATATCGGGATAGCCGTTTTTTCGATAAAAGATGCAAGAAGCTTTTATGAAAATGTATTGGGGCTTGCATTTCTTCATCAAGAAACGGTTGAAGAGCAAAAGGTGAATGTTGCTTTTTTTCAAGCTGGTAGCGTCAAACTTGAGCTGATAGAGCCGTTGACAGCTGACAGCCCCGTCCATTTATTTTTGGAGAAGAAAGGGCAGGGACTGCATCATATTGCGTTTTTGTGCAACTGCCTATCTGAACAGCTTCAAGCATTGTCTGATCAGCATGTTCAATTGATTGACAGGTTTCCAAGACAGGGAGCGAACGGGAAAAAGATCGCGTTTATTTCCCCTCGGGAAACAAACGGTGTTCTTGTAGAGCTTTGTGAACCGAAAGGAGACCAACACAATGAGCATGAATGAGCACATGGATCATTTTTACACGAAACGCAAGCAGGCAGAAGAAGGCGGAGGACGGGAAAAGCTGGCTCAGCAGCGGCAAAAGGGCAAGCTCACTGCTCGGGAAAGGATCATATTTCTTCTAGATCAGGACAGCTTTATCGAATTACACCCCTTCATGGAAAGTCAAGTGTTAACAAGAGAACAGCGCATGTTAGGGGATGGGGTCGTGACAGGGTACGGCACAATTGACGGTCGCTCAGTTTATGTATTTGCGCAAGACTTCACAGTGTACGGAGGGGCGCTTGGCGAAACCCATGCCAGGAAAATCTGCGCTTTGATGGATCTGGCAGCAAAAAATAAGGCGCCGATTATCGGGCTGAATGACTCAGGTGGTGCGAGAATTCAAGAGGGTGTGTTATCATTAGATGGATACGGTCACATATTTTACCGAAACGTCTTATATTCCGGAGTCATTCCGCAAATATCGGTTATTTTAGGGCCGTGCGCTGGAGGCGCTGTATATTCTCCGGCACTCACAGATTTTATATTTATGGCTGAACAGACTGGCCGGATGTTTATTACCGGCCCGAAGGTGATTGAAAAAGTGACAGGGGAACAGGTTGATGCGGAGAGCTTAGGCGGAGCGGGGATACATAATGCCGTCAGCGGAAACGCCCACTTTTCCGGGCATACGGAGAAGGAGGTTCTGACAGGGGTGAGAAAACTACTGTCTTATTTGCCGCTGAATGGCCGGACAACAGAGCCGAAGCCAGAGAAAGAGGCGTCCAGACCGTTATTAAACCGTCTTGTCCCTGCTGATACGACAAAGCCTTATGATGTTCGGAAGGTGATTAGGGAGCTGGCTGACCCGCAGTCTTTTTTTGAGATTCAGCCATTTTTTGCGAAGAACATTGTCATTGGGTTTGCAAGGCTGGGTGAAAAAGCAATCGGCATCGTGGCGAGCCAGCCGAAGCATCTGGCGGGAAGCCTGACGATTGACGCTGCTGATAAAGCAGCAAGGTTCATCCGTTTTTGTGACGCATTTGATATCCCGCTGTTGACTGTCGAAGATGTCCCGGGGTTTCTGCCGGGTATTCAGCAAGAGCACAACGGAATCATCAGGCATGGAGCAAAATTATTGTTTGCTTATGCTGAAGCGACTGTCCCAAAAGTCACACTCATCATTAGAAAAGCGTACGGCGGCGCCTATGTGGCCATGAACAGCAAAGCGATCGGAGCGGACCTTGTGTTTGCATGGCCGAATGCTGAAATCGCAGTGATGGGTCCAGAAGGTGCGGCATCGATTTTGTATGAAAAGGAAATCAAAGCTTCAGCTGACCCGCAAAAGACGAAACGCGAAAAAACTGCTGAATACAAAAAGCAAAACGCCGGCCCATACAAAGCGGCCGCTTGTGGAATGGTCGATGACATCATTTTGCCGGAAGAATCAAGGGGAAGACTGATTCAAGCTTTTCATATGCTTACACATAAGACAGAAGAGAGACCGAAAAAAAAGCACGGTAACATACCGCTTTAATATGGAGGGACTTACAAATGGTGAATGAAAAACGCCTGCTGGAAGAATTTTTAGAGCTTGTCCAAATTGACTCAGAAACAAAGCACGAAGCTGAAATCTGCAAAGTGCTGAAACGAAAATTTTCTGATTTAGGTGTGGACGTTAAAGAAGACGATACAATGGATATCACGGGCCACGGAGCCGGTAACCTGATTTGCACGCTAAAAGGGACAAAACAAACAGATACGATCTATTTTACATCTCATATGGACACAGTTGTACCCGGAAACGGCGTAAAACCAGTTGTAGAGAACGGTTACGTCAAAACTGACGGCACGACGATTTTAGGTGCTGATGATAAAGCGGGATTGGCTGCAATGTTTGAGGCGATTAAGGTGCTGAAAGAAGAAAATATTGAACACGGCACGATTGAATTCATCATCACAGTAGGGGAAGAATCGGGTCTGATCGGAGCGAAGGCGCTTGACCGTTCTATGATCACTGCATCCTACGGCTATGCTCTTGATTCAGACGGAAAAGTCGGAAATATCATTGTGGCCGCGCCGACACAGGCGAAGGTAAGAGCGGCAATTTTCGGGAAAACCGCTCACGCCGGGGTTGAACCTGAAAAAGGCATTTCAGCGATTACAATCGCTAGCAAAGCCATCTCAAAAATGCCATTGGGCCGTATCGATGAAGAAACAACAGCTAATATCGGCCGGTTTGAAGGCGGCACACAAACAAACATTGTGTGCGACGAAGTTCATATTCTTGCTGAAGCGCGCTCTTTAGTTCCTGAGAAAATGGAAGCTCAGGTTCAAAAAATGAAAGCTGCTTTTGAAGAGGCAGCTGCTGATATGGGCGGACGCGCAGAAGTCGAAATTGAGGTTATGTATCCGGGCTTTAAATATCAAGACGGCGACCAAGTTGTTGAAATCGCGAAAAAAGCGGCTGCTAAAATCGGACGTCCAAGCGAGCTGCAAACGAGCGGCGGCGGAAGCGACGCGAACGTAATCGCTGGTCATGGCATCCCGACGGTCAATCTTGCTGTCGGTTATGAGCAAATCCATACAAAAAATGAAAAAATGCCGATCGAAGAGCTCGTTAAAACGGCAGAAATGGTTGTTGCCATTATTGAAGAGGCGGCAAAATAAAAAAAGAAAACCCGAGTGCGATTTCCCGCATCGGGTTTTTTTAGCTCCATTTCCTAAGCGGCCAAAATAACACATCCTGTTTTTTAGCATAATGAAGCAAGGGGTCTGACTCCGGCAATGTAATACCGTGAGCATCAGTCACCGTATTGACTGAAATTTCTGCTTCGGCGTTTTGCAGCAGCCACGGATGATGATGGATGTCTTCGTAATAGAGCTTATTGCGATAAGTGGTGTAGAGCCTGTATCGTTCTGTCAGCCAGTAATCGAGCGAATCCTTTTCTGCTGTAAAAGGCGCTGAAATTGGCCGGTATGCGGCGTGGAATGCTGCTTCTTTGTCATTTTTCCGCTTGCTGACATAGTCAATGGCATCACCGTTTTTTTCGGACTTCATATCCGCGTAAAAATAAGGCAGATGAAAGAATGTGCGAGCGCCAAGGACCGCCAGACGATGATCGGCATCTAAGCTAAAAAAATAAATGCCGGGCTTGCCTTTATACGTGACATAGGTGCGGAGGTTAAGCTCAGGAAATGCACGCGCACCGGGAATGACAGGGAGATAACGCGCCCTCAGGTTCGTGAGCATAAAGGGAAGCATGCTGATCCAAGCTTGCCCGTTATATGTATCTAATTCTAAAACGGACGGTACCAAAGCGCGAAGGATAGAAACATCAACAGGCCAGTGAGCAAATAAGACATCATTCCAGGTTTGTCTCATGATCCAGATTCCATCAGGTACAGAAATATTTTTTTGCTGAAAGCGTTCCGTCAACGTATAGGCTCCTTTCGGTTGGAGGTGAGTAAAGGTATTCCCGATTTCCTTCTTTTTAAACGATACGGCTATTTTTTAGGATGGCCATTTCTGCTTCAGCCATGATAAACAAGACTGTTTGGCGCGGTACTTTGCAAGTAACAAAAAACAACCCCGGCTTTTTGCACGGGGTTGCTTTTTTATTTCACCGACTCAGTAAGAGCGGCTGTTTTTTTACTTTTATGATGCGTCATCTGAAGGACGATGTTTTGCACTGTCAAAAACAGTCCGCTTGTAAACCAGTACAGCGGAAGGGCTGCCGGCACATTAAGCGAGAAAATCGTCATCATCACAGGGAAGATGAACACCATCAATTTTGCGGATTGCTGCGCTGCAGGGTTTTGCGGGACAGCGGAATATTTCGCGCTCAGTTTTTGAGCGATATAGGCTTGGACAAAATACATAATCCCTGCACTAAGGGACATGAGAATATCAGATTGCCCTAAACTGAACCATAGAAACGAGTGTGACGCAATTTCAGGTGTTGAGCGAATCGCGTAATAAAGCCCAATCATAATCGGAGACTGAATCAGCATTGGAAGACAGCCCATCGCAAGCGGGTTGATATTATGCTCCTGATACAGCTTCATCATTTCCATTTGCAGCTCTTTTTGCTTTTCCGGGTCCTTCGTCTTTTTCAACTTAACCTGGATACTGTCAACCTGAGGTTTAATAACGGCCATTTTCTCTTGGAAGATGCGCTGTTTTTTGAACTGATTGACAAACAAAGGCAATACAACTATACGCACAATAATGGTTACGAGGATAATAGAGAGTCCGTATTCTCCGTGAAACAGCCCGGCAACACCCTTAAGCAGAGCGGAAAACGGTTCGATTAAATAATCGTGGAAAAAACCTACGTTGCTGAGGCCTCCCACCTGATTAGTCGCTGCAAATGCAGCATTGCCCGAGCATAATACGATCAAAAAGATACCCATAGCCAAAAGTTTTTGATATGTTTTTAACAATTTTGTTCTCCTCCTTTTTATAAATGCGGTTTATAAAAGAAGAGAACCGGCGTCTTCCTCATCGTTCACAGGCGAATTCATGCGGAAGACTTTACGTATCCAAGTTGTAATGCGATGATATATAATAATAAGAAAGTCTGTTCGGTTAATGTGAAAGACCGTCTGATGTTCATCTGTTCGTTTTGATTTCCATTGCTCGCCCGCACGGCACTCCCGTAAGAGGAATGCAATCCCGATTGCCGTTAGAGCAGGAAGAATAATTGTGAAAAAATCGACTAAGAATAAAACGTCATTTATCGATTCCACAAACATTGTCATCACATCCATTCAATAGCTTCATTTTACTATATGTACAAGCTGTTGTCTAATGACCGAAAAGGAGATTTGTTTATGCCGGGAAAGAGCCGAATTATTTTCCATATTGATATGAATAGCTTTTATGCGTCGGTTGAAATGGCATATGATCCGGCTCTCCGGGGAAAGCCGGTCGCAGTTGCCGGAAACGTAAAGGAGCGAAAGGGCATTGTGGTAACATGCAGCTACGAAGCAAGAGCGCGCGGCGTCAAAACAACGATGCCGGTTTGGCAAGCGAAGCGCCATTGTCCTGAGCTCATCGTTCTTCCGCCGAACTTTGACCGCTATAGAAACTCTTCACGAGCGATGTTTACCATTCTTCGTGAATATACTGACCTAGTGGAGCCTGTCTCCATCGACGAAGGCTATATGGACATGACCGATACACCATACAGCAGCCGCGCTCTAGAGACGGCAAAAGAAATCCAAAGCAGGCTGCAAAAAGAGCTGCTGCTCCCGTCAAGCATAGGGATTGCACCGAATAAATTTCTCGCTAAGATGGCGTCTGATATGAAAAAACCGCTTGGAATTACGATCTTAAGAAAGAGGCAAGTGCCCGATATCCTGTGGCCGCTTCCTGTTGGAGAGATGCACGGAGTCGGCAAAAAGACAGCGGAAAAACTGAAGGGACTCGGCATCCATACAATCGGAGAGCTAGCTGCAGCTGATGAACACTCGCTGAAGCGCCTGCTTGGCATCAACGGTCCGCGCCTTAAAAATAAAGCAAATGGCATTCACCATGCGCCGGTTGACCCGGAGCGCATTTACGAATTTAAAAGCGTCGGCAACTCATCGACACTTTCCCATGATTCCAGTGATGAAGAAGAGCTGTTAGGCGTTTTTAGAAAGCTTGCCGCTTCTGTGAGTGACCGTTTACAGCGCAAGGAAGTCATGGCTTCGAAGCTTTTTATTATGATTAGATATGCGGATTGGAGAACCATCACAAGAAGCACTACGCTGAGAAACCCGATTGATCAAAAAAATGACATTTTGAAAGAAGCGGAGCACCTCTTTTTTAAACATTGGAATAAAAATCCTGTCAGGCTGCTTGGCATTACCGGAACGGATTTAGTAGAAAAAGAGCAGGCCTATAAACAGCTCGATTTGTTCAGCTTTAATGAAGATGCGAAGGATGAGCCCATTCAGCAGATGATGGAAAAGCTGAATAAAAAGTACGGTACCAAACTGATCAGAAAAGGGGCAACGTTAAAAAAAGAGGAGAGCAAAACAAAGGGAACAAGCTTTAATAAAGATTTTTTTCAAGATGAAAAGAAAAGCTGAATCGCTTGAAAAAAAGGGTGAATGTATGGTAATTTCTTTATTATAAATATCATTTTATTTTAATTTAAATTTTAAAATGATTAAACGTTTGCAGAAGGGACGTTAGAATATGTCAAAACAACAAATCGGCGTTATCGGACTTGCGGTCATGGGTAAAAATCTGGCTTTAAATATCGAAAGCCGGGGATTTTCTGTTTCTGTTTACAACAGATCAAGCAGTAAAACTGAGGAGTTTTTACAGGAGGCAAAAGGAAAAAATGTTGTTGGCACTTACAGCATTGAAGAATTTGTCCAATCCTTGGAAACACCGCGCAAAATCTTATTAATGGTTAAAGCGGGAACTGCAACAGATGCGACAATTCAATCTCTTCTTCCTCATCTAGAGAAGGATGATATTTTAATTGACGGCGGTAATACATACTATAAAGATACACAGCGCCGTAACAAAGAACTCGCTGAAAGCGGCATTCATTTTATCGGAACAGGCGTTTCCGGCGGAGAAGAAGGAGCGCTTAAAGGACCTTCTATCATGCCTGGCGGACAAAAAGAAGCACATGAGCTTGTAAAACCGATTCTTGAAGCCATTTCTGCAAAAGTTGACGGAGAACCTTGTACGACATATATCGGTCCGGACGGCGCCGGCCATTACGTAAAAATGGTGCACAACGGAATTGAATACGGAGATATGCAGCTGATCTCTGAATCATATTTCATTCTGAAACAGGTGCTGGGCCTTTCTGCTGATGAGCTTCATGAAGTTTTCGCTGAATGGAATAAAGGTGAGCTTGATAGCTACCTGATTGAGATTACGGCTGACATCTTCACAAAAAAAGACGAAGAAACAGGCAAACCGCTTGTTGATGTGATTCTTGATAAAGCAGGCCAAAAAGGAACAGGAAAATGGACAAGCCAAAGCGCACTTGACTTAGGCGTTCCGCTTCCGATTATTACTGAATCTGTATTCGCACGCTTTATCTCAGCTATGAAGGAAGAGCGTGTAAAAGCGAGCGGACTTCTTTCAGGACCAGAAGTGAAGCCTGTTACAGAAAATAAAGAAGAGCTGATTGAAGCGGTCAGAAAAGCGTTGTTCATGAGTAAAATCTGTTCATACGCGCAAGGATTTGCCCAAATGAAAGCTGCTTCTGAAGAATACAACTGGGATCTGAAATATGGTGAAATCGCTATGATCTTCCGCGGTGGTTGCATCATTCGCGCGGCATTCCTTCAGAAGATCAAAGAAGCTTACGATCGCGAGCCTGAGCTTGACAACCTGCTTCTTGACAGCTATTTCAAGAATATTGTAGAAAGCTATCAAGGAGCGCTTCGCCAAGTGATTTCACTTGCAGTTGCCCAAGGTGTGCCGGTGCCATCATTCTCAAGCGCATTAGCCTACTATGACAGCTACCGCACAGCCGTACTGCCTGCAAACTTAATCCAAGCACAGCGCGACTACTTTGGCGCTCATACTTATGAGCGTACTGACAAAGAAGGCATCTTCCATACTGAATGGATGAAGTAATCAATAGAAACCCCCGAAGCTCTTAAGCTTTGGGGGTTTTGTTATTAAGGAGATTGTTATACCTTTGTTCAGCGTAAAAAAGCCGAAAATGCTTGTAAACATTTTCGGCTTTTTTCTTCTTATTATATGTTCCACCAGTGTAAGCCGTCTTTCACCAAAAGATCATCAGATTCTTTCGGTCCCATTGAGCCTGATTCGTAGTTAGGAGATAAGGTTTTGTTTGCTGCCCATGTTTCAGAAATAGAGTCGACAAAGCTCCAAGAAAGGGCAACTTCATCCCAGTGTGCAAAGTTTGTTGCATCGCCAAGAAGACAGTCGTGAATTAGTTTTTCATATGCTTCAGGGGTGTTCAACTCGTCATTGCAATTGCTGCAATAATCGAGTTTGATTGGCTGTGCGTGTGCTGCTCCGCCAAGCTTTTTAGCATTTAAGTAAAGCGTAATGCCTTCGTCAGGCTGAATATGAATGACAAGCAAGTTCGGATTCATGTTGTTTTCATTACCGTAGTACAGGTTCATCGGAATGTCCTTAAATTGAACGACAATTTTTGTGGACTTTTCTTTCATTCGTTTTCCGGTTCTGATGTAGAATGGAACACCAGCCCATCTGAAGTTGTCGATCAAGAGCTTGCCGGCAACAAAGGTTTCTGTATTGGAGTCAGGAGCGACATTATCTTCATCTGTATAAGCAGGAACCGGTACACCGTCAATTTCACCAGCATGATATTGTCCGCGCACAAAGTATTCATCCACTTCGTCTTTTGCAATAGGACGCAGTGCTCTCAGCACCTTCACTTTCTCGCTGCGGATTTCTTCTGTGTTCAATTTGATAGGCGGCTCCATTGCAAGAAGGGCAACCATCTGCATAATATGGTTTTGCACCATGTCGCGAAGGGCGCCTGATTTTTCGTAATATCTTGCGCGGTCTTCAACGCCTAGTGATTCGCTAGATGTGATTTGAATGTTTGAAATGTAGCGGTTTGTCCAAAGCGGTTCGAAAATCGCATTGGCAAATCGAATCACTTCAATGTTCTGAACCATTTGTTTGCCTAGATAATGGTCGATTCTGTAAATTTGATCTTCCGTAAATGCTTCGCGGATTTCTTTATTCAATGCCTGTGCGCTTGGCAGATCATGGCCGAACGGTTTTTCGATGACAAGGCGGGACCAGCCGGTTGTAGCTGTTACACCCTCTGATTTTAATGTTTTTGCAATCGTTCCGAAGAATTCAGGAGCCATTGCCAAGTAGAACATTCTGTTGTTAGGAATTTGATATGTATCTTCCAGCTGGTTAAGCAATACGTTTAGCTCTTGATAAGAACCAGGGTTTGTCACGTCAAACGGGTGATAGTAAAAATGAGACGTGAAATCATCTATATGCTTATCTGCAGATGAGGAAATGGATGTTTTAACAGTTTGGCGAAGATCCTCATTAGACCAAGGTCTTCTTCCAACTCCTACCACTGCAAACTCTTCTCCGATTTGTCCGTTTTGATATAAACGGTGAATAGACGGATACAATTTTCGTTTTGCTAAATCTCCAGTTGCACCGAATATGACAATTACTGCTTTTGGTTGTTGGTTTGTTTTCACTAAAAGTACCTCACTTTATTCGAAGCTTTATTTTAGTACACCCCGTATATTTCCTTCATTTTAAATCTAAAATTCAACGAAAGCAAACATTTAAGCCCTTTTTTAAGCAGAATGCTGAAAAAATGTTTCTAGCACGAAAGGATTGTTCTTTTCAGAGGCAAGATTCACATTTTCCGCTTGATCCTGTATTCTTGTAGGTATCTGGTTCTAGTAGGAGGAAGGAAACGTGGAATTACTTTTTTTAGGGACGGGAGCCGGCATCCCCGCCAAGGCGAGAAATGTAACGTCGGTGGCATTAAAATTGCTTGAAGAAAGGCGTTCGGTATGGCTTTTTGACTGCGGGGAAGCCACACAGCATCAAATTTTACATACAACGATTAAACCTCGTAAAATAGAGAAAATCTTTATTACACACATGCACGGCGATCATGTATACGGACTTCCGGGGCTTCTGGGGAGCCGTTCCTTTCAAGGCGGAGAGGACGAGCTGACAGTGTACGGACCTAAAGGGATCAAGGCGTTTATTGAAACAAGCCTTGCCGTCACGAAAACCCATTTGACATATCCGCTTGCGATCCAGGAAATTGAAGAAGGAATCGTGTTTGAGGACGATCAGTTTATTGTCACAGCGGTATCTGTTATTCATGGAGTGGAAGCCTTCGGGTACCGTGTGCAGGAAAAAGACGTACCGGGTTCCTTGAAGGCTGACGTATTAAAAGAAATGAACATCCCGCCCGGACCTGTATATCAGAAAATCAAAAAAGGCGAAACGGTAACGCTTGAAGACGGACGAATCATCAATGGGAATGATTTTCTGGAGCCTCCTAAAAAGGGAAGATCTGTTGTGTTCTCCGGTGATACGAGAGTAAGTGACAAACTAAAAGAGCTTGCGAGGGATTGTGATGTGCTTGTTCATGAAGCAACCTTTGCTAAGGAAGACCGTAAACTTGCTTATGATTATTATCACAGTACAACGGAACAAGCGGCTGTAACAGCGAAAGAAGCAAGAGCGAAGCAGCTCATTTTAACCCATATCAGCGCAAGATATCAGGGAGATGCTTCTTTGGAGCTTCAAAAAGAAGCGGTTGACGTTTTCCCCAATAGCGTGGCGGCATATGATTTCTTAGAGGTAAACGTCCCGCGAGGCTGAAGGCGGAGCTCTTATTTGACAATTTGTGATGACGTTGTATAATAAAACGTAATCATTACGTTTTATAAGGAGATGTTAATTATGAGAGTAAATGTTACTTTAGCTTTGCACTGAAACGGGAGACCGAAATTACATCACAACAAAAAATAAACGCACCAATCCAGACCGTTTGGAGCTGAAAAAATATTCACCGCGTTTAAAGAAATATACCCTTCACCGTGAAACAAAATAATATAAAAGACCGGGAATCCCTTACGGCCCGGTCTTTTTTTACGTTAATTGACTGCCTGGTAAAGAGGAGCGGCCTGCTGGCACGCTGCGCACCATACGTCATAAATAGCCAAGTGAACGATATGAGGTTCATCATGATGGATGTTGTGGGAGCTGTTTTTAGCTTGAATCCAGCCGCTTTGGTTAGATAGAGACAATATGCTGCTGTGCAAGTTTTGCCACTCCTGTTCAGCAGCGAATTTCTCAGTCCGTTCTCCTGATGACAACACAAGAAGAGGCATGTTTCCTAAGTGGACTTGCCGCTTTTTGAGCTCCTGCAGACTTTTTGAAAACTCTGCATGTGTGCCCTCAAGCATCATCTTTCTCGTATGTGATTTGTGCATTTCTTCGGGTATAAAGGTAAAGCTGGCGCAATCGCCTAAAGCTGGGTCAAGAAGGACCATGCCGATAATATCATGCTTGTTTTTGCAGGCCCATAAACCGGTGATGACAGCTCCGTATGAGTGTGAAACAGCCAAATAAGGAGGTTTTACATCAGCTGCTTTAAGCAAACTCTCCAATTCTTTCACTTGTTGATCAGCTGTTCGTTTAGCTCTGCTTTGCCCGCTTTTTCCTATGCCTGCCCGATCATATGTGAAAATGCCAAATTCATCATCAATGTCCGCCATTAATGGTTTCCACGTCTCAGAAGAAGTACCATAGCCGGCCTCAAAGACAATCGTTACACCGCTTGATCCTTTCCGGTGCTGTGTATGAAACGCACATCCGTCAATTGTATATGTCTTTTCCATCCAAGCTGATTTCATTGGAGTCATCTCCTCTAATTGGTTCTACTAGGGAGACGGAGAACCTTAGCCGATCGTTTCTCTAAAAATAAAAAAAGAGATATCCTCTACAGGATATCTCTTATGGGCATTACCAGCCTCTTTCGTATTGAACAGGGGCCGGAATCTCTGTATTGAGCTGTTTCGCAGCAGTTCTTGCAAAAAATGGATCCCGCAAAAGCTCTCTGCCGATAAAGATGAGGTCGGCACGTCCGTTTTGCAGAATTTCTTCAGCCATTGAACCGTCTGTAATCATGCCGACGGCACCAGTAGCCATGTCCGCCTGTTCACGGATTTTCTCAGCGAAGCTGACCTGATAGCCAGGGAATACGTTAATGTCTGCGTGAACAAGGGCGCCTGAGCTGCAGTCAATTAAGTCAACACCCTGCTCCTTCATCCATTTTGCAAAACCGATGTGATCGGCAATGTCTAAGCCTTTATCAGTGTAGTCAGAAGCAGATACACGGACAAATAAAGGACCGTCCCATACTTGTTTGACTTCATCAATGATCTCTCTCAAGAAACGATAGCGGTTTTCAGGTGAGCCGCCATATTCATCTGTTCGATGGTTGGAAAGCGGAGACAAAAATTCATGAATTAAATATCCGTGCGCCGCATGAATTTCAATCACATCAAAGCCGGCTTCTTTTGCGCGGGCAGCCGCTTGCTTGAACTCCTGGACCGTTTCTTTTACTTTTTCTGCTGACATTTCTACAGGTGTTGCTGATTGTTCGTCAAACGCAATCGCCGATGGAGCGAAGATATCTCCTTCAAGCTCAGCTTTACGTCCGGCATGGGCAAGCTGAATGCCGATTTTTGAACCTTGTTCTTTGACCTGCTCAGTCAGTTTTGCAAAGCCTTCAATATGCTCGTCGCTCCAAATGCCTAAGTCTTGGTCAGTGATTCGTCCTTGAGGGTTAACCGCTGACGCCTCTACAATAATCAGTCCGACCTGGCCGATTGCGCGCGATATGTAATGTGCCATGTGGAACGGTGTTAATTTTCCGTCCTTTTCATGAGAAGAATACATGCACATTGGCGACATGACAATGCGGTTTTTTAACGTCATATCTTTAATTGTAATAGGTGTAAATAATTTTCTGGCCATTTCTTTCGCCTCCCGTAAGGTTTTTAGAGATTGATTATATCAAGTCATTTCTTTCCCGTCATATAAACTGCTCAAATGAACCGCTTTTGTCAAACATTTCTGTATAATAGACGAGAAATCAGTTTATTTTTCAGTATAGAAGCATTTTTATTCATAGGAGGGGCGGAATCAATGAATTGGCAGACGAAGGACGAATTGCTGGCACTTTTAACTTCTCTTGTGCAATACGAAAGCATCACCGGTTCAAAGGGCGAGGTAGCGCTTGCAGAGTATCTTTATTTTATTTTGAAGGACAAGCCCTATTTTCAAAAGCACCCTGATGATGTAACACTTCATCCGATGGACGATGGCAGATCTTTTCTTACGGCTCTAGTCAAAAAGAAGAATGTCAAAAAGACAGTGCTTCTGCTGAGTCATTTTGATGTCGTTGACATAGAAGATTACGGCGAATTTAAACATATGGCTTGCAAGCCTGCTGAGCTTTTGAGCTCCTTTTTAGAGAAAAAAGAGCTGCTCCCGGAACGTGTGAGAAGAGATGCCGAAAGCGGAGACTGGCTGTTCGGAAGAGGGACGATGGATATGAAAGCGGGGCTTTGTATTCAACTGTCGATGCTGGAGAGGGCAATGAACGGGCATTTTGAGGGCAATCTGCTGTTGATAACGGTTCCGGACGAGGAAGTGAATTCAAGAGGCATGATTGAAGCGGTTCCTGCATTGAAGGAGATGGAGAAAAAGCATGATATCACATTAACCGCTTGCCTGAATGCCGAACCGATGTTTGAAAAATTTCCCGGCGATCAGCAGCAATATTTTTATACAGGAAGCATTGGCAAGGTGCTTGCGGGTTTTTTCTGCAAGGGGATTGAGACACATGTTGGAGAGCCGTTTTCAGGTCTAAACGCAAATTTAATGGTATCTGAGATTAACCGTTTGCTTGAACTGAATGCTGATTATTGCGAAAAGGTTGATGGCGAGGTCACTCCGCCGCCGGTAAACTTAATGCAAAAGGACTTGAAAGAGGCATATTCAGTCCAGACACCGCATACAGCCGTCACATTATTTAATGTGCTGTCAATGAAACGCTCAGCTAGTGAGCTGCATCAGATGCTGCTTAAAACAGCAGAACAGGCGGCGGAGGAAATCATGTCGAACGTTCGGAAGAAAACACAGGATTTTCAACAATTTGAGCCATTTCAGCCGATTGAGCGGGACGTCACTGTTTTGACATTTGATGAGCTGGTCTCGCGTGCAAAAAAGCGTGCGGGGATCTCGGAAACAGAGCGGGCTCTAAATTATGCCTTTGCTAACAGGGGGGAGCTTGGAGACAGGGATTTTTCGACGAAAATTGTTTCTGAGCTTGCTTCGCTTTGTAAGGAGGATGCGCCGCTCATCGTTCTGTTTTATAGTCCGCCGCTTTATCCAGCTGTTTCTTCAAAGGATGATCAATTGATCAGAAATACAGCAGATCAGATAAAGCATTATGCGGCTGAGCGATACGGCATTGCATTACGGGAGGTTCAGTACTTCCCCGGACTTTCGGACTTGAGTTATCTTCAGCTGGAAAAACAGGAGGTTGATGCATACACAAGCAATATGCCGCTCTTTAACAGAGGGTATTCATTGCCAAGCGGTAAAAATCAGGCTTTATATGTCCCAGTTTTAAATGTCGGTCCGGCTGGTAAAGACCCGCATAAATGGACGGAAAGATTGTATATGCCTTATTCCTTTGAAGTGCTTCCCGATTTGCTTTCATTTACGATCTCCGCGCTATTAAAGCAATCAGAATCTGCCGGCCAGCTGCTGCGGGAAAAATAAAAAACAGAAGGCACTGTGCCTTCTGTTTTTGTCCTTACATCTAAGAATGTCTCTCTAAGGCGGCACCGGCAAACTGTTCTTTGATTTCTGCGCTCCGTTTAGCTGTTTCTTCAATACAGTGAATAATTGCTTCTTCAAAGCGGGAGTCCTGTAAAGCGCGAAGACCTGCCTCTGTAGTGCCCCCAGGACTGGTGATTTCTTTACGCAGCTTTTCCGGCTGTTTGCCGCTTTGGAGGAGCATATCTGTTGCCCCTGCCATTGTCTGCAAAATGAGTGCTTTTGCCGTTTCTTTATCTAATCCTACTTTTTGTGCTGCTTTTTCCATCGCCTCAATATAACGATACACATAGGCCGGGCCGCTGCCTGCGATTGCAGTGACAGCGTCAAGATGCCGCTCCTCAACCAGTGTTGCATCACCGATTGTTTCCAATAGAGCTTTTGCGGCAATAATATCATTCTTGCTTGCTTCCGTGCTTACGGAAAATCCGGTTGCTGATTTTCTGATTGCCGCTGATGTATTAGGCATGACGCGAATGACCGCGAGCTTTCTGCCAAAATAATGCTGAATGGTTTCGATGGTAAGGCCTGCAAGTACTGAAATGACAAGCTGGTCCTTGATATACGGCCGGATGCTGTCGATGCTTTCCGCCGCGTCTTTCGGTTTGAAAGCGAGGATAATGATATCGGTGTGAGTGAAAAACTCATTTTTATCTCTGCATGGACGCACGCTGTACGTTTCCTTTAATTCAATCAGACGCTCGTCATTTGAGCGATTTGTAATATAGATATGTTCTGGTTTTGTGATGCCGCTTTGCAAAATGCCGTTGATCATTGCTTCTGCCATTGACCCGGCGCCGACAAATCCTATCTTTTTCATTGATATCCTCCTTCTATTAGAACAACAAAAAACCTTTTCATCACGTAAAGGACGAAAAGGTTCGCGGTACCACCCTCATTAGCACAAATTGTGCTCAGCTCAAATCCCCGTAACGCGGGAAACGTTTAGGTTTTCCTAACCGCGACTTGAGGGCAGGTTCTACAAACAAGCGGGCCGCAACACCTTTCAGCCGGGGGTATCGCTCTCTTAGGCCATTGCCTTGTATACTATTCCTCGTCATAGCGTTCCAATGGTTCTCGTTTTAGTTTGTTGTTCATTATGCAATGGCGGACAAGCTAATGTCAATAGCTTTTTCAAAAAGGTTTGTTCTCATTCTGCAATAATGACACAAGACCGAGAAAAAGCTAAAATATGAATAATGAATGAAGACAAGGAGCGAAAGGATGACAACTGAAGATGTAATTGCGATCCGCGTCCCGACACCGTTTGCTGTCGGCGATGTTATCGTTTACCTCGTAAAAGGTGATGCGCTGACACTTATCGATGCCGGGCCGAATACAAAAGAGGCTGCCAGAGCCTTACAAGAGCAGCTTGCCGCTGTAAATGTGAAATTGTCAGATATCGAGCAGGTTGTACTGACTCACCATCATGCTGATCATGCAGGCTTGCTTGATGTCTTTTCAGATGAAATCGAAGTGATTGGGCATACATTCAACGAACCTTATATCAGCCAAAATCAAGCCTTTATGGATTGGCAAAAACGTTTTTTTCAAAAGCTGCTGCCTGAATTAGGCGTTCCATTTGATACGGGGAAGGCGGAAAAGCTGATTCGATCAGCGTACGCATTTTCCTGTACGAGATCTCTGACAAAATCAATCAGAGAAGGTATGGGCATAGATGGGCTTGAGGGCTGGTCTGTGTTGGAGATGCCTGGACATGCTGAATCGCATATTGTTCTGTTCCATGAAAAAAGCGGAAGGATGCTTGGCGGCGATCTACTGCTGGCAAACAGCTCGTCTAATCCGATTTTGGAAGCGCCGAAAGCGGGAGACGTCAGGTCAAAGCCTTTAGTGGATTATCAGCGGTCATTGCGAAGGCTGTCTCAACTTGATCCAACAATCGTATTTCCTGGTCACGGCGAGCCTATCACCAGTGTACAAGCGCTGATTGAGAAGCGTTTTGACAAGCAGAGGAACAGGACGGAGGATGTGCGTCGCATGCTGGATGAAAAGCCGATGACCGCTTTTCAGGTCTGTCAGCAGCTTTTTCCTGCTGTATATGAAAAGGAATTGTTTTTAACGATGTCAGAAACGGCAGGTCACCTTGATGTGTTGGAGGCTGAAGAAGCCATCACGTCATATTGGGAAGGAAATACCGTATACTTTAAAACAATGAAGAGGTGAAATGGGTGAAACATATAGCGGGAAAAAGGATTTGGATAACCGGCGCTTCAGGAGGGCTTGGAGAAAGAATCGCATACTTATGCGCGGCTGAAGGAGCCCATGTCCTGCTGTCGGCTAGACGCGAGGATCGTTTGATAGAAATCAAAAGGAAAATAACCGAGGAATGGAGCGGACAGTGTGAGATTTTTCCTCTGGATGTCGGCCGCCTAGAGGATATCGCCCGGGTCCGCGATCAGATCGGCTCGATTGATGTACTGATTAACAATGCAGGCTTCGGTATATTTGAAACGGTTTTAGACTCTACATTGGATGACATGAAAGCGATGTTTGATGTGAATGTCTTCGGCCTGATCGCCTGTACAAAAGCGGTGCTTCCGCAAATGCTTGAGCAAAAAAAGGGACATATCATCAATATCGCCTCTCAAGCGGGGAAAATCGCCACACCGAAGTCTAGCCTGTATTCCGCGACCAAACATGCCGTGTTAGGTTACTCAAACGCTTTGCGGATGGAGCTTTCGGGAACCGGCATTTATGTGACAACAGTCAACCCGGGCCCGATTCAGACGGACTTTTTTTCCATTGCTGATAAAGGCGGGGACTACGCCAAAAATGTCGGCCGCTGGATGCTTGATCCTGATGACGTGGCAGCTCAAATTACAGCTGCAATTTTTACGAAAAAGCGGGAGATCAATCTTCCGCGTTTAATGAATGCCGGCACTAAGCTGTATCAGCTGTTTCCAGCTCTTGTAGAAAAGCTGGCAGGACGCGCGCTCATGAAAAAATAATGATAGAACTGCCTGTGGTGGAGTGGCTTGTTTCTCACGGGGCAGTTTTTGATAGTGGAAGGGAGAGATTGTTGAATGTCAGTTCATTCAGAAGTCCTTCATGCTCTGCTTAAAGATCCGTTTATTCAGAAACTGATTGATGCAGAGCCTGTATTCTGGGCAAATTCAGGCAAGAAAGAGGGGCCATTACCCCGTGCAGATGAGTGGGCAACCGAGATAGCGGAAGCGGAAAAAAGAATGCAGCGGTTTGCACCTTACATTGCCGAGGTGTTTCCTGAGACGAAAGGCGCTAAAGGAATCATCGAGTCTCCGCTTTTTGAGGTGCAGCATATGAAGGGAAAGCTGGAAGCGGCATATCAGCAGCCATTTCCCGGAAGATGGCTTTTAAAGTGCGACCATGAGCTTCCGATTTCAGGATCGATTAAAGCGAGGGGCGGGATTTATGAAGTGTTAAAGTATGCTGAAAATCTCGCGCTTCAAGAAGGAATGCTTCAGGAAACCGATGATTACCGCATCTTACAGGAAGAGCGGTTTACCGGGTTTTTCTCCCGCTATTCGATTGCTGTCGGTTCGACAGGAAATCTAGGTTTAAGCATCGGCATCATCGGCGCGGCACTCGGGTTTCGCGTGACAGTGCATATGTCCGCCGATGCTAAGCAGTGGAAAAAGGATCTCCTCCGCCAAAAGGGAGTCACTGTTATGGAGTACGAAACAGATTACAGTGAAGCGGTGAACGAAGGGAGACGGCAGGCGGAACAAGATCCATTCTGTTATTTTATTGATGATGAACATTCTCGTCAGCTGTTCTTAGGATATGCTGTTGCTGCAAGCCGATTAAAAACACAGCTTGACTGTATGAATATAAAGCCAAGTCTTGAGACGCCCTTGTTTGTGTATCTGCCGTGCGGAGTCGGCGGAGGACCGGGCGGTGTAGCATTTGGGCTGAAGCTTTTATACGGAGATGATGTTCATGTGTTTTTCGCAGAACCAACTCATTCACCTTGTATGCTGTTAGGGCTTTATTCAGGACTTCACGAGAAGATCTCCGTCCAGGATATCGGCCTGGATAATCAGACGGCTGCTGACGGACTTGCCGTAGGGAGGCCGTCAGGATTTGTCGGCAAGCTGATTGAACCGCTTCTGAGCGGCTGTTATACGGTAGAGGACAATACGCTTTATACTTTGCTTCATATGCTGGCTGTATCTGAAGATAAATATTTAGAGCCCTCTGCTCTTGCTGGCATGTTCGGGCCGGTTCAGCTTTTTTCGACAGAAGAGGGAAGGCGCTATGCTCAGAAATATAAGATGGAACATGCCGTACATGTCGTCTGGGGAACGGGAGGAAGCATGGTTCCAAAAGATGAAATGGCTGCGTATAACCGAATCGGTGCTGATTTGCTAAAAAAACGAAATGAAAAATAAGCAGACAGTGAAAAGGTTTTCCGTTACAATCTTTGTAAGGGTTTTAACCTACAGAGAGTCAGGTGTAAACAGTGAAAAATAAAGAACTTAACCTACATACTTTATATACACAGCACAATCGGGAGTCTTGGTCTGGTTTTGGGGGGCATTTGTCGATTGCTGTATCTGAAGAAGAGGCAAAAGCTGTGGAAGGATTGAATGATTATCTATCTGTTGAAGAAGTGGAGACGATCTATATTCCGCTTGTTCGCTTGCTTCATTTACATGTCAAGTCTGCGGCTGAACGCAATAAGCATGTCAATGTTTTTTTGAAGCACCCACATTCAGCCAAAATTCCGTTTATTATCGGCATTGCCGGCAGTGTCGCAGTCGGAAAAAGCACGACGGCGCGGATCTTGCAGAAGCTGCTTTCGCGTTTGCCTGACCGTCCAAAAGTGAGCCTTATCACGACAGATGGTTTTTTATTTCCTACTGCCGAGCTGAAAAAGAAAAATATGATGTCAAGAAAAGGATTTCCTGAAAGCTATGATGTAAAGGCGCTGCTCGAATTTTTGAATGACTTAAAATCAGGAAAGGACAGCGTAAAGGCCCCGGTGTATTCCCATCTAACCTATGACCGCGAGGAAGGTGTGTTCGAGGTTGTAGAACAGGCGGATATTGTGATTATTGAAGGCATTAATGTTCTTCAGTCGCCCACCTTGGAGGATGACCGGGAAAACCCGCGTATTTTTGTTTCCGATTTCTTTGATTTTTCGATTTATGTGGATGCGGAGGAAAGCCGGATTTTCACTTGGTATTTAGAGCGTTTTCGCCTGCTTCGGGAAACAGCTTTTCAAAATCCTGATTCATATTTTCATAAATTTAAAGACTTGTCCGATCAGGAGGCTGACGAGATGGCAGCCTCGATTTGGGAGAGTGTCAACCGGCCGAATTTATATGAAAATATTTTGCCAACTAAATTCAGGTCAGATCTCATTTTGCGTAAGGGAGACGGGCATAAGGTCGAGGAAGTGTTGGTAAGGAGGGTATGAAATGTGCATCATATTGAACTGTATGTCTCTGATTTGGAGGCGTCTAGGCGGTTTTGGGGCTGGTTCTTAAAAGAACTTGGTTATAAAGAGTATCAAAAATGGAGCTCAGGCATCAGCTGGAAGAAAGATCGTTTTTACCTAGTGATTGTGCAGGCGAAAGAGCCATTTCTAGAGCCGGAATACCATAGATGCCGAGTCGGTCTGAACCATCTCGCATTTCATGCTGAATCCAAGCTTCAAGTCGATCAGATGACTGAAAAATTGACGGCAAAAGGCTATCGTGTGTTGTACCGAGACAGGCATCCTTTTGCCGGAGGAGACGGGCATTATGCAGTCTTTTGTGAGGATCCAGACCGGATTAAGGTAGAGCTCGTTGCCCCAAGCTGTTAATCGTGATCTTCGGACAGGCTGTTCAGCTTTTTCTCAATGCGATCCAGCTGCGCTTTTCGGTTTTTCGCATACTTGAAGCCTGTAACAGCCGCAAAGACGACAGCGGCAAATATAATAAATACAAACAGCTGAAACATCACATCACCTATATTCATGTTCTTCACCTCATGTTTGCGGGAGAGATTCATTCTCTTCCGTTTTTTATTTAAAGCGGCTTTTCCAGACGGGAACGGTGTTTTGTGGTCTCCATTTTCATTTGCCGATAGGCGAACGCTAAAAATGGCAGGCCGAGCAGGGTAATGCCGCTCAGGACAGAAAAAATATAAATCGGCCGGCCAGCGCCAAACAGGTCTATACATATCCCCCCGACCCAAGGGCCGATGACGTTTCCGAGCTGTGAAAAACCGATTGCCCCGAAATAAGTGCCTTTTAATCCTGGTTTTGCAATCTGGTCTACATACAAATCCATCATAGAGAATAAAAGCACTTCGCCGATTGTAAATGTGATGACAATCATCACAATTGATGGAACACCGTGTGATACGGTGAAAATGGCCATGCTGATGCTAACCATCACATTACCGAGCATCAGAGAACAAAGCGGCGAAAACCGTTTTGCAAAATGGACAATGGGAAATTGCGTCGCCAACACAACGATTGCGTTTAATGTCAGCATCAGCCCATACAGCTTCGTTCCATTGCCGATCAAGGGGTTCTGCGCCATATACTGAGGGAATGTGGAACTGAATTGTGAGTAGCCGAAGGTGCATAGCGTAATGCCGACCAAAGCAATGGTAAAAAGATAATCCTTTTGCGTGACCATAAACGCTTCCCGCACGCTCATATTTCGGGACTGGGCTGGTGCTGATAAGGATGGATGTTTTTTAAATTGGAGGGCAAGCACAATTCCGTATAGTCCGTAAATGACTGCAGGCACCAAAAAGGGCGTAGTCGATTGCGATGAGCCGAAATATAGGCCAAGCACAGGTCCGAAGACAACGCCGATATTAATAGCCGCATAGCGTAAATTAAAAACTAGCAGTCTCGTTTTTTCTTCTGTCATATCAGACAACAAGGCCTTTGAAGCGGGCTCAAACAGTGATTTGCAAAGACCGTTTAATGCGTTTACTACAAAAAACACCCAGAGATTAGATGCTGCCGCAAAGCCTGCAAATACCAGCATCCATCCGAAAATCGATACAAGCATCATGTTTTTTCTGCCGAATTTATCTGAGATATATCCGCCGTAAAAGCTTGCGAGGATGCCGACTGATGAGCTCGCGGCGATGACCAGCCCTGCATAGGAAGCTGATGCGCCTTGGACGGCTGTCAAATAAATCGCTAAAAAAGGAATGCTCATCGATGTTGCCATTCTGCCGAAAATGGTTCCGATTATAATTGTCCAGCTGATCGGGTGGATATCTTTCCATTTCTTCATGAATTATATTCTCTCCTGTATGTATGATCTTTCTCTATCATATATGAAAAAATTTCCTTCTCCAATAGATCGTTCAAAATATTTCGTTATTGACATGTAGTATGCCTGATTGTATGGATGGCAATATACTATGCGTTGAGGATGCGTGTGGCTGACGGAGTTTACATCTTGAAAGAAGGAAAATGACGGGATGTCCGATGAAAAGCAAAGCGATTGGTCAGTGAGGGTGTGTTAGTTTAAGCCGCCAGAACGTGGATCATATCGGCAGTGAAACCGGCTATGAGATCAAGATGTACGCTGAAAACCGGCATGGACCGCATGACAGAACAAGAGAGCACATCTCTTCGAAAAAGTGTATACGCGTGATCATGGACAGCTTATTCCGTTTTGCGCGAGCATTGAGGGGAATTTTACGCCAGGCCATATGAATCTATGGAGCGTGAGAAAATCCTGCTTTTTTTCTGTAAGCCTGAGACTGTTTATTTGTTTCAGGCGGTGTTTTCAAAGGGAAGCCGCATCAGCGGCTGAAAGAACTGACAGTCATGCGTTTAAGAGAACAGGCCTTGGTTTGTGACATAGTCATAAATGATATCTTCTATATGCGCATGCAAATCCTCATCTGGTTCTTCATTCCGTCTCTCTTGTAGAGCCGCTTTCAGGCTTTGTTTTTCATACGGGCTTAACGGATCTATAGCAACGTTTCTGCCGTATTGCCGCAATGCCTGTCCCAGCATTTTTTCGACAAATTTCTCCATCATGACTCTCCTATCCTTATGCTTCGCTTTTATTCTACTAAATGTTTTTCTTCTCTCAAACCCTTGGATCATATTTTCTGTCAGACAAGAATCATTTACCAGTATAAAACGAACATACTTTCGCATATAATGAAAAGCGAACATAAGTTCTTTTTAGAGGTGTGTATGATGAAAGAAAAAGTGATTTTTCTCGTTGACATGCAATCGTTTTATGCATCTGTAGAGAAAGCGGAAAATCCACATTTGAAAAATAGGCCCGTCATTGTTTCGGGTGACCCTGAAAAAAGGGGCGGAGTCGTATTGGCTGCCTGCCCGCTGGCGAAACAAAAGGGTGTGGTGAATGCTTCACGGCTGTGGGAGGCGCAGGAAAAGTGTCCTGAGGCTGTTGTGCTCCGGCCGCGTATGCAGCGGTATATTGATGTATCACTGCAAATTACGGCCATTCTCGAGGAGTATACAGACCTTGTGGAGCCGTATTCCATCGATGAACAGTTCATGGACATTACAGGCAGCCAGAAGCTGTTTGGGACGCCGATGGAGATCGCGAAAAGCATTCAGGGCAGAATCATGCGGGAGATCGGCGTTTATGCACGGGTCGGAATCGGCCCTAACAAAGCGCTGGCCAAAATTGCGTGTGACAATTTTGCCAAAAAGAATAAGAACGGTATTTTTACCTTAACGAAAGAAAATATGAAAACCGAAATGTGGCCGCTCCCGGTGGGCAGCATGTTTGGCGTCGGGAGCCGCATGAAGCATCATTTAAATCGAATGGGCATCAGCACGATCGGCGGGCTCGCGGCTTTTCCGCTCGATCTTTTAAAAAAGAAATGGGGCATTAACGGCCACGTGCTGTGGATGACGGCAAACGGAATCGACTATTCCCCTGTGTCAACTTCGTCTCTGGACGGGCAAAAGGCGATAGGTCATGGAATGACTCTCCCGAGAGACTACGAACACTTTGACAAAGAAATCAAGGTCGTATTGCTTGAGCTGAGTGAAGAGGTGTGCAGGCGAAGCCGAAACGCCGGGGTCATGGGGCAGACAGTGTCAGTGAGCTGCCGGGGTGCTGATTTTGATTGGCCGACGGGCTTCAACCGGCAAGTGAAGCTGGCAGAGCCGACTAATTCTACGCAGGATGTATATGAGGCTGTACGACGGCTGTTTCTTACATTTTGGGACGGGAAACCCGTCCGCCGCCTCGGTGTCAATCTGTCTCAGCTCTCATCTGATGACATATGGCAGCTCAATTTATTTCAGGATTATGCAAAGAAAATGAGCCTAGGCTATGTGATGGATGGCATTAAAAATCGATTCGGCGATACAGCAATCATCAGGGCGGCGTCACTGACAGCGGCAGGCCAGGCATTTGAACGTGCGGCTAAAATAGGGGGGCATTATAAATGAACGACCATTTAAAAAGGGGCAACCTGCTGTGGGAAGGGAGCAGGATGTTTCTGCCGGAACATAAGCAAAGCCTGCTGGAGAGAAAGCGACTTAAACAGAAGCTGCAAAAGCCGATCCTTGACCCCGATAAGCTGGAAGAGATGAATCAAACGCTTTGCGCCGCGATGGAGTTTGCTCAGGATATCACTGTCAGCTGCTTTCAGGACGGTGAGATTGTCTGCTGCACCGGGAAAATCTGCCGGTATGAAGAGTTTGAAAAAGCAGTATGGATAAAAGGAGACGAGGATCAGCTTTATAAGCTGAAACTTGATCAAGTGCTTGATATTGTGCTGTAAAGTCTCTCCTCCTGTTTGGGGGAGAAATAGGCGTAAAATGATCAAACATTGTTCCCTCGGCAGTCTGGAAACGTATGATACAGGAAAGAAGGCATTTACAATTCCAGCCAGGCAAAATATAATTTTTATATTGTGAGAAAAAGAGCTGACATTCGTTTTGCCAGACGGAGGGAGATCAAATCGTAATGGATATTCGAACAATCACGTCTTCAGATTATGAAATGGTAACGTCTGTACTGAATGAATGGTGGGGCGGCAGACAGCTGAAAGAAAAATTGCCGAGACTATTTTTTGAGCATTTTCAGGACACAAGCTTTATTACATCCGAACATAACAGCATGACGGGATTTTTAATCGGATTTCAATCGCAATCCGATCCTGAAACGGCGTACATTCATTTTTCCGGTGTGCATCCGGATTTCAGAAAAATGCAAATTGGGAAACAATTGTATGATGTATTTATCGAAACAGTAAAACAAAGGGGCTGCACCCGGGTGAAGTGTGTCACTTCACCTGTGAATAAGGTATCAATCGCATATCACACAAAATTGGGGTTTGATATTGAAAAGGGCACCAAAACGGTAAATGGCATCTCAGTGTTTGCAAACTATGATGGCCCGGGCCAAGACAGGGTACTATTTGTCAAAAACATATGAGGGGGAAATATGATGGATTTTTTATCAAAAACACCTGAGCCTCCTTACTATGCAGTCATTTTTTCTTCTGTCAAAAGCGAAAATGACACAGGATATGGAGAAACAGCGGAGCGGATGGTATCACTTGCGGCGGATCAGCCTGGATTTTTAGGCGTGGAAAGCGTACGTGAAGCGGATGGAAGGGGCATCACAGTTTCCTATTGGGACAGTATGGACGCAATTAACCATTGGAGGCATCACACTGAACATCAAGCAGCAAAAGAAAAAGGAAGAAGCGTTTGGTACGAGTCGTATGCAGTCCGCGTCGCAAAAGTCGACAGACAGCGGCTGTTTCAGGAGAACACGAATGATTGAATTTCTCCAGCATAAGGAAGCCACTATAGCGCGTGAGATTTTAGCCGTACAGATCCCCGCCTACATAAAGGAAACAGAGATTATCGGTTTTGACGGTATTCCCGCTTTACAAGAGAAGGTAAAGGATATTCAAGCATCCCATGAACGGTTTGCGGGATATCGGAAAAACGGCAAGCTGATCGGTGTCATTTCATATGAGAAAAACATGCATTATCTCACCATTTGCAGGCTTGTTGTGCATCCTGACGGTTTCAGAAAAGGAATTGGACGAGCGCTTCTGCAATTTGTCATTGATCATAATGAAGACGCTGAGAAAATCGAAGTAGTCACAGCCGAGAACAATACCCCGGCTGTGTCACTCTATACACAGGCCGGATTCCAAAAGGCAGAAACCGTCAAAGCAGCGCAGGGTCTATTGCTGTCGGTCTTTCATTTGTATCCGAAAAGAAAAGTTGAGATCATTCTCTACAACGAAAAATGGGCAGAATGTTTCGATGAAGAAAAAGAACGGCTGAAACTTGTGTTCGGGCCGGAGATTATCGCTATTCATCACATCGGAAGCACATCAATACCTAACATGGCAGCGAAGCCAATCATTGATATGTTAATTGAAGTCAGAAGCATTGAAGCCGTGAGCCAATTTGATGAACAAATGAAGGCCAACGGCTATACACCAAAAGGTGAGAACGGTATAGCGGGCAGGCGTTATTTCCAAAAGGGCGGAAATAAACGCACTCATCATGTCCATATGTACGAACAGGGAAACCCTGCTATTGAAAGGCATCTGTTATTCAGAGATTATCTCAGAGCTCATCCAAACATAGCGAAAGAATACGCCGTTCTCAAAAAACAGCTGGCGGCCCAGCACCCTGACAGCATCAATCAGTATATACAAGGGAAAGATGAGTGGATCAAGACTGCAGAAGAAAATGCGAAGCGGTGGAAAAAAGGCAGAAACAATGCGAATGGCAGTATTGTATGCTACAATAGCGAAAATGATGAAAACGGGGGTTTCACCTTATGAACATACATGTGACAGATGCAGCAAAACAGGCACTGCAGCAGGCGTTTGACGCCAACCCGGGAAAAAAAGCCCAGCTTCGTTACGATGCAGAAGGATGCGGCTGCGCGGTAAGCGGTGTCCCGACAATCTGGCTGGCAGAAGAATTAACGGGACAGTGCGAGCAGCTGGAAACGAACGGCATTCCGCTGTATATCCAATCGTCGCAAAAAGTGTTTTTTGACGATCAAATGACGATCGATTACAATGAAAAAGCCAAAACATTGGCGCTGAAAAGCCCGGCTGAAATGCTCAGCCCCAGAATGAGCATATTAGTAAAGTAGGAGACGCGAAACGTGGAACAAAAGCTGAAGGCAATGAAGAACACAGCACAAAATAAAACGTGGGTATCCTTCCTGAATCAAAACCATCCTTATACCTTGCTTCACTGGTCAATCGGAGGAGCAGAGTCCATCAAGAAAGATGTCTGGCTATTGCAGGATGAAATGACCTTCGAGACGCAGGAGTTTACAACGATAGATCTTGCGATTGAATGGATCAGAGAAAATATGGATGGCATTACCGACGTTCTGTAACATAAAAAAGCGAAAGAGCCGAAGAGGCCTTTCGCTTTTTTATTCTGTTGAATCATTCATGTTGTCTAAAAACTCCTGCACTGTTTTTCGGTACGTATGCCGATTTTTGGTATATGACATGGCGTGTTCACCGTTCTCGGCAATGTACAGCGCTTTCGGACCGCGTTTCTTTTCATAAAGCCGCTCGGTTGAAGAAACAGGAATGTAGTCATCATCCTTACTGTGAATAAAGAGGACCGGCTTTTCAATTTTATCAATGACAGCAAGCGGAGATACTTCACGTGCGCGATAGCCTCCCCTCAGCTTCAAAAAGAAGTCGGCGATAGGAAGCAGGGGCCAAGACGGGAGCCTGTATTCCGCTCTCAGCCGATAGGCAAGCTGTTCATCAAAACATGCGAACGGACAATCGGCAATATAAAAATCAGCGCCATCGCTGCAGTGTGCACCAGCATAAAGCAGGGCGGTCACGGCCCCCATCGACTCACCATGAATTCCGATCAATCCGCGATGATTTGTTTTGTTTTTGAGCAAGCTGACAACCTTATTGAGATCATCCTTTTCGTAAAACCCGTAGCTGGTCGTCTTTCCGCCGCTTTGGCCATGCCGGCGATGGTCATAAATGAGCACATTCCAGCCGAGATCTAGAAATAAATGCATATACTTAAGAGAATTCAGTACATTCATCGTCACCCCGTGGCAGATGATGATGGTATTTGGTGTGTCATGCGGTGCGACATGGTATCCTTTTATGTCGTACCCGTAAGCGGAGGGTATCACAAAAGCGGTTTTCTCCATTTGTTCAAATGATTCAAACACATCATGTCCGTTGTCTGTCTCTCTTTTGATAATGTCTTCATCCGTTTTTTTCTTGATGAATAGAATCATATGTGAAAAAACAATTCCGATTGCGATGACAGCTGTTACGAGCGCGCCAATGGCCAAAAGGATTTTCTTCAAAAGTCACAGCACCTTTCAACGAAATATATAGGCAATTCGTGTTTAAGATCATTATACCTAAACACTGCTACGCTGAGAAAGTGATCAGAAGAGAGTCTGCTTGTTCAGTTTATATGCTCCGTGATAAACTGGCTTCAAAACAAAACATGGGGGAAGTCTGCATGAAAAAACAAAAATCCATTGACAAACACCAGCTAAAAGACGGCCTTCAATCCGATATCAAAGCAAAGCTTATGGAGATGAAGAGCCAATTGAAGGAAGAGGATGAAAAGAGGCAGAAAAGAGAAAAAGCAGAACAGATTAGAAAGAAAAAAGAGATCGAAAAAAATAAGAGCTTTGAAGAACTCCTAAATGAAAGCCAAATGGATTGGCATCAATATAAATAAACCAGCACCCGTACAGGTGCTGGTTTTTCTGCTATGAGCGATGAGCTTTGTAAATGTCTTGTTTCGTATGAGATTGGAGCGCTTTGATTTCCTCTTCGGTTAAACGCCGTGCATTTGCTGCCTGAATATTTTCCCGTAACTGCTCAATCTTACTGGCGCCTGTAATCACTGAAGCGACAGCCGGCTGTGCTAGCAGATACTGCAGCGACTTTTCTGTCATGGAAAGATCGGGAGCCACTTCCTCCATTGCCTTACGGGCATTTGTCAGTTCCTCGAATGAATAGGACAAGTACCCGTTTTGTTTCATACTTTCTGAAGCTTGATCAAGCGGTTTTTCAGTTAAGAGCCCTTTGGCAACAGGACCTCTGGCGACTACGCTGATTTGATGTTCCTCTAAAAGCGGGAGCCATTCCTCAGGGCGTCTGTCAAACAGGCTGAATTGCATCATAATGCTGACGATGTTTGATTTTTTTACATATTCTTTAATCACATTCGGGCGGATGGAAGAAATGCCGTAGTAGCGGATGACACCTTCTTGTTTTAATTCCTCAAACGCTTCAATCGTTTCATCAATGTTGTCCTCTATCGTGCCGCCGTGGAGCTGATAAAGGTCGATATAATCTGTTTTCAGACGTGTAAGGCTCTTTTTTACCGCCTCTTTTATGTAAGCTTTTGAAGGGTCCCAATACCAGCCCTCGCTTCCGTCATCCCAACGGTTTCCCGCTTTTGTTGCCAGAATAATATCATGGCGTCTGTTTTGGATCGCATCACCGACAATTTCTTCATTGCGTCCCCGGTCATACAAATCCGCTGTGTCCAAATAGTTGATGCCAAGCTCGATCGCTTCATCCAGAATGGACAATGCTTTGTTTTTTTCAGTTCCAAGAGACATACAGCCGAGTCCGACTTCGCTAATGTCTAAATCAGATGTACCCAATTTGCGCTTTCTCATGTGCACACTCCTTTTTTAGGCTTTGTATTGACCGTAATATAAAGGAGCTAAAGTTTCAACTTTTATGGCTTTGAGATCCAATCTTTCACATATTGAAATGTGCGTCCATACTCTTTTAACTTCGCTCGAATTTCCCATGCTTTTCCGACTAAGACAACACCTTTTGGCATGCGGTGCACTTTCACGAAGAAGCCCCCTTTTGCTCTAGTATGATAAAATGTATGGGGCATCATATAGAGACAGAACGGGAGATGAAGAAATGAAATCATTAGAAGAAAAAACAATTGCCAAAGAACAGATTTTTTCGGGTAAAGTCATTGATCTTTATGTCGAGGATGTAGAGCTGCCAAACGGCAAAGCCAGTAAACGTGAAATTGTGAAACACCCTGGAGCTGTAGCGGTACTAGCCGTCACAGATGAAGGGAAAATCATCATGGTCAAACAATTCCGTAAGCCGCTTGAGCGGACGATCGTTGAAATTCCGGCCGGTAAGCTTGAAAAAGGTGAGGAGCCGGAGTATACGGCACTTCGGGAACTTGAAGAGGAAACCGGTTATACAGCAAAAAAACTGACAAAAATAACTGCGTTTTATACATCACCCGGATTTGCAGATGAAATCGTTCACGTTTTTCTTGCTGAGGAGCTTTCTGTGCTTGAAGAAAAACGGGAGCTTGATGAGGACGAGTTTGTTGAAGTGATGGAGGTGACGCTTGAAGATGCGCTAAAGCTGGTTGAATCGCGTGAAGTATATGATGCTAAAACAGCCTACGCGATTCAGTATCTTCAGCTGAAAGAAGCGCTCCAAGCACAAAAATGAAAAAGATTTACGCGGATTTGCACATTCATATCGGCCGGACCTTTACAGGAAGGGCTGTCAAAATAACAGGCGCCAAAACATTAACGCTGGACAGAATTTTGGTTGAAGCCAGTGAACATAAAGGAATTGAACTCCTCGGCATTATCGACTGTCATTCTCCGGAAGTCATTCTAGAGCTTGAGGAAGGCATTTCATCTGGAAAATATCGCGAGCTTGACGGGGGAGGAATCCGTTATCGCAGCACGACTCTTTTATTGGGGAGCGAGCTGGAGATTTATGATGAAGCCTGCAGCGGACCGATCCATGTGCTCGTATTTATGCCGACGCTGGCTGATATGAAACAGTTTTCAAACTGGCTGTCAGCCCGGCTGAAAAATATTCATTTAAGCTCGCAGCGGATTTATGAAACGGGCTTAAACCTGCAAAAAAAAGTGCAGGATATGGGCGGCCTGTTTATCCCCGCCCATATCTTTACGCCGCATAAAAGCTTATATGGAAAAGGGGTTAAATCAAGCTTAACTGAGGTTTTTGATCCATCTATGATAGACGCGGTGGAGCTTGGATTAAGCTGTGATACAGACATGGCATCACACGTATCGCAATTGAATCCGTATCCTTTTTTAACAAATTCTGATGCGCATTCGTTGGGGAAAATCGGCAGAGAATATAATGAATTATATGTGCAGTCAGCTGATTTTACTGAATTTGCTCTTGCATTAAAGGGACAAGATGACAGGAAAATTATCGCAAATTATGGCTTGGACCCGTTATTGGGGAAATATTATCAGACGGCTTGCGAAGCGTGCGGAGAGCCTGCTGTAAGCGGGGAAACAGCGTGCGCGAATTGCGGAAAAGCCAGATTTACCAAGGGAGTCAGCGATAGATTGCGTGAATTGAGTGATCAGCTTGAAGTTCGCGTCCCGCGTCCGCGATATGTACATCAGATCCCGCTGCAATTTGTTCCGGGTGTAGGCCCGAAAACGCTGGACAAACTAAAAAAAGCCTTCGGAACAGAAATGGCTGTTCTTCATGAGGCTGCAGAAGAAGATTTGGCTCGCGTTGTCCCGCCGAAAACCGCGGCGCTTATCGTAAAAGCGAGATCCGGAAAACTGGAATTGAAAGCCGGAGGAGGAGGAACCTACGGTAAAATTAAACCGTGAGCTAAAGATTAACTCAGTTCCTCCTGTACTTTTCTTTTTGTGCGTATAAAGGTAATCAGCTGGATGATTTCATCTTCACTCAGCGGCTGGCCATCAACAGAAATGGTAAAGTCGAGGCTGCTCCACGTGGCCAATTCTATGGCCTGAGGAGCAGTCTGCTTTTGTTTCTCGCGGCCTAAAAGTTCATCGCAGGTTGTGTCAAAGAGGTCAGCCAGCATGGCAAGCGCTTCAAGTGAAGGCCGTCGGTAGCCTGACTCGTAGCCGGCATATGTGCTTTTTGCGATACCGAGAAGGTCAGCTGTATATTGAAGCGACCAATTTTTCTTTTTTCTCAATTCAGTTAAACGATCTAGATTCATGAACTTCCGCTCCTTTTTCACCTTGAGCTGATTATATCATATAGGTATTAGGAAGTGTACGCGAATTGAATAATAATGTCTTGCGTATTTTATTTTCCGTGTCTATAATTGCATTAAAAGTATGCGAAAAGCGAATACCTTCTCGCAACCCATCTTTAGATACAGTGAAGAGGTGCATGGTATGAAAAAATTATTGATGTTGACAACTGGGGGAACGATTGCTTCAGTTGAAGGGGAAAATGGGCTGGCTCCCGGAGTCAAGGCTGATGAATTATTAAGTTACGTATCAAAACTTGATAACGATTACACAATGGAAACTCAGTCGCTTATGAATATAGACAGCACCAATATGCAGCCTGAATACTGGGTGGAAATAGCAGAAGCCGTTAAGGAAAATTATGATGCCTATGACGGGTTTGTTATTACTCACGGTACAGATACAATGGCCTATACATCTGCCGCACTATCGTATATGCTGCAGCATGCCAAAAAGCCGATTGTCATCACCGGCTCGCAGATTCCGATCACGTTCCAAAAAACCGATGCCAAAAAAAATATTACAGATGCCATTCGATTTGCCTGTGAAGGCGTGGGCGGCGTTTATGTTGTGTTTGACGGCAGAGTCATTCAGGGAACGCGTGCGATCAAATTAAGAACGAAAAGCTACGACGCATTTGAAAGCATCAATTACCCATATATCGCTTTTATCAATGAAGACGGGATCGAATACAACAAACAAGTAACGGAACCTGAGAACGACACCTTCACAGTTGACACTTCACTATGCACAGATGTATGTCTGCTGAAGCTGCATCCAGGCTTAAAGCCCGAAATGTTTGATGCCCTGAAAAGCATGTACAAAGGAATTGTCATTGAGAGTTATGGCAGCGGAGGAGTGCCGTTTGAAGGCAGAGACATTTTGTCAAAAGTGAATGAACTGATCGAAAGCGGCATTGTCGTCGTCATTACGACTCAATGTCTTGAAGAAGGCGAAGACATGAGCATTTACGAGGTTGGCCGCAGAGTCAACCAAGACTTAATTATCCGATCAAGAAATATGAACACAGAAGCAATTGTGCCAAAATTGATGTGGGCGCTAGGTCAGTCTTCGGATCTTCCTGTCGTCAAGAGAATTATGGAAACGCCGATAGCTGATGACGTTGTCCTGTAAAATGTAAAAACGATAACCAGCAAAGAGAAAGAAGGTTAAAGATTATGTTAAACGGCCAAAAAGAATATCGCGTGGAAAAAGACTTCCTTGGGGAAAAACAAATTGAAGCAGATGTTTATTACGGAATTCAGACGCTCCGTGCTTCTGAAAATTTTCCGATCACAGGATACAAAATCCATGAGGAAATGATTAACGCACTGGCGATTGTGAAAAAAGCTGCGGCTCTTGCCAACATGGACGTGAAACGGCTGTATGAAGGAATTGGCCAAGCTATCGTACAAGCCGCTGACGAGATTCTGGAAGGCAAGTGGCACGATCAGTTTATCGTCGATCCGATTCAGGGCGGTGCCGGAACTTCTATGAACATGAACGCGAATGAGGTTATCGGAAACCGGGCGCTTGAAATCATGGGACATAAAAAGGGAGATTATATCCATTTAAGTCCAAACACACATGTGAACATGTCACAGTCTACGAACGATGTGTTCCCGACTGCTATCCATATTTCCACATTGAAGCTCTTAGAAAAACTGCTGAAAACAATGGAAGATATGCATAGTGTGTTTAAGCAAAAAGCACAGGAGTTTGACTCTGTTATTAAAATGGGCCGGACACACCTTCAAGATGCGGTTCCGATCCGTCTTGGCCAGGAATTCGAAGCTTACAGCCGTGTTCTCGAGCGTGATATCAAACGAATCAAGCAATCGCGCCAGCACCTGTATGAAGTCAACATGGGCGCAACTGCTGTTGGTACAGGGCTGAACGCTGATCCTGAATATATCAAACAGGTAGTAAAGCACCTTGCTGATATTAGCGGGCTTCCTCTTGTCGGCGCTGATCATCTTGTTGATGCGACACAAAATACAGATGCCTATACAGAGGTATCAGCTTCATTAAAAGTCTGCATGATGAACATGTCGAAGATCGCAAACGACCTGCGCTTAATGGCGTCGGGACCGCGCGCCGGACTTGCGGAAATTTCTCTGCCTGCACGTCAGCCGGGTTCATCTATTATGCCGGGGAAAGTCAATCCGGTTATGGCGGAGCTGATCAACCAAATTGCGTTCCAGGTTATCGGAAATGACAATACAATCTGCCTTGCTTCAGAAGCCGGCCAGCTTGAGTTGAACGTCATGGAGCCCGTGCTTGTCTTTAATTTGCTTCAATCCATCAGCATCATGAACAACGGCTTCCGTTCGTTCACTGACAACTGCTTAAAAGGCATTGAAGCCAACGAAAAGCGTATGAAGCAATACGTAGAAAAAAGCGCAGGCGTGATCACAGCTGTCAATCCGCATCTTGGGTATGAAGCGGCAGCTAGAATTGCCAGGGAAGCAATTATGACAGGGCAATCTGTCCGGGATCTTTGTCTGCAGCATGATGTGCTGACTGAAGAAGAATTGGATATTATTTTAAACCCATATGAGATGACCAAACCAGGTATCGCAGGGAAAGAACTATTAGAAAAATAAAATTTGTATAAAATACAGCTTATTCATCTCCGAATAGTCGGATGAATAAGCTGTTTACAACATAGGGATGAGGAAGTATAGTATACGTGTTGCACTATATATTGAAAGCGTTTTAGCTTTTACATGAAGGGGGACTTCTTTTGAAGGATGTAAGATTGCCAACACTATTTGAAATTATTATTGTACTAGGAGTATTTTTAGCACTTGTTCTATCGTTTACAGTCTTTCTCGACTTGCCGATACAGCTGGCGCTTTTTGTTTCATGGTTTATTGCAATGCTTTTAGGTATTAGACTCGGTTATTCTTATAAAGATTTACAAAATGCGATTGTACATGGGATATCAAATGGCCTTGAAGCCGTACTGATTCTCGTTTCAGTTGGGGCGCTCATCGGAACATGGATTGCCGGAGGCGTTGTGCCGACTTTGATTTATTACGGACTGGAATTTATTCACCCAAGTATCTTTTTACTGGCAACGTTAATTATTTGTTCCATTATGTCTGTGGCAACAGGAACGTCATGGGGAACAGTCGGAACTGCCGGCATTGCCATGATCGCAATTGGAGAGGGGTTAGGCATTCCGCTTCCTCTAGTAGCGGGAGCTATTCTTTCAGGTGCTTATTTTGGGGACAAGCTGTCTCCGCTGTCTGACAGTACAGTTCTAGCTTCTTCACTATCAAAAGTCGATGTATTGGCTCACGTGAGAGCAATGCTTTATTTATCAATACCTGCTTATGTCATTACAGCTATACTCTTTACAGTTGTTGGATTTATGTACGGCGGGAAAAATATTGATCTTGATAAAGTTGAATTCTTAAAATCATCTTTGCAAAACACGTTTGACATTCATATTTGGATGCTGATCCCGGCAGTTCTCGTCATAGTCTTATTGGCGATGAAAAAGCCATCTATGCCAGTTATCGTAATTGGCGCTTTACTCGGTGCAATCTGGGCTGTTGTTTTCCAAGGAATGGATATTGCCCATGCGATTGCAACTGCGTACAACGGCTTCTCTATTAAAACGGATGTTGAATTTTTGAACGGCTTGTTAAACCGCGGTGGAATTGTCGGTATGCTTGATTCTCTCGTCGTCATCATCTTTGGCCTTGGTTTTGGCGGTCTGCTTGAGAAACTCGGCGTGTTAAAAGTCATTGTTTCAACGTTTGAAAAGAAATTAACTTCAGCCGGCAATGTCACATTGTCTACACTGATCGTAGCGTTTTTAGCAAACATCTTCGGCTGTGCGATGTATGTATCTCTTATTTTGACTCCGAAAATTATGGAAGACAGCTATGATCGCTTACATCTGGACAGAAGAGTGTTATCACGTAACTCAGAGGTCGGGGGAACATTGACTTCGGGGATGGTTCCTTGGTCTGATAATGGGATTTACATGGCTGGTATTTTAGGTGTTTCTACCTTCTCTTATCTGCCGTTTATGTGGCTCAGTTTTGTAGCAATAGGTCTTGCAATTATCTATGGTTATACAGGAAAATTTATATGGTATACGAAAAACAATACAGTTAAAGCCGAAAAACTAGGCTAATAGGGGAGGATCACTGAATGATAGCGAAACACATGATTCGGACACTGATGATCGAAACGCCTTCGGTTCCCGGAAATCTTGGAAGGGTGGCTACGGCCATCGGCCTTCTGGGCGGGGATATTGGTGAAGTGGAGACGGTAAAAGTCGGACCCAATTACACAATGCGGAATATTACCGTTCAAGTGGAGAATGAAGAACAGCTTCAGGAAGTGATCGCGGCTGTACAGGCCCTCGGAGAAGGGATCAGGCTTCACACCGTATCTGATGAAGTCCTGTCCGCACATGAAGGCGGAAAAATCCAAATGAAAAGCAAAATGCCGATCCGTTCACTGGCAGAGCTGGGACGTGTCTACACACCAGGTGTTGCGGACGTGTGCCGACTGATCGAAAAAGAACCTGAAAAAGCTTCTATTTATACAACGATCAGCAATTCTGTTGCAATTGTAACGGATGGAACCGCAATTTTAGGCCTTGGGAATATCGGCTCTGTGGCTGGCATGCCTGTCATGGAAGGAAAGGCTGCTTTATTTGATCAGCTGGCGGGTATTAGCGGCATTCCGATACTGCTTGATACGAGTGATCCTGAAGAAATCATCAAAACAGTAAAACATATTTCTCCGGGCTTTAGCGGCATCCTTCTTGAGGATATCGGTTCGCCGCATTGTTTTGAAATCGAGGATCGCCTAAAAGAGGAGCTGAACATCCCTGTTATGCACGATGACCAGCATGGTACAGCTGTAGTGACGCTGGCAGCTGCCATTTCGGCATGCAGGAGTGCGGGGGTTGACCTGAAGGAAGCGAAAGTGGGGCAAATCGGCCTTGGCGCAGCAGGCGTGGCCATCTGCCGGATGTTCATGGCTTATGGTGTGAATGCTGTATACGGAACAGACAAATCAGAGTCAGCAATGAACCGTCTCGAACAATACGGCGGACAGGCAGTTTCCAGTATTGAGGAGCTTATGGAAACATGTGATATTGTCATTGCTACAACGGGCGTTCCGGGTTTAATAAAACCGGCATTTGTACGTTCTGGTCAAGTGATTCTGGCTTTATCGAATCCGAAGCCGGAAATTGAGCCGGAGGCCGCACTGCAGGCTGGCGCCGCATATGCAGCTGACGGGCGTTCTGTTAATAATGTACTCGGTTTTCCAGGGATTTTTAGAGGAGCGCTTAACGCAAAAAGCACGGAGATTAATCATGATATGCTTGTCGCAGCAGCAGAGGCCATCGCAGCTTGCACTAAACAAGGTGATGTTGTCCCTCAGCCGCTTGATTCAAAAGTCCATCATGCGGTAGCAGCAGCTGTCGAGCATGCAGCTCTTACAGCAGTGAAATAAATGTAGCTAAACAGCACCTGTCGTAGCAGGTGCTGTTTTTTTCTTATCATTGTTCAATTTTGTTATCATTACTATGAAAATAAAAAAGGGAGTGATCACATGGCAAAAAGCCAAGCGAAAAAGAAGCGGGGGCATCGATTGAGAAACGGCGGACGTGACGTCTTATTATCAAGAGGCAGCACACCATCTTTCAGCACACATGGAAGAATGACAAAAAGCAAAAAAGAGATTTTGAATAAACGGAAGCATAAGAATCCTTATGATCATACAGCAGTTGATGATAAGGATTTTTTTGTGCCCCAAAAAGCCGCCTAGCATTCATCTCTATTGTTTCTTTTTGAAAAAGGGCATGTTTTTCTGTTTCTTTCATACAATCTATTAAATCAAATCACTAGAGCGGGCGGGAGGAAACGGTATGCGAAAAATCTCTTATAAGGACATGTTTCTCAGGCATGTCAAAGATCATCTCTCTCTTTATATATTTGTGTCAGTGCTGTTTTTCATGGGTGTCATCTTTGGCGCGATTATTGTCAACAGTATGACCATCAGCCAGAAAGAAGATTTATACTACTACTTAAGTCAATTTTTTGGACAGCTTTCGGATGGAAAACAGGCAAGTTCAGCTGATATGTTTGGGCAAAGTATCTTTCATAATGCAAAGTATTTAGGCCTGATGTGGATACTGGGAATTTCCGTCATTGGGATGCCGATTATTTTCATTATGATCTTTCTGAAAGGGATCGTCGTCGGCTTTACTGTCGGGTTCCTAGTCAATCAGATGGGAGTAAGCGGGTTTTTCCTATCATTTGTCTCCGTTTTGCCGCAAAATGTGCTGCTGATTCCGGCTTATCTCATTATGGGCACATGTGCAATTGCGTTTTCTTTAAAGTTAATCAGACAGCTGTTCGTGAAACGAAGCCTGCATGACGCGCCGATTCAATGGTTCGGGCGGTATGCCTTTGTGCTGCTGGTCATTCTGTTTTTAGCGCTGATTTCATCTCTCTTTGAAGCATACTTATCTCCTGTTTTAATGGAAAAGCTTACATCTAGACTTTTTTAAAATCATTATTAAAAGAAAACCATTTTATTTATCAGTTTATAATAATTATAGTTGGAACTCTGCGCGTATTTTGTTATAATGAGTCATGGAATGCGGCGTAGGAGGGAAAGACATGGAAAACCGTATTGATCGTATTAAGAAACAACTGCACTCATCCAGCTATAAACTTACGCCACAGCGTGAAGCGACAGTAAGAGTGCTGCTTGAAAACGAAGAAGACCATTTAAGCGCAGAAGATGTATACCTCCTCGTAAAAGAGAAATCTCCTGAGATCGGTCTCGCTACAGTATACCGTACGCTTGAATTATTAACTGAATTAAAAGTCGTAGATAAAATTAACTTTGGAGACGGTGTGTCCCGTTACGACCTTCGGAAAGAGGGCGCAGCTCACTTTCATCACCACTTGGTGTGCATGGAGTGCGGAGCCGTTGATGAAATTGAAGAAGATTTGCTTGAAGACGTGGAAGAAATCATTGAACGTGATTGGAAATTTAAGATTAAAGATCATAGATTGACGTTTCACGGCATTTGCCACCGCTGTAACGGAAAAGAAACTGAATAGACGGTGCCGAGCGCGAACCTTTTCTCATGGGGAAAGGGTTTTTTGCTGTTTCTATGTATAAAACCTTTCTGATTTGGCATATGGTTTATATAACTGGAACCATAGGGAAAGGATCGATTAGGACATGGGAAGATTCCTGAAAACAGCTGTCGATGCATTGAAAGTTTTCATCCTGTTTACCGGTTTTACCGCTTTGTTCTATTATGCTATGATATGGGTGAATCAAGAGTATGAAAACTATCATCGGTATGATAAACCGGAAGGCTCCGCTGTAAAAGTTGTTGAAATGGATCAGGATGAAAAAGGCGGATGGTTCGACCGGTTGATCTTTTTTTACCAAAACGGGGAGTAGATCAAGAGTGAAAGATCAAATAAAGGATTTCATCCACTACGTTATGGTAGAGAGAGGGCTCTCTCAAAATACGATCGTATCCTATGAACGTGACTTGAAAAGCTATTCTCTCTACTTAACAGAAACCCTTCATGTTACAGATTGGAATCACGTTACCCGCATACATATTATCCAATACTTAAAGCATTTGAAGGACTCGGGGAAATCCGGCAAGACATCGGCGCGGCATTTGGCATCCATTCGCTCTTTTCATCAATTTCTGCTCAGGGAAAAAGTAACGGATAAGGACCCTTCCGTTCATATCGAAACACAAAAGACGGAACGGGCGCTTCCGAAGGTGCTCGCGCTCAATGAAGTCGAGCGGTTATTGGACACGCCTAAGCTGACGAGCCCTTTCGGATATCGGGATAAAGCAATGCTGGAGCTGCTTTATGCGACAGGCATACGAGTCAGTGAAATGATTGAATTGAAAACGGCTGATGTTCATTTATCTATGGGGTTTATCCGATGCTTCGGCAAAGGAAGAAAAGAACGGATTGTGCCAATCGGTGAAGCCGCTGCTTCCGCCATTGAGGAATATATGACAAAAGCCAGGGGAAAACTGTTAAAAAATAATGTATCTGACGCCCTCTTTTTAAATCATCACGGCAAACAGATCAGCCGCCAGGGATTTTGGAAGAACCTGAAAAAAATCGCATTGGAAGCCGGCATTAAGAAAGAGCTGACTCCGCATACACTCAGGCATTCCTTTGCGACGCATCTGCTTGAGAACGGGGCAGATTTAAGAGCGGTGCAGGAAATGCTCGGTCATGCGGATATATCCACGACGCAAATTTATACGCATGTGACGAAAACAAGGCTGAAGGATGTGTACAAGCAGTTTCATCCGCGAGCATAGCCGCAGGTGGCTGCGGCTTTTTTGTTTAGAGCGACAGAAAATATTGAAGTTTCTCATTATTTCCAAATACATTGTCAACGGGAATGAAAACGGTTTATACTTGAGTTGTCAGACCTCTTAGCGATACAATAGACGTATAGAAAAAAAGGAGGCTTTCAAGATGCCTGCATACAAATATAATCGTGTGTTTTTAATTGTGATGGACTCAGTCGGAATCGGCGAAGCGCCGGATGCCGCTGACTTTAATGACGAAGGCGCTCATACGCTCGGTCATATTGCCGAGCATATGAACGGATTACATATGCCGAATATGGCAAAGCTCGGCCTTGGTCTTATCGAAGATATCAAAGGTGTAGAAAAAACAGAACATCCGCTTGCCTATTATGGAAAAATGCAAGAAGCGTCAAACGGCAAAGATACGATGACCGGCCATTGGGAGATTATGGGTTTATACATTGATAAACCGTTTAAAGTGTTCCCGGAAGGCTTTCCTGATGAATTGCTTCAAGAGCTGGAAAAGAGATCTGGCCGCAAAATTATTGGAAACAAGCCGGCTTCCGGCACAGCGATTTTGGATGAGCTTGGCCAGGAGCACATGGAGACAGGGGCTTTAATTGTTTACACGTCTGCTGACTCTGTTCTGCAAATTGCCGCTCACGAAGAGGTTGTGCCGCTTGAGGAGCTGTATCGCATTTGCGAAACGGCGAGAGAGCTGACGCTTGATCCGAAATATATGGTTGGCCGCATTATTGCACGGCCGTTCGTCGGAGAGCCGGGTCAATTCAAACGGACGCCAAACCGCCATGATTATGCGCTGAAGCCGTTTGACCGCACTGTCATGAATGAATTGAAAGACTGCGGCTTAGATGTGATTTCAATCGGTAAAATCTCTGATATTTACGACGGAGAAGGCATTACTTCTTCACGCAGAACGGTTTCTAATATGGACGGAATGGACAAGGTGATCGATACGCTGGGAGAAGATTTTACGGGTCTGAGCTTTGCGAACCTTGTTGATTTTGACGCGTTATTCGGACACCGCCGTGACCCTGAAGGCTACGGACGCGCGCTTGAAGAATTTGATGCGCGGCTTCCGGAAGTGTTTGAAAAAATGAGAGAAGACGATCTGTTAATTATTACAGCCGACCACGGCAATGATCCGATTCATCATGGGACTGACCATACACGCGAGTATGTGCCGATTCTCGCTTACAGCAAAAAACATAAGAAAGCGCAAATGCTGCCGCTTGCAGATACATTTGCCGATATTGGCGCAACGATCGCTGATAATTTCCAAACAAATAAACCGAAATACGGGAAAAGCTTTTTATCTTTATTACAATAGGGGGACTGTTTCTTGAAGGACAGAATTGAACGCGCAGCCGCTTTTATTAAACAAAACCTGCCGGAATCTCCAAAGATCGGCCTTATTTTAGGCTCAGGTCTTGGCATTTTGGCGGACGAAATCGAAAATCCGGTCAAGCTGAAATATGAAGATATACCTGAATTCCCGGTATCTACTGTTGAAGGGCATGCCGGACAGCTTGTGCTTGGCACTCTTGAAGGAGTTTCCGTCATTGCAATGCAGGGCCGCTTTCATTTTTATGAAGGCTACTCAATGGAGAAAGTCACATTCCCTGTACGCGTGATGAAAGCGCTCGGTGTGGAAGCGTTGATCGTGACAAATGCCGCAGGCGGTGTCAACACTGAATTCCGTGCGGGAGATTTAATGATTATTACCGATCATATCAACTTTATGGGAACAAACCCGTTAATCGGGCCAAACGAAGCAGATTTCGGCGCCAGATTTCCAGATATGTCTTCAGCCTATGACAAAGATCTGTCCAGCCTGGCTGAAAAGATTGCGAAAGACCTTAATATCCCAATTCAAAAAGGCGTGTACACTGCTGTGACAGGACCTTCTTACGAAACACCGGCAGAAGTCCGTTTCTTAAGAACGATGGGCTCTGATGCAGTCGGCATGTCTACTGTTCCGGAAGTCATTGTAGCGAATCATGCGGGAATGCGGGTTCTTGGCATTTCCTGCATCTCTAACGCGGCAGCCGGAATTCTGGATCAGCCTTTAAGTCACGATGAAGTTATGGAAGTGACCGAAAAAGTAAAAGCTGGATTCTTAAAGCTTGTTAAAGCGATCGTCGCTCAGTACGAATAAATATGAATCAATGCAGGACCAAAAGACAGCTGTGTCTGATATCACACAGCTGTCTTTTTTTATGCCCAAAATTCGAAACATTTTCCATCAGTGGCGTATAAAACCATCACGCTTGGAAAAAATAAAAAGGATTATGAAATGGAGGGCTTTTGAGATGAAACGTCTTTTATCCACTTTGTTGATTGGTATAATGCTGCTTACATTTGCACCGTCTGCATTTGCAAAACAAGACGGAAAACGTACATCGGAGCTTGCTCATGAAGCGAAGTCTGCGGTGCTGATAGAACGTGACACGGGAAAAGTGCTTTACAACAAGAACAGCAATGAGAGACTGGCGCCTGCAAGCATGACGAAAATTATGACGATGCTTTTGATTATGGAAGCTTTAGATAAAGGCAAAATCAAAATGAGTGATAAGGTCCGTACAAGCGAGCATGCGGCGTCAATGGGCGGCTCACAGATATTCCTTGAGCCCGGCGAAGAAATGACTGTCAAAGAAATGCTGAAAGGCATCGCAATCGCTTCGGGAAATGACGCTTCCGTCGCCATGGCTGAATTTATTTCCGGCTCTGAAGAAGAATTTGTGAAGAAAATGAATAAAAAAGCAAAAGAGCTGGGATTGAAAAATACATCCTTTAAAAACCCAACAGGACTGACCGAGGAAGGACACTACAGCTCTGCTTATGACATGGCAATCATGGCTAAGGAATTATTGAAATACGAATCAATTACGAAGTTTACCGGCACGTATGAAGATTATCTGCGTGAAAATACAGATAAAAAGTTTTGGCTTGTAAATACAAATCGCCTTATCAAATTTTATCCTGGTGTAGACGGCGTAAAAACAGGCTATACAGGCGAAGCGAAATATTGTCTGACTGCTTCGGCTAAAAAAGGAAACATGCGGGCCATAGCGGTTGTATTCGGAGCGAGCACGCCTAAAGAAAGAAACGCGCAAGTGACAAAAATGCTTGACTTCGCCTTTAGCCAATATGAAACGCATCCTTTATATAAACGAAATCAAACAGTAGCAAAAGTAAAGGTCAAAAAAGGGAAACAAAAATTTATCGAACTCACTACATCTGAGCCGATTTCAATATTGACGAAAAAAGGCGAGGATATGAACGATGTGAAAAAAGAAATCAAGATGAAGGACAATATTAGTGCTCCGATTCAAAAAGGCCAAGAGCTTGGCACTCTTGTTCTGAAAAAGGATGGAGAAGTACTCGCTGAAAGTCCTGTTGCTGCAAAAGAAGATATGAAGAAAGCCGGGTTTATCACATTCTTAAAGCGGACGATGGGAGACTGGACAAAATTTAAGTAATTATGCCGAATGACCACTAGTTTTGTCACGGTGAAGGAATTCATTCCGTCGAAATCGAAACACTCATTATCCGATCATATCAAGGAGGAATGAGCATGAGCCTTGGAATTGACATGAATGTCAAAGAATCTGTGCTTTGTATTCGATTAACAGGCGAACTCGATCACCATACGGCTGAAACCCTGAAGCAAAAAGTGACTCAATCATTGGAGAAGGATGATATTCGCCATATCGTGCTGAACTTGGAGGACCTTTCCTTTATGGACAGCTCGGGGCTTGGCGTTATTTTAGGAAGATACAAGCAAATTAAGCAAATTGGCGGAGAAATGGTTGTTTGCGCTATCTCTCCTGCGGTGAAGCGATTGTTTGATATGTCGGGTCTGTTTAAAATTATCCGATTTGAACAATCTGAACAGCAGGCACTCCTGACACTGGGGGTGGCATCATGAAAAATGAAATGCACCTTGAGTTTTCTGCCCTCAGTCAGAATGAATCGTTCGCCCGTGTGACAGTTGCTTCATTTATAGCTCAGCTGGACCCGACAATGGATGAACTGACTGAAATCAAAACAGTCGTGTCAGAGGCTGTCACGAATGCGATTATCCATGGATATGAAGAGAACTGTGAAGGGAAAGTTTACATTTCAGTGACGCTGGAAGATCATGTCGTATATATGACTATTCGTGATGAAGGCTTAGGCATTACAGATCTTGAAGAAGCCCGTCAGCCTCTATTTACGACTAAGCCTGAGCTTGAGCGCTCTGGAATGGGCTTTACCATTATGGAAAATTTCATGGATGATGTCAGTATCGATTCATCGCCTGAAATGGGAACAACGATTCGCTTAACAAAGCACTTATCAAAAAGCAAAGCGCTTTGTAATTAAGGAGATTTGTTATGGATGTGGAGGTTAAGAAAAACGGCAAAAACGCTCAGCTGAAGGATCATGAAGTAAAGGAATTAATCAAACAAAGCCAAAATGGCGACCAGCAGGCAAGAGACCTCCTCATAGAAAAAAACATGCGTCTTGTTTGGTCTGTCGTACAGCGGTTTTTAAACAGAGGATATGAGCCTGACGATCTCTTCCAGATCGGCTGCATCGGGCTGTTAAAATCTGTTGACAAATTTGATTTAACCTATGATGTGCGTTTTTCAACGTATGCAGTGCCGATGATTATCGGAGAAATCCAACGATTTATCCGTGATGACGGAACCGTAAAGGTATCACGGTCATTAAAAGAGCTTGGAAACAAAATCCGGCGCGCGAAGGATGAGCTTTCGAAAACACTGGGCAGAGTGCCGACGGTGCAGGAGATCGCTGACCATTTGGAGATTGAAGCTGAGGATGTTGTACTGGCCCAAGAGGCGGTAAGGGCTCCATCTTCGATTCACGAAACCGTTTATGAAAATGACGGAGATCCGATTACCCTGCTTGATCAAATCGCTGACAACTCAGAAGAAAAATGGTTTGACAAAATTGCGCTGAAAGAAGCGATCAGCGATTTGGAGGAAAGGGAAAAACTAATCGTCTATCTCAGATATTATAAAGACCAGACACAGTCCGAGGTGGCTGAGCGGCTCGGGATCTCTCAGGTGCAGGTTTCCAGGCTTGAAAAGAAAATATTAAAACAGATCAAGGTTCAAATGGATCATACGGATGGCTAGTCTGCAGTGCAGGCTAGCTTTTTTGTGCAAAAGCGTGGTAATTTATGGTCTTTTCGAGCGGATGAATGAGAACAAAATCGAACCACATACTACATATATAACCACCGAAAGATGGTGATCAATGATGGAACGACGAATATTTATCCGGCTTCGCCACCGAGTGCTGGCACATCCAGGGGATATTATTACCGTTGGAGATGCCGCGCAAATAGAAGGGCAGCTTCAGCTGAAAAAGAAACTTTCGGCTATGCCGCTTTATCAGGTGAGCGAAAAAGATAAAAATATCGTAATTCTGGATATCATACAAGTCCTCAGAGCCATTCATTTACAAGACCCGACAATTGATGTTCAAACCGTAGGCGGAGCAGAAACCATTGTTGAAATTCAGTATCGAAAGCGAAATTTATCAACGGTTCTATTTATCGGTGTCTGGCTGCTTCTGTTTATTGGATCGTGTCTTGCCATCATGAACTTTCATGAGGATGTAAGCATGAGAGATGTTCATATCGCACTATATGAAATCATAACCGGAGAGAGGAATGACTATCCATATTTGCTTCAAATCCCATACAGCATCGGTTTGGGACTGGGGATGATCGTGTTTTTTAACCACATATTTAAAAAGCGCCTAAATGAAGAGCCCAGCCCGCTGGAGGTTGAGATGTTTAACTATCAGCTTGATCTCGATCAATATGTGGCCATGCATGAGAATCAAGAAACCATAAAGGATCTGCATGATCGTTAGTGTATTGTTCATCATTTTTGTCGGGCTCGGCGGAGGCATAACGGTGGGGGCGGGTTTCGTTGCTTTTTTAACCGTAATGGGAATCATTCCGCGGCTGATGCAGCTCACCAAAACAATGAGATTTGTTCAGGCTTATGAAGCGGCTGTTATTCTTGGCGCGGTTTGCGGGGGATGGGAGACGCTTCATATGAATCATCTTTATCTAACAAAATGGATAGCTGTGCCGGTCGGGCTTCTGGCAGGTTTGTTCGTCGGGATGCTAGCGGCTGCTCTTACAGAGGTTTTAAATGTCCTGCCGATTTTGGCGAAACGAATCGGGCTCAGAAGTAAAATCATTATTCTGTTAATGGCCATCGTGATTGGGAAAATCGCGGGATCTTTATTTCACTGGCTGTACTTTATTGACCATTCATAAGGAGGTTTCAAGATGACAAACATAAAAGAAAATTACAAATCAAAAGTGAAAACATATCAGCCTAAGCCGCCTTACGTCTGGAACTGTGTAAAAGCCTTTTTAGTGGGCGGACTGATTTGTGCAATCGGGCAAGGTCTGCAAAATTTTTATATCCATTTTTTTGATTTCAATGAAAAAACTGCGGGGAATCCAACAGCTGCAACGCTGATATTAATTTCTGCCCTGCTTACAGGGTTTGGAATCTATGACAGAATCGGACAATTCGCAGGCGCAGGTTCAGCCGTACCTGTCACGGGTTTTGCCAACAGTATGGCAAGTGCGGCTCTTGAATATAAAAGCGAAGGATTAGTGCTTGGAGTAGCGACAAATATGTTTAAACTGGCAGGAAATGTTATTGTTTTCGGAGTTGTAGCTGCATACATCGTTGGAATGATTCGGTTTGCTTTTGAGAAACTGATGTCATAGGAGGAGAAGAAAATGAAATTAACAGGAAAGCAAACCTGGGTATTTGAACATCCCATATTTGTCAACTCAGCGGGAACGGCAGCAGGACCAAAGGAAAAAGACGGACCGCTTGGCTCTTTATTTGATAAAACCTATGACGAAATGCATTGTAATCAAAAAAGCTGGGAAATGGCGGAACGGCAGCTGATGGAAGACGCTGTTAATGTTGCACTTCAAAAAAACAATCTGACAAAAGATGATATTGACCTATTGCTGGCAGGCGACTTGCTGAACCAAAACGTGACGGCTAACTATGTGGCAAGACACTTGAAAATCCCATTTCTTTGTATGTTTGGCGCCTGTTCAACATCAATGGAAACAGTGGCTGTCGCATCAGCCTTAGTTGATGGAGGGTTTGCCAAAAGGGCACTCGCTGCCACCAGCAGTCACAATGCAACTGCGGAAAGACAGTTTCGCTATCCGACAGAATACGGAGGCCAAAAACCGGACACTGCTACCTCCACTGTAACCGGAAGCGGTGCAGTTGTCATCAGTCAGACACCGGGTGATATCCAAATCACAAGTGCGACTGTCGGGAAGGTTTCTGATTTAGGAATTACAGATCCTTTTGATATGGGATCGGCTATGGCTCCGGCTGCAGCTGATACGATTAAGCAGCACTTTAAAGATCTCAACCGGACAGCGGATGACTATGATCTAATCCTGACAGGTGACCTGTCAGGCGTCGGTTCTCCAATCGTAAAAGACATTTTAAAAGAAGATGGATATCCAGTCGGCACAAAGCATGATGATTGCGGGCTTCTGATTTACACTCCGGATCAGCAGGTCTTTGCCGGGGGGAGCGGCTGTGCTTGTTCAGCGGTTGTCACCTACTCTCATATTTTTAAGCAGCTGAGAGAAGGAAAACTAAACCGTGTATTTGTCGTGGCGACCGGGGCGCTATTAAGCCCGACGATGATCCAGCAAAAAGAAACCATCCCGACTATCGCCCACGGGGTTGTATTTGAGCGTGCAGGAGGTGCATCTTAATATGGACTACCTTTTGGCTTTTGTCTGCGGCGGGGCCATCTGTATCGTCGGCCAGCTGCTCTTGGATATTTTTAAATTGACGCCAGCTCATGTCATGACATCATTTGTTGTAATCGGTGCAATATTAGATGGTTTCGGCATTTACGATAAATTTATTGAATTTGCCGGAGGAGGCGCCACCGTTCCGATCGTCAGCTTCGGTCACAGTCTTCTGCACGGCGCCATGCATCAGGCGCATATACACGGATTTATCGGAATCGGCATGGGGATTTTTGAGCTGACCTCGGCCGGTATCTCAGCCGCTATTCTTTTCGCCTTTATCGTAGCTGTTATTTTCAAACCGAAAGGATAATGCCGACATGACGACAAAACGCAAGGTCATACTGGTAACAGACGGGGATGTTTATGCCGCTAAAACAATTGAATACGCCGCAAGCAAAGTGGGAGGCCGATGTATTTCACAATCAAAAGGGAATCCTTCCACCCGCAGCGGCGCCGAGCTTGTCAAGCTGATCGCCTCAGCACCGTATGATCCTGTATTTGTCATGTTTGACGACTCCGGCCTTCAAGGAGAGGGCCCGGGAGAAGCCGCTCTAACCTATGTCGCAACCCATCCGTCTATTGAAGTGCTCGGTGTGATTGCGGTCGCGTCAAAAACACATCAGGCTGAATGGACCAGGGTCGATGTAAGCATTGACCGCAATGGAGAAATAACTGAATACGGCGTCGATAAAGTCGGGGAAAGGGAATTTGATGACCACAGAATGAGTGGAGATACAGTCTATTGCCTTGATAAACTTGATCTCCCGCTTATTGTCGGTATCGGGGATATCGGCAAAATGGGCAGAAAAGACGATATCTCAAAAGGGTCGCCAATCACCATGAAAGCGGTCGAGTTTATTTTAGAAAGGAGCGGGTATCATGCCGGACCACAAGGAAGAGAAAATTCGGGTTTATCGGAATCCAGCTAAAAATGAAGAGTATTTCAAAAACCGTGTTGGGATGGGGACGAGCTATGATGTAGGTGTTCGCAAGCTCACGATTTTAGATAAAGAGATCCAGCTTTACTATCTAAATGGATTATGCGATACAGCCTATATTATTCATTTAATGAGAGAGCTTGTTGCCATTAACAATCGGAAAGAAGACCCTGATGAGCTGGTCGACATCGTCGAAAACAGGCTGCTTAACGCCCAGGTCGAAAAAGTAAAAACCTTGGATGAAACCACCGACCAAGTGCTGTCCGGGCTCGTCGCTGTCATTGTTGAAGGTGCAGGCTTCGCATTTATAATTGATGTCAGAAGCTATCCGGGCAGAAACCCGGAAGAACCTGATACGGAAAAGGTGGTCAGGGGAGCCAGAGACGGATTTGTTGAAAATATCGTCGTCAATACGGCCCTTCTCAGAAGGCGGATCAGAGACGAACGCCTTCGAGTCAAGATGACTAAAGTTGGTGAGCGGTCAAAGACGGATTTAAGCATTTGTTATATAGAAGATATAGCTGATCCGGATCTGGTTGAGATCGTAGAAAAAGAAATTGCATCCATTGATGTCGATGGATTAACAATGGCAGACAAAACTGTCGAGGAATTCATTGTTAATCAAAGCTATAATCCTTTTCCGCTCGTGCGCTATACAGAAAGACCGGATGTGGCCGCAAATCATGTTCTAGAAGGCCATGTTATCATTATAGTGGACACATCGCCGAGTGTGATCATTACCCCGACGACTTTATTTCACCATGTGCAGCATGCTGAAGAATATAGGCAGGCGCCTTCAGTCGGGACCTTTTTAAGATGGGTAAGATTTTTCGGTATTCTTGCTTCTACTTTATTTCTTCCGATCTGGTTTCTCTTTGTGCTTCAGCCTGATCTGCTCCCGGACAACATGAAATTTATCGGTTTAAATAAAGATACGCATATCCCGATCATCCTGCAGATATTTTTAGCTGACTTAGGAATCGAGTTTCTCAGAATGGCTGCCATTCACACACCGACGGCTTTATCGACAGCAATGGGTTTAATTGCCGCTGTTCTGATCGGGCAGATTGCGATTGAGGTCGGCCTTTTTTCTCCTGAGGTGATTCTGTACGTCTCACTTGCGGCGATTGGAACCTTTACGACGCCTAGTTATGAATTAAGCTTGGCAAACAAAATGAGCCGTCTTGTCCTCATGATACTCGTTGCTTTATTTCATATAAAAGGGCTCGTCATCGGATTTACAGTGCTAATTATTGCCATGGCAAGCATCAAATCCCTTCAGACACCGTACTTATGGCCGCTGATTCCCTTTAACGGAAAGGCGCTGTGGCAGGTTCTTGTCCGCACAGCGAAACCTGGCGCAAAAGTAAGACCCAGCATCGTTCACCCCAAAAATCGCTTAAGGCAGCCTACCAATTCATAATCGCATTGAAACTGACTGAAGAGTATGATAATGTATGTCTTAATTATGAAGGGACAGTCCATAAAACTGTCCTTTCATCCATAAGCGGAGAAAGAGGGAATGACATTGTTCTTACACGGCACAAGCAGACAAAATCAACATGGTCATTTAGAAATCGGAGGTGTGGATGCTCTCTATTTAGCGGAGAAATATGGTACACCTCTTTACGTATATGATGTGGCTTTAATACGTGAGCGTGCTAAAAGCTTTAAGCAGGCGTTTATTTCTGCAGGGCTGAAAGCACAGGTGGCATATGCGAGCAAAGCATTCTCATCAGTCGCAATGATTCAGCTCGCTGAGGAAGAGGGACTTTCTTTAGATGTCGTATCCGGAGGAGAGCTATATACGGCTGTTGCAGCAGGCTTTCCGGCAGAACGCATCCACTTTCATGGAAACAATAAGAGCAGGGAAGAACTGCGGATGGCGCTTGAGCACCGCATCGGCTGCATTGTGGTGGATAATTTCTATGAAATCGCGCTTCTTGAAGACCTATGTAAAGAAACGGGTCACTCCATCGATGTTCTTCTTCGGATCACGCCCGGAGTAGAAGCGCATACGCATGACTACATTACAACGGGCCAGGAAGATTCAAAGTTTGGTTTCGATCTTCATAACGGACAAACTGAACGGGCCATTGAACAAGTATTACAATCGGAACACATTCAGCTGCTGGGTGTCCATTGCCATATCGGCTCGCAAATCTTTGATACGGCCGGTTTTGTGTTAGCAGCGGAAAAAATCTTCAAAAAACTAGACGAATGGAGAGATTCATATTCATTTGTATCCAAGGTGCTGAATCTTGGAGGAGGTTTCGGCATTCGTTATACGGAAGATGATGAACCGCTTCATGCCACTGAATACGTTGAAAAAATTATCGAAGCTGTGAAAGAAAATGCTTCCCGTTACGGTTTTGACATTCCGGAAATTTGGATCGAACCGGGCCGTTCTCTCGTGGGAGACGCAGGCACAACTCTTTATACGGTTGGCTCTCAAAAAGAAGTGCCGGGTGTCCGCCAATATGTGGCTGTAGACGGAGGCATGAACGACAATATTCGTCCTGCGCTTTACCAAGCTAAATATGAAGCTGCGGCAGCCAACAGGATCGGAGAAGCGCATGACAAAACGGTATCAATTGCCGGAAAGTGCTGTGAAAGCGGAGATATGCTGATTTGGGATATTGACCTGCCGGAAGTAAAAGAAGGCGATCTTCTTGCCGTTTTTTGTACAGGCGCTTATGGATACAGCATGGCCAACAATTATAACCGTATTCCGAGACCCGCCGTTGTATTTGTCGAAAACGGTGAGGCTCATTTAGTCGTGAAGCGAGAAACATACGAAGATATTGTAAAACTTGATCTGCCATTTAAAACGGGTGTAAAGCAATAAAAGAAAGCGCCGATTTTTCGGCGCTTTTCTTATTTGAATATAGATACAATCGCATTCCAGATAGATACGAAGAAATCAATGACTTTCTGGATGAAGTTTTTGCCTTCATCTGATTCTATGAATTTCGTAATCTTATCTTTCGCTTTATCTAGCTGGTCACTGACCTGTCCCCAGTCAATGTCAGCGTTTTTCATCTTATTGAATAGGGAGACAAGCTGATTCTTTTGGCTGTCTGTAAGTGTGACGTTTAAATCAGAAGCTGCGTCATCCACTTGTTTTTCGATGTCAGCTTTATTATCAGGCACCCCGTTTTTAGCAAACTCTTCTTTGATTTTTGCAATCAGGGCTGCCGCATTTTCGTTACCGATTTTGTCTCCAAGCTCTGATGTCGTGACAAGCTCTTGGTTGGCGACCTGCTTAACATCCTCCGAGATCGCTTCGTCAGAAGAAACTTCATACGCCTTAATCAATCCAGTTAAAGCGGCAGTCCCGGATACTTCAAACGGTGCTGTAACATACACCTTCGCATCTTTAACACCGGCTGTCATCAGTGCATTCAGGTACATTTCATCTGTGATGCCGCTGATATTATGGGTCTCAACATTCAATCCGGAGCCTTTTTTGGCAATGGTGATTGACGATGAAGAAATCGCTCTCGATCCGATTTGCGCGTTCGATATATATTTTCCTAAATATTCATGTTCTTCCTTATTGGTCACGGTTACCGTTGTGGCATTATCAGGGACATTCATTTCATCAAGCACTTTTTGTTTGTCAGATTCTGACAAATCAGCACCCAGTGTTACAATGACATCTCCAACTGCGGCATCCGCGAGACTGACCTTCGGAACCATCAGCAGCAAAACGGCCGCTGCCAGCATTCCAATCCAAATTTTCTTCAAAGCAGTTTGACCTCCTTCAATTTCACAAGCAGCTGGATAGTGCTGCTTTGTGAGGACCTGAATCATGAAAAATACAGTTCCGTTAGGTTAGACGGAGATAAAGAGATTCAGGTTTCATTTTTATTTTTTAGTAAAGCTCGGGAGATTCGTTTTCCCCCGAAAGGTGTGGTATAATAGCCGCGACAAGGAGAGACAGGCTATAACCTATACATAATCTCCTTTGAAAATTAAAATAAAGAAAGTAGGCATACAATTGAAAACAGGTTACTTTTTATTAGAAGACGGGAACAAAATTGAATTTGAACTTTATCCTGAAGCTGCACCTGGAACTGTTGCAAACTTTGAAAAGCTTGCGAACGAAGGCTTTTATGACGGGCTTACATTCCACCGAGTGATCCCTGGCTTCGTCAGCCAAGGCGGATGCCCGCACGGAACTGGTACAGGCGGTCCGGGATACACAATCAAATGTGAAACAGAAGGCAACCCGCATACACATGAGGCGGGCGCACTTTCTATGGCACATGCCGGAAAAGACACTGGCGGCAGCCAATTTTTCATCGTTCATGAGCCACAGCCTCATTTGAACGGTGTTCACACTGTATTTGGTAAAGTAACAAGCGGATTAGAATTCGCGAAAAACATGTCTAATGGCGATGTCATGAAAGAAGTTCGTGTAGAAGGCTAATCGGCAGGCAAAAGGCTTCCTCTTAGAGAGGAAGCTTTTTTTATTGGCCAAAAATGTTCAATAAAAAACCGCCGAATGCTGATGGCGGTTGGCAAAACCAGGTGTTTAGTTAGTGACCCCCGTGTATTGAATACATTAAAAAGTTTTGGTGACGTTTTGATCAGTAAATTGATGATTAATCATTTTAGCTTTGCTTACAAAGTTATTTTCAAAGACAATTCCTGTGTTTAAACCTCCGGAGCCAAACACAGATTTGGACAAAGTTAAAGGCCTGATCATAAAAGCGCCGCCTACGTTAATTACACTGTTCCCGGAAACGTTGTTTATATTAATAGGATAATCAATCATACTATCAAGTCTCCTTTCATATCATTCTATTTTTTATATGTATTAGTGCTAGAGTTGATTAGCGTAAACTTATCGGCAAAAATATTTAGGAGATGCCTGTTTTTATTGATTTATAAAAATGCTCGAAAAAAGAGCCTCCTTTAAAGCTTCCGGAAGCCCAGATATCTGTCTATTCTTTTAACTACTCTGAATGCGGCAGCTGCTTTTCTGGCGAATGTAATAGGATCATCCTGTGCTGACTCAAAGTGCATATACATTGCTCACGGCTCACTAAATAACCAGTGGTTATGCAATGTAGAAATCGCCATACGCCGCTATCCTAGTTCGGTGAGCAAAGAATTTACCTCTTCATGTAAGAAACTAAGTGAAATACTTTACCATTTCGAACCTCAAACGGGAAAAATGGGGAATTGACAAGGGATGAGGTGGGCAAACAAACACCTGACTCGGTGGCAGAACGAACTGCCCAAAATTTTGGCAAACTCCCTGCGTATCTTTTGTTTCCTCCCATTTCATGCTATTGCTCCTCCTATGTCAAAAAAGAATGTATGAGAGAAGATCCCGCCATAGACAATGTTGTTGGACGACTGAAGATAAAATTGTGCTGATTATACAAAAAGTGGATTGGGAATGATAAAAGAACAAAAAAGTTTAAGGAGAATCACATGCAAGTTTTGACGGGGTTGCTCGAACAGTACGGATATGCCGTCTTGTTTATTGTCTTGATGTTAGAGCTTCTAGCTTTACTTGGACCGGGAGAGTTTGCCGGTGTTCTCGTGTTTCAAGAAAAGTTAAACTGGGTGCTAAGCATGTTAGCGGCCGGATTGGGGAGCTGTGGGAGTGAGCATGTCGTATTGGATCGGGTATAGACTGGGCCCAGCTGCAATTCAGAAAGCTTTTGCGTCGAGAGGTGTTCTGTTAGCCGTTATTGTTCTAACTTTTTTTTGGACGGTATTCAGAGGGCAAGATCGGAAAATCGAACTCTCTTTCTTATTTTTCCTAGTCATTGGTGGGGAGCTTTATGAAGAGGGAATCAGACGGCTCTTTCATTCCCTTCATCCTGTTCACGCTCCTTTGGAAAGTCATGTATTATATCCATTCCCGAGCGAACAGACTTTAACGGCATTTGTCATTTTTGGTTTTTGTGCTTATCTTTTTGTTCGTCATTCTCACAAGACGCGTCTGCAAACTGTTGCATTTTTTTGTTTATTATCGTTTTATTCCTCATCGGGCTGAGCCGTGTGTACTTTATGAGCAGTATCCGAGTGATGTTGCTGCGGGTTACGCCTTCGGCGGTGTTTGGCTGAGTTTGAATGTTTTGGTCATGGAGCTTTTCCGTTTCTCCAGAAGATTTACCAAGCTGAGAAACGAACCCAATTAGTATGTAATCAAAATTAAGTAAACTTTAAAGTAGTACGGGTCATTGGGATTGATATTTTGTAGTAAAATAAATCAAACAAACGTGATGTAATGAAAAGGAGATCGCGATATGAACAACAAAGGCTGTATAAAATGCGGTAGTACTGAAGCCGGACAAAAAGAAATAGCTACAACCGGCACGGGATTATCAAAGCTGTTTGACGTGCAGCATAACCGATTTCTAGTGGTTTACTGTAAGAACTGCGGATATTCAGAGTTTTATAATAAAGAGTCTTCAACTGCCGGGAATATATTGGATTTATTTTTTGGAGGCTGATCCATGTTTTCGAGCTTGAATGATTTTAAACATATTATGAAAGCAAAAAACGGGGTGCGGTTATCACCTGTGAAATAGGTTGCCGCAAACATTCCAGTAACCTTCATGACGTTAATTGTTTTGTCAAGTGCCATGGGTATCATGGACTGGGAGATCAATGGAATGCAGTAAATGAACAAACTGCCCGTAACCTCATGCTTTATATACGATCTAAAGATTTTGCATATGAGAACTCTCTTTCTTCTGAGTCCATCGCTTCTGAATTATGCGATTCATTTCTTTCAATATTTTCAGGCCTAGTTATGATCGACAAGAAAAAATAGGCATGATGTGGGTAGAAGATGAAGATTAACAGTTTGTAAAATCACTTCAATGGTCCTAATGGGATTTTTTTTCGATTCGTGATAACATAAATTGAAGACCGTTGTTTATTGGAGGAAATCAGTTGAAATCAGAAAATGTTTCGAAGAAAAAGTCAATATTAGAATGGGCAAAAGCAATTGTGATTGCTGTCGTTCTTGCTTTGCTCATCCGCAACTTTATTTTTGCGCCGTATGTCGTTGATGGTGACTCTATGTATCCTACACTTCACAACCGTGAAAGGGTTTTTGTTAATATGACAGTCAAATACATCGGCGAGTTTGATAGAGGAGACATCGTCGTGTTAAACGGAGATGATGTTCACTATGTCAAACGTATTATCGGCCTTCCCGGCGATACGGTTGAGATGAAAAATGACCAGCTCTATATCAACGGGAAAAAGGTGGACGAACCTTATTTGGCGGCTAATAAAAAGAGAGCGAAACAGGACGGTTTTGACCATTTGACCGATGATTTCGGCCCGGTTAAAGTGCCTGATAACAAGTATTTTGTGATGGGTGACAATCGTCGCAATTCCATGGACAGCCGTAACGGCCTTGGCCTCTTCACGAAAAAACAAATTGCGGGTACGTCAAAGTTTGTTTTCTACCCGTTTAACGAAATGCGCAAAACAAATTAGGATCAAGCAGCTTCCCATTGGGGCTGCTTTTTTTATATCTTTTTTACGGTCATCCCCTAAAAACAGAACATAAATTCGTATATCTATAGAAAAGAAATTTTTGCAGAAATGTGAAACATATTCCCGTTATGCATCGTTATATTAATAATTTACGAGAATTTACGGTTTTTTATTCATGAAAAAAAGGAATAACTCATATGAATGAATAGATTCATATTGGCTGGAGGTTTAGAAATGGGAAGAATAAAAACCAAGATTACCATTCTGTTAGTGCTTTTGCTTTTACTTGCAGGCGGTTATATGTACATAAATGATATTGAGCTGAAGGATGTTCCGACAGCAATTGGACAAACCTTGTCCTCGGAAGAAGAGGAATACACCATCCAGGAATATAAAGTGACGAAAATTGACGGCTCAGAGTATCATGGAGTAGCAGAAAACGGAACGAAAATCATCTTCAACGGAAAAAAATTAAATCAGGATTTATCTGATATAAAAGAAGGTGACAAGATTAAGGCTTACTTCAGCAAATCAAAGCGGATCGACGGATTAATCAAGGTTGCAAAAGTGAATGATTAAAAAACATCACCTTTCGGATCGAAGGGTGATGTTTTGTTTTTCTCAAATTGTAAGTTTATTTCATTGCGTACTTTAAAAAGGATCGCTATAATAACCAATAAGGACAAATGAATAAAGATTGTATCCTTCGGGGCAGGGTGGAAATCCCGACCGGCGGTAGTAAAGCACATTTGCTTTAGAGCCCGTGACCCGTGTGCATAAGCACGCGGTGGATTCAGTTTAAGCTGAAGCCGACAGTGAAAGTCTGGATGGGAGAAGGATGATGAGCCGCTATGCAAAATGTTTAAAAATGCATAGTGTTATTTCCTATTGCGTAAAATACCTAAAGCCCCGAATTTTTTATAAATTCGGGGCTTTTTTGACGGTAAATAACAAAAGAGGGGAGGGAAACAAATGGAAGAGTATTATATGAAGCTGGCCTTAGATCTTGCGAAGCAGGGCGAAGGACAGACCGAATCCAATCCGCTCGTCGGCGCTGTTGTCGTAAAGGACGGACAAATTGTCGGAATGGGCGCCCATTTAAAATATGGTGAAGCTCATGCAGAAGTTCATGCCATCCATATGGCTGGAGCACATGCAGAGGGTGCCGACATTTACGTTACACTCGAACCGTGCAGCCATTACGGAAAAACACCGCCATGTGCAGAATTGATTATCAACTCTGGTATCAAAAGAGTGTTCGTGGCGATGAGAGATCCTAATCCGCTTGTGGCTGGAAGAGGGATCAGCATGATGAAAGAAGCTGGCATTGAGGTAAGGGAAGGCATCCTGGCAGACCAGGCGGAGAGGCTGAATGAAAAATTTCTGCACTTTATGAGGACAGGCCTTCCGTACGTCACGCTAAAAGCGGCTGCCAGCCTTGACGGCAAGATAGCTACCAGCACGGGTGACAGCAAATGGATCACGTCAGAGGCTGCAAGACAGGATGCTCAGCAATACAGGAAAACACACCAAAGCATTTTAGTCGGAGTTGGCACAGTGAAAGCCGACAATCCGAGCTTAACCTGCAGACTGCCGAATGTAACAAAACAGCCGGTTCGGGTCATACTTGATACCGTACTCTCGATTCCTGAGGACGCTAAAGTGATTTGCGATCAAATAGCGCCGACATGGATTTTTACGACGGCACGCGCAGACGAGGAAAAGAAAAAACGGCTTTCAGCTTTCGGAGTGAACATATTTACACTTGAAACCGAGCGCATTCAAATTCCTGATGTTTTGAAGATCCTAGCGGAAGAAGGCATCATGTCGGTGTATGTGGAAGGCGGTTCAGCTGTTCACGGAAGCTTTGTCAAAGAAGGCTGTTTTCAAGAAATCATCTTCTATTTTGCCCCTAAACTAATCGGAGGAACGCATGCTCCCAGCTTAATCTCCGGTGAAGGTTTTCAATCAATGAAAGATGTCCCCTTATTACAATTCACTGATATAACCCAAATCGGCCGTGATATCAAACTGACGGCAAAACCGACAAAGGAATAGGATGGTGACCATGTTTACAGGAATTATCGAAGAAACAGGCACAATCGAATCCATGAAAAAAGCAGGGCATGCAATGGCCTTAACTATTAAATGCTCAAAGATTTTAGAGGATGTTCATCTTGGCGACAGCATTGCAGTGAACGGCATTTGTCTGACTGTCACTGATTTTACAAAAAATCAATTCACAGTGGATGTTATGCCTGAAACAGTCAAAGCTACGTCACTGAATGATTTAACAAAAGGAAGCAAAGTAAATCTGGAAAGAGCGATGGCGGCAAACGGCCGTTTCGGAGGCCATTTCGTCTCAGGCCATGTCGACGGAACTGCGGAAATCACACGAATTGAAGAGAAAAGCAACGCAGTTTACTATGATTTAAAAATGGACCCGTCATTAACAAAAACATTGGTTTTAAAGGGATCAATTACTGTGGATGGCGTGAGCTTAACCATATTCGGCCTGACAGAAGACACAGTGACGATCTCCTTAATACCGCATACGATCAGCGAAACGATCTTTTCAGAAAAAACGATCGGCTCTAAAGTGAATATCGAATGCGATATGATCGGAAAATATATGTATCGATTTTTGCATAAAGCCAATGAAAATAAGACCCAACAAACCATTACAAAAGCCTTCTTAAGCGAAAACGGCTTTTAGAGAGGAAGATTTGCATGTTTCATCCGATAGAAGAAGCACTGGACGCTTTAAAAAAAGGCGAAGTCATCATCGTTGTAGATGATGAAGACAGAGAAAATGAAGGAGACTTTGTGGCTCTTGCCGAGCATGCAACGCCGGAAGTCATTAACTTTATGGCGACACATGGGAGAGGACTGATCTGCACGCCGCTCAGTGAGGAAATCGCAGACAGGCTTGATCTTCACCCTATGGTTGAGCATAATACAGACTCTCACCACACTGCATTTACCGTAAGCATAGACCATCGTGAAACGAAGACAGGTATCAGCGCTCAAGAAAGATCTTTTACCGTTCAAGCATTGCTGGACAGCAAATCCGTGCCATCTGATTTTCAGCGTCCGGGGCACATTTTTCCACTGATTGCGAAAAAAGGAGGTGTCCTGAAAAGAGCGGGCCATACAGAAGCTGCTGTTGATCTTGCTGAAGCTTGCGGATCTCCAGGAGCCGGCGTCATTTGTGAAATTATGAATGAAGACGGAACGATGGCGAGAGTGCCTGAGCTCATTGAAATTGCGAAAAAGCATCAATTAAAAATGATCACCATTAAGGATTTGATTCAATACCGTTACAATCTGACAACACTTGTCGAGCGTGAAGTTGACATTACGCTGCCTACTGATTTTGGGACATTTAAGGTTTATGGATACACAAATGAGGTAGATGGAAAAGAGCATGTCGCATTTGTGATGGGAGATGTGCCGTTCGGAGAAGAACCGGTATTGGTCCGGGTGCATTCAGAATGTCTCACAGGTGACGTGTTTGGCTCTCATCGCTGTGATTGCGGACCGCAGCTGCACGCCGCGCTGAACCAAATTGCCGCAGAAGGCCGTGGAGTGCTCCTGTACTTGCGCCAAGAAGGACGAGGCATCGGTTTAATCAATAAATTAAAAGCTTATAAGCTTCAGGAACAAGGCTATGACACCGTAGAAGCCAATGAGGCGCTTGGATTCTTGCCGGATCTTCGCAACTATGGCATCGGAGCACAAATTTTACGCGACCTCGGTGTCCGGAATATGAAGCTTTTGACGAATAATCCGCGAAAAATCGCAGGCCTTGAAGGCTACGGACTCAGTATTTCAGAAAGAGTGCCGCTTCAAATGGAGGCGAAAGAACACAATAAAAAATATTTGCAAACCAAAATGAACAAGCTAGGTCATTTACTTCATTTCTAATCACAAATATCACAAAAAAGGATGGGAATCATATGAATATCATACAAGGAAATTTAGTTGGTACAGGTCTTAAAATCGGAATCGTAGTAGGAAGATTTAATGATTTTATTACGAGCAAGCTGCTGAGCGGAGCAGAAGATGCGCTGCTCAGACATGGCGTAGACACAAATGACATTGATGTGGCTTGGGTTCCAGGCGCATTTGAAATACCGTTTGCTGCGAAAAAAATGGCGGAAACAAAAAAATATGATGCTATTATCACATTGGGCACTGTCATCAGAGGCGCAACGACACATTACGATTATGTCTGCAATGAAGCTGCAAAAGGCATCGCGCAAGCAGCAAACACTACTGGTGTACCTGTCATCTTTGGAATTGTAACAACTGAAAACATCGAACAGGCTATCGAGCGTGCCGGCACAAAAGCGGGCAACAAAGGTGTAGATTGTGCTGTTTCTGCCATTGAAATGGCAAATTTAAACCGCTCATTTGAATAATTTGCTGAAAACAGTTTAAAAATATGGCGAAAATGATATAATGTGAGAAAACGGATCACCTATTCGTATCCGTTAATAGCAGACTGGACATTTTGGATATAGAGGGGTTTTTATGTTAATTCGTTATAAAAAATCGTTTGAAAAGATTGCGATGGGGCTTCTTTCGTTTATGCCGAATGAAAAAGACCTTAAGCAGCTTCAGCAGACAATTAAGGACTACGAAACGGATACAGACCGCCAGCTCTTTCTTTGGAAAGAGGACGAGGATATCGTCGGAGCAATCGGAGTCGAAAAAAAGGATTCTGAGGTTGAGATCCGGCATATCAGTGTGAATCCTTCTCATCGCCATCAAGGAATCGGAAAACAGATGATGGATGCTTTAAAGCATTTATTCAAAACGCAAGTACTGGTTCCAAATGAATTAACGCAGAGCTTTTTCGAACGTTGTCAAGGTCAGCAGGATCAAGACATTTCATACAATAATTAAGCAGAGGCTGTGATCAGTCTCTGCTTTTTTTTCTGCGTTCTATTTCTTTTTCACGTTCACGGATGACGTCAGTCCGATCCCGCAAACGGTGTTTGTCGATAAGAAATATGTTGCTGAGTGCACTGGGCTGCCCCCATGTATACTTTTTTTTCCTGCATTCGATCCTGCATGCTTCCTCCAGTTTCTCATCTTTGATTGGCAGTATAATGCTTTTATAGGCAGAGACGGTTTCGATTTGTTCGTAAACCGATTGCATAAGTTCGAGCAAACGGCCATGATCAAGCCCTAAGTCTTCGACTGCCCGGTGTTCTGCTTGAAGAATCCGGATGCTGTTCGCCATCAGTCTTTTTGCCCCGGCTGTATTCTGCCTTCTGTGATGATATAAAGCCACTGCAAGCTGAATAAAGCCCACCCAATAGCGTTTTCGTTTCTTTGGCGGATCTTCCTTCCAATATTCTTCTAATATTTCATGGCATTCAAAATAATCCCGTGTCGCATGAAACTCAACGAGATAATCTATATAAGCTTTCGGATACAAGGTGCTTCCTCCTTTAATGTGCTTTTAGTGTACCATAGAAGGGATAAAAGGAAAAAAGAACGCCCGGCCTCTAGTGCTTCTTAGAAAGGAAAACCAGAAGCAAAGGCTTTTTCTCCCGCTTCTGCGCTCCGAGCAAACACCTCTTGTGTTTTGAATATTCTGTACAAACTCCTTCAAAACAGGATATGAAATAGTATTGGACGAGAGCTTTTTGGTGGCTTATACTATAGGGTAGCCAGTTTTTCCGGCAATGAGAGTGATACTTGAAAATGGTGAGATGATGGAAGAATATCAAGTGAAAATTGATACGTTTGAGGGCCCATTGGACCTGCTGCTTCATTTAATCAATCGTCTTGAAATTGACATATATGATATACCTGTGGCGAAGATCACTGAACAATATTTATTATATGTACATACGATGCGCGTGCTTGAGCTCGACATTGCCAGCGAGTATTTGGTTATGGCTGCCACGCTGCTCAGCATTAAAAGCAGAATGCTGCTCCCGAAGCAAGAGGAGGAGCTTTTTGAAGATGAATTACTTGAAGAAGAAGATCCGCGGGAGGAACTGATTGAAAAGCTGATTGAGTACCGAAAATATAAAGATGCGGCGAAGGATTTAAAAGAACGGGAAGAAGAAAGACAAAAATCGTTCACGAAACCGCCGAGTGATTTGAGTGAATATGCAAAAGAAGTAAAACAGTCTGAGCAAAAGCTCTCTGTCACGGTCTATGATATGATCGGAGCTTTTCAAAAAGTGCTGAAACGCAAAAAAATAAACAGGCCGATGGAAACAACAATTACAAGACAGGACATACCAATCGAAGCCAGAATGAACGAAATCGTGCACAGCTTGAAATCTAGAGGAACGAGAATTAACTTTATGGATCTGTTTCCATATGAGCAAAAAGAACATTTAGTAGTGACCTTTCTAGCTGTTCTTGAGCTGATGAAAAATCAGCTGGTCCTCATTGAACAGGAGCACAATTTTTCAGATATTTACATTACGGGGAGTGAATCCATTCATGGGGCTTGATATCGTGAATTGGAAAGCTATTGTGGAAGCCCTTCTTTATGCGGCAGGCGATGAAGGGCTTACAAAAAAGCAGCTGTTAACAGTGCTTGAAATCGAAGAGCCTGAACTGAACACGATCATGGCGGATGTGGCGGACGAATACCGCGGAGATACACGAGGGATTGAACTTATTGAGTATGCAGATACGTACATGCTCTCTACCAAAAAAGACTTTGCGCCTTACTTGAAAAAACTGATTGAAGTGCCGTCAAAGGGCCTTTCTCAAGCATCTTTAGAAGTACTGGCCATTGTTTCATACAAACAGCCAATTACGAGAGCAGAAATTGAAGAAATCAGAGGAGTAAAATCAGAGCGGATTTTACACAGTCTTGTCGCGAAGGCGCTATTGTGTGAAGTAGGGCGTGCCGATGGTCCGGGGCGGGCCATTTTATACGGTACTACGCCGACTTTTCTTGAACAATTCGGTCTGAAAACGCTGGACGAGCTTCCGCCGCTGCCTGAAAATGCGGAAGAAGACGTTCTTCAAGAAGAAGCAGATTTATTTTTTGAAAACTTTAACCAAACCTTCGAAGATATAAAATAGAAGTTTAATGAATCGCGCTTTTTCATCATCATAAGATATAAGGAAGAAGCTATCATGAAAGAAGCAAAATGTGAGAGACAAATACATGAGGGGAAGATACCAAACGAAATGGGACATTCGATTGTGCGAGCGCAGACTCAAAAAACAGGCGAATTCTTATCAATGGTTGTCAATACCGTGAACGATTACCTAAATCAAACGACGCTTGAGTCCTTACAGGCTGAATTGCCTATTGAAAAAGGATACTGCTGTGATGTGCTTAGCACTCTGAGAAGAATGGCAGTATTTTGTGAAGGAGGCGCAGAAGCGTGCCGTCGTCTCCTGATGCAGGAGCCTTTTCAGGAAGCCAGAGCGGAAAAAACACTTTATAATGTGTATCACCAATGCATTGAAGAGTTCTTTATGCCGAAAAAAGACACGTGGTGTGAAAATAGCCGGGCGTCTTATACCGGGGTCAGCGCAATTGAGTTTTATCATGCTGTTCCTGCGTCGCTTGAGCAATTATTATTGCCGTTGAGCGCGGCCTTTCTGAAGATGAGGGAAGAGCTGGCTCATTACGAAGCGTCCGGATCAAGCATGGCGCCAATCAGATAACGTTTACTCTCCCTTTTTCAGGGAGAGTTTTTTTATGTTTGCTTCCAGAAATATAATTGTTATTCATAACTGATGGACATGCGCATAAACTTGTACAAACCACCACAAGGACGTGAGCAAACATGCGCATTTTCAAAAAAGCAGTATTCGTGATCATGATTTCTTTTCTTATTGCAACCGTAAATGTGAATACAGCACATGCTGCTATAGATGTCAGTGCAAAAAGCGCGATCATTATTGACGGTGCGTCAGGCAGAGTGTTATATGCCAAGGATGAGCATCAAAAAAGGCGGATCGCGAGCATCACAAAAATTATGACCGCCGTCCTCGCCATCGAATCCGGCAAAATGGATCAAACAGTGACGGTTTCGGCAAATGCTGTCAGAACAGAAGGCTCCGCCATTTATTTAACAGAAGGTCAAAAAGTGAAGCTGAAAGATCTTGTGTATGGCCTGATGCTAAGATCAGGAAACGATGCCGCTGTCGCGATTGCTGAGCATGTCGGTGGGAGCCTCGATGGGTTTGTTTATATGATGAATCAAAAAGCCGAGCAGCTTGGTATGAAAAACACCCGTTTTCAAAACCCGCACGGATTGGACGACCATGAAAATCATTATTCAACAGCCTATGACATGGCCATTTTAACTAAGTATGCTATGAAGCTGAAAGACTATCAAAAGATTTCAGGCACAAAAATATACAAAGCGGAAACGATGGAAAGCGTATGGAAAAACAAAAACAAACTGCTGACCATGCTTTATCCGTACAGCACAGGAGGAAAAACAGGCTATACAAAACTTGCAAAACGGACACTGGTCTCTACGGCTTCAAAGGACGGCATTGACCTGATAGCCGTCACCATTAATGACCCTAATGATTGGGATGACCATATGAAGATGTTTAACTATGTGTTTGAGCATTATCAAACCTATTTAATTGCAAAAAAAGGGGATATTCCAAAGCTGAAAGGCACATTTTATGAATCGAAGGCTTTTATCAAACGTGATATCACCTATTTGCTGACCGAAGAGGAAAAAGAAAATGTAAAAATTAATACCACACTGCTCAAGCCGAAAAAAGCATGGGAAAAAGATGCCTCGAAAATCCCTGACATCGTAGGGCACATGGAGATCATGTTCAACGATGCAACCATCGCAAAAGTGCCGATCTATTATGAAAATGAGCGGCATCAAAAACCGAAGAAACAATTTTTTGAAACGTTTAAATCAATCTTTCTGAATGCGGCAGGCGGAGCAAAATGGTCAATATAATTTGGGTCAGTTTAACCGTGATCGGACTCGTTTTTGCGATGTGCAACGGAACTCTGCAAGATGTAAATGAAGCCGTGTTTAAGGGTGCGAAAGAAGCGATTACGATCTCATTTGGATTGATGAGCGTGCTTGTTTTCTGGCTTGGCTTAATGAAAATCGCCGAGCAGTCAGGGCTTTTGGATATTTTCAGCCGGATGTGCAGACCTTTTATATCTAAACTGTTCCCTGATATACCGCCGGATCACCCGGCGATGGGCTATATTTTATCTAATCTTATGGCGAATTTCTTCGGCCTCGGAAATGCAGCAACTCCGCTTGGCATTAAAGCAATGGAACAAATGAAAAAGCTGAACGGAAACCGATCGGAAGCAAGCCGGTCGATGATTACTTTTTTAGCTGTTAATACGTCCTGCATCACACTCATCCCGACAACGGTGATCGCTGTCCGAATGGCTTATTCCTCCAAAACGCCGACAGATATCGTCGGGCCAAGCATTTTGGCAACGCTTATTTCCGGAATCGGTGCCATTATCATTGATCGGTATTTTTATTACCGCCGCAAAAAGAAGGGAAGGTGAGCGGATGGAAATCATCAACTGGCTGTCTTTAGCCATGATTCCAATCATTATTGCCGGAATTCTTCTTTATGGAACGATCAAAAAGGTTCCGACATATGAATCGTTTGTCGAAGGCGGGAAAGAGGGGATAGAAATTGCCTTTTCCATTATCCCCTATTTAGTCGGAATGCTTGTCGCTATAACTGTTTTCAGATCATCAGGCGCGCTTGATTTTATAATGGATCTTTTAAAACCGGCTTTCTCCGCTATCGGCATCCCTGCTGAAGTAGTGCCGCTTGCTCTGATCCGCCCGATCTCCGGTACGGCCGCACTTGGAATGACGACCGATTTAATTGCAGTATACGGGCCCGATTCCTTTATCGGCAGGCTGGCTTCCGTCATGCAGGGATCTACAGATACAACGCTTTACGTACTGACTGTGTATTTCGGAGCAGTCGGCATTAAAAAAATGGGTGATGCATTAAAGGTGGGACTTCTTGCAGATTTAATCGGCGTAGTTGCATCTATCATCATCGTTACGTTATTATTTGGGAGCGCCTGAAAACGGCGTTTTTTTTAGATTTGGCATAGGAATTTGAAAAAGCTTGTTTGTTAAGGTTGAAAAAAGTAAGATAATACTTGAGGTGAAAGACATGGAAAGACTGCAAAAAGTGATTGCTCATGCCGGAGTTGCGTCGCGCAGAAAGGCAGAAGAGCTGATTAAAGAAGGAAAAGTAAAGGTGAATGGCAAAGTAGTAACAGAGCTAGGTGTTAAGGTCACCGGTTCTGATCAGATTGAGGTAAACGGGTTAAAGGTTGAACGCGAAGAGCCGGTTTACTTTCTCTTATATAAACCAAGAGGCGTTATTTCCGCAGCGCAAGATGATAAAGGACGCAAAGTGGTGACGGACTTTTTTAAAAATATTCCGCAGCGCATTTATCCGATTGGGCGTCTGGACTATGATACGAGCGGTCTTTTGCTTTTAACCAATGACGGCGAATTCGCCAATAAGCTAATGCATCCTAAGTATGAAATAGACAAAACATACGTGGCGAAGGTGAAAGGAATCCCGCCTAAAGAGCTGCTCAGAAAGCTGGAGCGCGGAATTAGGCTGGAGGAAGGCAAAACAGCGCCTGCTAAAGCGAAGCTGCTGTCTTTGGATAAGAAAAAGCAGACAAGCATTATTCAGCTGACGATCCATGAGGGACGCAACAGACAGGTGCGCCGCATGTTTGAAGCGATCGGACATGAGGTAATCAAGCTGAAGCGTGAGGAATACGCGTTTTTAAACCTGCGAGGCCTGCACACGGGCGATGCCAGAGAGCTTACGCCTCACGAAGTAAAAAGGCTCAGAGCACTGGCGGATCACGGTAAAAACGCTTTCTAAATTTCACATAACCTTCAAAAAGTAAGAAATGTGAAATGAACGTGCAATGATATAATTGAATGGATCTGCAATAGGGGGAAGGGGGCAGTGGACAATGAAGAAAAAAAGGCGTTTATTCATTCGGACCGGCATCCTTCTCGTTTTAATCTGCGCACTCGGCTATACCATTTACAACGCTGTATTTGCCGGCAAAGAGAGTATATCCGAAGGGTCCGACGCACCGAATTTTGTCCTAGAGGATACGAATGGGAAACGTATCGAGCTCAGTGACTTAAAAGGGAAAGGTGTTTTTTTGAATTTCTGGGGTACATGGTGTGAACCGTGCAAAAAAGAGTTTCCTTATATGGCAAACCAATATAAGCATTTTAAAAGCCAAGGTGTTGAAATTGTCGCTGTAAATGTTGGGGAGTCAAAGATAGCAGTACATAATTTTATGAAATCCTACGGAGTCAATTTCCCGGTTGTTCTGGATACAGATCGCCAAGTGCTTGATGCCTATGACGTATCTCCGCTTCCGACAACCTTTTTGATCAATCCGGAAGGAAAAGTTGTCAAGGTGGTGACCGGCACTATGACAGAAAGCATGATACACGATTATATGAATCTCATAAAACCCGGAGAGACTTCGGGATGAAGCAAGTCAAATGTGAATGCGGACATATAAACCCGGTCGGAACCGTTTTATGCGAATCGTGCGGAAGAGCTCTTCAGGAAACTCAACCTCCGCTCGCTGATATGAGATATGACGGAAGCGCAAGACGTTCGCAAACCTATAACAAAACGATCATCGACAAAATTTGGAATTTCTTTTCCTCGGTTAAGGTGGGAATATGGCTTATCGTCATAACCCTTGCCGCATCAGCGTTCGGCACCATTTTTCCCCAGGAAGCCTATCTGCCTCCGGGCGCACAGGCTGATACTTATTACAAGGAGCAGTACGGCACGTTTGGCCAGCTTTATTATTTGCTCGGGTTTCATCATTTATATGGTTCTTGGTGGTATTTGCTGCTCATTGCCTCGATCGGCATTTCACTCGTGATTTGCAGCCTTGATCGGGTCATTCCGTTGTATAGAGCGTTAAAAAACCAAGGTGTCAGAAGGAGCCCGGCCTTTTTAAGAAGGCAGCGCTTGTTCAGTGAAACAGTTACTGTACTGAACGGGGAATCGAAAGAAAAGATAGTTACTCTATTAAAGAAAAAACATTATAGAATCAGAGAAAAAGAGGGCAGCATTCTTGCTGAAAAAGGACGCTTTTCCCGCTGGGGCCCGTATGTCAACCACATTGGATTGATCATCTTTCTGATTGGTGCGATGCTGAGATTTGTGCCTGGCATGTACGTCGATGAGACGCTTTGGGTCAGAGAAGGCGAAACCGCAGCAATTCCGGGTACAGACGGAAAATATTATTTGAAAAACAATCAATTCAGCGTAGAGACCTATAACAGCAAAACGGAAAAAAAGGTATTTGCAGATGCCATTGACAGAGTCGGGGACGGTAGAGTGGCAAAGAACTTTCAAACTGATGCCGTACTCTACAAGAGAGAAGGAAAAATTGTTTATGGCGAGAAGCCGAAGCTGGAAAAAGTAACAGAAGAAGACATCCGTGTCAATCAGCCGCTGCGTTTTGATTCTTTTTCCGTTTACCAGGTGGATTACAAAGAGAATCAGCTTGACCAAATGGTGTTCCAGCTGATTGATAAAAAAACAAAAAAATCCTTTGGGAGCCTGAAGATCAACCTTCTGGATCCAGATTCAGTCTATGATCTTGGTAACGGTTACAAGGTGGAAATCGCCAGCTACCTGCCTGACTTCTATTTTAATCAGGACGGAGAGCCGAGCACAAAAACAAAGATCCCTAACAATCCGGCTTTTGTCTTTAATATCATAACGCCGGACAAACCGAAAGGCGAAAAGAGCTTTGTCGCCATCCAAGAAACCATCGAAGGATCAGGCAATAATAAATACAAGCTGAAATTTGACCATGTCGAAACGAAAAACATTACTGGACTTACAGTCAGAAAGGATCTGACACTCTGGGTGCTTGCTGTCGGCGGAGCCATTTTTATGATCGGTGTCATTCAAGGTATGTACTGGCAGCATCGAAGAATTTGGCTGCACTCACAGGACGGTGCAGTTATGGTAGCAGGGCATACCAATAAAAACTGGTTTGGCCTGAAGAAGGATTTAGCATTTATATTGGCTGATTCCGGACTGACTGAACCGGTGGACCAAAAAGAATTAATCAAAACACAGAAATAGGCGAAAAGGGAGTGATGTCATGGCAGAGCTGAGCGGAAATTTTCTTTATGCGGCCTTTCTTGTGTATTTAATCGCTGTCCCAATCTTCGGCGGGGCCATACGCGGGAATAAAGATAAAAAGGGCAGGCCAAACCGATGGGCCAACATTGGAATCACCCTTTCTATTGTCGGTTTTTTCTGCCACCTAGGATATTTCATCACAAGGTGGGCTGCAAGCGGCCATGCGCCTGTCAGCAATATGTTTGAATTCACCACCGCTTTTGGCATGATGCTTGTTTTGGCGTTTATCATTCTTTATTTTCTCTATAGATTGCCTTCATTAGGCCTGTTTACGCTGTCAATTGCTTTATTGCTGATTGCCTACGCCAGCATGTTTCCGACAGATATCTCGCCTTTAATTCCTTCGCTCCAAAGTAACTGGCTGTATATTCACGTAACAACGGCCGCGCTTGGGCAAGCTATACTTGCCATCAGCTTTGTCGCTGGTGTCATCTTTCTTTTGAAGCATGTAGACCAGACAAAGCCAAGCAAAAAGACCTTCTGGCTTGAAGCGATTATGTTTATCCTGGTCACAACCGTCGCCTTTATTGCAATCACATCGGCATTTCGTCTTGCAGGCTATGAAGCGGAGTTTAACTGGGTGGACAAAAGTAAAGAAAAAAGCGTGATGGTGTACGAAATGCCCGCGCTTGTCGGTCCGCATCAGGGAGAGCTTTTGACCGAAGGAAGAATGGAACCGCTTGTTGATCTTCCCGCGCTTTTCTCAGGCAGAAAAGTGAACACTGTCATTTGGTCATTTGGAGCAGGTCTTGTGTTGTATGGGGCTCTCCGTCTGATCATCAGAAAAAGAATCAGCGCTCTATTACATCCGCTGGTGAAAAACGTCAATCTTGATCTGGTGGATGAGGTTGGGTACAGGGCCGTATCAATCGGATTTCCGATCTTTACACTCGGCGCGCTGATCTTTGCAATGATTTGGGCTCAGCTCGCGTGGACCAGATTTTGGGGCTGGGACCCTAAGGAAGTATGGGCGCTGATCACATTTTTGTTCTATGCCGCTTACTTGCATTTAAGACTGTCAAGAGGCTGGCACGGTGAGAAGTCAGCATGGCTGGCCGTAATCGGTTTTGCTATTATTATGTTTAATTTAATATTCGTAAATCTTGTGCTTGCCGGACTTCATTCTTATGCATAGTCCTTTGAAAGCGACACAGTTCTCAAACTTTCTCACGATTTGATAAAATGAAAGTAACAGAAGGAAAGCAGGGGGAAAACATGGACCAAACGAACGAAACAAAAATATTAGTAGTTGATGACGAAGCCAGAATTCGCCGCCTTTTAAGAATGTATCTTGAACGTGAAAATTATGCTATAGATGAAGCTGAAAATGGTGATGAAGCCATTGCCAAAGGGCTTGAAGCCAATTATGACTTAATTTTGCTTGATCTGATGATGCCGGGGACTGATGGAATTGAAGTGTGCCGGCAAATTCGTGAAAAAAAAGCGACACCCATTATTATGCTGACCGCAAAAGGAGAAGAAGCAAACCGGGTGCAGGGGTTTGAAGCGGGAACAGATGATTATATTGTTAAGCCGTTCAGCCCGAGAGAAGTCGTGCTGCGTGTAAAGGCCCTTTTGAGAAGAGCATCCCAAACCTCTTATTTCAATGCCAATACACCGACGAAAAATGTGCTCGTGTTTTCACATCTGTCAATAGACCATGATGCTCACCGCGTAACAGCTGATGGAACAGAAGTGAGCCTGACGCCAAAAGAGTATGAGCTTCTATATTTCTTAGCGAAAACGCCTGACAAGGTGTATGATCGGGAAAAGCTTCTGAAAGAAGTGTGGCAATATGAGTTTTTTGGTGATTTACGGACAGTGGACACTCACGTCAAACGCTTGAGAGAGAAGCTGAACAAGGTATCTCCGGAAGCTGCGAAAAAAATTGTCACCGTATGGGGTGTAGGTTATAAATTTGAGGTCGGCGCTGAATGAAATTTTGGAAAAGCGTAGTAGGCAAGCTGTGGTTTACGATCCTTTCACTCGTCTTGATCGTATTGTTCATTTTAACGGTTCTTTTGCTGGAGTTTATTGAAAACTACCATGTGGAAGAAGCTGAGAATGATTTAACACAGCTTGCGAATAAAGTTGCTGTCATCCTAGAAAATCACGAGGACCAGGCACTGGCAAGGTCAATCACTTGGGAACTCGCTGATAACTTAACAAGCATTGCCATCATCCAGGATGAGAAGAACCACTGGTATTCTCCGAATGATAAAAATCGCCTGTCGTCTATTACGGTTGAGCAAATACAGCATGACAAAGACTTAAATAAAGCTCTCAAAGACCATAAAAAAGTAAGCAAACGGACGGGACTGAGCGATACAGACACGGATAATGAACGCCTGATTGTAGGTGTCCCGTATGAAAAAGACGGAAAGAAAGGCATGGTCTTTTTATCCCAGTCTTTGCTTGCCGTTAAAGATACAACAAAACATACGACCCGCTATATTTTTCTTGCCGCTGGAATTGCGATTGTGCTGACCACATTTTTCGCATTCTTTTTATCAAGCAGGGTCACGTACCCTCTCCGAAAAATGAGAGAAGGCGCGCAGGATTTGGCGAAGGGCAAGTTCGATACAAAAATCCCGATTTTAACTCAGGATGAAATCGGTGAACTGGCGACCGCTTTTAATCAAATGGGCCGGCAGCTTAACTTTCATATCAATGCGCTCAATCAAGAAAAAGAGCAGCTTTCTAACATTTTGAGCAGTATGGCTGACGGGGTTATTACCATTAATATTGACGGTACGATTCTTGTGACCAACCCGCCGGCTGAACGTTTTCTTCAGGCTTGGTATTATGAACAGAACATGAATATCAAAGAAGGCGACAATCTTCCGCCTGAAGCAAAAGAGCTGTTTCAAAACGCTGTCAGCACTGAAAAAGAACAAATGATTGAGATGACGCTTCAAGGCAGATCATGGGTGCTTTTGATGTCGCCGCTTTATGCGGAATCGCACGTCAGAGGAGCGGTTGCCGTACTGCGTGACATGACAGAAGAACGCCGCCTTGATAAGCTGCGGGAGGACTTTATCGCAAATGTCAGTCATGAGCTGAGAACACCGATCTCCATGCTTCAGGGATACAGTGAAGCAATTGTCGATGACATTGCAAGCTCTGAAGAAGACCGGAAAGAAATTGCCCAAATCATTTATGACGAATCGCTCCGAATGGGCCGTTTAGTTAATGATTTGCTTGATTTAGCCCGAATGGAATCAGGCCATACAGGCTTACATTATGAAAAAATCAATGTGAATGAGTTTTTAGAAAAGATCATTCGGAAGTTTTCCGGTGTTGCGAAAGAAAAAAATATTGCTTTAGATCATGACATTTCTCTCACAGAAGAGGAATTTATGTTTGATGAAGACAAGATGGAGCAGGTATTTACCAATTTGATTGATAACGCGCTGCGGCATACTTCAGCCGGCGGCAGTGTCTCCATTTCAGTCCATTCTGTGAAGGATGGATTGAAAATTGATATCAAAGACTCCGGGTCTGGCATACCGGAAGAAGATCTGCCATTTATCTTTGAGCGGTTTTATAAGGCAGATAAAGCGCGGACAAGGGGCAGAGCAGGAACCGGGTTAGGGCTGGCTATCGTTAAAAATATCGTGGAAGCCCACAACGGATCAATTACTGTGCACAGCCGAATAGATAAAGGAACAACATTTTCTTTTTATATTCCGACAAAACGGTAAAATCGAGTCTGAATTTGCCGAAGAATCTTGTTCCATAAGAAACACCCGCTGACTGAGCGGGTGTTTTTTTAATAGCCAACATTAATAAAATTTAAGGATATGTTAATATAAATTCCCTTCCAAATTCCAGTTACTCGTAATATAGTTGTAATGTAACTTTTCAAGCTATTCATACGACAAAAAAGTGAACGGAGGGGTTTCAAATGGAAGAAACCTTTCAATTATTATATGATACATATCATCAAGATTTGTACCAATTTTTATTTTATATGGTAAAGGATAAAAACCAGACAGAAGACCTTCTTCAAGAGGTTTATATCCGGGTATTAAATTCTTATCATACGTTTGAAGGAAGAAGCAGTGAAAAAACATGGCTTTTGTCTATCGCACGCCATGTTGCGATAGACTGGTTCCGTAAACAGCAAACAATCAGACAGCGTATACTCGGTACATTTGACTGGGATACACAGGATGTCAGGGATCAGCAATTGCTGCCGGACGAACTTGCGGTTCAACATGAAAATGTCCGGGAAATTTATGCTGCGCTTGATCAATGTACAATCGATCAAAGAGCTGTGATTATCTTGCGGTTTATTCAGGGATATTCAATACAGGAAACAGCCAAGGCTCTGCGCTTCTCGGAAAGCAAAGTAAAAACGACCCAACACAGAGGGCTCAAAGTACTTCGGAAACATATGGAGCTTTTGAGGGAGGAGCTAATGGATGATGAAGTCAGAATGGAACGAAGAACAGATAAAGGAGTTGTTAAGTCAACTTCCGGCAGTTAAAGACCATCGTTCGCCTCAGGATATTTACAAGCGGCTGACGATGGCAAAGCGTAAAAATAAGCCCGCTGTCAGGTGGATTGGCCCCGCGTGTGCCGCTGCAATTGCGGTTTATATCGCCTTCATTATTTCTCCTCATTTCTTTGATCAGGCACAGCCTCAACAAAAAGAAGCGTCCCAAGAGAACGCAGTAACGAAAACTGAGACAGAAGACAGCCCAAAAGCTGCATCGTCCTTGGATCAGACATCGTTTGTCGTTCCTGAAAAGGAACAAGACAATTACATCACTGTAGCGGTTGCTGATGCCGATACATCTGCAATCATACCCGTCAGCATTCAAAAAACAAATGCAGACCAAACGATCCAGGATATGCTGTTTGAAAGTAGTGAATTGGGCATCCTTGATCATGCCATTACAATTCCAACCTTCATAGATGAAGTAGAAATAAAGGAAAAACCAAAGCAGAAGGAATTAAGTATACGAGTCCATCAGCCAGCTACGGCATTTTCTATAAAAGATGATACACTGTTAAAAAAATTGCTTAAAGAATCCTTAAAATGGAGTCCTTATGAAAAAGTCAAATTTTTATCGGATCAAAATGAGACTGGGGTTCGGATTGGCTCATATGGCACTTTTACGGAAATTTCGATTCCCAAACAGTCAAAACGATCCTACTACTTGTACCAAAATAAACAAGGACAAGACTTTCTCGTTCCGTCAAATCATTCTTTTGATACAGTAAAAGAAGCGATTAAGGAAATGGAATCGAGCAGCCAAGAAGATACGACACCTCTTATTCAAGCGGGTGCTGTCCAATCTGTAACGAAGAAACAGAAACACTTATATATCCGCTTTTCAAAGGAGTCAGAAGTTGATGATTCTATTGCCGGTATTTTAATGATTGAGGGACTACTTTTGACTGCAAAAGAGTTTGGCTTCACAGAAGTGACCTTTACGGAAACCAGAACGAAAAAAATCGGCAAATATGACATATCAGATGCAATTCCGGTGCCAGCTGCTCCAAATCCGATTTCCTTAAACTAAAAAGAGCCCTTTAAGGCTCTTTTTTAGTTGCTATTCATATAATAGAAATTTTCAAAAAAAAGTTGTACGTGTATAATAAAACAAGGTAAAGATTGAAAGGATTTGAGACGAGTGAACGTGTTAACGATTAAAGGAGTTTCCATCGGGGAAGGGATGCCGAAAATCATCATTCCGCTGATGGGAAAGACGGAAAAACAAATTCTGAATGAAGCAGAGGCAGTAAAATTACTGAATCCGGACATTGTTGAATGGAGAGTCGACGTATTTGAAAAAGCGAATGACAGAGAAGCGGTCACAAAGCTCATTTCTAAGCTTCGTAAATCTTTAGAAGACAAGCTATTTCTATTTACATTCAGAACCCACAAAGAGGGCGGGAGCATGGAGATGGACGAAAGCTCCTATCTTGCTTTGCTGGAATCGGCAATCCAAACAAAAGACATCGATCTGATAGACATCGAATTATTTTCAGGAGATGCAAATGTAAAAGCGTTAGTATCGCTGGCGGAAGAAAACAACGTCTATGTGGTGATGTCAAATCACGACTTTGAAAAAACACCTGTAAAAGATGAAATTATTTCCAGACTTCGAAAAATGCAGGACTTAGGCGCGCATATTCCAAAAATGGCTGTCATGCCGAATGATACTGGAGATCTCCTAACACTGCTTGATGCGACGTATACAATGAAAACAATATATGCAGACCGCCCCATTATTACAATGTCAATGGCTGCAACAGGGCTCATCAGCAGGCTGAGCGGTGAGGTTTTTGGATCGGCTTGTACTTTTGGAGCTGGAGAAGAGGCGTCCGCACCAGGCCAAATTCCTGTTTCTGAGCTAAGGAGTGTCTTAGATATTTTGCATAAAAACACACGGGGATAGAACAATAAAAAAACTCAAGCTATATAGCTTGAGTTTTTTTAATTATGGCAGATCAATGAGCTTCACAGACACAATATCAGGGACATTTGTTAGTTCTTTCACAATTTTATCTTCCAGATGTCTGTCAAAGGAAAGCATCATGATGGCTTCTCCGCCTTTTTCCTTACGGCCAACCTGCATAGTTGCAATGTTAATATCATTATCTCCGAGAATACGTCCTACTCGGCCGATGACACCTGTTGTATCTTGATGCTGGATATACACCAAGTGACCAGTCGGATAAAAATCAATATTAAATCCATTGATCTCGACAATTCGTTCTCCGAAATGAGGAATATACGTAGCCGTTACAGTAAAGGTGCTGCGGTCTCCTGTCACTTTTACGCTGATGCAGTTATCGTATCCAGATTCAGAAGAGGAAATTTTTTCACTGAAGCTAATGCCGCGTTCTTTTGCGACACCCCCGGCATTGACCTCATTAACAGTAGAGTCTACGCGCGGTTTTAAAAAGCCTGACAGAAGGGCTTTTGTAATGAACGATGTTTCAAGTTTAGCAATTGTGCCTTCATATTGAATGGCAACATCCTGTACTGGTTCTTTCATGCACTGTGATACAAGGCTGCCAATTTTTCCTGCAATTTGATGGTAAGGCTTAATTTTAGCAAATTCATCTTTTGTCATGGCAGGCAGGTTGATAGCTGACATGACAGGCAGGCCTTTTGCGAACTGCAGAACTTCTTCTGACACTTGGGCGGCGACATTGAGCTGTGCTTCTTTCGTTGATGCTCCCAAGTGAGGAGTGGCAATGACTAATGGATGATCAACAAGTTTGTTGTCAACTGGCGGTTCGACTTCGAAAACGTCAAGCGCTGCTCCCGCAACATGCCCGTTTTCCAAAGCTTCGAGAAGTGCTGCTTCATCGATAATTCCGCCTCGCGCACAGTTAATTAAGCGAACGCCTTTTTTCGTTTTTGCAATCGTTTCTTTATTCAATAAGCCTTTTGTTTCTTTTGTTAAAGGCGTGTGAACGGTAATGATATCCGCACTTTCAAGCACTTCTTCAAATGTACGGCTGTTTACGCCGATTTTTTTCGCTCTTTCTTCCGTTAAGAAAGGATCAAAAACGTGCACAGTCATACCGAACGCTCTCGCACGCTGTGCAATTTCACTTCCGATTCGGCCTAATCCTACAATACCAAGCGTTTTTCCATAAAGCTCTGAACCGACATAAGCTGTGCGGTTCCACTCTCTGGATTTCACTGAGATATTAGCCTGCGGAATGTGTCTCATTAAAGAAGAGATCATTGCAAATGTATGCTCAGCTGTCGAAATGGTGTTGCCGTTCGGAGCATTGATCACGATTACCCCGTGTTTCGTAGCCTCATCAATATCGATATTATCGACACCGACACCGGCTCTTCCGACAATTTTTAAAGAAGTCATTTTGTTGAAAAGGTCTTCTGTTACTTTTGTCGCGCTTCGCACCAAAAGAGCATCAAAAGTATGTAATTCATCTTCTGCATCTGCTACGTTTTTTTGAACGATTTCAATAAAGTCTGATTCAATAAGTGGCTGTAAACCGTCGTTGCTCATTTTGTCTGAGACCAATACTCGAAACATCGTTAGATTTCCTCCTAAATTGACAAACTAAATATCTGATAATTTAACATATTCTCAAAAGAGTGTCAACGTGTATTGACGCAGTAAAGGATAAAAGTAAAGCCTAATAAATCAATGATCTGACAGCTTGCAGGTAATATATTTAATTTGAAGCAATTCTCTATACAGCCAACCAGTTATCGTTTATAATGTAATTAAATTTCATATGATCAATCTTCGGGGCAGGGTGAAATTCCCTACCGGCGGTGATGAGCCAATGGCTCTAAGCCCGCGAGCTGTCTTTACAGCAGGATTCGGTGAGATTCCGGAGCCGACAGTACAGTCTGGATGGGAGAAGATGGAGGTTCATAAGCGTTTTGAAATTGAATTTTTCAAACGTTTCTTTGCCTAGCCTAATTTTCGAAACCCCGCTTTTATATATGAAGCGGTTTTTTTATTGGCTGGAAAAGAACCTTTCCGTTTTCGAGTAAGATGTGATCGAAAAGGAGAGAATGAAGTGAAAGTAAAAAAATTAGTTGTGGTCAGCATGCTGAGCAGCATTGCATTTGTTTTGATGCTGTTAAATTTCCCGTTTCCGGGTCTTCCGGATTATTTAAAAATCGATTTTAGCGACGTTCCCGCAATTATTGCCATTCTGATTTACGGACCTTTGGCGGGTATTGCCGTAGAAGCGATAAAAAATGTTCTTCAGTATATCATTCAGGGAAGCATGGCCGGAGTTCCTGTAGGGCAAGTTGCGAATTTTATTGCAGGAACACTCTTTATATTACCGACTGCTTTCTTATTTAAAAAACTCAACTCAGCAAAGGGCTTGGCTGTCAGCCTGCTTTTGGGAACTGCAGCGATGACCATTTTAATGAGTATTTTAAATTATGTTCTGATTCTTCCGGCATACACGTGGTTTTTACATTCACCGGCATTATCCGACAGCGCGCTAAAAACAGCAGTCGTCGCAGGTATCCTGCCGTTTAACATGATAAAAGGTATTGTAATTACGGTTGTATTCTCACTAATTTTTATCAAGCTTAAGCCATGGATTGAGCAGCAGCGAAGTGCACATATCCATTAAATAAAAAAGCTCCCGTTCGGGAGCTTTTTTTAGTTACTTCTATTCAAATTTAAGCGGGTCGCCTTCAAATGGCTCATCCGCCACTTTGATGGAATCAGTAGGGCATCCTTCAAATGCGTCAATCATATCTTCTTCCAGTACCTCAGGAACTTCGACAACACCTTTGTTTTCATCAAGCGTTACGAACGCGATGCCTTCATCATCGTAATCGTAAATGTCTGGTGCAGCAGCTCCGCAAGCGCCGCATGCAATACATGTATCTTTGTCTACGATTGTGTACTTTGCCATGAATAAAACCTCCCAGATTGTTCTTGGTGGAACAAATGGATCAATCTTTATATTTAATCAATTTAACACCTATTCCTCTTACTTATTGTAATGATGTTGCTGCCACATTTCAACAGAAAAATGATTGAGAATGCTTATCACATAAGGGGTTATCTACATAACATCCCCCTTAATGATGACTTTAAACGTCGATTTCTGTTTGAAATCTGTTAAAATAAAAAGAGCAAATCAACGATTTTTGTCAGGAAGAATGTAGGTGGATAGGTTGTCATTAAATTACTTCGATATTATGGTTCTCGATTGTCTTTGCAAAATAAACGGGGAACGGTCGGGAAGCGCTGTTTTTCACCTATTCAAAGGCAAGAGATCGTCACAGACCATTCAAGATGCCGGCTTATTTCAGACTGCAAAATACTTTGGAATGGCGGCAAAATGTTCGAGAAGCGATATTTCTGCGTCGCTTGACAAGCTTGAAAAGCATTCATATCTCGCGCCAATGTCTGAATCAGATACATACAAAGTGACAGCCAGCGGCGCAGCAGTTTTGAGACATGCCCTTAGCGAGCGGCCTTGGCCCGTTCATTGTCACGGCGCTCATTATCAGCAGGCTGCCGGCGTGCTTTGGAAAAGGCTTTCGCTGCTTGTGCAGGTCCTATCCCATAAACAGCAAGGGAGCAGGCAGTATATCCCTGTCACAAAGGATCATAAGACACTTCACTGGGTAAAGAAATACCTGTCCCGGCATACGGATCATATAGAGATGGCAAAAAGCCTTTTTGCCATGCTTGAGGCGCATTTGAAAAAGATTGAAAACAAAGCAGCGCAAATTTTTGTCTACTCCTTAACCTCGCACCATCGGATCGGTTATACGAGCAGGCAGCTTGCTGATACGCTGAAAGAAGACGAATGGTATGTCTATATCATGTTTTGGGCTTCGGTACATTATTTTATTCATTCTCTTCCGGAGTGTGAAGATGCTTTGTTAAAGGATCTCCTTTCTGATGTGCACTTAGATAATGCCCTGACAGAGTCGACGAGGAAAACATGGCAGATGGTCAAACAAGGGTTTCCGATACAGCGAATTGCTGAAATCAGAAAGCTGAAAACAGCGACGATTGAAGACCACATTGTCGAGATTTCTCTCCATGAGCCTGCGTTTATGATTAATGACTATGTATCAGCAGAAGACCAGCTTCAAATCGCAGAGTTTGCCAAACGGATGCGGACGAATAAAATCAAACAAATTCGCGACGGGCTGGAACAGCGGTTCAGCTACTTTCAAATCAGACTGGCATTGACAAAGCAGGTGCAGCAATATGACTAAATTACAGCAAACGTTATATCAGTTTTTTGGTTTTACTTCCTTTAAAAAAGGGCAGCAGGACATTATTGAAAGCATACTCAGCGGGAAGGATACCATTGCAATGCTCCCGACTGGGGGAGGGAAATCGCTTTGCTACCAGCTGCCTGGTTATATGCTTGATGGCATGGTATTAATCGTTTCTCCACTGCTTTCTTTAATGGAGGATCAGGTGCAGCAGCTCAAAGCCCGGGGGGAAAAGCGTGCTGCAGCTTTGAACAGCATGCTTAACAGGCAGGAAAGACAATTTGTTTTAGAACATATTCATCGATATAAATTTTTGTACTTGTCTCCTGAAGCTTTACAGTCTCCATATGTATTGGAAAAATTGAAAAGCGTTCCGATTAGCCTATTTGTTATTGACGAAGCGCATTGTATTTCTGAATGGGGACACGACTTCAGGCCTGATTATTCAAAGCTCGGACAGCTGAGAAAAAAACTTGGACACCCACCCGTTCTGGCATTGACCGCCACGGCTACAAAGGAAACGCTGCAAGATGTCATGAACCTGCTGGAGCTGCAGCATGCTGTACGCCATCTCAACTCAGTCAACCGCCCAAACATCGCACTGAGGGTTGAAAATGCGGCGGATACTGCCGAAAAAATAGATAGGGTCATTCAGCTGGTTGAAAACCTGCAAGGTCCGGGAATTGTTTATTGTCCAACACGGAAATGGGCTAAGGAATTAGCGGGTGAAATTAAAAGCAAAACGAGCAGCAGAGCCGACTTTTACCATGGCGGTTTGGAGTCAGGGGACAGGATTTTAATTCAGCAGCAGTTTATTCATAACCAGCTTGATGTGATATGTTGTACGAATGCGTTTGGAATGGGTGTCGATAAACCTGATATCAGATATGTGATTCATTTTCATCTCCCGCAGACGGCAGAAGCTTTTATGCAGGAAATCGGCAGAGCGGGACGCGACGGAAAGCCGAGTGTCAGCATTTTGCTGCGGGCGCCAGGGGATTTTGAATTGCAGGAACAAATTATCCAGATGGAGAGTGTCACAGCTGAAGAAATCGCCGACGTAATCCGTGTGCTAGAGAAGACGGAGGAGCGGGATGAGAGAAGGCTGCGTGACGTATTACTTCAGTATGGCGTCGGAGAGACACAGGCCCGTATGATGATTCATCTCTTTATGCAGGGAAAAACATCAGTTGAACTGATGAAGAAAGAAATTTCATATCGCATGGAGCTGAAGCTGGAAAAAATGCACCGTGTATCATTTTTGCTTCAGCGTGACGGCTGTTTAAGGCAGGCACTGTTAACCTACTTTGATGAATCATACGAGCCTGATGACGGAAACCTCCCGTGCTGTTCACATTGCGGTTTTGATTTATCCTTGTATGAACAAAAAGGGGAACGGAGTAAAATGGCGCCATTAGACAGCTGGAGTTCGGAATTGCACCGGATATTCAGCTTGCAGACTGTAGGTGAGCTGAACTGAAACAGCAAAAAGATTATATTCAGCATATGACTGACCATGATATGCTGAAGCAGTTATATTTGACGCAGCTACTCATCATCTTTGCCGCTGCTGCAGCAGGACTGTTCTTTTTTGAGGATGTACGGGACGTATTAAAGCTCTGGGACATTCGCGATATGCGAATCATCTGGTATGGTGTTTCTATAGCTGTTATTGTTATTTTAGCCGATATGGCAGTAATGAAATGGTTTCCGTCTCATTTATATGATGACGGCGGAATCAATAAAAAAATATTCAGTAAGAGGTCAATCCCTCATATTATATTTTTAACGCTTCTGATTGCTTTCGCGGAAGAAATGTTATTCAGAGGAGTGCTGCAGACTCATATCGGTTTATGGACGGCCAGCCTTATATTTGCCGCTCTGCACTTTCGGTATTTGTCAAAATGGCTGTTATTTATTATGGTGACAGCAATCAGCTTTTTGCTCGGTCTGATGTATGAATGGACCGGCAACTTATTTGTTCCGATGACGGCGCATTTTATCATTGATGCCGTGTTTGCCTGTCAGATTCGTTTTGAACATGTGAGGAGGGATAAACATGACGAACATGTCGAGAGTAGAGAGAAGAAAAGCCCAGAATCTTTATGAAGATCAAAACGCCGCATTGGCGGACGATTATGTCGATGATGGAGAAAGCCTTCCGACAAGACAATCTGTAAAAAATCAAAGAGAACAGAAAAAAAAGCAAGGCAAAACAAAAACGCCATTATTCACAGTACTCGCAGTAATATTTGTATTTGTGCCGGTTATCGTTTTAGTCACCTTATTTTATCTAAAGAGCCACCCGGATAATCATGACGATTATGAAGATGTTTTTATTGACAGCAGCCAAAGCAAATATGAGGTTGTCCCGAAATCAGAGGATAAAAACGATACCGCAGACACTAAAGAAACCGCACTGCAGAAGGAGTCAAAAAAAGAGCCAGAAGATTCCAAGCCAAAAGAGCAAACAGCTGCTGATAAGAAACAGACTGCTGTAGCGGAAAAAGAAGACTCGCCAAATAAGGAGGAAGCAACCGCCGCGGCTGCTTCCTCTTCCCAATCAACAGTACAACAGCAAGAACAGCCAGCTGAGCCAGTTCAAAATGTGCCGAATCGCGTTGTCAAGCACACCGTCCAAAAGAAAGAAACGCTATACCGCATTTCCATGAAGTATTATAAAAGCCGGACAGGAGAAGAAAAAATTCGAGCATATAATCATCTGAATGGAAATGATGTTTACACCGGACAAGTTTTGGACATCCCTTTAATGGATGAATAGGGTATTATTTTTATTTTACGTTCATATATTGTAGCAATGAAAATGGACAAGGTGTGAAGCGTATGGAATCCTTATGGAATCAGCTGGATCAGTTTACAGACGCGCCGACCAAACAGATGCTCCAAGCGCTGGTAAAACGAAAACAAAAATTCGAAAATTATGCAGCACAATGCCGCAGATGGCGATGGGCTTCACTTATCTGCCTAGGCTTATTATGTGTTATGATCATGATCAAAAGCCCGGAGCCTCAGCTTATACTTCAAGAAATACTTAGCCATACCTTTTATTTATTTTGGATGCTGGCAACCGCTTTTGCCTACTGCACTTCATATTATTTCAAGAAAAAGGAAGAAAAATCCGAGACTGATTTCCATAAACTGAGATGTGAAATTATTCAGAAAAGCACTGATCTCTGGCCGCAGCCCGATAAATGGAAGGCGAGAGAGTCTGTTTTTCATATGATGAAGCACAAATATGACATTAATCTATATTTTGAAAGTAAATAAAATGGGGCGTTTTCTCAAACGATAGAAACGTCTTTTTTTATTGTCCGTCTTATTGATAAGTTCTAAAAAGAATGGAGAGTTTTTTATGAAGCTATCAGTGAAAATTGCCGGTGTACTAACTGTTGCGGCAGCGGCAATGACGGCAAAAATGTATGCAACAGCAAAAGGCAATCATTTGAAGACACATACGTTTCCTTTATCAAAGATGAAGGGCAAGCCGCCTCTGACAATCTTTTTTATTTCAGACATTCACAAACGTCTCATCGATCAAGACCTTTTAGAAAAAGCGCGAAGCCATGCCCCCCACTTGGTTATAATCGGCGGTGATTTAGCTGAGGGCGGGGTGCCCAGTGCGAGAATCGAGGAAAACATCAAAAGGCTCGTACATTTCGGGGTCCCTATCGTGTTTGTGTGGGGGAATAATGATTATGAAGTCAGGCAGCATAAGCTGTATTCCATATTTAAAGCGCACGGCGTCATCACTCTGAGAAATGAGTCAGTCCCGTTTTCATACAATGGGCATACGATTGCGATTGCGGGGGTTGATGATATCAGGATGGAGATGGATCATTATGAGGAAGCCATCAAAGAACTTGATGAAAGCCAGCTGAATATTCTGGTTTGCCATAATCCGGAGATTCATGAACAAATCAATGAAGATGACGGTATTGATGTGATACTCAGCGGACATACCCATGGAGGCCAGATCAGGTTTGGAAAATTCGGTCCTTATGAACTGGGGAAAACAGGTATTGTTAAAAACGCGGCATATCTGATCAGCAACGGCTACGGCACGACAAAAGTGCCTCTTCGTTTAGGTGCTGAGCCTGAAACTCACATTGTGACTCTTTGCGGGCCAGAATAACTTCTAAAAAGCAAAAATCCGTATGGCAATAAAAACTGCATTGTGCTTGTCTTACTAGTGAACTCAGTGTAAACTGATAACAATTAAGAACCTATGACTCATCATCTCATATAATGTGTTATATGATTTGTGTGCAAGTAGAGGCAGGAGGGAACGTTATGCGGCTTGAGCGTCTGAATTATAATAAGATCAAAATCTTTTTAACCCTCGATGATTTGACAGACCGGGGATTGACAAAAGAAGACCTCTGGAAGGACTCATTTAAAGTCCACCAGTTATTTAAAGATATGATGAATGAAGCAAATACAGAGCTCGGCTTTGAAGCGAATGGACCGATTGCAGTGGAAGTGTATTCTCTCCAAGCACAAGGGATGGTCGTGATTGTAACAAAGAACCAAGACGCCGATTCAGAAGACGATGAGTATGATGATGATTACATCGAAATGCAAGTCAAGCTTGATGAAAGCGCGGACATCATATATCAATTCCATTCCTTTGAAGATATCATTCAGCTTTCAGAAAGCTTACAGCGAATCGGTATCACAGGGGGAACTGTCTACCACTATGACGGGCAGTACTTTTTAAGCCTTGAAGATCTAGGGTCACATACGGCTGAAGGGGTTGTGGCGGTTCTGGCTGAATACGGCAATCCGACAACTTTAACGATTTATCGCCTGCAAGAGTATGGTAAGCTCATTATGGACGGTAATGCCGTAGAAACGATACAAACTCATTTTTCATAAGAATGCAACGGAAAACTGCTGATTTCAGCAGTTTTTTTTCGTTAAAAAACATGGAAAAACATAACGTTTATTCTATGCACAGATCATATGAAGGTGTATACTATTCTCTGAAAGGGAGCATGTGAGAAACAGAAGATTCTAGGAGGTTAACTCAAATGGCAGCCGATCGAAACACCGGTCATACAGAAGAGGACAAACTTGATGTATTAAAATCAACCCAAACCGTAATACATAAGGCTCTGGAAAAATTGGGATATCCCGAAGAGGTATACGAATTGTTAAAAGAGCCGATGAGATTATTAACGGTAAAAATACCTGTTCGTATGGACGACGGTTCAGTAAAGATTTTCACAGGATATCGTGCGCAGCACAATGACTCTGTCGGTCCAACGAAAGGCGGGATACGTTTTCACCCGAACGTAACAGAAAAAGAGGTGAAGGCGCTTTCAATTTGGATGAGTTTAAAATGCGGCATAATTGATCTTCCATATGGCGGTGGTAAAGGCGGAATTGTTTGTGATCCAAGGGATATGTCGTTTAGAGAGCTGGAGCGTCTGAGCAGAGGGTATGTCAGAGCGATCAGCCAAATTGTCGGCCCGACAAAAGACGTGCCGGCACCGGATGTATTTACAAACTCACAAATCATGGCTTGGATGATGGATGAGTATTCAAGAATTGATGAATTTAATTCGCCTGGATTTATTACAGGCAAACCGCTTGTGCTTGGCGGATCTCACGGGAGAGAATCTGCGACAGCAAAAGGTGTTACCATCTGTATTAAAGAAGCGGCTAAGAAGAGAGGCATCGATATTAAAGGTGCGCGTGTCGTTGTCCAAGGCTTCGGAAACGCGGGAAGCTATTTGGCAAAATTTATGCATGATGCGGGGGCAAAAGTTGTCGGCATCTCAGATGCGTATGGCGGACTTTATGATCCGGAAGGCCTTGATATCGATTATTTACTCGACCGACGCGACAGCTTCGGTACCGTAACAAAGCTTTTCAACGATACCATTACCAACCAAGAGCTGCTGGAGCTGGATTGTGATATTCTCGTTCCTGCTGCGATTGAAAATCAAATTACAGAAGAAAATGCCCATAATATCCGGGCTAAAATTGTCGTTGAAGCAGCGAACGGACCAACAACGCTTGAAGGAACAAAAATTCTTTCAGACCGGGACATTCTGCTTGTACCAGACGTGCTGGCAAGTGCCGGTGGCGTAACAGTTTCTTATTTTGAATGGGTTCAGAATAACCAAGGCTTCTACTGGAGTGAAGAAGAGGTAGAAGAAAAATTAGAAAAAATGATGGTCAAATCATTTAACAATATTTACGAAATGGCTAACAACCGAAGAATTGACATGAGGCTCGCTGCATATATGGTCGGCGTTCGCAAAATGGCTGAAGCTTCGCGTTTTAGAGGCTGGATATAAGTTGATGATTTGCATAAAAATAAAAAATCTCCTATGATAAAATAGGAGATTTTTTTATTCGGAAATAGAAAATATGAAGTGAAATGCCAATCGCAGGAGTTGACAGAAATGATTCAAGAAAAAGCAATTATTATAGGCGGAGGACCTTGTGGACTATCTGCTGCCATTCACCTAAAACAAATTGGCATTGATGCCCTCGTCATCGAAAAAGGCAATGTCGTTAACAGTATTTACAATTACCCGACGCATCAAACCTTTTTCAGTTCAAGTGAAAAGCTCGAAATCGGAGATGTGGCATTTATTACAGAGAACAGGAAGCCTGTCAGAATTCAGGCTTTATCGTATTACCGGGAAGTCGTTAAACGGAAAAACATCCGTGTTAATGCGTTTGAAATGGTGCGTAAAGTGACGAAAACGCAAAATAACACATTCGTTATTGAGACGTCAAAAGAGACCTACACGACGCCATATTGTATCATCGCCACAGGCTATTATGATCATCCAAACTATATGGGCGTACCCGGTGAGGATTTGCCGAAAGTATTTCATTATTTTAAAGAAGGCCACCCGTATTTTGATAAAGATGTTGTTGTCATCGGCGGGAAAAATTCAAGCGTGGACGCCGCCCTTGAACTCGTGAAATCTGGGGCGCGTGTCACAGTTTTATATAGGGGCAATGAGTATTCTCCGAGCATTAAGCCGTGGATTCTGCCGGAATTTGAAGCTCTCGTCAGAAACGGTACAATCCGTATGGAATTTGGAGCTTGTGTCGAAAAAATCACCGAGAATGAAGTTGTGTTTCGCTCCGGAGAGAAAGAACTCATTACCATTAAAAATGATTTTGTATTTGCCATGACAGGCTATCATCCCGATCATCAATTTCTTGAAAAAATTGGTGTTGAAATTGATAAAGAAACAGGGCGTCCATTTTTCAACGAAGAAACGATGGAAACGAACGTTGAAGGTGTCTTTATTGCCGGTGTTATTGCTGCGGGAAACAATGCAAATGAAATATTTATTGAAAACGGCAGGTTTCACGGGGGGCATATCGCAGCGGAAATCGCCAAAAGAGAAAACCATTAAAGATGAGGAGCATATGATGCATTCGTATGCTCTTTTTGTTTTTTTAAGTGCAGACAGATGTAAAATTTTAAACAACATGGTAGGATAGATGTAGGAATATAAAGGAAAGAGGTTGCCTGATGTTTGCAATCATCTCTGCAGGAATTGCCCCCGGCATCGCGTTATTAAGTTATTTTTATTTAAAAGATCAGTATGATAATGAACCTGTACATATGGTGCTACGGTCGTTTTTTCTCGGGGTTGTTCTTGTATTTCCCATCATGTTTATCCAGTATGTACTTGAAAAAGAGAATGTAGGAGGCGGAAGCTTTTTCGTTTCTTTTTTATCTTCGGGGTTTTTGGAGGAATCATTAAAATGGTTTATACTGATGATCAGTGTTTACCCGCACGCCCACTTTGATGAGCATTATGACGGGATTGTGTACGGTGCAAGTGTATCACTCGGTTTTGCAACCCTCGAAAATATTCTTTATTTAATTGGCCACGGCGTGGAGCATGCGTTTGTCAGGGCGCTGCTGCCTGTTTCATGCCATGCCTTGATTGGCGTTATAATGGGATTTTACCTTGGAAAAGCCCGTTTTTCCGCTGATAAGGCGCGTGTAAAGTGGCTTACTCTTTCTTTAGTTGTCCCATCCCTTTTGCATGGATCATATGATTTTATCCTAACAGCGCTTAGCAATTGGATTTATTATATGCTTCCATTTATGGTATTTTTATGGTGGTTTGGTTTGCGTAAAGCGAAAAAAGCCCGTTCCGTTAATATGATGCAAGTATAGAAGCCGCACAGCAACCGTGCGGCTTTTTTGTGTGCAGTTTTTATGTTCTGAGGGATAACAAGGAAAGAGTGTATAAAAATAACCTCGTTACAGAAAATACGATTACACTTAAAAATTTGCAGTAGGAGGCTTGAAAAGATGAAGTCCAAAGGATCGATTATGGCATGTCTCATCCTTTTTTCCTTTACAATAACGACGTTTATTAATACTGAAACGATCTCTGCCTTTTCGAATCAGGTCATTCAAAGAGGGGCAACAGGGGATGATGTGGTCGAGCTTCAGGCGCGTCTTCAATACAACGGATATTATAACGGAAAAATTGACGGGGTTTATGGATGGGGGACGTACTGGGCAGTTCGAAATTTTCAGGATCAATTCGGGTTAAAAGAGGTTGACGGCCTTGTAGGAGCTAAAACAAAGCAAACCTTAATATGTAAATCAAAATACTATCGTGAATATGTCATGGAACAGCTCAATAAAGGGAATACATTCACGCATTACGGAAAAATTCCGCTAAAGTATCAGACGAAACCATCAAAAGCAGCAACACAAAAGGCAAGACAACAAGCAGAAGCACGGCAGAAACAGCCTGCGGAAAAAACAACGCAGAAGCCTAAAGCGAATGCGAATAAACAGCAAAACAATACACCAGCAAAAGCAAGAAAACAGGATGCGGTAGCAGCGAACATGCCTGGTGGATTTTCCAACAACGATATCAGGCTGCTTGCTCAAGCGGTTTATGGCGAAGCCCGGGGCGAGCCGTACGAGGGGCAGGTTGCTATTGCAGCAGTCATTTTAAACCGTTTGAACAGCCCGTTATTTCCAAATTCAGTAGCGGGGGTTATTTTTGAGCCGCTTGCCTTCACAGCAGTAGCCGACGGACAAATTTACATGCAGCCGAATGAAACGGCACGAGAAGCAGTGCTGGATGCCATCAATGGCTGGGACCCATCAGAGGAAGCACTTTACTACTTTAATCCGGATACGGCTACAAGTCCGTGGATTTGGGGGCGTCCGCAGATTAAAAGAATCGGTAAACACATTTTCTGTGAGTAGCAGATATGAGAAAGCATAAAAAGAGGTGTGATAAATGATCAGAGGAATTTTAATCGCCGTGCTTGGTATTGCAATAGTCGGTACAGGCTACTGGGGATACAAAGAACACCAGGAAAAAGACGCAGTTCTTCTTCATGCTGAAAATAACTATCAGCGGGCGTTTCATGAGCTTACCTATCAGGTGGATCAGCTTCATGATAAAATCGGAACAACACTTGCCATGAACAGCCAAAAATCACTGTCGCCTGCATTGATCGATGTGTGGAGGATTACATCAGAAGCTCATAACAGCGTCAGTCAGCTGCCGCTTACATTAATGCCGTTTAATAAAACTGAAGAGCTATTATCAAAGATCGGCGATTTCAGCTATAAAACGTCAGTCAGAGATTTGGACCAAAAGCCGCTTGATAAAAACGAGTATACATCACTAAATAAGCTATATCAGCAGTCCGAAGATATACAAAATGAATTGCGTCATGTTCAGCACCTTGTCATGAGCAAAAACCTTCGCTGGATGGACGTAGAAATGGCTCTGGCTTCTGACGAAAAACAAAGTGATAATACGATTATCAACAGCTTTAAAACAGTCGAAAAAAATGTTGGTGCATTCTCCACTGGCACTGATCTTGGCCCGAGTTTCACCAGTACGAAAAAAGAAGAGAAAGGCTTCAGCCATCTGAAGGGAAAACAAATTTCCGAACAGGAAGCAAAACAAATTGCTGAGCGCTTTGCCCCAGATGACAATTATTCAATTAAAGTGGTAAAGAGCGGAAAAAAAACAAATCGCGATGTATATAGCATCAGCATGAAAGACCCAGACCATAAAGCAGTGATTTATATGGATATTACGAAGAAGGGCGGGCATCCGGTATACTTGATCCAAAACAGAGAAGTGAAAGATCAGAAAATCAGTTTAAATGACGGATCGAACCGAGCGCTTGCATTTTTAAAGAAAAACGGATTTGAAACAGATGATTTGGAAATTGATGAAAGTGCCCAATATGATAAAATCGGTGTATTTTCATATGTTCCTGTTGAAAATAAAGTCCGGATGTACCCCGAGGCAATTCGTATGAAAGTGGCCTTGGATGACGGTGAGGTTGTCGGCTTTTCAGCAAGAGACTTCCTCACATCTCACAGAAAAAGAACCATACCTAAGCCTGCAATTACTGAAGCAGAGGCAAAGTCTAAATTAAATAAAAATGTACAAGTGAGAGAAACAAGGCTCGCTTTGATTACAAATGAACTAGGTCAAGAAGTGTTATGCTACGAAATGCTTGGGACAATTGAAAATGACACATTCAGAATGTATATCAATGCCAAAGACGGATCGGAAGAAAAGGTTGAAAAACTAAAAAATGCAGAACCTATATATAAAGACCTATAAAAACAGGAGGAAAGGACTAAATGTCTTTTCCTTTTTTTCATTACGTGCTTTAATAAAAACGTGAGTATATTGAATGCGAAAGAGTGAAGTCAATGATAGAGATTGGAGAAAATGTACTTTTAGAATATATAGAAGAAAATGAATTGAAAAAGGCAAAAAGCAAGGCGGTCAGCATCGAAAACAATGAACTTTTGATCGCGTATCCTGTTGATGTAGTTACAGGGCGAACTGTGATTTTACATAACGATATGGAAGTAACGGTAGAGTTTGTGGGAAAAGACGAAGTTCCTTATCGCTTTATAAGCCGTATAAAAGGTAAAGTGAAGGACAAACTTCAAATGATCTGTCTTGAAATGCCTCCCCGTGAAAAAATGAAAAGAATCCAGCGCCGCCAATATGTAAGAACTGATGCGGTATTAGATGTGCAAATTCAGCCGGGAAATGAAGAAGAGATCCGCACACTATCCTATAACATCAGTGCAGGCGGCATCGCCGTGGTTTTAGCTGATGGCCTTTCTTTTCAATCGGGGGAATCATTGCGCCTGATCATCCGTCTTCCTGAAGAGGAGCACACACGTCAAATAGAAACAGAAGCAGTTGTCAGACGAATCTTTAATGACCCCAAGTCAGAAAAACGAAAAATGACTTTAGAGTATTCAGAAATTGCAGCAGGTGACCAGCAGGCTTTGCTTCAATACTGCATCAGGCGCCAGTTAAATAAGAGAAGAAAGGCCCGAATGGAATAAACATCGGCAAACACTTCCATACTATTTGTAATGGAGGTGCTCCAATGAAAACATTTGAACGGCTGCTGATCAAATTATTGTTCATTCAGGCCATCATTTTACTTGGTGTCCAATTTCTTTTTCACTATCAGCATATTGAACCATACGTATCAAAAGTGATTCAATATGAAGGGGTGGATAAAATGGAGGAAAACAATAGGATTGAAACCTTCAAACATTAATTATTCATCAATTTTTCACCCTTTTTCATAAAGTTCGTGATACAATCCTTAGAGGAGAAAAGAGCAAGGAGAGGAATTATGGAAAAGAAATTATCGATTGCAATCGACGGCCCGGCAGCTGCGGGGAAAAGCACCGTTGCCAAAATTGTGGCTGAGAAAAAATCGTACATATATATTGATACAGGAGCGATGTATCGGGCGATTACGTACGCGGCTTTACAGGAAAACGTTGATCTGACAGATGAAGAAAAACTGGCTGAGCTGCTAAAGCGGACAGACATTGAGCTGATTACAACAAAAGATGGACAAAAAGTGTTTGTAAACGGCACCGATGTAACTGAGGCGATCAGAACAGATGAAATCAGCAACCAAGTTTCAATTGCGGCCAAGCACAGAAGTGTCAGAGAAGAAATGGTGAAACGCCAGCAGCAGCTTGGGGAAAAAGGCGGCGTCGTCATGGATGGTCGTGACATCGGGACGCATGTGCTGCCAAATGCAGAAGTAAAAATCTTTCTTTTGGCATCTGTGGAAGAGAGAGCGAAACGCCGTTATGAAGAAAATGTGAAAAAAGGCTTTGATGTCAACTACGAAACATTAATTGAGGAAATTGCAAGAAGAGACAAGCTTGATTCAGAGCGCGAAGTATCTCCGCTGCGTAAAGCAGAAGACGCTCTTGAAATCGACACGACATCGCTTTCCATTCAAGAGGTAGCTGATAAAATCCTCGAGGCTGTGGAGCAAAAGTCCCGCTGAGGATGGCAAATGCCACTTTTTTTGAATTTTTCAACGAAGATAGAATGTTATTGCTTGACAAACCTGTCCTTTTATTAGAAGTTAATACTAATAAAACTTTTTATTGATCATTCAAAAAACTTTTTTGGATGATTCTTTAATACATATTCGGCTAAAAGCGGGCATGTTATATGTTCAGCTTTCAAACCGTTTTAATTAAGCTGTGTAGGTTTGGACCAAGGAGGTTATTCAAATGACAGAGGAAATGAATCAAATTGATGTTCAAGTGCCAGAGGTTGGAGATGTAGTTAAAGGGATTGTGACAAAGGTAGAAGACAAACATGTAGATGTAGAAATTATCAATGTCAAACAATCCGGTATTATTCCAATCAGTGAATTATCAAGTCTTCATGTAGAGAAAGCATCGGATGTTGTTAAAGTAGACGACGAGCTTGACCTGAAAGTAACAAAAGTGGAAGACGATGCTTTGATTTTATCTAAACGTGCTGTTGATGCAGACCGCGCTTGGGAAGACCTTGAGAAAAAATTTGAAACAAAAGAAGTGTTTGAAGCTGAAGTGAAAGATGTCGTGAAAGGCGGCCTTGTCGTTGATATCGGCGTTCGCGGTTTTATTCCGGCATCACTTGTTGAAGCACATTTCGTTGAAGACTTCACTGACTATAAAGGAAAAACACTGTCACTGCTCGTTGTAGAGCTTGACCGTGATAAAAACCGCGTGATCCTTTCACACCGTGCTGTTGTTGAAAGTGAACAAGCGAATAAAAAACAAGAACTTCTTCAGTCTCTTGAAGTTGGAAGTGTACTTGATGGCAAAGTACAGCGCCTGACTGACTTTGGCGCGTTTGTTGATATTGGCGGCATCGACGGACTTGTACACATTTCACAGCTTTCCCACTCTCATGTAGAGAAGCCGTCTGACGTTGTTGAAGAGGGACAAGAAGTAAAAGTGAAAGTGTTATCGGTTGACCGTGATAATGAACGTATTTCTTTATCGATCAAAGATACACTGCCTGGACCTTGGAACCAAATCGGCGAAAAAGTGAAGCCTGGCGATGTGCTTGAAGGAACTGTACAGCGTCTTGTAAGCTTCGGTGCCTTTGTTGAAATCCTTCCAGGTGTTGAAGGTCTCGTTCATATTTCTCAAATTTCCAATAAACACATCGGCACGCCGCATGAAGTCCTTGAAGAAGGACAGACTGTAAAAGTGAAGGTTCTTGATGTGAATGAAAATGAGGAGCGCATTTCATTAAGCATGCGTGAACTTGAAGAAACGCCTAAAGCTGACCAGGAAGATTACCGTCAATATCAAGCGAAGGAAGAAACAAGCACTGGCTTCCAGCTTGGAGATCTGATCGGAGATAAGCTGAATAAACTAAAATAATTGGTGATAAACGTGACTCGAGCAGAACGAAAAAGACAACACATCAATCATGCCTTGTCCATCGGCCAGAAGCGGGAAACAGGTCTTGATGATATTACGTTTGTTCACGTCAGTCTGCCCGATCTTGCATTAGAACAAGTAGATATTTCCACAAAAATCGGCGAACTTTCAAGCAGTTCGCCGATTTTTATCAATGCAATGACTGGCGGCGGCGGAAAACTTACATATGAGATTAATAAATCGCTTGCGCGAGCGGCTTCTCAGGCTGGAATTCCCCTTGCTGTGGGATCGCAAATGTCAGCATTAAAAGATCCATCAGAGCGTCTTTCCTATGAAATTGTTCGAAAGGAAAACCCAAACGGGCTGATTTTTGCCAACCTGGGAAGCGAGGCAACGGCTGCTCAGGCAAAGGAAGCCGTTGAGATGATTGGAGCAAACGCACTGCAGATCCACCTCAATGTGATTCAGGAAATTGTGATGCCTGAAGGGGACAGAAGCTTTAGCGGCGCATTGAAACGCATTGAACAAATTTGCAGCCGGGTCAGTGTACCGGTCATTGTGAAAGAAGTCGGCTTCGGTATGAGCAAAGCATCAGCAGGAAAGCTGTATGAAGCTGGTGCTGCAGCTGTTGACATTGGCGGTTACGGGGGAACAAATTTCTCGAAAATCGAAAATCTCCGAAGACAGCGGCAAATCTCCTTTTTTAATTCGTGGGGCATTTCGACAGCTGCAAGTTTGGCGGAAATCCGCTCTGAGTTTCCTGCAAGCACCATGATCGCCTCTGGCGGTCTGCAAGATGCGCTTGACGTGGCAAAGGCAATTGCGCTGGGGGCCTCTTGCACCGGAATGGCAGGGCATTTTTTAAAAGCGCTGACTGACAGCGGTGAGGAAGGACTGCTTGAGGAGATTCAGCTGATCCTTGAGGAATTAAAGTTGATTATGACCGTGCTGGGTGCCAGAACAATTGCCGATTTACAAAAGGCGCCCCTTGTGATCAAAGGTGAAACCCATCATTGGCTCACAGAGAGAGGGGTCAATACATCAAGCTATAGTGTGCGATAAATGATAAAAGCCCAAAACCATATGTGGTTTGGGCTTTTTGTATTATGATTTTCGCTTTTTGAATCTTCCGTTTTGTTCAAGGCTTGTCGCTCCGTCATAGTGAATGGACTGGTCGCGATCTGATTCGACTCTGCCTGAAGCTTTGAGTTTTTTCTCTTGTCTGTCTTTTCCCATGATCATACTCCTTAATGTGAGATCGATTGTTTAAAAAATGTGCTTGAACTCCATACTGGGAATATGGAGGAAGTAAAATGGAACAATTTTATTACTATTGGTCAATGTGGTTTCTGTGGGTTCTGACAACATTTATTTTTGAAAAGACGAAAAGACGAATTGCCGTCTCTGTCTTTATTTTAACTAATATTATTCTAAGCATACATGACATCGCTTTATATTTTTCCCTGAATGCTGCATATTTGATGTTTTTCGTTTGCGGATGTGTCTATGCCGGGTATTTGGGAATGTATCGTTTTCGTTACATCATGGTCTATCTGACGCTTGTTGCCGCGTATGCGTTTGTTTATCTTTTTGCATTATATGACCCGGTTTGGTTCATCATAAAACCTGAGTGGGCTGCTGTTATATTAATAGTGCTTTTAACAGCTTCTGTTGAAAGGAATTTTGAGAAGCAGCTTGTCTTATTTGTCCTAGGGATGTGCCAAGGCGAACTGGTGTATTCATTTGTGATCCAGAAGTTGGCCGGGGCTATGGCTGTCGGCGGCTTTCAATGGCTGAATGCGTGTTCTGCGGGGATGATATTGCTGTTTGGCATATCTAAATACGAACACCTCGCAAGCCAGATTGGTCAGAAAAGCAAAAGATCAAACAAAGGAGCTACCAAAATGTCATGAGTGATTACATCTATCCGATTATTGCTGGGGTCATTGCCGGAATTGCGACAAGGCTTTATATGCTGAAAACGGATTACCGCCAGTATCCGACCTATGTTCATGGGAAAGTGATTCACATCGCACTGGGGTTGATAGCGGCTGGTTTAGGTGCAATTATTATGCCGGCGCTTTTGCAGGAGGAATTTACGGCCATCACATTTTTAACATTGGCAGCGACGCAATTTAGAGATGTCCGAAACATGGAGCGGAACACATTGACGCAAATGGATTCGTATGAACTTGTCTCAAGGGGAAGCACATATATTGAGGGGATTGCCATTGCGTTTGAAAGCAGAAATTATATTGTGATCTTTACAGCGCTTTTGACAACCTCTGCGTATGTGTTTTTATCCATCTGGGCTGCAGTCATAGCGGCTGTCGTTTGTTTTTTACTGGCCATGAAGTTTATGTCGGGCAGTGTGTTGAAGGATATTGTAGATATCGAGTACATAAAGCCGCGCTTTGACGGTCCGGGACTGTTTGTTGATAATATTTATATGATGAATATCGGGCTTCCAGAGAAACAGGAACTGATTTTAAAGCATGGCATGGGCTTTATTTTGACGCCGAAAAACTTTAATTCAGCAGCGACGATAGCAAATTTAGGGCAGCGTCAGGCCATTTTATTTGATGTTTCCAATGTGCTCGGGGTTTATCGGGATTCAGGAGAGCCATCTTTGACACCAATTGCAAAACGGGATTTAAATGATGGGAGAGTGGCAGTATTTGTTCTCCCGCAAATTCACCATCCCGAAACGGCTGTTCAAATTATTAGCAATGTTCCAACCCTGGAAAATGCGATTAGAATGCCGACTGAATTTATCAAGAATCAGGATAAGGTGATAGGATGAGTGAATCTCTTACGAAAGTGATTTTGTCTGTAATCACGACAAATCGAAATCGGGTTGCAGGGGGAGCACCTGTCTTTTTTTGCAATGACCAAAAGGAGATGGAGCTTTTCGCTAAAAATCTTGAGGCGATCCTTGATGGAATAGCTCACAGAATCGGAGATGACGTGTATTTGATCGTGAAACATTTTTAAGAATAGTTGTGATCCCAGTAAAAACTGATATAATAAATGAGTTAAGCCCTTCCTCTGAAGGGTTTCTTTTCATAAAAGTGAATGAAATGATTTTAATAACCGGTTGAAAATTTATGTAAAAATGAAAGCGGCTGGATTGAAAGGAAGGGTACTATGGGTAAACCTGTCGTAGCCATTGTCGGGAGACCAAATGTAGGAAAATCCACAATCTTTAACCGGATTGCGGGAGAAAGAATTTCAATAGTAGAAGATACCCCTGGCGTGACAAGGGATCGGATATACAGCTCGGCTGAATGGCTGAATTATGATTTTAATTTGATTGATACGGGCGGTATTGATATCGGTGATGAGCCGTTTTTAGCGCAGATTCGCCAGCAAGCTGAAATCGCCATGGATGAAGCGGACGTGATTATTTTTATGGTGAACGGCCGTGAAGGCGTGACAGCTGCTGATGAAGAAGTGGCGAAAATTTTGTACCGCACAAAAAAGCCTGTTGTTTTAGCGGTTAATAAACTGGATAACACAGAAATGAGAGCGAATATTTATGATTTTTATTCGCTAGGCTTTGGCGAGCCGTATCCAATTTCGGGAACACACGGACTCGGACTGGGTGATTTACTGGATGCCGTTGCAGAGCATTTTAAAAACATTCCTGAAACGAAATACAATGAAGAAGTTATTCAATTCTGTCTGATCGGACGTCCAAATGTCGGAAAGTCTTCACTTGTGAATGCGATGCTCGGCGAAGAACGCGTTATTGTCAGCAACGTGGCTGGAACGACAAGAGATGCTGTTGATACGTCATTTACTTACAACCAGCAGGAGTTTGTCATTGTCGATACTGCAGGTATGCGAAAAAAAGGGAAAGTCTATGAAACGACTGAGAAGTATAGTGTACTGCGGGCGCTAAAAGCGATTGACCGCTCAGAAGTCGTGGCGGTTGTGCTGGATGGCGAAGAAGGCATTATTGAACAGGACAAGCGTATCGCCGGTTATGCACACGAAGCGGGCAAGGCCGTCGTCATCGTCGTAAACAAATGGGATGCTGTTGACAAAGATGAGAGCACGATGAAAGAATTTGAAGAAAATATTCGCGATCATTTTCAATTTCTGGATTATGCGCCAATCCTATTTATGTCTGCCTTAACGAAAAAACGGATCCATACTCTGATGCCTGCGATTATCAAAGCTAGTGAAAATCATTCACTTCGAGTTCAAACAAACGTCTTAAATGATGTCATCATGGACGCTGTGGCAATGAATCCGACACCGACTCATAACGGTTCTCGTTTGAAAATTTACTATGCGACTCAAGTGTCGGTAAAGCCGCCAAGCTTCGTTGTGTTTGTAAACGATCCGGAACTGATGCATTTTTCATACGAACGGTTTTTAGAAAACCGAATCAGAGACGCGTTCGGTTTTGAGGGGACACCAATCAAAATATTTGCAAGAGCTAGAAAATAAAAAGGTGTGAATCAAACATGAAAAAAGTCACAATGCTTGGAGCGGGGAGTTGGGGAACAGCACTGGCTTTAGTTCTAACTGATAATGGAAATGAAGTGTGTGTGTGGGCTCACCGTGCAGATTTAATTCATCAAATTAATGAGTTGCATGAAAACAAAGATTATTTGCCGAATGTTAAGCTGTCTACATCCATTAAAGGAACAACAGATATGAAAGAGGCTGTTTCAGACGCAGATGTCATTATCGTTGCGGTCCCGACAAAAGCAATTCGGGAAGTGCTGAGACAGGCTGTCCCTTTTATAACGAAAAAGGCAGTCTTTGTTCATGTCAGCAAGGGTATTGAGCCAGATTCACTTCTGCGCATTTCTGAAATTATGGAAATTGAGCTCCCGAGTGATGTCAGAAAAGATATCGTTGTCCTTTCCGGCCCGAGTCATGCGGAAGAAGTAGGGCTGCGGCACCCCACAACTGTTACTGCATCTTCAAAGAGCATGAGGGCAGCAGAAGAGGTGCAGGATCTATTTATTAATCACAATTTTCGGGTGTACACAAATCCTGACATTATCGGAGTTGAAATCGGAGGGGCTTTAAAAAATATTATTGCCCTTGCTGCAGGAATTACAGATGGTTTAGGGTACGGTGACAATGCCAAAGCTGCTTTGATTACACGCGGACTTGCCGAAATCGCGAGACTCGGAACGAAAATGGGCGGAAATCCCTTGACGTTCTCTGGATTGACAGGAGTAGGCGATCTGATTGTGACGTGCACAAGTGTTCATTCCAGAAACTGGCGTGCGGGCAATTTGCTCGGAAAAGGGTACAAGCTTGAAGATGTTCTTGAAGAGATGGGAATGGTAGTCGAAGGCGTCCGCACGACGAAAGCGGCTTATCAGCTTTCGAAGAAATATGATGTTAAAATGCCGATTACAGAAGCTCTCCATCAGGTCCTATTCAACGGACAAAAAGTGGAAACCGCTGTTGAATCTTTAATGGCGAGAGGGAAAACCCACGAGATGGAGGATTTGGTAAATACGTTTGAAAATCAAGTGAAGTAAAAGTGTCAATCAAATGGTGAATCGCATATCTTAATTGAACGAAAGCCCGAAAAACAGAAGAACACCCAAGTCTTGGGATCTCCTGAAACATTTTGCCGATTTAGGCAATAGAGGATGCATCTGTATGCCAAGTCGCATACTATAGCATCGAAGTCCAAGAGAGTGTTTCTTAAACGTGCAGGTGAATATAGTCAAGTTGACTGAAGCGAAGGTCCCCCTCTTTGCTTCAGTTTTTTTGTTCTATCAATGGATGGAAAATCTGGTTGATCTTTTCCGGCGCTGTATATTAAAATATAATATAACGCTTATATCTTACATATCGGGGAGGCGCACGTCATTGAATCTGGCATTGATGAAAATGTGGTTTGCTCTAGGGTCCATGGGTCTGATGTTTCTGGCTGTAGCTTCCATCTATTTAAGCCGCTTTAAGTGCCAAAACCGTTTTTTGAAGATTGCGATTTCATCATTCGCATACATGTGTATGCTCATATCTGGAATTATTGTGTTTGTCGTGGTTTTTAGCGGCCCTGTCAATGAATAAAGCTGTAAAAGGAAGTGCTGTATGGGTAAACTGAAGTGCGCAATCATTTTTGCGGCAGTCGTGTTTTTATCCGGATGTTTATATCCAAATGAACGGAAAAGCAGTGTGCATGCCATTCCTTATCAAGACCAGCTAAAGCAGGTTCAATCTGCTGTTGATGAATTTCAAAAGGCAAATGGAGGGCTGCTTCCTATTCAAACCAAAGATATGTCGACACCGCTATATCAAAAATATCCGATAGACTTTAACCGGTTAGCGCCAAGATACATAGCTGAACCTCCAAGTACGGCATTTGAAAGCGGGGGAGACTATCAATACGTGCTTGTTGACGTAGAGAACGATCCGACTGTTAAATTAATTGATCTAAAGATGGCAGAAAAAATTCGCGATGTGAAATTGCGCATCCAAATGTATCGTCAGGAGCATCAATATCCGCCTTACAAGGATGTGCTATCTCGTGATTTATTTACACTCGATGAGAAGAAGCTTGGGGATGGCAGCTCTCTTACAGTGACAAGCCCAATCTCAGGGAATTCCTTGCCGCTTATGATTGACGGAGACGGAGAAATATATGCCGATTACCGGACTGAGCTGGCTTCTTGCCTCAAAAAAAGCAAAAAAACGTTTAAACCCGGGACTGAAATCCAGGATATGATTTGGCATGAAACCCCCTTTGTCCCCGCGTTTTCTGTAAAATATACGGTAAATGACAAACAGGAACCTGTTTTTTTAGAAAATGATATGAAAAAGGAATGAACCTTTCTCCCTTGCATACAAATAGGGAGAAAGGTTTTTTTATATTAATAGATTGAGGATGAGAAATTTTCTAAAGATGTCATATTCAAATAGGACAACGTCATACACATATAGTGTCCTGTGTTTGATTGAAAGAGCTTAATAAAATTGAAAAGGATAGGAAGTCCGGGAGGGGATCACTTGGAAAAGGTCGATATTTTCAAGGATATCGCTGAACGAACAGGAGGCGATATATACTTAGGAGTCGTAGGTGCTGTCCGTACAGGAAAATCCACGTTCATTAAAAAATTTATGGAGCTTGTGGTGCTCCCGAATATCAGTAACGAAGCAGACCGGGCCCGAGCGCAGGATGAACTGCCGCAGAGCGCAGCCGGCAAAACCATTATGACTACAGAGCCTAAATTTGTTCCGAATCAGGCGATGTCTGTTCATGTGTCAGACGGACTCGATGTGAATATAAGATTAGTAGATTGTGTAGGTTACACAGTGCCCGGCGCTAAAGGATATGAAGATGAAAACGGGCCGCGGATGATCAATACGCCTTGGTACGAAGAACCGATCCCATTTCATGAGGCTGCTGAAATCGGCACACGAAAAGTCATTCAAGAACACTCGACCATCGGAGTTGTCATTACGACAGACGGCACCATTGGAGATATCGCCAGAAGTGACTATATAGAGGCTGAAGAAAGAGTCATTGAAGAGCTGAAAGAGGTTGGCAAACCTTTTATTATGGTCATCAACTCAGTCAGGCCGTATCACCCGGAAACGGAAGCCATGCGCCAGGATTTAAGCGAAAAATATGATATCCCGGTATTGGCAATGAGTGTAGAGAGCATGCGGGAATCAGATGTGCTGAGTGTGCTCAGAGAGGCCCTCTACGAGTTTCCGGTGCTAGAAGTGAATGTCAATCTCCCAAGCTGGGTAATGGTGCTGAAAGAAAACCATTGGTTGCGTGAAAGCTATCAGGAGTCCGTGAAGGAAACGGTTAAGGATATTAAACGGCTCCGGGACGTAGACAGGGTTGTCGGCCAATTCAGCGAGTTTGAATTCATTGAAAGTGCCGGATTAGCCGGAATTGAGCTGGGCCAAGGGGTGGCAGAAATTGATTTGTACGCGCCTGATCATCTATATGATCAAATCCTAAAAGAAGTTGTGGGCGTCGAAATCAGAGGAAGAGACCATCTGCTTGAGCTCATGCAAGACTTCGCCCATGCGAAAACAGAATATGATCAAGTGTCTGATGCCTTAAAAATGGTCAAACAGACGGGATACGGCATTGCAGCGCCTGCTTTAGCTGATATGAGTCTCGATGAGCCGGAAATTATAAGGCAGGGCTCGCGATTCGGTGTGAGGCTGAAAGCTGTCGCTCCGTCGATCCATATGATCAAAGTAGATGTCGAAAGCGAATTCGCCCCGATTATCGGAACGGAAAAACAAAGTGAAGAGCTTGTACGCTATTTAATGCAGGACTTTGAGGATGATCCGCTCTCCATCTGGAATTCCGATATCTTCGGAAGGTCGCTGAGCTCAATTGTGAGAGAAGGGATTCAGGCAAAGCTGTCATTGATGCCTGAAAACGCACGGTATAAATTAAAAGAAACATTAGAAAGAATCATAAACGAAGGCTCTGGCGGCTTAATCGCCATCATCCTGTAATACCGGTAGACCTCTTTATAGAATGGGAGGTCTTTTTTCTTTGCTCTTAATAATGGAAAAGGATCAAGGAATAGGATGAAAAAAGGAAAAAAAGGAATATTCGTTCGGTAAATCACCTTAAATCCTTGACGAGCAAGGGATTGACGCTTTAAAATGCTTGATATGGCTTTTTATATGTGTTACTCTACATACAGAAATTCTTCACTTTGTTGGACAAACATTCCTCAGAGTGCAGTTTTTCTTAAAAAGCCGTTTAATTGTCTTTCTCTTACTTGCTCTCATTTTTTTCTGAGACAGGTTTAGAATCAGACTGAACTGTGAAGAAATGATAATAAACGAACTGAATGTATCCTTTTGGGAGGAGGTGAAAGGCATGAACAAAACAGAACTTATCAATGCGGTTGCAGAAGCAAGCGAATTGTCTAAAAAAGACGCTACAAAAGCAGTTGACTCTGTTTTTGATACGATCTTAGATGCACTTAAAAACGGTGATAAAATCCAACTGATCGGTTTTGGTAACTTCGAGGTGCGTGAACGTTCTGCACGTAAAGGACGCAATCCTCAAACAGGTGAAGAAATCGAAATTCCAGCAAGCAAAGTACCTGCTTTCAAACCAGGTAAAGCGCTTAAAGACGCAGTTGCCGGAAAATAATTGTGAATATAGATCGTGTATGCATCTAGCTTACATACACTTTATTTCTTCACAGAAAAGCCCCTTTCTAAGGGGCTTTTCATATTTCAAGAGCATGGGCTTCCTGACAGGGCATTCACTTTGCTTTTAGCGGGGCATATGTGCTAGAATCGAAATTAAATGTATTCATTGGTGGAGGACATAGAACATGAAAGAAGTTAATAAAGAGCAAATCGAACAAGCTGTTCGTCAAATTTTAGAAGCGATCGGAGAAGACCCGAATAGAGAAGGGCTTCTTGATACTCCGAAAAGAGTCGCAAAGATGTATGCCGAAGTATTCTCCGGCTTGAATGAAGATCCAAAAGAACATTTCCAGACTATCTTCGGTGAAAACCATGAGGAGCTTGTTCTTGTAAAAGATATAGCGTTTCATTCTATGTGTGAGCATCACCTTGTTCCCTTTTATGGAAAAGCACATGTTGCATATATCCCGCGAGGCGGAAAGGTCACAGGACTCAGCAAACTGGCACGTGCCGTTGAAGCCGTTGCAAAGCGCCCGCAGCTTCAGGAACGCATCACTTCTACAATTGCAGAAAGCATCGTAGAAACGCTTGATCCGCATGGCGTAATGGTAGTGGTTGAAGCGGAACACATGTGCATGACGATGCGCGGTGTAAGAAAACCGGGTGCGAAAACTGTGACTTCAGCAGTCAGAGGCGTTTTTAAAGATGATGCCGCTGCCCGTGCAGAAGTATTGGAACATATTAAACGCCAGGACTAATAAAGATAGAGGGTGCTATAAATGAACCAAAAGCATTCAAGTGATTTTGTCGTCATTAAAGCCGTTGAGGACGGAGTGAATGTGATCGGCCTGACAAGAGGAACAGACACAAAGTTTCACCATTCCGAAAAACTCGACAAGGGAGAAGTGATCATCGCTCAGTTTACAGAGCATACTTCTGCCATTAAAGTCAGAGGAGAGGCACTGATTCAAACCGCGTACGGAGAAATGAAAAGCGAAAAAAAATAAGCTGGCTGTCCCCGCTGTTAAAAGCAAATGCTCGCAAACAGCGGGAGGATACAGCCAATTTCTTTTTTTTATGCTATAATGATACCTGCGTAAGCGAATGAAAAGATAAAACTCATACATAGATTAAGAAATAAATGTGAATTTGGGGACAAGGGTGATATTTTTGCAAGACATCTACGGAACTTTAGCCAATCTGAACACGAAATTAAAACAAAAGCTGTCTCATCCTTATTTAGCGAAGCATATTTCTGCGCCGAAAATTGATGAGGATAAGCTTCTTCTTTTTCATGCTTTATTTGAAGAAGCCGACATAAAAAACAACGACAGAGAAAATTATATTGTAACAGCGATGCTTGTACAAAGCGCCCTTGATACCCATGATGAAGTGACGACAGCTAGAGTCATAAAACGAGACGAAAACAAAAACCGCCAATTGACTGTTCTCGCGGGCGATTATTTCAGCGGGCTGTACTACTCTTTACTATCTGAAATGAAGGATATCTACATGATTCGGACGCTTGCTACAGCCATTAAAGAAATCAACGAACATAAAATTCGTCTGTATGACCGTTCTTTCAAGGACGAAAACGATTTTTTCGAAAGTGTCGGCATCGTTGAATCAGCTTTATTCCATCGTGTGGCGGAACACTTCAACCTCCCGCGCTGGAAAAAGCTGTCGAGTGATTTTTTTGTATTTAAGCGGCTTATGAACGGAAATGATGCATTTCTGGATGTGATCGGCAGTTTTATACAGCTGGGAAAAACAAAAGAAGAGATATTAGAAGATTGTTTTAAAAAAGCGAAAAACAGCATTGAGTCACTTCTGCCTCTAAATTCACCTATTCAGAACATTTTAATAAACCGTCTGAAGACAATCAGCCAAGATCAAACCTATCATCAGAAAGTGGAAGAAGGGTAAACCATTATGCAGGACTCAAAAGAACAGCGCGTACACGGAGTATTTGAAAAAATATATAAAAATTATGACCAAATGAACTCTGTCATCAGTTTTCAGCAGCATAAAAAATGGCGCGACAAAACGATGCGCATCATGAATGTAAAGGAAGGCGCAAAAGCACTTGATGTCTGCTGCGGAACGGCTGACTGGACGATCGCTCTTGCAAAAGCGGCAGGCAAAAGCGGCGAGATCAAGGGCTTGGATTTCAGTGAAAATATGCTGAGTGTCGGCGAGCAGAAAGTAAAAGACGGCGGATTCAGCCAAATTGAACTGCTGCACGGAAATGCGATGGAGCTTCCTTTTGATGATGATACATTTGATTATGTCACCATTGGCTTCGGACTCCGCAATGTCCCTGATTACTTGACTGTACTGAAAGAGATGAGACGTGTAGTGAAGCCGGGCGGGCAGGTGGTATGTCTGGAAACGTCCCAGCCGGAAATGTTCGGATTCAGACAGGCTTACTTTATGTACTTTAAGTATATTATGCCGTTTTTCGGGAAACTGTTTGCGAAGAGCTATAAAGAATATTCTTGGCTTCAAGAATCAGCCAGAGATTTCCCTGGAATGAAGGAACTGGCAGGCCTGTTTGAAGAGGCGGGCCTGAAAAATGTTAAATATCATTCGTTTACTGGCGGAGTCGCTGCCACGCATATCGGATGGAAATGAAAACACAGATGTTTGGGTGAATGATATGAAATTTAAAATGGCCTACTCTTTTTTAAATGACGATATTGATGTAATCGAAAGAGAACTTGAACAAACCGTACGTTCCGATTACCCGCTTTTAAGCGAGGCAGGTCTTCACCTGCTGCAGGCCGGAGGGAAACGTATTCGGCCTGTTTTCGTGCTGCTTTCTGGCATGTTTGGCGATTATGATATTAATAAGATTAAATATGTCGCCGTCACTCTGGAAATGATTCACATGGCATCTTTGGTTCATGATGATGTCATTGATGATGCAGAGCTTCGCCGAGGAAAACCGACAATCAAAGCAAAGTGGGACAATCGTATTGCGATGTACACAGGCGATTATATGCTTGCGGGATCTCTTGAAATGATGACGAGAATTAACGAACCGAAAGCCCATAGGATTTTGTCACAGACGATCGTTGAAGTTTGTCTAGGGGAAATTGAGCAGATCAAAGACAAATACAACATGGAACAAAATCTCAGAACGTATCTCCGCCGTATCAAAAGAAAAACAGCTCTCTTGATCGCGGTCAGCTGCCAGCTTGGTGCCATTGCGTCTGGAGCTGATGAGAAGATTCATAAGGCATTGTACTGGTTTGGGTATTACGTCGGCATGTCTTATCAGATTATTGATGATATTCTTGATTTTACTTCAACTGAGGAAGAGCTGGGTAAACCCGTAGGAGGAGATTTGCTTCAAGGAAACGTCACATTGCCAGTGCTGTATGCCCTGAAAAATCCTGCATTAAAAAACCAGCTTAAATTGATTAACAGTGAGACAACGCAGGAACAGCTTGAACCAATCATTGAAGAAATCAAAAAAACAGATGCAATTGAAGCATCTATGGCAGTAAGCGAAATGTATCTGCAGAAAGCTTTTCAGAAATTAAACACGCTTCCTCGAGGGCGCGCACGCTCGTCTCTTGCAGCCATCGCAAAATATATCGGTAAAAGAAAATTTTAATTTTTGTAGATATTAAGAAATTTCTCCGCCCCGGATTGATTAATTATCAGAAAGATGTTACGATTTCGGTGTGCAGTGTGAAAGCCTATACATACATAATGATGGGGTGGAGAATATGATGGAAAAGACTTTTATCATGGTGAAACCAGACGGTGTCCAACGTCAGCTCATTGGGGACATTTTATCTAGATTCGAACGTAAGGGCTTACAATTAGCTGGCGCCAAGTTAATGAGAGTGACTGAACAAATGGCTGAGAAACACTACGCCGAACATCAAGGTAAGCCTTTCTTCGGAGAGCTCGTTGAGTTTATTACTTCAGGACCTGTATTCGCAATGGTGTGGGAAGGCGAAAATGTCATTGAAGTGACGAGACAGCTGATCGGGAAAACAAACCCTAAAGAAGCTTTACCTGGTACGATTCGTGGGGATTATGGCATGTTTGTCGGAAAAAACATCATCCACGGCTCTGATTCTCTCGAAAGTGCAGAACGCGAGATTAACATTTTCTTTAAGAATGAAGAATTAGTATCATATCAGCAGCTTATGGCAGGCTGGATCTATTAATCATTGTGAAAATAAGCAACAGAGCCGGCAACATATAACGCCGCCGGTTTTTGTTCTGTTTTGTAAAGGTTTACATTAAAGTGAATAAAGGGTTGAATGGCAGTGTGCATCAGACCTCTGCCTTTCCCAACGATCTAAAATCAGCTGAAAAGCTGATTTTTTTATTGAAACAATACAATTTCCTGATAAAACAAGCTATACTAGGACAAAAAGACAGCGAGACTGGGAGAGTAGAGATGGATACATACAGCGTATTTACAACGAAATGGAAACAATTAACCGGAGTCGATTTAACACTATATAAAGAAGCACAAATGAAGAGAAGGCTAACGTCACTTTATGAGAAAAAGGGGTTCCAAAGCTTTAAGGACTTTGCTGCGGCATTGGAAAAGGATCAAGCTCTCTTAAATGAAACATTGGACAGAATGACGATCAATGTTTCAGAATTTTATCGTAATTATAAAAGATGGGAAGTTCTTGAGACTGCAATTCTGCCGTTAATCAAGACCTCTAGGCCTTTAAAAATTTGGAGTGCCGCCTGCTCAACGGGGGAGGAGCCATACACGCTTGCCATGCTTTTGGACCAGCAAAAAGGTCTTCCGGGCTATCAGATTTTAGCGACGGATATTGATGAAAAAGCATTGGAAAAAGCGAAAAAAGGCGTTTATCAGGAGCGGTCTTTACAGGAAGTGCCGCTATCTGTGAAAGATCGTTATTTTACGCAAAACGCAAATAGAAGTTATGAAGTGAAAACGGAAATCAAAAAGAATATTACATTCAAAAAGCACAATTTGCTGGCGGATCGTTATGAACAAGACTTTGACTTAATCGTGTGCCGCAATGTATTTATTTATTTTACAGAAAGCGCGAAGGAAGAGCTGTATTTAAAAATGGCACATAGCTTGAAGAAGAATGGAGTTCTTTTTGTCGGCAGCACCGAGCAAATCTTCAATCCCGAGAAATTTGGCCTAGTCCCAGCCGATACATTCTTTTATCAAAAAAGATAGACTGACTTTTTGCTGAAAAATATGTTATAGTAGTCTTACTTAAAAGCGTTAATGCGATGAAGGGAGAAGAAGTCATGAGATATTTAACAGCCGGAGAATCACACGGCCCCCAACTGACAACCATTATTGAGGGTGTACCTGCCGGGCTTTACATAACGGAGGAAGATATCAATTTTGAGCTTGCCAGACGCCAAAAAGGACACGGCCGCGGCCGCCGCATGCAGATCGAAAAAGACCAGGCCAAAATTATGAGCGGGGTGCGCCATGCACGTACACTCGGTTCGCCAATTGCTCTCGTAGTTGAAAATAACGATTGGAAGCATTGGACAAAAATCATGGGCGCCGCTCCGATTACAGAAGATGAAGAAAAGGAAATGAAGCGCCAGATTTCCAGACCGAGACCTGGGCACGCTGACTTAAACGGTGCAATTAAATATAATCATCGTGATATGAGAAATGTGCTTGAGCGTTCTTCAGCAAGGGAAACAACTGTCAGAGTGGCGGCAGGGGCTGTAGCTAAAAAGATTCTTTCTGAGCTTGGCATTAAGGTGGCGGGCCACGTGTTGCAAATTGGCGCTGTTAAAGCTGAAAAAACAGAGTATACGTCAATTGAAGACTTGCAGCGTGTAACGGAAGAGTCTCCTGTCAGATGCTACGATGAAGAGGCAGGCAAAAAAATGATGGCTGCCATTGATGAAGCAAAGGCAAACGGAGATTCCATCGGCGGAATAGTAGAAGTCATTGTCGAGGGAATGCCGGTAGGCGTGGGCAGCTATGTCCATTATGACCGCAAGCTGGATAGCAAGCTTGCTGCCGCTGTTCTGTCAATTAACGCATTTAAAGGTGTGGAATTCGGCATCGGATTTGAGGCAGCAGGGCGAAATGGAAGCGAAGTCCATGACGAGATCATTTGGGACGAGGAAAAAGGATACACCCGTGCTACTAACAGACTTGGCGGACTGGAAGGCGGCATGACGACAGGGATGCCGATTGTTGTCCGCGGAGTCATGAAGCCGATTCCGACTTTGTATAAACCGCTGAAAAGTGTCGATATTGAAACGAAAGAACCGTTTTCTGCCAGCATTGAACGTTCAGACAGCTGTGCTGTTCCTGCGGCAAGTGTAGTCGCTGAAGCGGCTGTCGCTTGGGAAATTGCGAACGCAGTCGTTGAACAATTCGGATTAGATCAAATTGACCGCATTAGAGAAAATGTGGAGAATATGAGAAAACTGTCGAGGGAATTTTAATGAAGACACTGCATGTTCAAACTGCTTCCTCGTCATATCCTGTTTTTATCGGACAAGGTATCAGAAAAAAGGCTTGCGAACTATTAACCTCTTTAAACAGGCCTTTAACAAGGATTATGTTTGTCACGGATGAAGAAGTGGACCGCCTGTATGGTGATGAAATGCTCCATTTGCTGCAAGAAAAATGGCCTGTGAAAAAAGTGACGGTACCGAGTGGAGAGCAGGCAAAATCCATGGACATGTACACAAAATTGCAGAGTGAAGCGATTCGTTTTCATATGGATCGCTCCTCATGCATCATCGCATTCGGTGGCGGTGTTGTAGGGGATCTTGCCGGTTTTGTGGCTGCCACTTTTATGCGCGGCATTGATTTCATCCAAATGCCTACGACGCTCTTGGCGCATGACAGCGCAGTCGGAGGAAAAGTAGCCGTGAACCATCCGCTTGGAAAAAATCTAATCGGTGCGTTTTATCAGCCGAAAGCCGTGCTCTATGATACAGATTTCCTGCGTTCTCTGCCTGAAAAAGAGCTTAGGTCCGGAATGGCAGAAGTGATTAAACACGCTTTTATCTATGACAGAGCGTTTCTGGAGGAGCTGCTGAATATCCACTCACTGCGTGATATCACTAATGATCAGCTGAATGACATGATTTTTAAAGGCATTTCAATTAAAGCGTCTGTCGTTCAGCAGGATGAAAAAGAAGAGGGGATAAGAGCTTACTTAAACTTTGGGCATACGCTCGGCCATGCCGTTGAGGCGGAATATGGATATGGGCAGATCACTCACGGTGATGCCGTAGCCCTCGGAATGCAGTTTGCTTTATATATAAGCGAAAAGACTGTAGGCTGTGAAATGGACAGAAAACGTTTGGTCAGCTGGCTAAAAAGCCTGGGTTATCCAAGTCAAATCAGAAAAGAGACGGAAACTTCGGTTCTCTTGAACCGTATGATGAATGATAAGAAAACCCGTGGCGGGAAGATTCAGTTTATTGTGCTCAACGAATTAGGGAAAGTTGCTGATCATACATTTTCCAGAAATGAACTTGAGAGCTGGCTGAACAAATGGCGATTGGAGGAGACATCATGATGATTCGCGGAATTCGCGGAGCAACTACAGTTGAACGGGATACTGAAGAAGAAATTTTACAAAAAACTAAACAGCTGTTAGAGAAAATCATAGAAGAAAATCATACAAAACCGGAAGATGTTGTTCAAATGCTTCTGTCGGCTACACCTGATTTGCACGCTGTTTTCCCGGCAAAAGCTGTTCGCGAGCTTTCAGGATGGCAGTATGTACCGGTAACATGTATGCAGGAAATGGACGTAACAGGCGGTCTGAAAAAGTGCATAAGAGTCATGATGACGGTCCAGACAGATGTCCCTCAGGATCAGATCAGACATGTATATTTAGAAAAAGCTGTCGTATTGAGGCCCGATTTATCATTGACAAAAAATACTGAATTGTAATACGATAAGAACAGCTTAGAAATACACAAGAGTGTGTATAAAGCAATTAGAATGAGTTGAGTTAGAGAATAGGGTAGCAGAGAATGAGTTTAGTTGAGCTGAGACATTATGTTTATTCTACCCAAAAGAAGTCTTTCTTTTGGGTTTATTTGTTATATAGTATTTTATCCTCTCATGCCATCTTCTCATTCTCCTTGCCATAAGGAGTGAGAGCAATGAATTTCCAATCAAACATTTCCGCATTTTTAGAGGACAGCTTGTCCCACCACACGATACCGATTGTGGAGACCTTCACAGTCGATACACTGACACCCATTCAAATGATAGAGAAGCTTGACAGGGAGATTACGTATCTTCTTGAAAGCAAGGACGATACATCCACTTGGTCCAGATATTCGTTTATCGGCCTGAATCCATTTCTCACAATTAAAGAAGAGCAGGGCCGTTTTTCGGCCGCTGATCAGGACAGCAAATCTCTTTACACAGGAAATGAACTAAAAGAAGTGCTGAACTGGATGAATACCACATACAAAATCAAAACACCTGAGCTTGGCATTCCTTTTGTCGGCGGAGCTGTCGGGTACTTAAGCTATGATATGATCCCGCTGATTGAGCCTTCTGTTCCTTCGCATACCAAAGAAACAGACATGGAAAAGTGTATGCTGTTTGTTTGCCGGACATTAATTGCGTATGATCATGAAACCAAAAACGTCCACTTTATCCAATATGCAAGGCTCACTGGAGAGGAAACAAAAAACGAAAAAATGGATGTATTCCATCAAAATCATCTGGAGCTTCAAAATCTCATTGAAAAAATGATGGACCAAAAAAACATAAAAGAGCTGTTTCTTTCTGCTGATTCATACAAGACACCCAGCTTTGAGACAGTATCTTCTAATTATGAAAAATCGGCTTTTATGGCTGATGTAGAAAAAATCAAAAGCTATATAAAAGCAGGCGATATCTTCCAGGGTGTTTTATCACAAAAATTTGAGGTGCCGATAAAAGCAGATGCTTTTGAGTTATACCGAGTGCTTAGGATCGTCAATCCTTCGCCGTATATGTATTATATGAAACTGCTAGACAGAGAAATAGTCGGCAGCTCTCCGGAACGGTTAATACACGTTCAAGACGGGCACTTAGAAATCCATCCGATTGCCGGTACGAGAAAACGCGGTGCAGACAAAGCTGAAGATGAGAGACTGAAGGTTGAGCTCATGAAGGATGAAAAAGAAAAAGCGGAGCATTACATGCTCGTTGATCTTGCCCGAAACGATATCGGCAGAGTAGCAGAGTATGGTTCTGTTTCTGTGCCGGAGTTCACAAAAATTGTTTCCTTTTCACATGTCATGCACATTATCTCGGTGGTTACAGGCCGATTGAAAAAAGGGGTTCATCCTGTCGATGCACTGATGTCTGCTTTCCCGGCGGGGACTTTAACAGGCGCACCCAAAATCCGTGCCATGCAGCTTTTGCAAGAACTCGAGCCAACACCGAGAGAGACATACGGAGGGTGTATTGCCTACATTGGGTTTGACGGGAATATCGACTCTTGTATTACGATTCGCACGATGAGTGTAAAGAACGGTGTTGCATCGATACAGGCAGGTGCTGGCATTGTTGCTGATTCTGTTCCGGAAGCCGAATACGAAGAAAGCTGTAATAAAGCCGGTGCGCTGCTGAAAACGATTCATATTGCAGAAGACATGTTTCATAGCAAGGAGGATAAAGCTGATGAACAGATTTCTACAATTGTGCGTTGACGGAAAAACCCTTACTGCCGGTGAGGCTGAAACGCTGATGAATATGATGATGGCAGCGGAAATGACTCCTTCTGAAATGGGGGGGATATTGTCAATTCTTGCTCATCGGGGGGAGACGCCAGAAGAGCTTGCGGGTTTTGTGAAGGCAATGCGGGCACACGCTCTTACAGTCGATGGACTTCCTGATATTGTTGATACATGCGGAACAGGGGGAGACGGTATTTCCACTTTTAATATCTCAACGGCCTCGGCAATTGTTGCCTCGGCAGCTGGTGCGAAAATCGCTAAGCATGGCAATCGCTCTGTCTCTTCTAAAAGCGGAAGCGCTGATGTTTTAGAGGAGCTAGAGGTTTCTATTCAAACCACTCCCGAAAAGGTCAAAAGCAGCATTGAAACAAACAACATGGGATTTCTTTTTGCGCCGCTTTACCATTCGTCTATGAAACATGTAGCAGGTACTAGAAAAGAGCTAGGTTTCAGAACGGTATTTAATCTGCTTGGGCCGCTCAGCAATCCTTTACAGGCGAAGCGTCAGGTGATTGGGGTCTATTCTGTTGAAAAAGCTGGACTGATGGCAAGCGCACTGGAGACGTTTCAGCCGAAGCACGTTATGTTTGTATCAAGCCGTGACGGTTTAGATGAGCTTTCAATTACAGCACCGACCGACGTGATTGAATTAAAGGACGGAGAGCGCCGGGAGTATACCGTTTCACCCGAAGATTTCGGTTTCACAAATGGCAGACTTGAAGATTTACAGGTGCAGTCTCCGAAAGAGAGCGCTTATCTCATTCAGAATATTTTTGAAAATAAAAGCAGCAGTTCCGCTTTATCTATTACGGCTTTTAATGCGGGTGCTGCGATTTACACGGCGGGAATTACCGCCTCACTGAAGGAAGGAACGGAGCTGGCGTTAGAGACGATTACAAGCGGAGGCGCTGCCGCGCAGCTTGAACGACTAAAGCAGAAAGAGGAAGAGATCTATGCTTGAAAAAATCATCAAACAAAAGAAAGAAGAAGTGAAAACACTGGTTCTGCCGGTAGAGCAGCCTTTCGAGAAACGTTCATTTAAGGAGGCGCTGGCAAGCCCGAATCGGTTTATCGGGTTGATTGCCGAAGTGAAGAAAGCATCGCCGTCAAAAGGGCTTATTAAAGAGGATTTTGTACCTGTGCAGATTGCAAAAGACTATGAGGCTGCGAAGGCAGATGCGATTTCCGTTTTAACAGACACCCCGTTTTTTCAAGGGGAAAACAGCTATTTATCAGACGTAAAGCGTGCTGTTTCGATTCCTGTACTTAGAAAAGATTTTATTATTGATTCTCTTCAAGTAGAGGAATCAAGAAGAATCGGAGCGGATGCCATATTGTTAATCGGCGAGGTGCTTGATCCCTTACACCTTCATGAATTATATCTTGAAGCAGGTGAAAAGGGGATGGACGTGTTAGTGGAGGTTCATGATGCATCAACGCTAGAACAAATATTGAAAGTGTTCACACCCGACATTCTCGGCGTAAATAATCGAAACCTAAAAACGTTTGAAACATCTGTAAAGCAGACAGAACAAATCGCATCTCTCGTTCCGAAAGAATCCTTGCTTGTCAGCGAAAGCGGAATCGGTTCTTTAGAACATTTAACATTTGTCAATGAACATGGGGCGCGAGCTGTACTTATCGGTGAATCATTGATGAGACAAACTTCTCAGCGTAAAGCAATCCATGCTTTGTTTAGGGAGTGAGGTTGTGAAGAAACCGGCATTAAAATATTGCGGTATTCGGTCACTAAAGGATTTGCAGCTTGCGGCGGAATCACAGGCTGATTACCTAGGATTTATTTTTGCTGAAAGCAAACGAAAAGTATCTCCGGAAGATGTGAAAAAATGGCTGAACCAAGTTCGTGTCGAAAAACAGGTTGCAGGTGTTTTTGTTAATGAATCAATAGAGACGATGTCACGTATTGCCAAGAGCTTGAAGCTCGACGTCATTCAGCTTCACGGTGATGAAAAACCGGCGGATGCTGCTGCTCTTCGCAAGCTGACAGGCTGTGAAATATGGAAGGCGCTTCACCATCAAGATAACACAACTCAAGAAATAGCCCGCTTTAAAGATAATGTTGACGGCTTTGTGATTGATTCATCTGTAAAAGGGTCTAGAGGCGGAACTGGTGTTGCATTTTCTTGGGAATGTGTGCCGGAATATCAGCAGGCGGCTATTGGTAAACGCTGCTTTATCGCTGGCGGCGTGAATCCGGATAGCATCACACGCCTATTGAAATGGCAGCCAGAAGGAATTGACCTTGCCAGCGGAATTGAAAAAAACGGACAAAAAGATCAGAATCTGATGAGGCTTTTAGAAGAAAGGATGAACCGATATGTATCCATATCCGAATGAAATAGGCAGATACGGTGATTTTGGCGGAAAGTTTGTTCCGGAAACACTCATGCAGCCGTTAGATGAAATACAAACAGCATTTAAACAAATCAAGGATGATCCCGCTTTTCGTGAAGAGTATTATAAGCTGTTAAAGGACTATTCCGGACGCCCGACTGCATTAACATACGCTGATCGAGTCACTGAATACTTAGGCGGCGCGAAAATCTATTTGAAACGAGAAGATTTAAACCATACAGGTTCTCATAAAATCAATAATGCGCTAGGTCAAGCGCTGCTTGCTAAAAAAATGGGCAAAACGAAAATCATTGCTGAAACCGGTGCCGGCCAGCATGGTGTTGCCGCTGCAACAGTTGCAGCCAAATTCGGCTTTTCCTGTACTGTGTTTATGGGTGAAGAGGATGTTGCCCGCCAGTCTCTGAACGTTTTCCGCATGAAGCTTCTTGGAGCGGAGGTAGTGCCTGTAACAAGCGGAAACGGAACATTGAAGGATGCCACAAATGAGGCGATCCGGTACTGGGTTCAGCATTGTGAGGATCACTTTTATATGATTGGATCAGTTGTCGGCCCGCATCCTTATCCGCAAGTGGTCCGTGAATTTCAAAAAATGATCGGAGAGGAAGCGAAGGATCAGTTGAAACGTATTGAAGGCACTATGCCTGATAAAGTAGTGGCATGTGTAGGCGGAGGAAGCAATGCGATGGGTATGTTTCAGGCATTTTTAAATGAAGATGTTGAACTGATCGGCGCTGAAGCAGCAGGAAAAGGAATTGATACACCTCTTCATGCCGCCACTATTTCGAAAGGAACCGTAGGGGTTATTCACGGTTCATTGACTTATCTCATTCAGGATGAGTTCGGGCAAATTATTGAGCCCTACTCTATTTCAGCCGGTCTCGACTATCCTGGAATCGGTCCGGAGCATGCATATTTGCATAAAAGCGGCCGTGTCACTTATGACAGTATAACCGATGAAGAAGCGGTGGATGCATTAAAGCTTTTGTCAGAAAAAGAGGGGATTTTGCCGGCAATCGAATCTGCCCATGCGTTAGCGAAAGCATTCAAACTCGCCAAAGGAATGGATCGCGGTCAACTCATTCTCGTCTGTTTATCAGGCCGGGGAGACAAGGATGTCAACACATTAATGAATGTATTGGAAGAAGAGGTGAAAGCCCATGTTTAAATTGGATCTTCAACCATCAGAAAAATTGTTTATCCCGTTTATTACGGCGGGCGATCCAGTTCCTGAGGTTTCGATTGAACTGGCGAAGTCACTCCAAAAAGCAGGCGCCACAGCATTGGAGCTTGGTGTTGCATACTCTGACCCGCTTGCAGACGGTCCGGTGATCCAGCGGGCTTCAAAGCGGGCGCTTGATCAAGGAATGAATATCGTAAAGGCAATCGAATTAGGCGGAGAAATGAAAAAAAACGGAGTGAATATTCCGATTATCCTCTTTACGTATTATAATCCTGTGTTACAATTGAACAAAGAATACTTTTTCGCTTTACTGCGGGAAAATCATATTGACGGTCTGCTTGTTCCGGATCTGCCATTAGAAGAAAGCAACAGCCTTCAAGAGGAATGTAAAAGCCATGAGGTGACGTATATTTCTTTAGTTGCGCCGACAAGCGAAAGCCGTTTGAAAACCATTATTGAACAAGCCGAGGGGTTCGTCTACTGTGTATCTTCTCTGGGTGTGACCGGTGTCCGCAATGAGTTCAATTCATCCGTGTACCCGTTCATTCGTACTGTGAAGAATCTCAGCACTGTTCCGGTTGCTGTAGGGTTCGGTATATCAAACCGTGAACAGGTCATAAAGATGAATGAAATTAGTGACGGTGTCGTAGTGGGAAGTGCGCTCGTCAGAAAAATAGAAGAATTAAAGGACCGGCTCATCAGCGCTGAAACGAGAAATCAGGCGCTGCAGGAGTTTGAGGATTATGCAATGGCGTTTAGCGGCTTGTACAGTTTAAAATGAGGTGACTGATTTGCGTATCAAAGAACATTTAAAACAGCTGAAGCCTTATCAGCCTGGAAAGCCGATTGAAGCAGTGAAATCAGAATATGGCTTGGATAAAGTTGTGAAGCTTGCTTCAAACGAGAATCCTTACGGCTGTTCAGAGGCTGCAAAAGAGGCGCTTCATCATGAGATTCAACAGCTAGCCCTTTACCCGGACGGGTATAGCGCCGCTTTGCGGACAAGGCTCAGTAAGCACCTCAATGTCAGCGAAACATCACTTATTTTCGGCAACGGTTCTGATGAAATCATACAGATCATCTGCCGGGCATTTTTAAACGATAAAACAAACACGGTTACTGCTGCCCCCACTTTTCCGCAATATAAACATAATGCGGTTATTGAAGGTGCTGAAGTACGTGAAATTGCACTTCGTCCCGACGGCTCACATGATTTAGACGCCATGTTAGAAGCCATCGACGAACAGACACAAGTCGTTTGGATATGCAGCCCGAATAATCCGACTGGCACTTATACATCTGAAGGAGAATTACTCGCATTTCTGGAGCGCGTTCCTTCTCGTGTCCTTGTCGTTCTTGACGAAGCATATTATGAATATGTAACAGCAGAGGATTACCCGGAAACCGTGCCGCTCTTAAGCAAGTATTCCAATTTGATGATTTTGCGCACATTTTCAAAGGCATACGGTCTGGCAGCGCTCAGAGTCGGATACGGAATTGCTGACGAGAACCTGATTCGCCAGATTGAGCCGGCGAGAGAGCCGTTTAATACCAGCCGTCTGGGCCAGGCTGCGGCGATTGCAGCACTTGATGATCAAGCGTTTATTGCTTCCTGTGTCGAGCAAAATAATGCAGGCCTTCAGCAGTATTATGATTTTGCGAAAACTCATGGTTTAAAGTGCTACCCTTCACAGACAAATTTTGTGTTAATTGACTTTAAACGTCCTGCTGATGAACTGTTTCAGGCTCTGCTGGAAAAAGGCTATATCGTCCGGTCAGGAAACGCATTAGGTTTCCCGACATCACTCCGGATTACGATCGGAACAAAAGAGCAAAATGAAGAAATACTTGCCATTTTAGCTGAAATTTTATAAGAGGTGATCAAATATCACCTCTTTAGTCTATAAACCAGGTGATGACGTATGAATCAAATGAAAGATACAATATTGCTCGCCGGTCTCGGATTGATAGGCGGTTCGATTGCCCTAGCCATCAAAAAAAATCATCCCGGCAAACGGATTATCGGAATCGACATCTCTGATGAACAGGCGGTAGCGGCATTAAAATTAGGCGTGATAGACGATCGTGCTGATTCGTTTATTAGCGGTGTGAAAGAGGCAGCTACAGTAATCATTGCGACACCTGTTGAACAAACACTGGTTATGCTTGAAGAGCTGGCTCATTCAGGAATTGAACATGAGCTTTTGATTACGGATGTAGGAAGCACAAAGCAAAAAGTGGTTGATTACGCTGATCAAGTGCTGCCTAGCCGCTATCAATTTGTCGGAGGGCATCCGATGGCGGGTTCACATAAATCAGGAGTGGCCGCTGCGAAGGAGTTCCTGTTTGAAAATGCATTTTATATTTTAACGCCAGGCCAGAAAACGGACAAACAAGCTGTGGAACAGTTAAAAAACCTGCTGAAGGGGACGAATGCCCATTTTGTGGAAATGTCGCCAGAGGAGCATGATGGCGTTACAAGCGTAATCAGTCATTTTCCGCATATTGTAGCAGCTAGCCTTGTTCACCAAACCCATCATTCGGAAAACCTGTATCCGCTTGTTAAGCGTTTTGCTGCCGGCGGGTTCAGAGATATTACAAGGATTGCATCAAGCAGCCCGGCAATGTGGCGGGATATTTTATTACATAATAAAGATAAAATCTTAGACCGTTTTGATGAGTGGATTCGTGAAATTGACAAGATCCGTACATATGTAGAACAAGAAGATGCGGAAAATCTATTTCGTTATTTTAAAACAGCCAAGGATTATCGCGACGGGCTGCCGCTTCGGCAGAAGGGAGCGATACCTGCATTTTATGATTTATATGTGGATGTACCCGATCATCCGGGTGTAATATCCGAGATAACAGCGATCTTAGCTGCGGAGCGCATCAGTATCACGAATATCCGCATTATCGAAACACGAGAGGATATTAACGGGATTTTAAGGATCAGTTTTCAGTCTGATGACGACCGCAAAAGGGCAGAACAATGCATTGAAGCCCGGGCGGAATATGAAACTTTTTATGCTGATTGAGGTGGAAAAAATGAAACGAGATAAGGTGCAGACCTTACATGGAGAAATACATATTCCCGGTGATAAATCCATTTCTCACCGCTCTGTTATGTTTGGCGCGCTAGCGGCAGGCACAACAACAGTTAAAAACTTTCTGCCGGGAGCAGATTGTCTGAGCACGATCGATTGCTTTAGAAAAATGGGTGTTCACATTGAGCAAAGCAGCAGCGATGTCGTGATTCACGGAAAAGGAATCGATGCCCTGAAAGAGCCAGAAAGCCTTTTAGATGTCGGAAATTCAGGTACAACGATTCGCCTGATGCTCGGAATATTGGCGGGCCGTCCTTTTTACAGCGCGGTAGCCGGAGATGAGAGCATTGCGAAACGCCCAATGAAGCGTGTGACTGAGCCTTTGAAAAAAATGGGGGCTAAAATCGACGGCAGAGCCGGCGGAGAGTTTACACCGCTGTCAGTGAGCGGCGCTTCATTAAAAGGAATTGATTATGTATCACCTGTTGCAAGCGCGCAAATTAAATCTGCTGTTTTGCTGGCCGGATTACAGGCTGAGGGCACAACAACTGTAACAGAGCCCCATAAATCTCGGGACCACACTGAGCGGATGCTTTCTGCTTTTGGCGTTAAGCTTTCTGAAGATCAAACGAGTGTTTCCATTGCTGGTGGCCAGAAACTGACAGCTGCTGATATTTTTGTTCCTGGAGACATTTCTTCAGCCGCGTTTTTCCTTGCTGCTGGCGCGATGGTTCCAAACAGCAGAATTGTATTGAAAAACGTAGGTTTAAATCCGACTCGGACAGGTATTATTGATGTCCTTCAAAACATGGGGGCAAAACTTGAAATCAAACCATCTGCTGATAGCGGTGCAGAGCCTTATGGAGATTTGATTATAGAAACGTCATCTCTAAAGGCAGTTGAAATCGGAGGAGATATCATTCCGCGTTTAATTGATGAGATCCCTATCATCGCGCTTCTTGCGACTCAGGCGGAAGGAACCACCGTTATTAAGGACGCGGCAGAGCTAAAAGTGAAAGAAACAAACCGTATTGATACTGTTGTTTCTGAGCTTCGCAAGCTGGGTGCTGAAATTGAACCGACAGCAGATGGAATGAAGGTTTATGGCAAACAAACGTTGAAAGGCGGCGCTGCAGTGTCCAGCCACGGAGATCATCGAATCGGAATGATGCTTGGTATTGCTTCCTGTATAACGGAGGAGCCGATTGAAATCGAGCACACGGATGCCATTCACGTTTCTTATCCAACCTTCTTCGAGCATTTAAATAAGCTTTCGAAAAAATCCTGAAGTTTTACTTCAGGATTTTTTATGCAGATCATAATTCGAGGCGAAAAAACATAGCTTGTCTTATAGAACGGATAGAAAAACGAAAAGGGGGGATGTGCTTTACTTACAAGCCGGCAGGTCAAAGAGCTGCTTTACTGTACAGAGGGCGATCTTCCTTTTTTCATTTTCTATCTCAAGATCTTTTGGTAAACTAATAAGACTCAATAATTCCCTTCCGTACAGAAGCATCTTATTTGCCGGGGGCATTCGTCTGAATTATGATAAGATTAACCCGAACAAATAAAGCTTTTTTTGTATGGTTGATGTTGTATAGGAAAAGAAAGGACCGGTCCGATTTGAATACATTGATTCAAGAAGCCATAAAATTAGTTGAAGCAGGTGAAACAGAAAAAGGCCTCAACACGCTCTCGAAGGCTGAAAAACAGCTGCATGATGAAGATAAAGCCATTGCAGCCCAGCTTTATTACGAGTGGGGCGATGTAGAAAAAGCCATTTCACTGATTAGTGATCTACATGATTTATATCCAAATGAAACAGAACTGACGAATTTCTACGCTGAACTTTTAATAGATATTGACGAAGAAGAAAAAGCCCTCGCTGTGCTGGAGACTATTCCGGAAACAGATCCATCATATCCGGAAAGTTTGCTGCTTATGGCGGATCTTTATCAGATGCAGGGGTTATTCGAAGTCAGTGAACAAAAGCTTTTCCAGGCAAAGTCCATTCTGGACAATGAACCTGTTATTGATTTTGCACTGGGAGAACTTTACTTTGCTCAGGGAGCCTATGCAAAAGCGGTTCAATATTTTAAAACAACGGCTGAGGAGCAGAGTGAGATCGGGGGCGTTAATGTCCATCAAAGACTGGCAGAATCGTTAAGTGCCTCAGGTGAATTTGAGGATGCCATTCCATGGTATGAGAAAGCTGTCGATGAGAATCCTGATCCTAATACGATTTTCGGCTATGGTTTTACAGCCTTACAGGCGGGGCTTGTGAAAACAGCTATTAAGCAGCTGTCTGATTTAAAGGAGCTTGATCCATCTTATACTTCACTTTATATGCCGCTCTCGAAAAGCTATGAAGCTGAAGGAATGTATGAAGAGGCATTAAAAACGGCAAAAGAGGGGATCAGATATGATGAATATAACAAAGAACTTTTCCTTTATGCCGCCAAAATGGCCTTGAAAATCGGGAAGTCAGAAGAGGGGAAGAAGCTGCTTCAGGAGGCGCTTGCGCTTGATCCGGGCTTTGTCGAGGCGCTTCATACACTTCTTGCCGTGTATCACAAAGAAGAGGATTATGATCAGATCATTGATCTTATTCAAGAGGTTCGAAGCTACGGTGAAGAAGATCCTAAATACAATTGGTATCTTGCAAGCGCATATACTGAATTAGAGCAATACGAGGAAGCAAAACAATCCTTTGAGGCTGCCTATCTTCATTACCGGGAGGATAGAGATTTCTTATATGAATACGCAAGCTTCCTATTAGAAGAAGGTCTTCAAAAAGAAGCGCTGCCGCTTTTGAAAAAGGTTCTTGAAATGGACGGAGCCAATGAAGAGCTTGAAGAAACGATTTTGCGAATCGAGGATGAATTTTCTAGATAAGCAGGAATATTAACCATTCATGTGGAACATATAAGTATATAGATTATACGAACGATAGAGGAGGGAATTACATGCAGACCCCTGTTTCTGTCAATGAGAAAAAAGATTTTATCCGTTGGTTTTTAAACCATTATCAGTTAAAGCGCCGAGAGTGCGTTTGGATCTTGAACTACTTAATGAGCCATGATTCTCTCATGGAGAAGGTTCATTTTGTGGAGCAGGCTGAATTTTGCCCGAGAGGCATTATAATGTCAACACATTGTGTTGAAGAAGTTCCGTTCCGGTTCTATAAAGAGAATGTCATGACTACCGACGCGGAAAAATCTTTTCATGATATTAGATTAAATAAACAGCAGGATTTGTTTATCCAGCTTAATTTCCGTTCGGCTTACAGCTCACCTGAATATGCGGCGGTGCTGGAGTCCAACCCGCATATTCCGAAAAACCTTTTTGAGAATAAAAAAGATCAGGGATTGGCGGAACAGATTTTAGAGCACGCTATTTCCACATTCCAAAGAGAAAAATTATTAAAAGACATTGACGACGCGTTAGATCGTCATGATAAAGAGGCATTTGAACAATTATCGCGCCAATTAAATCAGCTCACATAATATGACCAGCCTTGCAGTGAATTGCAAGGCTTGTTGCCGTAAAGGGGGAGAACGATGAGGTGGAGAATCACTGATGCCAAGGACTATTTACAAGCTAAGGATTACATTGATACCGCTGTCATACCATTAATTAACATAAGGGTTAATAACCATTTTAAAATGGCGGCGGAGAAAGGCGAGTTTACGCAGCTTCTCTCAGAAGAACTTGAAAGGCAGTTAAAGGGACGGGTATATTTACTTCCGCCTTATACATATGTTGATAGAAATGAAATAACCGTTCAAGGGCTTAAGGATTTGCGGGAAGAGCTGATAACGGAATTTCCGCATGTTGTCCTGCTCACATCTGACGAAAGTTGGAGAGCTGAGGATGCGTTAGGCAAAATGATTGTTACATCGTCTGTTCCATTAGAGCATTTAAATGACTCTTTAAAAAGAAAAATATTGGATGAACGCACTGCTGAAATTTTGAACGTTTTGTTACAGTTATGGAGCACTTTATAAAAACACTTACATTTCCTTATAAACAATATTTTGGCTATATTGACCTTGCTGAGAGATTCATATATTATGAGGGTGTCTAGAGTTATTGCAATATTTTCTATTTTAGTCAGTTTGCAGGGGTGACTTAGAGGGGGGAGAAGAGATGGGCGGAAAACATGATATATCCAGACGTCAATTTTTGAATTATACGCTCACAGGCGTAGGAGGTTTTATGGCGGCTAGTATGCTCATGCCTATGGTTCGCTTCGCACTCGACCCGGTATTAAAATCGACAGGGAAGCAGGATATGGTTCAGGTTGTCAGCGTTGATGAGTTGACAAAAGAGCCGCAGCGCTTTGATTTTAAAATTAATCAAGTCGATGCCTGGTATGAGTCAGAAGAGTCAAGATCAGCCTGGGTCTTCAAAAACGGGGATGAAATTGTAGCACTTTCGCCAATTTGTAAGCATTTAGGGTGTACGGTGAACTGGAATAGTGATCCTAAAAACCCGAATAAATTCTTTTGTCCATGCCATTACGGACTCTATGAAAAGGACGGCACCAATGTCCCTGGCACGCCGCCGCTTGCGCCTCTTGATCATTATGAGCAAGAAGTAAAAGACGGCTTCCTGTATCTTGGAAAAGCAAAGCCTAAGGGGGAAGGGTGACATGCTGAACAAAATTTATGACTGGGTAGACGAGCGGCTTGATATTACACCGATGTGGAGGGATATTGCCGATCACGAAGTACCGGAACATGTGAATCCCGCCCATCATTTCTCTGCGTTTGTGTATTGCTTTGGGGGACTGACGTTTTTTGTAACCGTTATCCAAGTATTATCTGGAATGTTTTTAACGATGTATTATGTGCCTGATATCAAAAATGCCTGGGAATCGGTATATTATTTGCAAAATGAAGTGGCATTCGGCCAGATTGTCAGGGGGATGCACCACTGGGGTGCGAGCCTGGTCATTGTGATGATGTTTTTACATACGCTGAGGGTCTTTTTCCAAGGCGCGTATAAAAAACCGCGCGAGCTGAACTGGATTGTCGGTGTGCTGATCTTTTTTGTTATGCTCGGTCTTGGCTTTACAGGCTACTTGCTTCCTTGGGATATGAAGGCTCTGTTTGCAACAAAAGTCGGACTGCAGATCGCCGAAGCCACGCCTTTGATCGGAACGCAAGTTAAAACGCTCCTTGCAGGGCATCCGGATATTGTAGGCGCCCAAACGCTGACTAGGTTTTTTGCGATCCATGTATTTTTTCTTCCTGCCGCATTGTTCGGGCTGATGGCTGCACATTTTATTATGATCCGGAAGCAGGGGATTTCAGGACCGCTTTAAACTCTTGATCTGCGAATAAAAGGGAGGGGATGACATGCACCGGGGCAAAGGGATGAAATTTGTAGGCGACTCAAGGATACCGGCTGAAAAAAAGCCGAATATACCGAAGGATTATTCGGAGTATCCGGGTAAAACAGAGGCTTTCTGGCCAAATTTCTTGTTAAAGGAATGGATGGTTGGAGCTGTCTTTCTCATCGGTTTTCTCGTTTTGACGATTGTGCATCAGCCGCCTTTAGAGCGGATGGCGGACCCGACTGATACTGGTTATATTCCGCTGCCGGATTGGTATTTTCTTTTCTTATACCAGCTGTTGAAGTATGAATACGCCGCCGGAAGCTTTACAGTGGTCGGCGCCATGATTATGCCAGGTCTCGCTTTTGGGGCCCTGCTTTTGGCTCCATTCCTAGACAGAGGGACAGAAAGAAGGCCGTGGAAGCGTCCGGTCGCTGTCGGTATGATGCTTCTGGCCATTTCCGCTGCTGTATTTTTGACGTGGCAGTCAGTTGCTACTCATGACTGGGCCAAGGCAGAAGAACAGGGGAAAATTACAAAAGAAGCCGACATTGACACCAATGCAGAAGGATATAAGGTTTTTAAGGAACAGGGCTGTATTTCTTGCCATGGGGATAACCTTCAGGGAGGAGCGGCCGGGCCTTCATTGGTTGACAGCGGGCTGAAACCGGATGAAATCAAAAAAATCGCTGTAGAAGGGAAAGGCAAAATGCCGGCGGGTGTGTTCAAAGGAAATGATAAGCAGCTCGAAGAACTTGCAAAATTTATTTCTGAAACAACCGCAAAATAACGTATTGTGAATTGTCAAATGGAAGGATATACTTTTATTATCAAAAGCTGACCCGGCGTCAGCTTTTTTATTTGGACATATTATTTTTACAGACTGAGAGTTGATTCGATGTGAAATGGTTTCAATATGTATTAGGGCAGCGGCCGATGCTTATTCTTGTCTTAGCCATTAATTTTCTGGGAACGGTTTACGGCTACTATTGGTACTTGCCGCAGCTTTTGGAGACACCGGCACGTTTCCTGATTTTTGTTCCGGACAGTCCGACAGCAACGTTTTTCTTTCTGTTTGTGCTGCTTGCCTTTCTCATGAAACGGAATGCTCCGTTCTTTGAGGCGCTTGCGCTAGTTACCCTCGTAAAGTATGGCCTATGGGCGGTGGCTATGAATTTTCTTGTGCTTGCAGTAACTGGTGACTTGCCGTGGGAGGGCTACATGCTAATTGCTTCGCATTTTGCAATGGCAGTTCAAGGCGTATTATACAGTCCGTATTTTCGTTTTTCATTTTGGCATCTTGCAATTGCTGCAGTCTGGACACTGCATAACGATGTCATTGACTACTTGTTTGATATGATGCCGCAATACTCTATGCTTTCTGATTATATGACTGAAATAGGATACGGAACATTTTGGCTAAGTATCTTTTCAATCGCGCTTGCTTACTTTCTTGTGGTCTCAAAAAAGCAAACGAAGCTTGAGCTGATGTAAAGACAATGTTGGTCTATCCTTGTCCCTTTCTTCATATTCTGTAAGGAGAGAGAGTGGGAGGGACCTGCATGAAACGAAAGCTGACGATCTGTTTGTTGATTGCACTTATTTTTTATAATGGAAATGCCAAGGCTGCAGAGCGGGGAAGCCTCGAGGAATTGAATGATTTATCCGATACAGTCTTTCAAATGACCCGACAGGCGAAATATGAAGAGGCGCTTCAAGTCTTGGAGTATTTTGAAAAAACATTAAAATCCGCTGAGAAAAAACAGCAAGACCCCATGCTAACGGGAGCCCAAATTCGTCAAATCACATTGGGCTATAATGATATGGTTCGGAGTTTAAAGCAAGCTGATACATCAGACACACAAAAACTCAGAGCAGCCGCGCAGTTCAGAATGCTGATGGATGCGGTTGACAATCGGTCTGACCCGCTTTGGGGCTCACTGGAAAAACCGATTATGGAAGCTTTTACTGAACTGAAGCGAGATGTCCAAAAGAATGGAAGCACAAGCTTTCATGAAAAATGGAATGAATTTATCAGTTTATATGACTTGATTTACCCCAGTCTTACAATCGATGTATCAGAGGATCAGCTTGAAACAGTCGGAAAACATATAGATGTTATTGAGCAAGAGGAATTTCAGCAAATGACAGAGAGCACGAAGCTTGAACGGCTTTCCCTTCTTCAGCATGACCTGAAAAATGTGTTTGACAGGGTGGAGGAGGATGATGCCGATCCGTCTTTACTCTGGGTGATCATTACAACCGGCAGTATCATCATTACTGCTCTTACCTATGTCGGTTACAGAAAGTACAAGGCGGAAAAAAACAAGCTGAAAAAAAGGGACTACCCTAAATAAGGATGAGGGGCGGCGGTCAGCCGCCTTTTTTCTATTACATGTCAGCGCGGAAGCGGATTTTTATTTTCATCAAGCGTAAATCCTTCTCCGAGCACATCGTGAACATCGCTTACCGCTACAAAGGCATGGGGATCAATGGAGTTAATCACGCTTTTCAGCATCACCAATTCATTTTTCGGCACCACACAATAAAGTACATCTATATCCTCTTTTGTGTAGGAACCTTGTCCTTTCAAAATGGTGACGCCCCGTTCCATTTCTTCAAGAATCTTTTTCTGAATCAGGTCGTTTTTCGAAGAGATGATCGTAGCGCCTTTAGCAGCGTATCCGCCTTCCTGAATAAAATCGATTAATCTTGCCGCTACAAATACAGCTACCAGCGTATACATCGCTTCTTTATAGGAGAGATAAGTAAGCAAAGACAAAATGATGACGCAGGCATCGAAAGCAAACATCGTTCTGCCCATCGGAATCCCAAAATACTTATTCACTAAACGTGCGATGATATCAACACCGCCTGTCGTACCGCCGAACTTAAAAATAATACCCAGTCCGGCTCCGATGAATACGCCGGCAAATAAAGCGGCGAGCGCTAAGTCGTGCTGAAGGGGCATATGGATTTCATATCGCTGAAAGATGCTGAGGAACAAAGACAAGGCTACAGTGCCGACAAGGGTATAAACAAACATTGTCCTGCCGAGCAAACGCCAGCCAATAAAAAAAATCGGAATGTTCAACACCAGGTTCGATATAGAGGGGCTGATGTGGAAAAGGGCATAAAGCAAAAGTGTAATACCTGTAAAACCGCCCTCAGCCAGATTGTTCTGCATATTGAAATGAACCAAGCCAAATGAAAAAATTGCCGCTCCGATTAAAATAAAAAATATGTTTTTTAATCTAATTTCTCCAAGCATCACACAAAACCCCTTTTCCTTCCATTAGATAGCGTTTATATTATAGTGGATGAAAAAGAAAACAGCAAACGTGCTTAAACATTTGTCAAACGTATCTGAATTAGCTAACATGTAAGAGGATGATAGGAGGTTTCGTTCAGTGAGTGATAAAACAATGCAAGACATACAGGCTGAAGTAGACCGTTACATCGGCCAATTTAAAGAAGGATATTTCAGCCCGCTGGCCATGATGGCGAGGCTGACTGAAGAACTGGGCGAGCTTGCCAGAGAAGTGAATCACCGTTATGGAGAAAAACCAAAAAAAGCGACTGAAGATGATAAAAGCATGGAAGAGGAAATGGGCGATGTGCTATTTGTATTGGTTTGTTTAGCCAACTCTCTTGATATCTCTTTAGAGGAAGCCCACGACCGAGTCATGCATAAATTTAATACAAGAGATAAAGATCGCTGGACCAGAAAAGAAGAAGGAAAGTAGAGGAGATCAAGATGTCAAACGAAACAATTAAAGTAGTCATTGCGGGACCGCGTGGAAGAATGGGGCAGGAAGCTGTTAAATTGGCAGAACGAACACCACATTTTGACCTTGTAGGGGCCATAGACCATACATACGATCAGCAAAAATTATCTGATGTGATGCCTGTTGAGTCAGATGCTTTCATTTACACAGATATCCATGCCTGTTTTACAGAAACACAACCGGATGTCTTGATTGATTTAACAACGCCCGAAATCGGAAAAGTACATACAAAAATTGCATTAGAGCACGGAGTCCGTCCAGTTGTCGGAACAACCGGTTTCTCAGAAGCTGATTTAAAAGAGCTCACATCTTTAACAGAAGAAAAAGGGATCGGAGCCATCATCGCGCCAAATTTTGCGCTCGGTGCGATACTGATGATGAAATTTTCAAAAATGGCTGCCAACTATTTTGAGGATGTTGAGATTATTGAGCTTCATCATGACCAGAAGCTTGACGCACCAAGCGGAACTGCGCTTAAAACAGCGGAAATGATTTCAGAAGTCCGTAAAGAAAAGCAGCAAGGACATCCGGATGAAAAAGAAATTCTCCCAGGAGCAAGAGGAGCGGAGCAAAACGGTATTCGCTTGCACAGCGTCCGTCTTCCGGGACTGATCGCGCATCAGGAGGTCATGTTCGGCATGGATGGCCAAACGCTTCAGATACGCCATGATTCTTATAACCGTGCTTCTTTCATGTCAGGCGTTAAACTGTCAGTCGAACAAGTCATGAAGATTGATCAGCTTGTGTATGGTTTAGAAAATATCATTGATTAGACGGGGGGATAAACAATGAAAATTGCTTTGATCGCGCATGACAAGAAAAAACAGGATATGGTTCAATTTACGACTGCCTATCGGGATATTTTAAAGAATCATGATCTATACGCAACCGGAACCACAGGGTTGAAAATTCATGAGGCGACAGGTCTTCAAATTGAACGTTTTCAATCCGGCCCTTTAGGGGGAGACCAGCAAATCGGTGCACTGATCGCTGCCAATGCACTCGATCTTGTCATTTTTTTGCGCGACCCGCTGACCGCGCAGCCGCATGAACCGGATGTCTCGGCATTAATCCGTTTATGTGATGTGTATTCCATTCCGCTCGCCACAAATATGGGTACTGCGGAAATTCTTGTGCGCACACTTGATGAAGGTGTTTTCGAATTCCGTGACCTTCTTCGGGGAGAAGAGCCGAATGTATAATGCTGACGTTCTTGCTTTTGGCGCCCACAGTGATGATGTCGAGATCGGAATGGGCGGCACAATAGCGAAGTTTGTCAAACAGGAAAAAAAAGTAATGATATGCGATTTGACAGAAGCGGAACTCTCTTCTAACGGTACGGTCAGTTTGCGTAAAGAAGAAGCAGCTGAAGCAGCCCGCATATTAGGCGCAGATAAAAGAATTCAGCTAACGCTTCCAGACCGCGGCCTAATAATGAGTGATCAGGCAATTCGGTCAATTGTCACTGTCATCAGAATCTGTCGGCCAAAAGCGGTTTTTATGCCGTATAAAAAGGATCGCCATCCGGATCACGGCAATGCGGCTGCACTGGTGGAAGAAGCGATCTTTTCCGCCGGAATCCATAAATATAAAGACGAAAAAAGCCTTCCGGCGCATAAAGTCAGCAAGGTTTACTATTATATGATAAATGGTTTTCATCAGCCGGATTTTGTTATTGATATCTCGGATACAATAGAGGCAAAGAAACAAAGCCTCAACGCCTACAAAAGCCAGTTTATCCCGTCAAAGGATTCCGTTTCTACTCCTCTGACGAATGGGTATATTGAAATCGTTGAAGCGAGAGAAAAGCTTTACGGTAAAGAAGCGGGCGTGGAGTATGCCGAAGGTTTCTTTTCCAAACGGATGCTGATGCTTGATCATGATGTGCTTGGGGGCGAACAATGAGAAAACTAAAAATAGGAATCACATGCTATCCGAGCGTTGGAGGCTCAGGTATCATTGCGACAGAACTGGGGAAGCAGCTTGCTGAAAAGGGACATGAAATCCATTTCATCACATCAAGCATTCCGTTTAGACTGAATACATATCATCCCAATATTCATTTTCATGAAGTTGAGGTTAATCAATATGCTGTTTTTAAGTATCCTCCGTATGATTTGACATTGGCAAGCAAAATCGCTGAGGTGGCGGAACGGGAGAATTTAGACATTATCCATGCTCACTATGCTCTCCCGCATGCCGTTTGCGCCTATCTTGCAAAACAAATGCTGAAACGCAATATCGGCATTGTTACCACTTTGCATGGCACGGATATCACGGTGTTAGGTTATGATCCGTCTCTAAAAGATCTGATCCGTTTTGCTATTGAGTCATCAGACAGGGTGACGGCCGTCTCCTCAGCGCTTGCGGCTGAAACATACGATTTAATTAAACCGGAGAAAAAAATTGAAACGATTTATAACTTTATAGACGAGCGCGTGTATCTGAAGAAAAACACAGCGGCAATTAAAGAGAAACATGGAATTTTACCAGATGAAAAAGTCGTCATCCATGTGTCCAACTTCAGAAAAGTTAAACGCGTGCAGGATGTCATCCGTGTGTTCCGCAATATCGCTGGCAAAACGAAAGCGAAGCTGCTTTTAGTCGGAGACGGTCCGGAGAAATCGACAGCCTGCGAGCTTATCAGAAAATATGGCTTGGAAGACCAAGTCTTAATGCTTGGAAATCAAGACCGTGTTGAAGATCTTTATTCTATTAGCGATTTGAAGCTGCTGCTATCTGAAAAAGAAAGCTTTGGCCTTGTCCTGCTTGAAGCGATGGCTTGCGGAGTGCCTTGTATTGGAACAAACATTGGCGGTATCCCTGAGGTTATAAAAAACAATGTGAGCGGATTTTTGGTGGATGTCGGTGATGTTACGGCCGCAACAGCCCGCGCGATGAGCATTTTAGAAGATGAACAGCTAAGCAATCGTTTTACAAAGGCGGCAATAGAGATGCTTGAAAATGAATTTTCTTCTAAAAAAATTGTCAGCCAGTATGAACAGATTTATGCCGATTTAGCAGAACCGGAGTGATCACATGGAAAAAGTTTTTATCAAAGCACTTCCCGTGCTCCGCATCTTAATCGAAGCGGGCCATCAGGCTTATTTTGTCGGGGGCGCAGTTCGTGACAGCTATATGAAACGAACGATCGGAGATGTCGATATCGCGACAGATGCGGCACCTGATCAAGTAGAACGGCTGTTTCAGCGGACTGTTGATGTAGGCAAAGAGCACGGGACCATTATTGTGCTCTGGGAGGATGAAACCTATGAAGTCACGACATTCCGGACTGAATCTGATTATGTTGATTTCAGAAGACCGTCAGAAGTGCAATTTATCTCATCATTAGAAGAGGATCTAAAACGCAGAGATTTAACGATCAATGCGATGGCCATGACAGCGGACGGGAAGGTGCTTGATTATTTTGGCGGCAAGAAAGATATTGATCAGAAAGTGATTCGAACCGTTGGAAAGCCTGAGGATAGATTTCAAGAGGATGCGCTTCGTATGCTGAGAGCCGTACGCTTTATGAGCCAGCTTGGCTTTACGCTTTCACCGGAAACAGAAGAAGCCATTGCGAAAGAAAAATCACTCCTCTCCCATGTTTCAGTCGAACGAAAAACTATAGAGTTTGAGAAATTGCTGCAGGGAAGAGCTTCTCGCCAGGCGCTTCAAACACTCATTCAAACGAGATTGTATGAAGAGCTTCCTGGTTTTTATCATAAACGAGAAAACCTGATTTCAACGAGTGAGTTTCCATTCTTCTCTTTAACATCCCGTGAGGAGCTTTGGGCTGCTCTTTTAATTAACCTTGGCATAGTTTTGAAAGACGCGCCCCTTTTCCTGAAAGCCTGGAAGCTCCCGGGAAAAGTGATCAAGGAAGCCATTCACATTGTCGATACGTTTGGCCAGAGCCTTGACGCAATGACAATGTACAGAGCTGGGAAAAAAGCACTGCTCTCAGCGGCCAAAATATCGCAGCTTCGGCAAAACGAAAAACTGGATGAAAAGAAACTGAAGGACATTCAGTACGCTTATCAAAACCTGCCGATCAAAAGCCTTAAGGATCTTGATATCACGGGTAAGGACTTGCTTGCGCTTCGAAACCGGCCGGCCGGAAAATGGGTGTCAGAAGAATTACAGTGGATCGAGCAGGCTGTTGTGACAGGGAAGCTCTCCAATCAAAAGAAACACATAGAGGAGTGGCTGAAGACATGCGGTCAACATTAAGAAAAGACCTTATTGAATTATTTTCTCAGGCCGGCAATGAATTTATTTCCGGCCAAAAAATCAGTGATGCTCTCGGCTGTTCAAGAACTGCTGTGTGGAAGCATATTGAAGAGCTTCGGAAAGAGGGTTATGAAGTAGAAGCCGTTAGAAGAAAAGGATATCGGCTCATCAAAAAACCCGGAAAACTCAGTGAAAGCGAAATTCGTTTTGGATTAAAAACGGAAGTGATGGGCCAGCATCTTATTTACCATGACGTTCTTTCAAGCACGCAAAAAACGGCTCATGAGCTCGCGAATAATAACGCACCGGAAGGCACCCTTGTGGTGGCTGACAAACAAACAGCCGGAAGGGGCCGAATGTCTAGGGTATGGCATTCTCAAGAAGGAAACGGTGTTTGGATGAGCCTGATTTTGCGGCCTGACATTCCGCTCCAAAAAACACCGCAGCTGACTCTGCTTGCTGCAGTAGCTGTTGTGCAGGGAATAGAAGAGGCAGCAGGCATCCAAACGGATATTAAATGGCCAAATGATATTTTGATTAACGGAAAAAAAACAGTCGGTATCCTAACGGAAATGCAGGCTGAAGAAGACCGCGTACGTTCAGTGATCATTGGGATCGGCATTAACGTTAACCAGCAGCCTAATGATTTTCCAGATGAATTGAAGGACATCGCGACAAGCCTCAGCCAAGCTGCTGGGGAAAAAATTGATCGGGCCGGCGTCATCCAGCATATTTTACTATGCTTTGAGAAACGGTACCGGGATTATATGACGCACGGATTTACGCCGATTAAGCTTTTATGGGAAAGCTATGCGCTCGGTATTGGCACTAATATGAGAGCCAGAACGTTAAACGGAACCTTTTACGGTAAGGCGTTAGGTATAGATGATGAAGGCGTTCTGCTTTTAGAAACGAACGAAGGCATTAAAAAAATCTATTCTGCCGATATCGAATTGGGCTAATGTGTTGGTACAAGCCCGTTGATTTTGGTATACTTCCATTGGGCAGTATCGCCTGCGAACTGCACCTATTATTAAAATAGATAGACATTGCAGCAGTCTGCCTTGATCCAAAAAAGGACTGGGACAGAGGGATGAAACTCGCCGAACTTTAGAAAGTGAAGAATCCTTCTCGTTGTAACGGAAGGTTTTTTGGCTTGCAGAAGAAAACGGCAGATCATCTCCTCTAAACATGAGGAGGAGAAAACATGAAAACAAAACTGGATTTTCTAAAAATGAAGGAGTCTGAAGAACCGATTGTCATGCTGACCGCTTATGATTATCCGGCAGCTAAACTTGCTGAACAAGCGGGAGTTGACATGATTTTAGTCGGTGATTCACTTGGAATGGTCGTCCTCGGCCTTGATTCAACTGTCGGTGTGACAGTTGCGGACATGATCCATCATACAAAAGCCGTTAAAAGGGGTGCGCCGAATACCTTTATTGTGACAGATATGCCGTTTATGTCTTATCACCTGTCTAAGGAAGATACGCTGAAAAATGCAGCGGCTATCGTTCAGGAAAGCGGAGCTGACGCACTGAAGCTTGAGGGCGGAGAAGGCGTGTTTGAATCCATTCGCGCATTGACGCTTGGAGGCATTCCAGTAGTCAGTCACTTAGGTTTGACACCGCAGTCAGTCGGCGTACTGGGCGGCTATAAAGTACAGGGCAAAGACGAACAAAGCGCCAAAAAATTAATAGAAGACAGTATAAAATGCGAAGAAGCAGGAGCTATGATGCTTGTGCTGGAATGTGTGCCGGCAGAACTCACAGCCAAAATTGCCGAGACGCTAAGCATACCGGTCATTGGAATCGGGGCTGGTGTGAAAGCGGACGGACAAGTTCTCGTTTATCATGATATTATCGGCCACGGTGTTGAGAGAACACCTAAATTTGTAAAGCAATATACGCGCATTGATGAAACCATCGAAACAGCAATCAGCGGATATGTTCAGGATGTAAGACATCGTGCTTTCCCTGAACAAAAGCATTCCTTTCAAATGAACCAGACAGTGCTTGACGGCTTGTACGGGGGAAAATAAGATGAGACAGATTACTGATATTTCACAGCTGAAAGAAGCCATAAAACAATACCATTCAGAGGGCAAGTCAATCGGATTTGTTCCGACGATGGGGTTTCTGCATGAGGGGCATTTAACCTTAGCAGACAAAGCAAGACAAGAAAACGACGCCGTTATTATGAGTATTTTTGTGAATCCTGCACAATTCGGCCCTAATGAAGATTTTGAAGCATATCCGCGCGATATTGAGCGGGATGCAGCTCTTGCAGAAAACGCCGGAGTCGATATTCTTTTTACGCCAGATGCTCATGATATGTATCCCGGTGAAAAGAATGTCACGATTCATGTAGAAAGACGCACAGACGTGTTATGCGGGCGCTCAAGAGAAGGACATTTTGACGGGGTCGCGATCGTACTGACGAAGCTTTTCAATCTAGTCAAGCCGACTCGTGCCTATTTCGGTTTAAAAGATGCGCAGCAGGTAGCTGTTGTTGATGGGTTAATCAGCGACTTCTTCATGGATATTGAATTGGTTCCTGTCGATACGGTCAGAGAGGAAGACGGCTTAGCCAAAAGCTCTCGCAATGTATACTTAACAGCTGAGGAAAGAAAAGAAGCGCCTAAGCTGTATCGGGCCCTTCAAACAAGTGCGGAACTTGTCCAAGCCGGTGAAAGAGATCCTGAAGCGGTGATAAAAGCTGCAAAAGATATCATTGAAACGACTAGCGGAACCATAGACTATGTAGAGCTTTATTCCTATCCGGAACTCGAGCCTGTGAATGAAATTGCTGGAAAGATGATTCTCGCTGTTGCAGTTGCTTTTTCAAAAGCGCGTTTAATAGATAATATCATTATTGATATTCGAGAAATGGAGAGAATATAATATGTATCGAACAATGATGAGCGGCAAACTTCACAGGGCAACTGTTACGGAAGCAAACCTGAACTATGTGGGAAGCATTACAATTGATGAAGATCTCATTGATGCTGTGGGAATGCTTCCTAATGAAAAAGTACAAATTGTGAATAATAATAATGGAGCACGTCTTGAAACGTATATTATTCCTGGTAAACGGGGAAGCGGCGTCATATGCTTAAACGGTGCAGCCGCACGCCTTGTGCAGGAAGGAGATAAGGTCATTATTATTTCCTACAAAATGATGTCTGATCAAGAAGCGGCAAGCCATGAGCCGAAAGTGGCTGTTCTGAATGATCAAAACAAAATTGAACAAATGCTGGGGAACGAACCAGCCCGTACAATTTTGTAGAAGAAAAGCCCCCTTTATCGGGGGTTTTCTTTTAAGATTTTGAGAGTAAAACGGTTTTGCCGCTCCATTTCCGTACAAAACGTGTTACACTTTTGTCGTATGCAAGAATTGAGGTGTCCATTTTAATGAATAAGCAACGGTTCGTTGTTATAGATGTAGAGACAACAGGGAATTCGCCGAAGAAAGGCGATAAAATCATACAAATCGCAGCGGTTGTAATCGAAAATGGACAAATTACTGAGCGGTTTTCAAAATACATTAATCCAAATAAATCAATCCCTGCTTTTATTGAGCAGCTTACTGGAATCTCTAATCAAATGGTCGAGAATGAACAGCCATTTGAAGCAGTTGCTGAAGAAGTATTCCAATTGCTTGACGGCGCTTATTTTGTCGCCCACAATATCCATTTTGACCTTGGATTTGTCAAGTATGAGCTACATAAGGCGGGCTTTCAGCTCCCAGATTGTGAAGTGCTTGATACTGTCGAGCTCTCACGCATTGTTTTTCCGGGATTTGAAGGGTATAAGCTGACGGAATTAAGCGAGGAGCTTCAGCTGCGGCATGATCAGCCGCACCGGGCTGACAGCGATGCTGAAGTGACAGGGCTTATTTTTTTGGAAATCCTTGAAAAGCTGCGGCAGCTTCCTTATCCGACATTAAAGCAGTTAAGAAGGCTTTCGCAGCATTTCATCAGTGATCTGACGCATTTGTTGGATATGTTCATTAATGAAAACAGACATACCGAGATACCGGGCTATACGCGCTTTTCTTCGTTTTCTGTCAGAGAACCTGAAGCTATCGATGTTCGTATAAATGAGGACGAGAACTTCTCATTTGAGATCGAAAGCTGGGAAGCGGGAAATGAAAAAGCGCTGTCAGAGTTAATGCCTGGGTATGAAAAAAGAGACGGCCAAATGATGATGATGAGAGAGGTGGCTGATGCGTTTGCCAATCGTGAGCATGCGCTGATTGAAGCTCCTCCAGGCATCGGAAAAACGATTGGCTATCTTATTCCGGCTGCGCTTTTTGCCAAGAAATCAAAAAAGCCGGTCATAATCAGCACGTATTCGACGCTTTTACAGCAGCAGATTCTCACAAAGGATTTGCCGATTGTCCAAGATCTGTTTCCATTTCCGGTAACAGCGGCGATTTTAAAAGGGCAATCGCATTATTTATGCCTGTATAAATTTGAGCAGGTGCTTCATGAAGAAGATGATAATTATGATGCCGTACTGACAAAGGCACAGCTTCTTGTTTGGCTGACAGAGACAAATACAGGAGATGTAGCGGAACTGAATTTGCCTTCAGGCGGAAAATTGCTGTGGGACAGATTGGCTTATGACGATGACTCCTATAAAAGAAGTCGCAGTGAGCATGTGATCGGTTTTTACGAGCGGGCCAAACAGATTGCTATGCGTTCCGATTTGGTGATCACCAATCATTCTCTTTTGCTGACCGATGAAGGCAGCCATAAAAAAAGGCTTCCCGAAAGCGGCACATTTATTATTGATGAAGCACACCATTTTGAACGTGCGGCAAGCGAACATTTAGGGAAAAGAGCCACGTACATAGAATTGCATACGAAATTGAGCAGAATCGGCACTCTGAAGGAGCAGGGACTTCTAAAAAAGATGAGACAGCTATTCCAGCGAAACAGCCTGCCGGTTGATTCATTTTTCGAATTGGAAGAGTGGCTTCAGCACGTTCAAGCAGAAAGTGATGCTTTCTTTAGCTCTGTACATTCTTTTGTCAAACGAAGAAAACCTAAAGAAGACTTAAACCGTCTAGTGTTTAAGGTGAACAAAGAAAGCCAGGATAAAAGCTGGTCGATCTTAACAGATGGTGCGGAGAGGCTTTGTTCCATGCTGACACATTTGCAGCAGCTTTTTGAGGCGCAGTCATCCCTTATGGAAAAACATTTGAAGGGCATGAAGAGCAAAACCGTCTTTTTAGCCGATGAATACCAAAGAAGCATGAAAGGCTTGCAGCATTACTGTCAGACGTTGCAGAAGCTCTTCTTTGGCTCTGATGACGATGAAGCGGTTTGGATTGAAATAGATGCAAAGGGTGCGAAAAATGCAGTGGCCATTTACGCACAGCCTCTTGAACCTGGTGAACTTCTGGCTGATCAGTTTTTCGCGCGCAAAAATAGTGTGGTGCTGACATCTGCAACTCTTACAGTCGAAGGTTCTTTTCAATTTATGATTGAACGACTGGGACTGAGTGACTTTTTCCCGCGGACAATGAGAATTGAGTCACCCTTTTCTTACGATGAGCGTATGCAGGTGATGATTCCAAAAGAAATGAAATCAATTCAGGATACAGGGCAACCTGAATTTATACAGGATACAGCCCGTTATATCGAACTGATGGCAAAGGAAAAACAGCCTAAAATCCTTGTGCTGTTTACATCCCATGATATGCTGAAAAAGGTTCACCAGGAGCTTAAGCATAACATGAGTGCTTCCGGCATTCAGCTCTTGGCACAAGGGATTACAGGCGGAAGTCCCGGCAAACTGATGAAGACTTTTAAAACATCCAATCAGGCGATCCTGCTCGGAACAAATCATTTTTGGGAAGGCGTTGATTTCCCTGGTGATGAGCTGACGACAGTAATGATCGTGAGGCTCCCATTCCGGTCCCCTGATCACCCGCTTCATGCTGCAAAATGTGAGCTTGCCCGCAAAAAAGGAAAGAATCCGTTTCAAACAGTGTCATTACCGGAAGCTGTGCTGACCTTCAGGCAAGGAATCGGACGCTTGCTGCGTTCTGCGGGAGACAAGGGAACGATTATTATATTGGACAGACGGATTAAAACCGCTGGTTACGGCCGGCTGTTTCTTGATGCCTTGCCGACAACCTCAGTATCCGAAATGACTGACAGCGAGCTTGAAGCTTATGTTGCAGGGGAAAAAGAATAAAAGCCGCATAAAGCGGCTTTTGCGGTGTGGGAGTAGGATGGTGTTTTATTTAAAAGCGGATTTCCCGCTCTGTGATACTAGTATGGCGTGTCCTGAAATGGAGTATGACTAACAATATTTGTTCAAACTGGAGGATGAAAAAATGGAAAGTAAAATCGAAATTCTTTCAACAATTAATGTAGAGCATTCTGATGATCTGTATAAAATTGTGGACACATTGAATCGTACACTGAAAAGAGACAATCTGATGTTCGGCCTTGCGCTGGATGAAGAAAACAAAAACCAAGCCGTTTTTACCATTTATCGTACGTAGGTGAGAAGATGAGAAAAAAAGCATTAATATTTACCGTCATTTTTGGTATTATTTTTTTAGCAGTACTTCTTGTCTCGGCAAGCATTTATAAATCAGCCATGGCACAAAAGGAAGAGGGGCACGAAGCAGCAGCTGCTGAAGCTAAAAAAGAAACCGATCTCGCCCATGTTGATCAAGTCGAAACATTTGTCGGAAAAGAAAAATATTATGTTGTAAAGGGAACGGATAAAAAAGGCACTGCATTATATGTCTGGGTTCCTGCTGATAAAAAAGCAAAAATTCTCTCAAAAGAAGCGAAAGAGGGAATCTCTGAAGACAAAGCGGCGAAAATCATAAAGGATGAAGGGCTGGTTTCAAAGCAAAAAGAGGTTCATCTGGCAAGAGAAGGAAACGTCCTGCTTTGGGAAGTGACGTACTTAGACAAAGAAGGGCAATACAGTTTAAGTTATGTGGACTTTACAACTGGAAAGATTCTCAAAAATATCACGCCTTAAGACGAATTAGGGGGAGTTCAAGTTGAAACTGGCAAAAAGAGTATCCGCATTAACACCATCAACCACACTGGCAATCACAGCGAAAGCGAAAGAACTGAAAGCCGCAGGCCATGATGTCATCGGCTTAGGAGCAGGCGAGCCTGACTTCAATACACCGCAGCATATTATTGATGCCGCTGTGCGTTCGATGAACGAGGGCCATACGAAATACACGCCTTCCGGTGGTTTGGCTGAACTGAAAAACAGCATTGCAGAGAAATTTAAACGCGACCAGAATATTGAATACAAACCGTCTCAAATTATTGTCTGCACTGGTGCCAAACATGCTCTGTATACCCTTTTCCAAGTGATTTTGGATGAAGAAGATGAAGTTATTATTCCAACGCCTTACTGGGTAAGCTACCCGGAGCAGGTGAAACTCGCTGGCGGAAAGCCTGTTTATGTAGAAGGGCTTGAGGAAAATCACTTCAAAATTTCGCCTGAGCAGCTGAAAAATGCAATTACGGAAAAAACAAAAGCAATCGTTATTAACTCTCCAAGCAACCCGACTGGTGTCATGTATACGGAAGAAGAACTATCTGCGCTCGGTGAAGTGTGCCTTGAACATGATATCTTGATTGTGTCAGATGAAATTTATGAAAAACTTACATACGGCGGAAAGAAACATGTTTCCATTGCACAGCTGTCAGACAGACTGAAAGAGCAAACGGTCATTATAAACGGCGTATCGAAGTCCCACAGCATGACAGGCTGGAGAATCGGTTATGCGGCAGGCTCTGAAGACATTATTAAAGCGATGACGAACCTTGCAAGCCACAGCACGTCAAACCCGACATCAATCGCACAATACGGAGCGATTGCTGCTTATAACGGGCCTTCTGAGCCATTGGAAGAAATGAGAGAAGCATTTGAACATAGATTAAATACGATCTATGCAAAGCTCATAGAAATCCCAGGGTTCAGCTGCGTGAAGCCGGAAGGTGCTTTTTACTTGTTCCCAAATGCAAAAGAGGCAGCTCAATCTTGCGGTTTCAAAGATGTAGATGAATTTGTTAAAGCGCTTCTCGAGGAGGAAAAAGTTGCGATTGTTCCAGGATCCGGATTTGGCTCTCCTGAGAATGTCCGTCTTTCTTATGCAACATCGTTAGATCTTCTTGAAGAAGCCATTGAAAGAATCAAGCGTTTTGTAGAAAAACATAGCTAACAGATCAAAAAGCGGCTGACAGAAAAGCCGCTTTTTATCTGCATTGACCCGGTTAGTTAAGAGCGGGTATAATAAAGTGATGATAAAAGAGTTCGCGGGGCAATGAGCTTCCGAATGTCTTTCTTGTTTTGGAGGGAAATATGTTGAAAACAACAATCAACCAAGTGTACAAGCACGTAGGTGAGGAAGTAACGATCGGAGCTTGGGTCGCTAATAAGCGTTCAAGCGGGAAAATTGCGTTTTTACAGCTTCGGGACGGTACCGGTTTTATTCAGGGTGTCGTAGTAAAAGCGGAAGTGGAAGAAAGCATTTTCCAAACAGCTAAATCAGTGACGCAGGAAACGTCGCTCTATATAAAAGGGATTGTCAAAGAGGACGAGCGTTCTCCGCTTGGATATGAACTTGCTGTGACAGATATTGAAGTCATTCACGAAGCGACCGATTATCCAATTACACCAAAAGAACACGGAACGGAATTTTTGATGGATCACAGACATTTATGGCTGCGTTCAAAGCGCCAGCATGCGATCATGAAAATCCGTAATGAAATCATTCGCGCGACTTACGAATTCTTTAATAACGAAGGCTTCGTAAAAGTGGATCCGCCGATTTTGACTGGAAGCGCACCTGAAGGAACAACAGAACTCTTTGCGACAAAGTACTTTGATGAAGATGCATATCTGTCTCAAAGCGGACAGCTCTACATGGAAGCTGCGGCAATGGCTTTAGGAAAAGTATTCTCTTTCGGACCGACATTCAGAGCGGAAAAGTCTAAAACAAAGCGTCACTTAATCGAATTCTGGATGATCGAACCGGAAATGGCGTTTGTAGAATTTGAAGAAAACCTTCAAGTACAGGAAAATTACGTTTCTTTCATCGTGCAATCAGTTCTTAAAAATTGCAAAATTGAACTAAACACATTGGGAAGAGACACGTCAAAACTTGAGCAAATCAAAGCCCCGTTCCCAAGAATTACGTATGATGAAGCGATTGAATTTCTGAAAGAAAAAGGCTTTGACGATATCGAGTGGGGAGATGATTTCGGAGCGCCTCATGAAACAGCGATTGCTGAACATTATGACAAACCGGTATTCATCACTCGCTATCCGACGTCCTTAAAACCGTTCTATATGCAGCCGGCTTCTGACCGTGAGGACGTTGTGCTTTGCGCTGACTTGATTGCGCCGGAAGGCTATGGAGAAATCATCGGCGGGTCTGAACGGATTCACGATATGGAACTTTTGGAATCGCGTCTTAAAGAACATGGACTGGATTCTGACGCTTATAAATGGTATGCTGAACTTAGAAAATATGGATCAGTTCCTCATTCCGGCTTCGGCCTTGGATTAGAGCGGACAGTAGCTTGGATCAGCGGAGCGCCTCACGTTCGTGAAACGATTCCGTTCCCAAGACTGTTAAACCGTCTGTATCCGTAATACATTCAAATGAAACAAAAAAGAGTCTCCTGCAAGGGAGACTTTTTACAGTAAAGGGGCAATCACAATCCTTTACAGTAAGAGGTGTGACGATGAAAAAACAGCAATTTATTGATATGCAGGAGCAGGGAACATCAACCATCCCCAATCTTCTGCTCACGCATTATAAACAGCTTGGGCTTAATGAAACAGAACTTATTCTGCTGTTAAAAATTAAAATGCATTTAGAAAAAGGATCATATTTTCCTACACCGAATCAGCTGCAGGAAGGTATGTCAATTTCTGTTGAAGAATGTACAAACAGATTGCGGATGTTTATTCAAAAAGGCTTTCTGTTTATTGAAGAATGCGAGGATCAAAACGGCATCAAATTTGAGAAATATTCTCTTCAGCCTTTATGGGGCAAGCTGTACGAGTATATTCAGCTTGCACAGAATCAAACACAGGAAAGAAAAGCAGAAGGGGAACAAAAAAGCCTTTATACCATTTTTGAGGAAGAGTTCGCAAGACCGTTATCGCCTTTGGAGTGTGAAACGCTGGCGATCTGGCAGGACCAGGATCAGCATGACGCACAACTGATCAAACACGCGTTAAAAGAGGCTGTACTATCAGGAAAACTCAGTTTCCGCTACATTGACCGGATTTTGTTTGAATGGAAGAAAAATGGGCTTAAAACTGTGGAGCAGGCAAAAATACACAGCCAAAAATTCCGGCGTGTACAAGCAAAGCAGAATGAACCGCAAAAAGAGTATAAAAGGCAGGTTCCTTTTTACAATTGGCTTGAACAATAAAGTGAAAAGGTGACAATCGTGTTAAATCTAAAACAAATTGAATTCTGTTTAGACAAGATAGGTGACATGTTTCCTCATGCGGAGTGTGAACTGGTTCATTCCAATCCTTTTGAATTAGTGGTGGCTGTTGCTTTATCTGCGCAATGTACAGATGCACTTGTAAACAGAGTGACCAAAACATTATTCCAAAAATATAAACGGCCGGAAGACTATTTGGCTGTTCCGCTGGAAGAGCTTCAGCAGGATATTAAATCAATCGGTTTATATCGTAATAAAGCGAAAAATATTCAAAAGCTGAGTAAAATGATTATTGAAGATTACGGCGGAGAAGTGCCGAGAGACCGCGATGAGCTTGTCAAACTGCCAGGGGTCGGGAGAAAGACCGCAAACGTAGTGGTATCCGTTGCGTTTGGCGTGCCGGCCATAGCCGTAGATACCCATGTGGAGAGAGTCAGCAAACGATTGGGCATTTGCCGGTGGAAGGACTCGGTTCTGGAAGTTGAAAAGACGCTGATGCGCAAGGTTCCCAAAGAAGATTGGTCCGTTACGCATCACCGGCTTATTTTCTTCGGCAGATATCACTGTAAAGCCCAATCTCCGCGCTGTGCGGAGTGTCCGCTGCTTTCTTTGTGCAGAGAAGGGCAGAAGAGGGATAAAAAAGGACTGGTGAAACGATGACGCAAGCAAAAGAAGTGTTGGCTTCCTATGAGCAATACTTGCGCAGTCTTGGCCAGAAGAGTTCCTCGGATATGAAGAAAACCTTGCAGACCAATCCCGTGTATTTTGATTTCTGCACGGAATTACAAGGCGATTTGCCATGGGAGGACAGCGGGAAATACGTTCCGCTTTTATTTGAAGTGTGGGATGACATCAAAGCATCACTTCTCCCAGTCTTTCAAACACGAAAATCGAGATGTGACCAAAACGAAATGTTAAAGGGCATTGTGTGTTTGCTGGCTTCGTTACATTGGACAGCAGGTGAGCCGGTGAAATCGCTCGATTGGCAAGAACTGAGGGAGAAATCATATCCCGCAAAGCCGATTAATTGGGCTGAACGAGTGGAATTTATTCTTCTTAAGCCGACCCAATACCATTGCTTTATTCAGCTTGATGAGCTGATTACCGAAATGAAAAAGCATTTTTATAAATATCATGCGATGAATCGATAAAACCTCCTGTTAAAACGGGAGGTTTTTTATTGTGTACCAAAAAAGCCATCACCCCAAAGGTGACGGCTTTTTTGTTTAATTTGTTTTTTCAATGGATGATGAGTTTGTTTGTGTTTTATTAGATGTGTCTGTTTTATTTTTATTCGTGTCAGAACCTGTTGAATCATTCTTACCAGAGTTCGAATCACCATCCGACGTATCCTGGTTGTTACTGTTGTCGTTATCATTATCGTTTGATTGGTCTTGGTTATTGTTGTCGGACGGATTGGTGTTCGTATTGTCTTGTTTTTTGTCTTGATCGTTTGTTGAATCATCTGTCTGATCTTGATCCGTCTGACCGTCATCTTTTTGAGAATCATCAGTTTGTGTATCATCCTGAGTCTTCTCATCATCTTGTTTTTCATCATCCGTTTGTTGCTGGTCTTTTTTATCTTCATCGTCTTCAGCTTTTGGCACCTCATAAGATGTGGAAGCTGTACTTTTGCCATCATCACTGACGGCTGTTACTTCGAATTTGTATACAGATCCTGGCTGCACACCCGAAATAACTGCCTCTTTTGCAGAGCTGTTTTGAATTTCCGAGTAGCTGCCGCCGTCAACAGATTGCTTAACAGCAAAGGTCGCATCTCCGTCGTAATTCCAGCTTAACGTTAAAGATTGATTGTCTTTATCGTATTTCACGTTTAAACCAGACAGTTTAGCTGTTTCCTCTTTTTCTTCTTTCTCATATGTTTTAGAAACAGTAGAAGGAGCTGTGCCTTTAACAAAGTACTCTGTGAGCTTCTTATCGCTTGGCGTATTTGGCCCTGCCAGTTTTGCCGGATTAGAACCTTTTTCTACGGTGGCTTCCACTACGCTGTCAGGCTTCTCAAATGATCCGCTTCCGTCATCGACATCGGCGATGAGCTGGGCGAAGATGCGCTTTGCAACTTTTTGCTCTTCAGCTGAAAGTGATTTCTTTCCAGCCTCGTTTTCTCCCATTCCCGTCCAGACGGCAGCTGTATATTGCGGTGTGTAGCCAACGAACCAAGAATCTCGGGCGCCACCGCTAGCGATATTGTACCTTTTGACTTCATTATCATCAAAGTTAGTCGTTCCTGTTTTTCCTGCAACTTCTACACCAGGTACTTGTGCAAGCTGTCCAGTACCTGTCTTCACAGCTGTTTTCAGCATATCTGTAATCATAAACGCAGTATAATCACTCATGGCTGATTTTGATTTTGGTGTTAAGTCAAGCTTCGTGCCATCGTTAAATTCGATAGATTTTACAAAATGCGGTTCATTATACGTTCCGTTATTTCCAAACGCGCTGTATGCACCTGCCATTGTCAGAGGAGAAACACCATCGTTCCCACCGAAACCGCCAATAGAATAGGCCTCTGTTACATTATCTTTTGTTAAACCAAGCCCGAGTCCATTTGCAAAGTCTACAGCAGTATCTTTACCGACTGCCTGGAATGCTTTTAAAGCAGGTATATTTCTTGATTGGGCCAGAGCGTAACGCATTGAGATAGGCCCTAGATATTTGCGGTCCCAATCACGAATCGGTTTTCCGTTAGAATACGTATAAGCTGAGTCATCAATTTGTTCGTATGTGGACCATTTCTTATTTTCAATAACTGGTCCGTAGTCCAAAATCGGTTTTATGGTCGAACCAGGCTGTGCCTTAGTTTGAGTAGCATAGTTAAAGCCTCCGACAGGCTGATTGCGTCCCGCACCAATCGCTCGGACTTCTCCGTTTTTGGTATCGAGAAGCGTCACACCGCCCTGCATGCCTTCAGTAAATCCGACGGTGTCTCCGTCCATTAATTCATCTAGTTTATCTTGTGCTTTTGTATCTAATGTCGTATAGATCTTTAATCCGTCAGCAGATGGATCGACATCAGATTTTTCATCAATTTCCTTCATAACCTCTTCAACAAATGCGCTGTATTTGTTTGTACTTGCTTTTTCATATTCCTTCTGTGACACGACGCCTTCGTCTTTCACTGCCACTTTTTTCGCTTTGTTATATTGAGAATCAGAAATAAATCCTTGCTTTTTCATCAGACTGAGTACGATGTTCCGTCGTTTTTCCGCTTTATCCGGGTTTTTGACCGGGTTGTACGCTGTTGGGCTCTGCGGCATTCCTGCAAGCGTCGCAGCCTGTTCGACAGTCAATTTGCTTAAATCAGTAACGCCGAAAAATTCTTCCGCCGCTTTTCCGATTCCGTATGCTCTAGGAGAAAAATAAATCCGGTTTAAATACATTTCTAAAATTTCATCTTTAGAGTAATTGCGCTCCAGCTGAATCGAAAGCCATACTTCCTGCACCTTCCGTTTCAACGTCTTCTGATGTGAAAGAAGGGAGTTTTTGACGACCTGCTGGGTGATCGTACTTCCGCCTTCAGCCCCGAAGCCGTCTTTAAAGTTGGCAACTAATGCACCGCCGATACGGACAGGGTCAATCCCGTGGTGCTCATAAAAACGAGCGTCTTCTGTCGCGATAAAGGCTTCTTTTACAACATCGGGAATTTCATCTATCGAGACGTAGGTCCGTTTTTCGGCGCCGACTTCGGCGATCTCTTTTCCATTTTTATCATAAATCGTTGATGAATAAGGCGTCTTCAATTTGCTTTCATCAAGGGACGGCGCATCAGAAACCATGACGGCAAATGTAACAGCACCGCCGACTACGCCTAAAACAAACAGAATGAGTAAAGTGAAAAGGGTCTTTTTAAACAATCCGCCCTTTTTTCGTTTCTTGCCTTTTTTCGGTGAAGGACTCGATTTGCTGTTCGCTTTTCGTCGAGCTTCACGGCTGTTAAATTGATCTGACATAACATCTCAACCTTTCGTTAATCAACCTTTCGCACCAGATGATGGCGAAAAATAAAGCTGTTCAATAATACTAATATAATCAATTCTGGGTGCGTATCCAAGAGAAATCGGATAAGCTGTTTCTTCCAACTCATCTTTTCGAATTGATTTTCTGCCGTTTTTTTCTTTTCTGTCCCAGAAATAAAACAGCTTATCGGCTTCCAAAAAATAAACCTGGTCGAAAGCGGATATAATAACAAAACAAATACCGTCTTGAGCCTTTACCTGCTTCATATGCTCGATTTGATGGTCATGAAAATTCTGCAGGGGGAAAGAGGTCTTGTTTTTCGTTTCTTTCGCCTCAAAATCAATATACCGCCCTTTGTAAATCCCATTGTAGTCTGTTGTCGATGATTGTTTAAAGTAAGCTTCTTTAATCACTGCGGCACTTCTTTTTGGATAATGGACATTTACAATTTGAACAGGTGTCGGCTTTTTGTGTATAACGGCAATTTGGTTTGTCAGATAATACTTATTCGTTTCGTTTAAGTCATCTTCGAGGGTCATTCCGCGATTACTGTAAGACGGGGCCCTTTTCTGACTGTTTTGGGATGAAACCGAATGTTTCGGCTGAAATGTTTTTCCATTAGGATACCGAATCACTTTCTCATCCTCCTTATTAAACTAATCATGACGGAAGTGAATGAACGTGCAAGAACAACAGGCCATCAGAAAGCTTCTGAGCCGGATTGAGCGGCAGACAAAAATGAAAAACGCGGATAACATTTCAAGAACAAATGCTTATAAAGCATTTTACGACCGTCATCCGGAAATCAAATGGTCGCTTTTGGCTTCTTTCGTTTCTCGTAATGCCGGCTGGTCAATGACTGACTTAAAAGGCAGTCTGTTTCAGCTTGGACTCCGTGAGAGACAGCAAAAATGGTTCTTTTTAGCCTATGAAAGAGCGAACTGGCTTATTTTTTCGGATGCCTATCCGCAGCTTCTTTTATACCACTGGTCAAAAAGAGTTGGGAAACCGCTGTTTCATCTGCTGCATGTGTTTGGCGTCTCACAATTTATGTCGGAAGAATGGACCCGTTTTTGGCATGAGCGAAATACGGAGCGGCTAATGTATGCCCTCATTATAAATGAACAAAACACTATCCAAACACCTATTATACAAAATCCTTCGTTTAAAAAGAATGTTTTTGACACGATTCCTTTTTATTTAAGTGACTGGTTTCATTTTAACACCGTTATTTTTCCTTCCTCAAATGGGTTTTTTTACGGCATTTCAGTGAAACGCTTTTCAAAGGCGGAGGAAAGGATAAGGCTGGGAAAGCAGCTGTCTCAATTGCTGTTCAAGCCAGAATTGTTCTCCTCTTTTTATCACTTTTTGCACACAGTGCCGCACACAGGTTCCCGTTTTGATATGGAAAAGATGATCGGGATTACAAAAAGAACATCTCCTATGCTAAGGACATGCTACCCTGAGTTAATCCACTCATTAGACGGAACGAAAACAGATTGGTTTCATGGAAAGATAAAGAAAACGTTCTTTAGGCGCGAGGAATTGCCGAAGCAGATTGAATTGACAGACTGGTATTTACATAAAAAGCGCCAGCTTCATGCGCTTTTTGCGGTGGAGCAGTGGCTGAAAAAATAAAGAAGCAAGGAAATTCCTTGCTTCTTACGTAGAAGGGCGGTTCGGGCCGCCTAATTTTTTATCTAAAGAATCGATTGCCTTTGATTCAGTCTTTTTTTGCTGGCCGGCTTTTTTCGGTCTTGTTTTCATACGGCACCTCCTCACAAGTATCGTTTGCATTAATGAGGAGGATCATACAATTTTTGCGGGTGTTTTTGTCGAAAACTTCAGCTTTTCGTGGAATACCTGTTTGTTTGGCGATTTGCTTCTAGTTTTGTCATGAGGAAGGAAAGAGCCTTGAGAGCAAAGAATGTTAACCGGGAGAGACAAGGAAAGGGAGGTACACGAATGTCCGGTTATGTATGCAAGACAGATATTCTCCGTATGCTTTCTGATATAGAAGATGAATTAACGCGAGCTGAGCAAAGCCTGAATCATTCTGTAAATGCATTAGAGGCTGAGATGCGGGAAACGGAGAACGATCGCCTAAGTGTGCTCGAAGAAGAAATCATAGATCTTCATATTTGTATAAATGAGCTGTATCAATCGCCTGAACACAGGTATGCGTTTGAGAAGGTATACCGCATCGGCTGAATTTGTGAGTGAAATTTGGTACGATAGGCATTGAGGTGAAAGATATTGCTATCACAAACTTTGCTGGAAATGACCGAGCAAATGATTGAAGTTGCTGAAAAAGGCGCTGATCGGTATCAGGAAGGAAAAAACAGTAATCATTCTTATGATTTTTTTGAGACGATAAAGCCTGCAGTTGAAGAGAATGATGAACTGGCTGCTCGCTGGGCAGAGGGTGCTCTTGAATTGATAAAAGTCCGCCGGCCAAAATATGTGCATAAAGAGCAAATTGAGGCCGTAAAGGATAATTTCCTGGAATTGGTCCTTCAATCTTATGTTCATCATATTCATAAAAAACGATTCAAGGACATCACTGAGTCAGTCCTTTATACATTGCACGCAGTAAAGGATGAAATTGCAAGAGAAGACAGCCGGTAAAAGGCTGTCTTCTTTTCGTTTTTATAGGGGGCCGGACGTTAATTCATCTCATATGCCGGGCTTTCTGCTCCATTTGCTTCGAGAACCTTCATACTGTTACGAAACTCAGTTATGCTGAGATGTCCTTGAATATAGAGGAACTTGGCAAAGTCCATCAGTTTATTCATACAGTCTGTTTCATATTTCTTCATTTCTGCAAAACGTTTGCTTAAGTATGATACGTTCATTATGGTGCATCCCCTCTCATCTGTATTGAAAATATGGTACCATAATGATTCGACTTTTTTCTGTTTTTAAAAAATTTAAACTTTCGACACAATTTGACAAATGCTAATCATCACTTGTGACACAAACAATAGAAGTCATTCATACATATATAGAAGAGAAATATGTTGTGTTTAGGGGGGAATCGCAATGAACGGGAGCTCTCGAAGCTATCCTCGGCAAATGGGCTATTATTATCCTCAGCATATGCAAGGATATTATCAGCAGGCTGCACCCGGTTATTTAGAGCAACAACTGCCTCAGCAGCATTATGGACAGCAGGATTATTATCAGCCTTATGCTCCGATCCAGCCTATGCCTATGCAGCCGCCTGTATTTTCTAACCCTTATCCTATCCCAAGGCCTAATCAACAGCAGCCTTCACAATTTCAAAGCATTATGTCGCAGTTCAAAAAAGCCAATGGGCAATTTGATTTTAATAAAATGATGGATACGACAGGTCAAGTAATGAGTGCAATGAATCAGGTCGGATCTTTAATAAAGGGATTTACCAGCTTTTTTAAATGATAGAAGCATGAATGAATCGTTCATTCATGCTTATTTTTTGGAAAGAAAAGTGTCATTGTCTGCTCGTTCCAAGACGTTTCCATATCTTCTTGGCGAACTTCATAAGGCAGCTGAACCGTTCTTGTCATGCTTGTAAAGGTAGCCTCATTTTGGTGTTTCTGTTTTTCTTGGAGTGTTACATGGAGATACCTCGATTTAACATCAACGACGATCTCGCCATCTCGAAACGTCGCCGGAATGGTAATATCGATATACAGCCCAGTATCTCTTTCTCTGACATGTATGGTCGTCTGCACATCCTTTAAACTCGAGTTGATTAGGTTCTGAAATCCGTTTATAAGGTTGCCGAACGCTGAGGATTGAAAAAGAGTGTCGATTGCCTCCGTTATGATTTCTTCTTTCTTTTGCAGTTCGTTCTTTTTGTCATCATGGAATTCCAATATCGCCACCGCCTTTTTTAACCAGATTATGCGTCTATGCCAGATGTTGTTATAAATTGAAGCAAAATTGAAAGTGTGGTTAAATAGTGGTGAATGAAGGGATAACGGTTGAAGTGAATGAGAAGGGAGAAAATACATTGCTGAAAAAATTATTCGGAATGGGCAAAATTCAGGAAAAGGTGACAGAAGAGGTTATTTATTCTCCGGCAGACGGTACAGTAATGGACCTGTCAGATGTACCGGACCCTGTTTTTTCACAGAAAATGATGGGAGAAGGAATAGCGGTGGAACCTTCTAGCGGTGAAATCGTTTCTCCCGCTGAAGGTGAAGTCATTCAGATTTTCCACACCAAACACGCCGTTGGCATTCGGACTCGCTCGGGAATTGAGCTGTTAATTCATGTCGGGCTGGAGACAGTCAATATGAACGGAGAAGGATTTACTGCCCACATTAAAGAAGGGGATAAAGTGAAGGTCGGTGACCCGCTGATTACATGTGATTTGGAATTAATAAAAGAAAAAGCGAGCAGCACAGTCATCCCAATCGTTATAATGAATGGTGAGGCTGTAGGATCAATGGTATCGGCAGGCGAAAAGGCTGCTCGTAAAGGCGAATCAAAGCTCTTTACAATAAAAGCGAAATAAGCAGGGCGTATGCCTTGCTTTTTTTATTCAACTGTATAAAATTTGCACCTAGCCATGCAAACAAATATTCGGTAAACTGTACTTGACAAAGAGGTGTAAAGAATGAAAAAGAAATCACTGACTGAACTCATTTCTGATTTAAAAGGAAATGAAAACGTTGTGAATTGGCATGAAATTGAGCCTCGGGAAGCAAAAACAAGGCCTATGCCCGAAAGTATAGACGAGAGAATCAAAGCGGCCCTTTCGAAAAGGGGCATTGATGAACTATATACTCACCAATATTCCGCTTTTCAATATGTGCAAAAAGGAGAGAGCATCGTTACCGTAACGCCAACAGCATCAGGAAAAACGTTATGCTACAACCTCCCAGTCCTGCAGTCCATCGCCCAAGATGAAACAAACCGGGCGTTATATTTATTTCCGACTAAAGCGCTGGCACAAGACCAAAAGAGCGAGCTAAATGAAATTATTGATGAAATGGGCATTGATATTAAAAGCTTTACATATGACGGGGATACGTCTCCGGCAATCAGACAAAAGGTGAGAAAAGCAGGTCATATTGTCATTACAAACCCCGATATGCTGCATTCTGCCATTCTACCGCATCATACGAAATGGGTCAGTTTGTTTGAAAACCTTAAGTATATCGTCATCGATGAGCTTCATACGTATCGAGGTGTGTTCGGCAGCCATGTGGCAAATGTGATCCGGCGGCTGAAGCGGATCTGCCGGTTTTATGGAAGTGATCCAGTTTTTATTTGTACTTCCGCAACGATTGCCAACCCAAAGGAATTGGGAGAGCAGCTGACAGGCAAACCGATGCGGCTGGTCGATGACAACGGCGCACCGAGCGGACGCAAGCATTTTGTGTTTTACAATCCGCCAATTGTGAACAAACCGCTGAATATTAGAAGGAGCGCAACCGCAGAAGTGAATGAACTGGCGAAAGAGTTCCTTAAAAACAAAGTGCAGACCATTGTTTTTGCCAGAAGCAGAGTTCGGGTGGAAATTATTTTAAGCCATATTCAGGAGCTTGTGAAAAAAGAGATTGGAACAAAATCAATCAGAGGCTATCGGGGAGGCTATCTGCCGAAAGAGCGAAGAGAAATCGAAAGAGGACTGAGAGAAGGCGACATTTTAGGAGTGGTCAGTACGAATGCCTTAGAGCTTGGTGTTGATATCGGCCAGCTGCAAGTGTGTGTAATGACGGGGTATCCCGGAAGTGTTGCAAGTGCTTGGCAGCAGGCGGGACGAGCCGGCAGAAGACACGGTGAATCTTTGATTATCATGGTAGCCAATTCAACACCGATTGACCAATATATTGTGCGGCATCCTGAATATTTCTTTAATCGTTCGCCGGAATCTGCAAGAATCAATCCGGAGAATTTGATTATTTTAGTAGACCACTTAAAGTGTGCGGCTTATGAGCTTCCTTTTAGAGCTGATGAAGAATTTGGAGCCATGGAAGTCAGTGATATTCTTGAGTATCTTCAGGAAGAGGCTGTTCTTCACCGCAACGGCGAACGGTACCATTGGGCAAGTGAGTCGTTCCCTGCGTCAAACATCAGTTTGCGTTCCGCCTCCCAGGAAAATGTCGTTATAGTTGATCAGTCGGATATTGCAAATGTAAGGATTATCGGTGAAATGGACCGTTTTAGTGCGATGACGCTTTTGCATGATGAAGCGATTTATTTGCATGAAGGCGTTCAGTATCAAGTTGAGAAGCTCGATTGGGACCATAAAAAGGCGTATGTCAGAAAAGTCGATGTCGAATATTATACGGATGCAAACCTGGCAGTTCAGCTGAAGGTATTAGAAATCGATAAAACGAAAGAAAAAAGCCGTACGTCATTGCACTACGGAGACGTCACTGTCAATGCCCTGCCGACCATTTTTAAAAAAATAAAAATGACCACTTTTGAAAATATTGGGTCTGGACCTATTCATTTGCCGGAAGAAGAACTGCATACAAGTGCAGCTTGGCTCGAAATCAAAACAGCGGATGAAGACATCGGGGAAAAGACACTGGAACAGCTGCTTCTTGGCATCTCGAATGTGCTGCAGCATATTGTCCCTGTGTATATCATGTGTGATCGAAATGATGTTCATGTTGTTTCTCAAATTAAAGCAGCCCATACCGGATTGCCAACCATATTTTTATATGATCATTATCCGGGCGGTATCGGTTTGGCGGAGGAAGTCTTTAAACGTTTTTCAGACATTAATGAAGCGGCGAAACAACTGATTACACATTGTCCTTGTCATGACGGCTGTCCGTCTTGTATAGGTACGGAAATAGAAGGGATAAAAGCAAAGGAAAGAATTTTGCAGCTGTTGGATCAAATGTCGTAAGGAGGGAGGCCGGATATGTCATTAAAAGGGAAACTCCAACGGATGAAAAAGCACATGGCGCTCGACGAAGGAGAACAAAAAATAGAAGCAGGCAAACAAGAAAACCACTTTGATGACATCCCGTTTTTAGAAGAGTGGGAGGCTTTTGGCATGAAGCCTTTCATCTTCGAAGATGAATATTGCCTCATCAGAGAAGTAGAATATCCGCTTTCTCACCGCCATGGGTTATACAGCTTTTCTGAGCTTGAGGAAGTGATCACACTGTGGAATCAAAGCGGCCTGTCGCATACATTGTCAGCAAAAGGGTATAACAAAAACAACCTCTTTTTCTTTGATACAGAAACAACCGGTCTTGGGGGTGGAGCTGGGAATACCATTTTTTTGCTTGGGCATGCGAGAGTATATGAAGACCGAGTGACAGTCAAACAGCATCTTTTGCCCAAACCGGGGAACGAAGTCGCCTTGTACCAAAGCTTTTTAAGCGAGGTTGACATTACATCACTTGTGACCTACAACGGCAAAGCCTTTGATTGGCCGCAGGTGAAAACAAGGCACACCTTGATCCGTGACAGACTTCCGAAGCTTCCGGAGTTTGGCCACTTTGATCTTTTGCATGGAGCTAGACGCCTGTGGAAACACAAAATGGACCGTGTATCTCTTGGCACGGTTGAAAAAGAGGAGCTCGGCATCCGCAGGCTAGAAGACACACCGGGCTACTTGGCGCCAATGCTTTACTTTCATTTTATCAAGGCGCAAGAGCCGGATCTTTTAAAAGGTGTCCTGCATCATAATGAAATGGATGTGTTATCACTCATTTCATTGTACATCCATATGTCTAAAAAAATCCTTTCAGAATCACATGCGCCAAAAGAACACAGTGAAGCCTATGCTATGGCGAAATGGTTTATGGCTCATAAAGAAACGGACCAAGCGATCAAGCAGTTGGAAAGGCTTATAGAAAAATCGTTTGAGGACCAGGACAGTGCACGGCTGGATTTATCGCTCCTGTACAAAAAACAAAACCGCTTGGAAGAAGCAGTGCCGCTTTGGGAAAAGCTGTCCCGCTCGCAAAACCAGAAGTGCAGATACGCTGCTGTAATAGAGCTCGCGAAATATTTTGAGCATAAGAAAAAAGAATTCGGAAAAGCATTGCAAGTAGCAGAGCAATCGCTTAGCGATGCGGCATGCTTATCAGAGAAAGAAACTGAAAAACTGCATGTGAGAATTGCCCGGCTAAAGAGGAAATATTCCTCTTAAATATTCCCCGGGAAAGCGCAAAAGACGACTTGTTTCGCCATGAATTTTTTTTGCTGAATTCACATTGATTTTGTTGTAGAATAGCGGCGAATCCTGTAAAATGACGTTAGTTATTTTTAAAGGGAGAGTTGGTATGTATAAGGGTGTTTTTTACTTGTTCTTTGTTGTGGTATTTTTGATTGCTTTTGTGTTTTCAAACTTTAAAGACAGCTTAATTGCACACTTTTAAAATAGGTCTTTGCATCAGAACATGTACCCCTTATTTTTCATAACTTAGTATTGTAATAAAGTTTATGGAAAGGGGATTTTATCATGCATCACTGCAGACCGCATATGATGGCGCCAATTGTCCATCCTACTCATTGCTGTGAACACCATACGTTTTCGAAGACTATCGTGCCGCACATTCACCCACAGCATACAACAAACGTAAACCACCAGCATTTTCAGCACGTTCACTACTTTCCACACACTTTCTCAAATGTTGACCCGGCTACGCATCAGCATTTTCAAGCAGGAAAACCTTGCTGCGACTACTAGTATGGAAAACGTGCAGCTTGATGGTGTAAACAATGCAGCACAACAAATGGGGCCCACGGGAGCCCCATTTTTTAAAGCAGGTGAAATGATGAAAGTATTGGCAATAACGGGCTATAAACCGTTTGAACTGGGGATATTTAAGCAGGATGACAAGGCGCTGTATTACATAAAAAAAGCCATTAAAAACCGGCTGATTGCTTTTTTGGATGAAGGATTAGAATGGATTTTAATTTCGGGCCAGCTTGGAGTTGAGCTGTGGGCGGCAGAAGCTGCATATGATTTGCAGGAGGAATACCCTGACTTAAAGGTAGCTGTCATCACACCATTTTACGAGCAGGAAAAGAACTGGAAAGAACCGAATAAAGAACAGTATGAAGCAGTTCTGGCTCAGGCAGACTATGAAGCAAGCCTGACTCACCGTCCTTATGAAAGCCCGCTTCAATTCAAACAAAAAAATCAGTTCTTCATTGATAAGTCCGACGGGCTTCTGCTTTTATATGACCCGGAAAAGGAAGGCTCCCCTAAGTATATGCTTGGGACAGCGGAAAAAAGGCGCGAACAGGATGGCTATCCCATCTACTTTATTACAATGGATGACTTGAGAGTGACAGTGGAGGAAGACAGCTACTAACAATGAGAGAGAAATTTGACAACCGTACAGATTTCTGAAAAAATATATGTGATGATTCACGATACGAGGTGAAAAAGATGCTTGCTGATAAAGTAAAGCTTTCTGCGAAAGAAATTTTGGAAAAAGAATTTAAAACAGGCGTTAGAGGCTACAAGCAAGAAGACGTTGACAAATTTTTAGATATGATTATTAAGGATTATGAAACCTTCCATCAAGAAATTGAAGAACTGCAGCAGGAAAATCTGCAGCTGAAAAAACAGCTTGAAGAAGCCAGCAAAAAACAGCCTGTGCAATCTAACACAACAAACTTTGATATTTTAAAACGGCTGTCTAACTTAGAAAAACACGTTTTTGGCAGCAAGCTTTATGATTGATCACGCTTGAAAAAAATGGCGCTTGTAAATTGTAATCAGTTGTTATATAATAATTCATGTTCTTAACGTTCGGGTAATCGCTGCAGATCTTGAATCTGTAGAGGAAAGTCCATGCTCGCACGGTGCTGAGATGCCCGTAGTGTTCGTGCCTAGCGAAGTCATAAGCTAGGGCAGTCTTTAGAGGCTGACGGCAGGAAAAAAGCCTACGTCTTCGGATATGGCTGAGTATCCTTGAAAGTGCCACAGTGACGAAGTCTCACTAGAAATGGTGAGAGTGGAACGCGGTAAACCCCTCGAGCGAGAAACCCAAATTTTGGTAGGGGAACCTTCTTAACGGAATTCAACGGAGAGAAGGACAGAATGCTTTCTGTAGATAGATGATTGCCGCCTGAGTACGAGGTGATGAGCCGTTTGCAGTACGATGGAACAAAACATGGCTTACAGAACGTTAGACCACTTACATTTAAAATGATGAAAACAAGCTCTCCCGTATAAGGAGAGCTTTTATCTTGAAAAAGAGAAAAGTTTTAAAAGACAGGGTGATACGATGAAGAAGTATACACTAATTGCAACGGCGCCGATGGGCATTGAAGCTGTTGTCGCAAAGGAAGTACGAGATTTAGGATACGAATGCAAGGTTGATAACGGGAAAGTTATTTTTGAAGGTGATGCACTTGCCATCTGCCGTGCGAACCTTTGGCTTAGAACAGCCGACCGCATAAAGGTTCAGGTTGCTTCTTTTAAAGCGAAAACATTTGATGAACTGTTTGAAAAAACGAAAGCGATTAACTGGCGCTCATTTATACCTGAAAACGGGAAATTCCCTGTCATCGGAAAATCGGTAAAATCAACACTTGCAAGCGTTCCTGACTGTCAGCGGATCGTCAAAAAAGCAATTGTCGAAAAGCTCAAGCTGCAGTCCGGCAAAGCCAATGATTGGATTGAAGAAACAGGTGCTGAGTATAAAGTGGAAATATCTTTATTGAAAGATCAGGCTTTGATTACACTGGACTCATCAGGGACGGGCCTTCACAAACGAGGATACCGTGTCGATCAGGGCGGTGCGCCGATTAAAGAAACACTTGCTGCCGCTTTGGTGCAATTAACCAATTGGACGCCTGACCGCCCGTTTGTTGATCCTTTCTGCGGCTCCGGAACAATCGCGATAGAAGCGGCGCTAATCGGCCAAAACATCGCCCCGGGATTCAACCGCGATTTTGTATCAGAGGATTGGGAATGGATCGGTAAAGATCTGTGGAACAAAGCGCGGCTTGAAGTCGAAGAAAAGGCAAATTATGATCAGCCGCTTACAATTTTCGCTAGCGACATAGACCACCGCATGGTTCAAATCGCAAAAGAAAATGCAGAGGAAGCAGGATTGGGAGATCTAATCCAGTTCAAACAGATGCAGGTCAAAGACTTTACCACAAATCTGGAATTTGGCGTAATTGTCGGCAACCCGCCATATGGAGAGCGTCTCGGCGAGAAAAAAGCCGTTGAGCAGATGTACAAAGAAATGGGGCAGGCGTTCGAGCCGCTTGATACTTGGTCTGTGTATATGCTGACATCAAATGAAAACTTTGAGGAAGCATATGGCAGAAAAGCAACGAAGAAACGAAAACTCTTTAACGGGTTTATTAAAACGGATTATTATCAATACTGGTCAAAAGTAAGACCGCAGCGCAAGAAAACAGAAAACGCATAAAAAGAAGACGCTCTGCATGCGTCTTCTTTCATCTTTCAGCCCTATTCTATCGTTACCAACGGTGAGCTTTCGCGTTGCTTCTCAATATAATGTTGGTTTGGGACATTTCAGTGTGACCGTTTACTTGAGACTTTGAACGTTTAGGCCGCGTCCAATTGTGATGAAACAGTTCAGAATGCTGATCTAATCGGTTTCTATAACTCATGTCAACATCACTCCCTGATAGAATATTGTTGATAAGACGGATAATCCGGAGACGGAATATCAAGTGTAGTTTGTGCATGTTTCGGTGATAACATGCGGTAAAGCATGTATATAAAATGAAAAGTTCGCATACAATGATGATTATTTCCATCAGAGGTGATCTCATGCTGAACAGCGAACATTTTAATCTTATTCAAAGGGCGCTTGACGCAACAGCAAACGAGCTGAAGGAGCTCGGGACTGATTCGTCTCCGTCTGTGATTTCGCATGCGCAAACTGATTTAGAAAAAGCGGTAGAACATATTTATTCAACAGACCATCCTTTTTTATCGTCGCATGTGATCAATCGTAAGTAAACTGCAAAAAACTTGGCATTGCCAAGTTTTTTATTGTATTCATCAGCGGAAAATGATATTATTGGTGGTCTGAATGTCGAATAGTTGGGGGTTGGAACTAGGTGACAACATCACGTTTGCCTTTTTCTTTAACGAAAACAAAGAATTTTTATGAAGAATTGAACAATTGGATTGGTGACGTGTTTTACGATATCCTTCCCGAAAAAGGGTTTGATCTTCGGGACGAGCAAGTATTTATGGCTTTTCAGCTGGAGCGGGCGTTTAAAGAGAAAAAAGTCATGTTCGCCGAAGCTGGAGTGGGAACGGGGAAAACGCTGGTATATCTTCTTTTTGCAATCAGCTATGCAAGGTATGTCGGCAAACCTGCCATCATCGCTTGTGCGGATGAAACATTAATTGAACAGCTGGTGAAAAAAGAGGGCGATATTTCTAAGCTGGCTGAGCATCTTGATCTGAAAATTGATACAAGGCTGTCAAAATCACATGAGCAATATTTATGCTTGAAGAAGCTTGAAAAAACAATGCAGCGTTCTGATGATGATAAATGGCTGGATCTTTATGAGTCGTTACCGTCATTTGTCCACGAGTCCCAGGCGATGCAGCGCTTTTATCCGTATGGCGACCGTAAGCAGTACGCAAATCTATCGAATGAAGAGTGGTCTGACGTAAGCTACGACTCGTTTCAGGACTGTCTGACTTGTGATATGAGACACAGATGCGGTCTGACACTTTCCAGAGATTACTACCGCAAGTCAACGGACTTAATCATTTGTTCCCATGATTTTTATATGGAGCATGTGTGGACGGAAGAATCACGCAAACGAGAGGGCCAGCTGCCGCTCTTGCCTGATCATAGTGCAGTTGTATTTGATGAGGGGCACTTGTTAGAGTTTGCTGCGCAAAAAGCGCTAACCTATAGAGTGAAGCAGTCTACTCTTGAATTGTTTTTAGAACGATTGCTGCAAAATGACATCAGAGAAGAGTTTGCAGAATTGATTGAAGATGCGCTTCTCGCAAACGACGAATTTTTCTATGTTCTTTCTGAAGAATCAAAGGAAGTAGCCGGTTCACACCGTTTAGAAATAAAAAATGACCATCGTGTCAAAAAGGCGGCGGACGAGCTTTGCCGTTTACTTGATAAAATCGGTGAGGCACTTGTATTTGAGTCTGAAATGTATACGATTGATCAATACGAACTGTCAGTAGTGGAAGAATATGTTGAACAAATGGCGTATTCATTATCTCTATATCAAAAGGATGCGATCAGCTGGCTGGAGAAAAAGGAAGCAGAATCAACCTTTGTCGTGATGCCGAGAACGGTAGCAGAAGTACTTGGCGAAAAAGTGTTTTCTAAGAAAATTCCTTATATCTTTTCTTCTGCTACGCTGTCAGAAGGCGGTTCGTTTGATTATATTGCCGACAGTCTTGGGATTCATGATTATTTGTCATTAACTGTTGATTCCCCTTATGATTATGACGAGCAAATGAGTATTAATCTATACGCAAAAACAGATATGGACGCTGAACAAAAAACGGCTGAAACGATTGAAACAATCAAACGATACAAAGGAAGAACGCTGGTGCTTTTCCCTTCTTTTGAAGAATTAAACGAGTTTAAAGAGCTGTCGGCGGCATGGGAGCTGCCGTATCCAATTTTCTTCGAAGGTGATGAGGAAATCAGCAGCTTAGTAGAGAAATTCCAAGAGGAAGAAGAAACAGTACTTTGTTCAGTTCACTTATGGGAAGGACTCGACATTCCCGGTGACGCATTGAAGAATGTTACCATTTGGTCATTACCGTTCCCGCCACACGATCCTGTATTTACAGCGAAGCGCAACGGAGCGAAAAAAGATCCGTTCGAAGAAGTTGATCTGCCATATATGTTGTTACGTGTACGGCAGGGCATCGGGCGCCTGATTCGCTCGAATCAAGACAGCGGCTCGATTCACATTTACGCTGGCGGAGAAAATGAACGCATCATTGATGAGGTCAAAAAGGTCTTGCCTGTTGAACCGCACATGATGTAATGGAAAAAAGCTGACGATCGTTCGTCAGCTTTTTTATTTGTCAGCGGGATAGCCAGCCGCCATCAACTGCTAAAATATGTCCATTTACATAATCTGAAGCACGTGATGCCAAAAAGACTGCAGTCCCCCCGATATCATCCGCTTGGCCCCAGCGGCCGGCAGGAATTCTCTTTAAAATGTCCTCATTTCGCTTTTCGTCATCCCGAATAGGCTTTGTATTCGCAGTAGAAATATAGCCTGGGGCGATTGCGTTGACCTGAATACCTGACGCTGCCCACTCATTTGCAAATGATTTTGTCAAACCGGCAACAGCGTGTTTGCTCGCGGTGTAAGCCGGAACGAGGATGCCGCCTTGAAAAGACAGGAGAGAGGCAATATTAATAATCTTTCCATGACCTCTTTTCAGCATGTGCCTGCCAGCAAGCTGTGTCAGAATAAACAGGCTGTTTAGATTGACATTCAGTACGTGCTGCCAGTTCTCTTCTGGAAAATCTTCCGCTTTTTCCCGATGAATAATGCCGGCATTATTGACAAGGATGTCGATCTGCCTGTTTTCAAACAGCTCAGCTGCAGAATCCTTTATCGCTTCCGGCTTGCTCATGTCCAATGTAAAAGATGTAAATATCCGGCCTTCCTGTTCCACAAGCTGCTGTGTTTCAGACAGACTGCTTGTATGTGATGTGCCGATAATATCAGCGCCAGCCCCGGCTAGGGCTTTGGCTATTCCTTGACCGATCCCTGTTCCCGGGCCTGTCACCAGCGCTGTTTTTCCTTTTAATGAAAAGGCGTCATGTAGATAACCCATCTTATTTCAGCCCATCCATTGGAATGAGATCCATGTCCGTAAATGTGTAATTTTCTCCAGCCATCGCCCACACAAAGCTATAGTTTGATGTTCCTGCGCCAGAATGAATAGACCAAGCGGGAGAAAGGACAGCCTGCTCATTTCCAACAACAAGATGGCGTGTTTCGTCCGGCTGGCCCATGAAATGAAATACCTTTGAGTCCTTTTCAAGATCCAGATAAAGATAAGCCTCCATCCGACGGTCATGAACGTGTGCTGGCATGGTATTCCAGTTGTTGTTTTGATCTAACATCGTTATTCCCATCATCAGCTGACAGCTTTTAATGCCATCCTGATGAATGACTTTGTACAGACTTCTGACATTAGACGCTGCATCATCACCAAGGCGGTCCGGTGTCAGTTCAGATAGGGCGGCTTTTTGTGTCGGATAGCTTTTGTGGGCGCAAGCGGAGACGAAGTAAAACTTCGCTTTTTCCCCGTTCAGGCTTGAAAACGATACATCCTGATTGCCCATTCCAATATAGAGAAAATCCTTTGTTTGAAGCACATATTCATCATCGCCGACTCTAACGGCACCAGGCTGGCCGACATTAATAATCCCGATTTCACGCCGTTCCAAAAAGAAGTCTGTTTTTAGAAAATCACCTGCATCAAGCTTCAGTTCACTTTGCCCTGGAGCCGCTCCGCCGATGACAACCCGGTCTTCATGTGAGTAATACATCGTAAGTTTGTTTTCTGTAAATAAAGAATCCATTAAGAAATGACTGCGAAGCTCCTCTGTTGTAAAGCGTTTTACTTGTTCAGGATGTACAGAATAACGATTTTCCATTATATTTCCCCCTTGGTTAGGATTTCAGCATCACTTGAATGAAAATATTTTGGTAACGGTTTCAAAGAAAATTTTAGGATAAATAGTGAAAAGAGTCAACGAAAAAATAATGAATTGACATATTATTAAAAAAACTCTTCCCAAATTTTAAAATTATGGTATTCTTTTGTTGTAACGGTTTTGAAATCGGTTTCAAATATATGAGATACAGGAGCACTTGAATGAAAAAGAAAACAACAGGCCATACAACCATCAAAGACGTAGCTGAATGTGCAGGAGTTTCGAAATCGACAGTTTCCCGCTATATTAACGGAAAAATTGACGCGATTTCTCCTGAAAAAGTGAAAAACATTAAAAAGGCAATCGCAGAATTGAATTATCGGCCGAGTAAAATGGCACAAGGTTTGAAAATAAAAAAAAGCAAGTTAATCGGATTTGTTGTGGCTGACATTACAAATCCTTTTTCGGTCGCTGCTTTCAGGGGAGTCGAAGAGGTTTGTGATCAATATGGATACAGCATTATGGTGTGCAACACAGATAACAGTCCTGAAAAAGAGCGGGAAATGCTCTTAAAGCTAGAAGCCCATTCGGTTGAGGGCTTGATTTTAAACGCAACAGGGGAAAACAAGGATGTACTCCGCGCTTTTGCTGAACAGCAAATTCCAACAATCTTAATTGACCGGAAACTGCCGGATCTGAAACTGGATACCGTAACGACTGACAACAGATGGATCACAAAAGAGATTCTTCAGAAGGTGTACAGCAAAGGGTATACTGATGTCGCGCTGTTTACCGAACCGATTTCCTCTATCAGCCCTCGTGCAGAAAGAGCAGCTGTGTATCAGGAAATGGCTTCGGTTCAAAATGTGAACGGGCTTGTCAGATTGCATGAAATTGACGTAAAGGACAAGGAGCAGCTTAAGGCGGAGCTTCGTTCTTTTCACAAGGAAATGCCGGAGCAAAAAAAAGCGATTCTGGCTTTGAATGGCTTGATTATGCTGAAAATCATCAGCTGTATGGAAGAGCTTGGCCTGCGCATCCCTCAAGATATAGGGATTGCAGGATTCGATGATACGGAGTGGTACAAACTGATCGGTCCAGGCATTACAACGATCGCCCAGCCGTCACATGATATGGGCAGGACGGCGATGGAACGTGTATTAAAAAGGATTGAAGGTGACAAAGGAGCGCCTCAAACCATTGAATTAGAGGCAAAAGTCATCATGAGAAAGTCACTTTAATCCTAGGTGCCCTCAACTAAGAGGAGGTTGGGAAGAGATGAAGCTTGATGCGGTGACATTCGGGGAATCAATGGCCATGTTTTATGCAAATGAGTATGGAGGCCTTCATGAAGTATCCACTTTTTCTAAAGGGCTTGCCGGAGCAGAAAGCAATGTCGCCTGCGGCCTTGCCAGACTCGGATTTCGAATGGGATGGATGAGCAAGGTCGGCAATGATCAGCTCGGAACGTTTATTTTACAAGAGCTTAAAAAAGAGGGAGTGGATGTGTCCCGCGTGATCCGCTCGCAGGACGAAAATCCCACCGGGCTGCTGCTGAAGTCAAAAGTGAAAGAAGGCGACCCGCAAGTTACCTACTATAGGAAAAACTCAGCTGCAAGCACATTAACTACAGCTGAATATCCGAGAGATTATTTTCAATGCGCAGGCCATTTGCATGTGACAGGTATTCCGCCTGCTTTATCAGCCGAGATGAAAGACTTCACGTATCATGTCATGAACGACATGAGAAACGCAGGGAAGACCATTTCATTCGACCCTAATGTAAGACCTTCGCTTTGGCCTGATCAAGCAACAATGGTACACACAATCAATGATCTGGCTGGGCTTGCAGACTGGTTTTTCCCGGGTATCGCAGAGGGAGAGCTATTGACCGGAGAAAAAACACCTGAAGGCATTGCCGACTATTATTTGAAAAAAGGTGCCAGCTTTGTTGCTATTAAACTTGGAAAAGAAGGCGCTTACTTTAAAACGGGGACAAGTGAAGGATTTCTAGAAGGCTGCCGGGTCGACCGGGTGGTTGATACGGTCGGCGCCGGAGACGGATTTGCAGTCGGTGTAATCAGCGGTATCCTAGACGGTTTGTCGTACAAGGATGCGGTGCAAAGGGGAAATGCGATTGGCGCTTTGCAAGTGCAGGCACCGGGGGATATGGACGGTTTGCCGACCAGGGAGAAATTAGCTTCTTTTTTATCTGCTCAAAGAACGGTTCACCAAAAGAAAGGGGATTATTAATATGGAGTCCAAAGTCGTTGAAAACCGTCTGAAAGAAGCAAAGCTGATTGCAGTCATTCGTTCAAAGGATAAGCAGGAGGCCTGTCAGCAGATTGAGAGTTTATTAGATAAAGGGATTCGTGCAGTTGAAGTGACGTATACGACCCCCGGGGCATCAGATATTATCGAATCCTTCCGTAATAGGGAAGATATTTTAATTGGCGCGGGTACGGTCATCAGCGCGCAGCAAGCTGGGGAAGCTGCTAAGGCTGGCGCGCAGTTTATTGTCAGTCCGGGTTTTTCAGCTGATCTTGCTGAACATCTATCTTTTGTAAAGACACATTATATCCCCGGCGTCTTGACTCCGAGCGAAATTATGGAAGCGCTGACATTCGGTTTTACGACATTAAAGCTGTTCCCAAGCGGTGTGTTTGGCATTCCGTTTATGAAAAATTTAGCGGGTCCTTTCCCGCAGGTGACCTTTATTCCGACAGGCGGGATACATCCGTCTGAAGTGCCTGATTGGCTTAGAGCCGGAGCTGGCGCCGTCGGAGTCGGCAGCCAGTTGGGCAGCTGTTCAAAAGAGGATTTGCAGGCTGTTTTCCAAGTGTAAGTGGAATTGTTTTTTCATAACCGGAGGATGGGAGAATCCACAATATGAAAATCAAGGCGACAATTGAACGGGTACCTGGCGGAATGATGATTATTCCGCTATTTCTTGGAGCGGCGCTCAACACGTTTGCGCCTGGAACAGCGGAGTTCTTTGGAGGGTTTACGGGTGCTTTGATTACCGGAACGCTGCCGATACTGGGTGTTTTTATCTTTTGCGTAGGAGCAACGATTGATTTTCGTTCTTCAGGCTATATCGCAAGAAAAGGAATCACGTTATTATTGGGGAAGATCGGATTTGCGGCGCTGCTCGGCGTGATCGCAGCGCAATTTATACCTGACGATGGCATACAATCCGGCTTTTTTGCAGGCCTTTCTGTTTTAGCAATTGTCGCGGTAATGAATGAAACGAACGGCGGACTGTATTTGGCGCTCATGAATCACATGGGAAGAAAAGAGGATGCGGGCGCTTTCGCCTTTATCAGTACAGAATCTGGTCCTTTTATGACCATGGTGACGTTTGGTGTGACGGGACTTGCCGCATTCCCATGGGAAACGCTGGCAGCGACAGTCATCCCGTTTTTACTTGGATGTATACTTGGAAATCTGGATCATGATCTCAGAGACTTATTCAGCAAGGTTGTGCCGGCGATCATTCCATTTTTCGCCTTTTCGCTCGGCAATACCTTGAATTTTGGAATGCTGATCCAATCAGGGCTGCTCGGCATTTTTATCGGAGTTTCTGTCGTCATTTTATCGGGCAGTTCTTTGTTTTTGCTTGATCGTTTTATTGCGCGGGGAGATGGTGTCGCGGGAGTGGCCGCTTCTTCTACGGCAGGGGCGGCTGTAGCCGTGCCATATGCATTAGCGGAAGCGAATGCCTCATTTGCGCCAGTTGCTGAGTCGGCAACTGCAATTATCGCGACAAGCGTTATTGTCACCTCGCTCTTAACCCCGCTGGCAACAGTGTGGGTAGATAAAAAAATCAAGCAGAAAAAGCGGAGAACACCTCCGCCAAAAAATCAAATGACGATCAACTGAATAAAAAGGCTGCCACAAAACATACCGGCAGCCTTTTATACAAACAATTTGACTTTCATACCCCCTTCCATTAGCCTGTAATGGAACGGCTAGAATAGGGAGGGAATGGATATGGAGATACATACATATGAAAAAGAATTTTTTGATCTTTTAAAAAGAATCTCACATTACAGCGAAGCAGTTGCGTTAATGCACTGGGACTCCAGAACAGGCGCGCCGAAAAATGGCTCAGAGGATCGTGCCGAAAGTATCGGCCAGCTTTCAACAGATATATTCAATATCCAAACATCAGATCGAATGAAGGAGCTTATCGATGTCCTGTATGAACGATTTGATGACTTGTCGGAAGATACGAAAAAAGCAGTGGAACTGGCGAAAAAAGAGTATGAAGAGAATAAGAAAATCCCTGAGGCTGAATACAAAGAATACGTGATTCTGTGTTCAAAGGCAGAAACAGCGTGGGAGGAAGCGAAAGGAAAATCTGATTTCAGCTTGTTTTCTCCTTATTTAGAACAGCTGATTGAATTCAATAAACGTTTTATTACGTATTGGGGATATCAAGAGCATCCTTATGATGCATTGCTTGATTTGTTTGAGCCCGGCGTCACGGTAAAGGTGCTTGATCAGTTGTTTGCTGAGCTGAAGGAAGCGATTATCCCTCTTGTTAAACAGGTGACAGCTTCCGGAAATAAACCAGATACAAGCTTTATTACAAAAGCGTTCCCGAAAGAAAAGCAAAAAGAGCTCAGTCTGTATTTTTTACAGGAGCTTGGCTACGATTTTGATGGCGGAAGACTTGATGAAACCGTTCATCCGTTTGCAACTACGCTGAATCGGGGAGACGTTCGGGTCACGACGAGATATGATGAAAAAGATTTCCGGACGGCGATCTTTGGGACCATTCATGAGTGCGGGCACGCGATTTACGAGCAAAATATTGATGAAGCACTCAGTGGCACGAACTTGTCAGACGGCGCATCGATGGGAATTCATGAATCGCAATCATTATTTTACGAGAATTTTATCGGCCGCAACAAGCATTTTTGGACTCCGTACTATAAGAAGATTCAAGAGGCATCACCTGTACAGTTCAAGGACATCTCCCTGGATGATTTTGTCCGGGCAATCAATGAATCAAAACCTTCATTTATCAGGGTCGAAGCGGATGAATTGACGTATCCTCTTCATATCATCATCCGTTATGAAATTGAAAAAGCGATTTTCAGCAATGAAGTGTCTGTGGAAGATCTGCCGTCGCTTTGGAATCAAAAATACCAGGATTATTTAGGGATTACACCGCAGACCGACGCAGAGGGGATTTTACAGGACGTCCATTGGGCAGGTGGAGATTTCGGCTACTTCCCATCCTATGCGCTCGGCTACATGTATGCGGCTCAGCTGAAACAAAAAATGCTTGAGGATCTCCCTGAATTTGACGCTCTCTTGGAAAGAGGAGAGTTCCATCCGATAAAGCAATGGCTGACGGAAAAGGTGCACATTCACGGAAAACGGAAAAAGCCGTTAGACATTATTAAAGATGCAACAGGAGAAGAGCTGAATGTTCGCTATTTAATTGATTATTTATCAAACAAATATTCAAATCTCTATCTGTTATAATCAAAAGCCTGGCGGCGCGGTCGTCAGACTCTTTTATATCGAATCCCCTTGAAATACGAATGATATCTAAAAAAACAAAATTAAAGTTCGGGAATTTTTATTTTCAGCCTATGCAAGAGATTAGAATCTTGATATAATTTATTACAATATAATAGGAACACTCATATAATCGCGTGGATATGGCACGCAAGTTTCTACCGGGCACCGTAAATGTCCGACTATGGGTGAGCAATGGAACCGCACGTGTACGGTTTTTTGTGATATCAGCATTGCTTGCTCTTTATTTGAGCGGGCAATGCTTTTTTTATTCTCATAACGGAGGTAGACAGGATGGAAGCACTGAAACGGAAAATAGAGGAAGAAGGCGTCGTATTATCTGATCAGGTATTGAAAGTGGATTCTTTTTTGAATCACCAAATTGATCCGCTGCTTATGCAGAGAATTGGTGATGAATTTGCGTCTAGGTTTGCAAAAGACGGTATTACCAAAATTGTGACAATCGAATCATCAGGTATCGCTCCCGCTGTAATGACGGGCTTGAAGCTGGGTGTGCCAGTTGTCTTCGCGAGAAAGCATAAATCGTTAACACTCACCGACAACTTGCTGACAGCGTCTGTTTATTCCTTTACGAAGCAAACAGAAAGCCAAATCGCAGTGTCTGGGACCCACCTGTCGGATCAGGATCATGTGCTGATTATCGATGATTTTTTGGCAAATGGACAGGCAGCGCACGGGCTTGTGTCGATTGTGAAGCAAGCGGGAGCTTCTATTGCGGGAATCGGCATTGTTATTGAAAAGTCATTTCAGCCGGGAAGAGATGAACTTGTAAAACTGGGCTACCGAGTGGAATCTTTGGCAAGAATTCAGTCTTTAGAAGAAGGAAAAGTGTCCTTCGTACAGGAGGTTCATTCATGAGAAATGGATTCGGCAAAACGCTGTCTTTAGGGATTCAGCATGTTCTTGCCATGTATGCCGGCGCCATTGTCGTTCCTCTGATTGTCGGAAAAGCAATGGGACTGACTGTCGAGCAGCTGACTTACTTAGTATCGATTGATATTTTTATGTGCGGTGTGGCTACACTTCTGCAAGTGTGGAGCAACCGATTTTTTGGGATCGGGCTTCCGGTAGTGCTTGGCTGTACCTTTACAGCTGTATCGCCGATGATAGCGATTGGATCTGAATATGGGGTTTCAACAGTTTACGGCAGCATTATCGCTTCAGGCATTCTTGTCATTCTTATTTCATTTTTCTTTGGAAAGCTCGTATCGTTTTTTCCGCCGGTCGTGACAGGCTCTGTTGTTACGATTATCGGTATTACACTGATGCCGGTTGCCATGAATAACATGGCCGGCGGAGAAGGAAGTGCAGATTTCGGAGATCTCTCCAATCTTGCACTTGCTTTTACCGTGTTGAGTATCATTGTGCTTCTATACCGTTTTACAAAAGGCTTTATCAAGTCCGTCTCGATTTTGATCGGTATTTTGATTGGCACCTTCATCGCATATTTTATGGGAAAAGTTCAATTTGATAATGTTTCGGACGCGGCAGTTGTTCAAATGATTCAGCCATTTTACTTCGGAGCGCCGTCTTTTCACGCAGCGCCTATCATTACGATGTCCATCGTTGCAATTGTCAGCCTTGTGGAGTCAACTGGTGTTTACTTTGCTTTAGGTGACCTGACAAACCGCCGTTTGACAGAGATAGATTTGTCTAAAGGCTATCGAGCTGAAGGACTGGCTGTGCTTCTGGGCGGTATTTTTAACGCTTTTCCTTACACGGCATTCTCTCAAAATGTCGGGCTTGTTCAGCTCACAGGGATCAAAAAAAATGCCGTCATTGTGGTCACAGGTGTGATCCTAATGGCATTTGGGCTGTTTCCAAAGATCGCTGCTTTCACGACTATTATTCCATCCGCTGTTTTGGGCGGTGCAATGGTGGCGATGTTTGGAATGGTGATTGCTTACGGAATTAAAATGCTCAGCCGCATTGATTTTGCGAAACAGGAAAATCTGCTGATTGTTGCTTGCTCAGTGGGATTGGGGCTCGGTGTGACCGTTGTGCCGGATATTTTCAAACAGCTTCCGAGTGCCTTAACGCTGCTTACAACGAATGGCATTGTGGCGGGCAGCTTTACTGCAGTCGTCTTAAATATTGTATATAACGTTTTTTCTAAAGCTAAAAAAATAGAACAAGAAGCTGACCTCGCTGAACAAAAAACAGCAGTCTAACTCCGCCGCGGCGGAGTTTTTTTTGCATATAAAAAAGATTGTTGCGGCACAATGTATGCAAAGAGGTGATCGCATGGCGTTTATTTTATCCATTGGAACAAGTCTTCCTGCGTATAATGTAAACCAAGAGAAAGCGGCCGAGTTCGCCCGCTATATGTTTCAGCATTCTTTTAAGGATATTGACAGGCTGTTATCCTCCTTTAAAAACGGGCAAATCCATTCGAGACAGTTTGTTAAGCCGATTGAATGGTATAAAGAGGGGCACAGCTTTGAAGAAAAAAATCAAATATACATAGAAGAAACACTTAAACACAGCAGAGCGGCTGTTCGTGAGTGCCTCTCTCATCCGGAATTTTTTCAAGAAGCCATTCCTTATGAGAAAGTGGAAGCTGTTTTTTTCGTCTCCAGTACAGGTCTTTCCACACCGAGTATCGAGGCGCGGCTTATGAATGAACTTCCGTTTTCTCCATATACGAAGCGGATTCCGATTTGGGGGCTTGGCTGTGCAGGAGGAGCCAGCGGACTTGCGCGTGCAGCCGAATACTGCAAAGCGTATCCTGAGGCTTTTGTGCTTGTCATTTCTGCCGAGCTGTGCAGCCTGACATTCCAGCCGGAAGATAAAACAAAAAGCAATCTGATCGGCACCTCGCTTTTTGGTGACGGCATTGCCGCAGCTTTATTATGCGGAGAGAAGGCGGACCGCAGGGTGTCAAAGCTGAAGCTTGCGCCGAAGATAATGGACGCCCAATCTGTTTTGATGAAACAATCAGAAGATGTCATGGGCTGGGACTTTACCGATCAAGGATTCAAAGTCATTTTCTCACGAGACATTCCGACCTTGGTGGAAAAATGGCTCAAAACAAATGTACAGATTTTTTTGGACAAACATAAGCTGTCATTCCATGATATCAGTGTTTTTTTGGCGCATCCAGGCGGAAAAAAAGTGATCGATGCATACATCAAAAGTCTCGGGCTGTCGTCAGAAAAGCTTTCATCTGCGCAAAGCATTTTGCAAAAGCACGGAAATATGTCTTCAGCCACAATCTTGTATGTGATCAAAGACCATCTGCAGAACGGACATAAAAAGGAAGCTGAACGAGGACTGATTGGCGCATTAGGGCCGGGTTTCTCATCAGAGTTGCTATTATTCAGCTGGGAAAAGGGGGCCTGACTCATGTTTTGGTTGTTGATCGCCATTCTCATTGTTCAAAGAGCAGCAGAAATGGCAGTGGCCAGGCAAAACGAACAAAAGGTAAAGAAGCAAGGAGCAATTGAATTTGGCGAGAGCCACTATCCGTATATCATTACGATGCATATCCTTTTTTTCCTGTCCTTAATTGCCGAGGTGCTGCTGATGAATAAACAGCCGTCCAGCTGGTGGCTCGGTATCGCTGCAGTGATTTTAAGCGTACAGATCGTACGGTATTGGGCGCTTTGTTCCTTAGGAGCATATTGGAATACGAAAATCCTTGTTGTTCCAGGTGTAGAGCTTGTAAAAAAAGGTCCATATAAATGGATGAAACATCCAAACTATGCCGTTGTTATCCTCGAAATTTTGCTGATTCCGCTGCTTTATCAAGCATACGTCACCATGTGTCTGTTTTCCATTTTCAATGCCGTGTTGTTAAGCGTCAGAATTCGCGCAGAAGACAAAGCATTACAGGAATACAGCGTAAAATAGCGATTGAAAATCATTCTCAACCATGTTAAAATGGGTTTGAAAAAGATTCTCAATCAGGATGGTGAAGCAAATGACAATGCTGTTTTTGCTTGGAGCGGTTTGTACATATAGTGTATTAATTGGTTTTGTATTAAAAGGAATCTCTAATAAATCTGTTTGATGAATCTGGAACTTGTAAAAGTTGCAGATTTTCTTTTATAGAAGCTGCCGTAATGGCGGCTTTTTTCTATTCTCCTAAAGAAATTTGGTTTATTCTTGTGTAAAATGAAAAGGGAATGAATTCAGATCTTTCGAAAAAGGTTCACAATTGAAACGGCACAAAGGGGTTCAGACTTATGACAGATCAAAACAGAAAAGAGCTTTTGCATAAAACCGGGGAACTTTATAAGCAATTTATTGAGAATCAAGATGAACAAAGGGCTGCTAAACTGGCTGCGGTCATGAAAAAAGCGGCTGATGAAGAGGTTTATATCGCGTTTACCGGGCATTATTCAGCGGGGAAATCGTCACTGCTGAACTGCCTGTTAATGGAGAATATTTTGCCGACAAGCCCGATTCCGACAAGCGCTAACCTTGTTGTGATCAGAAACGGGGAAAAGCGAGTTCGGCTTCATACAACAGACGGAGCGTGTGCTGAGCTGGAAGGGACTTACCAGAAAGACAAGGTGCAGCAATATTGTAAAGACGGGGAACAGATTGAAAGCGTCGAAATTTTTGACAGGTATACTGAGATCGATTCCGGGGTTGCGTATATTGATACTCCAGGGATAGATTCAACAGATGATGCGCATTTTCTATCGGCTGCTTCTATTCTTCACCAAGCGGATGCGCTGTTTTACGTCGTTCACTATAATCACGTGCACGCTGAGGAAAATGTAAAGTTTCTCAGATCAATAAAAGAAAGCATTCCGAATGTGTATTTTATCGTCAATCAAATTGACCGCCATGATGAGACGGAGACGAAATTTGGAGACTATCAAGCGCAGGTAGAGGAGATGCTTTGCAATGAAGGGATTTCAAGGGAAGCGCTCTATTTTACATCAGTAACAGAACCGGATCACCCGTTCAATCAGATGGGGGCCCTGAGAGAAGAGTTAAGCAGAATAGAACAGCAATCAAAAAGCAATATGCAGGCTTTAACCGAACAAAAAGTCCGTAATCTGCTAAAGGAACATACGGAAATGCTGAAGAAAGACGAAACAGGCGCTCCGAGTTTCGCTGAACAGCTTAATATCCATACTGGACTGGTCCAATCGCTGCGTGATCAATTGGATGAGGCCGAAAAACAAATGACTGAGGCAGAGAAGAGGATGCAGGAAGAAATCAATCGTATTTTAAAAAACGCCAACCTGACGCCTTTTGAAATGCGTGAATTGGCGGCTGCATTTTTAGAATCACAAGAGCCTTCCTTTAAAACCGGCTTTTTCTTTTCTAAAGCGAAAACTGCACAGGAAAGAGATAAAAGGCGGAATGCTTTTTTCTCTGATGTGGCAAAACGAACAGAGGCCGAAGCGGATTGGCATATGATAGACACGCTTCATAAACTCGCCAAGGTATTTGATGTCTATACCGCTGAAAGTGAAAAGCTGATTCAGGCCTATCGCACACCGCTTGATATAAGCATCATTGAACACGCGGTCAAGCATGGTGCAGCCTTTTCCTCTGAATATGTATTGCAATATACAAAAGACTTGGCAGAGCTCATCCGGAAAGAGGCGAAAAGAGAAGCCGCAGACATCATAAAGGTGCTCTCCGCTATGGTGAAAGAGCGTGTTTCCAAAGATGTGCAAACAATTAACGACCGGCTCGTCCAAGAATCAGAAAAACTTGTCTTTCTTCAAGAACAGGCACGTTTAGAGAATAATGCCCGAGAGAAAACCGATCGCCTGTGGGCCATTTGGGAAGAAGAGTCCGCATGCCCAATGCATATAGACACAGAATGGTTTAAATCGAAGAAAACAAGAGTGGCGGCTCCAGAGCAGAAACAAGGCCGAAGCCAGCTGACGGCGCAGCCGATGCCGAAATCAGAAATCAAAATGGAACAAGAAATGCCGCTTCAAGACCAAATCAAACGCTTTTACACTTTGTCTGACATTTTAGGCGAATGCAGCATGTTGTTAAAGCAAACTTCAGCGTTTCGTGAAAGGGTGAAAAGGCTTGAGGAACGGAAATTTACACTCGCTCTTTTTGGAGGCTTTAGCTCGGGGAAATCATCATTTGCCAATGCGCTTGTCGGCGAAAGAGTGCTGCCATCCTCACCAACGCCAACCACAGCGACAATTAACAAGATCACAAAGCCAATCAATGGCAACTTAAACAAAACAGCGAATGTAGTGTTTAAGACAGAGGATGACTTAACGGCTGAAATTTTGCAGCTCACCGGAATACCAAAGGAGCCGGCAGGCCGTTCCTTCACAGAGAAGTGGGAAAAGGCAGTCAAAAAAAACAGGCTGCAGGAAGAACACGTGAAATTGATCAGCAATTTCCTGCTTGCATACGAGAAGTATCAGCAGTATATACAGGAACAGAAGAAATTAACGATTCCGCTCTCTGAATTAAAGCCGTATGTAGCAGAGGAAACAACGGCCTGTGCTGTGAAAGAGGTAACGGTCTACTATACATGCCCGCTCACTGAAAAAGGGATTACGATCGTTGATACACCCGGCGCGAGCAGCATGAATAAACGGCATACAGAACTGGCATTCCAATATATCAAAGATGCTGATGCATTTTTTTATATGACTTATTATCAGCACTCTTTTTCAAAAGGAGACCGTTCATTTTTGCGAAAGCTTGGACTTGTGAAAGAATCGCTCAGCATGGATAAAATGTTTTTTATTATTAATGCTGCAGACCTTGCAAAAGATAAAACAGAGCTCGAAACAGTGACCGATTATGTCAGCGCAGAGCTTGTAAAAGAAGGGGTTTATGAGCCGCAGCTCTTTACCGTATCAAGTAAGGAGGAACTGGTGGGAAAACCGGAGTCATTTTATAATCAGTTCTCGAAAGTAAGAAAACACTTAGACCGGTTTATCGAAGTGGATGTAAAAAAAGCGTCAGCAGCGCAGCTCAGTTCGGAGGCAGACAAACTATGCGAAACTGTTTTTCAGCTTCACCAATCCCAGCATCAGTCCCGAGAAGAGAAGGAAGCGCAGAAACAGTGCCTTATGCTGTCATTTGAGCGGACAGCGGCCGATATCGAGAAACGGCGGAACTCAAAAACCATCATTGAAAAAGTAAAAAAAGATACAAGAGAGCAGCTATATCACATTGCACAGCGATTATCATATTTTGCAAATGATTTATTAAAATCGGCATTTCATCCCGGGCTGCAAAACGGGGATTGGAAAAAGAACGTCAGTAAAGCGATGACAACAGCCTTACATGAATATCTATTTGAATATATTCAGGAAATCAAAACGCTTGATGTTCGCATGAGCGGTTTCATCGAACGGCATATCAATGAAGAATGGCTGGATCATTTTCAAAAAACATTAAACGAGGACGGTTATTTTTCCGTTTATGCGGGTGATCAGCATTCGAACGGCATACAGTTGAAGGAAGTTGAACCGGAAATAGAAGAACGTGCTTTTGAGCAGGAACTAAAAGAGATCAAATCACCGAAGCAGTTTTTTGAGCAGAAAGGAAAAGCGACCTTTATCGAAGCTGTACGGATGAAACTTACGAAAATCACAGAGGCATGGATAAAAAATGAAGAAGAAAGCCTGATATCTCATTACACTGCTCACCTCAGACGCTTACAGGAAGATATGGGTGAAAAAGCAATCGCGCAAATAACGGATCAAAAAGAGACATATTTAAGAGGATATGCGGAAGGGGAACATGCGAAAGAGATTGAAATGGCGTATCAGGCGTGCATCTCCTGGAAAAATTCAGACAATACAATAAAAATGTAAAATTCAGTTGGCTTGTATTTCAAGTCATGATAGACTAAATAGAAAAAAGCGAGATGAACGATTAATGTCAGAGGTACATAAAGCAATTTCAGCACATTCATCAAAACAGCACGAGCATATCAAAGCATTTATGCGTCTTGAAAATATGCGTGAATTGGCGATTGAAGAAGCTGTTGCTAAATGCAGAAACGATGAGCCTTATACTACAGATGCAATTAATGAAATTACCGAGCAAATGAATCAGCTCGCTAAAAAAGGCATCGTCCCGACAAGACGGCTTGTATCAAAAGAAATGGTCAGAGAATACGTAAGCCGCATGTAAGCTGGATGATCCTGTCGCGAGTGAACCTCCTGCCGGAAGCATATACTATATGCATCCGACGTAAGGGGGGATTCATGTTGGGCAGAACAAAGCTCGGAAACAGAAATGCACAGGCGAATAACAACGCCAAAAAGAAAAACGGATTTCAAACCCATTTTGACTCTTACGCAGGACGCGAAGCTGAAAAGCTGATCGCCAGCAACAAAAGACACAACGATTGATAAATATTCAAACAGTATCTCTAATTAAAGAGATACTGTTTTTTATTTTTGGGCTGCTTTATGATAAAATAGAAGGAATGAAAGAAAAGGGAGTTATTTGATGAATAATAATAAACTATTGCTGGTTGACGGCATGGCTCTTTTATTCCGGGCCTTTTTTGCCACGGCCGTACATCGCAACTTTATGATAAATGACAGCGGGGTGCCGACGAACGGCGTCAACGGCTTTTTAAAGCATTTGATTACAGCTGTGGAAACATTCCAGCCGACACACGTCGTCTGCTGCTGGGACATGGGGAGCAAAACGTACCGAAATGACTTGTTCCAAGATTATAAGGCCAACCGCAGCGCGCCGCCTGTGGAGCTGATTCCGCAGTTTGATTTGGCAAAGGAAGCAGCCGCAGAGCTTGGAATCATGAATATTGGCTTTGCCGGCTATGAAGCGGATGACTGTATCGGTACTCTTGCCGATTTATTTGCGAATGAAGCGGACATTACGGTGGTAACAGGGGACAGAGATTTACTTCAGCTGTTAACGGATAAAGTAAGCGTTGCTTTGCTTCAAAAAGGAATCGGAAATTATAAAGTCTATACAAAAGAGACTTTTTATGAAGAAACAGGCGTAATGCCGAAGGCTTTGATTGATATTAAAGCGCTTATGGGTGATTCCAGTGATAACTATCCCGGAGTCAAAGGCATTGGAGAAAAAACAGCCTACAAACTGATTCGTGAATACGAAACGATTGACCGTTTATTGGAAAATCTTTCTCTTCTTCCAAAAGGACAGCAGGGAAAAATTCAGCAAGGTTTAAGCGATTTGGAGATGTCGAGGAAGCTTGCGGAAATCCATTGCTCAGTGCCGCTGGCCTGCACACTGAAAGACGCTTTATTTACTTTGCAAATGGAGCAGGCGGCTGACATGCTTCGCCGCCACCAAATTAAAGGAATTGAGCGTATGCTTGAAAAGCTGAACGCTAGAGAGATCGTTTAGATCCTCTCTAGCGTTTTGTATTGCTTTTTTTTGCTCTCTCCTCAAGCTCTGTTTTAGGGTCATTATGTGTATTGCCTTCCAGGTCGCCTTGCGGAGTAACACCGCCGGTCAGCCGGCCTTTATCTTTCTTTTTCATGTTAGTTCACCTCGCCATTAGGATGAACCAATGATCAAGATTTAATTCTTTTCATTCAGCCGAATCGCTTCTTTTGCCAGAAGATCGGCTTTTTGGTTTTGCTTGCCCGGTATCCATTTGATGAAAAAAAGAGGGAATGCCGCTTTTAATCGGATGATCTCTTCTACAAACGGTTGAAACGTTATATTTTTAACCATTTCAAGCTCAGTGGCGCGTTCCACAATATCTGAATCGGTTCGAAAGGAAACTGATTGATACCCGCGCGTTGCACATAGCTTCATCCCTTCAATTAATGCAAGAAATTCCGCTTCCTGGTTTGTATGCACTCCGATTGGAATAGAGAAAGATTCTGCTTTTCCCTCATGTTTGATAAAAATGCCGATACCGGAAGGCCCTGGATTACCGGCGCTTGCGCCGTCTACATATATTTCTGTAGGCATTATGAACTCCTTTCATCATTAGGTATCATTTTTTTGGCTGCATAGGCATAAGGCAATGAAATTAAAGATACCGCAAACTTAATCAAATATGTAGAAATAAAAATATGAAGCCACACGTCTGCCGGATAAATGCCGAGAAAGGCGACTGCAGTGAATATGAATGTATCAAACAACTGGCTGACTGCTGTACTGCCGCCGTTTCTGAGCCATAAAAGCCGATCAGAAGGAAATATCCTTCTAATTGCCGAATATACATAAACATCCAGCGTTTGGCTGAAGATAAAGGCAAGCAGACTTCCTAACGCAACTCGCGGAAGGAATCCGAAGATCGTTTCCAGCGCTGTTTGTGATATGTCGCTGGAAGCCGGTTCGAAAAGCAGCACGCCCTGCATGACAAATGTCAGCGTCAGGAGCGTTGAGAATCCGAGCCATACCGCTTTTCTGGCTTCAGCTGGTCCGTATTTTTCATTCAGCACATCTGTCGCAAAAAAGATTGTGCCATACATCACATTCCCGAGTGTCGCTGTTAAGCCAAACAGTTCGACTGTTTTGACGACTTGGAGGTTGGCGCAGACTGTCGCAAAACCGATCCAAACAAACAGTCCCATTTTGCCAAATCCTTTATAAAATAAAAGAACAATGATAAAATGAATGATCGCAAAAAAGATCCAAAACGAATTATTAAACAAGATGAAAAAGCTTCCTTTCCGGGGTAAGATTGGTTTGATTATAGCATAAGCCCGGCAACTAATGAATGGTAAGGTGATTGTAATGAAGCTCAGACCGCATTTGAAAATAGAAGCAAAAGGAACGGGATCCGTCTCATTTTTTAGCGAAGACTGGCTGACAGCACAGCAGGCACGTACGTTCGCCAGAGAACTTGGCCGTTTTCCATACATGAAGGAGCTAGAGTTCGAAGACGAGAAAGGCGGCAGCTGGACGCTGAAGGAATTGGAAAAGCTGACAGAGGAGCTTGCTCAAGAGCCTGATGACATTACTGTTTATTTTGACGGCAGTTTCGATAAAGAGAGCGAACTGGCCGGTCTCGGGATCGTCATCTATTATTCATTGGGAGGAACCCGGCATCGCTTGAGAAAAAATAAAAGCTTCCGGCTGAAAACCAATAATGAAGCTGAATACGCAGCGCTTTATGAAGCAATAAGAGAAGTAAGAGAGCTTGGGGCAAGCAGAAATTCAATTACAATCAAAGGGGACTCGCTTGTTGTGCTGAATCAGCTTGACGGCAGCTGGCCTTGTTATGATCCATCTCATAATGAATGGCTGGACAAAATAGAAGCACTCCTTGAATCGCTGAAGCTTACTCCAACCTACGAAACAATACAACGAAAAGACAATCAGGAAGCTGACGGCCTCGCTAAAAAAATTCTATCCCATCAATTCGTAGAAAGCCACACGAAATTAGACCGTAACGGAGATGACGATATTGGATAAGAAAATGATCTTTAAAGAACTGACAGAACTGCACGATGAATATTGCAAGGACTGTTTTATTAAGAAGCAGTTTCGCAAAGAATTTGGCAAAACTTATGCGCATTCATTTTGTATCAATAAATGTACGGTTGGTGAAAAGTTGAAACAATACGGAGATGTCTTAACCAATCACTAAAAATAAAAACCGCAGAAGCTGCGGTTTTTATTCTTTGAATTCATCCAGCTGATGCTCGCTGTCATCTAGCAGCTGCTGTTGCTGCTTTACAAATTCAGGATCATCGAGAGCTGCCAGCTCTTCAGATTGTGACAGTTCTCTAGCATCCTCAATGGCTTGGTATGCAGAGTCGACTAATGTTTTGCTTTGGCCTCTCGTCGCGGCTCCTGTTGTTTTCTGCGCTGTTTCCACCGCTAGTTCCAGCTGCCGCTTATCCGTAAAGCCGGTCTGATCCTCATTATGAAATTCTGAAGTCACAAAAAACACCTCCGCCATTATTTTGCAGAGTTTTTTTGAAATTTATGTACCAAAATAGAAAAGAAAATAAAAATAAGCCGATATAACTATTGAACCAGAATAAATAGGACCGTTTTACTATTTGAGGTATCTTGATAGAGAAGGGGAACGCAGCTATGGATGATAAAGACTTGAAGTTGATCCTTCACAAAACATTTATAGAAATATACAGTGATTTAGAAGAACTGGCCGATATCGCGAAAAAAGGAAAACCATCAATGGAAAAGTATGTTGAAGAGATTGAACAGAGGTGTAAACAAAACATTTTGGCGATTGAAATCCAGATGAAAATCAAATAGGAGAGGCGAATGCCTCTCCTCTATTTGTCATCTCATCATCATGTATTGAGTTTAGAGTTTTACAACATTAGAAGCTTGAGGTCCACGATTACCTTCGACAATTTCAAAAGAAACTTCTTGTCCTTCTTCTAATGATTTGTATCCATCTCCTTCGATAGCTGTGAAGTGAACAAATACATCGTCTCCGCCTTCAACTTCAATGAAGCCGAATCCTTTTTCGTTGTTGAACCATTTTACTTTACCGTTTTGCATATTGCTTAATTCCTCCTAGTACTGTAGCACCCATGTGCTAAAAAAAATTTTGTCATCATCTAACTTTGATTCATTGTTAAATGATGGTTCAACTATACACCATCTGGGAGCACCCGTCAAGTTGCGAAACGGCTTATTTTTCAAAAGAAGGGCAAGTTCCATAAAAAAATGTAACCGCTTTTATTGATGGCTGAATATAAATAAAAAGAGCACACGATTTTCGTATGCTCTCAAGTACGCCATTACGATAGCACTTTGGCTTTTTGTTTGGCGGTCATCATTTCTGATTCCTTCAGGATATCCTCTAAAATCACTTCAGAGGAGTTTGCTAAATGAAGGTCCTTAATGTTTTTCTTCATGCGATGCAAGGTATCTTCATCTGCAAGAAGGGAAGTGACTGACTCGAGAATCTCTTCATGACGGTTCACAACGATGGCAGCTCCGCGGTCTTCAAAGAAGTTTGCATTTTCTTTTTCCTGGCCAGGCACGGGTTTGTACAGAATGACAGGCACTCCAATGGCTGTGGCTTCTGTCAAAGTAATGCCGCCGGGCTTGGTAATCATGCAATCTGTGATCCGAAATAGCTCATCAATGCGCTCCACATAGCCCAGAACTTTTAATTTGTCACCATTTTCCGCTTCAAGCGCACTCAAAGATTCTTTTAAAGCCGTATTTTTCCCGCACACGACAACTACTTGCACTTGGTCATCCTTGACAAGGTTTTCGCACAGCTCTTTTACGTTCTTTAATACACCGTGAGCACCTGCCATGATCAGAAGCACTTTTTTGTTTGGTGAAAGATTGTACTTTTTATATATCGGGCCAACAGGCATGGATTCTTCAAATTGCGGCCTGATTGGAATTCCTGTGATTTTTACATTGCTTGGATGAGTGCCGATCTCCAGCAGTTTTTCCTTCACGTAATCTGTCGCCACATAATATTTATCCACGTTTTCGTGAACCCAAATTTTATGAAGACAAAAATCAGTCATAACGTTGAAGGTAGGAATGACTCTTCCAGTTCGGCGTCTGTATTCCGGCACGACGATCATCGGAAATGTATTAATAATAATATCGGGCTGATGTTCATCGACAAGTTCGCCCAATCTTTTATTACCCATTTTAAAGTAAATATTGAATTTACGTTTATTATAGATTTTGTCAACTCCGTAATAAAACAAACGATAAAACTGTTTCCCGATTGAGAAGCTTTTTAAATAAAGGTATTGAGTTACCTCTGAAACAATCGGATTTGACTCTTGGTACAAATTAGAAACTGTTACATGCTGAAAGCCGAGCCGTACACATTGTTCATAAAGTGTTTTGGCTACCTGCACATGTCCATTTCCGTAATTTGCAGTCAAAATTAATACTCTTTTATTGGTATTCAAGTAAATTCACCTCAATGTAATCAACAACAAGCAAGCTTCATGCATCGTAAGGAGTTATTGTCTATACATAAACATAACACAAATACATAATCGAATTATTAATGCAGTGAAAAAGTTAAGCTAATTTTAAATGATTTGGATTCCAGTATTTTAAATTTTTGTTATACGCAGACTGAATCAGATGTATTTTATCATATTTTTTGCTCAGCGTATCACTAAAAAAAGAAAAATTAGTCCCATTCATAAGGAGTTTCTTGGTAAACGTAATAATTCAGCCAATTCATAAACAATAATGTGGCATGCGCTTTCCAGCGATTCACTGGCTCGTTGCTGCCTTTTGCAAAATAATGTTTAGGGGCCTCGACAGTAGAAAGGTTTCGTTCCAAATCTCTTTCATACTCTTGAAGAAGCGTATTTGTATCATATTCAGGGTGCCCTGTCAAAAAGACTTGTTTTTCGTCTTTAGACACAATTAAGCAAACCCCGGCTTCCTTTGATGCGGTAAGAATGTTTAACTCGGGCACTGCTTGAAGCTGTTCCATATTTATATCTGTATGCCGGGAATGCGGCACGTAGTATAGCTCGTCAAAACCTCTTACCAATCTTTCGTGTTTTGAAAGAACGGTATGTTCGAACACACCGAAGATTTTTTTCGGCATTTGAATTTTTTCCACACCGTAATGGTAATACAAACCTGCTTGAGCACCCCAGCAAATATGCAAGGTTGAAGTGACATTTGTTTTGCTCCACTCCATGATTTCCTTGAGCTCTTCCCAATATGAAACCTCTTCAAACGCCAAATGCTCGATCGGCGCACCGGTGATAATCATGCCGTCAAACCTCTTGTGACGGATATTGGAAAAAGTCGTGTAAAATTCGTCAAGGTGTTCTCTCGCAGTATTTTTCGGCGTGTGTGTGCTTGGGATTAAAAATGTGAAATGAACCTGTAAAGGCGAATTTCCAAGCAATCTGAGAAGCTGAGTCTCTGTTTGGATTTTTTTCGGCATCAAATTTAATATAATAATTTTTTGCGGCCGGATATCCTGATGAAATGCTCTGCTTTCATCCATTACAAATATATGTTCACTTTCAAGCACCTGTTTTGCCGGCAGGTGTGTTGGTATATTAATAGGCAACGTGCCACCTCCATTATTTCCCCGTTTAATTTTCTTCATTATAGGAATTTTCACGCCAATTTTCAATCTATCTATACGTGTTGAGGGGGAAACAACAGAAAACTCTTTAAATAAAACGCACTGACACGCCTTTTGGTTTCACAGTAAAATGATTTTCAAAGATGTAAGAGGGAATTGTAATGTTTTATAGAATGATAAGATAAAAAACGAGCCATATGAATTGATAATGAACTGACGCTCATATCGTTAGGTTTCTTATGAGTTCTTAATTGATGTTTACATTTTGAATTGCGATTTAAAAAAGGTAAAATAATCAGCACCAAGGACATAGGAGGGACTTACATGTCTATTTATCATATGAAGGTACGTACAATCACAGGGAAAGACATGACACTTCAGCCTTTCGCGGGAAAGGTACTGATGATCGTGAATACAGCAAGTAAGTGCGGTTTTACTTCCCAATTGAAGCAGCTGCAGGAATTATATGATACATATCAGCAGGAGGGGCTGGAGATCTTAGGGTTCCCCTGCAATCAATTCATGAACCAAGAGCCTGGTGAAGAGGCTGACATACAGGAATTTTGTGAAACAAATTACGGTGTTACATTTCCTATGTTTTCAAAAGTGGATGTAAACGGGAAAAACGCCCACCCGCTGTTTGTGTATTTGACAGAACATGCGAAAGGGATGCTGGGAACTAAGGCGATCAAGTGGAATTTCACGAAATTTATAGTGGATAGAAATGGAGAAATCGTTGGCCGTTATTCACCAAATACAAATCCGAAAGAGTTGGAAGACGATATCGTGAAGCTATTAGAGCAATAAAAAGAGGGTGTTTTTGTGAAGGAATTGAAGCAGGCAGAGCAAATCAGGACATGGGTTCAATCTATCCTGACTGACGAAAGCTCTGGACATGACTGGCATCATGTATCAAGAGTAGCAGATCTTGCAGCGTATATTGGAGAAAAGGAAAAAGCGGATTTGTTCATTGTTGAAACGGCGGCTTTGGTTCATGATTTAATTGATGTGAAGCTGCCTGACACGGTCAGGCTTTCTGTGAGCGAAGTATATGATCAGCTCGTTTTTTTCGGAGTAGGAAAAGAGAATGCTGACAGGGTGATTCATATTATAACAAGGATGTCCTTTCGGGACAGGGGGAAATTGGCGAAGGAGCCGCTCTCAATTGAAGGAAAAGCTGTACAGGATGCTGACAGACTTGATGCGATTGGTGCTGTCGGCATTGCGAGAGCTTTCATGTTTGCGGGCGCAAAAGGGCATGGCCTTTATGGAGATGAGCAAAGCGCCTACGCTCATTTTTTTCATAAGCTGCTGCGGCTGAAAGATATGATGAATACAGACACTGCACGGGAACTGGCAGAAGAAAGACACAATTTTATGCTTCAATTTGTCCGCCAATTAGAAAAAGACATACCCGGGATTGATGCCGAAACGTCGTAATAGAAGGCTTGGAGCGACTATGATAGAATAAGTCACAGATATGCTATAGGAGGACGATCATGAAGATAAAATCAATTGAACCTACACCAAGCCCGAATACAATGAAAGTCATCTTAACGGAAGAGCTTCCGGCGGGCAAAAGCAATAACTATAAACCTGAGCAAGCAGAAGGCGCACCGCTTGTTATAGCGGAAATCCTTAAAATAGATGGAGTTAAAGGGGTATATCACGTCGCAGATTTTCTTGCTGTTGAACGGAATGCAAGATACGACTGGAAAGACATTTTACCGCAAGTCCGCACTGCATTTGGGATGGAAAGTGCTGAAAGCGCAGAAGAAAATCGTTCTGATCAAGAATCTTTTGGAGAGGTAAAAGTTTTTGTGCAGATGTTCAGCGGCATTCCTATGCAAGTTAAATTAACCGATGGAGAGCGGGAAGAACGCTTCGGCTTACCTGAACGCTTTCAGCAGGCGATCTTAAAACTTAGATCTGAAGCTTCCAATGTTGTGTTTGAGCGGGCTTGGAAAGAACAAGGTGTCAGATTCGGTGACTTTGATGAAATCGGCCATGATGTGACAGAAGAGCTTCAAGCGGCATACAGTGATGAACGGCTGAAACGACTGACTGAAGCAGCCGCTCAAGGAAAGGGCGAAGCAAAACAAGCTGTACAGCGCAAAGCGTATAAAGTAACGCTTGATATGCTGGATGATGAGGACTGGAAAAAGCGTTATGCACACTTGGAACAGATGGATCCGAAAGAAGAGGATATCCCGGTTTTACAGAAGGCATTGGATGATCCAAAGGTGTCCATCAGAAGACAGGCTGTTGTGTACTTAGGAATGATTGAAACACCTGATGTTCTTCCTCTATTGTATAAAGCACTTGAGGACAAAGCTGTATCAGTCAGAAGAACGGCCGGAGACTGCCTGTCTGATATCGGCGATCCTCAAGCCATTCCTGCTATGATCAAGTCATTAAGCGACTCCAGCAAGCTTGTTCGCTGGCGTGCCGCCATGTTCCTGTACGAAGTCGGCGATGAAAGTGCAATTGAAGCTTTGCGCGCTGCCGAAGATGACCCCGAATTTGAGGTCAGCCTTCAAGTCAAAATGGCGCTTGAACGTATTGAGCATGGAGAAGAAGCAAAAGGTTCTGTTTGGAAACAAATGACGGAAAGCAGAAAAAAAGGCGAATAAAGATAAAAAAGGTGCAGATCATGCACCTTTTTTATGTGAATTCACTTTTTATAAAAATTATTTCGAATATTGTTGAAAAATATCCGAAAACTATTTATAGTAAGTAACAATATTAATAGTTGGAGGGTTCAAATCGAAAGAAAGCTATATAAATATAAAAACACGAAAGAACAAAACAAGGTGAGGGCGGCCTGTATTTATCTTATTTGCAAAAACAGCCCATAAATAAACTGAAAATTGTCAAAATAAAATCCAATCAAACAATTGAAAGAATTTAGGAGGATCACCATGGCAGAATTACGCAGTAATATGATCACACAAGGAATCGATAGAGCTCCGCACCGCAGTTTGCTTCGTGCAGCAGGGGTAAAAGAAGAGGATTTCGGCAAGCCGTTTATTGCGGTGTGTAATTCATACATTGATATCGTTCCCGGTCATGTTCACTTGCAGGAGTTTGGGAAAATCGTAAAAGAAGCAATCAGAGAAGCAGGGGGCGTTCCGTTTGAATTTAATACCATTGGGGTAGATGATGGCATCGCAATGGGGCATATCGGTATGAGATATTCGCTGCCAAGCCGTGAAATTATCGCAGACTCTGTGGAAACGGTTGTATCCGCACACTGGTTTGACGGAATGGTCTGTATTCCGAACTGCGACAAAATCACACCGGGAATGCTTATGGCGGCAATGCGCATCAACATTCCGACGATTTTTGTCAGCGGCGGACCGATGGCGGCAGGAAGAACAAGTGACGGGCGAAAAATCTCCCTTTCCTCAGTATTCGAAGGGGTAGGCGCCTACCAAGCAGGGAAAATCAACGAAAACGAGCTTCAAGAACTAGAGCAGTTCGGATGCCCAACGTGCGGGTCTTGCTCAGGCATGTTTACGGCGAACTCAATGAACTGTCTGTCAGAAGCACTTGGTCTTGCTTTGCCGGGTAATGGAACCATTCTGGCAACATCTCCGGAACGCAAAGAGTTTGTGAGAAAATCGGCTGCGCAATTAATGGAAACGATTCGCAAAGATATCAAACCGCGTGATATTGTTACAGTAAAAGCGATTGATAACGCGTTTGCACTCGATATGGCGCTCGGAGGTTCTACAAATACCGTTCTTCATACCCTTGCCCTTGCAAACGAAGCCGGCGTTGAATACTCTTTAGAACGCATTAACGAAGTCGCTGAGCGCGTGCCGCACTTGGCTAAGCTGGCGCCTGCATCGGATGTGTTTATTGAAGATCTTCACGAAGCGGGCGGCGTTTCAGCGGCTCTGAATGAGCTTTCGAAGAAAGAAGGAGCGCTTCATTTAGATGCGCTGACTGTTACAGGAAAAACTCTTGGAGAAACCATTGCCGGACATGAAGTAAAGGATTATGACGTCATTCACCCGCTGGATCAACCATTCACTGAAAAGGGAGGCCTTGCTGTTTTATTCGGTAATCTAGCTCCGGACGGCGCTATCATTAAAACAGGCGGCGTACAGAATGGGATTACAAGACACGAAGGGCCGGCTGTCGTATTCGATTCTCAGGACGAGGCGCTTGACGGCATTATCAACCGAAAAGTAAAAGAAGGCGACGTTGTCATCATCAGATACGAAGGGCCAAAAGGCGGACCTGGCATGCCGGAAATGCTGGCGCCAACATCCCAAATCGTTGGAATGGGACTCGGGCCAAAAGTGGCATTGATTACGGACGGACGTTTTTCCGGAGCCTCCCGTGGCCTCTCAATCGGCCACGTATCACCTGAGGCCGCTGAGGGCGGGCCGCTTGCCTTTGTTGAAAACGGAGACCATATTATCGTTGATATTGAAAAACGCATCTTGGATGTACAAGTGCCAGAAGAAGAGTGGGAAAAACGAAAAGCGAACTGGAAAGGTTTTGAACCGAAAGTGAAAACCGGCTACCTGGCACGTTATTCTAAACTTGTGACAAGTGCCAACACCGGCGGTATTATGAAAATCTAGATAGCTGGGGACACTTTCTTTTATTTTAAGGCGTGAACATTTGAAATCCGGCCCTCTCTATAGTATCCTTTACTTCAGATGAAGGATACTAGAGGGGGCTTTTTTTATGTCAATGGCTTATGAAGAATACATGCGCCAGCTTGTCGTACCGATGCGCCGCGAGCTGACTGGAGCAGGTTTTGAAGAGTTAACAACAGCGGAAGAAGTAGAAAACTTTATGGAAAAGGCAGAGGGCACAACTCTTGTAGTCGTTAACTCTGTATGCGGCTGCGCGGCAGGCCTTGCGCGTCCTGCGGCTACACAGGCAGTCCTCCAGAATGACAAAACACCTGACAATACGGTGACTGTATTTGCGGGCCAAGATAAAGAAGCTACTGCGAAAATGCGTGAGTATTTTACTGGCCAGGAGCCTTCTTCACCATCAATGGCTCTTTTGAAAGGCAAAGAAGTCGTACATTTTATTCCGCGTCATGAAATTGAAGGACACGATATGGAAGAAATCATGAAAAATCTGACTGCTGCCTTCGATGCGCACTGCTAAATGCCCGTTCTCCGGGCATTTTCTTTTTGGGAGTACAGAAGATGATAACAACAAGCTATAGACCGTCTGAACACACCATAAAAACTGCAAAGCAGCTTTCTAAAGAGCTAAATATGCCATACTGCGGCCGGAATAAACAAACGGTTGAGCACCTGCTGAAATCAGCTGAACGTGATTTGCTTGTGGTCGGCAAAGAGCGGTTTGAGCTGTATACGAAACAAGGTGCCAAATTCTTTTTTCATCCGAATACAGCGATGTTCAGAGCCAAACGCTTCTTACAGGGGGAGAAAGAACCTATGCTTCGGGCTGCCGGCTTATCTGAAGGGGATACGTTTTTAGATTGCACACTCGGGTTGGGGTCAGATGCCATTATCGCAAGTATGGCAGTAGGCGAAACGGGTTCTGTTGTTGGGATTGAAAAAAACCATCTTGTGTCTGTTTTAGTGAGGACGGGGCTGCATTCATGGGAAACGGGTATAGAAGAGCTTCAAGCTGCGATGAGAAGAATCCAGGTGAAGAATGGTGATTGCTTTGAACACATCAAGCAGCTCCCTGACAACTCTGTTGATGTGGTTTATTTCGATCCAATGTTTCATGAACCTGTAGAAACCTCTGACGGCATCGCGCCTTTACGTGATTTGGCAGAGGATTCCGTTTTGCACGAAGGATGTATCAATGAAGCGGTACGAGTCGCCAGAAAAAGCGTTGTGCTAAAAGACCACTGGAAAAGCCCGCGGTTTGAACAGTTTGGTTTTAACGTCATGAAAAGAAAAACAGCACTGTTCCATTATGGCGTCATTCAAACAAGCCCGTGATTCATATCACGGGCTTTCTGTTAATCGGTGACCTCCATGACGACAAAGTATAATAATGTTAAGAGTGAAACTGTGGCAAACAGAGCGTCAATCATGCGGAAAGCCTCCTTTCATGAAATATTGTAAGCGTTTTTACACAAAGTGCATAGCAACGAATCTCCTAATTTGCATATCAGTTTCATATAGTACATGACTTGCATGTTTTGGATGTGCTAAAATAAGAGAAACATGACAATAAAATAGAGAGGAATAAGCAGTCATGAAATTGTGGATGAGAAAGACCCTTGTGGTTTTATTTACCATTGTAACGTTCGGGCTCGTATCTCCTCCGGCTGCCCTTATGGCGGACAAGCCTTCCGGACAGCCGAGCAGTCTTGAGCAGAATGATTACACCGCTTTTTATGATGAGCATGACCTGTACGATGATGAGTCGGATGACAGGCGAGATCCTGAACTGCTTTTTCAATCGTACAAGGAACAGCTCCTTGACAGCGCTGAGGATCAGTCCTTTTTAAAATTCGGCAGCAGAATCGCTCCTGTCATTGAGGATGACTATCGGAAAGAGATCCTGCCAAAAATCGAAAATGTGATTAGTGATTATTTAGCGACATTGCAAGATGATGAGGCGTACCAAGATGTTGTGATCTCAAGCATGCCTTCAGCGGGCAAAACGGAAAAAATTTTCAACGTTTACAATCGGACAACTGGAGAAGATCTTCTCAGATTCCATGTGCGAAGAGACCACCCGCCTCATGACGGCTACTGGTTTAATTTTCATTATCATACAGCAGAAGATGGATTTCAATCACATCATGAGCTTGGGAGCATTTACTGGGACCGCAACACGCCTCCCAACTGGATGAGTGCCTAAAGGAGATGCCATTAGACATGAAAAAGTACACAATGAATGAAATGGTCGATATAACAAAGGATATGCTGAACAAACGGGGCGTTATGATAGAAGATATTGCACGGATTGTTCAAAAACTTCAGGAAAAATACAATCCAAATCTGCCGCTCAGTGTTTGCATGGAGAATGTAGAAAAAGTCCTGAACAAACGTGAAATTATTCATGCTGTTTTGACAGGCCTTGCACTCGATCAGCTTGCAGAACAGAAACTTCTCCCCGAACCGCTGCAGCACCTTGTTGAAACGGATGAACCGCTTTACGGCATAGATGAAATTATCCCGCTTTCAATCGTTAATGTGTACGGGTCGATCGGTTTGACCAATTTCGGTTATTTGGATAAAGAGAAGATTGGAATTATTAAGGAACTTGATGAAAGTCCAGACGGTATTCACACCTTTTTGGATGATATTGTGGCAGCTCTTGCTGCAGCAGCGGCGAGCAGAATTGCACATACGCATCAGGATCTGCAAGATGAAGAAAAAGAACAGGATGAAAAGCCTGTCGTCAGCTGACTATAAAAAAATCATTTCTGGGTTCAGAAATGATTTTTTATTGTGTTACACTACTAGAAGACTACTTTTAAAGGATGAAAAAAATGAAACAGTATAAGGATTTCTGCAGACATGTTTTAGAGCATGGTGAGAAAAAGGGAGACCGGACTGGGACCGGAACAATCAGCACTTTCGGATATCAAATGAGATTTAATTTACGGGAAGGCTTTCCGATGCTCACCACTAAAAAACTCCACTTTAAATCAATTGCGCATGAACTGCTGTGGTTCTTAAAAGGAGATACGAATGTACGCTATCTGCAGGAAAACGGAGTGCGAATCTGGAATGAGTGGGCTGATGAAAACGGTGAACTTGGACCTGTATATGGCTCCCAATGGCGTTCTTGGCGGGGAGCTGATGGAGAAACCATTGATCAAATTTCCCGTCTTATTGAAGATATTAAAACAAATCCGAACTCCAGACGCTTAATCGTCAGCGCCTGGAATGTTGGTGAAATTGATAAAATGGCGTTGCCGCCGTGCCATTGCCTGTTCCAATTCTATGTGTCTGACGGCAAGCTGTCCTGTCAGCTGTATCAGCGCTCTGCCGATGTTTTCTTAGGTGTGCCGTTTAATATTGCATCTTATGCCCTCCTAACCATGATCATTGCTCATGTGACTGGGCTTGAACCGGGCGAGTTCATCCATACGTTTGGTGATGTTCATATTTACCAAAATCATATTGAACAAGTCAATTTGCAGCTGGAAAGAGATGTTAGACCGCTTCCGCAGCTTCGTTTCGCCAGAAAGGTTGATTCTATTTTTAACTTTGCATTTGAGGACTTTATCATCGAGGATTATGATCCGCATCCTCATATAAAAGGGGCGGTCAGCGTATGATTTCATTCATTTTTGCGATGGATGCCAACAGGCTTATCGGCAAAGACAATGATTTGCCGTGGCATTTGCCCAATGATCTTGCATACTTTAAGAAAATAACATCGGGCCATTCAATCATTATGGGCCGGAAAACATTTGAATCGATCGGACGTCCGCTTCCAAATCGGAAAAATATTGTCGTTACCTCAGCGCCGGATTCAGAATTTCAGGGATGCACGGTTGTCAGTTCATTAAAGGATGTACTGGACATTTGTTCAGGCCCTGAAGAATGCTTTGTGATCGGAGGGGCTCAGCTCTATACGGACCTGTTCCCTTATGCGGACAGACTGTATATGACGAAAATTCATCACGAGTTTGAGGGTGACCGTCACTTTCCTGAATTTGATGAATCCAATTGGAAGCTGGTTTCTTCTGAGCAGGGGACCAAAGACGAAAAAAACCCGTATGATTACGAATTTCTAATGTATGAAAAAAAGAATTCTTCTAAAGCGGGAGGATTTTAATTGGTTCGCTACAGCCTTCTAGTGGTTTATATTGTGTATATGCTGTTAAAAAATATGAAACAATTATTTAATCAAACAATGCTCGATCCCCGTCTGTCATACAAAAAACAGATGGCTCTTGTGTACGAACAGCCAAAGGCGTTTTTAGAAGGCTGTATCGGCATCTCCGGTTCAGTTGTGACGATCCATCAGCCAGAGCCAATACCACACGGTCCTGTTTTGTATGTGCATCCCCGTTTGCGTTTGGCTGAACTGGCCTTAATTGCTGGATATATTGAGGAACCGGCCGGCTTTATCGCTAACCCAAAAGTGTTCCGCTTGCCTTTTATCGGGCAATGGCTGGATCGGATGGATGTGATTTCAGACGGGGATTCAGAAAAGGTATATGAAGATGTGACAAAACAGCTGGAAAAGGGACAAAGCCTGATTCTTTCACTAGATGGTTCTATTGATCCTGTAGAACTTGCGGCCCGCTATCATCTTCCGTTGGTGATGGTGGAAACGAAAGGAACAGATAACATGCAAAATGGCTCGTTTTTTAAACGCTTAAAACCGGCAGACATTGAATTGTCCTTTTCAAAAGCTTATATACCTGCCAATGAAAAACAATTACGTGCATAAAAAAGCGCAGTCGTGAAGACTGCGCTTTTCTGTTACTGTTACGAAAGGAAAGGCACCTTTACACAATAGAAGAGCACGCAGAAAAACATGGCAGCGCTCCCGCCCAATACAAAGCTGTGCCAAATGGCGTGATGGAAGGGGATCTTTTTCCAAATGTAAAAGATGGTTCCGACAGAGTATAAAATGCCGCCGAGAAAAAGGAGGCTGAATCCCGCTCCGCTCAGTGAAGCATATAAAGGTTTAACTGCAATAATCATCAGCCACCCCATGACTAAATACACGAAGGTTGACAATAGGATAAACCGTTTCACAAAGAAAATTTTAAAAACGATTCCGCCTAGGGCAAGTGACCATACGATAACCAACAGGGTAAAGCCGAGTGTGCCTTTCAGCGGCCCAAGCAAAAAAGGCGTGTAGGTTCCGGCGATGAGTACGTAAATTGCGCTATGATCAATAATCTCCAAAATGTCCTTCGTTTTTTTATGTGTGATGCTGTGAAGCAGGGTGGAGCTCAAATATAACAGCAGCATAGAGACACCGAATATTGTAAAGCTGACAATGTCCCATGCAGACCCGTAATTAGCCGCAAATATGATTAGAAACACTAATGCTGGGATGGATAAGAGGACACCGATGCCGTGTGTAATCGCATTGGCGATCTCTTCTTTGATTGTAAACAAGTACATTCTCCTTTCGATCGCTAGATCATTTGATTTTTTAACGTCTCTATAAAGCTCAAGCCCTCAAAGGTAATTTTTGTGCCTGCGCGTCCGCGGCTTTTGGTGACATAATCTTTTTTCTCCAAATAGTCGAGACGGCTTCTGACCTGCTGAGGAGTTAACGAGGTTTGGGTATTTTTGCTGTGTTCAGAAATGATCCGTCTGCTGGCAGGTTCTCCTTTTTCGTTCAATACTTTTATTGTTTCCAAAATAAACAAAAACTCAGCTTTTTCCATTAAAGTAAGCAGTTTCGCTTTTTTCTTCGACGTTTTTCCGTCTATCGTGCCTCTAATATACGGCGGCAGGTCATATGGCTGAATCGTTCCCCCGCTTGATACTGCCGCCATATAATCTGCAGCGTTTTTTAATTCCCTGACATTGCCTTCAAATGCATGCTTCTCAAGCACGGGAAAAACGGAGGGATCGATTAACAATTGCTGACCAGAATTTGAGAGAAAATGCTGTGTCAAAAGCGGAATATCGCTTTTTCGTTCCGATAATTCGGGCAGTGTGAGCGTTAAAATGTTCAGTCTGTAGAATAAGTCTTGCCTGAATGTATGTTCCACGGATCGGTCTGCAGAAGCACAGATCATTCGCGGTTTCTCCGTGTCTGAATCAAGCGCTTTTAACAGCTGAGCTTGTACAGAAGCAGGCATGCGCCATACATCATCAAGAAAAAGGGTTCCTCGTACCGCTTTTTGAAAAACACCTGTGTTTCCGTTAGGGCCAAAAAGCTCATGAATAAGGGTTTCTTCCGAATGGGTGCTGCAATTGACGCTTATAAACGGTTCATTGCTTCTCGAAGATTCCAAGTGTATGGCATGTGCGAAGTGATTTTTGCCTGTTCCGATTTTTCCTGTTATTAAGACAGGAAGCTCCGATAACGAGAACTGCTTGGCGATTCGCTTCGCTTCCAGAAAAGTTTGATGTTCTCCGATTAGATGTTGAAATGTATTGAGTTTTGGTGCACTATTCATCAATTGGCTCCTTTTGGTTCTAATTGGTTTCATTATATCATGCCTTTTGGTTGAAAACACCCTTTATTTTACGATCATCTTTTTTCTTGGCTCTGCAGGATAATGGTTGAACAGAAGTTACCACAAGATGTGGTGGACATAGTCTGTATTTTTTTAATTATTAAATAAAAATAATTGTCTTATTTTTTGAATATTCATGTTATAATGGCATATTAAATAGGGATTTAAAACAAGAAAGGAATCTGTACATGAAACCGTTGCTTAAAGAAAACTCTCTCATCCAAGTGAAAGACATTTTGAAGGCTCACCAAAACGTAAAGGACGTTGTCATTCACACACCTTTGCAGAGGAATGACAGACTTTCTGAGAGATATGAATGCAATATCTATTTAAAACGCGAAGACTTGCAAGTTGTCAGATCTTTTAAGCTCAGAGGGGCTTATCATAAAATGAAACAGCTTTCCAGCGAGCAGACAGAGAACGGAGTTGTGTGTGCAAGTGCCGGAAACCACGCTCAAGGTGTGGCATTTTCGTGTAAACATCTTGGCATTCACGGGAAAATTTTTATGCCGTCTACTACACCGAGACAAAAAGTATCTCAAGTTGAACTATTCGGAAAAGGATTTATCGATATTATTTTGACAGGCGATACGTTTGACGACGCGTATAAAAGCGCTGCTGAATGCTGTGAGGCGGAATCTCGGACGTTTATCCATCCGTTCGATGATCCGGATGTGATGGCCGGACAGGGAACGCTCGCAGTCGAGATTTTAAACGACATTGATACAGAACCGCATTTTCTTTTTGCAAGTGTCGGAGGCGGCGGCCTTCTCTCTGGGGTAGGTACATATTTGAAAAACGTGTCTCCTGATACAAAGGTAATTGCTGTTGAGCCGGCGGGAGCGGCATCCTACTTTGAATCAAACAAAGCTGGGCATGTCGTCACACTTGATAAAATTGATAAGTTTGTAGATGGGGCGGCTGTTAAAAAAATTGGCGAGGAAACCTTCCGGACGCTGGAAACTGTCGTTGATGACATTCTCCTTGTGCCTGAAGGAAAAGTATGTACATCCATTCTTGAATTATATAACGAATGTGCGGTTGTTGCTGAACCGGCTGGAGCTCTTTCTGTCGCAGCGCTTGATTTGTACAAGGATCAAATTAAAGGGAAAAACGTGGTGTGTGTGGTAAGCGGGGGCAATAACGATATCGGAAGAATGCAGGAAATGAAGGAGCGTTCCTTGATTTTTGAAGGCCTTCAGCATTATTTTATCGTCAATTTTCCACAAAGAGCGGGGGCGCTCCGCGAATTTCTTGACGAAGTCCTCGGGCCGAATGATGACATTACAAGGTTTGAATATACGAAGAAAAATAATAAAAGCAATGGACCTGCTCTTGTCGGCATCGAGCTGCAGAACAAAGCCGATTATGGGCCGCTGATTGAACGGATGAACAAAAAACCGTTTCATTATGTAGAGGTGAACAAGGATGAGGACTTGTTCCATTTGCTAATCTAATTTTTTTACACAACCGCGCAAAATGACAGACAGCCCGGCTGGCATCATATATAATAGAAGAAAAACAAAAAAGAGGATTGATAGCTTGTTACTCAAAAGCCTAGAGTTCAAACGCGGTGACGGGATTCAGGTGAAAGTGACAGAAATACCTGTATTAAAGGAAGATGAGCACTATTTCTTTATGTTACATCACCATTTGCAATTCTACTTAAAAGAAGTGTTTTCATCAAACAGCAGGGCAAAAGTGTATTCTTTCCGACATTATATGAAGCGGCGGATGAAGTGGGCAGATTATCAGGCTGTATTTCATCAAGAGGTGTTAAAGCACAACGCGTAACATGCCGTTTTTTACCTGCATGCCCTCCTTTGTAATCGTTAATGGGGAGGCATGCAGGATTTTTTTTGCTCAGTATCGAATACAAACATGGGACAGTAAGGACGGTTTTAGAAAGCGTTTTTATGCTGGCTGGAAAGGATGGATGTCATGAAGGTTATCAAGGGGTTAACGGCTGGGCTGATTTTTCTGTTTTTGTGTGCATGCGGAGGACAGCAGATTAAAGATCCGCTCAATTACGAGGTGGAGCCTTTTACATTTCAAAACCAAGACGGCAAGAACGTTTCTTTAGAGAGTTTAAAAGGAGAAGTATGGCTGGCGGATTTTATTTTTACCAATTGTGAAACTATATGTCCGCCAATGACCGCTCATATGACCGATCTGCAAAAAAAACTGAAAGCCGAAAATATAGATGTCCGCATCATATCATTTAGTGTTGATCCAGAAAACGATAAGCCGAAACAGCTGAAGAAATTTGCCGCAAATTATCCATTATCTTTTGATAACTGGGATTTTCTCACGGGATACAGCCAGAGTGAGATTGAGGAGTTCGCACTTAAGAGCTTTAAAGCGATCGTAAAGAAGCCGGAGGGAGAGGACCAAGTGATTCATCAATCTTCTTTTTATTTGGTAGGTCCGGACGGTAAGGTGCTGAAAGATTACAATGGAGTGGAGAATACACCGTACGATGATATCATTTCCGATGTGAAGTCAGCCAGTACACTCAAGTAAGCTAAGAGACTAGGCATTTGCAAATCTTCTAAAACATGATACACTTTCCACTAGTAGAATGGGAAGGAGCAACAAGATTGAAGCTGCGCATTTTTTCAATCATGGCCAGTTTGATTTTGCTTCTTACTGCGTGTACGAGCATACGTACATCATCTGAGGGAAAACAAAAAGCCCATGAAACGAAAACAAAAGAACACATTGTCATAGCGGCTGTCGGAGATTCGCTGACAGAAGGAGTCGGAGATCCCGACGGAAAGGGATATGTCGGCAAGGTGGCGGATTCTATCCGGTCAGATAAACAAGTCAAAACGGTCGACGTGAAAAATTATGCTGTAAAAGGGAACCGTTCGGATGATTTATTAGAAAAACTAAAAGATAAAAAGGTTCAAAAAGGCATAAAGGACGCAGATTATGTCTTTTTTACAATTGGCGGTAATGATTTGATGAAAATCCTTCGCCAAAACTTTCTGCAATTAACCGTTGAACCGTTTCAGGAAGCGGAAAAACCGTACGAAAAGCGCTTTGAAAAAATCATTTCTGAAATTCGCGAGCTGAATGATCACGCTGAGCTGATTTATGTCAGCATGTACAATCCGTTTACGTTTACATTATCAGAACTAAATGAAATAAATGGTGTCGTCACGGATTGGAACCATATTGCTGAAAAAGAGCTGAAAAAAGATAAACATGCAAAAATCGTCCATATCGAAGATTTGTTTAATCAAAAAAGTGACAGCAGCCGAATTTCTGAGGAAGATGATTTTCATCCTAATGGTACGGGTTATTCTCTTATCGCAAAGCGCGTCTATCAAGCCATTAAAAAAGAAGGATTACCGAAAGAGTAGGGTGACAGCATGAATAAGTGGAAGCGACTGTTTTTTATATTGCTTGCAATCAATTTTATCCTCGCCGCCGGGTTTGTGGCACTTGTTTTGCTTCCGGGGGAACAGGCTCAGGTGAAAGATGCATCTGAGAGCGAGTATGGATTTCAAGTGACAAGCACAAAAGAATCATTAGCTGCGTTTGTTAACTCATATTTAAACGACAAAGCATCAAACAAGCTTGATTATAAAGTAGAGATTGATGATGATGTTCATGTCGCAGGGAAAATCAAGGCATTTTCCACGTCTATTGATGCGTTTATCGCTTTTGAGCCGACCGTGAAAAAAAACGGTGATGTAGAGCTGAATGTCACGAAATTTTCGTTAGGGAAATTGAGTATACCAATTAGCTTTGTGTTAAATTATATGGACAGCTTTTATGAATTGCCGTCATTTGTCCATGTTCACCCCGGAGATAAAAGCATTGAAGTGCGTTTGTCAGAAATGCCTTTAACGAATGGAATGTATGTCAAAGCGGATAAGATAAATTTAGAAAAAGATGAAATTGAGTTTTCCTATTACCATCCTAAACAATAGAGGTGACTGAAAATGAAACGGATTTACCAGTATTTCAGTTTATTATCCTTTACATTTTCCCTGTACTTCGGCTGGCTTGCTTATCATCATCTGGCTGCTGAAGATATGGATCAAATGTATTTGAATGTTTCCTATTGTGCCTTGTTCCTAAGTGTGATGGTGTTTACATTCGGTATGCGAGACCGAAAAAAAACCGATAAGTCATGAAAAAAGAGACATGAAACAACGTCTCTTTTTTCGTGTGGTCCGAAGAAAATTTGAGAACACAAGGAGAAAAGATGAAAGCATACGATTTTACACAGGGGAACGTGCTGAAACAGCTTGTACTGTTTTCAATGCCTATTATGCTCGGAAACGCATTGCAGGTTTCCTTTCAATTTATAGACAGCTTGTGGATCGGCAATTTACTGGGGGCAAAGGCCCTTGGGGCAGCCGCGGTATCAAGCACGATTGTTTTGACCGTGCTGTCTTTTATTTTGGGCCTTAACAATGCGACGTTAACCATTTTATCTCAGCAAAAAGGAAAAGATGATATAAAAGGAATGGCGTCGTATATTAACGCTTTTGTTGTTTTATTAACAGGCCTAAGCATCGGATTCGGCGCGGCCGGTTTTTTTCTCTCAGAGCTTTTGCTGCGTCTTCTAAAAACGCCGGAGTCAATGATACCGCTTGCTGAGACGTATTTACAGATTCAATTTATCGGCATTTTATTTTTGTTTGGTTATAACTTTATCAGTACTGTGCTTCGTGCGCTGGGCGACAGCAAGACACCTCTCCGGTTTATTGCGTTTGCTGTTGTACTGAATACAGTGCTTGCGCCGCTCTTTATTTCTGTGTTCCGCATGGGAATAGCGGGAGCGGCTTATTCAACGATTTTGTCACAGGGCATTGCGTTTTTGTATGGGTTGTTTTATGTCATCAAACACAAGCTTGTGCCATTCTCGATTCCGAGAATGCCCAAGTGGGAAGAGTCCGCGCTGATTTTGAAACTCGGGATTCCGGCAGGTCTGCAGATGATGGTGATTACAGGCGGTATGATGGCGATTATGAGTGTTGTTAACTCATACGGGGATCACGTGGTATCAGGCTTTGGCGCGGTGCAGCGGCTTGATAGCATCATCACGCTTCCAGCAATGGCTGCCGGTACGGCCGTCAATAGTATGGCAGGGCAAAATATTGGAATCGGAAACGAAAAAAGAGTGGGAACAATTGCAAGGCTAGGTGTGATAGCTGTTATTTCCTGCATGCTGGTGATTGCGGTTATGATTTGGGTATTTGGTAAATACCTCATAAGGTTATTTATCAGTGAGCCTGATGCGGTCGCATTTGGTGAACAATATTTGAAGTGGATCGCGTTTTTCTACCCTTTTATTGGGGTTAATTTTGTGCTGAACGGAATCGTCAGGGCCGCGGGAGCGATGCTGCAGGTTCTGGTATTAAATTTGATCTCGTTTTGGGTGTTGAGGTATCCTTTCACAGCTCTATTTTCAGCTTGGCTTGGACAAAAAGGAATCGGGCTTGGAATCGGAATGAGTTTTTTATTTAGCAGCTGCGCGGCATTTTTGTATTATAGATATGGCCGCTGGAAAGCAATGAAGCTGTTTACTGAAAAATAAGTGAAGCACTGCGAAAAGCACATACCTATATATCGGTATGTGCTTTTTTTCACCGTTTTTTATCAAGTTTGCTGAAGAGCTCGATTAACGTGGCAAGTTCAGCATCAGTGTAGCAGTCAAAGCGTTTAAAGAAATATTCCGTTTTTTTCTCGTTAAAGTGCTGAAGGACTTTTTCGCCCGCTTCAGTGATATGAATGCGGATGATGCGTCTGTCTTCCTTCGATCTGATTCTCGTAATCCATTCCTTTTCTACCAGCGCATCGGTCACAGCCGTAATGTGGCTTGCCGATACCTCTAAAATAGGCGCAAATTCAGTGACTTTTTTAGGCCCTTGTTCACTAAGGATTCGAAGAATGGTGAATTCATTCCGCGACAGCTCTTTATCTAAAATTTCATTGATTTCATTGCGTATTTGTTTAAAGACTTTACGGAGTAAAGTTTCCATATCGTACATCATCTGTGTTCTTACTTTCAAATTTGTGAACCTCCATTACATAAGCATATTGCTTAAAACCTATAGATTTTATTGAAAAGCAGAATCATTTTCATTCTATTTTTACATGCTATAATATAATAATACCACGTATTAACAAAGGAGGCACCAGTATGTCTGAAAAAAAAGAAATCGCCACATTTGCAGGAGGCTGTTTTTGGTGTATGGTTAAACCTTTTGACGAACAGCCGGGAATTGAAAAAGTGGTGTCCGGGTATACAGGCGGCCATACTGAAAACCCTACGTACGAAGAGGTGTGCAGTGAAACGACGGGACATCGTGAAGCCGTTCAAATCACGTTTCATCCTGATGTATTCCCTTATGAAAAACTGCTTGAATTATTTTGGCAGCAAATCGATCCGACAGATGCCGGAGGGCAATTTGCTGATCGCGGCAGTTCCTATCGCGCAGCCATTTTTTATCATAATGATAAACAAAAGGAGCTTGCGGAAGCTTCCAAGCAACGTCTGGCGGAAAGCGGCATCTTTAAAGATCCGATTGTAACGGACATTTTAAAAGCTGAACCTTTCTATGAAGCGGAAGGCTACCATCAGCATTTTTATAAAAAGAATCCAGCACATTATCAGCGCTACCGGACAGGTTCCGGACGAGCGGGATTTATCAGCGAGCATTGGGGGGCTAAATAAATGGCGTACAATAAAGAAGAAAAAATAAAGTCATTAAATCGCATGCAATATGAAGTAACGCAAAATAACGGCACGGAGCCGCCATTTCAAAATGAATATTGGGATCATAAGGAAGAAGGGTTGTATGTAGACATTGTGTCAGGCAAGCCATTGTTTACATCCAAAGATAAATTTGATTCCCAATGCGGCTGGCCAAGCTTTACAAAGCCGATTGAAGAAGAAGTGGAAGAAAAACTGGACACGAGCCACGGCATGATTCGCACAGAAGTAAGAAGCCGAACTGCTGATTCTCATCTTGGCCACGTATTTAATGACGGACCGGGGCCAAACGGACTTCGTTACTGCATAAATTCAGCAGCGCTGCGGTTTGTTCCGAAGCATAAGCTAAAAGAAGAAGGATACGAAAGCTATCTGCATCTCTTTAATAAATAAACTGTTAAAAACAGGCCTGCCTAATGGATAGACAGGCTTGTTTTTATGCCTTTTTCTCTTGATGCAATTCTTCAATAATCTGAGCAATTCTTTCTTTCGTAATGAGCGGGGCTTGATCTGATTGATACCCAGGCAGATTGACTTTGCGAAAGTCAGGATGTTTTTCCGGCTCTGGAAGGATCGCATAAAGGTTGCCCCATTCATACAGTGATTCAATTTCATGTGGAGATGTTAATTCTTCGTGAAGCTTTTCACCTGGACGCTTGCCCACTTCTACTGCAGCCGGCCGCGGGAGCCCGTGCTGCGATGCATATTCTTCAAACCCATGAATCAGTTCTTCAAGTTTCAGTGATTCCATTTTGAAAATAAAGGTTTCTCCGCCTTTTGTAATAGCAGCCGATTGTAATGTCAATGTAGCTGCATCGTCTATTGACATGAAAAATCTGGTCATGTTTTTGTCTGTGATGGTCAGAGGTTCACCCTCCATCATCTGTTCAAATAATATGGGGATGACCGAACCTCTGGAACCGAGAACATTTCCAAAGCGGACCGAACAAAACAAGGTTCCTTTGTTTTGGACGTGGCGGTTTGCTTGATGAAACAGCTTTTCAGATAACAGCTTGGTGGCACCCATTGTGTTCACAGGAGATACAGCTTTATCTGTACTGATATTAATGACATGCTGCACTCGGTGTGAAAGGGCAGCTTCCACCACATTTTGTCCGCCGATGAGATTGGTCTGGATCGCTTCAAATGGATGGTCCTCACATGTCGGAACCTGTTTCAGCGCAGCCGCGTGAAAGACGATATCGACGCCTTTCATCACCTGATTCACCCTTCTGTGATCGCGTACATCTCCAAGTACAAATAATAGCCGCTTATCCTCCGCATACTTTTGGCTCATGACATACTGTTTACTGTCGTCTTTGCTGAATACAATCACCTGTTTAGGTGTAAGCATCAAAAGGCGTTTGACAATTTGACTCCCGATTGAACCCGTTCCGCCAGTGACTAAAACTGTTTTGTTATGGAAAAATGGTTTTAGTTCTGCTGTTTGCTGTTTAGGCATGGCTTATCCTCCAACTCTCGTTTCTCTACCATGCATCATATGTTCAACTTTGTAATCGAATTAATGAAAGCAACCAATAAAACAAAATTTAGGGGAATGATCATGTCACAAAGTGTTCTTTTTTAATAGAAAATGGAAAAACGGACGTAACTAGGGAAAAACAAAACTAAATAAATAATGTACTAAATATTCAACATATTTTTATTTCGCTCCGCAAAAGTAAATCTGGCAAAGTCATCTCACCACCTCTTTGGGGAATAAGTTGTTTATGAGTCAGAAACCCTATAAAAAAAGGTTCATTTTCCTCACGGTAATCACCTGTATATATTTTACAATAGTAGTGTTAGTGATAAAAGAGGAGGGTACCAAATGAAGGTTCCAAAAACAATGCTGCTAAGCACTGCCGCGGGTTTATTGCTTAGCCTGACAGCAACCTCGGTGTCGGCTCATTATGTGAATGAGGAACATCATTTCAAAGTGACTGCACACACGGAGACAGATCCGGTCGCATCTGGCGATGATGCAGCAGATGACCCGGCCATTTGGGTTCATGAAAAACACCCGGAAAAAAGCAAGTTGATTACAACAAATAAGAAGTCAGGGCTCGTTGTGTATGATTTAGACGGAAAACAGCTTCATTCTTATGAGTTTGGCAAGCTCAATAATGTCGATCTGCGCTATGATTTTCCATTGAACGGCGAAAAAATTGATATTGCTGCCGCATCCAACCGGTCCGAAGGAAAAAATACAATTGAAGTATATGCAATAGACGGGGATAAAGGAAAATTGAAAAGCATTACAGATCCGAACCATCCTATTTCCACCAATATTTCTGAGGTTTATGGATTCAGCTTGTATCACAGCCAGAAAACAGGAGCATTTTACGCATTAGTGACAGGCAAACAAGGGGAATTTGAGCAGTATGAAATTGTTGATGGTGGAAAGGGTTATGTAACAGGGAAAAAGGTGCGTGAATTTAAGTTGAATTCTCAGACCGAAGGCCTTGTTGCGGATGATGAGTACGGAAACCTATACATAGCAGAGGAAGATGAGGCCATCTGGAAATTTAACGCTGAGCCCGGCGGAGGGTCAAAGGGGCAGGTTGTTGACCGTGCGACAGGAGATCATTTGACAGCTGATATTGAAGGACTGACAATCTATTATGCACCAAATGGCAAAGGATATCTCATGGCTTCAAGTCAAGGAAATAACAGCTATGCAATGTATGAACGGCAGGGGAAAAATCGCTATGTAGCCAACTTTGAGATTACAGATGGCGAGAAGATAGACGGTACTAGTGACACGGATGGTATTGATGTTCTCGGTTTCGGACTTGGCCCAAAATATCCGTACGGGATTTTTGTGGCGCAGGACGGCGAAAATATTGATAACGGACAAGCCGTCAATCAAAATTTCAAAATTGTATCGTGGGAACAAATTGCACAGCATCTCGGCGAAATGCCTGATCTTCATAAACAGGTAAATCCGAGGAAGCTGAAAGACCGTTCTGACGGCTAGAATAGAAAGCAGCTTGTGCAGCTGCTTTTTTCTATGAATAAAAAAATCGTTCATAGCAATGAACGATTTTTCAAGAAAGCGCCAGATGAATCGCTTTTAGTTTTGCAGGAAGCTCATCAAACGTAAATGCGGGTACGGTCTCTTTATAATTGGCTGCTGCAGCTTTTTGCCGTTCTTCAGGGTGGTTGATATAGAAAGCGGCTTTTTCCTTAAAGTCGTTCATGCCGTGATAAGAAATAATGGATGAAAAAGGATGCGCCGCGGGTAAATCTGTTAATTGAAATGCTTCGCATGCAGCGATATCAAACGTTCGGTTATTAAAACTGGCATTTTTGATGCGCATAGTATTTTGGTTGAAAGCAAAATGATAGGGACGATGCGCATTAATTACGATGTCTGCCCCATTATAATAATGAACGGCCTGTTCGGGTGGAACCCATGTGCTGACGACATCAATATGCGGCTGTTTGAGCACTTTTTTAGGCAGATATTTTCCCCATTCCTTGCCGATTACCCGAACCGTGAATGGCAGATGGACCGCTTCTTTCATAAGCTGAACCCGATTAGGGTAAGGATAGCCGATGATTAACAGATTTGAATGATAGGAATGTTCGGTGCCCATTTTTTTAAACAGCCGATGGTTAACTGGTATCGGAACATAATAGACGTTCTGGTAGCCGAGCTCTTGATAGTAGAGAGCTGCATTTTGTTCTATCGTTAATATGGCGTCAGCAAGCTTAATTACCTGAAGGCTGATATCCATATAAAATGGGTCTTCGGTCAGCCAAACATACACGGGGATATCCTTACCCTTTAACCAGGTCAGCCAGTCGTGAGGAACGCGGTCTCCAACCATCATAAGTGTGAAATCCGGCTGAAACGCTTCGATCTTCATCAAAGATTCTGCTTCAGGTTTATCTGCAATCATATACTCTGTATGAGTGTTCTGAAAACATTCTTCAGCCCAGCGATCAAAATAACTGTATATTCCTCCGTATCCCGACTGGATATACAAGACTTTCATCGGATGTTATGAAAAGAACGTAACGCTTTCTACTTTGTCTACATCAATTAATGTTGTAGCTTGGCCTGCCGGAGTGACGGAGCTTTCCTGTGTTACAAATACGATCCCGTGAACCTGATCGAAAGCAACGAAAACAACCGGTCCGATCATGTCACCTGAATCAGTCACAATGCTGATTGTAGTGCCTGGCGTAATTCTGGCAAAAATCCATCTTGCCGGAAGAGAAGGGTCTAAAATAGATTCTGCCGTAACCGTTTCACTTTCATCTACTTTTTGATCGATGGCAGCATCAAGCAAGGCTTTAAGATTACTATCCATATTTTCTCCTCCTTCTGTTGCAGTTGGAAATAAAGGGCTTAAAACGGCTTTAATTAAATCCTTTTTTAACTGTGCATTTTCAGAGCTCATTACACACACCTCCTATTCGATAGTGAACTCACGTTATTCATATTCTTCCGGCTGTTATTTGGTATGAGTCGAACGCCGTACCTGATCTATTTTTCATCTATTTAAGGAAAATGCTGATTTTTTAATGGAGTGGACATAGCCTATACCATAAATCGAAGTCGCACATATTGTGAAACAGAGATAAGGATAAGGGAGAGGGATGATTTGGATTTAGAGAAACAAGTGGATCGAGAAGAAAACCAAGATGATCTGCATTTTATTTTGCTTTTGCTGATTCTGCTGATACGTCAATCGTCTTCTGAAGGAAATCCATCTGACCTCAGACGCCAGCTTGTTTTTGCAAAAGAGCTGGGCGTACCGGTTTCAAAAGTCAATTTGATCAACGGAGATACACTTCAAAATGTCATCGTAAAAGAAGTTCTGACTGATTTGGTTATTTTCCAAAACCCGTTAAATAACACGAGATCTCATGTTTCACTCTCAAGTGTTGTAAGCTGGGGTGCTTTTTAAATGATGACAGAGGCTCTGCTTGCTGCGGAGCCGTTTTTATGTTTGACGGCGGGAGGCGGTATAGATGGGAGAGAAAGTGTCTATTATTTTAACAAGTTACAACAAACCCGATTATTTGCAAAAAGCGATCGAAAGCGTGATACAGCAAACGCATGATCTTTGGGAGCTTTTTATCATGGATGATCATTCGAATGCAGAAACAACTGCGGTGATTCACAAGTATCTCCATGACCGGCGCATTCAATATCATAACAGTTTCGTGCATCCTGCAGATCGATTAAAAACAGCCCGTTATGCCACATTAATTAACAGTGCGCTCCCATTTGCAGACGGCGATTACATTTCCTATCTTACTGACGACACTGTTTATCATCCTGAGCGGCTGAGCCGTATGGTGCAAGAGTTTTCACATAAGCCTGAAGCGCAGGCGGTCTATTCAAAACAAAAAGTTGTACATGTAAACGAAAGGGGAGAGGAAATCTCACATTTCTACAGAAATGCCAATGCAGTGCTTGATCAGGCCGCTTTTCAAGTTGATCATTGCTCAGTTATGCATCGCCGTTCGTTACTTAATCTCATTCACCATAAATTTGGAGGCTACTGGGATGATGATATGAAGCATTGGAATCATGGCGACGCAATTTTTTGGGCGAGACTCAACAACTTTACCCCATTTCTGCCGATAAATGAAGTATTAGACACAACCTATAAAACCCCAGATTCATTTCAAAATGCATATCGGTTTCTGCCCGCCGATTTGATTGACGGCTCTTTTGTAAAAGGTTCAGATCAAAATGTGTATTTTTTTGATCAGGGTGTAAGGCATCCTGTTGGAGAAAAGTGGGGTTTTTTGTATCTAAATCGGACTGTCGCTGTTCCAGACCCATATTTATTCCAATATAGGATTGGCAAAATTTTAAACATTCCGAATTATATTTTAGTAAAGGAAGCTGACCATCCTGCAATATTTTATATCGAAGCCGGAAAAAAAAGGCGAATTGTGGACCAGTATGCGTTTCAATTTTATCAATTTCAAAGAAAAGACATAGTGACAATTGGAAAAGAAGAGATGGAGACGCTTCCGGAAGGGCCGCCGATTACGTGGAAACGATCTGAATTGATCAAAAATCCGCCTGGCCGACGTCTGTTTTTCATCGAACGCGAGCCGTTTTTGTTTCTAAACGGCGTCTTTCACCCGATTAGTGAACAAGTAACAAGGAAGTTTTTTTTACATCAGAAGCCAATCTCCGCTTCTTTCCGAAATATTCAGCAATTTCCAATTGGAAAGCCGTTTTATCCGGTGTACGATGAGATTATAAAGAAATTGAATATTGCAACAGAGTAAAGGTATAGGTCATAAAAAGGAGACGTTCATGACAGGACATTATTCAAAAACGGAACATCAATATATATTGTTAACGTCTGAATCGGCATCGTTTGATCATTACAGCGTATACAGAGATCCGCAGCTTCCGCAAATTTTTTCTCATAACTTTGTTCAGCTCCATGATACGTTTCCATTGGAGCGGTTACTTAACTTTTTACCCTCCGTACCAAAGCTGCTTGATGCGAATTATCTCCATTTAAAAGCGTCGCCGCAGCATGTTTTTCCGCTCGGTTTGAAGCAGTCACTTGTAAAAAGCGGTTTTGTCGTCGAGGATGAGCTACTATATGACATGAAGCTTAGTGACTGGAAGGGGCAGATGGGACATCCTTTAACCGCATGGGGGACGGCAAAAAGTCTTAGCGACGGATCTTCTATTATGAAAATTTACGATTCCATTTATATTGGAGAAGCAATCGCTGAACAAAAATTAAAAAGAAAATATCCTTTCTATGAAGCAGATATAATCATTCTTGTTGTTTGTTACAGCGACCAGGCACAGAAAGTTCCCATTGGGTGCGGCGAGCTGTTTATCGATCATCAAGAGAAAACGGCTAAAATCGAAGAAGTGGCAATTTTAGATCAGTTTCAAAGGAAGGGCTACGGCAGTATCTTAGTGAAAGAAATGCTGTCCATCGCCAAATCACTAGGAATGGAAGCAGCCTACTTAGTGGCTGCAAGCACTGACGGTGCAACTCAGTTTTACGAAAAGCTGACGTTTAAAAAATATGAGCGGGTGCATACTGTATTTCATTATTTCCTTACATGAAATAGGCGTTTGCACAAACCATTTGGGACTTGGCCCGCATAAAATGTCGTATATCGTGATAAGAAAGGATGAAAACAGCATGTATGGATACTCTGGGTACGGTTACGGATTTGGCTGCGGGACAAATACATTTGTGTTAATTGTTGTCTTGTTCATTTTATTAATTATTGTTGGAGCCGCTTTTATTTGCTAGATGCTGAAATTTCAAAAGAGCCTTCCTTATTAGGAAGGCTCTTTTTATGTGAAAAAGTTTTTGCGGGGAACGTCATGCCGCCATTTGGACACTCATACAATATGGTAAAAGGGGTTTTGAGGTGGGAGCATGAGCAGTTATTTGATTAAGCCAGAGCTTAGCTCGGCCTATCCGGTTGTCAGTTATGCGAAGGGTTCATATGTTTATGATCAGACCGGAAAAAAATATCTCGACGGCTCGTCAGGTGCGGTGACATGTAATATCGGCCACGGAGTTCGTGATGTGACTGAGAAGCTGAAAGAACAGCTTGATCAGGTGTCTTTTGCTTACCGCTCACAGTTTACGAGTGAGCCCGCCGAGCAATTAGCCGCTCTCTTGGCACAGGAGCTGCCCGGAGATGTGAATTGGTCTTTTTTTGTCAACAGCGGATCAGAAGCGATAGAAACAGCTATGAAAATCGCCATTCAGTATTGGCAGGAAAAAAAGCAAACACAAAAATCCATCTTTTTGTCTCGATGGAGCAGTTACCACGGAATAACTTTGGGAGCGCTTTCATTGTCTGGTTTTTATGAAAGGAGATACCGGTTCACCCATCTCATTGAGCGGTATCCAGCTATCTCAGCTCCACATATTTATCGGCTGAATCACGAGACGGAAGAAGACTTTGTTCAGACTGCAGCTGATGAACTGGACACCATGATTAAAAGAATCGGAAGCCAATTCATCGCCGGCTTTGTGGCTGAGCCTATTATTGGTGCTGCAGGAGCAGCGATTACTCCGCCTCCGGGATATTATGAGAGATTAAGTGAGGTATGCCGCACACACGATGTGCTTTTTATTGCAGATGAAGTGATGACGGGGCTTGGGAGAACAGGAAGGATGCTCGCGACAGAGCATTGGGATACCGTACCTGATATTGCTGTACTGGGGAAGGGACTCGGTGCGGGGTATGCACCTATTGCTGCTGCCGTCGTATCTGATTCTATTATTGAAACCATAAAACAAGGGTCAGGTGTGATTATGAGCGGTCACACATATAGTGCACATCCCTATTCAGCCAAAGCTGCTCTTGAAGTTTTGCGATATGTGTTAAAGCACGGCTTGATCAAACAATCAGAAAAAAAGGGCGCTGTGCTGAAGAAGAAGCTTGATGAGGCGGCATCTCAAAGCGGCATTATAGGTGAGGTGCGCGGAAAAGGACTGCTATTAGGCATTGAATTTGTGGCAGACCAAAAAACGAAGAAAGTGTTTCCGCCAGAGCAGGCGATAACCCAGCTTATTGTCAGCGAGGCGAAAAAACGCGGGCTGATTGTTTATCCTTCCAAAGCTGGAATAGACAGTGGAGAAGGAGATGCTGTCATTATTGCTCCTCCTTTTACTATTTCAGACGGTGAAATGGAAGAGCTTATCTCTATTTTTTCAGAAACAGTTGCAGCGGTCGAAAAAAACTTAAAAAAGGATTGACATTAAATGGCGCCATTTCAAAAAGCAATCAGCATTGACACAGCAATTGCAGATGTTCGGGATGGATCGGTTCTGATGTTTGGCGGTTTTGGGGGAGTCGGGTCGCCTCCTTCATTGATTGAAGCGATATTGGACAGCGGTGTAACGGATTTGACTGTGATTTGCAATGACGCCGGTTTCCCGGATATCGGAATCGGCCCGCTTATTGTTAATCAACGGGTCAAAACCCTGATCGCCTCGCATATCGGTTCCAATCCAGTAGCCGGAAAACAGATGACAGAGGGGACGTTAGAGGTTCAATTTTCACCTCAGGGAACGCTTGCGGAACGGATTCGCGCCGGCGGAGCGGGGCTTGGCGGTATTTTAACCGACGTGGGCATTGATAATCAAATGGTTTGCGAAAAAAAGGACATCGTAACAGTGGCGGGAAAACGATACTTGATTGAAGAGGCGCTGACTGCTGATTTTGCTTTCATCAATGCTTACATTGCAGATGAATTCGGCAATCTAACGTATGACAAAACCGCGCGCAATATGAACCCGCTTATGGCAATGGCCGCCAGGAGAACCTTTGCCGAAGCTGAGCGTATCGTTCCGATGGGGGAGATTTCTGAAGAAATGATTGTCACACCGGGGGTTTTTGTTGAGGGGGTTGTACGAAGCGAGGGAGTGAAGTGGAAATGGGCTTGGGAGTAGCAGAAAGAGAACAGATTGCAAAACGCGCTGCTACTGAAATTAAGCAGGGCATGATTGTGAATCTCGGTATCGGTATCCCTTCCTTGGTACCGAACTTTTTGAAGCCTGACATGCAGGTCATGTTTCAAGCGGAAAACGGTGTCCTTGGCATTGGAGAAAGTCCCGAAAAGGGAGAAGAGGATGCGCATTTATGCAACGCCGCGGGATATCCTGTCCGCGCTGTAAAAGGGGCTTCTTATTTTGATACAACCATGTCTTTTGCGATGATCAGAAAAGGCAAAATTGACATTACGATTTTAGGCGCCCTGCAGGTGAGCCAATCAGGAGATTTGGCAAATTGGCTTGTTCCGGGAAAAAAGGTGCCTGGTATGGGCGGGGCGATGGAGCTTGCCCAAAAAGCGAAAAAAGTGGTTGTCGTCATGAGTCATACAGATCAAAAGGGAAGGCCTAAATTAACAGAAAGATGTACGCTGCCATTAACTGCTGCAGGCTGTGTAGATTTGATTATTACCGAAAAAGCGGTTCTTGAGGTCGATAGCCATCACTTCATTTTAAAAGAGCTGATGAATGGCTCGACAATCGATGAGGTGACGAGGCTGACAGAAGCTGAAATCAAAATAGATATGCCTTTTTCTTAAGAGGGGGAATGAGGATGCAAGACATTGAAAGAAAAGTAATCGAGTGGCTTGATCAGCATTCGGCCAAAGCCATTCGTCTTCTCAAAAGGCTGATTGGGGAAAAAAGCACATTGGGGTCAGAGTTTAACGCCCAAGCTGTTGTGCTTGAAAAGCTGCGGCAATTTCATATGGACATTGATGTATGGGAGCCAAGCATAAAGCAATTAAAACAGCATCCCTACTTTAAATCTAACCGATCCGATTTTCATGAGAGCCCGAATATCGTGGCTAAAAAAACGGGAGCCGGCGGAGGCAGGTCCCTGATTTTGAACGGCCATATCGATGTTGTGCCTGAAGGAAGCGTAAAGGATTGGAAGTATGAACCGTATCAAGCTGTCGAAGAAAACGGTAAAATATACGGCCGCGGCTCAACGGATATGAAGGGAGGCAATACAGCCCTTCTTTTTGCTTTAGAAGCCCTGCACGCCTGCGATGTCAAACTGAAGGGAGATGTATTGTTTCAGAGTGTTGTAGATGAAGAGTGCGGCGGCGCCGGTACACTTTCCGCCATCATGAGAGGCTATCGTGCTGACGGGGCGCTGATTCCTGAACCGACGAATATGAAACTATTTATTAAGCAGCAGGGTTCGATGTGGTTTCGGATCACTGTGAAGGGATTATCCGCACATGGGGGCACACGCTATGAAGGGGTAAGCGCGATTGAAAAAAGCATGCACGTTATCACAGCGATACAAGAGCTGGAGAAAGTCCGCAATGCGAGAATTTCAGATCCGCTGTATGACAATATCCCAATACCGGTACCGGTGAATATCGGCACCATCTCAGGCGGTGCCTGGCCATCTTCAGTTGCAGACCGTGTCGTCATAGAAGGGAGATGCGGAATTGCTCCCCATGAGAAACCAGAAGCTGTAAAACTTGAATTGGAAAACTGGCTGAAGGATTTAGAATACCATGACGAATGGTTTAAACGCCATCCCGTACAAGTCGAATGGTTTGGCGCTCAATGGCTGCCGAATGATTTACCTGATGATCACCCTTTAATTTCTGTGCTGCAATCAGCCTATCAAAAAATGAAACAGACAGAGCCGATTATTGAGGCTTCCCCGTGGGGAACGGATGGAGGGCTTTTGTACCATGCAGGAGATACACCAGTGATCGTTTTCGGGCCGGGGGAAACAAAAACGGCTCATCAGGCCAATGAATACATTGAGGTTGAAGCCATGATAGAATCTGCTAAAATTATTGCACTTTTTGTCATGGATTGGTGCGGCCTTCATACAGATGGGGAGGATGCGGATGCTCAAGTCAATAAAGAGTAGCGGTGTCACAGCAGTTTTGGACCATGACGGCTTTAATAAACGAATCAGAGTGGTTCGTTATGACGGAGCCATTGAGAAGGCCCTGCCGGATATCGTGGCAGCGGCAAAAGAAGAGAATGCAGAAAAAATCATTGTCTATGCGAAGCAGCATGATGAGCCGATCCTTGCCAAACAATTATTTGCGCCGGAGGGCTATCTAAAGGGCTATTATCTCGGCCATTCGGCTTGTGTCATGGTACGTTACCTTTCAGAAAGCCGGAGACAAACAGATTCTTATACAGAGGAACAGGAGATCATCGAAGCCATATATCGCACAGCGCCCCGTCTTCGCAACGACAGTACACCCGTTTTTACGATGAGAAAAGCAGAAACAAACGACATGTACCAGCTATCGATGCTGTATAAAAAAGTATTCCGCACGTACCCAACCCCGGTATTTGACCCCGCTTATATTGAAAAGACGATGAATGCAAATACGGTGTATTATATCATGCTTGATCATGACCGCCTGATCAGCGCAGCAAGCGCAGAAATCAATCCAGAGCTTGGGCATGCAGAAATAACCGATTGCGCTGTGCTGCCGGAATATCGCGGCCATTCGTTAACAAGCTTTTTAATCGAGGCGTTAGAAAAAGAAATGGCTGGAGAGGATATCGTTCATGTGTTTTCTCTCGCCCGTGCTTCGTCTTTTGGGATGAATGCTGTGTTGTACCATTCAGGTTATCAGTATGGCGGAAGGCTGATCAATAATTGCTTTATAGCCGAAGGCCTTGAAAACATGAATATTTGGTGCAAGCAACTGTAAGTCAAAATATGCGCGAGGAGGAGTTCGTTTGAAAAACAAATGGTATAAACCGAAACGGCATTGGAAGGAGATCGAGTTATGGAAGGACGTTCCGGAAGAGAAATGGAACGATTGGCTTTGGCAGCTGACACACACTGTAAGAACGTTAGATGATTTAAAGAAAGTCATTAATCTGACCGAGGATGAAGAGGAAGGCGTCAGAATTTCTACCAAAACGATCCCCTTAAATATTACACCTTACTATGCTTCTTTAATGGACCCCGACAATCCGAGATGCCCGGTACGCATGCAGTCTGTGCCGCTTTCTGAAGAAATGCACAAAACAAAATACGATCTGGAAGACCCGCTTCATGAGGATGAAGATTCACCGGTACCCGGTCTGACACACCGCTATCCCGACCGTGTGCTGTTTCTTGTCACGAATCAATGTTCCATGTACTGCCGCTACTGCACAAGAAGGCGCTTTTCCGGACAAATCGGAATGGGCGTCCCCAAAAAACAGCTTGATGCTGCAATTGCTTATATCCGGGAAACACCCGAAATCCGCGATTGTTTAATTTCAGGCGGTGATGGGCTGCTCATCAACGACCAAATTTTAGAATATATTTTAAAAGAGCTGCGCAGCATTCCGCATCTGGAAGTCATCAGAATCGGAACAAGAGCTCCCGTCGTCTTTCCGCAGCGCATTACCGATCATCTGTGCGAGATATTGAAAAAATATCATCCGGTCTGGCTGAACACCCATTTTAACACAAGCATCGAAATGACAGAAGAATCCGTTGAGGCATGTGAAAAGCTGGTGAACGCGGGAGTGCCGGTCGGAAATCAGGCTGTCGTATTAGCAGGTATTAATGATTCGGTTCCAATTATGAAAAAGCTCATGCATGACTTGGTAAAAATCAGAGTCCGTCCTTATTATATTTACCAATGTGATCTGTCAGAAGGAATAGGGCATTTCAGAGCTCCTGTTTCCAAAGGTTTGGAGATCATTGAAGGGCTGAGAGGTCATACCTCAGGCTATGCGGTTCCTACCTTTGTCGTTGACGCACCAGGCGGAGGAGGTAAAATCGCCCTGCAGCCAAACTATGTCCTGTCACAAAGTCCTGACAAAGTGATCTTAAGAAATTTTGAAGGTGTGATTACGTCATATCCGGAACCAGAGAATTATATCCCCAATCAGGCAGACGCCTATTTTGAGTCCGTTTTCCCTGAAACCGCTGACAAAAAGGAGCCGATCGGGCTGAGTGCCATTTTTGCTGACAAAGAAGTTTCGTTTACACCTGAAAATGTAGACAGAATCAAAAGGAGAGAGGCATACATCGCAAATCCGGAGCATGAAACATTAAAAGATCGGCGTGAGAAAAGAGATCAGCTCAAAGAAAAGAAATTTTTGGCGCAGCAGAAAAAACAGAAAGAGACTGAATGCGGAGGGGATTCTTCATGAAAACATGCGAATGGTGCGGCGAGCTCGAAGCGGTGCCCGGCAGGAACACGGTGTACTGGGAGCTCCCTGATGGAACGAGGGCTATAGAACTGACAGACACCCCTGCCATGGTATGTTCTTCCTGCGGTATGACCTATCAAGAGGAAAACACGGTTAAAGAGATTGAGGATCAGCTGCTTTTAATTCAAACAAAAAAACTGCCTGAAAGCCTGACATATCAGCAGCTCATGGAGACAGAAAGAATTTTGAAACGCAACTATTTTGACTTCTCCTGAGTCATGTTTCAGTATTCTTTTGTTGTAATTTTACACTTGAACTGTATAATAGAACAACAAAAGACAGACATCAGGAGGGGAAACCCATGAAATCCTTTTATCACTATTTATTGAAATACAGACACCCTAAGCCGAAGGACAGCATCAGTGAATTTGCCAATCAGGCGTATGAGGATCACAGCTTTCCAAAAACATCAACCGATTATCATGAAATCAGTTCATATTTGGAGCTGAATGCTGATTACCTTCACACGATGGCGACGTTTGATGAAGCTTGGGATCAATACGAGTCTGAAGTGCACGGCAGATAATAGCTGTTTCATCCGCAGATCACTGCGGATTTTTTTATGTCCATACCCATACCATAATTGGATATTTCCTTTGGTTTTCATGCCCATGCGAATTGGCTTCACCCGGCATACGATAGCGTATGAGAAATGTTGCGGCGAGGGGGAGACACCATGAAGCAAAATAAACCGAAATTCCAAGTAGGGGATATCGTAGTCGTCATTATGTATGGAACAGTCGGCACCATCACAAAAGTACACCAAATTGATAAACACTATCTTTATGAAGTCAATCATAACGAAGTTTTATACTTTGAATCATCTATTCAGCTTTATAAAGATTATGAGGGTGTCATTGTCGACATGGAGAAGCTTGATATTGAGTATGAATTCCTTATTGGGGACGTTGTTTATGTTAAAGATTATGGAAAAGAACTCTTTCGCATTATCGGCCATAGAACAGAAATTTGGAGATATTTAGAAGATGGCTGGGAAGATATCATTTATGAGCTGACCCGTTTAAAGGATGGAGAGTGGCTTGAAACGGAGGAAGAGGATCTCACGCTGGTGCTTAGAAAATATGAAATGGACCAGTTTGTGCATCAGCTGTTGTTTGTCCATTATGTCGGAGAAACTGGCCATGAGATCGGCGAAGATATCGCATCGTCTGCTCTTCTTCAGTTTGAAGGCGGTGATGAAGATCAAGATACCCTTCACATCCTTGCTGTGTCAATTGTTGATGAGCTTCTGGATATTTATAATGACTACAAAATTCTGTACGAAATGTTTCAGGATGAAGAATATAAAGACATGATGATGTTTGTTTTGGAAAGTTTAAAAGAGCATTTCAGTTAATTTGTGAACATACGGATCAAGACATATAAAAAATATGGCAGACAGCCCCAAATCATCACACGCGTCATTCCTTTGAGCGTTTTTTCCATTATGATATCAAATCTTTCTCCGTCCAGTGCTTCCATCATTTTAGCAATCATAGCGTCAGCCTCCCATGGCTCGTTTTTTATTCAATATATGACTGAAAGAATTGTTTAGAACACCGGGTATAATTCAGCCTGTTTTTTCATAAAACATAAAAAAGGAGGCGGTACGGAGATGAAAGAAATAGATCTTGTGATTGATACGGAAGAAATCGCTGAATTTTTTTACAGAGAGCTTGCAAGACGGGGCTACATACCGAGTGAGGATGAGCTGTTTGAAATCGCTGATATTACCTTTGATTATTTGATAGAAAAATGTATGATAGATGAAGAGCTGGATGAAGATGAGTGAGGCTTAAAACCGGAGCGGTCAGCTCCGGTTTTATTATTCATGTTCTATGACTTCTGTGAAAATTGAGGTGGTTAAAATTGTACAAGCCCGTTAGTTTGTTTCTTTTCTTTTTAATTCTAGCTGCGGCCATTCATACAAATGCTGTTCAATCTGCAGATGAAGCAATAAGCAAGGCAGCTGTTTTGATCCGTCAGCCATGGCTTAATGAAGTCATGACGGGGATCACGCATCTTGGTGCTTCTTCTTTTCTGCTCCCTCTAATTGTCATCATTGGAGCAGGCATGTTTTTCTACAGAAAAACATGGGACGGCCTGTTGATGCTCTTAGTATTCGGCACAGATCGGCTGTTAAACAAAGTCTTAAAAGAATGGATCGAAAGAGTGAGGCCTGATTTTGCACCGCTGGTTCATGAATCATCCTTCAGTTTTCCGAGCGGCCATTCCATGAATGCTGCTTGTGTCTATCCTGTTATTGCTTACTTTTTAGTGAAACATCTCCCGTTTTTGTCTAAGCATAAAAAAATGGTATATATCATAGCCGGTGTAATTGCTGTTTTAGTCGGCATAAGCAGAGTGTATCTGGGGGTTCATTTTGTGACAGACGTGTTAGGAGGCTTTAGCCTCGGCTTGCTTCTGTTTTTCCTAGTAAAAGGTTTTGACGAAAAGATTAAGCGGTTTCGACAAAAATAGAGAGAGGAAAACACAGCAAAAACGCCAATATGTTAAAGAAATAAAAGGGAGGGGATCTTGATGATGTTATCCGTGTTTAAAAAGAAGTCTTGTTCCTATGACGTGACAATATTTCAGACACCCCGGTTTGGCGAAAAAAAGGGCTACAGAGCCGTCTATCGAACTGAACTGAACGGGAGCGATCATCAAGACGTGCTGAAAAGAGCATTCTCTTTGTTTAATGTATTCGACACTGTTCCGAGTGATTATGATGCAAGATTCATGGCCACAGGGGACGTGATCCTGATTGATGAAGGCAGAAAAGGGAAAACATATTATCAACTGCTTCCCGCCGGCTGGAGGAAAATCAATCGTCTGATTGTACAAACGACATAATGAAAAGAAAACTGCGGAAACCCGCAGTTTTCTGCAGTTTTAAGGCTTGCGTTTGGCAGCGGAATATTCTTTCCCGTGTGCTTCTTCAGCTGCAATGATATCTTTTTCAGGTATATGATTGTTCTTTTTTTGGCCGGTGATCCGGTTACGATGTTTTTTACCCATGTCCCACCCCTCCTTCCTGCGGTTAGGTTTTCAAATTAACACCCCGATTATCCGTTTTTCTGAGGAAGTGCCTAACAGATCCTCGAACATTTCTTTTTTCGATATATTCCTTTATAATCAATGCTGAAGTTTGTTTCATCATGACATTCGTTGTAAAATGGACGGGCTGGATGATAATTTAGATTTACAGGAGGATATGAGATGAGTGTACATATAGGTGCTGAAAAAGGACAAATTGCGGATACTGTGCTTTTGCCGGGAGATCCTCTCAGAGCAAAATTTATTGCAGAAACGTATCTTGAAAATGTAGAATGCTACAATGAAGTCAGAGGCATGTATGGATTTACGGGTACATATAAAGGTAAAAAAATCTCAGTACAAGGCACGGGAATGGGAGTTCCGTCTATTTCAATTTATGTGAATGAATTAATTCAAAGCTACGATGTGCAAAATCTAATAAGAGTCGGTTCCTGCGGCGCTATTCGTAAAGATGTCAAAGTGCGAGACGTCATTTTGGCGATGACCTCCTCAACTGATTCACAAATGAACAGAGTTGCTTTCGGAAGCGTTGATTTTGCGCCTTGCGCAGATTTCGAGCTTTTAAAAAATGCCTATGATGCCGCAAAGGATAAAGGTGTGCCGGTGACTGTAGGAAGCGTATTTACAGCTGACCAGTTCTACAATGACGATTCGCAAATTGAAAAACTTGCAAAATACGGTGTGCTTGGCGTTGAAATGGAAACAACTGCATTGTATACATTAGCAGCGAAGCACGGAAGAAAAGCCCTGTCAATTCTCACCGTGAGTGATCACGTATTAACAGGAGAAGAAACGACAGCGGAAGAGCGTCAAACGACATTTCATGATATGATAGAAGTGGCTTTACATTCCGTATCACAATAAAATATATCAAGAGGCGTGCTGGGTGCCGGCAGCCTCTTCTTTATGCATGCGGAAACGATTGATAAAAGGAAGGTAATGTAATATGAAAAAGTCCGGTAAATGGTTCTCACTGGCTGCCGCTCTGAGTGTAACGGCAATAGTCGGAGCCGGCTGCAGCATGTCGAACGGAGATGCTCAAAAGGATACGAAAACCACAGCAGAAACAAAGCAAACAGAACAAAAAACAGCTGACAGCAAAAAATCAAACACTCAAAACAGTGAGTTTTCATTGGAAAGCCAGTATTTCAATGATATTAAAAAAGTCGATGGTCTGGAAACCATTCAAAATCCAGAAAATATACTCGCGCTTGTCAATAAACAATATGCACTGCCCGGAAACTATGAACCTAGCGATCTTGTCATACCTGATGTAGAGTTTTCTTTTGAAGAAAAGATTCAAAAACGTTACATCAGAAAAGAAGCGGCCGACGCATTAAAAACAATGTTCGATGCTGCCAAAAAGGAAGGCTATGAACTGGCAGCTGTCTCAGGGTACCGTTCGTATGACAGACAGAAAGTCATTTTTGACAATGAAGTAAGCCTAAAAGGGGAAAGGAAGGCAAAGGAAGCGGTCGCTTACCCGGGTGAAAGCGAGCATCAAACAGGCCTTGCGATGGACATTTCGAGCCGGAGCAATGGCTTTGAGCTAAATGAAGCGTTCGGAAGCACGGCAGACGGGAAATGGGTGCAGGACAATGCTTATAAATATGGCTTTATTATTCGCTATCCGAAAAATAAAGAAGATATCACGAAATATGAATATGAGCCATGGCATCTGCGCTATGTAGGCAAAAAAGCCGCAAAGGTCATCCAAGATAATGATTTAACGCTTGAAGAGTACTTTGAAAAAGTGAAGAAAATTTAAAATGAAAAGCCCGCTTACACTAGATAAGCGGGCTTCATTGTGTCTGGTGAATCTAGCATTTGTTCTATGCTTACCAGAAGAATAAACCAGCCAGAGCCACTCCTGCAATTAAACCGAGGGAAATCCCGTAAGCCGCTCCATATCCCCAATAACCGCCCCAATATCCGTAACCGAAACCTCTTGGCCCTCCGCCGACCGGAGCTATAAAAACTCTGTCTCTTGTTACACGGGTAATTCTGCCGACGTGAACTCTCCCGCCTCTCTCTGTAATTCTGACGACTTTACCTTGATGGTTTTTGCAAAGATGATAATATCTCTCCAATATTGTTCCCCTCCTATCCTGACTTTCTATCAGCATATGATAGATAGGAAAAAAAGGTTGGACGAAAACAGGGGGCGATACGCCGTTTTACTTGTACGCGATAAAAATACAATGACCCATGTACTCACTATATAACTGCATGAGCTGATAATGTGTTTGAAGCGTATCGTAATAGATGGGATCAATCGTTTGCGATAAATCCATTTCTGTGGTTGGTTCAAATTCCATGTCTTCCGGAAGAAGTGACATCGCTTCTGTTTTTTGAAAGCCATAGGATCTTAGGAGTTTATGCCATTCGCTTTCTTCATGTAAGCAAGTAAATCCGTAAAAATCCATCATTTGCTTCTTTTCTGCAGGGGGCATTGGTTTTTTTAAAGCAGCTTCGATACCAATCAGCATCCCGCTGGGTTTTAAAACTCTTGAAATTTCTTGAAGAGAGGATGTCAGGCGTGAAAAACTGAGGACCGATTCTGACAGGACGCAGGAAAAGGACTCAGAAGAAAACGGGAGATGTTCCAGCTCCGCCTGATATGCAGGGATGGCAAGCCCTTCATTCGCAAATCTTTTTTTCGCTTTCTCAAGCATAATAGGATCTTTATCAACGACTGTTACAGGATACAGCAAATGTCCTAAATAAGCCGCCGTTTGCCCTGTTCCGCATCCGGCATCAAGAATCGGCTGATCCGGAGAGGGTGCAGCCTTTTGCAAGACCGCTTTTGAAAAAGCCAGCCCGCCTGGGTGCGCCCCTGCGACACCGAATAAGGACAGCATTTCTAAATATCGGCTCAATATCGAATCCTCCTTTTTCCTTATCATATGTCGTATAAAGACATAGGTTTATGAAAAGCAAAAGAAGGGCGTTTCTCTTTCATTTCTGCTCCGAGTTGACGAATAAGAATTCGTCCATGATAATAATGTAAGAAGAAAAAGGTGGTGTTTAATTGAAACGGCAATTAAAACTGTTTTTTATTGTGCTGATCACTGCAGTTGTCGCTTCGGCGCTTACTTTATTTATTACGGGCAATTCCAGTATCCTGGGCCAAAAATCAGCAAGCACAGGAGACAGCAAGTTCGACAAATTAAATAAAGCGTATGAGCAAATCAAAAGTGATTATTACCAAAAAACAGATGATGACAAATTAGTAGACGGAGCAATTAAAGGAATGATTCAATCACTGGATGATCCGTATTCTACATATATGGATCAAGAGCAAGCGAAATCATTCGACGAGACGATTTCAGCATCTTTTGAAGGAATCGGAGCCCAAGTAGAGGAGAAAGACGGAGAAATCCTTATTGTATCCCCAATTAAAGGTTCACCTGCTGAAAAAGCCGGTATCAAACCGAGGGACCAAATCATTAAGGTAAATGGAAAAAGCGTAAAAGGCATGAATGTAAATGAAGCCGTCGCTTTAATCCGAGGCAAAAAGGGCACAAAGGTGAAGCTTGAACTGAACAGAGCGGGAGTGGGGAATATCGATCTTTCCATTAAGCGCGATACCATTCCTGTAGAGACTGTCTATTCAGAGATGAAAGACAACAACATCGGAGAAATTCAAATCACTTCTTTCTCTGAAACAACAGCTAAAGAGCTGACAGATGCGATTGACAGTTTAGAGAAAAAAGGCGCCAAAGGCTATATTTTAGACTTGAGAGGCAACCCGGGCGGCTTAATGGAACAGGCGATTACGATGAGCAACCTGTTCATTGATAAAGGGAAAAACATCATGCAGGTTGAATACAAAAACGGTTCAAAAGAAGTCATGAAGGCCGAAAAAGAACGGAAAGTGACCAAGCCGACCGTCGTTTTAGTAAATGACGGTACAGCAAGCGCAGCCGAAATTATGGCCGCTGCCCTTCATGAATCGTCAAACGTACCGTTAATCGGCGAGACGACATTCGGCAAAGGTACAGTACAAACGGCAAAAGAATATGATGATGGCTCTACCGTCAAACTGACAGTTGCCAAATGGCTGACTGCTGATGGCGAATGGATTCACAAAAAAGGCATCAAGCCTCAAGTGAAAGCAGAGCTGCCTGATTACGCGAAGCTGCCGTATTTGGACGCAGATAAAACGTACAAATCAGGTGATACAGGCACAAACGTCAAAGTGGCTCAGAAAATGCTCAAAGCACTTGGTTACAAGGTAAAGGTTAACAGTATGTATGACCAGGATTTTGTATCTGTCGTCAAACAGTTCCAGAAAAAAGAGAAGCTGAATGAAACAGGCATACTGACTGGCGATACAACAACGAAATTAATGATAGAACTTCAAAAGAAGCTGTCTGATAATGATACGCAAATGGAAAAGGCAATTGAAACACTGAAAAAAGAAATGTAAAAAAAACCATACGCGGCTGCCGCGTATGGTTTTTTTATGCGCCCTTTTGATTTGGATTAGCGTCTTGTTTTTTGCCAAATAAACCTTCAATGACAGGATTGGATCCCGCGTTTTTAACGAACAGCGGATTCAGGATGACCACAGCGATCATGTTGGCGGCCAATCCCCAGAATCCTTCATAAATGCCATGTGCGGATTGAGTGATATACACAATAAACGTTACCGCTAGGCCGGCTAATAATCCGATAACCGTTGCTTCTTTCGTTTGGTTTTTCCAGAACAGGCTGACAGCAATCGCAGGGAAGATTTGCACCATACCGGATACACCTAATAGCTGAAGTGTCACTAAGGCAGTCGGGAACAGCATTCCAAACAGCAGCGCAAGACCGATGACAACAAACACCATTGAACGTGTGACAAGAGTCAGCTTGCTTTGCGACACATTCGGATGAATCAAATCCCGGTATAGGTTGTTGGCGAATAAATTCGATGCGCCGATTGCCATAATGGAACAAGGTATTAATGAAGCAAGAGCGATAGTGGCATATGCAAAGCCTTGTGCCACGCCGCCGTAAGATGTTTGAATCAAATGCAGCAGCGCCAGCCTTGGATTTGTATCTTCCGGCAGAACAAGAAAGGCGATAAAGCCAAGAAAAATAACCAAAATTAACACGATATTATAAAGCGGCAAAAACATGCTGTTTTTTCTTACTGCATCAGCGCTTTTCGCCGTGAAAACACCTGTAGCGGCATGTGCCCACATAAAAAGTGCCAGAGCGGAAACAATAGATGCTGTGATAAACCAAGGAATGCCTTTTGGCCCTTCTGACGGTATCGTCAGCATTTGCGGCGCTTCCTTCACTAACGTGTCAATCATTGGCGTCCAGCCGTTAAAATGAATGAGAGGGAGGGACACCACCATAAACAGCATAATGACCCATACTAAAATGTCCTTAATGATGGCTGTATATGTGGGCCCTTTAATCCCGCTGAAGAATGTGTAAAGAGCAACAAGAATAAATGAAATGATCACAACGAATTTTACGTTAATATAGCCAGTGCCGGCAACCTGAAGCGTGTCTTGAATGCCGCTCAGCTGAAGGCATATGTACGGAATAAGCATGAGTACCCCAACGATGGCAACGAGGCTTGCCAAAAGCTTACTGTTAAAACGTTCCCGGGCATAATCCGCGAGTGTTGTTAATTTATGAATTTTCGCAACTTTCCAAAGTTTTGGCAAGAAGAAGTAGGCGATAAAGTAGGCCAACACAGAATAAGGAATGGCGAAAAATGCAACACTTCCGCCTGTAAAAGCAGTACTGGTCAACCCTAAGAAAGTATAGGCCGTATAAAGGTCAGCGCCTACTAAAAACCAGACGAGAAGACCGCCGAAGCGTCTGCCGCCGACAGACCATTCTTCCACAGAAGTACGTGAGGATTTGTCTCTTCCGGCGAGAAAGCCGATACAGACAACGGTTAAAACAATAATAGCAGTAATGAGAAGTGCAGTCAGATTCCCTTGCATTATTCAAGTCCTCCATCTTTTTTTTGCATCTGATAAATGCCAAACGAGCATAACGGCGTAACAATAATCCACAGCAGCAGCCAAAAGTGGAAAAACGGCAGGCCGAACATAATCGGTTCTATTCGATTCACAAGCGGCAAAAGCGCGAGCTGAACGAATGGCAAAAGAATGAGAATAACAATAAGTGCTTTTTTAACCATTTACTTTCCTCCTGAAACATGATAATGCTCACTATAATAGCAGTTGTAAGAAAAGATCACAAGATAATTATTAGAAAAAAATGATTTTTTCAATTATTTAATCAAAACACATGGTTTGCATCCTTTTCAATAAAGGTTTAAAATAATAAATATCTTGAAATCGAGATAAATAGGAGTGAGAAAATGAAAACAGAAGGATTGCACCATGTCACAGCATTCGCCAGAGATCCGCAAGAAAACTTGCGATTTTATACAGAAGTGCTTGGGCTCAGGCTCGTTAAAAAAACAGTAAACTTTGATGATCCCGGAACGTATCATTTTTACTTTGGGAATCAAAACGGAGATCCCGGTACAATAATGACCTTTTTTCCGTTCCAAGGAAGCGGACAGGGAACGGTAGGAAAAGGCCAAGCGGGCCGGGTGTACTTTTCAGTTCCCTCAGGCTCCCTGTCTTTTTGGAAGGAACGTCTTGAGAAAAGCGGGCTGAGCCTAGAGGAAAAAACGTTGTTTGGTGAAAAAGGTCTTATTTTTGATGATACAGAAGACCTTCCGCTGGCGATCATGGAGGATGCGAAAAGCGGCAAAAGCGAGTGGACGCCTGACGGGATCACAACAAATGAAGCAATTACGGGAATGAAAGGTGTGCTGCTATATTCCTACGACCCGCAGGCGACCATACAATTGTTAACGGAAAGCTTTGGATACACCAAAGTGGCCGAAGAAGACCAGATTGTCAGACTGGCATCTTCAGCGGCGGTCGGCGGTGTCATTGATGTCCATTTACATCCTGAAAAAAGAGGAGTCGGAGGATATGGTACGGTACACCATGTAGCGTTTCGGACTAAGAAAAAGGAACAGGCGAAATGGCTGCCGATTATTGCTGAAAACCATCTGCCTTCGTCAGAAATTCTCGACAGGGAATACTTTACATCAGTTTATTTTAGGGAGAAAGGCGGTATCTTATTTGAAATTGCCACAGATGAACCGGGCTTTATGACAGATGAAACGTTTGCTGAGCTAGGGACTTCCTTAAAACTGCCTGAATGGCTGGAGAAACATAGACAACAAATTACAGACATTTTACCTGAACTTTAAAAGGGGGAATTTATAATGAAGCATATTTATGAGAAAGGAACATCTGACAACGTACTTTTGCTGTTGCATGGCACGGGTGGTAATGAACACGATCTGCTTTCATTGGGGCGGTTTATAGACCCTGATGCCCATTTGCTTGGTGTCAGAGGATCGGTGCTTGAAAATGGAATGCCGCGATTTTTCAAACGTCTGAGTGAAGGAGTTTTTGATGAAAAGGATCTTGTGGTGCGGACAAGAGAATTGAAAGATTTTATCGACGAGGCTGCAGAAACGCATCAGTTTAATCGCGGCCGAGTGATTGCAGTCGGTTATTCAAACGGCGCAAACATTGCGGCAAGCCTGCTTTTTCATTATAAAGATGTGTTAAAAGGGGCTATTCTGCATCATCCAATGGTTCCGATTCGGGGTATCGAGCTGCCTGATATGGCGGGGCTCCCTGTTTTTATCGGTGCCGGGAAATACGATCCTCTTTGCACGAAGGAAGAATCAGAAGAGCTTTACCGCTATTTGCGTGACAGCGGGGCATCAGCCTCCGTTTACTGGCAGGACGGGGGCCATCAGCTGACTCAGCATGAAGCTGAACAGGCTCGTGAATGGTACAAAGAGGCGATTGTATAAAAAAACCTTAGTCCGGATTTCGGACTAAGGTTTTTCATATCCTTACAGCCAAGTTGATACTTTTGAAAGCGGCAGACGGTTGCTTTGATGCGCAGGCTTCACTGCTTTGCCGATTGAAATAAGCATAACCGGAACATAGCGCTCACTGATATCAAATTGCTTTTGGAACTGCTCTTTGTTAAATCCGCCGATTGCGCAAGTGTCATAACCTTTTGCTTTTGCGGCAATCATAAGCTGCATAGCAGCTAAAGAAGCATTTAAGAAAGCGGAATCACGTGCGAATTGCTCGCTTTGGTAAGCACCGTTGATTTGGCCGAGCAATGTTTGTTTGATTTCATCCGTAATATAGCCTTGGCTTGCTAATTCAGCATAAACTTCTTCACCGTTTTCATTTGCCTTTAAATCGCCTAAAATGGCAACAACAGCAGAAGACTCAACGATTTGTTTTTGATTATACGCTACAGGAAGAAGCTCCGCTTTTGATTCATCGCTGTGGAATACTGTAAAATGCCAATGCTGAAGGTTCCAAGCAGAAGGCGCTTTAGTGGCAAGGTCTAATAGCTCAGTCAGCTCCTCCTTAGAGATCGGGGCATTTGTATCATATTCCTTTACAGATGCACGTGCTTTTAAAACATCCAGAGTATTCGTCATAGTGTTTCCTCCTTCGGATAAACGTGGTATGATAATAGAAAAGTTAGAAGCTTACTAAATGTAACTTGAAAGATTATTGTAATGGATCATTGAATACATGTCAATCAATAGATGAAGGGATGAAGACTTATGGGAAATACGATGTGCCCTAAAATGGAATCCGCATTCTCATTGCTGGGAAAACGATGGAACGGTCTGATCATCCATGTGCTAATGGATGGGCCGAAACGGTTTAAAGAGATAACGGAAACAATACCGATGATCAGCCAAAAAATGTTGGCAGAGCGCTTGAAGGAGCTTGAACAAAACGAGATTGTCGAACGGCAGGTTCTCCCTGAAACGCCGGTCAAAGTCATCTACACGCTGACTGAAAAAGGAACAGCGCTTCAAGCTGTATTTCAAGAAATGCAGGCATGGGCCGATCAATTTTGCGAGCCTGGTGACACAGTGTGTGAAGAAGAGAAATAAGGAAAGCGGCACCTGAAAAAGAGCCTTTGTTTCCATGGTGAGTCATGTAAGTACGGTTCACACCCGTTTACATGACTTTTTATATTTGTCAGACTGATATTTCCGGATTGGCAAAAATGTCATGTGCATATGAAGGGGATATATAAAATAGGAAATGATCAATAAGCTATAACATCCAACCTATTGTAAATGGGGATTATGATGTATCTTATTATGCAAATCAGCAAAATTTTATATTTTCAGCCAAAACCCAGTCAGCTTCCAATTGGCATTTAAACCGGATATAAAAGGAGATCCAGGTTTTTCGTATTGCTGGATGCTTCTATACTGATGACTTCCGCATTTATGAAAAAAGAGAGAGCTTCTTTGGAGCTCTCTCTTCTTTTTTTTGTGGGGAGACGAAATCTTATAGTTTTCCATTCAAAAATTGCGCCTCACCGAGACCGAAACTCCAGTCTGCGTCACCATTCTCAGTAATAGATACCATGAGGTCGTCAGGGGAAATTTCGCATTTTTTTTCTAGCCTTTCAGCAAGCAGAGCATACAATTTTTCCTTTTGGCTTTCGGTTCTTGCTTTGCTTGTCATGCTAATGATGACCATATCCTTGGTTCTCTGAAACCCTAATCCCGCATCCTGGATTATAAGCTCGTTTGCGGGATGCTGATGGACAATTTGATAACGGTCTCTTTCCGGAACACCAAATGCTTCAACCATCGCTTGGTGAGCAGTATCTAATAACAATTGCAGCGATTTTTCATCACGGCCCTCAATTACATCAAAACGCAATAATGGCATGTGTACTCCTCCTCTTATGAAGTTGTTATCCGTCTGTTCTCATATTGTCTCATTTGCTTCCAGACAATGGAGAGATATAATGATTGGCAGTCAACTTTAAAAAACATAACATATAACCAAAAGTTAATCAACATATAACTAATAAATCATTGGGTTAGGCGGTAGGTAATCGAGACAAGCTCATAAAAACGATTGACAGTCATTGATTAGGAGATTAGTATGAACATATTAGTTGATCAAAAGATAACAATCATATAACCAAGACGTTTTTAGTTATTAATGAAAGCGCTTTCTGTTCATCTAGGCATGAAAAGCGCCAAAACATTGTCGCGAGAATCATATAAAACACTTTTGGAGGGGTACCATGCCGATTTTAATTGTAGCTGTCGGAGTGCTGATTCTGTTATTTCTCATTATTAAAGTAAAATTAAATACCTTTGTCTCACTGATTGTCGTTTCATTTTTAGTAGCCATCGGACTTGGAATGGATATCAATAAAATTGTTCTTTCAATTGAGACTGGAATTGGCGGGCAGCTGGGGCATTTAGCTTTAGTGTTTGGACTTGGCGCGATGCTTGGGAGGCTTGTCTCAGATGCTGGGGGCGGCTACCGGATCGCCATTACGCTGATTGACAAATTCGGGAGGAAACGAATACAGGCGGCGGTTGTGGTTGCCTCTTTTATCATCGGGATTGCCCTATTTTTTGAAGTCGGTCTTGTTCTGTTGATACCGATTGTTTACGCGATTGCTAAAGAATTAAAAATGCCTTTTCTGTATCTGGGAATCCCGATGGCCGCCGCCTTAAATGTTACTCACGGATTTTTGCCCCCGCATCCTGCTCCAACTGCTATCTCAGTTGCATATGGTGCCCATATTGGCCAGGTGCTGCTTTTTGGAATCATCATCGCTGTTCCGACAACTGTGATTGCCGGGCCTTTATTTAATAAATTTGCGATGAAACGGTTTCCTGGTGCGTATCAAAAGCATGGAAACCTATCGGGGTTAGGACCAAGGAAAGAATTTCAGCTGGATGAAACACCGGGCTTTGCGATCAGTGCTGTCACGTCTTTATTCCCGGTTATCTTTATGGCAATGGCAACAATTTTTTCTTTATTATTGAGTGAACATTCAAAAGGAAAAGACATTATAGAATTTATCGGCACTCCGGGAACGGCAATGCTCATTTCGCTGTTGCTTGCACTCTATACGATGGGATATGCCCGTAAAATATCTATGCAGGAAATCGGCAGATCTATTTCAGAATCAATTTCGCAAATTGCGATGATGCTGCTCATCATAGGAGGGGGAGGAGCGTTTAAACAGGTGCTGATTGACGGCGGAGTCGGCGATTATGTCGCTGATTTTTTCCGTCAAACAAACATGTCGCCGCTATTCGTTGCATGGACCATCGCCGCGGTTCTGCGTCTGTGTCTAGGCTCTGCTACCGTGGCTGCGCTTACCACAGCGGGAATGGCAGCTCCGCTTATGGAGGCTGGCAGTGTAAACCCTGCGTTAATGGTGCTTGCAACAGGAGCCGGCAGTGTCATTGCGTGTCATGTAAATGATGCAGGATTTTGGATGGTAAAGGAATTTTTCGGCTTGAGCATGAAAGAAACATTTCAAACCTGGACGCTGCTTACAACAGTTCTTTCGGTTACAGGGCTCGGCTGTGTGTTATTGGCAGGGCTTGTGATGTAACAATCATAGACAGTCCGTAGCCCAATCGTTTTTCTTCCTTGCTGAATACTTTACGTATAGGCAGACATAAAGGAGGAAAAAATCATGTACCCTCATCATTCGTATTTACGCGGAATCCCAGGTCCAGCCGGATATCCGGCGCGTAGTCCTTTTTTGTTTGGCGCTCCTCTAGTCGGCGGTTTATTAGGCGGTTTTCTCGGGAGTGCGCTGTTTAACTATTCTCGTCCCTATGCCTATCCTCCTGGCCCTTATGGATATGGAGGCGGACCGTACGGTTTTGGTGCCGGCGTGCCATACGGGGGATATCCCGGCTTCTATTAATAAAAAACGGCCTGCATCGATTGCAGGCCGTTTTTTATCGGATGATTTCTACCTCGGACATATTGTAGTCTTGCTGCTTTTGAAACATGACTTCCAGAAGGCCATCCTTATAGACGGCTTTTGTTCCTTTGCGTTTGACTAAACAAGGAAGGTTTACTTTTTTCGGATGATCTGCTCTTGGGAGGTTTTCCAACCATAATTCGTGAGATGTGTGTTTGATTCTCACTTGTTCCAGCCATTCTTCGCTGATTGGCACCTTTACAAACACATGGTCTGCTGTTTCGAATATATCAATATCAGGTTTGACATCAGGTTTTGCATCAGGTTTGGCGGGATGTTCTTTTTGGGGGAGAGGATCGCGGAAAGGAAATTGAGCCGCATAATCACTGCCGAACACACTTTCCATCACACGATTGACATACGTTTCAACTTCTTTCGGATCAGCTTTTTTTAATGCTTCTTTAGAAAATTGATTGTGGAAAGGAAAGTACTTGTTCCACTCAAACATTGTCTTCACATCCTTTCTTCACGGACAAAATAGTATATGCCCACCAGATCTTTCACGTGATATAATATAAGATGCTCTAAAGAAAGGCAGGGATATCAATGCAACATGCAGAAACAAAAAAAGGCGTTATTTACACAGCCGTTTCATTTATCATGTGGGGCCTGTTTCCGCTCTATTGGAAGCTTCTCGAACAGCTGCCGGCTCTTGATATTTTGGCTCATCGTATTATATGGTCTTTTGTTTTTATGTGTATCGTACTTTTTTTCTTGCGGCAATGGAAAATAGGATGGCAGGAGTTGCGCTCTCTGAAAAAGAACGGAGGGATCCTCTCTTTATTTCTTGCTTCTATCCTGATTTCGATCAACTGGTTTGTATACATATGGGCTGTCAACCATGGCTTTTTGCTTGAGGCTAGTCTTGGCTATTACATTAATCCGCTTGTATCAGTGCTCCTTGGGATTTTATTTTTAAAGGAAAAACTGAATCGCCTGCAATTAGTGGCCGTTTCGATTGCGGCAGCCGGTGTCATCATCTCGGCGTTCCAATACGGCTCCATTCCTTATGTTGCGCTTCTGCTCGCATTCAGCTTTGGGCTGTACGGGTTAAGCAAAAAAAGAACAAGCCTGCCGAGCGCCATCGGTTTAACGCTGGAAACATTCATGATTATGCCCATTGCATTGGGGTATTTGCTGTTCAGCGGACATGTTCAGCCAGCGGGTGCAGAAAGCGGAGGGACGTGGCTGCTTCTCTTTTTGGCCGGTGTGTTTACGGCTTTGCCGCTCTTATTGTTTGCGGAAGGAGCGAAACGGCTGCCACTGTATCAAGTCGGTATCTTACAATATATTGCGCCGACCATTACCCTGCTGATCGGGCTGTTTGTTTACCATGAGCCATTTTCAAGCTCGAAGGCTTTTACATTCAGCTGTATATGGGCTGCGCTGCTCTTGTTTACGTTTTCACAAGTGAAGTGGAAACGGGCGTCAAAAAGCCATTGAGGCCTTTGGCTTTTCAGCTGATGCATATATTATGTATAATCATTTCATGTATGTAAGACATAAAGGAGCAAGACGATGGACAATGATAAAGAGATAGTGAAAGCCTATGCTTCACTTTGGAATAACCGATCTCTCGCACATGATGACGCAGAAGCGGTAGCAGAGGCGATTGATCTTGAGCTCTTGGATAAACGAACACATCCAAGACTCCGAAAACCGATGCTGGAAAAATATTTTGCCGCGATTCAGCGCATTGTGAATTCACAGCTCGAACCGGCTGTGAAATATCAGCTGGTCAAATTACATACAGAACGTGCAGAGTATTTAAAAGAAGAAAGAGGGGAGCAATCATGAAAGCGATCATAAAAGAAGATGTGCAAGCATCTTTAGAACGATATGCGGACCGCCCTGTATATATCCATTTAGAAACCACCACAGGTTCTTATTCAGCGCACTTAAATGAAAAGAACATGACGGTTGTTGCGTATATTCGCAATGCAAAAGTCACTTATCATCAGGCAAAAATCAAAGGCAACGGGCCTTACCGCGTTGGCTTGAAAACAGAAGAAGGCTGGATTTATGCTGAAGGCTTGACTGAATACACGGTAGATGAAGAAAACCGTTTATTAATGGCGGGACACCTGCCGGGCGGTAAACTGGCTATTTCTCTGCAAATCAGCGAAAAACCGTTCACAGTTTAAAGAAAAGGGTGAATAATAATGAAAGAACATGTACTAGTAATCCTGCCTCACCCTGATGATGAATCATATGGAGTGGCAGGCCTCATTGCCTTAAACAGAAAAAAAGACATTCCCGTTACGTATGCCTGCGCCACTTTAGGTGAAATGGGCAGAAATATGGGCGATCCATTTTTCGCGAATCGGGAAACGTTGCCGCTGCTAAGAAAACAAGAGCTCATCAACGCTTGCAAAGAAATGGATATCAATGACCTTCGGATGCTTGGACTCCGTGACAAAACGCTCGAATTTGAAGACGATGAGTATTTAGCTGATATCATGGAAGAGATCATAGATGATGTAAAACCAAGTTTAATTGTCACATTTTATCCCGGACACGGTGTGCACCCTGACCATGATGCATGCGGGGAAGCGGTTATCCGTGCATTATACCGCAAAAAGAAAGAAGACCGTCCGCGTACAATCTGCATGGCCATTACCCGCAACAGAGAAGAGGTTCTCGGCGAAGCTGATGTCGTACTTGATATCAAAGAAGTAGCTGATATTAAAATGAATGCGTTAAGAGCTCACCGCACACAAACAGAAGGCATGCTCAGAGAGCTTGAAGAGAAATTGAAAAATAATGAACCTGTTATGGCAACATGGTTTGAAGAAGAAATATATTGGACGTATCAATGGAATGATTAATCAAAAAGGTATAAGGCCTTAAGCCTTATACCTTTTTTAATTTTAAGTCCGATGCAATAGCTGAAGCGAGAGTGGATCTCAAGGAAATACCTTCGAAAGACAAACCTAGCTGAACCGCTGTTTGCGCGATTTCCGGACGGATTCCAGACAAAGTTGAAGAAACACCGATTAAACGAAGCGCCTCAATCAGACTGAACAGCTGATGGGCAACCATCGTATCAATCACAGCTACTCCTGACAAATCAATATACAGTTGTGTCACCTTTTTTTTCGCACATTGATGCAGTGTGTTTTCCATAATCAGCTTGGCGCGGACTGTATCAATATCTCCGATTAAAGGCAGCAGTCCGACGCTGTGAAACAGCACGATGACCGGAGCGCTCAATTCAGTAATCATATCTTTTTGGGCCTGAAGCTGAAGGCTTGTGTTTTTGTACATTTCTTCTATAAAAATATGAATCACAAGATCAAACGCTTTTATAAGGGCGTGATACAGGTCTTCGGCTTCTTCGCTTTTCACAGTATTCTGATTGAGATGGACAAATTCTTTCACATAAGAAACATATAAATCTCTCACTCTGACAAACTCCCGAATAATATAGTGGATAGGAGTTTTTAAATGCTCTTGATCCTGTGTGACTTCAAAGGCCCATTCTTTCAGTATAGGCAAGTATACGTCCTCATCATCTATAAAAATACGGTTTATTTTATAGTTAAAGGCAAGATTCTGGCTCTTTAAATTGTGAATGACAACAGGGTCTGTTGAGGCATAAATGGAATTGGGATCAGTCTCCTCGATTGTTTCATACCATGTTGAACTGATGGTTTCCGCATGCTGGGAAAGATACTCGAATAATTTTTTGTTTTTTGCCATGATTGATCACCTCTTTTAAATGTGTTGTTTTTGCGAATAACGTTTTTGCAGTTTTGCCAGCCTGAAAAACAGCCCAACTGCTCCGGCGGCGAGTCCCGCTATTAATCCAATCCAATAGCCGAATGCACCGAGGCTTGTAAACGTACCGACCATATAACCGACCGGAAGGCCAATGACCCAGTAAGAGACAAAAGCGGCCGCAAGCGTATAGTTCACATCTTTGTACCCTCTGAGTGCTCCCTGGATCGGTGCGGCAACAGCATCGGAAAGCTGAAAAAATAGCGCATAAATTAAAAAGTGCTGTGTCAGCCGGAGCACATCGGGGTCAGAAGTGTACATGCCCGCAATTTGCTCTCTGAATAAAAGGATACAGGCGGCAGTGAACAAAGAAAAGCCGATCGCCATCATGATGCCGATTAAGCTATATGAGCGTGCATCCTTAAAACGGGCTGCACCCGCTTCAAATCCGACAACAATTGTTAGAGCCATGGACACGCTAAGCGGCAGCATATATAAAAGAGACGCAAAATTCATGGCTGCCTGGTGGGACGCGATGGTCACTGTATGAAAATGGCTCATGAGAAGCGTGACAGCTGCGAAAATGCTCGTTTCAAAAAACACGGCGAACCCAATAGGCAGCCCGATTTTGAGCAAATTTTTGCATGCTTTCCAAGAGAACTTATACATGGTAAGAAAAATCCCGTATTCAGAAAACGGTGCGTTTTTATGAATAATGAAAAAACTGATGATGCATATACACCAGTAAGTTAACGCGGATGCCAGTCCCGCGCCTACACCTCCAAGTGCCGGCATTCCGAACTTCCCGAAGATAAATACATAATTCAATACAAAATTGATTGGAAGAGAACTGAGTGTAATCATCATGGTGACTCTCGTTTTTCCTAATGAGTCGATGAATGATCTCAACACGGTGTAAACAAATAAAGGGAAAATTCCCAGTGATAAAAAGCCTAAAAAGTGTTTAGCAATCTGATGCACGTGAATATCAAGGTTCAATCGGCCAAGAATAAGGTCAACTGCAGCATATCCAATCACTAAAACGGCGATGCTAAGAAGCGCGGCCACGTATACAGCTTGTAAAACAGTAAAGGGAATCTTCTGTTTTTTCTCTGCACCTAATAACTGAGCGACAATCGGGGTGACCGCCATTAATATACCTGCAAGTCCTGTGTAAACAGGGGTCCAAAGGCTTGAGCCAATGGCGACACCAGCTAAATCAGCGGGGCTGACTTTCCCTGACATCACAGTATCTAGAAAAGTGATCAGAGAAAGCCCCGCTTGGGTAATGAATATCGGTATTAAAATGTGCAAGAGCTGTTTGATTTTTTCCCGGGCGTTTTGAGTTTCTTTCATACATTGATCTCCGTTTCTTTTTCATAACGAGAGAAATTATAACATTTTATGTATAAAAAGCAATGAACGCCGGGCCTATTCTTTTTTTGTCGGTTTCGTTTTTCTAAACATTTGGGCATAAATAAAAGAAAGCGAAATCACGCCTAAAAAGGTGCAAATATACTGAATGATTCTTTCGATTTCCATTCTTTACATCCCTCCTTTACCAATAGAATGTGCATCAATAAGATAAGCATTCGTGAAAAGTTGGAAATTTAAACAGGAGATGAAGGCTATGCGCTATGAGCAGATATCAGAAAATGCGTTCAAGGGGAAAATACAGGTGTACTTAGAGCAAATATTAGGTGATGCATCTCTAATCTTGAAAACGCTTCACGAAAAAGACCAGTGTCTCCTTTGTGAATTAGATGATTTGGGGCACGTTTTTCAGGACATGCAGGGGATTGCATCCTCCTTTTATTTGCAATCATACATTGAGGAATTTACGCCGGCATTTATTGAGCTGGCCAAGGCGATTAAAGCCTTATCGGAACATAAGCATGGAGCTTTAATTGTGATTGAAAGAGCAGACCCGGTTGAACGTTTTATTCAAAAAGGCACCTCCCTACACGCCGAGATCAGCTCTTCATTAATTGAAAGCATCTTTTTTCCCGGAAACCCTCTTCATGACGGCGCTTTATTAGTGAGGGAAAACAAACTCGTGTCAGCAGCCAATGTGCTCCCGCTGACGACGAAGGAAGTGGATATCCATTTGGGAACCCGGCACCGGGCGGCTCTTGGTATGTCGGGCTATACGGATGCACTGGTGCTCGTGGTTTCAGAGGAAACAGGGAAGATGTCGTTTGCCAAAGACGGTGTATTATATCCGTTAATTTCACCAAGAACGTAAAAATAATAAAAAGGGCCTGATTAAGAATCCTATCATGAGACAAAATGACTGAATTCGCATCTTTATTAAAGCATTCGCTTCAAGCTGAATGCTTTTTGTCTTGAAGACAGGGAATATAAACTGGTAGAAAAGTTATATATGATGAATATTAATTAAGTGAAATACTTTACCTGTTTATGCATTTATAGTACCGTATAAAATATTACATAAATTCTCAAAGGAAGGGTGCTGCCGCATGGCTAATGTATTAATGATCGGTTTCCCCGGTGAAGGGCATATTAATCCCTCTATCGGTGTGATGAAGGAGCTGAAATCCCGGGGAGAAAACATTACGTACTACGCAGTGAAGGAATATAAAGAAAAAATCACAGCTCTTGATATAGAGTTTCGTGAGTATCATGATTTCAGAGGAGATTACTTCGGGAAAAACGCAACCGGCGATGAAGAAAGAGATTTCACAGAAATGCTCTGCGCTTTTTTGAAAGCCTGTAAGGATATCGCGACTCATATTTATGAGGAAGTCAAACATGAATCGTATGATTATGTCATATATGATCACCATCTTCTCGCGGGTAAAGTCATTGCCAACATGCTGAAGCTGCCAAGATTTTCATTGTGTACAACCTTTGCGATGAATGAGGAATTTGCGAAGGAAATGATGGGAGCGTACATGAAAGGATCACTTGAAGATTCGCCTCATTATGAATCATACCAGCAGCTTGCAGAAACGTTAAATGCTGATTTTCAAGCAGAGATCAAGAAGCCATTTGATGTTTTTTTAGCTGATGGTGACTTGACAATCGTCTTTACATCAAGGGGATTTCAGCCACTGGCTGAGCAATTTGGCGAGCGATATGTATTTGTCGGTCCTTCCATTACAGAAAGAGCCGGAAACAATGATTTCCCATTTGATCAGATTGACAATGAAAACGTGCTGTTTATTTCAATGGGAACCATTTTTAATAATCAAAAGCAGTTTTTTAATCAATGCCTTGAAGTGTGTAAGGACTTTGACGGTAAAGTTGTGCTTTCCATCGGCAAGCATATTAAAACAAGTGAGTTAAACGACATTCCGGAGAATTTCATTGTACGCCCGTATGTCCCTCAGCTTGAGATCTTGAAAAGAGCCAGCTTATTTGTGACCCACGGCGGAATGAACAGCACAAGTGAAGGTTTGTATTTTGAAACCCCGCTCGTTGTCATTCCGATGGGAGGCGACCAATTTGTTGTCGCAGATCAGGTAGAAAAAGTCGGCGCAGGAAAAGTAATTAAAAAGGAAGAATTGTCTGAAAGCCTACTGAAAGAGACGATACAAGAAGTAATGAATAATCGTTCGTATGCTGAAAAGGCAAAAGAAATTGGACAATCACTGAAAGCGGCAGGCGGCTCTAAAAAAGCAGCCGACAGCATTCTTGAAGCTGTAAAACAAAAAACTCAATCAGCAAATGCATAGTGTAAAAGCCTGTTCTTATCGAAAGAACAGGCTTTTTGCCATTTCATAAGAATGCAGAGGAAGGGATTTGACACGCCGATAGAGAATTGATTAGAAAAATAGACAAGAAAGGAGGAGAAACTGCTTCGTTCATCAATAGAAAACCATCATTTTTACCCTCGCTTAAATAGTTCCTTAGACTTTCGAAAAACATATCGTGCTTATGTAAAATGTTAGATGTTTATTTGAAGGTTTAAAGGTCGAACGATGCTGAAAATGCTGCGCCAAATGTTTGAAAAGGGTTTAACTTGCTGAAAAATTGACGATAAAACAGTTGTGTGCCATTTTTGGAAACAAAATACTAGCTGTTTTTGCAAAAAAACAGTTTAGGAGGTTGAATGAATGAAAAAGAAGATTGTAGCCGGCTTGGCTGTTTCTGCAGTTGTTGGGTCGTCGATGGCCGCAGCACCCGCGGAAGCAAAAACGATAAAAGTAAAAAGCGGTGACTCTCTTTGGAAACTTTCCCGCCAGTATGATACGACAATATCAGCTCTGAAATCCGAAAACAAATTGAAATCAACGGTGCTTTATGTCGGACAAAGTCTTAAGGTTCCTGAAAGCAGCAAAAAAAGCACGACATCCCCATCTAATTCAAGCAAAACATCAACATACACAGTTGCATATGGTGATTCCCTATGGATGATTGCTAAAAATCATAAAATGAGTGTTTCTGAGCTTAAAAGCTTAAACAGCCTGAGCAGTGACCTGATTCGTCCGGGGCAAAAGCTTAAGATCAAAGGGACAAGCAGTTCAAGCGGATCAAATGGATCAAAGAAAAACAGCGGTTCCAATTCTTCAGGTTCTTCAAAAAGTACATATACGGTCAAGCTTGGTGACTCACTGTGGAAAATCGCAAACAGCTTAAATATGACTGTAGCCGAATTAAAAACCTTAAATGGCTTAACATCAGATACACTTTATCCTAAACAGGTGCTCAAAATAAAAGGAAGCAGTTCACCTAAGAACGGAAACAGCGGTTCCAAAAAGCCGTCAAACTCCAATCCCTCAAAAACAACGACGTACAAGGTAAAAGCAGGCGATTCGCTGTGGAAAATTGCAAATCGGCTCGGAGTCACTGTCCAAAGCATCCGTGATAAAAACAATTTATCATCGGATGTGTTGCAAATCGGGCAGGTTCTGACTATTTCGGGAGCATCAAAATCTAATCCTTCAAATCCGACAAAGCCAACAAAGCCAAAAGATAACTCAGGGTCAAACATTCAAATAGGTTCGAAGATTGACAGAATGATAACGGAAGCGAAAAAATATGTCGGAGTGCCTTACCGATGGGGCGGAAACACGCCTGCCGGTTTTGATTGCAGCGGCTTCATTTATTACCTCATTAATAATGTATCATCTATATCAAGATTGAGTACGGCAGGGTATTGGAATGTCATGCAGAAAGTCAGCCAGCCGTCAGTAGGAGACTTTGTCTTCTTTACCACATATAAATCCGGCCCGTCTCACATGGGGATTTATCTAGGCGGCGGTGATTTTATTCATGCAAGCTCATCGGGCGTCGACATTTCCAATCTCAGCAATTCGTATTGGAAACAGCGGTACTTGGGCGCAAGAAGTTATTTTTAAAAATGAGTATGACAAAAAGCCTTTTATAGGCTTTTTTGTTTATACCAGACAATGATTGACCACACTGTTAGAAAAAACAAGGGGGAGACAGTATGCACCGTCTCTTGCTGTTGATGATGCTGACGGCACTGGGAGTTGCCGGATGCGGACAAAAAAAACCTCCAGACCCTCCTAACCGGGTGCCGGAAAAAAAAGTGGTTGAAACGTCAGCGTTTGGTCATCATGTCCAGCTGGTCAATCGTGAAGGGAAAGCAGTCGGTTTTATAGAGATCAAAGAATCAGATGATGAAGGCCTCGATATTCATATTTCCGCAAACAGCCTGCGTCCAGGTGCTTCTCTCGGTTTTCATATTTATGAGAAAGGTTCTTGTGTCAGGCCGGATTTTGAATCAGCGGGCGGTCCCTTTAATCCACTGAACAAAGAACACGGCTTTAATAATCCGATGGGGCATCATGCCGGAGATCTGCCGAACCTTGAAGTCGGTGCTGATGGAAAGGTAGATGTCATAATGAATGCGCCTGACACTTCACTGAAAAAAGGAAGTAAACTAAATATTCTCGACGAGGACGGAAGTGCATTTATTATTCATGAACAAGCGGACGATTATCTGACAAACCCAAGCGGCAATTCCGGTGCGCGTATTGTCTGCGGAGCCCTTTTGGGAAATAACGAGAAGCAGTAATATCATCCAGGCCCTTTTGTATTGAGCATACAGGGGCTTTTTTAGTATACTCGTTAATGGAATATGAATAGGAAAGGGAATCTGTCTATGACAACTCAACTACAGCACTTAACATTGCCGGAAGATATACAACAAAAGCTTTTATCATATAAAGAGCAGCCTATTTCCCCAGAGTTTCAATCGCTTATAGGAACATCAGGCTATGAGGCGGAGGATGAAGCCATTTTATTTGACGCCATTATTGCATTAGCCATGGGGAAAAATGTCCTGCTGAAAGGGCCTACAGGTTCAGGAAAAACAAAGCTGGCAGAAACATTGTCCAGCTATTTTCATAAACCGATGCACAGCGTCAACTGTTCAGTCGACTTGGACGCTGAGGCATTGGTCGGTTATAAAACGATTGAAAATCAATCTGGCCAGGCAACAATCGAGTTTGTTTCAGGACCTGTTACAAAGGCAATGAAGGAAGGCCATTTTCTTTATATAGATGAAATCAATATGGCGAAGCCGGAAACACTGCCTATTCTAAACGGTGTATTAGATTACAGAAAAATGATGACAAATCCGTTTACAGGCGAGGTCATACGGGCTAAAAGCGGTTTCGGAGTCATTGCAGCCATCAATGAAGGCTATGTCGGAACTGTTCCTCTGAATGAAGCGTTGAAAAACCGTTTTGTCATCATTGATGTGCCTTATATTAAAGGCGAGCTGCTGAAACAAGTGCTCATGTCTCAGTCAGCCTTGAAAGACGAGAAATTGATTGACAGATTTATCACGCTTTCCTCTGACTTGATCGTTCAGGCCAATAACGGACAGGTGTCTGAAGAAGCGGCATCCATCAGAGCTTTAATCGATACATGTGATTTAGCTGCTTATATTCCGCCGCGTCGTGCCATTGAGCGGGGAATTGTAGAAAAGCTTGATGATGATCGGGAAAAAGCGGCTGTCCGAAATATTGCAGAAACTCTGTTTGAATGAGGGGGCTGCGATGAAATTTATCAAATTTAACGACAGCACGATTGATTCATTTTTATTTATGATGCTGACTGATTTGGCCAAAACACTCACCAAGAGTGAAGCGGTAGAAGTGGAGTATGGCGTTCAGTCCTATTACAATCCATTTGAAAAGAAAATCTATATGAGCCACTTTTGGAAAGACAGGGCAGCTGAGGACATGGAAGCGGGTCTGAAAAGCGACGTCTACCTGCGTTCAGTCGGAACAAGATATAGCTCGCTGCATGAGTTTGCGAACTTTTTGAATGATATCCATCGCCATCTTACGTTTAAAAGTTTTGCCAAGCAGCTCTTTATGCTGCTTGAAGACATTAGGATCGAAGAATGCATCAAACGTGAGCGCCCGGGTACGAAACATGTATTTGCGAAGCGAAAAGACATGTACAGAAAACATTTCTCAACCCAGCTGACCTTAAATTTGGAACGAAGCATTTTTACCGATGCGCTCTTTTGCGCGATCTATTTCAAGCTCACAGCGGAATCGCCGCTCGAGACCCTTCCATCCATGCGTGAAGATATCGATCTGATGCGCCCGTTTATTGAGCAGCAGCTCTTGCGTGTGTATGAAGCAGATTCGACACGGCAGGTTCTGAAAATTGTTGAGGACCTCATGGACGGACTTGAAGAGGTACTCGATAAAGACATGTTGAACACCTACTTCTTTTTGCCTGAGCTTGATTACGCAAAAGCTGCAGAACAGCCGTTATTTGAAGAAGAGAAAAAAGCGCCGAAGCTGAGTGATGACATCACGCTTCCAAAACAATCAGACGGTGATGAGGATATCCATGAAGAAGAAATGCCGACATGGCACCGGGAAACAGAAGCACCGTCTAAAAGCTTCCTTCAATTTGATATTGAACACGGCGCAAAATCAGATTTAGGAAAAGATGCTTCAAGGGAAGGCGACGATGGAGATCAGGCCCTTGGCTCTGTTCAAGGATCAGCCAGACAAACGAAACGGAAAGACTATTCCAAGCTGGAAGCGCTGGAGTCCCAAAAAGACCAGCCGAACGGAGCGGGTATGGCTGACGGCAAAGAAAATAAATATGCATTTCCAATTTATAAAGAACCGCAGCCGGCAACCAGTGAAGAAGAGCTTTCTTATAAACAGCAGGCAAAAACGATTGAATCGTATCAAAAGCGTTTGAAACAAATGATTCAAAAAACGCTGGAGCATAAAAAAACATTGCCGAGAACAGACCTTCATGCCGGGAGACTGAACAATAAGCTTCTTCGTTACTTCACTGAGCGAAATCCGCGCCTGTTCTACAAAAAGCAAGAACCATCTTCAGAAATCGACGCAGTTTTTACATTGCTGGTCGATTGTTCCGCCAGCATGTTCGACAAAATGGACGAAACAAAACGAGGAATCGTGCTGTTTCACGAAGCGTTGAAATCGGTAGCGGTTCCGCATCAGATTGTCGGTTTTTGGGAGGACACAAATGATGCAACCGAAAAAAGCCAGCCAAACTATTTCAATACGGTTATTCCCTTCCAATCATCATTAAGACAAGATTCTGGACCGGCCATTATGCAGCTTGAGCCAGAAGAAGATAACCGTGACGGGTACGCAATTAGGCAGATGACGAAAAAAATGCTGCATCGCAGCGAGGCGCAAAAGTTCTTAATTGTTTTCTCAGATGGAGAGCCGGCCGCATTTGGCTACGAACAAAATGGGATCGTTGATACAAGTGAGGCGGTTATCGAAGCCCGAAAAAGAGGAATAGAAGTGATAAATGTTTTTCTCTCCAACTCAGAAATAGAAGAATCGCAAATGAAGACGATCCAGGATATGTACGGAAAATTCAGTATATTTGTCCCGGATGTTGATCAGCTACCGGATGTTTTGTATCCGCTGCTGAAAAAACTGCTTCATAAAAGCATAGGATAGCCCTTAATCCTATGCTTTTTGGCGTTTGTTTTTTCGAATGATTAAATTTTTTGTTTTTTATAAAGGTTTTTTACTATTTTGTGAACAATCAAGGTAGAATCAAATTGCAAACAGTGGTAAAATATCGTTGGAAGCGTTTTTATTACATAATTTTGGACACAGCGTTCGAAAGTTATTTCAAGATAGTGAATCAATCACTTGATTATTTAAGTTGGGGGTAATATTCAAATGTTTCAAAATAGTATGAAACAACGAATGAATTGGGAAGATTTTTACGGTCCGAACCTCGGCTATGCGCTGGAGCTTTACGATCAGTATACCCAGGATCCGAACAGCATTGACCCGGATTTGAAGGAAATGTTCGACGAGCTCGGTGCTCCGCCAAGCGATATAAAAGAGGCCTCGGGAACAAAAGAAAAGGGACGTGTTACAGCCGATCTGATTCAAAAGATCGCATCCGCAGTCAGACTTGCAGAAGATATCCGAACCTATGGCCATTTGAACGCTTCCGTCAATCCGCTCAGAAAGGATGAGAAAAAGAGCGAACTTTTTCCATTATCCGATTACGGGCTAACAGAAGAGGAAATAAAAGCAATACCTGCGTCTGTCATCTGCAAAGACGCTCCTAAAAACATTTCGAACGGTTTAGAAGCCATTCAGTATTTACGAAATACGTATAAAAGAACCATCTCTTTTGAATTTGACCATGTGCATGACTTCAAAGAGCGCGAGTGGCTGACAAGAAAGATTGAATCTGGCGAGCTGTTCCAGAAGAACTCAGCTGAAAAGCTGTCAGCTGTGCTGGAAAGATTGACAGAAGTAGAGGGCTTTGAGCAGTTTTTGCACCGCACATTCGTCGGGCAGAAGCGCTTTTCCATTGAGGGTCTGGACGCTCTTGTTCCAGTGCTTGATGACATTATTGCACAATCTGTCAAATCAGGCACGACAAGTGTCAACATCGGGATGGCGCACAGGGGACGCCTGAATGTCTTGGCACATGTGCTCGGCAAACCGTATGAAATCATCTTCTCTGAATTCCAGCATGCGCCGAACAAAGATCTTGTACCGTCTGAGGGATCCATTGGAATCAGCTACGGATGGACGGGGGATGTCAAATACCATTTGGGGGCGAATCGGGAGCTTCAAGACGCTGAAACAAAATCAGCGCGCATTACGTTAGCGAACAACCCGAGCCACTTGGAATTTATCAATCCGATTGTTGAAGGCAGCACAAGAGCGGCACAGGAAACGCGAACACAAAGCGGATACCCGGTACAAGATGAAACAAAATCGCTGGCCATTTTAATCCATGGAGACGCTGCATTCCCTGGGGAAGGAATTGTAGCTGAAACATTGAATTTAAGCTCTTTAAAAGGGTATCAAGTAGGCGGTGCGATTCATATTATCGCCAATAACATGATCGGATTCACAACAGAAAGCGCTGAATCCAGATCGACAAAATATGCCAGCGACCTGGCCAAGGGTTATGAAATTCCGATTGTTCACGTGAATGCGGACGATCCTGAAGCTTGTCTTTCAGCTGTTAAGTTTGCGGTCGAATACCGAAAAACATTCAACAAGGATTTTCTGATTGATTTGATCGGGTACAGACGCTATGGACACAACGAAATGGATGAACCGTCAACCACTCAGCCAATGCTGTATGATGCTGTCAGAAAGCATCCGACCGTCAAACAAATTTTCGCTGAAAAGCTGGTAAAAGAAGGCGTGGTTACCGAGGAAGTCGTTCAAAACATCGAAAAATCGGTAACGAAGCGCATTGAGGATGCATATCAGAAAGTTCCGTCTAAAAAGGAACACACTGCTTGTGAAATTGAACTTCCAGAGCCTGTATCAAACGGTTTCCCAGATGTGGACACTTCGATTGATTTTGATGTGCTCCGCAAGCTGAATGGCGAATTGATCAACTGGCCGGAGTCATTTAATGTTTTCGGCAAGCTAAAGCGCATTTTAGAAAGACGCGCCAAGGCGTTCGATGATGACAGAAAAGTGGAATGGTCTTTGGCAGAATCACTCGCGTTTGCTTCAATTTTGAAAGACGGAACACCGATTCGTTTAACAGGACAGGATTCCGAGCGCGGAACGTTCGCCCAAAGAAACCTTGTGCTTCATGACAGTGAGACGGGCAAAGAATTTGTGCCGCTTCATCACTTATCTGACTGCAGCACATCATTTGCTGTTCATAACAGCCCGCTGTCTGAAGGATCGGTTCTCGGTTTTGAATACGGCTATAACGTGCATTCACCGGAAACGCTTGTTTTGTGGGAAGCACAGTACGGAGATTTTGCCAACGCTGCTCAAGTGTATTTTGACCAATTTATTTCTGCCGGACGCGCGAAATGGGGCCAAAAATCCGGATTAGTCATGCTGCTCCCGCACGGTTACGAGGGACAGGGGCCTGAGCACTCAAGCGGAAGAATTGAGCGATTCCTGCAGCTTGCAGCGGAAAACAACTGGACGGTTGCCAACCTGACAAGCGCGGCACAGTATTTCCATATTTTAAGAAGACAGGCTAAAATGCTGCTTCGTGAAGAAATCAGACCGCTCGTCATTATGACGCCGAAGAGCCTTCTTCGCAACCCAAATACGGTGTCGGAAGTGCAGGAGCTCAGCGAAAGCCGCTTCCAGCCTGTTTATGAACAGTCGGGACTTTCTCATGACTATGAAAAAGTAACCAGACTTGTATTATCCAGCGGTAAAGTGTCTATAGACATTAGCGATCATTTTAATAAGTTAGAAGACGGTAAAGAGTGGCTTCACATTGCGAGAATCGAACAGCTGTATCCATTCCCGGCAAAAGGAGTCAAAGAATTATTTGCAAAACTTCCGAACCTGAAAGAAATCGTTTGGGTGCAGGAAGAGCCGCAGAACATGGGGGCTTGGGGTTATATCAGCCCGTATTTGACAGAGATTGCACCAGAGGGAGTAAGCGTTCAATATATTGGACGAAGAAGACGATCCAGCCCTGCAGAGGGAGATCCGACAGTTCATAAAAAAGAACAGGAACGTATTGTATCTGATAGCTTGACTCGCAAAAACTAAGGGGGAAATGAAAAAATGGCGGAAATTAAGGTACCTGAATTAGCAGAATCAATCTCAGAAGGAACAATAGCCCAATGGTTAAAGCAGCCTGGTGACTATGTAGAACAGGGTGAATATCTGCTTGAACTAGAAACGGATAAAGTGAATGTTGAATTGACAGCAGAAGAATCGGGTGTACTTCAAGAGGTATTGAAAGATTCGGGTGATACCGTCCAGGTCGGAGAAATTATCGGTACGATTTCAGAAGGCGCGGGTGAAAGTTCTGCCCCTGCTCCTACAGAGAAAACAGAAAGCAAGGAAAGCGTAAAAGAAGAGAAACAGGCTGAACCAGCTGCACAAGAGGTGAGCGAGGAAGCACAATCTGAAGCAAAATCAAGAACGATCGCTTCTCCGTCGGCCCGTAAGCTTGCGAGAGAAAAAGGAATTGACCTGTCTCAAGTTCCAACTGGAGATCCGCTTGGAAGAGTGCGCAAGCAGGATGTCGAAGCGTACGAAAAACCGGCATCAAAACCGGCTCCTCAGCAAAAGCAGCAGCCTCAGGCTCAAAAAGCACAGCAAAGCTTTGACAAACCTGTTGAAGTGCAAAAAATGTCACGCCGCAGACAAACGATTGCAAAACGCCTTGTAGAGGTACAGCAAACATCAGCGATGCTGACTACATTTAATGAAGTGGACATGACGGCTGTCATGAATCTCAGAAAACGCCGCAAAGATCAATTTTTTGAGCAAAATGAAGTGAAGCTCGGCTTTATGTCTTTCTTCACGAAAGCGGTCGTGGCTGCATTGAAAAAATATCCGCTGTTGAATGCAGAAATTCAAGGCGATGAGTTGATCGTTAAAAAATTCTACGATATCGGAATCGCTGTTGCTGCTGATGAAGGTCTTGTCGTTCCGGTTGTACGGGATGCGGATCGCCTGACATTTGCAGGAATCGAAAAAGAGATCGGCGAGCTTGCGAAAAAAGCAAGAAACAATAAATTAACCCTTAGCGAGCTTCAGGGAGGCTCCTTCACGATTACAAACGGAGGGACTTTCGGTTCATTGATGTCAACTCCAATTTTAAACAGCCCGCAAGTCGGTATACTGGGCATGCATAAGATTCAGCTGCGCCCTGTAGCCATTGATGAAGAGCGTTTCGAAAACCGTCCGATGATGTATATCGCTTTATCTTATGATCACCGAATTGTAGACGGTAAAGAAGCGGTTGGTTTCCTCGTGACAATCAAAAATTTACTGGAAGATCCTGAACAGCTTTTATTAGAAGGATAATAAAAAAGGGTACATCACGATAAAGTGATGTACCCTTTTTGATGCATATTTAAAGTGATAGATTGCTGCTTTTGGATCCAGCTTGCTTCTTTTTCACTTTTTTTGACCAATATGTTGCAAGCATAGAACCTGAAAGGTTATGCCACACACTGAATATTGCGCTTGGTACGGCAGATAGCGGTGAGAAATGAGCCGTGGCAAGTGCAGCCCCAAGCCCGGAGTTTTGCATGCCGACTTCGATTGCAATCGCTTTTTGAGACGGGTAATCCATTTTTAAAAGCTTTGCACAAAGAAACCCCAGTAAATAACCGATACCGTTATGCAGGATAACAACTGAAAAAATGAGCAACCCCGATTGAAGCAGATTTTCCCGATTGCCGCTGACGACAGCTGAGACAATCGCAACGATGCCAATGACAGAAACAAGCGGAAGGGCATGTACGGCTTTTGCCACTTGTTTTCTGAAAAACATTTTGACAATCAGACCTGCAATGATCGGAAATAAAACCGCCTGTAAGATTGAGATAAACAAAGACCCCGGCGAGACAGGAAGCCATTCTTTGGCAAACAGCATAATCAACAACGGTGTTACAACAGGTGCCAATAAGGTAGAAATTGTCGTAACCGCAACAGAAAGGGCAGTATTTCCTTTTGCTAAGAATGTCATAACATTAGATGCAGTTCCCCCGGGACAGCAGCCGACAAGAATAACACCAACTGCGATTTCAGCTGGAAGATGAAGCCCAAATGCGAGGCCGAAAGCAACGAGCGGCATGATCGTATACTGAGCTATTACTCCAATAATAACTTGCCAAGGCTTTCTGACCAGCTCTTTGAAATCATCGGCTTGCAGTGTAAGGCCCATCCCAAACATGATAATGCCGAGAAAAATCGTAATATAAGAACTGATCCACGTAAATAAAGATGGGAAAGAAAATCCCAGCACTGCAAAAACAATGACCCATATGCCAAAGGTTTGTCCTGCAAAATGGCTTATTTTTCTAATGATGTCCATAAAAACACTCCTAACACACTTATCAAGAACTTCAGCAGAAATTCTTACAAATTTCATAACATTCTCTTATTATAAATAATTTTCTGAATAATTCAATATTAGTTTTTGGCAGATGTCTATAGATATATGATGTAAACTAATTAAAATGTTCTTGACTATATAGGAAGATATTCTTACAATGAACCTTTATAATGGTTAGATCAAATAGGAGTGATACGGTGAAGGAAGCAAATCAATGGTCTTCGAAGCTCGGCTTTATTTTAGCCGCGGCAGGATCAGCTATCGGGCTTGGTGCGATATGGAAATTCCCATATGTTGCCGGAACCAGCGGAGGAGGCGCATTTTTACTTATTTTTATTTTATTTACGGTTTTAATCGGACTGCCTTTATTGTTAGGTGAATTCATCATAGGCAGAAGAACACAGAAAGATGCCGTTCAGTCCTATAAAACACTTGCTCCAGGAACGAAGTGGCATTGGATCGGTTATTTAGGCATGGTGACGTGCTTTATTCTTCTATCTTTCTACAGTGTCGTAGGCGGATGGATTTTAATTTATATTATAAAAGGCTTCACTGGCGGTTTATCGCAAACATCTGGTTTTGATACGATATTTGCAAGTACCATTTCAAATCCTTATTTGGCTGTAGGAGGCCAGCTGCTCTTTATGGTGGTAACAATTTTAGTTGTTGCAAAAGGGGTAAGCAGCGGAATTGAAAAAGCAAGCCAAGTATTAATGCCGGCGCTTTTTCTATTATTCATCATTTTAATGGTGCGTTCGGTTACACTTGATGGCGCGATGGAAGGAATCAAATTTTTCCTCATGCCTGATTTAACTGCAATTGATGCCAATACCATTTTATATGCAATGGGACAATCCTTTTTCTTATTAAGTGTCGGTGTATCTGTCATGGTAACGTATAGCGCTTATTTAGAGAAACAGGAAAATCTGGTACAGTCCGCTGTATCTGTAACTGTTATGAACATGCTTGTTGCTGTAATGGCCGGAATTGCGATTTTTCCAGCTGTATTTTCATTCGGCCTCAAGCCAGACCAAGGCCCGGTTCTGTTATTTAACGTTCTGCCGACTGTGTTTAATCAAATGCCGTTCGGAATTATCTTTTTATTAGCATTTTTACTTCTATTTTTATTTGCTGCATTGACATCTGCTTTTTCAATGCTGGAAATTTTGGTCGCAGTACTGTCGAAAGGCGATATCAATAAGAGAAAACGATTCGCTTGGTTAGGCGGTATTGCTATTTTTATTGTCGGTGTGCCGTCTGCATTATCATACGGTGTCTTAAGTGACGTCACTATATTTCATCTGTCTATTTTTGATGCGGCTGACTATCTTGTGAGCAATATTTTAATGCCGTTAGGTGCGTTACTGATTTCGATTTTTGTTCCGCTAAAAATACCGAAACAGGATTTGTTTGACGAGCTGAAAAGCGGTTCCAATCTCAAACGAAAGTGGTTTGCGGTTTGGCTGCTGCTCATTCGATATCTATCTCCTGTTGCCATCATCATCGTGTTTTTGCATGTGATAGGTATTTTTTAACACACGAAGCCCCCGAGGAAAGGGGGCTTTTTTTAATAGAGCTTCCAAACGACTTCTTTTGCCTGCTCAAAACGTTTTTCAGCCTCGCGCCAATCCACGACATTCCACCAGTGATCGACATAGCTGGCCCGGTCATTTTTGTATTGCAAATAGTAGGCATGCTCCCATACGTCAAGCGGTAAAAGGGGGATCACATCCCATTGGCTAAAGAGCTGGTGTTTTTCTGCCGTTAAAATCTCCAGCCGTCCTGATCGAGGTGCCCAGACCAGAATGGCCCAGCCGACGCCTTCCACTTTTTTAGAGGCCTGGGTAAAATGTTCTTTAAAAGCGGAATAGCTTCCAAATGAAAGGTCTATCATTTGGAACAATGCCCCTGTAGGACGCCGTTTTCCGTTTGGATGCATAGAAAACCAAAAAATACTATGCAAATAATGGCCTGCTCCATGGAACGCAAGCTCTCTTTCCCAATGAGTGATTAAGTCATAATTCTTTGTCGCTCTCGCTTTTTTAAGCTCTGATTCTGCTTTGTTCAGGCCATCGACATAGCTTTGATGATGTTTTGTATGATGAAGGATCATAATATCGCGTGATATATAAGGTTCTAAGGCGGAGTATTTGTAAGGAAGCTTTGGCAGCACGTGTTTCCCTATAGGGACATAAGCGCGTCTTTCACTTGTATCATCTGATTCTGTAATATCCCGATAAAGGGCAGCGGCCTGTTTATACCAATCTTCTTCTGTTGTTTGGTCATCTTCCAGAGCCTCAATCATCTTGTCGATTTGATCTTCAAACTGGTCAAGCTGACCTCGCTTTTGAATCTGATCTTTCAGGGCTTCACACCAATTGAACATCTCCGCTTGATAAGATTCACGTTTCATTTGCTGTCTCCTTTTCAATAGAATCTAAATACTTCCCGACAGCCAGCAAAGAGAATACATATGGATAACTGTGATAGCGAATATAAAATTGCTTCGGCAATCCGATCCCTGCTGGATACGCGAGGCTATCGGCGCTATGCGAACTGCTGTCGGTAAGGTATTGCATGCCTTTCACAACAGACGGATGTTCGGAATTTTCATATGTGAGCAAAGCGTCTAAAGCCCAGGCCGTTTGTACAATGGTTCCTCTATGAAGCGGTACATATGTTTTGATTTCGGCGCTTTTGCAGGATTCTCCCCAGCTTCCGTCATCATTTTGTATGGATTTGAGCCAACGCAGAGCCTTTTGTATACCGGGATGCTTTCGGTCAACCCCGCATGCATGCATACCAGTAAGAGCAGCCCAAGTGCCGTAAATGTAGCAAACACCCCATCTGCCGTACCAAGACCCATTTTGTTCCTGATGTTCGAAAAGCCACTTCACTGCGCGTTGAATATGTTGATGTTTTTCTGTGAAGCCAACTTTCTCGCCTAAAAAGTGCAGTACACGTCCGGTGAGGTCGGCGGTTGAAGGGTCAACTGCAGCGTCCTCGGCGGATTCAAGCGGCAGAAGGCGGATCAGTGGATGGTTCACATTTTTTTCGAAAGCAGAAAATCCGCCGTCATTGTTTTGCATCGATAAAAGCCAAGATACCCCCCGCTCCCATGCTGCAGGAGAATGATTGCGGGGAATCGCCTTTAAAACGGCTGTAGTGTCGTCACAGTCAGGGTTATTTGTATTAATGTTTGAAAACCCCCAGCCGCCAGGAACTGAATTTGGATTTTTGACAGACCAATCTGCTATTTTGGTATGCTGGCGTTCTAGCAAAAAGTCGGCTGCTTTTGTAACAGAGCCATCCGTTTCGGTCACACCATTTTTTTGAAGGGCATAGCTTATTAAAGCTGTATCCCAAACAGTTGAAGTAGAGTTTTCCAGATAAGGAATCCCGTTGCATTTAGTCACCAGTGATTTAATGCCGGTAATCGCCCTCCTGATAATAGGAGAATAGCGTGACACACCAAGTGACAGAAGGCTGTAAACCATATATATGGTTGCGCTCGCATAGCTGTATAATGTTCCATCTTTTTCAATCCGGTCCAGCATATACGTTTTAGCTGTCTGTAGGCCCAGCTGCTGAAAAGCAAATGGTGCATGAAAAACGCGTTTCCAATGTAACAAAATAGACGTGAGATCTCTTTCTTCGAAAGCATCAGACCGAAGCCAAGTGAAAGGATTTTTTGTCATGTGCGGATCGAGATGGTGAAGAGATGAAATATTGCGGTTAATAAGGACAAATCGCTGATTGAGTGTTACAGCCATAGGAGCAAAATGAATACGGGCATATGAGCTGAACTGATAGAAATGAATCGGCAATGTTGGGGGGAGCGCCATGAGTGATAATGGTAAATACAAAGCAGGCCAAGGATAAAGCCCGTTCGCGGCAAGCATCCATTTTGTCATAAAATGAACATGTCTCAAACCGCCATGTGAGATGATAAATTGTTCAGCTTTCTTCATGTGCGGCTCAGTTCTGTGAAAACATCCTGAAGCCAGCATCCCGACATATCCTTGGACGGTAGCCGTTAGATTTCCGCGCGTTTCATCGGGATAGTTGATAAATGTGCCGTCTGGCTGCTGTTTTGCATGAATGCCGGCTGCAAGGGATGATATCAGTTCTTTTTCATTTTCGCCTTCATCTAGTGAGGTAAGGAGCAAAATAAAAAAGGAATTTGTCATGATTGGTCCTTCAAAGCAAAATGTCCATGAACCATCAGCATTTTGCCTGTCTCTTAACTCGGTAATGGTTTTCTTTTGAAAACGCCTCACTTTCTCCTGAAGTGTGCCCATCACGCTCAACTCCTTCAGAAGCATATATATTCAGCGTCTTTTACTGCCATTACAGAAAGAAAAAAACTGCTGGCAGGCAGCAGTTTTTTAAACATACATGTTAGTCTTCAAGGTTTACCCATACACTTTTGACTTCTGTGTAATTATCCAAGGCATATGATCCCATTTCTCGTCCGAGTCCTGACTGTTTATAACCGCCAAATGGAGACGCCGCGTCAAACACATTATAGCAGTTGACCCAAACGGTTCCGGCTTGAAGTCGGTCCGCGATATAGTGAGCCTGCTTGACGTTCTCTGTCCATAGTCCGGCTGCAAGCCCATATTCTGAATGGTTTGCCCGTTCAATAACTTCATCGACTGTTTCGTACGGAATTGCAGTCAGCACGGGTCCGAAAATTTCTTCTTTTGCGATGGTCATTTCGTCTTCAACATTCGCAAACACAGTCGGTGCGACAAAATATCCTGCTTCAAAAGGACAGCTTCCGCCGGTCACTGCTTTTGCTCCTTCATCTTTTCCTTTTTGAATATAGGAAAGAACGCGCTCATGCTGTTCCTTGCTTACGAGAGGCCCGATTTGAGTATCTTTATGAAGTCCCGCTCCTTGGCGGAGTGACTCAGCATAGGATGCCATTTCATCAACAACTTCATCATATTGGTCTTTATGAATGAAGACACGTGAGCCCGCACAGCAGACTTGGCCCTGGTTAAACATCACACCGTTTAAAGCGCCCGGGATGGCTTTTTTTAAATTCGCATCCGGCAGAAGAATATTAGGCGATTTTCCGCCCAGCTCCAATGTCACACGCTTAATGCTTTTCGCTGCGGTGGACATGATTTTCTTTCCGATTTCAGTGGAACCGGTAAAGGCAATTTTATCAACCGCTTCGTGGTTCGTCAGCGCTTCTCCCGCATCTTCACCGAATCCTGGGATGATGTTGATTACACCGGCAGGGAAACCGGCTTGGTCAATTAATTCTGCCAAATAAAGAGCTGAAAGCGGTGTTTGTTCAGCCGGTTTGAGGACGATTGTACAGCCTGTTGCAAGTGCCGCGCCCATTTTCCACATCGCCATCAGGAGCGGGAAATTCCATGGAATGATCTGGCCGACGACACCGACAGGCTCATGACGCGTATAATTAAAATAAGCGCCGGAAACCGGAATCGTCTGTCCTGTTATTTTTGTACACCAGCCGGCGTAATAGCGCATATGCTCAATAGCCAGCGGAATATCTCCATTAGTCGTTTCATTGATCGGTTTCCCATTATCAAGTGTTTCAAGCTGAGCAAGCTCAGTTTTATGCTCTTCCATTAAGTCTGCCAGCTTATACATCAGTCTGCTTCTCGAAGCTGGAGACATTGTTCTCCATTCACCTTGGTCAAAGGCTTTCCGGGCAGCTTTAACAGCTTTGTCCACATCCGCAGCCTGGGCTTCATACAGCGTCATCAAGGTTTCGCCGGTCGCCGGGTTTGGAGTGTCAAAGGTTGCCCCTGAGGCACTCGGAACAAACTTTCCGTCAATATAAAGCTTCTTTGTTCCCTGTAAAAATGTCTCCAGCCTTTTCGTCACTTGCATCGTTAAAGAACTCATCCGTAACAAACCTCCAGTCATTTTTTATGGTCTGTTCTGAGATTCTTGGTGATAGCACATTGATTCCTGGATTGAATAGCAGAAATAAGCTGTGATAGTTGCTTCAAACGTAAGCGTATACAAACATTCTATAATAGAAATCAAGGCAAAATCAATGAATAACCGATATTGCAATTTACAAAAGAAAAAAGCTACAATAAGCTTATAGATAAGAAAAGGAGATTTCATCATGATTCATAAAAATTGGCTTGAAAAAGAAACCATTAAAAAAGTAAAGTGTGTGCAGACAAACGCAAAAAAATATATCGTAAACCGCGTTTTAACGCCGGGAAAAGAATATGAAGTAAAAAATGAAACAGAGGAGTTTCTCTTTGTGGTCGACAATACGAATAAAGTCGGCGGCTATTATAAAGAATACTTCGAAGAGATGTAATGCTTCCTTGAAGCATCAAACAGATTTTGTTAAAAGCAGTCGATACATAAAACCGCAGCTCAGCTGCGGTTTTTTTGTGGTTAAAACAGGAAATATAAAACAAAATTAAAAAAATCATTAAAAACCACTTTTTTATAAAAACATTGCTGAATATTGAAACTTTTTTCTCTATATGTGCGTATTACTTGATGACAACAGCTTAAAAGCCAAAAAACAAATCAAAAATTTGAAAAATGTAATCTGTTCGTAATGGTTTAAATGTCTTCTATGTCGTATTCTTATATAGGGATAAAGGACTTATTTTTATGTAGTGAATGATAAAACAAATAGATAAATGCAGAAAGAGGGGTTCTTCATTGGGTATTTTTTCTGTTAGCAGATCAACGGACGCAAAGAAGCTTGAGGCTTTGCTCGTTGAAGGGGAAAGAATAGAATCGATTTATAAGCTCCGAGTGGACCAAATTTGCTTTACAAATAAGCGGATCATTTTCTTTGACAATAAAATGTTTTCTAAAAAGAAGGTTCGTGTATTTCTTCCATATAAAACAATTGAAAGCTTTGCCATCCAAGAAGCGGGAATGTTTGATCCGGACACTGGGCTTTTATTGATGACAAGAAGCAAAACTTTCGAATTAGAATTTGCGAAAGACACCGATTTAAGCGAGGTTCAGGCGGTGCTGACAAAGCATTTGTGCAGCTGAATATTTGATGAGCCAGCCGTTCAAAAAATGGTTAGGCTTTTTTTATATATAAAAACAAGAACAGGGCATGTGCGCCCTGTTCTTATTACACCACACTGTTTTTCGCTGAGTTCGAATCAACAAGATCTGCATCTAATACATTTGAAATCGGCACGACAAGAGGAGTAAAGTCGCCATTTTCTTCTCCAAACCCTTGATTTATTTTAGCTGATAAAAAGTAATCGACCTGCTGATACGGACCGAGTGTTAAAGAGGAACCTCGATCCATCGTATTGATTTTAAATCCGCCGACATTTACGACGGAGGGTGAAAAGAACATCTCATCACTTCCTTTTGATTGAGGAGTTAACCGCTTCACTTTCAAAAGAGGCCGGAGAATCAATTTGGTCTCTGTCATCCACATGGCTTCTCGTGCCCATAAATCCGCTCGCATCTCCAAAATTCTGTCCGTAGCCTTGATTTTTTTTATCTGAATTTTGCCATTCTGCCAATAAATTTTGTCCTACGTTAACCGCTGAAGCATTTTCAAAGGAATTAATTTTCAGCATGAAAATATTAATATTGATATACGGAGTTGGTTGAACCACAGGCAAACCTCCTTTCTATAGTTGTATGCTGGCGGTTATAAAGTATGTTAAGACAGGGGGCTTCAAATGGATTTCGAAAAGATGAAGCAGTGGATGGAATTCGCACAGCAGATGTACGGCGGTGACTTTTGGAAACAGGTATTTGATGAAGACCAAAAAACCCCTTTTATGACAAATGGCCAATCTCCGTTTCCGTTTGCGCAGCAAGATCAGCGAGGGAAAGGAGATGCTTCATTTCCGAGCATGGATATTGTAGATACCGTTGCGGAAGTGCAGTTTTTAATTTATCTTCCAGGCTACCGTAAACAAGACGTTCACATATTATCGTACGGAGATTATTTAGTGGTGAAGGGGCAGCGCTTTTCCTATTTTAATGAACAGGACTTTCGCCAAAAAGAAGGGAAATACGGAAGTTTTGAAAAGAAAATTCCGCTTTCCGATCATCTTCATGGAAAGATGAATGCCATTTTTAAAGACGGAATCCTATACATCACTATTCAAAAAGACGAAGGTCAAGCGAAAACCATTGTTATTGATGATTGATTTTCATACTGAGTGCATCTGACACATCACGGTCATCAATTGATTCAATCGGAATGACCATAACAATACCATCTGCATTTTGTTCCCCAAAACCGTTATTTCTTTTGATAGCAGAGCACCTGTTCCTTAACTCCGCAGAACCAAAGGTAAGGGATGAGCCGGTGCCTATCGAGTTAGTCTTGAGATGAGAAATATTGATGTTAGTCGGAAGCATGAAAACCTCTCCTTTCTATGGGATATACCTCATTATATATGTAGACGAAAGAGGAGTATGCAAAGGGTCGTGATGTCATGAAAAAAATGTTCCGGTCGCTGATCAGGCATTGCTTGAAACCAGAACTTGACAAACTGCGTGAATGTGAAGAAAGACTCTCAGTGATTGAGAAACAAAAACAAAGCAGCAAACAAGAGTCTGAAGAAACCTATATACATATTGAAACGCTGAATGTCGAAAAAGTTGACTATCATCTTGAATTCGGCGAGCTGACCATTGATGAACTGAGCGGCAGATTAAATATAGGCGCAACCTATTATATACCGCCAGAAGAGAAGGACAAAAAGTGCCAACGAAAACCCGAAGCACCATCGACGCCAGCGGTCACGATCCGTTCAAAAAGGCAGTAGCTCATCTTTCCATCGATGTTTCCATGTTTGACAGAAGGCAAAACGGGAAACAGGATAGAAAGGAGAGGATATACATGGCACTGACAAAAGAACAAACACAGCATCTCTATCATAAATTGCTCGATATGCAAAAAGAATTGTCTGGCGAGAAAAAGGAAACAGAATCAATGACGGAAGAAGTGGGGGAGCTTTCCAATGGGGTTGACAACCATATGGCAGACCACGGGACGCTCGTCACAGACCGGATGACAGACCAAACAGTGAAAGAGATTGACCGGGAGCTGTTAGAGGAGGTCAACCGTGCATTACAAAAGATGAAAGACGGAACTTATGGCGTGTGTGAAAAAACCGGCCAAGAGATTCCTTACGAAAGACTTGAAGCTGTTCCTTATGCAAGAATGACAGTTGAGGCCCAAGCTGATGTGGAGGATGATCTGGAGACAGATGCTCCTTCTTATGAAAGAGAGTTTCATGAACAGGTAAAAGACTTATCCAACAAAGAAACAATTGATCAAAAAAGCTCGCAGACGTATGAAATCTTGGATCGTGAACAAGATTCGAAGTAAAAATGCCAAGCAAGTACACCGATATTAGATGTACTTGCTTTTTTTTGAAAAAAAATCTCATATTCAAAATAAAGTGATTGACTTTACGTAAAAAAGAAAGTAACATACTATTTGTAAGTAAATATAAAAAGTTTACCGGGAGGAATACAAATGTCTACAGTTTTATTTGTAAAATCAAGCGACCGTACAGCTGAAGAAGGCGTTTCAACTAAACTTTACGAAGCTTTCTTAGCTGCTTATAAAGAAAACAACCCTAATGATGAAGTGGTTGAATTAGATCTTCATAAGGAAAACCTTCCTTACCTTGGCAGAGATATGATTAACGGAACATTTAAAGCAGGTCAAGGAATGGAAATGACAGAAGATGAGAAAAAACAAGCAGCAATTGCTGACAAATATCTGAACCAGTTTGTAAAAGCTGACAAAGTTGTTTTCGCATTCCCGCTTTGGAACTTCACAGTGCCAGCAGTGCTTCATACTTATGTTGATTATCTGTCTCGCGCAGGCGTTACATTCAAATACACACAAGAAGGACCAGTCGGTTTAATGGGCGGCAAAAAAGTTGCGCTTCTTAACGCTCGCGGCGGTGTCTACTCAGAAGGACCAATGGCTGCACTTGAAATGTCATTAAACTTCATGAAAACAGTTCTTGGTTTCTGGGGTGTTCAAGACTTGCACACAGTTGTCATCGAAGGACATAACGCAGCACCTGATCAAGCGCAAGAAATCGTTGAAAAAGGTTTACAAGAAGCAAAAGATCTTGCTGCAAAATTCTAATAAAGCCAAGACTCCTATCGTTACAAATAGGAGTCTTTTTGTATATACACATTAATATAGAAGAAAATAATCATTCGCTTTTAGCAATAAAGGCTATTTTTTTTATTGTAATATATTTTTTGTTTGTCGAATTGTCAGGTATTTTGGAGAAAAAACAGTTTTATTCACTGGAAAAAGTTTTTCTAAACAATTGTTCTGACCTCTTGATTAAAAGCGCCTGATGGTGTACTATATTAAAGAAGCTACTTTGTGCGTATTGTTAATTAAGTTTTAACCTTTAAGCTGTAATAGGGAGTTTTATATCGAAGCCGGAATGTCATGCCTCCATTGCAGAGGACGACAGGAACGTTTCTGCAAACACCCACTTTGAGGAGTGGTGGTTTAAAACTTTCTTACTTGCATACGGCAAGACGTAGCGAAAGCCATTTCCTTTTCGGAAATGGCTTTTTATTTTATCTAAAAAGGTTTGGTATAGTGAATATTCCATTTTTGTGTGAAAGAAATGAAGGCCGCTTTTTTATGATATGATGGGAGAAATTCAAGGAAAAGCGAGGTTTACACGTTATGTTACATAGAGCCCAATCCCTTCTGGCTCATTATTTTGGTTATGAGAAGTTTCGGAGCGGCCAAGATGAAGCGATCCGCTTGGTGACGGAAGCGAGGCAAAATACGGCCTGCATTATGCCGACGGGAGGCGGCAAATCGATTTGCTATCAGATTCCGGCATTAATGTTTGAAGGGACGACGATCGTCATTTCACCGTTGATTTCCTTGATGAAGGATCAAGTTGATGCGTTAGAAGAAGCGGGGATTAACGCCGCCTACATTAACAGCACACAATCCAATCAGGAAATATATGAGAGGCTGAACGGACTCAAAGAAGGGGCTTATAAGCTTTTTTACATTACACCAGAGCGACTAACGTCCATAGAGTTTATCCGGATTTTGCAGGGCATAGATGTTCCTTTGGTCGCAATAGACGAGGCGCATTGTATTTCTCAATGGGGCCATGATTTCAGGCCAAGCTACAGGAATATTGAAATCTTGTTCCGTGAATTACACGACAAGCCTGTCATCATGGCGTTAACAGCAACAGCCACACCCGAGGTTCATGATGATATTTGCAAACAGCTGCATATTCAAAAAGAAAACACGGTATATACCGGATTTTCCCGAGAGAATTTAACCTTTAAAGTAGTAAAAGGAGAAAATAAAGATCGGTTTATAGACGAATATGTGCAAAACAACAGGCATGAAGCAGGAATTGTCTATACAGCGACCAGAAAAGAAGCTGATCGGATATATGAGAGATTGAAACGAAATCAGGTCAGGGCAGGCCGGTATCATGGAGGTTTGGCTGATGATGTGAGAAAAGAGCAGCAGGAAAGATTTCTTAATGATGAGCTTCAAGTGATGGTGGCAACCTCTGCTTTTGGAATGGGTATTGATAAATCAAATATCAGATTTGTTCTGCATGCACAAATCCCGAAAGATATGGAAAGCTATTATCAAGAGGCAGGACGAGCTGGACGGGACGGTCTTGCCAGTGAATGTGTTCTCCTGTTTTCACCGCAGGATATTATGGTGCAGCGCTTCTTAATTGAGCAATCAGAACATGAAGAGAAACAAAAGCAGGATTTAAAAAAGCTGAGACAAATGGTCGACTACTGTCATACGGAAGATTGTCTGCAGCGTTTTATCCTTATGTATTTCGGAGAAAAGGAGCCTGATGCGTGCGGACAGTGCGGAAACTGTACCGATACAAGAGCGGCCCATGACGTGACGCGGGAGGCGCAAATGGTCTTATCTTGTATCATTCGCATGAAAGAACGGTTTGGCAAGACGATGGTTGCCCAGGTGCTTGCCGGCTCCAAAAATAAAAAAGTTCTTGAAAACGGCTTTTCCGACCTTTCAACATACGGGATATTAAAACACCAATCCGTTGGCGAAATCAGTGATTTTATCGAATTTCTTATTTCTGACGACTTCATCAGGATGTCAGACGGAACGTTTCCGACTCTTTTTGTCAGCAGTAAAGGAAGGAATGTGCTGAAAGGAGAATTATCAGTAGCGAGAAAAGAAGCGTTAAAAGCGGCAGCGATTACTGAAAATGACGAGCTATTTGAACGATTGCGCATGGTTCGGAAAGAAATTGCGGCTGAGCAGGGTGTTCCGCCATTTGTTGTTTTCTCTGACCAAACGTTAAAAGAAATGTCAGGAAAACAGCCCGTAAATGATGATGAACTTTTGTCTATAAAAGGAGTCGGAGAACAAAAAAGAGCAAAATACGGCCGGCTTTTTTTACAAGAAATACAGGCTTATGCAAGGATGACAGACTAAAAAAACAGAAAAACAATCTTTTTTTCTATAAAAAACACATTTTATTTTCTCTGTTTCGCCTCAAAATAAAAAGACCTGCGAAGCCTATTATATCAAGGGTTCAGCAAGTCTTTCCATCAGAGAGAAATCCTTCATGTAAAGGAACTGTAATCTAAATCATATCTTTTTGTTATTGATTTGACATTTACGTGTGTTACGATATCACCTGTTAGCCGCCAATAAAAAGCTAACAAGGGAGGATTTACTTATGAAGAAGACGATTATGTCCTTTGTGGCAGTTGCTGCACTTTCAACAACTGCATTCGGAGCTCACGCTTCTGCAAAAGAAATTACGGTGCAAAAGGGTGATACGCTCTGGGGAATCTCTCAGAAAAATGGAGTGAACCTAAAGGACTTAAAAGAATGGAACAAGTTAACTTCTGATAAAATCATTGCAGGAGAAAAACTGACCATTTCTTCAGAAGAAACAACCACGACTGGGCAATATACAATTAAAGCGGGAGATACGCTTTCTAAGATTGCTCAAAAATTCGGCACGACAGTCAACAACCTGAAAGTTTGGAATAACTTAAGCTCTGACATGATCTATGCTGGATCAACTCTTTCAGTAAAAGGTCAGGCAACAGCAGCAAACACAGCTACTGAGAATGCGCAAACAAACGCACCTCAAGCTGCGCCAAAACAAGAGGCTGTGCAAAAAGAGCAACCTAAACAAGAAGCTGTACAACAGCAACCTAAACAAGAAACAAAGGCTGAGGCAGAAACTTCTGTTAACACAGAGGAGAAGGCTGTTCAATCAAATACAAATAATCAAGAAGCTTCAAAAGAACTAACAGTTACTGCTACTGCTTACACTGCTAACGACGGCGGCATTTCCGGCGTTACAGCTACAGGCATTGACTTAAATAAGAACCCGAACGCGAAAGTTATTGCGGTTGATCCTAATGTAATTCCGCTAGGTTCTAAAGTCTATGTTGAAGGCTACGGGGAAGCAACAGCAGCAGACACTGGCGGCGCTATTAAAGGAAATAAAATCGACGTATTTGTACCAAGTAAAAGTGATGCTTCTAATTGGGGCGTCAAAACTGTAAGTGTTAAAGTCTTAAACTAATAATATAGATTGTGATAAAAGACATAAGCTTTTGGCTTGTGTCTTTTTTTGTTCTGCTTAGAGCTGTTTATATCATATGCTGATAAAAGAAAGTGGTCCCGTTTTTCTTTATGTGCGATTCAGGGGCTCTCGGGTTAAAAGATTGATTCCACATTACAGAGACATTCGGCATCATGACATTTATAGCTGGTTGTTACTATCTTTGATCAGCGAAACGAGCTGGTGTTTTTGGCAGATAATAAGCAGTTGGATGTAGCAGATACCATTTACGGAATCGGATTGATTTCAGACGGTTTTTTATTGTGATATTAGGCTCTTGCAGTTGGGCATGGCAGCTTCGGGAGCGAAGTGGCACAACTTTGTCATACTGAAAATACAATATAATCAATATCAGAAATTCTGCTGATGTGCAATGGCCGACCATTTTAACAGGGATATCATTCAATCCAGTCTTTTATTGGGCTGTTAACCAAACAATCGTTCAGCGGGCGTAGGAGCGAGGATATGGATCAATTTAATTCTGGTTGCGACGAGGTTCTCAAACGGGAATTTCAGGTTAACAAAAAGGATCCTGGCAGATGCCAAGATCCTTTTTTATTTAAACCAGCCTTTTTCTTTTGACCGGGTAATGGCTTCAATTCGATTTTTCACTTCAAGCTTTTCTAGAATCATTGAGATATAATTCCGCACCGTCCCGCTTTTGATGCTGAGTTCCTGAGCGATTTCTTTTGTGTTTTTACCGTCAGCCACAAGTTCGAGCACTTCTTTTTCTCTATCTGTAAGAGGGTTAGCTTCGCTGTATAAGTCCTCCATCAGTTCAGGTGCATAGATGCGTTTTCCGTTCATGACGCTACGGATGGCGTTGGCCAGCTCTTCACTCGGACTGTCTTTTAACAAATAGCCTTTAACGCCAGCTTTAATAGCTCTCTGAAAGTAACCGGGTCTGGCGAAGGTGGTTAAGATGATAATTTTGCAGCCTGTATCTTTTAGCTCCTCAGCAGCTTCAAGCCCTGTTTTTCCGGGCATTTCAATGTCCATAATACATACATCAGGCTGGCGTTTTTTGACAAAATCAACAGCATCTTGGCCGGTTGTACCTTTGCCTACGACTTCCATATCGTCTTCGAGGTTTAGAAGTGATCCTAAAGCGCCCAGCAGCATTTGCTGATCTTCTGCAATAAATATACTAATCATATAAGCCATCCTTTATGTTTATTTTGAATTATTAGGAATTGCCATGGTAAGCTTGGTCCCGTTTTCGGTATCGATGTGAAGGCTTCCGTTTGCAAACTCAAGCCGTTCTCTCATCCCGAGTAAGCCATGTCCTTTTGAAAAGGAATTTTCTTCTCCTTTGAATGTTCCATCGTCAGACACTGTAATCACAACTTCCTTCCAGAGCTGCTGAATGTCAACTCGGCAAGTTTTAGCCTGGCTGTGTTTGACGACATTTGTGACAGCTTCCTTTAAGCACATGCTCAAAATGTTTTCATTCAGCAATGAGATATTCTCGGGCCATTTCTCTTCTTCATAGATAAACATAATGTCAGCTGCTTCGAGAATTTGTTTGATGTTGATCAATTCATCCTTGAGCCGGATGCCCTTCATAGAGGAAACGATTTTTCTTACTTCATTTAAAGAAGTTCGCGCTGTTTGCTGAACACTTTTCAGTTCACGAGCTGCTTGTTCGGGATCTTTGTATATCAATTTTCTTGCTAAGTCGCTTTTTAAACCAATAAGAGAAAGCTTTTGCCCAAGCGTATCATGGAGATCGCGGGCAATTCGCTGACGTTCTTCTAATTTTACCAGTTCTGCAATCCGTTCATTTGCATCCTCGAGCTTTTCTTCAAGTCGTTCGCGCTCCTTGCGGCTTTTTATACTGAAGGGCAATAAAATTGCGCTGATGAGGGTAATAACGACAAAAGGAATTTGTGTCAGAAAGAATTCCTTTTTTAATACGAGACTGAAATTGGCTGCGACGGCCGCGCTTATTAAATGGACATAATATAAAATATGAAAAGGGACGCGTTCCTTAATGTTTCCAATAAAATAAGCAATAAAGAAAGCAAAATAAATATAACTGAACAGAGTAATGGAGGCGGTTGAAATGCCAATTAATAAAAATCCCCACAAATAAATGGTCCAGCCTTTTGAGACAAAAGCAAATCGATATACCGAAAAAAATAAAAGCGTCAAAATGATGCCGACAATAATAACAAATGTAGATGATGATTTCCATATAAAGTAGAAGGGGAGGATGAAAAATATCGTCCATATATAGGGCGTAATCCCGTTTAGTTTTTGAAATGTAAAATGATTTTTAATCATGATCTTACCTCATTTTCAGCTTTTCATCTTACTTGTAACTTTATCATTGTGAAAGCCAGAATGCACCCTCCAACAATAAAAAGGAAGCCTTCTAGTATATTAGAAGACCTCCTTTATCATCAGGCATTCTTCCGCAGCTTCTGTTTTTCTGGTGAATCAGGCGGAAGGCTTACAGGTATATGTTTTATAGCCCGAAATGACACAAACTGTTTGTTATCTTCATCCCATAGACGGAACGCAAGTGATTGCAGGCTTGTTTTTAAGGTGATTGTCGGTACGTTTTTTAATGGTTCGTGATGTTCATGAGCAACTTCAAGCTTATAGTTAGGCACCTTTGGACTCAAATGATGAACGTGGTGGTAACCAATATTGCCTGTTAGCCATTGAAGCAGTTTCGGGAGTTTATAAAATGAGCTGCCTTCAACAGCAGCCTGAACGTAGCTCCAGTTTTCATCCGCTTCAAAATAAGAATCTTCAAAGGTATGCTGCACATAAAACAGCCAAACACCGATTGAACCTGAAATCAGAAATATCGGGCCTTGCACCAGTAAAAACGATTGCCAGCCAAAGATCAGACAGCAAGCGGCAGCCAACGCGACAATTGCCAGATTCGTAAGGTATGTGTTTACACGTTCCTTGCGTCTTGCGCCTTTTTTGTTAAAACGGTTCGTGATCAGAAAAACATAAATCGGTCCGAGAATAAACATGATAAACGGGTTTCTATAAAGTCTGTATGCAAGCTTTGTTCGTCTGGATGCAGCTTTATATTCGTTTACTGTTAACATCCAGATGTCTCCTGTTCCGCGTTTATCCAGATTGCTGCTAGTTGCATGATGAATCGAATGGCTGTGCTGCCATTGAAGATACGGGAATAAAGTCAGGACACCTGTCAGAAAACCGAGAATGTGGTTATAGCGTTTTTGTTTGAAAAAAGATTGATGGCAGCAGTCATGGAAGATGATAAAAATTCTTGTCAGAAAACCTGCGGCAATCACCGTTAATGCTAACGTAAGAAGATAGGAGACATCGAGGCTGAGATAAGCAAGAAACCATAGGCCGAAGAATGGGATAAACGTGTTTAAAAGCTGAATCAGGCTGTTTTTTGTTTCAGGCTGAGCAAATGCAGCGACTTGCTTTGTCAGCTGTTTTTGTTTATGTGCAATGGTTTGTTCAGTCATAGTAAGTATCCTCTCATTGTGTGTCTCGGTTCAGTATACGCTAATGAGAGAAGTCTTTTGTAGTAGCACACATCATGCCTCCTATATGACATTTGTCATGTCTCGTGCGGCATGCATAGCCGATTGCGCTAAAAAAGCTTGTAAAAAAATTTACAAGCTGATTAATGTTTATCAATCCATATTCGTGATGTACCCGAAATAGCTTCAATCCTGCATGTTCCTCCTATAGGGAACGTGGCAATTGGCGAGGTATGTCCGGCATTTATATTTGCGATGATCGGGATGCCGGATAATTCTTTTTTTGTTTCGATCATGGCTTTTACAAGATCTATTGATACGTTTGATGCTTTCTGAAATCTGCCGATCAAAATCGCCTTTACATGTGAAAAAGCGGGGAGGTGGATGAGTGATTGCAGATCGCGGTCAAACATATGGATGTCTGACATATAATCATCTTCAATCAATAAAATAGTATGTTCTGTTTCGGGAAAATACTCCGTTCCCTGCAGCAAATTAAGCGTGCATAAGTTTCCGCCAATTAAAGTACCTTCCGCATAACCTTCTTGGATTACAACAGGGCCGTTATTAGGATAAAAACGCCTGTTTTCTTGATCCAAAAACCAGCGATCATCGCTCCACTCACTTGAGGGGTGAATTTCAAACGGATCGTCTGAAGCGCAGCAAGAAAGAAAATACTCCTCTGTATAATCGAGTCCTTTTTTCATTGCAAATGTTGAGAAGTGGGGACCTGAATACGTAACAAGACCCGTTTTTTGATAAATAGCGTTGCAAAGAGCGGTTATATCGGAATAACCGCACAGAATTTTTGGATGTCGTTTGATTTTCTCGTAATCAAGATAACGCAGCAGCTGATTTGAATTAAACCCTCCGAGTGTCGTTAAAATCGCTTTGACGCCTGGATCAAAAAAGGCAGCGTGCAGATCATGGACTCTTGACTCGATAGAGGATGAATCAAATTCGTTACATTCATTTGCGTGTTCAGCGATGGTTACCCGATAACCTAAGCGTTCTAACGCCGTTTTTGCTTGGATTTTTGCTTCATTTGATAATATAGACATGCTGGTCGCGGGAGACACGATCCGGATTTCGTCTCCCTTTTTCAGTTTTGAGGCGTACATAGAACCCTCCATCAATGGTTTTATACCATTACAGCATATCTTGGCTCTTTCTTCCAGACTTTTTTACAAATCAACCCACTTAATGCTGCCGGATTGGGTATCATGATCGATACATACTTTGAAGTGATGTTTTTCATAAAAGTGAATCAGCCGGTCTACATGATTCCAATCCCGTTTGGCGATGTCTCCGGTGACTTTCGGTATATTATGGTCTCTTGCAATATCTTTTAAATATTTCATGCAAATGGAGCCAAACCCGTGATTCGGAGGGCCTTTTATATCCCCTATATGAATGGCATCGTCCTTGTAAGACGCTACAAGTGAAAAACAGCCTTTTCCTCGGTATGCCGTTTTACAATCAGTTAGCATAATTTTGCATGTTTGGCCATCATCAATCGAGGAAACAATCATCCACTCATCATGTTTCGATTGATCAATACCAAGCACTTTGGCATCTTTAGATAAATCCTTCATATTCTCCTGCATGCGATAAATTTGAAATTCTAAATCATTTAGTTCTTCCTCAAGCTCTTGACGATTTTTTTCTTTAACAGTAAACAAGATCAAACTCCTTTCAAAAAACAGCTTAGAAACACAGTTACCAATTGTATTAGAAGAGAGGCGTATTGTAAACAACAATTCCATTATTACTAGAAATTAGCGGAAAGTCAGGTTTGATCGTTTTTAAGAGAGGAAAAAGAAAACTAACCTGTGAAAAAGGAGGAATCGGAATGGCGATTGATTCATTGATTAACAAATTACAGTATGTCCAATTGGAACCGCCGGATAAAATTCTCTCTCTGTATCTCAATACAGACATGAGAGATCCAGAGCAGCAGGGGGGAGAATGGAAGATTGCCCTAAAGTCAGGATTCAGCCGATTAAAAGAGTATTTGGCAGCTAGTGATCCAGAGGAGGAAAAGTGTCTGGATGGAATCAGGGCTAAAATGAATCAATACTTGAATGCAATGGGAAAAGACATGCCCCGCAGTCTCGTGTTTTTTGTTTCCGACAGCGGCATATGGGAACCTATTAAGCTTCAAGTCCCTGTAGATACAAGATTTTACTGGGAAGAAACAGCTGTCCTGGATCAGCTAAAGGGTTTGCGCCAGACATACCCAAGTACGGCGTTTATTTTAACTCAGCAGCATGAAGTGAAAATTATTGAAACTGTTTTAGGAAAAATTGAGGCGGTGGAGCGTTATGAGTATGATATGATCAATGAGTCTTGGAAGAATAGCCATTCCGCTGTAGACAAAGCGCCACCATTTGAAGAGAACCGGATGAGGGAACATGTAACAGAGAACCAATCGAGACTGTATAAGCGGCTGGCTGCCAGCCTTGATCAAAAAGCTGCCGCGAAAAGATGGGAACGAATGGTTATTGCCGGGGATAAAGAAACGGCCGATATCTTGGATCAGCATATGAATAAACCCATTCATTCGAAAATTCAAAAGAACCTGCTGAATGAAAATGAACATAAGGTCATTGAACATTTGATAAAAGAGGCGTAAACCTAACAGGCCGGGGCTAATAGCCTCCGGCCTTTGAAGTGTGTCTAATTTCTGACGAAGCAATCGAAACCGTTGACATCTTCTTTGAATTTGCATACGATTTGGATAGCCAGTACAAATTAGGAGAGGTCACCAAATGAACCAAACAGAAAATAAACCGAAAAATTACACGGGGATTGTCCTTACGCTGACAGTTCTGATTAACGGTTTAATCGCAGTGCTGTTTTTTATGCCTAAATTAGATCAGTTCAGCCATGCGAATATTCACATTTTGCCAATGCTGAATGCGATATTCAATAGCTTTACGTTTATCTTCTTATTGGCCGCGCTGATTATGATTAAACAGAAAAATATCAAAGCTCACAAACGCTTTATTTTGGCTGCGTTCACAACAACATTACTATTTTTGATTTGCTATGTGACGTACCACTCGATTGCGGAAAACACGCTCTATGGCGGAGAAGGTATTATGCGCCCGATTTATTTCTTTATTTTAATTACACATATCTGCCTTTCTGCAATTATTGTGCCGCTTGCGCTGTTTACGCTGATCAGAGGCTTCAGCATGCAGGTGGAGCGCCATAAAAAAATTGCGAGATGGACAATGCCTCTATGGCTGTATGTAAGCCTTACAGGCGTTATTGTATATTTGATGATTTCACCGTATTATTAAAAGCCATACTCAGTATGGCTTTTTTTACGTGTAAACATGGCAAAAGCCCAAATTCATTTTTGGGCTTTTGTCAGTAAATTGATAGACTCTTATTCATGAGCCTTGGATTCCATGGTTTCAAGTGTTGCAACCTGCAAAGATTCTTCAACAGTTTTTGTTTTTTCTTTTACTTTTTCTGCATACGTATAATCACCGTAGCAATACGGATAGCGGAAATTTTTCGCATTTCCCCCGCAAGTATACAGATCAGGATTTTTTTTGACTTGCTGCTCGGAGTATTGTTTTGCCAATTCCTCAGTATGCGTTCCTCCATGTTCAGCTACAAAATCAATGTAACCTGCCCCCATGTTGTAGCTTTGAATAATGGTATCCAAATCCACGCCTTTTTCCTTACCGGTCTTGTACATGAGGGTAAATTGCTTGATGCCTTGTTTAACACTGAGTTGAGGGTCTGTTATCTCATTGCGTTTTAACCCCAGAGATTCAGAGGACTGCATGGGATCATTGCCTTTTCCTTTTGACTCCTGATACATCATGCCTAATATGAGTGATGTATAATTAGAGAGTCCTTGGCTTTCAAGCTCTTCTTCCACCAAGGGTTTGTAATCGGTTAAACGTTCCAAAACAATCGTTTTCGTATCGATCGGAAGTTTTTTGATTAAATCCCGGTTGAAAAAAAGCAGGACCAATAAAAAAGAGGCGATGACAAAGACAAAAATCATCATAAAACCCGCAGCAGCGAAACAGCCTTTTCTCTTTTTCTTCACTGTGTTTCACCCTCAATGTTTGGAGCAGTATGACCTTTTTTATTATGACATAAGAGGGTATATCAGACCAAGTAAAAACCTGATTTGAAACATAAATTTAAACTATGAGATTGAAATGGAATACAAGCAGGCTGGTTTGCACTCAAGCGCATTTGTTATAAGATAAAACTATGAATAAAGAAAGGTGATACATATGACTGAATTTAGAGAAACGGAACAATCGGCTGCTGATCTGGACGAGGAGACGCTGTTTCTAGTCGCGCAAACATTCAAAGCGCTTTCAGATCCTACCCGAATCAGAATTCTCCATTTATTGTCCCAAGGTGAGCATGCAGTAAACGGAATTGCAGAAAAGCTGAATTTACTGCAATCCACTGTGTCCCACCAGCTTAGATTTTTAAAAAATCTCCGGCTTGTCAAATCGCGCAGAGAAGGAACATCGATTTATTACTCTCCGGAGGATGAACATGTTTTAGATGTTCTTCAGCAAATGATCCATCATACACAGCATGATTGAAAAAGACATCCTTGCTTAACTCGCTGTTAGCGGGCAAGGATGTCTTTTTCTTTATTGTATTCGTGCTGTTCAAGTTCGTTTCTGCTGAGCTTGATGATAAAAGAAGAAAAACCGATATAATAAACGGCTATCAGAAAACAGACGCCAATTGTCAGAGGGTCCGTTCCGATTGACTGACTGTATGATCCAAGGCGGTTTAGATCAGGTGAGGTAAGATAAAGCTCCGTCACTCGATACAGAAATCTTGATAGAAATAAAGTTAAGAGAATCACCTCTACCCAAATATGAGTCCGAAAATAGATCTTTCCTCTGCGTTTTTCAAAAGAGATGTTTTTCTTAGCGAAAAAGACAAGGAGCCATCCGCCAAGAATGCCCAAAATGAGATATCCATATAAAAAAGGGTGAATGGCGCTGAAGATTGAAAGTCCAAAAGCAAACAGCGAGAAAAGAATGATACGGGTGAACAGCCAGCGGGGCTTCAGCGGCTGGTATCCGATGGACCTTTTAATTTTTTTATACAGAAAAAAGATGATGATTATGGCAGGATAAACGCTCTGAAGTGTAAGATGCATGATGTGAAATCCCCTCCGTTGAGAAGTGTATGCTTATCCGGTCGGAAATAGTAGCTGAAATAAATACTGAACACAAAAAAGAAGGGGAAACCCCTGTTTTCATAGCATATGCGAGGTGTATTCCGCCGCATAATAGATATGCCCAAGCTTTATCAAAATGTTATGATTGTTTTGTTGGAAAATACAAGAAGAAAAGGTGCGCAGAATGAAACTGGAACGTTTGTTAGCGATGGTTGTGTTATTGATCAGCAAAAAACAAGTGCAGGCTGCAGAGCTTGCTGAGCTGTTTGAAGTATCTGTCAGAACAATTTACCGTGATATTGAGACGATCAATAGGGCTGGTATTCCGATTGTGACCTCACAGGGTTCCGGGGGCGGAATTGGCATCATGGAAACGTATCGGCTTGAAAGAGAGTGGCTGAAGGAGGAGGAATTGTTTGCAATTGCTTCCGCTTTGCAAAGCGTTTCATCTATGTATGAACCCGTTTCTCACAGCACAGCCTATCAAAAAATCAAACACCTTATACCTGAGCAATCTACTCAAGCATTTAAGCACCAAACAGAAAAATGGTTTATTGACATGACGGCTTGGGGCCATACTGAGGATCAAAAGACGCTGCGCGAGAAAATCAGCGCTGCCATCGATCGGTTGTTAACGATATCTTTTACATATACAAGCGCAAGCGGGGAAACACTACTTCGGGAAACTGAACCTTATACATTGGTTTGCAAGGCGGGGCACTGGTATTTATATGCCTACTGCCTGGTAAGAAATGATTTTCGCTTTTTTAAACTGAACCGGATGAAAGATCTGGCCATCTTACATCAGACATTTATCAGAAAAGACATTCAGCTGGACACTTTGCCATGGGATAAGAGTTGGTACCAAAAGGACCGTTTAACTGAATTGGTTATTCTTGTTCAGCCGTCAGCACGTCAGCGTATAGGTGAATGGTTCGGATATGATGTCCTTCACTGTTGTGAGGAAGATGAAATCTGCCAGGCGGTGATTTCACTTCCAGAAGATCAATGGCTGATCGGTTTTTTGCTCCAGTTCGGAAAGGATATTGAGGTTCTGCAGCCTCTTCATATAAGGGATAAAGTAAAAGAAACCATTCATCACATGCAAAAAATATATGAAACCTGACACACTGCTGTCAGGTTTCTTTGTCTATAATCTTAAAAAAAGGAGGAGATCGTATGGGCTTTTCACATATAACACACTTAGACCTGAAACGATTTGCCGGACTATCACAACGGACAAGCAACGCACTGGAAATGACGGAAGAAAGGAGGATTCCGGCACTGTGGGATCAATTATGGAAGCAGGATATGAGCGCTCTTTTATCACAGGCTGAAAAAGACAAGAGCATTATTGCCTTATATTCGAATTATGAACAAGAGACGAATGGGTTTTATACGTTTTCAGTCGGAACGTTTCAGGAATACGACGACATTCTTCCGGGACCATATGAAAATATTGATTTGCCGGCTTCCGCTTACGCCGTTTTCACTTCCAGAATCGGTCCTATTGAAGAGATTGTGCTTGAAACGTGGAAGGAAATTTGGACTTGGGATAAGCGGCATCTGCGCACGTTTACAGGTGACTTTGAGATGTATGATCAAAATGCCGCAGTGCCACAGCGAGCACAAGTTAACATTTATGTAGCGATAAAAAAATAATAAACTCTTGAAAAACTAATGGTGTTAGTTAATAATAAAACTAACACCATTAGTTTTTGTTAGGAGGAATAAAAAGATGAGAATTACTCAGTACCAAACGGTTTGGCAGCTGACTTTTTTTCCAGCATTGTTTCCGGTTAATTGCTATTTAGTAGAGGAAGAAAACGAAGTCACCCTTATTGATGCCGCACTGCCAGGCAGCTATAAAGGGATTATTCAAGCTGTGAATCAGCTTGGAAAACCGCTTCAGCATATTTTACTGACTCATGCACATGGGGACCATGTCGGATCACTGGATACATTGGCACAAACATTTCCGCATGCAAAGGTCATGATCTCGGAACGGGATTCATTCTTGCTCCAAGGTGACACATCTTTGCGGCAAGATGAGCCGCAGACGCCTATAAAAGGAGGTATTCCGAAACACATACAAACAAAGCCTCACCAACTGCTGACGGGCGGTGAAACAATTGGTTCTCTGCTTGCCATTCCAACACCGGGCCATACACCGGGCAGCATGTCATTTCTTGATACAAGAAACGGCACTTTAATAGCAGGAGATGCGTTTCAGTTGCGCGGAGGAATCGCTGTATCAGGTCAGATAAAATGGGCGTTTCCTTTTCCCGCTTTCGCCACATGGAATAAGGAGGAGGCCATCAAAAGTGCACAATTGCTCGCCGATAAGGCGCCTTCCTGTCTCGCTGTCGGACATGGAAAATTCCTGCGATCACCTTCAGAGCGGATGAGACAGGCGATCCAAAAAGCAAAGAAAGGATGATGAGCATGTCACCGAGAATAGGTTTGACCCAAAAAATGATTGTAGACGCTGCAGCAGAGATTGCCGATCAGGAAGGGGTAAATGGTGTCTCACTTGCTGCACTTTCTAAAAAAATGAATGTTCGCCCCCCGTCATTGTATAACCATATCAACGGGCTGCAAGCGATCAGAGCAGAACTTGCTGTCAGAGGACTGACAAAGCTTTTTGATCAAATGGCGGACTCCGTAACCGAACGAAAGGGAGATTCCGCGATGCTTTCTTTAGCTCATGCATATGTTGATTTTGCAATTGAAAATCCCGGATATTATGAAGCGGCTCTTCTTAAGGTTCACGACAAACGGACGGAAATCGTCTCTGACCAAATTGTCTGTCTTGTGACGAAGCTGCTCATTGAAAACGGCTATGCAAGTGAAAAGACTGCCATTCATGCGACAAGGGGGCTCAGAAGTCTGCTGCATGGCTTTACTGTTTTAATCGCAAAAGAAGCATTTGAACGTGAGGAGGACATTTTAGAAAGCCTGTCATTTTCAATTCGGACATTTTTGTCAGGATTATTAATAAACAATAAAAATATTATGTAAACAAATAAATGGATGTCTTATATTTCTGAATATTGTATAATATCAAGGGAGTATACATAGGGGAGAGGCATTATGCAATGGATGACATTCGCAAGATTGAACGATTAGCGGCAGCTTCATGGCCGGCTTATTTTCAAAAAAGCATAGGGAAATGGCTTCTCAGAGCGAATTTTGGCGTAACCAAAAGGGCAAATAGCGTATGGACGTCTGCGGATATGCCTGAAGGGGATTTTCAGCTAGAGGCCGAACTTTTTTATCAAAGTTTAGGCTTACCTGTTTGTTTTCATATTAGCAACGCATCACCGAAAGGGCTTGATGACGCATTGGCAGACAGCCGTTATGAAAAGGTAGACGAGTGCTTCCAGATGACAGCGTTGTGCCGGTCAATTATGAGCCGAACAAATGACAACAGCCGATTTACATACAAGTGGGAACAAGAGCCATCATCTGTTTGGATAGATGAATTTATTCAATTAGAAGGGTTTTCACCCGAGCGTCACAAAGGTTACAAACACATATTCGAACGCATGCCGCCGTGTAAAACTTTTTTCAAGATGTATGACAAAGAAAGCCTGACAGCGCTTGGCACGGTTTCTGTCATTGATGGTTATGGCGGACTTAGTAATATCGTTGTAGCTGAGGAGCACAGAGGAAAAGGGGCAGGAACCCAAGTGATCAGGGTGTTGACTGAATGGGCAAAAAACAACGGAGCGGAACGCATGTTTTTACAAGTGATGAAAGAAAATCTGGCGGCAGTTTCTTTATATGGAAAAATCGGCTTTTCGCCTATATCGGAACACCATTACCGGATTAAAAGATGACCAAAGGAAGGGGTTTGCTAATGGACTCGCTTCAAGAGATAATTTGCGAAAAACGGACATACACACGGCTATATCATTCACATAAGCACGCGTACAGCCAATTTCTTTTTCCGCTTGAAGGGAGTATTGATCTTGAGACTGAGGGGCGCCAGGTGAAATTAAATCCGGATCATTTTTTATATATTCCGCCGCAGTGCGAGCATCGCTTCCGTTCTATCGGAAGAAATGAATGTCTTGTACTGGATGTTCCGCTTCATGCAATGAAAATTGATGAGTATCGTGCAGGATCAGGAATTGAAGCTGCCCTCGATCCTTTCTGGTCTTCGATCAGGTACTTGCTGACAGAGGAAGCAAAGGCCGGAACAGCCAACTCGCTTCATATGCTAGTACAATACATAAAAGAAAAGCTTCAATCCCATAGCTATGCCTCAATTGCATACATTCACAGCCATTTATTTGAGCGGCTGACGATTAAGAAGCTGGCAGAAATCGAGCATTATCACCCAGCTTACTATTCAAGCTGGTTCAAAAAACAGACAGGGAAGTCCCCGCAGAACTATATTGCCGACCTTCGCCTTGAGGAAGCAAAAAGAATGCTGATGGAGAGAAATGAAACTCTTACCGTCGTGAGCGAGGCGCTGGGCTTTCAAAACCTTTCTTCTTTTACAAGATGGTTCACGAAAAGCACAGGAATGCCGCCCCGCCTGTATCGAAACACCTTATATTCGGATAAAAAATGATGGCTCTTTAGTTAAAAGAATATTGTATATCTCCTTTACAATAGGAGAAAAAGGAGTTATTGATATGGCAGTTATTGATGACTTTGAGAAATTGGATATCAGAACGGGAACAATTGTAAAAGCGGAAGAATTTCCTGAAGCAAGAGTACCGGCAATCAAGCTTGTGATAGATTTTGGGACTGAAATCGGCATAAAACAATCGAGCGCACAAATCACGAAGCGTTACAAGCCGGAAGGTCTCATCAACAAGCAAGTCATAGCAGTCGTGAACTTTCCGCCCCGCCGGATCGCCGGATTTAAATCGGAAGTCTTGGTCCTCGGCGGCATACCCGGCCAGGGCGACGTCGTCCTTTTGCAGCCGGATCAGCCTGTCCCAAACGGCACAAAAATCGGATAACGCAAAAAAAGACGTTTGCCTAAGGCAAACGTCTTTGCGTATTGAGGCGATGCACCACACGCCACATTCGTGTGTGCCGTAAAGGCATGTACATCGGCTTACACAATTCAGCTCATCGCTATATGAATATAGCATGGAGGGCGAAGGAATGCAAGGATTACTTTTAGTAACGGTGAAATGAATTTAGAATGGAAAGGGTTTTCATTTTATTTGTAAGAAAAAACTCAGTGAGATTTAGGTGTGATCTTAATGCAGTTTGTATCGACTTACAGATGATAAAAGAACAATACTTTTAATAAGCCTCATGAAACATTTTCAATTTGTAAATACTTAAAGGATATATATGGTGTATTTGCTATAGAAGTCTAATATGATATCCATTTACTCATTTCAATAGCAACTTTCATGAATAACGAGAAGGAACAGCTGTCAAAATTTTTTTGATTATAATATAAGTTAATTACGATAGTATATTAGGGGTATTTTGGTAGATATTGAAAATTGATAATAACATACAAGGAATAAAGAACCTAGAAAAGAGATCTAATTATTTGGATAAACATATATTGAACTGGTCGGCGTATCCACTATTTGATGACGGTTAGAGCGATACCATACCCTTTTTCTGATGTGTAAGCAGAGGTTATTTTCATTACTTTCCAGCTTCCTTCAGTGGCTTTTGTTCCTATTCCATTATGTGCCGTAAGATAATCTCCTTGATTGACAGTTTCGTCAATACGCACATAATGTTGGCCAACCAACCCTACAACGTGCCATTCGTCTCTTGCTGCCCGTGAATGATAATTTGCCTCCAGCGCTGTATCGTAGTCTGGATTTTGTTTGGGAACACGTATGAGTTCACCGCTTTCCTCATCAGTCACCGTTTCATAAATAAATCCGCCGAACTCATTTGTCAAATAACGGCCCTGCCAGACGAAACTGGAGGCTCCTGAAATGAAAGCTGAAGTTTCTGAAATAACGCCAAGCATATAATCTCCAACATTCGCGGGCACAATTTTTTCACCTCTTAAAGTCACGATTGTACCAGTATGGATTAACTGTCCAGTTGAACTCTCAAAATACTCTCCATATCCACCTAAAGAAGAACTGATTGCACCGGCAAACGTCCCGTTTCCCCGAACAGAGTCAAGAAGCCACTTTATTGATTGATGACCTCCTGCCACGGTGTATGGTTCCTCAAGTATAATATTTTCAGAAGACAGTATTGTTCTTGACGCTTGGTTTCCTCTAATATGTGCGTTATTTGAAGAAGCGATTAATGCGCGAGAGCCTTCAGTACTGGAGCCTCCAGAAGAGCTAATGACCGCATTTCTTTCTCCGCGGGCCGTAATGTCGCCGGTACCTGCTATAACTGCGCTTGTTTGGTTAACGGCAAAGCCAGAGGTCGTTGCAAGCTGTATGCCTCCTTTCAAATTGATTGGAACTTGTTGGTATGTTTGGCCTTTGATTGAGGCTGCCACACTATAACCTTCTGATTGTACACCGAGAATTGTGGCCTGATTATTGGGGGACTGAATTGCAACTGTCCCATTGTCAGTAATCATCGTTCCATTTAGAATATTGACATTGTAGAGGCCTCCACCGATTGAAATTCCTTTTGGAGCAGATTTATAAATATCAAAATTTGAAATTTTAATATAATCAGTTTTATTTGATCCGCCTGATAAATTAATATCAACACCGGCTTTTTTAAAACCGCGAATTTTAATACCATTAATGGTTATATTTTGGCTGCGATATTGCAAGGCTACGACAGGGTTTTCTTTATAATCATAGTCTGGATCACCAATCGCTGTGAATCCGCTTACATTAACGTTTTTATATGCCGAAATAACCAGCGCTCTTGGGGTCACAGCATCGTAAAGCGAGTTGAAAACTGGTTCAACTGCTGAACAATCAATGAGTGTGACATCGTATGCTGTTGTGCTTTCAGGATCTGTAATTTGATGGTGACCAATATGACGAAGATCAAATGCACGAACATCGCGATAAGAAATATGGCCTATGATATGGACGTTTTGAGAGGCTGGCCACAGTTCATGGGCTTTTACTTCAACTCCGCGGATGTTGCCGCTTGTAAAGTTATTCAAAAGCCACACATGCCTAGAGCCGTCGTCAATTTCTATTCCGTTGGAGTTTGAAACACCTTCAGCAAATTCTGTTCCCCGCGGATTTCCTGAATGGCAGTTTGAAATAAAGATGTATTCGCTATAATGGGTGGTAATGCCGTCGTCTCCTGAACCATATGTCACACAGTTATCGATCCAAATATATCTTGATCCGTCTTTTGTCCAATCGGTATCAGGCAAATGGTCATACGTTGGCGATGTAATATCAATACCATGAAGACCTGCGTTAATCGCTTCCACATCTTTGATCCACCCATATTCAACCTTAGCAAAAGTTAAACAACTGGAGAACTGTCCCCCTGGATTTCTCACACCGCATTGTCTACTTGGATTCCAGTCTAATGACATTCCTTGGACAAAAATATTGCGATTTCCATTTTGATAATCATCATTTGTAATCACCCATTCATGCGCTGGAGTGTCTTCATGCAATTTAATCACTGTGATCCCTTTACCTTGTCCAACAATTGTTGTCCAAGATGGAAGTTTAATCCCTTGAACGAGGTATTCTCCCGCTGGAACATGTACTTTGACTCGGCCATTCCCGATTGCTTTTCGAAAAGCTTCAGTATTGTCTCTTCCATCTGGAACAGCGCCGAAGTCAGCCACATTTACTTCCCGGGTGATTTTAGATAAAAGCCTATAATATTCCTTGTCGAGACGTTCTTTTAAAAGAGAGGTGACCTCTCCTTCGGCCGTCACCCTTGCGTCAGTAACTTCGATATTTTGGTCTGTAACCGAGTGCTTAATAAAGTTTTGCATTCTTGTCTTAATATGTTCTAATTCGGATGAAAATTCGGGGTGAGACTGAGAATTGGCGTTTAGAGAAGGATCAGGGCAGTTTTTAAAATGAACCATTCTAAAGACACCTCTTTCTTTTAATATAAGCGCAGTTTTGTCTTTGAGATAAGGAGTTAGCATTTCTTTTGGCGCTTCTCTTTCCAATTCTGTATTTGTTACAAAATTCCTTTAGGATTTATACTGGTTTTCAAGAAATGTAAGTCAATGAAAAAAAGAGAGGACAAGTAAAGGATAAAAAGCAACATTAAGAATCGTTATACAGTGAAAGAAAGTTCGCCCGATGGTTAATTAAAACGTTTCCTATGGTTGGGTATTTATTAATGATTATGGAAGAAAAGGGAGGTCCGCATTCAAAACGTGTATAAAGATAATAAAGAACCGAATGTTGAGACATCCCATATTTGAATTAATCTTTTAAACAAAGGAGTATAAATTCTTCACTTCTTTTTATATCAACCAGTTTTAACAAGATGTGAGCATGATCTAAGGTAAGCGATTGACCTCATAAGCAACACGTATTCCAGATTCAATCGCGCCTTGCATCCACGCATGAGTGAGTGAGGCGTGTTCTCCGGCGAAATGAACTCTGCCCTCAGGGACAGGAATATAGGGATACAGCTCTAATTCTTGTCCTGGTTCGAAAGCTGTAAAACCTCCCGCAGAATACGGGTACTGGCTCCAGCTAAAAGAAGTGCCAGACACAAATTCAGACCACACAATATCACCATAGATTTCAGATAAATTCAGTAAAGTATACTGGATTCGCTCTCCTTCTGAAAGACTGTCCCATATCAGTGCCTCATCGGCCCATGTATAGCTGGCCAGAATGACAGCATGTCCATTTGCTCCAATATTTCTGCTTGGATAATATGAAAAACGAATCGGAAGATCAGTAATAGATTTGCCGCCGTGCTGACCGGCTTTTTCCCAAAATCGGCTTTTAAACTCTATGCCGATTTTTGTTGCACTGATATAGTTTAGCTCACGGATGGCCCTCCGTTTATAGTAAGAGAATGAATGGTATGGTTCGACTTTTACAAATCGCAATGTTGAAAAAGGAATGGTTACAATAGCGAGATCAGCTGTGAATGATGTGAATTCTGCCGTTTGTTGATGCTGACAATGGATCGTAACACGATTTTCACCCTGAGACATTTTCATCATTTTTTGATGGTATAGAATGTTTGTTTTTAATTGAGGAAGAAACGCGTGAGGCAGCAGATCCATACCGCCAGTTATCTCATAGAAGTGAGCGGGGGATGAAAAAAAGATAGATTCCCGCAATACTTCAACAAGGGACATCCCCATATACGCTTCCATATCCAAAAGTACACCGATCATATCGATCGCGCCATATGAAAAATACGTGTTTAAAAAAGAGCTTAACGAATGATTTTTGTATTGTTCTTCGACAATCCGCCAATTTCTTGCTGGATTTTGATTGATAAAATTTAGAATAGGCTGCAGTAAAGAAAGCATCAGCTCTTCAGACGTTTTCCCTTGTTCATTTGGTGCAACTGGATATCTCAATATTCCAGGAGCTCGTTCAAAAACTTGGAGACGTGTTTTGATTCCATTTGCATAAATGATGTCCATCGGGGTTCTGTTGATAAATACATTTGTTGGCAATTTGAATTTTTTGATATATTCTAAGGTTAACGAATGGTTATTCGGTATGCGCATCGGGCCAGCGTTGAAATACAAATCATCACTAAAGGGAGATCTCAAAGTGCAGACACGGCCGCCCGCTCTGCCGCTCGCTTCGAGAATCGTTACTCTGTGACCGGCATTTTTCAACAAAGATGCTGATACAAGCCCGGACAATCCAGCTCCTATAACAAGAATGTGCTTTGGATGCTGCGATGCGCTAAGGCCATTTCTAATGATCTTTACCATGTCATCATTCATTAGAGAATTCAATTTTTGGAGGCACCTCTTTTTAGAATTTATTGCATTATATTCACTGAAAAGAGCACCTATCACGATCTGTTCACATCTTTTGGAATTTGAAAGGTTATTGTTAAAAGGAAATAAAGGGGTGATGTATGTGACTAACTTTGTTCATAAGACTGTAAATGGCTTGAAAAGTCTTTTAGACGAAAAAGGAGCCATTAAATTGTTTTGTTCAGAAGGTGATATCATGGAGTTCCTTGTTACTTTTTCACAGGACAAAGCAACCCTGAATGACATTCAAAGCTTTGAGGCTAAACACCAGCTTACCCTTCCACAGGATTATCAGAAGTTCATGACACTACATAACGGTGCGAAAATTTTTGAGATTCTTTCTGATGGGGAGAATATAGGTGGAGGACTTCAGCTATTTAGCCTTGAAGAGATTGAAGAGGAGTTAAAATATGAAGATTTGTTTGAAGATATCAATGGTATTCCAATTGGCTACTTATTGGAAGAATGCCATTTAATGATCGATAAAGATAAAGTGAACCAAGGTGATCCCAACTATCTCTATATATTTGAAAGTGGTTTAGAATATAATCCATTAAATTTAAACTTTGAAAAATTTTTAGACCGGTATATATTGGCCAATGGGGAACCTTTTTGGGATTGGCGCTACTATACCGCAGAAAATTATTATAGAACAAGATAGTGTGTGATGTATAAGACAGTCATTTTGGCTGTCTTTTTCTGTTATTCAATTAGATTACTGTGGTAAAATTTACATAGAAGTAGTCTAGGAAGGAGAATGATATGAAGGTATTTGAGGCTGATTCATTACTCTTTGAAGCGGATAAAAGAACCAAAGAGTATAAGGAACTAAGGTCGCAAATGGTGAAGCTCAAAAAAGCGTTTAAGGAAGTAGCTAACCTAGATGACAGTGAATTTTCAGGCAAGGGTGCTGACAACATTAAAGCATTTTATCATGGTCATGTCGGCGTAACAGACCAATGGATTGATCTTATCGATATGAAGATTGCTTTCTTAAGCAGCATGTCTGCAACACTTGAAGATGCGAAGATGTCTGATGCTTACATAGAAGAATCCTTTCTAGAACACGAGTTGGCTAACGCTTATGCAAAATCAAAATCCATTATGTCTGAACAGAAAAAAGCAATGAAAGACATATTAAACAACATCAATGATATCCTTCCCCTTGAAATATTCTCAACAGAAGACTTCAAAGACAAACTTTCTTCTGCAGATGACAAACGTGAAAAAACAATCGATAAGCTAAACAAGCTTGATGAGGATTTAAAAACAGAATACGCTGAAACAGAACCAAACGAACAATTTATTCAGCAAGACTTTAAAAAGCTGCAGGAATCAACAGGCAAAGGAAAAAACGCTACACCAATTCACTATAACGCTAAAGCGTACAGAGAAAGTGACATACATAAGAAAAAAGGCGATATTGAAAAGCATTCTGAAGCTTACTTAAGTGTGAAGAAAGAAGAAGCAAAGGAACGTGAAATCAAGGAATTAAAGAAAAAACTTAATGACGGTGTATCTGACCCTGATGAATATTTAGAGATTGCTAAGAAAGTAGGGTACGAGAATCTGGAGCCAACTCAAGTGCAGCTTGCAGTGCAAATTGAACAAGCGAAGCAGCTAGAAGGAGCAGGAGAAATCACCTGGGATATCGTAAAAGGTGTAGGAGTTGGTTTATACGATGTAGGAAAAGACACTGTAACCGGCATATGGGACTTCATCACCGATCCAGGAGAAACACTCTCAGCACTGGGTAATGCAGCTATGCATCCAGTGAAAACATACGATGCCATTTCAGCAGCAATAGAAGAGTCATATCAAAAGGATATGGTGAATGGAGATGCCTATTCTAGATCAAGATGGGTTACCTATGCTATTGGTTCAGTGGCTGTAGCTGTTGTTGGTACAAAAGGTGCAGGAGCCATTAACAAAGCAGATGCAGCGGGCAAGGTAATAAATAAAGCAAGTCAAGCAGGTAAGAAAATCAAGGACGTTAAGATTCCAGATTTGCTGCCTTACAACCCTAAGTATAAGCTTGCTCTAGCAGATAACGTGCCATACAATGTGGTTGATAGCCAAAACCTTAAGAATGAACTTTTGACTAATGCGAAGAAAATACCGGATGGAACAAGAAAACCGTTTACTGGCCAAAAGAAAAGCCCTCCTTGGCTAAATAAAGAAAAGTATGATGCATATGAAATAGAGGGGAAGGTAAAGGCGAAGGGGAAAGTTAAAGATGTAAGCCGTAGAGTGTATACTATGAAAGATATTGATATTAATCAAAAAACAGAATTCGGTGTTACAAATCTTCAGCTAATGAAAAACGGGAATGCCCCTTATGCAAAAGACGGTACACAGATTAATTTACATCACTTGATTCAAGAAGAACCTGGCCCAATGCTTGAAATCCCGAACAGCTTACATACAAAATATAGTGATGTCATTCATCAGCTTAAGTCTGATGGTGAAAGTTTTAGAAATGATAAGGTTTTAAAAGCACAATACGAGAGCTTTAGAAAGAGATATTGGAAATGGAGAGCGAAACAATTTGAAAATGAGAATTGAGGTGTTTATATGATTTATTCGAAGGTTGAGAACTTTATTAATGAAAATAAACAAAATGCTATATTTACAGAAGGTGCAAGTCATGAAAACATTGGTCGCATTGAAGAAAACCTCCAATGCGATCTCCCCAACAGTTATAAATGGTTTTTAGAAAAATACGGTGCTGGTGGTTTATTCGGCGTTTTGGTTTTAGGCTACAACTTTGATCATGCATCAGTTGTAAATAGAACTAATGAATATAAAGAACACTATGGCCTTACTGATGGACTTGTGGTTATTGAAGATGTTGATTACTTTGCTTACTGTCTAGATACAAATAAAATGAAAGACGGAGAATGCCCTGTAGTTGAATGGGATAGGGTAATTGGTTATCAAGATACTGTTGCAGACAGCTTTATTGAATTTTTTTATAATAAGATTCAGGAAGCGAAAGATGACTGGGATGAGGATGAAGACTGGGACGATTAAGCAAAAGTATTGCTATAGCGCAATAGAAGGCTTGAGTTGCACATCCTCAATCTAAATAAAATAAGCTCTCGCAATGAGAGCTTATTTTATTGGATTAAATAATTAAAGTGACAGAAGTTTTCTAGTCCCGTTTTATATGAAACCTTTTTTATTTTAGCCCGTATTAAAAGTAAATTCAGAGAGAAGGGGAGAAGCTTAATTGGAGTTATTAGATATTTGGAATTGGATACAACAAAATGGTATTCTTACTGCAGTAATTACGGGTATAGTTGCATTGCTATTCAATCAAAGACAAAAAAGTATAGAACGATTCTACTCTCAATCAGGTGAAACATTAGAAAAAATTTTAGAGCCTATGTATTATTCCCTAAAAGAAATAAAGAATGAAGAAGATGAAAACCATAAAATGGTCCTTATAGAAAAATTTTTCGAAGAATATAGTGGGAAAAAGGGGAAGCTATCAAAACTTAGAAACATCTTATTGATAGATCAAATTTTGAATACAGAAGATTGTTTCAGAGAGTATATTTTAAACAAGAACAGCGAGAATAGGAAAAAATTATTTTATAAAATGAGAATGTTAGATCAAGCAGTTAATAAAGAATATAGAAGTATATTTGTTACTCTAAACAAGAATTATAATTGGTATAAAGTTCTTTTTAGAACGAATTATATTTTAAGCGCTGTTTTTGTTTTTGTTAGATGGTTTAAAGAAACTCTAGCTTTTTTTGTCGGTGCTTCAGCATTTGCTTTTATACCCCTTCTATATGATAAATATTTAGGCGAACAAGTTTTAGGAAATTGGTTAGAGGTAAATAAACTTATTTTTGGACTTTCTTGTTCAGCTCTTTATATCTTTTGGATAATACATTATTTCCTTTTAAAAGATACAATGCAAAGGAAAGATGAAATATCTTTGTTTCAGGAATGGTTTGATAAAACTAAGCTAGGGAAATGGACTAACAAGAATGTCTGGGGAAAGATTGGGAATTGGAATGTTGAAAGACGAGCTAGAAGAGTAAGAAATGATGAAGATGTATAAAGGCTTGTGCGCTATTTTAGATCATTATAACGTTACAAGAAACAATAAAAAAGCTTTCCAAGTCTCTTGAGGTTTATTGTAATGCATTTCACGGAAAATGTGTTATAATCAGTTTTACAATACATTACAGTGCATTTCTTTAATGAGAAATGCATAAAATAAAAAAGACCGAGGTGCTACCAACACCCCGGCTCTGTACAAAAAGTTGCCCATCAAAGGGCTTGCTCGATGTGGTTCTAGGTAGGCCTATCCCTTCAGGTTCTGAGGCTCAAGGGAGGTCTATTTTTTCTATATACGTCAATAGGGCGATTATAAACGACCCGATTGCAAGCATTAGCATTAATGCCTGGAATGTTGACATAGCATCACCCCTTTCATTAGGGGATGAGCAAGACTCCCTCGAGTGAGCAAAACTTACTGTACAGGAAATATCATACTATACATAAATGCCCTTGTCGTTAAAAATTCACAATATATTGACAACGTGAAAGGAACTTGCAAAATGCAGGTTCTTTTTTGTATTCAATTATTAAATCATTTGAATGATTGTCGATATTTAATATGTGTAAAAATGGAAAAGGTGCTACAATTATAAAAAGCTTTGAGAGGATTGTGATTATCAGTGGTAAATGTAAACTGAAGCGATCTTATTTATGATCCAAAATTCTTAGCATTTTGCAGCTTGGCTACAGAAGGATACGGGGGAAATAACTCAGCTCCCAGTAGATCCATTGGTTTTAGTGAATTCTGTGAAACACTTGAGAAAAATGAAGTAGTTAAACCCGAGAACAAAAAAAGCTCACTTGACCTAAATAATTCTTTAGATTATTGGAAATCAAGATTTAATCCAGGCGGTAATCTTTCGGCGTTAGATTCTCAGGTATTAGATATTATCAAAAAAGCTTACAACTTAGGCATGGTTAACAAAGATAATATGCTGCTGCGAAATGAAGCAATTAATGCTTATAAAAATTCAATTTAAATATGAAACAGTCCTGTAATTGGGCGCTGTGTTGTTTATTGATCATCTTTTTTTCAGAAACTTTTAATGCCCTTTCATGTTACAATTAATAGTGAATTTCAACTGGCGATAAAGGACTATATTAGATGGAAGAGAAATGATTTGTCATTGCTACATACTCATTTATTTAGTTCTTTGCTCCAGTTTTATTAATTCGTATTACACCTGAAAGTTTAGAAAGGATTTGTTTTTTTTGGGGGAAATCAAAAAAAAATTTGTGCAGTGGTTAGAGAAACTTCTGATTAGACTAAAAGAACCTAATGTTAAGGAAGAAAGCCTTTTTGAAGATCTTTCTCCTAGCAATGATGTCGACACTGATGGAAAATATTCTAAAGCACTAAGTTGGGGGTTAGAAAATAAAAAAGTGAAAAATATCGCCCTAACTGGTCCCTACGGGTCTGGAAAAAGTAGCATATTAAATACCTTTCAAAAACAATACAGCAGGGAATATAGTTTCTTAAATATATCCTTAGCTACATTCAACACAGATACGGATGATATGGAGAATAAGTTAGAGAAAAGCATCTTGCAACAAATGATATACCGGGTACACGATAGAACCATTCCCTTTTCTAGGTTTAAAAGAATTAAGCATATAAGGACTAAGAGCATAATTATAAATTTGATTTTCTTTTTTGCATTTATTATAGTTGGCATCTACCTTTTTAAACCTGATGCACTTAAAGGAATATATGCTGAGACGTTAGTTTCAAGGAGTCTCGGTACTGAAGATCAGCAACAAATACGACTGACTATATTATTAGCACTGTTCTTTATAGTATATCCTCTACTCGCATATAAAAGAATTTATCATTTTGTCCGTGCCAACTTAAAATTGAATAAGGTTACAATTGCTAATACAACGTTAGAAAAAAATACAGGGGAAGAAAACTCTTCTATATTTGATAAATATTTAGATGAAATATTATATTTTTTTGAAGCCTCCAAGTATAATGTTGTAATATTTGAGGACTTAGATCGCTTTAATAATATAGGTATTTTTGAAAGATTAAGAGAATTAAATGAACTTATAAATAATTCAGAACAAATAGATAGACGTGTTGTTTTTATATATGCGATAAAAGATGATATTTTTGGAGATGCAGACACTGAAAAGTTAACTAGAGACCGCACAAAATTTTTTGATTTTATTATCCCAGTAATACCAATTATTAATGCATCTAATTCAGGAGACATACTTAAAAAGAAAATAAAACATTCACCATATTCTGATTTGATAAACACTCATTTCTTAGAGGATGTAACAATTTACATTGATGACATGAGAGTATTAAAGAATATTTTTAATGAATTTGTTATATACCAACAAAAACTAAGTGCAATTGATCTTGATCCTAACAAAATGTTAGCAATGATAATCTACAAAAATATTTATCCTGTGGATTTTTCTAAATTACAATATAACAAAGGGTTGGTATATGAAATCTTTCAAAAAAAACAACTTATAATTGAGGAACAAATAAAATTAATTAATGCTAAAATACAACAATTAGAGAGGAAATTAGCGAATATAGAAGTTGAGTCTTTAAAATCAATTGCTGAATTAAATTTTATATACTTGAGCGAATTAGAAATATCAAATTTGAATTCTAATTATGATATTAATATAGATGGCGAGGTATTTAGAGGCAATACATCTAATAAAGATCGGTTTTTTGAGAAGTTAAAAAATGCGGATACTATCTATTGTTATTTAAGAAATAGAAATGGTCCAGCGACAATTAAAGAAATTGCAACTGTTTTTGGTCGGAAACCGAACTACTTTGAAAGAGAAGATGCCATCAAGGCTATAGAGAAAAATGAAATCCAAAAATTCAAGAAAGAACTATTGGAATTAGAGAGAGAAAAGCAAGAAATAAGAGCGCAATCTTTACAAGTATTAATTACAAAAATGAATTCAAAGGATGTATTTTCTGATAAGCTTTACGAGAAAAAATTACTTGTTTACCTGCTACGTCATGGATATATTGATGAAATGTATAACCATTACATCACTTACTTCTATCCAGAAAGTTTAAGTCTTTCCGATATTAAATTTGTATTTAGTATTAAAAACCACGAGTCATTGCCTTACAGCTTTGAGCTGGATAATATCGGTAAAATAATGAGCAAATTAGTTGGTGCTGAATTTAAGCAAATAGAGGTACTTAATTTTCATCTCTTAAACTATATAATGGATCATTCTGAATACCGTAATTATTATGATAGCATAATTGAGCGACTTGCAAATGGAAGTAAAGAATCTGTTACATTCATAGATGGTTTTAAAGAAAGGGCAATAAATAAAGCTGCCTTTATCCAATCGATATCTAGTAAATGGGATGATTTTTGGAGTTTTATTGAACTTAGATCCAATTATACACAACAGAAAAAAGAGGAATACTTGTCAGATATACTTACATATGCTGATATAGCTGATATTATCCGAATGAATAAAGAGTCGGTCATGTCTTTCACATTATCCAAGTACTTAAATCTTCTCAGCTTAGTATCTGATGAGGAGAAAATAAAAGAACTACTATTAAAACTCCAAGTTAAATTTAAAAGTTTGGATCATTTGCTAAATTCTGAAACAATATATGACTTTGTTGTTCAACGAAATCTATACGAAATTAATATCAAAACTTTATCAGTTATTTTAAATGATGCTCCCAATATAACGTATGCTGCAGTTAAAAACTCTGATCAGCAGGCTGTTATCAATTACGTAAATGACAATATTGATATATTTGTTGAAAAAGTTTTACTTACTGAGGAGATTGAGGAACCAGAGGAAAGTTTTCTGGAGTTATTAAATCGGGAGGATTTAGATAAGAGAGTAAAGCATGCAATGATCATGAAAAAAACTTTTGCCATCTCGGATATTGGTGAATTGATTAAAGAGTTATGGCCAATTGTGATCCGTGAAAATAAAATGGTTGCATGCTGGTCAAACGTTATTACTTCTTATGTAGAATACAATAAAAAAATGCCTGATTTCTTAATAGCTTTCTTAAACAATCCTGTTAATAGAAAAGAGCTCTCTAAAAATAATATAGAGGCGTTTGATGATAAATTTGACGAAGCGATTTTAGAAGATATCTCAGAAGAAATCATTAATAGTCGGGATATTACAGACGAAACATTCGAAGTGTTAATTGCTAGTATTCAAAGTTGGATTTACTTTCCGCTCGGAAATGTTAGTGAAAAAAGAGCAAAATTATTGATTGATAATGATTTGTTATCTCTAACACCGGAAAATTTTAAAGAGTTAAAATTAAATTTTGATACACTTCATATCCAACTCGCTTTGAGAAACCCTGACGAGTTTATTGATAAACAAGGTGATTTTTCCCTTGATGCCAATGATATAAAGCAACTCATAGATAGCAACGAGCTCTCTCAATTTAACAAAGAAATATTTGTACAACATTTAAATTCTAACTGTTTGACAGATGGAAATAATGATATTCTTAAAGATACAATTTATTTTATTAATGAGCATAACCTGAAAATCACCAATGAACTACTAACCTTTTTGCTTGAATCACCTACAACATTGGATACTAGGTTATCGTTGCTAGCTGGACAAATAAAGCATATTGATAATGAATCAATTACTGAATTTTTAACTAAAATAGGGGAACCTTACTCTGAAATTGCTGAAAAAGGCAGACGAATAAAGATCTCAAATAATAGAACTAATAAAGCGTTGGTGACTGCATTAGAGTCTAAAAACTACATATCCTCTTTTAAAGAAGATAGAGAGAGATTACGTGTGAATACTAAAAAAAAATAAAGAATAACTAATGTTTTTTAACGTCCAGTTTTAATTGCTGGGCGTTTTACTTATTGAGATTATTTTCTTTCAAATATTCTTGATGCTCTTTCTCCAGCTTATCAGTATCATCCTTGAATATATAAATCTTATATTTTTCCTTGGCTTCTCTAGACAGATTATCTTTTAAATATTCACGGAGTTTTGCTTCACTTTTGGTTTGATCCATGCCTATTGTAATTGCCGGATCTGTTATTCCAATTTCAAAACTAAATAACCCAAATTCATCCCAAGCACTTTCTAAAACTTCTACAGGGGTCTTTTTGTTTGATTCGATTAAAGTTATACCCCACATAATCAAAGCAGGAACTAAGACCAAAAATCCAATTAACCTCTTCTTCATTCACCATCACACTCTCCCTCGTCGAAAAGAATCTCTCCTTTATTAATACTACGGATATCATTATTGACCTTTATATTTTATTACCAACATTTACATCGAACTTTTGTTCTGATCTATATTGAATAAGGAACGTTTGTTCTGTTGATATTAGATCAATCAAGGAGTGAGTCGATATGTTTAGGGATCGAGGAACTATCAATGGACATCAATGATGCTAGAACAATTAATACAGCTTAAACAAGATTTGATTGATGGATCAAAAGTTGAAAAGCCATCTTTAGATGACAAACAAATTGATGAGATGGATATTCTCGTTTCTGAGGCATTGGAATTTAATAAAGAGTTGAAATTCAAACTCTTTAACAAGGGATTTGTTGAAAATGTTACCGGCAGAGTACATTACATTAATTTTGAACAACAAAAGCTTCACGTAAAAGACCAGAACGACAATACAGTTTATATCAACATGAATAACATCATAAGAGTTATATACAATGACTGATTACTCACAATTTCCACGTGAGAATATACTCTGTGTCGATATGAAATCCTTTTATGCTTCTGTATCGGCTGTAGCAATGGGGCTTAATCCTTTAACATGTTATCTTGCCGTTGTAGGGAATACGGATAGACAGGGAAGTGTAGTGTTAGCTGCATCTCCTGCACTTAAAAAAGATTTTGGAATCAAAACAGGATCGAGACTATTTGAGATACCTGAAGATCCAAGAATATACATTGTAAATCCACAAATGAAGCTTTTCATCAGAGTTTCAACTGAGATTACAAAGCTGTTTTACAGATTTGTTCCTGAAAAATGTGTCCACACGTATTCAATTGATTAATCTTTTTTAGATGCAGGAAAAGAGAATCCTGAAGAAATGGCCAAAGCAATCCAAAGCAGCATGTGGAGAGAATTTGGTTTGATGTGCACAGTTGGAATTGGTGACAATATGTTGCTTAGTAAGCTTGCACTTGACCTGGAGAGTAAGAAAACAAAGAGTGGTATTGCACGTTGGAGATATGAAGATGTGCCAAATAGACTCTGGAAAGTTCGACCTTTGTCTAAAATGTGGGGGATAGGAGGGAGGATGGAAAGAAATCTGAATCGAATGGGTATATCAACTGTAGGTCAGTTAGCTAAATTTCCTTTAGAGCTGCTTGAAAAGAAGTTCGGAATAATGGGAAACCAGTTGTACTATCATGCTCACGGAATTGATTTATCTGAAATAGGAGCTCCATTGATGCAGGGGCAGATTAGTTTTGGTAAGAGTCAGATTTTGTTTAGGGATTATACAAAGAGAGAAGAGATTAAAGCTGTGCTCTTGGAGATTTGTGAGGAAGTCGCAAGAAGGGCACGTACATATAATAAAGTTGGTCGAACAATAAGTCTAGGAATTGGATACAGTAAAGATGAGCTTGGCGGTGGTTTTCATCGATCCAAAACAATTGATTTTCCCACAAATATCACGATGGATATTTATAAGTGTTGCTTGATGTTCTTTAATAAGTTTTACTCGGGCAAAAAACAGTGAGAAGTATCTCAGTTACGTTTGCAGGTACTGCGCTCCACAGAGCAGGGCTGACCGGTGGACATAAATCATAAAATAAAAGCCCACTCAAATGTTTGAGTAGGGCTAAATTAATTAATCAACCTTTTTTAACCTCCGACTGGCCTTTCAGCTACCTGGATGTTAGATGGTGAATCTGTACTCAATTGCGTTAAAGCTACTCCACTTAAAATCACAGCTAAAATAGATACGCAAAGCACAAGTTTTTTCATAAGATTCCCTCCACCTGATTCATTTTCTGTTCAGCCCAAATTTTCGCATTGAAAAAGCTCGTTGCTTCTTCAAAAGCACCTATTGATTCAAACCTTTTTGCAGCTATGTAGGACAATTCATCTACACTTTCAAGTTCATTTTGCTGTTTTAAAAACTCAATATTACTAATACAATTATTGAAATTATTTTTTAATTCCCCACAATAAAGGTTATACAGGATGCTGATTTTGGCTTCGTATACTTTATTCTCCATTAATATGAGTCTTTCCTGTGCTTTATTGTAAAAATTAATGGCTTTCATTTTTTCGTCAATTTTAAAGAGTTCTTTAATCATCATGAATAAAGAATTTATATAATAAATCGAATGTAACCAAGATTCATTTCCTATTGCTTTTTCAAGAGATTCAATGCATTTATCAGGTTTGTTCCAATCAGAATAAACGATACTAAGATTGTGAAATAATTGAGCTTTTAAAAATTCATCTTTTGTTTCTTTTGCAATATCAATTGCTTCTAAGTAATATTGTTCTGCTTCCTCAAATCGTTTCATATCAGCATAGTTTGCAGCTGCAATCATTGTTGATGTAGCTAGTTTGCATTTATAATCAGGGTGTCGCTTATATATTGAAATTGCATTTTTTATATAATGTTGTGCCACAATGCTTTGTTTAACAAGAGTATATAAGTAAGAGACTTTAGAGTAAAATTCAGCTGCTTCAATTTCATCTGGAATTTCTGCAAGCTTTTTCTCAGCTAATCCATATAGGTTAATTGCTCGATCATAGTTTTTGTTGTATGCCTCGTACATTGCTTCAAATAAATAAAAGTTGTATTCTAATTTATCATTTGTTTTTGTTATGAAGTTTTGATTGTCTTCAGTAAAATAGGTGTGCTTTTGTAAAGGCTCTCCTCGTGAAGAATGCAGCAACATTTTATGTCTTTCTTCTAATAGACTATAATACGCAAGAACTTCTTGATCTTCTTCCATTTCATCAAAAAGTTTCTTTATCTCTGAATAATATTTTATTGATTCATCAACCTTTTGTTTTTTTATAGCAATGTACCAGTCATTCAGTGTAGTAGCGACAACTTCAGAAGCGATCTTACTCATTTAAACCCCTCTTTCTGAAAATTTCAAAAATCTCTCGAAAACAATCATAACATAGTCATTGAAAAAATTGTAAAAGGATGTAAAGTTTTCTGCAATTTTTTCATTTGAAAAAACGAAAAAAATACCCTCCTCAATCAAGAGAAGGGTATGGGGTTTATCTCGGTGAATCATAATCCATTGCTTGTTCACTATCAGAAATACCTTGAGTTGTTGGATCAACAATAATGCCCAATGCAGTTAAAAAAGTCAGAAGAGCATTAAATTTCTCTGTTAAATCGTCACCAAATACAGTCAAGTCATATCCAAAAGCAAAGGCAATTGCTTATCGTAAAAATTTATAATGAGCTAAAAAGACAGTAAACATAAGAATTTTTGATACTTTAATTAGTAAATAGGGGGTAAACGATCGTAAAACATAAGCGGGAGTAGGGGAAAGTGGTTGTTTTGGGAAGATATTTATAAAAAAAGAAAATTTTAAGAAGGAAAAACGTTGATACTATAGGCTTTTACGATAGTGATTACGATGTGAAAAAGGGTGATTTTGATGTGGAATTAGGAAAATGAAAATTTGGATAGGGTGTGGAAATGGAAGTGCTATGGGTACATTTGTTCTTGCTTTTGAGTATTTGGATGTTAATACACCCCCAGATAATGGTAGTGTAATCCCTATATAATAACTCTTATACCTGCATTTCAGTTACATATAATGGTTATGATCGAATGCTTTATGGATGCATCTAAAAAAGGGAAAATCAAGAATATTTTTTTGAAAAAGCAGAATAACTTCTGTCTTAAAATGAGATAAATTATTTTGTTTTTGATCGTTATCGTAACAGGAAAAATTAATACGAACACTTATTATGTCCTTAATAAGCAAAATGTTCTGAGTAAAGTACTATATATTCAATGATCTCGACTGACTAAACCTTAGATGCAATATAAGATATGGACTCAGCGGTAACAGAAGAGAAGGAATTAGGGAAAGCATTTGATTTCATACATAAAAGACCGCATAGAAAGAAATATCTTGCTTAAAAAGGTGAAAAAGGAGCTAAAAAAGCTCCCTATAAGTTTAAACAACTTTTGTATAAATAGCCGTATAAAACTGAATTGAGTAATCGAAATAATAACGTGTGAGAGTATAAGTATATCCATTGTATTCAATAGAAGGCTTGAAGTTTGGTAGGGGGCTAAGCTGATATATGGTGTCATAATCATATTCATCACTTTTTACTATCACTTCAGACGAAGAACTTGTTGCCAAGACAGGAGCAGCAGATACCAGCATACCTAATGATAAAGCAGAACTCAATAAAATTTTTCGAAGGTTCAAATATATCAACTCCATTTACATTTTATATATTAATTATGAGTTAAATGGAAGTTGCTTTGGAAGTGACTAATGGATCATAAATAGTTAAAATCGTGATTTTAAACAAATAAATTAGGAGGGAATTATGGCTGACAGATATGTATTAATTGAAGTGAATGAAGACGGAGAAGGAAGGTTAAAAGATGAAGCTGTTACTTGGATTGACTTCCGATTAAGCATTGTAGATTTTAATGCCAGTGAAGGACTAAATCAATTAATGGAGCAAATATCAAAAGATGTGAAAGATGAGTTAGTTTTGGTTCTTTTTAATTATCGTGTTAAGTCCTCTTATGATTCTTGGAGTGGAGCAACTGAATATGAAGACTTCTTTGATGTTGAATTTTTCAAAGTAATTAAAAAGAATTATAAGAAGTTTTACCAAGGATTAGTGACAGTAGAATTAGATGTCGGTATTAATGGTTTTGACAATATTGAATCTATGCCAACCGACTCTAACCAAAACTATTATAGAAACTTAATTGCTGAGTGGGAAGAGTTTTACAATGAAGATTTTATCCCATTAAGTCTAAATAAAAGATAGTTTTTAACTAAACATATAAGGATGGATCGTTATCGATAAAAGTACACGCATCGATAACGATCGCAGAAGGGGATGTAAATTTCTATAGCGGCGTATTTTCTCGAAATAGCCTGGATACTTATTCTGCTTTGATCTGGATTTAAATACAGACCAAATTACAGCAGCTAGTGTATAATCCAGGACTTTATCAAAAGTCCAATTTGTAAAAAGATCAAGAAGAAAATTCATTAGCTTTCACCTCCAAGACAAAATTGTCCTATCTCTCTTAGATGGCATGTGTATGACACGCCTCTATAATTAAAAGAGTGAAATCCAATATGAAAATCTAAAAAGAATTGAAAAAACATAAAAAAAATATAAAGGGTGCAGTAAATGACGGAAATTAAAGCGAACTCAACTGTAATGATTCACGTACTGGCTGACGAAACACTTAGCAGCATCAAGCGCGAATACGTAGAGGTCGATCGTAAAACGGAGATTGGCGAGAAGATCATTATTGTTGATAAAAATGATCCAGATGATGAATACGAGAACGGAGCAATTTAATATGGATTTTCAATTTTCAAAATTGTAAGGTTAACTTATCTACCCGGAGGTGATGTTAGTGTATATAGGAAATGGCCATTACTGTTATTCAAATTCAACTGCAATGTTTCTTTCATCAATAGGAGAAAATGTATCTCCTCAACTTGTAGAGATATTAACTGGTGTTGGGTTAGGTGCCATGATAGAATATGAAAAAAACCTTTATTTTAGTATGAGAGATCCTGATGATGGTATCAATTATGCTTTAAACATCCTTGGATTTACTGCAGAAGAACATCAGCAAGCTAGTGACTTAGATGACCCATTTCCGTTATTAAAACAGCAAATCAAACAAAACCCTGTCATTCTAGGCCCTTTAGATATGGGGGAGCTAACATACCATCCGAATCATAAAAATTTAAATGGTTCTGACCATTATGTTCTAGGGTACCAAATGGATAATGAAAATATTTATGTGCAAGATCCAGCAGGCTTTCCATTTGTTCCATTATCACTGGACCAATTTAAGAAGGCTTGGATGGCGGAAAGGATTCCGTATAGGAAAGGAATCAATAAATATTGGTCTACAGCAAAAAAGGTTGTCACATTAGACAATAACGAAATATACGAGAGAGCAATTGATTATTTTAAGAGAACTTATCGGAAATTCGAAAAAGTGGATATAGGGTTAATTGGAAGGGAAGCAATTTGTTTTTATGCTGATCAATTATTAAATGCCCCTATTACAGCTGATACTATAAGGCATACAACATTCTTCCTTTTCCAATTAAGTGCAAGAAGGGCCAACGATTATGCAATGTATTTTAAAGATAGGCATTCACATTTATCAGTGTTGAAGACTGAACAGGCTAAGGTGTTTGGGATATGTCATTCTATGTCTGTAAATAAAGATTGGAAAGGTATATCGGAGAAGTTAATGAAGCTAGCCGATTTAGAGGATAATTTTAGATTGGAACTTTTAAAAGTCGGCTATTAATTATAGAGATTTCCACTTTAACAAACGGGGCGTTTGTTCAATAAAGGTCTCAATACATATTATATATATCAACTATGTATGAGCCCTTATTTTAATTTTAGTCTTGATAATTTAAGCTCAGTGATATAGCTCTCGTCATCAAAAGGCTCTTTTATTGAATGCAATAGCATTGGAGATACAAACAAAATACCACCTCCTACTTAGAACATATTAGCTAAGAGGAGGTGGTATATAAAGCGATATGGCAGTGGTACTTAATGGGATTCAATGAGCTCAGGTGAATTCACTAATGAAGATACCTGATATGCTTCCATGTCATCAGCATCATAAGGCAGCAACAAGCTTTGTAGATAATCAGGATCAGTATTTTTAGGATTTAGCCATTCCTTTTTGTTCTCATCAGTTAGGATAACTGGCATCCGATCATGAATGTCTTCCATAAGCTCACTAGGCTTTATTGTGATGATTGTGCAAGTGTACAACAGATTGCCTTCTAGCGTGTTCCACTTTTCATATAAGCCGGCAAAAGCAAAGAGATTCGACGATTTAAGTTTAATCCGCATAGGAATCTTAGTCTTTGGATCAAGGCGTTTCCATTCATAAAAACTGTCAGCCGGTATGATACAACGTTTGCTTCCGAGCGGCTTTCGAAAGCTGGGTTTCTCGGCCAATGTTTCAGCACGAGCATTAATCATTTTATAACCGATCTTTTCGTCTTTAGCACAAGGAGGGATAAGACCCCATCTAAGTTTACCCAGACGGTTATTAGATCCATCGTTGATAATTGTCAGGATGTTTTGTGAAGGAGCGACATTATAGCTAGGGTGATATTCACCTTCAGGTAAGAATTGATCTATGTTGAATTGCTCAATGATGTCATCAAACTCAGAAAATAAAGTGAACTTGCCACACATGTTCATCATCCTTTAGGGTTTTTGAATATTGTACAGGCTTGATACACAAAAATCAAAAAGGAGGAATGTGATGCAGCAGCAAACAGTTGAGGGTTAAGGAAGTTGAATGGAGAAAGAAAAGGTCAGTGATATTTATACAATACATTAAATAGTTTTTCTATAAATAGTTCTGATAGACTGTACAATAATAAGAACGCCCCCATATGGGGGCTTGGATCTGCTTAATAACCATTAAATCCCTTGATTTCAAAGTTTTCAGTATCGAGATTTAGGCTATTCAATTGCTTTAACAACACCTCGAATTTTAAGCAGTCACCGTTTCTTAATTCTTCTGGAATATCTTCAGGATTTGCAGTTTTCATTCCATTCTCAATCCACTGTTTTCGGTATAACTGAATTGCAGCGTCAATTAAATAATCTGGAGTTACAATAAAACCTAAGCTTACGTCATGATCTTCACTGTAGCCGTATTCAAAATCACAGCAAGGGCAGATATCAAATGTTTTTTGATACTCACCATCATTGTTTAATGGGTTTTGAATTAATCCTTTATATCCGCAAATTAAACATGTATATAATTTTGGCATAGCAATCCCTCTTTATATATTTATAGTTCCTATTGATTTTTATAATAATTATAACCAGCCTTTTTATTTGGATGTTTTGGCTTAAAGTAAGTTATTATAGTGTCCTTATTACCTGAGCGTTCCACAGATAAAAATTCATTTGTCTTTTTATTATACTTATACAAAGGGATTGAGACAGTTGCAAGGAATGGTGAACCGTACACAGTTTTGAACGATTTGCTGTTTGCTGCAGGCAATTTACATATTGGTCTGGGGCACGATTATTTAAAGTGCATTGCCTTACTAATCAATGTCAAAAGATTTTTTAGTTTAACAGAGTCATATGGAAATATTTCAGATAAATTAGCTGTTGTTGCTATGAAAGGTGTGCAATTTGATCAGTTTGAAGAAGCTTACAAAGCTTATAAAGAAACAGTTGCAATAAATCAAAATAGCTTAGTGGACTTTTTAAGTGCTTTAATTACTCTGATAAAAGCAGGTGAGAAGCTACAAAAAGCTGGTGAAAGTTTAGCTATCATCATGAATAAACTTCTTGAAATGAGTCCAGAAAATTCAATGAAATAATTGTTTTATGCAAAAGCCCTTATGAGGGCTTTTTTAATTGTTGTTTGCAGTAACCAACTTCAAAATTTTCCGTATAGGATCTAATATCTCAGGGGTAAGTTTATATCCATCCCAGTGAATATCTGGTTTTTCTAAAAACTCTTTTAGATTTTTTCTTTCCACTTTAGGATCAGGATCATCTGTTAATCCAAGTATGTAATCAACTGAAACATCATATAGTCTAGCTAAAATAACCAACTTGTCCAATGGTGGTTTTTTGCTTTCAGCTTCATACCCGCCGTAACTTGATTTTGCAATTCCAATTTTCTCAGCTAACTGTTCCATTGTTAATTTGTGTGCCTTTCGTAATTGCCGTAATCTTTGGCAATACATTTTGAATAAATGCCTCCCAAAACCATCTAGTTCAATTATATGAGCTTTCATTTCTCAATAAAATAAAAAATCTCAAAAGAATTTCAAAATTTTCACGATTTCTGGCGGAAAATGCATTATAATGTGAAAGCATTACTTTAAAAATGGTAGCAATGAACTAGGAGGAAGTCATGGTAAGCAAGAAGAACAAAATTGTAGCGGCATTATTAGCATTTTTCTTCGGGGGTCTGGGAATACATAAGTTTTATTTGGGAAGAGTAGGACAAGGTATTCTATATATTTTGTTTTGCTGGACTGGTATCCCCTCTATTATCGCATTTATTGAATTCATTATTTTTCTTTGTGGTAGCGAAGAAGGGTTTGATCAAAAGTACAATTTTTATTACTTTCAGCAGCAATCTAAAGCTTAATTTTAAAGAGGGATATACAGTCCCTCTTTAAATAAAAAAAGAAAGTTAAAGATATTTATTTTGAATTGGAGGCTCGGTTACATCCCACAGTTACCCTGATTGTCAATTCTTTTTTTTCTTTTTCAGAGCCCTTTCAAATAAAAATCTTGCAACTTCTTTGTAAAACTGATCTAAGCTATCATCCTCAAATTTGGTCAATAATTTTAATTGAGCAGTTCTTTCTTAGTATAACCTTAATTGTTTTCTTCTTCAGTTCTTCATATTCTTCATAAATTTGCTTCCCTTCATTAGACAAGCGGCAGCTACAATAATTTCACAATCTCTAATGTATATCTCCTTTATTTGAAATGGTTCAATGGGAATTCATTGCAGATATTACTCCATCTGAATTAGAAACAAGAATTGTGATCCTGCGAAAAAAGGATCAGGATATGGTGGAAGAAGACCACTTATAATGTGTTTCTAGGTATTTGTAATTGAATTACAAATACTTTTAATATTTGCTCATGAATTCGTGGTATTATACTGAAGGGGACGATCAAAAGCTTTGGCGTTAGTAATTAAGAATGTTTTAAATGTATACGAGTGCTACCTCAAAGTCGGAAAAAATATTATAGGAGGTAACATATGTTTAAGTTTAAAAAGAATTTCTTAGTTGGATTATCGGCAGCTTTAATGAGTATTAGCTTGTTTTCGGCAACCGCCTCTGCAGCTAGCACAGACTACTGGCAAAATTGGACTGATGGGGGCGGTATAGTAAACGCTGTCAATGGGTCTGGCGGGAATTACAGTGTTAATTGGTCTAATACCGGAAATTTTGTTGTTGGTAAAGGTTGGACTACAGGTTCGCCATTTAGGACGATAAACTATAATGCCGGAGTTTGGGCGCCGAATGGCAATGGATATTTAACTTTATATGGTTGGACGAGATCACCTCTCATAGAATATTATGTAGTGGATTCATGGGGTACTTATAGACCTACTGGAACGTATAAAGGTACTGTAAAAAGTGATGGGGGTACATATGACATATATACAACTACACGTTATAACGCACCTTCCATTGATGGCGATCGCACTACTTTTACGCAGTACTGGAGTGTTCGCCAGTCGAAGAGACCAACCGGAAGCAACGCTACAATCACTTTCAGCAATCATGTGAACGCATGGAAGAGCCATGGAATGAATCTGGGCAGTAATTGGGCTTACCAAGTCATGGCGACAGAAGGATATCAAAGTAGTGGAAGTTCTAACGTAACAGTGTGGTAACAGATCATCCTTAATCAGGGGTAGCTAACGGGCTGCTGATCGTTCCTTGAGAAGTTTTATAATCAATGATTATTAAAATCGTTAGTAATGGTTAAAGGTTGTTTTCTACTAGGTGAACGGCCTTGGAATTGCTGGAGGTAGGGTATTCTCCATCTGGTTTTAAAACTTTCCCTATAGGTTAATAGAATGGTATTTAAATGAGAATGCTATCAATTTTTTGTAGTCAGCGCTTGCTCACAACAGACACCTTTACATAACCCTTCTTTATCAAACATAAGCCTTATTCAAAATAAAAATATCTAGTAGTTAACCAGATCCTCATAACTTTATACTAGTTAAAGGTGGGACTGTTAAGAACAAAAAGTCCAATTTATGAATGGGGACTCTACGAACAAAGCAAGTAAGTTCAAAAAGAACCCAACTTTAGGATTTCCTTAGAGGATTGAATCAGCTCAAACCAAGTTTTTTAATGCGACTAGCTATGGAAATTAAGAAAAGAACCTGGTGAAATTTCCCAGGTTCTTTTTATATTGCACAAAAACAGACACGGTGATATAATCACACTACGTGCGCTTTCTAGTTAAAAAGTTATAGATATCCATCTTATAATTTTATTATATCCTGCTAGGAAGCTCTTGTCAATATTTTTTTTTGAAGGGGAGATGTAGAATGAGTTCTTTGGTTCTCGGTTTACATGAAATTGAAAAAACACAGCTTTCGCTCGTTGGAGGAAAAGGGTTACATTTAGGGGAATTATCAAAAATTCAAGGTATACAAGTACCAGAAGGATTTTGTGTCACAACAGTAGGATATCAAAAAGCCATCGAACAAAACGAAACGTTACAAGTGTTGTTGGATCAATTGACCATGCTAAAAGTTGAGGACCGAGATCAGATTGGTAACATCAGCCGGAAGATTCGGCAAATCATTATGGAAGTAGACATTCCTTCCGATGTTGTGAAAGCAGTGGCTCAATATCTCTCCCAGTTTGGCGAGGAACATGCCTATGCCGTGCGTTCTAGTGCGACTGCTGAGGATTTACCACATGCTTCTTTTGCCGGTCAACAAGACACCTATTTAAATATTACCGGCGTCGATGCAATCTTGCAGCATATCAGTAAATGCTGGGCGTCCCTATTTACGGATCGCGCGGTTATTTACCGTATGCAAAATGGATTTGACCACAGCCAAGTCTATTTATCCGTTATCGTTCAAAGGATGGTTTTCCCTCAGGCTTCGGGGATTTTATTTACCGCTGATCCGATTACCTCCAACCGAAAGGTGTTATCCATCGATGCCGGTTTTGGACTTGGTGAAGCACTGGTTTCTGGCTTGGTATCTGCCGATTGTTTTAAAGTACAGGATGGGCAAATCATCGATAAGAGAATAGCAACTAAAAAAATGGCTATCTACGGACGAAAAGAAGGCGGAACAGAAACACAGCAGATCGATTCTGATCAGCAAAAGGCTCAAACACTGACTGATGAACAAATTTTACAGCTGGCACGCATTGGAAGACAGATCGAAGCTCATTTCGGCCAGCCGCAAGATATCGAATGGTGTTTGGCCCGCGATACTTTTTATATTGTACAGAGTCGTCCAATCACTACTTTATTCCCCATCCCTGAAGCGAGTGACCAAGAAAATCACGTCTATATTTCTGTTGGTCATCAACAAATGATGACGGATCCCATAAAACCACTGGGATTGTCTTTTTTTCTGTTGACGACTGTTGCACCCATGCGTAAAGCCGGTGGAAGGCTATTTGTTGATGTCACACATCATCTGGCATCCCCTGACAGCAGAGAAGTTTTCTTAAAAGGCATGGGGCAGCACGATCAGCTCTTAAAAGACGCACTTATGACCATAATAAAGCGACGAGATTTCATAAAGTCGATACCAAATGATAAAACAGCACCAAATCCCAGCAGAGGCAATGCAGATATGCCGGCTCAAGTTGAAAACGATCCGACAATCGTGTCTGATTTGATTGAGAGCAGTCAAACATCGATAGAAGAGTTAAAACAAAACATCCAAACGAAATCAGGATCAGATTTATTTCGTTTTATTCTGGAAGATATTCAGGAATTAAAGAAGATTTTATTTAACCCAAAAAGTTCGGTTCTAATTCGAACTGCTATGAATGCTTCATTATGGATTAACGAAAAAATGAACGAGTGGTTAGGTGAAAAAAACGCAGCAGATACGCTTTCTCAATCTGTACCCCATAATATTACTTCAGAAATGGGTCTTGCGCTATTAGACGTCGCAGATGTGATTCGTCCTTATCCAGAGGTAATTGATTACTTACAACATGTAAAAGATGATAACTTTTTGGATGAACTGGCTAAGTTTGATGGCGGAAGCAAAACCCGAGACGCGATCTATGATTATCTCAGCAAATACGGAATGCGATGTACCGGAGAGATTGATATCACAAGAACTCGATGGAGCGAAAAACCAACTACACTTGTCCCAATGATTCTTAATAATATTAAAAATTTTGAGCCTAATGTCGGCCATCGGAAATTTGAGCAAGGGCGACAGGAAGCTTTGAAGAAAGAACAAGAGTTATTAGATCGATTGAAGCAATTACCGGATGGTGAACAAAAAGCCAAAGAAACAAAACGAGCGATAGATATCATCCGGAATTTCAGCGGGTTTAGGGAATATCCAAAATACGGCATGGTTAATCGATACTTCGTTTATAAGCAGGCTTTACTGAAAGAAGCCGAACAACTCATAGAAGCGGGCGTTATTCATGAAAAAGAAGATATATACTATCTCACTTTTGAAGAACTTCACGAAGTCGTGCGCACACATAAACTGGATTATCAAATCATCAGTACACGAAAAGACGAGTACACATTATATGAAAAACTATCTCCACCACGTGTTATCACGTCTGATGGTGAAATCGTTACAGGTGAGTATAAACGAGAAAATCTCCCAGCCGGAGCGATTGTAGGTCTACCTGTTTCCTCCGGAGTTATAGAGGGGCGAGCGCGTGTCATTTTAAACATGGAAGATGCGGATTTAGAAGATGGAGATATATTAGTTACCTCCTTTACCGATCCAAGCTGGACACCATTGTTTGTATCCATAAAAGGCCTAGTCACCGAAGTTGGGGGGCTGATGACCCATGGAGCTGTTATAGCCCGTGAATATGGCTTACCTGCAGTTGTTGGCGTTGAAAATGCTGCCAAGCTGATAAAAGATGGGCAACGAATTCGCGTTCATGGTACAGAAGGCTACATTGAAATCTTCTAATGTCTGATGTGTGTAGAGAACCGTCAGATATTCCGCCATCAGCCCTAACTAGAAGTTGGGAGGCTGCATTTGTACCGAATGATAAAGTTCCCGTTGAACTAACGAAGATCGATAGCACATTAAGAAAAGCTGGAACCTCTTTGAGGAGGTCTGGCTTTTCAATATAAAATTGGCGTAGTGTACAAAAGCCGTATTTTGCGGGCGGCACTTCTTTAAAGTGAATTTTTTATTACCAGCATTTAAAACCAAACTTTAGATTTTGTTCGTGTCAAAGAGAACTGGAGAATGTTGATGTTGTATTTGATAGGGGACCACATAGAAAGAAATACCTTGCTTAAAACAAGAGAAAAAGGAGCTAAAAAGCTCCTTTATAAGTTTAAACAACTTTTGTATAAATAGCCGTGTAAAACCCGATTGAGTAATCAAAATAATGACGTGTAAGCGTATAAGTATAACCGTTGTATTCTATTGTTGGCTGGAAGTCCATTGGCAGAGGACTAATGCGGTATATAGTGTCATAATCATATTCTTCATTTTTTACTGCAACCTCAGACGAAGTGCCAGCAGCCAATGCGGGAACCGCGGATATTAGCATGCCAAAGGATAAAGCAGAACTCAATAAGATTTTCCTAATCTTCAATTACATCAACTCCATTTACAATTTATACATATATTATGTTGTAATTGGAAGTTATTTTGGAAGTGAATAATGGATCATAAAAAAAGTAAAAATCTCGATTTTAATGGAAGTTGCGATAGTAAACGACAGTAAGGATAAGTATATTTATGCTGGAATCCAGAAAGAAGCGGCCTTCAATAATATATTTGAAAGCGCAAAAATGAGTAAGCGGATAATATCGAGGGCTACCACATGCAAATATTTGAGAAAGAATAAAAAGAAGGTTGAGGAATTGGAGAATGAGTATGCTGCTGTTATGAATTGCAAAAAGAAGTAGATGGGTTGGGTGATATCCTGTTGTTTATTTTAAAGATGAGTTTAAAGAGGAGGAAGAAAGATGCCTAAAATCGGAGTAAGCTTGATAGTGCTCATTATGCTCATTATTTTCCTTGCAGGCTGCAATAAAAATGAACAAAACGGAGACGAAACAAAGATGCAGAGCCTAGTAGGCTATGTCGTGCTTAAAGACAATGAAAGGGCAATTCTCATTACCGATACAAAAGCTCCAGGAAAAGAAGATTACAATCTTTCTGAAGGACAACTTATGAACAAGTTTAAAAATAACATAGTAATTGTAGGATTAAGTGAGATTGATAACACAGATGATCTCAAAAGAGGTGAAAAAATAAAAGTGTGGTTCCATACACGAAAAGAGTCAAATCCACCAAGTGCAACGATACAAAAATATGAATTATTATAAAAAAATTGTTGAATTCTCATATAGATAACCTCTGAGACAACAAATGTTGTTCTATTGCATTGAAACTGCCAGTGACCAATATCAAGTTCAGTTATGTTAATTCAAGTGGTTTGATATGTTAGTGTCTTCGAACGAGACGAAATATTGGAAGTGAGTCCGGATATTCATGAGTATTACAAATTGGTCACAGAATAAGAGACTTAAGAGAGTTGTCTGCATTGTATGTTCACTTGTATCTTTATAATGGCTTGCACTAAGGAGTATATTCTTGGAAGAAAAGAAAACGGATTTTAGGGTGCTTAGTCTTAATTCTTGTCAGATTCAAACTTTACTTGTTCCATAAAATGAAAACTTGCTGTTAATTATAATAATGTTTAATTTTGTGGTGTTTAAATATATGATTCTAGAGGTCTTATGAAAGAACCGTTCATCAAAAAATGAACGGTAGAAGTTAAAAAAGTAATGTCTTTTCCTTTGTGGCAAAAGGCTAAACATATTATTTGAGATCGTTAAGGACGACTTTTGCAGCCTCAGCGATAAGAGCATTATCATAATTAGCATCTTTCGTAAAGCGGTTTGACAGAATTGCCACAACAATAGGAGCTCTGTTTGGCGGCCAAACGATAGCAATGTCGTTTCGTGTCCCGTAACTTCCGGCTCCGGATTTATCGCCGACTTCCCATCCTATTGGAGCGCCTGCCCGAATCAGTTCGTCACCAGTAGCATTGCCTCGCATCCAATCGGTTAAGATCATGCGTTTGTCAGTCGTGAGAGTGTTATCTAAAGTGAAGGCTTTAAGATCGGTTGCCAGTGCTTTTGCGGTGCTGGTGTCACGAATATCACCAGGAATCGCAGAGTTTAGATCCGTCTCGAATCGTTTAGCTTTCGTTACATGATCCCCAATCTGTTTCAGTGACTTTTCAAAACCTTTAGGGCCGCCAAGCTGTTGCAACAAGATGTTCCCAGCGGTATTATCGCTGTAACGGATAGCCGCTTCCGAGATTTCTTTTAGGCTCATGCCTGTATCTAGGTGTTTCTCTGTGATTGGAGAATATGTAACAAGATCGTCCTTGCTGTAGTGGATGACTTCATTAAGTTTTTCAATTGAGTTTTTCTTCAGGACAGCAGCTGCGGCTAGAACTTTATAGGTTGATGCGTAAGCAAATCGTTCATTCGGCCGATAGGCGATTGTCTTGTTTGAACCTATATCAATTGCATAAACACCAAGCCTGGCATCAAATTTTTTCTCAAGTTGAACAAATTTTTTATTCGTTATACAGCTTGCCATGTTTGTGTCTTCTATGGATTTTGCTTCGGCATGTGTTGAGTTGAAAAAAGGTGTGAAACCAGTAATGCTTAAACATAAAAGCCCAACACATATTCCGAATTTTATTGACGCTTTAGTTTTCAACTTCATCAGGCCTCCTCATTCAAATGATTTTGTATTACCTTTGAAATGTTTCCCATGACAGTTAGTGTAACAAACCCCTTTGCGCTAGTAAACATAGAATCAATTGATCTTATATTTTTATAAGTTGGGAGAACAAGGGCATAAGAATAGAATCAACAAAAAAGCTGACAATGACTGTCAGCAAAGTCATCTATTAGAAAGCTTTATCAATTGTGATTGGAGTGTTATTGGATGCAAACGAGAAAAGTTTATCTCTACGTATTTCACACAATGTCAGACTGGGAATATGGATATTTAATTGCGGAACTAAACTCAGGGAGATACTTTAAACAAGATGCAGCATCTTTAAAAGTAGTTACAGTAGGGGTTAATAAAGAAATGATAACTACGTTGGGAGGATTAAGCATAAAACCAGATATTTCTCTTGACGAATGTACTCTTGGGAGTCAAGATCTTATCATTTTACCCGGAGGAAACACTTGGGGAGAAGATATTCATCAGCCGATCTTGAAAAAAGTTGGCGACGCTTTAAAGCTCGGCACGACTATTGCTGCAATTTGTGGGGCAACCTTGGGCCTCGCGAATGAAGGATACTTAAATTCGAGAAAGCACACAAGCAATGACCTCGACTATATGAATATGGTCTGCCCTAATTACAAAGGAGAAACATTCTATGAAAAGGGGCCTGCAGTATCTGATGAAAATTTGGTTACTGCATCAGGAATTGCTCCTCTGGAATTTGCGGTAGAAGTATTGAAAAAATTAGATGTATTTGCACCAGATACATTGCGTTCATGGTATAAGCTAAATAAGACTCAAAAGCCTGAATATTTCTTTGAGCTAATGAATACAATAAATCGATAGAAAACACTTTAGCAGTTTTTTGTAGTGCTCCTGAACTTATAGGAGCATTTTTTATATGTGTCTAGGAGCTAAATAAAGAAATGCAGAAACTTTTAAAAAGAATATAGATTGGTAAGCCTTATTTCGAATAGAGGTTGATTTGGGTTAAAACTGTTCTTATTAAGGCTCATTTCATGGTGCTAAAGATTCATTTGGAGAAGACTGTCTTGATCAGAAAAGACCCTTCCAATATATTGAAGTAAAAGATATCGGGAGGAACTCTTTTGAAAAAGATGTTGATGTTAGCTTTTACATTTCTTTTGGCTTTGACTATCCATGTAGGGGAAGCTTCGGCCGTTATCGTGAAAGATGAGGAGAAAGTGAGTTTTACAATGACAGAGAATGAAAAATGGTTTATGAAGTCTGATGACCTAAATTCAAACCATTGGACATCTCACTTTGGGTACAGATTCACCATTTTCGATACTGAAGGATGTACAATTAACGCAAGAATCATGCGAATGACTTTGTCAGGATATGAAATAACCGTTAGTGAAAAAAACTTCTCGGGGGATCATTTTGATTTTAGTGCAACTGATCGAGTTGAGACGATGCCTTATAAGACTCATTATTTGATTTTGACAAAAGATCCAGATTGCGGAGATGTTAAAGTAAAAGGTCTATACGGTTTTCAGTTTGATCAGCCAGAATGGTAATAAAAAAGTATCTGGATTCTCACCAGCCTAAACGCCAGCCAAGCTAATGTCTACATGCAGACATTAGCTTTTTTCATTGTTTAATAGGCTGTCGTCAGGATTCTAGAAGACTTTCTCGTAATAGTCTTCTCCTGTCACATGAAGCCCAAATGACAGGGGAAATGTATATCATTCACACTTTCCGTCGTGAAAATGTAAATGTATTCATAAAAATCCCGCAGCATATCAGCAGTGCGCCGAGGATAATATTGATGGTGATCTGTTCGTGCAATTGCAGCCATCCAAAGAATAGGGCCAATACGGGAACAAACATTAATGCCATGGATGCTTTTGACGCTTGGATTTGATTGAGCACCCAAAACCATACGACAAAGGTAAAGCCGGTGGAAAGCAAGCCATTAAACAGCAATGACCACACCGCCTGATATGTCCACTCGGCTGAAGGGACCGCCTCAAATATAAAGGAAAACACCAATAACATGACGGCTCCCATCATAAGGTGCCAGGCATTCATGTGAATAATATCGATATGCTTGAATTGTAGCTTGCTGAACACATTCGCGATTCCCCAGCTAAGCGCTGCCACAAGTACGCACAGCTCCCCAAATAAAGCGCTTTGATCGATATTGAGCATTTCCTTTCCAAATATAAATAACAGTCCGAAGAGGCCGCAGACCAGTCCCATCGTTTTATACACATTCATTTTCTCGTTTAATGAAAAATGGCTGATCACCGTAACAAATATAGGCATTGTATATACCAAAACAGAGGTTTTCCCTGAATCGACAAACTGCATTCCATACGTCAAAATCCCCATATAGCCCAGCCCCATCAACAGGCTCATGATGATATAGCTTTTGAGATGTTCTTTTTGAATTGAAAGCTTTTTTCTTTGGATGAAGAGAATGAGAAATAAAGGAACTGCTCCGATGAACAGGCGCAAACCCGAAAATAAAAGCGGGGGGATGTCATGAATTCCTACTTTCATCGCAACCCAAGTATAACCCCAAATAAGTGTGACAGATATGATTCCCAGCATAACTTTTACCATAATGAAGCCGCCTTTCTTGTTAAAATATCGTGCTGGTTTCTATCATATGTTACATTTATGTATAACTGAAATACATTTTTATTATTGGGGGTATAACCAAATGGTTATGAACATGAACCATCTTCACATATTTGTAAAAGTTGGGGAGAAATTAAATATTACAGAAGCGGCAAAAGAATTGTTCATCTCTCAGCCGGCGGTAAGTAAAGCGATAAAAAACCTGGAGAGCTCACTGCAGCTCAAATTATTGATCAGGGATAAACATCATGGTTTAATGCTGACTGACATCGGAAAAGAAATATTGCTGCTGGCGAGGCAAATGAAGGGAATTGAAAGCAAAATATATCAAGTAGCCAACCGGGAAAACAAGCTGTTAAACGGGAAGGTGAAAATTGGTTCATTTCCTGCAGTTTCAACAAATATCATGCCACAGGCGATTGCGGCATTCAGATCAAACTACCCGCTGATCCGCATAGAATTGATCGAAGGAACCTCTGACCAAATAAAAGGATGGGTTGAAGATCGGACGGTTGATATCGGGATCGCAGCATCTCCATTTGAACCGTTTGAAAATCAGCTATTGTGTAACGACTATATGGTGGCCGTCATCCCGCCGCAGCGTGACGAATTAAAACTTGAAAAGCATGTCGACCTTGAAACATATCAAGATGACCTCATTTTTTGTAAAGGCGGTCATGAAATCGCGATGTCAAACGCATTTTCGCAATACAACATCGAATTAAAGGAAAACTTAACTGTGCAAAATGCCGAAACCTTGATTAATATGGTCAAAAATAACTTGGGTATCGGCATCATTTCAAACTTTACACTTTCATCCGTCCCGCATCAATTGATTAAAAAGGACATCTTTCCTAGGGTCACACGCGATATTGGCGTCATCGCACATTCATTTGAAGAGATAACGCCGGCGGCGCATGAGTTTGTCAAAGTGTTGAAAGCAGTTGTAATCTGAATCAGTTATCGTGTTGCGATGAAATTTGAAGAAGATGAATACTCACCGGCAGAGTTACATAAAAGAAAAAAGCAACCATTTGAACGTTGCTTTTCACTCTATTTGGGAGCTTGTATGCGTATGCTAAGAAAAAGATTCATCCATCTCTGCCTTTGTGGGACTCTGCTCCTTAACTTGTTTTAATGATGCTACTATAAGAAAGCTAACAATCACTAGCAAGAGCCATGAACTTACCTTTCCAAGGTGTACGAGACTCCATGTATCGATTTGGTTTGGATATTTCCAAGCTCCAAAAAACGTAGCGATATTTTCCGCTATCCATATAAAAAATCCGATGAGTATAAAAGAAAGTGCGAGCGGCATACGGTAACGAGCTCCATTCACCTCGTATGTAACCCATGTTTGCCAAAAGACAATGATGACAAGCCCTGATAACCACCATCGAATGTCTATAGAAAAATGGTGGGTGAAAAAATTCAAATAAATCGCTGCGGCAAGCGGAACAACTGCAAAAAAAGACGGCCACTTAACCAGTTCAACCTTAAGCCTTCTCCATGCCTGGCACAAATAACTGGCTACACTTGCGTACATAAAGCCGCTATACAAAGGTACTCCAAATATTTTGGAGTATCCTTCTTCTGGATAAGACCAGGAGCCCATATGGACTTTAAAAAGTTCCAGAGCAAGCCCAATAAGGTGGAATAATGTGATCACTTTTAATTCATCCCGTGTCTCAAGACCGGAACGCACCATCCACAATTGCATGAGAACGCAGATAATGAGCAGCCAGTCATACCGCGGCAAGAAGGGCAGTGGGATGATTTGCGTAATAGCCAAAGAGGCAAAAATAACGGCAGGAAACAAACATGAAAGGGCTTGTTCCCAGCCAAAATGGACGATTTGTTTTATGGCTCTCATGATGTATGCCTCCTCCATAGTTGTGTTCTTCGTGTATGAAAGGGACGCTTAGTATAGCAGCTAGATGGATATAAGTTTATGTCCATAAGCTCACCGCCAATCACTTTATTTTTCTGTTGATCCTTCATATTTTTTCTTTACGAATCCTGTGTCTTCATCACTTCGGTATTCCAATATATCCCCGGGCTGACATTCTAAAGCCTTGCAAATCGCTTCTAAAGTTGATAATCGAATAGCCTTTGCTTTTCCGTTTTTTAATATCGAAAGATTAGCCATGGTGATGCCAACTCTCTCTGAAAGCTCTGTTACGCTCATTTTCCTCTTAGCAAGCATCACATCAATGTTGATAATAATCGCCATGTCATCACCTCAGACCGTTAAGTCATTTTCTGATTTTATATCAATCGCTTCTTTTAACAGTTTTTGAAGAACAGCAGCAAAGACCGCAATCACCATTGAAGCAAAAATAATAACCAATCCGATCACAATGATACCCGGGGCGTCGTCTATCTCGGCCATCAGATAAAAGACAGGCATGCCTGCTGCGTAAAAGATACTGATAGTGACTGCGCAATATTTTATATTCTTCAAAGCTCTTACAGACAAACCCGAGAAAGCTTTGTTTTTGTCAATATAGCTTAAAAGTTTGAACGCTTGATAAAGAGCAAAGTAAAAAGGTATCGCCGTTACATACAAATAGATGAAAACGAGATATTTTATATAAGCGATATTTGGAAATAATTCTGCTGAATAGTTGGCTACCTTAGGCACTAAAAAAATGCATAAAGCAAGAATTGGAATTCCAATAAGAACCAAAGCTATCTTTAAAAAAATTGTCGACATTCGATTCATAACAAGCACCTCATTTATTTGTTGTCTAATTGAATGTAACAAAAAATTTATCGTTTCTCAATAAAAAAATATTGAAATGGATTGATTTTTTGTTGTTATAGGAGACCCTTTTCATTTTTGACAAGACAAAAAAGCATCCCTCATCACTGGGAGATGCTGAACTACTTCAAACTTGCCGACTGAATGAACCGTGTGCCTCAGTGAGCTCAGGGATCGGTGTGAACATAAAGCTAAGCTCTTTTATGAAGGTTTTTATCAACGTCTAAAGATTCAAACAAACGATGGGAAGAAATACATCAAAGGATAAGCGGCTGTTCATACTAATGATTGGGAGGTAAACCGACTTATGATACAAATTTTGATCACTGGTCTTTTTTTATTGGCTCAGCCGAGTGAGCCGCAGGACAGTTTAACGGTCACACAGCAAGGACGGACGATTGCCACTGTTAACCGTGAAGACTTTACAATGCCTCTTCCCGGCACTCCAATGGTTGACTATGAAAAATACAGTAAATTCATCAAACAGCTTGATCAGAAAGTGTACCGTGAGCCGATAAATGCTGTCCTTAACGATCATGGAAGCATCGTCCCGGGCAGGGTTGGCTACAAACTGTATCAACAGGCGTTTATGGAAAAGTTTTATGCGTATTTTTATGGGCAAGGTCCCTCCAAGATAGAAGTGCCGGAAATGAACATTTATCCGAAAGTTGACAGCGAGCTGCTAGCTCACATCAGTACGCAGCAGCTTGGTCAGTACGTGACGTATTTTAACTCAAGCAATAAAAGCCGTTCACACAATATTTCTCTTTCTGCAAAAGCAATCGACAATCACGTTGTTTTCCCTAATGAGACGTTTTCGTTTAACCAAGTTGTGGGAATGAGAACTCGGAACAAAGGATATAAAAGTGCACCCATTATTGTAAAAGGGGAGTTGTCTGAAGGTGTAGGAGGAGGAATTTGTCAGGTGTCCTCAACTCTATTTAATGCAGTAGATCGTGCAGGACTGCAGATCGTTCAGCGCTATTCTCATACTAGAAGTGTACCATATGTACCGCCCGGACGGGATGCGACGGTAAGCTGGGGAGGTCCTGACTTTCGCTTTCAAAACCAATATAACCAACCAATCTTAATTCGGGCAAAAAGGTATGGGGGAAGTATGATTATTACGCTATACTCTTCTGATGTGATTAACAGCAGATTGAGAAAAATCCCCAAAGCTCCTTCTCGGATACCGAAAGAAATAAATGCAGAGCAGTAAAGACAAAACCTCAGGTAAGGTTTTGGTTAAGAGAGCTTGTAGATTGCTCAAAATCAATTCTTTAAGGAGCGGCCAGTGAAAGGAAGGAGGGATAAATGAAGTGAAAAGGGTATTATTTTCTGTAATTGTTTTTACAGCAGTTGGATTTACGTTTTGCCAATCAAAAGCGCATGCCCTGACTTTTACGGTGTTGCCTATTACACAAAAAACAGACCAGTGGTCAGTAAAAGTAAGTGAAGCAAAAAATGTAAAGGAATTTACGAGACCTCATAAAGGAGAATATCAAGTATATTCCTTGGAAGTCAAAAATATAGGGGAAAAAGCAGCTACAGTGGATGTGCAATTGTATAGAAATGACCCTAATTCAATCACAAGGTTTTCGCTTTTTGGATGTCCCGATGAAAATTGTGTCAAACCAAAAGAAGATTCTAAAATGTTAGCTGAAAGTTTAAATGATGGCTCACCGCTGAAGTTCAATCATTTTATGCTGGCAGATAAGGCCTCTGAATTAGAGGTTGTTATAATTTGGACACAGAAGGGGCAAGAAGGACGCAATTTAAAACAGACCTTTAAATTCACTGAAGATGGCGTTAATTAGACAGTAAAGATGGAATGGCTTTGATGATTCGATCTCTTACTTTGCCTGAGGAAAAAACGAAAAATTGTTGGAAAACCAATCATAGCTGAGTCAAATGTCAAAGTGACTGTGATTAATGACTATAGAGAAGAACCAGAGGAGGCCTTTTGGATACTTTATCCGATGGGAGTGAAATGTTTGTCGATGATCACAAAGTCTTTATTGAATACGAATAGAGACTTTGTGACTGACTGCGCATTTCAACTTAACATTTTACTGATAATGACAGTGAAACCTAAACAAGTGCAACCTGTTTCATCATTAAAAACCGCTAATTTCAAAATTTTCTATGTCAAGATTTAGTTTTTTCAATTGTTTCAACAAAACTTCAAATTTTAAGCAATTGCCATTTTTCAATTCTTCTGGAATATCTTCCGGATGAGCAATTACCATCCCGCTCTCAAGCCATTGTTTGCGATACAATTGAAATGCAGCCTCAATTAAATGATCAGGAGTTACAATAAAACCTAACCTCACATCATGATCCTCACTGTAGCCAAATTCAAAACCGCAACATGGACAAATGTCAAACGTTTTTTGATACTCGCCTTTATACAAAGGATTTTGAATTAATCCTTTGTATCCGCAAATTAAACAAGAATAACATTTTTCCACCAAGTTTAATTCCCCTTTTATCACTTATTTACTATTGCTGTCCCGTAACAAATATTACTTCAAATAAAAAACTTCGTGTACTGTATTTATAGCATAAGCAGTGCATCTAATCCTCAAAGATGAACACACTTTGGATTTGAAATGGGTGATATAGGAATCAAGATAATATCTGAATAAAAGAAGGGTTTTACAGTTAATTGGCAAAATGGAAAAGAAAAAGTATTTAAGTTGGAACGGGTATTTATTCTATTAGGCATGTAAAGTGTGAAGTTGAATTCCATGTAATTATGTTAAAGGGGGGAAAGAGGAGATGTGCTACATTGAAATCACAAAGGACAATATTGAAGACAATCATATTTGCTGTGCATTAGGCACGAAACAATATGAGCATGCAGTTAATGAAAAGAAGAGATGGCTCAAAGCTCGAATGGATGAAGGATTGGTGTTCTATCGCTTACATGAACGGGCAAAAGTCTTTATTGAATACCTACCTGCGAATGAGGCATGGGTGCCTATCAATGCGCCTAATTTTATGTACATTAATTGTCTGTGGGTGTCTGGCAGATATAAAAATAACGGTCATGCGAAACGATTGTTGGACAAATGTATAGCAGATGCGAAAGCGTGCGGCATGGATGGCATTATCCATATCGCAGGCAAGAAAAAACTGCCCTATTTAAGTGATAAGCATTTCTTTGAGCATATGGGGTTTACTCTACAAGATGAAGCTGCCCCTTATTTTCAATTAATGGCTTTGACTTGGAATGGCCTTGCAGATTCTCCTGCATTTAAGAGCCAGGTGAAAAGTGATTCTATCAATGAAAAGGGGATTACGATATACTATACAGCTCAGTGTCCGTTTGCAGTGGGCATGATAAATGATTTGCGGGAATTGACTGAAAAGAAAGGGGTTCAATTTCAGTCAATTCAGTTATCATCGAAAGAAGAGGCACAAAAGTCACCAGCTATTTGGACAACTTTTAGCGTTTTTTTTGATGGGAGATTTGTGACTCACGAGATCATGAGTATAAATAAATTTGAAAAGTTACTTAATACACTAGCTTGATTTTTAATAATAAAAAGCCATTTTAAGGTTCTTGACTCAATGAAACAAAAAATGCATTTAAGAGCTGTTATACGTTTTAATCTTGTCTTTAGAAAGCACTTTAATTTAAGTCAAAAGTTTAGACAGTCATCTGTTAGATCATTAGCCCTTTCTTATTTTCTTTTCGGTAACATTTTGATCGTATTTTCCTACTAAAAAGTTAGGAAAGTGAGGAAAAACATGAGAAAAAAGAACAATATTAAGAAATGGCTATTGATCATTGCTGGATTCTTGATCATCTGCATCATCACATTATTTGTAATGGTGTCAGGGAACAAAGTGAAATATGAGGGCAGCGGGAAAAGCGGACTGTGGATGTCTAACCTTGAAAAATCAGACAAAACTTCAATTGGACCCAATTATTTTCTAAATCTATATTGGCAGGGGAGTAAGAAGGAAGAAAAGTGGACTGTTGTTGAAAGAATTACTCTGTATGTAGATGGCGAAAAGTATCAAGATGATAACGTAGATGAGTACGACTTATCGGAGTACACAGGTGATGAAATGCCGGGTGGGGGACGCATGGAGGACCATATTTCCACCTTTGATTATATGCCTGAAGATGAAGTGATAGGTCATGATGTATTAGTAAAAGTGGAGTGGAGGACAGGCCAGAAAAAACAGACAGAAGCAATCAAATTACATAAGAAGCCATGGTATAAAAAATAGTTTATTTGATGTATTTGTGATCACATTGGTGGTCACTTTTTTATTTGCGGATTCCTAGGCACAGCAATCTAAGATTCTGCATAGGCTGAAATAAAATCTTGTTCATTTCTAAAACGAGGTGCATGCTGTTGGAACAACAACCAATCAATCATGAAGACAGAAACGTGCCGCAGCCTATTCGAAGTGATGGAGCTGGAGCTATTGATACAGGCCCGCGAAATATAATACGGGATATTCAAAATCCGAATATATTTGTTCCGCCTGTTACAGATGAGGGTATGATTCCTAACTTGAGATTTTCATTCTCAGACGCTCCCATGAAATTAGATCACGGCGGCTGGTCAAGAGAAATCACCGTAAGACAGCTTCCGATTTCGACTGCGATTGCAGGTGTAAACATGAGCTTAACTGCGGGAGGCGTCCGCGAGCTTCATTGGCATAAGCAAGCGGAGTGGGCTTATATGCTTTTGGGACGGGCACGTATCACCGCTGTTGACCAAGACGGACGAAATTTCATTGCTGATGTTGGTCCCGGCGACCTTTGGTACTTCCCGGCAGGAATTCCGCATTCCATACAGGGATTGGAACACTGCGAGTTTCTGCTCGTTTTCGATGATGGGAACTTTTCTGAGTTTTCAACGTTAACCATTTCAGATTGGCTTGCACACACACCAAAAGATGTTCTGTCTGCAAATTTCGGTGTCCCGGAGAATGCTTTCAACTCTCTTCCGTCTGAGCAAGTCTATATCTACCAAGGGAATGTGCCGGGATCAGTCGCCAGTGAAGACATTCAGTCACCATATGGAAAAGTCCCCATGACCTTTAAACACGAGCTGTTAAATCAACCCCCAATTCAAATGCCAGGGGGGAGTGTACGAATTGTGGATTCTTCTAACTTCCCAATTTCAAAAACGATAGCCGCTGCACTTGTTCAGATTGAGCCTGGCGCGATGAGAGAGCTTCATTGGCATCCCAATAGCGATGAGTGGCAATATTATCTAACAGGACAGGGACGAATGACGGTATTTATCGGAAATGGGACTGCCCGCACATTTGATTATAGAGCAGGCGACGTTGGATACGTGCCTTCTAATGCCGGACACTATATACAAAACACTGGTACAGAAACATTATGGTTTTTAGAAATGTTCAAAAGTAACCGCTATGCAGATGTGTCACTCAATCAGTGGATGGCATTGACGCCTAAAGAATTAGTACAAAGCAACTTGAATGCTGGATCAGTCATGCTTGATTCTCTGCGCAAGAAGAAAGTGCCTGTTGTGAAATATCCCGGTACGTAAAGACGTAACAGATCACACAGCTGCCCTTCATATCTTTTTAAAGTAGATAGAGCTGAATTTTGGCCTGTGTTTTATTAAATCCCTATATATACGTTATGTAGGGTTTTTCTGCTTGAATCGTATTGTAATGAGCTTTAAAATGTTAATGTGGAAATGAAATGGTAACCATTCGATAATGGGGATTCAATGGCCGATTTCTACCAGTTTGATTGGCTTTAAAGGAGGAGAAGAAATGAAAGCACTCATATTTTTATCCAGTTTGACTGCCATTGGGAGCTCTATATTGGGGCGATGGTTAGGGATGCTGGATGATTCTTATGCTGTTGGCGATGCTTGGTTTATAGGTGTTTTAGCTGGATTGATTTCACTTCTAATATTGATTGACAGTCAAACGATGACAAAGAATTACATAGTAAGTTTAAGTACGATACTAGGCATTCTTGGAGTGGGATTTATATATTTTCCAGCTGCATTCATCAACATATTATTAAGTATTACACTGGATAAACAAAAGAAAGAAGACCTTCATGTAAGATGAAAGAAATTTCATTTAATTCTTAGGAGGGAAAGTGTATGGATTTACCTCTATGGGCTTATATCATATTTGCAATCCACAGGTGCGGCAGGTTTCATAAGTTTAATGTGGTTCAGTTTTTTTGCTGACAAAATAGAAAAGTGAAGCGATTTTATAAAAATGTAAACTATTTTATATGAAAGGAATAACATTGCTTATTTAAGTTTACATAATAAAATTATTTCAAACTGATGCTAAAGATAACTAATTGATCTATGTACTAAATATTCATAATTACTAGAGGGATTGGCACCTAAGGAACAAAGCTATTTGACAAGTTCTTGCTAGAGAATTTTTTCAATCACTACATATGATTTTCTGCATCAAGAAGCTCAGCTGAATTATTTTTGGGTGAATTTACTAATGATGAAACCTGGTATGCTTCCATGTCATCAGCATCATAAGGCAGCAGCAAACTTTGCAGATAATCAGGGCTTGTATTTTTGGGGTTAAGCCACTCCTTTTCATGATCATGGGCCAATATAACCGGCATTCGGTCGTGTATATCTTTCATGAACTCATTAGGCTCAGTTGTTATGATGGTGCAGGTATAAAGAGGGTATCCTTGATGTGTGCTCCACTTTTCATATAAGCCAGCAAACGCAAAAAGAGCAGATGATTTCAATTTGATCCGCATTGGGATTTTGGTTTTGGAATCAAGCCGTTTCCATTCATAAAAACTGTCTGCTGGTATGATGCAGCGTTTGCTGACAAGCGGTCTTCGAAAGGCCGGTTTCTCGGTAATTGTTTCGGCTCGAGCATTGATCATTTTATAACCGATCTTTTCATCTTTTGCCCAAGGTGGAATAAGTCCCCATCTAAGCTTGCCTAAGCGATTATTTGATCCATCATTGATGATTGCAAGGATGTTTTGTGATGGTGCGACATTATAGCTTGGCTGGTATTCACCTTTAGGAAAAAATTGATCGATGTCAAACTGGTCAATAATATCATCAAATGCAGAGTACAAAGTAAACCTGCCGCACATATCCATCATCCTTTTTAGGGGTTTTTAAGTAGTTTGTGGGACGATCGTTCATTTAATACAGGTTCAGAACAATGATTTCTTTTCACTTGCGATAAACTGGTATAATAAGAAAGCCAGTTAAGAAGTTATTGTGGAAAAGAACATATGCTTTTTAGTTTGACCGACGCTGGATCTTGATGGAATTACAAGGATCGCTTAAAAATAGCCTATAGTATAAAAAGAGGCACAGCGTTTTTAACGCAGGGCCTCTTTTATATCAGTAGCCAAATACCAGAGTTGTACTTTGTGATCCGGCATATTTCGTGACAAATTCTTTTGTATATTCCGGCGTTTGGACACGATAGCTATAGTTTGACCCAGGATTCCAAGAAGTCAGCGGAGAGGTTTGCTTGTTGAGTGATGGATAGCTGCCTATGTCTTTGAAATAACCAGTGCCCTTGTCGTCAAGGATGCCGCCTTTTTCACTGCCTTTCCCAAAGTAATTATATTCGGAATATATTTTTGCTTTTGTAGCAATTGTAATCGCCTGGTTAAAATTATTGCTGTAATTGTTTTTAACATGAAAGTAACCGTATCTCATCAGACCTGGGCCTCTAACATACAAGTTCTCAAAATAATTATTGGCGATTGTCATGTGGGGGTAGCCGTCATATTGATGCTGAGAATCATCCGGGTATCCTAAAATCAAACCGTATTTATGATTCGCAAATTTTGAGTTGCTGATCGTGATATAATCTGCGGATTTTCCGATATACACGAGTTTGTCCAAATCGCTTCCGCTTGCATTATAGCTATGACCTGAGAATGTGACGTGATCAATCCAATAGTTCATACCGGAATCTAAATAAAGCTGGATATCATTATTTCCGTTAATCTGCGGACTGTGTTCAAACGTTAAATTTTGAAAAATGACATTTCCAGAAGCTGATGAAGTTGTTAAATAAATATTTTTCAGCGTTTTTTTCGCGTAAGAGCCCACGAGTGTTTTATTTGAGCCAATGGTAACTGTTGTTTTCGCAGATGCGGAAAGATCATTTTGAAGCACTAAAATTTTCGGAGTGGATCCTCCTAGATGGGTTTTTAAATCATTTACGCTTTGAATGTAAACAATCTGCCCGTTTTTTCCACCCGTTGTGCCCGTTTTAGAGATGCCTTTTTCATTTTTGGCATTTCCGGCAAAACCTAAAAGGCCATTTGTTGAGGTATTCGGAAAATCGACTGCACCTAATGCTTTTCCAGGCAAGAGAACCAAAAACAAGCTAAAGACGGTGAACCATAAACAAAGTCGTTTCATCACAATATGCTTCCTTTCAATTTTAATCATTTCCTTGCGGGGATTATTATTACAGTTAATGGAAAGGAATAATAGGTTCTATCTTCCTAATTAATGTTGGGTTACTTAAAAAATAGAGATTGCGCCAAAAGACATACTAACAATTGAAATAGAAGAAAGGATTGATACACCGTTGACTGCAGCAGCTTATCGAAACACCTTGCTATCACTTTTATGTTTAACAGCTGGAATCGTGGATGTAATCGGGTATTTAAGCCTGGGACATGTGTTCACAGCTAATATGACTGGAAACATTGTATTATTGGGGTTAGCTATCGGCAAATCCATTCAGGTCACTGTTTTTAATTCCTTGACTGCGCTAATCGGATTTATATGCGGCGTGATCATTGCTACATTGATGGTCGGAAAGGCGGAAAATACCCTTTGGCCTTCTGCTGTGACAAAAGCCCTCGCACTTGAAGCATTCATTTTGTTTGTCTTTGCTTGTCTTTCTTTTTACCGGGCATTTGTTCCTGTGCACATTCTAATTATACTCATGAGCATTTCTATGGGGATTCAAACTACAGCAGCAAAAAAACTGGGGATTGCAGGTATTTCTTCAACTGTGTTGACCGGCACTTTGGCTTCTCTTTTAGAGGATATATCCGGCCGTTTGTTTTTTAAGAAGCAAAAGAAGACTTTCTTAAGAGATACTGTGTTAAGAGCACTGGCTATTATTTTGTATTGTGTAGGGGCTATTATTGTTGCTCTGGCTGAGCCTGATTTTTATCACTTCATTATTTGGGTTCCGATTGTGCTGATCTTTGGCATCATGATGACAGCTAAGTTGAAACTGAGCGGGGAAAAATAGCTTTTCCTGTATAGCTGTTATCAGGCCAACAGCCTGTTTCATTTCGTTATTGAAATGCGAATTTTGAGAGGGAAAAATAAGACATTCGGCTGAAGTGCACATTCGTTCATTTGTATTGGCTTTTTCATAAGTACCTACATTTGATATATGAATGATAGTGAATTTGCCTTAAAATCAACTATGAATCTATTTCCTCTTTCAAACCAGATGGATTGAGTCTTATAATGATAATGATTCTCATTTGAAGTCTGGTTTGAGGAGGACCAAATATGAAAAAGATCATGAGTGCATTTGTTGGTATGGTTTTGTTGACGATCTTCTGTTTTTCCCCGCAAGCTTCGGCAGCATATGACGACCTGCATGAAGGTTATGCAACGTATACAGGGTCAGGCTATTCAGGAGGAGCTTTCCTGCTGGATCCCATTCCTTCCGATATGGAGATTACTGCAATAAATCCGGCGGATCTCAATTACGGAGGAGTAAAAGCGGCACTTGCCGGCTCTTATTTGGAAGTTGAAGGGCCAAAAGGGAAAACAACCGTATATGTTACTGATCTTTATCCCGAAGGCGCTCGGGGAGCTCTTGATCTGTCACCTAATGCCTTCCGTAAAATCGGCAATATGAAAGACGGAAAAATCAATATTAAATGGCGTGTTGTCAAAGCCCCAATCACCGGCAATTTCACGTACCGGATCAAAGAAGGCAGCAGCAGGTGGTGGGCAGCAATCCAAGTCAGAAATCACAAGTATCCTGTTATGAAAATGGAATATGAAAAGGATGGTAAGTGGATCAACATGGAGAAAATGGACTATAACCATTTTGTGAGTACGAATTTAGGTACTGGCTCTCTCAAAGTCAGAATGACTGACATCCGCGGAAAAGTTGTGAAAGACACCATTCCAAAGCTGCCTGAAAGCGGAACGTCCAAAGCCTATACAGTACCGGGCCATGTTCAGTTTCCTGAATAAAAAATACGAAACAGCGGATCTTTTCCCGCTGTTTTTTCAATGTTCTGTATCTGCATGTAAAAATGTTTTAATCATGTTCAACTGCTCCTGCTTTGGATAACTGGTATACAGCCTGCTTGAAATCCGAATAGGATCTCCGAAAAAATATCTTTCGTAGTGAGTTTGTCTAGTTCCGAATGAACTCATTGTTAAATCCCATGCCAAACGGAAAATTTTCACACGTTCTTCAGCATTTGTATTGGTTGCTTGAAGATATTGGTCAAGATCTTCCCGTATCTCTGAGTCAAATGCATTTTCGGTAGGCAGTGTCACCATTCCGCTAGCTCCAATTAATTGTATGATTTCAGTAAATCGAGGATATAGCTTAGGAATGATCGTACTGATGACTTGAAGAGGAATTAAACAGGGGCGCATATAGCCGAATTCATCTAACTGAGCATCATTTTCCGATTTGTCAATGAGGGCTTTGATTGTTTCCAATCCCACAATGATTTCTGAGAGCTTTTCTTGGATGTGCTGATATTCGGAAACATTAATGGTGTCGACAAGAAGCTGTGCAACACCTAATAGAAATTCAATTTTTATCATTTGCCTAATGACAACCTGGTGAAAGGTAAAGGCATGAAAAGAGCTTTTTGTCATAAAATCTTTAGCTGCTTCCACATTATCGTAAAAAAACACACGATTCCACGGCACTAACACATGATCAAAAACCACAATTGAATCCATTTCTTCATACCTTGAGCTTAAGGGATGATTAAAGGAAGAGTCGCTTAATACAAATGATTCTCTTGTGATGAATTTTACGCCTTTTGTATTAGAAGGGATTGAAAAAGCATAAGCTTCATCTGTTTCAAAGAAAAATTTAGGCGCTGAAAAAACCAAGATTTCATCGGTCAACCCGCCTTGTGTGGCAAGCAGTCGTGCGCCATGAATCATTAAACCTTTTTCGGTTCTATCAATGACTTTAGCAGATATCGGTTTTTCACTTAGCCCAAAATAGGACTGTGACCGGTTCACTTGCGGAGTAATGAATGTATGGGTAAAGGAAAGGTCATGCTTAGCAGCTTGTTCATACATATCTAGTATATGTTCAGGAAAGCAATTCTCTTTATCTTTTAGAAGCTCCGCTGACGAAGCAAAGCTCATCATAACCGTATTCATGTAATCCGGACTTCTCCCCATCATTCCATGAGTATGTCTAGCCCAATGTTCAATCATGGTCCTTCTTTTTTTCAAATCATTTTTTGTTTTAGGCTGGAGATAGGAAAGGCCGATTCGATTATGATCTCCAGGAAGGCAATAAGTCATTTCATGTATTAACTCATCCTTTGTTTGCAATTCATAAAGTGAGCTTTTTGTTTTGATTATTCCTTTAAATGCAGGATGCTCAGAAATGTTACCCTTTATTTTTTCGCCATCATACCATATTTCGTTTTCTAGTTTATTCAATCGGTCAATGAATTCTTTACCATTGATGATCCCCATTTAAGTTTCGCTCCTTCATATTATGCTGCGTATTGTATTATATTTTCGAGAAAACAGCCGGTTCAGCCAATTTGAGGTGGGAAAAGCCTTTTTTAGAAAAACGAATAAGAGTGACTTACATACCGCAAAAGACTGCAAATTTTACTTAAGGTTTTTCTGTAAGTTCAGAGACGTAAAGAATTTGCTTATTCATATAAGAATATCACTATAAAACTTGATAACACGTGTCGATATTATGGACATGAGCGTAAGCGAATTGGATTCAAACGCGCTTGAACATATTTTATTTCAGCCATTACATTGTGCGGAAAGGGAAAACGACACATGAAAGTGAAAACAAAATTGCTGGGGATTATATCAATATTAGTTGTTTCAATTATTGGAATTGGAGGCTCCTCAGTATTTATGATTTCTTCTACTGTGAAAAAGAATGAAGAACTTAAAGACAAAATGGAATTCCAAAAAGAGATAAAACACATCCAATATGAATTGACCGGGTTATCAAATGATGAAAGAGGCTTCTTGATTACCAGAGACAAAGAATACGACGAGGGTATGAAGGGAAAAGCAGACGATGTCTTAAAGAGCCTTGACCGGGTTAATGACTTGATTGATGAAGAGAAGTATCAATCCAATATTGAAGACATTAAGACAAGTTTTACTCAGTATAGAGCTTTGAATCAGCAAGTAGTAACAGCCTACTCTTCAAATCCTAAAAAAGCAGAAACCATCCATTTTGGAGAAGAAAGAACAATAAGAAAAGAAGGCGTAGCTCCGGCTGTCAATAAGCTGTCTGATCGCCTGGATCAAGAGGTAGAGGATCTAAAGGATGAAATACAGGGCAATGGGAAAATGAGTCAATCGCTCATTATCATTGTCACAGGGATATCAGTAATATTAGGCATTGTTCTAAGCATAATGCTGTTAAAGTCCATTATGGTGCCACTAAGAAGCATAAATAAGCAGCTGGAGGAAATTGCACACGGCGAGGCTGATTTAACCAAAAAAGTCATTGTGAAAAATAAAGATGAATTTGGCCAGCTTGCCCAATCTTTTAATTCTTTTACTCATTCATTAACTCAAATTGTGAAGCAGATCAGCAGCTCATCTGAACAAGTCGCCGCTTCCTCTGAAGAATTATCGGCAAGCGCGGAAGAATCGAAATCAACATCTGAACATATTTCACGAGCCATGCAGATGGCTGCCGACAGCAATGTGAAGCAAAGCTCAATGACAGAAAAGAGCGCAGAATCCATCACTGAATTATTAGACAGTATATCATCAGTCGCTTCAAATACAGGGAACATAGCGGATCTTTCTTCTTCGATGAGAGACAAGGCTGAAATAGGCTCTAAGTCCGTCAACAAGATGTTAGACCAGATGAAATTCATTGATAAATCTGTAGATTCAGCCGGCAATGGATTGCAAACATTGGTAGCGAGCACAGCAGAAATCAGCGATATCTCTTCGCTTATCACGACGATTTCAGAGCAGACAAATTTGTTGGCACTAAATGCAGCGATCGAGGCGGCCAGAGCCGGAGAGCAAGGAAAAGGATTTGCTGTGGTGGCAGAAGAAGTTCGGAAGTTGGCGGATGAAACAAATAAATCTGCAAACCACATCCAATCGGTGGTAGCGACCATCCAAAACGAATCGATAGAAACGGTAAATAATATTAAAGTTGTTCAAGAAAATGTGAGCTCAGGTATTGTTCTTTCTCAAGAGACAACAGGAAATTTCAATGAAATACTGAACCTGGTGGAACAGGTCACTTCTCAAATACAAGAAGTTGCAGCAGCAACTCAACAGCTTACTTCAGGCGTTGAAGTGATTCAGCACACAGTTCATACATTGGCTGCTGGTACAAAAGAAACGTCAGCAAATACAGAAGCGGTTGCAAATTCATCACAGGAACAGCTTCATTCAATGGGGGAAATCTCCTATGCCGCAGAATCTCTATCTCAGTTGGCAGAAGAACTTCAAACCGTCATTAATCGTTTTAAATATTAAACAGGCTACTTACGTGCAACCCCCATCTTATTCGGTGGGGGTTGGCTACTTTTACTGTGGTTGTTTCTAAAAACAGAGTTAACTGACTTCTTTTAAGTTAGTTCCGTTTGTATGGCTAGTCCAAATTTTGATCGATTGTCCCTTCAAAATAGTCATCGCTGACCTGTTCATGAGTTTCAGCCAATCCTTTTTCTAATTGCGTGCTTCCTTTATAATCTGAGGGCTCAAAGTATTTCCCGGCAACATCTGTTGTGTCATTTTTGTTTTCTTTGTTATGAGTTTGTGTTTCAGTGTTTACACTTTCTGTCTCAGTATTGCTGCGTATAGATTGCTGAAAATCATATTCCTTGTCTAATGAAGAAAATCTTTTATAATCATCAGGTCTGTCTGCACCGTTTTTTTGAGTCACTTTACTTCCTCCAGATTATTGATATTTTAGTGGGGGTAAGAACTTATTTCGTTCTTTTAGGATCGGAACCGTGTTTTTTAGGATCATCTGCTTTAAAAGCTGTTTCAGTCTCATGGTCATTTCTTATTTGTTCAATACTTGAATTTTGAATACCTTTCTTACTCATTGGTTTCACCCCTTTACGAAAAGTGTTGAAATATCAACTCTTCTTATTCTGTCTGTTGGGCAGGTATTCATGCACTTTTTTCATTCGCGCTTTGGCCAATCAGGAGAGGCGTTTTCAGCCAGCGTATTATCTAATAAAAGAACGTCATTTTTGAAACCTTTTATTAGCGCATTGCGTATAGCACGTTAGGGAAGACATCTCGATAAAAGAAATACAAAGGTTGTGAATTTATACTAACAGCACTGTGAATAAATCAAACAAGGGGGGTGAAAAAATGAAAAAAATCGCATCATATTATTTAATGACATTAGGGCTATCCAGCCTTACATTTGGTTTGTTATTAGGGTTTTATTCTTTCGTTATGTATGGCGATATGATAATTGCATTGTTTACGGCAGCAATTGCTTTATTATACGGTTTTGTGGTGTATGGCCTTTTTGCTGTTCCGCTCCAAATGAAGTTGCAGAAAAAAGCGAGAACTTTCAATGTCATGTACCTATTGATTTACAGTGTGGTTGCTTTTATCGCAGCTTTCCTGTTTTTTGTTATCAATGAACCTGCGTCAATAGCATGGACATTGCAATCGTACTTTTATTATATGTTAAGTATTGCGGCTGCAGTGATTTACTGGTTATGGGATTCTCTGATCCTTTATAAACGTACAGCTTCCGGTGTATAGGCTAATTTTTACCAATCGGAGAAATATGGAGGTTCAATAAAAATTCAGGATCTAAAAGCTTTAGGTTTCATATTTTTTTAAAAAAATCCTCCGCGGATAAAGGCGCAGTATGGGGGCATAATGAGAGCACACATTCAAACCGAATAGGTTTTCTAAGTGTTTTACGATACATACGTTCATCAAGAACATCACGTCATCAAAGGAATATAAAAACTATTGTTGTGGAACGGGCATCTTGAGTTGTTTGAGGAAAGAACATAGATGGTGGTTTATCGTTTTATCAGCGCTTATAGCACAAAGTTTTGGTGGCAGGATCCATACAGCTAAACAGAGGAGAGCGTGACAATGAATCTCGCTCTCCTCAGATTTGTTTTATTCACCCTGATGTTTTTCAACTAATGTGAATGTCCAATCTTTTAACATATGTTTCTGGACATATTTTTTTCCGTTTATTTCGATGTAAGGCAGGTCTGCCATGTCTCCAGCTAACTGTTTTGCTTCAGTCGTTGTTATTCCTAAAAAAAGTCCAATGTAAAAGTAAATATCCCGTTCTTTTATTAGGAAGATATCATTTTGTTCATTACCTTTGGTTTGGTTCCTCTGCTTTAAGCCTTCACCGATAAAATATCCAGCCAAAGCAATACCAATTCCTAAAAAAACGTCCATGTGTATGCCTCCATTATGTCGATGTTATGTTATACGGGCTTGGCATACTCCGGGTTTCATTATTTTTCAAACCTTTTCAATCTGTACACGGCCTGAAAAAAAGGTGGCGCCGCCGCCCATATCGGACAAGCGATCTGGGGTTAGCGCGTTTACAAGCTGTTTTTTTCCTTGTTCATCCGCCCATAATCCTTGGCTGACAACGACACCTGGCAGCACTTGTTCTCCAACTGCAGCGGTCAGCTCGCATTCTCCCCGGCTGTTCCAAATTCGTACAGGTGCCCCATCAACGATTCCGTGTTTTTCAGCATCTTTTGTGTTGATAAAGAGCTTTGGCGTCTTTTCAAGCTTGATGTGTTTTTCATTATTGGAAAATGTTGAGTTTAAGAAATTATGGTTTGGCCCCGGAACATACATAAACGGATGTTCATTATCGGTTACAAGAGGTGTATATGTCGGTAAAGCAGGGAAGCCGTCTTGTTTCATTTTTTCTGAATATAATTCTATTTTTCCGCTTGGCGTTGGAAGTTCGCCCGGAAACAGCGGCTTTTCACGTTTCGCTTTCATAAATGAATGCTTAGTAAGTGAATCGTAATCAATCTCTGCCAAATGCGGATTATCTGGATGGTCAAGCGCCTGGCGGATTAATACTTCATCTGAATCTTTAAGCTCCTGGTCTGTGAATCCCATGGCTTCAGCCAGTAATCGGAAAACCTCAGTGTTAGACTTGCTTTCCCCATATCTCTCAATCACCGGCTGCTGAAGCTGAATGTAATGGTGCCAGTAGGAGGTGTAAAAATCAGTATTTTCAAAAGCGGATGTTGCAGGCAGTACAATGTCCGCATATGCAGCCGTTTCCGTTAAAAACAAATCATGAACCACAGTAAACAAGTCTTCCCGCAGCAAGCCCTGTCTGACTTTGTTTGCTTCGGGCGCGACGACGGCAGGGTTCGTTCCGTAAATAAATAGAGAGCGAATCGGCGGGTCTGTTTCCAAAAGCACCCTGCCAAGCTGATTCATATTAAACGACCTCGGGGTGCGCCCTTTCAATAAGTCGGGCCGCTGCAAGGCATTTGTGTTATATTCTAAAATTCCGCTGTTATGCTTAATTGCGCCGCCCCCTGTGTGCAGCCATTGGCCGGTGATCGCCGGAAGACAGGCAATCGTCCTTACAATCATCCCCCCGTTATCGTGATGCTGGGGTCCGTTTCCGATTCTGATAAAAGAAGGGGAGGTTTCCCCGTACATTTTTGCCAGTCGGTAAATATCTTCGGTACTGACACCGGTGATCGTCGATACCTTTTCAGGATCATATTGTTTCACGTGTTCACGGAGCTCTTCATAGCCAACCGTGTACTCGGACAGAAATGCTTCATCATGAAGGTTTTCTTTAAATAAAATGTGCATGATGCCAAGAGCAAGTGCACTGTCGGTTCCCGGTTTTATTGGGATAAACCAATCTGCAAGACGTCCTGTTTGATTTTTATGCACATCGATCACGACAATTTTGGCACCTTTTTTTCGCGCTTTTTGGGCGATCGTAATTTGGTGCATATTTGTGCTGACCGCGTTGATTCCCCAAAAAATAAATAGTTTTGTATGAACGGTTTCCTCAGGATCGATTCCCGCGCTTATGCCCATTGTATATTTATAGCCTTCAGATCCCGCTTTGCTGCAAATCGTCCGTTCAAGCTGGCTTGACCCCATGCGGTAAAAAAAGCGGCGGTCCATTCCTTCAGCTGTCAATTTCCCCATATTTCCGTAAAAGCTGTAAGGAAGTATGCTTTCAGCTCCCTCTTCATCAATCAGCTGTTTCCAGCGGGAGGTGATCGTATCGATTGCCTCTTTCCAGGAAATCGGTTCAAATATCGCTTGGCCTTTCGCACCTGTTCGTTTGAGCGGTGTAGTCAGCCGCTTTTCATCATAGATGCGCTCCGTCATATTCCGGACTTTGTTGCATATGTTTCCAGCTGTGACAGGATGATCAGGGTCTCCTTGCACTTTTACGATTTTCCCGTCTTTTTTATGTATTAACAATCCGCACTGATCCGGGCAGTCCAGCGAGCAAACGGATTTGAAAATGCCGTTTTGTTGTGTGGCAAAAGATCTCATGGCCCAGTTCCTCTCTCTAGTTAGATATTTTGTAAGAATTATAACATTTCCGATGATAACGTCAATTCTGAAAAAAAGAGATTGACATCAATCTGAGTCTTCTTTATGATAAACGTATTCTTCATTCTGAAAATTACATACTCAATATTTTCTATCCAGAGAGGTGGAGGGACTGGCCCTATGAAACCTCGGCAACATTATTGTGCCAATTCCAGCAAGCGCTAGCTTGAAAGATAGGAAAGCAAGGTTTATACCGGCGTCTGCCTGTAACAGAGCGCGCCTATATATGAATCTCTTTCCATCTTCGGAAAGAGATTTTTTTTATGAAAAATACGATGAAAAGGATGTTTTGCAGCATGACGGTTTTGGTTACAGCACCGTACAACGAAGAAGGACGAAAAGAGCTTGAAAACTTGTTTGGCTCAGTTGCTTATCAATCTTGGAAGGAACAAGGTAGGGCATATCGGGAGGATGAACTCATTCAGCTGCTAAAAGCAACAAATGCGACAGGCTTGATTACTGAACTTGATCAGGTAACAGACAGCGTATTTGCTTCTGTTCCCGAACTTTCATTTGTCGGTGTTTGCAGGGGAATGCCCTCAAATGTGGATGTGGCAGCTGCCTCAAAAAGGGGCATACCTGTTTTTTATACACCAGGGCGGAATGCACAAGCCGTTGCCGAAATGTTTATTGGAAATGTGATTTCCTTTCTGCGCCATACCAGCGCCTCGAATCAGTGGCTGAAGGATGGAGAGTGGGACAGTGATTACCTGCAGGCTTATGTCAAATTTAAAGGAAATGAGCTAACAGGAAAAACGGTTGGCATGATTGGGTTCGGCGCAGTCGGGCAAAGGATTGCAAAACTGCTGACTGCGTTTGACTGTAAGATAAAATATTACGATCCATACATTCAAGACGATCATCCGTTGTATGAAAAAGCATCTCTTAAAACGGTGTTTTCAGACAGCGATATCGTTTCTGTCCATCTGCCTCGCACTGAGGAAACACTCGGACTGATAGATCGGCAATATTTTGATCTGATGAAAGAGAGTGCGATTTTCGTTAATACTTCAAGAGCAGTTGTTGTAAACCGTGAAGATCTTTTATTTGTATTAAAAGAACATAAAATCAGCGGTGCGATACTAGACGTTTTTTATCATGAACCTCCAGAGGAATCAGATTATGAATTGATTTCATTGCCTAATGTTCTGGCAACACCGCATCTCGCTGGAGCAACATTTGAAGTGGAGGATCATCACGTGACGATACTGAATAAAGCCCTCAAAAAGTGGAAGGGTGAAAAAACTCTTAATATTCAGACAATGTATAACAAGGACGCACTGAAAACAGGGGGATAAGAAAGGAGGCTAACAGAATGAAAAAACAAAAAGGCTATCTCGTTTTTGATATTGGCACAGGCAATGCGAGGGTAGCGGTCGTGAGTGTAACTGGCAGTGTTCTAACAGTTGAACGGGAGGACATCGAGTATTCCACAGAGACGCTTTACCCGGACAGCCGTTATTTTTCTCCTCAGGTGCTGTGGAAGCAGGTGATGAATTTGGCAAAACGTGCGCTATCCCGTTCGTGTGATATTGACATCATTGGTTTGACATCGACGAGCCAAAGACAGGGGATTGTTTTGATTGATCAAAACGGCAATCCTTTTCTCGGGCTGCCGAACATCGATAATCGCGGCCGAGAGTGGGAGGCGGGCATTCCCGATTGGGAAGAGATATACAGCAGCACAGGCCGCCTGCCAACTGCACTTTTTTCTGCGCTCAAGCTTTATGGATTAAAACAGCGCCAGCCCTCTTTATGGGAAAAGACTGCAAGCTTTACAAGCATCAGTGATTGGGTGACGTACCAACTGAGCGGAATATTAACATATGAACCATCACAGGCAACAGAAACCCTGCTATTTGATGTGAAGCAAAACACTTGGTCAGAAGAGATGTGCGACATTTTCGGCTTTTCTCCATCTATCCTTCCGCCTCTTGTAAGAGCGGGAACAGCAATTGGAACGATAGCAAATGAATATGCATCCGAATTAGGCCTTTCAATAAATGCTAAGGTTATAGCAGGGGGCGGGGATACACAGCTGGCTGTCAAAAGCACCGGAGCTGGACTTGAGGACATTGTCATTGTATCAGGGACAACAACGCCAATAACCAAAATTACTGAGGATCATGGCGACACAAAACATAAAGCCTGGTTGAACTGTCATACGGATCAAGGGCATTGGCTTGTGGAAACGAATCCGGGAATTACCGGCTTGAATTATCAAAAATTAAAACAGATTTTTTATCCGAATGAAACGTACGAAGTAATGGAGGAGGAGATTTCTGCACTTGCAAAAGAAGACCATGCATGTGTAGCGGCTCTCGGCTCTTATTTATCGGCTGAAAAGAATGCGTTAACGAGAGGCGGTTTTCTTTTTGATGCCCCGCTGTCAGCACATTTAAAGAGGGCACATTTTGTACGTGCAGCGCTAGAAGAGATCGCATTTTCAATCAAATGGAACTTTGACATTTTAACAGAGGTTACTCCGTTTGAACGTGATTATGTTTGGGTGTGCGGAGGGGGATTCCAAAGCAAAGCGCTCACTCAATATATCGCGGATCTTCTTCAAAAAAAGGTCTATGTCCAAGAGGGATATCATCAGGCATCTGTCGTCGGTGCTGCAGTCATTTGCAATGAAACCTTTCAATTAACGGAGGAGATGTCAGCAAATGTCCGGGTGATCGAACCGAAGGACTGTCAGATAGAATTGGCTTTATATGAGGAATGGAAGCAAACACAGCGCTTTTTTTCAGGATCAGAAAGCAAAGTATTAATTTAAGACGGAATTTCTGCTGTTTTGAGGAATCATTTAATTTTCAACTTTAATAAGGTAATACGGTAATGAATAATAGCATCTAAGGAGGAGACAGATATGTTGGATAAAATAGGAATACCGAAGCGGCTTGCCTGGGGATTTTTAGGGGTTGTTTTGTTTATGATGGGAGATGGCCTTGAACAAGGCTGGCTCAGTCCTTTTTTGATCGAAAACGGGCTCACCGTTCAGCAGTCCGCTTCCATTTTTAGTATATACGGAATTGCGCTTGCCATAGCTTCCTGGTTTTCGGGTGTATGTCTCGAAGCATTTGGCGCAAAACGAACGATGTTTATGGGGCTGTTGTTTTATGTGATCGGTACAGCTGCTTTTATCGTATTTGGATTTGAACAGCTGAACCTGCCAGTGATGTATGTGACTTACTTCGTAAAAGGGTTAGGTTACCCGCTTTTTGCTTATTCTTTCTTGACATGGGTCATTTACAGAACACCGCAAAGCAAACTGAGCACTGCTGTCGGCTGGTTTTGGATTGCATATTGCCTCGGCATGTTTGTGTTCGGCGCTTGGTACTCAAGCTACGCGATCAAAGCGTTCGGTTATTTGAATACGCTTTGGAGCTCTATTTTCTGGGTATGTCTCGGTGCATTCTTTGCATTGTTTATCAATAAAGACCGTTTTGAAAAGAAGAAAAGAAAAAGATCAGAAACAGCCGAGGAGCTTTTAAAAGGGGTTACGATTCTATTTACAAATCCGCGCGTGCTTACAGGCGGAATCATCAGAATCATCAACAGCATTGGTACATATGGTTTTCCAGTCTTTTTGCCGATGCACATGGCCCAGCATGGAATTTCAACCAATGTGTGGCTGCAAATTTGGGGAACGATTTTCCTGGGGAACATTGTGTTTAACCTTATCTTCGGTATTGTCGGCGATAAATTCGGCTGGAAAAATACTGTTATTTGGTTCGGCGGAGTCGGCTGCGGCATTTTCACCGTCTTATTATACTACGCACCTGTTTTCTCCGGCGGAAGTTTAGCGGTTGTCAGCGTGATCGGCTTTATTTGGGGCGGTTTGCTGGCAGGCTATGTGCCGATTGGTGCAATTGTGCCGACGGTGGCAGGAAAAGATAAAGGGGCAGCCATGTCTGTATTGAATTTAGCTGCAGGTTTATCAGCGTTTGTCGGCCCTGCACTCGCTTGGCTGTTCATCGGTCTCGTCGGCGCGCAAGGTGTCGTCTGGATCTTTGCGGCCCTTTACCTTGCAAGTGCGGTCTTGACAAAATGTATTCATATACCTGAGGAAAAAGCAGTTAAGGAGGAAACATCTCCTCAATATGCATCTTAATTAGAAAGCGCCCTGTTTGAGGGGCGCTTTTTATCTTTTTAAAGGAAAAGGGATGTGGCACAGACCAAGAGAATACCGTCATTCTCTTGGTTTCACAATAGAGTACACATTTGTATCATATGGAGTCCCATTTTGATACATGTACTGTCTTAAAACGCCTTCTTTTTGAAACCCCATTTTTAGAAGCAGACGATTTGATGCTTCATTATCGGTAAATACAACTGCGCCAATACGCGACAGTCCAAGGGCAGAAAATCCGTAAGATACGACCTTTGAAATGACTTCTGATGCAAATCCGTTTCGCCAATGCTCCGGGATGATTTCATAACCGATTTCCGCGCGCCTATGCTTTTGGGCCAGAGCGTGAAAGCCAATTGTTCCGATCAGTTCTTTAGTGTCCCGTCTTTCAATTCCCCACCGTATACCGCGTTTTTCTTGATAGAGGGCAGCAAACGTTTGAATCATTGAAATGGCCTGTTCTATAGATTCCATGTTTTCAAGCCCATAATAGCGTGTCACCTCATCGTTTGAGAAACAAGCAAAAATGGCTTCCGCATCCTGATCTGTGATTTGCCTAAGTATAAGCCGATCCGTTTCTAATATAGGAAACATTCAACCACTCCCCACGTTTGTGTTTTTGTTTATCATATCCCTTTTATTTCCTCTTTTCTATAGCGAAATCAACCAATGCAGCAAAGGAACGAATTTGTCTTTCTAGTTGCTCTTTGTTTTTGCTGAATTGTTTCAAACGATGGCCGTTCGCGCCTGATGGATGGGGAAAGCCGTTAAGGCAAATCAAATTCTGGAGGCTGTGCTGTCTGATCAATGTTTCACACACTGTTTCGGCCGCTTTTCCTAACGGAATGAGAAGAGCTGGTCCCGTCACATGGTTAAGCTCTGCAGGGAAGTGCCCAAAAGCATAAGTGCTTAGGATAGGAGAATGAGTGATAGCCGGTTTGTATCCGGTATAGTTTTTTTGCTGGATAAAGACAGGATATTTAATAACGGAAGTTGTATGGAGCATATGCCGTAATTCTCCAAAAAGCTTTGCGGCGCTTTGAATGCCAAAAGCTTGCGGCAGCCCGCATAAATCCAGCATGGTAATAAGGTTATGTCTCATCGATCCGGAGAAACCCGCTGCTATTTTTGTGTCTACTGCCATTTGCTCAAGAGTCCCGCCTTGCAGCAGGCTTTCGGCGGCTGTTTCGTACGCTGTCTTCATCTGGGAAAAACCAGGCGTGATCCCGGCAATCACAAGCGAGGCATCCCGATTGATAAATTCATTATGAGGTGAATAGTAGATGCCAAGTTCGTTTTCTTGATGGAGACGAAATGGATCAGTAAGTAAATCGGACTTTGTAAGTGAAGAGGGAAGAAAATGTACTTTTTCTGCGAACTCTTTTAAGCAGCTGCGGTTTATAATCATGTGTAAGCCTCCTCGAAAAATGAGATCCCATTTGTCCATTCTGATCGTAACAACGGGATCTCATTCATCCTTATCTGCTATTAAAATGTCCTGCCTGCCACACCTCTTTGACTGCTTGGGGAACTTCTTTCACTTCAGCTGCGGTCTGCTGAAGCGTGTATTTTTTTATTTGGACATCCTGCTGAATCTTCTTTTGTTTTTGCGTCAGCAGCTCTGTTTCTGTTTTTAATCCTTCGATTTGTTTTTGCATAGCCTGCGTAACAGAGGAAAGCTCCTTTAGTGCGGGGTCTATTTTTTTCTTGTTTTGGATCACGGTAACTCCTAAGAAGATAATAGAAACTGCTAATACTGCAAGACTGATATAAACTATAATCATATGTTCACTCCTTTTCTTATGTCATTACCCTGTATCCGTTTTTTTAATCAGAAGAAATGATATTTACACAGTTCGTTTGATTTGCGTATTGGATGTATTGTACTTATAATGTGATATCGTACATATGTAAACAAAGAAAGGGTGCTTCAATTGCAAAGTTTACAACATAAAACTGCACTAATCACAGGCGGAGGCAGAGGAATTGGCCGCGCTACTGCTCTGGCGCTTGCCAAAGAAGGCGTGAATATCGGGTTAATTGGCCGGACTTCCGCTAATGTAGAAAAAGTGGCTGAAGAAGTCAAAGCGCTTGGTGTAAAAGCTGCATTTGCTGCTGCAGATGTAAAAGATGCCGATCAGGTTAACCAAGCTGTAGCTCAAGTGAAGGAACAGCTCGGTGATATCGATATCCTCATTAATAATGCCGGCATCAGCAAATTTGGCGGTTTCTTAGATCTGTCAGCTGATGAGTGGGAAAATATTATTCAAGTCAACCTAATGGGTGTGTACCATGTCACTCGCGCGGTGCTTCCGGAAATGATCGAACGCAAAGCCGGAGACATCATTAATATTTCATCTACAGCGGGCCAAAGAGGAGCTGCTGTAACAAGTGCTTACAGCGCTTCTAAATTTGCCGTTCTCGGGTTAACAGAGTCTCTTATGCAAGAAGTGAGAAAACATAATATCAGAGTCAGCGCGTTAACGCCGAGCACTGTCGCTAGTGATATGTCTATCGAATTGAACTTAACAGACGGTAATCCTGAAAAAGTTATGCAGCCTGAGGATCTTGCTGAGTACATGGTGGCACAACTGAAATTAGATCCTCGTATTTTCATCAAAACAGCGGGATTATGGTCAACAAATCCTTAAAAATGAAAACCTGTCTTTCGACAGGTTTTTTTATTTGAATGAAATCCGTACCGGTAAAATGAGATATGTAAACCCTGGCAATCGTTTAAATTGAAGATAGCAGTAAATGCAGGCTATAATAGAACTAAGAAAACTATGTACCAAATGTTCAGTCGAAATTTATTTTTTCCGCTACACCTATAATCAGTAAACATGAAATAACTGGACTATCAGTCTTTAATATAAAGAAGGAAAACAATAAAAGAAAATTGAATATTTAGTACATAGTGTTGTCAGTGACAGAAGAAGGAGTGCATATGATGAAAGAAGAAAAAAGGAGTTCAACAGGCTTTTTAGTGAAACAGCGCGCATTTTTGAAGCTTTATATGATAACGATGACAGAGCAAGAGAGACTCTATGGGTTAAAGCTGCTTGAAGTACTTCGGTCTGAATTTAAAGAGATTGGTTTTAAACCAAATCATACAGAAGTATACCGGTCTTTGCATGAGCTTCTTGATGACGGGATACTAAAACAAATTAAAGTAAAAAAAGAAGGGGCTAAGCTCCAGGAAGTCGTCCTCTATCAATTTAAAGATTACGAAGCTGCCAAGCTATATAAAAAACAGCTGAAGGTAGAGCTGGATCGCTGTAAAAAACTGATTGAAAAAGCTCTCTCAGATAATTTTTAATAGAAACAAACACCCGGCGCAGCAGTGTGAACCGGGTGTTTTCTGCTTTTCATTATACATATTTGTCGAAAAGAAACAATACAAATCAATAATGGCCTTCAAACTTGACATCATTTCCTCACGTGGTAACATTTTAAACGTGTGAAAATGCGAACAAAAAAGCGAACAAAGGAGATGTTACCGATCTTTGATCAAAAGAAAGTAGCCTTTATAGGAGCAGGATCTATGGCGGAAGGAATGATATCAGGTATCGTTCGAGCCAACAAAATCCCGAAACAAAACATCTGCGTTACAAACCGCAGCAATACAGAGCGATTAACTGAACTTGAACTTCAATATGGCATTAAAGGCGCCTTGCCGAACCAACTATGTATTGAAGACATGGATGTGCTCATTTTGGCAATGAAGCCAAAAGACGCCGAAAACGCTCTGTCATCACTAAAATCACGTATTCAACCCCATCAATTAATATTGTCGGTCCTTGCCGGCATAACTACCTCTTTTATTGAACAATCATTGCTTAATGAACAGCCGGTTGTCAGAGTGATGCCCAACACTTCCAGTATGATTGGCGCTTCTGCAACAGCTATTGCCCTTGGCAAATATGTGTCGGAAGACCTGAAGAAGCTGGCCGAAGCATTGCTCGGATGCATGGGCGAAGTCTATACAATCCAAGAAAATCAAATGGATATATTCACCGGAATTGCAGGCAGCGGACCCGCGTATTTTTATTATTTAATGGAATTCATTGAAAAGACAGGCGAGGAAGCGGGCCTCGATAAACAGTTATCTCGAAGCATCGGCGCACAGACACTTTTAGGTGCCGCAAAAATGCTCATGGAAACAGGAGAACATCCTGAGATCTTAAGAGATAATATCACGTCACCGAACGGAACGACAGCAGCGGGGCTGCAAGCCTTGAAAAAGAGCGGCGGCGGAGAAGCGATTTCTCAAGCAATAAAGCATGCGGCTAAGCGTTCAAAGGAAATCAGCGAAGATATCGAAAAAACTGCAGCGCCGCTATCAGGAGTGATAAAGTGACGCCTGATACAAGCATGAAAAGAGTCGTTGTGAAGATTGGAAGCAGTTCATTAACAAGCCTTCATGGAGAAATCAGCATTCGAAAATTAGAAGCGTTGGTCGACCAGGTCGTCAAACTCAAAGACGCCGGTTATGAAGTGATTTTGGTTTCCTCAGGCGCAGTGGCGGCGGGATATCGGAAGCTCGGATTTATCCAAAGGCCCGAGAAGCTTCCAGAAAAACAAGCATCAGCTTCAATCGGCCAGGGATTGCTAATGGAGGCTTATTCAAAGCTGTTTTTGGCACACGGCTATGTCGCATCCCAAATTTTAATTACGAGAAGCGATTTTTCTGATGAATATCGATACAACAATGTCAGGAATACAATGAATGTACTGCTCGAGCGCGGCATCATCCCGATCATAAACGAAAATGACACAGTTACCGTCAATCGGCTCAAGTTTGGCGACAATGATACGCTCGCAGCAAAAGTCGCAGGATTGATTGATGCAGATATGCTTGTGATTTTATCAGATATAGACGGATTATATGACGGCAATCCGCGCACAAATCCAGAAGCGAAAAAGATACAGCGGGTGAGTGAAATAACACCTGACATCGAAGCATGCGCAGGTGACACTGGAAGCATCGTTGGCACCGGCGGCATGCGCTCTAAGCTTGATGCGTTTAAAATCGTAATGGCGTCTGGCATTAAAGGTTTCCTAGGTCAGGCAGATGCTGGCGATATTTTATACCACGCCGTTCATGAACAGGCGGAAGGCACCTATTTTGAAGCAGAAGGAACGCTTCCGTTGAATCAAAAGGAGCAATGGATCGCTTTTAATTCCGGTCCGGAAGGTGAAATGATTTTATCAGATGATTGTTCACGAAAAATAACAAACGGACAATCGAGTTTATACCTAGACGGTGTACAGAAGATTAAAGGGAAATTCAAAAGCGGTTCAGTTGTTCGGCTGATGGATTCAAAAGGGACGGAAATCGGCCTTGGAATCGTCAATTACTCTTCTGTACAGCTTCAAGAACCGGAAAAGAAAAAGGAACTGACAAATAGAGCTCTAATTGATCAAGAAGCATTTGTTTGCCATGTGGATTTTTCTTTACCTGTAAATTAATTTGCAGAAAAAAACCCGAAGCTTCTATATAGAAGCTCGGGTTCATTTTTTTTATTGATACTGCTCCAGCTTAGAGAAAAATTGAATGACAAACTCATAAAAATCATTCGCGGAAGGCGCAAGCTCTCTATTTTTCGGTTTAATGATTCCGACAGTCCGTTTTACTTGAGGGAACTCAATTGGAATTTTCACAGTAAAACGAGGTGTTGTTTCAGCAAAAGTACTTTCAGGCAGAAGGGTAACGCCCATTCCTGCGGACACTAACCCTTTGATCGCATCCAAATCCTCACCCTCCGTGGAAACGAGAGGAGCAAAGCCTGCTTGTTTGCAAGTATCGATTGCCATCTCTCTAAGTACAAATCCTTCCGGGAACAATACAAATTGGTCGTTGCGCAAATCGATTAAATGAACCGTTTTTTGTTTAGCAAGCGGATGATTTAATGGAACAAGCGCGTAAATTTTTTCAGTAAATAATATTTTTCCCGTTATGTCAGAGAAATTCGTCGGCACCGGCCCTAATAAGGCCAGATCAATATCGCGGTTTCTGACAGCTTCAATCAGAAACTTATAGGAGCCTTGGCGCAGCAAAAATTCGACGTGCGGATATTCTTCTTTAAACGCTGAAATGACAGTCGGCAAAAGCTGGCTGGCGAGGCTTGTAGGAAAGCCGATCTTTACCGTTCCGCGATGCGGGTCAAGATACTCATCAATTTGCTCTTTCGCATAATCAATGGCTTTCATCGCCGTTTTCACATGAATTAAAAATTCTTTTCCGATTGGCGTGAGTTTGATATTTCTCCCTTCACGCTCAAATAAGGTCACATTTAATTCTTCTTCAAGATTGGCAATTTGTCTGCTGATTGCTGATTGGGCCACATGCAAATGATCAGCGGCTTCTGAAACGTGTTCTCTTTCAGCCACCTCCATAAAATAACGCAGTTGGCGCAGCTCCATGTTTGTCTCACATCCATCTATCTCATTTTGAGATTCTTTTGATCTAAATTATATATTGTTTATATCGTTTTGAAAACCTACAATGATTATAGAGTTGTTAGATTTTATGACCGGTATTATCGGAAATTGATCGGGGGAGAGGAATTATGACGTACAATCAAATGCCAAAAGCTCAAGGTCTCTACCGTCCTGAATTTGAACATGATGCATGCGGAATCGGCCTATATGCACACTTAAAGGGCAAGCAGACTCACGACATTGTCAAACAAGGACTTAAGATGCTTTGCCAGCTAGACCATAGAGGAGGGCAAGGCAGTGATCCGGATACAGGAGACGGAGCCGGCTTACTGGTTCAAATCCCTGATGCTTTCTTTAGAAAAGAGTGCAAAAACATCAATCTGCCAGAAAAAGAACGTTACGGGGTAGGAATGGTCTTTTTCTCACAGAAGGAAGATGAAAGAAAAAAAATTGAAAAGCAAATCAATGCACTAATTGAACAAGAAGGCCAAGTCGTTCTTGGATGGAGAACTGTACCTGTAAATGTCGGAAAAATCGGAACAGTGGCGCAAAAAAGCTGTCCGTTTGTCCGTCAGGTATTTATCGGCGCAAGTTCTGATCTAAAGGACAATTTATCTTTTGAACGAAAATTGTATGTCATTCGTAAACAGGCTGAAAATTGGGGAGTAACGGAAGGTCTTGATTTTTATTTTGCCAGTCTTTCAAGCCAGACCATTGTTTACAAAGGCCTTTTAACACCTGAACAGGTTGATGCATTTTATTCTGATCTGCAAGACGAAGCATTCGTTTCTGCTTTTGCGCTTGTTCATTCACGCTTCAGTACCAATACATTCCCTACATGGGAAAGAGCGCATCCTAACCGCTATTTGGTTCACAACGGTGAAATTAACACCCTTCGCGGAAATATCAACTGGATGAGAGCACGTGAGCAGCAATTTGTTTCTGAAAGCTTCGGTGAGGACTTAAACAAGATTTTGCCGATTCTCAATGCTGATGGCAGTGACTCTTCCATTTTGGATAACGCATTTGAGTTTTTTGTGATGGCTGGACGCAAACCGGCACATACGGCAATGATGCTCATTCCAGAGCCTTGGACGGAAAATACGCATATGTCCAAGGAAAAAAGGGCGTTCTACGAGTACCATAGCTCCCTGATGGAGCCTTGGGACGGACCGACAGCTATTTCATTTACTGACGGTAAACAAATCGGGGCGATCCTTGACCGGAACGGTCTCCGTCCGGCCCGTTATTATGTCACAAAAGATGATTATATTATTTTCTCATCTGAAGTAGGCGTTATTGAAGTTGAACAGGAGAACGTTTTATATAAAAACCGCCTTGAGCCTGGGAAAATGCTTTTAATCGACCTGGAAGAAGGCCGTATTATCTCCGATGAGGAAGTCAAAACACAAATTGCAACTGAGTATCCGTACCAAAAATGGCTTGAAGAAGAGCTTGTACAAGTAAATCCTGATCCGGAGTCAAGAGAAGAAGAACAATTTAGTGATCTTCTTACTCGCCAGAAGGCATTCGGATACACATATGAGGATATCCAAAAGTATCTAATTCCTGTTATTAAAGAAGGCAAAGATCCCCTTGGTTCAATGGGGAATGACGCTCCGCTTGCTGTACTTTCTGACCGAGCGCAATCGCTGTTTAACTACTTTAAACAGCTGTTTGCACAAGTAACGAACCCGCCAATCGACGCGATTCGTGAGCAGCTTGTCACTTCAACGATGACTTGGCTCGGTGCGGAAGGCGATCTTCTTCATCCAAGTGAACGAAATGTTCGCCGGATTAAACTGTATACACCTGTTTTATCCAATGAACAGTTTTACGCATTGAAAACGATTGTTCATCCTGATTTAAAAAGCCAAAAAATTGATGTGCTGTTTTCAGAGGATCTTGAACGCGGTTTAAAGGACATGTTCACACAGGCAGAGAAAGCCATCAGCCAAGGCGTAAGTTTGTTAATTTTATCAGACAAAAAGATGAACGAACGACTGACACCAATTCCGCCGCTTCTGGCAGTAAGCGCACTGCACCAGCACTTAATCCGCAAAGGGCTGCGTACGAAGGTCAGCATTATTGTGGAATCGGGAGAAGCACGTGAAGTGCATCACTTTGCAGCGTTAATCGGTTATGGCGCAGATGCGATTAACCCTTATCTCGCTTATGCGACCTACAAGCAGGAAATTGATGAAGGCCGTTTGGATATCAGCTATGAAGAAGCGGTTAGCAAATATGGAAAAAGCATTACTGAGGGCGTCGTAAAAGTGATGTCCAAGATGGGAATTTCAACTGTGCAAAGCTACAGAGGCGCACAAATCTTTGAGGCGGTAGGAATCAGCCGCGATGTGATCGACCGCTATTTCTCAGGTACTGCATCACAGCTAGGCGGCATCGATTTACAAACAATTGCAGAAGAGGCACAGCGCCGCCACCGGGAAGCGTATCAGGATGATTACAGCAAAACGCTTGAACCGGGAAGTGACTTCCAATGGAGAAATGGCGGAGAGCATCATGCGTTTAATCCGAAAACGATTCATACTTTGCAATGGGCGTGCCGCAGAAATGATTACAATCTGTTTAAACAGTATACAAAAGCGGCTGATGAAGAACGCATCGGATTTTTGCGGAACTTGTTCGCATTTGACGGAAACCGCAAGCCTTTGAAGTTGGAGGAGGTTGAATCCGCTGAATCGATTGTCAAACGTTTTAAAACGGGTGCGATGTCATTCGGGTCCTTGAGTAAGGAAGCGCACGAAGCTTTAGCAATCGCAATGAACCGTCTTGGAGGAAAAAGCAACAGCGGTGAAGGCGGAGAAGATCCCAAACGCTTTGTTCCAGATGAGAACGGCGATGATAGAAGAAGTGCGATCAAACAAATTGCATCCGGACGGTTTGGTGTCAAAAGCCATTACCTCGTCAATGCTGATGAGCTGCAGATTAAAATGGCTCAAGGTGCTAAGCCGGGTGAAGGCGGGCAGCTTCCTGGCAACAAGGTATATCCATGGGTTGCCGATGTCCGTGGGTCAACGCCAGGTGTCGGATTAATCTCACCTCCGCCACACCATGACATTTATTCGATTGAGGATTTAGCCCAGCTGATCCACGATTTGAAAAATGCCAACCGTGACGCAAGAATCAGCGTAAAGCTGGTGTCAAAAGCAGGTGTAGGAACAATCGCTGCAGGTGTTGCCAAAGCGACTGCAGATGTCATTGTGATCAGCGGCTATGACGGAGGTACAGGCGCTTCTCCGAAAACCAGTATTAAACATACAGGGCTTCCGTGGGAGCTTGGCCTTGCAGAAGCACATCAAACACTAATGCTGAACGGACTTCGTGACCGTGTTGTATTAGAAACAGATGGAAAGCTCATGACGGGCCGCGACGTTGTGATGGCTGCCTTGCTCGGCGCCGAAGAATTTGGTTTCGCAACGGCTCCGTTAGTTGTACTCGGCTGTGTCATGATGCGTGCCTGCCATTTGGATACATGCCCTGTCGGTGTAGCGACACAAAATCCAGAGCTTCGCAAAAAGTTCATGGGAGATCCTGACCATATTGTGAACTATATGCTGTTCATTGCCGAAGAAGTTCGTGAGTACATGGCTGCGTTAGGCTTCAAGACATTTGATGAAATGATCGGCCGCACTGATGTACTTCATGTAAGTGAACGGGCAAAGGAGCACTGGAAAGCAAGCCAGCTTGATTTGTCTACCCTTCTTTATCAGCCTGAAGGGGTGCGGACGTTCCAATCGCCGCAAAATCATAAAATTGATCAATCACTTGATATTACAACAATTCTCCCGGCCGTACAAGAAGCCATCGAATCTGGAAAAGAAGCTGATATTTCGATTGAAATCAATAATACAAATCGTGTAGCCGGAACGATAACCGGCAGTGAAATCTCAAAGCGTTACGGAGAAGAAGGTCTTCCTGAAGATACAATCAAGCTGCACTTTACCGGATCAGCCGGCCAAAGCTTTGGAGCTTTCGTTCCTAAAGGGATGACGCTTTATTTGGACGGAGACTCAAATGATTACGTCGGAAAAGGGCTTTCTGGCGGAAAAATCATCGTCAAGTCATCAGAAGGATTCAACTCTGCTTCGGATGACAATGTCATTATCGGCAACGTGGCTTTTTACGGTGCGACAAGCGGAGAAGCATATATTAACGGGCGTGCTGGTGAACGCTTTGCCGTTCGAAACAGCGGTGTGAACGTAGTTGTAGAAGGCATCGGCGACCACGGCTGTGAATACATGACTGGCGGCAGCGTTGTCGTTCTCGGTGATGTAGGCAAAAACTTTGCGGCAGGTATGTCCGGCGGAATCGCTTATGTACTGACCGAAGATGTCAAAGCGTTTAAACGCAAATGCAACCTTGAGATGATTTTATTTGAATCATTAGAGGATGAGAAAGAAATCCAGCAAATCAAAGCAATGCTTGAAAGACATACTGCGTATACAAACAGCCAAAAAGCAGAAGATCTGCTAGATCAATGGGAAGACAGTGTGAAAAAATTCGTCAAAGTCATTCCGAAAAACTATAAACAAATGCTCGCAAGCATCGAAGAGCAAAAAGCTGCAGGTTTATCAGATGAAGAAGCCATCATGTTCGCTTTTGAGGCCAACACGAAGCCAAAGCAGAATACAGCAGCATCGGGACAAAAACAAGCGGTAGTACAGTAAGGAAGGGGAGAGGAACATGGGGAAACCAACTGGATTTATGGAGATCAAACGAGAAAAACCTGCGGAGCGGGACCCTCTCACTCGCTTAAAGGATTGGAAAGAATATTCTGCTCCTTTTTCAGAAGAAGCATCGAAACGGCAAGGGGCGCGGTGTATGGATTGCGGTACACCGTTTTGCCAGATCGGTGCGGACATTAACGGATTTACATCCGGCTGTCCGATTTACAACTTAATTCCTGAATGGAATGATCTTGTCTACCGGGGCAGATGGAAGGAAGCATTGGAACGTCTGTTGAAAACAAACAACTTTCCTGAATTCACAGGGCGGGTATGCCCCGCTCCTTGTGAAGGATCATGCACTTTAGCGATTTCAGATCCGGCCGTATCAATTAAAAACATCGAGCGGACCATTATCGATAAAGGATTTGAGAACGGCTGGATTCAACCTAGAATTCCAAAAAAACGAACAGGCAAAAAAGTGGCCATCGTCGGGTCAGGCCCAGCCGGACTGGCGAGTGCTGACCAGCTGAATCAAGCGGGACATTCCGTCACTGTTTTTGAACGAGCAGACAGAGCGGGCGGCCTTTTAACATACGGCATTCCAAACATGAAGCTTGAGAAGGGCATTGTAGAACGCCGAATTAAATTGCTGACGCAAGAGGGAATTGATTTTGTCACGAACACAGAAATCGGTGTTGACATTACAGCTGATGAGCTAAAGGAGCAATTTGATGCTGTGATCTTATGCACAGGCGCTCAAAAACAGCGGGACCTCTTAATCGAAGGACGCGACTCAAAAGGAGTCCATTACGCAATGGACTACCTCACACTTGCAACAAAAAGCTATTTAGATTCTAATTTTAAAGACAAGCAATTCATTGATGCCAAAGGGAAAGATGTCATCGTAATCGGAGGCGGAGATACAGGAGCTGACTGTGTGGCTACCGCTCTGCGTCAAAAAGCCAAAAGCGTGCACCAATTCGGCAAACACCCGAAACTTCCGCCAGCCCGCACGAATGACAATATGTGGCCTGAACAGCCACACGTCTTTACGCTTGAATATGCATACGAGGAAGCAGAAGCAAAATTCGGAAGAGATCCGAGAGAATACTCCATTCAAACGACAAAAATGGTCGCGGATAAAAACGGAAAGCTGAAAGAGCTTCATACCATCCAAATGGAAAAAGTGAAAAATGAGCATGGAAAATACGAGTTCCGCGAGCTGCCTGGAACGGAAAAAGTATGGCCTGCTCAGCTTGTCTTTATCGCTATCGGCTTTGAAGGCACAGAACAGCCGCTGTTGAAACAGTTCGGTGTTAATTCAGTAAATAACAAAATCAGTGCAGCATATGGGGATTATCAAACAAATATCGATGGTGTATTCGCCGCAGGGGATGCAAGAAGAGGGCAAAGCTTAATCGTATGGGCGATTAATGAAGGCCGTGAAGTGGCGCGTGAAGTGGATCGATATTTGATGGGGAGTTCAGTTCTTCCGTAAATAAAGGGGATTATCATATAAGAGAAACCGGTCTGGCTGCCAGCCGGTTTCTTTTTTTATTCCATTACGATCCCGATGTTTCCAAACTGTCTGCCTTCCTGCATTCTTTTATATGCTTCACATGCTTTTTCTAAAGGATATATCCGGTCAATTACAGGCCGCAGCTTATGTTTGTCAATGAAAGCGAGCATAGCTTGAAATTCCTCACCGCTTCCCATCGAGGTTCCCAAAACATTGACCTGAGGAAAGAATAAAGAACGCACCGGAAAACTGAGATTATCCCCTGAGCTTGCCCCAAAGCTGACAATACGGCCATTTGGTTTTACATGGCGGAAGTATTCCGAAAAGAGGGCAGGTCCTATGCTGTCAAGAACAACATCTATCTTTTTTCCCTGCAACTGCTCATCCCAATTGCTGTAGCTGTCAAATGCGTAATCAGCACCTAATTTCAGCGCCTTTTTTCTTTTCTCCTCACTGCGGGAGGTCACGCTTACTGTTGCCCCAATCGCCTTAGCCATAAATAAAGCGTAGGTTGCTACACCGCTGCCGATGCCGGGTATCAATAGATGCTCGCCTTTTTTTAATTGCCCCTTTGTAAACAGAGCCCGATATGCAGTTAAAGCGGATAAAGGTAAAACGCCCGCTTCTTCCCAAGATAAATAAGCAGGTTTTTTGATTGCATTTTGTGAAGGAATGATCACATATTCAGCAAGTGTTCCGTCCGAAGGACCTCCCAGAATCTCAGGTACAGGTGGAACATTTTCTGTCAAATCCCAGTTCAATGTCGGGAAAATGACTACTTCTGTCTGAACAGTAACATTTTTCACGCCTTCACCAATCTCTTCGATGATACCCGCGCCGTCAGAACCCAGTATCATGTGAGGATCTTGTTCAGATTTGTTTTTCATAAGAAACAAGTCACGATGATTCAGGCCTGCAGATTTTAATTTAACCTTTACCTCTCCGTATCCAGGCTTTGTTGATGGAACGTCCTGAACTGATAACCCCAGAAGACCGGCTTTTCCGTTGTGAATTACAGCTTTCATGCTGTCTGCCTCCTCATTAATTGTATTTTCATATCTTTACATATTTTACATAGCGGTTTTCTTCGAGTAAAATGAACAAATATGATAGCCAATATCACTTTTCATCATAGCAAGCAGGTGAGAGCGCGTGGAAAGCGGAGATTTAAAGATTTTTCAGGCTGTTGCTCGCGAAGGAAGCATAACGAAAGCAGCCCAAATGCTGAATTATGTTCAGTCGAATGTGACAGCCAGAGTGCATAACCTTGAGGAAGATTTGAATATCAGGCTTTTTCATCGAACGAATCGGGGAATGAAGCTGACTGCTGCAGGAGAAAATCTTTTACAATATGCAGATCAAGTATTATCGCTGTTAGACCAAGCTGAAAAATCGACCCGAATGAGCAGGCAACCAAAAGGGCCTTTGCGGATCGGATCACTGGAAACAATGGCGGTAACGCATCTGCCTGAGCATGCAGCATCCTTCCTCAGGCGTTTTCCTGAAGTGGATTTATCAGTGAACACAGCTGATACGCATCATTTGATTCAACAGGTTCTTGATCATAAAGTTGATGGCGCTTTTGTATATGGGCCGGTTGAACACGCTGCAGTTAGACAACTCCATGTCTCCCATGATGAATTAGTTTTGATTTCATCACGAGAAGGGACGGCAGAAGACATGCTTCAGCAGCCGATGCTCTTTTTTGGGGCTGGCTGTTCTCATCGTGACAGGGTCAAAAGATTACTAGAGGAAGCAGGCATACACAATCAAAAAATCATAGAGTTTGGCACATTGGAGGCTATTATAAAAGGTGTTTCCGCCGGGATGGGTACGGCGCTGCTCCCAAAGTCCGCTGTTGACGGCTCCGAGCATCGTACAAATGTATGGATTCATCAGCTGCCACCATCATATCAAGACTTAGAGATCGTCTTTATATACAGGAAAGACTTTTTTATTACGAGTGCGTTTCAGACATTTCTTGATGAGATAAACGAAATGAAAAGATGAAGATAGACGTGCATTAGCAGAATAAAGACGTTTGTCAGTTTTTATTTTAAAGATCTGCATGAAAAAACTGTACTCATTTGAAGCGAGTACAGTTTTTTATTTATTTACGTTTTAAATTAATGCCGATCGCCGCGCCGTTTCTGCTTGAATCAGCTACACCTTTAAAGGTGCCGTTTTCATGGTCGATCGATATACTTTGCACGTTTCCGATATCCACCGGACTTGTGCCGAATTTGTGGCCCATGCCGTTTAGCTTGCTGAGGACATCTTTAGGAACTCCGTCTTCGTAACGGTAAGAGCTCATGCTGTTTGTGTAAATTCTCGGCTCTTCAACAGCTGCTTTTAATTCCATACCATATTCAATGTGGTAGAGAATGGTTTGCAAAACGGATGAAATAATTGTGGCCCCGCCAGGAGATCCAACCGTGAGGACAGGCTTGTCATCCTTAAATAAAATCGTCGGGGTCATGCTGCTTAAAGGCCGTTTGTTTGGCTGTACTTCGTTAGCTCCGCCTGGTATCGCATCAAAATCCGTTAATTCATTGTTTAAAATAACACCGTAATCAGGGACCATAATACCCGTTCCGAATAGCTGTTCGATTGTTGTTGTATAAGAAACAACATTTCCCCAACGGTCAGCAACTGTAAAGTGGGTTGTTTGGCCTTCTACTTTGTCTTTCGGCTGTTCAACTTGTTTATAGTTTGCTGATCCTTCTTGGTATTTCCAAGGGTCACCGGCTTTCGGTTTTTTATTCACTTGATCTAGGTTGATTAATTGCTGGCGTTCTTTAATATAATCGGGGTGAAGCAGGCCTTTGAGAGGAACATTTACAAATTCGGGATCACCTGCGTAAGACGCACGGTCGGCATATGACAAATGCATCGTTTCAGCAAGCAGCTGATATTTTTCCCATGAGCGGACATCGTATTGTGAAAGGTTAAAATGATCAAGGATTTTCAGCATTTGCAATAAGAAAATACCGCCGGAGCTTGGAGGAGGAGTAGTAGCGATTTGATAGCCTTGATAATCTCCCCAAATCGGTTCATCAATTGTAATGTCGTAATTTTCTAAATCTTTTTCTGTCATTGATCCGCCGAAATCCTGGACAGTGTCAGAAAGCGTCTTGGCGAATTTTCCTTTATAAAAAGCGTCAGTGCCTTTGGAGCGAATAAGCTTAAATGTTTTAGCCAAATCCTTTTGAATAAGGGTATCTCCTTCTTTAAGCGGTTCGCCATTTGGTAAAAATACATCTTTTGCGGCAGTCCGTGAAAGCTTTTCCTGATAATCAGAAATGGCCTCTGCCAACACCGAATCAATCGGAAAGCCTTTTTCAGCGAGTTTAATAGAAGGGGTAATTAATTGCTTCATCGAACGGGTTCCCCATTTATCCAAGGCTTCTTCCAGCCCTTTCAGAGTGCCTGGAACACCAACGGCAGTACCTTTTGTTACACGTTCAGAGAAAGGAATTGCTTTGCCGTTTTCGTCCAGAAACATATCAGGAGTTGCGCCTGCTGGAGCACGCTCACGGCTGTCGATTATCGTTGTATCCTTCGTTTTTCCGTCATACACCATCATAAAACCGCCGCCGCCAATACCTGACATCATCGGCTCTGTTACATTGAGTGCAAATTGAATGGCAACCGCTGCGTCAATAGCATTTCCTCCTTTTTTCAGCACATCAGCACCGATTTCAGAAGCAAGAGGATGTGCGGTCGCAACCATGCCGTCTTTTCCAACATCTACTTGTTTGTACTCATCGTAGCTTTTGGGCGGTTTTTTAGCTTCCGCGTGAAAAGGGACACTTCCAGCGACTAACAGAACACTAAGCAGAGCTGTTAAACAGACGTTCCACGTTCTTTTCATGTTCTCCCTCCTATATGAAGCTGTATTGTTACAATCTTAGCGTAAAAAAATTACAGCGTTTTCACAAGTGACAAATGGTATATTATATAGTGCATAATGCCGTTTTTCTGTGCAAAATTGATTATATTGATATGAGCCATGTGCTATATTAGAATCAGCATACGGATTAAGAAGGGACTGCTATATGTATTTAACGATTGAAGAAACAGCAGAATATACAAATCTTTCAGAGGATTATATTAAAAGCCTGGTGCTCGAAGGGAAAATCAGAGCCGTTCATGACGGAGAGCAATTTTTGATTTATAAAGAGCAGTTCAAAACGCATCTCGAACAGCTGGAGAATTACAAAGCACTTGTGCAGGAAATATTAAATGAACCGATCCCGGAAGATATTGATGTAAAGGATGAGGATTAGGACACAATTTGAAGTTGTGTCTTTTTTTTATGTTTTTTTGCGGAAGCTCCAGAAAATTGGGAGCGTCAGATTTCGTTTTAAGAGGATTTTTGAGGATTAGTAGGGGGATAAGTATCCAAGAGATTAAAAGCTTTATAAGAGGCTTTAAAGCTTATTTTATAGGGTGAAGGTTTTAAGAAGCTTTTTTAAAAGCTTATGTAACACTATGTATATTATGTTACATTAACGCCGCTGCACTTTGACATTCAACGTTTTTCAGCTATAATAGTAACATAGACCTCAAAACGTTACATGACGGTTTTTAAGGAGTTTTTTGATGCATATTGTACAGCCGATTCGCAGTCTAGAGAAAATCCAAGAAGTCAAACAGTATTTGCTTAACAAAAACAAGCGGGATTATTTTCTGTTTATTTTCGGCATCAACAGCGCGCTCCGCATTTCTGATATTCTGCCGCTGCAAGTGAAGGACGTTCAAAATAAAGATCATTTATGGGCGACTGAAAGCAAAACGAAAAAGAAAAGAAAGATTCTTATTTTAGAATCGCTGAAACAGGAAATATACGAGTATACGAAAGACATGAAGGAAAACGAATATCTTTTTAAATCAGTGCGCACCAGGAAGCCGATTTCCCGCATTCAGGCCTACAGAATTTTAAGAGAGGCCGCTGCGGCGTGCGGACTTGAGGAGATAGGGACGCATACACTCCGGAAAACGTTTGGCTATCATTTTTATCAGCGAACGAAAGACATCGCCGAGCTGCAGAGAATACTGAATCATTCATCACCATCAATTACAATGCGGTATATCGGTATTGATGAAGATACAACAAGAGCCGCATATAAGGTTTTTGGAGGGCTTTAATACAAATCGCTTGAAAATATTGATCATCAGAGCTACTATATAAATACCAAAAGCTCTAGTAGCACAGCGGATAGTGCAGCAGTTTCCTAAACTGCAGGTCGGGAGTTCGAATCTCTCCTAGAGCGTTATATTCACAAAAAGACAACAGGCACTTTTCGCCTGTTGTCTTTCTTTATGCAAACCAAATAAAAAACGCCCGCTTATACCGGGCATTTTTCTTATATAACTGCGTCAAATTGATTGACTTTCCATTTTTTATTTTCTTTCACGAATGTCACTTTCCGTTTTGCAGAAGGGGATCCGTCTAATGTAGGGACGGTAAATTCGTATGTGATTGTGCTGCCTTTTTTAGAGATCAGTTTAGCAGTTGATTTTTTCCAATTCAAAAGATTGTCTCCGTCACCGATTGGAACAGCAAGTTTTCCTTTTGAAACAGTGAAATGATAATCTTTAAAGCCTTTTTCGATTGCTGTTTTTGTAAAAATAGGAGTTAAATAATTCACCGCTTTTGCTTTAGTGCCTAGATCGCTGCACATGTATACATATTGAAGATTTTGATACTCGAATGTGCCTGATGGGCAAACTGCTTTTTTCACCTTCGGATTGTGGCCGCTCATGGTGTTCCAAAAATGTTCTCTAGCGGATAATGCCAACTGTAATGCTTGTTTTTGTGATAAATCGCCTGATGTATTTTTCGCAAATGCATTTGTGCTTAATGACAGAATAAGTGCAATGGTTGTTAGAAATAGAAGACATTTTTTCATTATCGCTCTCTCCTTCAAAATCTCTTTCTCTTATGTTACAAATGTTACAATAATTACGGATAGATTACAATACTTTTGCATAAATTATTTTTTTATTCTTTTACTCACAAAAAATACGCCATTACTTGCTAGTTTATTCTTCATAAGCTAAAAAGATGTGTAAAATTAGAAGAATCGGGAAGGGTTTCATATGTGCAGTGATGAATAATAACATGTTACATATCCTGTTTTTGTCAAAAAGAGGGCATGTTTAAAAACGATTTCAAATAAAGGAGTCCTTTAATATGGAAACATCACAAGAACCTCTTGTAACTCAAAAGAAAAGCAAACCATCAGTTTGGCGGTCGATGTCACTCTTTTTAGTGCCGCTTCTGCTGAGCAATGTGCTGCAATCAGTCGGCCAGCTAGTCGGGATGATGGCTGTAGGCAGATGGCTCGGTGTTGATGCAGTGGCAGCTGTATCATCCTTTTTCCCGTTATTTTTTCTTTTAATCTCATTTACAATTGGGATCGGTTCAGGAAGTTCGATTCTGATCGGACAAGCTTACGGAGCGAAAAATGAGGAACGGCTAAAGGCTGTTGTCGGGACGACGCTCACGTTTACATTTTTATTAGGCGTTGTGTTAGCCGTTATCGGCAGTATTTTCACCCTGGATATCCTTCGTTTAATGGGAACACCTGAAAATGTCATTCATGTCAGCGCTAACTATGCACGTATTTTATTTTATGCTATGCCATTTATGTTTTTATATTTTGCATATACTACCTTTTTGCGCGGAACAGGAGATTCCAAGACACCGTTTTATACGCTGATTGTGAGCACGGTCATCAACATCGCGCTTTTGCCTGTTTTAATCCTTGGCATGTTTGGTTTTCCGAAACTGGGCATATACGGCTCGGCATATGCAACTGTCATTTCCACGATTGCGACTTTTCTCGTGTTAATGGTGTATTTACGAAAGCGAAAACACCCGCTGCAATTTGATAAAACAGTGCGTCGTTATTTGAAAATGGATAAGGAACTGCTGGTTCTTCTGCTGCGTCTTGGGGTCCCAGCAAGCATCAATATGATTCTTGTCTCATTATCAGAGATAGCGGTTATTTCATTCGTCAATCATTACGGCTCTAATGCAACAGCTGCATACGGAGTGGTCAACCAGGTGGCCAGCTATGTACAGATGCCGGCCGTCAGCCTTGGTATTGCGGTTTCTATTTTCGCTGCGCAATCGATCGGAGCGAACGAGTTTGACCGTTTAAAGCAGGTCATTCGCGTGGGGATTTGGCTGAATTATATTATTGGCGGCGTACTGATCATTCTGATCTATGTTTTTTCACATCAGATTTTATCGTTATTTTTAACCGAGCAAGAGACGCTTTACATTGCGCACCGTCTTTTGATGATTACATTGTGGAGCTATTTGCTGTTTGGAAATGCCCAAATTATTTCTGCAACGATGCGGGCAAGCGGAACGGTTTTATGGCCGACCGTCATCAGTATTTTTGCAATCTGGGGAGTAGAGGTGCCTGTCGCTTTCGTCCTTTCTCACTATACAAAGCTTGAAATACTCGGCGTCTGGGTTGGTTATCCAGCTGCGTTTGCCGTCAGCTTGCTGTTGATTTATGGGTATTATCAATTCGTCTGGAAAAAGAAACAAATCACCCGTCTCATCCAATAGCCTCCGAATCACACCGTTCATAAGTTTGAACGGTGTTTTTTTATTTGATAGGGGAAAATATAAAATGGAGGAAATATGGTACAGTACATTGAATTCTTATACTAGCAATGAATCAAGGAGAGGTTGAGTAAACATGGCAAACTTTATTGAGAAAATCACGTATTTGGGAACGCCGGCCATCAAAGCGGGCAACGAACATCTAGAAATGATTGTTGTCCCTGAGTGGGGGAGCAACGTCATTTCTCTCGTGGACAAAACAACAAAAGTCCAGCTTTTGCGTGAACCGGAAACAGCAGAAAGTTTTCACGACACACCAACATTGTATGGCATTCCAATCCTGTTCCCGCCTAACCGCATAAGTGACGGTACATTCAGTTTCCGGGGCAGAACGTATCATTTTGATATCAACGAGAAGGATAAACACAACCATCTTCATGGGTTTCTTTACCATGAAAAGTGGAACGTAGTGACCGCGAAGAAAACTGATGAAGAAGTGATTGTTGAAACAGAAATTGATCTTTCTGAGCTCCCCCATGTGTATAAGCAATTTCCTCACCATGCCGTCGTTCGGATGACATACACGATCAAGGAGAATACCCTATTTAAACATGCGACGGTCATGAACAAAGGAAAGGAAGCGTTTCCTTGGGGAATTGGGTATCATACTACATTTGTGTTTCCGGCAGAAAGCTCGTTATTCTCCCTGACAGCAGATCAGCAATGGGAGTTGGATGAACGCCTGCTGCCGACCGGGAAGCTGATGGATGTCCCGTATAAAGAAGCTTTGCATGAAGGAATGGATTTGCGCCACAAGCACCTGGATGATGTCTTTTTATCTTCTTATCAGAAGAGGGGCGGAGAAAACCAGGCAGTCATTTATCATCAGCATGCACATATCAGCATTATTTATAAGGCAGATGAACAGTTTAAACATTGGGTTGTATACAATGCGGACGGAAAACAAGGGTATTTATGCCCTGAACCTTACACATGGGTGACAAACGCAGTGAATCTTGATTTACCTTCGTCACTCACTGGTTTACAAGTGCTGGAGCCGGGAGAAGAAACGACAGCTAAAAGCAGTATCACCATTGAACTGAATCATCAATAGCCAATGATGAAGCGCAGAGAGGCGGGGAAATTAATGAAAAAAAGCATAAAGCTTTATGTTGCTGTTTTACTGCTTTTCGTCGTTGCTTCGGTGCCTTATATGCATCAGGCTGCGCTTGCCGCTGAAAAACAAGATGCACTTTCCGGGCAGATCGATAAGATTTTAGCTGATCATCCTGCCCTCGAAGGCGCAATGGCCGGCATCACCGTTCGCTCTGCGGAAACAGGTGCTGTTCTATATGAACATTCAGGAGACACCCGAATGAGGCCTGCCTCTTCTCTAAAGCTTTTGACAGCGGCCGCGGCACTTTCTGTCCTTGGCGAGAACTATTCTTTTACAACCGAGGTCCGGACGGATGGAACACTGAAAGGGAAAAAGCTGAATGGTAACCTTTATTTGAAAGGGAAAGGCGATCCGACACTTTTACCATCTGATTTTGACAAAATGGCTGAGATATTGAAACATTCCGGCGTAAAAGTAATTAAAGGCAATCTGATCGGTGATGATACGTGGCATGATGACATGCGATTATCACCTGATATGCCTTGGAGCGATGAATACACATATTATGGCGCGCCAATCTCCGCTCTAACAGCGTCTCCAAACGAAGACTATGATGCAGGCACTGTGATTGTTGAGGTCACCCCAAATCAAAAAGAAGGGGAAGAGCCTGCCGTGTCTGTCTCTCCGAAAACCGATTATATAACGATAAAGAACGATGCTAAAACGACTGCTGCCGGTTCAGAGAAAGACCTCACAATCGAAAGAGAGCATGGAACAAACACGATTACAATTGAAGGGAGCGTACCGGTTGACGCAAACAAGACAAAGGAATGGATTTCTGTCTGGGAGCCTGCCGGATATGCCTTAGATTTATTTAAGCAGTCACTAAAAAAACAAGGTATTACTGTGAAAGGGGACATCAAGACGGGTGAAGCACCTAGTTCTTCAGATGTGCTGCTCTCTCATCGCTCAATGCCTTTATCGAAACTTTTTGTGCCGTTCATGAAATTAAGTAATAACGGACATGCCGAAGTGCTCGTAAAAGAGATGGGGAAAGTGAAAAAAGGAGAAGGGAGCTGGGAAAAGGGGCTCGAAGTGTTAAACAGTACGCTTCCGGAATTTGGTGTTGATTCTAAATCACTCGTCTTAAGGGACGGATCAGGAATCTCACATATTGATGCTGTATCCTCAGATCAACTTTCACAGCTGTTATATGACATTCAGGATCAGAGTTGGTTCTCGGCTTATCTAAATTCTTTACCTGTTGCGGGGAATCCTGACAGAATGGTGGGCGGAACGCTGAGAAACCGCATGAAAGGCACTCCTGCACAAGGAAAAGTAAGAGCAAAAACCGGATCGCTCAGTACGGTAAGCTCTCTATCGGGGTACGCAGAAACAAAGAGCGGAAAAAAACTTGTTTTCTCTATTCTTCTAAATGGATTGATTGATGAAGAGGATGGAAAAGATATTGAGGATCAAATCGCTGTCATTTTGGCAAATCAATAATAGCGGGAGACCTGTTTTCCAAGAGAAAACAGGTTTTTTTATGTCTGTAATAACGCTTTGTCGAACCTTCCAACAATTAGAAGAATGATGCACAAAAGAAAATTAGTCCGATTAAAAAGTAGTGTATAAGACCTTATGTAAAACAATACTTTTATCACTTTATATCCGGAAATTTGATAAAAAAAGAAACGAAAAATAAAGAAATAATACTATATTCAAAAAAAATGTTATAAAAATTTAATGTTTTTTATTGTACTTTAAAAAATATCCGTTAATATAGTGCATATATGGATTATATAGTCATATAATTTCTTTTATTGTCATTTTTCTGCTTTTTTCTACATTTTCTTATCCTCTTATTATGAGAACTGGAGGGAATCCGTTGAGCGAACATACTTATTCTTTAACCCATGCCCAAAGGAGAGTGTGGTTTACCGAACTGCTGGAGCCAGATACCAGCATTTGCAATCTTACAGCTTGTGTGAAATTTAAAGGCAATATTGAGCTTGATACTCTGGAGGGAGCACTGAATCATTCCATCTCCCGCAACGACGCCATTAGATTTCAGCTGTTAGAAGGAGAAGAGCTTGAGCCTCGATTGCACCTTACTGAATATAAATATTATCCACTTAGAATAATTGATTTTTCAAATGTTGAAATGATAGAAATAGAGCAATGGATTCAGGATCAAGCGAGCATTCCATTTAAACTGTTCAACTCGCCTCTTTTTCAATTTTACCTCCTTAGAATTGACTCTCATGAAGTTTGGCTATTTGCGAAATTCCATCATATCATAATGGATGGAATCTCTTTAAATGTGATGGGAAATCAAATTATAGATCTTTATCAAAAAATGAAAAAGAAAGATCCTTTACCTGATCAGCCGGAACCTTCTTACTTGAGCTACATCGAAAAAGAGAGTCAATATCTACAATCTCCACGGTTTGCAAAGGACCGTTTATTTTGGACGCAAACCTTTGAGCACCCGTTGGAATACCACTCGTTAGCCGACCAGACGTCCTTACAAAAACAGAGCACATCTGCATCCAGAGACACCATCATTCTTTCACCTGATCTAGAGCAAACGATTCGAATCTTCTGCGAAGAACACAAGATCAATATCATTTCCTTATTTATGGCTTCATTTTACATATGCATCAGCCGAATCACTTCTAAAAAAGATCTTGCCATTGGCACCTACTATGGCAACAGAGGTTCAAAGGCTGAAAAAGAAATGCTCGGCATGTTCGTTAGTTCCCTTCCAATCAGAATAACGGTTGATCCTGACACAGATTTTCTTTCCTTTGTCCGCACAATAGGCAGGGAACAGCTTTCTGTTATGCGTCATCAACGGTTTCCTTATAATTTGCTTGTAAATGAATTAAGAAATGAACAGAAGGATTTACACAACCTTATCGGTATATCTATGCAGTATCAGCCACTTCAGTGGCACAATGCAGATGATTTTGACTATGAAACAGCGCTTTATTTCAGCGGATACACCGCGAACGAACTTTCAGTTCAAATACAAGAACGGATAGACAATGGAACCATTCAATTAAATTTCGACTATCAAAATACCTTGTTTTCTCTTGAGGATATTAAACGAATACAATCTCATCTGCTTACCATACTGGAAAACGCCCTTAAACATCCGCACAGCTTTATAAGAGAATTAGATATGACGAATACAAGAGAAAAGCAAAAATTGTTGTATGAGTTTAACAAGACGGAAGCTGTTTCGCCTAAAGCTTTCACCCTGCATGGGCTGTTTGAGCGACAGGCAGCTTTCACACCGGAGCGGCTGGCCATTCGCTTTTCAGGCGGTTCGCTGACATACGCTGAGCTTGATATGTACGCCAGCCGGCTGGCTGCGCACCTTGCGGCACGCGGCGTCACAAACGAAAGTATCGTCGGTGTCCTGTCTGAACGCTCACCTGACATGCTGATCGCTGTCCTTGCTGTATTGAAGGCCGGCGGGGCGTATTTGCCGCTTGATCCTGCGTATCCAAAGGAGCGGCTGAGCTACATGCTGAAAGACAGCGGGGCATCGCTCTTGCTGACACAGCCGGGATGCTCCGCACCAAACTTTTCTGGCGAAACGCTTGAAGTGGACATGACATCTCTTGCGAGCGAAAAAGCAGAAAACCATGAGTTTACTCCTGCTGACGGCGGATCTCTCGCCTATGTCATCTATACATCGGGCTCTACCGGGCAGCCGAAAGGAGTGGCCGTTGAGCACCGTCAGGCTGTTTCCTTTCTGACCGGCATGCAGCACCAGTTTCCGCTTTCGGAAGATGACATTGTCATGGTGAAAACCTCTTTTTCCTTTGATGCGTCTGTGTGGCAGCTGTTTTGGTGGTCGCTTTCCGGTGCTTCGGCGTATCTGCTTCCGCCCGGCTGGGAGAAAGACTCCGCATTGATCGTACAAGCCATTCATCAGGAAAACGTGACAACGGCTCATTTTATTCCGGCTATGCTGAACAGCTTTCTCGATCAAGCGGAAATCGAAAGGCTGAGTGACAGGACAAGCCTAAAGCGTGTATTCGCCGGAGGTGAACCGCTTGCGCCGCGTACGGCAGCCCGTTTTGCTTCTGTATTGCCGCAGGTATCATTAATCCATGGTTACGGGCCGACAGAAGCAACGGTAGACGCGGCATTTTACGTATTGGATCCAGAACGGGACAGGGATCGTTTGCGGATTCCGATTGGGAAGCCCGTACCTGGTGCGCGTTTGTATGTTTTAGATCCGCATTTAGCCGTACAGCCTTCCGGTGTCGCCGGCGAACTGTACATTGCCGGAGCGGGTGTTGCCAGAGGTTATTTGAATCGGCCGGCATTAACGGAGGAGCGTTTTCTTGAAGACCCGTTTTACCCGGGGGAACGCATGTACAAAACCGGGGATGTGGCGCGCTGGCTCCCTGACGGGAATGTTGAATTCCTCGGGCGCACGGATGATCAGGTAAAAATCCGCGGCTACCGGATTGAGCCGGGAGAAATTGAAGCGGCACTAAGAAGCATAGAAGGCGTAAGAGAGGCGGCTGTTACCGTACGGACAGACAGCGGGGAGCCGGAATTATGCGCTTATGTAGAAGGGCTCCAAAGAAACGAAGTGCGTGCACAGCTTGAGAGACTGTTGCCGGGCTACATGGTCCCAGCCTATATGATAGAGATGGAACAGTGGCCGGTTACGCCAAGCGGAAAGCTCGACCGAAACGCCCTGCCAGCTCCTGGCGGAGCGGCAGATGCGGAGACCTACACGGCGCCGAGAAACGTGACTGAGATGAAGCTTTCTCAGCTGTGGGAGGACGTGCTGAAAAATGGCCCTGTCGGGATTCACGACAACTTTTTTGACCGCGGGGGACATTCCTTAAAAGCAACGGCGCTTGTCTCACGGATCGCCAAAGAATTCGATGTACAGGTGCCGCTAAAAGATGTGTTTGCCCATCCGACAGTAGAAGGACTGGCTACCGTTATCCGTGAAGGAACGGACAGTCCATATGAAGCGATTAAGCCCGCTGAAAAACAGGAAACCTATCCGGTTTCCTCTGCCCAAAAGCGGATTTATGTCCTTCAGCAGCTGGAGGACGGAGGGACAGGCTACAATATGCCGGCTGTGTTAGAGCTCGAAGGGAAGCTCAACCCTGAAAGGATGGAGAGAGCTTTCAAAGAGCTGATCAAGCGCCACGAGTCGCTTCGGACCTCCTTCGAACAGGACGCAGGAGGCGATCCGGTGCAGCGCATCCATGACGAGGTGCCGTTTACGTTACAGACTACAGTTCTCGGCGAACGAACCGAACAGGAGGCCGCAGCCGCATTTATCAAACCGTTTGATCTCAGCCAAGCGCCGCTGTTCCGTGCCCAAATCGTAAAGATATCAGATGAGCGGCACCTGTTGCTGGTTGATATGCATCACATCATTTCAGACGGTGTTTCCGTCAACATTCTGATTCGGGAATTCGGCGAGCTGTACAATAATCGGAATCTTCCGGCACTGCGCATTCAATATAAAGATTATGCCGTATGGCGAGAAGGATTCAAAACAGGAGACGCGTACAAAACGCAAGAGGCGTACTGGCTGAAGCAGCTCGAGGGCGAGCTGCCTGTGCTGGATCTTCCGGCTGATCATGCCCGCCCGCCGGTGCGAAGCTTCGCGGGTGACAAGGTCTCATTTACGCTGGATCAAGAGGTTGCATCAGGCCTTCACAAGCTGGCACGTGAAAACGGAAGCACACTGTACATGGTGCTTCTTGCGGCTTACACCGCGTTCTTGTCACGCTTAAGCGGACAGGAAGATATCATCGTCGGCTCGCCAATTGCCGGCCGGCCGCACAAGGATCTTGAGCCGATACTCGGCATGTTTGTGAACACGCTGGCGCTTCGGACGCGCCCGGAGGGCGGGAAGCCATTCGTACAGTATTTGCAGGAAGTGCGTGAGACAGCATTGGAAGCCTTTGAGCACCAGGATTACCCGTTCGAAGAGCTTGTCGATAAGCTTGAATTGACACGAGATATGAGCCGGAACCCAGTGTTTGATGCGATGTTTATCCTTCAAAATGTGGAAAAACAAGACATAGATCTGAGAGAAATAAAAGTCCGGCCTGCCAATTTCGCACATCACATTTCCTTATTTGATATCACATTAATAGCTACGGAAATAAGTGGATCTATTTGCTGCGAAATGGAATTTAGTACAGAAGTATTCCTGAAAGCTACGATTGAACGCTGGGCTGATCATTTTATCGAATTTCTGCATGAGGCACTTTCAACTCCTGAAACAAGCCTTGCACAAATAAACATACTTAGTGATAAAGAAAAACAAAAAATAGTCTTTGAATTTAACAAAACTCAAGTTGAATTTGCTCAAAAAGATATTCCTTTTCATCGCATATTTGAAGCGAAAGCTGAAGAAAATCCAGAACATATAGCTGTTATTGATAACGAAACAGAGATTAGCTATCGCCTTCTAAATGAAAGAGCCAATCGTCTGGCACGAACATTGCAAAACAGAAAAGGACCGAAGCCAACTGTGGCTGTTTTAGCCAAGCGGTCCATCGATGCAATTGTTGGAGTTCTGGCAGTGATGAAAGCTGGCGGAGTGTATATCCCAATCGATGCACATTATCCAAAAGCTCGTATTGAATACATTCTTCGTGATAGCGGGGCAGATATTCTTCTTTTACAGAGAGAGTTGAAGCATTTGATTTCGAACTCGCCTGAATCTGAGATGTCTCACATCTTCCTTGACGATGAGGGCTCTTTTGAAGAAAGTAACTGCAACCTTAACTTATCTCCTGCTCCTGAAGAGCCGGTATATATCATTTATACGTCAGGAACGACGGGTGCGCCTAAAGGTGTTATTGTCACCTATCAGAACTTTACTCATGCTGCTCTTGCTTGGCGTCAAATTTATGAACTGGATCGGAAGCCTGTCAGACTGCTTCAAATCGCGAGCTTTTCATTCGATGTCTTCTCAGGAGATTTGGCGAGAACATTGACCAACGGCGGGACTCTAATCGTTTGCCCAGATGAAACACGGCTGGAACCTGCTGAAATATATAAAATCATTAAATCTCAGAGAATCACGGTGATGGAGTCGACACCGGCTCTCATTATCCCGGTGATGGAGTATGTATACCGTAACCAGTTCAAGCTTCCTGACTTAGACATACTGATTCTTGGTTCCGACATGGTGAAAGCTCAAGATTTCAAAACATTGACAGATCGCTTTGGCCAAAGCATGCGCATCATTAATAGCTATGGTGTCACAGAGGCAACCATTGATTCGAGTTTCTATGAAACCAGTATGGGTGGAGAGTGTACGGGAGATAACGTACCAATCGGCAGCCCGCTGCCGAATGTACACATGTACGTACTCAGCCAGACTGATCAAATTCAGCCGATCGGTGTTGCCGGCGAGCTGTGCATCGGCGGGGCAGGTGTTGCGAAAGGCTATCATCATAAACCTGACTTAACGCAAATGAAATTTACAGAAAATCCATTTGTCTCTGGAGAAAGGCTGTACAGAACCGGTGATCGAGCATGCTGGCTTCCAAACGGAACGATCCGGCTTCTTGGCCGAATGGATTATCAAGTAAAGATAAATGGATACAGAATTGAAACAGAAGAAATTGAAAGTGTTCTGCTTCAAACGGGGCTTGTCAGAGAAGCTGCTGTTGCCGTTCAGCATGATAAAAATGGACAGGCTGGTTTGGCAGCATATATTGTGCCTTCAGACGTCAATACGAATGCTCTCCGTGCTGCTTTAACAAAGGAACTGCCAGCGTATATGATTCCTGCATATCTGATTCCTTTAGTAAACATGCCGCTGACCCTAAACGGAAAGCTGGACAGAAATGCCTTGCCGGCTCCAAATAATGTGTTATCGCGTCCATATACCGCACCAGTTAACGACTTACAAAAAACGATGGCGTATATATGGGAAGATGTACTGAGCATGTCACGAGTCGGCATTCACGATTCCTTTTTTGAGCTTGGCGGAGACTCAATTAAAGCATTACAAGTGGCAGCACGTCTGGCAGCTGAAGGCTGGAGCATGACAATACGCGACTTATTCCGTTATTCAACGATTCAGGAACTATGCGGACATATCACACCATTGGCATCTCAAGCGGACCAGGGACCTGCGGAAGGTGAAGCTGAACTCACCCCGATTCAGCGAAGATTTTTCGGACAGGTACATGCTTTTCACTATCATTACAACCAGTCCGTCATGCTTTTCAGTGAAAAAGGATTCAATGCTAACGCGCTTCATCTAGCGCTGCGTAAAATAACCGAGCATCATGATGCCATTCGCATGATTTTCCAACGTGACCAAAACGGCCATGTCATTCAGTTTAATCGCGGAATCAATCACAAGGATCATGAACTGTTTGGCCTTTATATTTCAGATTGGACAAAAGCATCGCTGGAAAGGGCTCATCTTGATGAAAAACTTGCCGCTGAGGAAACCGTCATTCAAAGCAAAATGAATGTAGAAAAAGGGCCCTTACTGCAAGCAGGTTTGTTTAAAACGGCAGAAGGGGATCATTTGCTGATTGCACTTCATCATCTTGTGATAGATGGCGTTTCTTGGAGAATTCTGCTTGAGGATTTAGCTGCAGCATATCAACAGGCTTTAGAAAAGAAAGAAATCCAATTACCGCCAAAAACGGATTCTTATTTATCCTACGCCGATGGTCTTACCCAAATAGCTGAAAGTAAACAATTGCTTTCAGAGAAAACGTATTGGCAAACGATTTTAGACGCTCACACTGCTTTTCTTCCTAAGGACATAGAAAATGTGCCAGACAAACTCCAAATGAACAGCGACGCAGCAGCGTTTGTACTATCCGGGGACTGGACTGAAAAATTGCTGTTTGAAACCCAGCAAGCCTATGGTACTGATGCCAACGAACTTTTGCTTACGGCTTTAGGAATGGCGCTTTCTGAATGGACTGGGCATGACCAAATCGTGATCAGCACTGAGGGACACGGTAGAGAAGGGCATGTGCCAAACATTGATATTTCAAGGACAGTTGGATGGTTTACCTCCATTTATCCTATTCTGCTAGACATGGGTATTCCCGAGCCTTTCGAGGATCAGCTCGCATACCGAATTAAGACGACAAAAGATATGCTGAGAAGAGTACCGAACAAAGGAACTGGATACGGATTGTTAACACACATAGGAGAACTGCGGCATAAAGAGCCTGAGGTCAGCTTTAATTATCTCGGTCAATTTAGCGAAGAGAAGGAAGTTGAAACGTTTCAATTATCATATTACCAGCCCCGTTACGAAATAGCGGGTGAGAGAGAACGAGAGTATGAGCTGGACATCAATGCTCTCATTACGGACGGACGGCTTCACGTAAAAGCGGTATACACCCAAGTGTTCAGCAAACACTCAATTGAGTGCTTTATGGATCGTTTTCACAGGCATCTTATCGAGACGATTGAGCATTGTTCGCAGAAAAAAGCACGCGAAAAAACATTGAGCGATTTCAGCAATAAAGAATTAACGTTGTCTGCATTATCTAGCATCGAAGATCTCGTGAAAGATCTTTAACTTTTGAAAAGGTGTGTGGAATTGATGGCACAATCGGCACAAATTCAAGATATTTATCCGTTATCGCACATGCAGGAAGGAATGCTGTTTCATTCACTAATGGATTTCAGCTCGAAAGCATATATCGAACAGACCTCGTTTACGATCACAGGGAATCTATGCGTCGACTCGTTTCAAAAGAGCTTAAACCTTCTTGTTTCTAGATATGATATTTTCAGAACGATTTTCATTAAAGAAGTACCAGATCTTACAGGTCCGCAGCAGGTAGTTCTATCAAACCGTGAATTGACAGTATATAGAGAAGATATTTCTCGCCTGGCTGATCAAGAACAGCAGACGCTGATTGATGCTTTTATGACTAAGGATCGGGAAAAAGGATTTGATTTGCAAAAAGATCCTTTAATGCGTCTTGCCCTTTTTGATAGAGGAGACAGCCAATATACATGTGTCTGGACACATCACCATATCATCATGGATGGGTGGTGTCTCGGCATTATTCTTAAAGAGTTTTTCAGCATGTATGATTCGCTCAAAAATAACTCACCTGTACAGCTTGGCAGCACGGTGCCGTACAGCCGTTATATTGAATGGCTCGGAGAACAAGATCAAGAAGAGACTGCTGCCTACTGGAGCGAATATTTGAAGGAGTACGGCAATACTGCTTCTATTCCCCGAATAAAGCGCCGCACGGCAGACGGGAATTATAAAGCCGACCAGGTCAGCTTTTCATTAGCGCCGGATATGGTTGAGAAACTGACAGAGGCTGCCCAAAACTGGGGAGTGACATTAAACACGCTGTTTATGAGTATTTGGGGCGTGCTGCTCCATCGATATAATGCTGCAGATGATGCCGTTTTTGGCTCCGTCATTTCGGGACGCCCGTCAGCGATTGACGGGATTGAATCAATGGTCGGTTTGTTTATCAATACTGTTCCAGTGCGAATCCGATCTGCGGAAGGCATAACATTTTCTTCGCTGGTCAAAGCCGTGCAGGAGGATATTTTATCATCTGAACAGCATGGGTATTATCCGCTTTATGAGATTCAAAACCATAGTCCATTGAAGCAAGGGTTGATCGATCATATTTTTGTTTTTGAAAATTACCCTGTACAGCTTCATCAGGCATTAAGCGTGGAGAGTGAAAATGACGAAGGCGCTCTGAAGCTGAGTGACATTTCAATGTCGGAACAAACCAATTACGACTTTAATATCGTTATCGTTCCGGGAGAATCATTTTATATCAAATTCAGCTACAACGCAGACGTTTACGAGCGGGAGGAGATGCTGAGGATTCAGGGGCATCTAAAGCAAGCACTGGATTGCATTTTGACAAATCCCGATGTTGCCGTCAGTGACATCAATATCGTGCCGCCGGAGGAGCAACAGGTTATCCAATTGTTTAACGAAACTGAGCGTCCTTATGTGAACAAAACGATACCCCAATTGTTTGAGGAACAAGCTCACAAAACACCTGAAGCTGCTGCATTGAAAATGGGAAACGAGTGCTGGACCTATCGCCAGTTACAAGTAAGAGCCAATCAGATTGCGCACGCCCTGATAGAAAAAGGCGTTGGATCTGGGGATATCGTTGCTGTAATGATGGGCCGGTCAATGGAAATGCCTGCAGCTCTGCTTGGGATTTGGAAAGCAGGCGGCGCTTATATGCCGCTTGATCCACATTTTCCAGCAGAACGTCTTTCTTTTCTTCTGAAGGACAGTCAAGCGGCTCAATTGCTGATAGAAGAAGACCTTATTTCCTTGATCCCTCCGTCCTATGAAGGAAATACGATAACGATAGAACATACAGAAAGTTACCAAACAGAAGCGCCAAATATGCCGCCAGGTGATCTAGCCTACTTGATCTATACGTCGGGAACGACGGGGCGCCCTAAAGGGGTTTTAGTTGATCATCACGGTATTGCCAATACATTGCAATGGAGACGGGAAGAGTATAGCATGACCGAACAGGATATATCCCTCCATTTGTTTTCGTACGTGTTTGACGGCTGTGTAACGAGCTTATTTACCCCGCTTTTATCTGGTGCGTGCGTACTGCTGACAACAGATGACGAAGCGAAGGATGTGCTGGCCCTTAAGCGAAAAATAGCCCGTTATAAGGTCAGCCACATGATCATTGTTCCTTCCCTGTACAGGGTGTTATTGGAAGTGATGACTGCTGACGATGCAAAAAGTCTTCGTATTGTGACATTTGCGGGTGAAGCGGTCACGCCTGATCTGCTTGAGTTGAATCAAATAATTTGTCCTTCTGCTGAACTGGCAAATGAATACGGGCCCACAGAAAACAGTGTGGCAACAACAATATTGCGGCATCTGAATAAAAAAGAGAGGATCACGATCGGACACCCGATCAGAAACACAAAAGTATTTGTTTTGCACGGAAATCAAATGCAGCCGATCGGCGCGGCGGGTGAACTGTGTATTTCCGGCGCGGGTCTTGCGAGAGGATACTACAAACAGCAAGAGCTGACACAGAAAGCATTCTCCGATCATCCATTCCTTGAAGGGGAGCGTTTATACCGAACAGGTGATGCAGGCCGCTTTTTGCCTGATGGAACGATTGAATATATTGGACGTTTTGATGATCAAGTGAAAATTAGGGGTTATCGTATTGAACTGAGAGAGATTGAAACAGTTCTTCGACAAGCACCGGGGGTAAAAGAAGCAGCGGTACTGGCCCGTGATGTTTCTGCTGAGGAAAAGGAGCTCGTTGCTTATATCGTTCCGGAAAAGGGAAACAGCCTCCCAGATTTGTATCAGCATCTTGCCGGGACATTGCCGTCCTATATGATCCCAGCAAGTATTATCAACATCAGCCAGATGCCATTAACATCCAGCGGCAAGCTTGACAGGTTTGCGCTTCCTGAACCAGAAAACAATACGAGTGTCACATATATGGCGCCCCGAACCTTAATCGAAGCTGATCTCGCACATATTTGGGAAGATGTGCTGAATAAACAGCACATCGGCATTCGTGATGATTTCTTTCAGTTAGGCGGACAGTCCTTAAAAGCGGCCGCACTGGTATCAAGAATACATAAAAAGCTTAATGTCGAGCTGCCGCTCAGTGAGGTGTTTTCTTATCCGACGGTTGAAAGCATGGCGGTCAAATTGATGAGCTTAAAAGAACACGCTTTTACACAGATTGAACCTGCGGATCAAAGAGATGTCTATCCGCTGTCTTTCTCGCAAAAACGATTATATGCTCTTCATCAGCTGGCAGATGACAGCACAGGCTACAACATGCCAGCTGTACTTGAATTACGCGGAAATCTGAATCGCCAGCGGTTGAGAAGCGTTCTCACAGAACTTGTGAATCGGCATGAAGCATTACGGACTGTTTTTGTGCTTGACAGAGACGAGCCTGTGCAGATCATTTATCCAGAGATGGCTTTTGATCTAAAAGAGCTTGAAATGGAATCAGAACAAATGCTTGAGTCTGCAATCGAGACCTTTATCAAACCGTTTTATCTATCATCCGGTCCGCTTTTTAGAGCATGTGTCATTACAATGGGCAATAATCGCGGCTTTTTGCTGCTCGATATGCACCATATTATTGCCGACGGTGTCTCGATGAGCACTCTTGTCCAAGAATTTACTGACTTATATTGCGGAAAAGAGTTGCCAGCTTTAAACCTGCATTATAAGGATTTTGCTGTTTGGCAGCAAGAGAAGCACCCGAAAGAGCTATACAAAAAACAGGAGGCCTACTGGCTCGGTCAGCTTGGCGGGAGTCTTCCTACACTAGAATTACCGCTTGATAAAACAAGGCCGCGTCTCCCTGATTTCAGGGGTGGAACAATTGAAGTCAACATTGATAAAGACATGGCTGATGAACTGCACCGTTTAATGGCTGAAACGGGAACAACATTGTATATGATTCTTCTGGCTGTCTATTCTATTTTGTTATCTAAGCTAAGCGGGCAAGAGGATATTGTTGTCGGTTCGCCTGCTGCCGGAAGACCGCACGCTGATCTGGAGCGCGTCATCGGAATGTTCGTCAATACATTGGCGATGCGCAGCAAGCCCGAGGGCCACAAAACGTTCAGCTCCTATTTGCATGACATTCGCCACCTGGCTCTGACCGCTTACGAGCATCAGGATTATCCTTTTGAGGAGCTGGCAGATAAGCTCGATACAAATCGAGAGGTAAATCGCAACCCGCTGTTCGATGCGATGCTTGTGCTTCAAAGCAGTGAAGATTTCCGGTTCGAAGTGCCTGGTCTGTCGATTTCGTCTGTCACTCCTAAACATGATATATCTAAATTCGATTTAACATTACATGCTGAGGAGCATCTGAGTGGAATACGCTGCCGTTTTGAATACAGCACTGCTCTTTTTGAAGAAGAAACCATTACGCAGTGGGCATCCTATTTTATTGAATTGGTAAAAGGGGTAACGGCGGATACTGAGATGAGAATTTCGAACATGCAATTGCTTCCTGCTGCAGAGCGTAGGTTACTCCTTGAAAAAATGGGGCAGTATGCAGCTTATCCGAGAAATGAAAACATAGTAAGCTTATTTGAAAAGCAAGTAGCTCAGTATCCGGAGCATATCGCAGTGGTGTGCGGCCATTCTCAGCTTACGTATCGAGACCTGAATGAAAAAGCCGAGCGGGCAGCTGCTATGCTGATCAAACAAGGGGTCAGAACTGGCGATATCGTCGGTCTGATGCTCGATCGGTCACCTGATATGATCATTGGCGTTTTATCGATTTTAAAAGCTGGCGGGGCCTATTTGCCGATTGATCCTGAATATCCCAAGGAGCGTATTAGCTTTATGCTCAATGACAGCGGAGCAAAACTGCTGCTGACAGAGCGCGGTCTAAACAAACCTGCAGACTACACCGGGCATATTTTGTATATCGATGAATGTGAAAACAACTCAATTCCGGCTGATGTAAACATTGAAGAAATAGTAACGGATCAGCCCGCATACGTGATATACACATCTGGAACGACTGGTCAGCCAAAGGGAGTCATTGTCGAGCACCGCAATGTGATCAGTCTCTTGAAGCATCAAAACCTGCCTTTTGAATTTAACCATGAAGACGTCTGGACGTTATTTCATTCTTATTGCTTTGATTTCTCTGTATGGGAGATGTTCGGTGCGTTATTGAACGGAAGTACATTAGTCGTGGTCTCTAAAGAAACAGCCCGTGACCCCCAAGCATTCCGATTATTGTTAAAAAAAGAGCGCGTCACTGTACTCAATCAGACCCCGACTGCTTTTTACGGCTTGATGCTTGAAGACCAAAATCATACAGATCATTTAAACATCCGCTATGTGATTTTTGGCGGCGAAGCCTTACAGCCCGGATTGCTTCAAAGCTGGAATGAAAAATATCCTCATACTGATTTGATTAATATGTACGGTATTACAGAAACAACGGTCCATGTAACATTCAAAAAATTGTCCTCAGCTGACATTGCAAAAAATAAAAGCAATATCGGCCGGCCTCTTTCTACTCTGCAGGCTCATGTGATGGATGCCCATATGAACCTGCAGCCGACCGGAGTTCCAGGGGAGCTGTATATAGGCGGCGAAGGTGTGGCACGGGGATATCTCAACAGAGATGAGCTGACCGCTGACCGTTTTGTATCCAATCCTTATCTTCCGGGAGACAGATTATACCGAACAGGAGATCTTGCTAAGCGCCTGTCAAATGGCGAGCTGGAATACTTAGGCCGCATTGATGAGCAGGTGAAAGTCAGAGGGCACCGTATTGAGTTAGGCGAAATCCAAGCGGCACTTCTTCAGTATCCAATGATTAAAGAGGCGGCTGTCATTACCAGAGCAGACGAGCAAGGGCAAACAGCTATATATGCATATATGGTGATAAAAGATCAACAGGCTGCGAATATATCAGACATCCGAACTTACCTAAAAAACGCCTTGCCTGACTTTATGCTGCCTGCCCGTATGATACAAATTGACAGCATCCCGGTGACTGTTAATGGAAAGCTCGATCAGAAAGCCCTGCCAGAGCCTGAAAAACAAGCTTATACAGCTGATGATATCAGTCCTAGAAATGAGATTGAAACGGTGATGGCTGAAATTTGGGAAGAGCTTCTTAATGTAGATGAGCTGGGTGTAAGCGCCAATTTCTTTAAGCTTGGCGGAGACTCTATTAAAGCGCTGCAGGTTTGTGCCAGACTGAAGCAGCGCGGATTTGAAACGACAGTACGTGAGATGTTTGAACATCAGACTCTTGGTGAACTGTCCGCCCGGGTTCGAAAAGACGTACGCGCCATTGACCAAGGCCCGGTCGAAGGCGAGATTACTTGGACACCTATCCAGCAGTGGTTTTTCTCGCAATCTCTGGAAAGCCATCATTTTAACCAATCCGTTATGATCTACCGGGCTGAACGATTTGATGAGGCTGCGCTTAGAAAAGTACTAAAAAGCCTTGTGACTCATCATGATGCACTGAGAATCGTATGCCGGCATGAAGATGGCAGGCAAGTGCAGATAAACAGAGGGATAGATCTTTCAGATGAGGAGCTATATGCACTTGAACTGTTTGATGTAAAGGATAGCCTAACAGAAGCCCGGAACACGATTGAGGAAGCAGCCAGCCGGATGCAAGAACATATTCGTTTGGAAACCGGCCCCTTACTTCACGCTGGATTGTTTAGAACCGAGAATGGTGACCATTTATTTCTAACGATTCATCACTTAGTTGTTGATGCGGTTTCTTGGCGCATTTTGTTTGAGGATTTTTCAACAGCTTACAAACAGGCAGTCTCAGGAGAATCTATTAAACTGCCGCAAAAAACAGATTCATATTTAACGTATTCACAAAGAATAGCTGACTACTCTATAAGCCGCCAGGTGCAGCGCGAAGCAGCGTACTGGGATGAGTGCGAGAACCGTCACATCCAGCCTATTCCAAAAGACAATGACGCAGCATCTAACACATTCAAAGATACAGAAGTGATTGATTTTGAGCTATCTCGCCATCACACAGAATTACTATTAACGGCTGCACATAAAGCTTACAGCACGGAGATGAATGATATCCTTCTGACAGCTTTAGGTCTTGCTTTGCAGAAATGGACGGGAAATAACCAATTTAAAATCAGCATGGAGGGCCATGGAAGGGAATCATATCTTGAGGACATCGATATTAGCAGAACTGTTGGCTGGTTCACCTCCATTTATCCTGTGTGGCTTGATATGAGAGATTCCGATCATAAGGACAAAGAAGAGCGGCTGGGCCACCTTATTAAACAGACAAAAGATATGCTGCACCGTATACCGCATAAAGGCGCGGGCTACGGCGTGCTGAAATATATCAGCAAAAGATGGGGCTCTCAGAAAAACAGCCCAGAAATCAGCTTTAATTATTTAGGCCAGTTTGATCAGGATATTCAATCAAATGCCTTTGAGGTGTCTGACATCAAGCCAGGAAATGAGATCAGCCCGAACTGGGAGCGTCCTTATGCACTGGATATCAGCGGCGCCGTTTCTTCGGGGTGCCTGAACATGCACATCATCTATAACAGGTTTCAATTTGAGGAAAAAACAATCCAAACATTTTCCAGGCATTTTAAACAGACTCTGGAAAACATCATTGAGCATTGTACCGGCAAAGAAAACCAAGAGTGGAGCGCATCTGATTTCACTGATGAAGACTTAACGCTTGATGAATTGAGTGAGATCATGGGAGCCGTCAACAAACTATAGGAGAGGAGATTCACTGATGCCGCAGCAACCTGAAATACAGGATATATACCCTTTGTCATTTATGCAGGAAGGGATGCTTTTTCACTCACTGTATGATGAACAGTCGAGAGCTTATTTTGAACAGGCTTCTTTTACGATCCATGGACAGCTTGACTTGGAGCGTTTCCAAAAAAGTATGGATGCTGTTTTTGACAGGTACGATATCTTTCGAACAGCATTCATCTATAAAAATGTAGCCAAACCTCGTCAAGTCGTGCTCAAGCAACGTCATTGCCCTATTCATATTGAAGATATTTCCCATCTCAATGAAAGGGATAAAGAACATTGTACCGAGGCATTCAAAGAGCAGGACAAATCCAAAGGCTTTGATCTCCAAACGGATGTACTGATGAGAATATCTATTTTAAAATGGGCGCCTGATCATTATGTCTGTATCTGGAGCCACCATCATATTTTAATGGATGGCTGGTGTTTAGGCATCGTCATTAAAGACTTTCTCCATATTTATCAAGCGCTGGGTAAAGGCCAGCTTCCTGATTTGCCTCCCGTACAGCCGTACGGGACGTATATTAAATGGCTGATGCAGCAAGATCGTGAAGAAGCAGCTGAGTACTGGAAAAAGAGGCTTCAGCATTTCGAAAAATCTACACCCCTGCCGAAAAGAACAGATCAAATTCCGAATGGGACACTACAGCAGATCACGTTTGCCATTCCCGAAAAAGAAACCGCCGAATTACAGAAAATCGCAGCAGCTTCTGGTGCGACACTAAACACTGTTTTCCAAGCTTTATGGGGGATTATGCTTCAAAAGGTCAATCGCAGCAGCGATGCTGTGTTCGGTTCAGTTATATCAGGCAGACCTTCTGAGCTAAAAGATGTGGAAAACATGGTCGGGCTTTTTATCAATACCATTCCTATTCGAGCCCAAAGTGATTCTCTGTCTTTTTCTGACCTAGTCAGGAGAATGCAAAAGGACATGAATGAGGCAGAAGCCTATAGTTACTTTCCCTTGTATGATATTCAGGCGCAGAGTGCTCTAAAGCAAGAGTTGATCGATCATATTATCGTCTTTGAAAATACACCTACCCAGCAAGAGATCGAAGAGCTGAATCAAGCGGGGTCATTTGATTTCTCCGTCAAAGATTTTGAGATGGAAGAGGTGACCAATTATAGTTGCAGTGTCAAAGTGATCCCAGGCCGTACCTTGTACGTTCGGATTCATTTTCAGACCAGCGCTTATCAACCAAGCATGATGTCCGAAATAAAAGATTATTTGCTGCACATGGTCTCTGACGTCATCTCTGATCCATCTCTTCCTGTGTCAAAGATGACGTTGCTAGATGAGGACAAAACACGGAAAATCGTTTCTCAAAATAACAGGACAGTATCTGTTTCACCTGAAGCCCCAACCCTGCATGGGCTGTTTGAACGACAGGCGGCAGTCACACCGGAGCGGCTGGCCATTCGCTTTTCAGGCGGTTCGCTGACATACGCTGAGCTTGATATGTACGCCAGCCGGCTGGCTGCGCACCTTGCGGCACGCGGCGTCACAAACGAAAGTATCGTCGGTGTCCTGTCTGAACGCTCACCTGACATGCTGATCGCTGTCCTTGCTGTATTGAAGGCCGGAGGGGCGTATTTGCCGCTTGATCCTGCGTATCCAAAGGAGCGGCTGAGCTACATGCTGAAAGACAGCGGGGCATCGCTCTTGCTGACACAGCCGGGATGCTCCGCACCAAACTTTTCTGGCGAAACGCTTGAAGTGGACATGACATCTCTTGAGTGTGAAGAAGTAAAACGTCATGTGTCTGCTTCTGTTAGCGACGGATCTCTCGCCTATGTCATCTATACATCGGGCTCTACCGGGCAGCCGAAAGGAGTGGCCGTTGAGCACCGCCAGGCTGTTTCCTTTCTGACCGGCATGCAGCACCAGTTTCGGCTTTCGGAAGATGACATTGTCATGGTGAAAACCTCTTTTTCCTTTGATGCGTCTGTGTGGCAGCTGTTTTGGTGGGCTCTTTCCGGTGCTTCGGCGTATCTGCTTCCGCCCGGCTGGGAAAAAGACTCCGCATTGATCGTACAAGCCATTCATCAGGAAAACGTGACAACGGCTCATTTTATTCCGGCTATGCTGAACAGCTTTCTCGATCAAGCGGAAATCGAAAGGCTGAGTGACAGGACAAGCCTAAAGCGTGTATTCGCCGGAGGTGAACCGCTTGCGCCGCGTACGGCAGCCCGTTTTGCTTCTGTATTGCCGCAGGTATCATTAATCCATGGCTACGGGCCGACAGAAGCCACGGTAGACGCGGCATTTTACGTGTTAGATCCAGAACGGGACAGAGACCGTTTGCGGATTCCGATTGGGAAGCCCGTACCTGGTGCGCGTTTGTATGTTTTAGATCCGCATTTAGCCGTACAGCCTTCCGGTGTCGCCGGCGAACTATACATTGCCGGAGCGGGTGTTGCCAGAGGTTATTTGAATCGGCCGGCATTAACGGAGGAGCGTTTTCTTGAAGACCCGTTTTACCTGGGGGAACGCATGTACAAAACCGGGGATGTGGCGCGCTGGCTCCCTGACGGGAATGTTGAATTCCTCGGGCGCACGGATGATCAGGTGAAAATCCGCGGCTACCGGATTGAGCCGGGAGAGATTGAAGCGGCACTAAGAAGCATAGAAGGCGTAAGGGAGGCGGCCGTTACCGTACGGACAGACAGCGGCGAGCCGGAATTATGCGCTTATGTAGAAGGGCTCCAAAGAAACGAAGTGCGTGCACAGCTTCAGAGACTGTTGCCGGGCTACATGGTCCCAGCCTATATGATAGAAATGGAACAGTGGCCGGTTACACCAAGCGGAAAGCTCGACCGAAACGCCCTGCCAGCTCCTGGCGGAGCGGCAGATGCGGAGACCTACACGGCGCCGAGAAACGTGACTGAGATGAAGCTTTCTCAGCTGTGGGAGGACGTGCTGAAAAATGGCCCTGTCGGGATTCACGACAACTTTTTTGACCGCGGGGGACATTCCTTAAAAGCAACGGCGCTTGTCTCACGGATCGCCAAAGAATTCGATGTACAGGTGCCGCTAAAAGATGTGTTTGCCCATCCGACGGTAGAAGGACTGGCTACCGTTATCCGTGAAGGAACGGACAGTCCATATGAAGCGATTAAGCCCGCTGAAAAACAGGAAACCTATCCGGTTTCCTCTGCCCAAAAGCGGATTTATGTCCTTCAGCAGCTGGAGGACGGAGGGACAGGCTACAATATGCCGGCTGTGTTAGAGCTCGAAGGGAAGCTCAACCTTGAAAGGATGGACAGAGCTTTCAAAGAGCTGATCAAGCGCCACGAGTCGCTTCGGACCGCCTTCGAACAGGACGCAGGAGGCGACCCGGTGCAGCGCATCCATGACGAGGTGCCGTTTACGTTACAGACTACAGTTCTCGGCGCACGAACCGAAGAGGAGGCCGCAGCCGCATTTATCAAACCGTTTGATCTCAGCCAAGCGCCGCTGTTCCGTGCCCAAATCGTAAAGGTATCAGATGAGCGGCACCTGTTGCTGGTTGATATGCATCACATCATTTCAGACGGTGTTTCCGTCAACATTCTGATTCGGGAATTCGGCGAACTGTACAATAATCGGAAGCTTCCGGCACTGCGCATTCAATATAAAGATTATGCCGTATGGCAAGAAGGATTCAAAACAGGAGACGCGTACAAAACGCAGGGGGCGTACTGGCTGAAGCAGCTCGAGGGCGAGCTGCCTGTGCTGGATCTTCCGGCTGATCATGCCCGCCCGCCGATGCGAAGCTTCGCGGGTGACAAGGTCTCATTTACGCTGGATCAAGAGGTTACATCAGGCCTTTACAAGCTGGCACGAGAAAACGGAAGCACACTGTACATGGTGCTCCTTGCAGCTTACACCGCGTTCTTGTCACGCTTAAGCGGACAGGAAGATATCATCGTCGGCTCGCCAATTGCCGGCCGGCCGCACAAGGATCTTGAGCCGATACTCGGCATGTTTGTGAACACGCTGGCGCTTCGGACGCGCCCGGAGGGCGGGAAGCCGTTTGTACAGTACTTGCAGGAAGTGCGCGAGACAGCAATGGAAGCCTTTGAGCACCAAGATTACCCGTTCGAAGAGCTTGTTGATAAGCTTGAATTGACACGAGATATGAGCAGAAATCCGCTGTTTGACGTAATGTTTGTTCTTCAAAATATGGATCAGGAATCGTTGGAGCTGGATGAACTTTGTCTCAAACCTGCAGCAAACAATGGGCATCAAACGTCCAAATTTGATTTAACCCTATATGCCCAGGAACAGCCCCGCGGTTTGCTGACGTTCCAAATGGAGTTTAGTACTGACTTATATAAGAAAAAAACGATAGAAAAGTGGCTTCAATACTTCAACAATATGTTACTCTCCATCATCAAAGACAACAAAGCCGCTCTCGGAACAATAAATATCCTGAATGAGGATGAGGCCCATTACCTTATCCACGAGCTCAATCGTACAAAAATAGATTATCCAAGAAATGAAACCATCAGCAGACTCTTTGAAATGCAGGCAGAACAAACACCTAATGCTGTAGCAATTGTCAGCGACACCCAAGTATTCACTTACGAGGACCTGAACAGCTGGGCAAATCAAATTGCCTCAGTTCTACAGATAAAGGGCGTAGGGCCTGATAGTGTTGTAGCCTTGTTGACAGGCAGAACACCAGAACTCATTGCAGGAATGCTGGGCATTCTAAAAGCCGGGGGAGCCTATCTGCCTATCGATTCTAATCTGCCTGTTGAACGCATAGCTTATATGCTGTCTGACAGCAGGGCAGCATTACTCCTTCAATCTGAAAAAACAGAAAAACGGCTATTAGGCATTGAATGTGAACAAATCATAATCGAAGATATTCAAAAGCAAGGAGAGGCGAAGAACGTTGAATCTTCAGCAGGGCCCCATTCACTTGCATATATCATTTATACCTCTGGATCAACCGGTAAACCAAAGGGTGTCATGATTGAGCAGCGAAGTGTAATTCGTCTTGTTAAAAACAGCAATTATATTACATTTACACCTGAAGACCGCCTTCTGATGACATCATCAATCGGTTTCGACGTTGGGTCATTTGAAATTTTCGGACCGCTGCTAAATGGTGCCGCTTTGCATCTGTCCGATCAACAAACATTTCTCGATTCCCATCAGCTTAAGAGGTACATAGAACATCAAGGAATCACAACGATTTGGCTGACATCTTCTCTATTCAATCATTTGACAGAGCAAAATGAACAAACATTTTCACAGCTGAAACATTTGATTATTGGCGGAGAAGCTTTGTCGCCGAGCCACGTCAATCGAATCAGAAATGTCTGCCCTGAAGTATCTATATGGAATGGATATGGCCCTACCGAAAATACAACTTTTTCGACATGCCTTCACATTCAAAAAACATATGAACTTTCCATTCCGATCGGGCGGCCGGTTGGTAATTCCACCGCTTTTATCTTAAATCAATGGGGAGTGCTGCAGCCGGTCGGAGCTGTCGGTGAACTTTGTGTCGGCGGAGATGGCGTCGCCAGAGGATATTTGGGCCGTCCTGATTTAACGAAAGAGAAATTTGTCCCACATCCATTTGCACCTGGCGATCGACTGTATCGCACAGGTGATCTGGCGCGCTGGCTTTCCGATGGCACAATTGAGTACGTTGGCCGTATTGATGATCAAGTAAAAGTCAGAGGCTATCGGGTGGAGCTGGGTGAAATCGAAACAGCACTTCGTCAAATAGACGGGGTCAAAGAAGCCGCAGTGTTAGCACGTACAGCCCAGACCGGGAGCAAAGAGCTGTTTGGCTATATCAGCGTAAAAGCAGGCACGAATGCTGAACAAGTGCGTTCTCTTCTCGCGCGTTCGCTGCCAAACTATATGATCCCGGCGTATATCATTGAAATGGAGACTCTTCCGCTCACATCAAACGGCAAATTGAACCGGAAAGCACTGCCTGAACCAGATGTCGCATCTAAACAAACATACATCCCGCCACGCAACGAACTTGAAGAGCAGCTGGCATTGATCTGGCAGGAGGTTCTAGGCATCCAGAGGATCGGAATAGAGGATTCGTTTTTTGAATTGGGCGGAGATTCAATCAAAGCCCTTCAAGTTTCTGCACGCCTTGGGCGCTATGGACTAAGCTTGCAGGTAAGTGATTTATTCCGTCATCCAAAGATAAAGGACTTATCACCATTTATCCGTAAGTCAGAGAGAATCATAGAGCAAGGACCCATTCAGGGTGACGTTCCTTGGACGCCTGTTCAGCAATGGTTTTTTTCACAAGATATTGAAGAAAGACACCATTTCAATCAGTCTGTCATGCTATTCCATTCTGGACGTTTGTCTGAAAACGCCCTTAGACCAGCCTTGAAAAAACTGGCGGAGCATCATGATGCGCTTCGGATGGTTTATCGCAACGATGACAGGCGATGGATTCAAATCAACCAAGGCATTCATGAGTCACAGCTATACAGCTTAAGAATCTCTGATCTTTCACAGTCAGAAAGCGGCTGGGAGACGAAAATCAAACAAGAAGTTGCCGATCTTCAGCAAAGCATCAATTTGCAGGAAGGACCATTGTTGCACGCCGCTTTGTTTAAAACACTGACCGGAGATTACTTGTTCCTTGCGATCCATCACCTTGTCGTTGATGGTGTCTCATGGCGGATTTTGCTGGAGGATTTGTCAGCCGGATATCAACAAGCTGCTGCAGGCCAGACGATCCAGCTTCCGCCTAAAACGGATTCCTACCAGGAATACGCAAGACGCATACAGGAATATGCCCAAAGCAGTAAGCTGATTCGCGAAGAGGCGTATTGGCGAAGTGTAGAAGAACAGCAAGCCGCAGAACTGCCCTATGAAATACCGCATCATGTGAACATCGACTTCAGCAAAAGGGACTCATTAAGCTTTTCACTGACTGAAGCAGACACCGCCGTCTTGCTGCAAAACGTCAATCACGCCTATGGCACAGATACACAAGATATTCTGTTAACCGCAGCATCCTTGGCGATTTGTGAATGGACAGGAGGAAGCAAGCTCCGTATCGCTATGGAAGGACACGGGAGAGAACACATTCTGCCAGAGTTAGATATAAGCAGGACGGTCGGCTGGTTTACATCCATGTACCCGGCCCTCATAAGCTTTGAAAATCATAGGGATGAGCTCGGAACCTCAGTAAAAACCGTTAAAGATACACTGGGCCGGATACCAAACAAAGGGGTAGGTTACGGTATGCTGAAATACCTTACACACCCTGAAAATAAAAGCATTACGTTTTCAAAAACACCTGAAATCAGCTTTAACTATTTGGGCCAGTTCAACGACATCGAAAGACAGGACACCTTCCGCCCATCAAGCCTTGGTAGCGGAAAGGATATCACTCATACATGGAAGCGCGAGCAAATCATCGAGATGAGTGCAATGGCAGCAGACAAAAAGCTCCATTTCAATCTTAGTTATCCGCCAGCCCGCTTTCACAGAAACACAATGGAACAGCTTATTAACAGGATTGAACACTTTTTGCTGGACATTATGAAACACTGCGCCGGTCAACAGAAAGCAGAAAAGACACTGAGCGATTTCAGCAGTCAATCATTAACGGCAGAGGACTTGGACAGCATAACCAGCTTGGTGGAAGAATTGTAGAAAATCGTGACAGGAGACATGAACATGACAAAAGCGAATTCAATTCAGGATATTTATCCGCTGTCTTACATGCAGGAAGGGATGCTTTTCCATTCCCTCCTGCAAAAAGATTCACAGGCGTATGTTGAGCAAGCTTCTTTTACAATAGAAGGAAAAGTCAACCCGCAGTTTTTTCATAACAGCATCAACGCTCTTGTAGAAAGACATGATATTTTCAGAACGATTTTTATCAGCCAAAATGTTTCCTCCCCCCAGCAGGTTGTTCTGAGAGAACGAAATGTCATCGTACTGGAAGAAGACATTACTCATTTAAACGAGGCGGAGCAATCACAGTTTATCGAGCAATGGAAAGAAAAGGACCGGGACCGGGGGTTTCATTTGCAAAAGGATGTGCTCATGCGCATCGCTCTGATTCAAACAGGAGAGAGCCAGTACACTTGTATTTGGACCTTTCATCACATCATGATGGACGGTTGGTGCCTCAGCATTGTGCTAAAGGAGTTTCTGCATATTTACGCATCTTATGTAAATGCATCCCCTATAACATTGGAGCCGGTCCAGCCATACGGAAAGTATATCAAATGGCTGATGGAGCAAGACAAAGAGCAGGCGGTTTCTTATTGGGACCATTATCTTTCCGGCCACGAACAGCAAACCGTGCTCCCGAAGCAGAAAAAAACAAAGGGAAAAAGCAGGCAGGAACACGTTACATTTTCATTCTCTAAGGAAGAAAGCAGCAGGCTTTCAGAGCTTGCTGCAAGAGAAGAAGTGACACTCAGTACGATTTTTCATACCATTTGGGGCATTCTGCTACAAAAATATAATAATAACGATGACGCCGTATTCGGTTCTGTCATTTCAGGAAGACCCGCAGAAATCGAAGGCATTGAACATATGGTAGGTCTTTTCATTAATACGATGCCGGTTCGGGTGCAGGGGGCAAAAACGCCATTTCTTCAACTTATAAAAGATATGCAAAAAGACCGTCTTGCCGCTGAAGCGTACAGCTACCACCCTTTATATGAGATTCAATCCCGCTCAGCTGTTAAACAAGGGCTGATTGATCATATTCTCGTATTTGAAAACTATCCGGTGCAGCAAGAGATTCAAATGCTGAACAAACAGGAACATGCTTCTGATCTTTTTCAGATTCATAATTTCACTGTCGCAGATGAAACCAACTACAGCTTTTATCTTATGGTGGCGCCAGGGGAAGAAATTCATATCAAAATGAACTATGATGCGGAGCAGCACGATCGGTCTTTTGTGCTCTCTGTCAAAGAGCATCTTCTGAATGCTGTATCACAAATCTTAAATAATCCGAATCTTCCACCTGAAGAAATCGATATCACGACAGATACTGAAAAGCGGCAGCTGATTGGAGAAATCACAGATCAAACACCAGTTTACGAAACCATCCATGCCATGTTTGAAAAGCAAGCGGAAAAGACACCAGATGCTTATGCTGTAATTGATCAAGCCTGCTCATTAACATACAGAGAACTGAATAAAGCGGCTAACAGATTGGCACGGCATTTACGAATGAAAGGCGTTGTGAGACAGGAACCCGTTGCGATTATGATGGAACGCTCAGCGGCGTTTATCACAGGTGTTCTTGGTATCTTAAAGGCAGGCGGCGCCATTGTTCCGGTTGATCCGCATTACCCGGCTGACAGAATCCGTTATATTCTGCATGATTGCGGCTGTTCGCATGTTGTTTCACAAGCGCATCTTTCCTCATCGTTAGAAGACAATTACATTATCACTCATCCAGAAGATATCGAAAGCAAAGTAGACGGCAGTAACATAAAGTCAGTCAACAATGCTGACGATCTGCTGTATATGATTTATACATCAGGCACAACAGGTAAACCAAAGGGTGTTCAATTTGAGCATCGAAACATGGCTAACTTGCTGAAATTCGAATATACTCACTCCGGCATTGACTTTGAAGCAGATGTTCTGCAATTTGCGACGCCTTCCTTCGACGTCTGCTATCAAGAAATTTTTTCTGCGCTTCTGAAAGGCGGCACACTGCACATCGTGCCAGAAGCCATAAAAAGAGATGTGCCTCAGCTGTTTGCATTTATAAACAAGCATCAGACGAATATTGTGTTTCTCCCAACTGCTTTTATCAAAATGATTTTCAGCGAGCGAGAACTTGCGAACTCGTTTCCTGATGGCGTCAAACACCTGATCGCAGCCGGGGAACAATTAATGATTTCAGACCTTTTCCAAGATGTGTTGCGTAAACGCGGCATACACCTGCACAATCATTACGGACCTTCAGAAACTCATGTGGTATCTACGTATACCATTCATCCTGGAGACCCTATTCCTGAGCTTCCGCCAATCGGTAAACCGATAGGCTGTACTGATCTATATATTTTGAATCATCAAAAACAGCTTCAGCCATGCGGCGTACCAGGCGAACTCTATATTTCCGGCGCAAGTGTTGCCAGAGGATATGTCAATCACGATAAACTGACAAGCGACAAATTTTCATCCGATCCATTCAAGCCTGATGTGATCATGTACCGGACAGGTGATTTGGCCAGACGGCTTGAAGACGGCAACATCGAATATATCGGACGGGCAGACAATCAAGTGAAAATCAGAGGTTATCGAATTGAGCCGCAAGAAATCGAAGTCACGCTAATGAATCATCCGGACATTAGTGAGGCTGCCATTCTCATCTGGCAAGATCAAAACGGTGAACATGAATTATGCGCTTACTATTGCAGTGTACAAAAGCTGAACGCAATAGATTTACGCAGTTATATGGCTAGTGAGCTCCCAGAATACATGATTCCGGCGAAATGGATATGGGTTGACAGCATACCTCTTACCCCAAACGGAAAAGTAGATCGCGCAGCACTTCCGGAGCCAGATGCTTCAATCAGCGGAAACCCATATACCGCCCCTCGAAATCTGTTAGAGGCAAAGCTTTCACAACTATTTGAAGATGTACTGAATAATGGCCATATAGGCATCCAAGACAACTTTTTTGACCATGGCGGCCACTCGTTAAAAGCAACAGTGCTTATGTCACGGATCGCTAAGGAGTTTCATGTGCAAGTTCCGCTAAAGGACATCTTTGCCCATCCGACTGTTGAAGGATTAGCTTCAATCATTCGAGAGGCAGAACAAAATCCGTATGCAGCAATTGAACCAGCAGAAGAAAGGGATACATATCCTGTATCTTCGGCCCAAAAACGAATGTATGTGCTTCAACAGCTTGATGAGGGTGTCGCCTATAACATGCCTGCGGTCTTAGAACTGGAAGGTGCACTGGATGTCGCCAAACTGTCTGCTGTATGTAAAGAACTGATCAATCGGCATGAGCCGCTTCGAACTTCCTTTGTATCCGGAGCTGATGACGAGCCGGTTCAGCGTATCCACACCGAAGTGCCGTTTACGTTAAGTAAAGAGACCACTATCGAGGGATTTGTCCGTCCCTTTGATCTCAGCCAGGCGCCATTATTTAGAGCAGGCCTTATAGAAGTGTCAAACGAGAAGCATGTATTGCTGGTGGATATGCACCATATCATTTCAGATGGCGTATCCGTTCAGCTCCTAATCCGAGAATTTACCGATCTTTATGCAAACCGGCAGCTTAAGCCATTGCGGATCCAATATAAAGATTACGCCGTATGGCAACAGAAATTTAAAAAGGGAGACTCGTACCAAAAGCAGGAGACTTACTGGCAGCAGCAGTTTAGCGGGGACCTTCCTATACTGGAGCTTCCAACAGATAAACGACGTCCGGCAGAACGGCAATTCATAGGCGGGAAAGTAACCTTTCAATTGGACAAAGAGATCACGGCCCGCATAAAGCGGCTCGCCCATAAAAACAGAAGCACGCTTTATATGACGCTTCTCGCTTTGTATTCAGCCTTTTTGTCTCGGTTAAGCGGTCAGGATGATATCGTGATTGGTTCACCTATCGCCGGACGGCCCCATGCCGACCTTGAAGCTGTTCTTGGGATGTTCGTCAATACATTGGCTCTCCGCACACGCCCGGCGGGTAATAAGACATTTGAGGAATTTCTGAAAGAAGTCAGACAGACGGCACTAGAAGCGTATGAGCATCAGGATTACCCGTTTGAAGAGCTTGTGGACAAACTCGGTGTGCAGCGGGAAATGAGCCGGAATCCTTTGTTTGACACAACGCTAGTCCTTCAGAATATGGAACAGCAAAAGCTAAAAATGAATGATGTACAGCTTCAGTGGAACGACTTGGAGCACCCAATATCAAAATTTGATATTTCCCTATACGTTACAGAGCATGATTCCGAGCTTTTCTGTCAGTTTGAATACAGTACAGCTTTGTTTGAGAAAGAAACCATCCAAAGGTGGGCCAGCCTTTTCACCACGCTTGTGGAACATACAGCTGCCAGTCCTGAAACAGAATTGGACAATATTCCAATCTTAACAAAAGAAGAAGAGCGAGATTTCATTGAATCATGCCATCTGTTTGAGGAGACGGGCTATTCAATGAATCAAACGCTCCACTATGCACTCGAACAGCAGGCAGAAAAAACGCCTGATCAGGCGGCCGTTATCTTCGAAGATGGAGTGATGACCTATAAAGAATTGAACGAACAGGCTAACCGTATCGCCTGGGAGCTGATCGGACGGGGGGTAAAACCCGAAACGACTGTTGCCATTATAGGAAAGCGTTCACCTGAAATGCTGCTTGGCATTTATGGCATTCTTAAAGCTGGCGGCGCTTATCTGCCCATCGACCCGGATTATCCGGAAGAACGAATCAGCTTTCTGCTGGAGGACAGCGGTACAAACATTCTCCTGCTTCAGTCTGCCGGCCTTCATGTTCCGGAATTTACAGGAGAGATTGTCTATCTCAATCAGACAAATAGCGGACTGGCACATCGTTTGTCCAATCCGAATGTGGATGTTCTCCCGCAATCTTTAGCCTATGTCATCTATACATCCGGCTCTACCGGGATGCCTAAGGGTGTTGAAATTGAACATCGATCAGCGGTGAATTTTTTGAATTCCCTACAGTCCCGCTATCAGCTAAAGCATTCAGATATGATTATGCACAAAACATCATATTCATTCGATGCTTCAATATGGGAGCTGTTTTGGTGGCCTTATGCCGGAGCTTCTGTTTATCTGCTTCCTCAGGGAGGCGAAAAAGAACCTGAAGTGATCGCGAAGGCCATAGAAGAACAAAAGATCACAGCTATGCATTTTGTGCCTTCAATGCTCCATGCATTTTTAGAACATATAAAATATCGCTCTGTACCGATTAAGACAAACAGACTCAAGCGAGTGTTTTCTGGGGGAGAACAGCTGGGGACCCATCTTGTCTCCCGATTTTACGAGTTGCTTCCAAATGTTTCAATAACCAATTCCTATGGGCCAACGGAAGCAACCGTAGAAGCTGCATTCTTTGATTGTCCGCCGCATGAAAAACTTGAACGGATCCCAATTGGAAAACCTGTTCATCATGTCAGATTATATCTCCTGAATCAGAATCAGCGGATGCTGCCTGTTGGATGTATCGGCGAACTGTACATAGCCGGAGCGGGTGTTGCCAGAGGTTATTTGAATCGGCCGGCATTAACGGAGGAGCGTTTTCTTGAAGACCCGTTTTACCCGGGTGAACGCATGTACAAAACCGGGGATGTGGCGCGCTGGCTCCCTGACGGGAATGTTGAATTCCTCGGGCGCACGGATGATCAGGTGAAAATCCGCGGCTACCGGATTGAGCCGGGAGAAATTGAAGCGGCACTAAGAAGTATAGAAGGTGTAAGAGAGGCGGCCGTTACCGTACGGACAGACAGCGGGGAGCCGGAATTATGCGCTTATGTAGAAGGGCTCCAAAGAAACGAAGTCCGAGCGCAGCTTGAGAGACTGTTGCCGGGCTACATGGTCCCAGCCTATATGATAGAGATGGAACAGTGGCCGGTTACGCCAAGCGGAAAGCTCGACCGAAACGCCCTGCCAGCTCCTGGCGGAGCGGCAGATGCGGAGACCTACACGGCGCCGAGAAACGTGACTGAGATGAAGCTTTCTCAGCTGTGGGAGGACGTGCTGAAAAATGGCCCTGTCGGGATTCACGACAACTTTTTTGACCGCGGGGGACATTCCTTAAAAGCAACGGCGCTTGTCTCACGGATCACCAAAGAATTCGATGTACAGGTGCCGCTAAAAGATGTGTTTGCCCATCCGACGGTAGAAGGACTGGCTACCGTTATCCGTGAAGGAACGGACAGTCCATATGAAGCGATTAAGCCCGCTGAAAAACAGGAAACCTATCCGGTTTCCTCTGCCCAAAAGCGGATTTATGTCCTTCAGCAGCTGGAGGACGGAGGGACAGGCTACAATATGCCGGCTGTGTTAGAGCTCGAAGGGAAGCTCAACCCTGAAAGGATGGACAGAGCTTTCCAAGAGCTGATCAAGCGCCACGAGTCGCTTCGAACCTCCTTCGAACAGGACGAAGGAGGCGATCCGGTGCAGCGCATCCATGACGAGGTGCCGTTTACGTTACAGACTACAGTTCTCGGCGCACGAACCGAACAGGAGGCCGCAGCCGCATTTATCAAACCGTTTGATCTCAGCCAAGCGCCGCTGTTCCGTGCCCAAATCGTAAAGGTATCAGATGAGCGGCACCTATTGCTGGTTGATATGCATCACATCATTTCAGACGGTGTTTCCGTCAACATTCTGATTCAAGAATTCGGCGAGCTGTACAATAATCGGAAGCTTCCGGCGCTGCGCATTCAATATAAAGATTATGCCGTATGGCAAGAAGGATTCAAAACAGGAGACGCGTACAAAATGCAGGAGGCGTACTGGCTGAAGCAGCTCGAGGGCGAGCTGCCTGTGCTGGATCTCCCCGCTGATCATGCCCGCCCGCCGGTGCGAAGCTTCGCGGGTGACAAGGTCTCATTTACGCTGGAACCAGAGGTTGCATCAGGCCTTCACAAGCTGGCACGAGAAAACGGAAGCACACTGTACATGGTGCTCCTTGCGGCTTACACCGCGTTCTTGTCACGCTTAAGCGGACAGGAAGATATCATCGTCGGCTCGCCAATCGCCGGCCGGCCGCACAAGGATCTTGAGCCGATACTCGGCATGTTTGTGAACACGCTGGCGCTTCGGACGCGCCCGGAGGGCGGGAAGCCATTCGTACAGTATTTGCAGGAAGTGCGTGAGACAGCATTGGAAGCCTTTGAGCACCAGAATTACCCGTTCGAAGAGCTTGTCGATAAGCTTGAATTGACACGAGATATGAGCCGGAACCCAGTGTTTGATGCGATGTTAGTTGTTCAAAATAATGATTACGAGCCATTGCATCTTCATGATTTGCAAATGAAGCCGGCACAAGTTTCTCATCTCGTTTCTAAATTCGATTTGACACTACAGGCATCTGAGGGCGACGGAAACATTCATTTCCTTTTTGAATATTCAACCGCATTGTTCGAGAAAACCACCATTGAACGCTGGGCATCGCATTTAACAAATGTACTTAGCATCATCGGCAAAAACCCGAAGGTGACACTCAACCATATCGACATCCTGACCCAAGAAGAGCGGCACCAGCTGCTTAATGAGTTTAACACCGGGCAAGCGAATCAATACGGAGTTCAAACAATCAGTCAATTGTTTGAGCAGCAAGCTGCACGAACACCAAAAGCTTCTGCACTTGTCAGCGGAGACAAAACACTCACTTATCAGGAGCTTGACGAGTGGTCCAATGGAATCGCACGTGCATTGCGCAGCCGAGGTGTTAAGCCGGACACACCAGTAGGCATCATGATGCATCGTTCGTTCAGTATGATAGCATCCATACTTGGTGTGTGGAAAGCCGGAGGCTGTTACGTTCCCATTGATCCTGAATACCCGAAAGAACGGAAACGCTATATCCTCAGCGACAGCGGAACGAAACTGCTGATGACAATAAATGAAGCGGATCTGGGAGTACTTGCTGACTTTGAAGGAGAGATCTTGACGATAGAAAGCGTAGAGGAAGACGACAAATCGCCGCTGCCGCAAATGTCGTCTGCCCATCATTTGGCTTATATCATTTATACTTCAGGAACGACGGGCCGTCCAAAAGGGGTAATGGTCGAGCATAAAGGGATTGCTAACACTCTTCAGTGGCGGCGAAACGCTTATGCATTCAACGAGACAGATACCATTCTGCAGCTCTTTTCTTTCTCATTTGACGGCTTTATAACTAGTATGTTTACACCGCTTTTGTCAGGTGCAAAAGCCGTTTTGCTTCATGAAGAGGAAGCGAAGGATATTCTGGCCATTAAGCATCAGCTGTCTCGTCAACGGATTACACATATGATTATTGTGCCTGTTTTATATCGAGCGCTTTTGGACGTAGTGCAGCCGGAAGATGTAAAGACGCTTAGAGTCGTCACACTGGCGGGAGAAGCGGCTGACCGCGAATTGATCGCCCGCAGCTTAGCTATATGTCCGCATACCGAACTCGCCAACGAATATGGACCGACAGAAAACAGCGTGGCGACTACCGTCATGAGACATATGGAAAAGCAGGCATACGTAAGCATCGGCCAGCCGATTGACGGAACTCAAGTGCTGATTTTAAATAGCAATCATCAGCTTCAGCCAATCGGTGTTGCGGGAGAGCTTTGTATAGCAGGAACAGGGCTTGCAAGAGGGTACGTTAATCTTCCAGAACTGACAGAGAGAGCATTCACGCAGAATCCATTTAAACCCGAAGCACGAATGTACCGAACAGGAGACGCCGCCAGATGGATGGCCGACGGTACACTCGAATATCTCGGAAGAATCGATGATCAAGTCAAAATCAGAGGATACCGTGTAGAAACGAAAGAAATTGAATCGGTCATCCGGTGTATAAAGGGTGTAAAAGACGCCGCAGTAGTTGCTCATGTAACAGCGTCAGGACAAACCGAATTAAGCGCTTATGTGGTGACAAAACCAGGGTTGAGCACAAATGCTGTACGCTCAGAATTACAAAACAAGCTGCCGGTGTTTATGCACCCTGCGTTTATTGAAAAACTGGACTCACTTCCATTGTCACCAAACGGCAAGCTGGATCGCGGAGCACTTCCAAAACCTGTATACAACCACGAAGGTGAACGTCCATTCCTCCCGCCATCCAGCAAAATGGAACAAATACTGGCAGATATATGGAAAGAAGTACTGGGGGCAGAAAAGATCGGAACAGCTGATTCGTTCTTTGAACTTGGCGGAGATTCAATCAAAGCGTTACAGGTATCTGCGCGGCTTCACCGGATAGGCAAGCAAATGGCAGTGAAAGATTTGTTTAGCCATCCGACCATTCAAGAATTGGCAGCTTATATCCGTGATTCAGATACAAGTTCCAGCCAAGCTGCGGTTGAGGGAGACGTACAATGGTCGCCTGTTCAAAAATGGTTTCTTTCTCAAGATATAAAAGAAAAACACCATTTTAATCAGTCCGTAATGCTGCATCGAAGCACCTCTGTACAAGAAGACGCACTGCGAAAAACGTTAAAAGCAATAACGTGTCATCATGATGCGCTGCGAATGGTGTTTACACAGAATGAACAAGGAAAGTGGGATCAATATAATCGGCCGCTCAGTCATTCGGACGACGCGTTGTACGGCCTTCAGATGATTGATTTGTCAGCTCCGGACGGCACTGATGGAAATAGACCGTATGAACCTCTTATCAAGCGCCATGTACTTGATATTCAGCAGAAAATGGATTTGAAGAATGGTCCGCTGCTGCAAGCCGGTCTTTTCCACACAATTGACGGTGATTTCTTATTTTTATCTGCTCATCACCTCGTCGTTGACGGCATCTCATGGCGGGTTCTGCTTGAAGATTTGGCTTTAGGGTATCGCCAAGCTGCTGGCGGGGAGGATATCAAACTGCCGCCTAAAACAAGCTCGTTTAAAGCGTATGCGAAAAAGCTCTCTGACTACGCTGAAAGCCAGCAGCTAATGAAACAGCTCAAGTATTGGCGCGAAGCCGAAGAGTATCAAACAGAGGCATTGCCTTTTGATCAAATCGATGGAACTAGAGCACACGAGGGACAACGGTCCACAATTTCGTTTACCTTAAACGATAAAGAGACAGCAGCACTCTTAAAAGACGCCAACAGCGCATATAACACTGATACGCAGGACATGCTGCTCGCTTCTGTCATTCTTGCGCTGCGCCATTGGACCAATCAATCCGCCTTCAAACTATCATTAGAGGGCCACGGGCGAGAGGATGTATTAAAAGGAATAGATGTGAGCCGGACGATTGGATGGTTTACCGCCATTTATCCGTTATTGATTAAACTGAACGCAGACTTGCCAGATTCGGAAGAAAGCATGGTTCATGTGCTAAAAACAACAAAAGATACACTGAGACGTGTACCTGACAAAGGATTCGGCTACGGTGTCATCAAATATTTGACTCCGCCTGGCAAAAAAGACATCAATTTCACAGGTGCACCAGAAATCAGCTTTAATTATCTTGGTCAATTTGAAAGCGGCCGCACAGCTGAAGTACCTGAGGAGGACGCCTTCTCATTCTCTCCGCTGGGTGCCGGAGGTGATATCAGCACAACATGGAACCGTGAACAGTCGCTGGATATCAGCGCAATCGCTGCAGAAGGAAAATTGACTGTCAATATGACTTATGACAATGCCCGCTTTCAGCGCAAAACCATCGAACAGCTTAGCGAAACATGCCGTCAATTTTTATTACAGCTGATCGAACACTGCCAGAACAAAAGCGAAACAGAAAAGACGATCAGTGATTTTGATGATCAAGAACTGACCGAGGACGCCCTGCAAGAGATCGCTGATATGCTCAGTTTTCACTAATGAATCCGTGAAGAAAGGTGCAGACACTATGAATACCATTAAAAAAATCAAGAACATTTATCCTCTGAGTCATATGCAGGAAGGGATGCTGTTTCATTCCTTCCTCCGTAAAGAGGAGGGGGCGTATGTTGAGCAGTCGCTCTTCACCATTAAAGGAAGCCTCAGCTATGACTGGTTCCAGCGCAGCATTCAAGCCATTATCGACCGCCATGATATTTTCAGAACCGTGTTTTTGCCGCACGTCCCGCATTTGTCGGGACCTCGGCAAGTCGTGATGACAGAACGTGAATTCCATTTGAACAGCGAAGACATTTCTCATCTGCCGACAAACGACCAGAATGAGTATATTGAACGCTTTAAAGAGAAGGACAAGCAAAAAGGCTTTGATCTGCAAAAAGACATGCTGATGCGGATTTCTCTATTCAAAACAGCTAAAGATGAGCATGTCTGTATCTGGAGTCACCATCACATTTTAATGGACGGATGGTGCCTAGGTATCGTTATGCAGGAATTTATGCAAATTTATCAATCGATTCATGCAGGAAAACCGCTTTCATTAGACCCTGTCCGTCCGTACAGCACCTATATTTCATGGCTGACAAACCGAGACAAAGAAAAAGCAGCGGCCTACTGGGATACCTATTTAAAAAACTACAGCGCTCCATCACCTCTGCCTCGTGTGTCTGATAAAGAAACAAAAGAAGGTTATCACCGTGAAGATTTGATATTTTCATTAAATAAACCACTGACAGACAAGCTGAAAGAGACTGCCAAACAACACGGCGTCACGCTCGCTACCCTTATTCAGGCAGTCTGGGGTGTGATGCTGCAGCAATATAACCGCACAGACGACGTTGTGTTTGGCGCAGTTGTATCAGGAAGACCGTCAGAAATCCCAGGCGTGGAGCAAATGATAGGGTTGTTTATCAATACCATACCGATTCGAATTAAAACACACCAAGACGAAACGTTTCACGAGCTGCTCATACGCTGCCAGAAAGAAATGCTGGAAGCTGAGCCGTTTACCTGCCAGCCTTTATTTGATATTCAGGCAAACACCGCATTAAAACAGGAACTGATTGATCACATTATCGTCTTTGAAAACTATCCGTTACAGCAGAAAATCGCCGATTCCGCTGATCAAACCGATTCACCGCTGCAAATCGATCAAGTTCAAGTATCCGAGCAATCAGGATATAACTTTAATCTTGTCGTTGCTCCTGGCGAAGAGCTTGTCATCAAGTTCAGCTATAATGCATTCGTTTACGATGCTGCCTGGATCAGCTGTATCAAGAGGCAATTTACGCAAGCGCTTAGCACAGCTGCACAGCACCCTCATATGCCAATTGCTGATTTTTCTTTTCTTGATGCAACAGAAAAAGAGCAGATTGTCACACAGTTCAACAATACAAAAACGGAGTATCCAAAGAATCATACAATTATCGATTTATTTCGCGAACAAGCAGAAAAGACGCCAGACCATACCGCACTTGTGTATGGCAATATGTCTATTTCGTATAAAGAGCTTGATAAACGCTCTAATGCGCTCGCCAGAGAGTTAATTCAAAAGGGATTTCGGAAAAACGAGACAGCCGGAATATTGGCTGCACATTCTCCCGAATTCATGATCAGTGTGCTTGCCGTATTAAAAGCAGGGGGAGCATACCTCCCGCTTGATGCGGAGCTTCCGCCTGAACGAGTCAGCTTTATGCTTGAGGAAACGCAGGCAAAAATGCTGATTGTTCAAAAGGGATTGGAGCAAAACGCTGCGTTCTCAGGAACATGTATCATTTCAGATGCGCAGGGATTGATGGAAGAGAACGATATCCCTATTAATATCAGCTCCAGCCCGGATGATCTTGCGTACATCATGTATACCTCAGGATCAACAGGCCGGCCGAAAGGGGTCATGATCACGAATCGCAATGTCGTGTCCCTTGTCAGAAACAGCAATTACACGTCTGCGTCCGGTGATGACCGGTTTATTATGACTGGATCTATCAGCTTTGACGCCGTCACCTTTGAAATGTTCGGGGCACTTTTAAATGGCGCAAGCCTTCATATCATTGATAAATCGACAATGCTGACACCTGATCGGTTTGGAGCGTATTTGCTTGAAAATGACATTACAGTGCTATTTTTAACGACAGCTCTTTTTAATCAGCTGGCACAGGTACGAGCTGACATGTTTCGCGGACTCCATACGTTATATGTCGGAGGAGAAGCACTCTCTCCTGCCCTGATGAATGCCGTCAGACACGCCTGTCCAGATCTCGCGCTTCATAATATTTACGGGCCAACGGAAAACACGACTTTTTCAACCTTTTTTGAAATGAAGAGAGACTATGCGGGGCCGATTCCGATTGGAAAACCAATCAGTAATAGCACCGCTTACATCTTAGATACAAAAGGACGTCTTTTGCCAATAGGCGTTCCCGGCGAGCTTTGTGTTGGCGGTGATGGAGTCGCTAAAGGCTATTTGAACAGAGTAGATCTGACAAATGCTGTGTTTTCTCCTCATCCTTTCTTGCCTGGAGAAAGAATATACCGTACCGGTGATTTGGCGCGCTGGCTGCCTGATGGAAACTTAGAATACATCAGCAGAATTGACAGGCAAATGAAAATCCGCGGAAAACGAATTGAGCCTGCCGAAATAGAAGCGCGCCTGTTAGAAATGGAAGGCGTTCAAGAAGCAGCAGTGACATTGAGAGAAAAAGATGGAGAGGCGCAGCTGTACACTCATTACGTCGGTGATCACAAAAAAACAGATACGGATTTTCGCGCCGATTTGGCGCGTGTGCTTCCAGACTATATGATCCCGCAGCACTGGGTGCGTGTGGAGCGGATGCCGCTTACCGGAAACGGAAAAATAGACCGCAGCGCGCTGCCTATTCCAGAAAATAAGCCTGCCAAACGACAGAACATCATATTGCCAAGAAACTTGGTTGAAGAAGAATTGGCGAACATTTGGAAGCAAGTCCTCGGTGTTAACACAATCAGTATTGATGATGACTTCTTTGCTATTGGCGGACATTCACTAAAAGCACTGCAAGTCATACATACACTAAAACATCAGCAGAACATTGACATACCGATTGATTTCTTGTTCGAACATCCGACAATCGCTCAGCTTGCCGAAAAACTTTATTCTAAACAGCTGACAGCAGCAAATGAACAGCATGTGATCAAACTGAACCAGCACGGCGCGCAAAATCTTTTCTGCTTCCCGCCGATATCGGGATTTGGCATTTATTTTAAAGACCTTGCTTTATTGCTGAATGAGAAGGCAGCCGTATACGGGTTTCACTTTATTGAACAAGACACCCGCATTGAACAATATGTTAATTGCATGACGGACATACAGCCTGAGGGCCCATACGTTTTATTAGGCTACTCTGCAGGCGGAAACCTGGCTTTTGAAGTGGCACAGGCTATGGAGCGCAAAGGATTAGAAGTCAGCGACTTCATTATCGTGGACGCTTATCTAAAAGAACAGCCTTTGCCTATCGATACCGGTAATGACGAATCTGCAGCATATCTGCCTGAAGCAGTCAGAGAAAAGGTGATGAAGAAAAAAAGAAACTATCAGGAATATTGGGCACAATTGCTGAATGAAGGGCACATCAAAGCAAGCATTCATTTCATCGAAGCTGGAATCCATCCCGAAACCAGCAAGAATACAGGCTTAACGAAATGGGAAGGCGCCTGCGGAAACTATAGTGAGTACACGGGTTTTGGCGCTCATAAAGACATGCTGGAAGGAACATATGCTGAAAAGAATGCCGACATCATCCTCGACATTTTAGAAAAGATCACTTCAAATCAAGTAATACTGCACAAACGATAAAGCGGATTAGCGGACAGAGGCCATTCTCTGTCCGTCTTTCTTTTTGTATCAAGAATGGATAAGGGACACTTGGGAATGATAACATCATCCTTTTTCTTGGAGGCTTCTCAATGGACCGTCTTTCTTTTCTAACTTTTATCATGCTGATTCTAGCCAGTTACAGGCTGACACATTTGATTGTATTTGACAAAATCACAGAATTTATCCGAAAACCTTTTATGAAAAAGAAAAGGATTGTTGATCAAAACGGGCATGTAGATGAAAAAAGCGTGCCGGCTTCTAACTTTGGATACATGCTCAATTGCTACTGGTGTGCCGGTGTTTGGTGTGCCATCTTGATCGGACTTGGCTATCTTTTTTTGCCTCGTATTGCAATACCGCTGATCTTTATTTTAGCCATTGCCGGAGCACAAGCGATCCTTGAAACGGCTGTCGGTGTCGGCGTAAAACTTATTGATGTGTTAAAAAGTCTGCAAACCATGATGAATGATAAAAAGTCCTAAAAGCGGTTCACAACATGCTTTAGGACTTTTTTCGTTTATTTAGTGAGATAGACATTCTGTTAATCACCCTTTTATAGCCCGGGAATACCGTAATAGCGAATAGTGAAAGTGATGTAATGGGGGAGAAGAAACAGAATGAAGGTTTGCCAAAAGTCGATTGTCCGTTTCCTTGTCAGCTTGATCATCGGAACGTTTGTCATTTCCGTTCCGTTTATGGCCAATGCGCAGTCTGACAGGGAGCTGAGAGCCGTATGGATTGCTTCCGTATTAAATATTGATTGGCCGTCCAAAAAAGGGTTATCTGTGAAAGAGCAAAAACAGGAGTATATCAAACTGCTGGACGATGTGCAAAAAATGGGAATGAATGCCGTTATCGTTCAGATTAAACCGACGGCTGATGCCTTTTATCCGTCAGCTTACGGGCCTTGGTCGGAATACTTAACCGGTGTCCAAGGGAAGGACCCCGGCTATGATCCTCTTGCATTTATGATTGAAGAAACCCATAAACGAAATTTGGAATTTCACGCGTGGTTTAATCCTTACCGTATTACAATGAATCATACAGATCTTAATAAATTGTCTGAGGATCACCCGGCAAGAAAACATCCAGATTGGGTTGCCGCCTATGGAAACCAGCTGTATTATCATCCAGGCATTCCAGAAGCGAGAGATTTTATCGTCAAAGGCATTGAAGAAGTCGTAAAACATTATGATATCGATGCTGTTCATATGGATGATTATTTTTACCCTTATAAAATAGCGGGACAGGAATTTCCTGATCAAGCACAGTACGAACAATACGGAAAAGACGCTTTTTCTAATATCGATGACTGGCGGCGGGACAATGTGAACCAGCTTGTCAAACAAATCAACCAAACAATTAAAGCTGCAAAACCGTATGTCAAATTCGGCATCAGTCCCTTTGGAGTATGGAGAAACGCCGCAGATGACCCGACCGGATCGAATACAAAAGCAGGCGTCAGAAATTATGACGATCTATATGCAGACACAAGGCATTGGATCCAAGAAGGCGACATCGATTATATTGCTCCGCAAATTTATTGGAGTATCGGCTTTAACGCAGCGGCTTACGACGTGCTGGCTGATTGGTGGAGCAATGAAGTCAAAAATAGGCCTGTTCACTTATATATTGGCCAGGCAGCATATAAAATCAATAACAATTTTGATCCGCCTTGGTCCGATCCTGAGGAATATGTGCGGCAAATCACTTTGAACCGCCAGCTTGAACTGGTGAAAGGAAGCATGCATTTCAGCCTCAAGGACCTCAACAAAAATCCGCTTGGCATCAAAGACAGTCTCAGCACCGATCTTTACAGCAAGCCGGCACTGGTTCCGCAAATGCCTTGGCTTGACAATACCGCCCCAAAAAAACCGAAGCTTACGAAAGTCACCGAAGACAAAAACGGCAATCTTCTGCAGATTAAAGATCACCCATCAAATCAAAAAACGAAAGAAACAGCCTATTATGCGATATACAGAGCCGAAGGGAAAAAGCAGAGAACATTGCTGGCAACGCAAAGAAAAACACATGAGCAGCAAACCTTCTTAGATAACACGGCAGATCCCAACAAGAAATATACGTATTATGTCACTTCAGCAGACCGGCTTCATAACGAAAGCAAAGCTTCCAAACGAACAACAAAATAAGAAATGAGAAGGACGGCTTTCTAAGTCGTCTTTTTTTAAAAAGTGATTTTGGGACAGGAAACGATGGTAAACCGCTGAATTTTTTAAAAAACAAAGGTGAGATTCACATGAATATGGAGGCGGTGTTTGGACATTTACCATTATTGGAATCTGAGAAACTAGTACTAAATAAAAATAAAATCGAAGAGAAACACGTACAGGACGTGTTTTACGTTTTCATTTCTAGTCTGGTTAGGTGCCACATTATTTTTTGTGCTGTTCGGAGATGCTGTGTTGACTGATCCGGCTGAAGAAGCCTTTTTGCCGAACTTTCTTCTCTTGGGAGCGGGCACTGCTCTTGTTTTATGCCTTGTGTTCTTTCTCTATCAAAAACTCGATCAATCACAGTTCGCGGTGATCAAGCTAGGTATATGGGGATCAGCGGTCGGTTTATTGATGGATACGATTTCCCTTTGGAATCTTCCCCTCATCTTCCCGGCTTTATCAAAGGGCCAAGTTATTGCGTTTACGATATGGATGGTATGCGCCTACTGCATGTATTTGCTCATCCCGCTGATATTATCACATAAAAAATGATTCAGTTTTAATTTTCAGACTTTTCTTGTCAGGGAATGATTATAGAACTCGCCTAATAGGATGTTACAAAGATGTGAAGGAGGAAACGATGTGAATTTTGAGCTGACAAAAGAACAACAAATGGTGCGTGAAATGGTAAAAGATTTTGCGAAAAAAGAAATTGCTCCTCACGCTGAACATGTAGATCAAACAGGCGAGTTCCCGATGCAAACATTTAAAAAAATGGGTGAACTCGGTCTGATGGGTATTCCATTTCCAGAAGAATACGGCGGATCTGGCGGTGATACGATTTCATATGCCTTAGCGGTTGAAGAAGTCGGCAAAGCCTGCGGCAGTACTGGATTAAGCTATGCTGCAGCGGTCTCGCTAGGCGCAAGCCCTCTTTACTACTTCGGAACAGAAGAGCAAAAACAGACGCATTTGACGCCGCTGGCTTCAGGCACAGCACTCGGATCATTCGGCCTGACGGAGCCAAATGCCGGCTCAGATGCAGGAGGCACTCAAACAAAAGCGATTTCAAATGGTGACGAGTATGTAATCAACGGCGAAAAGTGCTGGATCACTAATGCAAGCTACGCACGCACAGTTATTGTAACCGCCGTAACAGGCAAAAACAAAGACGGAAAAAACATCATCTCCGCATTAATCGTGCCAACTGACACACCAGGACTTACGATTACGAGCCCGTACGATAAAATGGGCGTCCGCGGTTCGAATACAGCGGAAATCTTGCTTGAAGATGTAAGAGTGCCTGCGGCCAACTTACTTGGCGATCCAACAAAAGGGTTTAAACAGTTTCTATATACGCTGGATGGTGGTCGAATCTCCATCGCTGCTCTTGCAGTCGGCATTGCCCAAGCGGCCCTTGACGCATCATTGGCATATGCGAAAGAGCGAAAGCAGTTTGGACAGCCGATTTCTTCCTTTCAAGCGATTCAATTTAAGCTTGCTGACATGGCGATGGAAATTGATCTGGCACGGCAAATGGTGTTAAAAGCCGCCTGGCTGAAAGATCATAACCGCCCGTTCACCAAAGAAGCGGCGTACGCCAAGCTATTCGCATCTGAAATGGCGACAAGAGCTTGCAATCAAGCCATTCAAATCCATGGAGGTTCAGGCTATATGAAAGAGTATGGGGTGGAACGGATGCTGCGGGACGCAAAATTAATGGAAATCGGTGAAGGCACATCTGAAATTCAGCGTCTCGTGATCGCCAGACAGCTTTTAAAATAAAAATGTAAACGCTTTCCTATCATTAAGAAAGGAGGAACAATGAATGGCTGAACTCATCCATTCCACAATCGGCAGGCTGCTGGAACAAACAGCTGATGCGTATCCCGATCGAGATGCTGTTGTGTATCCAGACCGAAATATCCGCTATACGTACGCTCAATTTGACAGTCTGTGCCGTCAAACCGCTAAAGGTCTCATGCGGATGGGGATTGGAAAAGGAGACCACGTCGCCATATGGGCTTCTAATATCTCTGAATGGCTTGCCGTCCAGTTCGCAACTGCGAAGATCGGAGCCGTGCTCGTGACCGTCAATACCAATTATCAAGCACATGAGCTTGATTACTTGTTAAAGCAATCGGATGCCGCGGCGCTTATTATCATGGATTCATACAGGGGCACTTCTTATCCAGACATCGTGAACAGTTTAATTCCAGAACTGCAAGAAGCAAAGCCCGGCCAACTGAAATCTGAACGCTATCCCTTTTTAAAAACGCTGATCTATATTGGCAATAAACGATTGTCTGGCATGTATCATTGGGACGATACAGAGATATTGGCGAAAACAGTGACAGATGCTGAGCTTGAAGAGAGAATGAACAGCCTGGATAAAGACAATGTGATTAATATGCAATACACATCAGGAACGACAGGGTTTCCAAAAGGCGTGATGCTGACCCATTTCAATGTCATCAATAACGCTGCTAATATCGCTGAATGTATGGCTTTAACCTCTCAAGACCGCATGTGCATCCCTGTTCCGTTTTTTCACTGCTTTGGATGCGTCCTTGGGGTTTTGGCATGTGTATCCGTCGGGGCAGCCATGATACCCGTGCAAGAATTTGATCCCGTTACCGTCCTTAAAACGGTAGAAAAAGAGAAATGCACAGTGCTCCATGGTGTGCCTACCATGTTTATCGCCGAGCTGCATCATCCGGATTTTGATGCATATGATCTATCGACGCTCCGAACAGGAATCATGGCCGGCTCTCCCTGTCCAAGTGAAGTGATGAAAGCTGTGATTGAAAGGATGGGCATGAAAGACATTACGATCGCCTATGGACAAACCGAAGCCTCGCCAGTCATTACACAAACGAGAGCAAATGATTCCTTCATAAGAAGAGTCGAAACAACCGGCCGTGCCCTGCCACATACTGAGGTGAAAATTGTAGAACCCGGGACATGTCAAGAAGTTCAAAGAGGCATGCAGGGAGAACTGTGCACCCGTGGCTATCACGTCATGAAAGGCTATTATAAAGACAAAGATGCGACCAGAAAAGCAATCAATCATGACGGATGGCTGTTTACCGGAGATCTTGCTGTCATGGATGAAGACGGGTACTGCCGCATCACCGGAAGATTAAAAGATATGCTCATCAGAGGCGGCGAGAACATTTATCCGCGGGAAATTGAAGAATTTTTATACCAGCATCCCGCTGTTTTAGATGTACAGGTGGTTGGTGTGCCTGACGCCAAATTCGGGGAGGAAGCTGCAGCCTGGATTAAACTGAAAGACGGTAAAAGCGTTTCACCTGATGAGCTTAAAGCCTATTGCAAAGGGAAAATCGCCCGCCACAAAATTCCGCGTTATGTTATTTTTACGGATGACTATCCGATGACGGCCTCAGGCAAAATTCAAAAATATAAACTGCGAGAAAAAACGATTGAAATGTTCAACTTATCATCAAGTCAATGAGGTGAAATCATGTTTACAAAAGTACTGATCGCCAACCGCGGTGAAATTGCAATGAGAATTATCCGAACATGCAGCCGTCTCGGCATTAAAACGGTCGCTGTTTATTCAGAAGCAGACAAGGACGCGCCCCATACAAAAGCCGCTACAGAGGCATATTTGATCGGGGAATCGAGAGTCAGTGAAAGTTATTTAAATATAGAGAGAATCATAAAGACGGCGAAAAAAGCAAAAGCCGACGCGATCCACCCGGGATATGGATTGTTATCAGAAAACAGCCGGTTCGCTGAACGCTGCAAGCAAGAAAACATCGTGTTTATCGGACCTTCCCCTGATATCATCGCAAAGATGGGCAGCAAAATTGAAGCGCGAAAAGCAATGGAGGCTGCAGGTGTCCCTGTGGTGCCGGGCGTTTCTGAATCCCTCGGAGATATAGAGGCAGCCTGCCGCACCGCAAGTCAAATCGGCTATCCTGTCATGCTGAAAGCTTCAGCGGGCGGAGGCGGCATCGGAATGCAGCGTGTTGAAAATGAAGAAGCATTAAAAAAAGCGTACGAGGGAAACAAAAAGCGCGCAGCAGATTTTTTCGGTGACGGGTCTATGTATATAGAAAAAGTTATTGAACATGCGCGCCACATCGAGGTTCAGCTTTTGGCCGATCAACACGGCCATACAGTACATCTGTTTGAACGTGATTGCTCTGTTCAGAGGCGCCACCAAAAAGTCATTGAAGAAGCACCGTCTCCATTTGTAGACGATGAACTAAGAATGAAGATCGGTCAAACAGCGGTAAAAGCAGCGAAGGCAATCGGCTATACGAACGCAGGCACCATCGAATTTATAGTTGACCAGAAACAAAATTTTTATTTCCTCGAAATGAATACGAGACTGCAAGTTGAACACCCCGTGACTGAAGAAATAACAGGCCTGGACTTAGTTGAGCAGCAGCTGCGGATTGCTGCGGGCCATACACTCACATTCTCCCAAAAAGACATCCAACGGAACGGGCATGCGATAGAGGTTCGAATATACGCGGAAGATCCCAAGACCTTCTTCCCGTCACCAGGTACGATCACTGCGTTTTCACTTCCTGACCAAAAAGGAGTCAGACACGAATGTGCGGTAGCAAAAGACAGCACCGTTACCCCTTTTTATGACCCGATGATCGCTAAGATGATTGTCAAAGGCCAAACCAGAACAGAAGCAATTGAAAAACTAGAGACAGCGCTTCGCGACTATCGTGTAGAGGGAATCAAAACAAACCTTCCGCTCCTCATACAGGCTGCGGCAACAAAGGCATTTAAAGAAGGGGATGTCACGACTGACTTTTTGAAACAGCACCTATAAAGGAGGCAGTTGTCATGACGGTTAGCATACAAATGGCAGGAAACCTGTGGAAAGTCCACGTCAAAGCCGGCGACCAAATCGAAAAGGGCCAGGAGGTAGCCATTTTGGAATCGATGAAAATGGAAATCCCGATCGTTGCAGATAGAAGCGGAATCGTAAAAGAAGTCAAAAAAAAGGAAGGCGACTTTGTAAATGAAGGAGACGTACTGCTCGAACTGAGCAATTCCACTCAATAATTTGGAGGAAGACCATGCCATATCCTAAAAAAGTGACAATCAAAGAAGTCGGCCCGCGTGATGGCTTACAAAACGAGCCCGTTTGGATCGCAACAGAGGATAAAATAACCTGGATCAACCAGCTTTCCCGGACAGGGCTGTCGTATATTGAAATCACATCCTTCGTTCACCCGAAATGGATTCCGGCGCTTCGAGATGCTATCGATGTAGCAAAAGGCATCGACCGAGAAAAAGGGGTAACGTACGCGGCACTTGTCCCGAATCAAAGAGGACTGGAGAATGCACTTGAAGGAGGCATTAACGAGGCTTGCGTTTTTATGTCCGCCAGCGAGACGCACAACAGAAAAAACATCAATAAATCCACTTCTGAATCCCTCCATATACTCAAACAAGTAAACAACGACGCACAAAAAGCAAACCTCACAACAAGAGCCTACCTCTCGACTGTTTTCGGCTGTCCGTACGAAAAAGATGTCCCCATTGAACAAGTCATTCGCCTTTCAGAAGCTCTATTTGAATTTGGGATTTCTGAACTGTCGCTTGGAGATACGATTGGAGCAGCTAATCCCGCCCAAGTGGAAACTGTACTTGAAGCTCTTTTGGCACGATTCCCGGCTAATCAAATTGCCCTGCATTTTCATGATACGAGAGGAACCGCTCTGGCCAACATGGTCACAGCACTCCAAATGGGCATCACGGTGTTCGACGGCTCGGCAGGCGGGCTTGGGGGATGCCCATATGCGCCAGGTTCATCAGGAAACGCCGCAACTGAGGATATCGTGTACATGCTTGAACAGATGGATATCAAAACAAATGTAAAGCTAGAAAAACTGCTATCTGCGGCCAAATGGATTGAAGAAAAAATGGGCAAACCGCTGCCGAGCAGAAATTTACAGGTGTTTAAATCATCTTGATAAAAGGGAGGACGCATACAATGGGAGATTCTATTCTTTTTACTGTTAAAAATGAACATATGGCGTTGATCACCTTAAACAGGCCTCAGGCAGCAAATGCTCTTTCAGCGGAAATGCTTAGAAACCTGCAAATGATTATCCAGGAAATTGAATTTAACTCAAACATCCGTTGCGTCATCCTCACAGGCACCGGTGAAAAAGCGTTTTGTGCAGGGGCAGACCTGAAGGAACGGATAAAACTGAAAGAAGATCAGGTTCTGGAAAGTGTATCTCTCATTCAAAGAACGGCGGCTTTACTTGATGCCTTGCCGCAGCCGGTCATAGCTGCGATAAATGGAAGCGCATTAGGCGGCGGACTAGAATTGGCATTGGCATGCGACCTTCGAATCGCAACTGAAGCAGCTGTGCTGGGACTTCCGGAAACAGGGTTAGCTATTATCCCGGGCGCTGGAGGGACCCAAAGGCTGCCCCGGCTGATTGGCAGAGGAAAAGCAAAAGAATTCATTTATACAGGCAGACGCGTGACCGCACACGAAGCAAAAGAAATCGGCCTTGTAGAGCATGTCACGGCTCCTTGTGACCTTATGCCAAAAGCAGAGGAACTGGCCGCAGCCATTTCTGCCAACGGACCGATCGCTGTCCGTCAGGCTAAATTTGCAATCAATAAAGGATTGGAGACAGATCTTGCTACAGGCCTTGCGATTGAACAAAAAGCGTATGAACAAACCATCCCGACAAAAGACAGGAGAGAAGGGCTTCAGGCCTTTCAAGAAAAAAGACGGGCCGTATACAAGGGAATATAAAAGGGAGGCAATGCTGATGGATTATGAAAAGGAACGAACAGAACGGGCTGAACGGATTCGAAAAGGCGGAGCGGAAAAGTATCATCAAAGCAATCGGGAAAAAGGCAAGCTCTTTGTCAGAGAGCGGCTTTCCCTTCTCTTTGACGATGACATTGAGCTAGAAGACGCTTTTTTTGCGGAATGTATGTCAGACGGGCTTCCCGCTGACGGAGTTGTAACCGCTATCGGCAAAATCGGCGGCCAAACCGTTTGCGTCATGGCGAATGATTCAACAGTGAAAGCGGGGTCATGGGGAGCAAAAACAGTTGAAAAAATCATCAGAATTCAAGAAATCGCCGAAAAATTAAACTGTCCGCTCATTTATTTAGTCGATTCGGCAGGCGCCCGAATTACCGACCAAATCAATGTCTTTCCAGGGAGACGCGGTGCAGGAAGAATTTTTTACAATCAAGTCAAATTATCGGGACGCATTCCGCAAATCTGTCTGCTTTTCGGACCATCTGCGGCAGGAGGCGCTTATATTCCGGCCTTCTGTGATATCGTCGTTATGGTAGACGGTAACGCCTCCATGTATTTAGGTTCGCCAAGGATGGCGGAAATGGTTATTGGAGAAAAAGTGTCTCTCGAAGAAATGGGTGGCGCCCGTATGCATTGCTCAATCTCCGGCTGCGGAGATATTCTTGCAGAAACTGAAGAAGAAGCCATACAGCTGGTGCGGGCTTATTTGTCTTACTTTCCGGCAAATTTTCAAGAAAAAGCGCCCATTCATGAGAAACGCCCGCCAAAACACTTCGAAACTCCGCTTGCCGACGTCATTCCGCAAAATCAAAACGCACCTTTTGATATGCATGAGCTCATTGAGCGGGTCATAGATGAAGACTCATTTTTTGAGATCAAAGCCTTATTTGCACCGGAATTATTGACGGGCCTCGCACGAATCCACGGACAGCCTGTCGGCATTGTTGCAAACCAGCCGAAGGTAAAAGGAGGCGTCTTATTCCACGATTCAGCAGACAAAGCGGCTAAGTTTATTACCTTATGTGACGCTTTTCATATCCCATTGCTGTTCTTAGCCGATATCCCCGGTTTTATGATTGGCACAAAAGTAGAACAGGCTGGGATTATCAGACACGGAGCGAAAATGATTTCTGCGATGTCGGAGGCAACTGTTCCAAAACTCTCTGTCATTGTCCGAAAAGCTTACGGGGCGGGGTTGTATGCAATGGCAGGGCCGGCATTTGAACCGGATTGCTGTCTAGCGCTCCCAACCGCCCAAATCGCCGTCATGGGCCCTGAGGCCGCTGTAAACGCTGTCTACGCTAAAAAAATCGCCGAGCTGCCAGAAGAAGAGAGAGCCGCATTTATCAGCAGCAAACGGGAGGAATACAAAGAGGACATCAATATCTACCGTCTGGCTTCAGAAATGATCATTGATGCTGTTATCCCAGCCAATTCGCTGCGTGATGAGCTGGCCAAACGGCTCAAGGCATACATGACAAAGGAAATGACATTTACCAATCGAAAGCATCCGGTTTATCCGGTGTAAAAGCAAGAACTTAGGAGCGCAAAAAAAGCGCTCCTTTATATATTTACAATAACAACATTATGTCAACTAATTACCATTGCATAAAACGCTTGGTTTTTTAGAATAGTAAATAAAGGCTGCCGCACCTCTAGCGGCAATTGTCAGTTTATCATAAAAAGGGGCCTACATTATGTATCATTTATATTCACATAACGACTTGGACGGAGTAGGATGCGGAATCGTAGCAAAATTGGCGTTCGGAAAAGACGTAGAGATCCGGTATAACTCTGTCAACGGCTTAAACGCACAGGTGCAGTACTTTTTAGAAAAAGCGAAGGAGAGCAACAGACAGGACGCGTTATTCATCACCGATCTCGCCGTCAATGAAGAAAACGAAGAGAGATTGAATGAGTATGTTCATGCAGGGGGCAAAGTGAAGCTCATTGACCATCATAAAACAGCCCTTCATTTGAATGAGCATGAATGGGGATTTGTCCAGGTGGAATACGATGATGGAAGGCTCACATCCGCGACATCGCTTTTATATGGCTATCTCATTGAAAATGGCTTCATGAAACCGACAAACGCCTTAGATCAATTCACAGAGCTCGTCCGCCAATACGATACATGGGAGTGGGAGCGGTACGATCAAAAACAGGCGAAGCGGCTTAATGATCTTTTCTTTTTGCTGTCAATCGATGAATTTGAAGCAAAAATGATCCAGCGCCTTTCCACGCATGACGAATTTTTCTTCGATGATTTTGAAGAAAAACTGCTTGATTTAGAAGACGAAAAAATCGAGCGCTACCTCCGCAGAAAGAAAAGGGAAATGGTACAAACCTTTGTTCACGAACACTGTGTAGGCATCGTTCACGCTGAATCGTACCATTCAGAGCTGGGGAACAGGCTAGGGAAAGATAACCCGCACCTCGATTACATTGCGATTTTGAGCATGGGGTCAAAACGAGTCAGTCTCCGCACCATTCATGATTACATCGATGTGTCAGAAATCGCCGGCCGATATGGCGGCGGAGGGCATGCAAAAGCGTCCGGCTGTTCAATAACCGATGAAGTATACGAGTTGTTTGTAGCTGAAGCTTTCCGTATTGATCCTGTACGGCCGGATGCCTTCCGTAACATCTATAATCTAAAGGGATCTGCGAATGGATCATTATATGAAAATCGCGCACAAATGAGATTTTTTCTTTTCCCTTTAGACAACGAATGGAATATTCAAATTAACGGAGAAACCCAAGACGAAACATTCGCAGCGTTTGAAGAGGCAGAATGGTTTATTAAGAGAAATTATGCCGCATCGCTCGTGCGGGATGAAGTGTTTGTCGCATTTTTAGCGGAGAATCTGAAGCTGGCAAATCAACATCGCAAGTAAAAAAATATGCATAGGGGAGCGTCAGTCACCCCTATGCATATCCGCTAGCTATCGTTTAAATATGGCTGTACGTTTCTTAATCACAAAATAAAGGGCTATCACGACAACAGCCAATATCATAATCGGTGTTGTATAAGTGCCTGCTATATTCTCAACATCATCCCACTGGCTTCCTAGCTGTATGCCTAAATAAACAAACAGGATAGACCATGGAATGATAGCAAGCACAGTCAGTACCACAAATTTGAGAAAAGGCATTCTGGCAATACCTGCCGGAATGGATATGGCATGTCTGACAACCGGTATAAAACGAGCCGAGAAGACAACTCCGGCGCCGTATTTCTGAAACCAGTTTTCCGACATATCGATATGATGCTTTTTAATCAATAAATACTTCCCGTATTTGTCCAGAAATGGCCTGCCGCCATAGCGACCGATCCAGTAAATAAAGATCTGGGCAATGGTGCCCCCGATAACACCCGCAATAATTGCGCCAATAAATCCAATCGTGCCCTCCGATACCATATAGCCGCCATAAGCTAATACAATCTCACTCGGAATGATTTCAATCATTAACCCAATCGCAATACCCGCATATCCCATGTTCGTCAGCCATGTTAAAATTTCGCTTATCAAACTGCCCACATTCTTCACAACCTGTCCTAATCTTTTTCACTATTATATGACTGATTGACGAGCAAGATGGTTACAATTTTTTTACCGCAGCATTTCTTTCGTTTCCCGTTTGATCACATCTTCTAAATAGGCCAAAAGCTGAGATCTCATTTCGGGACGCATTAAGCCGATTTCGGTGCTCGCTTTAAAACAGCCCAGCTTATCGCCAATGTCATATCGATTTCCTTCCAGCAGCCGGGCATGGATCGGCTCCTTACGGCAAACCTCACGAAGCGCATCTGTCAGCTGAATTTCGTTGCCCGCGCCTCTGCCAATTGTCTTCAAAACGGAGAAGATCGAAGAATTCAGCACATAACGTCCCATTACTGCGATTTCCGAAGGTGCTTCTTCAGGAGAAGGCTTTTCCACTAAATCGTTCACTTCATATACATGCCCTTGAGACCCTGATGTATTTATAATACCATATTTGCTGACATCCTCAGGGAGAACTGACTGTACACCGACAACCTCTGTGCCATAAACGTCATATACATCCATTAATTGCCGAAGAGCCGGTGTTTCAGACACCATAATATCATCACCTAAGAGAACAGCAAAAGGCTCATCTCCGATAAAATGCTCCGCACACAGCACCGCATGGCCTAATCCGAGCGGTTCTTTCTGGCGGATGTAATGAATGTTGGCCAAATCGGCAATCTGCTGCATTTCCTTAAGTGTCTCCGTCTTGCCTTTTTCCCGGAGATTGAATTCCAATTCCGCCGACCGATCAAAATGATCTTCAATCGAGCGTTTGTTTCTCCCTGTAATAATCAGTATATCTTCAATTCCTGACTCTGCGGCCTCTTCTACAATATATTGGATTGCTGGTTTGTCGACGATTGGAAGCATTTCTTTAGGCTGCGCCTTTGTCGCCGGCAGAAATCTCGTTCCTAAACCCGCTGCGGGTATAACCGCTTTTCTCACTTTTTTTCTCATTCATCTTCACTCCTGATCCTGTATGTTTTTCAGCGAATCTCCAAATACCCAGATTCGGTTTCCGATAAAATTCATCATCATTCCGCCGATAGTGGCGGCGAGCTTACTCACCAAAAGCGAGCAGCCGCAATTTTGAAACAAATAAAGCAGCAAAAAGGTGATCCCTGACGCGGCAATATTAATCATGAGAAAACGCACGATCTCTTTCCCGTCAGCCTTACGTTTCACACAAAACGTCCAATTCCGGTTCCACACATAGCTGTTGACGATACCTGCAGTATAGGAGCAGATCTGCGCCGGCAGATAAGAGACATGACAAGCGGTAAGAAGAAAGAAGACACCAAAATCTATCAGCGTATTGCCGACGCCTACGGTGCAAAAACGGCCTAATGTCTTTATTTTTTCTTTCAGCGTAACGAACCTCCCTTCATAAAAGATGCGAGTGGCAGTCATATTTGTTGATATGGATTACTATAGCGGACAGTGTTGAATAAACAATTAATAAAATATGAACAAAACATGAAAAAGCGGGTATACCGCTCAATAGTCTTATACTCTTGAAAAAAACAGCCGCATTGAACGGCTGTTTTTTGTGTCTGAAAACATACAAATATAAACGGAGTGTTAGCCCCATCTTATCAATGAATAAATGTATCCAGTTCCTTTGTAGAATCGAACACTAACTCCTCCAAAAGTTTCTATACACAATTTTTTTAATGATGTAGGATGTTAGATAAAGGGATATCTTGGATAATGATGTAATCTCCGTTCAATGTGATTAGTGGGAGGCCATGAACAATCCTGTCTTTTTATTTTCTGGACAATGGTCGCTAGGAATGGGGAAGTTTTTTTGAACAATTTTGAAGGAGTGGTGCGATCTCCTCGAAGAAAAGAGAGAATGGAGACACATGAAGATGAGCTTTCAGAACAACTGGGAACATTGCTAAACAGCTTCCGGCTACTTTATGCGTGCAATCTTCGTGACCTGTTGTTATCAAATTCCAAAAGAAAATCCCCCATTTTAAGGAAAAAGGAGGATGTGAAGTGATGAGGAAAAAGTGTAGCGTATGTTTATGGATTCTAGTTTTATTATTGAGCTGCTTATCTGGGAAGTCTGCGTATGCTGCCACTAGTACTACAATTGCAAAACATATAGGGAATTCAAATCCGCTTATCGACCATCATTTGGGAGCGGATCCGGTTGCGCTGACCTATAACGGAAGAGTCTACATCTATATGTCAAGTGATGACTATGAATATAATAGCAACGGAACAATTAAAGATAATTCATTTGCCAATTTGAATAGAGTATTCGTCATATCTTCAGCGGATATGGTGAACTGGACAGACCACGGAGCCATTCCGGTAGCAGGTGCCAATGGAGCTAATGGAGGCCGTGGAATTGCAAAATGGGCAGGTGCGTCATGGGCACCGTCAATCGCAGTTAAAAAAATTAATGGCAAGGATAAATTCTTCCTTTATTTCGCAAACAGCGGCGGAGGTATCGGGGTTCTCACCGCAGACAGCCCGATTGGTCCATGGACCGACCCAATCGGAAAACCGCTCGTAACGCCAAGTACGCCAGGAATGTCTGGTGTTGTATGGCTTTTTGATCCGGCAGTATTTGTAGATGACGACGGAACCGGTTACCTGTATGCCGGCGGAGGCGTTCCTGGCGTTTCAAATCCAACGCAGGGACAATGGGCCAATCCTAAAACGGCTAGAGTCATAAAATTGGGGCCTGATATGACGAGTGTTGTTGGAAGTGCATCTACAATTGATGCGCCTTTCATGTTTGAAGATTCGGGATTGCACAAGTATAACGGAACATATTATTACTCCTATTGCATCAATTTCGGCGGCACGCACCCGGCCGATAAACCCCCGGGTGAGATCGGCTACATGACCAGTTCAAGTCCCATGGGTCCCTTTACATATAGAGGGCACTTCCTGAAAAATCCGGGTGCATTTTTCGGAGGTGGCGGAAACAACCATCATGCTGTTTTCAATTTTAAAAACGAGTGGTATGTGGTGTACCATGCGCAAACTGTCAGTTCCGCTCTGTTCGGGGCCGGCAAAGGATACCGCTCTCCCCATATTAATAAGCTGGTGCATAATGCAGATGGATCTATTCAAGAGGTAGCGGCAAATTATGCAGGTGTAACACAAATTTCCAATTTAAACCCATATAACCGGGTAGAAGCTGAAACGTTTGCTTGGAATGGACGCATTTTGACAGAGAAGTCCACAGCACCCGGCGGGCCAGTAAATAATCAGCATGTAACAAGCATTCAAAATGGAGACTGGATTGCTGTAGGAAATGCAGACTTCGGAGCGGGCGGTGCCAGGTCATTTAAAGCAAATGTAGCATCCACTTTAGGCGGGAAAATAGAAGTGCGCCTCGACAGTGCAGACGGTAAGCTTGTTGGAACTCTGAATGTGCCTTCAACAGGCGGAGCGCAAACGTGGAGGGAAATAGAAACTGCGGTAAGCGGGGCAACCGGTGTGCACAAAGTATTCTTTGTATTTACCGGAACAGGTACAGGAAACTTGTTTAATTTTGATTACTGGCAGTTTACGCAAAGATAGTACTCGTAATGGGACCGCTTAAAAACGAGGCGGGTGAAGTACGGGCCAGCACCGGAACAGCCCGCCATTATGGATATGCCATGCAGATTTTTTAATACCGTAAAAGACACATGACGAAGGAGAGGAATAAATGATTCCACGCATAAAAAAAACAATTTGTGTACTATTAGTATGTTTCACTATGCTGTCAGTCATGTTAGGGCCAGGCGCTACTGAAGTTTTGGCAGCAAGTGATGTAACAGTTAATGTATCTGCAGAGAAACAAGTGATTCGCGGTTTTGGAGGGATGAATCATCCGGCTTGGGCTGGGGATCTTACAGCAGCTCAAAGAGAAACTGCTTTTGGCAATGGACAGAACCAGTTAGGATTTTCAATCTTAAGAATTCATGTAGATGAAAATCGAAATAATTGGTATAAAGAGGTGGAGACTGCAAAGAGTGCGGTCAAACACGGAGCAATCGTTTTTGCTTCTCCTTGGAATCCTCCAAGTGATATGGTTGAGACCTTTAATCGGAATGGTGACACATCGGCTAAACGGCTGAAATACAACAAGTACGCAGCATACGCGCAGCATCTTAACGATTTTGTTACCTTCATGAAGAATAATGGTGTGAATCTTTACGCGATTTCGGTCCAAAACGAGCCTGATTACGCTCACGAGTGGACGTGGTGGACGCCGCAAGAAATACTTCGCTTTATGAGAGAAAACGCCGGCTCGATCAATGCCCGCGTCATTGCGCCTGAGTCATTTCAATACTTGAAGAATTTGTCGGACCCGATCTTGAACGATCCGCAGGCTCTTGCCAATATGGATATTCTCGGAACTCACCTGTACGGCACCCAGGTCAGCCAATTCCCTTATCCTCTTTTCAAACAAAAAGGAGCGGGGAAGGACCTTTGGATGACGGAAGTATACTATCCAAACAGTGATACCAACTCGGCGGATCGATGGCCTGAGGCATTGGATGTTTCACAGCATATTCACAATGCGATGGTAGAGGGGGACTTTCAAGCTTATGTATGGTGGTACATCCGAAGATCATATGGACCTATGAAAGAAGATGGTACGATCAGCAAACGCGGCTACAATATGGCTCATTTCTCAAAGTTTGTGCGTCCCGGCTATGTAAGGATTGATGCAACGAAAAACCCTAATGCGAACGTTTACGTGTCAGCCTATAAAGGTGACAACAAGGTCGTTATTGTTGCCATCAATAAAAGCAACACAGGAGTCAACCAAAACTTTGTTTTGCAGAATGGATCTGCTTCAAACGTATCTAGATGGATCACGAGCAGCAGCAGCAATCTACAACCTGGAACGAATCTCACTGTATCAGGCAATCATTTTTGGGCTCATCTTCCAGCTCAAAGCGTGACAACATTTGTTGTAAATCGTTAAGAGCACAAAGACACACATAAATAATAGAGTGTCTGAATTGGCGATTTTCCGATTGGGAAATCGCTTTTTTATTTTGTTGCTGAATTACAGGAAGAAGAAAGGATGTACATAAAAACAGCAAAGCTTTATTCTTCATCTTTTCTAGTTTACATAATATATATTCTAGGAAGTAAACAAAATAAATAAATTTCTGTCTCAATATCAAAGTATACTTAAGTTAGTGAGACAGAAATTGAAATTTTACTGCTGAATGACAAATCAAAAAAATGGTGTTGTCAATCCATAATAAACGGCTTCTAAATCTTCCAGCGTCATATCGCCATATGCGCATTTGATAACAGAATCAGCAAACACATCATAGTCATAATCTGTAGAAAATCCTTGCTGCAGCTGTTTTTCGTAAACTTCGATCTGATCTTTTTGATGCTGGATGTCTTTTTCCTTACCTGGATAGTCGGGACCATTTATCATATTACTCATTTTTTTATACAGCACCATATACTGTTTCAGTATTTCATCCACAACGCAAACCTCCTATTAGATGATAAAAACGGACATCGTTACTGATGTCCGCCAAAAAAAAGCTTAACTAATTTGGTTCTGTTCCCCAAATCAGTTTTCCTTGATCATATAATGTGATTTTTTTCGTTGTTTTAAACGTATTTGATTTGAAAAAGGAATAATCGCCGCTTTGTGCATAATTGCTCCAGTCATCATTGTGAAGACGGAGCTGAATATTCCCTGTGCTTGCTCCCGGTGCCAACGTTCCGTTTTTAAATCCAAGTTCCAGATAGGTATCTGCACCTTGCTTTGGTTTATGCAACGTCACAAACTTGTGTGTCACATTGCCGCATCCAATCTGCGCGTAGTCACAGTCAAAGTTTTGGCCTTTGTTTTTCGCTTTATACCAGTAACGGGCAGTGACATCTTTTAAATCAACCGTGGTATTGCCGTTATTTTTTATTTGAAGCTGCGGACGGATTTGGTTGCTGTTCATACTCCCATCCCCTGCTCTGTACTGTACAGAAATACCATTTTCCTGTGTGGGTTTATCTTTTGATGGCGTTTCAGGAATGTCCTTCGTCGAATCTTTGGTGCCGAGAATGTTTTCTCTAACGAATGTTCCTGAAGCAGATAAATCTGACAACCGCCAGCCGCCTGTTTTAGATGCCCCCGGCTTTAAAGCTGAGGATGATTCCTGCTTATCAGAAAGATTCCAGTTCACCCAGCTAATGGTCTTGCTGTCGAGATATTTCAGCCATTCCCTCGATTGATCAAGGAATACACCGCCATTGCCAGACGCGTCGCTTGTTCCCCACTCTGTCACAAAAATAGGTGCTCCTTTGCTGAGTGCATAGTTTGCTTTATCCCGTAAAAATTGGCCGTGTGTGCCGGCATAAAAATGAAGTGCGTACATAACGTTTGCATCTTTTAGCTGGTCATCGGCAGCATCATTCACATCCTGGCTCCATGTACCGGTTCCGACAATGATGATGTTGTCTGGATCATTTTTGCGGATAACTGAAATCACTTCTTCCGCATATGGTTTAATATCACGCTTCCAGTTCACATCACCGTTTGGTTCGTTTGCAATTTCATAAATGACGTTTGGCGTGTTTCCGTAAAGGCTTGACATTTCCTTGAAGAATTCTTTTGCCTTCTCTTTATTTTGGTTTGGATTACCGTCATTTAAGATATGCCAGTCAATGATGACATATATCCCAAGCTCTTTTGCCGCTTCAACCGCTTCTTTTACTTTATTTTTCACGGACGGGTTGTCAATATAACCGCCATCTGCCGTATACATCGCTGCACGGAAAACGGTGATACCCCAATCATCTCTCAGCCATTTTAAGCTGTCTTTATTGACATATTCTCCATACCATTGCAATCCGTGTGAACTGATCCCCTTCAGCTGTACCGCTTTACCGTCTCGGTTAACGAGCTGTGTACCTTTTATGCTAAGCTGGCCATTCTTGGCTACTGGCGTTTTTGTCCCTGCTGCTGATGCCGGCGAAGCTATCATGCCGCCCATTGTCAATAACGTAATCAATAAACACGTAATAAAAATAGAGATTGACCGTTTCATATCTGATCTTTTCCTCCTTCGCATCATTTTGGCTCTACACTTCTTATGAGCACGAACTCATTGTAAAAATCTTTCTCATGATTGTCTATCAACCTAATTTCTTGTTTTGGGGAGGTTTAAAAGCCTGTCAATTTGCTCTACCTCCAATGAATAAGACACACATGACACATATAGAACAAAGAAAACTGGACTGAATTGGGACTTTACACGTCATTTTTCATTCGAGTCGAAAAATTAAATTTATTTCCAATAATGAAAAAGCTGCATTCAACTATTGAATGCAGCTTTGTTTTATATTTATATTATGCTTCTTGTTTCTCATCTTCCCATGTTTCAGCGTTTTTCAGCCCTGGGATGTTTTTCGCTTTAAACACAGGATCAAGTCCTTGCTTACGCTGTTTCGCGTAATCTTTATACACTTTGTAAGCAACGTTTGACAGCAGCGCAATCACAATTAAGTTGATCAGCGCCATGATACCCATAAAGAGGTCCGCCATATCCCAAACGATTTGGAAGCCTGATAAAGATCCATACACAACCATAGCAATAACAGCGATACGGTAAATGTTCAGCCATGTTTTGCTTGTTTTAATAAATTCAATGTTTGTCTCGCCATAATAATAGTTGCCGACAACTGAACTGAATGCAAACAAGAACATTGCGACTGCGATGAAAGTCGGCGCCCAGCCTCCAATGTGATGGTTAAGAGCAGCCTGTGTGACTTGGATGCCGTCGCCTTTTGGCGTTACACTGTACAGCAAAATAATAAATGCTGTGGACGTACATATGATAAATGTATCGAAAAATACGCCTAATGTTTGAATAAAGCCTTGCTTTGCCGGATGGGATACATGAGCCGTCGCAGCCGCGTTTGGTGCGCTCCCCATTCCTGCTTCGTTTGAAAAAAGTCCGCGTTGCGCACCGATAACGATGATGCCGCCTATTCCGCCGCCGACGACTTGTTCAAAACCTAAAGCATTTTTAACAATTGTAGCGATAACGCCAGGGAAAGCCGTAATATTCGTGATGACAACAAATAAAGCGATAAGAATATAAATGCCTGCCATAACCGGCACAATTAGCTGTGAAACAGCGACAACACGTTTTAAACCGCCGAAAATGATAAACGCAGTTAAAACCGCCAGAACTATGGCTACAACTATTTTATTTACATGGAATGCGCCATCCAATGCTCCAGCAATTGTATTTGTTTGAACAGCGTTAAAAATCAAGCCGAATGAGACGGTAATTAAGATTGCAAAAACGATGCCAAGCCATCTGGCACCAAGACCCTTTTGAATATAGTAGGCCGGCCCTCCGCGGAAATCCTCCCCGTCTCTTACCTTATAAAGCTGTGCTAATGTACTTTCGACAAAGCTTGAAGCCATGCCTACTGCAGCCACTACCCACATCCAAAATACAGCGCCTGGTCCGCCTGTCGCAATTGCTAAGGCTACACCAGTCAAATTCCCTGTGCCGACTCGGGATGCGGCCGAAATAAAGAATGCCTGCATAGATGAAACACCTTTATTTCCTTCCGGCTTCTCCCCTACTATTCTGAACATTTCAATAAAATAACGGAATTGGATAAAACCAAAACGTATGGTAAAAAATAATCCAAGCCCTATTAAAATATAAAATAGGTATTTCCAGATGAAATCACTTGGAATATTAATCAAACTATTGAAAAAAGACTCCATATTTACCTCCCGTTTTCATCAATTCAATACGAATTCGATTTTGATGTTAGATTTTTTAACATAACGAGTTTTATTATATCACAATATGACGAATTAGGAAGTTTTTTCGAGAAGAATATTGTCATAGCCAGATGTTACTCTGTCGACCCCTTCTCTATTATTTTCCTACGAATAAAAACATTCCTTGCAAACTGGCTTTAAAAAAAGAGTACCCTATTAACAATGTAATCATTTCTTCCCATTCTCTTGCCTTTCTCTTTGATTTACACATAAATAAAGTAATAAATCCTAAACAACATATCATTTAAAATATGTTTTTATTCACACCATAAACCGGGTATACATACGCTAATAAAAGAAGTTTTCTCTTTCAAAAATAAGCAAAAAGATATATACTTAACAAAGTTAAATTTATTTTTAAATTTAATAAATCAGGTTTACTTTTAGGATGGATTGGGGTATTATTATAAAAATATTCAGTAATATTAAAGGAGGGGGAGATCATTTGAAAAAAGTAACGATATTGAAAGCATCCATCTTATTCTTGGCGATTGCCAGTTTTCATTTGTTCTCAATTCCCCACGCCTTTGATATCGGCCATCATTATAAAGCCGTAGCCGACCAGCAGGAAATGCATGAGATGAAAGCCGGCCAAAATGCTGATGATGAGAAGAAATCCATCACAGGGGCATTTACGCTGACCGCTTTATGGGCAATGGCTGTTCTGCTGCTGACCGCTGAAAGCAAAAGTACGGGATACTCCCGCAGACGTCAGCGGAAAAAAAGCTTTATACTGGCCAAATTTTATCAATCGTCTTATTTCGGCAAACTTCATGTTCAACATCACCCGATTATGTAACGAAAATATGAGGAGGCTGTTAAACATGTTGTTTATCTTAAGAATGGTGATTTTAGGCTTATTTTCTTTCACAGCGCTGAATTTATTTGTATGGCAGGGGATTGAAGTCATTCATGCTGTAACAGATCTATTCACCAACCATGAAAGCTGATAAAAAACAAACGAAACCCGCTCATATAGTATGAGCGGGTTTTTTATTATTGTTCTGTATGAAGGCGCCAAACAGCTGTAACCTTGCCTGATTCCTCTTCATCAAAAAAGAAAGAGCCATTGCTGTATCTGTCGTTTGTCCGCAACTCTTTTGTCTGCAGTTCTTTTCTGTCGCCTTTTTCTGTTTCTGCCATTAGTCGCTGTTCAAGACCGCAAGCGAACAGTGCTACAACACGGTGAGGATTCTTTTTCAGTTCCCTTAGCATTACGACACCGCGTTTTGCACGGGATGTCTTCTCGAACTCAGAAAGACTCATGCGTTTAACCGCTCCCCGCTGTGTGAACAAGACAATTGAATCAGATTGCTGAAGAATCTCACCGGAGACAACAAAGTCATCCTCTTTTAAGTTAATCCCTTTGACACCTGCCGCACGCGCGCCAACTACATTCACTTCGTCTTCTCCAAACCATAGACCATACCCTAAGTGAGTGGCCATAAAGATCTGGCTTTCCCCATTTGTTACATGTACATCAATCAGTTCATCTTCACCCTTCAGATTTAAGGCTACAAGTGCCTTAGAATAACGCTGTGCTTTATAATGAGTGAGCTCTGTCTTTTTCACCATACCGTTTTTCGTAAAGAATAGAAGATATGCCGACGGATCAAATTCTTTTATCGGTATAGCCTTTACAATCGTTTCATCACGGTCAATAGTGATTAGATTTGAAAAATGCTGGCCCATGTCCTTCCATCTGATATCAGGCAGCTGGTGAACAGGACAATAGATGTAGCTTCCTTTGTTCGTAAAGAGCAGCAGCACGTCTGTCGTATTCATTTCAAACTGATGCAGCATCCTGTCCGTATCTTTCATTCCGAAGTCCTGACCGTTGGAAGCGGCAAATGAGCGCTGGCTCGTCCGTTTTAGGTAACCATCCTTCGTAACGGTTACATATACATCCTCAGATGCAACCATGACTTCGAGATTGATTTTAATTTCTTCAATTTTTTCTTCAATCACGGAGCGTCTCGTATCTGCATATTTCTTTTTCAGTGCTTTTAAGCTGTTTGTAATCACTTTTAGCAGTTTTTTATCATTGCTCAGAATAGATTCGAGCTCTTCAATTTTTTTACCGAGCTCTTCTGCCTCTTCCTTAAGCGCTGTGATATCGGTATTGGTTAAACGATATAGCTGCAATGACACGATGGCTTCAGCCTGAGGCTCTGTAAATTCATATTTCGCGATCAAATTGTTTTTAGCGTCACGTTTATCGCTAGAAGAACGGATTGTTGCAATCACTTCATCCAAAATAGACAAAGCTTTCATGAGCCCTTCTACGATATGATGTCTGTCTTTTGCTTTTTGAAGCTCGTAAACGGACCGGTTTGTGACAACTTCCTTTTGGTGTCCGATATATGCATCCAAAATAGACGGCAGGCTCATCAGCATCGGACGGCGGTTATGGATAGCCACCATATTGAAGTTATATGTGATCTGCAAATCAGTATTTTTATATAAGAAATTCAAAATGCCTTTGGCATCAGCTTCTTTTTTCAGTTCAATGACCACTCTCAGCCCTGTTCGATCCGTTTCATCACGAACCTCTGAGATGCCTTCAACCTTTTTATCAATACGGAACTCGTCCATTTTTTTTACAAGGTTTGCTTTATTTACTTCAAATGGAATTTCAGTAATGACAATTTGTTCTCGTCCGCCTCTGATTGTTTCAATTTCAGCCTTTCCGCGGATAATGATTTTTCCTTTTCCGGTTTCGTAAGCTTTTCTTATCCCGTCAACGCCCTGAATAATACCGCCTGTCGGAAAATCAGGCCCTTTAATAACTTCCATGAGTTCGTCAACAGAGCAAGAAGGCATTTGAATACGCTTAATGACAGCATCAATGACTTCTCCCAGATGATGAGGGGGAATGTCGGTCGCGTATCCTGCTGAAATCCCGGTAGATCCGTTGACCAATAGGTTAGGAAACATCGCCGGGAGTACGACAGGCTCCTTGCTTGTATCATCGAAGTTCGGCACAAATTCAACCGTGTTTTTGTCAATATCCCGAAGAAGCTCAGATGCTATCGGAGATAATCGTGCCTCTGTATAACGCATGGCTGCCGGGGGATCTCCGTCGATGCTTCCATTGTTTCCATGCATTTCGATTAACACATTACGAACTTTCCAATCCTGGCTCATCCGCACCATTGCTTCATAAACCGAGCTGTCACCGTGCGGATGATAGTTACCGATGACGTTACCGACCGTTTTGGCCGCTTTTCTGAAGTTTTTATCAAACGTGTTTCCATCTGTATGCATTGCATACAGAATTCTGCGCTGTACCGGCTTTAATCCGTCTCTCGCATCGGGCAGCGCCCTGTCTTGAATAATATATTTACTGTAGCGTCCAAAACGGTCGCCGATCACCTCTTCTAATGGTAAATCATGAAATAATTCTGGCTGTGACAATCATTAAACCTCCTCAGCGACCGATAAGTTTTCATTTTCTAAAATATTGCTTTCTTCATCTAAGCCGAAAGCGACGTTTTTCTCAATCCACTTTCTGCGCGGCTCTACTTTGTCTCCCATTAACGTCGTCACACGTCTCTCTACACGTGCCGCATCGTCAATTTTGACCCTAACAAGTGTGCGGGACTCCGGATTCATCGTCGTTTCCCACAGCTGGTCTGCGTTCATCTCTCCAAGACCCTTATATCGTTGAATGGTATAGCCTTTGCCGACTTTTTTCAGGACATCCCCCATCTCTTCATCAGACCATGCATATTCAATGATTTCCTTTTTCCCGCTTCCTTTACTGACCTTATATAAAGGTGGCAGCGCAATGAACACCTTGCCATGCTCAATGAGCGGTTTCATATAGCGATAGAAAAAGGTAAGAAGCAGCACTTGAATATGGGCGCCGTCAGTATCGGCATCGGTCATAATGATGATTTTGTCGTAGTTGATGTCATCGATTGAGAAATCTGCCCCGACTCCCCCGCCGATCGCATGAATGATCGTATTGATCTCTTCATTTTTAAAGATATCAGCAAGCTTAGCTTTTTCTGTATTAATGACTTTACCGCGTAAAGGCAGAACCGCCTGGAATCTGCGGTCTCGTCCCTGCTTGGCTGACCCGCCTGCTGAATCTCCCTCAACGAGATACAATTCATTTTTTGCCGGGTTTCTTGAACCCGCAGGCGTCAGCTTTCCGCTTAAAGTCGCTTCTGATTTTTTTCGTTTTTTGCCGCTTCTTGCTTCTTCACGGGCTTTGCGTGCCGCTTCGCGCGCCTGGCTCGCCTTGATTGCTTTTTTGACAAGAAGCGTTGCGGTGTCCCGATTTTCCTCTAAAAAGTAAGCAAGCTGCTCTGAAACAATCGCATCCACCGCTGATCTTGCTTCACTGGTACCGAGCTTTCCTTTTGTTTGTCCCTCAAATTGAAGAAGCTCCTCAGGAATGCGGACAGAAATAATGGCTGAAAGCCCTTCCCTTATATCGGTGCCTTCAAGGTTCTTATCCTTTTCTTTCAGCAAAGCCACTTTTCGCGCATATTCATTAAAAGCACGCGTCATCGCAGTTTTTGCACCTGACTCATGCGTCCCGCCGTCTTTTGTTCTGACATTGTTGACAAACGACAAAATATTTTCAGAATAACCATCGTTAAACTGGAACGCAAAGTCCACTTCTATAGAATGATGCTCACCCTCAAACGAGACCACTTCAGACAAGACGTCTTTTTCTTCATTTAAGTAAGCAACAAACGCTTCTATGCCGTTTTCATAATAAAAGACCTCACGCTGGTCATTGCGTTCATCAATCAGCTCAATTTTCAGTCCTTTTAACAAAAACGCAGACTCTCTTAAGCGCTCAGAGAGCGTTTCAAAATTATAAGTGGTTGTGCTGAACATCGTTGGATCTGGCTTAAAGTGTGTAAGAGTTCCCGTCTTTTTTGTTTTGCCGATCTTTTCGAGAGATGTAACCGGTTTTCCTCCATTTTCAAATCGCTGCTGATAGACAAAACCGTCCCGCTCAATGGTAACCGTCAGCCATTCAGATAAAGCATTCACGACTGATGCACCAACTCCGTGGAGCCCGCCGCTTGTCTTATAGCCGCCTTGGCCGAATTTCCCTCCGGCATGAAGCACCGTTAAAATCACTTCAGGGGTTGGTTTGCCGAGCTTATGCATTCCGGTCGGCATGCCGCGGCCTCTATCCTGTACAGAAATACTATTGTCTTTATGTATTTTGACGATTATGTGATCTCCATGGCCGGCAAGCACCTCGTCGACAGAGTTATCTACAATTTCATAAACCAAGTGGTGCAAACCCCGCGCGTCAGTAGAGCCAATATACATACCCGGCCTTTTCCTGACAGCCTCAAGGCCTTCGAGCACCTGTATGGCATCTTCGTTGTAATCAAATTGCTGTTTTCTAGCCAAACGTACAAACCCCTTTCAAAAACTAACATTGTCTTTCTCTTTTCAGTGTTACACATCATTTGTATATAAGATATTTTTTATAAACCTCGCCTCGAGCCAGTACTGCCTTGGACTCCTCATTATAACCAATATGTTTGCAATCGCAACATAGAGCTAACGAATCAGTTCTTCTCAAAACATCGGCTAGTGCTGTTTTTACACTATGAGAACGTATGTTTGTTTATTATATATAAAGCAGCAGACCTTCGCAAATCGAACGGCCGAAACCCAGCTGGACAAGGTATTCAAAAAAAGCTGTTCAAGCTTTATTGTATCTGTTTCACCGTAATACGCAAACAATATCTTAAAATTAAAAAGCAAAAATCCTTGAATTTACAAGGATTTTTGCAGTTCTGCACCTATTTTGTTACAGCGTGTGCCACTTTTATGCACAGATCCATGATAACCGTTCTGCCTTTTTCTTTTAGCATCTGGTATGCTTCCTCATTAACTAGCCCTTGCTGTGCCCAAAATACTGGCGCATCTGTCTCTAAAAACTCTTCCGCCACTCCAGGAAGCTGTTCTGAGCGCCGGAATACATTTACGATGTCAATCGGACCGTCTATCTCTTTTAAAGATGAAACGGCTTTGACACCTAGCGCCTCATCAATTGTAGGGTTCACAGGGATAATTTCATAACCCGCGTCCTGCATTGCTTTTGAAACCATATGTGACGTTCTATCCGGACGGTCTGAAAGCCCTACTACCGCTATACGTTTGCTTCTTTGAAGAATCTCTTTAATTTCCGCTTTAGAAGGGTTTTGCATCGTGTGTCACTCCTTTTTCACTTATTTTACACGATCAAAACAGGAGAAATCAAAATATGATGCATGTTTGATTTGATTTGTAAGCAAACTTTACAAAAAAACTTATCATCAGATCATGACATCTCATGTTAAAATAAAAAGAAGGGAATTTGAAAAAGGAGAAATGTAGATGTTAATTGCTTTATTGATTATTTTGGCCTACTTGATAGGCAGCATTCCATCTGGCTTAATTGTGGGCAAGCTTGCCAAAGGAATTGATATTCGGGAGCACGGAAGCGGCAACTTAGGCGCTACCAATGCATTCCGTACATTGGGTGTAAAAGCTGGTTCGGTCGTCATAGCCGGAGATATTTTGAAAGGGACACTGGCAACTGCATTGCCTTTTCTCATGCATGTTGATATTCACCCGCTTCTTGCAGGAGTCTTTGCGGTTTTAGGCCACGTGTTTCCCATCTTCGCCAAATTTAAAGGCGGTAAAGCCGTGGCGACATCAGGAGGCGTTTTGCTATTTTACGCACCCCTGTTATTTATCACGATGGTTGCGGTATTCTTCATCTTTTTATACTTGACTAAATTTGTTTCTCTCTCATCGATGTTAACAGGGATCTATACTGTTATATATAGTTTCTTTGTCCATGATACGTATTTATTGATTGTCGTTACCCTGCTCACTATTTTTGTGATATACAGACACCGAGCGAACATTAAACGAATTATCAATAAAACAGAACCTAAAGTAAAATGGTTATAAGCTTAAAAAACTTCTCTTTTGACACAGAATAGCCTAATACGTTTATAATAGAGAAAATTCAAATGAAGAACAAAGGGGTGTTCTGTTATGAATATGACAATTAACGAAGACGCATTGAACTGGTATAAAGAAGAACTCGATTTGGAAAGCGGAGACCAGGTTCGCTTTTTCGTCCGCTATGGAGGCTGCAGCAACGTTCAAAAGGGTTTTTCTCTCGGTGTAGCGAAAGATGCCCCACAAGAGGCTGGAGTCACTGCAGAAGCTGATGGCATTACCTTCTTTATTGAAGAAAGTGATTTATGGTACTTTGATAACCACGACCTTCTCGTCAGCTATTCAGAAGACGCTGATGAACCGGTTTTTGAATACCAATAAAAAAGAACGCACTTCATGTGCGTTCTTTTTTTACAAATGAAATCGTATAAGATGATCGGTTAGGTTTTCTTGTTCCAAAATATATTTTTGTGTTTCCCCCAGCAGATCAAAGTGGGGAAATTCACTTTTCTTATGGATCCATTCTTTTTTTAACCCGTACGCCGCTCCCCACTGAACCAGCTTATCAATGTCTGCACAGCCGGCTTTTGTCACGGTCTTTGCTTCTGGAAATCGGTCATCCAGCCAGTAATGTGTTAAAAATGCGATTTCTCCTCTTTTCACTGCTTGTTTCCACCGGTTAAGTTCCTCCCGTTTCACACCAAACGCCATATCCCGTTCACTTCCCTATTTTTTGGCCTTTTCATATGCTGTGTGCCAATCAGGAAAAGCTTTGCGGAATTGAATTGGCTTAAAGCTTTCTTTATCCACACAAATATGAGATGAGGTGGCTTTGATGGAAAGCTCACCGGCCGGATTATAAATGTGGTAACCATAGACGGTTTTAAATCCGTTATAGTCCTCTATCCATGTATGTACAACCGCGGTTTCTCCGTAATGAAGCGGCTTTTTATAGGAAATATTGATATCAACGACTGGGGACAGAACGCCTTTTTTTTCCATATCACTATATAAAAAGCCTAAGTCCTTAATCAAGGCCGTTCTGCCGACCTCCATCCACACAAGATAATTTGCGTGATAGACAATCCCCATTTGATCTGTTTCTGCATAACGCACTTCTATTTCTTTTTTTGATACATGCAAGATTACTCTGCTCCCTTAACGTCAATTTAGCCCCATTTTACCATAATCAAATCAGAAAGAAAAAAACCAGGTTTCCCTGGTTTTTTAAGAACGGTATCCGTTTTGTCTCGCTGCAGATTCGTCCTGTATTTCATTACGAAACGCTTCAATGCTCTGTTCGCGCCTTGCATTTTTTTCTTTGATACGCTGTTTATCTTCTCCTGAAGCAAACTCCATTGATGCTTCTGCTTCTTCTATATTTTCAATTGTATTTTGAACCATATCCTGCAATTTTTCCACATTGTCAGAACGATCATCAGGATTAGGCTGCTGATATTGATTTTGGTTCTTTGTCATTCGGATGTACCTCCTAGAAATAAACTCGAATTTTCGCTACTCGCCTTTTGTCTGCATGATAATCGGCCGCTGTCCTGAAGTATCATGCATTTTTTCCCCTTTATTGGCTTTATATTTTACAGGCTTTGTACCCAAGTGGCTTGGAGCATATTGAGGCTGACCGTTTTTCTTGTTGTTTCCCATGTTTATCCCTCCTCAACAGATAGGTTTCTCAAAAGGAGGGGTAAACATGAATACAAATTAAAGGTTATTTTTGCTTAAATCGCTGTTCAAGCTTTTCCTCAAGCTGATTTAAATACTCTGTATTGGTCATCAGCTCTTTTTTGTTTTCCATGACGAGCTCATGAAAAGAACGTTTTCTCATCTTCTTCACGCTTCTCACCTCCGCATATTCTTTTATTTTTTCCAATTCTGAAAACTTGTAAGCATATTTGAGTATAAAAAAAACTGAATCTAATCAAGATCCAGTTTTTGTTCCATTTCTTTTTTTGTCATGGTGCCAACATGTATGTCTTGGATAACACCTTTTTCATCTAAGATATATGTCGTTGGATATGACATCACGTTATAGTCAGCATTGATCCCTTTTTTATCAATCAGAATGGGGAACGTTAAGTCATAAGTATCAGCAAACGCTCGGACCTGTTTCTCACTTTTCTCAGCTGAAGTGAAATTTACCGCAACAACCGCAAGTTTGTCGGCGTACTCTTTTTGCAGCTTTTCCATCGCAGGCATTTCCTGACGGCACGGCTTACACCAAGTTGCCCAAAAATTGAGCAGCACTTTTTTGCCTTTTGCATCCTGTAAAGAGCTTTTCTCTCCTGATAGCGTTTTCAAAGAAAAATCAGGTGCTTGTTGCCCCTCTTGAATTCCGACTTCTTTTTTGCTGTATGTTTGATATAAATTCCATCCCGTATAACCGACTAGCATGATAAGCAGGATCCCTGCGAGCCATTTTTTCAGCATATGCCACCTCCGCAGCACATTGTGTCATAAAAAGAAGAGAAAGCGAAATGCCTTCTCTTCCTATTGATTCATCAGGACTGCTTCATTTTTTCACGAAGCACCATTTGAAGGATGCCGCCATGGCGGTAGTAATCAATTTCAACTTCACTATCAAAGCGGACGACTGCTTCAAAAGTTGTTACATTGCCGTCTTCATTGATTGCTCTTACAGTCACAAGGTCACGAGGACGAACTGTTTCATCAACATCTACCTCGATGACTTCTTTACCCGTTAAGCCGAGTGTATCCGCATTTTCACCTTGTTTAAACTGAAGCGGCAGCACACCCATGAATACAAGATTGCTTCTGTGAATTCTTTCGAAGCTCTCTGCAATGACCGTTCTGATGCCGAGAAGGTTTGTTCCTTTTGCAGCCCAGTCACGTGAAGATCCCATACCATAGTCTTTTCCTGCTAATACGACAAGACCGGTTTTATCTTCTTTGTATTTCATGCATGCATCATAGATGGATGTTACTTCACCAGTCGGCCAGTACGTCGTAAATCCGCCTTCTGTACCCGGTGCGATTTGGTTTTTGATGCGAATGTTGGCAAATGTTCCTCTCATCATGACTTCATGGTTTCCACGGCGGGAGCCGTAGGAGTTAAAGTCACGAGGTGAAACACCTTTTTCTTGCAAATACTTTCCGGCAGGCGTATCTTTTCCGATTGCCCCCGCAGGAGAAATATGGTCAGTTGTGACTGAATCGCCGAATTTACCGACAACACGCAGTCCTTTTAATGGCTCAACCTTGCCTGGCTCAACAGACATCTCTTCAAAGAATGGTGGGTTTTGGATGTAAGTTGAATCGTTATCCCATTTATATAAAGCTTCATCTGTTGTTTCAATTTCGTTCCAGCGCTTGTTGTCATCAAATACTGTTTCATACTCTTTGCGGAATAGCTCTGGCGTAACAGTTTGCTTAACAAGTGCATTGATTTCGTCCATTGACGGCCAAATATCATTAAAGTATACGTTTTGACCATCCTTGCCCACACCGATTGGATCGGTTTTTAAGTTAATGTTTACCGTTCCAGCCAGCGCATATGCCACAACAAGCGGCGGTGAAGCAAGATAGTTGCCTTTAACAAGCGGGTGAATACGTCCTTCAAAGTTACGGTTTCCGGAAAGGACAGACGTAATCAGAAGATCATTTTTCGCAACCGCTTCTTCGATTTCCGGTGAAAGCGGACCTGAGTTCCCGATACATGTTGTACAGCCGTACCCAACGAGGTTAAAGCCAAGCTCTTTCATGTATGGAAGAAGGCCTGAATTCACAAGATATCCTGTAACAACTTTAGAACCCGGTGCAAGTGACGTTTTCACGTAATTAGGCACCTTAAGCCCTAACTCAACCGCTTTTTTCGCTACCAGTCCGGCGCCGATCAGCACGTATGGGTTTGATGTATTTGTACAGCTTGTAATCGCAGCAATGGCGATCGCACCCGTTTTCATAACTGTTTCTTCGCCGTTAAGGAGTTTAAACTTAATTTCTTTATTTTCTTCCTCAGCATTTAAACCGAATCCTTGGTTACCTGCAGGGCTGACTAATTGCTTTTTAAACGTTTCCTGCATAGCAGATAGCGGGATCAAATCCTGAGGACGCTTTGGACCCGATAAGTTTGCTTCAATTTGAGACAGGTCAATTTCAACCACATCAGTAAATTGAGGGTCTTCCGCATCTGGAGTGTAGAACAAGCCATTGCTTCTGCAGTATGCTTCAACAACATCAATATGTTCAGGATCACGGCCAGTCAGGCGCAGGTAGTTAAGCGCTTCTTCATCTACTGGGAAGAATCCGCATGTAGCACCGTATTCCGGAGCCATATTCGCAATTGTTGCGCGATCTGCAAGCGGCAGTTCAGCAATTCCCGGTCCGAAGAATTCAACAAATTTACCGACAACGCCTTTTTCACGCAGCACTTGTGTTACTTTTAACGCCAAGTCAGTAGCTGTTGTTCCGTTTGGAAGCTTGCCGACAAGTTTCGCGCCGATTACCTCTGGAACTGGGAAGTAAGAAGGCTGTCCAAGCATTCCCGCTTCAGCTTCAATTCCACCGACACCCCAGCCGAGAACACCGATACCGTTAATCATTGTTGTGTGTGAGTCTGTTCCGACAAGCGTATCAGGATACGTTACAAGCTCGCCGTCTTCTTCAATGGCATGGACAACACTTGCCAAGAACTCAAGGTTGACCTGGTGCACAATACCTGTTGCAGGCGGTACTGCCTGATAATTGTTAAACGCTTTCTTTGCCCAGCTTAAAAATTTGTAGCGCTCTGCATTTCTTTCGAATTCCAAGTCCATATTTACTGCTAATGCATCTTCTGTACCCGCTTTATCTACCTGTACAGAGTGATCGATAACGAGATCAACAGGAATTTCAGGGTTGATTTTATCAGGATCTCCGCCGACAGCTGCCATTGCTTTACGCAGTGAAGCCAGATCTACTACTGCCGGAACCCCTGTGAAGTCTTGTAAAATAACACGAGACGGTTTGAACGGAACGTCGATATCCTTTAATTCGGCAGTTCCCCATTTTGCCAAATTTTCCACGTGTTCTTTTTTGATAACGAAGCCGTCAACTTGACGCAATACTGATTCTAAAAGAACTTTGATGGAATAAGGAAGCTTCGAAACCTTTCCTATACCTGAATCTTCTAACGCTTTTAAAGAGTAGTAATGATATGTTTTCCCATTTGTAGTAAACGTTTTTCTCGCTTGGAAAACGTCTTTTGCTGCAGTTTTTTGCTCGTTTGCCATTCTCCAAAATCCCCCTTCAGATCAGATCATTCTCAGATGAACATTACATTCCATCACAATTTTCTCACAATTTCATATTAAAACAAAATCATACATAAGTAAATATCAATGTTTTTATTAAATACAATAAGTTCGACTTATGAGAAAAATGTACCGGTAATTTTTACTGTTTACGCTCTCTCATATAACACAATAAAAGAAGCCATATTATGATTGAGGTGATAATGATGGTCAAAAGAAAAGCGAATCACGTCATTAACGGAATGAATGACGCAAAAAGCCAAGGCAAAGGCGCCGGCTATATTGAAAACGACCAGCTTGTACTGACTGAAGCAGAACGCCAAAATAACAAAAAAAGAAAAACCAATCAATAACACCGAACTCTTTTAAGGAGGTTCTCATTTTATGACCAATAAGAATACAAGTAAAGATATGCATAAAAACGCCCCTAAAGGACACAATCCCGGCCAACCCGAGCCTCTAAGCGGAAGCAAAAAAGTAAAAAACCGAAACCATACAAGACAAAAGCACAACTCAAGCCATGATATGTAAGAAAAGCAGACCTTAGTGTCTGTTTTTTTATGCGTTCACCCATTTATAATCCACCGCATATGATGTAAAGCAAGGTTGATATGTGGAGGAATGCTTCCATGAACCATTCAAAACGCAACGATGCGAATGATTTCGATAGTATGGATGAATGGCTTCGGCAATTTTTTGAAGACCCCTTCGCCTGGTACGACGAAACATTGCCTATTGATTTATATGAAACAAGTCAGCAGTATATTATAGAAGCGGATCTGACTTTTTTACAGCCTACACAAGTAACAGTTACCCTTTCTGGATGCGAGTTCATCTTAACTGTCAAATCGTCAGGACAGACTTTTGAAAAACAAATGATGCTTCCTTTTTATTTTAATGACAAAAACATTCAAGTCGAATGCGAAAATCAAATACTCACAGTCGCCGTCAATAAAGAAACAGAAGATGGCTCTTCTTTTTCTCTTCAATTTCCTCTCAGCTAAACATAAAAAGTCACTTTCATCCCCTATTATGAAAGTGACTTTTTTTCCGTCCATTTATCGTCAAATACCCTCTAGTGACTCTCCCATGGCCAAATAGCAGATTCACTATACAATAGAATATGATCTACTATCTCTTTTGACTAGACGTCTATCACTTTTTTCTATTCTTTTTTTACTGTGTTCTTCTAATCTCTCTTCGTATACAATATGGTTAGAATAAGGGGGAATGATTGATGCTGGAAGGATGGTTTTTATGGTTTATTCTGTTTTGGGTAATCATGATGGTAGTCTTATTATCAATCGGCGGTTTTTTCATGTTTCGAAAGTTTTTAAAGCGTTTACCAAAAGAGGACGGCAGATCAGAGCTTGATTGGCAGGATTACTATATTGAAAACAGCAGACATTTATGGAACGATGAAAACAAACAGTTTCTAGATGAATTGACTGCGCCCGTGCCAGAGCTGTTCAGAGATGCAGCAAAAGCTAAAATCGCAGGCAAAATCGGTGAGCTTGCATTAAAAGAAAAGGTAGCAAAGATTGATCAGCAACTTATGATCAAAGGCTATATTCTCGCAACTCCTAAAAGAGACCATACCTTCTTAAAAAGGCATCTGCGGGACAAAAAAATCGATTTGGAACCTTATCAGACCCTTCTCAAATAAAAAACCTTTCCTGACAAGAGGAAAGGTTTTTTAATTCATTTGAATATTAGATGACTGCAGCTCGTTATGAAGTTTTCGATATGATAAATACATGGCGATTCTCCAAGGCACAATCATACCGAAAGCCAGAATCCAAAACATTCCGCTCAGTGCACCATAATCAATTGATGTGCTCAAGATCGATTTCATCACGATTCTGATCACCAAAAGACCGACTAATATAAAAACAAATGCTTTAGAGCGTTTCATGTAAATTTCATTATTTTTAATTTCGAACTTAGAAGTTTTGATTAGAAAAATAGAGAAAATCACACCTAAAGTGAATGCTTCCAAAAACTCTGCTCCAGTTACCCAAAATACCGGAAATAAAAACATTAACGCTCCCGTACTCATAAAAATCGGCGGAAGAATGATTTTTTTTGGTGAAACAGGCTTGTCAGAGGACTTTATTCTGACCACCATCACAGCTACAGCCATTAACACAGCAATAATTGATGAAACTATAATCATCATACTTATCATTCCTTTGTTTCTCGGAGTGTTGATACTATATACTATACTCCAAAACAATAAAAAAAACCATTTTGAAAAGAAATGACTTTAATGTCCCATAACGCGGCTTACAGCTTCCAGCACTTTTGTTTCCTCAAACGGCTTAACAATAAAATCCTTTGCCCCCAGCTCAATTGCTTCCGTTACAATTCTTTGCTGGCGCATGGCGGTGCACATGATGACCTTCGCTTTAGGATCAAAGGTTAAGATATCACGAAGCGCTTTTATGCCGTTTTTCACCGGCATTGTAATATCCATTGTCACAAGGTCCGGGCGCAGTTTTTTATACAGGTCAGCTGCTTGTTCACCGTCCGCCGCTTCGCCTGCGATTATGTAATTTGCCTCTTCCAAGATCTCTCTGATTTTCACTCTCATGAACTTGGCGTCGTCTACAACTAAAACTCTTGTCATATTCCCCTCCAACAATCGATTTCCACAGATAATAGTCTTATTGTACCAAAAACAAAAGGATTAGTAGTAGTACGAAAGTAATTTACCGTCAAAAACCAGTAAAGCCTCCAAAAAGATCTGACAGCAAAATAATGATCAGGCTCATCCAATTAAAGAATAACAGCACACCAATCACAATCATCAAAACGCCACCAGCTTTCATAATGAAAAGCTGGTTCTTCCTTATCCACTTCAGCTTTGTGATAAAAAAAGACAATAAAAGAAACGGTACCGCAAAACCGAGTACATATAACATCATGTATGGCACCGCTGAGCCCGGATTGGTGCCTGCAAGTGTGATAACAGCAGCTAATATCGGACCGGTACATGGTGTCCATCCAGCTGCAAATGCCATTCCGATTAAGACCGACCCTAAAAACCCGCTTGGTTTATGCTTAAAATGGATTCTCCGCTCTTTCATCATAGCCTCAGGCCGGAACACACCGAGTGTAATGAAACCGAACAAAATAATAAGCAACGCGCCAATTTGCCGAATCGCATCGTGATAATCCCTAAACAGGCTGCCAATAAAAGATGTTCCATAGCCTAAAGCAATAAAAATGACTGAAAAGCCAAGCAAAAAACACAAAGTATGAAACAAGCTTCTTTTCTGCAGCAGCAGCTTTTCAGTTTTTACATCGTCCATGCTGACCCCTGTAATATATGACAAAAAAGCTGGGTAAAGCGGCAGGCAGCAAGGCGAAATAAAGGATAAAAACCCCGCTCCGAATGTCAAAAAATAATTCACGTCTCCCATGTCATCATCCCTTCATGATTTGACATTCCTTCAAGTTATGACAAAATCATTTCATTTTTTTAACACTTTCACTTGAAGGATTTCTATTTTCAGAAAAAACTTATATAATTTAATTTGACATTGAGACATTATACTCCTTCTCATTTGAAAATTAGTATAAATATGGATATAATATAAACATTCACTTTGAAGATCTAATGTATGAAAGGATACATCCCTGTGATTAGAGAGCATCTATTAAAAGAAATTGAAAAAAAAAGAGCAGAGCTGCTGCAAATTGTCATGGCGAACGGAATGACATCTCATATTACGATAGAGCTCAGTCAGGAGCTTGACCATCTTCTCATACAATATCAAAAGCAGCGCCTTCGAGCAGTAGCGGGTGATGAATGATTGCAAAATAAAAAACCCGTATAAGGGTTTTTTATTTTATAACCATGTTTCTCTATATCATAATCTTTACGTATTATTTCGTTTGATTATTCATGGCTTTCATCATTTGATTGATTTTCTTTTGAGAAGGTTTCATTCCCATTTGCATCATCATCATGCGTAACATTTGTTCATTAATAGGCGGATTCTTTTTCAGGTAGCTCATCATATATTTACGAGCAATAAAAAACCCGAGTGCAACACCTATGAGCAATGCAACAACGCCCACTAGGATGCCAACCCATAAAGTCATTTTATTTCCTCCTTCATGTTGTCTAGTTTAAAGTGTACTAAACCAAAAGCTATTATACAACATTTACATCTCTTTTTCTTCGGTTTTAGACAAAATTTCTTTCTTTCACCGGATTTAGCCATCCGTAACGCTTCGAATTGAAATCCATTGCTAAAAAGCAAGGGCTTACTTTTCTTAACACTTCAAAGAATATCGTTTCTGCCTCGTAATCTCCCGAAGCCACAATTTCTATCATGTGCTCCTTCATCATAAACGTCGCGTGGCCTTTTGCTTTCGGCAAAGCTATTCTATAAATATAATCCAGCTGCCTGTAATCCGTCTTGTTTAAATTCATTTTTAACCGCTGATGCATATGTAAAATCGGGATTGGTTGTGTAATATATTGAATCTGTTTCTCTGTCATTTCATACTGCTGCTTTTCAAGGCTTGTCCAATGATAGTCTTGAAACAGCTCAAACATAACCGATTCCCGGCCGAAATAGTGATTGGCAAATTCCTCTTTGATCAGGTACGTATAGTAGTGACGTTCCATCTTTTCATCCCCTTTTCCAGCAGCATTTCATTTGCTCTCTATTATACAAAAGAAGAAAAGAAAGAATTGTCTATTACTGTTAAACAGCCAATACTATTTTTGTCGGATAAACAAGAAAAAGAGGATGATTTGACTCATCCTCTTTCAAAAGCTTACTTATTGATTAATGCCTTAACTCGATTCACTACGTTCGGAACTGAGAAGCCGTATTCGTTAATGATGGTTTCACCAGGAGCAGATGCACCGAATCGGTCTATGCCGAGAACGTCACCTTCAAGCCCCGTGTATTTGCCCCATCCAAATGATGAGCCCATTTCAATTGCAAGACGTTTTTTCACATCTGCAGGAAGGACTTCGTTTTTGTATTCATCAGATTGTTTCTCAAAACGGTCCATTGAAGGCATGCTGACAACAGAAACATCGATATTTTCTTTTGCCAATTCAGCCTGCGCTTCAATTGCAAGACCTACCTCTGATCCGGAAGCGATGAGAAGAGCGTCAGGTGTTTCGTTTTTAGATTTAGAAACGACATATGCACCTTTTTCTACTCCTGCCAATGCTTCTTCAGATGTTTGATCGATGGTAGGAAGGTTTTGACGTGTAAGCACTAGCGCTGTTGGGTGGTCAGTGCTTTGCACTGCAAGCTTCCATGCTGCTGCTGTCTCATTGCCGTCTGCTGGACGGATCAAAGAAAGGTTAGGCATCGCACGGAGTGAAGCAAGCTGTTCAACAGGCTCGTGCGTCGGACCGTCTTCACCAACCGCAATACTGTCATGTGTGAAGACATATGTCACAGGAAGGCCCATTAACGCTGCAAGGCGAATCGCAGGACGCAGGTAATCAGAGAAGACAAAGAAAGTTCCGCCGAATACACGAAGACCGCCATGAAGCGCCATACCGTTTAAGGCCGCACCCATCGCAAATTCACGTACACCAAACCAGAAGTTTTTGCCTGAGTAATCAACCGCTGTAAAATCACCGGCATTTTTAATAGTCGTTTTGTTCGATCCCGCTAGGTCAGCAGAACCTCCGACAAAGAAAGGAATTTTTTTCGCAAGTCCGTTGAGAACTTCACCGGAAGATGCACGGGATGCCAAACTGCTTCCTTTTTCATACACAGGAACCTCTTGATCCCAGTCCTTCGGAAGCTCTCCTTTGATTGCCAGTTCAAGCTGTTCAGCAAGTTCAGGATAAACTTCTTTATATTTAGCGAATTGAGCATTCCATTCTTGTTCTTTTTTCTCACCTGATTCTTTAACAGCTACAGCGAAATGCTCATAAACTTCTGACGGAACGTAGAAGTCTTCTTCATATGTCCACGCGTAAGCTTCTTTTGTTAATTTGCTTTCTTCTTTACCAAGCGGCGCACCGTGAACACCGGATGTACCGGCACGGTTAGGTGAACCGAATCCGATTGTCGTTTTCACTTCAATTAATGTAGGTTTCTTTTCATTTTGGCGTGCTTTTTCGATAGCCGCTGTTAATTCTTCAATATTGTTTCCATCCTCAACATAAAGAACTTCCCAATTCATTGCTTCAAAACGCTGTTTCACGTTTTCAGAGAATGAACGGTCGAGGTCTCCATCAAGAGAGATGTCATTAGAATCGTATAGTACGATCAGACGGCCAAGCTGAAGATGGCCTGCGAGTGAAGCGGCTTCAGAAGAAATACCTTCCATTAAATCACCATCACCGCAAATACTGTATGTATAATGATCGACTACGTTAAATGAATCGCGGTTGTATGTTTCCGCTAAATGGCGTTCAGCAATTGCCATACCGACTGCCATGGCAATTCCTTGGCCAAGCGGACCTGTTGTAGCATCAACACCGGCAGTATGTCCGAATTCCGGATGTCCTGGTGTTTTGCTGCCCCACTGGCGGAATCCCTTAAGATCTTCAATACTAAGATCAAACCCGCTTAAATGAAGCATGCTGTATAATAGTGCTGACCCGTGTCCAGCAGATAAAACAAAACGGTCACGGTTAAACCAGCCAGGGTTTGCCGGACTTACGTTCATAAATTTTGTCCACAGCGTGTATGCCATTGGAGCGGCTCCCATCGGCATCCCTGGGTGACCAGAATTTGCTTTTTCAATAGCGTCTATTGACAGTGTGCGAATGGTAGCAACTGATTTCTTTTCAATTGTATCCATAAAAATCCCCTTCCTTATGTGTTGTACCCTTACATCATAAATGTCTGACGACTTTTTCTCAACTGTTTCAGCTTAAATTTGAGAGAAACTTGTTGAATTTTGTCACATAAGAGTTTTGATTATAGTATATGCAAAAGAGGAATACGATATTGCCGTATTCCTCTTATATTAGTGAAGTTTGTTATTTCTTTGTTCTCTTTTTAGCTTTTCTGGTGTAACATCATTGCCTTCTGGGTCAATGATTTTCACACTTTTTAACGTGTTCTTCATAGAAGAACGAAAACCTTTCAAGTACTCTTGACGGAGCTTTTGCTGTTCGGCTTTTTCTTCTTCTGTAATAACGCCAGCTTTAGCTTTGGCAGCAAGTTCATTAATTCTGGCAATTTTCGCGTTTGAAATCATGTTAAACTCCTTTATTGCATTTTGTCTATATAGTACTAGATCAAAAAAAGTTTTACAACTGATTCACTCTGCAGTCTCTTCATTCTCTATGTATTCCTGAAAACGCCGGTGAACGGTTGCTTTAGAGACATCATAGCCAAACCCTCTTAGGGTAGCCGCGATTTCAGCAAACGTCAGTTTATTCGCTCTCAGGCGGACGATCTCTGAGATTGGCACCTCTATTTTTTCTTTTCCACTGTTCCCATGTTGGTTTTTTAAGTTTTTTTGCGGTTTAAAACCGTTTTTTACTGCACGTTTCATTCCCCGTCTGATTTTCATGTTGTGAATCTTTCGCTGATACTCTTCCACAATGCTGACGATTTCCAAGACCATTGAGTCAGCCTCCGATAACTCCAGTTCACCTCTATGAGCCGTTGTATAGACTTTCACACCTTCTCTATAAATACAATGAAGCAGTGCGATTTTTGCGTTTCCCCGTCCGAGCCTTGTCTCATCCTGAACCAAAATGACATCAATATCAGCGTTCTTAATCTCATCGAGCAGCTCAAATACACCATCCCGATCCATTTCATATCCGCTGGCTTTTTCTGAAATCACTTTGACCACTTCCATGCCGTTCTCCGCTGCAATGGCCGTAAGCTCCTCCTCCTGCCGCTTTAATGACGTTTCCTGCTGTTCTTTATTTGTGCTTACACGGGCATAAATGAGTGCTTTCATTTTATCTCTCTTTCCTCTCTATCTTACAGTTGCTAATTCATATGCATCCTGATGCTTCTTTTTCAATGGGATCACTAACTCATCACCCGGCTGGATATCAGAGGTTTGAAGTTGATTTTTATCAGCTACCCATTCAATAAAATCATTTTTGTTTATCTTTTTTGTATCGGCTACCTGATCAGCAATTGACCAGAGTGTGTCGCCTTGCTGGACTTCTATTTTAACATACTGATTAAGCTCTTGGCCGCTGCTTGTATATGACAGCATAAGGATAACCGCGCTCAAAATCACTGTAAACAGACCGACAAAAATAATAGATTCTTTACTCATGATCATAACCTCCAACAGGAATGTTTGTTCGCATTTTTATAATTTCAGTATATACGAACAAACGTTTCTGTCAATTGTTTTTTCGAACCTATGTTTGTACTGTAAGGAAAATCATGCTATAATCTTCTTAAAATCGACGTTTTGAGGTGCGAAAAATGACGAAGCTATCAAAAAGGCAACTTGATATCCTCCGTTTTATTAAAGCAGAGGTTAAATCAAAAGGATATCCGCCTTCCGTGAGAGAGATCGGAGAGGCTGTCGGGCTTGCGTCCAGTTCTACTGTCCACGGCCATTTGGCCCGTTTGGAAACAAAAGGGCTGATCAGACGAGATCCGACAAAACCAAGAGCAATAGAAATTCTTGATGAAGAAGTAGACATTCCGCAAAGCCAGGTCGTTAATGTACCGGTCATCGGGAAAGTCACGGCGGGATCTCCTATTACAGCAGTAGAAAATATTGAAGAATATTTTCCGCTCCCTGACCGCATGGTTCCTCCAGACGAGCATGTATTTATGCTGGAGATTATGGGAGACAGTATGATAGATGCTGGTATTCTCGATAAGGACTATGTCATCGTTAAACAGCAAAACACAGCGAACAATGGGGAAATTGTAGTTGCGATGACAGAAGATGATGAAGCAACTGTAAAACGATTCTATAAAGAGGATACCCACATTCGCTTGCAGCCTGAGAACCCAACGATGGAACCTATCATTTTGCAGAATGTCAGCATTCTAGGGAAAGTGATTGGCGTGTTCAGAACCGTCCATTAATCTATTGATCTATCAGATGCATAAAATAACCCCCTCTTCCTTTACGGAGAGGGGGTTTGTTGTTCAAAAAAAGCAGGCTCGCCCTGACTTTTGGGTGCGAGCCCGAATAGGAGGAAAAAGAACATCATGTTTACACCATAATTATCCACCAAAAGATTGTTGAAGTCAAGAAATTTTCTTTCCTTTAGGAAACTTTTATCAAAATATGAACATTTAGAATATTAGACGCCATCTTCTTAAAAACGTTTCATTTTTTAGGTCGTGGAAGGATGCGGTTTTATATTTATTAAGGGGCAAAGCAATTGAAATATACTGAAAATTTAGTACATAGTTTAATTAGTTCAACATTTGATAAAACAGCTCGCTTTCTTCATATAAAATGTAATGTAATGTGTATTTCAATTTCACCTTCACCCAATCACTTGTGCAGTTCAAAAGATATGGCATCGTTGAACAAGTCGGGTAGAAACCTTCCCCAAACATAAAGTCTCCACCAACACCCTTCTTTAAATTTAACCTTATATGAAATATGGTTGTGCTATCAAAAGGCCGTTTCATCATAAAAGTGCATATGCGTTTTTTCTTGTTTGTAATATCGAAGCCTGTCTTGAAGGGTTCCGGTATGAAATTCAAATTTGTGGCCGTCAGGGTCGGTAAAATAAATTGATTTTCGATCGCGTTCATCTCGTTCTCTGCCAGGCAGAATATTGACATGAAGTCTTTTTAATTTAGCTGACATCTCCTCAAATTCATGATCTTCAATTGTAAAAGCAATATGGGTATAAGAAAGCTTAATGTCATTTCTCGGGATGTCTGGTTCTTCATTAAGCGCTAGCCAGATGCCGTTCATATCAAAATATGCAGTTGTTCTTCCCTTTACCAAAAGCTTTGCACCAAACACTTTTTGATAAAAATCAATCGATGTATCCAAATGCGAAACTGAAAATAGCAAGTGATTGATTCCTTTTATCTCCACAAATCATTCCCCCCTTGAAAGCTGATCATCCACATATACGACTTTTTTCATAAGAAAGTTTCATACAGCTGAAAAAAATACCAGTGTAAACAAAAACGGACTGTTTAAAATAGTAACATGACCATTATGAATGGTTTTGAATTGCATTATTTATCATTTGTTTACGCCCAAGAATTTTCTTCAAAAAATAACAATTTAGGTGGTCAAATGAAACATATCATTGCGCTTGCTTCAAAGATTGCTTTCACTCTCGCCCTTTTATATGTGATTTTGGACAGAGTCTATCACGCATCCTTTTTAAGTGTGATGTTTATTGCACTTTTCTTAGGTTTTGTTTCCTATCTTTCTGGTGACATGCTCGTCTTACCCAGAACAAACAATATTACAGCTTCATTGGCTGACTTTGGCCTTTCATTCGTTATTCTTTGGGTATTTGTTTTAACCCAAACAAGAAACGATTTCTCACCATTTGGAGCGGCTCTCCTTTCCGCTGCCTGTCTTACTGTTTTTGAATACTTTTTTCATCGGTATTTACTGAAAAATGTGCTTGATGAAAATTTCCGAAATGAACTGTCAGCGAGAGATAACACGTTGCAGTATCAAACGGAAGCCGCGGACGAGCTGTTTCCCGAAACGAAAGAGAAGCATAAGGAATAGGAGGCTGTCTTATCGCCTCCTATTTTTCAGTAGCTATTTTTGAGAAAACGGAACATCACTTCTGTAAACTCATAAAACCTCTCATTTTGAGTAACAGCTCTGCTTTTTAAAGAAAAGATGCCGAACAAAGACTTTCGAAACCCTGTGCTCATTTCTATCTGAATACTTAAACCTGTTTTTGATTTATTTGCAATGTTATTCGGACTAACGCCCGCATGCGGATGGTCCATATTGAGCAATACAGCAGGAAAACCGGCATGCTGCAATTTCTCAACTAAATCTGCCGCTCTTACGCGATCTGTACCGCCGACTTCGATCTGCTGATCTTCTTCTGCGTACCCGTGTAATGAAATGACATATTCATGATTTCCCGTCATTTTAAGGGCCCGAGGTTCATCAAAGTGTGTGCTCGTAATGTGCAGGACTGAGTTTCCTGCCGATTTTAAGCCTTCAAATAAATACATCGAGTACTCTTTGCTGAGCTCTCTCGCTACTTCACTTGTCCCGCCTTCAATACCTCCTCCGTGAATAGCTAAAACAAGAACAGGGCTTCCGGTTTCTTTCGTAACAACGCCATAATCAGAAGGATCTTCATTGTTTTTTAATTCCTCAAAATTCTGATATACATCTTCAGCATAAATTGAAGAAATCGGAGTAAACACCATAAAAATCATCAATAATTTTACAATTTTAATAGTTGATGGAAAACGTTTGGCTATGTTACAATCAACATGCTTCAAGGAATGGAGCAAACGGCGGAGCAGGGATACTTTGGCCGGTTTCATCTACTCCGCCTCTAAGTCCAAATCAACAGAATGTAGGTCTCTTTGAGGCTTTAGCACGAATTCTCTCGTCCTCCTTGTTAAATTTTTGTTAAATTCACAATATTATATACCATTAGCCCGGGCGCTGTTCTTCTCATTTTTGAATTTATGAAAAGTAAGCTGGCACCACCTCCCCCATTTTCCATACAAAACAAAAATGCACCTGCCCTTTGGCCTGTGCACTTTTTATTTTCTCTTCATTCTTCGTTTTTTTGCTTGATTTAATTTCATGATGTTTTTTTCAATTTTTCTTATGTTTCGCCTTTGCGGGATTGTTTTCATTTCATAATAAACAGAAATAAACCCGCTTACTGTCACTGCTGCAATATAAAGGACGCGCTGTTTGATCATCCGGTCAGCATGTCCATGATCATTCGCTTCTTTTTCCAGTCTTTCGATCACAGCTTTATCAAACAGCTGATCGACATACACTTGTTTCATTCCCACTGCAAACCCAGCAGCCAGCCAAAGAATCAGAAATAAACTGATATAAAACACCATAAACCCTTCCTTTCCTGTCTTGATGCGGTGCAGAATTTTAAAACAGTTCATCTCATTACAACTGGCAGACGAAGCTTCTTCTTTGTGTTAGGTTCTTTCAATAGGCTGGTTAATATGTGTAATGCTGTAATGAACAGTTAGAAATTTTATTCCAAACAGCCACATATGATGAACAGCGGTTAATTTGTTGTCATGTACAGCTTCTATCAGAAAGGTTTCAGATAAAGGAAGCGGACAAGTTCCCGCTCTTGTTTGCAGATAAATCCCCTCATCCCCCGCTCTGCTTTTTCTCCGCCTGCTTGTTAAAACCAGCTTCTCCTGATGATGATATGGTTTTAAAATACCTGTCATGCTGCTGAATGGAAGCGGTAAAGAAATATTCATATACCCCTCTCCATTTGAACGATACACTGAATAAAGAGCGGTAAAAATGGTTTCGTTTTTTTCATTTGTTCTAATCCAGGCACGTACTCTTTCCCTTCCGTCTTTTTTCGAATGAACACCTTTTATCTTGCTGTACATCCTATACCAGTCAGGGTTCGTCGAAAGATGTATTTGGCCGATTCTTCTGCTGAACCATTCGTAAATAATTGCAAGCGGCCGAAACCACGTGCTCCATGTTACTTTTGCTTTAATATTGTATTCGATGGTTTGTTCATAAAACGAAAGAATGAGCGGCGCCAGTTTTTCTGGTGAAAAATCTTTTGAACGCAGGCTGCCCATATCATCCACAAGTCCGCTGTACCGAGCGTTATTTTCAGCTTGAATGTTAGCTAAAAATTCTTCTCCAATCTTTCTTTTTCCGTAGATACGGCTGAATGTCTTTACACTGTCTGCATCAAAAGGTTTCGCATCCTCTATTCTCCACCCTATGAGAGCGGGCAAGATAACACCAAACGCGTTGACAAAACCGTGAATCCAAATCATCTGATTGATGGTCAATGTAACTTCTTGCCGAAAGACACCAAATGAATAAATCATCGAGAAAGCAATCGTTATCATTAAAACAGCGGAAGAAAGCCGAATAAGAAATGTCCCCGTCTTGGTGCGAAAAGCTGCCGTGAACACCAAAAATGCATGAAGATAAATCGCCGCCATATAAATGCTAACCGCAATGACATCAAGTGTTTTTGAATATGTGATGCCCAGTGCGATAAGAAGGGGCGAAAGCAAAATCACCCATGTTATCCAACTGTACAACATCCGATGTTTTCTAATGGTTCTGCCGAGTAAACCGTTGAAGATCGGGATCAGAAAAGCAGAATAGTGAAAGTGGACAGCAGTCAGCAAAATGATGAGAGGGCCAAATTGCATGATCTGCAAATGGGCAGCATAAGCAAAAAACCAAAATCCTCCTCCCGCCAAATAAATAAGACCGAACAAAACTGATGTCTCTTCGATTCTATGTATCTTTGTTTCCCAAAGGCGGAGGATCGCATACAATGCATTAAAAACTGTGTACATCCACCAGATAAGTGCGAAACCCCCAACCTCCGTCACTAGAGCCAGCACCGCAAAGAATGCGGCTACAGGATAGCACTGGATTAGCCCGTTTTCCATAAACTGAGCAGCACGAACCGGAGATTGACGAAAAACAAAAGGAAAAATTCCCGGCACGAAAAATAGAATGGATAACAAAACGAGTGCCTCTGCCACTGAAATATCCGGTGCTTCTGCTGCAAGAAATCCAATAAAACAAAGCGCACTGACTATGCCATTTCGTTTCATGATTCTCTCTCTTCCTCCTGAAACGTTCCCTTATAAAAGAAAAGAGTGCCAAGAATTGTATTTTGCACATGCACTTCAATGGTGAAACAATTCTTTTTTTCATCAAACGTTTCGCAAACTTCGGATGTACCGGTCAGCCATTTCGGCAGCGGGATTCTTTTTCCGCATATCAATAGCCATTGCTTTCCCGATGTGATCGTAAGAGAGCCGTCAAGAGATGCCTCGAACGTCAAAACAGACAGCAGCAGATGAGGTTTGCCGAAGAAATCAAGTATTCTATTTTCTTTCTCGTCATATATCATTAACGCATCAAAGAAACGTTTTTTGCCTTTAAAGAAAAATGTACGATTCCATTCTATTCCTGTATGTTGCGATTTCAAAAGACAAGTTCTATTTTGTATTGTAAATGGAATGTCTTTGCCTCTTTCTGAAAAGAAGCATCTGAAAAAAACACCCAGCTTTAACAGCATTCTAACCAGAAAAGAGCCTCCGCTTATTTCTGACATCGTTCCCGTCCCGCTGAATGTATGAGACCCGTCTAATTGGTACCGTTTCTGCAGCTTGGGATGCAGCAAATGATAGTTAATAATTGATTTTTCATAAATCGAACTCACAATGTCACTTCTTTCTCTTTCGTTTTGTGCGCCTGGCACTGGGGAGCTGCAGGCTAAGAGCGCCGCTTGCAGCGGAAAACACACTCAATAGAACCCACATGAATATTTCGGAACCTAGACAAGCAAACCCAGCAAAAATACAAGCCTGGACACCATGAATGATCCATTTTCTTTTTAAAGGAAGCAGCCACAAAATAGCTAAGCCTATCTCCGCTGTTCCTGTCAATATGCTTGTCTTAACACCTGCAAAGCCTTGATAGAACCAAAACAGGCTGAAAAACAGACACATGAACACATAGATGATAGCAGATCGAATGAAGCGCTTCGGATGTTTATTTTGCTCTACCCAAAGCCTTAATGCATCAAAGCTCCAGGCAGTCGCCCAGCCAAGCAGCGGCCGAAATAATAAACGATCAATCCATCTTCCCAGCAGTCCGTAGGCTGTTTTGTATTGGTACTGTGTTAAAAACGTCATTTTCCCATTTTCTCTCTGTATATACTTCCAGTAGCCGCTTCCATGCCGAATCAGAGATAATGGATGATCAGAGCCAAAAGCCAGTGAAGAAGACCTTTCAGATGAACATTTGTTGAAAACACCGACGGTTTCTCCTGTACCTGACACCTTTAATCCAAAGCCTACCCTTGTTTCGTAAAGAAACTTCTGTTTTTCGCATGGCTGACTATTCAAATACGTAATATTTGAAAACCGGAGATCCCATTCCTTATGCAGTGATGGGTTTTGTGTATATTCCCAGAGTGTATCCAGATCAGATTTCATTTCGATTTCTACATAAATCGGTTTCTGCCTCACAGCCCCTTCTCCCTTCTATTTCAAGCAATTCCTATATTAGCATATTGGTCGATTTGAAAAGTGTATATCTCTCCAAAAAAAGTATCTTTATCCTAATAAATGCATAAAAAAGAGAAGAGAGGTTTCCTTCTCTTCCTTGGGATTCATTACTGAGTTTTAACCGTGCCGAAATGAGTAATTGTGACGTTCACACTGTATGTGATGTCGGCTTTACTGAAGGTGTCATCCCAGTTATTTTTCACCCTTTTCCATAAGTGAGGATATGTAAGTCTAAAAGATTCATCAAAACCCGCAACATCTGCTTTATAATCATGCTGAATTTTTTTTAATACCTGACCAACTATTTTCTTTACCTCGTTTTCAATAGTCGTTTCGAGACGATCTATAAACTGGGTGTCCAACGCCTCTTTTGTGTTCCAGTTTTCAACCAAATCGCCTTCTGATTCAATATCGACATGGAATGAAATATCTTTCCCTTTTACGATTGGCTGAATTCTGCTTTTGATTTTATTGATATCGTACGCTAACGTCTGTTGGCTCTTTTTATCATGACTTTTGACAACTCCGCCTTTCCCTTCTCCTCTAATCCATGTAATCCCCTCAGTTTCATATTCATTTAAGGTGCCTATCATTTTTTTCGATTTTCCGTTGATTACAGCTGCTCCGGAATACTTGACCGCTCCATTCGCCGCAACCACATTTTGCAGTAAAAAGCTGCTGCCAGAATGCAGTTTTCCAATTAGTTTCGCGAGTGTCATAGGGGGAAGAATTCTGGAAACTTTATGTTCATTTTCACCTAATCCAATCAGCCGAAATGCCGGAATTTCTCCGTTCTCTTTCAGCTGGAGAGCGTCTCTTGCTTCCCCTTTAGCAGATAAAACAAGACAGCTCAGCCTGATTTCATTATCACGAAAAAATTGATCCAGCATTTCGTCGATAGGAAATGTGTGCAGCACATCTTCACTCATGACAACAACTTTTAAATGCGGGCTAAACACTTCTCGGTCCCGTCTTAATGCAACCTCACTTCCGATCTGCTGTAATGAATCCCCTGTTTCACTTATATTAATGTACGCTTTTTGCGCTCCTTGTCCGCTACCGCCTCCCCCGCTTGTGCCCGCGCCTGCCGCTTTTTCATTAACAAATTGATAGGTCAGCGTAATGTTGTCTTTTTTCGGATAGCTCCCGCCCTCTTCTTTTAACTCTTTTTCAGTGTTCGTTTCTTTTCCTTTATCAATTGCGATAGCGAATGTGAGACCCAGATCTTCTATTTCCCGACTGCTCCAGCATCCTGTTACGCAAATCATCAGCAGACATACTATGACCATAGCAGGCAATTGACGTTTTAGTTTACTTTTCACCTCTTTTCCTCCATTTCGAAATGACTAACAGCAAAATCGGCAAAGCGCCAAATATATACAAAGCGATATGACTGACCGTATCGCCCAATATAAAGACGTCATTTTCATTTTTCGGCATGCAAGAGAGGATATATATAACAGGAAGCAGCCCAAACATACATGAAAGGGGTTTCTTTTTAAAAACTTGTGAGACTCCCAGGGAAGCTGCATAAAAAGTGATAATAAACGTGGCAAAAAGCTGCATAATCCAAATCACAAGCAGAAATGATTCAAACCGTTCAAATATTAAACCAGGTATTTCAAAACTTCTCATCAGGTCAAGCCCCGGCCATGTTCTCGTCACAACTCCCTCAACTGATAGTGCACCGATGACCATAATCATCGTAATCATATAAAAACTGGTCACAACGCCTGTCCCGATCACAACTGCTTTCACCGCATTTTTCGGCTTTTTCATAAATGCTACTAAAATGAACATAATTTCTGAACATGTAAATGAAAGGTTCGTTGTCTTTACACCTCTAAGAACCGGCATGATTCCATCACCTAATACAGGGCGCAAATTGTTGATCTCAAATATGCCTAAACTCATGAGGGCTATCGTTAAAAAGATGATGACCGTAATCGGAAAAATCATTTCAAAAAGCCGTGCAATCGGATCTAGGCCTTGTGTAATTGAATAAAGCCCAATCCAAAGAACTGTCATAATGATGGCCCAAGAAGGTGTCCCTTCGAGGAGAAAAAAATCCACGATTTCGGACATGACTCTGACTTCAAATGCACCGAGTGCCAGAAAATAAGTAATAAAAACAATACTGATCAGATGCCCGAGCCATTTTCCTACAATATGTCGGGAGTATTCATAAAAGGTCTCCTTAGGATACTGCTGGCTTAATTTAGCTATAATCATCCCGGCTATTACCGCTAGGACCCCGCCTAATAAAACTGAAATCCATCCATCAGGAGATTGTGTTTGTTCTGTTACTGTCCGAGGGAGCGTAAGAACTCCGGCAGCAAGCATATAATTAATGATGATAATCGTTGCCTGAGCGGTTGTGATTTTACTGGTTGGGCTGAACATGAGACTTTATCACCATCCTGTCGAGTTCATCACTTCACCCGTTTTGTATTATCTGTATTCATCATTTTAGGCCGGCGCTTCATGACTAAAAGAGGCATTCTGATAACAAAGTCTTTCCAATCTTTTAAGTGATAGGGCACTGCCGGACTTGCGTATGGCACACCAAAGCTCTTTAGCTTTACGACATGGCTGCTTAGCAGCAGATAATACATAATGACTCCAAACAATCCAAACACCGCCGCACAAAACATCGCGCCAAACCGAAGCATCCGAAGTGCTATACCTGTGCTATAATGCGGGATGGCAAATGAAGAAATTGCTGTGAGCGCAACAACAATGACCATGATTGGACTGACAATCCCCGCCTGCACAGCTGCTTCCCCGATGATTAATCCGCCAACTATGCCTATTGCGGGTCCAATTGGTTTTGGCAAACGAAGCCCCGCCTCTCTTAAAATTTCAATCGCGACTTCCATAAATAAGGCTTCAATCAGAGATGGGAACGGAACACCTTGGCGCGTCCCGGAAATTGAAATCGCCAGCTTGGTCGGAATTAACCCAGGATGAAAAGAAATAAATGATATATATAAAGCGGGTGCGAATAACGTTATCATTGCTGCGATGAACCTCAGCAATCTGATGAGCGAGCTCGGGAACCACCGTTCATAATAATCTTCAGGCGATTGAAGCATCATGCTGAAAGTGACTGGAACAATCAAAGCAAACGGAGTGCCGTCAAGCAGAATAGCTACTCTTCCTTCCATTAATCCGCTTATGACGCGATCAGGACGTTCTGTACTCTGTACTTGCGGGAACGGGCTCAAATAATTATCCTCAATTAACTGTTCAACGTAGCCTGACTCCGGCAAATGATCGATCTCAATCCCTCTCACTCTTTTTCTTACTTCCTCGACTACTTTTGGATCTGCAATGTCATTCATATAAGCGATAATTAAATCCTTTTTTAATCGTGTTCCTACTTCAAATCTCTGCAATGTTAATTGATCATTTTTTCCTTGCTGTCTCAAAAGAGCTGTATTCGTACTCAACTCTTCTGTAAAGCCTGTGCGCGGCCCTCTGACAAGCGCTTCTGAAAGCGGCTCCTCGATACTTCGATTTTGTTTTTTTACAGTTCCCAGAAGAAAGGCCTGCGGTATTCCATCGATGAGAAGCGCTGTCGAACCCATGAAAACATTCAACACGATATCACTGATTTTCTCTGAATCTATGACATCACCGATTGATACGATTTGATTTTTTATCTGTTTCGAAGTTAAAATACCTTTGCCGGATTGAGAAATTTCATCGCTTACCTGATTAGGTTGATTCATGACTAACACTGATAGTCCTTTATTAATCAAGTCCTGATCAGACAGTCCTTCAACAAAGATCAATGCCGCTTTCACATGTAATTGAGTGATTTCAAGCTCACGGAAATGAACGTCCCCGTTATGTCCTATTTTTCTTTTTACATGTTCTAAGTCGTATCCGATGTTACCGGTTAACACATCCTGATCCTGCTTTTCAGCTGTCGAATAATCTGATTTATGCTGCTTCTGTGTTTTGTACTGATTGTTCCGCCACCTCATCATTGCACCTTCTTATACATGAATCCAAGTAAACACTTTATAGATTACATATGGAACGAGAAATACTACTAACGCTTGAAACCACACATTCCAGTCAGTAAGTGTTGATATCATGTTATCCATCTGTCAGTTCCCCTCTCTCTAATAGGATTATTTTTCCCGTATACCTATTTTTTATGTTCGTCTTTTTTCTCAATAAAAAAGCATGATGAACATTTCATCATGCTTTTAAAGAAATCAACCTGACCATTTTGCATAATTAACACAAAATGAGCCTTTTAGCAGTCTGGGAAAACTAAAATTCCAGCTTGAAGCTTTCTGCCTGATCTGAAACTTCCACAGGAATCCCCATTATCGTTTTCGGTTTGGAAACGTAAACAAAGCGCATTTCTTCCTCTAATTGCTGAAACGCTTTTTCACTAACTAAAATTCTGGCCGGCTTCCCTGGACTATTATCAATGGCTGCTTTGATTTTTCCAAGCATAAAAAACCTCCTGTTTTAGAAAATGGCTCATTTACTATTAAAACAAAAATCGCAAAATAAATTGGCTGAACAGGAATCCCAGTTCAAACATAACAGTTGCGGCTGCAAACAAGAATGAACGAAATGACAACATACACCTCTCTCTCTTTTTCGCGCATGCAGAATTCTCCCATTCACAGATCAGACTGGCGACTGACACGCTGTTCAACAGCAGCTCTAGCATAAATAATGCACGCTATGGACATGATCTTATTAGTTATTATATGATTGAATTGAAAAAACATCATATGTCAAGAGGTAAACGAAATGGCTCAAAACAACGAAAATGCATTACCGGATATTACAAAAAGCATTACTCTGGAGGCTCCCATTCAGAAAGTCTGGGAGACAGTCTCTACTTCAGAAGGCATTGCCAAGTGGTTTATGCCCAATGACTTTCAGCTCAAAGAAGGACAAGAATTTCACTTACAATCGCCGTTTGGGCCGTCCCCTTGTAAAGTTTTGGCTGTTCAAGCTCCAACTGAACTTTCTTTTGAATGGGATACAGAAGGATGGGTCGTTACCTTTCAATTAGAAGACTTGGGGGAAAAGACAGGGTTTACCCTTATTCACAGCGGCTGGAAAGAGCCGAATGAAGTGATCGGCAAAGCAAACGAGAAAAGCTCCGTCGTTCGCGGTAAGATGGATGGCGGCTGGACTGGCATTGTAAATGAACGGCTTCGTAAGGCTGTCGAAGAATAAAAAAGAGAGAGGTATCTCTCTTTTTTGTTTTTTTCCAAGGGTTATACTTCACAATTTGAGTCCATCAATCATAAAACGTAACAGTTTTAGATTTACCAGAGTAATCGGTAACAAAGAACTCGGCCTTGTTATTGCTCCCATCTACAAATTTTCCAATACTGCCAAAGGTGTGGCATTCTCCGGGTGAAAAATAGTTTGCCCCTACATAATCATCAGGATTGTCACCGGGATCATCCTCATATAAGTGCAGTGAAACAGAAAAAGGAGTGCTTCCTGAAAGGCACACTCTAAAATCTCCTCCGGTCGAGTATACCGTCGGACTTGAGTAAGTATATGTGTAAGTCCCCAACTTATCCCACTCTCCAGCCCCCGCAGTTCCGGCTTTTTCTGCTTGTGCCGTTAATGGAAAAACCGCAGCCAACCCTAAAACAGACAAAAATCCAACTACCTTAGTGAATCTCATCAGCTACACCACTCCTCTATGTCAATGATAGCCGCTACGTTTGTATCATTTCCGGCAGAGCTACATAATTGATCCAGCCTGCCTCCTGCTTCTTAGGCAGGTGGCATTGGACATTATATTCAGCAGCAGCCGTTTTATGAATCCGTCTTTGTGCTGGTTTTAAAATGTTCAAAATAAATGCATTCCCATTTGTACTGCTATCTCTTATAATTTGTTTAAAAGGTTGTACTTCAATCAGGGGGAAAAGGATATGGAATTAAGCTTCACAAAAATACTCGTTATTTTGTTTGTGGGTTTTTTAGTATTTGGGCCTGATAAACTGCCGGCGCTTGGCCGTGCAGCAGGAAAAGCCTTATCAGAATTTAAACAAGCAACAAGCGGACTGACTCAGGATATCAGAAAAAATGACTCAGAAAACAAAGAAGACAAACAAATGTAGGATAAATCGTTTGGGCCGATGAAAAATCGGCTCTTTATTTTGATTTGTTTTTGTGTCATCTGTCTTTTTCTATCATTTGGACAGCCCTTTTTTCCTTCTATGATTTTAACTGTCCAAGCCGCAAAATCTACTCGCCGTATAATAAAGCGTAGTAAAAATAAAGGAGGAGTATATATGGGTTATTACAAAAAATACAAAGAAGAGTATTATACGGTCAAAAAAACGTATTATAAGAAGTATTACGAATATGATAAAAAAGATTATGACTGTGATTACGACAAAAAATATGATGACTATGATAAAAAATATTATGATCACGATAAAAAAGACTATGATTATGTTGTAGAGTATAAAAAGCATAAAAAACACTACTAAACGCCATTAACATCTCCTCGTTTTTACTTTCCCCCGGCTATTGCCGGGTCTTTTTTGTTTGTGCACTATATGTATATTTCTGAAGCTTCCCTTTCTATGAAAACCTTGGTGACTGAATCTGAAAAAGAATAGTGAATATTTAGTACATAGTTTAGTTAGTTCATAAGTGAGCGCATTCAATTTATTGCAGTTACAAAGAAACTTTTATAAACTCTTTGAGGATCCTACATAAAAGGAGAGGTTTTTTGTATAGAAACATCGTATTTTATCTCATTTTACTTTGTCTATTTATATCAGTTGTCATGAAAAGCTTTGAGGTGATTAGAACAATAGCCAATGTTATCTGCTTTATTTTCGTATTGCTGTATTTTAAAGATGAAATGAAAACATACTCACGTAAAGCGTTAGCAATCCTAAGTATTTGTTTTCTTTTCTTAGTCGGTATCTGTGCTTTTATCATTTTACAAGGACAGACATTGATGAAACGTCACCTCTTTTTTACAGGCTTGGAAACGATAGCGGGCATTCTTTTAATAATCGTTTCTTTAAGCATTTGTACTTTTATTTTGAGGAAAATTTCAAATCGGTTAAAACGAATGTGATCTCATTCTTTCCTCTGATAAAGGTATATAGCTTTCAGATTGGCGAAGCGTTTCGACCTTACATCATTCAAAATGAAATATTTTGTCGATTTATATACGTAAATCCAGTTCCAAAATAAGGTATAATAAATGGCGAAACCACTATCAAAAGGGGGAATTTTGGTGAAAAAAGTATTGATTGCAGGTGCAGTAGGAACAGCAGTTCTTTTCGGAACCCTTTCATCAGGTATACCAGGTTTACCCGCGGCAGACGCTCAAGTCGCAAAAGCAGCATCCGAGCTGCCTAACGGAATCGGCGGCCGTGTCTACCTGAACAGTACGGGCGCCGTTTTTACAGCTAAAATCGTGCTTCCTGAAACTGTCAAAAACAACGACTCGGTCTCTACTCCCTATATTTATTCTGGCTTTAGGGCAACAAGCGGAACTGAAGCCGATATCGGGCTTCAGTACAGCAAACAATACAACGTCTGGAAGCCCCTCATGAAGGTTGGGTCCAAAAATGAAGAAACGTACATCGAAGGAAAAGACAAATTCACATACAATAAAGGCTTCCGCCCTGGAAGCACAGTCCAAATGACAATCTATAAAAATTTAAGCGGCAATACGCGCATGACCCTTTGGGGAACGAACAATGACGGCTACACCGGACGGATTATCACAGAAATTCAAGGAACCAACATCGGCACGATTTCAAAATGGAAAACACTTGCTACCGCGGCTGTTTCGTATGAAAGCCAGCGTGATGCGATCAAAGCAACCTTTTCGACCTCTTTTAACAACATCACTATCGACAATAAAGCCGTCACTCCTGTGGTAGATACACAGGATTTCGCAAAGGTTTCAGTTGCAGGAAATAACGTTACGATCTCTGTTAATAAATAAACGAAGCAGCAAAAAGCCGCCAGCATTGTCTGGCGGTTTTCCTTGGAGCATACTGGTCATAGTTCGTTTCTTCAGCTCTTTTGTTTAAACCTAACTTTAATAAGGGTGGAAATTGGTATGAAATATGAAAAAACAAGTCTTTTTGGAATGATTTTAGTTATTGTAGCACTTCTAATATCTATATATTTTATGTGTAATACAAATGCGTTGATACCTGCTGGATATGATCTAGCTATTCATGGAATTGTAATATCTAGAACTGTAATGATTGCTTTTACTTTGTATTTAGTTTCAAAGTTAGGATATTTTCTTCTGAATAAAAAAGATTAACTGTAGAGTTAATCTTTTTTATGTATTATACGTGTTTGTCCTTCAATTTTTATTCATCTTCCAGATTGCTTAATGAAATTAGGATACCTGCTATCTATTCACTGCACAATAAAAAGGCAGCATTAAACCGCTACCTCAAATAAAAGCTTGTCCCCATGTTTATAGTTGATTAACTTGAAATCATCAATGGTAAAGTCATAAAAATCTTTCACTTCAGGATTGATCCATAGTTCAGGTGCTTCAAACTGTTCTCTTTCCATTTGAATTTTCAAATTGTCTATATGACGTGTGTACACATGGCAATCCCCAATGTTAAAGATATATTCACCAAGCTCATAACCAGTCACTTGAGCAATCATGCGCTGCAACACATTATACTGGAATACATTGAATGGATTTCCCAATGCCATATCATTGCTCCGTGCTCTTACCTCAAGGTGGAGTTTCCCATGTTTAACGTACCATTGTGTCTCGTATACACATGGCGTTAAGGCCATTGCGTCTAATTCATCAGGATTCCACAGCATTGTAATGTGTCTGCGTGAAGATGGATTGTTCTTCAATTGATGAAGAAGATAGTCTACCTGATCCACTTTTTCTCCATTTAGACTTCTGTTTTTCTTCCCCAGCTGAAATCCATATGCATGTCCGATGGTTCCGTCTTCTTGTTTCCACTGATCCCAAATATGGACGCCCATCATGTTTAAATCATTAACATCATTAGATTTCAGCTGCCAAATCCAGAGCAACTCTTTAATGGCTGTTTTCCAGGCAACCTTTTTTGTCGTTAAAATCGGAACCTCTGAGTTGTCGAATCTCATTTGCTTACTGATTACACTTAGAGTATGTGCCGGTGTTCCATCTGAGTCCCACTTGGTTCTTACATCAAACTCTTCGTCTGAGATTCCATTATTGATAATATCCTTTATAATTGAATTGTATTGTTTATCGAATTGCGTCATGACTATTCATATCCTTCTTTCATTTTCAGTTGCTAAGCATAATTTATTACGAATGCAATATTATCGCAAATACTAAGCACTTGCAGATAAAGTGAGGATCTTATTCCACTCACTGTGTGTTTAAAGAGGAGTTAATCCCCCTCTTTTACACCTGTATTTCTCCATAACATAGTCTGTCACATAGCTCATAGTTACCGCCAGTTTGGTACATACACCGTTGATAACATTGTTGAGGATTATACGAAATGGTTTGATATTGCGGTACATAAAAATTCAAATAGTCAGGTGTTTGTGTATACCAAATTGGAAATTGTCTAAACACATTAAATCCTCCAATAGCTTTTTCTGATTTAATGCATTGTATTTTACCTCAATATCAATTGTCATTTGTCCATGTGCAATTGGGCTTTCTTTAAAATAAATTCTCTCTAATTTCATTCATTTGATCATTAACAACTTTTTTATGATATTTGGCAGCGGTTCATTCCTTATATGATCTGTTTCTAGCCGGTTTTGCTGTTTGTTTTTGATGTCTAACTCTAAATCCTTCAAAAGCAGTGTGAAAAATCACATCATAGAGCTCTTGAATCTTAACCATAACGTTCAAATATTCTTCAATGAGAAAGTCCCTTTTTACGTATACTAATCTCTCTATACACTTTACTATTATTTTACAGTGATTGAGTGCTCTCTCTCGCTCTTATTTTCATAAACAGCTATCCGTTTTGTTTTTCAGAAAGTGTTTTAAACAGCCTCTTTTTACTATTCTTATTTCATTTGACCATACCATATCATTTAAACTTCATAAATTAAATTCGAATAACATAAAGGAGGAATTTAATTGGGTTATTATAAAAAATATAAAGAAGAGTATTATACTTGGAAAAAAACATATTACAAAAAGTATTACGACAATGATAAGAAGCATTATGATTGCGACAAGTATTATGATCATGATAAAAAACATTATGATTACGACAAAAAGTATGATGACCATGATAAAAAGTATTACGATGATCACGATTATCATTACGAAAAAAAGTATTATGATGACGATGATCATTATTATGATTTTGTCGAATCATATAAAAAACATCACTAAATCTCTTAAACGTCTATTTATTCCCTGGCGACATACCGGGGGCTTTTTTATGATATTTATCGACGAACTCAGATTTTTTTGTGCTCATGGCTGCTGTAAAATTCAATTATTAATGAACACAAGTCATTTAACTTGGCTTATTATTAGTGGCATTACTAGTTTTTAGTTGCCTTCCCCTATTTATAAAAATTTAGATAAAAGTATTTCTTTATAGAGATGCTTGTTTCATCGACAACTCAATCCTAAATGTGGTAAAATCGATAAAAATGTAAAAACTGTAAATATAATAAAAGGAGCATCTTTATGTATATAAGTATTATAATTTTAGCATCCATGCTTTTATGGGGGGCAGTTATCCACGAGCTAAGTAAACCTTCAAAAAAGCAAAGCACCAGAAAAATTGTTTCTTTGACATCTTTAGGTTCTTTATCGACTTTAGTTATTACTATTTCACTTTTTCAAAACTTCCCTTTTTAAACTTTGTTTTTAATTAAATCCTTCGTATTAAAATATTCATTTTATACATAATATTTATATGTACCTTGGCTGAAACCTCCATTGATCAATCACACAGCATGAAGACAGCCAAGGATTTATTTTGTTTACTTCGTACCTGTTGAACCGAGTCCTCCTCTATCCTCGTTTCCCAAATGCTCGACTTCAACCAATTCAACCGCCGGCATTTTCTTCATGATTCTAAACTGGCAGATACGATCACCCTTCTTAATTTCAGTATCACGCAATGCATAAGCAGGAAAGAACCAGAAATCGTTGTCTCCCTTATATGACTCATCGATAACACCCATTGAATTTGTTTGAATAACGCCAAAGTTCTTATATGTACTTGAACGAGGGACGACATGTGCTTCGTAACCTTCAGGCAGCTCCATTGCAACACCTAATGGGACAAGCTTAAATTCATCTTTTTTGATTGTTACATCTTCAGCTGCCCGAAGATCAATCCAGTCTCCCTGCTCAATTTTGCTGATTCTTGTTTGTGTTTCATCTAGATACTTGATTTTAATTTGCATTGTCATGTACTAGCTCCTTTAATTTTTATTGAGTATCATACAGTAAGGCTTGTTCTTGTGTCATTTTCATCAGTTATAAATTGAACGTCTTCAAAATCATGCTGTAAAGCATTGAAGTAAAGTTTTTCAATGATATTTTTGTTTTTACAGTAAATCGAAACGTAGCTATTATCTGCTATCAAAAGGACAAGTTCGCAATCACTGTCAGCAAACTCTTCATATGTATTGACTTGATTAACCATTTTTCCATATGGAAATGCTTTCAGTTCAACGAAAATGGTATAGTACTGATTCGTTTTTAATTGTTGCTCAAAAACTGCCCCCTCAACAATTTCGTAGTCATGAAAAAGCTCCTCATCATCGAGCTCTCCTTCTACAACAAAATAAGATTCCCCACTCGTTTGCCACCTATAATTAGCTATTTCTACCGGCTGCAGTATTCTCCATAGAAAATTTCCATATTCATTCGGTATTTGAAAACTAACTCCCCTATTCATGTATACCCCTTACTTAAACGATTTTTGTGAATACGAGTATAATTATATACTCTGATGTTAGGTTTATGGAACAAGGAATCGACTGCCTTTTCAACCGATTATCTTTTACAGAATTTCCTCAGCCCTTCTCATTTAAAAGGTTCTTCAATGTTCATAACAACGGTAAGTATTTCCTGATTAGATTTCTCGTTATCATCTACCCTTAGAAAAAAATGTCCCAAAACAAATAATCATTTTTGTAATCCTCGGTCGCCGCATCCATTAACACCCCACTTACAAGCCTCATGTATCCCGTACTTGCTATTATTCGAACATTGATAGGCACCTTCTCGTATCACATGGATTTGCTGTTGAATGATTTCAAATAAAGTTGAATAAAATAAGATCGAATCATCCAACAATTAACATTTATTCTTGCGGCAATAGGTGGTATTTATAATCCATAAGAAGGAAGGAAGCGTTGATGATAAAGCTTTGCCGAGAAGTTTGGATCGAAGTCAATCTTGATGCCGTTAAAAAGAATTTGCGAGCGATCCGCCGTCATATTCCACATAAGAGCAAAATTATGGCTGTTGTAAAAGCGAACGGTTATGGCCACGGGTCTATAGAAGTGGCACGCCATGCACTGGAACACGGGGCGAGTGAGCTCGCTGTTGCCAGTGTGGAGGAAGGAATCGTTTTACGTAAAGCTGGGATTACAGCACCTATCCTTGTGCTTGGTTTTACATCCCTTAGTTGTGTAAAGAAGTCAGCAGCTTGGAATATAACATTATCAGCATTTCAGGTTGATTGGATGAAAGAAGCAAACGAGATATTGGAAAAAGAAGCGAGTGCTAACCGGCTGGCCATTCATATTAACGTGGATACCGGCATGGGACGATTAGGTGTACGCACAAAGGAAGAACTTTTAGAGGTAGTGAAAGCCTTAAAGGCAAGTAAATTCCTCAGATGGACAGGGATTTTCACACATTTTTCGACAGCTGATGAACCGGACACAACACTCACAAAGCTGCAGCATGAAAAATTCATCAGTTTTCTCAGCTTTTTAAAAAAACAGGGGATTGAGCTGCCCACCGTGCATATGTGCAACACGGCTGCAGCTATCGCATTTCCGGAATTTAGCGCTGATATGATCCGTTTAGGTATCGGCTTATATGGTTTATATCCTTCAGCCTATATTAAACAACTAAATCTCGTTAAGCTTGAACCTGCGTTAAGTTTAAAGGCACGCATCGCTTATGTGAAAACCATGCGGACAGAACCCCGAACCGTTAGCTATGGTGCTACATACATCGCAGAACCTAATGAAGTAATTGCTACACTCCCGATTGGCTATGCTGACGGCTATTCTCGTGCCCTTTCCAATCGCGGGTTTGTTCTTCATCGCGGAAAACGAGTGCCAGTGGCGGGAAGAGTAACAATGGATATGATCATGGTCAGTTTAGGAGAAAACGGTGAAGGTAAACAAGGAGATGAAGTCGTGATTTACGGTAAGCAAAAAGGAGCCGAGATTTCCGTTGATGAAGTGGCTGAAATGCTCAATACGATTAACTATGAAGTCGTGTCTACATTAAGCCGCCGCATCCCTCGTTTTTATATAAGAGATGGCGAGATTTTTAAAGTATCAACTCCAGTATTATACGTGTAGAACATCTTAAAATGCTGAATCAAAATCCCTCTACCAGAGGGATTTTGTTTTTTCTGAAACTAAAAAAATCCCTCCTATAAGAAGAGAGATTTTCAACATATTTATACCTCAATAACTGATTGTTCAGGAGTATTATGATCGTGTCGAGAACGAAAATGCTCTTCTAATTCTTCAAGTGTACGCCCTTTTGTTTCCGGCATGAATTTGTACACAAAACCGATTGCCAATACACCTAAAGCCACAAATATAAAGAATGTAAAAGACAAACCTACAGAGCTAAGCAAGATCGGGAAAGCAAAACCGATCACAAAGTTTAATATCCAAAGGAAAAAAACACTTATCCCAGAACCAAGTCCTCTTAACCTTTGAGGGAATATTTCCGCTATGACAAGCCAAGTCACAGGTCCTACACACCCTTGCATAAAGGCAAGAAATAAAACGGTCAAAGAAAGCACTACATAAGGAAGTGCCATAGATCCATCAAGCACAATTGAGAAAATCGCAATCAATAGGAGCGCTGTAGTCGTCCCTGCCAAACCAATCAATAATATTGGACGCCGTCTCACTTTTCCGACCAGCCAAATCCCAAATATAACTGCAATAACTGATATCAGCCCATTTCCAATATTAGCGATTAAAGCCGCTTTTGTACCAAAACCAGATTCTTTAAGGATTTGTGTGCCATAATACATAATCGAGTTCACACCTGTAATTTGATTCACGATGGCAACACCGATTCCAATCCATAAAAGACGGCGCAGCCATGGTGTAGAAAAGTCCTTGAGTGATGCCTTTTCTAGTGCTGTATCTTTTTCTACCGCTTCTTGAATTTCTCTACATTCAGCTTCTGCACGTTTATCTTCTCGAATTTGTTTAAGAACTCGCAGCGCCTCACTGTTTTTGCCTTTGGAGATTAGCCATCGGGGGCTTTCTGGTACCTTAAGCATACTGGCAAATAACATGATAGCCGGTACAGCACAAATGACTAGCATGTATCTCCAAACATGTCCCGTATTTGCCATTGTTACACCGAGGATCGCATTAAAAACATATGCTAAAAATTGCCCGCCAACAATCATTAGTTCATTTTGGGTTACCATACGCCCTCTCTTTTCATGCGGTGCCATTTCTGCTAAAAAGGCCGGCACCATCGCCGAGGCTCCTCCAACAGCCAGCCCCAGTAAAAAACGAAAGACCGCCATGATGAAAACATTAGGTGCTAACGCTGTTCCCAGTGATGCCAGGAAAAATAAAAAGGAAAGATTAAGGATCATTTTACGGCGGCCATATCGATCAGCCAATCTTCCGCATAACAACGCTCCAAACGCGGCACCTAATAAAAGAATACTCGTAACAAGCCCTTCTGTAACAGGTGTTAAATCAAGCTGATCTGGCCTTGCCATAAAAGGTAAAGCTCCATTTATAACTCCGGTGTCATATCCAAAGAGAAGCCCTCCAAAAGTTGCTGAAATCATTATTAATTTCAACCTTCGATTTCGATGTTCATTCATATCCATTTCCCCTGCCTTTAAGAATACTTAATAAGCTCTTTCAGTGTGGATATTGAGTCAAAACTAAAGTCATCTCTATCTTAGATTTTCGCCTCTGGATTTGTAACCGTTTACATTTTTAACCAATAGAATAAACCTAAGCTATTAGTTGTTATGTTGTAGTAATGTCTTTGTCACATTATTGTCATTTCTCATATTATCATAATTCTAAAAGCATTTTCAGTCAATATTATTTTCAGGATTATTTATTTCCGCTATGTGATGGTGATGTTTTGATCATCTCGTTGTGAAGTTAACTATTGGCAATTTGGAGTGTTATAAGTTCCCTTGAAGTTTTCCATTCACAAAAAATGTCCATATCGTTATAATGATGATGTTTAATCGCGAAAAGAGAAAATGATAAAGAGGGAATCAATATGAAGAAGATTTTGATCAGTATGATCGCAATCGTTTTAAGTATTACTTTGGCAGCTTGCGGATCAAATCACGCAGCCAAAAACCATTCAGATTCTAATGGGACGGAGCAAGTCTCTCAAGATACTCACTCTAATGAATATAATCAGACAGAACAAAAGGCTGGCACGCCTCATTCAAAAAATCAGAAGAAATTGGTCAATGTTACATTAGATAGAGCAATAGATGGAGATACGATTAAGGTTATTTACAACGGAAAGAAAGACACAGTTCGCTACTTGCTCGTTGATACACCTGAGACGAAGAAACCAAATTCTTGTGTTCAACCATACGGTGAGGATGCGTCGAAACGAAATAAAGAATTGGTCAACAGCGGTAAGCTACAGCTGGAATTTGATAAAGGCGATCGCAGAGATAAGTATGGAAGACTGTTAGCATACGTTTATGTTGACGGCAAATCTGTTCAAGAGACATTATTGAAAGAGGGATTGGCCAGAGTAGCATATGTATATGAGCCTAACACAAAATACATAGACCAATTCAGACTAGATGAGCAAGAAGCAAAATCAGATAAACTGTCAATTTGGAGTAAGAGCGGTTATGTGACGAACAGAGGATTTAATGGCTGTGTGAAATAGAAAAACACTGTTTGTTAAAAAAAGCAGCAAACCTAGCAGAATGCAGTTTCCAAAGAATGAGAAAGAGATGATGGAGAGTCTAGTTCCATTCTGCTTAACAAGCTAAAATCATGCAACTAGCCTGTAAAATTTCCGCTGTATAGTAACAATAAAAAACACCCCTTCACGTCAATGTGAGGGGTTATTTGTGTGTTAACATCCTTCCTATTTCTTCATAAATCAAGAGATCCCTCTACCGTCGTTAGCGCGGTTTCATACATCTTACCCATTGGCATTCCTAAGCTTCCCCACTTCTTGAAGTGTTCGCTGACAAAATACGGTTCCACTCGTTCGTTTTGTCTGCTGGATACTCCAATACTGTTTAAAGGTTGCGATACCTTATTCTCACCATCTTTTCAAAAGAAGGCAGCCATGTTATCAAAGGCCTTTGATGATGATTGATCATTAATTGTTCTTCGGTTGATCTCCAGACAATAACATCATTAGTTTTTTCGAAAGCTCTTCAAAGCTGTATTGAGATCCTTTGTGTGAGTGTAAATGTTCTTATACAAATCAAATAGTGTTTTATATTTTTGAACATTTTGCGCCTTTGGATAAAATGCAGCAGCCTCACGAATGAACTGCTCTGCACATTCTTCAAGTGATTCAAACCAACCGCTTCCAAAGGCAGCCAGCATTGCAGCCCCCATAGCTGGCCCTTGTTCATTTTCTAACTTAATTACCCTCGTATTGAAAATATCAGCTTGCATTTGCAGCCACGTATCATTTTTAGCTCCCCCACCAATAGAAACAACAGTATGAACTGATTTTCCCGCTTCGCGGAATAGCTCAATTGATTCATGTAAAGAGAATGTGATACCTTCCATTATTGCCCTCAAAAAATGCTTTCTATTATGGGCTCCATCCATTCCGATCAAGCTTCCCCGAATAGAAGAATCAGCATGCGGCGTTCTTTCACCAACCAAATAAGGAGTGTATAGCAGTCCATTGGCTCCTATCGGAATAGCTTCCACCCCCTGCAATAATTGCTCAAACGATTCGTTTGGTGCAAACGTTCTTTTAAACCAGTCCAAGCTGTATCCTGCAGCGAGCGTGACGCCCATCGTATAAAAAGAATCCTTTTTTCCATGATTAAAAAAGTGGACTTTCCCTTTAAAGTCTCTTTCTTTTTCTTCTTCGTAGGAAAGTATGACCCCTGACGTCCCAATACTGCATAATGTTTTTCCGGAAGAAAGGATACCTGCTCCAATAGCGCCGCAAGCATTATCTGCTCCCCCAGCGTACACTTTTGTTTTTTCTAATAGCCCGGTCTTCGCGGCAACGTGCGGAAGCAGCGATCCTACACAATCATGAGATTCAACAAGCGGAGGACAAATATCTGCAGAAATACCAATTTGATTGCAAATATCATTGCTCCACTCCTTGCGAGTAATATGTAAAAGTAAAGTTCCTGCTGCATCGGAGTATTCGGTGTGAATGACACCGGTCATACGGAATCGCACGTAGTCTTTCGGAAGCAAAAACACAGCAGTTTTTTTAAAAAGTTCAGGTTCATGTTCCTTTACCCATAACATTTTAGGTAATGTAAACCCTTCTAAAACACGGTTTTTTGTGATGTCAAGAAGATGATCGCCAAATTTCTCGGTCATCCTTATACATTGAGGCGTTGTTCTGGTATCATTCCAAAGAATTGCATTACGTAACACCTGACGATCTTGGTCAAGCAGTACTAATCCATGCATTTGTCCCGAATAGCTTATCCCGTCAATATCCTTGGCTTGAACATTGGATATAGAAACCAATTCAGCCAATGCTTCAATTGTTTGCTGAACCCAGTCTTCAGGATTTTGCTCACTATATCCCGCCTTCTCTTGGATGAGCGGATACCTTTTGGACGTTTCTGCACAAACCTTGCCGTTTTGGTTAACTAAAATGGTTTTAACAGCACTCGTTCCAAGATCTATTCCAATGACATACTTCATTTTTTCACTCCTTGCCCTTTTAAAAAACCATTCACTCTAAATAAATCCTAATTATAGAAGTTACCCGTCATAACAACAAGCAATAGGAAAGGAATCATGACGGGTAATTCAGTGACTTGGTATTGATAGCAGGATCTGGAGCTTATCCTGTTATACTTCTAAAATGTATTGGTTCAATATCGCTTTTAATTTCTCCTGTCTTCCAGATTCGTTTTTAATTGATTTATGATTTAGCGCATATTGCTCAAGTGTGTGGAAATTAGCTCTTCCTTCTATAATTTCAAGACCAATCCCTTCAGTAAAGCTGCGGTAACGATGTTGAATCACATCTTCAAACACACGATCTTCGATTAATTTGTGGGCAACTTTCAATCCTCTTGCAAATGCATCCATCCCTGCAATATGGGCATATATTAGATCATCAGGCTCGAAAGAAGATCTTCTGACCTTCGCGTCAAAGTTTAATCCGCCGCTTCCAAGGCCGCCATTTTGCAGGATTTCGTACATTGCTAATGTCGTAGAATATAAATCCGTCGGAAATTCATCCGTGTCCCAGCCTAAAAGAGGATGACCCTGGTTTGCGTCAACAGAGCCAAGCAGACCATGTACTCTTGCCATGCGTAATTCATGTTCGAATGTATGCCCGGCTAATGTGGCATGATTGGCTTCAAGATTTAATTTAAAATGATTGTCTAAGCCATATTGCTTCAAAAAGGCAATGGTTGTTGCTGCATCTGTATCGTATTGATGGGTGGTCGGCTCTTTTGGTTTTGGCTCAATCAAAAACTGCCCTGTGTACCCGATTTCCTTCGCATAATCCACTGCCATATGCATAAATCTAGCCAAATTATCAAGCTCAAATTTTAAATCGGTATTTAACAATGTTTCATATCCTTCACGGCCGCCCCAAAATACATAGTTCTCAGCGCCAAGCTCTTTTGCTGTTTCTAACCCTTTTTTCACTTGTGCTGCAGCATACGCAAACACATCTGCATTGCAAGAAGTCGCGGCACCATGGACGAAACGGGGATTCGTAAACATGTTTGCTGTATTCCATAATAGCTTAACGCCGCTATTTCTCATGTAATCTTTAATCATGCCCATGATCATATCTAAATTTTGGTTTGTCTCTTTTAGCGTACTGCCTTCTGGTGCAATATCCCGGTCATGAAAAGCAAAGAATGGTGCATCTAGTTTTTCAAACATCTCAAATGCTGCTTCTACTCTCATCTTCGCTAGATCCATGCCTTTATAGTGATCCCATGGTCTTTGCATCGTAGCTGCTCCAAAAACGTCTGTACCATCAGCAGTAAATGTATGCCAATAGGCAATAGAAAATCGCAAATGCTCTTTCAGCGTTTTTCCGCCGATTACTTCTTGAGGATTATAATATTTAAATGCTAAAGGATTAGTCGAATCTTTCCCTTCGTAAACCACTTTGTTTGCGCTTCCAAAATAGTTGATTGAACTGGAATGAGATTGAGCCATGTGATTTCCCCCTTAAAAATAAATTCATTCAAATACAGATGCATTTTATTTCATATAGTAAGTACATCACCTATTAGTTTGTTGTTTAAACAAACTAACTTATTTTCATCTTATATAACCTCGTCAGTATTTTCAATATTTTTTTTAGTTTTTTATGAACACATTAGATATAATAAAGGGAAGATTCGCTATGTACTATGTTGATACTTAATTTAAAGATTAAACAAATGGAGTGGATGAAGTGGATATCGCTGATCAAACCTTTGTCAAAAAAGTAAATCAAAAGTTATTATTAAAAGAAATCCTTAAAAATTCACCTATTTCAAGAGCAAAATTATCTGAAATGACTGGATTAAATAAATCAACTGTCTCATCACAGGTAAACACGTTAATGAAAGAAAGTATGGTATTTGAAATAGGTCAAGGACAATCAAGTGGCGGAAGAAGACCTGTCATGCTTGTTTTTAATAAAAAGGCAGGATACTCCGTTGGAATAGATGTTGGTGTGGATTATATTAATGGCATTTTAACAGACCTTGAAGGAACAATCGTTCTTGATCAATACCGCCATTTGGAATCCAATTCTCCAGAAATAACGAAAGACATTTTGATTGATATGATTCATCACTTTATTACGCAAATGCCCCAATCTCCGTACGGGCTTATTGGTATAGGTATTTGCGTGCCTGGACTCATTGATAAAGATCAAAAAATTGTTTTCACTCCGAACTCCAACTGGAGAGATATTGACTTAAAATCTTCGATACAAGAGAAGTACAATGTGCCTGTTTTTATTGAAAATGAGGCAAATGCTGGCGCATATGGAGAAAAAGTATTTGGAGCTGCAAAAAATCACGATAACATTATTTACGTAAGTATCAGCACAGGAATAGGGATCGGTGTTATTATCAACAATCATTTATATAGAGGAGTAAGCGGCTTCTCTGGAGAAATGGGACATATGACAATAGACTTTAATGGTCCTAAATGCAGTTGCGGAAACCGAGGATGCTGGGAATTGTATGCTTCAGAGAAGGCTTTATTAAAATCTCTTCAGACCAAAGAGAAAAAACTGTCCTATCAAGATATCATAAACCTCGCCCATCTGAATGATATCGGAACCTTAAATGCATTACAAAATTTTGGATTCTATTTAGGAATAGGCCTTACCAATATTCTAAATACTTTCAACCCACAAGCCGTAATTTTAAGAAATAGCATAATTGAATCGCATCCTATGGTTTTAAATTCAATGAGAAGTGAAGTATCATCAAGGGTTTATTCCCAATTAGGCAATAGCTATGAATTATTGCCATCTTCCTTAGGACAGAATGCACCGGCATTAGGAATGTCCTCCATTGTGATTGATCATTTTCTGGACATGATTACAATGTAATTTTTTATGGAATGGACAGCTCATCTTTAAAGATGAGTTTTTTTATTCTAGGAGTATTTCTGAAGCAATAGTGACATGGCACCTTCTCATATGAAAAAGGAGTTCTAAAATAGAAATCTCCTTTTTCATGTGCAAATTATTTTTCTTTATAACGAAAATATCTAAAGTCGGCCGGAATATGATTACCACTGGTATCTTGGCATTGCATCCCTACAAAGGCCCCTGTGAAGAATCCTCCCCCACGGATATAATCATCTGATAATTTTTTCGATTCCAGTGCAATGTCAATTTTGTGCCAATCTTCTTTGTTAAAAGAATAGAAATAATAATATTTGTCCTTTTCAATATTTACTCTTAAATATACATACTTTACTTCACGAGGAATAACAATTTTATTATTTAATGGCTGTGAAAAAGAAAAGTTGTCACATATTGTTAATTCAAGAATGCGCCCAAGTTCTTCATCATGCGTGACTTGAAGAGCCGTCCAGTTCTCTGTATTGTAGTAATTCACCAACCCAGCGGCTTGTTGAAAATTTTCCGGATAAAACTCAACAGCAGTTTCGGCTTCAAAATGGAGACTTTGCCAGCGTCTGGCTACAAATGCCTGAGTAAATGTCGAGGTCAATGATTCATGACCGAATAATCGTAAATGATTTGGCGCTTGAGTCAATGAACCTAATTCATTCGTGAATGGAATCCTTAAAGTTTGAAAATTTATATTTAATGTTGAATCCTCAAATTCATCAACTTCCGGGTACGTTGCTTCAAATATTGTTTCGGGTATAGAAGGTGCATCTACCTCCAAGCTTCCTTCTTTTCCACCTACTACATAGGGCCATTCATCTTTCCAGTAAAGTTTTTGAATAGCTGTTTCTCTGCCCAAAGGACAGTATCCTCTCTGCTGAAAAATTGAATCATCGTCAGGATGAATAGGACGTCCCGTTAAATGAGCTAAATACCACTCATCTGTATGTGTTTGAACAATGGATGCATGACCACATTTTTGCAATGGATTTCCTGGGTCATGCCATGACGTTAAAATTGGATTATCGGGATGAACTTCATATGGCCCCTCAATATTTGCAGAACGAGCAATTGTAGCAGCATGTTCGTACCGTGTTCCTCCTTCTGCAGTTAATAAATAATAATAGTTCCCGATATGATAAAGATGCGGAGCTTCTGTCAGTTTTCTATCAGTTCCTTCAAATATAACTTTTGGTTTACCGATTAATTTTTGCTCTTTATCAGAATATTCCTGTATAACAATTCCTCCAAATGAGTGCCGATCAATACGGTGATCCCATAACATATTTAATAAATACTTTTTTCCATCCGTATCATGGAACAAAGAAGCATCAAACCCCGAGCTATTTAATTTAATCGGCTCACTCCAATCACCATTAATCGTTTCACAAGTAACTAAATAATTGTGACAATCTTTCCATGCGCCATCTACTACCTTAACATCCGTATAGATCAGCCAAAACTTCCCATCACTATAGCTTAAACATGGTGCCCAAACTCCACCTGAATTTGGGTTTCCTTTCATGTCTAATTGTGAAACTCTCTGTAATGGATGTGCAACTAAGTGCCAATTTACTAAATCTTTTGAGTGGTGTATCTGGACTCCCGGAAACCACTCAAATGTAGATACAGCGATATAATAATCCTCTCCTGCTCTACAAATACTTGGATCGGGATTGAATCCTTTAAGTACGGGATTGGTAATCTTCATTTGGGACTCCTCCTCAGTTTATTTTCTTTTTTAAGCCTTGAAATCATCAATATGATCCAAATAAACTTTGTCTCTATTCTCTAATTCTCGAACCATGTTTTTATATTTTTTCTCATCTAAGTTATAGAAATTAATATCAATTAAAGCTAGAACAAGCAAGAACACGGGAATAATGGTTGTTGTAATTAAAATCCCCATTAAGGCCGCCGGGGTTTGTGCCTGATTTGCTACATATCCAAACTTATCAAGAACCAGACCCGGAACAACTCCTCCTAAGGCCATACCAAACTTAAAGAAAAATCCGATTATAGCGTAAATGAGCCCACCCATTCTTTTCCCAGTCCTGTACTCTCCATATTCAATTGTTTCAGGAATAAGCGCCCACATATATCCCCCGGCAGTGAGACTTCCAGCAGCAGCGATTAATCGACAGACAAGTATGAGGTAAACATTACTTGGCGGAACAAACAGTAAAGCTAAGAGGCCTATAATATTCAGTAATAATGCATAGTTTAGTAATTTCTTTTTCCCCAAAAATTGATGAAGCCTTGGAATAAACGGTAAAATGACCAAAGCGGGTAAACTTCCTATCAAACCGTACCACTTCACCAAATCCTCTCTTTCTAAGTTATACGTTACGTAGTAAATGCCAACCGAATTACTGATGGAATTCACTCCAAAAATAATAATAAAGAAAATACTTAATACAACAAGTGGACGATTAACACGAAACTGCTCAAATATATCCGTAAATTTAATTTTCTCTTCGGATTTTTGAAGAGTGACCCGCTCTTTTGTGCTTTTAAAACAAAAGATTAAAAGGCACCCGCCTATCATTCCCAAAATACCCATGGTTAGTTGCCAGCCAAGAGACTCGTTGCCGGAAGTATCGCTTAAATAAGCAGCCAGTAAGGGAACAAAAAATGCAACGACAAGTCCCCCAAGATTCGCAAATAACATGCGAACAGAAGTTATACTAACAACTTCTTGATTATTTCTAGTCATTGCAGAAGTTAACGCGCCATATGGAACGTTTATCGTTGTGTATGTAAGCGACAAGCCAACATAGGTTATATAGGCATATATTAATTTCCCCATATCCGAAAAGTCTGGTGTTGTAAAACAGAGTATTGCCAGTATGACAAATGGAAAAGCTCCGAATAAAAGATACGGTCTAAAGCGTCCAAATCTGCTGTTCGTTCTGTCAACTATTGTTCCGATAAAAGGATCAGCGAGAGCGTCGATTATTCTAACCACTAAAAACATAGTACCGGCTGCTGCTGCCGATAAACCAAAAACATCTGTATAGAAGAACAAAAGATACGTAGACACTGTTGCATAAATTAAATTACAAGCAAAATCTCCAGACGCATATCCAACTTTTTCAACCATGCTAATCTTCTTTACATTTTCACTGAGCATGATTTCTCCCCTTTTCGATCCTTTAATATGGAACAGTGTGAAACGGTATAACAATTTCTCGAATTTACGGTCAGTAAACTTTTATAAAAGCGCTTTCAAAACAGTGCAAAAAAATATGGTGATCAGCAAGCAAAAAATTCATCTTTTTTCGTCATACCTTATATACCTGGAAAAGGATAAAAGCCTCATTCTTTCGTTTCTTATATTGTTTAGCTCCATTAAATCGACCCTCTTATCCCCCTTCCATCCATATTAGTAAGATCTTATCTTGTGGATAATGAAAGTTCATTTCATTAGTTTGTTGATCAAACAAACTAACTTGACTTAATATTATAAAATCCTTTCGACTTTTTCAACATCTTTTTCAGAAAGTTTAAACAGAATGAATTAAATATTGATTTTTGACTGTTTTGTTATATTCAGTGTCTCAGTCCAAAACAGATTCTTGTGTAAACACATGACAAAGATGATCTATGCGAAATAAAGAATTGGTTAGTGGTAAGTTGCATTTAAGAGTTTGATAAAGGTGATCACAGGATGTATGGAGACTGTTAGCCTAGATTTATGCTGATGGCAAGCCCGGTCATGAATTGAAAGAACGGAATGGCCAGAATAGTTTATGTTATAAGTCCAACCCTACATACATATATCAATACAGGAAAGATAAATAAGAAGCAAAAATAGAGAAGCTTTCAACCGGAGTAGAAATGGCTATTTGACTGTCTGAGGATTAATGGCTGTGTTAAACACTATGATTTTTCCTTCAAACTTATTTTAATCTTAAAAATTTTAATTGAGACTGGAAACAAAAGGGAATACAGAAATTAATTCCGTATTAATTTATTCAATATGTTAATTTTACTTTGGTCTTTATGATTCTTCTTCCTTCTTCTATAACCATCTAATAAAGACTTTTTATAAATCTTGAGGTAATCATCAATCGTTAGCAAATGATATTTCGCTCCGCCATCTTCAAAAATCTCTAGGTTATTATAGTCTACATCTGCAAATGGTTTTAAATCCTCAATGTAAGAAATGCCTATTTTTGTATTAGTTTTCTTAAATTCATGCTCATGTAAATCAACCATTTTGTATCCATGCAGTTCCATCACTTTTTTTAGTTTTTCCCACTTTTCCTCTAAAAAAATTAAAGGAATAAGGAGATCAATATCTTCTGGGGAAAAGTCTAACCCAGTTACCTTTTCAAGACCTAAAGATCCATATAATAATGGAATTATATCTAACTCTTTATTAAACGTTTTAGCTATATTGATAAATTCATTATACAACTTCATTTTACATCCCCATTATTTGGTGATTAATTATTAAGATTCAACTGGCTCTTGAATTTTCATAAGTCCTTCAATACTTTCATGCGGTATATATCTCAAAGGGTTATTTTTTCAAACATCCTGAAAGTCATCTGTACAATATCTAAAAAGCCTTGAAAACTGAATTAAAGAAAAACATCAAAATGATAATGGCTAGCACAACAACAATTTCAAAAGTATGTGAACTGCCATCTTCTTTTTCTCGTTCTTTCTTCTCCCTCATTTGTTCCCTATATTTTCTTTGTATTTCATCCTTTTTCCTATCCACCTTACTCGACCCCTTTCAACATAAAGTAAAGCCAAGCAATTCTGAAGTTTTTTTATTCCTTCTTTTGACAAGCTCGAAAATACCAATGTATAAGCGTAATGCCTAATGGATTTTAAACTCCAAATAACAAAGCCCCTCCGATAAACCAGAAAAAAGGAAATGGAAACATAATTGCATTTAAGACAATCCCATATACAGCACACCGTTTATTTGTCTTTATTGAAACGAACGCTAAAATGATTCCTATAGGAGAAAGTAATAATGGAAAAAACACCGGCATTCCTTGCCATGGAATTGACATAAATCCTGTAAAAAAATTAATAATTAAGATGGCTGAGATAATTGGAATAGTGATTGAAAAAACAGCTGCAGCTTTTTTAACATTCATATTGAAAGCAAGTCTCCGTTCTCTTTAAAAATAGTAGTTTTATTTAGTTTTGAGAAAGTTTGTCAAAATCTCTTTCTTTCATTTCAGGCAGAGTGATATCAATCCCTAACATTTTTATTAATTCTTGTACATAGCTTTTTATTGCAAGCATATTAAATGGGAAATCGAAATCAAGTTCCTCTTTAACGCTTAGAATATCCATTGCATACGAACAGTTATGCTCCATACCCAAAAGATCATCATTAAAGCTTAATACATCTTTATACGATTGATCAGATAACTCAAAGTGAGTAACTAAATAAACACTAATATGGTTTCCACCTTGAGAATCAAAATCCACTAATCTTTCATCAAGTACTAATAAAAATGCAGATCTCTCATCATCACATAATACCATCTTAGTTTCAATAACCGTTTACATCTTGTATGTAAGGCCCTCATAATCTAATTCTGCCTTTCCTGATAAATCGTTTTTAAAAAAAGTATTACATGCACTTATACTCTTCTACCCAGTCGTGATATTTTTCATAAAGTGGACGTATTCGTTTGAAATCATGAGCTATGACTTCGCATCCGCGGTCATCATAGATAAAGAAAATAATGTCTTTTGTAATGTTCACAAAGAAAACATCAGGGTAATCAATAGAGTAACCTCCGAATTTCGGTTTTTGTGGAAAATCCTCATTACTGGCTGCTTTAAGTAATTCAGTTACACGTAAGTCTCGAGGTTTGCATAACAGGGAAAATTGTTGCATCTCGTATTCTTCAGCTTTATTGATTTCGAAAGGATAGGGATATGTCTTCACCATAATTTGATTCAAATGATTTTTACATTTTAGAAACGGTTGATACACCTTTAATTTTCTTATACATTTCTCTTTCTTTTTGTGCTTATACATATTCGTCACAAGGAATATGTCATCATTTTGTTCAAATAATTCATTAAAAATGATTGAGGTTTGTTCATATACAATCCGAAACATCTTTAAATTCAATTCTTCATTTGCTTTGAGTTGATAGATATTTTCCCCAAGACAAAAATGGATTCCTGTGCCCCATTGATTATAGATGCTAGGAATTAATTCGAGGTTTTGAAACCTTTCCTCAATATACCCTATTAAATTCATTCACACATTCTCACTTTCGGTTAATCAGATGATTTTATGTAGATCTAAAAAAATTGTAATTCCTTCCTGTGATTGTAACTTTAGTATACCATTTTCACTCTGAGCGATCGATAGGAATACGGTCTTTTTGGAACCCCCTAAAAGATAATGAACATCTGTGGCAGGTTCACTTTATTCTCTGAGTTCAATGACATGTTAAGCAATTCAACATAGATCAATTTTTACCAGAAGGGAATAATCAACCACTATATAAAGATATTCCTTCACAAAAAATCCTGACAATCATCAACAACGGATCAAACAATCGTCTGGCAAACTTAAATAGGGTCTTATTCCCCCGTGGGCAAAAGTGAAAAGATCAGTTATAAAATGATTAACGCTCGAATGGTATGGCTGCGTATCAGGTATCATCCTTAGTGAACTCACCTAAAAACAATTCACCGGAGCTCATTGAATCCCATTTAATCACTGTCATATCACTTTATATATCACCTTCATTTAACTAATATGTTCTAAGTAGAGGGTGATAATTTGTTTGTATTGCCGCACTCAATAAAGTTCAATTCCACTCTTCCTCTAAAATAGCGTAATAATATTCATCCCACCATTCATTGCCTTTTGGAATACATTTTTTAAAAAAGCCTTCTCTTCTCATTCCAATCTTCTTCATAACTCGGTATGAGGGAATATTCTCAGGTTGACACGTAGCTATAATCCTATGTAAGTTCATTTCTTTAAATCCATATTCCAAGATAGCTTGGGCTGCCTCAGAAGCATACCCTTTATTTTGATAATTGGGATTAAACACCCACCCAATTTCATATGTATGTTCACCAAAATACTTATAAAAAACAATATGGCCTATAAGACAGTCTTCATCTCTTAGTATGACAGGGAATTTTTCAGCGTTATCACCTTTGTTTTTATTTACAAATGCCTTTGCATCTTCTTCAGTAAAAACCCCTTCAGGTATATACTTCATTACATTACTATCAGATGTATACTCATATACTGCTTGCCAATCTTTGAATTCAAATTCACGTATCAATAACCTTTTTGTTGTTATGTGCATTAAAGCAACTCCCCTCTAATATACTTAATCTTTATTTCAATATGAAGACAACAATAACCTCTTTAAAACTATTCTTATTCAACAATATTGCCTCTTGCTAGAACAACTCAAGGATTACTGACTGTGAACAAGCAATGGAATATGATTCTCCAAAATAATCCCCCTATCCTTCTCTGAGGGGTAATATGGGGAATTTATGACAAAACTAAAGACGAAGTAAGATCATTTACTGTGGATGCAACTCGTAAGCCAGATTGCAAAGATAAAATATGTAAGAATTAAACAAACATCCTCTTACAATAAGTAAGAGGATGTTTGTTACCAACAAGATTGTTTAATTTAATTGGTATTCCTTATTAAGCTTTTTAAGAAGTGAAATTTCAACTTCGTATTGGCTTCCATAAATTCTGCTTATTTTTTGCACTTCTTCCTTTGAGCCGAAGAAAATAACTTTAAAATCATCATTTACGTATTGAACTACAAAAAAATCATCAAAATCATAAAATGTATTTTTATTTATCGAAATAAAACCACTTGATTGAGCTGTTGTTTTTACACTAATCCGTCTGCCATCACTCACAACATCAAATCCATGCTGATTAGTTTGACGTGCCAGAGTGCCGTTGGTTTGGATTGCACAAATGAATTCACCGATTCTGCCAATTAAATGCCTCAATTCTGTAGGCTTACAGTTCAATACATTCATTTCATATCTCAGGATTTGGTTATATTCATTATAAAGGTTTACAAGTTGTTCTTTACTAATGATTTCGGCTTGATCATTTATTTGGTTATTAGTAACAGAAGCTTCTCGGAGTGATTTAACACCGTTTACCCATTCGCCTACGATAACTTCCTTATCTTCCCCTTTTGATTTTCTGAAAATAAGTCCTGTATAAAGAGAGTTTTCACCTAAGTATTTGTAAGAACTTCTATTCATATATTCAAAGAGGTGCTTATTAAAAGAAATCCCCTTATTATACCGGTTATAACAATAATCTGATAAAATAATGCTATCCGGATTAGTTCCGTATTTTTCTTGAAGGGTTTTCTTTACTTCTTGAGGTGAAACCAACTCATTGATCTTATTTTTCAAAGCATCCTTAATTTGCTCGTAAATTGTCATTATACTTCCCTCAAATTGCAGTTTCTTTGGTTGTTGAAATTAGTCATAATTTTTTCTTTTGCCGAAGTGTTATTCTGAAACCAGTTTATAATACTCTTGGAGATTCGGATTTACTTCCCAATATTTCGTTCCATTTAAAGACACTAGCATATCAAACCATATCTCGAAATTAGAATCTAAGTTAATCGCATCTTCAATATCATCAATTGAGTCTAGATATAGCATATAGCCTAATCCATTTTTTGATTTGTTTGTGTCTATGACATATCTTCCATCAAAATGATATCCAATTAAAACGTATCCCTCTGGGAAATCTTGAACCTCATTATATTCAATGATTCCCTCTAAGCTAAGTATTTCAATCCCATCAAACATTTCCATCCCATTGTGCTGTAACAAAAACTCTTTATAGTCATTAGGGAAAGTAACACCTAGCTTCTGTTCTATATCGCTAATTTCTTGAGGACTAGCAGGATCTTTGAAATGAAAAGTAGCATCTTCCATGACATATCCTCCATGATGAAACATAGGGAATGTACCATATTTAGAAACTGCTTTCTTAATACCATCTAGTGTCATGTGAACTAACTTTTATTTCTTCCATAAATGCTCCTCCTCCTTAAATCATCTCACTAAATTTTACCACACAGAACATTAATAGATAAATTTAAAAGGGACATAAACTGTTTATTAAGAAACAATTTTACTCATAATTAAAGCAGGATTAGTGGTGAACAAAATGTAAGTGTTACGTGCTGTTTTAATTACTACCCTATCTGTTGAGCCATAAGGAAACCCAATCCTTACTGCGCTTTTCTCCTCTCCCCCATAGTTTGGATCAAGAAATACATCATTGATTTCTTTGATTGGAATTTCAATTTTGGATAGCTGCCAATTGATAATTAAGTTTTCATTTGATTTTTCAACGTTGATTCCAAGCATAAAAACATTCCCCTTTTGACTATGAATTCAGTGAAACAAACACGCTTTAAAATTTATTAAATCCAAAAAGTAATACTTACGGGAAATATGACTATAAGCAAAAGAGCCCTTTCAGGCCCTTATTTTTCTTTTACCCTTGGTATGAATTTGTTACAAACTCTTTTGCTTTATTAGCAACAGCTTCCCAAGTGGCGGCAGCATGATCAAGATCCGCAGAAAGCTTATTGATATCCTCATTCTCAAACCCTTGGGCGAGTGAATAAAATTGATTTGCTATAGAATGCCAGATGCCTTCGATTTGTCCTATAAACTCCTTAGACTTTTCTGCTTGGGCTATTACATTAACCAGGTCTATATTGATACTGTGAAGCATCCCCAAAACTTTTACTTCTAATTCTGGAATCTGTATATAATCTTCATCGCTTGGACTTTGATTTTTCTGTTTCTTGAGTAATTGACTTAAAGCTTTCCACACAGTATTGTCCTCCTATGATAGCTTCTTTAGACGTGCCTCTATGGAAATGGTCATTTGGTGATCAGCTTCACGAAATGCCTCAGCAAATGTTTCAATTCCGGTATCCTAGAAACATGGCGTTAGATAATCATGCCCACCGATGCCCCCGCTGGTGGATTAGTTGCAAGCATAAACATTCTGCGATTTATCACCGACCTTGTCAAAGGGATGTTAAATAAAAAAAGAACCTTAATTTTCCCATTGGCTTATTGGCTTACTTTTGAAAATTTATAAATTATTATTATATTGAACAGTGTTGGTATGATGTATACAAGACCAGTTCCAAGTAGACCTATTACTGAACTAGCAATTAATAATATGCTGAAGACTGGTTTATTATTTGTCTGGATTGAAGCAAGCATGGTTATAATTCCCGCCAAAGCACCTAAAAACCATAAATTCCCCAAAGTGTAAGAGTCATCTATAACCGCAAACAGTTGAGCCAGTACAGAAAAAACCGCTCCTAATCCCCCGGAGAAGATAGTCAATTTTTTCATAGAAATCTCCTTTTTGAAAATTGATTTAGATTTCAACGTAATTATGGATTCATTTGGTTATGATGTCAATGATAAACATCTACCTTACTCATCTTATTATTGCTGGTAGAAGTATTGAACAATGGAATTATCACAGAATTTGTCGAATTATTTATGCGTATTGCTTCCTTAAGCGTGGAATTATTTCCCTAATTAAAAATTTAGTACATAGAATTATTAGTGACATAGACTAAAAGTGACCCTGCTTTTTAGCAGTGCCGCTCCATAATTTATTACCTATTAACATAAAAAATCCCCTGACACTTTTAGTGCCAAGGGATTGAGATATTAATACTGAGACATATACTGTTCGCGTTCCCAAGGATGTACTTGCGTGCGGAATATAATCTAGGCAATATTTCAATGTCATAGTGCATGATAAACGTTGAATTAAGAAGGTTTTGTTATTTCTCTTCGAATAAGAAATCATCAAGTATATTATATTTGTGGGTGTTTTGTGGGTGTCTTTGTGGGTGCCCACATCTATTCATTTTTAGATTTTTATTGTAAGCTAAAGATATACATATAAAGGGAATGATAATATTGAATATAAATAAAATCAGATCTGCGCTTTACAAATCGGCAAAGCTTCTTGGAGATGTTAACGCAGCCAAAAACGGAACACTTGGAAAAAGAGTGGCTCGCCGTGCAGCCGGAAAAGCAACAAATAAATTATTAAAAAAATTGTTCAAATAAAAGGGATTTGGAAAATTATGAAGTAATGTATCTATAGAGAGGAGTTGATAAATGATGATCGCACGCGAGCTACCAGTAGGAACCCATCAAATCGACCCACCTGTAGGAATGGGCTTAGGTCGTGAAATAAGAGTAGGTGGATAAATAAAAAGGCTCTCTCATATGAGAAGGGCCTTTTTATTATTGGTCGACTTGACAACCGCACTTACAAATGAAATGAACATGTTTATTTCCATACCAATTACACACATAATCAGATGATTTATTAAGACACGAAGGACAGCTAACGCCTGGTTTGTTCTCCGGCTCTCCTTGATGCTGTTCATAAATTTGCAAAACCTCTTCAATCAAATTTGGTACTCTTTCTAATCCCTCTTCCAGCTCTTTTGATAACTTTTTCATATATCTCACCTCTACATGCACCATATCAGAACAAACGTTCTCACGCAATAAAAAACCCTTTTCAGGGTTCTTGTATTAAGTGCCAACAGGTCTTTCTGCAATTTGTATTTCTGTTCCAACTGGTTTTTCACTAAAATGAAAGTCAGGTTGAGTAATCAAACTAGTGCCAACAGCTAATCCACTTAAGATAATAGCTGTAACAGACACACGAAGTATTAATCTTTTCATCCTATTCCCTCCAACTGCCTCATTTTCTTTTCGGCTAAAATAGCTCGTTTAGAAAATTCAAGAGCATCCTTATAACATTCTTTCTCCTCACAGTACCGAGAGATAATCAAGGATAGATCAAGAACACTGTCTAAGTCATTCTTTTCTTGAAGGAAATGAATATAACTCAAACAATGCTCAATCGTTTCGTTTTGATTATCTTGAAGAAGTTTATAAATGATGTTTATTTTAGCCTCATACACTTTATTCTCTTTTTGGTTTAAATTTTCCTGTCCTTTTTTGTAATAATATACAGCCTTATCTTTTTGGCCCATGAGGAATAACTCTTTTGTGACCATGTAAAGAGAGTTAATGTAATAAACTGATTGTCTCCATTCTTTGTTTCGGATTGCTTTTCTTAGTGCATTAAGGCAGTCTTGGGATCTATTTGCTGCTGAGTATGTAATACTTAAATTGTGATGGATTTGGGCTTCGAAAAATTTATCACCAAGCTCTTTTGAAATTCTAATCGCTTGGAAATAGGCTTCTTCAGCTTTATCAAACTGGCCTAGATCAGTATAGTTAGTTCCAACAACCATCAATGCAGTTGCAAACTTTCTTTTGTAATTTTCATTCCCTTTATAAATGTTGAGAGCGTTGTTTATATAATTTAATGAAACAATACTTTGCCGTAGCATCATGTACATTGACGCCACTTTAGAATAAAATTCAGCAGCTTCAATTTCATCCGGAATGACAGATAACTTTTTCTCTGCGATTTTAAAAAGGCTTATGGCATTCTCAAAGTTTCGATTATATGATTCGTATAACGCTTCAAATAAAAAGAAATAATACTCTATCATGTGATCAGTTTTTTGAATTTCTTTTGCGTGTCTTTTATTGAAATATGAATGCTTAGGGAAGTCTGATCCTTTAACTTGGTACATCATCATTTTATGTCTCTCTTCAAGCAAAGAGTAATACATCAATACCTCTTGATCTTCCACCATTTCATCAAACAGAGCTTTAACCTCTTTAAAATATTTCTCGGCAGCCTCAACATCTTGCTGTTTTATAGCGATATACCACTCATTTAAGATATTAGCAACATACTCAGAAGCAAGTTTACTCATAATAAACCCCTCTTTCCGTCAAAATTCTAAATACTCAAACAAATGTTAACACACGTTTAACATTTTATGTCATATATAGAAATAATTTTCGACATAGCGCAATTTATTTTTCGTTATGGCGCAAATTTCCTTTAGGGTAATTTTTACTATTTTTCAGAATGAAGAACTCATTAAAAAATGAGTCTGCCGAACTTAATACTATGCGGCCAGAATTCAACTGAGTTAATAGTGCCTATGTAATTCGAATCATTCTTGTAACTACATATTTATTATCAGCTTCTCTCTCCTAAACTATGGTAAAATCCCTGTGTTAAATTCCATATGAAAGGATATGATCATGAAGGTATTTGAAGCCAAAACACTGCTTTCCGAAGCTGAAAACCGTGCAAAAGAATACAAAGATTTAAAAAGTAAAATGATCAAATTAAAGAAAGCATTCAAAGCTGTCGCTGATTTAGATGATAGTGAGTTTTCAGGTAAAGGTGCAAATAACATCAAATCATTTTATGAAGATCAGGCCGGCATTGCTGACCAATGGATTGATCTAATTGAGATGAAAATATCATTTTTAACGAGTATTCCTGGTATCTTGGAAGACGCCAGCTTATCAGATGCCTACATAGAAGAATCCTTCCTAGAGCATGAGTTGGCCAATGCTAATTCTAAATCAAAATCCATCATGTCAGAACAGAAAAAGGCCATCAAAGACATATTAAATGAAATACACGATGTCCTCCCCTTAGATGTTTTTTCAACGGAAGATTTTAAAACTGAATTATCTTCTGCTGAGAAAAAACGAAAAAATACAGTCGAGAAAATAAGTGAAGTCGATGAGAACCTAACGTCAGAATATGCCTTATCAGAAGCAAATGAACAAATGATTCAGGCTGATTACCAAGCACTCATAAACGCAACAACAACAGGCAAGAGTGCCTCTCCCATCCACTATAATGCCAAGGCTTATAGGGACAGTGAAGTCCACAAGATGATTGAGGATGTAAAAAAACAATCGACTGATTATATCGCCTTTAAAGATCAGCAGGCCGAACAAAGAATGATAGCAAAAGAACAGGAGGAGCTTGCAAATAAGCCATGGTACGAAAAAACGTGGGATGTTGTTTGTAATTTTACAGGGGAAGTCTCCGGATATTATGATTATAAAAGAGCCGCCGATGGCGTTGATCCTGTAACCGGTGAAAAGTTGACAGAGGGCCAACGTGTAGCAACTGGCGCAATGGCTGCAGCAGGTTATGTGCCCATTGTGGGATGGGCAGGTAAATTAGGCAAAGGTGTAAAAGCTGTGTATTCAACTAGCAAAGCGATCTCCAAAGCAGACAAAGCGCTTGATGTCTATAAAACGCCTAAGACATTTCACGCTCTTCAAAACTCCAGCAAAGGACTTTACGGTCTCGCATCTGCAAACGGTTTTAGCGAAGCAATAACTGGCCGGGATATGTTTGGGAATAAAATTTCTGATGAACAACGACAAAACAGCCTTAATCATGCGTTATCGATGCTTGGCGGATTCGGTTTGCGTGGAGTCAGCAAAAACTTAAATGTGAAAAATTCTGATATTCCTAAGAGACCATCATGGCGACAATCTGAAAAAGATGTTGGAAAAGATTATCCTGATTACAGTGAACAAAAGTCATTTATAGATGGCAAAGAAGTCCCTTATGGAAAGAAAGGCAGCTCCCGTCCGGACTTCTATAAAACTGGGCATAGTATAGAGGTTAAAAACTATAAGATTACTACACCAAGTGGGAGAAGTAGGTTAGTAAACAATGTTTCAAAACAAGTTGAAAAACGACTCACTGACCTTCCTAATAATACAAAACAATCTGTAGTCATAGATATTAGGGGCCAGTCAGTTTCTGAAGAAATAATGGACGACTTATATGATAAGATAATGAAAAAGACTAACGGAAAAGCAGATATAAAATTCAAAACCAATTAGAGGTGAGCACGTTGGCTGTAGGATTTAAGGTTAAATATTACTGGTATCAAGTTGGGCATGGAGACTTCTTACATTCATTTTTTTCAACCGTAAGCTACCATTTAGAAGAGCATGGTTGGGGATCGAAATATCCGCATTTATTAAATGAGCTTTATCAAGGAAAGCTTGAAAGCAAAAACATTGATCCTGCCCTTGAAGAATTAGAAGATATAAAAGAGAAATTGAAAGAGTACAACCCTTCACAAGTCATTTGGGATATTGAAGATGTTAGCAAAAGGCCTCCATGGGGGGATAACATAAGTGAAGAAATCACCGACTTGTCTAATTATTTTGTTACGAGTGATGGGGAGGATTTTATAAAGATTTTAAAAAGTGCGCTTGAAAAAGGGAAAAAAACAAATTCAGAAGTGTTAATTGATAGTATTTGAAAAAAAGGCCCTGACTAAAGGGCCTTTTTTATTTTAATAGGACTTCAAGTTTTGCTTTTGTTTTCGGTCCGTAGATACCATCTGCAGATAGCCCGTGCATCAGCTGGAACCGTTTGACTGCGTTTGCTGTTTTCGGACCATACACGCCGTCAATGCCGTTATTCTTCGCCCCTTTGTCTGGATAAAAATAAAGAGACGCCAGAGCATTTTGAATACGCCTTACGTCATCCCCTTTTCGCATAGGGCTTGTTACTCTAATGACACCAGAGGGCAGCGCATATGACGTTTTTTTGCTGCTTGGTTTAGGGGTCGAAGTGCTTGAGCCTGTGAGCTTTAATACTTGGTCGACCTTGATCATGTTTGGGTTTTTGATACCGTTCAAGCTTTGCAGGGTTGCCACACTCACCCCGTGCTCTTTTGCAATTGCGGAAAGAGTATCGCCTTTTTTGACTGTGTAAGTGCCCCCAGAAGCTTTAGGCGCAGACGATGACGATTTAGAAGATGCTTTCCCGCCCAGCTCCTTCAATTCTGCTTCAATGGCTGCCTTAACCTCATCCCATCTGCCCCCCGACAAAATACGGTGCGGGCAATACTTGCCGTTCCAATCTTGATGCTTGCGCACACGATCAATACCCCAGCCGCGCTCTTTGAGCAGCTGCGCCACAAATTTAATAGCCAATTTTTCAGCAGCGTAGTATTTAGCGCCTCCCGATTTACTATAACAAATTTCGACACCGATCGACTTACGGTTCCCGGTGCCGTTGGTGCCGTCTCCTGTGTGCCATGCGTTGCGATTTAACGGTAGCCCTTGAATAACCTCTTTGTCATCAACGGCAAAATGAAAGCTTGTCGAGCTAGTATTTCCGATCATATAGCTGATTTCATTGGCAGCTGACGCGTCATTCGCTGTATTGTGGATGGTGATGTATTCAGCGTCCATGTGATTAGGGCATTTCAAAGCGTATTTAGCTTCTGATACAAGATTCTTTTTCACTGTGATTGTCATAAGTGTTCTCTCCTTTATTTTTGATATAGAAAAAGCCGCTGGGTTACCCAGCAGCCTGTTCATCCTTTTCATTTGTTTGGTCATTGTCATTTTCGATTACATGAAGCCGGTCAGTAATGGCAGCCGGAATCTTAACGCCGATTTGTGCAAGGTTCTCCGTAATGGAAAGCCCCTCATTGGCAATATAAAAAAGAACGGTTCCAAATGTCAGGACACCGTTCAGATTGAGGATTGTATCTACGATATTTGCCACAATGACCACCAGAAAACTGAGCATTTTTCGGACATAACCGAACCAAGCGCTTCGGCTCCGCAGCTTTTTGAATTTCCAAGCCTTAATCACACCAGTTATTACGTCGATAATGCTTAGAACTAGCAGTAAATCAAGGTACTTCACACCCCCAAATAGGTAAACTCTCGCTAAATCCAACGTTTCAAAATTAATAAACACAATCGTTTCCTCCATTTCTTTCGACCACCTCCTTAGAGGCAAAATAAAAACACCTCAATGGGTGTTGGTTAACTTCCTAAATCTATGACAACTGGCTCAGTGGCTGGATAGGTCAAGCCAGTAATTTCTTTATATTGTTCTTCTGTGATTCTATTTAAGACAACAAAACGGGCGACGTCAGCATTTGTGTAATACTGTCTTCCCCATCCATAAATAGTTTTCACATTTGCAAACCAATCCATTACGCTTCCCCTCCTTCGGCCAGCCTTAATAACAAGTCCGCGATCATTTTCGACTGAGACTCTATCAAGTTCTGGGCTTCAGCCAGCTGCACCATGATTTGGGCGTTTTGAAACTTTAATTCATCTAAAGGTGACGGAACTCTTCCTTTTTCAACTTGTTTTAAAATCTCATCTTTTTCTGCTTGAGTTGCTACTTCTGACCATTTTTGCTCTTCGGGGTGAAACATAGGTTTAATGAATGATGGAGGCTGAATTGTTGTGCAATTTTCAGGAATTACATACTTTCCATCCTCTCCCGGCTCTTCAATTGGAACCGGCTCGACAAAAATAAAGTTCTCATCATACCGATAAACCTGTATCATGCAGTACCTCCTTCTTGAAACCCGATGACGACATCAATATAGTATCCGCCGCCAAGCTTACTTGAATCTGTAGGGTCTGGATATTTGATTTTTAAATCTCCGTTTTCATATACAATGAGGTTGGCCGTCCCACCTGTTCCGCTAAGTGGAACTGTTACAACTGCCCCACCGATTGGAGCATATGTAGAAGGAATTGAGCCAAATATGATTTCTGGTTCTGTTTTCACATGCCCACGTAATAACGTTAAAGGCCCCCATTTTGCATAAATAGGTGTCCGTGTTCCGGCTGTTGCACCATTCTTTAAAGTGATGTTAGCGTATGAATACAATAAGTCATCTGTGTTTAATGATCGTTTCCACCCCTGCCAATACGTTGTGCTGCCGTCATAGTAGTTTGTAAAGACATTATTCTTGTAATCTGTAGCGTAAACCCATCCATACATACCTTTCCCATTAGAAGCAAGGCCTGTAAGATGAAATATTCCTCTTGTTGAAACTGTTGAAGGAGCATTAATCGCTTTTCCGTGCGCGTAGAAAGTACCCATTGTCCGGCCCTGATCAACTATTTTTTGGAGTATGTCCTCTCCTTCATTTGCGGCGATTGACACACCACCATGATCTGCGGTAATTTTTGATAATTGAGCACGATTCCATTTCGTACGCTCAGCTGCAGTAATGTGCTTAACATTGTCCGCAGCGTGTTCATCTGTGTAGGCTTTTGCGTCAACTAACGCTTTATCAGCTTTACTTTTCGATCCCGATGTCGTCTCCTTTGCGTTCCATGTCGTTCTCTCGTCTGCCGTAATGTGGATCGTTTTATTATTCGCGTGCACGTCCGTGTAAGCTTTAGCGTTGAGTTCGGCAACATCGGCTTTTTCTTGAGCGCCGACTTTGGTTTCGATGTTTTCAAATTCATCAAACTTCGCTTTTATCTCACCGAGAGTTTGGCTAATTTGATCCCTGAACGATTCCACATCATCGATGTAATATTCTGCAACCGGGACAATGTTCTGATCTTCCAGTGTCTTCGATATCATAAACGTGAAAAAGGAAGTTGCCAGAGCCTGACCATTTGTGTAGTAAAGTTTTAATTCTGCCTTCACAATGCCATGATGCTTCAATTCTTCATCAGAAAGAATGTATTCTGCTTTTCCGTTCACTTTGTCTATGAGAGTAAGACTCTTTTTATAGAAAGAGCCGTCCGGATAAAGCAAAACAATTTTCGCATCAACCGCAGACAATGGAAGTGGGACGCCGTCTTTTGTAAAAGAAAAGGACAGCTTGGCGCTGCCCGTGTCTTGCGTCATAAATTGGATGTTTGTTGCTCTCCCGTCTGATCTGCGGGAATTGATATCATAAGTAACGTTTGCGTCTTTATAAATCAAGGTTCATCCTCCTTAATGCTGCGGTGTAACGATCATCTTTGCTACTCCGTAGCCTTTTTCTTCGTCATATGGCATTTCAATTTTCATGACAGAGCCGTATCCATTGGACTCAGATTTTGTCGCTACTCCATTAATAGCAGATACGCTATCGCCTACCCCGACTGTGGAATCAATACGAACAAACACCTGACCAATTAGACCGATGACATGCCACTCGTCTCGCTCTTCACGAGGTTTATAAGCCTCTGAAGGATCATAGTCTGGATTTTCCGCCGGAACCGTTATAACCCGTTCACCGTCATAAACCTCTCGATAAATAATGTCGCCAAACTCATCCCTCAAGTACCGGTCTTTCCAATCGAAAGCAGCACCGCCGAGGACAAGCCCGGCCGTCTTCGATACGACACCGAGAATCTTATCGCCAACGTCGGCTTTCCGAATCTTTTCACCTTCCAAAGCTACAAGGTAGGAGGCTTCAATTTTCTGGCCGTCAGTTGACTCAAAGTATTCCGCGAAGTCTTTAAGGTCTGAGACGCTTTCTATTCGGCTTGTGGCACGCACAGTTCCATTTTTCGCATCCAGCTCAATCTTTTTGTTTGCTTCTGACGGATTACCGTTGCCGTGACCCAAGGCAAGCGTGTATTCCTTGCTGTTCTTTACGTTCTTCGAAAACATAACGCCAGTTGATCCGCTGTCTCCGGTCGTGTGCGAATTCCATGAGAACATTACGCCGTTCCGCGAACCCTCCGTCGTTGCACCACCAGCAACGCCAGCAATGAAATTCCGCTCGCCCTTCGCGATAATCGTTCCCGATCCAGCTATGATTGCACTTGTATCCGTTAGAGGTGATCCCGATTTGGCAGCAGCCCGGAAGCCGCCTTTTATGTTAGTAGGTACCGAACTATATTTTTGACCTGCTAAAACAGCCGCATTAGTATAGCCAACAGCCCGTACTGCTGTTATATCAGCCTGGTTGTTTGGTGACGAAATTCCTATACTGCCGCCTCTTGTATGAGCAATACCGTTCATTAAAGTGACATAGTAAACTCCGCCGCCGATGGAAATCCCCTCTGGAGCTGAATCATGAATGGTGAAATTTGAAATACGAACATCATCTGTTCTTTGATCACCGCCATAGATACGGACATCCGAACCCGCCTTCGCAAATCCAGAAATGTTCAAACCATTAATGTTAATCTTGCGGCTTTTATACTGGAAGGCGATAACTGGGGTCCCTTTATAGTCATAGGTAGGATCACCAAGTGCTGTAAAGCCCAGTACTGTAACACGCTGATAAGCAGAAATCACAAGCGCTTTCGGCTCTAGCCCAGCGTACAAATCATTGAATATCGGCTCCTTAGCTGTACAGTCTACTAAAGTGACATCTCTTGCTGTTTCGCTCCAGGGCTCATTTGCATAATGATGTCCGATATGACGAAGGTCATACGCTCTCACATCACGGAATGATTGATGACCGTAAACATGAACATTAGAAGGTGCCGGCCACTTCGCATGTGCCTTTACTTCCACCCCACGGACATTCCCTTCCGTATAATTGTTAAATAACCACACGTCTTTAGAGCCGTCATCTACTTCAATACCATTTGAATTGGCTTTACCAAGGGCATGGGCTGTTCCAGAAGGATATAAACACCTATTGTTTGTGATGAAGATATTTTTGCTGTAATGAGTTGTAATTCCATCGTCTCCATATCCTTCACAAATACATCCATCAATCCAAATTGAGTCACAACCGTTTTTAGTGTAGTCACTATCCGAAATATCGTAAGTAGGTGCGGAAATATCGATTCCATGCAACGCCGGGTTTACAGTTCGAACTCTTTGAACCCAAGCGTTTTTTACCTGTGCTAACAATAAGCAGCTGGATTTTACTCCACCCATGGCTTTCATGGTTCCATTTTGCCGTTCACGATTCCAATCAAGTGTCATATCACGAATTACGATATTTTTGTTACCGCCCTGATGATCAGCGTTCGTAATTACCCATTCATCTGACGGTGTCTCATCATGAAGAATAAGAGTGGTAATATCCATTCCGTCTCCCTCAAAGATGACGTTGCTTCTTAGCTTTACACCGCGAACAACATAGACACCTGGCCCCAGTTTAATTTTCACTTTACCATTGCCCATGGCTTTCATAATCGCTTCGGAACAGTCTGTTACCCCATCCCCTGCTGCACCATAATCATCCACATGTACGACACGTTTTATTCGCTTATTCAATCTCATATAATCACGGTCAAGCCGTTCTTTTAATAAGGGCGCAATATTGCCGTCAGTATCAACACGGGCATCGACGACCTCTTTTACATTTGTTCCGTCAGCATTAAGAATCAAATTACGCATACGATTATAAAGGCTTTCAATATAGGTTCGGAGAGAAAAACCTTGATGGGTAATTTGATCGGAAGTATGAGCTGTTTGAGACGTTTTATGCGTTTTAATCGCATCATCAAGACTGTTCAACCCATCTTCTATAGTTTCTGTATCTGCTCTTTGCTGTGCGATATATCTTGCATTTCGGGTTGTATCATAATCTTTAATTAACCTGAATGCCATGAGATCACTCTCCTTTCTGGACAAAACAAAAAACACTCTGGAAAGAGTGCCTTAGATCATCATTCTGAGTTTTTGCATGTAGCGTTTTTGGTCTTTTAATCTTTTTTCTTGTTCCATCCGGATATCTTGTATATCCTTTCGGAAGTTAGCAAAAGTCAATGTAGGTTTTGCGTAAGGATTCAACGGCTTATATTGAATCGACAAAAGCCGGACATCATCTTCGTAGGTGACACCATATGAGGTATCAGCCAATATGTGAAGCGTGTCTCCCTTCCAAAAATCTTCTTGTATCTTCAAAAGCTTCGGCTCGTAGATATATTCATAATCCACTTCTATTTCCGTCTGTGGATATGGGTTAACATACTTTTTTAGAGCTGCCAACATACTGGACTCTTTTTTATATTTTTCATCCCTCAATGGTTCTGCCCATCTTGGCATACCATCAATCAAAAATTTATCTTCATCTGGATGCTTGTACAATACAGGGGCAAAAACATACTCCGTTTTTTTGCTGTCGGTGCTGCTGTTTTCTTTAATTGCACCATAACCCCTCGCTCTGGTAGAGCACCCTTGAGAAGAGGTTTTGATTGTGATACCAGGCATATTATAACGAGTATCAAGTGTATGATTTATTCGCTTTCCCATTTTCTTATAAACATAGACTTTATAATTATCAACGTCCAGCTCCAAACCATAGTCTTCGACAATTTCATCCATTAGCTCATTTCCGAATCTATCTCCAAAATTCTCCTGTTCAACGCTAGAGAACTCACTTTCTTTGTCCTTAAAGATGTACCTTAATTTTGTGCCTTTAAAAACAAAATCAAGCATCTTCCTGACGGTAAACGTCCCACTGATTGTATCTTCTACATAGTGATTATTCAGCGTTACAACAAAAACGTGGCTTGCTGTTACTTTTTTAGAGAGCATCCCTTCCTGGTTAATCTCAATATCTGTGATGAAATACTTTTGATGATTGAATTTTTTCTCATCCAGATAAAGAATATTGTCATTCACAAGCAAGTCATATTCGGTGCCATTATCATCTGTCCGCGTGATCGTAAATTCAATATCCTTTTTCCCTGTCGTATCGTCTAATAAGTCCGGATCAGCTCCGATAACTTCAATAGCTTGTGTATCATCCTGACTTGCGACATGTAACTGAGGAAAATATACATCTTTAGGAAGGCTCATATTTAGCGTTATGTCTTTTCCGTCAAACTCTTTACTTGGCAGGTCTACGGTCGGATCAGGATTATTTGGTTCATCAGGATTATCGGGCAGCCCCTCAGTTGTATCATATTGGGTTAATTTGTATGTGAAAATAATGCTGTTGAGCTTTGTTGCATAATTTGGATCAGTTGCATATCCAGCTTTTACGAGGGCAGCCGTAGCTTTTTGATAATCCGTTTCTCCGACAACTGCCCTGTAATGGTCCTTATCCCAACTTACACCATTGAGATACAAGTTAGCCAGGTCTTCAATCGACTCTTTCCATGAAGGGTACTTCCTGAATTTCGCTGGCACTTGAACATTTTCACCATTGATCACTTCCCATGTCATCATAGTGACATATTGTCCGTTATATTCGCCCTTCATGCCAAATAGGTTGTGTCCTTTTGTCGCAAGTTCACTTGTTCCCCATGCGCTCTCAAGGCACCCTTGCGCAATAATTAGCGATGCAAGGATATGATGATTTTTATAAACGATTTGAGCATCGACAGCTATTTCTTTTATGAAATCCTCTTTAGCCACCAAACCACCACCTCTTACAAATAATAAAGCCGAGTATCAAATTGAATGTTGAAGTCGTTTGTATTCTGAACTTCAAACTCATTCCATCCAATTTCAAGACTCGGCAGACGGCCAGATGTTTTAATCGGTTTGTTATTGATTATGGTGTACTGTTTCAAGAAAGAGACTTCTTGTGTCTTTTGGATTTCCTGCTCAATCGTTAATTTCTCACCATTTGTATGATTGATTAAAGTGATATTTTTGCCTGCAGCTTTCAAAATAACGTTATAGTCATGATCAAGTGGATTGATTTGCACATCTCCTGCATTAAAAACAGAGAATCGTTTTTTGTTCTTAAAATAATAGTCCAAGTTATCATCCGATCGGAGATTCATCCCGTGATTCCAATTTTCACCGTTAAGATTCTGAGCCGTTTTTGTTGTATATTTCGACTCTGCCATGCCTGTGATATTAGTAAATTCAACAGAAAAATCGTTATAAGTTTTCTCCTTCTCTTTTGAAATACTGAAATTACCATCACAGGTAACTAAGAAACGGCGATTCGGCAAAAGATCAGAAGAAATATAATAAGGGAACGGCTTAACCAGCAGTGCATAAAGCTGATGCCGATACATATAAAAATTCTCATGTATGCGAGCATTCAAATAAATTTCAACATCTATTTTTCTTTCCGCGTAAGTCACATCTCGTGGATGTTGCGGCAAAATCAGTCCGTGCCGCCGAGGGATCGAAATTGTTTCCCGATTAATCTTTGGAGCTTCCGGCAAAAAGCTTAATACTTCAAATTGAGGGAGTAAGCTGTCAAGGCTCTGCTCCCCTAGTCCGTTATTGAAATCAATAAACAGTTTTACCATGCAGGCTTACCCCCGTTTCTGTAACGTTTTTTGTTATATCGGTCCGCACTGGTTTGATCAACTCTAGTTCCGTCTATATACGTGTGATTATCTTTCAAAACAAGCTGCTGCAAAAGCTGAATGTTTTGCTGAAGAGCATCTATTTGCTGGCTCATCATGCTAATTTGCTTCTCTTGATTCTCAACCACACGGCTCATGTCAACATTCACATTGGGTTGCGGCGCTGCCTCGGCTTTAGTCATTGAAGCTTTTTGAAGCAGTACAAGGGCCTTTGAAATCATCCCTTGTTGAAGTGACGGAAGAACACCCAGCTCACGGCCTACACGCGCCCATAAACCGATGTTGCGTTCCCGATACGTCGGGTCTGTTGTAATCGTAGTTTCATCAAAGCCCCGTTCGTTTAGAATCGCCCATTTAGAGCCGCCGCGCCCCGGTGAAGTCCCTCCTTTTGCGTATCCCACATACGGGCCGCCGCGAGCCATTGACTTCAATCCTGGGTGATTGGAAATATCCCCATAGCGACCTTTAATGTAATTGATTGCAGCCAAAATGTTATCTACCGGATTCAAAATGTTATTGTGTCCAGGAAACGCATTGGATGAAAATGTACTCGGGATGGTCTGCATCAGCCCCCGAGAAGGATGGCCGGCTCTTGCATTTGAGTCAGTAAGGTTTATTGCATTGGGATTTCCACCAGACTCCTTCATTGCGATGGTAATCAAGCCAGGAACCCATGAGAATGGTACGCCCGCAATGCCAACAGCTTCCGCTACCCATTTTTGAACCTGGGCAGACCCTGTCGCTCCCTTATAAGCATCTGCTGTGAAAAGCCCGGCATCCGGAAGAATGCTTTTTAAAAACTGACCAGCCCCATTTTTCAATGTTTGGAGGATTCCAGTTCCTAATGAGTCCACACCTTTGCCTGACTTAAAAGGGATAAAGCCCTTAAACAAGTTCTTAATCATTTTCTCGGGGCCATTCAAGATCATTTCCATAGCACCCGATGCAACATCTTTCGCTTTATTGACAACGCCCTTCCCTGCTGAAATCGCTCCTTTCACAAGCTTCTTGGAGCCATTAAGGGCGTCTTTGAAGAAGCTCCCGACACCTCCTGCATAACCAGGAAGACCAGTTGCCATAACTTCTTTTGACTGACTGTGTGGGAGAACCGATGTACCACGCGGTAGATCCCAAACCTGCGGGCCGCCCATTCCAACCACATACGTTCCGATGCCTGGTGTATGAGCAAGTTCAAAACCTTCTTCACCGACTAACGCCCTTCCGCCTGGGTGAAAGTCTGTCCCTTTAGCATAGGCCCTGCCTGGCGCTACCTGCATTTCAGAATTTCCGCTGTACCCTTTAGGCTTCCATTCAGGAATGGTGGGAATGTGCATGAACTCAAGAACAGTATTGATTCCGCCGGTAATTTTATTAACAACACCTGCTAGATCAACGAGAAAAGTATCCCATTTTCCGAGCACTTCCCCTGTCTCCCAATCTACTTCTTCTAAATGCCCGGCAGCCTGCAGTTTCGCTTCACTTACAACGCCTTTATGAGTTTTTTCAGCCTGTTTCACAACCTGATCTTTTTGACTCTTCGCAGAGCTAACTGTATCATCATGTTGTTTTTTAGTGATAGAACCCTTGACGTAATACTCTAGATCAGCGTTTTTCACTACTTCTTTATATTGCTTTTCAGCATTCTTGACCACATTGTCTTTTGCTTTTTTGCTGTTTTTAACTGTGGCAGCTGCTTCTTTTGCAGAAAGTTGAGTTTTGTTGTCTTTTAATTTTCCGGCGATAATTGTCTGCTCCTCTTTACTTTTAGTAAGAGCAGATTCAACATGGCTATTCATTTTCTTAATAATCTGTTCTATTTCCTTACGTTCGTCATCTGTAATATCTCGGTGATCTTTAGCAGCATTTTCCCAAATCTTTTTGATGCGCTTGGTATACCCGGATATTTCTTTATGCTTGTCCTTATTGTTGTCTTTGATATTCTGTAATGTTTCTGTCTTCTCTTTTTCTGACATTTCTTTATTGGAAGCATAAAAATCACTTAACACTTTTAAAGATTTATCAGTGCTCTTTTGATAGCCATCAAGAATGGTTTGGCCCATCTTTTCATACTCACTGGACATGTTATCAGCAATTTTTTTCGTGATCTTTTTGTTTGTTAAATAGTAATAATTTAGCTTGGCACCGACTTTGGTGTTCATATCTTCATAAGCATTAATCGCTTTCGAAGTGGATTCAGAAACCTTATCGCCAAAGTCGATAGTCGCCGGCAGCACCCTTTTCTTCAAGTTGTCGTAATACTTAAATCCTGCATCAGCTAAAAGGGTGACACCAGTAACAGCTATTCCGATTGGACCACCAAGCAAACTGAGCCCACCGCGCAAAAGCCCGACAATCCCGGCACCTTTTTTTAGAATGTTAAAAAGACCGAACCCACTTTTCGCAAGCTGCATAAACCCGCCAGCGCCTTTTACTGCATTCACTCCAGCTTTTACGATCCCTGAACCGAATTTGATCAGTTCAGGAGCAAAAGAAAGGATGAGTCCGGCGATCGTTCCAACTGGTCCACCAAACAAGCTCAGGCCAAGACCAGCCACACGTGAAGCGCCGCTAAGGCCACTCATCGCTCTTGCACTTCTGGTTGTCGTTTGTTCAAGCCGGCCTACCCTGGTTGTGGCAAGTGCAGAGGTTTGATGGAAACGGTCCATTCTTGTGGATGCTACTGCAGCAGCTGTTGAAGTGGCACTCATCCCCGCTGCCGCTGTTCTTGAAGCTGTGCCGGCCGCAATCGCCTCAGCAGAATAAACGGTTAGACTCGTAGAAACACGGTTCACATTTCCAGTTAAATACGCACCAGCTGTGCGAAGCATATTCCACCCTGCAGCCATTTTAGGAATAGAACCTAATGTGAGCAGGAACGCACCGCCCAAGAGCGAGAACACAGTGACCGCTGCACCTGTAATGGCAATTGTGCTTGCGACTGAAGAAGGCAAGGAATCAAACCATGTGACAGCACTTGTAATAACGTCTGTTGTAGCACGTATCACTGGGATAAATTGATTTCCAAGTGTAATAACAGCGTTATTTGTGGCCGACTTTAGATATTCAAATGAACCGGCCAGGTTGTCCATTTGCTTATCAGCGATTTTCTCAGCTGTGCCGCCGCTGTTTTCCAATTCTTTTGTAAAGTCTTGGAGTTTATCCTTTCCAGCGTGCATTAAGGTAATGAATCCTGAAAGAGCATGCTGGCCGGCAAGCTGTTTGGCAATCCGGATTTTTTCCGTCTCTGTATAATCTTTCGTTTTCTCGGTGATTTGTCCCATGATATCAGCTAACGGTCGCATTTTCCCGGTTGAGTCCGTTACTTTAAGCCCCAACTCTTCAATTGCGGATGCTGCTGGCTTCGGAGGCGCAGCCAAACGGGTTAGTGTAGACCTTAATGCCGTTCCGGCCATATCAGCTTTAATTCCGCTGTTCGCCATGATGCCGGTTGCCGCGGCCAATTCTTCCATGCTTACGCCCGCAGTTTTTGCCGCCGGGGCCGCATATTTCATGGTTTGCCCAATCTCTTGGAGAGTAGCATTCGAATTGGTAAACGTATAGGCCATAACGTCGGCAACACGGTTTGTGTCTTCTGCTTTGATATGGAACTCAGTTAGGATGTCTGAAACAATATCAGCTGTGACACCTAGATCGGTTTGTCCAGCTGCCGCAGTTGCCAATAAACCAGGCATTGCACCAATGATTTGATTGGTTTTATAACCGGCCATCGCTAAATACTGCATCCCTTCAGCTACTTGCCCATCAGTGTATTGTGTTACGGCCCCAAGATGACGGGCAGTTTCAGTAAGCGCGGCCATTTGGTCATCCGTTGCATTTGCTAACGCTGCAACCCGGCTCATTTCCTTTTCAAAGCTGGCTGCAGCCTTAACAGTTGCACCTATGCCAAGGGCTCCAACCGCCCCTATAGCTGTCAGCGCCTTCCCTGTTTCAGTCGCTGAATTATAGACAGCCTTTAATTCTTTTGATACTTCTTGTGAATCCTTTTTAAAGACAGAGAAAACACTTGCAGCCCGGCTAGTGTTTCCTGACAAGGTATCATATTCTTTGCTGACTTGCTGCAGTTCTCTTCCTAAATTTTGATGAACAGCTATTGCATCATTTAAGCGCCGAGCTTGGATTTGTGTCTCGCGGTTGTCCTTTCCTTTTTGACGCGCCAATTCATCATATCTCTGACGGTGTTCTTGAACTAAACGGCCTTGAATCTTATATTTATTGTTTAGGCCTTCCATTTGCGACTGAAGGAGTTTCGTTTGGTTACCGGTATTTTTATAAATACTGCCGGCCGCCTTCATTTCTGAGTTTGCCAGGCGCATTTGCCTTTTTAGGCCTTCAATACCTCGATTAAAACCTGTATCGTCAAGACCTACTTTAACAACCATATTTCCTATTGGTTGAGCCATATGTAAACACCCCGCTTTCCTGGCATAAACTCAACAAAAAAAAGACAGGTGAGCACCTGTCTAAAAGATTTGGTCAATTGTTACCGTCTTAATTTTCGGCTTATTCTTTTCAGCCAAAACCTCTAAGTAATGGTAAATGTCCATGTTATCTATTTCAGTCATTTTCCACCCTTGTTCAAGCAGTGTGGAATAAATTTCATTTATTTGCTGGATTCCTCGTTCGTAGGTGTATTCTTCTCCGTCTTCTCCTGCAAAAAATCTTGATCCATTTCCTCAATTTCTTTGTATCCAGCTACCTCTGAGAGAATTCGGCTGACTTCTTTTGTCACTTCAAATGATTGTAGCCCTTCGGTGAACTCGTCATAAGTGAATTGGTCACGGAAGATTTTCACAATAAACTGGATTTGTTTCTCCAATGTTTTGATGCTCTTTTCAAGATTATCTGATGTTTTTTCCGCTTCAGCATTTAATCTCAGCGCTTCAAGAAGTGTCTTAGTATTTGTTCGCGGTGCAATAAAAGTTTTAAACTTTTTTTCATCTTCAAACCACAATTTGATAGAAATATGTTTCTGAGCCATAATGACTCCTCCTTTTCGTTAAATAGATTTTATCTGAATAAAGAGAAGCTTTTCAGCTCCCCTTTTATTTCCCAAGATCAGCACTTACATTTTCCTCTGTGTCTTGTTTATTTTGATAGGCATCCCCAAAAACTGCCTTATAAAAATGATCTAGATCGAATTTCTCCCCATCTTCGTCCGCAACGATTTTAAACACATCGTCCTGCTCTCTATCTACGAATTCGGCTGAAAGTTTGATCGTTTGGAAATCCGTTTTATCTTGTTTTGTTTTCCATTCATCACCCGGTAAAGAGAACCTCCCTTTTACCAAGCCCACATGACGGGACTTGCCGTTTGCTTTAGGTCCTTGAAACGTCATAGCAACCCAAGGAGGAATGATATTTTTCTTAAACAAATACAATCCGTTTTCATCTTGTTCAATTCCAAGTAATTTAGAGAGAATCTCCATTGGCAGATCCCGCATTTCAATGTCTAATTTAGTTGAACCAGTTGAAACTGCAAGATCGACAAGTTTGTCATCCGCATATTGTTTTTCTGTGGATGTTTCTGTTTCAACTTTCATATTGATTGCAAATTCGTAGTCAAGGATTTCCGTGGTAACAAAAAATCCCCCCACCTTTTTTAAGGGTGCGAATTTCACATTCTTTAAACCTGTAACTGAACTGTATTCAGGCATCTTAAAACCTCCAATTATAGTAAAATGTTCGCCTCGAACCGATATCCTTTTCGAATAAGACGTTCTTTTTGTAAAAATTCATTGATTGGGACAGTTGTCTGAAAGTCCATGCCGCCCATTACTTCCACAATAGGGGCAAAAATAGGATCACATGAACTATTGTGGTACACATCGATCTGATAAACGGCGCTGTCTTGTATCGGCTTCCCATCAGCCCATTTAGTTGTCCTGTAGTCTATCTCCTGAACCACAATGTAAGGAGGAGAACTTTCAATCCCTTCTGGTACGGCCAGTTCATAAATATTTGCAGGATCAATCAATAATAAAAGCGCCGGATGGGTTTCCAGCGCTTCAAATATCTTGTCCTTTAATTGCATTGATCTTTCAATGAGGTTTAAAAGACTCATAGCTTATACCCCGCCTTTACGACCTTTTCCATAGCATCAAGCATCTTATCATTCGCCTGGATCATACTGTTTCGAATAAAAGGATTTGCTGCCTGATGAATGGTCCCAAACTCCGGCAAGTGAACACGGAATTTAGTGTCCTTTGTTGGGCCGACAACCGCATATATTTCTCCGTCTTCATCTCGCTTTATCCTATTTCCTACAATAATGTCCTCATCTATGTGAGGGTGCTTACCCCCAATAGCTGACCGCGGAGCATTATCATTGATTACTTCCGCCAATACAGCACCGCCTGCTTTTACGGTTGCTTTATGGACTTTTTCGTCCTTGCGGGCTAAGTCTGCGAATGTAGATTCCAGTTCTTTAAAACCCTTTAATTCCAGTTCAAAATTCATCAGCTCACCACATTTGCTTTAATTGTAATGAAGTGCCGACGCGAATAGTTAGGCAAGATCGACTCAATTTCATAAGCTTTTTCACGAAAGATGATTCGCATATGCTCGTCTATGTCTTCGCGATGACGAATTGTAAATTCCACTGTCTTTTCCTTCTGGATCGCAGCCGCAGCATAATATTCTCGGCCTTTTAAACCTTCAGCTTTAGCCCAGCATTCAATTACCGTTTGCCAGCTGTCCTTTCCATCCACAGGCAGGCGGCCAGCAGGCTTCTTTTTCTGAAATTGAATACGATATCTCATGTCATTCAACATTAGGAGCAGCCTCCGGCAATGTATATTTGAGCTGATTGATCATGGTAGTCAGCACTCCGTCCAAGTTAGAAGTTGTCCCGGCAATTTCTCTATTTTCATACCAGTGAGCAACGAATGCATTCACACACATTGCCGCCCTGGCTGATTTATTCGGGAATGTAAGACCAGTAGCCGAAGCAATGTATTCTTTTGCTGATGCAATAAAGTCTAAAATCAAATCATCCTCCAGATCACCATCAACCCGGAGGAACTTTTTTGCCTTTTCTAATTCAACTTTCTCTTCTTCTGTCACTCGACATCACCTGTCTTTCATTCAGCAGAAGTGTTCGGTTTCAGCTCATCAATTTGTTTTTGTAGCCCATCTAATACGTTTTTCACTTCACTATTTAAGTGATCCATCATAACGCTGCCCGTTCCAATGTTAATGCTGCGGACTGATTTTTCTCCCAGCATTTCATGTACAATAGATTTTTCGCCGATAACAGCTGGATCACCCTTTGGACCTTGGGGACCTGGCTCACCTTGTGGGCCAGCATCTCCTTTTGGACCTTGAGGACCAGTATCTCCTTTGTCTCCCTTTGGTCCCTGCGGACCGGTATCCCCTTTAGGGCCTTGAGGCCCGGGTTCGCCTTGAAGGCCTTTTACATAGAGAGGATTTTGTTCGCTGTTGTCCGCGATAGAGACATCCGTAATCGGTTCCCCTGATCCGTTGTCTCTTGCTGATGTTTTTGCTCCGTTACTTTCATTTAAAAAATCTGCCATGTTAAATCAATCCTTTCGTTTTTTATTTACCTAAGTCCGCAGATTCAGTCGATGGTGTTTCCACTTGTGCCTCTTCTCCGACAACAAGGTCAGTAACGATGACGGCAGCTTCTGGATCAACAACTTTCCCGTCGAAACGCTCAATACCTCGGAAATATGTTTGATCAGTAAGGAAAGCATCCCCGCCCACATCAGTTGACTTAATTTCGAACTTTTGACGATCGAACATAAAGTATCCACGTTTGAAATCACCAAATAGAATGTGTGTTTTTTGTGTCTTTTCGTCAGTAACAATTTCGTCATAGACTTCAACTGGACGGCCGAACAGAAGGAAATTGTCTTCATTTCTAGGGTCTTCAGCCAAAATACCTCTGCCGTTTTTGTCCTCAATGTTTGCCAGCGTTTCAAACGCTTCTGTGTTCATCACCCATTTTGCGTTTTTGCGGTACCCACGTTTAATCTGGTTTTTGACTTTCCGCAAGAACTTAATAGTGATGAGAGAAGGTGCCTTGATTGATTTGAATTTCCCGCTAGAAATGATTCCTTCAACGTTCTTCTCGCCGCCTACTCCGTAAAAGATTTCATCATTTTCTGTTACGATAGCAGACTCAGAAAGCCAGTCCACGATCTCGCGGACAAAGTTTACAAATGAATCATTTAAGAGCTCGCTAGGCGCAGGCATAAATCCGGCGAATTTCTTCACGTTATACCAGATTTGATCAAATTCCATGTTTTTCAGTTCTTTGATTTGTTCTTTCTCGGCCGTGTTATAGAGTTTTCCAGCTACACCTTTTCTGACAGTGTAACTCCCTGACGGAGCAGTTTTTGGTACAACGCGAACCAGGTTCCTAACAGAGTTTAACTCCTGGATTGATTTCAAAATCTCTTTTGAAATATCGTCTGGTACTGTGTATCCCCCGTCTTTGTCACTTCCAGAAGACAACGAACGATTTTCTTTTAGGACACGCTGCATCATGCTTCTTTCTTCTTCACCAAGGTCATGGCTGCGTCCGGTCAGCACTTTAAACCAAGCATCCCGGTACTCTTTTGTAGCAGTTAAAATATCGCGCTGTTCGGGTTCTTCATCGGACTTTCGTTCGAATTCTGGTACAAATTTTCGTTCTTCACCCAATGCCGGCAGTTCCAAGCCACGCTCTTCTGACATAAGCTCGATTTGTTTTTGCAGCGCCTTGGCTTCATCAAGCATGCTGCGGGCTTCTTCGGACTTCCCTTCATTTAAAAGATTGGATGCCTCTTGTTTTTTCTGTGTGAATTTTTGTCTCAATTCACGTTCTTTTTTCGTCATAGCAACTGTCATTCGTATTTCCTCCTTGAATTTGGACATAAAAAATAGACCTAAATTGTCAGGTCTAAAAGTTCAAGCTCCATTTTTAATTTTTCAATTGGGGCAGCACGCATTTCTTTCAACTGCTCCACTTTAGCCAAGCTTCGTTCACTAACAACAGCCTCCGTATCGCTATATGCAGGTGTTGTGACTAGCGATATATCAAAGATTCTATCTATAGCATTGATTCGCCGTTCATAAACTCCTTCTTCATCATTATGCTGCCACTCATCCGGCTCTCCATTTCTGTGATCCAAAGAAAAAGCAAAAGAACACTGATTAACGACTCCGCTTCTAACATTCACCATTAAATCCTTCGCATACGACGTGTCTGTAGGGATAAAACGGAACTTGAGACCTATTGCATCTGTTTCTAGCTCAAGCCTCCCTACGTCCTCAGAAACGGTATTTCTCGCTAAGGGATAATCCTGACGATGATTAAAAAGCGCGACTACGTTAGAAAGGTCTGTAGAATCCAGGGCGTTCCGGCTGATGATTTCTTTAAACCATCCTCCCAACGGCTCGGACCATTTTTCGAATTTCAAAGCGTATCCCTCAATAAAATGCCTTTTCTCTTCGCCTTCACCGGCAGAGCGCAACTCAATTTTCGTTGTCAGATGACGTACTTCCTTGTTCACTTTTGTTTTCACCCCCTTTAACTGATTTTGCTTTACTCATTTGATATTGCTCAAGCGTATCTAAGAACGTGTAATTGAGAGAAACAAGATGACGGTCTCCATTTTCTATGGCATTTCTCTCTTCTAATGCTCGGATCTCATTAATATTCAAACCGCTGATCCGTTCCATAATTTCGTAATACTCAGCCCTTGATTTTGCATCACCACGTAATTCGCTATTAACATTAAATTTGGTATAGTACCCCATTTTAATATCATCATCGGTAAACAGCTTAGTAATGAACTCTTGTTCAAACGATACTAACCACGGCTGAAGTGTATTTTTTACATATTCAATAGATTGGTGTTCGATATTGCTAAACGTCGCCCGATCGAGCTCATTGATCTTATGCAAAGGGACTTTAAAAATAGAGGCAATCTGAGCTTTATTAAATTTCATTGATTCTACAAATTGCGCCTCTTGCAATGGCATTGAAATTGATTGATAATCAAGCCCGGCATCAATAATGGCAATATTTCTCCCTGCATTTACCCTGTCCCATTCTCTCCTTGCTCGGTCCTTCGCGCCTTCCTCTAACAGGGTAGGCACTTTCAGAATACCCCTGGGAGTGGCATCATTCTTATACAACTTCGCGTTAAATTTTGTAGCAGCTGATTGAGCTCCGACTTGCTCTCTTATAACGCCTATTGGACTTTTACCGTTAATCCCGTCCTCAGTCATACCTTTAAAATGCAAGACCTCGTCAGCATACAATTCCACTCTTTTTGAATTAATGATGGTTTCATACCACAAAATTCCTGTATTCGGGTCCACATAGGGATGAGTATTGGCCGGATTTAACGGTAGCAAATCAGTAATAAAACCATTTTTATCAGGCTTTAAATACGAATATCCATTGCCCCAGGTACAAACATGGGTCATCATGAGCTTTTTCCAAGTGAAAGCTGTCATGTATTGATTCGGTTTAAGATAAAGTAATGAAGCAATCGGATGCTGCATCCCGCTCTCGATATTTCCATTAACCTTCTGGAATGTATGAATCGAAAGTTTAGCAATATCATCGGATAAGACATTCACACAGGAAAACACATCAGGATGAACCAGTGCAGTAGCTTCGCTTACACGCTCACCGCTTGCTGTTTTGGACCCGCCAAACATATCAACTATCCACTCTGGTGGATCAGCAAGGTTCCAGGGGTCAGATTCGTTTGATCTTTTTGAAAACAATCCTTCTAAAAACAATTAATCACCCCTTTTCTTGCTTAAAAGCGCAGCATAAAACATAAAAAAGACACCCGTCAGAATAAGACCGATGTTTGCGTTCAAGCGATATGCCGCAGTCAGAATAAAAGCAGCTCCAATGATAAATAGAAAATCATTCAAAAAGAGTAGAAAGCCCTTTAATATTTTCTTCACTCATACACCACCTTTAGAAAGAGAAAGAAGCTGACTGAATATAAGCATTTAAATCAACTTCATTATTAATCTGAGAAGCGCGCACATACGCATTAATTAAAGCTGCTGCCGGATCAATACGCTGAGTTGATTTGGATTTATCAAGCATGATATTCTCCTGGGCGTCTACTTTTGTTACCGCATTACCCATCGCCCATGTTAACAAATCATTTTTAGGATGAATGATTTTTTTCGCCTTCACTTTAGCTCTAAAATCTTTTGTTGGTTCGGACAACGTGGCTACGCCCTGCCGTATTTCAACCATTGTGTATCCATCCGCTTCCATTTGCTGAGCAAACTGCGTGGCGTTGTATGGATCATAACCTATTTCCTTGATTTTCCACCCATTTTGTTTCTCCATTTTTTTGATGAAAGCCCTGATATAGTCATAGTCAACAACTGCACCATCTGTTGTTGTTAGCCATCCCCTTTTTTTCCACAGATCATAAGGGACGTTATCTGTCTTCATTCTTTCATGGAATGTATCCTCCGGCATAAATCCGTGACTTTCTACAGCAAAACTGCCGTCATCTAACGGAAAAATAAAAGATGCTGCCGTTAAATCAATTGTTTTTGATAAGTCAATGCCGACATAGCACTCTCGGTTTTTCAAATCCGGGATTTTATCAGAACCGCAATCTGTCCAGGCTTGCATATCCATATAGCCGTTCTCCCGCATGTTAACCCAGATGTTCATGTTCTTTGTCATGAAATTCCGCATTTTCTCCGGGACGGCAAGCGCGACCTCCAACTCTCCGCGCAAATAATTCAATCCATGCTCATTGGCCGCAACAATCGGGTTAGCTTTAATCCAGTTCTTTTCGTCTTTGACGTCATCACCTTTATCAAGCTCATTGATCATCACAAAGTACTGTTCATTTTGTTCCACCTTATTCGGGTCCAATATGCGAGACACGTAATCATATTCAACACGATAAGCAGGATTATTCAATTCAAATCCGGCTGTAGTAATTATCAGCATCAATGGCTGAGCACGGGCAGCCATACCGGAAGCCAGGACATCATAAATCTCTGAGGTTTTATGAGCGTGGTATTCGTCGATAATGCCACATTGCGGGTTAAAACCATCCCCTGTTTTGCCAGCATCCTTGGAAAGCGCCTCGATTTTAGATTGAGTTTTTGGATGCTCGATTTTCCCATATGCAATTCGATATTTTTTCTCCGGCTTGTTCAAAAGGTCAGCTTGCATAATCTGCGCCTTAATTTCATTCCAGCAGATTTTTGCTTGTTCCGTTTTTGTGGCGCCAATGTAAACCTCGGACATATATTCATCGTTTGCCATTGCTTCATAAGAACCGACACAAGCCAGGCTCTGCGTTTTGGTGTTTTTACGACCTACCTGCCAATAGACTTTTTTAAATCGGCGATAGCCGGTATCTTTATGCACCCAGCCGTACACATTGCCAAAGATGAATATTTGAATAGGCTCAGGTACAATATTTTCCCCCTGCAGAGGTCCTTTCGTATGTTTAAACTGGGTCATCCAGTATAGGAACCGGCGCGCTTTTTCATCATCAAACACATAAGGAAACTCTCTTGTGCCTTCCCGACTCACATCATTTAAAAAACGCTCGCAGGCCCAAATGTGTTTTTCACACGCCACAATCTCACCCGATATCACTTCGCGCGAGTAATCAATGAGAAACTGTTTGATTGTCTTCATACGTTTTTAAACTCCTTTTCGGCAGCCGTCTTTTCCCGCTCCTCTTGCGTGCGGGTGATAGCAAGTTTTGCACGAGCAGACGGTGTAAGGCCAAAGTCATTCGCTGCTGATTTCATTTGATCAAAATAATTCTTTTGCCGCTTTAACAAAGGATGTTCTTCACCAACAAGCTTTATTGGATTGCCGTCTTTGTCTTTTCCTTCTGTATGGACCATGATCCCGTCTTCTTCAATGATTTTAGAAATTGATACATACTGCGAATATGCATTACAATAGGCAGCCAACATGCTGATGTCCGCTTCCGTGATGATTTCAACTTCTGTTAATAGAGCAGCAACCCGTTTGAATTCTTTTTTCCCGACCTTATCCAACCACGTTGGCGGTTTTATATTATCGGATCGCATTTTCATTTTCTTCTCGTGCTCAGCCCTGGCGGCCAGCTCTTCCGTATTCTTTTTATTTGGGTTGCCCTGTATCAATTGAAGCGTCGCGGATTTTGCAGGTCTCGGCATGTTCTCACCTCATTTCACATCAAAAAAGTTGCATTTTTTGCTTGTTTTTTTCACCAATCGTGATACGATGGAATTAACAACAAAACCAGTCGTACCAAGCCCTCTCGGCAATTTCGCCGGGAGGGTATTTTGTTTTTCCGGAACTTTGAAAAGCGGTGTTTGTTTGCAGAAGAGGGGGCGCCGTTCTCCAAACGTTTCCTTTCCAGAGATTTGGATAGGGGGGTAGGGTCACTTGCCCTTACTCCCGTGAACCTTGTTGTGACAGGTGTTACACAGGCTTACAAGGTTGTCCAAGTCTAATCTTTTCGACCAATCTTCCTTTACTTCCACAATGTGATGCACCATGTCAGCCGGAGTAAAACAATGATCTTTCAAACAATGCTGACAGAGATAATTGTCTCGTATCAATGCAAGTTGTCTTGTTCGTTTCCAATCTGTTGATTTATAAAAACTTGTTATTGTTTTGTTTCTTGAATGTTTGTTGTAATGTTTTGTTTCTTCTTGTTGCTGTGTCTGGTGTGCATCACAGTACCGGCCACGGGTGAGGCTGGGGCACCCAGGGGCGGCGCATATTCTTAGGGGCTTAAAGGGCATAACCCTCATCCTTTATTGATTCTTTCGTTACTGAATCATTGCAAGTTTCTTCCTCAAGTTCTTCAGCACTGATTCTCACTACATCCCGATCACTCACACGTGTTGACATAGTACGTTTCTTACCGCCTTCAATTTCAATATTAGTGTTGATTACCAGCTCACCTAATGGTTTCATGCGTGATGTTCCCTCCTTATATTCTTTCTAAACTGCCGCCGAACTCAAGTCGTTAACCGCCAATAGTTCTCCCCGAGATTTACCGGAAGCAGTTTACAGAGAATATAAAAAAGCACCCCACTGGATGCTTTTAACAGAACTTACCTATACATTTTTTCGCTAGTGACTCCAAGATATATAACCAACTATTATCAGAACTTCCGTTTCGATTGATATACTCAGGGAAATTAATTGTTGTTCTAAAGTCAAATTTTGAATGTACAATACTATTTCTAAATTCATATAAAGCTTTAATAAAAATGCCTTTGTTGTTTTCTTTAATTAAGTTTTCTTTATAGGCAAATTCAATATCCTGATCAATTTCTAGATTTTCTAATAAATGAGTAAGAAGGGTTTCCTCCTTTTTCGTAAAAATGCTTTGTATATTTTTCATGAAAAAATATTCATTTCCGTCTTTATTATAAGTTCCGACATGATCAAATATTTGATTCTTTAAATTAATGTAAAAAAAGTATTCTAAGACCCTATAGAAATATAAAGGCTCTTCTTTTCTACGACCTTCATTATAAAATCTTATAACTTCCTCATATTCACCTTTAGAATAATCTTTTATAAGAACCTCATCATTTGCATGATAAGGCTCAATAACTATAGGATGTTCTGTAAAATGATAAATTTCAGGATAATATAATTGTGTTGTTCTATCTTCCGCATGACTAAGCTCAAATATTGCTCGTTCCATAATTGTATCTATTGAGCCGAGATCTATTTTGTTGATAGAAATGGTTGTAATATCATCCCATCCATCACTAACTCCTTTATACCCTAAGACATCATTGAAAAGAAACTGAAAAATCCGACTTGGTCTACCAACTTTCACATTATGTTCTCTAATATTAAAGGCAAAGTCAGTAAAACTATCATTAATGAAAAACTCACAATAATCATTAATATGAAAACCCTTATTTCTCCATATATTTAAGCGCTTATTCAGAACTTTAAAATCATATCTATTTATTTTATGATAATTTAATCTATCATCACATAAACCAAGCTCTTCAAGATTAACAGTTAAATTAATATTTATACTTTCATCTAAAATCTTTATATATGGTGCTTTTGAAAAGTCTATATTTAATAAATCAACATCATCTACCAGGCTTTCATAGTACTCATAAAACATATCCTCATAATTAGACATTTCTATTTTCTCCATTCTGTCAATTATAAGGAACATTATACGTAAATTATAAATTATGTTCAATGCGACAAAAAATCAAGCTATATTGAAAAGGTTCTAAAAGAACCTATCTATATTGTTAATTGTAGTCTACATTCAATTAAAAACGCCTTCCCGATTGGGAAAGCGTCTGTCGGTTTATAACCTATTACCATAATACCTTATTTAAAACAAAATGGTGTGCCGTTAAAGTGCCAAATTTGTGCCAAAATTATTTTAATTAGAGAATTTTTATAAAATGGTTTATTAATTGTTCTGTTGTTAATATTGTGGCAAACTCATCATGCAATGTGGCTATAGATACATTATGAATAGTATTCGCATCATAATATGTATCATTCTGATCCTTCATACCAAAGGCTGCTGTTGCATCAGAAATCAGGTATGTATCAAATCCTAAATTGCCACTCATTCTTGTAGTTGTTGATACACAGTGAGGCGTAGTCAAACCAGTTATCACTACAGTTGTTATTCCATTTAATTTTAAGAAATCTTCTAAATTAGTACCAATAAAACTACTATTTACTTTCTTGGTTATAATCACCTCTTCACCAATAGGTTTTACTATTTCTTTTATAGCAAACCCCTCATTCTTTGGATAAAATACAGAACTAGGATTTTCAGAAGTATGCTGTATGTATATTACCGTCCATCCATTTTCTCTCCAAAATTTTAGTATCTTTCTAATGTTTTCTTCCGCCTCTGGGTTATTTCGCTCTCCCCATTTTTTGTCATCAAAGGCTTTTTGCACATCTACAATTATTAAAGCATTTTTCTTTTCATCCACAAGACAAACCACCTATCTGCTATTCTTATTATTACATTTTAAATATAGATATCACTTTTGTACATTTACTTATACAAAAAAGCTCATCCATTTTGATAAACAGATGAGCTATAACTTGGTTTTTTCCATTACTACCTTCCGCAAAGCCTCCCTTATCCCATCTAGTTGCGCCCTACTTTAATACATGTCTTTTTGATCTAAGCGCAAATATGTTGCACCTCTTCTCATAATGTCATCAACTAATATAAGATTTTAAAGCCGCCATTTCCCTGCCAATTTCCCCGTGTCTCTCCGTTCAAATAAAAAATGGACACCAACCAAAGGACAAATTTCACTGTAGCAGGTGTCTCCATCTTTGATTAAAATCATCTAAATATAATATATTATATTTAATAACTTTACTTAGTCGGCCATTCCCATTCTTAGTTCAAATTCAAATTTTACTTACGATCTTTTTTGTCTTTTTTTCCTTTATTAAACAAGTCAACGTCCACATTAATGTCAAGATTGGTTAGAAGATTTAGTAGTAACTTCCTTTTAAAATCCTTATCAGATTTTTTGTCTTTGTCACAGTCATCATGATGTTTCCAGTCACAATCATCATGATGTTTCCAGTCACAATCATCATGGCGCTTATGATCATTACGATCTTTTTTGTCTTTTTTTCCTTTATTAAACAAGTCAACGTCCACATTAATGTCAAGATTGGTTAGAAGATTTAGTAGTAATTTCCTTTTAAAATCCTTATCAGATTTTTTGTCTTTGTCACAGTCATCATGATGTTTCCAGTCACAATCATCATGGTGTTTGTGTTTATCATCGTGTTTCCAGTCACAATCATCATGGTGCTTGTGTTTATCATGGTGTTTCCAGTCACAATCATCATGGTGTTTGTGTTTGTCATGGTGTTTCCAGTCACAATCATCATGGTGTTTGTGTTTGTCATGGTGTTTCCAGTCACAATCATCATGGTGTTTGTGTTTGTCATGGTGTTTCCAGTCACAATCATCATGGTGTTTGTGTTTGTCATGGTGTTTCCAGTCACAATCATCATGGTGTTTGTGTTTGTCACAAGGTTTATCATCACACTTAAAGTGGAATAGCTTTACAACAGAACCGCTTCCATAACAGAATCCACTGTAATTCCCTTCACCTTTAATTGAAACCTTTTTGACTTCCTTAGCCACAAGAGTAAAACTACCACTCGTTTGATTAACAGGTCTTTCAATTACTTTCCCATTTTTAAACTCAACTATAACAAACATTACGCAAGGTGGAGAAGTATAACTTTCAATTTGAATCTGGTATTCTCCAACAGGACAAGAAAATTCTTCGAAATAGACACGTTTAACTCCATTGCATGGTTGATAAATATTAAAACTGACTCCTTGCTCAGAAGGATAAACGTTGTTACAGTTCACATTAATATCTGTTTTCCCCATCATTATCACCCTTCCTCTTCACCAAAGTAATAGATTAGTTCACACAAAAGATCTCCTCTAATATCAATAATCCAGAACACCTACCGGTATAACTTCCATCACCTCTTATTGAGATTCTTTTTAAGTCTTCTGAAAAAAAACTAAACGTAGTGCTTCCTGGAATAACGCGTTCAACTACTTTACCGTCGTGAAATTCAATAATAGCTGTCATTACACACGGTGGGTAACTAAAGCTCGAAATTTGCACTGAGTATTCCGCTTCTTTACAAGTTAAATCTTCAAAGTAGATACTTTCTGTACCATTACAAGGCTGGTAAATATATTCATAGAAATCACGAGTAGAAGGGACAAGAGTATTATCACAATTTACCTCTATATCTTTTAAACCCATATTATTGTCACTCCTTTTTTATTAAATTTTTTCTTAGTTACAACCACAGTCTTTTACATTTTCGGCTACATTCAAATTCTTCAACAATAATTTGAAAGCTGTGCCGTACTTCGAATTAGTTAAAGCGCTTGTAGTGATTTGTTTTATGGCTGAGTAATAATTTTCCCCTAAATTTTCTTTATTTTTATAAATTAACATCATACTTTGAAATTTACTTCTAAAGTTTACGTCTTCTTCAATGACCTTATCTAGAAACGCTTCAAGTACAGTTTCTTTGTCTGCCCCATCATTAATCAGGTCAACTACATTTTGCATATTTAATGTTTTTAAGTTTTCCATCAGTTTCGCCTGAGCTAAGTTCATCTTTCTCCCTCCTTTCATTAATACACATGTTATTAATAAAACACTTTATGTGTTTGTGTACCTTAACTATTCGATAAAGAAAATGAGAAAAATCACCTATACTTTTTCGCTAATAAATCACTAAATACATTTTTCCTATCTCCTAAACCAGTGGGCTTTCCTTGATATCATCCTTTTCAATATCCGCTACATCATAAAGGCAATAGATAATATGTACACTAGCAGTGATCCACACAAGGAATTTTCGTCCCAAGTTCTCAAAAATATGAATTAATTAACCATCACTTATATACATATCCACGCAATTCAAAAATTACCCATATATTTTATGTGCAACTCGGCGAACTCTGCCAACCCCTTGTCCTCTCTATTTTTAAGCCATACCCCTAAAATGAATTACACACCTGTTTATTTTGAGGAGCTCAAGAGATAATTCAAAGAAAAAGACTTATCCATATAGATAAGTCTTGAATTCATTCTTTAACTGGCAACACTCTTTTATAAACCTCTTCCCTTAGAGCAAATGCCAGCCGATAGAGAGCTTTTGCTTTTGCACGATAATAGCTACGCGCGCTCAGGTCCATTTCTCCATATACTTCATAGTCATACATTTCTTCTGGCTGCATATAAAGCATGACAATGATCTGCCGTTCTCTTTGAGTAAGCCTGTTAACAGCCCTTTGAATCCTTTTTAGGAATTTATCACGCTGAATCTCCCAATCAAGACGCTTTAACGCTGCATCTTCTGTCGAAGAATGAAATTCATTCGTAATACTCGGCGGAACAATGCTATAAGTGGGTGTAACCTTTGGTAAAAAATCATCTGGCACCTGTAAGAGATATAACCGGTATTGATCTAGCAACTTCTCTGCTTTTGCTTTAGTGGCTTCTTCGTCAATCTGAGGCAGGTTTAATATCATTTGATTCATATTTACCTCCTGATATTTCAAAATAAAAAAGGACACCAAACAAACAGCGTTATTGCTGTAAGTTCAGTGTCCGCAGGCTTTCCGTCTTGGACTATTATTTAGTTCACAAAAAATTAACATTAATTTACTTGGACAAAGTTCCCAAACAGTGTGATAATACAGTTGTATTAAAAAATAAAGGGAGGATTTCAAAATGAAATTAAAAAAAGTTTTAACTGGTTCCGCCTTGTCTCTAGTTCTACTAGTTTCTGCATCACCAGCTTTTGCTGAAAGTCCTAAAGTTTCAAGTTCAAACAATCACGCAATAACAGCGCAAGACATAGAAACTATGAAAGTCGGTGGCTGGAAATCCCGTGATGTTATCCCTAACATACTTCCCTTCGCCCCTTATAAATGGTACTTAAAAGATGCATGGCTAGCAAGTGACGGAACTTGGACAGCCCTTTATGCACGCCCTCTTTAAATTTAACAGAATGAAGCTGCCAACGGACACTTAACTAAAGCATTAGCGCTGTAGGTTCAGTGTCCGCAGGTTTTCCGTCTTGGACCTGTATTCAATTAAACAATTCACCTTCATCCCATTTAACACGGGTGACCTTGCCTTGGTTTGTAATGATTTTTGTTTCCCCATATGTGGGGAGCGGGACCATCCTCGCAACTCCATTGGATAGAATAACCGCAAAACAATCGTGCTGTTTCGTGTCTATGACAAGTTTATCTCTTTCAATTATATGATCTAAATTGATTAATCTCAAACTGTTTCCCTCCTTTTAACCCGCTGCTCGTATGCCAACAAATAAGCGTTCATTTTATCCTTAAATCTTTCCTGCAAATAAAAATTAAGCGCCTGTTCCGGATCCTGCAGCCTTATGGTTTTCTTCTCATAAACCAAAAACTCTATCAGTAGAATAAGAGAATAGTAATTATGCTGCAGTGCTTCTCGATACCAATCTCTAACTGTCAAATCTGCGCTCCAAATTTAAGAACAATCCATATTCTTTAATGAACGCCAGTGAGACAGTACCAACAGGACCGTTTCTCTGTTTTGCAATAATGATTTCGATGATGTTTTTACTTTCGCTTTCCTTGTCATAATAATCGTCCCGATAAAGAAACCCTATGACATCCGCGTCCTGCTCAATTTGCCCTGATTCCCTAATATCAGACATCATCGGGCGCTTATCCTGCCGCTGTTCAACGCCCCTTGAAAGCTGACTAAGAGCAATCACACAAATGTCTAACTCTCGGGCCATATGCTTGAGCATGCGGCTTATTTCGCCTATTTCCTGTGTTCTGTTCCCCCTATGTTTTGCTGATCCTGTAATCAGCTGCAAATAATCAATAATGATTAAGATATCTTTGCCAGCATACTCCCGTTTCATTTTCCTTGCCTTTGACCATATTTCATTTACTGTGACACCTGGGCGGTCAAATATTCTTAGATCAGCAGAACCAAGAATGCCATTTGCTTGTGAAAGCTTGTTCCAGTCATTCGCTGTCAAATTTCCCGTACGCATCGCATCTGCATTGATATTTCCGAGAATTGAAGCCATTCTTTTTAAGAGCTGCTTACGTGACATTTCAAGAGAGAAAATACCTACTGCGCCGCCGCTATATTGATTTAATGAACTCCCCATAAAATTAGCCGCAACGTTTAAGCAAAAAGCAGTTTTCCCGACAGATGGCCGAGCGGCAATGATGACCAATTCTTGCTTTTGAAAACCTGACGTCATTCGGTCAAGCTCTGCAAAGCCGCTTCGCATACCGGTAATTTCCCCTTTTGGGGTCGCTAGCTCCTCGTAAATGTCTAATAGGTCATTTTGTATTACCCCGTCCTCTTCATCGCCTGTGGCGTCTTCTAAACGCATTAAATTGGATATGCTAGTTTGAATAGTTGTGGACACATCTTCATGAACGGCATTTTGCTTAATTTCTTCGGCAATCTTGCTCATTTCTCTTTTTTGCCAATACTCAAATATAAGCTTTTCGTAAAAAGAAATATTGGCGGTGGTCGGCACCGACTCAGTTAAGTCGGATAAATATTTGTGCCCGCCAACGCTGCCTAAGTTGTCACGTCCTACTTGCTCCACGATTGCAACCAAATCTATCGGGATGCCTTTAGAATCTAGTTCAATCATCGCAGCTAATAGATTTCTATGTTTGAACTGCGATAAATGGAGCGGCTTAATCCGACTGTCTTTTATTAGTTCAGGCTCTAAAAGGAGCGCCCCTAAAAAGGACTGCTCCGCATCTATGTTGTATAAAAATTGGTTCGTGTCCATTTAATCACCAATCCCAAGCATTCGTCTGATTTCTGCTTTTGATTTCTCTATGGATGCCCGCTCTTGATCTGTTAGCTCGTTAGGAGCAGCCATTTTCGCAAGATACTCTTTTGTTTCCTCTACAGAGGGAATAGCATTCATCCGGTCAACTGTTGCAGGCTTTGCATTCAACAAGTCTGCAACCTTCGGCGGAAACTTATTCAATCGGCAAAAGTTGATTAGATTGCGGCGTACTTCCTCGTATTCAGCTTCTTGTAAAAGCTCATGCCAAGAATCAATCTTTTCTTGTGTAATCTCAAAGTGATCAAAATATTGTTTGATAAGAGACATGATTTCAAAGGTTTGTTTTTTAATCATCCAAATTAAACTCCTCTCCTTTAGGTACAACAGGTCTCTTTGCTGTCTCCTGTTCTTTATCGCTCTTAATCTTGGTCACAAGCCTATCAAACTGTTTTCGAAGGCTAGATGGACTTAGGATATTGGTTTTCCAAAAGCTGTCCTGTTGTGACCACTTAATTAAGTATTTGATTTGTTTGTCTGTCCGTTTATCTCTTTCTCGGATTAACCTAAATTCATTTGCCCATCTTTCAAGATTTGGCTTTTTAGCATCGGGATTATTTTTGAGAATTTCTTCAAACAAAAATTCCGCATTCTCCATGTCGCAAATTTCATATTTGAGACGAGAAGTATTTATATTCTTTTCATTCTTTACATTCTTATCATTCTTGTTTGTGTCCGCTGACAGTCCGTTCATAGTCCGTTCGTGGTCCGCTTGTGGTCTGTTTGTTTCTTCGGAATCGTGATAAACGCTGTAATTACATATGGTTATGGTGGTTTTTTTGCGGTCCGTTTTTCTAATAATCATTCCGTCCGATTCTAGCATTTCTAAAAAACTTCTCAGCTTCCCTTTTCCCCAGGACCAACGCTCCATCAATTTGAGTTCCGAAGTGATGAAACTGCCTTTTTCAACAAGCAACAGCTCATTACCCAAAAGGACTTTATTGTCTTTATGGTTGGCCAACATCAGGAGATCAAGCCAAGCCTCATATCTTGAGAACTTTCTTTTCTCCTGATAAATCCAGTGATCTTGTATTTTTCTATGAAGCTTTATCCAACCAATCATTAAAATCACCTTTTACTTGTAAAAATTCAATTCATCGCTATAAGCCACTTCTCCCATGAGATAACGGAAACCGGCAATAAATCCTGATATAAAAGCATCCTCGCTTTCATATGCTGCTTTTGTTGAATAAACCTCGTCAAAGTCCTGCAAAAGCGGCTTTAAATCCGTCGGCAGCTTCTCGCTTAACAATGCATAAAGCTTATTCATTCGTTCATTTGCTCTGGTTGTTTTTTGTGACCATTCAATACTCTCTTTGTCACTGTCTAATGGATCATGTAAAGCCTTCGTCGCTATCAATTTGAGCATAGTAACCATGCCAGCGTCGTAATACTTACCGCATACAGTCGTTTTATTTATATCCGCCCCGATCTGTTCACCAATAGCAGCTATTTTAGTAGGCGTACCCATTAATTTCATAATTGAACTCTCCTCGCATTTGATTTATTAGATTGATATTTTCGTTAAGTCATGGTATTGTCTATCTGAATAAATCAAGAAAAAGTGCTGCAACACTCTTTCTTGACGTATGTTTAGACTCTTGCATCTTAGAGTAATGTGAGATTTGGCCGATCCTTCTCTATTGAGGTGATGCGGCCATATTCGTCTTTTTCGGCTTTATACACCGGAAGCGGTTCTTTAATAACCTCGTGTAATATTTTTGAAGTATCTATCTCCCCGCTTATGATTCGATCCATTACACCTCTATAGAAAATATCAAAGAAAACATCATCATCTGGCGACTCTATATTTTTCACAAACACCTCAAGCATGAACCTTTCAAAATCTATTACATCCGGCATATTATCAATTGTGTTTCTAATTTCAGCCGCTCTTTCTTTGCTATGGTCTATAGAGAGAAGAGATAAAAAATCATTCTTTTTCATTTTCCAGAAACCCATTGACAAGACTAAATGCTTTTCAAGGCTTTCTGGATAAGAGGAACTTAATTTAACGGCTTTTTCAATTTCTTGCTTAATTTCAGCTATGGAATTTCCACCCATTTTTCCTGTAGATTCATTCGCTGCCTCTAAATCCTCAAGCTCGGCTAAAATAGACCACAAGCGTTTGCGATATTTAGAAGCGGTGATTTCTCTGCGATTCATTTCCCGCTGTAATCGTTTGATCCACACCAAGGCGTTATATGGACTATATTTTGAAACAGACATAATTTTATCTACGTTGAAAAATTTACGTAGGTCTTGACTCACTTTTTCAGGAATATCCGCCGCAGTCATGCCAACAAACAAATACATCAAATTAGATTCCGCGATATGATCAACACCACGCCAAAAGGCTTTGTATGTGTCATTGATGAAAGCATGAAATTCCTTCGTTACATGATTCACTTCTACTTTTAAAGCTTTTACACGACTATAAAACTCAAATTTATTCATATTCTCATCCTCCTAAATTAACGGCCGCCATGTTTTAATCCATGCCTTAGCATCCTCAAAATCTAACTTTCTTAAATCCCTGTATGAAGGCACTGCGAAAGCGTCTCTAAAATTGCGGTAAATACTTGAAAATAGGCGACGTGTCCCCTCTGGGCTGTCATCGTATCTATCACGTATTTCATAAACACGCTTTTTAATTTGCTTTTGGATAACATTTTGTTGAAAGGAGTCGATACTCAAATTGTCTTCAAGTCTGCCTAAGCGTTTGTCCTGCTCGTTCTGTTTTTGCTCAAGACGGATCATGTGTTGTAACTGTGGGCTTAACTGTGAATAACCAGTTTGTAAGTGGTGCTCCATTTCATTAAATCTTGTAACGTATTCAGCTGTGAATAACACGCCCTTTTCACCCGTCATTTTATTTGCAACCATTTCACAGCCTTTTTTTGTTAGAAGATAATGAGGTCTTACCTGTCCTTTATTGTCCTGATAAGTCGAAGGAACAAAGAAATCTAACGCCCCCAAATTTGGGTTGGTTGAAATTACATCAATATATTTCTTGATATCCCTCAAAAGATGGTCGTGTCGTTTGTCTATATATTCAGCAACATCCCGACTATCAATGAGATACTGCCCGTTTGTTTCAATTAATTTCAAAGTGCTATTCATGTTGTAGCCTCCATTCTTTCCATTTCCCTGTGTCGAACTTCAATTATTTCTTGTTCCTCAGCTTCGCACATATGTACGCAGTATTCTTTTTCTGAGCTTACAAACTCAAGCATCACACGGCCTTTTAACGGCTGTGTCTTTTTTGCTATTTCAAACTTCAAGCCTGAATTATCACTTGGATTTTTTGAAAACGCGAAAAGCGGTCCACTATTGAACAAAAAATCAATGAAATTGTAAGATGCTTCAATATCTAAGTCCGGTTCCGGATTTATTATTTTAATGTCATTCAACTTCAAACTTTCATTCATTTTCCCACCTGCATTTCGTTTAAATTAGTTTAATACTCCTGTTTGAATATAGTTCTGTTGATATTTCCATTTAATTTCTTGGTTGCTCTGAAAGCCATTTGAGTAAAAACTCTTTGCATTGTTTCTCTGGGAAGAGCCATTTCTTTCCAACACGATATTTCGGAAACCTTTCATCATAAAAGAAAGTCTCCTTGATAAAATTCAGACTCATATTTGTTTGTCTACATAGCTCTTTCATATCCCAAAAGGTGTATGAATCTCTGGCCTCATTCAATTTCTCTTCAATTTTTTGAATACAAAGCTGCTTAATTTGTTCTTCATTTACTTGAACAGATAACACCGAATCACTCCCTTATGATATAAGCCATCGTTCCTTTTTAGGAACAACAGGTTCAAAAAAATAGGCGATCGGTACGCCAAAATGAAAATGCATCTTTTTTGCATCTTCTAGAGAAAAGTCCCCGCCAAAACCATTTAACTTTTTACTAATAGTGTTAGGCTTCACTTTTAATAAAGCGGCCACGTCTTTGTGCTTAATTTCATTTTCTACAAAGTATGCTTTGATTTTATTGTATGGTTGTCTATTTCTAGTTTCCAAATCACCGCCTCCTTCCGTTCCGATTAAGGAACAACTCAAATATAAAACACTTTATTTTCTGTGTCAACAAAAAATGTTCCTAATGCGGAATCATTTTTGGATAAAATGTTGCATTTAAGGAACACATATTATAAAATATTCCCATACAAGGAATATCGAATAGGAGAAGATAAAAGAATGAATGTATTTGGTGAAAGGTTGAAATCTTTACGTGATAAAAACAAGCAAAGCATAAATGAATTGGTCTTAGAATTAAATAAAAAATATGAGACAAGTATCAGTAAAAGCATGATATCTCGGTATGAAAACGGACAATCAGATCCAAAAATGGAAATTGTACGGATCCTTGCTGATTACTTTAATGTATCCTCCGATTATTTAGTAGGTATATCTGATATGCAGGTCAAACCTTTTAAATTTAAAATCCATGAAGACGTAGAGACCATTGCTGCGCATCACGATGGAGAAGATTGGACTGAAGAAGAGCTCGAGGAGATTCGTCGCTTTAAAGAATTTGTAAAATCAAAAAGAAAAAACAATCAGGAGTAGTCTATAAATGAGTTATGAAAACCTTTTAATTGAATCAGAAGATACAGTAACAGTATTCGAAAGGAAACTCAGCCGAAGAATAAAAGGTTTATATTCAGATGGAATTGTTTGGATAAATAAAAAGTTATCGAATACAGAAAAAAGAGAGGTTCTAGCTGAAGAATTAGGACATCACTTTACAACTGCTGGCCAAATACTCGATCAGTCAACCGTACAAAACAGAAAACAAGAATTGAGAGCTAGAAATTGGGCTTACAAAAAATTAGTGCCACTAAATAAAATTATTCAAGCCCATAAAGCAGGTATAAAAAATCGTTATGAACTCGCTGAGTTTCTTAATGTAACAGAAAAATTCTTGGACGAAGCTCTTAAAAGATATATTGAAGAGTACGGTTATTTTAAAGAGGTAAACGGACTAACAATTTGCTTTCAACCCTTAGGGGTGATCGAAATGTTCGAAACCTTTCAAGCGTAAAAAAATTTACACAAAAATCGAACACACATTCTTATTAGAGGTGATCATAATTATGGCGAGTTTTCGCAAACATTCAAATGGAACATGGGAATATAGAATTCGTTACAAAGATCCTATCAATCAAAAGTTTAAAGAAAAGTCCAAGCGTGGTTTTTCTACAAAAAAAGAGGCTCAATTGGCTGCAGCTGAAACAGAAAAACGAATTTTTAATGATCTTGAATTGGATAATCACCCCTACTATCTTAAAAATTATCTGCAAGACTGGTTAAAAGAATATAAATTAGGATCAGTGCGCAAAAACACTTTTGAATTACATAAACGAAATATAAATAATCATATCATTCCGTACTTCAAAGACATTGATATTAAAGACATAAAACCAATCCTCTACCAAAAATTTATCAACCACCTTTGCGAACAAAAATATAGTAAACGAACCATCGAAATTATCCATGGAACAATGCGAAATGCGATGGAGAAAGCAGTAATATTAGGAAAGCTCGAAAAAAATCCTTGTTATGGTATCGAAATTAAAACAAATAAAAAACGAGAATACAATATGGAGTTTATCAATAGCGATGACATACCTCTTTTTTTACGTGTAGCATATGAATATGGTTATATGTACTATATTTTCTTTAAAACACTCATAAATACTGGCATGCGCAAAGGCGAGGCTGCTGCTTTACAGTGGTCAGATATTGATTTAAAAAATAAAACCATCTCAATTTCTAAAACTCTAGATTTTAAAGCAGCTTCAAAAGATGAATTATTTGGCGACCCTAAGACTTATACATCCAGACGTATTATTACTATTGATCAAAGGTTGATAAATGAACTTCACGAACTTAGAAAACGACAAAACGAAGATAAACTTCAGCTTAATGAGATCTATAACCATGACCTTAACTTAGTCTTCACTCGCAAAGATGGTTCACATTTACCTAAATCGTCCTTGTTTAATGCTTTTGTCCGAATACTAAATAAAGCTGGTCTAGAAAAACTCCCTATTCATGCTCTTCGTGACACACATGCTGTTTTGCTCCTTGAGTCAGGTGCTTCAATGAAATATGTACAAGAACGACTGGGTCATAAAAGTATTCAAGTTACGTCAGATATTTACTCACACATCAGCAAAAAGATTGATAGGGATTCAATGAATAAGTACGAAGATTATATCTCCACAATTATGGAGTAATTTTTTATTGATTTTTTGTGGGTGTTTTGTGGGTGATCTGTGATTTATATTAAATTGTAAAATAATCAAAAAATCCCCTGACACCAATAGTGCCAAGGGATTGAGAGATTAATACTGAGACATATATTGTTCGCGCTCCCAAGGATGAACTTGTGTACGGAACATATCCCATTCGATTTCTTTTGCTTCGATGAAGTGTTCGAATAGGTGCTCGCCCAGCGCTTTGACCATGACTTCGTTTGATTTGAATTCTTCTAGTGCTTCCGCAAGTGTTGCTGGAAGGTCAACGATTCCGTTTTCCATGCGCTCTTCTTTGCTCATCACATAGATGTTGCGGTCGATTGGAGCCGGCGCTTCCAGTTTGTTTTTGATTCCGTCTAATCCTGCAGCAAGCAATACGCTAAGTGCAAGGTATGGGTTTGCAGCTGGGTCTACACTGCGTACTTCAACACGTGTGCTGATGCCGCGAGAAGCCGGGATACGGATAAGCGGGCTTCTGTTTTGCGCGCTCCATGCTACATAACAAGGTGCTTCATAGCCAGGAACAAGACGTTTGTAAGAGTTTACTGTCGGGTTTGTTACTGCTGTAAAGCTTGTTGCGTGCTTCACGATACCTGCAATGAAGTGCTTCGCTGTTTCACTTAACTGAAGATCTGCGTTTTCGTCAAAGAATGCGTTAACACCATTTTTGAAGAGTGATAGATTGCAGTGCATACCTGAACCGTTTACACCGAACAATGGTTTTGGCATAAATGTCGCATGCAGGCCGTGTTTACGGGCAATTGTTTTGACAACTAGTTTAAATGTTTGGATGTCATCACAAGAGCGGACTGCTCCAGCATATTTAAAGTCGATTTCGTGCTGACCAGGTGCTACTTCGTGGTGAGACGCTTCGATTTCAAAGCCCATCTCTTCAAGCTCAAGTACGATATCGCGGCGGCAGTTTTCTCCTAAATCAGTTGGAGCTAAGTCGAAATATCCGCCTTTGTCGTTTAGTTCAAGCGTCGGCTCGCCTTTTTCGTCCAATTTGAATAAGAAGAATTCAGGCTCAGGCCCAAGGTTAAAATCACTGAAGCCGAGGTCTTCCATTTCTTTCAGAATCCGTTTTAAGTTGTTTCGCGGGTCACCTTCAAAAGGTGTGCCATCCGGATTGTAAATATCACAGATGAAACGTGCTACTTTACCTTTTTCAGCTGTCCATGGGAAGATAACAAATGTATTTAGATCTGGATACAGGTACATGTCTGACTCTTCGATACGAACGAATCCCTCAATAGAAGAACCGTCAAACATGACTTTATTATCAAGCGCTTTTCCAAGCTGGCTTACAGGAATCTCAACATTCTTGATTGTTCCAAGAATGTCAGTAAATTGAAGGCGGATATACTTCACGTTTTCTTCTTTTACTAATTTTTCGATATCTTCTCTAGTGTACTTTGCCATTTGGTAAAATTCCTCCTCTTAAAAGGTAAATGTATATAGCAAAACAGTTGCTAACGGATTAATGAAAGAAGCGGGACATGTCGCCTTGACGGAATGTATTCCCTCTTTGAAAACGGCCGGCTTGCATGAGCTCGTTTTTCAGGAGCTGTCTCAGTTCGTCATCGGACAGATCATGTTTCATTGGTTTTTTCGTCTTCTCGTTTTGTTTTTGTTCTGGCTCGGCTTCGGCTTTCGCCAGAATCTGTTTAATTCCTGCCATGTTTACACCTTGTTCTATCAGGTGCTTGATTTCTAACAGTTTATCTACATCATGAAATGAAAATAATCGTCTATTTCCTTCACTTCTGGCTGGAAATATCAGTCCATTTTCCTCATAATATCGAATTTGTCTTGCTGATAACTCAGTTAACTGCATGACAATTCCTATTGGAAATAAAGGCATTGAGCGGCGAATATTATCACTCATCTCAATTTCCTCCTTTTCTTAACTTAGTTTCATTATAGGTGATGTTATATTATGTGTCAATACGATGTAAGGATTCTTAACATCAAATCCAGAGAAATTTTTAAAAAATTTAAATTAATTGCTTTTGCATCAATGAATCCACTGCACTGCATATGGCATTCTTCACATGCGAATAGGTTAATCCTCCCTGAACATACGCTACATACGGCGGGCGGATAGGGCCATCAGCTGATAATTCGATGCTTGCTCCTTGAATAAACGTCCCTGCTGCCATAATGACATCATCCTCGTATCCAGGCATGTAGGCTGGATAAGGCGTCACATGAGCATTGATTGGCGATGCAAATTGAATAGCCTGGCAAAAAGCAATCATCTTTTCTCTGTCAGAAAACTCAACGGATTGTATTAAATCCGTTCTTTTCGCATCCCATTTCGGGTTTGAAGTGAAGCCGAGTTTTTCAAGGAATCTCGCTGTAAACACCGCTCCCTTTAAACTTTGAGACACAACGTGAGGCGCCAAAAAGAAGCCTTGGTACATTTCTTGGAGCGAGTAAAGAGATGCCCCCGCTTCTCTGCCGATGCCGGGTGACGTCATACGGTATGAGCAAGCTTCAATCCATTTCGCTTTTCCGACGAGGTAGCCGCCTGTTTTCGCAAGGCCGCCGCCGGGATTTTTAATGAGAGATCCCGCCATCAGGTCGGCTCCGACATGGCAAGGCTCAAGCTCTTCCACAAATTCTCCGTAACAGTTGTCCACAAAGACGATCAGATTTTCATTGATTTCTTTTACAAAACGGATCATTTCTTTTATTTCACTAATTAAGAAAGAAGGGCGATTCGCATATCCTTTTGAGCGCTGAATGCCGATTACTTTTGTCTTCGGATTGATCGCAGCGGCGACTGCATCATAGTCTATCTTTCCGTCTTTCGTCAGATCAACCGCATTATAGCCGATTTGAAAATCCTTTAACGAACCAGCGTTTTCTCCACCCCTGACGCCCACAATTTCCTCTAGCGTATCATACGGCTTGCCCGTGATATAAAGGAGCTCGTCCCCCGGTCTGAGGACACCGAACAAAGCAATTGAGATGGCATGTGTGCCTGAAATGATTTGCGGCCTTACAAGCCCCGCTTCTCCGCCAAACACATCCGCATATATGCTTTCAAGCGTGTCTCTTCCGATATCATCATAGCCGTATCCAGTAGACGGCGTGAAATGAGTGTCGCTTACTTTGTGTTTTCTATAGCTTTGAAGCACTCTCCACTCATTTCGCTCGCTGATTTCTTCTATTTGTTTATGAATGCCGGCAATGTCCGCTTCCACTTCCATTGCCGTTTTCTTCAATAATTCTCCGTGTGTTAATGTGTCAAACATGTCTTTATATTTCCTTCCTACATATACTTCTTTAATTCACCGATGATACTTTGCTCTTCTTGGACATAGCCGGATATGTCATACTGTTCATTTTCTTCATTAAAATAGAAGCGGTCTACCATCGTTTCCGATTTGATTCTGGAAAGGAGCTTCCCTTCACTTGCCGGCACATGTGCTTCAAAAGACGTTAACAGTTCTTGGCGCAAATAGCGCTGAATCGCTTCTTTAAAGGCTGCAGCGTCGTCCTCAAATTTCGCACTGACCATAATGTGATCCCTTCCGGCGGTCGGTATAAAATCAGGCAGTTTTTGATCACGTTTATTGTAAGCCGTCAGCATCGGGATATCATCTGCTTCAAGCTCCTCAAGCAGCCGAAGCACTGTTTTTTCATGTCCCGCATAATCCTCATTTGAAGAATCAATTAAATGCAGAATTAAATCCGCTTCTTTTACTTCCTCAAGCGTTGAGCGGAATGCAGCAATCAATGTCGTCGGAAGATCCTGAATAAATCCTACTGTATCTGAAAGAAGAACACTGTAGCCGCTTGGCAGGACCATTTTTCTGGTCATCGGGTCCAGCGTGGCAAACAGGAGGTCTTCTTCATAGCTGTCAGCACTCGTCAGGCGGTTGAACCATGTTGATTTCCCTGCGTTTGTATAGCCGACAAGCGCAATTTGAAGCACACCGTTTTTCTTTCTTCTTTCACGGTATCGGCTTCTATGGCGAATGACAGTGGAAAGCTGTGTGTTGATTTCATGAATGCGATTTCTGATATGGCGGCGGTCGGTTTCCAGTTTCGTTTCCCCGGGACCTCTTGCCCCAATTCCTCCGCCTTGCCGGGAAAGGTTGATCCCTTGTCCCGTCAGACGCGGCAGTGCATATTGCAGCTGAGCCAGCTCAATTTGAAGTTTGCCTTCTCTCGTTCTCGCCCGCTTTGCAAAAATATCTAATATCAATTGCGTGCGGTCAATCATCTTCACTTCAATTGCTGTTGCCAATGACTTCAGCTGACTTGGCGACAGTTCATCATTAAAGATGAGGAGATCAGCTTCAAGCTCTTCCACGAGTGCCTTCAGCTCTTCTACCTTCCCTTTTCCTATATATGTAGCGGCGTCAGCCCTGTTCCGTTTTTGTGTGACGCTGGTCAGTACTTTTCCGTCTGCTGTTTTCGTCAGAGATGCTAGCTCTTCCATAGAATTTTCAAAATGCTCATCCGTGATATGCGGCAGCTGACATCCGACTAAAATGGCTTTCTCCTGAATCGTTTCTTGTTCGTTCAAATGGATGTTCCTTTCTTTTGCATATTGGGCAGTAGTATTATCATACCAAACCCTGCATGTGTATACCACAAATCGATTGCTTTGAAAAGCGGAAATACGAGCAAAAAACAGACCTCTCAAAAACTGAGAGGTCTATGCAGATCCAGATGCTTCTTCTTTAATGGAAAGATCTTGGCTTTTGATGGTCATCAAGTCGCTTTTTAAGTATTGGTCTCCCATTAAAAGCCTCATGGCTTGTGCTCTGATCGATTTTTCGATCACATTTCTGACAAAACGTCCATTGCTGAATTTAATGGGACTTGTCGTGCTTTTCACTGTCATTAAGTAATCTTTCAATTTCCATTCCGCTTCTTGACTGAGCTGGTATTCCCTTTCATCGATCATTCGTTTCGCAATCTCCATGAGCTGGGTCACAGAGTAATCCGGAAAATCAATGGAGATGGGAAATCTTGATTGGAGTCCGGGATTTAACGAGAGAAAATGATCCATTTCCCGTGAATATCCGGCGAGTATCAAAATAAACTCATGCTGTTTGTCTTCCATATGCTTTACAAGTGTGTCGATCGCTTCTTTCCCAAAGTCCTTTTCGCCGCCTCTTGCCAGCGAGTAGGCTTCGTCTATAAACAAAATGCCACCTAATGACTTTTTGATTAAATCTCTCGTCTTTTGGGCGGTGTGTCCGATATACTCCCCGACCAGGTCAGCCCGCTCCGCTTCTATTAAGTGGCCTTTTGACAGGACATTCATTTCAAAGAACAGCTTGCCGATGAGCCGTGCAACCGTCGTTTTTCCCGTTCCCGGATTTCCTTTAAACATCATGTGCAGCGCTTGCTTTCCAACCTTCAAGCCTTGCTCCGCGCGTTTTTGGTTCACAAAAATCCAGGCGTATATTTCCTTGATGTTGCGTTTCATTTCCTCCATCCCAACTAATGCGCTCATCTCTTTTTCGATTTCCTTCAAAATGCCGTGCTTTGCTTCGTTTTTTTGCAATGCAGCCTGATATTCCGCCTCTGCCTCAGCATTCGTCAGCACCTGCTTTTGCCCGTTCAGAATAATGTTGATCTGTCCGTTGTTTTTATAAGTCACAGCGCGCTCCAACATCTTCACCTCTCTGTTCTCTCTATATGATATTCAAGCGGATGCCGATTGTGACAAACGCCTATCATGTGTCGAAACAATTGCTTTTTTCGGGAACAATAAGGAATCCTGCGCTTTCCCGAGAAATACTTTATTTCTTATTGTATTCACGGACATGGGGTGGACAAACCATGAGATTTTGTTTTTAATCATTTTGTCAGAGTATTATAGTGAGCTTCTTTCTCATTATTTCTTTTTCATACAACGGGCTGATTTTTGTACGAAACGTATTACCCGCCCTAAGATACCTGAAGTGTTTTTCTTTTTTTCGATTTATAAAGCGGTGTCTTTAATGAAAGGAGCTTTCCTCATCAATTTACGTTTTAAATGCTTGATTTAATATGAACGCAAAGCTTAAAACCAGCAGGAATCAGTGCAGGTTAACCGAACCCATAGTACATACAAACATATGGCGTATGCACAGATTTCATGTCGGACCGTATCTGTTGTCGCTTCATGTTGAATTGTGCGCTTTCCCGAGAAATAATTTCTGGATGTGAAAGGGTTATTTCCTCATTTTTCAGTTGAATGATAATCGTACAAGCAGAAGCCGTGTTTTTTCATATCCTGTAATGAGGTGATGAAAAATGGTTAAAATTTTTATTGATCCTGGCCATGGCGGGTCTGATCCAGGCGCAACAGGTAATGGCCTTCAGGAGAAAACGTTAACCCTGCAAATCGCTTTAGCCTTACGTACGATATTAACTAATGAATATGAAGGCGTTTCTCTGCTGCTGAGCCGGACAAGCGACCAATATGTCAGCTTAAACGACCGGACAAATGCCGCAAATAACTGGGGAGCAGATTTCTTTTTGTCCATTCACGTTAATTCCGGGGGAGGCACAGGTTTTGAAAGCTATATTTATCCAGATGTAGGAGCCCCGACGACGACTTATCAATCGACAATTCACTCTGAAGTGATACAAGCTGTCGACTTTGCCGATCGCGGCAAAAAAACAGCGAACTTCCACGTCCTAAGGGAGTCGGCAATGCCTGCCCTCTTGACCGAGAACGGCTTCATTGATACCGTTTCCGATGCAAATAAGCTGAAAACGAGCAGTTTTATTCAAAGCTTAGCGAGAGGACATGCAAACGGGCTGGAGCAAGCCTTTAACCTTAAAAAGACTTCCAGCTCAGGGTTATATAAGGTTCAAATCGGCGCATTTAAAGTCAAAGCGAATGCCGACTCGCTCGCAAGTAATGCCGAAGCCAAAGGTTTTGACTCGATTGTCCTTTTAAAGGACGGATTATACAAAGTGCAGATTGGCGCATTTTCATCCAAAGACAATGCAGACACCCTCGCTGCCAGAGCGAAAAATGCCGGCTTTGACGCTATTGTGATCCTAGAATCATAGCCGAGACGGGGACGAGCGTCTCATAAAAAAACCCGGCTCCTCATCGCGAGAAACCGGGTTTTTTTATTCAAGAATATCAACAACAAACTGTGACCATGTTTCCAGACGGTTGTAGATATCATCCTGTTTTAATTCAGAAACTTTCATCCATTTACCCGCAATTTGTTCTTTCTCCTTCACTTCCACTTGTGCGCCAGGCTTTAATTGAAGCGCAGAAAGAATACCGATATGCACTTTGCCAACACTGTTTTCATCATCATTGATCAATCCCAGTGTGACAATCGCCTGTTTATCTTCTTCATTTATTTGCAGTTCTTCCTCAAGCTCACGGTCTGTGTTCAGCTTTAAGACTTCAGCAAATGAAGCTGCCCCTTCGATGGCGTTCATATGGCCGCCAAAACCGAGAGAAAGCTTGTTGTGCAGACGTGATTCACCGCCGCCAGCCAGCCGCTCGTAAAGAAAAACTTCATCTTCACGCTTAATGACGACATAAGGTATCGGCTGCTTGAAACGCGGATCTTCTTCTGCGTCCCCTCTTCTCATTTCACGATAGGCCGCTTCAATCTGAGCCATGATTTCTGCTACTCTGCTATCTTCACTGTACACGCCCTGGAAGGTTAAGCTTTCTTTTTTAAACACATCATCGCGCGGGGCAACTAAAATCATTTCGTCCATTTTTCCCATGGGTACTGCGTCCTCCTCATTTGAACCTTCAAGCCGAAAAGAGCAGATATTATATCTGCTCTTTTTCATCTTCAAAATAAAAGTCATCATCTTTGAGCGGCTCAACTGTCGCTTTTTTATAGCCATTCCCCTTCATAGAGAAGAAGTCATGCGATTTTGTTTTTGTGTTTAATCCGTTTAAAACGATCGGATTAATGTCTTCCTCTTCGAAGTATGGATCAAATCCAAGGTTCATCAGCGCTTTATTCGCATTATAGCGGATGAATTTCTTTACATCATGTGAGAGCCCGACTTGATCGTACAAGTCCTCTGTATACTCAAGCTCATTTTCATATAACTGATTCAGGAGGTCGATCGCAAATTCACGAAGCTCTGCTTTTTTCTCTTCTGTCTGTTTATTATAAATTTCCTGAGCAAGGAGACCGACATACACGCCGTGAATCGCTTCGTCACGAAGGATCAGGTTAATGATCTCACCGCTTTGCATCAGTTTTCCTTGTCCGTAGAAATATAACGGATAATAGAAACCGCTGTAGAAAAGGAAGCTTTCCAGATAGACGGAAGCAACCATGGCTTTGAACAGTGAAATTTCATCATCTTTTTGAATGGCTTTGTAAAGCCCGACAATCATTTGCGCTTTTTTCTGCAAATATTTATTTTGTTTAACCCATTCAAATACTTCATTGATCGTTTCAGTCGGTGCAAGGGTCATGAAAATATTAGAGTACGACTTCGCATGGACAGCGTTCTCCATCATCGCCATAAAGTTCAGCACCGCTTTCCGCTGGTGGCCATCTACGTGTTCAGCCACGATCGGCATCCCCGTATTCCCCTGCTCTGTGTCAAGAAGCGTAAGTCCGGCCAGTACCTTCATATAAGTGTCCTGCTCATTTTTTCCGAGGTACTTCCATGTGAGGAGATCGCCGTTTAAAGCAATCTCTTCCGGAAGCCAGAACTGTTTCACGTTTTGGTTATAGAACATTTGGGTAAAATCGTCTTCATGCTTTGACCAGTTTGCTGCGTCATAAATTTTTGTCACTATAAACTCTCCTTTAATCAAACAACACAAGAAAGGCAGCTGTCTTGCCCAGTATCTTTCGTTCTTGCATAGTAAATGGTTTTAATTCCTCTATGATGTGCATACAGATCGATTCGGTTTAAATCTCGGGTCGTCATTGTGTCTTTTAAGAACAATGTAAAGCTGATTCCCTGATCAATGTGCTGCTGGATAGTGGCGATCATATCCACAACCTTGAACATGTCCATATCGTAGGCTTCTTTATAGAAGAACCAGTTATTAGATGCAAGCCCAGGCATTGGGTAGTACGTTTTTGAGTTGCCGTATGTTCGTTCTTCAATCCGTTCCATAATCGGCATAACAGACGCCGTGCTTGATTGAACGTATGAGATAGAGCCTGTCGGCGCAATGCATAATCTGTAGCTGTGATACATACCGTGTTCAGCGACAAATGCTTTTAGCTTTTTCCAGTCCTCTGTCGTCGGGATATGCATACCTTCAAACAGATTAGCGATTTTTTCGTATTTCGGTGAGAAATCAGTTGAAACGTATTTGTCGAAGTATTCACCTGTCGCATAGGTTGATCCTTCATATTGATCAAACGTTTCGCCCTTCTCTTTTGCGATTTCCGCAGAACGCTGGATGGAGTAGAAATTCACCATCATAAAGAACGTGTTTGCAAAGTCACGCGCTTCCGGACTTTCATACGCAATGCCGTTTTGCGCAAGGTAGCCGTGAAGGTTCATAGCACCGAGGCCGATTGATTTCATCGCTTTGTTTGCCCGTCTTACAGCAGGCGCATTACGGATGTCTGTTGTTTCAGACACGTGTGTTAAAGAGTCTGTCGCAAGCTTGACTGTCTTTTCGATTGATTTATGCTCCATGACATTGAGAATGTTAAGCGAACCCAGGTTGCAGGAAATATCCAGACCGATTTCATCTTCTTCATCATAGTCTGTGTATGAAGAAACTTGAGATGCCTGCAGCACTTCAGAGCAAAGGTTAGAAAATTTGACCTTGGAAATATGGTTATTCGCATGCACTTTATTGACGTTATCTTGGAACATGATGTATGGATAGCCTGATTCAGAACGAAGCATCGCCAATTTTTCAAGCAGTTTCCGCGGGTTGATTTTTTCCTTTTTCACCCGAGGGTTGTCGACAAACTTGTCGTACATTTCGTTCATGTCCATCTCATCCATGTGCTGGCCGTACTCTTTATAAATCGTGTGCGGGTAGAATACATAAGCCGCTTTGTCCTCGCGTGCAAGCTCAACGAACTTATCCGGAATGACAACACCGATCGAAAGCGTTTTGACACGCACATCTTCATCCGCAGAAATCTTTTTCGTATCAAGAAAATCATTGATATCGCGGTGGAAAATGTTTAAATACGCCGCGCCGGAGCCTTGTCTTTGTCCCATTTGGTCAGCGTAACGGAACGCGTTATCAAGAAGCTTCATGACGCCTACAACGCCTTTTGTCGCATTCTCAACATCTTTAATGGCTTCACCTTTCGCGCGAAGCTTGGACAGGTTAAGAGAAACCCCGCCACCAAGCTTAGAAAGCTGCATGGAGATATCGATTGCTCTTGAAATGTCATTTAAAGAATCATTAACTTCGAGCAAGAAGCAGCTCACAAGTTCACCGCGGCGTTTTCTGCCGGCATTCAAAAATGTCGGTGTGCTCGGCTGATATTCTTGATTGATCATCAGGTTTACATATTCTTTTGCTTTCTCAGTGTCGCCGTTAGCGAAGAACAGCGCAACAATTGAGATCCGGTCCTCATAACGCTCGAGGATTTTTTTCTTGTCATTCGTTTTCAAAGCATAGTCATTATAGAATTTAAACGCACTCATGAAGGAAGGAAAACGAAACTTCTTAGCGTAAGCTGTCTTAAACACTTCTTTAATGTCTTCAAAAGAATAAAGGCTTAAGAATTCCTCTTCGTAGTATTGGTTTTCAACCAAATAATCCAGCTTCTCTTTTAAATTGTGAAAGAAGACTGTGTTTTGATTGATATAATCTACAAAATAGCTATGTACAGCTTCTTTATCCTTATCAAACTGGAATTTCCCATCTTTTTGGATCATGATTTCGTTATTTAACTGGATCCATTTTGGCACTTGATTTTGTGACAACTCTTTCTACCTCCTGAGTAAACAATTCAACGTCTTTAGATGTGCCGCTGAGTTCAAATTTGTGCAAGATCGGCACCTGATATTGTCTTGAAATGGTATCGGCGCTTTTTGCAAAGTTATCGCCCCATACTTTGTTGCCGCTCGCAGCGACTCCCAATAAGAGATGGGCGTATTTTTCGAGAAATGATTGTGTTGATGCCGGTACCTGGCCGAAGTTTGTCGTGTAGGTGACCAAAACAAACGGAGTGTCCACGTGGTCCATTTCGTCCACCTTGCGTATCTGCTGAAAGCCTGTTTTATTCACAAACCGCTGAACATTCCCTGTTTTCGAATCAAATATGATTTGTACCACGTTTTATCACGACCTATCAAAAAATATGAATCTCTCATCACTAACACTATATATAGTATACTACCCTCTAGCAAAAACACAATATATAGATTCGTTTTTATGAAAAATTCATATTTTGATCAAATCAGGCAAACGGGCAGACTCATTAGGGCCCAAAAAAGAGAGCAGAACGAGAATCATCTCTCGTCCTACTCGGGGTGTCGTTTTTAGCCGATGTATATCATAACATGAAAAAAAACTGCTTAGTAGTCTAGATTTTTTTTTCTTAAGCTATCACAGCATTTTTCGCTCTCTACTGTTTCTTCTATTTCAACATCCGCGCCGATCTCTTCTAAAACCGCCTTCAAAGCAGTGATAATTGACGCTTCTCTGATTAATTCTTTTCCGTTCACAATGATACTTGTTCCGTATTCATAGCAAGAATCATCTTCGCAAATTTCTTCCCAATGATTCACGATCACTTTATGCTTCATGTTTTCACCCTCTGTTTGATCTGTGTCTGTATTTAGTTTAGCGGCTGGCATCCGCTTTGTAAATTCGAATGCTTGTGAATTTTATTCAAGCTCATCATCCGCGTATTCTTTCTTCAGCTTTACCTCATTGCGGGACTCATTATACTCATAAATTTTGATATAGCCGTCCTCCATAACGCCAAAATGGTTATGTTCAAGTGGAAACGAGGTGGGCTGAGGCGTTTCATAGTCTGAATTGCCGTTGTCTGTTTCAATAATGGTATCTTGATTCCCGCACGCCCCGAACAGTAAAAAGACAGCTATCCATACAAGTGCAATCCTGATTCGTCTCAGTTCTGCTTCACTTTCAAACAAGATCGATCACTCCCAAATTCATTTTATACATAATATACCATTTTTACTTCCGTATGTTGTTCTCATAAAAAAAGACCGTGCCTTGGCATGGTCAGCTTACACAAAAAGCTTGGAGCAAAAGTGGATTCATGTTAAAAATGGCCGCCGGGAACCCCCGACAGCCTTTCCTCATGTCTTGACATGGCATTTTTTGATCTATTCGAGTTCAAGCTGGACGTTTTTTTGCGGCGCAAACGTTGAGATCGCATGTTTATATATAAGCTGCTGCTTACCTTCCGATTCCAACAATACGGTAAAGTTATCAAAGCCTTTCACCTGGCCCCGCAACTGAAAGCCGTTCAGCAAAAAAACAGTGACATACGTATTTTCTTTCCGGATTTGATTCAAAAACTGATCCTGAATATTAATCGGTTTCATGTTTCGTCCTCCTTGATTCTCTATATCATACAGTTTCGATTAAAGTTCGAGTTTTCCTGCTATATGTGTGAAAATTTCCTTTTTTTTCAGCTCCATATCAACAGGCGGTGTCATATCGAACCATGTGACCTGCATTTTGTTGCGAAACCACGTCAGCTGGCGTTTCGCATACCGCCTCGAGTTCTGCTTTAGCTGTTCGACAGCATCGGAAAGTGTCACAAAACCGTCAAAATATGCATACAGCTCTTTATAGCCTATCGCCTGTATTGATTGACAGTCTCTCACGTTCTTGTCGTATAAGCGTTTCACTTCCGGAAGAAGGCCTGACTGCATCATCAAATCGACCCGCTGATTAATTCTTTCGTAAAGCGTGTCTCTATCCATTGTCAGGCCAATTAACACTGCATTGTACAGAAGTTCTCGTTTTTGTTCCTTCAAATGCTGGGACATCGTTTTTCCGGACGTATGTAAAATTTCCAGTGCGCGAATGACTCTTCTTGTATTATTCGGATGAATCGCAGCTGCTGCCTCGGGATCTGCTGCAGCAAGTTTGGCATGAAGAAAGTCAGCGCCTTCCCGCTCAGCAGCCATTTGCATGCTCTCTCGAAACACGGGATCATTTGCCTCTTCCGTAAATGTATAATCGTAAAGCACAGATTGTATATAAAGCCCTGTACCGCCGACAATCATCGGAAGCTTTCCTCTATTTGCAATCTCGCTGATTTTATTTCTTACTAAGCTTTGATAATCGGCAGTAGAGAAAGAGTCTTGGGGATCTAAAATGTCAATCAGATGATGGGGCACTCCCTCCATCTCCTGTTCGGTAATTTTAGCTGTTCCAATATCCATCCCTTTATAAATCTGCATCGAATCTCCGCTGATAATTTCCGCGTTTAAGGATTTGGCTAGCTGAATACTTAAATTGGTTTTCCCCACTGCCGTCGGTCCGACTAAAATGACAACGGGCTGCTTCGTATTATTCAATATGTATCACTCTCTTTTATAAATCTCCCCCCATTATAGCATTCAACATGGACAACCACCTATCCATTTTGCCCTTTTTTTGCATCGGTAAACATCCTTCTACCAGCCGAGCGGCTCATTGCCGACAATTTCCCTTGTCTTTCCTTTCAGGGTATGACGATGCGTTTTTCTTCTGTCATCTCCGGGATCGTACACAACCCCTCCGTACTGGATCTCAATCGGCTCGTTATAGGCCAGATACGTCGTTTCTTCGATTTCATGATAATGTGTGCCATCTGCTAAGGGAATCGCCGGTCCTGAGATTCCGTAATACCGATGAAAATGGCCGTTTTCAAATGAAGTGATCCCTGTATAGTAATGTGTATGCTGATCGGTATTTGATCCGTTTGCCGGCTGAGTAAACCCTTCGATGAGATGATAATGGCCCTGTTCTCTCGTTGTTTTGACATGATAAGCATGTGCGTGGGGCGGTGCTTTTGACCAGTCAGACTGATACAGGCCCAATGTGTTCACATCCTCCTTTTCCTCGATTCGCCCAATCAAATCCGGGCAGGGTGAATACACTGCATCATCTACACTTTATTACAGGAGGAAAGAAAACATGAACGAGTTAGAGCATTTCAGCCCTGAAGATACAAGAATATTTGGAAGGCCGTTCGGATTCGGGAGACCATTTGGGTTTGGAAGACCGTTCGGGTTCGGTTACGGGTTTGGAAGACCCGGATTTGGTTATGGGTTTGGCCGGCCATTCGGATTTTTTGGAGGACCGTTTATCGGCGGCCTTGCAGGCGGGCTTATAGGAAGCGCTTTATTTAATCCTTATTTGTATGGCGGATACCCCTATTATCCGTATGCCCCGTTCCCTTTTTATTATTAAACGCAAAAGACCCCTTAAAAAGGGGTCTTTTTAAGTGTGTGAAAATGAATCTCTTGACTCATACATAGGCATACACTAATATTTTTCTAGCTGAAGTTTTTTTTCTAATCTAAAAATATAGTGAGGAGAATTCATGATGTTGATAGGATATATATTCCTCACGATTGCCATATGTTCGGAATCGATAGGAGCAGCCATGCTGAAAGTATCTGATGGCTTCAAAAAGTGGAAGCCAAGTGCTTTGGTCGTTATTGGCTATTCCCTCGCCTTTTATATGCTGTCCCTGACTTTAAACCATATTCCCCTGAGCCTCTCCTATGCGACTTGGAGCGGGGCAGGCACGGTGCTGACGACAGTGATCGGAGTAAAATGGTTCAAGGAAGATCTGAATGCCAAAGGGCTTATCGGGATTCTTTTATTACTATCAGGGGTCGTGTTACTTAATTGGCCGTAAAGGAGTGATGAAGATGAGAGGATTGCTTTATTTGGCTCTCGCCATTGTATCTGAAGTGTTTGGGAGCACGATGTTGAAGCTTTCAGAAGGATTTACACAAGCCTGGCCCATTGCCGGAGTCATAGTCGGATTTCTTTCTGCTTTTACGTTTCTAAGCTTTTCTTTAAAAACAATTGACTTATCAAGCGCGTATGCAACATGGTCGGGCGTTGGTACCGCGCTTACAGCAATTGTCGGGTTTTTGCTTTTTGGCGAAACCATCAGTTTAAAAGGTGTATTCGGTCTCACGCTTGTCATTGCAGGCGTGGTCGTGCTAAATCAATCGAAAGCCCACGCTGAAGATAAAAAACAGACGGCCTGTGAGTGACCGTCTGTTTTCTTTATTCTCCACCCAGTTTCACAGAGGCTTCAAGCTGCAGCTCGACATTTCCTTGAATTGCACGCGAAATCATGCATGACGACTCCGCTTTTTTACAAAGTTTGTGCGCCAATGCGACGTCGTCTTGTGAAGCATCATGTTTAAGCACGACAGAGGGACGGTGAATGATCTTTTTGTATGTAAAGACTCCTTTTGTAACGTTGACAATGCCTTCTGACTCCATCTGTAAGTCTTCTTTTTCCAGCCCGCTTCTCTCCATCATCGCTGCAAGTGTAATAATGTAACAGGTCGCTGCCGCCCCGAGAAGCATTTCATCTGGGTTGGTCCCTTCTCCCGGGCCATCCATTTCTTTAGGAATGGAAATCGATGTGATCAGGTTTCCGCTTTCGATCGTACCGACATCATTACGGTTACCCGGCCAGTTCGCTTTTAAATAAAAATGATGATCTGCCATTGTTTTGCCTCCTTTTTTATCCTATTTCAGTCTACTGATCTTCTCTTATTTTGTCTTCTGATCTGCTTGTTACGAATACTCTTTTTCCAGGACACCTTTGATCGCACTGACATAAGCATAAAATTCACTGTTCTTTGTGTATTTTCTATTTTTATAATAAAAATCATCAAAAAATGCTTCTCTCTGCTCACGGCTGATTTCCAGCTGGATACTTAGCCCCGTTTCCCCTTGGTTATTAATGTTTTCGGCATTCAATCCAGCAAGACCGCTTTTAGACGACGCTAACTCAGCGGAAAACCCTCTCCGCTCAAGGGCTCTCACAATCATTTTCGCCCGCTTTCGGTCTGTTCCCCCTACAAGGGTATTCTTGTTCTCTCCTTTATATCCGTGAAAAGCCACCACATATTGATGCTCCTTGATTTTCTTTTTTGCCAATGGCTCATCAAAGTTGGTGCTTGTAATGTGCAGTGTTTGGTTATCATGGGACTTCAACCCTTCAAATAGGTATGTAGAGTATTCATTATTGAAATAACGCACAAGCTCACTTACTCCGCCTTCAATTCTTCCGCCATGCGGAGACATAATTAAGACTTTGCTTCCTTTTTTCTCATTATATGAAATATCGTAATCGGCTGGGCTCTCATTCTCTGCCAAGCTGCTGAAATTTGAATATGTATCTGGCTGATTTGATGGTTCTGGTTCCAATGAGTAATGAACATATCTCAAGAACAAGACAATGGCTAAGACTAATATGACATTTAGTAAAAATCTTCTCATGTTTAACTCCTTTCATAAGAATGGCGCGGTTCATTATATGAGGTTTAGCCAATAGGTTTTATCTTACCATTGTATACACAATATCATCAGTGAAAAAGTTCCCGGTTTCAAAAAATCAATTGATTGTCACGGTTATTAGCGGTTCATTTCAAATAAGAGTGAAAAAAGGTTGAGAGGAAAGACAAAAAAGGTAGGAACAACCTCACTTGGCAAATAAATGTATATAGGTTTAAGGAGGGTTTTAGTAACAGGCTGCCCGGTTGCTGAGACGGACAGCTGTTACCGGCCTGCAGAATAGAGATTTTGCTTATTTGTTCTCACAAAATCACAGGAGAGGATAGAGTCCAATAAAAATGTTCTGATCTGTTGTTTCGAAAAACAAAATGCTTTGATTTTCGTTTTGCTTTTCTGTCTCACAATAATCGTTCTTTTACTAATCGTTCCGTCTTTCTTCATATATAATGCTGATTGGCATTTGGCTTTCCAAAGATCGGTGCAAGTAGAAATTCATACGGTTGCTCTCCCCTTCCCAGTTTGATATGATCACATTATAATACGAACAAACGTTCTTTTTCAATCCCCAATGATTTCCTCAGCTTCTGAATCTATCGTATCTAATGCGAAAGATTCAGAAAAACAAACTCTTGTCTGTCTCTTACAGAGGACAAACAAACTTACCAAACCTATCATCTGTTCATAGAGTATACAGAGAACCTTATAATAGGAGGAAAATACATGTTTGGGTACTCTATGGTACAAATGGTGAGAGCAAATGCTCACAAGCTAGATTGGCCGTTACGGGAAACCGTATTGCAACTTTACAAGCCCTTCAAATGGACTCCTTGCTTCTTGCATAAATTTTTCGAAACCAAATTGCAAAACAGAAAAAAAATGTCAGTCATTATCGAATTTGAGGAAGGCTGTCACGAGACCGGCTTTCAAATGGCTGGAGAGGTGCTGCAAAAAGAAAAACGCAGCAAGCTAAAAAGCCGCTTCAACAAAATCAACTGCTGCAGCGCCGAGGTTACTCCTTCAGCATTACATTCCCTTCTCTCTGAATGCAGCAATATCCGTAAAGTGTATTTAAACCGCGAAGTCAAAGCGCTTTTAGACACGGCAACCGAAGCAAGCCATGCGAAGGAAGTCGTCAGAAACGGGCAAACCCTGACAGGAAAAGGTGTTACTGTCGCTGTTGTCGATACAGGAATCTACCCGCATCCTGATCTAGAAGGAAGAATTATCGGATTCGCGGACATGGTCAATCAAAAAACAGAGCCGTACGATGATAATGGTCATGGCACACACTGTGCAGGTGATGTCGCAAGCAGCGGTGCATCCTCTTCCGGTCAATACCGCGGACCTGCACCGGAAGCCAATCTCATCGGCGTAAAGGTATTAAACAAGCAGGGTTCAGGAACGTTAGCAGATATTATAGAGGGTGTTGAGTGGTGTATTCAATACAATGAGGACAACCCCGATGAACCGATTGATATTATGAGCATGTCGCTCGGGGGCGATGCCCTTAGATATGATCATGAACAGGAAGATCCGTTAGTCAGAGCGGTTGAGGAAGCGTGGAGCGCAGGGATTGTCGTCTGTGTCGCTGCCGGAAACTCAGGCCCTGATTCGCAGACCATTGCAAGCCCGGGCGTGAGCGAAAAGGTGATTACAGTAGGTGCGCTTGACGATAACAATACTGCAAGCAGCGATGATGATACTGTCGCTTCCTTCTCAAGCCGCGGCCCGACAGTATACGGGAAAGAAAAGCCCGATATTTTAGCGCCGGGTGTTAATATTATTTCCCTTCGCTCTCCGAATTCTTATATTGATAAGCTCCAAAAGTCAAGCCGTGTAGGGTCTCAGTACTTTACAATGTCAGGAACCTCGATGGCAACACCGATTTGCGCAGGAATCGCAGCTTTAATTCTTCAGCAAAACCCGGATCTTACCCCTGATGAAGTAAAAGAGCTTTTGAAAAACGGCACGGACAAATGGAAAGATGAAGATCCGAATATCTACGGAGCGGGCGCTGTCAACGCAGAAAATTCCGTTCCCGGCCAATAAACATCATCAAAAGCCGGCAATTCTCTCTCAGCAGAACTGCCGGTTTTTTCGTTTGAATATTCATAATCATAAGGTAAAATAATGGAAAATAGATGAAGGAAGTGAAGAAAGTGCCATATTATATCTGCAATACATGCGGTGTGCAACATGCACAGACTGTAGATCCGCCCAACTCGTGTCTGATTTGCGAGGATGAAAGACAGTATATTCATCCCGATGGACAAACTTGGACAACCCTTGAAGACATGCGTGAGAAAGGAAACCTTCAAAACATCCTTAAAAAGGAAGAAGAGCATCTTTACAGCATCAAAACTGAACCAGAGTTTGCGATTGGACAAACAGCCCATCTTATTCAGCATAAGGGCTTCAATGTGCTGTGGGATTGCATGACATATCTTGACCAAAAGACAATTGACCAAATCAACGAATTAGGCGGTATTCAAGCCATCGCCTTGTCTCATCCACATTATTACTCTACTCAGGTTGAGTGGGCTGAAGCGTTTCAGGCGCCGATCTATATCCATGAGGATGATAAAGAATGGGTGACAAGGCCAAGCAATCACATTCACTTCTGGTCAGGGGAAACGCTCAATATGAAGCCGGGACTGGACCTTTACCGACTGGGCGGACATTTTAAAGGCGGTGCTGTTTTGCATTGGAGCAAGGGCAATGAAGGGAAAGGCTGTCTATTGACCGGAGATATCATTACGGTTGCGGCGGATCGAAACTGGGTCAGCTTTATGTACAGCTACCCAAATCTCATTCCCCTTCCCGCCTCCAAAGTTGAAGAAATAGCAGCCAAAGTAAAACCGCTTCAATTCAACCGGCTTTACAATGCTTTCTCTAAAGTTGTCAAAGAAAATGCCGACGAATCGGTCCAGCGTTCTGCCGTACGCTATATCAAGGCACTCAACAGCGAACTGTTTCATACATAAAGAGTGGGGCGGCTCTTTCCCGTGTAAAAGATGCAGCAATTGGGAATAGTATCGTGTAGATCAAAAGGAGGAATATTGATGGCACACACGAATACACAGCTTTCTCAATGGCTGGAATCAAAAGTCGGCCAGACGCTTGATATTAGAAAAGGTGAATTGACCCATGATGAAGAGATATCAGACTTGGATCAGATTGTTCTCCACCTTCAAAAAGTGGCTATACGCAGTACGAATCATCCTGATGATTATGTTGCGAAAGAAGAGCTTGTTTTAGAAGGCGAAGGAACAACATTCACTGAGGACGGAAACGTACCGCTTCCGCAAAATGCCTATGAGATTCCTTTATTAGGTGAGCTTCATATTCACCAAGAAAACGAAGGATTGAAGGTCGTAACAGATCGTGCAGTATATACAATTGATATCCAGCACAGCTGACAGCCACTTTCATCAAAATAATACAGCGTAGCGCCTTTGAGCTTTCGTTCAAAGGCGCTGCTTTATATCGAGCCGTTTTTTCACTTTTTTCGTTCTTCTCCCTATTGAATGACGCCTAAGATAGATATATAGTTTTAGAGACAGGATTACATTTCAAATCATTCTGTTTTTTGTAAACTAATTCAGCAATTTGATTCATCTATTTACCCTATTAGGCGAGGAGAATGCAAATGGAAAAATTGATGTTTCATCCGCATGGTAAAGAGTTTCATCACAATCCTTTTTCAGTTTTAGGACGATTTAGAGAGGAAGAGCCCATTCACCGATTTGAATTAAAACGGTTCGGAGCCACATATCCGGCCTGGTTAATTACCCGATACGATGATTGTATGGCCTTTTTAAAAGACAATCGAATTACAAGAGACGTAAAAAATGTGATGAACCAAGAACAAATCAAAATGCTCAACGTTAGTGAAGATATCGATTTTGTATCCGATCATATGCTGGCAAAAGACACACCTGACCATACCCGCCTGAGATCACTTGTTCATCAAGCATTTACTCCCCGAACCATTGAAAATCTGCGCGGCAGCATTGAACAAATTGCTGAACAGCTTTTAGATGAAATGGAAAAAGAAAATAAAGCGGATATCATGAAATCCTTCGCTTCCCCTTTGCCTTTTATTGTTATATCTGAATTGATGGGAATCCCAAAAGAAGATCGGTCACAGTTTCAAATCTGGACCAATGCGATGGTTGATACCTCTGAAGGTAATAGAGAGCTGACAAATCAGGCCCTTCGTGAATTTAAAGATTATATCGCTAAGCTGATCCATGACAGAAGAATAAAGCCAAAAGACGATTTAATCAGCAAACTTGTGCATGCTGAGGAAAACGGCAGCAAGTTAAGCGAAAAAGAGCTCTATTCGATGCTGTTCTTGCTCGTTGTAGCCGGCCTTGAAACAACTGTTAACTTACTCGGCTCAGGCACCCTCGCATTGCTGCAGCACAAGAAGGAATGTGAGAAGCTCAAGCAGCAGCCTGAAATGATCGCTACAGCGGTTGAAGAATTGCTGCGATACACCTCACCTGTCGTTATGATGGCAAATCGGTGGGCCATCGAAGACTTTACATATAAGGGGCATTCGATCAAAAGAGGAGACATGATTTTTATAGGCATCGGATCTGCCAATCGCGACCCGAATTTTTTTGAGAACCCCGAAATATTAAATATAAATCGGTCGCCTAATAGACATATTTCTTTTGGTTTTGGCATTCATTTCTGCTTAGGAGCGCCTCTTGCCAGGCTGGAAGGCCACATTGCATTTAAAGCACTTTTGAAGAGATTTCCTGATATTGAACTTGCGGTTGCACCTGATGACATTCAATGGAGAAAAAATGTCTTTTTAAGAGGATTAGAAAGTCTCCCTGTTTCACTTTCAAAATAACATTCAAAACGCCCCCTTTTAAAAGAGGGGGCGTTTGTGTTTTCTCAGCGCTTCACCAATTCATCTGTTTCTTTTTCTTCCCTCGCTTCATGTTTCTTCCGGAAAGCCTTAAGGAAATTCGCATTCACTACTCCCCTGTTTGAATAGAGCTTTTCGCAAAATTCTAACAGGGCTGTTGACGCTTTCGGTTCGGTTAATATCATGAAGTGGTTGCTTGAATCGACATCCACCAGGTGGAAATGAGGAATTTGCCGCTCCCATTCCTCCCAATAGGCAGCTTGATCAAACGGTTCTTTTTCATTTGATAAAGTGAAATAAGTGTCTAAATCACCAAAGAAAGACCTGCTTTTGTTGCGGAAATAATAACATTTTACCGTCTCAGGATCAGGGAGAGGCTTAACAGTGTACGACTCCAAATCATAGGCGCGCTGTGTTTTCATCATTTGCTGAGCCTGCGCACGTATTTGTTTATCTGGTTTGTTTAGCCCTCGTTCTTTTGCCAAGTCAATCAACTCAGACAGGAATTCTTCATCCTCTAAGCTTATGTCCACCTCTTCACGGCTGATGAGAACATCCGTAAACTTTTCCCGTTTCGCAATCGATGCCAGCATCGTATTAATTGTTTGCAGCATTGACGTTTTCATAGATGCCTCATTCTCTTTTGTCTCAGAACGATATGGGGAGTCAATCATCACCATGCTTTTGACAGCAAGGCCTTGGCTTTGCAGCTGGCGAGTGACTTCATATGCAATCATCCCGCCTAAGGAATATCCGCCTACATCATAAGGACCTTCAGGCTGTATGGATCGAATGATCTCTATATAATAGGAAGCCATTTGTTCAATTCCGTGCAAAGGAGCAGAATCAGTCATGAATCCTCTGGCTTGAATGCCGTAAAAAGGGCGCTGGCTCTTTTGTGCAAATTGCTGATAGATTTCAACTCCTCCTACTCCGCCATGGAACCAAAAGACAGGGCGCCCCCGCTTGCCGTCATTTAACGGTATTAATTCCGGAAACGTGCGAGCTTGATCATTTTGTAAGGATGTATCCTCCTGTTTCTTTGCGATCAAGTCCATCATGTCCTGAACAGTATGGCATGCTTGAAGCTCCGTCAAGACAATGAGAGGGTCCACCTTTGATTGCAATTGCTGTAATAACTGTATGCAAGAAATTGAATCAAATCCATACTGCTGCAATGGCTTATGAAACTGCAGTTCATCCGGAGCCATCCCTAGTACATTTGCTAATATGTGATGATCGCTGCTGTTGTTGATACGCTCATCCTGTGAAACAGAAGGCGTATTCTCTACTGCTTGAAAGCCGTTCCAGCAGCTTCTCTTTTCAAATGGATAGGTTGGCAACGGTATTCTGCGGGCACCTTTTCCTTGATAAAGCTTTTCCCATGGGATTTGCACCCCTTTTGTCCAGCAAAACGCGATCTTTTCAAGGTTGTTTTCAGACAACAAAGTCTCGATCACCATTTCTCTTAATGGACCATCCAGCAAGGCTTCGAGATCTGACGAGCCATTTTCTGCATTTCCGCTAAAGACAGGTACAGAACTCTTCAGCTTATCGCCTTTTTCTGCTAAGCAGGCTTGCAAGCCGATTACCAGTTCTTCTTTACTGCGGACGACGAGCGCCAGGCGGTCTTCCATTTCCTCTCGGCCGGTTTGAAGTGTATAAGCATAATCTTGTAATGACAGTTCTTGTTGTTTATTCACATAGTCAAGCTGCTGTTGAGCAATTGCTTTTAGCCTGTCTTGATTCTTTGCAGAAAGAACTACAATGTGGGCACCATTCTCACTCATACTAACCGGTGGTTTTGGTAAAGGAATATATTCTTCTAAAATGACGTGCGCATTTACGCCTCCAAAGCTATAGCTGTTGATACTCGCTCTGCGCGGAATTTTTTTGCCTGCATCGTCACTTAAATCCCTCCATTGCTGATTCTCGGCAGTCACTCGGAAACGGGTGCCCTTTAATGACACCTGGTCATTCAAAGACGAAAATCCGGATATGCCTGGTATTGTTTGATGCTTCATCGCCATGCTGACCTTCATAAGAGCAGCCATGCCTGAGACGAGTTCACCGTGTCCGATGCTCGGCTTTAAGCTGCTGATATAACATGGCGCTTCCTCCCGTACTTCCTGTGGAAGTTCCAATTCGAGCTGACTGCAGCCTGACTTTAACGCCTCTATTTCTATCGCGTCTGCCAATGGAGAGGCGATCCCATGCGCTTCTATATAGGTCACCGTTTTGGGATCAATTTGCGCTCCTTGATAAGCCTTCAGCATTGCATCCTTCATGCCGGCCGGATTTGGCGCGTGAAGTGACATTCCCCTGCCGCCATGCGATACACCTGAACCTTTAATAACCGAATAAATATGATCAGAATCTTCAATGGCTTTTTGCAATGGTTTAATGATGAGAACTCCTGCTCCTTCACTTCTGACAAAGCCATTTGCATCTGCTTGAAAGGATTTGGCCTGCCCTTTCTCACTCAAATAGCCCATTGAGTCGAAGCCAATAAAGCCTTTTGGTGAAAGCAGCAAATTCACAGCCCCGACAATGGCTTGCTCACATTCGCCGTTTCGAATGGATTGTATAGCTCTGTGCAAAGCCACTAGAGCTGAGGAACAGGCAGCTTCATAATATTCACTTGGCCCTTTTACATCAAGTGCATAGGATATACGGTTTGGAATTAGGGAAGGAACCACAGCTGTATCCGTATTGCCGGCTGCGACAAATACTCCTGTCGGGCGGCTGGATAAAACCTGCCCTGTTAAGCCTGCATCTTCCATCGCCTTCCATGCATGTATCAAGAGCAGAAACTCCTGTGGGTCCATATTCGCCGCTTCTTTAGGCGATATGCCAAAAAACAGGGGATCAAACTCACCTATTCCTTCTATAAAACCGCCCCATTGAAGGCTTGATTGCCCTTCCTTATCGGCTGCGGCATATTTGCGCCAGTCCCAGCGTTCTTTCGGCACTTCAGAGACACAGTTCTTTCCTTGGACAAGGTTATCCCAAAATTCCGTTACGCTGTTTGCTTTCGGAAACTGTCCCGACATGCCGATAATGGCTATGCCGTCTGCCGCGTGTTCGATTGTTTTATCCGTGTTCGTCTCGTATGCCGGAATCTGTTTCATTTGGTTTTCGATTTGAGCTGGGCGTTCTTCCTGCTGATGAGCTTCACCAAACAGCTGAGCAAAAGATGCTTCATGTTTGTCCGCAAAAAAGTCGATTAACTCTTGAATAGTCGGATATTCAAAAAACAGAGTCGGATTTAATTCGATCTTTGTCTCTGCTTCCATCTCCCTTGTCAGTGCAACCAATTGAGAAGAATCAATTCCAAAATCCATGATATGCGCTTTTGCAATTGACAATTTTGACGGATCGGCCATGTTTACTGCCAGTTTATCTGTTACATAGCTTCTGATACGAGCTTTCAGATTGCTGGCTTTGATGGCCTTATTTTGATTTCCTCTTTGATTCGAAATACGAAGCTGTTTAAGCGAGTAGCCCGAGTAGTGCAGCACTGTTTCTGACGACTCATTGATCACATCTACATCAAACAGCAACATGTCACCTGTATTCTTAACCAATGTAATCAAAAGCCAGCAATCCCCTTTTATCGTTTGCTTTGTAAACTGGATATCATTGATTCCAAACGGCAGGAAGCCGCCTGTCATGTCAAACTGCTCTAAGAAACTGAGGATAGCCAAGTACGCGCTGTTTGTCATCAATGGGCTTACAGTGTAATGGTGCCCGTTTGCCAGCCCGCTTTGGGGCAGGCGAATTTTTGCCAGTATAGACTTGTGATCTCTGTAGAGATGAGTAATTGTCTTAAATAACTCTCCCCATTCAGGACCGTTTCCGGTTTTATACATCTGATCGATGTGATGAAGCTTAGTTAATGAATGCTTAACGTTCTCGATATTGACTTTTTTGGGCTCAAAAGAACCGATTCCGCATTGTCCGATTGCGGCAGGCTTCCACAAACCAGAGGACGGCTCGCGATACATGATTTGCAGTTCTATGACTTGATCTTTTTGCAGCGGCTTTGCCTGAAGTTCAATGGTCTCGCCTTGTTTGATGACAATTGGACTGATATAACTTAATTTGCTGATACGGCCGCTGTTTTCCTCAGGGAACAGGTTAAAAAATGCTTCAATGGCCAGACTGCCATATGTGGCACCGACAAGCACCCGTTCATTGTTGAAGACGTGTCCTTGAACGTAAGGCTCATCATAAGTGAATTGATCTTGAATGACCGGCTGATTGATATTGTCTTCAACATCTGACGATTTCTCATTGATAGACGATACATCGAAATGAAATGATGTATTATGGTCAAATGCATAGTGAGGCAGATGAACCCAGCCTGTTCGGTTCCCTATATCAGCTTCTTTAAAAGCAATCAATGCCCCTTGTGCCCATTGCTCTGCTGCGTTTATTTCTCTATCCCTAGATGCTGATTCCGCACATGGCTGTAAATCGAATGATGTATAGATGCCTTGCTGGAGTGAGCTTTCTCTTGATGTTCGGAACACCTTTAGTTTTTCGATCAGCTCTTGAGTCGATGCCACTGTAAATGCAGTCCTATGCTCTAAATTATGGTTTCTCCTGTGTAAAGCCTGTACAACGGGTTCAATATCCAGAGAAGCTTCCTTCTCTAAAAACAATTGCATATTTTCTAGATAGCTAAGCAGGCTCCATTTTGTTTTGGCTGAAAAAACGGCAGTGAATTCCTGCTGGCGGGGAGCGATATGTTCTTTCTCAGGGGCCGTCTCCATATATTCTTCTATAATAAGATTGGCATAGGCTCCCCCCGCTCCGAAGGAATTGATCATGCTTCTGCGCGGCAATTGTTTTCCAGTTTCAGGATCATTCAAGCGATGCCATGGCTCTGTTTGTTCCTGAAGATAGAAAGCCGTGTGTTCCAGCTTAATATTTGGATTGACAGGCATCGCGTTAATTGTCGGCACCAGCGTCCCTTTCTTCATCTGCAGCAGCACTTTTGTCAGCTGAGAAATACCGGAAGCCGCCTCTAAATGCCCCAGATTGGATTTGACAGAGCCTATCGCACAAAACTGTTTCTTGTTTGTATATTGTTGAAACGCGTTTGTTAAGGCAATTACTTCAATAGGATCGCCCAGCGCCGAACCATTTGCCGCCGATTCAATATAGCCGATAGTCTCTGGATCAATGCCCGACTGCTGAATCGACTTGACAATTAACTTTGCTTGCTGCTTCGGGTCCGGAGCTGTATACATCTGTCTTCCGCCGCTATGGTTAGCAAAACTGCTTTTGATCACAGCGTAAATATGATCCTGATCTTCCATCGCCTTCGAAAGTGGTTTTAACAGGACAGCTCCGACGCCTTCCCCGGGAATAAGCCCGTTTCCGGTGCCAAAACTTTTGCTTTGATTGCCGCTTCCCAGCAGATTGGCACGCTCCAAAGAATCATATTTAGAGAGATCGAGTGTTAAATTGACACCTCCAGCAATCGCCATTGAGCAGTTTTTCAATTTCAGGCTTTCACACGCAAGATGTATGGCGTTTAATGAACTAGAGCATGCTGAGCTGACAGCGATACTCGGTCCGGTCAGGTTAAAAAAGTGGGAAACGCGATTTGCAATGTGCCAGTCTCCCCCATTTGAGCTGAGGACTGCCTGCTCTAAAGATGGGATATTCCAAAAATACTGGTTATACATATTCCCTATAAAAACACCTACTCCGTCATCATCCCGCAATTTATCCAGCCGGGTTCGCGTATAGCCGCCGTCCTCAAACGTTTCCCAGACGGTTTCTAAACATAAACGGAGTTCCGGTGTCATTTCCATCACCCGGTTTTGCTCCACCTCAAAAAGCTGATGGTCAAATGCCTCTATATCTTGTAAAAATCCGCCATAGCGTTTCTTATTTGCCGGCTTTTTTGGATCTTTTGATAATGTTTTCAATAAAGATGTGCGCCATCTGGATTCCGGTGCCTCTGTAATACAATTGTCTCCGGCGATTAAATGCCCCCAAAGCTCTTCTAAACTGTTAGACATCGGATAGCGCCCGCTTACCCCGATTATTGCGATATCTTCTGTACTAGAATCATTAAAATGTGTTCCTTGCAAATTACTTGTCTTTTCTATTTTTAGTGGTTCGGTATTTGCTAGCTGAGTTTCCGTGACTTCCTGCTCTGTAACAAAGCGGCGTGTATGAAAAGTAAATGGCTTATTAGGATCTGTACGCTCTGTTTGAAGTGGAGCTTCATTTTTTGCAGGCTTCGTTTTTTCCTTTAACAATGCTGTCCGAAGCTTATTTTCATGCCCCTTTACTAAATATTCGACGAGTTCTTTTGTGTTGTTATGTTCAAATAAAATGGTTTTTGGAAGCTCTCCCGTCACTTTTTCTAATTCACGAATGAAATTCACCTGCAAAATCGAATCAATTCCATACTTCTCAAATGTCGTATCTTCGTGAATACGTTCTGGTGATAGTTTGATTGATTTTGCCAGCGTATGCTTCACAAATTGTGCCGTTTGTTCGATGAGAGAATCGCTTTCCTGTGAATGATCGATTTCAGCATTCATTTGTATATGGCTTGGATCTTCTTCTGCCTCCGTTCTCTTCTTTTGACGGACGACTCCGTTACTTTCAGCGGCAATGATCTGCTGGCCGAGTTGATGCGATTGTTCAGCCATAAAGGAAACATAGCGAAATCCTTCACTCTCAAGCACCATTTTCCAAGTGTCTGGATACAGGCCCGGGCAGCCCGGTATGCGGAGATCAGGATCCTCATACAGCCACCAGCCCTCTAAAAGGCCGAACGTCAAATGCGAATATATATTATGATTACTTATTTCATTTAAAAGGAGCAGCCCGTTTTTTTTCAAAACTGCTTTTGCATTTCGCAATGTCTGCCGGATATTTTTTGTGGCATGAAGCACATTTGCCGCGATGACCGCGTCGTAGCCTCCCGCATCAATATGCTGTTCAGACGCCGGCTCCTCGACATTAAATCGTTTATATGTCAAATATGGATTGTCAGGACCATACTTATTTTCTGCATGCATTAAAAAAGCTTTAGACAGATCTGTATAACAATATTCTTTTATATGTGTCTGCCATGCTTTCAATTTTTGAAAAACAGCCGCGCTTGTCCCGCCGGTCCCGGCTCCGATTTCTAATATTCGAATCTTCGCCTCAGGCTCTTGCTTCAGACGTTCTTGCAGATAGGCTGTTAACGTATCTGCAAGAACATCATTAAAATAGTCTGCGACTTGATTGTTTTTATAGACCCCTTCTACTAAATCCATAGATGAATTCGGAAACAGGATATCGGTGGCTGACGCCTTGCCGGTCAGAATCTCCGGCAAGGCTTTAAGTGCTGTCTCCACCAATGTCACCATGGCTTTCATATTATTGTCTTGAAGCAGGTCAAATTTTTGTTCATTCCATTCTTTCCACAGCTCGCTCATGGTGCCTATTGAGCGTGTTGGAACATGTCCGTTCTCCGTTCGCTTGAGAAATTGATGCCGTTCTAAAATCGATTGGCTTTCTTCAAACCATCTGCCATAGAAATTCTCCAATACCGGCTGGGATTTACTTTCTGTGAAAAACCCTATGGACTGTAATTGTGCGAAAAGCATTTTACAGAGAATGTCTTCTGTGTTCAGCATTGGCGTTTCCCCTCCTATAACAGTTGTTGAATCTTTGTGTTGTCACCCGGGTGATAGCTTCGCAGCTTTTGAATGGCGGAGCCGTGAGTTTCCGGGTACACTTCAATCGTTTCTTCTGTCTGTTCCGCTTCATCATTCGTTTCGTTTGCCATTTTCATCATTACTAGCTGCTTCAGCGGTCCCCCGAGCAGCAATTCCAAAGCTTCCATTGCTTCAGGGGCTTCAATTGAGCCTATGCCTGCCTGAGCCATTCTCTTTTGGTAATCCGGTGATGAAACAACACCAATGCTTCCCCAATAACTCCAATTCATCACGGCTACTGTACAAGGCCATACTTGAGAAAGCCGCTGTGCAAAAGCATCCTTAAAACTGCAACCCGCAGCGTAATTGCTTTGTCCGGAAGCTCTTGCAAACGATTGTACGGAAGAGAAAAACAAAACAAAATCCAGTGGTTCATGCCGGAAAACTTGAGCCATTCGCACGCTTACATCAACCTTTGCAGCAAGAACGTTTCTGAAACATTCCTCACTCATATTCATCAGGCTTCGGTCTTGTAAGACAATTGCAGAATGGATGATGCCGTTGATTTCACGATGTGTTTGTTTCATTGTTTCATACGCGCGTTCTAATTCCTCTCGGTTAGCCGCATCTGCTTGAATGTAATACGGGGCTCGCCCTAGACGTGCAAATCTGTCCAGCTTGCTTTGAATGGCTGCATCCTTTTTCCTTCTGCCAATCCAAACGATCTGCGCCTGATATGTTCTGATCATATATTCACTCCACGCCTCACCAATACCGCCAGCTCCGCCTATGACAACATAAACACCTCCGTGCTTATACTTCGTGTGCACCGGTTGATTGTTGTGTACTGGAATTAGACGAAGCTTATGCCAAATCTTGTTTCGATAGGCCCACGTATTCCCTTCTTGATCGGCAGGCAAGGAAAGGAGTTGAGATAACGGCAGGTCTTCGTATTTTTTAACATCGATCAGCTTTGTCTGCCAATTTGGATATTCTTTTGACATTGAACCGATCAGGCCGTGCACCCCGGCATCGACCGGGTCGACAATATCATGCTGATCAACATATTGTGTGTTCACCGTCACGATCGTCCAGCTTATCTCCTTCTGTCCATAGCCTAAAGAAAGCATTGCCTTAATGAGCCTATACATTTGAATGACGCCTTGATCTTGGGCTTCAATCATTTCATCGCCGACTTCGCACTCTGTCACACGAGAAGGAGACATCCACACGATGTGGTCAAACGATCCGAGTGCTTCAAGCTGGCCTGTAATTCTATGAATTGATGCGTTCGGCTCAATGTACAGCTCCTTGGCAAACGGAAACTCCCTTTGAACAGCTTTTCTGCTGTTGTCATCCCCTCCGAGGATGACAACACGCTCATCAGCAGGCGAAATGCTCCTCTTCTCCAGCTGCACTCGATCCCATATCGGCGCCATAAGAAGCGCTCCGTTAAGAGTTGCTTTGGAGTTTCCTAGTGATGTCGGCCCGTCTGGCGGTTGTATGCCTTCTTCCAGCAGCCTTGAGGTAATCCCCTTGATTCTTACACACACTCGGCCTTGTTCATCACACAAATCAATATCCAGTCTCTGTATTTTGTCCTCATTAGGACGAGATGTCACAGACACCCACATTTTATTTGTACACGGGCTGAATATTTCTAGCTCTTGCAGCGCAAAAGGCAGAGAAAGCTGCTCGTCACCGGAATTCAGCTTTAGCCCGATCGACGCTTGTAAAGCAGAGTCGGCCATACTTGGATGAAGAACGAATTCATTCAGTGTGTGAGTTACACCAGCAGGCAGAGAAAGCTCTGCCAAGGCTTGATTGCGGCCGATGTAAAGCCGATCTATCCCTTGAAAACCAGGTCCGTAGTCAATGCCGATCGCCTTAAACAATTCATAACACTGGTCGTGTGAGAGTGTGCTTAAACTGCATTGGTCTTGAAGCGCGCTGATATCCTGGACTGGAATGTCTCCTGCCCCACGGATTGAAGCACTGCCTTGACAATGTATCTTTCGATCATTGTGTGCAGCCTCTGTATAGACGTTAAAAGCAATCTCGCCGTCCTGCTGGGGATTTAGACTGATATCCACTTGAACAGGCTGGCCATCCGCCACAATCGGCTGCACCCACACAACATTTTTGATGTGAATAACAGATTGTTGATCTTCGGTTCTTCTCACTGCTCTTGTAACGGCAGCATGAACCATCTCAAGATATGCCACGCCCGGCATAACCGGTTTTCCCTTCACCTTATGATCGGCGAAAAAGAACTCAGCACCTGTAAAGGCCGAGCTGAAACGCTGCTCTGACAAATCAGATGTGTTGACATGTATCAATGGATGCAAAGCTGCTGATTCGACTGTTTTTAAAGCTGTTTGATGGGCGGCTGCCTCCTCTTTCGTATCCGTTATCCAGTAGCGTTCTTTCGCAAATGGATAGGTAGGGAGGCTGATGCGTTTCGGCTGTTTGCCGTCATACAGTTTACTCCAGCCTATTTCCATGCCTTTTACCCATAAATCAAGCAGTCTTTCATATATGTGAGGCTCCCAGCTATTGTTGAGCGTTTTCTGTACTTCGTCATCTGATCTCAATGTTTGTGCGATACCTTTTTCTGCTCTGCCTCTGTACATGTACTTCGCATTGGTGCCCCCTTCTATAAAGAGGTTCAGTTTTTCCAGCAAGTCCCCAGTCGAGACAGCGATGATCCCTAATCTCTCCTCCATTGCATCACGCCCCTCTTGGAGTGTATAAGCAATATCAGTGAGGTCACGAGCAGTGATAGATCGCTTGCTGATAAAGTCTGCTAATTGCCGGGCTTGGTCTTTCAGACGATCTTCATCCTTTGCCGACAAAATAAAGATGCCCGGGTGCTGTGCTGTCACGGCTGGTGCTGTTGCAGGATGGGTTGTTTCTTTCGGAATATATTCCTCAATGACCACGTGGGCATTGACGCCGCCTATCCCGAACGAACTGATACCTGCGCGGCGCGGCAGCTCTCGGCCGGCTTCATCCCGAAGCGCCTGCCACTCTCTCGATTCCTGCACAATATAAAACGGGCTGTCATCCAGTCTGATATACGGATTAACAGTTTCACTGTACAGACTTTTGACAAGCGTTTTATGCTTGAGCTGCAATAACACTTTAATGACACCAGCCACACCGGCCGCCAGTGATAAGTGACCGATGTTTGTTTTCGCTGACCCAAGTCCGCAATGGCTGCCATGAACAGCCGGGTCCCCCGTTTTTTCATACAGCTCTTTAAATGCCGCTTTTAAGCCGTTGATTTCTACTGGATCGCCCAGCTCTGTTCCAGTCCCATGCGCTTCAATATAAGTTACGGTTCTTGGATCAATTCCCGCTTTTTCATATGCTGTTTTTACGACATCCGCCTGAGCTTTCGGATTAGGAGTCGTTAGAGAATTTGCGCGGCCACCGTGGTTTACCGCACTTCCTTTAATGACACCGTAAATATGATCACCGTCTCGTTCAGCCGCTGTCAGCTTTTTCAGAAAGAGAATGCCGGCACCTTCACTGACTGCGAATCCATCGGCTTTGTCAGAAAATGTTTTGCATCTTCCTTCTTTGCTCAGCGCCCCGGCTTTATCATAGGCGATATGGCCTTGCGGAGTTACGACCGTGTTGACCCCTCCCGCAATCGCCATTTCACAGTTTCCATTTTCAATGGCGCAAACCGCATGATGAATGGCGACCAAAGAGCTTGAGCACGCAGTGTCGATCGGTTCACTCGGCCCATGAATGTTCAGGAAATAACTGACTCTATTCGGTCCTGCAGAAGGACTCATATTCGCAGCCGCTGAGCCTTCGATGTCTACATTTGACAGAAGTGAACTGTACCCTGTGTTTCCTGTCCCGATGAAGATGCCCGTTTTGGTTCCTGCCAGGCTTCTCGCTGAGTGTCCCGCTTCTTCTACCGCCTTCCACGCATAGGTCATTAACAGGCGCTGCTGAGGCTCCATCTGCTCAGCCTCCAGCGGAGATATGCCGAAGAACAATGGATCAAAGTCAGCAACTTCATCAATAAAACCGCCCCATTTGACGTTTGTTTTATTCGCTTCTTTCAGAGGGTCTCCGTAATACTCCTGCCAATCCCAGCGGTCTTTTGGAACCTCTGTAATACAATCTGCGCCCGATGACAGGTTCTTCCAATATTCCTCAACGTCTTTTGCCTTTGGGAAAACGCCGCTCATCCCCACAATCGCAATAGGCTCAGGCTTGTGATCAGCTTCCTTTTGCATTGGTGTTACCGAAGGTTTTACAAAGCGGTTTTCAGTCGAAAACGTCATATTTTTTATATTCTGTTCGACAGGCTGCATCAGCACCTCAGCTTTGGCAGGCGTTTGAGCTGTAAAAGCATTTGGATATTCTTCTGACAGATACCCTGCAAATGCATAAACAGTTGCGTGCTCAAAGAAGACCGTAGGCGTAAGATCCAGCTTGCACTTCTCATTCAGTGTATTTGCGAATTCAGTTAACGTAATCGAATCAAATCCATATTGATTAAACTCCATGTCCGGGTCAATCTCTTCAGGTTTGATTTTGAGCAATTGAGAGATTGTTTGCTTTAAAACTTCTTGAATGTGGTCAAACATATTCCCTTGATCCATTCTTGCTTCAGATGTCACCCGTACTTGCACTGTTTTCATTGGTACATCATCAGAAGACGGCTTTTGAGTCAGCTTTTCCCTCATCATGTCTTTGAATCCTTCCATGACGATGACTTGATCTTTGCCAAATGCCAAACCTTTATACAGCGCTTGAATGCCGGTCTCGGTCCGCATTGGAGTCACACCTGTGTTTTTCAACGTCATGTTTTCAATTTCTTTATTCGCGCGCATGCCGCCTTCTTTCCAGAGCGGCCAATTGATTGACAACGTTTGTCCGTGCCTGTACATGGCGGTTACAAGCGCATTCCGATAAGCAGCATAACTGTCCATAAATGCATTAGCCATTGCATAATCGGCCTGTCCCGCGCTGCCGGCAACACTTGATATTGAAGAAAAGAGGATAAAGAAATCTAACGCAAGATGCTCGGTTGCCTCATCCACATTCACAAGCCCTTTCACCTTAGGAGCGAGAACTTGTGTCAGCTCTTCATTGGTTTTGCTCATAAGATAGTTATCTTTAATCAGCCCAGCGCTGTGAATGACACCATTCAAGTCTTCGTAATCAGACGTAATGCTTGTGATAAGCTCGGAGGCTGCTTCCGTTTGTGTCACGTCAACCTGCCTGTATTCTGCGCGAGCCCCTAATTGCTGAAGTTCGTTAAGCTCCGCCTGCTGATCCGCATTCAACGCGGATCTGCCTGTCAGAATGAGCACAGGCTGTTCGGCTTGGCGAGCAATCTCTTTTGCAAAAATAAACCCAAGTCCTCCTGCGCCGCCCGTGATGAGGTATACACCTTTATCTCTCCACGGCATGCTTATTTCCCGATCATCTATTTGCATTTCATCCAGATCATTGATGTACCGTTTGCCTTTTTCATATTTGATGTGCTGATCTTCTGTGTGCCTTTTATTCTCTTTCAGTTTTTCTATTACACTTTCAACATTTTCATGTGAATCGATTTCAATCGTCTGGCCGATTAGTTTTTTATTCTCCAGGCCGGCGGTTTTAAGGAGCGCCGATAGCCCTGAGAATGAGTACTGCTTTCTTTGTGCAGAGGTAAGCAGCTGGATCAGAACATTGCCCTGAGGTCTGCTTTTGAGAAGACCCTGGACCGTCTCAAGCGCTTGTTCGGCATAATCTTGGAACCTCTCTGCAAGTCCTTCGCGGAATGACTCCAAAACGATGCATTCCGCTCCTGTCATTCTTGATTCAATGCGATCTTTTGAGAGGCCATTCATGTCGCAAAGCATGACAATGTGCCGTTCGTAATGAGGCTCAGGACTTTCTTTTTTAAAATCCTTGGGCACCCATTTTTCTTCAAACATCAGGGTTGCCAGCGTTTGATCAGATTCCGCCGATCCAGAGCCGCCTTCTGCTGCTCTGAAAGATAATCCTTTCATCCGTACGCAAACATTGCCGCTCTCATCTAAAATATCCATATCGCGCTTTTGCACCTTATCAGTTGCCTTGCTGCCTTGGCTGTATCTTGCGTATACCCACATTTCTGACGAACATGCTCCGAAGACTTCAAGCTCCTGGACCGCAAAAGGCAGTGTCAGCTGGTTATCCCCGGCTCCTGTCAAAATGCTTGACGCCTGCAAAGCAGAATCCATCAGCCCAGGGTGCATTTTGTATTGGCTGAGCGTATCTGCAGCTGACGGATGCAATGACAATTTTGCCAAAACAAATTGTTCAGCTGTATAGATTTTTTTCACTCCGCGATAAGCAGGACCATATTCAAATCCAATCATTCGATAGGTGTCGTATACTTCGTTTACGCTGAAATGACTTTCCTGACACTGCTCCCGCAGAGATTGCAAATCAACCGCCGGCAAATTTTCAGCAGGATTCAATACCGCGCTGCCTTGACTGTAGACGATTGACTGTTCGCCAGTAACGTCTGAATGACCATAGATTTCATAAGAGATCTCACCATTTTCTCCCGGTAAAAGCCTAATGTGTACTTGCTGCGGCTGATCCTCTACAACAATAGGCCGCACCCACACCGCATTCTTTAGCTTCATGATGCGCGGTACACCTTGTACCTCTGCGGCCTGCTCAACAGCTGCCCGCGCCAATTCAAGATGAGCCACTCCCGGCAAAATCCGTTGGCCTTTCACAACATGATCAGCAAGGAAAAACTCTTCTCCCGTATAAATAGAGCTAAACCTTTGTTCCGAGAGATTGGATGTGTTTTGATGCATTAATGGATGCAGCACGGCTCCGCCAAGGCGGGAGGCTGCTTGATTTGCATCAATGCTGCCGCTTTTTTCAATATGATCAGAGATCCAATAACGGTCTTTTGCGAAAGGATACGTCGGCAAGCTGATGCGCTTTGGCAGATTCTCGCCATACAATTTCGTCCAGTCTACATCAAGCCCTTTTACCCATAATTCAAGCAATTTTGCATACTTTCCCCGTTCCATCCATTTCTCGACGGCTTCTTGAATCTCTTCGTCCTCTGTCAGCATTTGGAGTGTGCCTTTATCAATCCTGCCTTTAAATACATCCTCCACACCGCTTTTCTCCGCTGCAAAGTCTTTTAACTTTTTCTGTAAATCCTCAATGGAACCGGAAATAATCCCGAGACGTTCTTCCATCGCATCCCGTCCGGCTTGCAGTGTATAAGCGATTCGGGCGAGATTTACGTCACTATATGTTTGCTTATCAAGCGCATCTGCCAGCTGCTGTGCATGTTCTTTTAGCCGCGCTTCATTTTTAGCCGATAAAACGAAGATACCCGGATGTTCCGGCGCGATGGATGGTATATTCTCATCGGATGCTTCCGGAATATATTCCTCGATAATCACGTGGGCGTTTACTCCGCCGATTCCAAATGAACTGACACCTGCCCGTCGAGGAAGCTCTTCTCCCTGTTCATTTTTCAGCGCTTTCCATTCTTCCGTTTCCCGTACGATATAGAACGGACTGTTTTTCAGCTGAATGTATGGATTCACGTTTTCGCAATGCAGACTTTTCACTAAGGTTTTATGCTTAAGCTGCAATAATATTTTAATAACTCCTGCTGCACCGGCTGCCAGCGATAAGTGGCCGATGTTTGTCTTTACAGACCCTAATCCGCAGTAAGGATTGGCTGATGTGTCTCCTTCATTTACACCCAATGCTTTAAAAGCTGATTTCAAACCGTTAATTTCAACCGGGTCTCCAAGCTCCGTTCCGGTTCCGTGGGCTTCAATGTAGGTCACGGTTTTCGGGTCGATTCCCGCTTTTTGATATGCCGACTGAATAACATCTGCCTGCGCCTTCGGATTGGGAGTCGTTAAAGAGGCTGCACGGCCGCCGTGATTGATTGCACTGCCTTTTATGACTCCGTAAATATGGTCTCCCGCTTCTTCAGCCGCTTTTAATTTTTTCAGGAACAGTATGCCGGCACCTTCCCCATGTGCAAAACCATCGGCTTGATTTGAAAACGTCTTGCATTTTCCTTCTTTGCTCAGTGCTCCCGCCTTATCAAAGCTGATATACACCTCAGGAAGGATAATCGTATTTACACCGCCGGCTAATGCCATGTCACAAGTGCCTTCCTCAATTGAAGAGATGGCATGGTGGATCGCCACTAGTGAACTTGAGCACGCTGTATCAACCGGTTCGCTCGGCCCATGCAGATTAAGGAAATAACTGACCCGGTTCGGACCGACCGATGGGCTCGTATTGGCTGCCGCTGATCCTTCTATTGCCGAGTTCGCTTTAGATAGAAGAGAGCTGTATCCTGTATTTCCCGTTCCGATGAAGACGCCGGTTTTTGTGCCTGACAACCTTTTCGCCGAATATCCTGCATCTTCGATCGCTTTCCAGGCGTAAGTCAGCAGTAAGCGCTGCTGAGGTTCCATTTGTTCAGCTTCACGCGGGGAAATGCCAAAGAATAATGGATCAAAATCTGCAATACCGTCAATAAAACCGCCCCATTTCACGTTCGTTTTATTGACTTCCTTCGCCGGATCACCTTCATATTCACGCCAATCCCAGCGATCTTTCGGGATTTCCGTCATGCAGTCTTTGCCCTCTTTTAAGATGTTCCAGTACGCCTCAACGTCTTTCGCCATAGGGAAAATCCCGCTTATGCCCACAATGGCAATTGGCTCAGGCCCAGCATCACTCTGTATGGCGTTTGGCAGCATGACTTGCTGCTTTCTGCGTCTTTTAGCTTTGGCACGCACGGCTTGTTCCTGTTTCGCAGCAGGCTGAAGCTGAGCCGATACAGCGCGCACAGCAAATGTCTTCGCAAATACCGATTGATATTCTTCTGACAAATGCTTGCCAAACGCATGAATCGTCGGGTGGTCAAAAAATACGGTTGGCGTCAGCTCTAACTGATAGGCGCGATTGATATGGTTGGTGAATTCAGTCATGGAGATAGAATCAAAACCATACACCGTCATCTCTGCATGATCGTCAATCGTTTCAAGCTTGACCTTTAACAGCTTGGCGATCTCTCGCTTTAACATCGCCTTTACTTTATCCAGCAAACTGTCTGCATCAATGCTATTTATTTGTTCAGTCATGTGTTCTGCTTCCTTCTTTTCCATAGGTGCTGAGGCGTTTTTGGCCAGCATGTTTTGTTTTATTTTCTGCACATCGCCTTCGATCACCATTACTTGGTTTGCCTCTGAATGAAGTGCTTGATATAATGCCTGAATTCCTTTTTCCGCCCTCATAGGAACAATACCGGCAAGTTGCACAAGCCTTTTCTCAGTTTCTTGATCGACCTGCATGCCTCCATCTCTCCATAAAGGCCAGTTTACAGAAAGCGTCTGCCCATGCCGCTGGCTGAGGTCGGCAAGCCTATTTCGATAGCCTGCATACATATCCATAAATACATTGGCTGCCGCATAGTCAGACTGACCAATGCTCCCTAAACTTCCTGAAAGAGATGAAAAGAGAATAAAGAAGTCTAAAGGCAAATCCTTACTCGCTTCGTCTAGATAAACAAGCCCTTTTACTTTAGGCGCCAGTACATCGTGCAGATCTTTTGCCTGTTTATTAACCAGGTAGCTGTCCTTGATGATTCCGGCACTATGAAGAATACCGTTCAGACGGCCATATCTTTTTTGAATGTCGTCAATGAGCTGATAGACTTCAATTTTATTGGTAACATCTGTTTGCCGGTAGGTGATGTCAGCCCCCTTGCTATGAAGCTCTTTCAGCTTTTTGCTTTTGCTTTCGCTAAGAGGTGAGCGGCCCGCCAGAATGACTGTCGCATTTTTCGTTTGTTCCGCAATTTCCTTTGCAAAAATATGACCTAGTCCGCCGGCACCTCCTGAAATGAGATAAACGCCATTGTCTTTCCACGGTTTGCTGCCGTCTCCTTTTGCCTGTTTGATTTCACGCCAATCAGCAATATACCGTGTCCCGTTTTGATATTTGACATATGAATCGCTGCTCATTTGATTTTCTAACAGTTTGCCAGCAATGCTTTCTCCACTTTCTTCACTGCTGACTTCAATCATTTGGCCGGTTAGTTTGGCATTTTCCTGACAAGCTGTTTTCAGCAGTCCTGTCAACCCTGAAAACAATTGCTGTTCTCCCTCGGCAGAGGTCACGATCTGAACGAGAATGCCGTCTTTCGGTTTCGTACGAATGATCTCTTGTACCTTTTTAAACACTTGTTCTGTATAAGAATGGAAACGCCCATCTACTGAAGAAGGCCTTGCTTCCAGGCTGTATACATGGACATCCTCGATGGCTGCTTCAATTTGTTTTCTCGTCTCATGATCATATTCACATAGGAATACGAGATGCTCTGCATATTTTTTTGCAGCTAAGCTGTTAGCAGCCTTTTGTTCTTGCCAAACGGGCTGAAGCAATAAAGTTTCAGCGTTGATTTTTGATGGTTCGGTTTGTATATCTGCCTCCATCACTCTCGTCGAAAATCCTTTCAGCCGCACACAGATCATGCCATGCTCATCACATAGGTGAATATCGACTTTCTGTATCAAATCTCCTGGTTTGTTTTTCGAGTTGAATTGAACATAAACCCACATGTCAGAAACGCACTGACGAAAAACCTCAAGTTCCTCCAGTGCAAATGGCAGTGCTGCCTTAAAGTCTTCAGTGTCTGAAAGTTCCGCTCTGACGACATTTTGCAAATATTCAGCCGCCTGTAACGCCCCGTCCATTACACTTGGATGAAGAACATAATCGCCCAACGTATGTGCAACAGATTCTGGCAGTGATAATTTGGCAAGCAGCTGGCCGTCGCCTTTATATACGGCCTCTACACTCTTGTAACCTGGACCGTAATCGGCGCCGATCATCCCTTCATAAAACGAGGCAGCATCCATTTTGCTTTGATCACATTGTTTCTTGATCTTAGAAAGATCCAGTGCTTTTTCTCGCTTTAACTGAATCAATTCCGCTTTACCTTGGTTATATACAACTGGTTCTGCATCAGCGGATTCCGGATCACCATACATCCGATAAGCAATATGTCCGCCATCTTCATCGTAAAGTCCGATATTTACCTGAACCGGCTCACTTCCTGCTACAACCGGGCGAACCCACACGACATTTTTCAGCCTGATTCCAGTTTCATGATCCTCCAATCCGCCAATTCCTTGTTCTATAGCGGCTCTTGCCATTTCAAGCGTGACCGCCGCCGGCAAAATCGCCATGCCTTTAATGATATGCTCGGCAATAAAATACTCTTGTCCTGTGAAAATGGAGCTGAAACGCTGCTCTGACAGAACCGATGTATTATGGTGCACCAAAGGATGCAAACGAGATGGTTCAATTGTTGTGATAGCGCCGGTGCTGCTTTCAGGCCAGTATCGTTCTTCGGCAAAAGGGTATGTCGGCAAGCTGATGCGGCGTGGCTTTATATTTGGATAGAGCCTGCGCCATTCAACGTGAAAGCCATTTGCCCACATCTCGGCAAGCTTTCTCAATTCTTCTTTTGATATCCGCGATGAAGCCATATCATCTGCTTCAGCATTTCCAAGCAGCTGTTCAGCGGATGTCATTCTCGTTTTTTCTCCTTGAATACAGCCTTCTGCGAGCGGCTTTCCAGTCACAAAAGCTTCCAGCTGATGTTTCCACTCTTCCAGATCGTTCACTATAAAAACGATCCTGTTATCCATTGCTTCACGGCCGACTTGGAAGGTATATGCAATATCTCTTAAAGAGAAATGCCTTTGCTCGTCTTGACTGATATAGGACAGCATTTCCTTCGCGTATACTTGGAGCCGTTCACTATTTTTTGCTGATATAGGAATGATGTAAGGCTGATTGCCTTCGTTTTCGGCACCTGCATCAGAAATGTTTTCATATTGCTCAAATATTGCATGGGCGTTAGTTCCGCCAAGGCCGAATGAGCTCAGAGCCGCCCGATGGACACCTGCGTGTTTCTCTAACGATTTTCGTTCACGGACAACATAAAAAGGAGAGCTTTCAAACTTTATATCCGGATTCGGCTCCGTACAGTTGATGGTCGGTGCAAGTTCATTATGGTATAAACTCATCGCAACTTTAATACATCCGGCTAACCCCGCAGCTGTATCCAAATGGCCGATATTCGTTTTCACTGAACCAATTCCGCAAAATTGTGTTTTGTCGGTGTATTGCTTGTACACTTTATTTAGAGCAGACATTTCAATAGGATCGCCTAATTTCGTTCCCGTCCCGTGCGCTTCAATATAACTGACCGTTTCAGGATGGATCTTGGTTGTATCCAATACATGCTGTATCACTTCTGTTTGGCCTTTTACACTTGGCGCATAGAAGCCTGCCTTCTCTGCCCCATCATTATTGATGCCTATTCCGCGCATAATGGCATAAATATGGTCTCCGTCTTTTACGGCATCCACAGCTTTTTTCAGCAGGATGACTGCTACGCCTTCACCTCCGGCCATTCCGTCCGCCGAAGCATCGAACGCCTTCACATGCCCGTCGCTTGAAAAATTCAACCCGTTTTGGTGCACGTAGCCGATCGCTGATTGTGCGTGCAATGTTGCGCCTCCGACAAGCGCATATTGTGATTCGCCCGATGTCAGGCTTTTGTATGCTTGATATAAACCGACTAGTGATGAAGAACAGTTAGAATGAACAAAATAGCTTGGCCCTTTTAATCCGAGCTTATGTGAGATCATTGTGGGAATGGTTCCGCTTTGGGCTAAAACCCAAGAGACATAGCCATCCGGTGATTCATGTCCTTCTGTTGTCTCCTTCGGCAATAACGTTCTATATGAATTGCTGCTTGCAGACATATATACACTTGTTGCCGGAATCTCCTTAGCCACATATCCTGCATCTTCAATCGCTTTCCAGGAGTGCAGCAATAAGAGGCGAAGCTGAGGGTCCATATACTCAGCATCTTTTGGCGAGATTTGAAAGAAACCGGGATCGAATAAGTCTTTCCCTTCGATCACAGATTGCACAGGCACATAGTCAGGATGCTGTATCAATTCTTCGGGAACTCCATTTGCGCGAAGCTCTTCTTCAGAAAAGAATCGTATGCTTTCTTTGCCTTCTTTGATGTGGTTCCAGAAGTCATGATGATTTTTCGCACCCGGGAACTGGCAAGATATCCCCACAATCGCAACACTGTCGTCAAAATAAGGGGGAATCTTCTGTTTCGGGTATTTTCCATCTTTTTTGTCATCATGATCATCTTCATTTTGTGTCCCGGCTAGATCTGAGTTTTTCATCTCCAAAATGTATTCACTGATTGCACGGATCGTGGAATACTCAAACAGCTCAGTAACATGAAACTCACAATCGAATTCTTTTTTGATTCGTTCAGCCACAGCTACAGCCAGAAGCGAATCGCCGCCCGCATCGAAAAATCCGTCTTCCGGCCCAAATCCGCTGACCTTGAGCGTTTCCTCCCAAATGCGCAGCACCTGATCCTCTATTTCCGTTAATTGCAAGTGATTTGGTTTCCTTCTGTTGAACACGATCTCGCGTTTTTCTAATTCTTTACGGTTCACTTTTCCGCTGGGCGATAATGGAAGCTCATCTAAGCGGATAAAGTGTGAAGGTATCATATATTCGGGCAGACTCGATTTTAGATGAAGGCGCAAATCTTTTGGATTGGCAGAGGCATGTCCGCTTTCCTCTGTATAATAAGCAGCGAGCTGTTGATGGCCCTCAAGCTGCTTCACCACTACCGCCTGATCTAAAATGCCCGGAAATTCACCCAGCTTTGTTTCTATTGCGCCCAGCTCGACGCGAAAACCGCGTATTTTGACTTGGCTGTCAATCCGTCCCAAGTATTCTATGTTGCCGTCAGGAAGCCACCTTGCTGAATCACCCGATTTATATAGCTTCGTCCCTGATTCAAAGGGATTATCAATAAATTTTTCAGCCGTAAGCCCCGGCTTTTTAAAGTAGCCTCTTGCTAAGCCGGCTCCAGCGATGCAAAGCTCACCTGGCTTTCCGATCGGGACAGGCTTCAAATGCTGGTCCACAATATAAATTTTCGTGTTGGAAACAGGCTTTCCAATCGGTGTATGGTGACTTGCGATATCTCCTTTTCCGCATCCGAAATACGCAGCGTAAATGGAGGCTTCCGTCGGTCCGTATATATTTTCAACACGGCAGTTTGTAAAGAGCGATACCGCCTTTTTCACTAATACTTTAGGGAAGGCTTCACCTGCAACCATCATATACTTCAGCGGACCGTCCTCTGTGAATCGCTTGTTGTCTTTCGCCATTTCTAAAAAAACATGCAGCATGGCCGGCACAAAATTAATGTGAGTCACTTTATATGTTTCAATATAATCCATGCAAAGCTGCGGTGATTTCTCCCCATTAGGCGGAAGAATCACTAGACGGCCATCTCCAATAAACCATCCGAATAATTCTGAGATCGATACATCAAACACATAGTTCGTCTTCAATAAATATGCATCCTCAGCCGTTACAGGATAGTGAGATTCAAGAAAATTCAGGGTATTCATAATGCTCCGATGCTCTACCATAACCCCTTTAGGCTCTCCGGTGCTTCCCGATGTATAAATAATATAAGCGAGGTGTTCCGGTTTTACTTCCCGCTTTAAACCGCTGCTTTGCTGGTCTGTATAACCGTTTCGGCAAGCTAACTCGATATTGATCGCTTTTACATGGCTGCCAGTTAATCCGCTGATCCTATCATGAACGTTAGGTTGGGTGAGGACAATGGATGCCTGACTGTCTTTGAGCATGTACTTTAATCGTTCTTGCGGAAAACTTGGATCTAACGGCACATACGCTCCGCCAGCTTTCAGTATTCCTAAAATTCCGATGATCATATCAAACGAACGCTCTGCACAAATGCCAACGGGCTGTTCAGGTCTAACACCCTGATGTTGAAGGTAGACTGCCACAGATGTGCTTTTTTCATCTACTTCTTTATATGTAAGTGATCTGTCTTCAAACATCACAGCAACCGCATCGGGGGTTTGTTTCGCTTTTTCCTCAAACACCTCATGTATACACTTGTCATTTGCGATGTTTGTCCCTGTCGCATTCCATTGTTCCAGCAAACTAGTTTGTTCTTGATTTAATTGCAAAGAGTAGGCTTCAAGCGGCAAAGACGGGTCCTCCATCATGTGCTGCGCGAGCTTCATATAGTTCTCCATCATGCTTTCAATGGAGGACAGTTCGTACAAATCAGGGTTGTACAGAAGATGAAGCACTGTTTCATTTTCTTGCTCATATATTTCGAGCGCCAGCTCAAATTCACCCTCTTGCCGAATGTCTTCAATATATTCGATGCCAAGCGTTTGATACGGTTCAAGCACTTTTTGCAAGCCTGTTGCCTGAAAAAAGTTTTGGTACAGAAAAGCTGTTTGAAAAACCGGAGAATCCGCGGCCGAGCGGTCTACATTCAGCTCTCTTACCAATGCAGGGAACGGAAACGCCGCATGATCCAGGCCGACAGCCACTGTCAGCTGCAGTTCCCGAATAAATGCTGTTAATGGCTGAGATCCGATATTCTTGCTCCGAACAGCCATCATATTGATAAAATAACCGATTAGGGTTTCAAATCTGTCTTCTTGCCGACCCATTGTCGGAACGCCAACAATGATATCCTTTTGTTTTGTATAATGATGCAGCAGCACTTTGTAAATGGAGAGAAACACAACCGATTCATTCACATGATTGGTGCGGGCAAACGATTTAATTTGATTTCTCAGGTGATGAGGGAGCAAGCTTTTATAAGCTTGCCCCTTAAATTTTCGTGCTGAAGACCGCGGACGGTCAGCAGGCAAATCAAGAACTGGCAGACTCCCAGACAACTGTTCTTTCCAGTAAGCGAGATGCTCTTCCCCTTCTCTGCCAGTCAGCATTCGATTTTCCCAATCGACAAAATCGTAATAATCAGCTGTTGATGGCTGCTGCAAGGGTTCAATCCCATTCAGCAATTGTTGATACGCTTCGAATAGCGCCGATATCAATGTCAGCATCGACACACCATCAAATATGATATGGTGAATTGTTATAAGAACAATGCATTCTTCTAACCGATGAAAAAGGTGTGTGCGCCATAACGGACCAGCTTCCAACTGGAAAGGTTCTTTTGCTTTTTCTTTTAGAAAAGGCATAATATCTGCTGATTTCATTGCTGATATATCCTCTTCCACAAAATAAAGATCCTTTGATAACTGAACCGATTGAAATGGAATGCCATTTTCTTCTTGAATCACACTGGCTAAGACCGGATATTGTCTCTGTACAAACAGAAGGGCTTTCTTGAACGTCTCTGCATGTATTGGTTTGCTGAAGCGAAAGCATAAAGGAATGTTATATGCACTCATCCCAGGAGACATTTTTTGAAGCATCCACAGCCCTTTTTGCCCTTCTGAAAGCGGGCTTTTCAACTGCCGCTTCATGCCTTTAAGATGTTCTTCCACCTCAGAAATGGTTAATTCTCCTGATCTGAAGGCATCGAGAATTTCTTTATGATTCATACGATTTACTCCCTTCTATGATGTTTTGCACACTCTTAAAATCCAATTTCCCTAGCGCCACCTCTTGCATCAATCCAATGATTTGCTCGTCTGTATACGTGCCCTTTATGTGATGTGCTGCTGCGCTATGATTTTGTTTTTCCGCTTTTAAGGCCAAATGGTCAGATAGAGCTTGGACTGTCTGACATTCAAGGATTTCCCGGCCGGCCATCTTCAGCTGCGTGGTTTTTTCGATATGCCGCATCAATTTTCGGCCAAGAATTGAATCCATCCCATAATCCAGGAAGTTTCTTTTGAAATTGATTCGATCCTCAGATATGCCCAATTCTCGTGCTAAAAATTGAACAATGATCTTTTGAATATGGGTTTTGCCATTCGGCTCGTCAATCTCTGTTTTCATATCTTGTGAATGCTGTTTAACGGCCTCTGATTGCTGAGTGCCTGACGAAATCCAATACCGTTCCCTTGCAAATGGATAACCAGGTAAAGAAACCATCCGAACGTCATCGCCATCATGAAGGAGTTCCCAAGGAATCTGATATCCTTTCACCCAGCATTCCGCGATGTTTTCCAAATTTCTTTCTTTTGCGAGAGCTTGCAGAACTGCTTCATCTTGTTCTTCTAAAATCCCTTCTGTATATCCTGTATAAAGGGATCTCTGTTGGCCTGATACCCCACCATTCTTCATTGCTTCCACATATTCCTTCAATTTTCGCACCAATTGCTCCTGATTGTTTGCAACGATCGCGAGCCTTGCTTCCATGGCTTTTCTCCCAACCTGAAGCGTATATGCCACATCAGGTAAAGAAAGGTTATGATTCTGCTCCAGATACGCAATCATGCGGCAGGCAGCATCCTGAAGCCGATCGTCATTTTGGGCTGAAATCACAAAGATCTGCGGTGACCCTTGATGCCGCTGTGTGGACGGCTGATCATCCGGAATGTATTCTTCAATGACTGCATGTGCATTGGTGCCGCTGATTCCAGTCGTGCTGATCGTTCCCATCCTCGGCTTCTGATTTTTCTTGATCCACGAACGGTTTTCTTTGCAAAGCACAAATGGGCTTTCTTTAAACGGAATATACGGGTTTTCCGATTCACAGTGATGAGTGGCCGGAATGATCTGGTTTTTCATAGCCATCAGCATACTGATTAAAGCAACCGTTCCTGACGCTGCAAATGTATGTCCGATTAAAGGTTTAATTGAGCTGATCATACAGAATTGCTTCTGCTTCGTATATTTGCTGAACACGCTCGTTAACGCTTGGACCTCAAGCGGATCACCAAGATTCGAGCCGGTACTGTGCGCCATCACATATTGAATATCGAGCGGATTGATTTCATTTTTTTCATAAATGTTTTCGATCAATTCTGCCTGGCTAAAAGGATTTGGCGCAGTAATGCCGTTGGTTTTGCCATCGTAATTCACGCCGCTGGCCTTGATGCAGCCATAAATATGATCTTTATCTTCAATTGCCTTTGATAATGGTTTCAAGAGAACAGCAGCCACCGCTTCACCTGGCACAAGACCATTGGCATCCTGGTCAAACACTTTGCATTGTCCGTTCGGAGACAGCATTTCGGCCCTTGTCAGCGCCTCAAAAGACATGTGAGAAATATTCAAGCTGACGCCGCCCGCTAAAGCCATTTCACAATCCCCCTGACGCAGAGCTGAACATGCCTGGTGAATCGCCACCAGTCCAGATGAACATGCTGCTGTCAAAGCCATATTAGGCCCTTTTAAATCCAATGCGTATGCGATTCTCGCAGACAATGTGGCGTTTTGTGTTCCGTTAATGTAATCCGTATCTCCGGTTAGATGCGCATATTCCCCTTCTTCCACACCTACATAAACACCGCAGGATTTTCCTTTTATCCGATCTCCCATATAGCCGGCGTCTTCAAACGTGTGCCATGCTTCCTCTAGAAAAATGCGCTGACGCGGGTCCATGCTTTCGGCTTCTTTAGGCGATATTTGAAAAAACAGCGGATCAAACCGGTCTATGTCCTTCAAAAATGCACCCCACCTTGGCACTGCTTTTTCTGGATCTCTGTTAGCTCTCCCCCAGTCCCGGCGTTCGCCCGGAATGTCAGAGATACACGATTTACCGTTTTTCAGATTATCCCACAGCTCATGGACCGAATCAGCTTGAGGGAACCTGCCGCTCATGCCGATAATGGCAATAGGCTCATCGTGAACCTGCCGAATGCTTTTTTTACTGGCTTCTGGTTCTAAAGCTACAGGAATTACTGCATAAGCTTCAGGGGGCTTTTGCGCCTCTGATGCATCATCCCGGTAAAATGCTTCAATCAGCTCTTTATGATCGGTTAAGAAAAAGCTGATCAATTCTTGTAAAGTTGAATAGCCGAAAAATAAAGCCGGTGTCACTTCGATGTTGAAATGCTTTGATAACACGTTCGAGAATTTAGCCAAATAGATCGAATCAAATCCGAAGTCGGCCCAATTTTTGTTCAAATTCAGCTTGTCCTTTGAAATCTTAAGCAATGTGTGAATATGCTCTTTCAAGTCGTGTTCTAAACGCTTTTCAATGCTTAGTGTTTTTACCTCATCCTTGTTTTCTTGTGCTAGAGGGGCTTGAGTGGCCGGTTCTGGAATAGCTGGTTCAGTCATTCCTAAAAATCTGCTGACACGGCTGGGCTGACCGGCTATCACGAGATGCTGAGCATCCTGCTGAGCTAGGATGTGCTCAAACATACGGATACCTTCCTCGGCTTCTAGGAAGCGTTGGCCGCTTGATTTCAGGTACATATCCGTTGTTTCCTCATCACCGATCTTCATTCCGCCATCCTTCCACACAGGCCAGTTGATGACAAACGTTTTACCGTTATGCAGCTCATTTCTGTATTGTGCGTAAGCCATCTGAAACCTATTGCCAATCGCATAATCACAACATCCAAAATCCCCTAAAACCGCAGAAGAAGAAGAAAAATAACACATAAAATCAAGGTCTTCATTTTTAAGCCATTCATCAAGCGCTATCGTGCCGTTGATTTTCGGTTCAATGATGCGCTGGAAGCTTTCGATCTTTTTGTCAAAAATAGCAGAGTCGCTCTCGATTCCGGCTGCATGAATAACACCGTTGATGGCACCGAATCGGTCTTTCCCTCTTTTTACGCAGTCTCCCATTGCGATAGGATCAGACACATCTGCTTCTGCATACATCGCTTCGCCGCCTAGATCCTTTAATTCTTTTATTTGCTTTTGCTTCTCATCATTAAAAGGCGACCTCCCTGTCAAAATCAGGTTTGCGGCATAGTTTTTGGCCAAATGCTTGGCAAATAAATAACCAAGCCCTCCTACACCGCCTGTAATCAGGTAAGTACCGCCAGACTTCAATTTGCTGTTGTCCGGTTGTATCGTTGTCTGTTCAATGTGATTTACATATCGTTTCAGATTCTGATACAAAACCGTTTGTTCAGTTGAAGCCTGTAATTCTGCCCAGACTTTACGTGTCCAATCATCCATCGATCCTTGTTCCGCGGGCTGAAAGATTCCAGTCACTTTTGTGTGCGGAAGGACAAGCCCGAGTGAACGTTCGAAGCCAATCCATGATTCCAGATAACTTCGGTCAAGACTATCTTCAAAACATCCTGCCAGCAGCAGCCGTGAAGGATGAAGCTTTGCTGCGGACATACCTTGTAATAGGTAAACAATACAGGAATGGTCCTTTATACAGCGCTTGTCTTCCATAGGCCACATATAGAGGATTGCATCTGGCTCTCCAAGTTCTTCTTTAATGCTCTGGAAGGCCTTTTCAAAAGTAACGGGTTCTTGCCGCACAATCTGGTAGCTATATTCAGACTGTTTGCTGTACACTTCGCCCTGTGATATAAAAATGACCTTGGTGTCTTGATCAACGTTTTTCAGGGCTGAAGCAAATGCGTTTTGCTTTTCTCTTTCAGTCAGAAAACAGATGAGCGTTTTGATACGTTTCGATGTGAGAGTCGCCGGCTCTTCTTTCCACACTTCTTGAAACGTCATAACCTTGAAAGGTTCTTCTGTTTGCTGATCATGATCCTGTTCTATAGACACCGGGGCCTTTGCCGCGCCTGGTGCCCAGTAACGTTCTTTTGCAAATGGATATGCCGGAAGACTGATCCGGACAGGCGTTTGGGTGCCGTACAGCATGCCCCAGTCGAAAGACAAGCCTTTCACCCAAAGATCCAGCAGTTTCGTGTATTTCCCTTTGCTCATCCATGCTTCTATGATTTTTTCCGTATCCTCATCCGCTGATAAGACTGCTAACGCTTTTTTGTTATCATCGATGCGATCCAGATACAGGCTGTCTGCTTTGTTTTCGATAAAATCGTTCAGCTTTCTCTCAAGATCCTCTAGTGATTCCGCTATAAAGGCCAGCCGTTCCTCCATTGCTTCACGGCCTGTTTGCAAGGTATAGGCGATCCTGATCAGGTCTGTTTCGCAGTACCTTTTTTGTTTGATGGCTGTAAGCAGCTGTTCCGCTTTTTCTTGCAAACGTTCCATGTTTTTGGCCGACAGCACAATCAGCGCTGGAGGATGGTCTTTCGGCGTTTGCGCCCCCGTTCTTGGAATATATTCTTCCAGGATGATATGGGCATTGGACCCTCCGGCGCCAAAACTGCTCAAGCCAGCGCGCCTAGGCACCTCTTGCCCGCCAATCACCGGGCGTTTCCATTCACCAAGTTGCTGCTGAACGACAAATGGCGTATGGCTGAACTCGATGTTCGGATTCAACCGCTGAGCATGCAATGATGGCGCAATTTGGCCATATTTAAACTGAAAAAGTATTTTTGTCAGCCCTGCAATTCCGGCTGCACTTTCACAATGGCCGATATTTGATTTGCTGGAGCCGATCGCACAAAACTGTTTCTCCTGCGTATCTTTCTCGAATGCTTTTGTTAACCCCGCTATCTCAATCGGATCTCCTAATGCAGTGCCTGTTCCATGCGCCTCTAAATAACTGATGGTTCGGGCAGGAATGTCGGCGCGCTCAATTGCTTCTTTAATCACCTGTGCCTGTGCATGAGGATTTGGAACCGTGTATCCATTTGTTTTTCCTCCGCTATTAATGGCACTTGCCTTTATCACACCGTAAATATGGTCACCGTCCGCTATTGCTTGCTGCAGCGGCTTTAACACAATGGCGCCTACGCCTTCACCGTCGACAAATCCATCTGCATCATCGCCGAATGATTTACATGTATCACTAGCAGAGAGCATATTCATGACAGATAAATTCTGATAGTGAACCGGGTCGACAACTAAATTGACACCGCCGGCAATGGCACAATCACTCGATCCGCTATAGATGCTTTCCAGCGCTAAATGAATCGCTGTCAGGGAGGATGAGCAGGCTGTATCGACTGCAAGACTCGGGCCTTGGAAATTCAGTAAATAGGATATTCTGTTGGCGATAGACCAATAGCCGTAGCCAGTCGGATAATTTTTGTTCATGACTCCGGCAAAGACGCCGATTTTTCTGCTTGAACAGAGCGAGTCAGGCGTGTATCCCGCGTCTTCAATACTTGCATAAGCGGTTTGCAGAAATAATCGCTCCTGAGGGTCCATTCTTTCTGCCTCAAGCGGAGAAATCTGAAAGAATAATGGGTCAAACTTGTCCATATCCTTGATAAATCCGCCCCATTTCGTATAAATTGATCCTTCTTTTCCTTTTTCTTTATCGTAATAAGCTTTCCAATCCCAGCGATCTTTCGGAATTTCCTCAATACAATTTCTTCCTTCTTTTAGGTTGTTCCAAAAGTCTTCTGCTGTTTCCGCCTGAGGATAGCGTCCAGAAATGCCGATAACGGCAACGTCACGGCTTGCAAGAGTGTTTGTCGGTGTTTCTTTCTCCCCGCTGAAGCCAAGCTTGCGAAAGCGCCGTGTTCTTTTAGCGGCCTGATCAGGTTTCTGTGAAGATTGGGTTCTGCTTTCGGCCGGTGTATGTTGTTGAACTTGACGGTCAAGACCTGTTAATTTCATCAGAGCTTCTGTTTTTGTTTTGATGAAATGCTCCACTAATGCGTCAATGGTCTGGTACTCGAAAAATAAAGTGCTGCTTACATGGTCAAATTCTTTACGCAATGTATTCGTCAGCTGGACAACAACGATAGAATCAATACCGTACTTTTCAAGAGGTTCAGATGACTCAATCTTTCCTGCAGGAATTTTCAACGTTTCCCCGATTAGTTTTTTCATATATTCTGTGCTTTTTTCTCTTAGGAGAGCATGTTTCGATTGTCCAGCTTCCTCTGAATCTATGGTATGAATGTAGGCTGGCTCCTGATTAGACGCTTGTGAAACAACCTTCTCCGGCAAGATCACATTTTTCATCATACGTCGAACCAGCCCGTTGCTTGAGGCTGCGACGATTTGGTGACTCAGATCATGTGCCGCCTCGGCCGGGAAAAAGACAGATTCAAAGCCTTCGCTTTCAAGTGCCGCTTTCCAGCTGTCAGGATGTAAGCCTGGACAGCCGGGAATCCGCACTGCAGGATCTTCATACAGCCACCAGCCTTCCAAAAGACCAAAGGTGATGTGAGGGAACAGGCTGTTTCCCGCCATTTCATTCAGCAGCAGCATTCCGTTGTTTTTCATTACCGCTTTTGTATGCCGCAGTGTTTGACGGATATTTTTTGTTGCGTGAAGGACATTAGCGGCAATGACGACATCATAGCCTCCCGCTTCAAATTCCTGCTGATCAATCGGTTTTTCCACATCAAAAAGCTGATATGTCAGGTACGGATTTTCCGCCCCATATTCCTTTTCTGCATGCAGCAAAAATGCTTTAGACAGATCTGTATAGCAATATTCATTGATGTGCTTTTGATATGGTTTCAGTTTTTCAAAGATTCCGGCACTCGTGCCGCCTGTGCCTGCGCCTATTTCCATAATGCGAATCGATGCCTCAGGGTCGTGCTTCAGACGTTCATCCAGATAAGCTAATAATGTATCGGCAAGCACTTTATTAAAATAGTCTGCCACTTGGTTATGCTTATAAATGCCTTCCACCAGTTCCATCGAGGAATGCGGGAACATGATATCTGTTGCAGGGACTTTCCCTGTCAAAATATCCGGTAATGCTTGCAGCATGGCCTCTGCTAATACAACCATCGCCTTTGTCTCGCTGTCTTTAAGCCACTTTTCTTTTTTCGCGTTCCATTCTAGCCAAAGCAGCTCGATATCCTCTGCTTGGTCCTTCCTCACCAATGAATCTCCAACTTTCTTAAGATAGCCATGCTGCAAGAGAAATTCGCTGCTTTGCCGAATCCATTTTCCATAAAATTCACGAGTCTTATATTGTTGAAGACGTTCAACCGATAATGTATAACCATCAAACAGCTCGGCTGTTTGCAGCTGTCCTAACAACAGCCTGTAAAGAAGATCATCAAGCTCTTCATGTGTCACTCTTTGAAATCGTCCCGTAGTCGGCAGACGCTCCATCAGGCTCTCTGCATCTGCTGAAGGTTGCTCTGGATAAAGAGTGATGAATTCATTCTGATTCACGCCTTCGACTGCTACAGGCTTTGTCGTATGAATGAAAGCTGTTTGGCTGACTGGCCCAGAAAGCAGTGCTTCCAGCGCCTTCATAGCCTCCGCGGGCTCAATTAAACCTAAGCCGATTTGATTCATGAGCTGTACATAATGTTCATCCTCAGCCGCTTCACTATTCCCCCAATATCCCCAGTTCATGACTTTTACAGGGCATGCCCAGCTCTGAGAAAGCTGGTGAGCAAAAGCATCTGCAAATGTACAGCCAGAGGCATAATGGCTTTGCTTCACATTTTTGATATGGGCTACAAGCGAAGAGAAGAATAAAACAAAATCTACATTCTCCTGGCGGAACACTTGGGCCATCCGAATACTGACATCGATCTTCGCCGCCAGTCCAGCGGTGAATTCTTCCGGCTTCATTTTTTCCAGGCTTTGCTCAAATAAAACCATCGCAGAGTGAACAATCCCGTGAATATGAGGATGACGTTTTTTCACTTGTTCATAAGCCTGCTGCAGTGAATGCTTATCGGCTGCATCGGCTGCAATGTAGAAAGGCTCAGGGCCAAGCGCCGAAAGTCGGTCTATTTTTGACTGGATGGCAGCATTAAGTTGACTTCGCCCAATCCAAACGATTTGCGCCTGGTAGCGGCGGATCATGTACTCACTCCACGCCTCTCCGATATACCCGGCTCCTCCGATGACCACATAGACTCCGCCTTTCCGATATAGCGTGTCGCCTGACAGTGAGGACCGATATGGGATCAATTGCTGCTGATGCCATTGCTGATTACGATAGGCCCAAGCATGGCCAAGGCGGTCAGCTGGGAGCGCAAACATGTGATTTACCGGCCATGTGCAGCCTTTTTCAAGATCGAGAAGACGGATTTTCCAGTGTGGATATTCCTTTGCCATTGTGCCGGCAAGCCCATGAATGCTTGCATGAGCGGGTTGTACTGCCTCATGTTGCGTAACCGGCTGCGCTTGGACGGTCACAAGAGACCATTCAAGTTGTTTCTCGCCATAGCCTAATTGCAGGCATGCTTTCACAAGCTTAAATAAGTGAAGAACAGCTTCTTCTTGTCCATCACTACCTATACTTCCCCGGTGTGACGGGGCAATCCACAATACATGGTCAATGCTTCCGTACGCTTGCAGTTTGTCCGCTATTGCCTCAATGTCATCTGCAGGGCGGATATCGACAAAGGAAATTTGCGGATAATGATGCTTTATGAAAGTCCGATCAGCTTCAGCAGCTCCGCATAAAACAGCTCTTTTACCAGCAAACGAAGCATTATCCTCCGCTTCTAGAGAGACTGGTTCCCAGACGGGGATCATCACCGTATGCCCGGTCAGCTGAGAATCAGTTAATAGTTGCGGCTTTGAATGCTGCTCTCCATCAAGTGCCCGCATCGAGGCACCCTTCATTCGCACACAAACACGTCCGTTCTCATCACATAAATCAATGTCATACTTTCTGACTTTGTTCTCCGCTTTACTGTCTGAACTGTATCGAATATAAGACCATATCTTCTCTGGACATGGGCTGAAAATATCAACCTCCTGTAACGCAAATGGAAGAGACAGCGTCTGAGCTTGTCCAGCGGCATTGACTGAGCTAACGATAAAACCGACTGTGGCATGGAACGCGGAATCCATCAAACTCGGGTGGAGCGCAAAATGCTGCTTGTCGTTTTTTAGAAAAGCGGGTAACGAGATTTTTGCAAGCAATTGATCTTTGCCGACATAGACTTTTTCAATCCCTTGATAGCCCTCGCCATAGTCAAGCCCAATCTTTCGAAACGCTGCATAGCATTGTTCTGACGTCACTGTGTCCAGGCTGCATTCTGTCTGTATTGATGAAAGGTTTAAAATGGAAGTCTCCGCTTCATCTGAAATGACAGCGCGACCTTGGCAGTGTATCGTCAGGGCTTCTTCTTTATGTTCAGAGCTGCTATAAATATCAAAGGAAATGTCCCCGTTATCCTCAGGAAAAAGGCCAATATGTATTTCTTTTGGTTCACTTTCTATCGTGATAGGACGCACCCACACAATGTCTTTAAGCGACACCACTCTTTGTTCGCCGTCCAGATCGCCTGCAGCTTTTTCCGCTGCTTCCCTTGCCATTTCTAAATAGGCAACGCCCGGCAAAATTTTCTGTCCCTGTACAACATGATCTGACAGGAAAAATTCCGTGCCTGTAAATACAGAGCTAAAGCGCTGCTCAGTAAAGTCTGATGTATTGCGGTGCACCAGCGGATGTAAGATATGATTCACAGTGCTGGTTTTCATTTCAGGAACCGAGATCCAGTAGCGCTCCCTTGCAAACGGATAGGTCGGAACACTGATCTTAAGCGGCTTGCGATCGCCGTATAGGTCGTCCCAGGTGACCCGCTTTCCTTGAACCCATGCTTTCGCCATTTCCATCATTTCACTGTCTCTTATCAAATTGTTATTCAGCGCATTTACCGATGCTAGCCCAGCCGCCTCCTGATTCTCCTTGGCTCGTCCGGTCCAGCAGCCCTCGATCTCTTCTTCGCCATTGGCAAACGCCCGAAGTTTAGCCGTTAAATCTTTTATGTCTTTTACAATGAAGGCCGCACGCTCCTCCATTTCAACCCGTCCTGCCTGCATGGTATAAGCTAACGCTAAAAGATTGACGTCCTCGCTAAGAAAATCAAGAAGTTTAAGAGCGTAAGCCTGCAGACGATCTTTGTTTCTCGCAGACAAAGGTATCACTATTTCTTCATTTTTCGTTAAAATCGTCTCTGAATGGCTCTCTGCCGGAATATATTCTTCCAAAATAAGATGCGCATTTGATCCTGAAGCGCCAAACGAACTTAAACCGGCACGGCGGGGATATGTGACGTCCACCCCGTTTTCTGTAAAAGATGGCTGCTCCCATTCCTTTGTTTCATGCTGGACAAAAAATGGGGTTTGATCAAGCTTCAAATAAGGATTCAGCTCTTCTGAATGTAATGACGGCACCAAGGTTTTATGATGCAGCTGCAGGACAGTCTTCGTTAAGCCGCTAATGCCGGCTGCAGCTTCAGCATGGCCAATATTTGATTTCACAGAACCGATTGAACAGAATTGCTTGTCCTGCGTATTGCGGCTGAAAGCTTTTACTAACCCCTGTACTTCAATCGGATCTCCCAATGAGGTGCCAGTGCCATGGGCTTCAACATAGCTGATGGTGCGCGGATCAATTCCTGTTTTTTCTAGACATGCTTCGATTACATCAGCTTGAGCTACCGGGCTCGGTACTGTAATTCCGCTTACTTTTCCTACATGATTTATCGCACTGCCTTTGATGACAGCATAGATTCGGTCACCGTCCTGTTCAGCTTTTCGCAGCGGTTTTAGCAATACTGTGCCGACACCTTCTCCAGATACGTAGCCATCCCCGCCTTTGCCGAAAGTATGGCAATAGCCGTCACTTGAGTGCATCCCTACACTGCCATAGCTGATATATTTAGCCGGATGCAGTGACAAATTGACGCCTCCGGCAAGCGCGGCCTCGCATTCTCCATTCCGGATGCTCTCTATTGCCAGATGAACCGCAGTTAATGAGGAAGAGCAGACCGTGTCCACCGCCATGCTTGGGCCGTGGAAATTACAATAGTAAGAGACCCTGTTGGCGATTTGCGCATAATTCAGCGATAAAGGAAATGGATTGTGTTCTGATAGAGCTTCAGCTCCTATAAGAGAATAGTCCTTATGCATAACGCCGGCAAACACACCGACATGCTGTCTTTTATTTTCTCCCTGCGGTGAAGCAATTGTCTCTGGTGTATAACCCGCATCTTCAATAGCTTCCCAGCACGTCTCTAAAAATAAGCGTTCCTGAGGGTCCATCATTTCCGCTTCACGCGGAGAGATTCTGAAAAATTGAGGATCAAAGCAATCAGCCTCCTCGATAAAGCCGCCCCATTTCGAGAGCGGCTTGCCTGCAGGTGAATCCAGTCCATCGCTTTCTTTCCATTCCCAGCGTGAGTTTGGAATCTCTGTGATGCAGTCGGTACCCGCTTTAAGCTGTTCCCAAAATTCCTGTATATTTTTCGCCTTAGGATAGCGTCCCGCCATTCCGATAATGGCTATGTCCTCCCCGATCTCTGGTGAAGAGGTAACACCATCAATTGGTGAAGGAGATTGGCGGACAGCATCGTCCGCCTCTCCAATTGAATAGTGATCAGCAAGATGAGCAGCTAGTTCTGCAATTGTTGTAAATTCAAACAGCAGTGTCGGAGCAAGATCCGCCCCAACCTTATCTCCAATTTCCTGAACCACGGTAAGCAATGACGAAGAATCCAGACCAAGCTCATAGTACCCAGCGTGGATATCCATTTGTTCTGCCGGCCTTTCAAGCTGCTTAGCAAGCAGCTGACGCAAATACATTTCAAATGCGGGATAGTCCCGACTGATGTTCTGAGAGACAGCAGCTCTTTCTTCTTGAATTTCTTTTGCAGAATGAAAGGCTGACATATTCCGTACAGACTTGCCTGCAAATTGTTTCAGCTCGGCCACTTTTTGTCCTGCTGAATTAAAATATTCAATCGTCATATAAGTGAGTTCTTTCTTTTGGCGCACAGATGAGGAGAGGATCCGTGCTGTACATCCTTTTTGCAATCGTTCTGAAGCAGAAAACGATTCATAATACAATGGCAGGTACATCGTTTGATCTGAGATCAGGCAGCTTGAACCTATGCCGCTGCCGTCAATAAGCGTCGGATGAAACAGAAAAGCATCAGAATGACGCAATGCTTCCTGTCCGACTGCTAAATCAATTACAGCCCCCTCTTTGGCTTCATAAATCTGTCCTTCCGCCTTCATCATGCCGGTATGCACTAACTCTTGAGATCGGCATTGTTCATAGATTTCATCTAAATTCAGAATCCTGTCAGCTGTACTTTTCCACTGATTAAGGTCTATTGATTCGGCAAAAGCGGTTTGCTCTTTACGATGCATGTCAGCAGTCACATATTGTCTCTTGTCAGATAGTGATTCTCCATGCTGTTTTTGTCCGTCGATGATGATGGACCATGTCCCTTCCTTTCTTTCAGACACGTGAATGGTCAGGGCAATGTCATATGACTCATCTGCGATCAAAGGGTAAAAAATGGTTAGGTTTTTTAATTCAAGCTCTTGGTATGCATAACCATGTTCCTGGAATACTTGGTAGATTAAATCTATATAAGCAAGGCCGGGTAATAACGCTTGTCCATATACCTTGTGGTTGGACATGATTGGATTATTTAATGAAATGTGCAGTTGTTCAGTTATCATTTTCCCACTCCTCTCTTATTTGAAAGTTTTCCAAAACATATCTTTAGAAGCCCCTGTGTCTGAATGCACTTTTTTCTGCACGTTTTGAGCTGATGGTTTGATTAAAACGGGCTGCCTATTTAATTCCGGCAAAGGCAGAGGTTTTCTTCTAATTGGACGCTCAGCCGAGTCTCTCCAACCTTCTATAATGAGATGGGCGTTCGTTCCGCCATCTGCAAAACAATTAATTGCCGCAGCCGGCGTTGTCTCCTTCCACTCGGCTTGCGATCTGCTGAAATACAAATCTGTTTTTTCTATATCAAAATACGGCATATTTTCATTACCTGACAGGAACGGAACCAATTGTCTATGCTTCAGCATTAAAGCTACTTTAATCAGGCTCGCAATTCCCTCTGCACATAATGGATGGCCGATGTTAGGTTTCACCGATCCCAGCCCTAACGGAGCCTTTGATTCAGAACGGTAAATGGACTGGATTGCCTTTAATTCAAGTAAATCTGTTACTGCCGACCCCGATCCGTTCGCTTCGAGATAGCTGATCTCTTCAGTCTTTTTGCCGCTTTTTTCAAGCGCTGACAGCATGACGTCCTTTTGTGCCTCGAGATTCGGAGATGATGGGCCTGCCGTTCTTCCGTCATTATTAATCGCAGCGGCTTTAATGACTGCATATATGGAATCTCCGTCTTCAACCGCTTGGTTGACGGTTTTGACGAGAACCATGCCCACGCCTTCTCCTAAAATGACACCGTCTGCCCGCTTATCAAAAATATGGAATGACGGTTTGTCACATAAAAGTCCGCGCTCATGAAACATTCGATGCGCATCAGCATCAAGCAAACTGACGCCGCCTACAACCGCTGCCTCAATATCTCCGCTTCGCAGAGCCTGAATGGCCATATTCAGCCCCACCAGTGCAGAGGAACAAGCGGTATCCAGGACAATACTCGGTCCCTTCAAGTCAAAAAATTGTGAGATGTTAGCCGCTAAATAGTTTTGTCCACCAGCGACTATCGGATTTTTTGCTTTTGAAAGACTGGCCGGATCAGGCTTGTGCTGGCTGCGGCCTCCTATATAAACACCAGCCCTCATGCCTTTCACTTCTTTCTCTGTATAACCCGCGTGATACCATAGCTTCAAGCTTTCCTCCAATACAGCCAAAGCTTGAGGGTCCATCGCTCTGACATCGCTTTCGGACATCATGAAGAAATCATGATCAAATCGGTTCATTTCATCAATGAGGCCCGCGTAATTCGAGCTGGAGTTCCCGAATCGTTCAGGCGGAACAGGCGCAATCGCAGACCGTCCATCACGTATTAAATCCCAGTATTCCTCTAGGGTTTCTGCTCCCGGGAACCTGCAACTAAGACCGATGATAGCGATGTCCTCAGCAAGAAGTGCCGTTTTTTCATGGCTTATCTGTTGCGGCCGCTGTTCTGGCACCAGCTTCTGTTTCATTGCTGATTGCGGCTTGAGAGGTGTCTGTTTCTCAGGAACAGATGGCTGTAAAACAGCTGATATGTCATATTTCGAAATGAGCCAGTGTGCAAAGGATTCTATTGTCGGGTATTCAAACAAGATTGACGGATCAATATCTCCATTTAATTGTTGGTTCATCTGCTGTACCAGCTGGGCCAATATAATCGAGTCGATTCCGTATTCTTGGAAAGGTTCATCCGTTTCAAAGTCTTCTGCAGCTATTTTCAGTTCATCTGAAAAAAGAGTTACGAGCCAGTCGACTGTTTCAGGGAACAGGTTGCGAGTGCTGGTTTGCTCTTTCGTCTCAGGATGCGAGAGAGCTTCGACAGGCAATGACGGCTGCATCAGCTTATCCGGCTTCCAAACGTTTGTATCTGGTACTGCCGGCAGCACGACAGCATACTGTCTGTCTGATAGAATCTGGTCAAGCAGCTGTAATCCCTCGTCGTTTGTCAAACTGATCAATCCAGTTTGTTCTAAAGCTTTGCTTCGAACCTCGCCTAAACCGGTCTCCTTCCAGTTAGGCCACTGAATGCTTACAATGGGACATTTATCTTGATGAGCCTCCGCAAAATAATCCATAAAAGCATTTGCCATCGCGTAATCAGCTTGTCCTGCTGCTAGTGCAGGGATGGCCGCTGATACTGATGAAAACAAGGTGAAAAACGCCAATGGTTCATCTTGAAGCAGGTCAAACAACGTTTGCAGACCTTCGACTTTCGGTTCAAGCACCTGTCCGATCTCTTCTAGTGATTTTCTGATAAAAGCCGGGTTTTGTTTGTTCACCATCCCGGCACAATGGATGACTCCGCCAATCGCCCCCATTGTTTCGTGTATTGTCTTCAGGCTCTGTTCGACAGCAACCCTGTCTGTGAGATCCAGAGACAGCACCTGAACTTGCGCACCCATGTCTTCTAGCTCTTGAACGGCTTTTATTTTCTCGGCAAGCGAGGAAATTTTTACCGAATTCCACTGGTCACGCGGCGGAAGCTCTTCACGGCCGATAAGGACCAGCCGCTTAACGCCGTATGTTTTCACAAAATGCCGCGCACACAGCAAGCCGAGACCTCTTGTCCCGCCTGTAATAAGCAGGACTTTGTCTGTTGAAAACGATACTTGCTTATGACTTAGAGCGGCTTCTGCTGGCTGCTCTGTCAAATATGCGCGATATCGCTGTCCGTTTCGATAACAGACTTCTGATTCTGTGCTCTTGGCATAATATTCAACTGCAATCAGTCTGGCCAGCTCCTCATGAGAGGCTTCGCATTCCATATCTGCATGTCTTGAAGTAAGATGGCTGTACTCACTTTGAAGCATGCGGTATAAACCGGCCCGTGAAGCACCAGACAAAAGAACACCCTCATTTGCGTAGGCCTCCAGCCCCTTTGTTACACCCAAGACCGTCAAATGATGCTTGCTTGCACGTCCTTGCTCGATCAGCTTTTGGAGCCAGTTTATCCAGCCCATAGAATGCTCATGGCTCGTTCCGCACCCGATCAGATCGATTGCTCCAGCAACGTGTTCATAGTCAGCAGCAGATACCCGATCCAGCTCTTGGCTGTCAAATATACGGTATGTCGAGAAATACGCCGAAAGCTCTTCCGCTAATGCCATTGTCTCCTCATTTGCCAAAATGGCGACGGTTTGATTCGTCATTTCTGCCGGTTCAATCGGACAAGGCTGCCACTGTTTACGCAGAAAGCAGCGCTTTGGCATCAGTTCGAATTGAGGCATTGCTGTAGCAATGGTTTCGGGTTCGCCTTCTTGAGTTGGCAGCCAGTAATACTCTTCCGCGAACGGATAAGCAGGCAGGCTGATTCGGCGAGGCGTGTATTCCCCATAAAGCTTGTTCCAATCTATCTGCAGCCCTTTCACCCATAGCTCTGCTACTTTCTCCAGCCTTTTTTTCTCTATCCATGTTTGCAGCAATGCTTTGGCATCATGATCCGTTTCAAACAGCTTGATTTCGCTCTTCTTCGTTTTCACGTGAGCAGCAAATATGCTGCCGTTCGGCATTTCAGCCAAATAATCATCTAAAGCTTTGATCAGCATTTCTCTCGAATCCGCCAAAAACGCCATGCGATAATCCATTGCTTCCCGGCCCGTCTGAAGTGTGTATGCCATATCCTCCAGATCGATATCTTCATTGGAAGTTACGAAATCTTTCATTGCTTCCGCATAGGCCTTCAATTGCTTCTCTTTTTTCGCTGAGAGTACAAATAATGCTGAGCGGTGCTGCTTTGTTAATCGATCGTTCCTCTTTTCAGGCTGATATTCCTCTATCACAATATGGGCATTCGTTCCGCTATATCCGAAGGAGCTCACACATGCTCTCCGCGGTTTTCCATCAGCCGTTTCCCAAGGCTTAAGCTCCGTATTTACGTATAAAGGAGAATGCTCAAATTCAAAATGCTCATTCGGTGTCGTGAAGTTCAATGTCGGCACAAGTGTTTTATGATTCATGCACAATAACACTTTTTGAACCCCGGCTACTCCTGCCGCCGCGGATGTATGGCCAATATTGCTTTTGACGGAACCGATTGCGCAAAACTGCTTTTTGTCTGTTTTTTCTTGAAATACGGTGGACAGAGCTTCTAATTCAATTGGATCGCCTTGTTTTGTTCCTGTGCCGTGCATCTCGACATAACTGATACTCTCAGGATGTATGCCGTATGTTTCATATATGTCTCTTTCCAGATCCATTTGGCTTTTCGCACTCGGTGCCGTGATTCCGTTTGTTTTCCCGTCCTGATTAATACCCGAGCCAATGATGATGCCATAAATATGGTCACGGTCCGCTTCCGCATCTTTCAGCCTTTTCAATACCAGCGCACCCGCACCCTCGCCGGGCACAAAACCATTCGCGCCATTGTCAAATGCTTTACATTGTCCATCAGGTGAAAGCATGCCGGCCTCACACATACTCATGTAAGATTCCGGCGTCAGGTATAAGCTGACCCCGCCGACCAGCGCCATATCAATTTCTTTGTTTATAAGTGCCTGGCGCGCTAAATGAGTGCCGACCAATGAAGATGAACATGCGGTATCAATAGGAATCGCTGGCCCTTTTAAATTTAGAAAATACGGAATACGCGCCGCTGCGATCGCAAAGCTGTTTCCGGTGGCATTTGCTCTTGACTGCCGATTCAGCATGACCCCGTATTCATTGCTCATAATGCCGAGATATACACCGCATTTTTTCTCATTTAAAGTTCGGGCGTTGTACCCAGCGTCCTCAAAGGCTTTATAGCCTTCCTGCAAAAAGATTCGATGCTGCGGGTCCATCAGTTCAGCTTCTGACGGCGGAATATTAAAAAACAACGGATCAAAATGTTCAATATCATCAAGCATCCCCATTGATTTGCAATAGACTTTCCCTTTTTTGTTGAGGACAGGATCATAGTATTTGTCAACATCCCACCGTGATGTTGGAATGTCCCGAATGGCATTTCTCGCATGAACCAGGTTATCCCAGTACTCTCTTACATTACGAGCGCCCGGGTATCTTCCCGACATCCCGACAATCGCTATCGCATCCTCCGGGCGGTCTTGAAGAACAGGAACCGTTTTCTTCTCATGTTCTTTCTTTATTGGATGTTGAACAGGCTGTAGTGGCCGTTCTGCCGGCTTTGGATGAGATGATGCTGCTGGCTTTTGCTGGGCTGCTTCGAAAGAGTCAGTATGCTCTATCTTTCTATCAAGATGAGTTCCAAGCTCGGACTTTAGCATTTCGGCAAAATCACGTATCGTTGGATAATCATATACTCTGGTTACCGTAAAAGACGTTCCGTATTGCTTGTTCACCGCTTTTATCCATTCGAGTCCGGTAATCGAGTCCATTCCGATATCTATGAACGCTTCGTCAATATCCACCTCGTATGGCTCCATGTATAACACGTCTGCTATGCTTTCCCTCAAGTTTTCATGCAGCGTTTCAATTGCTACAGTATATTGTCTTGATGCAGATATTTCTGCCGCTGCATATTGAATCGTTTCTTCAGCTTCCTCTTGCACTGGCTGATGATGTTCTAACGGCTGCAGAGATATATTAGCCGGTTTAGCAGCAGGTACCACTGTTTTTTGTCTGATCGGCGTGTACGTCTCCGTTTGTTTTTTCTCCCCAGCTTGTGTGCTTAACTCGTGTGCTAAGTAAACAGCGAAATCACGTGTTGTCGGATAATCATATACCTTTGTGACATTTAGTGATGTGCCATACTGTTTATTTATTGCTTTTATCCATTCGAGCCCGGTAATCGAGTCCATACCGATATCTATGAATGCTTCGTCTGGATCAATCTCGTTTTGGTCCATGTACAGCACTTCCGCTAAGCCCGCTGTCAGTTCATCGCACAAGGCTTCCGCCGTGATCGTCTCTGTTTCTGTATCTGATGGAACACGCTCTAAACGATCCTGATTGGTCATTAAAGGCTGTAACGTAATATTGGCAGGCTTGCCACTGGCTTCTCTGTCTACAGACGGCTTCGGAATAACGGGCTGTACTGGAGCGAATGGCTCCTCCGTTCTTTTTTCCTCAGCCTTTGCATTTACGTCTATCCAATAGCGATCTCTTGCGAAAGGATAGGCAGGTAAACTGATGCGCCGCGGTTTTTGATCCTGATATAGCGTGCTCCAGTCGATTCGCAAACCTCTTACCCACAGGTCTAAAACCTTCGCATATTTTCCTTTTTGCAGCCATGCCTCAATTGTTTTTGACATATCCTCATCAGCAGCAAAAGCAGCAATGGCTTCTTTGTTGCTCTTTACTTGTCCGCGATAGACATATTCACGATTTTCTGTTCCGGAGATACATTCATACAGCTTTTCTTCAAGCTCTTGCATCGTTTCCGCAACGAACGCCAGCCGTTCTTTCATCGCTTCCCGGCCGACTTGCAGCGTATAGGCAATTCGGTGTAAATCTGCTTCAACATATGTTTGTTCACGAATGGCATGCAGCAATCGCTCCGCGCGTTTCTGAAGTCTTTCCTCATTTTTTGCTGAGAGCACAATGACAGCCGGCTGTTTCCTCGCTGGTAAACGTTCCTCCACAGGTTCCGGAGCATACTCTTCTATTAAAATATGGGCGTTCACACCCCCGGCACCAAATGAAGAGACTCCTGCGATTCTCGGTAATTCGATGTCTTTGCCATTGACACTGATGATCGGCCTCTTCCACTCTTCTAGCTCTTGCTGTACTTTAAACGGCGAGTTAAGGAAATCAATATTCGGGTTCAGCACGTTTGAATGCAGGGAAGGCGCAAGCTGCCTGTATTTCATTTGGAGCAATACCTTCGTTACTCCTGCAATACCTGCCGCACTCTCACAGTGCCCGATATTTGATTTGGCTGACCCTATTGCACAAAATTGTTTGTCATCGGTTTCTTGCGTAAACACTTTGGACAGCCCTGTGATTTCAATAGGATCACCGAGAGAGGTTCCCGTGCCGTGGGCTTCGATGTAACTGACTGTCCGCGGATCAACCTTCGCTTCCACAAACGCCTTTTTGATGACATCTGCTTGGGCATTCGGATTGGGCACTGAGTACCCGTTTGTTTTTCCCCCGTGGTTGATGGCTGTCCCCTTAATGATTCCATAAATGTGATCACCATCTTCAACTGCTTTAGACAATGGCTTCAAAAGCACTGCTCCAACGCCTTCCCCCGGCACATAGCCGTCTCCGCCCTGTCCGAAGCTTTCACATCGGCCTTTGCTGGACATAAATTTGTTCTGCCCGAGCATCAAATATTTATTTGGATGGATTGACACATTCACGCCGCCCGCGAATGCCGCCTCACATTCTCCGCGCTGCAGGCTTTGGCAGGCCAAGTGGATAGCCGTTAAAGAAGAAGAACACATGGTGTCTAAAGCAATACTCGGTCCGTGAAAATCAAAATAATAAGATACCCGGTTCGCGATGGATGATGGATTTCCCGTTAAAGCCAGAGACCTTCCCCGCACCTGCTCTTGTGCCCCGTACAGCTGATATTCTTCGTACATGACACCGACGTAAACACCGACGCTTCCGCCAAGCTCAGCATCACGCTTACGGCCGAGGTGCTCTCTTGTATAGCCTGCGTCTTCCATCGTTTCATACACGCACTGCAAAAATAAACGCTCTTGCGGGTCCATTAATTTTGCCTCACGCGGCGAAATATGGAAAAACTGCGGGTCAAACTTGTCTACATCCTTCATGAAGCCGCCCCACTTGCTGTAGGTTTTTCCAGGCTTGTCTTTATCTTCGTCATAATAAAGACTGTGATCCCAGCGGTCTGCAGGAATTTCCGTAATACAGTCTCGCCCGTCCCTCAGTTTTTCCCATAATTCATCAATGTTGTCTGCCTGCGGATAGCGACCTGAGATACCGATGATCGCAATTTCTTCCGTTTCCTTCTCTCTTACCTGCTTCTGCTCTTTATCTTGCAAAGGAAGAAATCCAGACTTTCTTGGGATAACTGGGATTTCTTGTTTTTCAGGTTCTGATTTTCTTTCAACAGAAGGTTTTCCCGTTTCAAATCCCAAGATGTCCAGCAGTTTTTCTCTGCGGGAATCAATAAAATACCGGGTTAATGACCGAATATCCTGGTATTCAAAGAACAGCGTCTTGGACAAAGATCCGAATACTTTTTCTAATTGACCCGTTACATGCATGATCATGATAGAATCGATCCCGTAATCCTCGAGAGGAGCTTCAGCATCAATCTGGCCAGCTGGCAGCTTAATCACCGAAGAAAGCACCTGTTTAAAATAGTTCTCCGCTTTTTCTCTTAGTATCTCTTCATCAATTTCCCCGATCATGTCTGCTTTTTCTGCCTCCTGATTGAGACTGCTTTTTTTGATATTGTGAGATTGGCCTTTGCCATGTCCCGTTTCATGTAAAAATGCACGAATCCGATCAGTAACACCGGAAGCAACTAACACTTGCGGGTTCCCTGACGTCCAGCCATGATATAGCGCCTGAATCCCACGATCTGTTTCCATGGCCACCATGCCTGTTTCTCTTTTCAGCATCCTTGCAGTTTCCGCATCAATTTGCATGCCCCCGTCTTTCCACAGCGGCCAGCACACTGAAAGAGTTTTTCCGTAACGCTTGTGCAGCTCTGCTTGGCCATTGCGATATTCGCTGAATGCATTCATAAATGCATTGGCCATTGCGTAATCAGCCTGTCCCGCGCTTCCTACTGCTCCGGCACCTGAGGAAAAAAGGATAAAGAAATCGAGCGGAATATCTTTCGTTGCTTCGTCAAGGTGAATCAGTCCTGCTACCTTTGGAGCAAGAACGGTTTGAACCTCTTCTTTCTTTTTCTTTATAATGAAATTATCTTTTATTAAACCGGCGCTGTGAATGATGCCATCTAAGTCTCCATAAACGTTTTGGGTTTCTTTTAATAAGGCATCAACCGTTTGTTTGTCAGCCAGATCAGCTTGTCTGTAAATCGCTTGGATGCCAAGTTTCTGTAAGGCTTTAAGCTTCTTCTTCTTCCTTTCATCAAGCGGAGAGCGTCCTGTCAGGATCACAACCGCATCATTCGTTTGGTTTGCAATTTCAGTTGCAAAGATGAATCCAAGACCGCCCGCACCGCCTGTGATCAGATACACGCCTTTATCCTTCCATGGCATGTCAGCACTTAGGTGCTCACCAGACACTTCTTTCCACTTGCTTACAAATCGCTTCCCTTGCCAGTGGCGGATATGCGTGTCACGCGGATAGCGTCTGTTTTCCTCCAATATTTCGAATAGGTCACCAGCTGACATCCCGGTTTCTATTTCGATCAACTGTCCTGTCAGTTTTGGATTTTCCAGTTCAGCCGTTTTGAGCAATCCAGTTAAGCCGCTTAATAGCTGAGGCTCGTCCAACGCAGGCACCGCCACTTGAATGAATGTATGTCCTCCTGTTTTTGAGTGCATTAGCTGTTTGATTTCTTCAAATAACTGTATGGCATAACCTTCAAACCGTTCATCAATTGTCTCTGTATCATGCTGCAGAACTGTACAGTCAAGATGATTTTGGAGGCTTTCCATTTGTTCTCCAACATCACAGACAACGACTTTATGTGTGTCGTACTCTATGAGCTCTTGCCTCTCTGCAGCACGTTCTTCCCAAATATGTTCGAACAGTAGCGTGTCAGTCGCTTCAGAAGGACCTTCTTGATCTGTTTCTAACACTCTTGCAGAATAGCCCGTCAATCGCACGCAAACCTGCCCCTCTTCATTGCATAAATCGATATCAAGCTTCTGCATACGATCCCCAGCTGTACTGCCCTCGCTATATGTGATCCGCGCCCACATAGATGCCTCGCAGCCTTTGAAGATTTGGACATCCTGTATGGCAAAAGGCAGCATTGCCTTTCTGTCTTCTAAACTCGCAGCTCCTCCCAGCCTCAAACCGATAGATGCTTGAAATGCCGAATCTATCATGCTCGGATGCAGAATATAATGGTCTTCTGTATTAGAGATTACAGGAGGCATCGTCAATTTCACTAGAACTCCGTTTTCGCCGGCATATAGGCTGTCGATCGCTCTGTGGCTGTCACCATAATGAATACCCATTTCTGTATAAGCCTCGTAGCAATCAAAAGGTGACAGCGTCCGGCCATTATAGCTTGCCTTCAGTTCTTCAATGTTGATAACCGGATTTTCACCAGCCTCACAAAGCACTGCACTCCCTTGCCCATATACAATCGGCGACTCCTCTGCGCTTTCAGGGTCCCGGCAGATTTCAAATGTAATCTCACCATTCTCCTCAGGATATAGACGTACATCTATATCTTTCTGCTGTTCTGTGACGGCGAACGGCCGGACCCAGACGATATTCCGGAGCCGGAATCCTGTCGGGAACTGATCCGCAGCTGCCCTTTCCACAGCTGCCCGAACCATCTCCAATAAAGCTGCGCCAGGTAAAACGTGTTCGCCCTTTATGACATGATCCTTCAAGAAAAATTCACGTCCTGTAAACGCTGAACGGAAGCGGACACCCGATATGTCGGACACATTTTGATGCAGAAGAGGATGCAGGATGTGTCGCTCCTCCTTTAAACGATCAGTCTTTTTCTCCGCTTTCGGCACCCAATAACGCACCCTCTCAAATGGGTAAGTCGGCAGGCTGATCCGCTTTGGTTTGTTTCCGTCGTAAAGCAGCTTCCAGTCAACCCCAGATCCGTTCGCCCACTGCTCCGCAATTTGATCGAGTTTTCTTTGCTCCAGCAATTTATGTACCGATTCGGCGGGACGCGATGGTTCGCTTCCTCTTGACACGCGGCCCTTCCAGCAATGCTGAATGGTTTTTCGTCCTTCTATAAAAGCCTTCAATTGGTCGCTTAATTCTTGAATTCCGGATGCTAAGAAAGTAACCCGTTCTTCCATCGGTTCACGGCCTACCTGCAATGTATACGCCAAATCTCTAATCTGAATCCCATCATGAAGAAAATCCAAGAGACGTTTTGCATATACACGGAGACGTTCTTGATTACGGGCAGAAAGCGGAATAACTGCGGATATGTCAGAATCTGAGGACAAAGAAACGTCCTGCTCCGCTGCTTGAGGAATATGTTCCTCAAGGATAATATGTGCGTTTGAACCTGTTGCGCCAAAAGAACTGATCCCCGCCCGTCGCGGATAAGGGACGTCTTCCCCATTCTCCTTGATAACAGGCTGCTTCCACGTTTCTGTTTCATGCTGTACATAAAATGGAGACTTTTCAAAATCAACGTACGGATTCAGTTCTTCCGAATGCAAAGAAGGCACAAGTTTTTGATGGTGAAGCTGAAGAGCAACCTTGCTTAAACCGCTGATCCCCGCGGCGGATTCGGCGTGCCCAATGTTTGACTTTACAGAACCGATTGAACAGAACTGCCGATCCTGCGTATATTGGCGGAACGCTTTCACTAATCCCTGTATTTCGATCGGATCTCCTAAGGACGTGCCGGTTCCATGGGCTTCCACATAACTGATCGTCCGCGGATCGATTCCCGTTTTCTCCAAGCATGTCTCAATCAGATCAGCTTGGGAAACAGGGCTCGGCACTGAAATGCCGCTTACAGTGCCCACATGATTCACAGCACTTCCTTTAATAACTGCATAAATGCGATCTCCGTCTTCCTCTGCCTGGCGCAAAGGCTTTAATAAAACCGCGCCTATACCCTCTGCAGGCACATAACCGTCTCCATCCTTTCCAAACGTACGGCAGTGTCCGTCAGTGGAAAACATATCCCAGACCCCGTATGTCATATATTTATTCGGGTGCAAAGACAGGTTCACTCCGCCTGCTAACGCAACATCGCACTCACCGTGACGTATGCTTTCCAACGCCAAGTGCACTGCGGTCAAAGAGGATGAACATACCGTATCGACAGCCATACTCGGACCGTGGAAATTACAAAAGTAAGAAACACGGTTGGCGATTTGCGCATAGTTGAGCGAAAGAGGAAACACATTTTCTGCTGATGCTTCTTCAGCTCCGACTAATGTATAATCCTTGTGCATGACGCCTGCAAAAACTCCTACATGCTGCCTTTTATTTCGTCCTTTAGGCTTGGCCAACGTCTTTGGCGTATAGCCCGCATCTTCAATCGTTTCCCAGCATGTTTCTAAAAACAGCCGCTCTTGAGGGTCCATTGTCTCCGCTTCTCTTGGCGTGATTCTGAAAAATTGGGGATCGAAGCAGTCGGGATCATCAATAAATCCTCCCCATTTGGAAATGTCCTTACCCGAAGGAGATGTGATTCCTTCAAGTCGCTGCCAATCCCAGCGCGACTCAGGAATCTCACTAACGCAGTCCTTACCCTCTTTCAGATTGTTCCAAAATTCATGAATATTGGCTGCCTTCGGATACCTGCCCGCCAAGCCGATAATCGCAATATCGCCTGCTGCCTCAATAGGTGCAGGACGAGAGCCTTCAACAGTCTTATGGTCGTTTATGCTGTCGGAAACGCGTGCTCTTTCATTCTGGCCAAGAGAACCAGCGGCACTAAAATGCTCAGCATATTCCTCGGCAAGAAACGCTGACAGTTCCGCTATGGTGGTATGCTCAAACAGAAGAGTCGGCGAAAGGCTCTCACCGATCTTATCACTGATCGTTTCTACCACCTCAAGCAAGCCCGATGAATTCAGTCCCATTTGGTAATAACCGACCTGTTTTTCAACTTGTTCTACCGGCTTATTGATTTTCTCTGCGATTAATTGGCTTACGAACTGTTCAGCCTCACTATAGGAATTAACGGGAGAAGATACCATGTCAGCAGGTTTATCACGCTCAGCAGTGTCCGCTCTTGTCATCTGTGTCTCCTGTGCATCTTGATGTTTTCCGCTAATCAGCTCCGCTTCTCGCACCAATTTGCTTGTAAAGTTTTTCAACTCAGCCACTTTTTCTCCCGACGCATTAAAAAATTCAAGTGTTACATAAATCAGCTCTTTTTCCCGCCGGACGGAGGAGCGCTTAATTCTTGTCATGCAATCCGTTTGCAAAAGTGCAGAAGCGGAAAAGGATTCATAGAACAGAGGCAAATACAGCCTCTGTTCTCCTTTAAGCAAAGATGTGAGCAAATGATTGGCACCCACCCCGCTCCCGTCTATGAGAGTCGGGTGAAACATAAAGCCTTCTGCGTGAAGCATGGCCTCCGAACCGAGAGAAAGCTCAAGAAGGACGCCGTCTTCCTCTTCATAGATGCAGCCTTTTGCTTTCATATATTCGCTGTGCACCAATTCCTGACGTCTGCATTGTTCATATACATCATCAAGCTGAACAACGTTCTGTGCAGATGCTTTGATTTGACTGAGATCCAGTGTTTCTTCAAATATGGCTGGGGAGTCTGCGTGCATGTCAGCCTTCATATAGAGCTTTTCTTCTGAAGCTTCTTTCCCATCACGTTTTTCAATTCCCTTGGCTGTGATTTGCCACTGTCCTTCTTTTTTCTCCGCGCATTGGATATTCAAAACAATTACTGCATCCTGTTCCGCCGTCAATGGCTGATAGATGGATAAATTCCGCAGCTGAAGCTCTGAGCAGGAGAAACCGTGTTCTCTGAATATCTGGTAGATTATATCGATATAAGCCAATCCCGGCAGGACATTTTGTCCGTAAACCACATGGTGATAAATAAACGGATTTTTTAACGATAATGTGAGTTGTTTCGTTATCTTTTTCACGTTAGACCTCCACCTCATAAGTATCCCATATGTTTGCCGCAGTCATTTTTGAAGTCTCCGCTTCCAGCTTTGGCTCGCCTGGCGAAAGCATTCGTTTCTTTAATTGAGGAGGCGATATTGGACTGCGCTTGATGGCGTGTTTTTCATCTTTTTCCCACGCCTCTACGATGACATGGGCATTCGTCCCCCCATCGGCAAAGCAGTTAATAGCCGCAGTAGGCTGCGAATCTGTCCATTTTTCCAGGGCTCGGCTGAACGTGATGTTCGCTTTCTGTTGATCGAAATGCGCCATCTCTTTTTCACCTGATAAAAATGGGACAAAGCGGCGCTCTTTCAGCATCAGCACAACCTTAATGAAGCTGGCGATCCCTTCAGCACATAGCGGATGCCCGATGTTCGGCTTGATTGAGCCAAGAGAAAGAGGCGATGAGTGCCCAGAACGGTACACTGATTGGATCGCTTTTAGCTCAAGGAGATCGGTTACGATTGAACCTGACCCGTTTGCCTCAAGGTAGCTGATGTCCTCTGGTTTTTTTCCGCTTTTGAAAAGCGCATCTTTCATGACTTCCTTTTGTGCCTCAAGATTAGGTGTTGCAGGTCCCGCCGTTCTTCCGTCGTTATTGACCGAGGCCGCTTTGACGACAGCATATATGATATCTCCGTCTTCCAGTGCCTGTTTTACGGTTTTTAGCATGACCATTCCGACGCCTTCACCTAACACAACTCCGTCAGCACGCTCATCAAACACATGGAAGGATGAATGCTTGCTTAAAATGCCGCGCCGGTCAAACAGCCTGTGAGACGCATCTGAGCTCAGCAAGCTGACACCGCCGACTATGGCGGATTGAATATCTCCGCCACGCAGCGCCTGAATGGCCATATTCATGCCGACCAAAGCTGACGAGCATGCAGTGTCAACTACAACACTTGGACCGCGGACATCAAAAAATTGTGAAAGATTAGCGGCTAAATAATTTTGGCCGACTGTCACGATCGGATTCTTGGCATGATCAAGGCTGTCTTCATCAGGTTTGTGCTGGCTTCTGCCTCCGATATAAACACCGACGGGCTTGCCCTTTATTTCCTCAGGTGTATAACCGGCGTGATACAAGAGCTTCAGACACTCTTCCAACACGAGCAGTGCTTGCGGATCCATCGCCCTTACGTCTTCTTCGTGAAGCAAAAAGAAATCAGGATCAAAATAGCTGACGCCATCAATCACGCCGGCATAATATGGCGTCTTACAGCCCCAACGCTCTGCCGGAATCGGGCCGATTGACGAACGCCCCTCGGATAGTAACGACCAATATGACTCCAATGTCTCTGCCCCAGGGAATCGGCAAGAGAGTCCGACAACGGCAATACCTTCTGCATGAGAGTCCGGTGACAAAATCGCTGGCGCCTGAATCTGAGGTGTAAGAGCTCGATCCTTCCCAGGAACAGATGCCTCCGCCTCTATTTTGTTCTCCAAAGGTGCTGATGCATCCGATATCCTGCCTCCGAATAAAGCGGACAGCCTTTCGGAATAAGAACCGATCAGCCAATCTGCGAACCTTTGAATTGTCGGGTATTCATATAGAATCGATGGATCGAGCGCTGCCTCTAATTTGCGGTTTATACGCTGGAGCACCTGTGCCAAAATGATCGAATCCACGCCATAATCCTGAAACAACCCGTCAATCTCGAAGTCTTCACGATCTATTCTCAGCTCTTCGGTAAACAGATCAATAAGCCAGGACTGTGTTTCAGATAATAATCCATCACATTTGGAAACTTCATCGGCCTCTTCAATGTCTCTGGCTGGCGGGCTCTGTAAAGCAGCTTCCTGCAAACCGCCCTCATGCGGTTTCCTCCTCTTCATCAGCAGTTCCGGCTCCCAGTTTGTTTGATTCGCCATTGCAGGGAGAACAACCGGTCCGAACTTTTTCGATACAATTTGATCTAGAAAACGTAAGCCTTCTGAATTCGTAATGCTCAACAAGCCGCTGTCCCGATACGCTTGATTTGTCACTTCACCCATACCGGTTTCTTTCCAGTTCGGCCACTGAACACTGATGATCGGCGCATGTTTCTGATGTGCTTCTGCAAAATAATCCATATAGCTATTGGCCATCGCATAGTCAGCTTGTCCCGCCGAAAGCTCCGGAATAATGGCTGAAACAGAAGAAAATAAGACAAAAAACTGTAAAGGCTCGTTACACACATGGCGATATAACGTTGTAAGACCTGACACCTTAGGTTCCAGCACCCGCTGGATATCATCCGAAGTTTTTCGGATAAATGCCAGCGTATCCATATCCGTCAGACCTGCACAATGAATGACACCGCCAATCGGTCCTAATGTTCGCTTGATATGTTGCAGCGTTTGCTCAACCTGAGCATCATCAGATAACGTCAGCGACAGCATCTCCACCTGTACACCCTTCGCTTCCAGCTCCCGCACTGCCTGGATTTTCTCTGCCAATGATGTGTTTGATGTCTTAAAACGAGCCCACTCCTCTCGCGGAGGAAGCTGTTCTCGTCCGGTCAGCACCAGTTTTTTCACTCCATAGCACTCTGCAAAATGACGGGCGCATAATAGTCCGATGCCTCGTGTGCCGCCTGTAATGAGAAGTACATGATCTTTCGGGAAGACCGCGCTCTGTTCCGTGGCCTTACCTGTTTCCGGATGAGCTTTTAGAAAAGCTTGATACCGTAAACCATCCCTGTAGCAAACCTCCGCATCATAAGAATCGGAATAAAACTCATCAGCGATCAACTTCGCGAGACGGCGATGATCAGTAACCTCCTCAGCATCCATATGCCTTGATATAAGATGGCTGTACTCGCATTGGAGCATTCGATACAACCCAGCCCGTGAGGCGCCAGCCATCCGGACAGATGTGTTTTGAAACGATTCGAGCCCCTTCGTCACACAAAGCAGCCTGAGCCCCTCTTTATGCCCGAATTCAACCAGTCTTTGCACCCATTCAATCCAATCCAGCCGGCCCTCATCATCCCAACCGCATCCGATGACATCCACTAGGCCGTCAAACTCTTTCCAATCAATGTCTGACTGATCATTTTCTATCCGGCTCACATCTATTAAGAGATGATTCGGAAAATACGAAGACACTTCTGCTGCTAAATCTGCTGTCTCTTGACAGCACAGGATGGCAACAGTTCTTGTCCCCGGCACTGCTGATCCAATTGGACTCAAACTCCATTGTTTCGTCAAAAAGCATGCGGCGCGATCTTCAATCGCATTAACCAGTTCTTTTTTGTCTCTTTCTGAATGTTCCTTTGCCGGCACCCAATAGTGATCCTTCGCAAACGGATATGAAGGGAGGCTGATCAGGCGCGGTTTGGTCTCTCCGTATAATGTGTTCCACTGGATTGAGACCCCTTTGACCCATAAATCAGCAAGTTTGGCGTATTTTCTTTTTCTGATCCAAGCATCAAGTGCCAACGCCATATCTTCATCTGCTGTAAAAATAGTCTGGGTCTCTTTATTTCGATGAGACTGTCCCCGGAAAAATTCGTCTGTTTCTTCCTTACCGTCAACAAACGCCTGCAGTTTCTCTTCAAGCTCCTGCATTGTCCCCGCAACACACGCCAGACGCTCATCCATTTCTTCGCGCCCGACCTGCAGGGTGTAAGCGATGCGGTGCAAATCCTGATCAGTATATTTTTTATTGCGAATCACCTCAAGCAATTGCGAAGCACGATCTATCAGCCTGCTTTTATTTTTAGCCGACAGCACAATTACGTTTGGCTGTTCTGTAGCCGTGTGTTCTGAATTGGCTTTTGGCATATATTCTTCAATCACAATATGCGCGTTTACTCCGCCAATCCCAAACGAACTGATTCCGGCACGGCGCGGAAGCTCGTTTCCGTCACGATCTGTGACAGACTTCCATTCCTGTTTTTCCTGAACGATGTAAAACGGACTGTCAGTCAGCTGAAGATAAGGATTAAGCGTCTCGCAATGCAGGCTTTTCACTAACGTTTTATGCTTCATTTGCAAAAGCACCTTGATCAAACCGGAAATACCGGCTGCTAGCTCTAAATGACCGATATTGCTTTTAACTGAGCCGATGCCGCAACGGTGATCCGGAACATCCGGCTGGCTCTCGCCTCTCATATTGGATAGTTCCTTAAACGCGGCTTTCAGCCCATTTATTTCAATCGGATCGCCCAATTCCGTCCCTGTTCCATGTGCTTCGATATATGTGACAGTGCTTGGATCTATGTCTGCTTGGCGATATGCACGCACCAACAAATCAGCTTGTGCTTTCGGATTAGGCGATGTCAGGGTATTGGCTCTTCCGCCGTGATTTTCCGCCGTGCCCCGAATAACGCCGTAAATATGATTTCCGTCGCGCTCGGCATCTTCCAGCTTTTTCAACATGACCATTCCGACCCCTTCGCCTCTGACATAGCCATTCGCATCGGCGGAGAAGGTTTTACACCTGCCGTCTGTGCTGAGCATCCCCGCCTTGCTGTAGCTAATATGCGCCTCCTCGGTTAAGATCGTATTCACGCCTCCAGCGATCGCCATCTCACAATCACCGTTTTGCATCGCAGTCACAGCACGGTGAATGGCTACAAGAGAACTGGAACAAGCCGTCTCTACTGGCTCGCTCGGACCATGAATATTTAAAAAATAACTCATTCTATTCGGGCCTACCGAAGGAATCATATGACCTGTAGCAGCATGGCCTTCAATTGGAAGATTCGCTCTATGGAATAGATCTTTATAACCGGTGTTTCCCGTACCGATAAAGATACCGGTCCCTGTACCCGAAAGGCTTTGCGGCGAGCAACCCGCATCTTCCAATGCCTTCCACACGTATGTCATTAACAAGCGCTGCTGAGGGTCTACATAATCAGCTTCTCGCGGCGAAATACCAAAAAACAACGGATCAAACTCTGCGACACCATCAATAAACCCACCCCATTTGATGTCGGTTTTATTGACGTCAGTGTCTGGGTTTCCATAATGCTCCCGCCAATCCCATCGATCTTTTGGAACTTCTGTGATGCTGTCTTTTCCTTCTTCTAGGTTTTTCCAAAATTCGTCTATATCCATAGCGCCAGGGAACCGGCCGCTGATGCCGACAATTGCAACCGGCTCAAAATCGGCAGCCTGCTTTTTGTTTCTTTCTGCTTTTGCAATAATAGGCTGTGTAAAGCGGCGCTTTCTACGTGATGTGATTTTCGGCGCTTCAGAAGATTTTGTCTGTAACTCTTCCTGCCCCTCTGGTTTTTCTCGCTCCTGAACCAGGGTGTCACCATGTTCAACGGTCAAATACTCAGCCAGGCTGTGGAGGCTTCCATATTCAAAGAAAATGGTCGGCGTTAGCTCCAACTGAAATTCTTCGTTGATCTTGTTTGTAAAGACCGTAAATGTAACTGAATCAAATCCGTATTCACTCAGCTCTGTATTGACATCAATATCTTCACTATTTACTTTTAAAATTGCACTGACCATGTTGCTTAATGATGCCTCCAGGCTGCTTAAACTGTGCACTAAGTTTGTTCTTTCATCTTTGCCTTTAGCAGTAGCATCTTGATTCCATTCGCCCTGATACGCAGCAACTACATATTCAGCCAGGCTTTGGACGCTGCCATATTCAAAGAATATGGTCGGTGTTAGCTCCAATTGAAATTTTTCGTTGATCTTGTTTGTAAAGACAGTGAATGTAACTGAGTCGAATCCGTACTCACTCAGCTCTGTGTTGACATCGATATCGTCAGTGTTTACTTTCAAAATTGCGCCAACCATTTGGATTAAGGCTGCTTCCAATTTTCTAGTTTGTCCTTGATCCTGATCCGCCTTTCTCTGATCGTTCCGCTTGGCTTTCGATCCTGCGGAAAGCAGTTTTTGCTTCATTTTCTGAAGCTGTCCTTCCATCACAAAAACTTGCGGCTTATCAGATACTATCCCTTGATAAAATGCTTTCAAGCCACTATCTGTCGGCATCGGGACCATTCCCGTCGTTTTCAGCATTCTCTTTTCATCTTCAGCGCCGACTTGCATACCGCCTTCTTCCCATAACGGCCAATTGAAGGAAATGGTGGAGCCGAATCTCTTTTTTGATGCCGCAAGAGAACGGCGGTATTCAGCAAATGCATCCATAAACGAATTGGCTGCCGCATAATCGGCTTGTCCAGCGTTTCCTAAACATCCCGAAACAGAAGAGAAGAAAATGAAAAAGTCCAATGGGAAATCCTTGCTGCATTCGTCTACATGTAACAACCCGCTCACTTTTGGCTGCAACACTTCTTGAAACTCTTCATTCGTTTTATGAATGATGAAGCGATCTTTACTGCTGCCTGCACCGTGAATAATTCCATTGAGAGTGCCATATCTTTCTTTGATTTCCTCCAAAAGATGACGAACCGCATGCTGATCACTTACATCAGCCTCTCGATAGACAACCTCCGCTCCGATGCTTCGAAGAGCCTCCAGCTCGTTTTCCTTATCCTCACTTAAAACAGATCGTCCCGTCAGCACAATAGTAGACCGGCCAGTTCGATTGGCAATTTCCTTTGCAAACAGAAGGCCTAAGCTTCCTGCTCCGCCTGTGATTAGATAAACACCCTCGTCTCTCCACGGCATGTGAAGCGTATCAGCTGAAGGAAGCACCATTTCCCTCCAGCCTTTCACAAAACGGTATCCAGCCTCATATCGAATCTGTTTGTCAAATGGTCTCCGGCTGTCGTCTTTCAGCTTGAGGTGAAGGTCTATCATCTCTTCAGGTTTCTCAATTTCGATGACCTGAGCAGTCAGTTTGCTGAACTCTATTTCTGCTGTTTTAAACAGACCGGAAACGCCGGCAAACAATTGCTTCTCTTTTTCCAGCGGAACAATCGCTTGAATGATGATACGGCCTGCAGAAAGCTTACGGACCTTGCTTTGCAGGAGTTCAAAAATGTTCTGCATGTAACATTGATAACGTTCAGCAATATGTCCTACAGCTTCGTTTAGAGTAATCACACGGGCATCTTTCATGTGGGAGGCAATGCTGTCTGTGACACTTCGTTCAGTTTCGAAGAGAACAATGATATGCTCCGTGTACGAAAGATCTTCGTCCTCTCGTTCTTCATTCTGTTTTTCCCACACCGGTTCAAGCATTAAGCGTTCGTGCCGTGTTGAAGGCTTTGAAGTATGAACCTCCCCTTCTAATACTCTCGTTGAAAATCCTTTGATCCTGACACATACGGTTCCACTCTCGTCAATGACATCGATATCCGCTTTCTGAACAACCCCTCCGGAGTGATCGCTGTCACTTAAGCGGGCATAAGCCCACATAGAAGAAGAACACCCTTTGATCACTTCAAGCTCCTCAAGCGCAAATGGCAAAATCAGCTTTTGATCCGTCAATTCCTGCATGATGCATATTGTTGCTGTCTGCAAGGCGGAATCCATGATACTTGGGTGCAGCACAAACTGTTCATTCGTTCCAGAAACGATTTCTGGAAGCTGCAGCTGCGCCAAAACCTCTCTGTTTCCTATATTCACATTCTTAATTCCTTGAAAGGCCGGACCATGGAACATTCCTCTGCTTCTGCCTTCTTCGTAAAATTGATCAGGCGACATCTTTCCTTTGCCGCAACGGCGTGACATTTCAGTGAGATCTGCGACTGGCGTTTCGGCGGCAGATGCCAGCTCCGCACTGCCTTGACTATGAATAACAGGGTCGTCCCCGTCTTCCTGTGTACTGTAAATGTCAAAGGTGATTTTTCCATCTTCTTCAGGAAAGAGACTGATATCCACTTGAGCTGAATGTCTGTCAACCACAACAGGCTGAACCCAGACTGTATGATTCAATCTGATTCTGACATCTTGGCCAATTTCACTTCCTGCCGCCTGGTTTATAGCCGCGTACGCCATTTCAAGGTACGCAACACCAGGAAGCACAGGCTTTCCTCTTACCACATGGTCTCTCAGGAAAAATTCGTCACCAGTGAAAACCGAACTGAATTTCTGTTCAGAAAAATCAGATGTATTCTGATGAAGCAATGGATGAATAGAGCCGATCCCTGTCTGATTTCCGGATATCTGCGCCACCGGTTTGCGGTCATCCTGCGACGGCCAGTATCGTTCCTTTGCAAATGGATAAGTCGGCAGACTCATTCTGTTTGGGCGCTCTCCCTTGTAAAGCTGCATCCAATCTATATGCGCTCCCTTGCTCCACATTTCTGCAAGCTTGTTTACTTTTCCTTTGGCCATCCACTTACGTATGAGTTCAGCGCTGTCCTCATCCTCCGTCAGCCATGAAACCTCTCTGGCATTGTGCTTACTTCCTTGAAAACAGCCTTCAATCGCTGTATTTCCATTGATAAAATCTGTGAGCCTCTGTTTTAACTCATTTACATGATCGGCAATAAAGACAACGCGATGCTCCATCGCTTCGCGCCCCACCTGAAGGGTATACGCAAAATCAGGCAGCTGGCTGTTCTCAAACCCTCTTCTTTCTAAATAGGCCAGAATGTCTTCTGCATACTCTTGCAGCCTCTCTTTATTTTTCGCCGAGATCGGGACGATGCAGGTTCCGTCTATCTTTCCCTTATCTGAATCCCTTTTGAATTGTTCAAAAATGGCATGGGTATTTGTCCCGCCAAGCCCGAACGAGCTAAGTGCAGCCCTGTGCGTTTTGATCTCACGGCTTAACGTTTTCTTTTGATCGACGACGTAAAAAGGAGAGCTGGCTAAGTCTGTATTTGGATTCGGCTCCTTATAATTGACACTCGGTGCAAGCTCTTGATGATAAAGACTCATCACAACCTTAATGCAGCCCGCAAGACCGGCGGCTGTATCTAAATGTCCGATATTGGTTTTCACCGACCCAATGCCGCAAAATTGCGTTTTATTTGTATATTGCCTGTAAACGTTTGTTAAAGCCGCCAGCTCGATCGGGTCCCCCAGCTTCGTTCCGGTCCCGTGTGCTTCTACATAGCAGATGGATTCAGGCTGTACCTTCGTTTGATTCATGACCTGTTGGACCACGTCAGCCTGGCCTTTAACGCTTGGAGCATAAAAGCCGACTTTGTCAGCGCCGTCGTTATTTACACCAATGCCTCTCAGCAAGGCATAGATATGATCCCCGTCCTTTACTGCATCAGCTGCTTTTTTCAGCAATACAACAGCAACGCCCTCACCGCCTATCATTCCGTCAGCTGAAGCGTCAAAAGCTTTAATATGTCCATCACTCGAAAAGTTCAGCCCAGGCTGATGCACATATCCGATATTTGACTCGGTATGCAGCGTTGCACCGCCAACTAAAGCATAATCAGATTCACCCGACAGGAGGCTCTTATAGGCAGAATGCAATCCAATCAGAGAGGATGAGCAGTTGGCATGGACAAAATAGCTTGGCCCTCTCAGCCCGAGCTTATGAGAAATCATTGTCGGAATCGTCCCGCTCTGTGCAAGCACCCACGAAACATAGCCGTCCGGCGTCTCCAGGCTCTCTGTTGTATCTGACGGCAGCAGCGCGCGATAAGAATTATTGCTTGCCGACATAAAAACACTGGTTTGCGGAATCTGCCTCGCAGCATAACCGGCATCTTCTATTGCTTTCCATGAATGAGTCAGCAGCATCCGAAGCTGAGGGTCCATAAATTCAGCGTCTTTAGGAGAGATTTGAAAGAAGCTTGGATCAAATCTGTCTTTCCCATCAATTGAAGCTTTAGCAGGGACATAGTCGGCATTCTCCGCTATCTCCTTTGAAATGCCAAAGCGCTGAAGCTCTTCTTTATTGAAAAACGCAATGCTTTCCTTGCCGTCTCTGAGGTTCTCCCAAAATTCATCATGATTTTTTGCCCCTGGAAATTCACACGATATGCCAATAATCGCCACACTATCGTCATAATAGTCCGGGAGATCACTCATCTCGGTAGACTGATCTTCTATATGAGCTGCCGGGTCTGTCGGTATATGGTCACTTGCATCGCCCATTCGCTGTTCAGTGATGTACTGGCTGATATTTTTAATCGTTGAATACTCAAACAGGTCTGTGACAGAAAACTCACAGGATAGTTCATGTTTGATACGATCAGCCACAGTGACCGCGAGAAGCGAATCCCCGCCCACATCGAAAAATCCGTCATCCCATTCAATGTCACTCGTTTTCAGCACTTCCTGCCAAATGGTAAAAACAGTATCCTGAATGTTCTTAGGAGAGGTCTGCCTTTGCTTTAGCTGCTCCCCTGATAAATCGATATTCTTAAGGCTGTTTCTATCTATCTTTCCGTTCGGAGTTAACGGCATATGATCAAGCTGAATAAAATAAGAAGGCACCATATAGGCAGGCAAAGCGTTTTTCACAAAATGACGCAGCTCTCTCGCTGTGAGAGAAGCATTTGCATGTTTAGCTGTATAATAGGCAGCTAGGTTATCCATATCTGCGACCACAACGCATTCCAGAATGCCGGGATGCTCACTAAGCCTGCTTTCAATATCACCAAGTTCAATACGGAATCCGCGGATTTTTACTTGATTATCGATGCGGCCTATATATTCAATTCGCCCTCCCGTAAGCCAACGGGCCATGTCTCCCGTTCTATAAAGCTTAGACCCAGGCTCAAAAGGGTTGTCAATGAATCTCGAATCCGTTAATTCTTCCTTTTTGTAGTAGCCCTTCGCCACACCGTCTCCTGCAATGCACAGCTCACCCGGAACACCTGCCGGCACTGGCGCGAGCTGAGAATCCGTAATATAGATTTGTGTATTGGCGATTGGCCTTCCTATCGTGGCATGAGAGCATTCAACGTTAATGCGCTGAACCGCTGACCAGATAGTTGTTTCGGTTGGCCCGAACATATTCCAGGCTTCGCTGCCCGTATCTAAGAAATATCGTTTTAATGTCTCAGGCAATGCTTCGCCACCGCATAAAATTTTCACGCTCTCTTCATTTTCCCAGCCTGAATAAAAGAGCATCTTCCACGTAGCGGGGGTTGCCTGCATCACTGTCGGTTTGATCGCGCGGATGTCCCGTTTCAGTTTTTCAACGTCTTTTGTATGCTCCGTTTGACAAATATAGCAGTGTGCGCCCTTTATTAAAGGCAAAAATAATTCCAGAGCTGCAATATCAAAACAGTAGGTTGTGACAGCAAGCATTTTATCCTCTGCCGTAAGACCTGGTGTTTCCCCCATCGAAACGAGAAAGTTTGTCAAAGCTTTATGTGGTATCATGACACCTTTTGGCTTTCCTGTGCTGCCGGATGTATAAATGACATATGCCAAGTTCTCTGGCGTGACAGTGCGTGTAAGCACTTTTCGATCAGAGGCTGTTTGAGCAATTTCATCCCAATCTTGATCTAAAAGGGCTGTTGTGACACCGTTCCAACTCAACGTATTTACTAATTCCGATGTCGTCAGTGTAATGAAAACTTCACTGTCCTCAAGCATGTATTCTAATCGTTCAGCCGGATAGGACGGGTCTAGCGGCACATACGCTCCCCCAGCCTTGAGGATCGCTAATAAACCCACTAGCATGTCCAGCGATCGATCCACATAGATCCCCGCCAGACGGTCAGGACCCACTCCATGCGCCTGCAAATAAATGGCCAGCTGTGTGCTTTTCTCATCAAGCTCCCGATACGTCAATGTTTGACCTTCATAGCTGACAGCCGCTCTATCAGGCGTCTTTTTCGCCTGCTGCTCAAACAACTCATGAAAAGTTATATATGGATACGTTTTTCCTGTGGCGTTCCATGTTTTGAGAATCATCTGCTTCTCTGCCTCAGGTAATAAAGAATACTCTTTTAAAGGCTGAGAAGGATTCAACATCGCCTGCTCTGTTACATAAACAAAATGGTCGAACATGGCGGATATAGAAGCCGCATCAAACAGCCCAGTATTGTACTTGATGTTCAGCTCCATTTTTTCTTCTGTTTCCCACAGTTCAAATACTAATTCGTATTCGCCCTCTTGGTGAATATACTCAACGAAATCGACAGAAAAGAAGTCAGCATAGCGGCTCAGCAAGCTTTGATAGCTTCCGGATTGAAGAAAATTCTGATAGAAAAAAGCGGTTTGAAATACCGGTGAACCTGCTTGACTGCGAGGAATATTCAGATCCCTCACCATTTTTGGAAAAGGATATGCTGCATGATCAAGCCCATCCAATATCGTTAATTGCAATTTTGATATAAAGCTAGAAAAAGTGTCTGCCGGGTTCAGCTCACTCCGAATCGGGAGCATATTGAGAAAATGTCCAATGGCATCATCAAATCTTTCTTCCGGCCTCACCATGGCCGGCATGCCGACGATCTGTTCTTTTTGGCCTGTGTAACGGCCAAGCAGCATCATATAGCAGCTTAAGAATACCGTCGTGACATTTACAGAATGCTCTTTCGCAAACGTTCTGACCTGATTCATGAAGCCGCTGGACAACCGCCTGGTGTATGTATCCTCTCTAAACTGAGAATCGACTGAACTTGCGCTGACATTAGGCAGCTGAAGATTCGGCAAAGTTCCCGATAGCTGTTTCTGCCAATATGTACGGTGCTTCACACCGTCTTTGCCGGCAAGCATGTTTTTCTCCCATGCCGCAAAATCATGATAAATGGCAGGAGAAACAGCTTTTTCCGGCTGCTGTCCTTTTAAAAGAAGCTGATAGGTATCAAACAGACTGCGTATAAATGTGACAGACGAAACTCCGTCAAAAATCAAATGGTGAATGACAACTAATAAAAAATGCTCTTGTTCAGATCTGGAAAAGCTCATGACACGCACTAACGGGCTGTTTTCCTTTACATACGGTTCCTTTACTTTCTTTCTAAGAAAAGCAGGAATATCAGACTCTTTCAAACTTGAGATATTTTCTGTCTTGATTTCAATTGAAAGTGCTGGCTCATTTTTAAGAAATGGCACTCCGTCTTTCTCTTGGATGACGTGCTTTAAGATTGGGTGCTGATTCAATACAAGGCCGAAAGCCTGCTGGAATGTTTCATGGTGAAGCCCTGACGAAAATTTAAAACAGAGAGGTACGTGATATGCACTTTTTTCGGGTGACATTTTTTGCAATGTCCATAATCCTTTTTGAACCTCAGAGAGAGGCTGAAAAGTTGCCTGACTCCTTTCCGGTTCGGTTTTATATGTGTCCGTGCCCTTTTTGTCAGCAGACAAGCTGCTGAGGTCTTCATGTTCTGATAGATAGCTGGCTAAGCGTTCAATTGTAGGATATTGATGTATCTCTCTAGCTGTTAGTTTGATATGATAGTTTTTCTCGATCGATCGAATGAGCTTCATCATCTTGATAGAATTCACACCAAGACTTTGGATATTTGCATTTGGCTCCACCCAATCGTGGGAAACGTGCAGCTCCTCAGTCAAACAGGTGAGCAGATGCTTCTGTATTTCTTCCCTTACTCTTTTCACCTGGTCTGCTTGCTGTATCCCCTCATCCTGGACTGCATCGTTCATCCGATTGGGTTTATGTAGCAAGTGGTCGAACTCTCCATTTTCAAATGAAGTTTTTAGCTGGGTGCGCTGGATCTTTCCGATAGCCGTTTTTGGAATCTCTTCTTTTTGTACAGGCAGCAAATATTCCGGGGTGACTCCGATCACCTGTGAGACATGGGATTGTATGTTTCTAAGAAGCTGAGACATCTGCTCATCATTTAATTTTGCGGAAGTAACAAAGAAGATAGCCAGCTGATCTGTTGAATTCTGGCCCAGACGGACAGCGCAAGCAGCAGTATAAGAAGTTTCAATTTCAGGTAATTCTTCAACTGCAGACTCAATTGCATGACTGTAATAATTAATGCCGTTAATGATAATTGCATCTTTCGTACGGCCTGTTATGGTTAAGCGCCCGTTTCGCAAAAAGCCAAGATCTCCGGTTTCAAACCAGCCGTCTTCTGTAAACACACTCTCATTCAAATCAGGCCGCTGGTAATAACCGCTAGTAACAGAAAGACCCGAGACTTGAAAACGGCCGATCTCACCCTCTTCAACCAATTCATTATGGTCATTCACAATTCTCATAGAGAAGCCGGGGATTGGAGAGCCTATTTCAACAAAATGATCATCATCACTTGTTCCAGCCCGGGTAAATTCATGAGAAAAAATAACGCCCGATGAAGTTTCGGACATTCCCCAGGCAGGTCGGATGGCGTCAGCAGGCAGTCCATGTGGTTCTAAAAGCTCAAGTATTCTACGCCCTACCTTGGCTACCATTGCTTCACCGCCATTGAGCATGTATCGCATTGAAGACAGATCCCATTTCTTATCTTTTATTTCTTCTGCAAAATCAGTAACCAGACCAAACGCAAAATTCGGCGCCCACGTAACAGAAGCTCGGTAATGATCAATCCAATCCAGCCATTTCAACGGCTCCATTAAGATCGTTTCGCTTGAGACGTTAATTTCCTGACAGCCAAGATAAACATCCCGCAAATGCAGCATTCCGATCCCTCCGACATGGTCAAACGGCATCCAGTTAAACGTAATATCCTCTCTGGTGAAGCCTTGCATTTGAATAATCCCTTTCACCATGCTCATAATGTTACGATGATTAAGCATAACTGCTTTGGGCGTTCCCGTACTGCCTGAAGTCAGCAATAAAAGCGCTAAGTCTTCAGGACTGGATTGATGCCAATCTGTGTCCGCTTCAGCGCTGAGCAGATCCTCTACAATAATTGCCCTGAACCCTTCAAGCCCTTGTTCTTTTGCCCAATCGAGCATTTCCTGATGCATCCCCCGGTCCGTAATCACCGCTGGCTTATCAAGAAGCGTCCATGCGTCTTTCAGCTTTTGAGTGCCGCTGCTCGATTCAGCATACGTTGGCGGAACGGCTAATGGAGCCGGAACAACCCCTGTTAACACACACCCCCAGAACGCAGGGAGAAGCTGTGAATTGTCACCAAGCTGCAAAATCACGCTTTGTTTTGCTTTCAGGCCTGATTGGCGAAGCCCCTTCGCAATGCGCAATCCATCATCCCATAATCGTCTGTATGATTGGTAAACTTCAGTTCCATCCGGCTGCAAATAAATGATTCCCTTTGTATCCCCAAGCTCCGTCGCCGTTCTGTATAAAACTTCAGGTATTGTTGCCGGCTGCTTTTCAGATATATGTAAAGGCTCCCCATGACTGACAGAAGGATTAGTTAATATGCGGATATTATCATTATTTCTCATCACGCTGCCTCCATTTCACCTGCAAAATTTATATATATTTTCAGTTAATTACCATATAAACCTTTGATTCTACTTTTGACTTCTTCATGATGAAATGTTTTCTCATGCATCATCAATTCCTGTTCAATGACGCGCGGCAGCTGATCGCGAAGCGGGGCAACCAAATGATCTTTCAGTGTAACCAGTGAGTTTCTCGGCTTTTCCGCCAGTTCTTGCGCCAGCTCCACTGCATAATCTAACACTTCTGCACGGGGCAGCACCTTAAAAGGAACCCCTCTTTTTTCAAGATCAGCTCCGCGGTAGCTGCCCGCATTCAATAATATTTCCTGGGCCAGGCTGAAACCCAGTTTTTTAGGAACGATAAAGGTAGCGCCCATTCCAGGCGTAAATCCGTATTTCATAAAATTAGCCGTATACACGCTTTCTCTGCTCAGAATGACAATGTCAGCAAAGAGCCCCATGACAAAGCCGCCTCCAATTCCATGGCCCTGCATTGCCGCAATAACTGGAATCTCGCAATCCAGCGCCAGAGAATAAAGATTGTCATCAGTGAACTTGGTCAATCCCTGTTGAATTCGAAGCAGTCCTTCTTGCGTTCCTCCTGAAGCAAAATAATTATCATATCCTGTCAAAATGACCGCTTTGTATTTGGGATTCTGCCGTATGTATTCAAACGCTTGAATTAAATCGTCTGTAAGTTCTTGTGAAAACGCGTTTTTATGAGTGCGATCTTGCATCTTTACCTGAATAATGGCGGATTCAATTTCGATAAGCTCTACAACAGAATGCGTCATGATGTCCTCCTAACGGTTCTGATTGTCATTTTTAAACGGTTACTGATCCTCCCATGGGAATTGTCCTGTTTCAACATACCTGATGATTCCCATTTGGTTTTGAGGATCAGAAAACATGTCTTGATTTGCAGTTAAAGCGGTGGCTTTCGCACGACTGACTTGATGATCAAGTGAGCTCATAAACTGTTTATAATGTGCGATTCCTTTTTTATTCAGCCTCCGCAAACGCAATAAATGCTTTCTCAGCAGCACGTCACTTTCAGCATCAAAAGCATCTATTAACCCCCATTCACTGGCTTCCTGAACGGAAATCGGCTTTGTCATAAGCGTCATATAATGCGCTTTCTGCCGGCCGATACGGCGGATCAGAAACGGTAAAACACAAGCAGGGTACAGGCCGAATAGCAGCTCAGAGAGACTGAATGACGCCGTCTGATCAGCAATGGCAATATCTGTGGCAGATACAAATCCAAGACCGCCGGCATTCACTTTTCCCCTGACATGCGAAATCGTGACATAAGGGCCGGTCTGCAATTTCATCCACAAATCATAGAGAGGCTCTTGGGAGCTTGCCTGTTTTCTGCCCCTTTTCATTTCCTGATAGATTTCTTGAAAATCCGCTCCGAAACAAAACACCTCGGGAAGCCCCTCTAAAACGACAACCGTCACCGTTGATGTTTCACATTGGTTTAACACTTGCAAGCATTCTTCTATCAGCGTGTCATTAATCGTATTATTCGCTTCAGGACGGTGAAAGGTAATATAGCAAACCGATGCTTGAAAGCGGACCTTTATCGTTTGATAGGTCACGAGATCCACCTGTACTTCCGATGAAACTCAGAAATTTCTTCTAAAAACAAGCGCGGCTTCTCTTGAGTGGACTGCATGATGCCCGGTATCATCTCAAAGTCCAGCTTTACATTGCGCGTCCCAAACCGCACCATCCCGCTCCCCTTAAACAATAGCTCATACTCTTCCATGGAGAGCTGATACCGGCGATCCAAATGCTTCTCAATACCAAATGTTCGCTGACGCTCCTGGCCTTGCGGAGTTGTAATTCCGCTGTAAAATTCAGAACAGCAGCCGGATCCGTAGGAAAAACAGCCAATTCGTTTAGGCGTATCAAATCTCCCTTGGTCTATCGTGCTGGCCAATGCCAGAAACAAGGCTGCCCCCATAATATTTCCAACCCGTTGACAGTAGTTTAAACCTGGTTTTACCCGAGTTAAAAAATCCGTCTCAATCCCGGATGTTTTCACCTTCGCTACCTTACGCATCATTGTCCGGTGCGCACCTTTCACCATCCCGCCAAAGGGCGTATGGTAAGCAAGATATTGAAACGTGTCCTGATAATTGGCACCCGGTACACGCTTTTGATATTCCAGAAAAGTCTGTTCGCAGCAATCCAAATATGACATTAAAGACAGATCAGAATCTCCCGCTTCACTGTCGGGAATGGGGCGGCACGTGTCCATCACTTCATAGCCGTAATAACCATTTGCTCCGGGATCTATTTGAAACACCTCGGGATTTTCGCCAACTAAAACGGCCACCGCTCCCGCTCCGGCGCTCGGTTCCGCATAAGACCAATCTTCGCTTAAAGCGTCTCCGCCCTCAGCGATTAAAAAACGTGAAATATCACTGGCGATAACCAGTGCTTTGGCACCCGGAGAAGTCTGGGATAATATAAAATTCACCGCCATCTGAAATCCCGCTGTCCCTGAATAACACGCCTGTTTAACCTCAAACAAACGGCAGTTGCGGTTGAGACCTAAATATTCATGGATATATGTACTTAACGATTTCCCAAAGTCGATCCCGGATTCAGAGCAAGTGATCAGCAATTCAATCCGGTCCTTCTCTGCTTCAGATAAAGCATCAATAATCGGCTTAGCTGCATTGACTCCGAAGGTCACGGGATCTTCATAAGGCAGTGCTACCGCTTTTTCTTTCATTAATAAATTTTCAAATCTCGCAGTATCTAAGTGTCTGTATTTGGCCAGCTCCATGACATCAAGGTATGCCGTTCCGCCAAAGACATTCATCGCTTCTATTCCGGCTGAAACCATTTATGATTCGCCTCCACATTTCTCAATGTTTTGTATACAAACCGCGGTGTTCATTCCGCCAAACCCCATGCTTAAGCTCAGCGCATTTTTGATGCGGTATGAAATCGATTTCTCATTTACCCAATGAAAGGAATCATCGATTGGATGATCCAAATTCCTGCTCGGATGCAGGGCAGATTTTTTCATTTGCAGCAAAACAGAAATAATCTCTACGATGCCCGCCGCACTAAGCCCGTGTCCGGTTATCGATTTTGTTGCATTGATATAAGCATGGGAAAGCCGGCATGCACGGAGCGCCTTTAATTCTATTTCATCTCCAATAAAAGAGCCTGTTCCATGAGGATTAATATAATCAATATCTTCTGGTAAAAGCCTGGCACGCTCCAGTGCCTTCTGGATGACATGAATCTCTCCTTCTAATGAAGGATCAGGATTCCGGTTTCCGTCCAGTTTGATTGACCAGCCAGACAATGCTGCATAAGGTTTTAGACCTCTTCGTAAAGCCGTCTCCTTTCGTTCTATTACCAATGCACCGCACGATTCTCCATAGATAAACCCGTCTCTGTTTTGATCGAAGGGACGGCACGCATTTTCAGGTTCATCAGCATATTTGTCCGTCCCCATAGCGCCTAAAGCCCTTAGCGCCTCGCATTCCATATAAGAAAGATCCATTAAAGCACCAAGTGCTATGCAAGTATCAACTTCGCCTGACAGGACTTGCTGAATCGCATGAATGACTGCTAACTGGCCGCTGGCCGAAGCTCCTCCCACCGTATATGCTAATCCCGTGATGCCAAACTGATCTGTACATATCCCGCAAAGATCGCTGTCCATGAAAGACAGACCATACGCCGGAGAAATAAAACCGGAGCGGTCTTGATACCTTTCATAAACTTCAAAGTTTTCTCTCTGTTGAAAATTTGATCCGCCAACAACCAGTCCGATACGTGAGGAATCTGCATCGTCCAATTCAGCCTCCTCCCAAGCCTCTGTGAGAGTTACCAATGCAGCGCGGCTGGAGAATGATGCTTTTCGCAACATTTTTTTAGAGAGTCGGTCAGGATAAGACAATGACGCAATTTCGGCTCCGATAAACCGGCTGTCTTTTTGTCTGCCTGAACGCTTCATGACATCAAAGGCATGTCTGCCGGACAGCAGCGAGGAAGCAAAGTCCTCTTTCCCTTGACCGATAGAGGCCGTAACGCCTACACCGGTCACCACCACCTCAGGCAGATTGCACTTTGTCATAAAGCACCTCAGCTAATTCACCGATGTTTTTCACCCCGGATAGCTCAATGCGAGGGATTTTTAACGATAAATCCTCTAGCACCATCGTGATAATTTCAGCTCTGTCTACAGAGTCAGCTCCTAGCTCAACTAACTGATCTTCAGGCTCAAATCTGTGTCCGTCTAATTCAGGAAGCACCTCGCAAATATTGGTGATTAATACTTCAAAGATTCTCTGTTTATCCATAATGCGCTCTCTCCTTCAAGGGATTATTTTAATGATTTTTATAGGTATATTTTCATAATATTCAAACTTTTATTTTTATGTTGTCTGTTTCATGCGACGGCTGATACATCGATTGCATCCGTTCATGAAGCAATACTGCCGTTTCTGTCATTAATTTTTTCCCGATTTCATCCACATGGCGGTTTCGCCAATTTTCTAATTGCGACCCTTTAACCCATTGATTAAAGGCTCCCAGCGCGGGACCGCAGTGAATTTGATAATCGACCTTCGAATGTTCGCTTCCGCTGATTGCCAATTTTGAACTGTATCTGAAGTACCATCGGAAAATCAAAGCCATTTTATGCTTCGGGTTTTGTTCAGCCTTCTCAATGTCTGCCGCGGGATAATGCAATGCAATATCTTTATATATGTCTTCTATACTGCGTTTAAAGTATTTCTCCTCAAGCTGGGCCAGCATCTTTGCATCCAGCTCACGTATAGACCCATACCGCTGATACAGTTCATATAACTTGTTTGCCCGTGCGGGAAAGAACACGCCTTTCTTTAGCACCTGCACTTTACTGCCCGATTCAAACATATCACCTGCAGGCGCATAGGCTGTATCTTGTACATTCATCTGCTGAAGCAAATCCTTTACTTTATCACTTGTTGCCGCCTCAACCGTACATTGATTGATTGAGCCTGTTAGAATAAAATCAGCCCCTAGCATAAAAGCCGCCATCGCTGCCTCAGGTGTTCCAATTCCTCCAGCTGCACCAACTCTTATTTTTTTCCGGTATTGATATTTTTTCATCATTTCATCTCTTAAAGATGTCATCGCCGGCATCAGGCTGTATGCCACACCGCCATCTGTATGACCGCCTGAATCAGCTTCTACACAAATATCGTCAGCCATCGGAATGCACCGCAACAACTCAGCTTCGTTCATAGTGATTTTATTTTCTCCTAAAAGCTTTTGCAGCATATTCTCAGGCGCAGGACTCAGAAATGATTCTGCAACTTCCGGCCGTGATATTTTTGCTATGAGACGATTTGAGCATATAACGTCACCATTTTGATTTCGTTTCACTCCTTTTGCGCGATACCTTACTAATACAGGAGTGACACTTAAAAATGCTGAAGCCTCCACAATGCTCACTTGATTCCTCAATAAAAGATCGATCATTTTTTCTTCTGATTCAGTATGTTTCATATTGTGGACCAGATTGATGCCGTAGGCTTGTCCTTTTCCTAATTCACCTTGTATAGCATGGATCGCATCTTCAACCTCTTTCAGGCTCAGACCTCCTGTGCCAAAGAACCCCATCATTCCCGCTCTTGACAGCTTTACTACCATTTCTTTCGAAGCAATGCCGCGGTACATTCCTCCTGCAAGATAAGCATATGTAAGATGATAATCTTGTTTAAATTCAGCACTTCCTAAAGATTCTGCCGTAATCCCGGCTTGAACATTGCGTTGCTCCTTTAGATGCGCACTGATCGCGGGGTTCTTTTTCGGTATATATGTCAATGGTTCAGCTTCATTTTTAATCCGATGAATGAGACCGGTTAAAACAGTTCCAGGCCCAATCTCTGCAAACTCCATTTCTCCTCTTCCCATCAGAAAACGAATGCTGTCCGTCCATTTCACTGTGTTGTCCATTTGTTCAGATAATGTATCTTTTAATCTGTCTTGATGGTATGGCTCTGCGTAGACATTGGAGATAACCGGGATCGCCAAAGGTGCAAACTGGAATGAGTCAATATATTGCTTAAATACCTGTTTGGCTTCATTCATATATCTGGAATGAAAAGCTCCGCTCACATTTAATGGATGAAACAGCTTTACATCCTTGGTGTTTTCAAAAACAGCCCGAGCTTTTTCAATCTCTTTTTTCGGGCCAGAAATCACAATTTGCTGGGGCGTATTTTCATTTGCCACATCAATGTCATAAAGACGGTGCTCTTCTAAAACGGCTGTAACTTGTTCCTTACTCAGGCCGATCACAGCAGCCATTCCGCCCCCTGTAATTCGTCCCATCAATTCTCCTCTTTTTTTGACGAGCCTTAATCCGGTTTCAAAATCAAATGCACCGGCTGCCATCAGCGCATTGTATTCTCCTAAGCTGTGTCCTGCCGCAAAATCAGGTTTTCTGCCGGTCTCCTCCACTCTCTTCAAGTAACTGAGTGCATTAACAACATACAAAGCCGGCTGCGTGTATTCAGTATGATTTACATCCAGATATGATTTTTCGGTACATAGCTTCTCTATTGAATAGCCCAATATTTGATCTGCTTGATCTGTCAAATGCTGATACTGTTCAAATAGCCCTTGTCCCATCCCCTTTTGCTGGGAGCCTTGCCCTGGAAAGACATATGTAATCATCTTGTAAACTTCCTTTCTGGTGTACGGAAATACTCAACCGTATTCAGATTTTTCAGCTCCTGATGAAATGGTGTTATGATTGAGCAGCAACGGTCAGCTGAATCACCCGGAATCAGCTGTTTCACAAAAGCAGCTAAGGTGCCGGATGGCCCTAAATCGATAAACTTGCATGTATGCTGGCTTTCCAAATATCGAATCGCTTCACGAAACATCATTGGCTTTCTGACCGCATTCCAAAAGAAATTCTCGTCCATTACGTGAAGGCAGCTTCCCGTTAAGCTCGATACAATCGGTATTGACGGTTTTTGAAAAGATTTTGATCTTAAAAATTCTGCATAGGCACTCTCTGCCGGATCAATAAGCGAAGAATGAAAGGCATAGGACACAGGAAGCAGCTGGCAAAGAATCTGCTTCTCCTTTAAATCCTCCATAATCTTCCTTATATGATCTTCTTCACCAGAAATGACGAAGTGCGAATCATAATTGATAGAAATGAGTTCACTATTTCCAAACAGTTGCGGATGATCATTCAGCAATTGCGGTTTGTCAAGAATGGCCAGCATTTTTCCTTTATCGCAGGAATTCTGGATGATAATAGCCTGTTCAAGTATGCAATCCAGCATATCCTCTGCGTCTGACACACCAGAAACTGCCGCTGCTGCGAATTCTCCCAGACTTGATCCCAATACGTAATCAGGATAAATTCCCCTGTCTTCCAAAACCTTATATAAGGAATACTCAATCATAAAAATGGCGGGGTGGGAAAAAAGAATACTGTCAAACGGATCTGACACACGTTTACCTGGATGGTAGATTTCTTCAACAATGGATGTGCCGATTCGCCGTGCTGCAATGGCATCCATTTCAAGCATTGATTGGCGAAACACGGTATTTTCCTTAAATAGTTCTTTCCCCATGTGATAGTATTGGGAACCTTGCCCGGAAAACATAAAAACAAGCGGTTCATTCATGTGTATAACCTTCTTTTTTTATATTTATGACGGCTATTGGATTTCTCATTTCCATGCATGTTGTTAAAGCACATAGCAGCGATTGAAATGAAATTAATAAATGGAAAAGACATATGTGAAAAAGTAAAGGAGATTCAACTTGGAAGGATTGCTATTGGTGCTCTGGATGTGGTTCATTTATGACGTGATCGTAGATGTATGTTGATATCTCAAAATTGATGTAACATGATAACAGGATCAGCAAAGAACATCGACTCTATGATTGGTGGGTGCGGTTTAAAAATGGACCATCTAGATGTGGGAGCGATGGTTTGACAGACCGGCTGACATAGTTCAAATGTCTAACTTAATTTATCAGCCTCTTTATGTAACAGTATATAAAGTTATTCAATTAGAAACAGTGTCAATCGAACGATTGAATCTTTAAAACTTTATACCTTAAATGAAAGGAAATCTGTGTTTAGACCTGATTGATGAGATACATGGCCATAGGGGCAAATGCTTTAGCGGGGCATTGCTTCCGCATCTTTCTTTATGCGATGAATTAACCCAGTTAAAACATTTCCAGGCCCTACCTCCTCAAACTCCATATGGCCTTTTTTCATTAAGTAGCTTATGCTGTCAGTCCATTTCACTGAATGATTAATTTGATCAGCCAGCGTCTGTTTCATGAATTCGTATGTATACGGTTTGGCATACACATTAGAAATAACCGGGATAGACGGAGGCGAAAAATAAAAGGCATGAAGGAACTCCTCGAATTCTTCTTTTGCTTTATTCATGTATCTGGAATGAAACGCGCCGCTTACGTTTAAGGGGAGTACCATTGTAACTTCAGTCATCGTTTCAAAAAGAGATGCGGCTTTTTCAATCTCATCTTTTTTTCCTGAAATTACAATTTGATATGGGGCATTCACATTAGCGATATCAACATCATGTAAATGATATTCTTTCAGAGCCTTTGCAACCTGCTCTTCATTTAGTCCCATAACAGCTGCCATACCGCCGTTGCTTATCAGACTCATCAGCTCGCCTCTTTTTCTGACAAGCTGTAAACCTGTCTCAAAATCAAAGGCTTCAGCTGCAAATAACGCATTGTATTCACCCAAGCTGTGCCCGGCGACAAAGTCAGGTTTAACTTCTTCATCCCTGATTTTTTTCAGATAGCTTAGTGCGTTTACCACATATAATGCCGGCTGAGTAAATTGCGTTTTGTTTAAATTGGAATAAGGATTTTCCAGGCAAAGACGTTTGATAGAATATCCTAAGATCTCATCTGCCTGATCCGTCAGTTCTTTAAATTCATCGAATAGGCCGCTGCCCATTCCCTGTTTTTGTGAACCCTGACCTGGAAAAACATATGTGATCATTCTCTCAAAGCCACCCTTCCGATTAGTAGATGTGTTTCACTTCTGTATGATTTTATAATAGTGATGACCGGATAAATAGTAGCATGTTCATGTTGATGGTAACCTCTGTAAATATTATCCGTCAAGTTAATTTTTCCTACAGTTTGCTCCATTGTTTTTCTGCTTTTTTCCATTGAGGAATAAAGGATCAGGAGATATAACAGAACATAAGAAAAAAGACCCGGATTACATATAGGGCGCCATATCATGATAATGCGCTTCATTTTCTTTCAAATGAGTTTTCAAAATAAATAACACCTTCTATGTAATCATTTTCGAAAATAAAAATCATTTAGATATTCGAAGAAAAATAGGATAATAGATTCAGAAGGATTATTTAAAATCAAAAATACCTTTTTGGTTTTTACGAGTGCGAAATTTCACAAAATATTCTTTCTTATCAATTTGAAAGTAAATATTATGCTGATAAAGATCCTTTATCGAATGGCCGGGCGATTTGCCAAATGAGTGACCAGGATACACCCGTACATGGGGTGAAACCTCCGACTTTATTCTTTGAATGCTATCAAACATCTCTTCCGCAGAGCTGCCATCATCCTCACATATGCCGCACCCTTCTGTAAACACCGTATCTCCGGTAAAAATACTCTCAGAAAACAAATAACACATTCCGCCGGCTGTATGCCCCGGTGTGAGAAGGCACTGTGCTCTTGTGTTTCCTATGCTGATCGTCTGATGATCATCTAGGCTAATTAAATTTCTGCATCGGAATTGATAATAATCAATTTCTTTTTTCGACATATAAACTTGAGCGTTAAACATCTTCGTCAGCGGGTCTACCAGATTTACATGATCATAATGAGAGTGTGTCAATGCGACTGCCTTTAATTCCGCTTCGAGTTCGGAAAGTGTAGTGGTTATCTTACTCAATTCCCATGAGGGATCAACAACAATTGCAGATCTGCTTACAATATCTTCAATGATATAGCAATAATTCGTCCAGCCCTGATACCTTGTTTTAATTGGATGCACCTTGTAAGTAAGATTCATTTATACCATCCCTATCATGTAAAGTTCTTAAACGATGGACCAGTGTTCACCCCTCAGTCCGTCTTTCATTCCACTTTACCAAACAGCATGATTGTTTTCCATTTTTTTCAGAGATCCTTGTTCTTTGAAAATAAAAAAGCGACTCTTTTGGACGCATGCCCAACAAGAATCGCTTTTCACACTAGTGCCTTAAGGATGTCGTTTTTGTGTCTCACGTGTATCTTCCACGCAAATTGACTCTACATGCTGCATAATGACCCGCTTGATTCGGTCTTTATTCACGCGCACAGGGTCAAGCATGGCATGTAAAGCCAAGCCGTCAACAAGCGCGTAAAGTCTCTCAGCTTCAATGTCTTTATCAGCATTCTGCTTCAGTAAATCGGATTCATCTAAATAGGCAATCAGATTCCGCATGCCGCTGAAAATCCCGTCATGACTCGCATCAAACATATCCTTTTTATGTCTGGCGTAAGCAGTAAAAGCAAACCAAACCTCCATCTCTCTAATCGTTTCTTCATTCGTTGGGACCATTTCAAGCAAAATTTGCAACACTTTTTCCTTAGGGAGCAAATCCCTCACTGCAATGTCCTTAATTCGGTCCGTTACCTTTTCTTGGACAAGTTTCATTGCAAAAGCAAGCAATTCATCCTGTGTAGAGAAATAATGGCGCAGCGCACCTAATGACAATCCTGCTTCCTTTGCAATATTTCTGGCTGATGCTCCCTCCATCCCTCGTTCTAAAATGACGCGCCACGTTGCTTCTGCAATTTGTTTTCTTCTTTTCTCATGGTCAATTTGTTTTGGCATAGCTTTATTGTAACAAGAAAAAAATGAGAGGGCAATTTTTATAATACAGTTGTGTTACAAAAACAAAGATGGTAACATATTATTTAAATAATACAACTGTATTGAAAAGAGGGGAATGGATTGAACGGTATCGCATGGATGATTGTTTTCTGTGAAATTGCGTTTTGGGTTGTCATTGTTTTGGGGCTTGCTGTACGCTACGTATTCAAACGACATACATTAGGACTGCTATTCCTTGCCTTAACTCCAGTTATCGATTTGATCTTGTTAGCGGCAACTGGTGTGGACCTTTACCGCGGAGCCTCAGCGACCGCAGCCCATGGGATTGCAGCTGTTTACATCGGTATATCGATCGCTTATGGGAAACAAATGATTCAATGGGCAGATGAAAAGTTTCAATATTATGTGACAAAAAAAGGAACAAAACCGCTGAAACGTTTTGGAATGGACCATGCCAAGCACGGTGCGAAAGGCTGGCTAAGACATGTGCTGGCCTACTTAATTGGTGCGGGACTATTGGCAGGGATGATCTATTTTATCAATGACTCTTCCCGAACCGAGGCGTTGAGCGGCATTCTTAAACTGTGGACTGTCATTATAGGCATTGACTTTCTCATTACAGCCAGCTATTTTATTTGGCCAAAAAAAGAGAAAGCTTCGGCGAATCTCAGGAGTTAACATGATGAAAAAGGCCCTTCCCCAGTGGAAAGGGCCTTTTTTGGTTTTGTTAAAATATGCTATACTATTTTCGTCAGAAAACAGACTTATAGATATTTTGGGCTGATTCAAGGGTGCTGTTTGTATGAGTAAGCAGGTGAAGGGAGTGTCATACATGAACCAAAAAGAACAGAACGAGCACTCTAAAGATTTTAACCTGAGATCAAAATTAATCGGAATTGTATCTATTACTTTTATCGCGGCCATCGCGCTTGCAGTCATCTTCGGCGGCTTTTTCTTCGGGATGAAAGGCTTATTCTCCATACTTGGCATCACATACGCTTCCAATCAAACATTAGCTTTATTTATTTTAGCCTGCTTTGCTGTAGGTTTAATCATAGACCCACTCACAAAGATTATCTCTATCATTTTGGCAAAATCACTTTCATTGAAAAAGACTGCACTTTTTGCTTTTATACTGTATTTTATCAGCAATCTTATAACGATCTGTTTTGCAGATTACTTTATGCAGTCTATTTATATTCCAGATGTCTTGCTTGTTGTGATATCAGCTTTCATGGCTATCATTGAACTTGCTTTTGATAACCAGCCTAATAGAGAAGCAGCTTAAAGCCGATGGCAGATATGGAAAATTCATAACACCCTATATTTGGACATCACCAGTTATATAAACGAAAAAATCTCCCTGTTCACACGAACAGGGAGCAAAACACAATGTTGTAATTTAAATTCTGCATTCTAAAATGATTCTCACATTTGGATCATCAAGTTCATCCAAAAAGATAATGATCTTCGGACCACATGCCATATGTTTCCACCCCCTCACCCAAAATATACATTAATCCCAATTGCCTGTAAATGGAAATTTTGTTATACGGAGGAACCATGAAGTATAATGCGTTAACACTGCTCACACGTTTACAACCGTTTCTTATAATCTGACACTCGAAGGAGTACAAAAAAAGCATTGATCCATTCAGAGAATGGATCAATGCCTACCACCCCCGCTACATCACGCGTTTGAACATCTTTTCCATCTCATATGTCGAGTGGTGAATGATGATCGGGCGGCCGTGCGGGCATGTAAATGGGTCTGATGTGCTTCGGAGGTCGTCCAGAAGCGCTTTGATTTCGTCGTTTCTGAGGTGGCGATTTGCTTTGATGGAGCCTTTGCAGCTCATCATAATCGCCGCTTCCTCGCGAAGTTTTTTAATATCTATATTTTTGGAGTCGAGCACCTGCTGAATGATTTCTTCTATAAGCTCTGCTTCTTCTCCCTTTGGAAACCAGGCTGGGTGGCAGCGGACGATGTAACTGTTAGAGCCGAATGACTCTAAAAAGACACCGACGCTTTCGAGCTCTTGTTTGTGCTGTTCAATAATCAAAGCCTCATTTGTGGAGTAGTGGAACGTCAGCGGTACAATCATCTCCTGCACCTCAGGCTCAACCTCCCCCACCTTTTCACGGAAGTACTCATATTTAATACGTTCTTGGGCGGCGTGCTGGTCGATAATATATAGGCCGTTTTCGTTTTGTGCCAATATATAAGTCCCGTGCATCTGGCCAATCGGGTACATAATTGGAACCCGATCAGACGCTGGCTGCGGCTGTTCCTCATGGCATTCCTGCTCAAATGTTTCAGGCTGTTCTGCTGAAACATCGGACACCTCAAGGGTTTGTTCCTGATCAACGATAGGAGGAGCATCAAATTGGAGAGGGGGCAATTTTTCCTCCGCATCAACCGGCTCTTTTACGACTGAGCTGAGCTTCATCGGTGAATAAGATGGCGCAGTCGATTTTTCCGGAACTTTTTTTTCCGGAGGCTTTTCATCAAAGGTTATAAACTGCTGCTCATTTTTGATGGCAGGTGCTGATTTTTTCGGGACCTGGGCACTAGGAATCAGCTGCTGCTGTTTAAACACATCTTTAATTCCGTCACGTATTAAGTCATGAAGCTCTGTTTCCTTGCTGAGCCGGACCTCAAGCTTCGATGGATGCACGTTGACATCGACTAAAATCGGGTCCATCGTAATTTCTATAAAAGTAATCGGATGGCGTCCGATCGGCAGAAGCGTATGATAGCCTTCATGAACCGCTTTGACGAGCGGGAAATTTTTAATGTAACGGCCATTGACCACAGACGACATATAGTTTCTCGACGCCCGTGTAATCTCTGGGAGGGCGATATATCCCTTTACTTCAAAATCCAAGGAGCTCACATGCAGCGGAAGCATTTTTTTGGCGACAGCCGTGCCGTAAATCGCTGCCAGTACATGGCGCACATCTCCGTTTCCGTTCGTTTGAAGCAGGTTTTTCCCATGATGGCGCAGGCGGATCGATACCTCTGGATGCGCCAGAGCAATACGGTTAACCACATCTGTAATGTTTCCAAGCTCTGTATGAACGGTTTTCATATATTTCAAACGGGCCGGTGTGTTAAAAAACAGGTTGGAAACGACAATTTCAGTTCCCTTCCTGCTTGAGGAACGCGATTCGGAAATGATGTTTCCTCCTTGGAGGACGAGCTTCGTCCCAGCTCCTTCACCAGTGCTTGTTGTAATCTCCAGATGAGAGACTGACGCGATACTCGGCAGGGCTTCTCCCCTGAAACCGAGCGTTCTCACCCTGAATAAATCATTTTCATCTTTTATTTTACTCGTTGCGTGGCGCCGGAAAGCTCGCTTGCAATCTTCATTCTCCATTCCTTCGCCGTTATCCAAGACCCGAATGGATGCAAGGCCTGCTTCCTCAATATCGATTTCAATGACTGTGCTGTCAGCGTCGATCGCATTTTCCACCAATTCTTTGACGACTGAGGCGGGCCGTTCCACAACCTCGCCCGCCGCTATTTTATTTGAAAGCTCATCTGACAGTTGGATGACTTTTGCCACATTCATCACCCCGTTTTAATGTAATTTCTTTTGCAGCTTGTACATTTCATTCATCGCTTCAAGCGGTGTCATATCCAGTATATTAAGTGATTTGAAAGCATCGATCACTTGCTTTTCTTTTTTTGAAAGCTTTGGTGTTTCAGCCGGCTTTTCCGCTTCGTCAAAAAAGGACAGCTGTGCCGGCTCTTCTTTCACCTGAGGTTTCTGCACCGGCACTTCCGGTTTGTTTCCTGAATGCTCAAGCTCTTTTAAAATATCTTGAGCGCGCGCAATCAGATCTCCCGGCAGTTCGGCAAGCTGAGCTACATGGATACCATAGCTTTTATCAGCCGCACCTTCTTTAATTTGATGAAGAAAGACAACCGTTCCGTTATATTCTTCAGCGCGAACATGAACGTTTTTCAGCTGGGGCAGCTTGTCCTCAAGAACGGTCAGCTCGTGATAGTGTGTGCTGAACAGCGTCTTGGCGCCGATATGATCGTGAACATATTCAATAATCGCCTGTGCCAGCGCCATGCCGTCATAAGTGGACGTTCCCCGCCCGATTTCATCAAACAGAATGAGGCTGTTTTTCGTCGCATTGACAATCGCATTTTTCGCTTCAAGCATTTCTACCATAAATGTACTTTGTCCGGAAATCAAATCATCTGCAGCGCCGATTCGCGTAAAAATTTGATCGAAAATCGGGAGCACCGCTTTTTTCGCGGGTACAAAGCAGCCGATTTGCGCCATAATGGAAATGAGCGCGATTTGTCTCATATACGTGCTTTTCCCTGACATGTTTGGACCTGTAATGAGAAGCATTTGTCTGTTATCGCCCATCATACAGTTGTTCGGGACATATTCCTGGCTGTCCATGACTTTTTCAACAACCGGGTGTCTGCCTTCAATCACTTCGACTTCATCTTTAGAGAACTCTGGTTTCGTGTAGTGGCGATTTTCACTGATTGTCGCAAAGCATTGCAGTGCGTCCAGCTCGCTCATCTGTTTTGCAAGCTGCTGCAGCCGCGGAATATACTGCTTCACTTTCTCGCGCAGCTCGGTAAACAGCTCGTACTCCAGCTCACAGATGTTATTTTCCGCCTCTAAAATGAGCGCTTCTTTTTCTTTTAATTCAGGTGTAATGTAGCGCTCTGCATTGGTTAACGTCTGCTTCCGCTCATAACGCCCTTCCTCAAGCAAATGCAAGTTTGCTTTTGTCACTTCAATGTAATAACCGAAAACTTTATTAAAGCCGACCTTTAAAGAGCGAATGCCTGTGTATTCCCGCTCCTGCTGTTCCAGGCGGGCAATCCAGTCTTTTCCGTTTCTGCTTGCATCACGATATTCATCAAGCTTTTGATTATAACCATCTTTAATCAGGTTCCCTTCTTTTACCGATAAAGGAGGGTTTTCGTACAGCGCTTCTTCCAGCAGTTCAAGTACATCCCCGCAAGGGTCAATGCGCTTTGCACGTTCCTTGGCCTTGTCATGAGCCAGTGAAGCAACCAGCTGTTTGATGCCAGGCACTTGCTTTAACGATTCCTTCAGCTGAATCAAATCCCGGGCATTGACATTTCCGAATGCAACGCGGCCGGCAAGGCGTTCTAAGTCATATACTTCTTTTAAACGTTCACGCAGATCTTCCCGTTCAAAGAAATGGGACATTAATGTTTCCACCATTTCTTGGCGCTCTTCGATTTGATTGACTCTGATAAGCGGCCGGTCAATCCACTGTTTAAGTAGCCGGCCTCCCATTGCCGTTTTTGTTTCATCCAGCAGCCACAAAAGGGAGCCTTTTTTATTTTTCGAACGAATCGTTTCGGTCAGCTCCAGATTACGCTTTGAGTACAAGTCAATTTTCATCGCTTCCTCAAGCTCATACACCTGCACGGGCTGAAGATGATCAAGGCTGCGCTTTTGGGTTCTTTTCAAATACGTATATAAGCGCAGAAATGTTTTTGTTATATCTTCATTATTTAAGTGCTCAATGATCGTTACGTGTTCGTCTGTTTCTCCGTCTTCAATTGAAATCGTTGCACCGCACCGCTCTCTCAGCTGTGCCACTGTATCGGCATCCAAGCTTCCTGAAACCACGATTTCCCGTGCGCCGACTGAATAAATTTCTGATATGACGTCTTCAAGCCGTTCAATCAAAACAGCCAAATTTTCTCCCGTTGTTAAATCAGACAGAGCAAGTCCGTATCCGTTCGAGCAGGCTGAAACAGATGCGATAAAATTATTTTCCGACTCATGGATGCCTTTGCCGTCCATTACAGTTCCGGGCGTAATCAGCTGAACTACTTCTCTTTTCACAACGCCCTTTGCGGCTTTCGGATCTTCCGTCTGTTCACAGATCGCCACTTTGTATCCTTTTTTAATAAGCTGTTCGATATACGCGGAAGCAGAATGATACGGCACACCGCACATCGGTATTTTTTCAGCCGCACCGCCGTCTCTGCTCGTTAACGTAATTTCCAGCTCTTGTGACGCTTTTTTGGCGTCCTCAAAAAACATTTCATAAAAATCACCCAGGCGAAAAAATAAAAAGGCATCCTGGTGCTCTGCCTTTATTTTTAAATATTGCTGTATCATAGGCGTATAACCGGCCATTGTTTAATCCCTCACTATGTATCAACGTTTCTATTTTCCAACCTTCATTATAACATAAACAAAAAGTGATAAAAGAATGATATATCAATATAAAAAAGAGACTTGGGGGTACTGTCTCCCCTAGTCCCTTTTTTATTCTTCAGGATCTCCCACTAAAAACTCCGGGTTGATGTCTTCAAGCTCTTCATCAAGCTCATCTTCCCAATCTTCCTCGTCATCCTCTTCCCAGTCAGGATTGACCTCAACAACTACCTTTGTTTCCCCTACCACTTCCGCCAAAAATTCTCTTTCTGCCTGCACAACGATTTTATTTCCATTCGGCGAAATGGTCACTTCAAGGCAGTTTGGCTGCTGAAGCACTTTGGCAATCACTTCATGCTCATCATCTAAGTAATTATTGTCTCTGTATCTGAGTTTAATGACATCTACATATTTTACCCGTTCTGTGACAACCTCTGTCTTTGTGTTGTCCGCGTAAGAGTACCATACGTTTATATCATAATACCCTTCAATTTCTACCGTTTTTCCAATTTTTTCAGCGTCATACTTGTGGTTAATAATCCAACCACCCAAAATGCTGCTCGGTTTTTTCTCAGGCGAGATGGTGTTGGTGCATTGGGTGAATTTTCGGCCTTTCGCTACTACTGCCTTCGTAATAATTTCCCTGTATTCAGACATTCCGGCATGCCTCCTTGTTCTTCTTCGTGTTATCTTATGCTGGGCATTTGTCTAGTGTGCATTTTTATAAATAAAATATAAAAATACAAAGTTTCTGTTCCATTGTATGCAGGGGTGCCTAGAAACTTTACTTATAAGTGCGATAAAGTTTATACGCGGCTGAGCACAGAAAAACCAATTGAACATTTGGTACATAGATTATTTAGTTCATTTTTAACCGCACAAATGATAAAAAAACACGGGCCTGTAAAGGCACCGTGTTTAGAGAGAACAGCTGTTATTTGAATGCTTCACCTTTGAACCGGTTTCCCCTTTCAGCAGGTCGCCTCCGGTTGATGTGATGATTTCATTTGTGACTTGGTTGGAAATGGTGTGTGCAACGAGCTGCAGTAGGTCATTTACTTCCATTTGCGAGTCTCTGAATTCCTGGATAACAGGAATCTCTTCAAGCTCTTCTTGCAGCGCGTCAATTTTTGCTTCTACTTGTTTGAGCGCTTCATGCTTTTCATAATGCTTCAGATTGACAGCCTGCTTTTGCAGGGCTTTAATCTGATTAACGATTGTGGACACTTTGTCATTCTCATTGATTTGCGCTTCAGCCCGTTTGAAAAAATCAACCTCTTCTGTTTCAGAAATCATTTTTGCAAGGTTTCGAGCCTGCTGCACAATGTCTTTTTTTGAGTAGAGCGTCATCTCATTTCACCTCGATTGCTTCTCCTACCATTTCTCCGTCAAGCGACCATGTTTTCGCTTGCTGGATTTTCACGCGGACGATTTTGCCGATGGCTTCCTTCGGCCCTTTGAAATTGACAAGCTTGCTTTTTTCAGTATAGCCAGCAAGAATATCAGGGTTATTTTTGCTTTCACCCTCAACTAATACTTCGACAACCTTGCCTTCGTATTCCTTCATTTTTTTAGCAGAAATTTCATTCACCAGTGCGTTTAGACGCTGCAGGCGTTCTTTTTTCACACGCATCGGTACATTATCTTTCATCTTAGCAGCCGGAGTGCCTTCACGCGGAGAGTAAATGAACGTATAGGCGCTGTCAAACTCCACTTCACGGTATAGAGAAAGCGTTTCTTCAAACTGTTCGTCCGTTTCATTTGGAAATCCGACGATAATGTCCGTTGTCAAAGAAGCGTTTGGCATTGCTTCTTTAATTTTTCGCACCAGCTCCATGTAACGCTCTCTGTCATATTTGCGGGCCATCAGCTTGAGAACTTCTGAGCTTCCTGATTGAACCGGAAGATGAATGTGATCAAGCAGATTTCCGCCTTTTGCCAGCACTTCAATGAGGCGGTCGTCAAAGTCGCGCGGATGACTCGTTGTAAAACGGATTCTCGGGATATCGATTTTTCTCAGTTCATCCATCAAATCACCAAGTCCGTACGTCATATCTTCAAAGTCTTTTCCATACGCGTTTACGTTTTGGCCTAACAGAGTAATTTCCTTATAGCCTTCACTTGCGAGCCTTCTCACTTCCTGAATGATATCCTCAGGGCGGCGGCTTCTTTCTTTTCCGCGTGTGTAAGGCACAATGCAATACGTACAGAATTTGTCACAGCCGTACATGATATTGACCCAGCCCTTAATTTTTCCATTTCGGACTTTTGGAAGGTTTTCAATAACGTCCCCTTCCTTAGACCAAACTTCTACAACCATTTCTTTTGAAAGGTATGCTTCTGACAAAAGCTCCGGCAGGCGATGAATGTTATGCGTTCCGAAAATCATATCGACAAACGGATGTTTTTTCAAAATACGGTTCACGACTGATTCCTCTTGGGACATACAGCCGCACACGCCTAAAATCAGATCGGGATTGTTTTTTTTCAGTGCTTTTAAGTGCCCGAGCTCACCAAACACCTTGTTTTCAGCATTTTCACGGATTGCACATGTATTTAACAAAATGACATTGGCATCGTCAACAGAGTTTGTCGCTTCGTAACCGAGCGCCATAAAGATCCCTGCCATAACCTCTGTATCGTGTTCATTCATTTGGCAGCCGTACGTACGGATATAGAACTTTCTTCCGTCTCCCAATCCTTTAAATTGTTCAGAAATTTTAAAGTCATTATGATAAGTAACGGCTTCCTTGCCTCGTTTTTTCGCGTCTTTTAAAGAAGGCGGAATGTAAACAGCTTCAAAGTACTTGCTGTAATCCTTCTCGGATTTTTTGTCCGATGGATGAACTTGTCCGCTCTCTAATTTTTGTTTTTCATTCATGTCATATTTTCTCCTTTCAAACCAAACTTCCACCCTTCAGTATAAAGGTTATTGAAGCTCTGCACAACTGGCAACCTATCATTGTACACTCATTGAGAATAATAATCAATAAGGAATCAAAAGAGGAAGAGTAAACTCTTCCTCTTGTTACAATAGCTGGAGCTCCTTTGCCGTCTTTTCGATGACATCAAGCGCCTGATCCAGTTCATCTTTGGTGTGCTCTGCTGTTATAATCGTGCGAATTCTGGCTTTTCCCTTTGCTACAGTCGGGAAAACGATACTTTGGGCAAAAACACCGCGAGAAAGGAGCTGATCTGAAAATTGCTTTGCCACACCTTCATCACCTATTAAAATAGGAAGAATCGGCGTTTCACTCTTCGTGAGAGTCAGACCCATTTTCACAAGCATTGCTTTAAAATAGGCAGTATTCTCCCACAAGCGCTCCATATGCTCCGGCTCTTCAAGCAAGACATCAATCGCTTCCATACAAGCTGCAGTGACTGCCGGCGGATGAGATGTGCTGAATAAAAATGGACGGCCTTTATGGCGCAAATAATCGATCAGCACCTTTGAACCTGCAGCGTAGCCGCCGAGCACTCCGATTGCCTTGCTTAATGTTCCGACCTGAATATGCACTCTGCCGTCAAGACCGAAGTGATTCACCGTTCCCCTGCCGTTTTCGCCAAGTACTCCGGATGCATGGGCGTCATCCACCATCACAAATGCGTCATATTTCTCAGCGAGCTCTACAATATCAGGCAGAGGAGCTATGTTGCCATCCATGGAAAATACGCCGTCTGTCACAATCAGACGCATCCGATAATTCATTGACTTTCTCAGCACCCGCTCTAAATCACTCATATTGACGTGCTGATACACCTTTTTATCCGCCTTTGTCAGTCGAATTCCGTCAATAATAGAGGCATGGTTCAATTCATCTGAGATGACAATGTCCTCTTTTGATAGAATACTTGAAAGTACGCCTTGGTTTGTTGTGAAGCCTGATTGGAATACAAGTGCCGCCTCCGTTTTTTTAAAGGCTGCCAGCTTTTTCTCAAGCTCTTGATGCATTGTAAATGTACCCGCAATCGTTCTCACTGATCCGGTGCCGGCTCCATACTGCTGAACGGCCTCCTGTGCGGCGTTGATGAGTCTAGGATGTGAAGTGAATCCGAGGTAATTATTAGAAGATAGCTGAATGACTTTTTGGTGATTCACTGTGACAGATGGGCCCTGCATAGATTCAAGCTGTTTTATGTCTTGCCATGTATGGTTTTCTTTCATACTATTAAGCTCTGCTTTTAAAAACTCAAATTCCTTCGTCATGTTTATCCCCCTTTATGGAATTAAAATTACTTTTCCGCACTGCCCGCTTCTCATCAGTTCGAAACCTTTTTCAAACTCCTCTAATGGAAACTGATGGGTAATAACAGGTGCAAGATCGATCATGTTTGAACTGATCAACTGAGACACCTGGCGCCATGTTGAAAACATTTTTCTTCCTGTGATTCCTTGGATGGTAAGCCCTTTAAATACCACTTTATTCGTCAAATCAATTGTCACCGGATGTTCCGGCAAGCTGAGAATATGAAATCTTCCGCCATTCGCAGCCATCGCAAGACCTTGGGCAATCGCTGAGGGATGGCCCGACATCTCACAAACAAGATCTGCTCCTTCTCCACTCGTTAAAGCGCTTACAATTTTGAGCGGGTCTTCTTTTTCAATAGAAACAGTACAAGTCGCTCCCATTTGTTTTGCAAGCCTCAGCCTGTATTCATTCTTATCAATCGCTATCACCTGAGAAGCTCCTGCTGCTTTTGCAACCGCAACAGCCATAAGACCAATCGGTCCGCATCCAATGACTGCAGTCGTTCCTCCTGCAGGCTGGCTCTCGAGTACGGTATGAACTGCATTTCCTAAAGGCTCTTGAATGGAAGCAATCGACGGGTCCATATCAGCGGGATTTCTCCAAATGTTATCAGCTGGAACTTTTACATACTCCGCAAAACAGCCTGCCGTGTCCACTCCGATTATAGCAGTATTGGTACACACATGAGATTTTCCTGTTAGGCAAGGGACACATTCACCACAGACAATGTGTGTTTCCGCAGACACATACTCTCCCACTTTTACACTGCTGACATTCTCTCCCACGCCCTCTACGATGCCGCTGAACTCATGGCCGAAAACATAGGGTGTTTTGATTCTCTGACGTGCCCATTGATCCCAATTATAAATGTGGACATCCGTGCCGCATATGGAAGCGGCTTTCACTTTTATGAGGACTTCATGTTTATCAATCTCAGGAATGGGAACTTCAGTCAGCACAGCACCGAACGCCCCGTCCTTTTTCATTAGAGCTTTCATCTTTCCACTCTGCATGTACAATCCTCCTTGAAAAATTCTTGTTATATTCGGATTGTACCATGATATGGAATAAGCGTAAACAGAACTGTCTTTTCCAGAAGGACAAAAGTATCTGTCTTGAAAAATGGGCGGAAATTTTTTTTGAAACGTTTTAGCTCATTTCTGATTTTGTATATTCGCTCATTTATGTGCTAAAAATACTATCGGGAGAAAATATCACAATAAATGAAAAACAACCTGTTTGCATTACGCAAACAGGTTGAGAATGCTTTATTTGTTTTTAGCGAGGCTCCACGATTAATTTAATCGCTGTTCTTTCTTCCCCATCGATTTGAATATCTGTAAAAGCCGGAATACAAATCAAATCAACGCCGCTTGGCGCCACAAATCCCCTGGCAATCGCCACAGCTTTTACAGCCTGGTTTAATGCACCCGCTCCGATCGCTTGAATCTCGGCGGCTCCTCGCTCTCTCAACACGCCTGCAAGCGCACCTGCCACTGAATTTGGACTCGATTTTGCTGAAACTTTTAAGATTTCCATTTCTGCTCCCCCTTAGTTTTACAATGGATAAGTGAGTGTTCATTAGAACAATCATTATTAGATGTTGCTATCCAAAAAGCCATCCCCACAATGCTTTTCAAAAATAGCGGGCTACCTTCCATTTTTACTATATTCACTAAGGAGTTGCTATATTCCTGCTTTTCTTTTTAATATTTTTATAAAATAACCATATGTTCAACTATTCAAAGAACATGTGATCATCGTTGATTAAAATACGCTCAATTTTCACGGCTTTTTTCGTTTGATCGTCAATGTCAATGACAACTCCGCTGAGCGTTGTTTTTCCTTCAGCGACAGTAAACCGGACTGGAAGGTTCGTTTTGAATCGCTTAATAATCGTCTCTCTGTCCATCCCCAGTATACCGTCATACGGGCCAGTCATTCCCACATCAGTAATATATGCCGTTCCCTTCGGCAAAATGCGGTTATCCGCTGTTTGCACGTGTGTATGAGTTCCTACTACAGCCGATGCCCGTCCATCCGTGTACCAGCCAAGTGCGAGCTTTTCACTTGTCGCTTCGGCATGAAAGTCAATAAAAATGTACGGTGTTCTTTTCGCAGCTTCTGCGATCAATTCATCCGCTTTTAAAAACGGGTCATCAAGCGGCGGCAAAAACGTACGTCCCTGCAAATTAATGACTGCTAGTTCTTTGCCGTTTGCTTTCACATATGTGATCCCTTTCCCCGGTGTTCCTTCAGGAAAGTTTGCCGGGCGAACCAAGTTCGGAACGTCATCTATAAAATCAAATATTTCTTTTTTGTCCCATGTGTGGTTCCCCATTGTGATTGCATCTGCGCCGGACTGGATTAAGCTGTGATAAATTTTTTCCGTCAGGCCTTTTCCATGTGCGGCGTTTTCACCATTAATAATGGTAAAGTGAGGCTTATATTTTGTTTTTAGCTTTGGTACATATTCTTTGACCATGTCACGGCCCGGTGAACCGACAACATCTCCGATAAATAAAATTCTCATTTTGTAAATCCTTTCTTCTTGAAAATTCCTTGCCGTCAAAAAAATAAAGTGATGCTTAGCGCATCACTTTATTTTGCATACTCTACGGCTCGAGTCTCTCTGATTACTGTCACCTTAATATGACCTGGATAATCGAGCTCGTCCTCAATTCGCTTGCGGATATCTCGCGCCAGTCGATGAGCCTCAAGATCATTAATTGAATCCGGCTTCACCATAATTCGCACTTCGCGTCCAGCCTGAATGGCAAATGATTTTTCAACACCTTCGTAGGACTCAGAAATTTCTTCAAGTTTTTCAAGTCTTCGAATATAATTCTCGAGCGTCTCACTTCTTGCGCCAGGTCTTGCAGCGGAAAGCGCATCTGCTGCAGCTACCAGTACAGCAATAATGGAAGTCGGCTCCTCGTCCCCGTGGTGTGATGCAATACTGTTAATCACGACTGGGTGCTCTTTATATTTGGTCGCAAGCTCTACCCCGATCTCAACGTGGCTTCCTTCTACTTCATGGTCAATTGCTTTCCCGATGTCGTGAAGAAGACCCGCACGTTTAGCAAGCTTTGCGTCTTCACCAAGCTCCGATGCCATTAGACCGGCCAAGAATGCGACTTCCATGGAATGCTTAAGCACATTTTGACCGTAGCTTGTACGGAACTTTAAGCGGCCGAGGATCTTGATGAGATCTGGGTGGAGGCCATGAACGCCAACCTCAAATGTCGTTTGCTCACCCATCTCACGAATATAGTCATCGACCTCGCGGCGAGATTTTTCAACCATTTCTTCAATCCGTGCCGGATGAATACGGCCATCCTGAACGAGTTTATCAAGAGCAATTCTGGCTGTCTCACGTCTGATCGGATCAAATCCGGAAAGAATGACAGCTTCAGGCGTATCATCAATAATCAGGTCAATTCCTGTCAGCGTTTCAAGCGTACGAATGTTACGCCCTTCCCGTCCGATGATACGTCCTTTCATCTCATCATTTGGAAGATTGACAACTGATACCGTTGTTTCGGCAACGTGGTCCGCTGCGCAGCGCTGTAAGGCGAGTGAAAGAATGTTTTTCGCTTTCTTATCCGCCTCTTCTTTCGCACGGTTTTCAGTTTCTTTTGTCATGATGGCGATGTCATGTGAAAGCTCGTTTTCAACCCGCTCAAGAATGATTTGTTTCGCTTCGTCACGAGTCAGACTCGAAATTCGTTCCAACTCAGACTGCTGCATACGAATCATCTCATCCACTTTGCTTTCCATCTCTTCAATATGTTGTTGTCGTTCATTCAGAGAATGATCTTTCTTCTCCAACATCGCTTCCCGTTTATCAATTCCCTCATGTTTGCGATCAAGGTTTTCCTCCTTTTGGAGTAAACGGTTTTCTTGTTTTTGAAGCTCATTTCGTCTTTCACGAACTTCCTGTTCAGCATCTATTCGAAGTTTGTGGATTTCATCCTTTGCTTCAAGCAGAGCTTCTTTTTTCAGTGCTTCAGCATCACGCTTCGCATCTTCAAGAATTTGCTCGGCTGCACCGCGTGCGCCCGCAATTTTCGCTTCGGCAATGGTTTTACGAACAAAGTAGCCAACAACTAAACCGAGTAGAATCAGCAAAATGGAGATGAGAACCATCATAATTGGGGTCATACTTTCACCTCCTCTTGCTATGAACTTGGTTGTTGCTTAAAAAGTGTCGGCATGTACATTGTCTAGTTTTCTCAACATACAGAACCTTCACAGGGAATGAGTGTGTTCATCGCCCTTGTCAAGTTTAAATGGTTTAACAATCATGTTAAAAAAACAAATGTTACAACTTCATTGTAAATGTGTCGGAAATACTTGTCAAGCTTGCCATCTTAACGTTTGCAGGCCAGTCTTCTTTTCACGTGCCGAATGCAATTCATCCAAAAGAAGATCGCCAATCATTCTTGATTTAGAAGCTGGTATATTTTATTGTTCACTTGGCCCAATTTAGCATTATTTTGAATGTTTGAGAACAAAATAACAATGGTTTGCCCAGATTTGCTAAAGCTGTTCAAGATATTGAAGCCCGGCATAACACCATGGTTTGAATAGCTTCCGGGAGCAACATAAAATCCCATGCCGTATGTGGAGCTGCTCCCTGGCGTAAACATCTTTTCATAGCTTTTTTGCGAATACAGTTTTCCGTCTATCAGCGCTTGGTCAAATTTGTACATATCTATAGCGCTCATATAAATATCACCCGCTCCATACAGCTGGGATAAATCAGGTATATACGGTGTAACTGTTTTGCTGCCCTCCATCTTATACCCGACGGCAGGATAAGGTTCTTTTTCATATGTTTTGTAAAAGCCTGCATGCGTCATTCCCGCAGGTTTAAAAATATGATTCTTTATGTACTGTTCATAGGGCTCACCGCTTACTTCAGCAATAATATAAGCAAGAACAGAATAGTTGGAATCCTTGTAGTCCCATACGCCCGGCTGACGTTTGATTCCCTGAAGTTCTATATCTTTTATTAAATCGTCCGGAGTAATGGCGCCGTTTCCTTCAATATGTCCGTTTATCCCCGATGTATGTGTAAGCAGATTCTTCAAAGTAATCGTTTGTCCGTTGGGAAAATGAGGTAAATACGTGCTTACCGGATCACTTGTCTGAAGTTTCCCCTTTTCCTCAAGCTGCAAAATAGCAGTTGCAATCAGCGCTTTTTGTGATGAACCGACATAAAAAGATGTCAATGGATTATTTTGAATGTAGTGTTTACGGTCAGCATAGCCAAAACCTTTATTTGTTACGATTTCTCCATTTCTGACAATCATGGCTGTTCCGCTGAAACCGATCTCTTTTAAATAATTGCTGATTTTTTGGTTTCGATCCACTGTTTTGATTTGTTCCTCTGATTTTTTGGCAGTTTTCTTTTTGACCTCTTTTTTCTGATCGGTATTTGAAACCGCTGCAGTTTCTTGAGATGGTTCGTTTTCTTCACTATTTCGATGAAGAGCATTCCAAATCGTAATGCAAACCATCACTGCTAAAAGACCAAACAACAGTTTTCCTCTTTTATTTAGTTTTCTCCGTCTGCGTTTCGCAGTTCTTCTGCGGGTTGGGCTTGTCATTCATTTTTTCCTCCCAAAATAAATTCCATTTTGCACACGTTTTGTTAGACGAATAAAGCCCTAAAAAAGTTGTCAAAAAAAGCAATATTTTTATCATTTTTTTGCAAAATACAAAAAAGCTGAGTTTTTCACTCAGCCTTTTGTATCATTTGAAACTTATTTTATTTTTATTCTTCAAATTCGAGTTCTTCTTGTGTCTCTTCAGCTTGCTGCTGCACTACTCCGTTATTATCCAAGCCGTAATGTTCGCGAATTTGCTCCTGGATCATCAGCATGATATCTTTATTTTCTTTCAGGAATTGTTTTGCATTTTCACGGCCTTGGCCAAGACGCTCTTCTTCATAAGAGTACCATGAACCGCTTTTTTGCACGATATCAAGTTCAGTTCCTAGATCAATGATTTCGCCTTCTTTTGAAATGCCTTCTCCGTACATAATGTCAACCTCGGCTGTACGGAACGGCGGAGCCACCTTGTTTTTCACGACTTTGATTTTCGTTTTGTTCCCCATTACGTCGTTGCCTTGTTTCAGCTGTTCAGCACGGCGCACTTCAAGACGCACGGAAGAATAGAATTTCAACGCACGGCCGCCAGGTGTTGTTTCCGGGTTCCCGAACATAACACCGACTTTTTCACGAATTTGGTTAATGAAAATCGCGATTGTCTTCGATTTGTTAATGGCCCCTGAAAGCTTACGAAGCGCTTGAGACATTAAGCGTGCTTGTAAACCGACATGCGAATCTCCCATGTCGCCTTCAATTTCCGCTTTCGGAACGAGAGCGGCTACAGAGTCGACAACGACAATGTCAACTGCCCCGCTTCGAACCAATGCTTCCGCAATTTCAAGCGCCTGCTCGCCTGTGTCAGGCTGAGACAGTAAAAGCTCTTCGATGTTAACACCGAGCTTTTGCGCGTATACCGGATCTAACGCATGCTCCGCATCGATAAACGCGGCTTGTCCGCCCTGCTGCTGAACTTCAGCAATCGCATGAAGCGCCACAGTTGTTTTACCTGAGCTTTCAGGACCGTATACTTCAATAATCCGTCCGCGAGGATATCCGCCAATTCCCAGTGCTGTATCAAGAGCGAGGGAGCCGCTTGGTACAGTAGAAATTCTTGTATCTGTCTTTTCTCCCAGTTTCATAATGGAACCTTTGCCGAACTGTTTTTCTATTTGTTTAAGAGCCATATCTAAGGCTGCCTGACGATCACTCATTCTATTTTTTCCTCCTTTATGTTACCACTACATATACTATACCCTGTTTGAAGGGATTTGCCAAGAAAAAAGCGAACGCATATTCGGATTTTTTCTTGGCGTGATTCCTATCAAAATATCATAATGTATCAGAGAAATCATGTTTTCTTAGGAGGATAATGTGCTGAAAATATTATTTTTGCTCTAAAAGCTTTAAGATTAAATGGCAGCCGTATTTAGCGCCGCGTTTTCTGATCCCCGTTCTGGAGCCCGCAAAGTGAAACTCGTGAACCTCTTCTTTACCATTTGCGGAAATGCCGATAAACACATGCCCAGGCTCATGCCCTTCTTGAGCATCAGGTCCTGCTACACCAGTAAAGCTAATGCCGATATCGCTGCCAGTGAGTTTTTGAACACCCTTAGCCAGTTCGGATGCGCACTCCTTGCTGACCGCCCCAAAACGATCTAATGTTTCCTTCTTGACACCAAGCACATTCTGCTTCACGTCGTTTGTATAGCAAACAACGCCCCCGGCAAATAATTTTGAGGCACCGCTATGATCCGTCAGCCATTCAGAAAACAGCCCTCCGGTAAAGCTTTCTGCCGCAGAAATTGTTATGCCTTTTTCCTTACATGCTATAGATAGCTCTTTTACAAGAGAAGTATCATCGTAACCATAGAAAAATTCACCGACACGCTCTAAGATAACGGCCTCTGTTTCTTTTAACAGACGCTCTGTTTCCTTTTCATCGGCGTGTTTGGCTGTCAGACGCAGCGTCACCTCTCCATCAGCCGCCAAAGGCGCAATTGTCGGATTGGTTTGTGCATCAATAATATCTTCCAAATCGGCTTCAAGCTGAGATTCACCGATACCGAAAAAGCGAAGAACAGTTGACACAATTTTTTCATTTGAACCCATCTTTTTCAGCAGAAGAGGCTTTGCCTCGTTTTCAAACATTGGACGCAATTCGCTCGGCGGTCCAGGAAGAAGCATATAATAGCGCGATTCATGCTCTGTGAGCATTCCCGGGGCCATTCCAAAGTGATTCGCCAGCACGTCAGAGCCTTCGATCACAAGCGCCTGTTTTCGGTTATTAGGTGACATCGTGCGTTTTGTTCGTTTGAAATAGTCCTCAATGGATTGGAATGCCTCATCATTTAACACAAGCGGACGTCCCAGCGTATTTGCAATCGTTTCTTTCGTCAGATCATCTTTTGTGGGTCCAAGCCCTCCTGAAAAAATAATGAAGTCAGAGCGTTCTTCAGCAATGCGGATGACCTGCTTCAGCCGCTCCGGGTTATCTCCGACCGCTGTATGATAAAATACGTTGACCCCGATTTCAGCGAGCTGTTTGCTGATAAATTGAGCATTTGTATTGGCGATTTGACCAAGCAGCAACTCTGAACCGACTGCAATTATTTCTGCTTTTTTTGGAAATTCCATGACGAAGTCCTTCTTTCTTAGTTAGATGTTTTTAACGCTTCCCAATTTTTAGAGAAATATTCCCAGCCTGAGACGACAGTAAAGAAGACGGCTACCCACAGCGCCAAGTCTGCAAACGGGAATGACACAAGTTCAAATGGAAGATTATGAAGAAGCAATGCAGATACCGCAATAATCTGTGCCCAGGTTTTGATTTTACCAAGCATGTTAGCAGCTACGACTTCTCCTGTTCCGGCTAAGACAAGCCTTAAACCTGTCACGGCAAACTCCCTGCTGATAATCACAATGACCATCCAAGCTGGAGCGAGATCAAATTGAACAAGGATAATTAACGCTGCGGATACGAGCAGTTTGTCCGCAAGCGGATCAAGAAATTTCCCGAAGTTTGTTACGAGATTTAATTTTCGGGCATAATACCCGTCCACCCAGTCTGTTGTAGATGCAATAATAAATAGAATGGCCCCCGCCAAATGTGCGACCGGGATGGATTCGTCTCCAACTTCGAGCCTGCCCCAGTCAAACGGCGCCAGCATGATAATCATGAAGATTGGGATTAATGCGATTCTAGCTAGTGTGATTTTATTTGGTAAGTTAAACATAAAGCCCCTCCAATTTCATACTCGGACGTGAAGAAAAGTCATCTGGTAATTAAGATGACTTTTCTTCCTTTTTATTTACAATCTTTATGGTTTGTGCCATCACTTTTTTCGGATCAAGTTCATATGAAAGAACCTTACCGTTGATTTTTATTTTCAGATTAGGTGCATATCCGGTGCGGATATCAACTTGTTTCTGATCAGTTATGTCTTTTTTATAGGTTTCGTCTTTTTTCAGCGTTCCTTCTTTTAAAGAGCTGCTGTTTTCATCGCGCACTCTAATCCAGGAGCTGTCTGATGCCTTCAGTTCCAGCTCGATTTTATCAGCGCCGGACACTTCATAAGTCGTTAACGATCCTTCAGTGCCAGCAGCTTTAATCTCCAGCTTCTCACTGTCATTTTCTTTTTTCTTATCTTCGTTTTCTTTCGTTTCTTTTTTAGTGTCTGTCTCTTTTTCAGAGCTGTTATTTTGATTCTCTTTCAGCGTTGAATCTTTAGGGATTTCGTACTTGCTCTCACTTTGCGTAATTGCTTTTTCTGATGCCGCATTGTGATCATCACTGTTTTTGTGATTGGCAAATTGAATGATCGCGTACACAATGGCAATCACGACAATCACGCCGAGAATAACAAGTATTGTTGGCAGCAGCTCCAGCGCCTTAGATGCTGGCTTTGGCATTTCCTTTTGAAGATTCATGCCGGAGATCTTTTCAGACACATCATCATGATACGTATTAGGGATATCTTTTTTATGCTCCTCAAACAGCTGATCCGCATCAAGCCCAACGGCTTCTGCATATTGCTTGATGAATGCCCGAACATAAAACTTCCCCGGAATAATGTCATAGTTTCCTTCCTCCAAGGCGGTTAAATACCTTTTTTGAATCTTTGTTGCCGCTTGGAGATCATCCAATGACATTGCTTTTTCCTCTCTGGCTTCTTTGAGCCGGATTCCTAGTTCAGTCACAACAAACACCTTCCAATTTTAAAAATCAAAGCTTGAAAACCCGGATTGATCAAACATTTGGGGTTCCTCGGCATGTTCATATGTAATAACCTCATCAGGGTCATTTCTCAGTTCAATAATATAATCAAAGTCATCTAGTGTATACTCTGTATTTTGAACGAATATGTCCGGATGCTCCACCACTTTTGTTGCAGGCAGCCGCATGATTTCTCGGACCAGCTGGAGATGGCGTTCTGACCCTCTTCGTGTTGACACAATTCCGTCAACGATAAAGACATTTTCAGTGCTGTATTCATCGGCAATCAGCTGGCTTCTTATCGTCTGCTTCAGCAAGGTTGATGACACAAACAGCCACCTTTTGCTCGCACACACACTAGAGGCTACAATCGATTCCGTTTTCCCGACACGCGGCATACCTCTGATTCCGATTAATTTATGGCCTTCTTTTTTGAACAATTCGGCCATAAAATCGACTAATAAGCCAAGCTCGTCCCGTTCAAAGCGGAACGTTTTCTTGTCATCGGCATCCCGTTGAATATAACGGCCGTGGCGTACGGCAAGACGGTCGCGAAGCCTCGGTTCTCTAAGCTTCGTTACTTTAATTGTTTCCATCGTTTTTAAGATTGATTCTAATCGTTTAATTTGATCTATATGGCGGCACCTGAGGAGCATTCCCCTTCTGGAAAGATCGACGCCGTTTATCGTTACGATGTTGATAGAAAGCATCCCAAGAAGAGATGAAATATCCCCGAGCAGTCCGGGGCGGTTCACTTGAATTTCATATTCAAAATACCATTCGAGCTTTGCCAAATGATATACCCCCTTCATTGTGGCAAAATTTTACCTTCCTTTATCATAAAGCATTTTTCTCTAATTAGAAAGAAGAATGTTGCTGTGATGAGGAAAACATAAAAAAGAGAGGAAAAATCCCCTCTCTTCCTAGTGAGTGCTGTTATTTTCAACAAGCTTAACCATCATATTGGCAATGGCGTGCTGTTCATCTTTTGATGCTACACTCCAAAGATCTGCCAGCACTTTTTCCTGCTCGTTCTTAGATTCCACTTCATTAGCCAAGTAGCTGCCGATTTCTGTCGCAAGATCTGTAATCGTATCCTGGCTCATACCTTTATCTTGCGCATAGTTCAGACGGTCGCCAAGGAAGTTTTTCCAGCTATCCCAGTTTTCTAATACTGACATGCTTGTTTCCTCCATTTCATGTGAAGTTACAAGATTATTGTGTCCTTCGCAAAAGAAACTATACACCGAATATTTTCGGATCAGCAGTGCCAGCCGCCATTCACCGACAGAATTTGGCCGGTGATATATGACGCTTTTTCAGACAGGAGAAAAGCTGTTGCATCCGCAATTTCTTGCGGCCGGGCCAGCCGGCCGATCGGAATCTCATCAGCGATCTCTTCTTTTTCAGCCGGGGTAAATTGATTCATCATATTTGTATCAACTGCACCCGGCGCTACGGCGTTTACTCTGATTCCGCTTGGCGCCAGCTCCTTAGCCAATCCTTTTACAAATGAATGCTGAGCTCCTTTTGCCATGCTGTACAACACTTCACAGGATGCTCCAGTCTCTCCCCAAATCGAGCTGACAGCCACAATCGCTCCCGATTTATTCCGAATCATGCCTGGCAGAAGGTTTCTCGTCAGCATATACGGACTCGCCACATGAAGCTGAACCATTTCCTGGACCGTTGCGTTATCTACATCCGTAATCAGCCCAAAATGGCTTCGTCCGCTGTTTAAAACAATCGCATCAATCGGCTGAACAATTGAACTTGTCAGCTTATCTGCTCCATCTTGCGCGGACAGGTCAGCTTGTAATATCTCCGCATTTACGCCAAACATCTGACTTAGTTTTTCAGCAAGCTCCGCTGCCGCGTTTTGATTTGTATTGTAATGCAGCAGCAGATTGTATCCTCTAGCTGCAAGGGTTTCGCTGATGCTTTTGCCAATGCCGCCGCTTGCTCCGGTGATTAGTGCTGTTTTGTTCATCCTCTTTCCTTCTTTCCGCAGAAAAACACCCCTCACACTGGAGGGATGTTTTGTTTATGATTTAGGAACAACCTTGCAGACAGTCAGTCTGTCTGCAGCGATTTCCTCTTGTATTACGTTCTGGACATCCTCGAGGGTAATCTGCTCGAGTACCGTTACAACATCAAACAGGCTCATATCCAAGAACGCATAACGGGTAAATTGATTGGCGATGTATTCAGGGGAATTCAGCGCTTTTAAGAATGTGCCGATCTTTTTCTTTCTGGCAAGTTCAATCTTTTCAGCAGTAATCAGTTCACCGGCGCGCAAAAGCATGCTTGAAATGTCTTCAGCCAATTGATCAGGCTCAGGCGTATCTCCGCCGATCGCCGCAAAACCGAACCCATATTCAGCAGTAAAATCAAAGCTGAACGTTTCGTCAATATATCCTTTTTCATAAAGTGATTCATACTGGGCAGAGCTTTTGCCAAAAAGAGCTTCAAGCAATAAGTTCATTGAAAGTTCATGCTTTAAGAGCTCTTTGCCTAATTTAAACGGATTTTTGGATTTCAGCCCAACAAGGCATTTCGGTCCCTGCACGTTCATTTTGATCTCTTTTTCTTTTCGGAAAACCGCTTCTTGCTCTTTCACTTCTTCTCGTTTGATCTCCGGCTGATCAGTATACGGCTTTTTCCCCTGGTTTTCTCTTACCTGAGAAATAATCGCTTCAGGATCTACAGGGCCGACAATGAAAAGGAGCATGTTACTCGGGTGATAAAACGTTTCATAGCATTCATAAAGAAGGTCTTTTGTAATATGTGAAATGCTTTCCACTGTTCCCGCTATGTCAATTCTGACAGGATGCTCTTTGTACATGTTTTCAATGACCCCGAAGTAAAGCCTCCAATCAGGGTTATCGTCGTACATATTAATCTCCTGCCCGATAATCCCTTTTTCCTTTTCAACCGTTTTTTCAGTAAAATATGGGTCCTGTACGAAATCGATAAGCGTCTCTAAATTGCGTTCAACATTTGATGTGCTTGAGAAAAGGTAAGCCGTTCTTGTAAATGACGTAAACGCATTGGCAGAAGCCCCCTGTTTGCTGAAATCTTGAAAAACGTCTCCGTCCGCTTTCTCAAACAGCTTGTGCTCAAGAAAGTGAGCAATCCCGTCCGGCACGTGAACCATCTCGTTTTTACCTAAAGGGACAAACCGGTTATCTATCGAGCCGTACTTTGTTGTAAAGACCGCATATGTCTTGTTGAAGCCTTTTTTCGGCAAAACGTAAACATCAAGGCCGTTGGACATTTTTTCATGATACAGCGTCTCCTGAAGCTGTTCATATTCGATTGGTTTGATCAAGATGCACCCTCCGTCCCTTTTAAGAAATAAGTCGTATCAAGCTGAATCTTTTCGCCGGCTTTAATGATATCCTCTTTTGTGACATTCTCAATATTGGCAAGAAAGTCTTCGATAGGAATCTCGACTTGAGCAGCGGCCTGCTGATATAAAAACTCAGATAAACCGTATGCTGTATCAATCGTTTCCAGCACTTGATTTCGAATAACGGCCTTTGTCTGTGCTATATCCTGCTCACTGAAATCGCCATTTTTCATTGCCTGGAATTGCTCAGCAATAATCGAAACCGCCTGTTCAAAATTTTTCACTTCAATGCCTGACATCACCATTAACAAGCCTTTAAAACTTTCTATACGCGAAGCCGCGTAGTAAGCAAGACTGGCTTTTTCCCGAACATTAATGAAAAGTTTAGAATGAGAGAATCCGCCGAACAATCCGTTAAACACTTGTAAAGCAGGATAATCCTGATCTGTATAAGTGATGCTGGTGCGGTAGCCGATATTCAGTTTTCCTTGCTTGACATCCTCTTCATCAATTACTTCTTTTGGCTGAACTTTTTCATCAGCGTGATTGTTTTCAATCATGCCAAGAGTGCGCTCTTCTGTTTTGAAATACTTATCAATTGCCGATTGTACCTGGTTACTGTCCACGTCGCCAACAACATATAGATCAAGCTGGTCTTTTTGGATAGCGCTTTGGTATGTTTCGTATAATTGCTCTGCCGTAATGTCATCGACATCGTCGATTTCACCATTGACATGAAGCGCGTAAGGATCATTTTTGCACATTTCCTGTATCAGCCTTAAATTCGAATAACGCATTTTATCATCATAGACGGCTTGGATTCTTTGCTTAAGCGTCCGTTTTTCTTGAGCCACATATTGTGACTGAAAAGCGTCTCCCTCCAAAGCAGGTGAAAAGACGAGTTCTGCGAGAAGCTGGAGCCCTTTCTCGAGAAGCGGCGTTTGGTCTTTTAAATATTTTTCATTCGGGATTTCAAGCCTGAACGTAATGACATGCCGCTCTCCTTTTTTCGTAAGATCAGCCGATACTGACGTGCCGTACAGCTCATCCAAGTATGAACGCAATTCTGCGGTTTTCGGATGGCTTTTCGTTCCGCGAAGAAGCACATGCGGGAGAAGCGCTCTTTTGGTGACTTGATCCTTTGTCAGCGGCGCAAGCATCTTAAAAATAAGCGAGACGGTTTTGAATTTTTCTGTTTTTACAATGTGTGCGGTTAAACCGCCGTGCTTTGATTTGAGTTCATTAACATATGACATATGGAACCTCCTTCGTTCATTTCTTAATTAGTATGTATTATGACCAATTTTCAGCATCCGCAGAAACACTCTTTCATGTAATTATAGCAACTGTAGGATTTATAAGGAAACAATAACCTCCGCATGCTGTATAGGTACAGTTGTAAACTGTGCAAGAAAGCGCAAAAAAAGACGGCTGGCTAGACCGTCCCTAAGTTTTTTTCTTCTTCACTTTTTTTAGCATCTACAGTAAAGAGCACTAAAAATAAAGAAACGATGCTGCAAAACGCCGAGAGTATGAAAATAATCCAGTTTGCATTAGACATTAATGCAGCAAAAACAGGTGGACCGAGAGCTACTCCTATAAAGCGCATGCTATTGTAAAAGGAGGAAATGGTTCCGCATTGTTCACTTTCAATCCCTTCGGTTATCAATGCATCTAAAGCAGGAAGAGCCATTCCAATCCCAATCCCGCCAAAGCTTAAAAAGACAAATAAAAAATAAAAACTGTGGTTCCACCACAAGGCAATAAACGAAAGGGTTAACAGAATCATTCCTGTAACAACGCAAAATTTCATTCGGCCTTTATCTTTACCGATCTTTTTGCCAGCTATAAAAGAACTGGTTGACAAAAACAAAAGTGGGATTGCCAGTAATCCGCCTTTAGCTACTCCGTCAATAGCATACTTGTTCTCCAGCGTATCTGATAAATAAAATAATACGCCAAATAACAAAAACATAATGACACACCCGATAATGAAGACCGTATAAAGCCAGCGACCATCCTGTTTAAAAATTTTCTTCACACTCTTAATAAACTCAGAAACAGCAGGCGCATCTTCATCTTCTTCAGGCTTGGCCACCAAAAACAATACGAGCAAAAAGCTGATCAAACAGAAAAACGGAATAAACCAAAACGGTACAAACCAATACCAAGAAGCCAGTAAGGCTCCAAGTATGGGACTCAGTACCTTCCCTGACGTGTTGGCGGTTTCAATATCGCCAAGACCCGCGCTGACCTTTTCATCGTCTCCTTTAAACAGGTCGCCGATAAACGGCATGACAATCGGAGCGGCACCTGCAGAACCAATGCCTTGAAGAACCCGCCCCGCCAAGATCATAGCATAAGGATTTTTCATATAGGTCGAGGCAAAAGCAGCTACGGCTCCCCCCAATCCTGCAATGAGGAGGCATGGAAGCAATATTTTTTTTCTCCCGAAACGATCCGACAAATATCCGGCAATCGGAATGCAAATAATTGCTACTACTGAATATACAGTAATGATTAAAGATACTTGAAATGAAGTCACAGACAGCTTTTTCTCCATCATCGGAAGAACAGGAATCAGCATGGAGTTCCCGAGTGTCATCACAAGCGGGACAGAAGACAATGCAATAATATTTTTCATTCCATTTTTCTCTCTCAACATTTTCACCCATTCACTTTCTTGTCATCCCTTATATATTGCGTTAACCGGAATGAAAGTATGTACAAAGAAACATGAATCAGTGCAAATAAAAAAACAGACACATACAGGCGTCCGTTTTTAGAATCGTTTACGCAAAACATGAAATCTGAATTTATCCGCTCTAAAATAATTTAAAGAATAAAGCACCGGTTTATCGTGCTGATCGTAATGGGTTTGTTTTAACAGCAAAAGAGCTGTTTCCGGATCGCATTCAAGCACTGGAGAAATGGTATCGTGATAGCCGATCGGTTCTATATCAGTTACTGCATAGCTGATTACGGAGCCTGAATTTTTCTCTAGCAGGTCAAACATAGATTCTTGCTGATGAGAAAAAGAATTCGGCAAAATATTCATCGGAATTTTGTCTATACAATACACAATCGGCTGTCCGTCAGCTGTCCTGACTCGTTCAAGGTAAAAAAGTTCTTGCCCTTCTGCCAAGTGAAATCTCTTCGTATCATCTTCAGACGGCATAAGCACTTGTGATGATAGAAAAATCGTGCCAGGGGTCATATTCGCCTGTTCTATCATCTTGGTTACACTGTTCAGCTGTTCAATACCCGAAAGAAATAACGGCTTAGAATGGACAAAAGTGCCTACACCATGCCTTCTGATAATCACATGCTCTTCTTCCAGTATCCGCAAGGCTTCTCTTAGCGTCGCTCTGCTGACACCAAGCTTTTTGGAAAGCTCAAATTCAGAAGGCAGCTTTTCCTTCTCAGTGTAGATCCCATTTTTTATATCCTCTTTAATTCGTTCAATTACTTTCAAATACAAGTGCCGATTATCAGCTTTTGTAGACATGTTTCCCCTCCGTAAACCACTTTCGATAAAAATTATTGAACAATTGGGACAACTATATCATGTTTTGTCGAAAAAATAAATAGAAAGGTGATCAGTTTACATAATATCATTATTGACAACTATAGAAAGCGGAACTCCCTTCATTAAGAAGAGAGCTCATCATATTTCTCTTTTGATAATAATACTTCCCTAGGTTTGCTGCCTTCATACGGTCCGACAACACCGCGTTCCTCCATTGCGTCAATCAGGCGCGCCGCTCTCGTATAGCCAATTCTGAATCTTCTTTGCAGCATTGAAACAGATGCCGTCTGCATGCCGACGATTAATTCAACAGCTTCATCATAAAGTTCATCAGTAACCTCGGAATGAGTTTCCGTCGTCTCCTCAGGAATCATTTCTTCTTGATATTGCGCTTTCTGCTGTGTAATCACATGGTCGACGACCTTCTCCACTTCGTCATCCGACAAAAATGCTCCCTGCACACGGACAGGTTTGTTAGCCCCTACAGGTAAAAACAGCATATCGCCGCGGCCAAGAAGCTTCTCAGCGCCACCCATGTCAAGAATGGTCCTTGAATCCGTCTGTGAAGATACGCTGAACGCGATTCGTGACGGAATGTTCGCTTTGATCACCCCTGTGATAACATCCACCGATGGCCGCTGTGTCGCAATAATAAGATGGATGCCGGCAGCCCGCGCCATTTGGGACAATCTCGTAATCGAATCTTCCACATCAGATGAAGCGACCATCATGAGATCGGCTAGCTCGTCCACAATGACAACAATATAAGGCAGCTCTGGCTGTTTCGCTCCTTCTTCATTGTTGGCGCGTTTTATATAATCATTGTATCCTTCAATATTTCTTGTACCCGTATGAGAAAATAATTCGTACCGCCGCTCCATTTCATTGACAACCTTTTTCAAAGCCTGCGACGCTTTTTTCGGATCGGTTACAACAGGAGCAAGCAAATGCGGAATCCCGTTGTAGACATTTAGCTCTACCATTTTAGGATCGATCATCATCATTTTCACTTCATGCGGTTTCGCCCGCATTAAAATACTTGTAATAATGCCGTTGACACAGACACTTTTCCCGCTACCGGTTGCGCCTGCGACCAAAAGGTGGGGCATCTTGTTTAACTCAGCCAATACAGCTTCACCTGAAATATTGCGGCCGAGTCCAATTAACAGCTTCGCATCCGGTCTGTCATTCAATTTAGACTCCAGCACTTCTTTCAGCGAAACCATTGCCACTTCTGCGTTTGGAACTTCAATTCCGATTGCTGATTTGCCTGGTATAGGCGCTTCGATCCTGATATCCTTCGCAGCAAGCGCAAGCGCTAAATCATCGCTTAAATTGACAATTTTGCTAACCTTCACTCCGACATCAGGATATACTTCATATTTTGTTACGGCCGGTCCGAGATGAACCTGTGTGACTTTCGCCTTTACGCCAAAGCTTTGGAATGTGCGTTCAAGCTTTCTCGCATTTTCATAAATATTCTTTTTATCAGCCTGCTGGCCGGTATGCTTCGGATCTGCCAGCAAATCCAGTGACGGCATCTCGTAATCCTTATTTTCGAGCTCTGTAAAGGTCATAGGAGGAGCAGAAACAGTTTCCTGATCACCTGTCTCCGGTTGGATGTCCTGAAGCGGCTTCGACACAGGTTCGGCGCGCTTTTCTATAACTGGAGACTCTTCCTCTTCATTACGATCAGAAAAGCTTGAGATAATCGGCTCTGAATGAATAAGAGGCGATACTGTTTCATAATCCCCCTCTTCATCAGGAGGCTCCGGTTCCATTTGCTGTTTTTTGCGGGCCGGTTTTTGTTTTTTGCTCGGCGCTTTCGTTTTTTTCGATGACTGCATATTTGATTTGAAGGATTTCATGTCATCAATAAATGCTAACCATTGTTCTTTTATAAAACGTCCAATCGGGCTCATCCACTTTTTTAGCGTTTCTTGCAGCGAGCGTCCTGTTACTAAAATCATTCCGATCAAAATCATGACAATTGCCATGATCTGAGAACCAGTCGACGCAAACAAAAAGTGTGAAGCCGCAAACAGCAGCGCACCGATCATCCCTCCGCCTAAATCAGGTGAAGCAGAGCTGCCATTCATGTCCATTAAAAACAATTCCCACGTATTGCGCACCACGCTTGCAGACTCAATAGACCCTTTGTGCGTCAAATTTTTAAATAGCTGCACGTGAGAAAGCAGCAATATGCTTGCGATAATACAGTACAACCCGGCCTTTCGTCTCGTTAAAAGGCTTGGGGTTTTTTTCTTCCAAAACAGTGAGACTCCTAACACCAATAAACCTAACAAGCATAAAATAAACCACTCTCCAGCAAAAAAGCGGAACAAATAGATAAACGTTTGCCCGACTACCCCCAGCTGCAAGATTGCGATAATTGAAATGGCTATACACAGCAATCCGTTGAGCTCGTATTTTATATTGAGCTGTTTCGCCTGTTTTTTTCTTGATTTTCGTTTTTTCTTTGCCACACTCATCACCTTACTGCGTTAAAAAATGTAAGTTCATACATAATGAAGAAAGCAGCCGTTTACAGGCTGCGTTTTTTCTGTAGGATTCCCCTATTATAGCATATTTTGCCCTTAAAAAAGGGTTGGATTCTTATACGTTTAATTTCAGCTTTTGTCCCGGTGAAATGTCCGGATGCAGAAAATGCATTGGATTGGTGCTCATGATTTGAATGACTTCCGCTTCATTCCCTTTCATTTCGACTAGAAGCGGTACACCTTTATATTCAATTTGCTCATGTGCGCTTGTCTCTTGGTTCTGTTCTGCAAACACAATTTCCTGAGGCATCACGGTATAAAGAATCATTGAATCATCCGTCCTTCTTCTTTCCTTGCTTCATCGATGAGCTCATTCAGTTTATTGATTGCCTGTCCGACACCGCCTGCGTGATCGATCAATCCGTATTTAACTGCATCCTTACCGACTACATTTGTTCCGATATCGCGTGTTAAGTTTCCTTTTGAAAACATTAGCTCTTTAAACTTCTCTTCGGTTATATTGGAATGGCTTGTCACAAATTTAACAACTCTTTCTTGCATCTTATCCAGGTATTCAAACGTTTGCGGCACCCCGATGACCAGCCCGGTGAGCCTAACTGGATGAATCGTCATCGTTGCTGTTTCGGCGATATAGCTGTAATCACAGGATACAGCAATCGGAACGCCGATTGAATGCCCCCCGCCAAGCACGATAGAAACGGTCGGTTTCGATAAAGATGCAAGCATTTCCGCTATGGCAAGACCAGCTTCAACATCTCCTCCGACAGTATTTAATATGATCAGCAAGCCTTCAATTTTGGGATTTTGTTCAATTGCCACAATCTGCGGGATGACATGTTCATATTTTGTTGTTTTGTTTTGCGGAGGAAGCTGAACATGGCCTTCAATTTGTCCGATAATGGTCAGACAATGAATATTTGTATCTTGGGGCAGCTGCGGAAGCGTCGTTTCACCAAGCTGCTGTATTTTATTCATAATGCTGTCCTTCGCATCATTTTTTTCAGGACGCTCTTCTTCTGTGTTTTCCATACGATGATCCATCTCGCTTTCATCCTTTCCGAGTTTCTCTTTGTATTATGAACAAAGATACTTCATTCAATCCCGGCTTGAAGGACAAAAAATAAAGACCGGAGCAGCTCCGGTCTTTAGTCAGTCATTATACTTCCATAATAATTGGGATGATCATCGGTTTACGTTTCGTTTTTTCATAAAGGAATTGGTTCAAAGCATCCCGCATTGCCTGCTTCAGCGTTGACCATTCGACATTTGATGTTTCAGTCGCTTCTGTCACGATGGACCGTACAAGCTCAGTAGCCTGTACGATAAGACCTTCAGACTCTCTTACATAAACAAAGCCGCGAGTGATAATTTCTGGTCCTGATACAAGATGTTTCTTTTGTTTATCAAGTGTAATGACAACGATTAAAATTCCGTCCTGTGAAAGCAAGCGGCGGTCTCTCAATACGATATTGCCGATATCACCGACACCTAAACCATCAATTAAAATATTGCCGTAAGGAACTTTATCCCCAATTTTTACGTTTTGGCCGCGGAATTCAACGACGTCGCCTTTTTCAATTAAGAAGATGTCACTGCGCTTCATGCCGGTTTCTTCAGCGATTTTTGAATGAGCTTTTTGCATTCTGTATTCGCCGTTTACAGGAATCAAATATTTTGGTTTAAGCAGGTTGATCATCAGCTTTAACTCTTCTTGTGAGCCGTGGCCTGATACATGAACACGCTTTTGGGCAAAGATGACTTGTGCACCGGCTCTCGCAAGAAGATCTACTGTTTTAGAGTAAATGAGTTCCTGCCCGGGAATCGGAGTTGACGCAATGACCACCGTATCCCCTTCTTCAATGTTCAGCTGTTTGTGAGCTTTGTTTGCCATTCTTGTCAAAGCAGCTAATGGTTCACCTTGGCTTCCGGCTGTAATAATGGCCACTTCGCGCTTCGGATATTTTTTGACATCCTGTACAGAAATAAACAATTCATCATCTGCTTCAATATATCCTAACTTTCTCGCCAGCTGCAGGACAGATTGAAGATTTTTTCCGGCTACGGCAATCTTTCTGCCATTTTGAGCCGCTGCATGAATGACTTGCTGAATCCGGTTAATATTGGATGCGAAAACAGCAATAATCACCCGGTTCTGTGAATTATACAGCGCATCCGAAATTTCTCCGCTGACAGCCGCTTCCGAAGGGGTGTAACCCGGCCGTTCCGCATTTGCACTGTCAGAAAGCAGAGCGAGCACGCCGCTATTGCCGATCTTGGCGATCTCGCCAATGTCGCACGTCTGATTAAGTGCAGGTGTTTGGTCAAATTTGAAGTCTCCCGTGCATACAATAGATCCAAGTGATGTTTTAAAGCTCACACCTACAGAATCAGGAATGCTGTGAATCGTTCTAAAGAACGATACCTTTGTTGATTCAAATGTAATGACAGATTTGGAGTGAATTTCTCTTAAATCAGTTTTTCGGTTATGTCCGTATTGTTTTAATTTCTCTCTTAACAGTGCAAGCGTCAGTTTTGTTCCGTACACTGGAACGGACAGCTTGTTTAATAAGTAAAAAACGCCGCCGATATTTTCATCGTGCCCGTGCGTTAAAAAGATTGCCTTGACGCGGTCAGCCCGTTCAATCAAATATGATATGTCAGGAATCACTACATCAATACCGAGCATTTCGTTTTCTGGATGCATAAGGCCGGCATCAACGACAAATATGTCTGAGTCAATTTCAATGACATAAAGGTTCTTCCCAATCTCTCCGACACCGCCAAGGGCGATAATTCTAACGTTTTCTGTATTTTTCTTTTTCAAAATCTATATCCTCCTAGTCTCATACCCGTCCATCATCACTTGTTCCTATTATAACTGAAAGTAAATTTAGAAAACAAGATAAAGCAGAAGGTTTAGGGAAAACCAATATGTAAAAGAAACGGTCAAACTCAGCTGAATGTGAGAATGACCGCGTTTGTTTCACTGTATGAAATTTTCTTACAGTTCGCTGATCGTGCTGCTTAAGCTCAGACGTTCATCCTCAGTTAATGGGACTAGAGGCAGACGCACAGAACCGACATCAAGACCTCTCAGCTGAAGCGCTGTTTTGACTGGAGCAGGATTAGGCGCTTTAAACAGTTCCTTCATAATCGGCAGCAGTTTCTGATGAATCAGTGCCGCATTAGCTGTTTGCCCATTCGTATAATTTTTGATCATTTGCTGCATATCAGTGCCTGCAATATGGCTCGCCACTGACACAACTCCTCTACCTCCAACTGAAAGAATTGGAAGCGTTAGAGCATCATCCCCTGAATAGACATAGAAGTCTTCAGGTGTTTCAGCAATAATTTTTGTAATCGCTTCGAGGTCTCCGCTCGCTTCTTTAATCGCAACCACATTCGGAATGTCTGCCGCCAAACGGATCGTCGTTTCAGGAGCAAGAGAAGCAACCGTACGGCCAGGAACATTATAGAGCATAACCGGAAGAGATGTCTCTGCCGCAATTGCTTTAAAATGCTGGTACATTCCTTCTTGAGAAGGTTTATTGTAATACGGGGTAACAAGCATAACAGCGTCCACGCCCGCTTCCTCAGCTTTTTTTGTCAGCTTAATGGAATCTTTCGTGTTGTTGCTCCCAGTACCAGCGATAACGGGCACCCGTCCGTTTACTTCTTTTACCGTATATTCAAAAAGCGCAATTTTTTCTTCAGTTGAAAGGGTCGGAGATTCTCCAGTTGTTCCCGCTACTACTAAAGAATCCGTTCCGTTTTTCAACAAGTAATCAATCAGTGTAGACAGTTTTTGAAAGTCTACGTTCCCTTTATTGTCAAAGGGTGTAATCATCGCTGTAGACACATTTCCGAAATTCATTTTATTCACCTCATCATGATTCAATCACATTTACTTCGAAAGTTCAAACACTTCATGCAAAGCGTTTACAGCAGGAACCATATCCGCTTCATGGACGAGCACCCATATCGTCGTATGGCTGTCAGCCGACTGAAGGATCGGAATTTCTTTTTCTGAAAGAGCCGATACAATTTTGGACGTAACACCGGGAACACCCATAATGCCCGCGCCGACCGCCGATACCTTCGCGCAGTTTCTCGTCACCATTGGATCATAGCCCATATCCATTAAAATACGCTGAGCTGTTTCTGTTTTATTTCCGGCTACCGTATAGACGATTTCACTAGGTGTAATGTTAAAGAAATCGACACTGATTCCAGCGTTTGCCATAGCCTTGAACACTTCAGTCTGAACGTTATACTGGCCGATTTTCGCAGGCACTTTGAACTGCGTGACATCTTTGACATGGGCGATTCCCGTAATCAGCCTTTCAAAAACATCACTGCCGACCTTGGAAGAGTGATGTGATGTCACCAATGTGCCTTTATCATTCGAATAAGTCGAACGGACGCGGATCGGAACCTTGGCCTGCATTGCGATTTCCACAGCACGCGGAGAAATGACCTTGGCCCCCTGATACGCCAGGTTGCAGATTTCCGTATACGTCACAACAGGAAGCGGTTTTGCATTTTCTACCACTCTTGGGTCAGCAGTCATCACGCCTTCTACATCGGTGAAAATATCGATGTATTCCGCATCAACAGCTGCTCCGAGTGCGGCTGCAGACGTATCGCTGCCCCCTCTGCCGATTGTTGTTGTATCACCCTTTTCAGTTGCGCCCTGGAAGCCTGCGACGACTACCGCATCATGATTGGCGAGCACACTGAATAAACGCTCCGGTTTCATTTCAATGATTTTCGCATTAGTATGCTGATCATTCGTTAAAAAGCCAGCCTGAGCCCCTGTCAGCGCAGCTGCTTTCACACCGTTATCAAGCAGCATGCTTGTAAAGACGACAGAGGAAATAGTCTCTCCGCAAGATAAAAGCAAATCCTGCTCCCTAGGAGAAATCGCTGACTGATCGCCGTAAAGCAGCCCGAGCAAAGAATCTGTTGCATACGGGTCCCCTTTTCGGCCCATCGCTGAAACGACAACGACAACCTTATATCCTTCACTGATTGCTTCTTTAATATGCCCTAAAGCCAGTTTGCGGCCTTTATCATCTTTTACTGATGTTCCGCCGAACTTTTGAACAATTATCTTCACTGTTTTCACTCCAAATTATTCGGACGTAACAGAAGAGAGCAGGCTGATAGCGCCTTACTCTCTTCTATTCGTCTTTAGAAAATTCTCTCTTTTATACGAGGTTTAGTTTTTTCAGGCTTTCTGCAATTTGAACAGAGTTCCATGCCGCGCCTTTTAATAGGTTATCAGAAACAACCCATAAATGAAAACCGTTTGCTCTGTCCAAGTCTTTGCGGATGCGGCCTACAAACACATCGTTTTTGCCGACAGCATCAGCAGGCATCGGATAAAGCTGCTGGCTTGGATCATCCTGAAGTGTCACGCCCGGAGCTTCTTTCAATAGATTTTTAATATCTTCAACTGTAGCGTCATCACGGTCTATTTCGATGTAGACGGACTCTGAGTGCCCAGTTTGGATTGGCAGTCTCACACATGTAGCCGCTACTTGAAGGTCAGGCATGTGCATGATTTTTTTCGTTTCATTTATCATTTTCATTTCCTCAAACGTATAGCCGTTATCTTGGAATTTATCGATTTGCGGAATCGCGTTGAAGGCGATTTGATAGTGTTTTTTGTCACCTTTTACAGGCATGATCTCAGGCTCTATTTCTTCTTTATTTAAAATCGCCTGTGTTTGGCTGTAAAGCTCTTTTACAGCTTCATTACCCGCTCCTGATACTGCCTGGTAAGTTGATACGATGACCTTGTTTAAGCCATATGCTTTGCGGATCGGTTCAAGTGCCGCAACCATTTGGATTGTAGAGCAGTTTGGATTGGCAATAATGCCGTTGTGTTCATGCAAGTCTGCCTCATTCACTTCTGGCACAACAAGCGGTGTATTTTCATCCATGCGGAACGCACTCGTATTATCTATAACAATAGCGCCGCGTTTTACAGCTTCTGGTGCCAATGCTTGTGATACGCTTCCGCCGGCGCTGAACAAAGCAATATTTACCCCTTCAAAGCTCTCAGGAGAAGCTTCCTGAACAGTCAGCTCTTGGCCTTTAAACGTGACTTTTGTCCCCGCAGAGCGTTTTGAAGATAGCAATGTAAGTGTGTCCATTTCAAAGTTTCTGTCTTCAAGTGTTTTAAGCATTTGTTGTCCCACAGCCCCTGTCGCTCCGACAACAGCTACGTGTAAACCTCTTCCCATCTGTAAAACTCCTTCCGCCAATCAGCTTCATTGAATTGATTTGACTATGATTTTACGTTTTATTTTACCATAGAATATGCGGGTGATGACCGAATTTTTTAGTTTGGGAAAGATTTTCTGTAAATTTAGTCATTTCCCTGATAATTCTCAACTAGAATCGGCTGAAGCTGCTGGTGCATGAGTGCCTTTTCAATCGTTTGCGGAAGCAGATCCATTTTGGCTACCATTGAATTCGGTTTTTTAAATGGATCATCTTGCCCGAATGGAATAAAAAAGATATTTTTTGTTGACATGAGCCTCATTAAATTTGTTCCGTTTAAACCAAGAGCATCATTTGTCGAGATACCCAGAACGACAGGCCGATTGTTCCGGATTGTCGCTTTTGCCGCCATCAGCACCGGGCTGTCCGTCATGGCATTTGCCAGCTTGCTCATTGAATTGCCTGTTAAAGGCGCAATGACCATGCAGTCAAGGGGCAGCTTCGGCCCAAGAGGTTCTGCCTTTACAATCGAATCAATGGCCTCATATCCAGTCAGGTCTTCAATTTTTTTAACCCATTCTGCGCCCTCTCCAAATCGGGTATTTGTAGATTTTACATTAAATGTGACAACCGGACGGACTTCAGCTCCTTCGTTGACCAACTCCTCAATTTGCGGGAAAACCGCTTCATATGTGCAATGCGACCCGGTCAGCCCAAACCCGATTCTTTTTCCTTTTAATGACGACATCCTTATTTCCCCTCCTCAGCTTGTATTTCAGCCAAAAGCTTGCTCAAGACGTTTGCAAGGATTTGCCCAGCTGTTTTAGGAGCGACAATCCCTGGAAGCCCGGGAGCAAGAAGTGCTTTAATCCCTTGTTTCTCGGCATATTTAAAATCCGTTCCCCCGGGACGTGAGGCCAGATCCAATATTAAGGTTTTTGGTGTCATGCTAGAAAGTACCGTTTGATTTAAAATCATACTCGGTATGGTATTAATGCAAATATCTATATCTTTTACATGCTCTTTCAGCTCATCGGTATGAAAAGGAACGAGCCCCATTTCAGTGATACGTGCCAGATGCGCTGAACTTCTTGCCCCCACTTTTACATTCGCCCCGAGCGCGGCAAATGTACGGGCAATCGTCATCCCGGTGCGCCCCAGACCGAGAACGGCCACCTGTGATCCGTGTATCGTATAATCCGTGTGCTGAATAGCCAGCATGATCGTTCCTTCTACTGTCGGAATAGAGTTGTATATCGCAATGTCATCCCGCTCAAACAGCTTAACAAGTTTTCTTTTTGCCTGAGCTGCAATGTTTTCTAAATAGGCGTTAGAAATTCCTGAGAAAATGACACAATGTGCAGGCGTTCTGTCAAGATGGTCCTGTTTTAACACAACTTCTTCATTCGAAAATACAGTCGATACGACACCTTCTCCTGTTGTCGCGGATACTGGAAGAATGATGCTGTCTATTTGCTGAAAAGGAATTTCATCAATATTGCATTTTACTGCCCCGGTAAAACCGTGATCCAATTGGTCAAAACCGACAAGATAGATGTCAGCCTGCTGTTCAGTGAGCTTTCTTATAATTTCGAGCTGTCTTGCGTCACCGCCGATAACTGCAATTTTCAATCCGGTTAACATTCTAAACGTTCACCTTCTTTGTATATACTGGATCTCTAGTTGTTAAGCTCCCCTTCATCTTATGATCAAAAGGAAATACCGGTGAATATAAAAGATGCGCTTTTTCCATATAAAAAAACATCGGCTCCGGCAGCCGATGTTTCAGATGTTTTCTTTAGAGCCCGCTTCACAGTCAATTGGGCTATTTACTCTTGTCGAGGAGGCATTTCCTCAGGTACATCTAATATAATCATATCTGAACCGATCTTTTGAATATGGTGCCATGGGACACGAATGTCATGACCTTGCTTTCTCAAACCAAACCACTTAACTGTGGGAATGAGGAGTGCTGTAATCTGTCCATCCTGTTCATTGATTTCCAAATCGGTCTGGCCGAGCACTCCGAGCCGTTCAGCTCTTTTGATGTCTACAATTTCCTTTCCCGATAATTCACTGAGCCGCATGTCTGTCACCCCCTTGTACTATGTATGATGAAAGGGATTAAAAAATGCCTGCTCCATTATGGGGCAGGCTTTCCTTTTTAAGACGGCATATTGCCGGAAGGGCTGATAAGTGCTAATGCATAGTCTTCGGTAAACAATTGTCTGGCAAGGCCATTAACACGCTCTAAGTTCACGGCGTTTAATTCATTGATAATTTCATCTAATGTTTTATGTTTGCCGAGCAGCAGTTCATTTTTTCCGTTTCGGCTCATTTTGCTGTTTGTGCTTTCTAAGCTCAGCATTAAGCTTCCCTTCATTTGCTCTTTGCTGTTTTCCAGTTCTTTCGAGGTAATGCCGTCACGTTTTAATGTGGCCAGGGTTTCTTGAATTGTTTCCGACAGCTGCTGAAGCTGATTTGCACCCGTTCCGCCGTAAATCGTTAGCATTCCGCTGTCCTCATATGAGCTGTGATAGCTGTAAACAGAATAAGCAAGTCCTTTATCTTCACGCACATCTTGGAACAGCCGGCTGCTCATGCTGCCTCCGAGCACATTGTTGAGGACGATTAAATCATAAATACGTTCATGGCCAACCTCTAAGCCTTTAAATCCAAGGCACAAATGAGCCTGCTCTGTTTCTTTTTTTCTCGTCAGTTTTTCCGTGTGGAACTCAGGCTTCTCAAGGCCTGTCGCTTTGCCTTTCGCCTCGTATGACCCGAACCATTTTTCTACATCTTTGATAAAACTGTCAGATATATTGCCCGCTACCGAAATCACCACTCGGTCCGGCGTATAATAATCATGCATGTATTGTCTGAGAGAGTCACCGTTAAAGGAAGCAAGCGTTTCTTCCGTTCCTAAAATTGGGTAGCCTAAAGAATGATTGCCGTAAGTGGCTTTGCTCAATAAATCATGTACAATGTCGTCCGGCGCATCTTCATACATTTTAATTTCTTCATATACTACATTTTTCTCTTTTTTCAGCTCGTTTTCATCAAACGTTGAATGAAAGAACATATCTGCTAATACGTCCAGCGCGTAATTCGCATGCTCGTCAAGCACCTTTGCATAGTAGCAGGTATATTCCTTTGAAGTAAACGCATTGACCTGGCCGCCAATACGATCAAAAGATTCTGCTATCTCGCGTGCAGATTTTGTGCTCGTCCCTTTAAAGAACATGTGCTCTAAAAAGTGAGAAATTCCGTTTATCTCCGGCGTTTCATGTCTCGAACCTGTGCCGATCCATACGCCGATCGCAACAGAACGGACTGTCGGGTTATTTTCCAGCACAATTCTTACACCATTTTGACACGTATATCGTTTAATCAAATTTGTTCCTCCTATTCAAAGACAAGCTGCCTTCATCTGTTACTTCAATAGTCTTGTTTCATCCATTAGTTCAGTGACTGTTCCAAGCGCATATCCTTTGTCTTTTATCTGTGTAATCAGCGCTTCAAGACTTTCCGCCGTAGGGTCAGTCGGATGCATTAAAATCATGGCACCATTATGTATCTTGCTTAACACTCTCGTCTGAAGTACAGACGGAGCCGGCTTTTGCCAATCGATTGTATCAACTGTCCACATGACTGTTCCCATCTGTTTCTCTGCTGCAATGTCGATAACCGCTTTTCTGAAACTTCCGCTTGGCGGAGCGAACCACTTTGGCTTAACGCCGATCGTTTGTTCTATTTGTTCATTAGTCTTGTCGAGCTGCTCGGAAATTCTTCCTGTAGTCAGTTTGCTCATATCCGGATGATTGTATGAATGATTTCCGATTTCATGTCCGTCTTTTGCAATCTTCTTAGCGAGCTGTACATTGTTTCTCACCCAATTGCCTTCTAAAAAGAACGTAGCTTTAACCTGGTGCTTTTGCAGAATAGGAAGCATTTTTTCCAAATACTCATTTCCCCATGCCACATTGATTAAAAAAGCCACCATCGGTTTGTCAGGATTTCCTTTATAAATAGGCTCAGGCTGAAGTGACTCAAGATGAACACTTGGTTTTACTTGACTGTACACCAAATCTTTTTCCCGAAACTTACCATGCTGTTTCATTTTTTTATATGATTGTTCAATATTGACCTTTAATCCATTGTAGCCTGGAATGCTTTTCCACACTTTATCAATTCTTGCATTCTGGGGCTTAACTTCGTACTCCGGCGCTTTTTGAAGCAATTCTTCATATAACGGGTCTTTTGACGCCGTGACAGTCACCGTATCTTTTTTCATTGCCCCTATATAATCAAGTGCATGCGGATTTTCCATCATCTCAAATGAGACAAAAAAAAGAAATAAAAAAACGGCAAACGGTACAAATTTTTTGTACATGTTCTGTCCCCCCTCACCTCACATTATGAAGGAGAAGGACAAGGTAGAACCCGCCTGCTTTTGAAAAGCTTCAAAATAAAGAAGCCGGGTCTCCCAGGCTCCTTTTATGTTTTCATTTAAGATTGTTGTTCTTCTTTTTCTTTCTCTTCACGGAGCACCGCTTTGCGGGATAAATTCACTCGTCCTTGTTTATCAATTTCAGTGACTTTGACAAGAATCTCGTCTCCGATTTTCACAACATCTTCAACTTTCCCTACGCGTTCAAGCGCAAGCTCTGAAATGTGCACCAAACCGTCTTTTCCGCTGAAAATTTCAACGAAAGCCCCGAATTTTTCAATCCGTTTCACTTTACCTAGGTAAAGTTGGCCGACTTCAACCTCTCTCACAAGGTCTTCGATGATTTTTTTCGCTTTTTGGTTGCCGCTTTCATCTGTAGAGGAAATAAAGATTGTGCCGTCCTGCTCAATATCAATTTTAACACCGGTTTCTTCGATGATCTTATTGATTTGTTTCCCGCTTGGTCCGATGACATCGCGGATTTTATCAGGATTAATGGTCATTGTTAAGATCTTAGGCGCATATCGAGAAAGCTCTTTTCTTGATTCGCTTAATGTTGCAAGCATGCTGTTGAGGATTTCCATTCTGCCCTTTTTCGCCTGCTGAAGCGCTTCTTCAAGAATCTCTCTGGAAAGGCCTTCAATTTTAATGTCCATTTGCAGGGCCGTTACGCCTTTTTCAGTTCCCGCTACTTTAAAGTCCATATCTCCGAGCGCGTCTTCCATGCCTTGGATGTCAGTCAAGACAGTGTAATGTTCGCCTGATTTGACAAGACCCATCGCAATACCAGCAACTGGCGCTTTAATCGGTACACCGGCATCCATCATTGCAAGTGTGCTTGCGCAAATGCTTGCTTGAGATGTAGAACCGTTTGATTCAAGCACTTCTGAAACAAGACGGACAGTATAAGGGAAGTCTTTTTCAGACGGAATAACTGGCTCAAGCGCACGCTCACCCAGTGCTCCGTGTCCGATTTCACGACGTCCCGGTCCGCGCATCGGTCCTGTTTCCCCAACGCTGAATTGCGGGAAGTTGTAATGATGCATAAACCGTTTCGACTCTTCGACACCTAAGCCGTCAAGGATTTGCACATCTCCCAGAGCACCTAGCGTACATACGCTGAGGGCCTGAGTTTGTCCCCTTGTAAATAGACCTGAACCGTGCGTTCTTGGCAAGAGGCCAACCTCTGAAGAGAGCGGACGGATTTGATCGACACCGCGGCCGTCCGGTCTTACTTTCTCTTCAGTAATCAGGCGGCGAACTTCATTTTTCACAAGCTTGGATAAAATCTGCTTCACTTGCTTGATTGTGTCTTCATCATGTTCTTCATCCTCGAATTTTGCCACAACTGCGTTCTTCACTTCGTTAATGGCATCTTCACGGGCATGCTTTTCATGAACTTGGATGGCTTTCAGCAGATCCTCTTCTGCCAAAGCTTTTACTTTTTCATTAAGCTCTTCATCAATTTCAAAGAGCTTAATTTCAGATTTCTCTTTGCCGACTGCTGCAACAATTTCTTCTTGGAATGCAATCAGGCGTTTAATCTCTTCATGGCCGAACATAATGGCCTCAAGCATGATTTCCTCAGGAACTTCGTCCGCTCCCGCTTCTACCATGTTAATCGCATCTTTCGTGCCGGCAACGACAAGATTGATATCGCTTTTTTCAAGCTGATCGACTGTCGGGTTAATGATAAATTGATCATCAATGCGTCCGACAGTAACCCCTGCAATCGGTCCTTCAAACGGAATATCCGATACAGAAAGTGCAAGAGATGAACCGAACATGGCAGCCATTTCTGAAGAGCAGTTTTGGTCAACACTCATGACAATGCTGATGACTTGAACTTCATTACGGAATCCATCGGCAAACAAAGGACGGATCGGACGGTCAATTAAACGGCTGGCAAGAACCGCTTTTTCACTTGGACGTCCTTCTCTTTTAATAAATCCGCCCGGAATTTTCCCTACCGCATATAATCTTTCTTCATAGTTTACAGTAAGAGGGAAGAAATCAAGCGGTTTAGGTTCTTTTGAAGCGGTTGCTGTACTAAGTACTGCTGTATCACCGTAGCGGATCATCACAGCACCATTTGCCTGTTTGGCAAGCTGGCCGGTTTCAACGGTAAGCGTTCTTCCGGCCCAATCTATGGTAAAGACATGTTTTTCTTGTCCCATACAATTACGAACTCCTCTCTTCGTTGTGTGAAATAATCAATTACTCCTATTATGAACGAAATGAATTGAACATATCAATGTCAAAGTAGTATGTAAAAGGATTTCAATGATTTGTTATAAGAAATTTCGCTTTAATACGATAAAAAAGCGGGAATCCTCCCGCTTTTTACGATTATCGACGTAAGCCTAGTTTGTTAATTAACTCACGGTAACGAGTTACGTCTTTATTACGCAGATACGTAAGAAGATTACGACGCTTACCTACCATTTTAAGAAGACCGCGACGTGAGTGGTGGTCTTTCTTGTGAGTACGTAAATGCTCGTTCAAGTTGTTAATTGAGTCAGTTAGGATAGCGATCTGAACTTCTGGAGATCCAGTATCAGATTCGTGTGTTTTGAACTCATTGATGAGTTGGTTTTTACGCTCTTGAGTAATTGCCATCCTGTTTCACCTCCAAATCATATTTAGCCCCAGTTACCTAGCAACCGTCGGTGACTTCGGATTGCCAAGCAATGGTTTTAAGACTACGAAAACTATCATACTAAAAATCGTGCCTATATGCAAATATTTTAGAATAAAATTTGCGTGCGTTGCAAGTTATTTCCGCAAATTGCTGAAATAACGGATGGCTTCCTGCTTATCTTTCTCAATTTGCTCAGTTAATTCTTTGATGCCATTGAATTTCCGCTCGCTCCGAATCCGTTTGTACCATTCGATTTTTATAGCGGCTCCATATACCTCTTGATTGAAATCAAACAGATTGACCTCGATGGAAGGCTGTTCAGGGCGCTTTTCATAAAACGTTGGCTTATAGCCAATATTGCAAACGCCATTGTAAACTTCGCCGTTCACTTCCGCTTTTACGGCATATACACCTGTGGGCGGAACGATATAGCTGTTATTTAAACCGACATTCGCTGTCGGAAACCCGATGGTCCGCCCTCTTTTATCACCATGAATGACAATTCCTTTAATAAAATAAGGTTGTCCAAGCAAGACATTCGCCAATTCAACATCTCCGTTTTGAAGCGCGGTACGGATATACGAAGAACTGATTTTTTTATCCTGCTCCGTTAATTTTTCTACCATTGTGCACCCAGCTTTTCCGTCTAAATCATCCGGCATGGTCTTCATTGTTCCCTTGCCGTATTTGCCGTACGTAAAGTCAAAGCCTGCCACTGCGTGCTGCACATTAAGGCCGATAATATACTGGTCTATAAACTGCTTAGGAGAAAGAGAAGCAAACACTTCATTAAATTTAACGACATACAGAACTTCTGTGCCTAATTGTTCAATTTGGTTTATTTTGTCTTCAAGAGGCGTAATCAGATCCTTTGGTTCCTTATCTCTGCCCAACACGTGAGAAGGATGGGGATGAAAGGTCATCACAGCTAATGTCAGACCTTTTTCTTCGGCTATTTGCTTCGCTGTGCCGATTACCTTTTGATGCCCGAGATGAACGCCGTCAAAATAACCTAACGCCATCACTGATTTTGCCTGCTCCTCTTTTATTAAATGATGAGGATGTGTAATATGTATCGTCTTCACAGAACGGTCACCTTTTTTCTATTGTTCGCTTTTTTGCATCAATACTTTTGCCGGCTTTAACAGCCCTTTTTTTGCAGGATGAGGGAAATAGATCGCCAAGCAGGTTCCGGATTCAGTAAAGACGGCAATACGGTCTCCACTTGTCATTTCAGAAAACTGCTCGGGCGTCTCAAGCAAAGCCCCATTTTCTACTTTCTTAGCTAATGTATCACTTATGATCCATTTCGGCAAATGATTGAGCGCACGTTCAATAGGAACTGTATGCTCTTCCACGGTTCCGGATTGGGCCTGTGCTTCGAGTTCATCAAAAGTAAAGCATTCGTCGAGAGAAAAATCTCCGGATGCCGTACGGATTAAATGAGACATATGGGCCGGATATCCGAGCTTTTCTCCGATCATGACCGCCAGCGTCCTTACATAGGTCCCTTTGGAGCAAGTCACTGTAAACCGGAAGCTTGCGGTTTCTCCATGATGTTTAATCTCTGTTGTCAGGGCAATGTCTTCAATGGTTATCATACGTTTCGGACGTTCTACTTCAATCCCTGCTCTTGCGTATTCGTATAATTTTTTGCCGTTTACTTTTACAGCGGAATACATGGGCGGAATTTGTTCTTGTTTCCCCTTTAAACTGTTTAAAACCTTTTCTACATCCGCTTTATCAATGTCGTGATTGACAGGCTTTGTTTCCACCGTTTCTCCGGTTTGATCCTCTGTTGTGGTTGAAAAGCCCAATGTTATTTCTGCATCATACGTTTTAGATTTTTCAGTTAAGTATTCGACTATTTTTGTCGCTCTTCCTACACAAATCGGAAGCACGCCTGATACTTCCGGATCGAGCGTTCCTGTATGTCCTACTTTTTTTGTTTTTAACAGCTTTCGGATCTTCATGACACAGTCGTGCGATGTCATGCCAACAGGTTTATGTAAAAGGAGAACTCCGTTAACCATTTGCCTTTCACTCCTTCTTTTGAGTTTTTTTCTTATAAACGAAGAAAGAGGACAGACGATATACGCCTATCCTCTCTTTTTTTATTCAGATGGTTTCTCTGAATGTAATTCGTGAATCAGTGTTTCGATCCGATTCCCGTAATCGATTGATTCATCGAACTCAAATTCAATTTCAGGCGTTTTTCGAAGTCTGATGCGGCTGCCGATTTCGGATCGGATAAATCCTTTCGCTTTTGCCAGCCCTTTCAGCGCTTCTTCCCGTTTTTTCTCGTCACCGAGAACCGAGATATACACCTTTGCAATTTGCAAATCACCTGATACACGTACATCCGTTACTGTCAGAAAACCAATTCTCGGGTCTTTCAGCTTGCGGCTGATAATATCACCGAGTTCTTTTTTCATTTGCTCGCCGACACGGTTTGCTCTCATACTCAATTCAATCACCTCTAAGTTAAAACCACTCTGTCCTAGTGATCGTCCGTTCAATTTCAGGAAAAGAATCGATAAACGCTAGGACGCGCTGCAGTTCTTTTTCTGTTTGAACGCGAGAGGAAGAAACAGCGGCGATTCCGAAGCTGGTTCTTTGCCAGGTGTCCTGATAGCCAATCTCCGAAATCGAAACATTGAACTTGTTTTGAACCCTGGTTAAAATCCGCTTCAGAACGGCACGCTTTTCTTTTAGCGATCCTGCATCATAAATGATGCATTCACACTCCGCAAATCCGATCACGTTCTTTCAATTTCTTGCATGACAAACGCTTCAAGGATGTCACCTTCACGAATGTCATTGTATTTCTTAATTGTAATACCACATTCATAGCCTTGTGAAACTTCTTTCACATCGTCTTTAAAGCGTTTCAGAACATCTACTTCGCCTTCAAAGATGACGACGCCGTCACGAATTAAACGGAGGCCGCTGTCGCGCGTAATGGTTCCTTCAGTAACATATCCGCCGGCAATTGTACCGATTTTAGATACTTTGAATGTTTGGCGTACTTCTACTTGACCAATTACTTTTTCTTCATATTCAGGATCAAGCATACCTTTCATGGCAGCTTCAATCTCGTCGATTACTTTGTAAATGATACGGTGAAGTCGAATATCTACATTTTCAGCTTCAGCCGTACTCTTAGCATTTCCGTCCGGTCTCACATTAAACCCGATAACAATTGCATTGGAAGCAGATGCCAAGATAATGTCTGATTCAGTAATCGCACCAACGCCTGTATGGATGATTTTCACTTTAACGCCTTCTACTTCAATTTTTTGAAGTGCAGCCGTTAAAGCTTCAGCAGATCCTTGAACGTCAGCTTTTACGATGAGGTTGATGTCTTTTACATCACCTTGCTTAATTTGCTCAAATAAATCATCAAGACTGAGCTTCGCTTTATCGCTGCGCTGCTCTTCAAGCTGTTTCGAAGCACGGGCTTCACCGACAGAACGAGCTGTTTTTTCATCCTTAAAGACAAGGAATTGGTCTCCCGCTTGAGGGACATCATTCAAACCGGTAATTTCAACCGGAGTTGACGGGCCGGCAGTTTTCACACGGCGGCCAATGTCGTTGACCATTGCACGGACACGGCCAAATGTATTGCCGACTACGATCGGATCACCGACATGCAGTGTTCCAGTCTGTACGAGCAACGTCGCGACTGACCCTCTGCCTTTATCGAGTTCAGCTTCAATAACCGTTCCTTTTGCCTGACGATTCGGATTCGCTTTCAGTTCCTCTACCTCACTGACAAGCAAAATCATTTCAACGAGCTCATCAATGCCTTTTCCAGTTAAAGCGGAAAGCGGCACAAAAATGGTTTCTCCGCCCCAAGCTTCAGGGACAAGTCCGTATTCCGTCAGTTCTTGCATTACACGGTCAGGGTTTGCGGATTCTTTATCTATTTTATTCACAGCAACGATGATTGGAACCTCTGCTGCTTTTGCATGGTTAATCGCTTCAACTGTTTGCGGCATGACACCGTCATCGGCAGCTACGACAAGAATCGTAATATCAGTTACTTCTGCACCGCGTGCGCGCATTGTTGTAAATGCGGCGTGGCCCGGTGTATCCAAGAACGTGATTTTCTTGCCGTTCTCTTCAATTTGATAAGCGCCGATATGCTGAGTGATTCCGCCTGCTTCCCCTTCAACAACCTTTGTTTTACGGATGCTGTCAAGAAGCGTTGTTTTCCCATGGTCAACGTGGCCCATGATTGTCACGACAGGAGGACGAATTTCAAGATCCTCTTCATTATCAGGCTCTTCGTATTTTTCCAGCTCTGTTTCTTCAAGCACAATGACCTCTTCTGTTTCAACACCATATTCTGATGCAATGAGTTCGATTGTGTCTTTATCAAGCTCTTGGTTAATGGTTGCCATTACGCCAAGAAGCATCAGCTTTTTAATGAGTTCTGAAGGCTCTTTGCCAAGCTCTTCAGCAAGTGCGCCAACTGTTAAAGTGCCAGAGAATGTAATTTTCTCAGGAAGCTCTTTTTTCGGCTTTACAGGCTTTTGCTGATGTTGGTTTTTATTATTGTTGTTGTTGCGTTTATTTTTTTTGTTGTTGTTATTCTTCTTGTTTTTGTTAAATTGATTATTCTGCACGTCATTCTTCTTTCCGTCTCGAATTTTATTTGGTTGATTTCCAGCTGATTGCTGATTAACCCCTTGTGGCTGTTTGTTTTTGTTCGTTTCTGCTGGCTTTTGAGATTTAGCAGCTGCGCCGCCTTTTTTATATTTGGCATCTAGCTTTTTAATGGCCTTTTCTTCAAGCATGGCCATGTGATTATTCACTTCTAAATCCATGTTCTTCAGTGCGGTCAAAATTTCCTTACTTGAAACATTTAACGCTTTTGCATATTCGTATACTCTCATTTTAGCCATTCGTTCACCCCCAAAAATATTAATCGAGCAAGCTGATCAGCTTATTCGCAAAACCTTGGTCAGTGACGGCGACAACGACACGGGCTTCTTTACCGATAGAGCGTCCAAGAACCGCGCGACTCTCGACTTTTTTATAAGGGACTTTATAATAATTGCACTTGTCAGTTACTTTTTTTGCTGTGTTAGATGATGCATCCTCTGTAAGCAGGACAAGCTTTGCACGCGCATTCCTGATTTCTTTTATTACCAAGTCTTCGCCTGACACGACCTTACGAGCTCGATTGGCCAGACCCAGCAAGGGAAACCATTCCATTCCAGACATTTTATTTTTTCACCTTTTCCGCCAGTTCCAGCAATTCATCGAAAATCTGGTCATCGATTTGTGATTGAAATTGATTTTGCAAAGTGTTTTTCTTTTTTGCTGCTAAGATGCACTCTTTATCCAGCGTTAAATAAGCACCCCGCCCATTCTTTTTTCCGGTCGGGTCTACTGAGATTTCGCCTTCTTTCGACCGTACAACTCGGATCAGTTCCTTTTTAGGCTTCATTTCACCAGTCACTACACATTTGCGTAATGGGATCTTTTTGTGTTTATTCACCTAAAGTCACCTCTTATTCATCCGATTCAGCAGTTTCAGGCTCCGTAAAGAGCGGCTCATCATCTTCTTCAAGTTCTCTCGGATAGATTCCAAGTTCTCTTGCGTCCGTTTCGCTCTTAATATCAATCTTCCAGCCTGTCAGTTTAGCAGCTAAGCGTGCGTTTTGTCCTCTTTTTCCAATTGCCAGAGACAGCTGGTAATCAGGAACAATAACAGTTGTCGCTTTTTCTTCTTCATTAACAATGACATCAAGCACTTTGGAAGGGCTGAGCGCATTCGCGACAAATTCTACAGGATCACTGGACCAGTTGACAATGTCAATTTTTTCACCTTTTAATTCATTGACGATTGCTTGCACACGCTGGCCTTTAGGCCCTACGCATGAACCGACAGGATCAACGTCAGGATCATCTGTGCGAACAGAAATTTTCGAACGGTCGCCGGCTTCTCTGGCAACAGATTTTAGCTCGACAGTTCCATCATAAATTTCAGGCACTTCAATTTCAAACAAACGCTTTAACAGGCCTGGATGTGTTCTTGACACATAAATCTGCGGACCCTTCGTTGTTTTTTCTACTTTTGTGATATATACCTTAATGCGGTCATGGGGCTTGTAGCTTTCATTCGGCATTTGCTCATTAACCGGCAGCAAGGCTTCTATTTTGCCTAAAGACACGTAGATAAATTTATTGTCCAGACGCTGGACGATCCCTGTCATGATGTCTTCTTCACGGTCGATAAATTCAGAATAAATCACACCGCGCTCAGCTTCGCGCACACGCTGTGTGACGACCTGCTTCGCTGTTTGAGCAGCTATGCGCCCGAAATCCTTAGGTGTAACTTCGATTTCGACGACATCGCCGACCATATATTCCGGATGGATGCCCTGTGCCTCTTCAATTGAGATTTCTAATCTCTGGTCGTATACTTCGTCAACGACATCTTTTCTTGCAAATACACGGATGGAGCCAGTTTCACGGTTTAGATCCACCCGTACATTTTGCGCTTGATTAAAATTCCGCTTATAAGCAGAAATTAACGCAGCTTCGATTGCTTCGATGATAATTTCTTTACTGATGCCTTTTTCTTTTTCAAGAATCGTGAGAGCATCTAATAATTCACTGCTCATTTAACGGTCTCCCCCCTTAAAACATTTGTATTCATTAGAATGTAACAGCTAATCTTGCATTAGCTATCTTTTCATACGGAATATTGATCCGTTTCTTTCTTGTTTTGATCGTGATCTCAACTGTCACTGTTTGTCCATCAAATTCAGCCAGTTCACCTTCAAACACTTTTACGCCGTCAATAGGCTCATACGTCTTAATGTATACGTTTTTTCCTAGTGATTTTTCGAAATCGGCTTTTTTCTTTAGCGGACGCTCAGCTCCTGGAGATGAGACTTCAAGAAAGTAATTTTGGCTGATTGGGTCTGCCTCATCAAGCTTTTCGCTTAAAGCTTCGCTTACTTTGGCACATTCCTCAATATCCACACCGTCATCGGAATCAATAAACACGCGAAGGAACCAGCTTTGGCCCTCTTTGACAAATTCAATGTCAACGAGTTCCAGCTGAAGGCTGTCTACGATTGGCTGAGCCATTTCTTGAACGGTGTCAGTCACTTTTTTGCTCATGTTCTTCCTCCTTGTGCTGTCGATCTCATATTCGTCTCGTCACTCTGCATAAAAACCCTGCTTCAAAAGAGCAGGGGCTAAAAAGTAAACGATGAACATGTCGAGACAAAATTCTCCTGTTCAATACAAAAGAGCGGGTTTCCCCACTCTTTGCCTCGGTAATCGTTAGCATTTCCAATAAAACTATACCATAACCATATTTTTATTGCAAATGGATATACGCTTACCTTCATACCTAAGCAAGTGACAGAAACTCTAATATTACGATGGCACTTTTTGCGCTTATGTATGCATAGAAGCAGAATTTCTGAGAAATTCTGCTTTCCATATTAGAACAGTGACAATTGGTTTTGATCAGGCAGTGACTCCAGACAGCCATGGCGATCTAAGTACTCTAAAATCGTTTTTGATACTTTCCCTCTCTTTTGCAAATCTTCTTTTGAGAGGAATTCGCCTTCTTCGCGAGCTTTTACAATGTTCAAAGCAGCGTTCGTCCCTAACCCTGGAATAGAGTTAAACGGCGGAATAAGACTGTTGCCGTCAATAATAAACTCTGTGGCGCTGGAGCGATATAAATCGACTTTTTGGAATGAATAGCCTCTCTCACACATCTCAAGCGCTAATTCTAAAACAGTCAGAAGGTTCTTTTCCTTCGGTGAAGCATCAAGTCCTTTAGCGTTTATATCCTCCATTACCGCTCTGATTGCTGTAGAGCCCTTGATCATTGTATCAATATCAAAGTCATCTGCACGAACGGTAAAATAAGCCGCATAATACAAAAGAGCATGATGCACTTTAAAGTAAGCAATGCGGACTGCCATTAAGACATATGCCGCGGCGTGGGCTTTCGGGAACATGTATTTAATCTTTTTACAGGAATCAATATACCAGTCTGGGACATTGTTATTTTTCATTTCTTCTTCCCATTCAGGCGTTAATCCTTTTCCTTTACGCACGAATTCCATGATTTTAAAGGCAAGGGACGGCTCAAGGCCTTGATAGATTAAATAAACCATAATGTCATCACGGCAGCCGATAACCTCACTCAGCTCACAAATATTATTGTGGATGAGCTCCTGTGCATTGCCAAGCCATACATCAGTTCCGTGAGACAAGCCTGAAATCTGAACGAGCTCAGAAAAAGTGGTCGGCTTTGTATCTTCAAGCATCTGCCGGACAAATCGGGTTCCGAATTCAGGAATTCCAAGAGTGCCCGTTTTACAGCCAATCTGTTCTTCAGTCACACCGAGTGATTCGGTTCCCTGGAAGATCTTCATCACTTCAGGATCATCCGTCGGAATTGTTTTCGGATCTATTCCGCTTAAGTCTTGAAGCATCCGAATAACAGTCGGGTCATCGTGTCCGAGAATATCAAGTTTTAACAGGTTGTCATGGATGGAGTGGAAATCAAAATGAGTCGTTTTCCACTCTGAACCTGTGGCATCTGCCGGGAACTGGATCGGTGAAAAATCATAAATATCCATATAATCCGGAACTACGATAATACCGCCAGGGTGCTGTCCAGTTGTACGTTTTACACCTGTGCATCCCTGTACGAGCCGATCTATTTCGGCACCGCGCATATGAAGATTGTTGTCTCCGGCATAGCCTTTTACATAACCGTAGGCTGTTTTTTCTGCCACCGTGCCTATTGTTCCCGCACGATATACATTGTCTTCTCCGAACAATACTTTTGTGTAATTGTGTGCTTGCGGCTGATATTCCCCTGAGAAGTTCAAATCGATATCAGGTACTTTGTCCCCTTTAAATCCTAAGAACGTTTCAAATGGAATATCATGGCCGTCTTTTTTCAAAGGCGTTCCGCAATGAGGGCATGTCTTGTCAGGCAGGTCAAAACCAGAACCGACAGAACCGTCATTAAAGAACTCAGAATGCTGGCACTCAGGACAAACATAGTGCGGCGGCAGCGGGTTTACCTCAGTAATCTCAGTAAGTGTCGCAACTAATGAAGATCCTACGGAACCACGGGAACCAACGAGATACCCGTCATCTAGTGAACGTTTTACAAGTTTGTGAGAGATCAAGTAAATAACAGCAAATCCGTGGCCAATAATACTCTTTAACTCTTTTTCAATCCGCGCTTCGACAATTTCAGGCAGCTCTTCCCCGTAAATGCTTCTTGCACGCTGATAGCTCATTTCTCTGATCTCTTCATCAGCGCCTTCGATTTTCGGCGTATATAAATCATCTTTAATCGGCTTGATGTCATCAACTAAAGAAGCAACCTTTTGGGTATTGGTGACTACGATCTCCTTCGCTTTTTCTTCACCTAAGAAAGAAAAAGCTTCAAGCATTTCGTCTGTCGTTCTGAAATGCACTTTCGGCAGTTCATGCCTATTCAGCGGATTTGCCCCGCCTTGTGAGGATATTAAAATCTTTCTGTAGATTTTATCCTCATCATTCAAGTAATGAACATTTCCCGTAGCAACAACCGGTTTATTAAGCTTTTCCCCCAGCTTCGTGATATTCGCAATAATTTCTTTCAGCGCTTTTTCATCACGGACCAGTTCAAGCTCCAGCAAGTGACGATACACTTCAGGCGGCTGAACCTCAAGGTAATCATAGAATGACGCGATATCTTCCACCTCTTCAGGCGATTTTTGCATCATTCCCTCAAAAACCTCTCCCCTGTCACAAGCAGAACCGATCAGAAGCCCTTCCCTGTATTTCTCAAGCTGAGATCTCGGAATACGCGGCACTCTGTAAAAATAATGAATATGAGAAAGTGACACAAGCTTAAATAAATTTTTAAGTCCCGTGCTGTTCACGGCAAGTAATGTTGCATGATACGGTCTTGATCTTTGATAAGCATTGGACTGACCCATATTTTCATTCAACTCATCATGGTACTGAATACCTTTTTCAGCTGCGTCTTTCAGCATTTTCAGAAGCAAATAAGCGGTTGCCTCAGTATCATAGATCGCACGGTGATGCTGTGTGAGCTCGATATCAAACTTTTTACAAAGTGTGTTCAACCGGTGGTTCTTAAATTCCGGATAGAGAAAACGTCCAAGTTCAAGCGTATCAATGACTGGGTTTTTAGCTTTTTCGACTTCAAGAAGTTTTTTATAGGCTACATTTAAGAATCCCATATCAAAGCTTGCATTATGAGCGACAAGAATATCATCGCCAATCCATTCTCTGAAATCTCTTATTACATCTACGACATCCGGAGCGTCTTGTAGCATATCATCTGTGATCCCTGTCAGCTCTATGATTGTGGCGGAAAGCGGACGATGCGGGTTCGCAAACGCCTCAAATTTATCAATAATTTCTCCGCCTTTTACTTTTACTGCAGCCAGCTCAATAATGGTATCGTATACAGCAGACAATCCTGTCGTCTCAACGTCAAAAACAACATATGTTTCTTCTTCGAGCAGACGATGTGCGGCATTATAAGCAATTGGCACGCCATCATCCACGAGATTCGCTTCCATCCCGTAAATCATTTTAATTCCATGCTTTTTGGCCGCAGAATACGCATCAGGGAAGGATTGAACGACAGCATGGTCGGTCAAAGCGATGGCCTCATGCCCCCATTTTTTCGCCTGTTCGACAAGCTTTCCGATACCCGTAACAGCATCCATTTGGCTCATTGGGGAATGAAGATGCAATTCCACTCTTTTTTCTCCTTCAGGTGCTGAATCTTCACGGGTTTTTGCTTTTATTTCGTTTACGTCATTTGCGATCATGACAAGGTCTCTGACAAATGTATCATTTTGAATGCTTCCGCGTGCTTTTACCCACATTCCTTTTTTCAGAGACTTCATCAGCGCCGCATCTTCTTTTTCACGTGCAAACATTTTGATCAAAATACTATTTGTATAGTCTGTAATTTTGAAGATACACAGCGTGCGCCCGCTCTTCAGCTCGCGCGTCTCCACATCAAACACATAACCTTGGACCGTAATTCTCCGTTCTTCGTCCATGATGCTGTCAAGTGTTCGGATTTCCTCGTTATCTTTAATTTGATAACCGATAACAAGAGGACCAGATGGTGCTTGGTCTTCATCACTTTCTTTATCTTTCTTCTCCATTTCAATCAAGGCCTGCATAGCCCGCTCTTGGTCTTCCGCAAGCTTTTGCTCCCGAAACTTTTGAACTTCTTGCTCGGATACAAATATTTCAGCATCAAGCTGAAGATCCGGAAAGCCAAATTGACGGTATTCTGCTTGAATCATGGAACTGTATTTGTTCTTTAGCGCAGCCGCTTCTGTATCTGTTTTGGTTTTGACAATCAGTTTATTGCCCTTCAGCTTCGGTTTTTGCTGGTTTAAAAGACTGATAATCGGCGGCGAAATGCCCTGCAGTTCTTCAATGCAGCGTGACCAGTAGTCTTGAACGATACTTTCACTGACCTCGGCATCCTGAACTTCAATTGAAGATGTCACTTTTGCTATGTGGGCAAACGATTGCGTCAGCCTCGTTGTTAATGTGTCATATATTTGAAAAGGCAGCAAAGATTTAAATTGAAAATGAAAATGCCAAGACTTAGAAGCTTTGTGAATTGTCAGCTTTTTAATCTCGCCATGTTCAAAGTATGTCATGAAGGTATCATCTGTCATATTAATCTGCTGCAGAAGAATTTGAAACTGCCTTCTGTTTACTGATAACTGTTCCATTAAGACAGTATCCCTCCCTAAAAACATCATAAGTGAAGGTACCTCAGGCAATGAGGTACCTTCTATTATTTCTATTTTAACATGTTTTTTGATAAATCGTTATGGTGATTACTGCTTGCTGATAAACGCAGATAATTCGTCTACTGAAATCTCAGTTGACTCACCAGTTTGACGAATTTTCACTTCGACGATTCCTTCGTCAGCTCGTTTTCCGACAGTGATGCGGATTGGAAGGCCGATTAAATCTGAATCAGCGAATTTTACGCCGGCACGCTCAGCACGGTCATCATAGAGCACTTCATAGCCTTCCGCTTTTAAATCGGCATACAGCTTTTCAGCAAGCTCTCTTTGCCCATCGTTTTTCATGTTCAAAGCAAGAATATGAAGATCGTACGGCGCAACGCTTTTTGGCCATATTAAGCCTTTTTCGTCGTGATGCTGTTCAGCAATAGCAGAAAGCGTTCTTGACACACCGATTCCGTAACAGCCCATCAGCATTGGCTGCGCGCGTCCGTTTTCATCTAAATATGTCGCATTCATCGCTTCTGAATAGCGTGTTCCGAGCTTAAAGACTTGTCCGACTTCGATTCCCTCAGCAAAACGGATCGTTCCCTTGCCGTCTGGTGAAGGATCACCTTCTTTAATAAAACGAAGATCAGCAAATTCTTTAATTTGCGCGTCACGATTCACATTGACATTTTTATAATGATGATCTCCTTCATTTGCCCCGGCAACAGCATTAACCATTGCTTTCACAGCTTGATCGGCATATACTTCCACATCCTGATGAATACCGACAGGGCCTACAAAGCCTGGCTCTGTTCCGAGCTGCTGAATGACCTCTTCATGTGTAGCAAGCTCTACAACTTCTGCATGAAGCAAGTTTTTCACTTTAATATCGTTAACTTCATGATCCCCTCTTACAAGCACTAAGACAAAACGGTCATCAGCTTTAAACAATACTGACTTAATGCACGCTTCAGCCGAAACCTGTAAGAACGCAGTCAGTTCTTCGATTGTTTTCACGTTAGGCGTATGAACCTTCTCTAGAGCTTTAGGCTCTTCATCTGAAGGAACTTCCTGGTGAAGAACTTCAGCCATCTCGATATTAGCCGCGTACTGTGATTCATCAGAATACGCAATCGTATCCTCTCCGATCGCAGAAAGTGCCATAAATTCGTGCGTATCCTTTCCTCCCATTGCGCCTGAATCAGCGATAACAGGTCTTACATTAATGCCGCAGCGGGCAAAAATATTAGAATAGGCCTCGTACATTTTTTGATACGTTTCATCCAGGCTCTCTGCAGATGCATGGAAAGAGTACGCATCCTTCATAATAAATTCGCGGCCTCTTAACAAACCGAAGCGAGGACGTTTTTCATCTCTGAACTTAGACTGAATTTGATAAAGAGTCAGAGGGAGACGCTTATAAGATTTAACCTCATCGCGAACAAGCGAAGTGATAACCTCTTCATGCGTTGCCCCTAAAGCAAATTCACGGCCATGACGGTCTTTTAGTCTCATCAGTTCGGGACCATACGTATACCATCTGCCTGATTCCTGCCATGTCTCTGCCTGCTGCAATGCGGGCATGAGCATTTCTACGGCATCAATTTTCTCCATTTCCTCTCGAACAATCTGCTGAATGTTTTGAATCACCTTATACGCAAGAGGCATATAGCTGTATACCCCGCTCGTATTCTGTCTGATAAATCCTGCTCTCAGAAGAAGCTGATGACTTTTTGCTTCGGCATCAGCTGGAACTTCACGGAGCGTAGGAATAAGCGTCAAGCTTTGTCTCATTTCTTCGCACCTCTGATTGATTTACTTTTCGTTTACAAAAACAGCCGCTGGATATCGTTCCATGTGACAACCAGCATAAGAAGCATTAAGAAAGCTACTCCGATAAACACAACAAATGCTTCTTTTTCCCTGTTAATCGGTTTGCCCCGAATCGCTTCAATAAATAGAAACAACAGTCTTCCTCCGTCAAGTGCCGGAATCGGAAGCAGGTTGACAATCCCAAGGTTAATGCTTAAAAACGCCGCAAACTGAAATAAGTTCACGATCCCTGTTTTCGCCACTTGGTCTGTCATGTCATATATGCCGACAGGACCTGACAGCATATCGAGTTTAAATTGGCCTGTTACTAATTTGCTCAGATTGGTTAAAATGGCTTTGGTGACATCAACTGTTGATGTCGCGCCGTAAGCAACCGCTGAGAGTACGCCTTTTTCAGTCGGCGCATAGGAACCGAAACGTCCGATTGTTTTTTTGTTCTCATCTTTAACAGCTTCCGGAGTCACCGAAATATGAAGCGTTTTGTTATCTCTTTTTACTGCAACGTCCATTTCTTTCTCCGGGTTTTCTTTTACAGCGGAGACAATGTCAGTCCAAGACCTCATTTTCTCTCCGTTAATGCTTTGGATATAATCCCCTTCTTTTAGCCCTGCTTCAGCCGCCCGTCCATTGTCTGTCAGCTGCCCGAGCATAGGTTCATTTGACGGTACGCCTTGAATCAGCCCAAGCATCACTAAAATGACGTAAGCTAAAATAAAGTTCATAATCGGCCCTGCAGCAATTGCTTTAATCCGCTGCCATACAGGTTTGGAACCAAATTGGCGATTATACGGCGCAATCTGCACTTCTTCTCCGTCTACAATAAAAAAGGATGTTTCGCTGACAGTAAAGCTGGAAAGTTCGTCCTCTTTCCCCTGTTCATAACCGGTGATCTTCATGTCATGCTCTAGATCCGCTGTTTCCACTTCAATGACTAAAGCATCCGGATATTTTTCCTTTTGATTGATGATGACTTTCTCAACTTGATCTTCCTTATTAAACAGAAGCCCGACCGTGTATCCGGGTTTCACCTCAATCATTTCCGGATCTTCGCCGGCCATACGAACAAATCCGCCGACCGGAAGCAGCCTGATCGTATAAACTGTTTCATTTTTTTTGAAAGAAAAAATCTTTGGACCGAAGCCGATCGCAAATTCACGGCAGAGAATTCCCGCTCTTTGGGCTAGCAATAAATGGCCCAGTTCATGGAAGAAAACGAGCGTTCCGAAAATAATGATAAACGCTATAACTGTATTCACGAACATACCACCTTATGTGAGTATTGAATTGACGTATCCCCGGGTATCTTTGTCCACTTCTTGAATGTCCGCCAGGCTCGGTTTTTTCAGTAATTGATGGCGGGTTAGTGCCTTTTCGATACAGTCTTCAATAGCCAAAAACGGTATCTTGCCAGCTAAAAAGGCAGCGACAGCTACTTCGTTTGCCGCATTTAGCACTGTCGGCATTGTTCCTCCTATTTTACCTGATTCAAAAGCAAATTGTAAGCATCGGAACCTGTCAAAATCAGCTTTCTCAAAATGAAGGCTGCCGATTTCCCATAATTCAAGCCTTTTCGCATCTGGTAATGGCAATCGGTCAGGATAAGTGAGCGCATATTGAATGGGGACTCTCATATCCGGAGTTCCGAGCTGTGCGATCACACTTTTATCATGGAACTCAACCATTGAATGGATGATGCTCTCCTTATGTAAAACCACATCAATTTGTTCATAAGGTATATCGAAAAGCCAGTGTGCCTCGATCACCTCTAATCCCTTATTCATCATTGTAGCCGAATCAATTGTAATTTTTGCACCCATTGACCAGTTTGGATGTTTTAATGCATCTTCAACCGTTACTGATTCGAGCTCCTCCCGCGTCTTGTCCCGAAAACTTCCGCCGGATGCCGTAATGATGAGGCGTTCAATGTTTTTAGCCTGTTCGCCTTGAAGAGCTTGAAAAATGGCTGAATGCTCACTGTCAACAGGCAGCAGCGGAACATCATATTTCTTAGCATGTTCTTTTACTATATGCCCTGCAGTGACAAGAGTTTCCTTATTTGCAAGCGCAATTGTTTTTTTCTGTTCAATTGCCTTTAATGTCGGGATAAGACCGACGCTTCCAAGCAAAGCGTTGACAACAATGTCAACCTCCTCCATCACTGCTGCTTCTATCAGTCCTTCTTCTCCCAGCCCGATTTGGCATTCAAAAGAAAAAGACATTTGTTTTAATTTATGATATGTATCCAGATCACCGACAGAGACAAACTTCGGCTGAAAGACCTCAATCATTGGAACGGCCTTATCAATATTTCTGCCAAACGACATAGATACCAGCTGAAATTGGTCTTGATGTGCACGCAGTACATCAAGAGTCTGTTCGCCGATTGATCCTGTTGCTCCTAAAAGACAAATATTTTTCAAAGTTGCCACTACTCCTATTCTTATTGCTGCATGATCAGTCTCATATTCATATTAGACTTTTTTATGAAAAAAGGGCAAGCAGAAAGTACAAGAAAGGCATGACAAACAAGAAACTGTCAAAACGGTCTAATATACCGCCATGCCCGGGAAGAATATTCCCAGAATCCTTTACATCGTAATGTCTTTTCAAGGCGGATTCCACTAAATCTCCCAGTTGTCCAAAAACAGACAAAAACAGCGTGATCAACAGCAGATAGATATACGGGATCGGAAGTTGTGCAACAAGCTGAAAAATCGTCGCCAATACAAGTGCGATGACAATTCCGCCTGCAAACCCTTCCACTGTTTTATTCGGACTGATTTCAGGCCACAGTTTCCGCTTCCCAAGCGATTTACCGACAAAATAGGCACCGGAATCGGTGGACCAAATGACAACACACGCATAAAAAATGTATGTTAATCCGTATTGGTCAAGATTTCTGATTTCGATAAAATAATGAAAACACATTCCGATGTAAATTGCTGCAAGCGTAATAAACCCGACTTCATCAAAAGTAAAGGTGTTCTTGACCAACACTGTGTAAGTCAGCAATAGCAGTACCGCAAATAAAGCGATTTCCATTTTGGAAATCCCGTCCGCTTCAAAAAACGAATACTGGCTTGGTAATAAGAACATCCACAATAATAAAAGACCGATCAAACCCGGCAGTGAAACCAGCTTCAGCTTTTTCATCCGTAAAAGTTCAAAAAGCGCCACACTGCCCATAGCATAAATTAATATGGTGAACGGCAATTTCCCGACAATAACCAAAAATAAAAATACAATTGCTGCCAGAACACCTGTCAAAATTCTTTGTTTCATGTCCACCATCCTCTAAATTCCGCCAAACCTCCGGCCTCTCTGCTGAAACTCTCCTAACGCCTGCAAGAAGTGATCTTCTTTAAAGTCAGGCCACAAGACGTCAGTAAAGACAAATTCACTGTAGGCAACCTGCCATAGCATAAAATTACTCAGCCTTATCTCGCCGCTCGTTCGAATTAAAAGTTCAGGATCCTGCAAAGATTCAGTCATCAAATAAGTAGAAAAAAGCGATTCATCAATGTCTTCAATATTCAAAGAGCCTTCCTTCACTTTTTCCGCGAGTGATTTTGCAGCACTGACAATTTCAGTACGGCCTCCATAGTTAAGAGCAAAATTAAGGATCATTCCGTCGTTTTGCGCCGTGTCCTGTACAGCTTTTTCAATCGCACGTAATGTGTGCGCCGGCAAAGCCGTTTCATCCCCAATGATCCGAACCTGTACATTTTCCTCAACAAGCTCTGGAAGATACGTATTCAAAAATTCTTCCGGAAGCTTCATTAAAAAATCGACCTCCATTTTCGGTCTTTTCCAGTTTTCTGTTGAAAATGCATACAATGTCAGTACTTTGACACCTAATTCGTTTGCGAGCTTCGTGGTCCTTTTTACCACCTTCATCCCTTCATGGTGGCCTGCAATTCTGGGAAGAGAGCGTTTTTTAGCCCAACGGCCATTTCCATCCATGATAATGGCGATGTGTTCGGGAATTTCTCCCTTAAGTATGTCTTCTTTTGTATAACGTTCTAAGTTGGAAGCCGCAGTTTGCTGATTCTTCCAATTTTTGAGTATGTTGAGCATGAGATTCCTCCGTCACCCAAAAAGGTTACATTCCCTGCTGATAATCAATGTAATCAACAGTATTAACAAAAAAACCCCCTGTAAACATGAGAGGGTCTTTTCACTATTATCTATTGTACATAGTTTTTCATTAAACTTCCATGATTTCTTTTTCTTTGTCTTTTGTGACACTGTCAATTTTTGACACATATTCATCTGTCAGTTTTTGAACGTCTTCAGTGGAAGCACGCAGTTCATCCTCAGTAATGTCTCCGTTTTTCTCAAGTTTTTTGAGATCATCGTTAGCATCACGGCGAACGTTACGAACAGCTACTTTTGCTTCTTCAGCATATTTTTTTACAACTTTCACTAATTCTTTCCGTCTCTCTTCTGTTAGTGCCGGAATTGCAATTCGAATCATATTGCCGTCACTTGTTGGTGTAAGACCTAAATCAGCTTTTAAAATCGCTTTTTCGATATCACCGATTGCTGTTTTATCGTATGGCGTGATAACGAGCATACGAGCTTCAGGCACGTTAATAGAAGACAACTGATTTAAAGGTGTCTGCGCTCCGTAATATTCAACCGTTACTTTATCTAATAATGATGGATTTGCACGGCCTGCGCGTACAGTAGCCAATTCGCGCTGATAAGCAGCAATTGCTTTTTCCATTTTTTCTTTTGTTTGAGTTAATACTTCTTTTGACACGTTATTTCCCCCTCACGATCGTTCCGATTGATTCACCGATAACGGCACGTTTGATATTTCCTTCTTCCATAATAGAAAAGACGATAAGCGGAATGTCATTGTCCATGCATAAAGAGGAAGCTGTTGAATCCATGACTTCCAGGCCGTCTTTAAGAACGTCAAGATAAGAAAGTGATTCATACTTAACAGCTGATTCATCTTTTCTAGGATCAGCATTATACACACCGTCAACGTTATTTTTAGCCATTAAAATAACGTCTGCCTCAATTTCAGCAGCCCGCAGTGCAGCTGTCGTATCAGTTGAGAAATATGGGTTTCCTGTGCCCGCAGCGAAAATAACGACACGTTTTTTCTCTAAGTGGCGTATCGCTTTTCTTCTTATGTACGGTTCAGCAACTTGTCTCATTTCAATGGATGTTTGCACTCTGGACTGGATTCCGAGTGTTTCCAAGCTGTCTTGAAGAGCAAGCGAATTCATTACTGTCGCCAGCATTCCCATATAGTCAGCAGTCGCGCGGTCCATGCCCAGGTCACTTCCTGTTTTTCCGCGCCATAAGTTGCCGCCGCCTACAACAACAGCCACTTCGACTTCAAGCTCAGCGATTTCCTTCACTTGCTTTGCAATGGATTGAATGACAGTCGGGTTAATTCCATTTCCCTGTTCTCCTGCCAATGCTTCCCCGCTAAGCTTTAATACGATACGTTTGTATTTTGGTTTTTCCATGATAACCTCCAAGTGTAAACATTGCCGTTTTCTATTATGCAAGAGAAAAAAAGGTTTGTAAATATAGTTTTAAAAATAGGGAACACAAAATGTGTCCCCTATACTGCCTGAAAAGACGCGACTTAGCCGCGAAATCTTTTCACCATTATTTTTTCACTTGGTTCATTACTTCTTCAGCAAAGTTTTCTTGACGTTTTTCGATGCCTTCTCCAACTTCATAGCGGACAAAAGTTTGAACAGTAGCGTTTTTCGCTGCAATAACTTGTTTCACTTTTTCATCTGGGTTTTTAACGAACGCTTGGTCTAATAGACAAATTTCTTCGAAGAATTTGTTCAGACGGCCTTCAACCATTTTCGCTACGATGTTTTCAGGTTTGCCTTCTTGGAGGGCTTGCTGAGTTAAGATTTGACGCTCATGATTTGTTTCTTCTTCAGATACTTGATCACGAGAAATGTAACGAGGGTTAACTGCAGCAACGTGCATTGCGATATCTTTCGCAGTTTCTTCATCAGTTGTACCGTTGAGAACAGTTAATACACCGATGCGGCCGCCCATGTGAAGGTACGCACCGAATGCAGAGCTGTCGTCTTTTGTAAGAACTGTAAAGCGGCGAAGAGTGATTTTCTCACCGATTTTAGCAACTGCGCTTGTGATGTACTCTTCAACAGTTGAGCCATTTTCCATTTTTTGGCCCATTGCTTCTTCAACATCAGCTGGCGTGTTTGCAAGAAGGTGGTCAGCTAAAGTGTTAAGAAGCTCTTTAAAACCTTCGTTTTTCGCAACGAAATCAGTTTCAGAGTTTACTTCTAGGATAACGCCTTTGTTGCCGTCAGTTTTAATAAGAGTAGAACCTTCTGCTGCGATACGGTCAGCTTTTTTCGCTGCTTTTGCAATTCCTTTTTCTCTTAAAAGGTCAATTGCTTTGTCCATATCTCCGTCAGTTTCAGTTAACGCTTTTTTACAATCCATCATGCCCGCGCCAGTTTTTTCACGCAGTTCTTTTACTTGCTGTGCAGTAATTGCCATTTGTATTCCTCCTTATATGTTTAAACAAGAGTATGTATATTACACATTTTTCTTGAAAAAAGGTGATAAAAGGCAGTCCCTCTTATCACCTTTTGAATAGGTTACGCAGTTGTTGTTTCTGTTTCTGGTGCAGTTTCTTCAGCAACTTCCGCTTCTTCTTCGCCTTGCTTCGCTTCTAAGATTGCATCTGCCATTTTAGAAGTTAGAAGTTTAACAGCGCGGATAGCGTCATCGTTCGCTGGGATAACAACATCGATTTCATCTGGATCACAGTTAGTATCTACGATACCGATGATAGGGATGTTTAATTTGCGAGCTTCCGCAACAGCGATGCGCTCTTTGCGAGGATCGATGATGAATAATGCATCAGGAAGATCCTTCATATCTTTAATTCCGCCTAGGAATTTTTCAAGACGCTCTAATTCTTTTTTCAATTGAACGACTTCTTTTTTAGGAAGTACATCAAACGTACCGTTTTCTTGCATTTTTTCAATGTCTTTAAGACGTTTAATACGTTTTTGGATTGTTTCGAAGTTTGTTAATGTACCGCCCAACCAGCGTTGGTTGACATAGTACATGCCAGAGCGTTGAGCTTCTTCTTTAACAGAATCTTGAGCTTGTTTTTTTGTTCCGACGAAAAGGATTTTTCCGCCTTCAGCAGCAAGATTTTTAGTGAAGTTGTAAGCTTCCTCTACTTTTTTGACTGTTTTTTGAAGGTCAATGATGTAGATTCCGTTACGCTCCGTGAAAATGTAACGCTTCATTTTTGGGTTCCAACGGCGTGTTTGGTGACCGAAGTGAACACCAGCTTCAAGCAATTGCTTCATAGAAATGACTGACATGTTATTTCCTCCTAATATAATGGTTTTTTTCCTCCGCTTAGGTCATTTTTGTACAGAACTGCCGCCTGCAGCACCCTCTGCATAAATCGTTAAGCGTGTGTATTTAACACCAAGACATAATATAACACAGCTTTATCCGACAATCAAGAATCCTTTACACCTTTGGAGCGAAATTTTAAAAATAGCTCGATTTCTGTCTTTCCGCTCTTCATTTTCTGGGCAATTTGACTTGCCGAATATCCCTGTTCATATAATTCTATGACCTGGTCTTCAAATGATTGGACCTCACTGTTTACGAGCTCTTCCCGACGGTCAACCTCTGTAATCAGACCTTCAATATGTTCAGGAAGATTCTCTGCCTCTTGGACTGGATCCCGCTCTTGATATGTTTCAGAGGTCTGAAGGCCTGACTTTTGGGATTCTTCATCTGATTGACTTGCAGATGAAGCTTTATTTTCTATCAGTTTCTCATTTTCTTCTTTTAATTCAAGCAGAAATGCCGCCAAGGTGTTTTCCGTCTCTTCAAGTATCTGTTTTTGCTGTTTTTCTGTTTCTTTCACTGCAGCGAGCCTCGTATACAGGATAATGACAGCGTACAGAAGAACGCCGTGGAGCATAAAGCTTAAAAGCCATAATAGTGTTGACATGTTTTTCACTCGCTAACCATGAAATTCATTATTGTATCACTTTTTCCAGCAGATTCTTTAATTTAAATAATGCCTTTGAATGGATCTGAGATATGCGGGACGTAGAAAGATTTAATACTTGTCCGATTTCTGTCAGTGTCAACTCCTCTTTGTAGAACAAACTGACAACCAGCTGTTCTTTTTCAGAGAGTTCGTGAATTTTTTCCGCAAGCTGTGCAATCAGTTCATCCTTCATAATCTTTTCTTCAGGCGGAACATTTTTGTCATCTCTGATCATGACTTGAATGTTTTCCCCGTCATCTTGATCATGGAGCTTTTCATCAATTGACAGCAGATTTGCAAAAAAACCTTCATTCATTGTTGACACGACATCCTGTACCGTCATTCCGAGTTCCTCTGCAATTTCCGCGGGCGATACATTCCGAAGATACCGCTGTTCAAGCTTTTCAATTGCTGCTTCAACCTTTTTTGTTTTTTCGCGCGAGGTTCTGGGCAGCCAATCTTCTTTACGAAGCCCGTCTATGATTGCGCCGCGAATTCTAAACGAGGCGTAGGTATCAAATTTTAAGTCCCGGCTGGGGTCAAATTTTTCAAGGGCATCATATAAACCAAGCATACCAAGGCTCATAAGATCGTCTTTATGCACTGATTTCGGCAGTCCGACAGAAATTCTGCCTACATGATATGTGACAAGCGGCATGTAACGGCGCATTAAGTCGTCACCGGCTTTAGGATCTTTCCACTCTTTCCAGCGCGTCCAAAGCACCTGATCTTCATAATTCAAGGATTGCATTGTTATCCCCCTAATACCTTAATTAAATCGTTTTTTCACCTTGTTTAACAGTTCGAATATGCAGCATGCAGGACTTCGGTTCAAATTCTATCGTCCGGCCGCTTGAGCCGCCCGTATCTTCACTAATAATAGGAATATTAAATAAAGACAGCTGTTCTTTTATCGCTAATACATTTCTCGGTCCGATCTTCATCAAATCATTTGTCGATTTAAATTTAAACATCTCTGATCCGCCGGCCAGCTTTGCTTTTAATGCAAATTTCCGGCATCCCGCTTCTATCAGCATATCAATCGTGGTCTGTACGGCGGTGTCAGCGTACTTAGCCCGGTTGAGCTCGGCAGTTTTCGATAACGTCGAATCCGGAAGCATGACATGAACAAGACCCGCCGTTTGCTTTTCTTTATCATAAAGCACCAGCCCCACACATGAGCCCAAACCAGAGGTCCGGATGGTATCCGGGAAGCGGGCGATCTTCACGTCAGCAATCCCAACCTTTATAACAACAGCCTCAGTTGTACTCATAATGATGCACCTAAGGCGACAAAGAGCTTTTCAAATGAATCATAGTCCGGCAGCATAAACATATGCGCTTTCAGCTCCTGCTGATGGCTTTGGTCAAAAATTGACGTGTCGACAACAATGGCGTGTTCTCCAACCTGACTGAGCTCCATCAGCCCTTCGCTGATCACAGCTCCGAACATGTCCAATGAGACTTCAGGAACACTTGGATAGAGCTGGAGTTTCGTCAAATCCGCCAAAGCTGTTAAATATGACCCCGCTAAAATATTGCCCAGTTCATGCAAAGCGGATGAGCTCATGTGGTCTTCACCTAAGTCCTCTATGTCAAAATCGGGGTTTCCAATCAGCTCTCTGATAAACTGCTCCGCCTGAAAAAAAGGCATTATAAAGAACATTGAACCCGTTAAATCGCCTTCCATTCTTAAAAAGATGCTGGCAACCGGGACATCGGCGCCGCCGAAAAAATCAACAAGCTCATCAAAAGACAGCAGCTTTGCAAATGGGACTTCCATATCTATCTTTCTATTTAACAGCTGGGCCATTGCAGAGGCGGAGTGGCCGGCGCCTATATTGCCGACTTCCCGCAAAATGTCCATCTGCTCTTCTTTGATTCCATTAAAAATACTCATGTCATAACCCCTTTAAGATTAAGCTTGATCGGGCACAGCGGACTGAGATGATTCTTTATCCAAAACCGCGTTCGCATCAATAATATTTAAGAGTCTGTTCTCTTGTTTCACAATCTGTTCGATCGACACATCCGTATCTTTCTGAACGCCTTCTGGAGCAGATTCTATTTCACTTTCGTGTACGGTAATCACATCATTCGCTTCATCCACAATCCAGCCGACTTCAATATCACGATAAGCAATAATGATAATTCGTGTTTCATCTGTAATTTCATACTCTGGCAAATTCAGGCGTTTTCTTAAATCAATAACCGGAGTCACCACCCCGCGTAAATTGATTACCCCGCAAATATATGGTTCGACGCCAGGTACCCTCGTTGGCTTTTGCCATTTTTCAATTGATTTCACCTGAGTGACGGAAATGGCATATTCTTTGCCATTTACCATAAAGACTATCATTTTTTCGCCTGTTTTAATTTCTGCAGTCATGTGAGACACCTCCTCGAATGGTTAAATAATCAGTGCATTACAATCAATAATGAGCGCTACTTCTCCGTCTCCTAAAATAGTAGCTCCGGAAATTGCAAAGACGTTTGTTAAATAATCTCCGAGTGATTTCAGCACAACTTCCTGCTGGCCAATAAAGGAGTCCACCACAAATGCAGTAGGTTTGTCGCCTTTTTTCACGACAATGATATGGAGCTGTTCCGCATCTTTTCTTGTATCTTCTATTTTAAACTCTTCTTTTAAATAAACGACAGGGACAATATGCCCTCTAAAGTCAATCACTTCACGGTCATGCGTTTGCAAAATGTCTTTTCTGTCAATAACTGCTGTCTCAATGATTGAAGAAATCGGAATGGCAAATGTCTCTTCTTCCAACTTAATCAGCAGAACTGAAATAATAGACAAGGTAAGCGGCAGCTGGATGCTGAATAGAGAGCCTTGACCCTCGGCTGATTTCACACTGACTGAACCGCCAAGAGACTCCAGTTTGTTTTTTACAACGTCAAGTCCTACACCGCGGCCGGAAATATCAGAAATTTGGTCAGCAGTTGAGAACCCCGGAGCAAAAATCAATTCGTAAATTTGGTTGTCTTCTAAGGTTTCAGCTTCTTTTTCCGTTATGACCCCGCGCTCAAGCGCTTTTTCCAGAATTTTTTTTCGATTAAGGCCTGCGCCGTCATCCTCTACTTCGATAAAGACATGGTTGCCGCTGTGATAAGCTTTAAGCACAACTTTTCCTGATTCCGGTTTTCCCTTTTGCAAACGTGTTTCCGGCGCCTCGATACCATGGTCAATACTGTTTCTGATCAAGTGAACGAGTGGATCTCCGATTTCATCAATTACTGTACGATCCAGTTCAGTTTCCGCACCGATGATCGAGAGTTCAATTTTTTTATTCAGCTCTTTCTGAAGCTGGCGAATCATTCTCGGGAATCTGTTAAAAACAGTTTCAACCGGGACCATTCTCATATTCAGAATAATCGATTGCAAATCTCCGGAAATTCTCGTCATTCGTTCAACCGTTTCAGTCAGTTCATTATGCTCAAGCTCTTTCGCAATCTGCTCGAGACGCCCGCGGTCAATGACAAGCTCTTCAAATAAGTTCATTAAAGAATCAAGCCTGTCAATGTTGACACGAATTGTTTTAGATCCGCCGGCTGAATGCTTCGCCTGTTCATCGTTTTTAGCAGGCTGTTTTTGTTTCTCCTGCTTCGCAGGTACAGCTGCTGCTGGTGAATCTTCTTGCTTAGATTCTTCAGGCTTTTCAGCTGATGTTAAAGGAGCCCCTTGAATGACTTCAACATGCTCAATTTCCGACACGCCATTGATTAATTGTTCAATGTCTTCCGCTGATTGATGTGTTAAGAAACAAACTTGAAAGTCAGTTCCAAAATCTTCTGTTTCAAGCACTTCAGCACTTGGAATTGTTTTGGCTACTTCTCCGACTTCATTTAGTTTTTCAAACACCATATAGACACGAACTGCTTTTAACATACAGTTTTCGTTCAGAGAAATCTTGATTTCATATCGTTTGAAGCCTTGCTCCTCCGCTTCTTGTATAACTGTGCGTTCAAATTCATCATATTCCCAATCAGATGCTGAACTCTGTGCTTCTGCAGGTTCAGCGGAGGCAGCGGATTCAGCGTGCGCACCATTCACATCAAGCTTGGCACTCACTTCTGAGATATCTCTTTTACCATCCCCGCCATCAATAATAGACTGAACCATTGTTTCCAGGTGATCCAGAGCTTCAAACAAAATATCCAGCCAGTCTGAGGTGACTTCCATGTCTCCGTTTCGGATTGCATCCAGCACGTTTTCAAGCAGATGGGTAAGATGTGCTAAATCCGTGTAGCCCATCGTTGCGCTCATTCCTTTTAATGTATGGGCAGCCCTGAATATATCATGTACGAGCTGAAGATCAGTCGGGTCTTTCTCTAAAAGAAGAAGCTTTTCATTACATGTTTGTAAATGTTCTTTACTCTCATCAATAAAGACATCTAAATACTGATTCATATCCATTTGAATCACACCCTCTCTTTTTTCACACAGCTTGTGATGGATGCTGCGATATCTTCCACATGTTTAATCTCATGAATGAGACCCGCTTTAACAGCAGCTTTTGGCATCCCGTATACGACACAAGATTCTTCAGACTCCGCAATGGCTTTCACATTGCCGGCTGTTAGCATGTCCTTTAGTCCAGCAGTGCCGTCACTGCCCATTCCGGTCATGATAACCGCTACTTTTTCATAATCTGTCAGTTTCCCGACAGAACGGAATAAATAATCAGCAGATGGTTTATGACGGCTTGGTGTGTCATGGTTATCAAGCACAACCTGGAGTCCTTCGCTGTTTTTAATAACGGATATGTTTTTTCCGCCCGGTGCTATGTAAACACAGCCGTTAAGAGCTGCTTCACCATCTTTTGCTTCTTTTACCTGAATGTCAGATAAATGATTCAGCCGATCAGCCAAAGAAGCAGTAAACCCTTCAGGCATGTGCTGAACGACAACCACTGGTGCGTTCAAATCCTTAGGGAGCTTCGGTATCACCTTTTGTAACGCCCGTGGACCGCCTGTTGATGTGCCGATACACACAATTTGTCTGCCCGTGCCAGGTTTCGGTTTGCTTAATTCAGGCTTAACGACAGCACGCACAATAGGTTCGGGCCGAACTGTCTGGGAAACAGGACGTTTCCGCTTGCCGGAAAGTCCTGCCGCGACGACACGCTCAACTAGTTGTTCTTTAATTTTGTATAGATCCAGAGATATTGAGCCTGATGGCTTTGTGATAAAGTCAAAGGCACCGATCTCCAAACAATTAATTGTGCATTCTTTACCTTTCTCGGTCTGGCTAGACACCATAATGACCGGCAAGTTATAAATCTCAATAATTTTGCGGAGCGTATCTGTCCCATTCATGACCGGCATTTCAACATCAAGAGTAATAACATCCGGTTTTAATAATTCAATCTTCTTAAGCGCTTCTTCTCCGTTTCTCGCAGTTCCGATTACTTCTATCTGCTTTTCTTCGGTCAGAAAATCACTTATCATTTTTCTCATAAAAGCTGAATCATCAACTACAAGCACACGAATCAAATTAAGCCCTCCTCATTAAAAAAGAAGATAATTTCTCAATAAATGTCTGTTTGTCTTCTTTGTGTCTCGTTTCTTCTCTTTCAAACAAGGCGTCCGCTAAAATACGGACTGACCGGCTGGCTTTTGCCTGAGGGCTTTTTATGAAAAAAGGAACCTGTTCGACAACCGCTTTGCTCACGATCACATCGTCAGAAACGGAACCGGCAAACTGAACCTGAACATCCAAAAACATATGAATTGTACGGGAGAGGCGGGCAAAAGCGTCAAGCCCTTCCTTTTGGTCACGGCACCGATTGACAGCCACCTTCATTGAAAGCTTATTTTCTGTCAAAACCAAGTGCTTGACAGCGCTGTATGCGTCCATAATGGCCGTCGGCTCGGGAGTTGTAATAATCAAAATATCTTCTGCTGATAAAATAAAAGGCAGTTGATCTTTTGATAAGCCTGCTCCCATGTCAAACAGCACATAATCGAACTGGCTTAATGCATGAGAAAGTTCATTGGCAAAAAACGTCCATTTTCTCTGATCGAGCTGAAACATCACATCAAGACCGGTTCCCCCTGATATATACCGCAAACCCTTTGGGCCAACGGATAATGACTGCAGCAAAGGCTTACGATCGGTTAAAACATCGATTATCGTGGCAGACGATGAATTTCCTATTAATATATCAATGTTCCCCATCCCGATATCAAGGTCGATGAGCAGCACCTTCTTACCTTTATCCTGCAGCGCAAGTGCCATATTTAAGGTAATATTGGATTTTCCGACACCGCCCTTGCCGCTGATGACAGCAAGTGTCTTCGCTTTTTGTGAATAAACCATTGGCAGAACGCGCTCACGTTTTTCCATTTTCGCCCGTAAAGTTGCTGCTTGGTCATATCTGTTCATCTGCACAGCATCCTCACAAAACCAAGTGGAGATACAGTCTGTATATCCTCAGGCACATTCTGGCCGTTAGTCATAAACCCGACACCTATTTTTGATTCTGCCAGTATATTAAATACAGAACCTAAGGAAGTCGTTTCATCTATTTTCGTAAAAATATACTGATTGACAGGGACGGATGAAAACCGTTTGACAATATGCTTCATATCTTCATATTTTGCAGTCGCGGATAAAACAAGAAATGACTGAATGCTGCTCTCAAAAGGAATCGTTTCTTTCAGTTCATCAATGTATTGCGGGTCTTTGAAGTTTCTTCCAGCTGTATCAACAAACACATGATCATACTCAGAAAATAGCTCCTTCGCCTGCTGAAATTCTTCTTTTGTATAGCAAACTTCCAGAGGAGCCTGCAGCAGTTCAGCGTATGTTTTCAACTGTTCAACAGCTGCAATACGATACGTATCTGTTGTAATAAAAGCGATTTTTTTATGTTTTTCAAGCATAGATATGGCTGCGAGTTTAGCCAGTGTAGTTGTTTTACCAGCCCCTGTTGAACCAAAGAGAACGATATATTTTGAATGAATTGGCTCCTGCCACTTGTCTGCTGAGGGCAGCATATCGCATAGTATTTCCTGAAGTTTGCCGACAACATTTTCTTCAGTCAAGCCGCCTGCTTCAACAGAGAAGCGAAGCAATTTTTTCAGAGTGTTCGTTTTCGTAGACTCTTTGATCCCTGTTTCTTGCAAAAGCTTTTCTGCTTTTCGCAGCGGCTCAGGAAGTACAGATTGATATGCTGAAAAATCACCTAGCTCCTGTTGCGCCGGAATTTGAGGGGGATATGTTCTCTCCTCTATTTTTGGACTGCTGACCGGAGTTTTTAATGTTTGTTTCGGTTCAGCTGCCTTCTGAGGCGTTTTTTTCTCAAGAAAGTCCTGATCCAATACGGCGATTACTTCAACAGCAGGCTTGTTGACGAGGCCAAACCATTTTCGCTTTTTAATTTTTTTCGAATTTAATATGACCGCTTCATTACCTAACTCTTTTCTGATGAGAAGTGCCGCTTCTTGCATTGAAGCAGCAGTAAATTTTTTTATTTTCATTAAATATCCACCACTCCAATGCTTTGTACCTCAACATTCGCCTCAAGTTCGTTATAAGAGAGTACCGGAAGATCAGGGAAGTACCGTTCCAGAAGCTGCTTCACATACATTCTGACAGGCGGCGAGCAAAGAAGAATCGCGGTTTCCTGACGTAATGAGAGCTGTTCAGCTTCTTTGGCGACAGAGCGCACTATACTTTCTGAAATATCTGGTTCAAGTGATAAATAGTTCCCGTGTTCCGTCTGCTGCACACCGTCTGCTATTGCTTTTTCTACACGGCCGGAACAAGTAACAACCTTCAACACTTCATTTTCTTTGGCAAACTGGGCTGTAATTTGTTTAGCAAGCGCTTGTCTTGTATACTCTGTCAAGAGATCAGAATCTGTTGTTAATTTCCCATAGTCAGCAAGTGTTTCAAAAATCGTTACTAAGTTTCGAATTGAAACTTTTTCTTTTAAAAGCTTAGCAAGCACTTTCTGAATATCACCGACAGACAATGGATTCGGCGTAACCTCTTCAACCAGGACTGGATACGATTCTTTCAAGTGATCGATCAGCTGTTTTGTCTCCTGCCTTCCGATCAATTCGTGGGCATGCTGCTTAATTTTCTCCGTAATATGCGTTGAAACGACTGATGCAGGATCAACTACTGTATAACCAAGCATGTCGGCTTCATCCTTTACCGCTTCGCTAATCCATTTAGCCGGCAGTCCGAATGAAGGCTCCACTGTTTCAATCCCTTCAATGAGATCGTCCTCAGGAGTAGGCGACATCGCTAAATAATGATCAAGCAACAGCTCGCCTTTTGCTACTTCGTTTCCTTTAATTTTCAATCGGTATTCATTAGGCTGCAACGCTATATTATCTCTGATTCGCACGACAGGAATGACAAGCCCGAGTTCCAAAGCCAACTGACGGCGTATCATAACAATTCGGTCTAATAAATCACCGCCTTGATTGGCATCAGCAAGCGGTATCAGGCCATATCCAAACTCAAATTCTATCGGATCTATATGCAGAAGCTGAACAACACTTTCAGGGCTTTTAAGCTCGTCCACCTCAGCCTCTTCCTCAAGAATCTCATCCACTTCTTCTTTTTCCTTACCTGATTTAGATAGTGTATATGCGCCAAAAGCAAGCAATCCCGCAAGCGGCCCCGTCAGAAGGATGCCGATCGGAGTGAAAATACCTAAAAGCATGATCGTAGCTGCTGCGACGTATAAAAGCTTTGGATACGCAAACAGCTGGCCTGTAATGTCATGCCCTAAGTTTCCTTCAGATGCAGCTCTTGTGACCACAATACCCGTAGCCGTAGAAATTAACAGTGCCGGGATTTGCGAAACAATTCCATCCCCTACAGTCAGCATCGTAAAGTGTGAAGCAGCTTCTTGAATGGACATGCCCTGCTGAAGCATTCCGATCACGATTCCGAAAATAATATTGATCATCACAATGATGATTCCGGCAATGGCGTCACCTTTTACAAATTTACTGGCACCGTCCATTGCTCCATAAAAGTCTGCTTCTCTTGCCACTTTTTCGCGGCGATGCTTCGCTTCCTGTTCGGTAATCATCCCTGCGTTTAAATCAGCATCAATACTCATCTGCTTCCCCGGCATTGCGTCCAGCGTAAACCTTGCTGCAACCTCGGAAACACGTTCAGCACCTTTTGTAATGACGATAAACTGAATAATAATAAGGATGATAAATACAACGAGTCCAACTAATACATTTCCGCCGACAACGAAATTTCCGAAAGTCTCGACGACTTTACCTCCCTCACCGTGTGAAAGAATTGAACGGGTAGTTGAGACGTTCAAGCCCAAACGAAATAGGGTCAAAAGCAGCAACAGTGACGGAAAAATCGAAAACTGAAGCGCTTCCTGCATATTCATTGTGGTGAGAAGCACGATCAACGCAAGAGAAATATTAATAATGATCAAAATACTTAACAGCCATGGAGGAAATGGAATCACCAGCATCGCCACAATGAGGACAACACTTATTAAAACGGATAAATCTCTTGTTGACATGCTGTTTTTTCTCTCCTTTTAAATCGAAAAATTCAATATACTTTTTGTTTTGTTTTATATACGTAAGCCAGAATTTCTGCTAAAACTTTAAAAAATTCTTCCGGCACTGCCTGGTCAATTTCCACTTGATCATATAACGCACGGGCAAGCGGTCTGTTTTCTACCATCATGACATCATGCTCTTTAGCAATTTTCCTGATTTTTAACGCAAGGTGGTCGACGCCTTTTGCAACAATATAAGGTGCGTCCATTTTTTCTTCATCATATTTCAAAGCAATCGCATAGTGAGTCGGGTTTGTGATAATGACATCTGCTTTTGGAACTTCCTGCATCATCCGCCTCATCGCCATTTCCCGCTGTCTTTGTTTAATTTTAGACTTGATAATCGGGTCTCCTTCAGATTTTTTGTACTCATCTTTTATATCTTGTTTTGACATTTTGATATTTTTCTCATAGTCAAATCTCTGATATAAATAGTCGAGACCAGCAAGAATCAACAATGCACCTGCACCGCTTAGTCCCATCCACAAAGTGAGTTTTGAAACGAAAGAAAGTGCCTCTTCGGGTGTCAGGAGAGGAAGCCGGAGAATTTCTCCATAATGCAGCCAAAGCACAGCAAAAGCCGCAAAACCGACGACTACGATTTTCAAAATTGATTTAATCAGCTCTACAATCGCCCTCATACTGTATATTCGTTTAAAGCCTTTGATCGGATCCAGTTTTTCAAGCTTAGGCTGTATCACTTCAGCAGAAAACAAGAACCCAACCTGCATATAGTTGCTTACGACTCCTGCAACAAGAGCAACAAGCAAGATCGGTGCGAGTATCATGCCCATATCCTTTAATAAGCTGACAAACAATGTATGCACATTTGATTCTGAGAGCTTCATTGTGAGCGATTCGGTATAAAATGTTTCTATGAATGACAGCAGCCTGTCTCTCATATACGGACCAATTGCAATAAGCGAAAGGAATATTACCAGTAAAGAAACGGCGGTATTGACATCCGAGCTTTTGGCTACCTGCCCTTTTTTTCGCGTATCCTTCCGTTTTTTCGGAGTGGCTTTTTCTGTCTTCTCTCCCGCAAAAAACTGCAGGTCAACTCTAAGCTTCATTAAGAAACACCGACCAATGCTAAAAGATTCCGCATCGTTTCAATCGTTAAACTGAAAACATTCCGGACAACGACGAAGATAACGGACATACATACAATGAGCATAATGAAACTGACAGCGATCTTTAAAGGCAGACCGACCACAAATACATTTAACTGCGGAACAGTTCGAGCCACGATACCTAATGCTAAATCAACTAGAAACAAACTGGCCACAACCGGCGCTGACATTTGAAAAGCGATAATAAACATTGCATTAAAGCTTTTCGCAATAAAATAGGCAAACTTTTCATCGCCGAAATTCGGAAATGCCTGATCAACTGAAATATACTGAAAGCTGTAGTAAATACCATCCAGCAACAAATGGTGGGCATTGACACTCAGCATAAACAAAAGTGCCATCGTATAGATAAACTGGCCAATCAACGGACTTTGTGCACCGGTTTGCGGATCAATAACGTTTGCTATTGAAAATCCCATTTGAAAATCAATAAACGAGCCGGCAATCTGCACTGCGGCAATCATCATATAAGCAATTAAACCCAGACATAGGCCGACCAAAGCTTCTTTAAACGCCAAAAGCATATAGTGCTCATCTATCTCCAAAGAGGGCGGTTTATCAATGGTGCTGAAACAAATGACCGCAAGAAAAAAAGCAAAACCTATGCGATGAACAGCTGGCACATTTCGATGTCCAAATAGCGGAATCGTTACAAAAAAAGCAGAGATTCTAATAAAAACCAATAAAAAAGCAGGAAATAAGTCAATAATTGAATTCATCTCTACATTACCCTGCAAAACGATTTAAATTAGAAAACAGCTCTGTTGTAAATGAAAGAATCGTCGACAGCATCCACGGACCAAAAAAAATGAGAGCCAGGAGAACCGCCACGATTTTCGGAATAAACGCCAAAGTCTGTTCCTGGATTTGAGTTGTCGCCTGAAATATGCTGACAATTAAACCGACCAGTAAAGCAATAGCCAATAATGGCCCGCTGATCATCAGCGTTACGTATACGGCTTTTTCCGCCATAGAAATTACAAATTCTGAACTCACGTTTAGCACCTACCCTAAAAGCTCTGAAGCAAAGATTTCACAATTAAATACCAGCCGTCTACCAAAACAAAAAGTAATATTTTAAAGGGCAGAGAAATCATAACTGGAGGCAGCATCATCATTCCCATTGACATCAAGACGCTCGCCACTACCATATCTATAATTAAAAAAGGGATAAAAATCATAAAACCTATTTGAAATGCTGTTTTAAGCTCCGATATGGCAAAAGCCGGAACCATTGTTGTTAACGGAATATCCTTTAATGATTCAGGTTTATCCATTTTCGCGTAATTCATAAACAGCGCCAGATCCTTCTGCCTTGTGTGTTTACTCATAAATTCTTTAATCGGTTCCTCAGCTTTCGTATACGCTTCATCCAAGCTGATTTTGTTGTCCATTAATGGGGTCAGCGCTTCTTTATTAATTTCTGAAAAAGTAGGAGCCATAATAAAAAATGTTAAAAACAGCGCAAGCCCGATTAGAACCTGGTTTGGGGGCATAGATTGCGTCGCAAGTGAAGTTCTGACAAATGACAGAACAATGACGATGCGAGTAAAACAAGTCATAAGAATCAATATTCCAGGCGCCACTGAAAATACAGTTAACAATAATAGTAATTTAACAGTCGAACTTACGTTTTCCGGATCGCTTGAACTGAAAATATTTATAAACTCATTCATGATGACGTGGGCCTTTCTTCTTTCCTTCAGAACGGTTTTGTTTTAACTCTTCAAGTTGCTCTTTTAATGCTTTTGAAAATGAAGGCAGTTTTTGCTGCGGCTGATGTTCAGAACTCTTAAGCGGCTTCACAAACTTTTGCCACTCTATTTTGCTTGACATTGCCTCTTCATGCTGACTGAGAATGACTTCAATCTCTTTTTCATCCTCAATTTCTTTCAGCAGCTGGATCGTCTCTCCTACACCGACGACGAGCACACTTTTCCCGACCTTGATCAATTGTATGGATCTGTTCTGACCGACCGATGTGCCGCCAATATTTTCAACATATTGAAAAGGCTTTAGGAGCCGATTTCTTTTGTTCATGAGCTTAACCAGCCCGTAAATCAGCACGATAACAAACAGTAAAGCGAAAATCATCTTTACAAAATCAAAAGCTGAGACAGAAGGAGCAGCCGCTCCCTCCGTCTCATCAGCAGTTTTTGTTGTTTTTTCTTTCTTTTGCTCTGATTGATCTGCAGTTTTTTCATCTTTCTTTTGAAACCATTCGTTTACAGTTGAATTATCAGAGTCTGCCGCGGCAGCAGCAATCGGATGTACACTGAATAAAACGAAAAAACAAATAAAAACAATAAAATATTGACTCTTTTTCAACAGTCGTACACCCTTTAATTTAATGTTTTGTTGATTGCTTCAAGCACACGGTCAGCCTGGAAAGGTTTCACAATGAAATCCTTAGCGCCGGCCTGAATGGCATCAATAACCATTGATTGCTGTCCCATAGCAGAACACATGATGATTCTTGCCTGCGCATCAATTTGTTTAATTTCTTTTAATGCTGTAATACCATCCATTTCTGGCATCGTGATATCCATAGTAACAAGGTCAGGTGAATGCTCTTTATATTTCTCTACCGCTTGTGCTCCATTTTCAGCTTCCGCCACAACTTCAAAACCATTTTTAACCAAAATATCTTTAATCATCATTCGCATAAATGCTGCGTCATCTACAATTAAAATTCTATGTGCCATAATCTATCTCTCTCCTTGTGTTTCGTTATTTTAAATTATTAATGCGCTCTGCCTGGCTTAAAATGTCAGTGACTCTCACTCCGAAGTTTTCTTCAATGACAACGACCTCGCCTTTGGCAACGATACGCTGATTAACTAAAATATCTACAGGCTCACCGGCTAATTTATCAAGCTCGATAATACTTCCGGCAGAAAGCTCTAAAATCTCTTTTACGCTTCTCTTCGTTCTGCCAAGCTCAACAGTAATCGAAAGCGGGATATCCAAAAGCATATCCAGATTATGAATAGGGGCTTGTACAGCTTCGTTTGGATCAAACGCGGAAAATTCCACCGGTGAAACCTGAACTGGCGCTGCTTTTTTTGCTGTTCCCTGCCTTTTTGGCGGCTGCTGCTGTTGCTTCGGTTCAATACGCGGCTCTGGCGTCACAGGCTCTTTCGGCTGTTCGTATGTAACTTCAGGCTGCACCGTTTCTTCTTCCTCTGCACTTTCTGAGTTCATAAGGCTTGAAATTAAATCTTTCGCAAATGTCAATGGGTAAAGTTGCATAATGCTGGAGTCTATTAATTCTCCCACCTTTAAGTTGAAAGAAACTTTCACCAGCATTTCATCATCAGGAATACGGTCTGTACCCTTTTCTTCAGTAACATCCAGCAATTCAACCCGAGGAGGTGAAATATCAATTTTTTTACTGAATACAGTAGACATTGATGTGGCAGCCGATCCCATCATTTGGTTCATTGCTTCTTGAACCGCACTTAAATGGATTTCACCCAGTGAAGGGTCCGCACCTTTTCCGTCTCCCCCGATCATTAAGTCCGCAATGATCGCCGCGTCACTTTGTTCCACGACTAACAGGTTGCTTCCGCTGAAGCCCTCCGTATAATTCACTTCAATCGCTACATACGGTTCAGGAAACGCATCGCTGATTTTACTTCTTGGAATGACCGTTACGCTTGGAGTCGTAATATCGACCTTTTGATTTAAAAGCGTTGACAGTGCTGTCGCAGAACTGCCGAATGAAATATTACCGATTTCACCGATCGCATCACGCTCCATTTCCGATAAGTCATCTACTTCCGGAATCTCTGGCTCATCAAGCGTGCTGCCAGTACCGTTAAGAAGCGCGTCAATCTCATCTTGAGATAATCTATTATTCTCCATCTTGTTCACCTCTTATGTCGTGATCTAAAATTTGCACTGCCTGTTTTCGATTCACCCGGCCGGCTTGTCCTAAAAATTTCGGCTTATCTCCGACCAATACAGTAAGAGGATCCGTGACTGATTTGTCCAAAGTTATGCAGTCTCCGACTTCTAAACTTAAAAACTCTTCTATCGTCAGTTCAGATGTGCCGAGCTCGGCCACGACAGGTATTTGTGCTGTCATGATACGTTTTTCAAGCGACTTTGTTTCCTCAGGCTTTGGCTCATTTCGGTCTGATTGCATCCAATAGTGGACTGAAAGCTTCGGTATGAGCGGCTCGAGTACAATATGCGGGATACAGAGATTAATGACACCGCTGATTTCACCAATTTGAGTATTGAGCGAGATCACCACGACTGTTTCATTAGGAGATACCATCTGAACAAATTGCGGATTCACTTCAAACTCAGTCATTTCCGGTTCAATATCAGCAATTGACTGCCAAGCTTCTTTATAATTACCCAGTGCATTTTCAAATAAATTAGAAATGATTTTTGTTTCAATTTCTGTCAAACTGTCAACCTTGTTATGACTGATTCCAATCCCGCCCATGACTCGATCCATCATCGTATAAGCTATCGTGGGGTTGACCTCCATCATAATTCTTCCTTCCATCGGATGAACATCAAATAGATTCAGAATCGTCATGTTTGGAATCGATCTGATAAATTCCTCATACGGAACCTGATCAACAGAACTGACAGATATGTGAATATAGGTTCTGAGCTGAGCAGAAAAATGAGTGGTAAGAAGTCTTGCAAAATTGTCATGAATTCTCGTTAAACTGCGGATCTGATCCTTAGAAAACCGCAGCGCACGTTTGAAATCATAAACCTTGACTTTCTTCTCTTTTTCTTCTTTTTTCAGCTCTTCAGCGTCCATTTCACCAGTTGATATTGCAGAGAGCAGTGCATCTATTTCATTTTGGGAGAGAACTTCTCCTGACATTTTCCTCACCTCCGTATTCTGTCAAATTATGCTTTATTGCAGATTAAAGGAGGTAATATACACTTTTTCTACTTTTCCTTCTTGGAGGTAGCTATTTATTTTATCTTTTAGTTCCTTCTTAAAGGTTTCTTTTCCCTTGTCTCCCTCAATCTGATCAGCATTCGTATCAGCCAGCAGTGATATAACAGCGTCTTTCACTTGGAAATCACGTTTCTCAAGTTCTTCTTTTGATTTATCAGAATCAGTTTCAAGTTTAATAGCAAGACGGATAATGTTATCAGACTTTAAATTTGTTGTGATCTCTTCTACATCAACAGAAGACGCAACGATTTCATCAATACTTTTTTTCGCTTCACTTTTTTCGGACTTTCCGCCTAAAACAAAATAAGCCGCCGCCCCGAGAGCACCAATTACGATAAGAATAATTAGTAATATGATCATTAACTTTTTCTTCATTCCGGTTCCTCTATTCCTTGATCCATTGCAAATATTTGTATTTTTCGGTAGAAAGCTGCGATCTTTTCCAGAACAGCTTCTTCATCTTCTTTTACTACAAACTTCTTACCATTTGACAGAGTAATTGTAGTATCCGGAAAACATTCAATCTGTTCAATAAATAGCGCATTCAGTGTAAAGGGCTGCCCGTTCAAACGGGTTACTTTAATCATAAAACAGCGGAGAAGCGATTACTCGCCTCCCCTCCCTCCTTAACGTTTAAGGTTAACCAGTTCTTGAAGGATTTCATCAGATGTTGTAATAATTTTTGAGTTTGATTGGAATCCGCGCTGGGCTACGATCATTTCAGTAAATTCGTCAGTTAAATCGACGTTAGACATTTCGAGAAATCCTGATTTAAGAGCACCAGTTCCGCCGTCACCAGGCTGGTTCGCTGCACTGGCCGTTCCAGAGTTTAAAGATTCACGGTATAGGTTGCTTCCGATTTTATCCAATCCATCACTGTTGGCAAAAGTAACAATCCCGATTTGTCCCCCGTCTTGTGTTTTCCCCTCAGCATCAACAATTGACACCTTTCCATCAGAACCAATGCTAAAGCTTTGAGCATCAGTAGGAATTTTAATTGTTCCGCCATTCATATTTAGTACATGGTAGCCATCACCTGTAACCAGTGTTCCAGTATTATCTAAATAGAAGTTCCCTGCTCTTGTATAAGCTGTCCCGTCACCTGTATCAATTCGGAAGTAACCGTCGCCGTCAATTGCTAAATCAAGTGTTCTTCCTGTGCTTTGTGTCGCGCTTGTTGAATGAATTGTATCAATTGTGCCAGATGATGAACCTAAACCGATTTGCTTAGAGTTTGTTCCGCCGATTGTTGCACCAGCAGCAGAACCGCCGGCAATCGTTTGGCTTACCATATCTTTAAAGGTCACACGGCTCTTTTTGAATCCTACTGTATTTACGTTGGCAATGTTGTTACCGATTACGTCAAGCTTTGTTTGAAAGTTTTTCATACCGCTGATTCCAGAATAAAGTGAACGTAACATAATATATTCCCCCAGATGTTTTTATTTAGATGATTGTCCCACAGACATGACATTCGCAGGACTGATCTCGGTCCCATCATCAAGAACGAGATAATAATTTCCTTTAAAATGTTTAACAGAGCTTACTGTGCCTGTTTTATCTGTTGCACTTTTACCATCAGTCCAAGATACTTCTTTTCCCATCCAATCAACATACGTTGTAAACGGATCTTGGTTTTCAACGAATTGAGTCATTGTCGTATTCAGATTCATCATTTGCTCCAAGCTTGAAAAAGTCGCCATCTGGCTGATAAATTCTTTATCGTCAATCGGGTTAAGCGGATCTTGGTTTTGAACTTGAGTCATTAATATTTTTAAAAACTCGTCTTTCCCCAAGCTGCTGTTGTTCGTCGACACAGTGTTCGTTTTTTCAGGCAGTTTATATTCTGAACTTATAGAAGTCATTCTTCTTCCTCCATTTCAACCATCGACACTTCATCGAGCAGATCGCCAAAATCATTTGATTGCTTTTTCTGTCTTTGCTGTCTCTGCCCCTCTTGCTGCTGTTTCTGTTCATCAGCAAGCTGGCCGTATATCGGCTGATCCCCGCTTTGGACCGGAAGAGTAAAACGGTCAATTTGGACGGCCATATTCGGCAATGATTGCTTCAGCTGAGGAAGATGCTGTTCAAGCAATTCTTTTGCTGATTGGCTAGATGCTATGATTTTACTCTGAAACATTCCATTTTCATTTGTCAGCTTGATTGTGACAAATCCTAAATGTTCAGGGTTCAGCCGAATAGTGAAACTTCCCGTCGATCTGCCGAAAGGCGTATATTTCATCTGCTTCCACGCATTAATCACTTGATCAGCCACCGTTTTTGTTTCGGCATTTGGTATATCAGATGACATCTGCTGCAGATCAAGTGTTTGAACTCCTCCTATGCCCCGATACCCCGAAAACAGCATTTGGAGTCCTGATTTACTATCTACAGGCTGAATACTTCCAGAAACATCCGATGCATTTTTGCTGGATGAACTCTGCGAGAGCGGTGTGAGAACACTCTTCCCAAAGTCTTGTGATGATTCGGATGATTTCGATAACAAGAAGGCTTTCAGCTGGCTTTCAGCTAAACTCCATTCTTTGGTCCCTTTTTGAGGAAGCATAGACATTTGATCCATTAAGCTTTGAAAACTTTTCAGCTCTGACGCTGTCATCGAGTAAAGTTTTGAACTTGACTCAGCTTTAGTGAATATTTGCTGTTTAAGATCCTGAATTAGTTGTTGAGATACACCCTTCTTTTCTAATGCAGAAAGGAATTGATCTCCATTTTGGTAAATGGCATGAGCTTCATTGCCATTCCCGAGATCAGTCAGCTTATTCCCTTCTACGAGCTGGCTAATGAACATCTGGATATAGATAAGCTCTTTTGCAGGCTCGGATACTTCATTTTCCTGATTTGATTGCTCTTTATCAGACTTCAGTGCTCCATTAATGTCAGAAGCAGAATCATTGGCACTCAGAGCCGTTTTAGCTTCTGAAAAGATTTTCTCCGTTTCTGTGAGCAATTGATCCGTCCCGCCTGACATTTTTGATTCAACTGCTTGCAAAAGATTTTGCAACATTTGCAGAGCATTCGCATCCAATTGCTTCCCTGTCAGTTTGCTTAATGTTTGCAAAAGATCCGCATTTTGTTTGTCTTGATCTTCAGGACTTGCATTTAGCCATTCACCGATCTTTTTAAGCGCATCTGCTAAAAGCTGATCTTCAGAATTAGGAGTTCCCTTTCCTTGTTCTGAAAGTTCCTTCAATCCAGCCTCAGACATAAGCCAGTTTTGAAAAACTCCCTGGCTACTTTTCATGTTTTTAGCGGCAGAACCCGTTGTGGTTTGCAGCAAAGGTCCGGCTAATTCAAGCAGCTTCACCTTTCATTCCCCCTATTCTTGGCTGGCAGCAATTTTTTCTGTATAGGTTGCTGCTTGCTCAGGAGTCATTTTCGCCAATATGTCAGCAAGCTGCTTTTTGCTTAGGCCATTCAATATTTTCAGTGCTTCTTGCTCCTTTAATTGGGCAATAATTTTAGCAGCCTTTCCGCTGTCCATGCTTTTGTACACACTGATCACTTTGTCATTTTCAGAAGAAGCTTTCGAGTCTGCTGATCCTTCAGTATGATCTTCTGATGACTTTTTTTGATCCTCAGCCGTCTTTTCAAGTGAACGGATCTTTTGATTGAGCCTGTCGATTTCTGATTTACTTGTTTCTAAATCTTTATTCAATATACTGATTTCACTTTTTTGATCCTTAATGGTCTTTTCCAGAGCTGCCGTATTACTGCTATCCTTACTTGATGCTGCGCCTTTTTTATTTTCGGTTTCAGGGACCAATTCTTTAAGAACCGGCGTTTTTGCCGCAGCATCCTGTATCGGCTTTAAGACATTGATACCAGCAGCCCAAAGAACAATCCCCCCTGCGATTAATAGAAACATCAGCGGGAGGATAATGATAAGCAAAACCGAACGGAACTTACCTGATTCTTTCTTTTTGCCGGACATTACATTCGCTCCTAATGGCCTTGAATCATAAACTGCTTAATCGAAATATCGTCCATTTCTTTCATTTCTGCAGCTTTATCTTCAAGAGCAAACATTTTAAACTGTTTTTCACGCATTTTTTCAAACTTTTTCACTTCAATGTTTTTCTCTGTCAAAATTTCTTGTTTTTGATTCATTTGATTTCTTTTCATAATGACAAGCTTTTGATAGTGATAGATCGTATTATCAAGATTTGAGACAAATTGTTGGTAGTGCCTCATTTCTTGTACACTCATGCCGCTTTTTAATTTCTTTTCCTTATTTTGTTCCAGCAATTCCTTTTTGCTCATATTCTCATATAATTTTTCAGCAACGTTTTCAAATTCAGAAACTGATTGCTGATATTCGGATAAGGATTGGTCTTTTTCATTTTCTTTTAGTTCCAGCAGCTTTTGGAATCTAAATTGATAAGCCACGTTTATTCCTCATTTCCTGTCAAACTAGTTAATGCAGCAATGCTTTCTTCCAATAAAGCCGGTTCGTCTGTTCCCTGCTTTAAAAATTGAATAAGCTGCGGATAAAATTGTATCGCTTCATCAATTTCTCTGGATGATCCTCTTTTGTAAGCTCCGATATTAATGAGATCTTCCGAATTTTGATATGTCGATAAAAGTTCACGGAATTTATTTGCCGCATCCAGATGCTGTTTTGTTGAAATGTTTGACATCACCCTGCTGATGCTTTTTAGTACGTTAACTGCAGGAAACTGGCCTTTATTGGCAAGCGCCCTGTCCAACACAATATGCCCGTCTAAAATTCCGCGTACGGTATCGGCAATCGGCTCATTCATGTCATCCCCATCTACCAACACTGTATAAAATGCCGTAATGGTTCCATGCTCGTTTGCACCTGTTCGTTCTAGTAAACGAGGTAAAATAGCGAACACTGAAGGTGTATAGCCTTTTGTCGTCGGAGGCTCTCCTGCAGCCAGTCCAATCTCTCGCTGCGCCATTGCCACCCTTGTAACAGAATCCATCATAAACATGACATTTTGGCCTTTATCTCGGAAATACTCGGCAATTGCAGTCGCTGTATATGCCGCTTTCAATCTCATTAATGCTGGCTGGTCTGAGGTGGCAACGACTACAATCGATCGTTTCAGCCCCTCTTTCCCCAGATCTTTTTCAATAAACTCCCGAACCTCTCGTCCGCGTTCTCCGACAAGTGCAATGACGTTTAAGTCAGCCTCTGTCTGCTTGGCGATCATCCCCATTAAGGTGCTTTTTCCGACACCGCTTCCTGCAAAAATTCCAATCCGCTGGCCTTTACCGACTGTCAGCAAGCTGTCAATTGATCTGACTCCAACACCCATCTTTTCACGGATAGGCGGCCGTTTCATCGGGTTAGGCGGTGATTGCTCCGTTGATACAGGCGAAAGCCCTTTCGGCAGAAGCTTTCCGTCAAGCGGTTCTCCAAAAGCATCGATGACTTGTCCGATCAGTCCGGTCCCAACTTTAACCCGAAGTGATTCCCCAGTAGCTTCTACAATGCTGCCAGGTGCAATGCTCGCAGCCTCTAAATAAGGCATAAGCAAAATATTTTCTTCCTGGAAGCCGACTACCTCAGCTTTAATGACTTTCCCAGACTGTCCTTTTGCATAAATCAGGCACAGGTCACCAATTGAGCTTGCTGGCCCTTTTGATTCAATCATCAAGCCGATTACCCGCTTGACTTTTCCGTACCGTTTATACGAGTCTGTCATTTCTATACAATCTATCAGACTCTGTGTCTTCATTCAGCTGCACCTGCTTCCAGCGCTGTCAGAAGTTTATCTTTCAATTGCATCAATTGTGTGTCAACACTCGCATCTACCCTGCCAAAAGGAGTTTCAATATAACAGGTTCCTTTTTGAGCTTTTTCATCAGCATATATGCCAAGCCGACATTCTTTATAAAGAAGCTGCTGGATTTCATCTTTTTGCTGAAAGATTGTCTCATAGTAATATGGATCAACATAAATTGATATATCGTCATATTCCTTCACTTCGTTTATAACCTGTTGTACAAGCAGGAGGAAAGCCTCTTTATCATCAGACTTTTGCTGCCAAACTTTTTTTGCTAGGGCAACGGCAAGCTCAACGATTTCTTCATTAGCGTCTTCAAGCTTGTCCTCAACAGCTTTTCTGGACATTTCAGTTATACTGTTTGCTTGGCCGATCAGTTCTGCATACTGTTTCATTGCCTCAGCTTTGCCCAGCGCTACTCCTTGTTCAAAGCCCTCGGCTTTTGCTTCTTCAATAAGCTTCTGTTTTTCAGCCGCCCAATCGTTTTTCTCCTGTTCAATTTGACGGCGAATATTTTCTATATGACTGTTTGCCTGCTCAGAAATCCGGTCAGCTTCCTCTTTCACTCGGGCCATAAGCGCCTCCGGGTTCTCTTCAGCCTGCAAAAGGTGAGAATGATCAATACGCACCTCTTGTATAGAAAGTTTTCTTTTTTCCTTTTGTGGAGAAATAGATGATTCTTGTTTAATGATATTAGACAATAATATCATCCCCTCCGCCTCTTGCTATTACAATTTCACCGGCTTCTTCAAGCTTTCTGACGATGCTTACAATTCTTGATTGAGCTTCTTCTACATCTTTCAAACGTACAGGGCCCATAAACTCCATTTCTTCTTTGAAGGTTTCAACCATACGCTGTGACATATTGTTGAACACAATTTCTTTGACTTCCTCGCTTGCAACCTTTAATGAAAGGAGCAAATCGTCGTTCTCAACATCGCGAATGACTCTCTGAATTGCACGGTTATCAAGTGTGACAATATCTTCGAAGACAAACATCCGCTTTTTAATCTCTTCAGCAAGATCGGGATCCTGAATTTCCAATGAATCCAAGATCGTCTTCTCTGTCCCTCTGTCTACCCCGTTTAACACTTCCACAACAGCTTCAATTCCGCCTGTTTGTGTATAATCCTGAGTAAATGCAGAAGATAATTTTTGTTCCAGAATCCGTTCTACCTCGTTAATTATTTCTGGAGACGTTCTATCCATGACCGCGATTCTTCTCGCAACCTCAGCCTGCACTTCAGGGTTCAGCTCGGATAAAATTTGCCCGGCCTGCACTGGATCTAAATAAGACAAGATTAACGCCATCGTCTGCGGATGCTCTTGCTGGATAAAATTCAAAATTTGTTCTGGCTCCGCTTTTCTGGCAAAATCAAATGGTTTAACCTGCAAAGAAGAAGTCAGCCTGTTTAGAATGTTCTCCGCCTTATCCTCTCCAAGCGCCTTTTCCAGAACTTGTCTTGCATAGCTTAAACCGCCTTGAGAAATATAATCTTGCGCAATGGCTATATTATGAAATTCTTCTATGATTTCATCCTTTTTTTGATGATCGACGCTTCGAACACCTGATATTTCCAGAGTAAGCCTTTCAATTTCTTCATCGGTTAAGTGCTTATAGACAGAAGCTGACACATCTAACCCCAAGGAAATCATGAGAATGGCTGCTTTTTGTTTTCCTGTAAGCTTATCTTGATCACGTCTCGCCATTTCTAATTCCTCCTAATCCTCGGCCAGCCAGCTTCTCAGCAGTTTTGCAAAATCTTCCGGCTTGTCTTTCGCCATCTTTTCAAGCTGTTTTCGTCTGACTGATTCCGCTGTTTCATTTTCCTCTTCGTTGATATCAGGCAAATTGATTGGTTCTTGAGGAACCTCATACTCATATTCCTCAAATTCATCCTCTTGCGCCCGTTTCTTTCTGATAAGCATAATGATCAGAACAATGATCGCTGCGATTAAAACACCGCCTACAATATATGCCCACAGCGGGATACCTGAGGATTCTTCCGTATTTGTATCCAAATTGACTTTTCCGTCGAATGGCTGAACGGAAACAACAATCTTATTATTGATATCAGCATCAGATAAATTCTGATTTTGCGTTTCATCTTTATCCAAAGATGTTCTGACTACAGTTGAAAGGATTTTTTGTATATCATCCTGTCTTTCAGTTGATAGCGACGCAGTGTTTTTGGCATCAGGCGGCTCTACCATTACTTGAATCCCTAAATCTCTGACCTTATAAGGACTTTCAGCGATTTCTTTATGAATTCGGTTAACCTCGTAATTGATTTTGTTGCTGTTTTTTTCGTAGTTCCCGCTTTCGGTATTTTCACCGTCAGCCTTATAATTTGTAACATCTTCCTCGCCGGTTCCGGCAGTTCCGCCGTTGGCTGCACCGTCGCCCTGATATGTTTCAGATACCTTTTCAGCGCTGACTGCAATGCCTTCCATGTTTTCTTTATCCACAGGTTCGACAATGTCTTCTGTCCGATTTTCTTTTGTGAAATCAATGTCTGCTGTAACGGAGACAACGACTTTATCTTGGCCCATCATCGTACCCAGCAGTGACTGTACATGTTTTTGAATGTCTTTTTCAACTTGAGACTTAATTCCTTGCTGAGAAGAATAACTATCCGCGTAGGACCCTGCATCGCTGTCTGATTTGTCGTAGTATGTAGAATTTTGGTCCATGATGACGATGTTATCTTCTTTTAGGTTTGGCACGCTTTTAGATACCAGATGATATAATCCGTTGATTTGGCTTTGATCAAGTGTATAACCCGGTTGAATCTGCAAAACGATTGATGCAGATGCTGCAGATTGCTCTTCACCGACAAACACAGCGTCTTTCGGGAGATTAATCATTACTTTTGAATTTTTAATACCGTCCATTTCATTGATCAAGTTTGACAGTTCTGTCTGTGTAGCTTTCACTTTCACCATATCAAACTCATTGTCTGTCAAACCAAAGCCGGCATTCTGTCCAAAAAACGAATAATCAATTGATCCCGTTTTAGGAAGTCCTTCTGCAGCCATCTGCACTTTCAAAGAATCAACCTGATCCTCCGGAACACTAATCACTGTACCGCCATTCGAAAGTTCGTTTGGCACTTTTTTTGCATCCAATTCTTCTTTGATTTGTCCTGCTTCTTCGGCAGACAAATCTTTGTACAGCGGCGCCATTTTAGAATTTGAAGCAAAAACACTAATAATAATTCCAATAATAATAATTGCCGCTAAAGCACTAACCATTAAAATCTTTTGTAATTTAGATCTATTTTTCCAAAACTCACTCGTTTTGTTTTTCATTTGCATTAGAGTACGATTCATGTTAACCCCCGGTCATTCCACTCTTTCTCTAAATCGTCAGACCCCCTACATTTGCATTCTCATAATCTCCTGATAAGCTTCCACAGCTTTATTGCGGAACTCTGTTGCTGCAGTTAGAGAGATGCTAGCTTTTTGAGCAGCGATCATGACCTCATCAAGATTTACATCTTTTCCTGCAGCCAAGGCATTAGTCATGTTGTCAGAAGCTACTTGGGACTCATTTAACGAACTAATAGAGTTTTTTAAAAGCTCCGAAAAGCTTGTTTGATTTGAAGAATCTGTTTTTTGGCTATTGTTTACTTGATTTGTTGCATTTTGAGTGTTTTGAGTATTTTGAACCTGAAAAGGAGAAATTGCATTAATCACATTCATTCACCTACTTTCCGATTTCTAACGCCTTCATCAGCATTCCCTTTGTGGCATTCATCGCCGTGACATTCGCCTCGTATGATCTAGTGCTGCTGACAAGATCAACCATTTCCTTTAATGGATCAACATTAGGCTTTTGTACATATCCTTCAGCGTTTGCATCAGGGTCTGTCGGATCATAGACAAGATTAAAATCCGAATCATCCTCCGTAATTTTTGAAACCTTCACACCGTTTCCAGCATTCCCGCTTCCGCTCATTTGAGAATTGAGAATGGAAGAGAACGATTCACCTTTTGACTGAAGGGAAACCATTTTTCTTCTGTAAGGCACCCACTCTCCATTCACCTGCTTAGCTCTTGTCGTATCCATATTTGCTAAGTTAGATGATACAACGTCCATTCTGACTCGCTGAGCTGTTAAAGCCGATGCTGAAACATTTAAGCTATGAAAAGCTGTCATCATTTTCCTCCTGTTAATACGGTCTTCAGCGAATTAAATTTACCGTTCATTCTTTCAACCAAAGCTTGATAGTTGATTTGATTTTGCGCCAATTCTGTCATCTCTTTGTCAACATCAACATTGTTTCCGTTTTGCTGATACGATGTATCTCCGCTCGCAACAATTGAATAATTCGAATCAGTATCAGAAAAATCAACATGACGATAGTCTGTTTTTATCGCTTCAAGACGCGAGGATTCTTGATCTAATAAATTTTGGAAAGAGACTTTTTTTGCCTTATAGTTCGGTGTATCTATATTGGCGATATTATTAGTTATGACTTTTTGCTTAATATCCGCTCTGCTCAAGGCATTTTCAAGATTTTGTATCGTTCCAGAAAATAAGCTCAAATCCACTTACCTCCATTTCAGTTTTTTTCACCCTCAATATCCTTGTCGAGAATTGTAAAACTATATGCTTATTGTAAGAAATAACAGGCATAAAGTCTATGAAGTTCGTGTAAAAAAATGTCCTCACAATTATCTATTTTGCAACTAGGTATAAAGTCCTAGATTGTTAGAACTACATTTCTCGCCTTGATATAAGCCTGAAAATAGCAGAATTTCTGTTTTTTCTCCTTTCTTTTCGGCATTTTTGAAACTTTTTGAAGAAAAATGCAAAATTTATTAAAATTATTACATAGAAAGACTTTCAACCCAGGAAATAAAGCTTATTGATTTCCTTTATTTGAAATAAAAAAAGAACCCTCAAAAAGGGTTCTTTTTGTGATTAATGAGATTTTAGATTTTCTAATTCAATTAGGAATTTGTTGTTTAGTACCTTGATATAAGTACCTTTCATTCCTAATGATCTAGACTCGATAACACCGGCGCTCTCCAGCTTTCTGAGTGCGTTCACAATAACAGAACGGGTAATGCCGACACGGTCAGCAATTTTACTTGCAACAAGAAGACCTTCATTTCCGTCAAGCTCCTCAAAAATGTGCTCAATTGCTTCAAGCTCACTGTAAGAAAGCGAGCTGATAGCCATTTGTACGACAGCTTTGCTTCTTGCTTCCTCTTCAATTTCTTCTGCTTTTTCTCTTAGGATTTCCATTCCGACAACTGTTGCGCCGTATTCAGCTAGAATTAAGTCATCGTCATTGAATTGATCTTGTAAACGCGAAAGAATAAGTGTTCCTAATCTTTCCCCGCCTCCGATGATCGGCACAATTGTTGTTAAACCAGCTTGAAACAGGTCTCTGTTCTCAACAGGGAAAGCAGTATATTCACTATTAATATCCAAGTTAGAAGATGTTTCAGGGACATTAAACAGATTTTTCGTATATTCTTCAGGGAATTGACGATCCTCAAGCATTTTTTTCATACGATCATTTTCAATTTGCTGGTTAATTGAATACCCAAGGAGTTTCCCTCTGCGGCTTACAACGAAAATATTGGAATCAATTACATCCCGCAGCGTCTCCGCCATTTCCTTGAAGTTTACCGGTTTCCCTGCCGCAGCTTGCAGCATGGAGTTAATAATTCTTGTTTTTTGTAATAAAGCCATGATAAATAATCCTCCTAAACATTCCTCATATTAAATTTTTCACAATATAAATTGACTTAAATCTTTGTTTTTGGCTATCGTTCCGAGCTTTTCTTCGACATACTGTGGTGTAATCGTTATTTTCTCCATCGTTACATCTGGAGCTTCAAACGACAAATCTTCTAATAGGCGTTCAAGTATTGTATGAAGGCGTCTCGCACCGATATTATCTGTGTCCTGGTTCACATGATAAGCAACTTCAGCAATCTTATGAATAGCTTCGTCAGAAAATTCAAGAGATATACCTTCTGTCTGCAATAATGCCTGATATTGTTTCAGCAGCGCATTATCCGGCTCAACCAAAATTCTCACGAAGTCGTCTACCGTGAGTTTGTTCAGTTCTACACGAATCGGGAAACGCCCCTGCAGCTCAGGAATCAAATCAGACGGTTTGGCCATATGAAACGCTCCTGCTGCAATAAATAATACATGGTCTGTTTTTACAGAACCATATTTTGTGACAACGGTAGAACCTTCAACAATCGGAAGGATATCCCGCTGAACACCTTCTCTTGAAACATCGGCAGAAGAAGATGCACCGCCGTTCTTTGCGATTTTATCAATCTCATCGATAAAGATAATCCCGCTCTCTTCTGCTCTCTGAACAGCTTCCTGGCCGACTTCATCCATATCGATGAGTTTGCTTGCTTCTTCATTCGTCAGGACTTTTCTGGCTTCTCTGACTGTCATTTTGCGCCGCTTCTTTTTCTTTGGCATTAATCCGCTCAGCGCATCCTGCATGTTCATACCCATCTGCTCCATACCCGAGCCCTGCAGCATGTCAAACATAGAAGGCTGCTGTTCTTCGACTTCTACTGTTACATAGTAGTCTTCGAGCTCTCCTAAAGCCAGCTGATGCGCCATTCGTTTTCTTTTTTCTTCGATGTTTGCTTCTTCCTGGCTCTCCGCCTCATCTTCACCATTCGGCTGGCTGCCTCCAAAAAACATTTCAAACGGATTTTTAACACCAGATTGTTTTTTCTTCCCAGGAACTAACAGACGAACAATGCGTTTGTTTGCATTTTCTTCTGCCTGTTCCTTTACTTCATTCATTTTCTCTTCTTTTATAAGCCGAACAGAAGTCTCCACAAGATCTCTGACCATTGATTCAACATCTCTGCCTACATAGCCGACTTCGGTAAATTTAGTAGCTTCAATTTTGATAAATGGCGCACCTGAAAGCTTAGCGATTCGTCTGGCAATTTCAGTTTTCCCGACGCCGGTAGGACCCATCATTAAAATGTTTTTCGGAACGACCTCGTCCTTCAGCTTTTCATCCAGAAGACTTCTTCTATAGCGGTTTCTTAATGCCACGGCGACAGCTTTTTTCGCATTTTGCTGACCGACAATATATTGGTCTAACCGATCTACAATCTGTCTAGGAGTTAACGGTTTTTTTTCCATGCGCCTCAAGTCCTTTCTATTCAAGCTCTTCCAGTATGATTTGATCGTTCGTGTAAACACAAATTTCGCCTGCTGTTTCTAACGCGGCTCTGGCAATCTCACTTGCAGACATGCTTTCCCCGGCATGCTTTTTCAGTGCTCTTCCCGCTGCCAAAGCGTAATTGCCTCCTGATCCAATCGCGAGAATGCCGTCATCTGGTTCGATCACCTCGCCTGTTCCCGATACGAGAAGCAAAGTATCCTGATTCATAACAATCAGCATGGCTTCGAGCTTTCTTAGCACTTTATCACTGCGCCATTCCTTTGCAAGCTCAACAGCCGCCCGTTTTAAGTTGCCGTTATATTCTTCAAGCTTAGCTTCAAACTTTTCGAATAAAGTGAAAGCGTCTGCAACAGATCCCGCAAAACCAGCAAGAACTTTGCCGTTAAACAGTTTTCTCACTTTCCGTGCCGTGTGTTTCATGACAACAGCCTGACCAAATGTTACTTGGCCGTCTCCGGACATAGCGCTTCGTCCTTTATGCTGTACGGCAAATATTGTGGTCGCATGAAAAGATGACATAAAGGGCCTCCTTTAATTTTTCTTAAATGCTCTTGGATGGTGAGACATATATGTGTTTCTCAACATTTCCTTCGAAACGTGCGTGTATATCTGTGTAGAAGACAGATTGGAATGCCCGAGCAGTTCTTGAACGCTTCTCAAATCCGCTCCTTCATTTAACAGATGCGTGGCGAACGTATGTCGAAGCATATGCGGATGGATATGTAAAGTGCTTGACGCTTTTTGAACAAGCCCGCTTAAAATATGTCTGATGCCACGGGCTGTAAGCGGTCCGCCTCTTTGATTTACGAATAATAGATCATGAGGTTCTTTTGCCTTCATCAGCAAGCACTGTCTTCCGCTATTCATGTATACCTTCAACGCTTCGCGGGCATAAGACCCAAAGGGGATATAGCGCTGCTTCTTGCCTTTACCGTGAACAAGCACAGTGTCCATAAATAAATCAACGTCGTTAATAGTTATGGAACAGCATTCACTGACCCTCATTCCAGTGGCATAGAGCAGCTCTAACAGCGCTTGATCCCTCATTCCGGCCGGCTGGCTTATATCTGAAACTTCAAACAGCTCCTCAAGCTCTTTTTGATATAGAAACTTCGGTATCCGTTTCTCCTGTTTTGGCAGATGAACAAGCTGAAACGGATTTTCTTCAATAAGCTTTTCCCGCATCAGAAACTTATAAAAGCTTCTTAATGCAGATATCTTTTTGCTTATTGTTCTTCTCGATAAACCTTTTTCATAGGCTTCTGTCAAAAAAATCCTAGTATCTTGATATGCAGCTTCTTCAAATCCATTTATACCTTGAACGCGCAGGAAAGTCTCGAATTCTTCAATTGAATCCACATAATTCACAATAGTATATTGTGAATAATTTTTTTCAATTTGTAAATATTCAACGAATAACTTTACGAAATTCTTAACATTCTCCATGCCTAATACCTCCCCAGGAAGGGCTTTTAAATGGTATCACAAATCGCGCTCAGGTTGCAATCAATACCTATATTGTTTTCGAAATTGTTTGAATTGTTTCAATCGCACGGTTCGCGTATTGTTCATTTCGTTCTTTTTTATTTTTAATTTTAACTGGCAATTCTTTCAAAAGCCCAAAGTTTGCATTCATCGGCTGGAAGTTCTTCTGGTTTGTTGTTGTAATATAATGTGCCATACTGCCAATTGCTGTTTCCTGAGGGAAGATCACAAGCTCTTCTCCCAATACAAGCTTCGCCGCATTAATGCCTGCTACAAGTCCTGAGGCAGCTGATTCCACATATCCTTCTACTCCCGTCATTTGGCCTGCAAAGAACAGATCACTGCGGTTTTTAAATTGATAAGTCGGCTTTAACAGGCTTGGAGAGTTAATAAATGTGTTTCTATGCATCACGCCATATCTGACGATTTCTACATTTTCAAGTCCTGGAATCAACTTGAGAACTTCCTTTTGGTCTCCCCATTTTAAATGTGTCTGGAATCCTACAATATTATAAAGTGTTCCCGCAGCATCATCCTGTCTGAGCTGAACGACGGCATAAGGGCGTTTTCCTGTAACAGGATGCTCTAGACCAACTGGTTTCATCGGACCGAAAAGCATTGTTTTCTTACCCCGTTTTGCCATGACTTCAATCGGCATGCAGCCTTCAAAGAAAATCTCTTTTTCAAATTCTTTTAACGGCACTGTTTCTGCTGATGTTAATGCTTCATGAAAACGGTCAAACTCTTCTTCTGTCATCGGGCAGTTCAAATATGCTGCTTCACCTTTATCATAACGGGATTTCAGGTACACTTTATCCATATCAAGGCTGTCTTTTTCTACAATTGGCGCCGCTGCGTCATAAAAATATAAATAGTCCTCTCCAGTCAGCTCCTTCAGCTGGGCAGACAGCGATTCAGATGTTAACGGACCCGTTGCGATGATAGTAGGGCCTTCAGGAATTTCAGTCACTTCTTCATTAATAACGGTTACGTTTGGATGATTTTTCACCCGATTTGTCACACTTGCGGCAAATTCATGACGGTCTACTGCAAGAGCGCCCCCGGCAGGCACCGAACATTCGTCAGCCGCAGCGATAATGGCTGAATCAAGCGCACGCATTTCTTCCTTTAATACACCGACAGCGTTAGCAAGTGTATTAGAGCGAAGAGAGTTGCTGCAGACAAGCTCAGCAAATTTATCTGTATGATGCGCAGGCGTTTGTTTAACTGGCCGCATTTCATACAATTTGACTTGAATCCCACGTTTGGCAAGCTGCCATGCTGCTTCACTTCCTGCGAGTCCGGCTCCGATTACATTCACTGTTTGTTGGTTCATCTTTCACATCTCCTAGTTTATTATTCAAGGCCTTCTTTTAACACACAAAGAAGGTGAGCAAGACCCTGCTCACCGCTACTTCTGTGGTTCTTCCTTATAATCGCATTCCACGCATTGGACTTGTATACCTTTTTTGAGTTTTTTCTCGACGAGCATTTTTCCGCATTTCGGGCATTTTCGTTCAATTGGTTTGTCCCATGATACGAATTCACAGTCCGGATAACGGTCACAGCCGTAAAACACCCGTTTCTTTTTCGATTTTCGCTCAACAATGTTTCCTTCTCCGCAGCTCGGGCACTTCACACCGATTTGTTTCACAATCGGTTTCGTGTTCCGGCAGTCAGGGAAGTTGGAGCAAGCTAAGAATTTACCGTACCGTCCCATTTTATATACCATTGGAGAACTGCACAATTCACAATCCTCTCCAGCATACTCTGGTTCAATCTCAACTTCCTTCATTTCCGATTCGGCTTTTTTGACGCGTTTTTCAAAATCGGTGTAGAAATTATCGATAATCTTGACCCATTCGGTATTTCCTTCTTCAACATGATCAAGATCTCTCTCCATTTTAGCTGTAAACTCAACGTTAATGATCTCAGGGAAAAACTCCATGATCAAGTCAAGAACGATCTGACCTAATTCAGTCGGAACGAAACGTTTATTATCCAATGCCACGTAGCCGCGCCGCTGAATAGTATCAAGTGTCGGAGCATATGTGGATGGACGGCCGATACCGCGTTCTTCAAGGGTTTTAACAAGCCGGGCCTCAGTATATCGCGGAGGCGGCTGGGTAAAATGCTGCTCAGGTTCTATATCTTTTGATAATACCGTGTCGCCTTCTTGTAAGTCAGGCAGCATCCGGTCTTTTTCTTCCATTTGATCGTCTTTTCCTTCAACATACACCTTCATAAACCCGGAAAACTTGACTTTACTTCCATTTGCACGAAATGTCAAACCGTTGTTTGTCAGGTCGACACTCATTGTATCGAGAACAGCCGGTGCCATTTGGCTGGCAACAAAACGCTCCCAAATTAATTTATACAGTCTCATTTGGTCTCTGCCGAGGACTGCTTTTAATTCACTTGGTTTTCTAAGAACTGATGTCGGCCGAATTGCTTCGTGGGCATCCTGGGCATTTTCATTCTTTTTCGCAGGCTTCCGTTTTCCGCCTAGGAACTCTTTTCCATATGTCTGATCAATAAATGCAGCTGCTTCATCAACAGCCGTATTTGAAATACGGGTTGAATCCGTTCTCATATACGTGATCAGACCAACCGTTCCTTCTCTTCCTAAATCAATTCCTTCATATAATTGCTGTGCAATCATCATCGTTTTCTTCGCTCTGAAATTGAGCTTGCGAGCCGCTTCCTGCTGCAGGGTAGAAGTGGTAAAAGGCAAAGCAGGATTACGTTTGCGTTCCTTTTTGGTTACTTTTTCAACTGTATATTGATTCCCTTTGAGCTGAGAAAGAATCTCTTTTACATCAGCTTCACTATTTAAAGGAAGTTTTTTGCCGTTTTTCCCGAAAAAGCTCGCTTCAAAGGTTTCTTGACCTTTTAAGAACGTACCGTCAATTGTCCAATATTCCTCAGGCTTAAAGTCGTTAATCTCTTTTTCACGGTCAATAATCAAACGGAGGGCAACGGATTGCACGCGTCCTGCGCTAAGCCCTTTTTTGACTTTTTTCCATAAGATTGGACTGATTTTATATCCGACAAGCCTGTCTAAAATACGTCTCGCTTGCTGTGCATCCACTAAATCCATATTGATCATGCGGGGATGCTTAAACGATTCCTTAATAGCGTCTTTTGTAATTTCGTTAAACACCACACGGCAGTCTGAGTTGAGATCTAAATCAAGACTGTGTGCCAAATGCCATGCAATCGCTTCCCCTTCTCTGTCGGGGTCAGCTGCGAGATACACTTTTTTGGCTTTTTTCGCAGCCGTTTTCAGCTCTTTTAATACCGGGCCTTTACCTCGAATGGTAATATATTTCGGTTCAAAATTCTGTTCTATGTCAACTCCCATTTGACTTTTTGGAAGATCCCGGACATGTCCCATTGATGCTTTTACTTTATATTTTTTACCTAAGTAACGTTCAATCGTTTTCGCCTTAGCGGGCGATTCCACGATGACTAGATAATCAGACATTTTCATCCCCCTCAAGAGGTGTTCTCTCTCTTTTCAAGATATTTCAATTTTATTTTTGCAGCTGTCTTTATTTGGCTTTCAACATTTCATTCTTTATCATGAACGTCATTAATTAAATAGAAAACAATATGCAACTTTAAATCCTCACTATTATTAAATATTACAATACCGTTTGTCAAACGATAATTCAAAAGGGTTCCGTATATTGAACGTTTCTCTCAGGAAGTTCCTCGAAAATATCCTCTGCTGACCATATGGCTTTAGCCCCCTGCTGGATCAGTTTTATAGGACCTCCGGCGTAAGGGTCAAACAATGAACCGGGTACGGCAAATACCTCTCTCCCTTGTTCCAATGCTTGATAGGCAGTAATCAGCGAACCGCTTTTTTCTTTGCCCTGAACGACAATAACGCCTTCACTTAGTCCGCTGATAATACGGTTTCTCATAGGGAAATGCCATTTTTGGGGTTTAGTTTCAGGTGGGTGCTCTGACAGCAGGATATGGTGTTTAGCCATGTGATCTGCTAACTGAAGGTTTTCTCGGGGATAAATGTGTTGAAATCCGCCTGCAATGACGCCAATTGTCCGCCCCTTCGCCTTAATACTTGCAGCATGGGACATTCCGTCTATCCCAGACGCCAGTCCGCTGACAATCACCCAACCTTTACGACAGATCTCTTTTGTAAGATGATTGACAACTTGTTTCCCATAAGCTGTTGGATTTCTTGTGCCTACAATTCCAATTTTTCTCCCTTTCGAAAGAAGAGTCATATCACCTTTTGCAAACAGTACGGCAGGGGGATCATAAATGCTTTTAAGCCAGAAAGGATATTGCTTTGAAGAAATAGGGATGGTGTTAATGCCTTGCTCACGATAAGCAGCAAGTACACGCGGGAGCTTTGGATAAAATTGTTCTATTTCGTTTTTTAATGCAGCTGCTTTTATTTGATCACGAGTAACCGTTTGTAACACGGGTGATGTCAGCGACATAGACGGATCGGCTTTCCACCATTTTAATAGAAGGGATGGGGATAATAATTGATTGATTCTGCAAATCGTTAGGCAGACAGCGGCCTGATCCAATAGATTGACCTCCTTTTGTTAGAAAAAGCAGGAACAGCCTTGACGGCTGTCCCTTTTTTATTAATGCGTTTTACAAGTTTCGAACAAGTTCTTCTCTTTCAGCACCTTGATTAAGGTTTCACCCATGACAGAAGGTGTCTCTGCAACTTCGATTCCGCATGCATTAAGGGTTTTGATTTTTTCATCAGCTGTCCCTTTCCCGCCGGAAATAATGGCGCCTGCATGCCCCATGCGCTTCCCAGGAGGTGCTGTTTTACCGCCAATAAAACCGACTACCGGTTTTGTCATGTTGGCTTTTACCCACTCTGCCGCTTCCTCTTCGGCCGTACCGCCGATTTCGCCAATCATGATGACTGCGTGTGTGTCAGGATCTTCGTTAAACGCTTTTAAAACGTCAATAAAGTTTGTTCCATTTACAGGGTCGCCGCCGATTCCAACAGCTGTAGATTGCCCTACACCCGCTTCTGAGAGCTGGTGCACCGCTTCGTATGTTAATGTTCCTGAACGTGATACAACGCCTACATGACCCTTTTTATGGATGTATCCGGGCATAATGCCGATTTTACATTCTTCAGGCGTAATGACACCAGGACAGTTCGGCCCTATCAGTCTCGTTTTCTTGCCTTCCATGAAGCGTTTGACCTTCACCATATCCAAAACCGGGATATGTTCTGTGATACAAATCACGAGATCAAGCTCCGCATCTACCGCTTCCATAATCGCATCAGCTGCAAACGGTGCGGGCACATATATAACAGACGCGTTAGCGCCGGTTGTTTGAACTGCTTCAGCCACTGTATTAAATACAGGAACACCTTCCGCTTCTGTTCCGCCTTTTCCAGGTGTTACACCGCCAACGATATTTGTGCCGTATTCAAGCATCTGCTTCGTATGAAATAAAGCGGTAGAACCTGTAATCCCTTGCACAATAACTCTTGTATCTTTATTAATGAAAACACTCATTATTTGGTCCCCTGCCTTTCATTCTTTCTTAAACTAAGGATACGATTTTCTGCGCGCCGTCAGCCATTGATTCCGCAGATGTAATGTTTAATCCTGATTCACTAAGGATTTTCTTCCCTAGATCCACGTTTGTGCCTTCAAGACGGACGACAAGCGGCAATGTCAAACCAACTTGTCTAGTCGCTTCAACAACCCCTTCTGCGATGACATCACATTTCATAATGCCGCCGAAAATGTTGACAAAAATCCCTTTAACGTTTTGATCAGAAAGAATGATTTTAAATGCTTCCGTGACTTTTTCCGCGGTTGCACCGCCGCCCACATCAAGGAAGTTGGCCGGTTCTCCTCCATAATGCTTGATAATATCCATCGTAGACATTGCAAGTCCCGCGCCGTTTACCATACAGCCGATATTTCCATCAAGGGAAATGTAGCTTAGATCATATTTGGACGCTTCAATTTCTTTCGGATCTTCTTCATCCAAATCTCTGTATTCCATAATGTCCTTTTGTCGGTACAACGCATTGCTGTCAAAATTCAATTTTGCATCAAGCGCCATCACATTTCCGTCGCCAGTCACAACAAGCGGATTGATTTCGGCGATTGAGCAGTCTTTCTCAACAAACGCTTTATATAGTCCAAGCATAAATTTAGCAGCTTTTCCCACGAGCTCTTTTGGAATATTAATAGCGAATGCAATTTCTCTGGCTTGATAGCCTTGAAGGCCAACAGCTGGATCAATGACAGCTTTTTTGATTTTTTCTGGTGTTTTCTCCGCAACCTCTTCAATTTCCGTTCCGCCTTCTTCAGAAGCCATTAAAACGATTCTTGAAGTGGCGCGGTCAAGCACTAGACCGATGTAATATTCTTTTTTAATATCGCAGCCTTCTTCAATAAGTAAGCGTTTTATTACTTGGCCGTCCGGACCCGTCTGATGTGTAACTAGGGTCTTCCCTAATAGTTCTTCGGCATACGCTTTTACTTCGTCTAATGATTTTGCTATTTTTACCCCACCAGCTTTGCCTCGACCGCCAGCATGAATTTGAGCCTTTACGACATAAACCGAGCTGGATAAGCTCTTTGCACTCTCAACTGCTTCTTCTGCTGTAAAAGCCACTTTACCTTCAGGAACAGATACCCCATATTTTCTGAGGACTTCTTTTCCCTGGTACTCATGGATATTCATTTCCCATCCTCCTAACTTATGTAACAAAACTAAAATAGACTGCGCTTTCATTCTATAATAATACTGGAAGAATTGTCTACAGTTCGATGCAAAATCTTTTAATCCTTCTAAACATTCAAACTTTTACTTTATTAAAAACATAAATTTCAAAGAAGGATGGGGAATATTTTAGCTATTTTTTGTTTTTTACGCTTTCGTCCAATTTGTAAATGAATGAAAAAATCTCGGCTACCGTTTCATAAAGAGCTTCAGGAATTTGATCATCTACCGTCAAATGGCGCATTAATTCGACAAGGGTCCGATCTTCTTGAATCGGGACCCCTGCTTTTTTCGCTTCTTTTATAATGTTGTCAGCTACATGGCCCTTCCCTGTGGCAATCACTCTCGGCGCCTTGTCTTTTTGTTCGTCATAATGGAGAGCAACAGCTTTTCTGATCGGTGTCTGCTCTTTCATATTTTCACATCCACTTCCTGATCACTGATACTTGTTATATATTGATCGATTGAAGCCTTTTCTTCGGTGTGAACCCTTTTTTTAGCGTTTACCCCTGAAAGGCTGTACCCCATTTCCTTTAGCCCCTGTTTAAGCGCGGGCACCATCGGATCGATCGCAGCCTGCAGCTCGAAATCAGTCTCTATTGTAATGGTCATGACTTTTTGCTGTACCAAGCAATCAACGACGGTTTCTTTTAGTGTATCAAGCTGCAGCAAAAACAAAAGGCGGCAATGGGAAGGATCAAGCTTTCCATCCGCTTCTTTCTTTCCTTTAAACAGAACAGTCATGTCCTGAACCCCTGACTTCGAAAACATCGGAAATGACATTACAATTTGGCTGTATGATGGATGGTCCTGCTGCATGAAAAGCTGGCCATTTAATTTATGAAAAAGCTGATCGGCTTCTTGTTTGACTGGTTCGGCTACCTCATGCGATGCTCTTAAGGCAGAAAGAGCCAGCTTGATGGATTGCATTTCGCCAGATGTGACTGCGCTTCCTTGTTCAAACGCTTTAATGAACGCAACCTCGTCCCTTGCGCCGATTGCCGTTTTCACTTTGGATAAGAAAGAAAGAACATCTGCCTTATCCGCCAAATGGGGTGCTGTCTGCTGAACAGCCTTTAAAAAGACTTCGGCTTCCTGATCTGTGACTTGTGCCGCCTGTAAAACAGCTGAAGCTGCAAGTGACTTACTATCACCCGATGAAGCAGCCGCTTTAATCCAATTTGCTGCTTCTTTCACAATTTGGAGACTGTTTTTTTCAGCAGATTCCGTCAGCTTCACCAGCAGCTGGCGGGCTTCTTTAATTGGAATGTCTGCTGCTGTTTTAACAGGCTCTTCTTGTATGCTTCCCTGTTCTGCTGTGTGATTTGCAATCGGCAGGCTGGCTTTTCCGGGGGAGCCAGCTGGTGTGCTAAGCTCCCTGCTTCCAGCTGTATTCGTCGGAGAAGGTGCTTTCGTATTGTCGGTTAAAGAAATAAGCTTATCAATCAGCCGTTCTGCATGGACATCGATTTCACTATTTAAAAGCACCGTGACTGCTTCCTTTAGCTTTGACATCATTTGGCTCTGCTGAGGGTTTTGGTCGATTGCCTGTAGCAGCTGGGATACGTGCTGATGCAACGGAACAGGCGATTTCACAGCGTGAACACCATTCAAAATCTCGGAGTGAATGGGAAGATCACGCTTTAAAGCGAAGAGAACCGTTTCAACTGCTTTTTTTGTGTCTTGCGAAGGCAGCGTGTCCATCCAGCGGACAGCTGTTTTGATATCATTTTCTGTTACGGGTGTTTTGCTTTTCAGCATCGCTCCTGTCATCATGAGAGCTGCGTTTGACGTCTTCACTGAAATAGCATTTAAAAGTTTGCCAGCTGCATCCTGAATGGTTTTAGGATTTTGATCAAAGCTTTGAACGACCTGAAGACGGCCTGTTTGCTCTGCCGTTTTTTTTTCGTAGGAAAACCAATAGTATGCCTGAGGACGAAGCTGAGTTTCAAGTTTTCCCTGAACAGTTTGATTGCCGACTTGGATCAGGGCATGCTGATCTCCTAGTAAACGAAGCACTTTTCCTAAGAGGAGACGCTTCTCCCCGTTTAGCGCTTCGTTTACTTTTGATGTTTCCTGCGGGACGGCTGTACGCCCGAAAAGGTGCTGCAGCGCCTTTTGCACATCATTTCGTATGTTCATTTTAAAAAGGTGCCTCCTTGTCCATGGTGATTTATCTGAAAGATTGAACAGGAGCGAAAGTTTTGCGGTGCAATTCAGTTGGGCCGTATGCAGCGAGAGCTTCCAAATGTTCTTTTGTCCCATAGCCTTTATTTTTTTCAAAGCCGTACATGGGATACGTTTCGGCATAAGCGCTCATCATTCGGTCCCTCGTCACTTTTGCGATACACGCACCTGCCGCAATAGACACGCTTTTGGCATCGCCTTTTATAATTGACGCCTGAGCCGTGTCGAGCGGAAGTGTCATTGCGTCAACAAGCAAATAATCAGGTGTATCCGACAAATCCTGTATCGCTTTCACCATTGCCATTTTTGAAGCTTCATATATATTGATCTCATCAATCACAGTAGCTTCTACAATTCCTATCCCGACCGCCAGTGCTTCCTTCATAATAAGCTCGTAATATTCCTCGCGTTTTTTCTCTGAAAGCTTTTTGGAGTCTGTCAGCCCAAGTATTTCACATTCCTCTGGAAGGATGACTGCGCTGGCGACAACTGGTCCTGCCAATGGCCCCCGGCCGACCTCGTCAACACCTGCAATCAAGCGAAATCCTTTGTTTCTTGCCAGCCTTTCATAGGAAGTCATATTCACCCATTGTTCTTTCAGCGCTTTTTCTTTCGCTTGCTTTTTAAGCCATTGCTCTACAAGCGTTTGAACGCTTTTTCTCGGGTCGTTTTCGCATTGGGCAATAAATGGGTCTTGTGCATCCTTCACTTCCTGCAAACGGTCTTTAATGTCCTTTACGGTTAATGTATTCACTTTCTCTTCTCCCTTACTGTATGTATCGGTTCAGCCAAGAAAAAATAAAGACCCGCATTTCTGCGCGCCTTTACATCGTCGGCTGTTCAAATGACAGCCTGCCGAACTTTTCAGTGCGAATATCGCGAATGATGACTTCAGTCGTCTTATCGTAGTTGATGAGCCCACCGCTCATGAGACAGCCCCGCTTTTCACCTATTGCATCAAACAGCTCGGCAATGTCCTCTGGGATCTCATCAAGGCCATAACGCTCTTTAAGCCGTTCTGGGTAATGTTCTTCGAGAAAACGAAGACCAAACACGGCCACGTCCTGCAAATTGATAATCGAGTCTTTAATAGCCCCGGTGACTGCCAGTCTCAAACCGACAAGCTCATCCTCAAATTTAGGCCACAAAATTCCCGGTGTATCTAATAGCTCTAATTCTTTCCCAACTTTGACCCACTGTTGAGAAGTCGTAATACCAGGTCTGTCTCCCGTTTTTGCTATGTTTTTCTTTGCAAGCCGGTTGATGAGCGTTGATTTTCCGACGTTTGGAATGCCGATAATCAAAGCGCGAATCGCTCTCGGCTTCACACCTTTCGCACGCATCCGGTCAAATTTTTCTTGGAGGATCTCTTTTGATGCAGGCACAATTTGATTTAACCCTTGTCCATTTACAGAATTAATAGACAGAGAGCGGATCCCCTGGTTCTCAAAGTGCTCTTTCCACTGCTGTGTAACTGCCGCATCTGCTTTGTCAGCCTTGTTTAACAGCATAATTCGCGGCTTGTTTTTTAGAATATCTTCAATCATTGGGTTTCTTGATGACATTGGAATTCTGGCATCTACCAATTCATATACGATATCGATTAATTTTAATTTTTCGGTTACTTCCCTTCTTGCTTTTGCCATATGGCCCGGGAACCATTGAATTGTCATGTGACACGAACACCGCCTTTATCTTCAGTATGCATGATTCATTGTTGTCCTTTATGTATTTTACGATGCCTGTCCGGCATTTTCAAATTCTGTATAAAAAAAGAGCTTGTTACAGGTAACAAGCTCTTTTCGTTCGTTATCATTATCGTCTGATCTCTTTAATACGAGCCGCTTTTCCGCGAAGTTCACGCAGGTAGTAAAGTTTAGCACGGCGTACTTTACCGTAACGTACAACTTCGATTTTCGCGATTTTTGGTGTGTGTACTGGGAAAGTACGTTCAACGCCAACACCGTAAGAAATCTTACGAACTGTGAACGTTTCGCTGATTCCACCACCACGACGCTTAATCACAACACCTTCAAAGATCTGGATACGCTCACGGTTACCCTCAACAACTTTAACGTGTACACGTAAAGTGTCACCAGGACGGAACGCAGGAAGATCAGTACGAAGCTGTTCTTTTGTGATATCTTCAATTAGTTTTTGCATCGTTTTCAACTCCTTCCAACAGATGCTCTTGGCCACAAAAACCGGCACAGCGGAACATCGTTTTCAAGCTTGCAGCGGATAAGCCCGCTTAAGCCACAAGTAGTATCTTATCACAATTTCATAGCCTATGCAATAAAATCTATTCTTTTTCCCATTCAGAAATCCACTTTCTTTGCTGCTCTGTAAGCGGGTAGTCTTTCAACAGATCCGGACGTCTTAGGTAGGTCCTTCTGATCGATTCTTTATTCCGCCATTCTTCAATTTTTGCATGGTTTCCTGACAAGAGTGTTTCAGGCACTTTTAAACCTTTGTAATCTGCCGGTCTTGTATAATGCGGGTGCTCTAAAAGTCCGGTGCTGAAGGAATCCTCAATATGGGAAGCCTCTTTACCCAGTACACCCGGAAGCAGTCTGACCACACTGTCTGCGATCATCATTGCAGGGAGCTCACCGCCCGTCAGAACAAAGTCGCCAATTGATATTTCATCCGTTACCAAGTGCTCGCGAATGCGTTCATCATAGCCTTCATAGTGGCCGCAAATGAACAGCAAATGCTCTTCCTTAGCTAATTGTTCGGCTTTTTTTTGGGTAAAACGCTCACCTTGCGGGCATACGAGGATAATACGCGGAGCAGCGGCTGCCTTTGATGTCAGGTCCTCGACCGCGTCAAAAACAGGCTGGGGCTTGAGAACCATGCCTGCCCCGCCGCCATAAGGATAATCATCAACAGTATTGTGCTTGTTATCAGAGTACTCTCGGAAATTTACGACTTGAAACTGCACCGCATCTTTTTCCTGGGCTTTTTGAAGAATCGATGAGCCGAGCACGCCTTCAAACATTTCGGGAAACAGCGTCAAAAAATCGATTTTCATTCGTCTATTAACCCTTCCATGAGTTCAATCTCAATTTTCTTTTCCCTGACATCGATATGTTTAACCACTGATTCAATGTAAGGAATGAGTGCGTCTTTTTTTCCTTTTCGTCCGATGACCCAAACGTCATTGGCTCCAGGCGTCAAAATTTCTTTGACCTTTCCGATGAGTTCGCCTTCTTCAGTAAATACTTCACACCCAATAATTTCGTGGAAATAAAATTCACCCTCATTCAGCTCTCCTAATTCTTCTTCAGGAACTTTAATGATTGCGTTTTTCAGCTCTTCTACTTCATTTAGGTTTTGTCTTTCTTTAAACTGCAGGAGATGAAATTGCTTATGCAGTCTATGTGTGTTTACCGTTACCTCCACTGGTTCGTTACGGCCGTCCATAAACAAATACAGCGTGTTTCCCGGCTTGTATCGTTCTTCGGCAAAATCTGTTTTTGAAATCACCCGCACTTCGCCTTTGATTCCGTGGGTATTTACGATTTTGCCTACATTAAACCATCGCTTTGTCATATGATCACCTCTGGCGAATTTCAATTACTTTTCCGTCTTTTATGACGATGGTGTTCGCTGCTGTTTTCTCATGCCAGTCATCCCCGGCTTCAATCGTCAGCAGCGCATCGACTTCCTTTTCTTTCAACTCACTGCCAAGCGGCAATGTATGTACTTGAGCAATTTGAAAATCAATGATTTTTATATCATCTTTTCGCTTTTCTATTGCCTTTTTAAATTGTTCAATCATATTAGGGTTTTGCTGTTCTTTCTCATGTTTTCTAAGCTGAAAATAGAGCTGGCTGCATTCTCGTTCAAGCATTTGTTTCTTCTCAGCAAAAGAAGCTAAAAGCTTTTCTTTACTGCGCTCGGTTAAGACTTGCATAACGGCTACACGGTGAATAATTTGCATCGCACCAAGCTCCCCGCTTTTAAAACTTTTACTCGTCCAGGCTTTTCTATTTTGCCTAAGCTTCTATCAGTTTACCCTTTTTTTGCGTGTAAAAAAAGGGGAGGTGCCGGCCCTCTCCCTTTTAGTCAAATATTTCAAATTGAACTTTCTTAGAAGACTGTACGCCAGCTGCAAATACAGCTGTTCGAATCGCTTTTGCAGTCCGGCCTTGCTTTCCGATAACTTTACCGGTATCTGACTTATGGACAGATAAGCGCAGCGCAATCTTTTGATCGGTTTCTTCTCTTATGACGCGAATGTCATCTGGATGATCAACAAGCGGCGTCACAATGTGGACAATCAAATCTTCCAAGTGTTGATCAGTCATTACTTGCCTTGTTTAGCGTTGTGGAATTTTTCCATGATTCCTTGGCTAGAGAACAAGTTGCGAACTGTATCAGATGGTTTCGCTCCAGTTTGAAGCCATTTAAGAGCAAGCTCTTCGTCAATTTTTACTTCCGCTGGTTTTGCAACCGGGTTGTAAGTTCCGACTGTTTCGATGAAACGGCCGTCACGTGGTGAACGAGAATCTGCTACAACAATACGATAGAAAGGAGATTTTTTTGCTCCCATACGTTTTAAACGAATTTTTACTGCCATTTTACTAGCACCTCCGAAAATATTTCAACAAGATAGTATATTAACAATGATAAAAGTGTTTGTAAAGTGTTTTTTCTTAACAACGGTTTTATCATGTATAACCGATTACATAAAAGGTAGCTTAAACCCTTTTTTCTTGCCTTTTGACATGTTTGTCATCTGCTTCATCATTTTTTTCATTTCATCAAACTGCTTAAGCAGACGGTTGACTTCCTGTACGGATGTCCCGCTTCCTTTTGCAATCCGCTTCCGCCGGCTGGCATTGATAATATCCGGCTGTTCTTTTTCAAGAACAGTCATTGATTTGATGATTGCTTCCACATGATTCAGCTGTTTTTCATCAACTTGGATGTTTTTCAGGCCCTTCATTTTACCTGCACCCGGCATCATTTGCAGAAGCTCATCAAGCGGCCCCATGTTTCTGACTTGCCCGAGCTGCTCCAGAAAATCGTCCAATGTGAAGCTCATCGTTCTCATTTTTTGTTCCAGCTCTTTGGCTTTGTCTTCATCAACGCTGGCCTGTGCTTTTTCAATCAATGTCAGCACGTCGCCCATGCCGAGAATCCTTGATGCCATGCGTTCAGGATGGAACGGCTCTAACGCATCAAGCTTTTCGCCCAAACCTGCAAACTTAATTGGCGTGTTTGTGACAGCGCGAATAGAAAGCGCAGCCCCGCCGCGTGTGTCTCCATCCAGCTTAGTCAACACAACACCGGTTAAACCGAGCTGTTCATTAAAGCTTTTGGCAACATTCACAGCGTCCTGACCGGTCATTGAATCGACAACCAGGAAAATTTCTTCCGGATTCGCGATTTCTTTGACGTTGGTCAGTTCATCCATCAGTTCATGGTCGATATGCAAGCGCCCTGCCGTATCCAAAATGACGTAGTCATAATGTTCTTCCTTGGCTTTCTCAATAGCCTGTTTAGCTATTTCTACAGGACTGACCTGATCGCCAAGAGAGAAAACAGGCATATCAAGCTGTTTGCCGAGTGTTTCCAGCTGCTTAATTGCGGCTGGGCGGTAAATATCGGCAGCAACCAGCATCGGTTTGCGATTATGCTTTTTGCGCAGCAGATTCGCAAGCTTACCGCTTGTTGTCGTTTTACCGGCACCTTGGAGACCGACCATCATAATAACAGTCGGCGGCCTTTTTGCGACGGCGATTTTGCTCTCTTCGCCGCCCATCAGCTCAGTCAGTTCCTCTTGAACAACTTTAATGACCTGCTGGCCGGGCGTCAGACTTTTCATGACGTCTTGGCCTACAGCGCGTTCACTTACTTTTTTGACAAAATCCTTGACTACTTTAAAGTTAACGTCAGCCTCAAGCAGCGCAAGACGGACCTCACGCATCATCTCTTTTACATCTTGTTCGCTGACTTTCCCTTTTCCGCGGATTTTAGAAATCGTCTGCTGCAGTCGGTCGGCTAATCCTTCAAATGCCATAGTTTGCCGCCTCCTAATCTAATTTCTCAAGCGCTTCAATCAGAGCTGTAATTTCTTCCTCTTCTTTTGAACCGGAAGCAAGCTCCTTCAGCTTATTAAACATCTCTTTACGCTCCTGAAACTTTTTCAAAAGGAGCAGCTTTTCTTCATATTGTTCAAGCATTGCTTCTGTTCGTTTGATGTTATCATAAACAGCTTGTCTTGAAACCTCATATTCTTCGGCTATTTCGCCTAGGGAGAAATCGTCCAAATAATAAAGCGACATATAGCTCTTCTGTTTTGACGTCAACAACGACTGATAAAAATCAAACAGATAATTCATTCTCGTTGTCTTTTCGAGTGACATTTGAGCTCTCCCCTTTGTTAAGTCAAATCCCTTTACGATAACTTAGTTTACACGGTTTTAATGACACTGTCAAGTTTTTATCTTGTCAAAGCGGCGATTAACTTTTCCAAAATACGCTAAATATCATCCAATTTATTCCGATATTGTATATGAACCCTATTTTAAGGAGGATTTTTATGAAAAAAATCGGTTTATTGTTTATGTTATGTCTGGCAGCCCTGTTTACAATAGGTTTCCCGGCACAGCAAGCAGACGCTGCTGAGGCACCTTATAAGGCCTCAATCACAAATATCAGCACAGATGGAGGGGTATACGGTAAAATCAATTACGGACAAGGTCAATATTGGCGAGTCAAGTACAATATTACAGTAAGCGGCAAATTACTCGACCAAAACGGACAGCCAGTGCCAAACGCGCCCGTAAGATTTGAAGCGGACACGAAGGTCGGAAACACAACACAAACTGCTTCAGGAACGACTGATGCAAACGGAACATTTGAGGTTCCAATGTATTTGGGGCCAGCTGCTGGTTACTATACGTATTACACATCTGTTTCCGTTCATTACTATGACATCATCCCATTCAGAGTTTTTTCTGGTGAGTCAAGACTGGTATCCACTGATAACAGCCTTTATCATTTCGCCTATCAAGTAAGAAGATAAAAAAGAAAAAGGCCCCAAGATGTTGGGGCCTTTTTCTTAATCGTCGGCTTTTTCCACTAAATCTGAAAAGAGTCCGTACACATAGGATTCTGGATCAAATTCCTGAAGGTCATCAACTTTTTCTCCTAAACCGACTAGTTTAACCGGGATGTGAAGCTCGTTGCGAATCGCAAGGACGATACCGCCTTTTGCCGTACCGTCAAGCTTCGTTAAAGCAATGCCGGTAACATTTGTTGCTTTAGAGAATTCTTTTGCCTGAGCCATTGCATTTTGGCCGGTCGTGGCATCAAGGGCAAGCAGCACCTCATGCGGAGCTTCAGGAACTTCTCTTTCGATAACACGTTTTACTTTTTCAAGCTCTTTCATGAGATTTACTTTGTTTTGGAGACGCCCTGCCGTATCACAAATTAATACATCGGCATTTCTTGCTTTCGCAGCATGAACAGCATCGTAGATGACAGCCGCCGGATCGCTTCCTGCCGTCTGCTTAATGACAGGCACTCCTGTACGCTCTCCCCATACTTCCAGCTGTTCAATGGCTCCCGCTCTAAAAGTGTCTCCGGCGGCAAGTACAACAGATTTTCCTTCTTGTTTCATTTTATGAGCAAGCTTTCCGATCGTTGTTGTTTTCCCGACGCCGTTTACACCTACCAGAAGGATTACGTTTAAACGCCCATCCTGGATGTTCAGTTCTGAAATTTGCTCATCTCCGCTGTTATAAATCTCGACCAGTTTCTCAGAAATCACTGACTGGACTTCCTTTGGATCTTGAATATTTCTGCGTTTGACTTCTTTTTTCAGCTCATCTATTAATTCCATAACGGTTGTAAAACCGACATCCGCGCTGATAAGAACCTCTTCAAGCTCTTCGAAGAAATCCTCATCCACTTTACGGTAACGGGATACAAGATCATTCACTTTGTTTTGAAAGGAGTTTCTTGTTTTTTCAAGGCCATCCTTAAACTTTTCAGATACGGAATCTGTCTGTTTTGTGATTTTCTCTTTTAATTTTTTAAAAAAGCTCATCTTTTAACCTCTTTCCTCGTTACTGAACGAATTCTTTTGTTTCTTCCAGCTTAACTGAAATTACCTTGGAAACACCGGATTCCTGCATGGTTACGCCATAAAGCACATCCGCTTCCTCCATCGTTCCTTTTCTGTGGGTAATCACAATAAACTGAGTATCGCTGCTGTATTTTTTTAAATACTGCGCAAATCGGAACACATTCGCTTCGTCGAGCGCAGCCTCTACTTCGTCAAGGACGCAAAACGGCACTGGACGAACCTTTAGGATTGAGAATAAGAGCGCTATAGCAGTAAGCGCACGCTCTCCGCCTGACAGGAGGTTTAAGTTTTGCAGCTTTTTCCCCGGCGGCTGAGCGATAATCTCGACTCCTGAATGAAGCAGATCGTTAGGATCGGTGAGCCTCAGTTCAGCTCGCCCTCCTCCGAATAAGGAGCGGAAAACTTGATCAAAGTGTGAGCGGATTTGGACGAATGTGTCGTTAAAGCGCTTCGTCATTTCTTCATCCATTTCTTCAATCACTTGGAACAAGGTATTTTTCGCTTCTGTTAAATCTTCTTTTTGTTCCGACAGAAACTTGTACCGTTCGTTGACCCTCTCAAACTCATCTATGCTTCCGAGGTTCACGGTACCCAGCTCTTCAATTGCGAGTTTAATCAGCTTCACGCGCTTTCTGGCTTCCTCTGGATCAGTTTCAAGCTGATATTTCTCTTTTGCCCCCTCAAAGGACAAGCTGTATTCCTCCCGTAAGTATTGGAGTAAATTATCAAGCTCGACTTCCATTCGTCCAAGTTTGACTTCTTCGTCTTTTAAGAGCGTTGTTTTTTGTTTATACAGGCGTTTCATTTCTTTCAGCTCACGCTCATACGTATCAAGCCCATGCTGAAGCTTGATGCGCTGATCGCGCCTTAATGCAATCAGTTCGATCGTTTTCGTTTTGTCATTCAATTTATGTTTTGCTGCTTCTTCCAGCTTTTCTTCGCCGCTGGTGCTAGATGACATCTCTGACGTTAAGAAGCTTAAGTCTTCTTTTGCTTCTTTTAACGCAAGCTCTGTTTCAGTGAGCTCTTTCTTTAATCTGGCAAGGTTGTCCTCTTCCCCCTTGCAAGCCTGCTCTTTTTTGGCCGCTGCGATCTTCAGCTCAGTCAGCTCGTTGGAGAGAGACTCTTTCGTTGAGGATTGCGTTTGTTTTTGTTTTGTCAGTCTGTCTATGTCCTCTTCAAGCTGTTTCATCTTTTCAGATACGGCAGAGAGCTCTTCTTCAAGCTTGCGTTTGCGCACTTTTCTCTCTTCATCGCTTTCTGACAGAGCAGATTTTTCTTGATCATAGAGCTCTAAATGGGTATTGATATTTTTCTCGGCAACTTGAAGTTCGTACAGCTGGCCTTTCACATCCTGCTGCTTTAACCTTAAGCCTTCCCCGGTTTCTCTTAAGTCAGCCAGTTTTTTCTCCATATCCTGAATGGAGTGCTTAAGGGTTTTGACCTCTTGTTCAAGCAGTGCCGTTTTCTCTTCCATTTCAGCGAGCCGTTTCGTCACATCTTCTAGCTCCCGGCTTCTTCCAAGGAGGGAGTTATTTTTCTTTTTAACCGCGCCGCCCGTCATTGAACCACCGGGGTTCACAACATCTCCCTCAAGGGTTACGATGCGGTACCGGTGCCCGAGAAGCTTCGCAAGCTCGTTTGCACCCTTTAAGTCCTCTGTGATCAGAACGGTTCCAAGAAGATTCTGGATGACGCTTCGATACGCAGGATCAAATGTGACAAGTTCACTGGCAACCCCGAGAAATGATGAATGCCGGGCGGCTGTTTCCGCGTCACGGCTTTGAAGCTGGCGGTCTCTAATAACAGAAAGAGGCAGAAACGTCGCCCGGCCGAAGGAATTCTGCTTTAAATATTGAATCGCTTTGCGGGCAGATTGTTCATCGTCGGTCACGACGTGTTGAGCAGAAGCGCCGAGCGCTATTTCAATGGCCGTTTCATACTTCTGTTCTGTAGAAATCAGCTCAAGAACCGCTCCGCGAATTCCGCCAAGGCGCTCTTTCGCTTTCAGCACTTCTTTAACACCTTGATAAAAGCCGGAGAAATCTCCCTGCATCGTCTCAAGCATGTCCTTTTTTGATCTCGCTTGCTGAACGTATTGGTATGCCTGATACAGAGCGGATTCATTTTTTTCGTATTGGCGCTTTTTCTGCTCATATTTTGTCTGCATATCACGATATGCACCGACTTGACTGTGAATCTCCTGCTCAATTCGGGCAAATTCCGTTTCACATGCGGCTTTACGCGCAGAAATATCATGCCGTTCCTGCAGGTGCTTTTCATTGTTGTCCGCAAGTCTCTGCAATGTGACAGCGGATTGGGACATCTGGTCATCAAGAAGCTGGAGTTCGTTGCGTATCGAAGCCTGGCTGTTTAACAGCTCAAAATAATCACTTTTCAGCTGCTCGATTTTCTCTTCGACATTTTCATTGTGAAGACTGAGAGCCTGCTGTTTTTCTTTTACTTGCGCCCTTAACTGCTTCACCTCAGCCTGAAGCGTTTCGAAGACAGCTTCCTGCTTCGAAAGCTCTTCTTTCAGAACCGTTTCTTTTTGCTGGAACTGAACGATGGCTTCTTCAAGCTGTTCTTGGTTTTGCACAGCGTTTTTCTTTCGTTCTTTCAGGACTTCTTTACGGCCTTCAAGCTTTTCCAGCTCTTCACTAGTTACCAGTAAAACTTGCTGGAGCTCATCTACTGACTCATCAAGCGCTTGTATTTTGTCCCTTGTATCCTCAATCTTTGCTTCTTTCGCAGAAATAGCAGACGATTCAGCAAGCTCTTCTTCTTTTGCCATCTGCACTTTCTCTTTAAGAGTCGACCATTTACCATGCAGCTCTTCGATATCATAGGCAGTCAGCGCAATTTCAACATGCTCCAGCTCTTTCTTTTTCTCAAGGTAGTCTTTCGCTATTGAAGCTTGAATTTTAAGAGGTTCAACCTGTCCTTCAAGCTCATGTAATATATCTTCTACCCGATTTAGATTGTCCTGTGTCTCAAACAGTTTATTTTCTGCTTTTTTCTTTCTCGTTTTATATTTAAGCACCCCGGCCGCTTCTTCAAAGATACTGCGGCGATCCTCCGCTTTGCTGCTCAGGATCTCTTCCACTTTCCCTTGGCTGATAATAGAAAATGCTTCTTTACCAAGCCCAGAGTCCATAAATAAATCAATAATATCTTTCAAGCGGCATGGCTGATTGTTAATCAGAAACTCACTCTCACCTGATCTGTACACACGTCTTGTGACACTCACCTCGTGGAAGTCAATTGGCAAGAAATGATCATCATTATCAAGAGTAAGCGTAACTTCAGCTAGATTTAATCGCTTTCTTGAATCACTCCCAGCAAAAATGATGTCTTCCATTTTTCCGCCGCGAAGAGAGCGTGCCGATTGTTCGCCGAGAACCCAGCGAATGGCATCCGTGATGTTGCTTTTTCCGCTTCCGTTCGGCCCGACAACTGCTGTCACGCCTTTAACGAAGTCTACGGAAATCCGTTCTGCAAATGATTTAAATCCTATAACGTCTAAACGTTTGAGGAACATAGCGATCCTCCTTATGTAATAAGTATTTCAATTCTATCATAAACATTGGTCAAATAAGACGGCATACATACTGAAATCCCCCTGAGTCATAAGGGGGATTTTATTGTTTCGTATGGTGTTTTTGCAATTTAGCTAAAGCTTCCTGAGCAGCGTGCTGTTCGGCTTCTTTCTTTGAACGGCCGTTTCCGACTCCGAGTGGTTCACCTTTTAGAGATACGATGGCTTCAAATTCACGGTTGTGCGCAGGTCCTTTTTCGTTGGAGATTTTATACTCCAGAGAGCCTTTGCCGTCCCGCTGCACGTATTCCTGCAGCTGGCTTTTGAAATCCATCACATGAGAAAAAGCACCATCGTTAATTTTAGGGAACACATAAACTTTTAAGAAACTTTCGACCGGCTCTAATCCTTGGTCAAGGTACAAGGCTCCGATAAATGCCTCAAAAACATCCGCCAATAGAGCAGGACGCTTTCTTCCGCCTGTCATTTCCTCGCCTTTACCCAACAGGACAAGATCGCCGAATGACAGCTCGTGAGCCAATGAAACGAGAGACGGTTCGCAAACAATTGCGGCTCTCAATTTCGTCAAATCTCCTTCACTCATAGCCGGGTATTTGGCAAATAAGAATCTGGAGATCGTCAGTTCCAAAACAGCGTCACCTAAAAATTCAAGCCTTTCATTATCTTCATACGGCTTTTTCCGATGCTCATTCACATAAGATGAATGTGTAAATGCTTGATACAAAAGCTTTTCATTTTGAAAGTGAACCGAAATCCGTTCTTGAAACTCTTTAAATTGTTCTACTTTTTTATAGAACTTTTTTTTATCTTTATAATGTGAGTGTTTTGACATAGTAACCTCCATAGGCACATCAGGTTCACCGCGCTTCTCTGACTAAACCGGATACAGCGCGCGTAAAAGCGGCATGCTGTAATAACTGCACGAATAAAGGGCTAAAGCCCCGCGTTTCGGCGGGACTTTTAGCATCAGCTTATTGCTGGTTTTGTATGTAGTTCACAGCGTCGCCGACTGTTGCAATCTTTTCAGCATCTTCGTCAGAAATCTCCATATCAAACTCGTCTTCAAGTTCCATAACAAGCTCAACTACATCTAGGGAATCAGCACCTAAGTCTTCCTTGAAAGAAGCTTCAAGTTTGACGTCTGCTTCATCAACGCCAAGGCGATCTACGATGATTTTCGTTACACGCTCTAATGTGTCTGCCATAGCAATTCACCTCCCCTCAAGTATTATAGTGGATTCGTTTTTAAAAAACTAGAGAAACTACGATGAAATTTTCGAGAAAAAACTTACATCACCATTCCGCCGTCAATATGAAGCGTTTGGCCTGTCATATAACGAGCTCCCTCTGAAGCTAGGAACGTGACAACACTGCTGACATCGCTAGGTTCACCAAAGCGCGCGAGCGGAATTTGTTTCAGCATTTCGTCTTGAACGTCTTTTGCAAGTTTATCTGTCATATCAGTTGAGATAAATCCTGGCGCTATTGCGTTTACCGTAATATTTCGGCTGGCGAGCTCTTTAGCAGAAGATTTGGTTAAACCGATGACGCCGGCTTTTGCAGCCACGTAGTTGGCTTGTCCAGGGTTTCCGCTGACGCCGACGATAGACGATACGTTAATAATGCGGCCTGAACGCTGTTTCATCATTTGTCTTGTAACAGCTTTTGTGCAGTTGAAAACACCCTTCAGGTTAATGTTAATGACGTCATCCCATTCGTCTTCTTTCATTCTCATGATGAGATTGTCTCTTGTAATTCCCGCATTATTAACCAGAATGTCAATCGTAGAAAAAACAGACAATGTTTCTTTTATCATGTTTTGTACATCTTCGGGATTTGATACATCCGCTTTTACAGCAATTGCTTTTCTGCCCATTGATTTGATTTCATCTACCACTTCATTTGCTTTCGCTTCATTGCCGGAGTAGTTCACGACAACATTTGCTCCGCTTTTTGCCAGATCAAGGGCGATTGAGCGGCCGATTCCGCGGGATGCGCCAGTGACAATAGCCGTTTTATCATTAAGCATTATCATTCTCCTCCTTAAGCGTTTGAATTGCCAGCTCGATCGTTTCCGGATCTGATACAGCAATTGTTTTTAACCGTCTATTCACTTTTTTCACAAGGCCTGAAAGCACTTTTCCGGGACCGATTTCAATAAAAGTCGTAACACCCTCTGCGATCAGCTTGTTAATGCTTTCCTCAAAACGAACCGGAGAGTAAAGCTGCTCAATAAGTTTTTCTTTGATATCTGCTTTTTCAGTCATCACGTCAGCAGAAACATTTGAGATGACCGGAACGTCAGCGTCTTTTATGTCACAGGCGTCCAATACCTCTTTCAGCTTTTCAGCAGCCGGTTTCATCAGTTCAGAATGGAACGGACCGCTTACTTCAAGCGGAATTGCGCGTTTTGCGCCGTTCTCTTTTGCCAGTTCAGATGCAAGCTCAACCCCTTTAGCTGTTCCGGAAATGACGATTTGGCCAGGACAGTTGAGATTCGCAAGCTGTACAAGGTTGCCTTCCTCTGTGACTTTATCGGTTACTTGCTTTAATGCTTCAGCATCCATGCCGAGAATCGCAGCCATTGCTCCTTCGCCAGCCGGCACCGCTTCATTCATAAACTCTCCGCGCTTTCTGACAGTATAAACAGCATCTTTGAAAGACAGAGCGCCAGCCGCAACCAGTGCAGAATATTCACCAAGGCTGTGTCCTGCTGTGAAATCAGGTGTAATGCCAGATTCTTTAAATTTCTCAAGAACAGCGATGCTTGTCGTAAGCAAAGCAGGCTGCGCATTGTATGTAAGTGTTAATTCTTCAGCATCCCCCTCAAAAATAAGCGAGCTGAGTTTTGTTTCCAACGTTTCATCGGCTTCATCAAACAGACGCTTTGCAGCAGGCACCTGCTCATAAAGCTCTTTTCCCATGCCGATAAATTGTGATCCCTGACCCGGGAATAAAAATGCAATCTTACTCATGATGTAAAAACCTCCAGACTACTCATCTGTTTTTTCTTCTTTCACTTCTTCCTGAATGAGCGCAGCCACATTTTGGCTGACCATCTCTCTTGCTTGCCGAATCGCATGGAATACAGCATTTGAATCTGAAGAGCCGTGCGCCTTGATCACAGGCGCTTTTAAGCCAAAAAGACTTGCTCCGCCATAATTCGAATACTCCATTTTCATTTTCATTTCTTTCAATTTTGGTTTCAGCACAGCTGCTGCAAGCTTGGATGTCAAAGTAGACGTCATTACGTCTCTCATCATTTTAAAAATTGACAACGCAGAGCCTTCCAGCGTTTTGAGTGTAACATTCCCGGTAAAGCCGTCTGTTACTACAACATCCGCCACATCATCTAAAAGGTCTCGCGCTTCCACGTTTCCGATAAAATTGATGTTTGCTGTTTCTTTTAAAATTTGAAACGTCTGCTTCGTCAGTTCGTTTCCTTTTTTATCTTCTGTTCCGACATTTAAAAGTCCGACTCTCGGTGAAGTGACACCGCGCACTTGCTGAGAATAAACAGAACCCATGATGGCATATTGAACGAGGTGCTCCGGTTTGGCATCGACATTGGCGCCGACATCAAGGAGAAGAAATCCGTCTCCCGAAACAGTCGGAAGTGTCGGAGCAAGCGCCGGACGGTCAATTCCTTTAATTCTCCCGACAATAAAGAGACCGGCTGTCATTAATGCACCGGTATTTCCCGCTGAAATGCAGGCGTCAGCTCTGTTTTCCGCAACCTCCTGCGCCATAAGAACCATAGATGAGTTCTTTTTTCTTCGCACGGCACGGACCGGTTCATCCGTAGGCTCAATCACTTCATCTGCGTGCAGCACCGTGATGCGATCTGATGTAGTTGTTAAATGTGATTCTATCGTTGTTTTGTCACCGACAAGTGTGATATGGAGATCATCAAATGCCTCTATACCTTTTATAACTCCGTCAATAACAGCTTTGGGAGCGTGGTCTCCTCCCATTGCATCTACAGCTATTCTCATGCATGCTCCACCTTTATGAATGTTTTGAACGATACATGTCAAAGCGTCCAGAAAAAACAATTTCTTCGCCAACGTAGCTGTTCACTTCGACAACCGTTCTTCCTTTTTCTTTTTCGACAGCCGTCACTTTCGCTTTTGCTACGACACGTTCACCCTGCTTTACCTGTCTTGTAAAGCGGATGTCTGCACTTGCAGTCAGCGCCAGCTCGTCATCAATGACTGCAACGGCCAAAGAATTCGCCTGTGCAAATAAATGGTGTCCTCTCGCAATCTGATTCCGGCTGAACACGTGCTCCTGTTTTATTTCTAAAATGGATATCGCCTGATCATCCAGCTCAAGGTCAATAATTTCTCCGATAACTTCATCAAGTGACAGGGACTTCACTTCGTCCTCAAGTGTTTTCTCTGCCACGTTCTTAATTCTTTCTCTCAGTTCAGGTATGGAAAGCTCTAAGCGGTCCAAACGTATCGTCTGGATGCTCACCCCGAATTTACCCGCTAGTTCTTCATCTGTAATAAAGGGGGTTGCTTGAATCGTCTGCTGAAGTAATTCCTGGCGTTCTCTCTTATTTCTTCTCATATCTAAACACCATCCGGACAATTAAGACTAGGTACTAATAGTAGTATATAATTTCATAGATTGGAATGCAACGATTGTTTCTGGCTGAACACCAAAAACTTCTGATACTCAGCTTAATTTTTCCCCGTCCATTACTCCGCTCTTCAGCAATTCATCTCTTAACACAGCGTATTCCGGCTCCTTCCAGAACGCGTCAGAAGCCACAAGATTCGCAGCATCCTGCCTTGCCGTTTCAAGCGCTCTGTAATCATGAACCATGTCCGCCACTTTAAATTCCGGCATTCCGCTTTGTTTTTTCCCGAAGAAATCACCGGGACCTCTCAGTTCCAGATCCTTTTCAGACAGCTCGAAACCGTCATTGGTCTCCGACATGATCCTCATCCGTTCTTTCCCTGTTTCTGATTTTGGATCAGCCATCAGAATACAGAAAGATTGATGCTCACCCCGTCCAACACGGCCGCGCAGCTGGTGAAGCTGTGATAGTCCGAAACGGTCGGCGTCATAAATCACCATAATTGTTGCATTCGGAACATTTACGCCAACCTCCACAACAGTGGTTGATACGAGAATTTGACAGTGATTTGCGCTGAATTCTCTCATGACCTGATCTTTTTCATCGGAATGCAGCTTTCCATGCATAAGGCCGACATTCCATTTTCCCCGAAAAATATCAGAAAGCATATTGTACACGTCAATGGCGTTTTGCACATCAAGCTTATCTGATTCTTCAATCAGCGGACAGATGATATAAGCCTGCCTGCCTTGCTTTAATTCTTTTTCGACAAATGCCAAAATACGATCAAGCATGTCATGTTTTACCCAATAGGTTTCAATTCGCTTTCGTCCAGCCGGCATCTCATCAATGACAGATACATCCATTTCACCGAATACTGTGATCGCTAATGTTCTTGGGATTGGAGTGGCTGTCATAAAGAGAACATCGGGATCCTGCCCTTTGTTCCGAAGCTTTTTGCGCTGCTCAACTCCAAATCTGTGCTGTTCATCAGTAATAACGAGACTCAACGCCTTAAACTCCACCTCGTCTTGGATTAAAGCATGGGTTCCTACAAGAATATCAATCTCACCCGCCGCAAGACGCTCAAGCAGTTCTTTTCGCCGCTTTCCTTTAACAGAGCTTGTCAAAAGAGCAACGCTGACGTCCCATTTTTCAAATAGCGAAACGAGCGAATCAGCATGCTGCTCGGCCAGAATTTCTGTCGGCACCATGAGCGCTCCTTGGTATCCGGATAGGATCGCGGCATACAGTGCAATGGCGGCGACTGCCGTTTTTCCTGATCCAACGTCCCCTTGAAGAAGACGGTTCATTCTGTATGGAGAAGACATGTCTGCTGTTATTTCGCGAAGAACGCGTGACTGGGCGTTTGTGAGGGGAAACGGGAGGCTTTTGATAAATCTCATGAGTTCTTCGTTTGAAAAACGCTGCCGTATCCCTTGTGTCTGCTCTCTTTCCGCCTTTCGGAACGCCTGCATTTTCAACTGAAACAACAAAAATTCTTCATAAACAAACCGCCGTCTGGCAAGCTTTAATGCTTCCCTTGTTTCAGGCTGGTGCATTGCTTTTAACGCTTGATAATAGTCAGGCAGTTTATAGCTTTTTCTTAGCTTTTCCGGAAGAGGATCAGGAAGTGAGTCTGCATATTGGGTCAGCGCCTGCTGAATAAAGCGCCTCATCATTTTGACGGTAACATTTTCTTTCACAGAATACACTGGTTCAATGCTTTTGTCTTCTTGATGCGGCCCGTTTTTCAACTCCTGAACAGAGATGGTTTGGCGGTGCTTGTCCCATTTACCTGAAACCGTCACCACAGAGCCGAGCGAAAGCTTCTTCTTCAAATAAGGCCGGTTAAAACATACGGCTGTGATTAAATAGTGGCCGACCAGAAGCCTGAATGTCAGCCTGTTTCGTTTTTTTCCGTAATAGGTAAGAGAAGGCTCTGAATGAACCTTCCCTTCGACTGTGACTCTTTCATCATGCTTTACTTCTTCTAAATCCCTCAGCTCGTAGTCATCATAGCGATAAGGGAAATAATTCAGAAGATCAGAAATGTCATAAATACCGAGTTCATTCAATGTTTTTTCTGTTTCCGGCCCAATACCCTTAATGTTAGCTATACTAGTTTGCTGATGTTGTTTCACGTGAACCTAGCGCTCCTCCGAAAATTTTTTTCTCTAATTCTCTTCCTGTCGGTGTTGCCGCTAAACCGCCCTGGCCTGTTTCTCTAAGTGCAGTTGGCATCGTTTGGCCTATTTTATACATGGCATCGATAACCTCATCACATGGAATACGGCTTGTAATGCCCGCCAATGCCATATCAGCAGCAATCATCGCATTTGACGCGCCCATCGCATTCCGTTTCACGCAAGGCACCTCAACAAGCCCTGCAACAGGGTCGCACACGAGGCCTAGCATATTTTTTAATGTAATGGCCATGGCTTCCGCGCTTTGTTCGGGTGTTCCTCCTGCCATTTCAACAATAGCCGCAGCCGCCATGCCTGAAGCTGATCCAACCTCTGCCTGACATCCTCCGGCGGCGCCGGAAATGCTTGCGTTATTGGCCACGACAAATCCGAAAGCCCCGGCTGTAAACAAAAAGCGGATCATTTGTTCTCTTGTTGGATTCAGCTTTTCTTTTACAGCAAATAACGTACCGGGCACCACACCGGCAGAACCTGCAGTCGGTGTCGCACAGATGGTTCCCATGGCTGCATTTACTTCATTTGTTGCAACGGCTTTCGATACAGCATCTAAAATCAGCGGGCCAGACAGGCTTTTTCCTGATCGAATATAGGCCTGCAATTTAACGGCATCTCCGCCTGTTAAGCCCGTTTGGCTCGTAACTCCCTCGAGTCCTTTCTGAACCGCCGCTTCCATAACAGACAGGTTATGATCCATCTGCTGAAAAATGTCCTCTTTTGTTTTTTCTGTTACTTCCATCTCTTGAGCTATCATCACATCAGAGATCAATATTTGTTTTTCTTTAGTAATCTCAATTAATTCTTTTACATTACGAAACATAACTGGCTCCTCCTGACCCTTTTCGCTAGTCAGCAATCTTTGTCACTTGAATAATATTCGGCAGCTTCGACAGCTCGTCGAGAATGTGGTCGTCAATATTTTGATCGACCTCTATTGTCATCAGCGCAAGCTGGCCGATATCTTTCCGGGCTACTTCCATATGTCCTACGTTGATTGAAAATTTCGCCAGAACATTGGCAACACCGGCAATTGTGCCAAACTTGTCATTATGAACAACTAATATGGCCGGATGATTTCCTGACAGCCGGAGCTCAAAACCATTCAATTCTGTGATTTCAATCTTTCCTCCGCCAATCGAAATACCCGTCAGTTCCAGCTCACCCTTTTCATCAGAAATGGTGATTTTTGCTGTGTTCGGGTGGACCGGGACTGCGTCTTCTACCCGAAACTCTATATCAATTCCTTTAGCTTCTGCAATTTGTATAGCGGTTTTAATCCGTTCATCGAATGTATCAAAATCAAGCAATCCGCCGATAATCGCGACATCTGTGCCGTGGCCCTTATACGTTTCCGCAAACGAGCCGTAAAAAGATACAATGATGCGCTCAGGCTCTCTGCCAAATAAACTTCTGGCCACTCTCCCGATTCTAGCAGCTCCCGCTGTATGAGAGCTGGACGGACCGATCATAACCGGGCCGATAATATCAAAAACGCTTCTGTATTTCATGCTATTCCTCCTTATGAACCAGAGCTTATTAGCGCTTTGCTTCTAGACTAATTGATCAGATATAAAATGGCAAGCGGGCGCGTTACAGCGCTGCCGCACTTAAAAGCAGACATAAGAATAGAAGGGCAAATTGCCCTTCTATTCTGCTGAAACTATATACGAATACAGAGGCTGTTTCCCATTGTGGATCTCAACCTCAATCTCCTCGTACTTTTCACTGAGAAACGCTTCAAGCTGCTCAGCTTCTTCCTGAGACGCATCCTCACCATATAGAATGGTCACGATTTCATCATCTTCTCCGATCATTTCTGACAGCAGCATTTTCGCGGCTGACAGCTGATTTTCAGAAGTGCCGATAATCGTTCCATTCAGAATGCCCATAAAGTCGCCTTTTTTAATGTCTTTACCGTCAATATGAGTATCTCTGACTGAGAACGTCACCTGTCCGCTTTTTACTTGCTGAATGGCGCTTAGCATATTGGCCTCGTTCGCTTCAGCTTCTTGATCCGGGTTAAAAGCCAGCAGAGCTGACATCCCTTGCGGAACCGTTTTAGCAGGAATGACAAAAACCTGTTCATCCACTACGCTGGCCGCTTGGTTAGCAGCCATGATAATGTTGGAGTTGTTAGGCAGGATAAATACCGTATCTGCATTTACAGACTTCACGGCATCAACAATATCCTCAGTGCTTGGGTTCATGGTCTGGCCGCCTTCAATCACAACAGAAGCGCCAATGCTTTTAAATAGGTCTGCAATTCCTTCTCCCATCGCTACAGTCACAATGCCATACGGCTGTTTTGCCGGCGGTGTTTCGTTGTCTGCAGGTTTGCTTTCTTGACTGATGATAGAGGTATGCTGTTCTCTCATATTTTCTATTTTTATTTTGATCAATTCACCGTAATGCTGGGCGTAGTTTAACACGTTTCCCGGCTCTTCAGCATGAATATGAACCTTCGCCAGCGATTCATCCGCAATCACAAGCAGAGAATCTCCGAACTGGCTGAGGTCTTGCCTGAACGTGCCTTCGTCGAACTCTCTTTTTGTCTGATCAAGCCTAACCATCACTTCGGTACAGAATCCAAATTCAATATCTTCGGTATTCATCATGCTTTGCGCGCTCTTGTGATGCTCTGCGCTGACCATGTCGTCAAGTGACGGAAGAACTGCTTTCTGAGGTACAGTTTCACCTTTTAATGAAGCAAGGAAACCTTCATACACACAGAGCAGGCCTTTGCCCCCGCTATCGACAACTCCTACTTCCTTTAGGACAGGTAGCAATTCAGGGGTGCGGTTTAAAGACGCCTCTGCTTCTTCTGTCACTGCAGTCATCAGCGCAGTGATATCGGTTTCTTTTTCTGCTAAGATCATTGCTTTTTTTGCAGCGTCTTTTGCAACTGTTAAAATGGTGCCCTCTACAGGTTTCATGACAGCTTTATACGCCATGTCTACACCTGCTTGCAGCGCAGCGGCAAACTCAAGTGCATTAATTTCTTTTTTCGTTTCAATGTTTTTGCTAAATCCGCGGAACAATTGGGATAGGATAACTCCTGAATTTCCGCGTGCTCCCATGAGCAGCCCTTTAGATAACGCGGAGCCCACCTTCCCGATATCATCCGTATCCATTTGTTCAACTTCTCTTGCTCCGGAAGTCATCGACAGGTTCATATTTGTTCCCGTATCACCGTCCGGCACCGGGAACACGTTCAGTGCATCAACTGCACTGGCGTTTTGAGACAGATTCTGCGCTCCCGCAAGAATCATCTCGGCAAAGGTTCTGCCGTCTAATGTTCTGATAGACAATCCTACTCCTCCTAACTACGGGTTCGTCACTCGTACGCCTTGGACATAAATATTGACAGAATCCACTGCCAGTCCGATGGTTTGATTTACTGTGTACTTTACTTTTGTTTGGACATTATGTGCCACTTCAGAAATTTTCGTGCCGTAGCTGACAATGATATACATGTCGATATGTATCTGTTCTCCTTCTTGGCGAACTTGGACACCCCTGCTGAAATTCTCTTTCCGAAGGATTTCAGTCAGTCCGTCTTTAATCTGGTTTTTAGAGGCCATGCCGACAATGCCGTAACAGTCAACCGCCGCGCCTCCTGCAACCATCGCGATGACTTCATTAGATATATCAATCTGTCCGTACTTCGTTCTTAATTCAATGGACACACTAGTTCCTCCTTCGAATGCATAGAGTTACAGCTATTCTACTATATGGTTTCCATTATGAAAAGACCAGGCAATAATCGCTGGCCGTACCTCTACATATACTATAGCGCTGCTGTTTCCGCAAGATGTCAAGTGAATTTTCTTGAAAGATGATGAAACAATAGTTGCAAACGTTTTTTAGCTGTGGTAAATTATTTAAAGTATCCATATCGAAAGCATCTAAGATTATATGAATGTTAAAAAGTAGATGTTTTGTGCAAGTGAGGAGGGAAACAAATGGCACGTAAATGCGTTATCACAGGTAAAAAAACAACAGCTGGGAATAACCGTTCTCACGCAATGAACGCTTCTAAGCGCACTTGGGGCGCGAATCTTCAAAAGGTTCGTATCCTTGTGAACGGAAAACCTAAAAAAGTATATGTATCTGCTCGAGCTTTGAAATCCGGTAAAGTTGAGCGTGTATAACAAAATGAACGCCTGCCCCGATATGTGGCAGGCGTTTTTATGTGGTGAAAGAGGGCTTTGAACCCCTGGGCATTAATCTTTTCTAAATGAGCCCAGCATCGCCCGGACAATTCCTCCTAAAAACTTCGGCAATTTAATGGTGTAAAATTTCATTTTTGTCCCCTCCTATAACGTCCCGTAACCGCCTTGTTCATTGTTTTCAGCAATTGAATGAAAGCACATGCTTAATCCGTGCTTCTTATCATTATTAATATGCCTTTTGCAAACGAAAAAGTACCTCGTGAATGAATGAGTTCGTTACTAATACATAGTGTTGAACCGAGCGTAATATGACAATTATTTAGAGGATATTTAAAACCGGTCAGGGTCAGCTCATGTATGTCTTCGGAAAACGGTATGAAGGAGATATATCGCTTATTTTCATCCTTCTCAATATCATATTCACCAGGAGGGAACATTTGAATATGATTTTGTTTGTCTATCAGCCTAATTTTTATGTTCGTTTTTACACCTTTATACAGAAGCTGAATGTTTCCTAAAAAATGATCAGCTCTGCCGCCTGTAATGCCGAAAATCTGAATAATATCCGGCTGCTTTTCCAGCGCCCAATCAAGGGCGAGGTCTAAATCTGTTTGATCTTTTTCTGCTTGATACACATGAAGGGCGGGAGCGGCTTTTTCTATTCGCCGGCGTTCTTGCTCCGTTATGCTGTCAAAATCTCCGAAGGCTTCAACAGGAATGATCCCGGCATCTAAGAGAGTGACGGTGCCTTTGTCAACACCGATCCAAAGCGTGTGTTCATCCGTATAGCCGGTTAGATCGGGAATGAGATTTTTCGGGCCTCCCGCAACGATATTAATTGTTTTCATCTCTGATTCCTTTCTCTGCATACAGGAAAAAGAGCTTAGGCTATTGTATGCCCAGCTCTTTTCTAAAGCTGCTTATTTACTTCCTCTGATTTCAGAAATTGCTTTTTTGCGGTCAGACTGGCCATAAACAGCTGAACCGGCAACGAGTAAATTTGCGCCCGCTTCAATGACGAGCGGAGCGGTTTCTTTGTTGACGCCGCCGTCTACTTCAATTAACAGATCTTTTTTTCCTTTTTCATCCGCCATTCGCTTAACCTCTTTTATTTTAGGAAGGACTGAATGAATAAATTTCTGCCCGCCGAAGCCCGGGTTCACCGTCATTAAAAGAACAAGATCAAGATCGTCGAAAACATGTTCGATGACTTGTACAGGGGTATGCGGGTTTAGAACTACTCCGGCCTTCACTCCTTGCTCTTTAATGAGCTGGATGGTACGGTGCAGGTGCGGACATGCCTCAGCATGCACAGACAGGATATCTGCGCCTGCTTTCGCAAAAGCCGGGATATAACGATCCGGCTCTTCTATCATTAAATGGACATCAAGCGGCAGATCCGTTACCGGCCGGACCGCTTCTACAATCAGCGGACCGATTGTGATATTCGGGACAAAATGGCCGTCCATAACATCAATATGAATACAATCGGCTCCGCCTTTTTCTACATCTTTAATCTCATTGCCTAAAGCGGCAAAATCAGCGGAAAGAATAGATGGTGCAACCTTTATCATTATGCTAATACCTCGGCTTTCTGTCTTTAATCTCCGTCATAAATTCAACATAATGGTCATAGCGATACTGCTTTAATTCCCCGTCTTCAACAGCTTGTTTCACCGCACATTTCGGCTCTTTCAGATGTAAACAGCCTCTAAATTTGCATGAAGAGCTTTTTTCTCTGATATCAGGGAAGGTATAGCCCAGCTCTTCTTCCTCAATGTCTGTAAATTCAAGCGAGCTGAATCCCGGTGTATCTGCAACCAAACCTCCGGACGTGTGAATCAGCTCCACGTGGCGGGTTGTGTGTTTCCCGCGGCCCAAATGCTCGGAAATCTCGTTTGTTCTTAATCCGAGCTCCGGACTGATCGCGTTGAGAAGCGAGGATTTCCCAACACCGGACTGACCGGCAAATACCGTTGTTTTATCCTGAAAATGCGGGATGATGTCCGCTAAACTATCTTGGTCCTTAGAGGAGGTAAGGTATACGTCATAACCAATATTCCGATAGTCTTCTGCATAGGCTTGTATCGTATCTTCTGTATCTTGATCTTCAATCAGATCCATTTTAGTAATGCATATAATCGGCTGAATATCATTGGCCTCAACGAGAACCAGGAAGCGGTCGAGCAATGCCGTGCTGAAAGAAGGCTGAACCGCTGAGAAAACAAGGACCGCTTGATCAACGTTGCAAATTGGCGGCCTGATAAGCTCGTTGGTTCTTTCTTTAATTTCCATTAGATATCCTTCTTTGTCATTTTCAGCTTGATACACAACGTAATCACCGACAAGAGGGGTAATTTTGTTTTTTCTGAAAATGCCTCTTCCTCTGCATTGTATTACTTTATCTGAATCCTCTGATTCATCCAGTACATAGTAAAAGCCGCTTAGCGCCTTAATAATTTTGCCCTCAGGCATATTTTCCCTCCTTGTTATTCATCTTTCGGATACTCAATGGTTTTGTAGCTGACAACTTTATTGTTTACCATTACTTGATAGTACCCTTTTTGGCCTGGTTCAATCTTTAGTTCGATCGTTCGTTCAGTCGGCTCTTTTATCTTAAATTCTTCGTAAGTGTCAGAGATGCTGTGATCCGCATCGTCAACCGCGATTTGCACTTGAAGCTCGTCCCCTTCATTTTCTGGTTCGTAGGGGATCTTGACCTTTTCTTTCACTGTTTTCGCAGGTTTTTTCTCTGGTCCGAGAGAGAATGTCACTTCAACTTCGTTTCCCGGCTTTACTGCCGTACCTGCTGCTGGTTTTTGTTTGACAACCTGTCCTTCTGGAACATCATCTGAGTATGCTTCTTTTTCTACAAGCTTCAATCCGTTGTCTTCCAGATATCCAGACGCTGCTTCTTTACTGTAGGTTTTCAAGTCTCTAAGCGTAATGTCTTCGGGTCCGATACTGACTGTAAGTTTGACTTGATCTTCACTCGGGACCAGCTCAGTCCCTGCTGAAGGATTTTGGTCAATGACAGTGCCCGCATTTTTCTCGTCATTCACTTCATTTACTGTTACATGATTAAACCCTTGGTCCTTCAACGCTTTTTTTGCTTGGTCGACCGTTTGGCCTGTCACATCACCGATCTCCGTTTTTGCTTTTCCGGTGCTCTTATAAAGGGTGACCGTGGCGCCTTCTTTGACTGTGGTATCCGCTTTAGGATCCGTTTTTACCATCAGGCCCTCTTCAATTTTTTCATCTGAGATTTCCAACACCTCGGAATCAACCTGTAAACCTTCTTTTTCCAAGAGCCCTGCGGCTTTTTCGTATTCCATTCCGGAGACATCAGGTATTTTGACATCCTTAGGCATGAAAAGCGACGGAAAAACAGTGACAGCAAGAATTCCAGCTGTGATAAAAACGAGGCATATCGTGAGCAAAACCCACGGCCACTTTTTTCTTTTGCCGTTCTTCTTTGTTTTGTTTTCTTGTGCGGTTGTCACTTCAGCTTCTTTTTCGCCAGCAGCTTTAGCAAGTTCTTCATCTTTAATGATAGGTATCGCTTTTGTCATTTCTTCATCTTCTTGAATCGTAAATCTCTTTTCATTGAGTCTGTCGGCATCAAAAGCTGTTTTTATGTCTGCTTCCATGTCTTCAGCCGTTTCGTAGCGATGAAAAGGATCTTTGGCAGTTGCCTTGAGTATGATGTTTTCAACGCTTTGGGGGACCGATGGATTCCACCTTTTTGCCGAAGGAGTTTCCGCTTGAAGATGCTTCAAGGCGATGCTGACTGCTGACTCTCCATCAAACGGAATACGGCCGGTTAAAAGCTCAAATAGAACGATTCCAAGCGCATAAATATCCGATTTTTTTGTGGCTAAGCCGCCCCGGGCCTGTTCAGGTGATAAGTAATGGACCGAGCCCAGAACTGAATTGGTATGGGTGATTGTGGTCGAACTTAGTGCCGTCGCAATTCCAAAATCCGTTACTTTGATATTTCCCATATGATCAATCAAAATGTTATGCGGCTTGATGTCTCTGTGAACAATCTGGTTTTGATGGGCATGAGCGATGGCTGAGACAATTTGCTCCATGATGTTCAGCGCTTCTTTAGGGTGAAGCGGCCCATTTGCTGTTATGTATTCTTTAAGCGTCATGCCTTCAACGTATTCCATGACAATATAATAAATATCATCTTCCTCGCCCAAATCATAAATGCTGACAATATTCGGGTGATCGAGGCTTGATGCGGATTGGGCTTCTCTGCGGAAACGTCTGATAAATTCATTGTCATTTGCATAGTCAAACCGCAGGATTTTAATTGCGACTTCACGGTCTAGAATGATATCCTCAGCTAAATACACGTTGGCCATTCCCCCGCCGCCTATGACGCGGAGAATTTGGTAACGCCCGCTGATCCGCTTGCCGATTAGCACTGATCTTCACCCTCTTCAACTTGTAAAGCAAGCTCAAGCAAAACTGCTGTAATGTTGTCTTCTCCGCCATTCTGATTGGCTTTGTCCACAAGCAGGTTTACTTTTTCCTGAGGAGCTGAATCGCTTTGCAGGATGTCTTTTAACTCAGTGCCTTCCACTTTATTTGTCAGTCCGTCAGAACATAGAAGCAGTTTGTCTCCGGGTTCTATATCAAAGGAACGGGTGTCAATACTGACTAACTGGTCTGTTCCAAGCGCCTTCGTCAACACATTTTTTCGCGGATGATGTTCAGCGTCTTCTCTGGAAATCTCTCCAGTGCGAACCAGTTCATTTACAAGCGAATGGTCTTCTGTCACTTGAACGAAATCATCGTCCTGAAGCAAATAGCATCTGCTGTCTCCGATATGGGCAACAGAAACCGTTTTCCCCGTAAAAAGTGCACATACAATCGTCGTCCCCATGCCTTGGCATTCTTCGTGGGCTTGAGCGTGATCGTATATTTTGCTGTTTACCGATAGAATCTGTTCAATGAGCCATTTTTCACATTCCGAGGGCGCAGTTGGAATCGTCTCTGCTTCATTCCATTTCTCCCCCATGGCTTTCACAGCCATCTTGCTCGCAACATCTCCAGCAAGATGGCCGCCCATGCCATCAGCGACAACCGCTAATATAAATTCATCTTTCCCCTTGAATATCCCCGCATCATCTTCATTATGCTGGCGGATTTTTCCTGTATCTGTTTTTAAGGCTGTTAACAACCCTCATCACCTCGTCTCGTCTTGACGCTCCTTCGCGCGAAGCTGACCGCAGGCTGCGTCAATGTCATGTCCTTGCTCTCTTCGGATTGTGACATTTACTCCGCGGGATTTCAGCGTTTTTTCAAAAGCAAAAATCTGATCACGCGGTGTGCGCACATAGTCCCGTTCAGGCACGTAGTTTACCGGAATCAAGTTCACGTGGCATTTGACTCCTTCCAGCAAGTCGGCAAGCTCTTCGGCGTGTTCCACCTGGTCGTTTACGCCTCCGAACAGCCCGTATTCAAAGCTGATACGGCGTCCTGTTTTATTAATATAATATTTAACGGCTTCCATTAGATCAGGCAGTTTATATGCTCTGTTAATCGGCATCAAACGGCTTCTGATTTCTGTGTTCGGCGCGTGCAGAGAAATTGCAAAGTTAATCTGCATTTGCTGATCAGCAAATTCGTAAATTTTCGGGATGATTCCACTCGTAGAGACCGTAATATGGCGAGCACCGATATTCAGGCCCTTGTCATGGTTAATGATTTTCAAGAAAGCGAGCATTTCGTTAAAGTTATCAAAAGGTTCGCCGATTCCCATGATCACGACAGAGCTGACGCGTTCATCCGTTTCATCAAGAGCTTTTTGCACTTTGACTACTTGAGCGACAATTTCCCCTGCTTCAAGGTTTCGTTTTAAGCCTCCAAGCGTTGACGCGCAGAATGTGCAGCCAATACGGCAGCCGACTTGTGTCGTTACACATACAGAATTGCCATACTCGTGTCTCATTAAAACGGTTTCGATGGTATAACCGTCATGAAGCTCAAACAAAAACTTCATCGTACCGTCTTGAGAGGTTTGTTTAACAGCCGTTTTCAGCGTTGTTAACACAAAGCGAGTGTTTAATTTCTCACGCAGATCCTTTGAGAGGTTTGTCATATCTTCAAAAGAAGATACGCGTTTTTCATATAGCCATTCAAAGATCTGGGCTGCACGGAACGGTTTCTCTCCATTGTCTGTCAGCCATTGTTTGATTTCATCTAATTCAAAAGAATAAATAGACGGACGCTCTGTCCGCAATTCTTTTCTTACTTTTGTTTTATTAAGTTCTGCCATTGCTTATCCCTTCTTTCTCATGCTGCAAATAAAGAAACCATCTGTTCCGAAATAATGAGGAAGGATTTGAAGCCTTCCATCCCGAACAAAGGGTCTCACCTTTTCAGGCAGCCGCTTTTCAAGAGACAAATCGGGTTCAAAATCAGGATGTTCTTGTATAAACGCATGTATTACTTCATCATTTTCTGTCCGGTCCATTGTACACGTACTGTAGACAAGAGTGCCACCTTTTTTTACTAATGGTGCGATTTCCCTCAAGATCGACAGCTGGATTTCAGCTAGACGGGCGCTGTCGTCAGGTTTTTTCGTGTATTTCATGTCCGGCTTTCTTCTGATAACACCGAAACCTGAGCACGGGGCATCGACCAATATTCGGTCAAACTGTTCGTTTTCAAACGTTTCCCCCGCTTTTCTAGCATCCATTGTTTCCGCATGAATGATTGTCAGGCCAAGCCGATCTGCCGCTTCTTTGATCAGCTTCACTTTATGTTTGTGAAGATCAAGCGACGTAACGCTCCCCTTGTTCTTCATTAATTCTGCGATATGAGCCGACTTTCCGCCAGGCGCCGCACACGCGTCAAGCACTGTTTCATCTGACTTAGGATCAAGGGCGCGGGCGACGAGCATGGAGCTCTCATCCTGGATAGAAACTTCGCCGTTTTGGAAGAAATGAGTTCCGGCAATTGTTCCCTTTAAGAGCTTCACAGCATCTTCAGCGAGGTCGCCTTTTTCAACTTCGATTCCCTCAGCAGCCATTTGGTCAAGCAGCTCAGCTCTGTCTGCTTTCATTTGATTGACACGCAGCGTCTGTTTCGGCGGAATGAGATGGATGCGGCAAATCTTTTCCGCAGCTTCAAATCCATACGCATCCGCCCACTCTTTCACAAGCCATTCCGGATGGCTTGTTTCTGTCGCCAGCCGGCGGACAGGATCTTCGATCGCGTCAAAGGATGGAACACCTTCGCGCTGAATAGAACGGAGCACGCCGTTGACAAATGAAGCAATGCCTTTGTGTCCGCGGATTTTAGCAATCTCAACCGCTTCATGAATGGCTGCCCTGTCTGGAATCTTCTCCAAATACTCCATTTGATATAAGGATAGGCGAAGAAGCTGAATCACCCACGGCTTTACCTTTTGAGGCTTATTGATAAACGGTTTAAGCATATAATCAAGCGCGATCTTATTTTGTAATGTACCATAGACAAGTTCAGTCAAAAGCCCTCTGTTCTGATCACTCAGTTCATTTGATTTAATGACCGATTTCAGCAGCAGGTTGCTGTATGCCTGGTTTTGTTCTAATTTGATCAGCGCCTCAAGGGCGATGTCACGAACACTAGTTTTTTTCATTGTTTACTCCTAACACATCACCGGCTTCAACATGAGCGCCTCGCACAAAGTCTTCGCCTTTCATTCGTTTTTTGCCTGCCGGCTGGAGTTCGGTTAATAACAGAGCCGTCTCGTTACCTGTGGCAACGATAATTCCTTCCTTTTCAACTGCAACGACTGTGCCGGGCTCAGCTGTTGTTGGTGCCGCTATTTTTTTCGACGCCCATATTTTCAAGTTTTGTCCGTTTAGAGTCGTATAAGCAACAGGCCATGGATTTAAGCCGCGGATCTGGTTGTAAAGCTCTTCGCCCGTTCTGGACCAGTCGAGCAGCTCTTGCTCTCTTTTAATGTTAGGCGCGTACGTCGCTTTCTCTTCATCCTGCTTTTCAGGTGATATGCTGCCGGCAATAACGTTTGGAACCGTTTCAGACAATAGCTTCGCGCCAGCAACGCTTAATTTATCGTGCAGTGTTCCGACATTGTCGGTTTCTTCAATGTCCACTTCCACTTTTGAGATCATATCGCCCGCATCCAATTTTTCTACCATATACATAATGGTAATCCCGGTTTTCTTCTTTCCCTGCAGAATGGAATAATGGATCGGAGCACCGCCGCGCAGTTCCGGCAAAAGGGATGCGTGAACGTTAATGCAGCCGTATTTTGGACTGTCGAGAAGCTCTTTAGGCAAAATTTGTCCGAATGCCGCCGTTACAATCAGGTCAGGCTTTAATGCCAGCACTTTTTCAATTTCTTCTGTCAATCTGACTTTTTCCGGCTGAAGAACCGGGATGCCGTGGCGCAATGCCTCTTCCTTTACCGGAGGAGGTGTCAGTACTTTTTTTCTGCCCTTCGGACGGTCCGGCTGTGTGACGACCCCCACTACTTCATATCCGTCCTCTATCAGGGTTCTTAAAACAGGAACTGAAAAATCCGGCGTTCCCATAAATACGATTCTCGTCATCAAATCATCCTTCCATATCCGCTAGTTCATCTTCTGTATAGTATTTACTTATTTTAGATGTAAACAGCACACCGTCTAAGTGGTCCATTTCATGCTGCACGGCTCTTGCTAAAAAGCCTCGCGCTTCCAGAATGAACGGTTTTCCCTGACGGTTAAACGCACGCACTTTGACATAATCGGCACGTGTGACATCACCATAGACGTTAGGAAAGCTCAAGCATCCTTCAATTCCGGTTTGCTCGCCGCTTTTTTCTAAAATTTCAGGATTAACGAGATCAATTCTCCCTCTGTCATCCCCGATTTCTACGACGGCCGCTCTTTTTAAAATGCCGATTTGCGGCGCTGCCAGTCCGACACCATCCATTTCAAGCATGGTGTCGTACATATCATCAAGCAGTTTTTTTAGCTTTTTATCAAAAACAGTCACGGTTTCCGCAGGTGTTTCCAAAACCTCCGCAGGATGTGTGACGACCTTTTTTACTGCCAATTTGTTACCCTCCAAGACGTGAGATCTTACATCATCATATAAGGATTCATATCAATTGAAATCATTACATGTTTTTGTTCAATTTCGCGTTTATAATGTTCCAGTATCTTCTTCAATAAAGCGGATAACTGGGTTTCCTGTTTGTATTTTATCACGCATTGATAGCGATATCTATCTTTGATCCTGGCTATCGGCGACGCGCTTGGTCCGAGAATTTTCGTGTCAGCTCCGCAGTTTGCTTTCAAAAAATGAGCGATTTTTTCAGCTGTAACCGCTGCTTTCGCCACTTCCTCATGAGAAACAGTCACAAGAGCCAAATAGTAGTATGGCGGATAGGATTGCTCTCTCCTGTGCGCCATTTCATGCTGATAGAACGTTTCATAATCGTGTGTTTTCGTCAGCTGGATACTGTAATGAGACGGTGTATACGTTTGAATGATGACATGGCCGGGCTTTTCATGCCTGCCTGCCCGGCCGCTGACTTGCGTTAACAGCTGAAATGTTTTTTCAGCCGATCTGAAATCAGGAATATGAAGTGTTGTATCAGCACTTAACACTCCGACAAGCGTGACATTCGGAAAATCAAGCCCTTTCGCGATCATTTGCGTTCCGAGAAGAATATCCGCTTTTCCTTCTCCGAAAGCTGACAGTAATTTTTCATGGGCGCCTTTCCGTGATGTCGTGTCAACATCCATCCGAATCACTCTCGCACTTGGCAGCACTTTTGTCAGCTCTTCCTCCACTCGCTGTGTTCCCGTTCCGAAAAAGCGGATATGCTCGCTTGCGCATTCAGGACAAGTGTGCGGAACAGGCTCTTCATGTCCGCAATAATGGCATTTCAGCCTTTGGCCGTAACGATGATACGTCATGGAAATGTCGCAGTGCGGGCATTGCGGGACATAGCCGCAATCCCTGCACATCACAAAGGAAGAGTAGCCCCTCTTATTTAAAAACAGCACCGCCTGCTCACCCTTGGCAATCGTTTCTTCAAGCTTTTCCATCAATTCAACTGAAAACATCGAGCGATTGCCGTTTCTAAGCTCCTCTCTCATATCGACAAGCGAAACCTCGGGCATCACCCGATGGTTAACACGGTGCTTCAGTGAAAGAAGCTCGTATACGCCCTTTTGCGCTCTAGCATATGATTCTAATGTCGGCGTAGCACTCCCTAATACAACCGGGCAGCTGTGATGCTCAGCCCGCTTGATTGCCACCTCTTTCGCATGATAGCGCGGCATTTCTTCCTGTTTATAGGAAGACTCGTGCTCTTCATCGATGATTATCATTCCGAGATTTTCAAACGGAGCAAAAATGGCGGATCTGGCACCGACGACAAGCCGTACTTCCTTCCGGTGGATTTTACGCCACTCGTCATATTTTTCTCCTGTGGATAAACCGCTGTGCATGACTGCCACCTGGGAGCCGAAGCGGCCCTTGAAGCGGTTGACCATTTGCGGCGTCAGCGATATTTCCGGTACGAGGACGATGGCTTCTTTTCCTTTCGCCAGTACTTTTTCAATTGATTGCAGATAAATTTCGGTTTTTCCGCTTCCTGTCACGCCGTGAAGGAGGAACACTTTATGCTCATCGCTGTCCAATGTCTCGCGTATGGGCTCGAAGGCAGCCCTCTGTTCGTCTGTCAGCGGCAGGGGCTCTGTTTTTTTGAACATTTTGTCCTGATAGGGATCTCTGTAAACCTCTTCATAGCTTTCCTTCAAAAGCCCTTTTTGGATAAGGGTTTTGATGGTTGCAGAGCTCGTGTCCGTTTTTTTGCACAATTCCGCCGCAGGAATTTTCACACCTTCCGGCTCAGAGATGAGAAAGTGAAGAATCGCCTGCTGTTTTGCTGCTTGGCGGGACAATCCCTCAGCCTGCTTAGCAAGCTCTTCTTTACTCGCATTTGCCTGAATATGCCTGACCATTTTTTTATTGGTTTTTTGCGCGACTTTATACGTCACGTCAATGTCCCCTTTTTGAACATGCCTTTGAATCAGTTTCAGCGTCTCATGATCGGGTATATCTGAATACAGCAGCGTCTTTGTTTCAGAAAACAGCCGTTCCACTTGCGGCGGAAGATCGGCTCCGTGTGCAATTTTTAATTCTTTTTCATATTTCGCCTTTAAGGCGGCAGGCAGCATTGCTTGAAGCGCCGTTATTTTAAAAGACAGCGTTTTGTCTGACAGCCATGATGACAGAATCATAAGCTCCTCTGTCAGAACAGGTGTAAGATCTAATAAATCCTCTACTTCCTTGACAGATTTTCCCGATAGGTCAGATGCTTCTTTGACTGCTGTCACAAACCCTTGAATCTTACGGGGGCCAAACGGAACAATGACCCGCATCCCCGTTTTGATCATGCCCTTCAGATGGTCTGGGATTTTATAATCAAAAGGCCTGTCTATATTTTTGGTGCTGACATCAACGATGACTTCTGCAAAATTCATGAGCGCTCTCCGGTTTGTTTTGAGAGGGCTGCGATCTCCTGAAGGATTTCAAAAGAAACATCGAGCTTAGACATAATCGGGAGTTCGCGTTTATGCCCGTCTTTGAAAAAGATTGTCACGATATTCGTATCAGCACCAAAACCGGCCCCATTTGCTTTCACATCATTTGCCACAATCAAATCAAGGTTTTTAGCGGCGAGCTTTTTACGTGCATAGTGTTCAATGTCTTGTGTTTCGGCGGCAAATCCGACCAAAATCTGCTCTTTCTTTTTCTCGCCCAATTCTTTCAAAATATCGACTGTTCTTTTCAGTTCTAAGGTCATGCCGCCGTCTTGTTTTTTCATTTTATGGTCAAATACTGTTTTCGGCGTAAAATCGGCTACCGCAGCTGTTTTAATGACTATATCGCTTGCGTCATACACAGAGAGCACAGCTTCGCGCATATCCGCAGCCGATTGAACAGGGATAAACTCAGCAAGGCCTTTAGGCTGATCAAGTGAAACAGGCCCAGAAATTAAGATTACCCGTGCGCCGAGCTGAACAGCAGCCTCCGCCAGTGCGTAGCCCATTTTGCCCGTCGATTTATTGGTAAAAAACCGGACAGGATCAATCGCTTCCCGCGTTGGGCCGGCTGTAATGACCACATGCTTGCCTTCTAAAGGAGCGGATGTTTCTTCAGCAAAATGTTTTTCGGCCAGCTTTACGATGTTTTCCGGCTCTTCCAATCTGCCTTTTCCTACGTAACCGCATGCTAAATAGCCCTCACTTGGCTCAATAAAACAATAACCGTCCTGATAAAGAACAGAAATGTTTCGTTTGACTGCCGGGTGGTCATACATATGAACGTTCATTGCCGGCGCGATCCAAACGGGAGCCGTTGCTGCCAACAATGTTGTCGTCAGCATATCATCAGCGATGCCGTTTGCCAGTTTTCCAATCACATTAGCCGTAGCCGGCGCTACGATAATCAAGTCGGCCCAGTCTGCGGCATCAATATGAGAAATGACGCTTGGATTTTGTTCTTTAAATGTATCTGTATAGACTTCGTGGCGGCTCAATGCCTGAAATGTCAGCGGTGAAACGAATCGGCAAGCGGATTCAGTCATAATCACTTTGACATTTGCTCCTGCCTGAACCAGCTTGCTCGTTAACGCACAGGCTTTATAAACAGCGATGCCTCCACTCACGCAAAGTAACACATTTCGATTGTTAAGCAATGAATTCTCCCCCTCTGCACTTTACAAAACCGCACGGAAAAAAATAACAACCTACATGATATAGGTTGCTACTTGTGCTACTATTCGCGGTCTTCCTTTTCAAACGAAAGCAGGCCTGCATCAATTTCTTCTAAAGCTTTGCCTACATATTTGTGTGAAATCGTATGTTCAATCATTTGGTCTTTTTTGATTTGCATTTCACGGGCACGTCTCGCAGAAACAGTCACCAGCGTATATTTTGAATCTAATTTATTCATTAAAGAATCAATTGACGGATCTAACATTGATTATTCAACCTCCAGCATTTTCTTATATCTTGGTGCAACGCGTTCACGCTTCAAATGTTCAGCAAGAACGATTGCTTTGATTTTATCGCAAGCCGTTTCGACATTATCGTTTTCAACGACATAGTCATAAGCATCCATCATTTCGATCTCAGCTTTTGCGGCTTTCATTCGATTTTCAATCAGAGCGTCTGTTTCTGTTCCTCGTGTCACGATTCTGTTTTTCAGTTCAGAAAGGCTTGGAGGCGCAAGGAAAATAAACAGGCCTTCCGGGAAAGCATTTCTCACTTGAAGAGCCCCTTGAACTTCAATTTCTAAAAAGACGTCTTTTCCATCTTGAAGCGTCTGTTCAACATAATCGACTGGCGTGCCGTAATAATTGCCGACATACTCTGCCCATTCAAGCAGCTTGTTGTCCGCAATCATTTGCTCGAATTCGTCTCTTGTTTTGAAAAAATAATCGACTCCGTTCACTTCGCCCTCTCTTGGACTTCTTGTGGTTACTGAAATCGAATATTCAAATTTTGTGTCTTCCTGCGAAAAGATCGCTTGTCGAACCGTTCCTTTACCAACTCCTGAGGGACCTGAGAGAACGATTAATAACCCTCTTTCTTTCATGCGGCAATTACCCCTGCCCTTCATCCATAATTTCTTCTTTAACAGAAAGTCTGTGTGCAACTGTCTCAGGCTGGACGGCAGATAAGATAATGTGATCACTATCCATGACGACAACTGCACGGGTTCTTCGTCCGTATGTAGCGTCAATTAGCATTCCGCGGTCTCTTGCATCCTGAATCATCCGTTTGATTGGCGCAGACTCCGGGCTGACAATCGAAATCATCCGATTGGCGGAGATGATATTGCCAAATCCGATATTAATCAGTTTAATCGTCATCTTCTACGTTCCCCCTGTAAAATAGACGTCTCTAGTTTAGCCTAGTAAGACCGTCTGTAAACAATACGCACAGTCACTATTCTATATTTTGCACTTGTTCTTTTATTTTTTCAATAGAACTTTTCATTTCAACGACAAGCTTTGTGATCTGATGATCATTTGCTTTTGAGCCGATCGTATTTGCTTCCCGATTGAGCTCCTGAACAAGAAAGTCGAGTTTGCGCCCGACAGCTCCGCCACTAGCTAATATATCACGAAACTGGGCGAAGTGGCTCTTCAGCCTTGTAATCTCTTCAGTGATATCAGAGCGGTCTGCAAAAATAGCGCATTCTGTTACAAGCCGGCTCTCGTCTAATACGTCTTCAGTCCATTCTTTGATTCTGGCATACAGCCGTTCCCGGTAACGAGATACGACATCTGCAGCCAGCAATTCAGTTTCTCTCACCAGCTCTTCAAGCTGATCAATATGCATCAGGCAGTCTTTCGCTAAGAGCAGCCCCTCTTTTTCACGCATTTCACAGAGACCTTTTACCGCTTCTTCTGCAGCATCGATGATCAACGCCTCCAGCTTGTCATTTTGCGTCTGTTCTTCATGAACCTGGACGACATGATCAAGCTTAAAGAAATCCATTACATCGGGCTCTGCAGACAATTGATACCGCTTCTTCATATCTCTCGCGGCTGCGACAAACTCATCGAGCAGCGGCCAATCAATTTCAAGCCTTTTCTCAACAAGCATATCGCTGTCAACGGATACGAAAAGCTCAATTCTTCCGCGCTGAATATGCTGCAGAATGGTCTGTTTCAGCTTATCTTCAAAATATAGCAAAGGCCTTGGCAAACGAGCGTTCACTTCTTTAAATCTGTAGTTCACAGATTTAAGTTCAACGCTTACAGAGAGATCGTCTTGTGTTTTGCTTGCACTGCCGAAGCCTGTCATACTTCGTATCATTTTAAAACACCCAATTCTTCCCTGTTCTCATAATAAAAGGGCAATAGACACGCTATTACCCCTAAGATTATATCATATGAATTTATTTTTTTCTTGTTAAAAGTGACCCCGCCAGCAAAAAAGTAGGGATGGCGGACATACCGATGACGAGCATCCAGTCCCCCGGCGTGATGGCTACAGTATGGAAAATCGGCTGAAGCGGCGGATAGTAGATTACTACAAGCATCAGCAAAATGGATGACAATACCGCGCCGATTAAATACAGGTTTTGAAACGGATTTCTAGAGAAAACAGAAGTTTCGCTGCGGCAGTCAAACACGTGAATAAGCTGAGCGAGCACCAATGTGGCAAACGCGATCGTCTGGGCATAAGCCAAGTTTTCCGGATTGCGGTGGTACACAATGATAAACGCTAAAATAGTGGCAACTCCGATTAAAAATCCTCTGGAAACGACCTTCCATCCTAGCTTGCGGGCAAATACCCCTTCTTTCGGATGACGGGGCTTGCGCTTCATGACGTCTCCTTCCGGCTGATCCATGCCGAGCGCCATTGCCGGCAATCCGTCCGTCACCAAGTTGACCCACAAAATCTGAATCGGAACCAGCGGTAAAGGAAGGGCAAGCAGCATCGCAAACAGCATGACAAGGATTTCTCCGACGTTAGACGCCAACAGGTATCTGATAAACTTCCTGATATTTTCGTAGATGTTCCTGCCTTCTTTTATCGCTGATTTAATCGTCGCAAAATTATCATCCACGAGAACAAGAGATGATGCTTCTTTGGCCACATCTGTCCCGGTAATGCCCATAGAGACGCCGATATCAGCCTGTTTAATGGCAGGAGCATCATTGACGCCGTCTCCCGTCATCGCCACAATATGCCCGTTCTCCTGATAGGCTTTTACGATTTTTAGTTTATGTTCAGGGGAAACGCGGGCAAATACATACACATCCTCCACCACATGAGAAAGCTCTTCTTGAGAAAGTTCATTCAGCATCTTGCCGTCCATGATTTTGCCGCTTTTCGGAAGGAGGCGCAAGTCTTTCGCTATCGCTTTAGCGGTTTCTACATGATCACCTGTAATCATGACGGTCTTAATTCCCGCTTCACGGCATTCTTTAATCGCCTGTCTGACTTCCGGCCGCGGGGGATCAATGATACCTGAAAGGCCAAGCATGGTCAGATCTTTTTCCGCCTGCTCCATTGACGGTGTTTCGCCTGCTTTTATCGGCCTGTAGGCGACCGCTATCGTTCTGAGCGCCTGTGATGCCAAATGTCTTAATACCGCCTCTGTTTCTGCTTTTCTTTCATTTGAAAAAAGAGCCGCTGAGCCATCATAATAAATACGGGAAGATCGCTGCATGAGTACATCCGGCGCACCTTTTGTAATGATATAGCGCTTTCTGTCTTGATTCTCTACGATGACAGTCATCATTTTCCGTGCGGAATCAAACGGAAATTCTTCAATCACTCTGTAATTAGATTCAACAAACTCCTTTGAAAAACCGCCTTTTCTTGCCGCGGTGAGCAGCGCTCCCTCTGTCGGATCTCCGTCAAGCACATATTCGCCGTCTCTTTTCTCAATATTGGAGTTGTTACAAAGCGCTCCGAACAGAAGCATCTGCTGAAGCGGCTTATGTTCATTGACACTGATCTCTTTTTCGTTTAGTGTGAAGCTTCCTTTCGGTTCATAGCCGGCCCCTGCCACTCTCCATGTTTTCCCTCCGGACCAGACATGCGTCACTGTCATTTTGTTTTGGGTCATTGTCCCTGTTTTATCTGAGCAAATGATAGACGCACACCCAAGCGTTTCAACAGCAGGAAGCTTTCTAACAATGGATTTTTGTTTAATCATCCTCTGTACACCAAGCGAAAGCGCCACTGTCACAATCGCCGGCAGCCCCTCCGGAATAGCGGCTACCGCTAACGAGACACCTGCTAAAAACATACTGTACAGATCATGACCCTGAATAACACCGACAGCAACGACAAGTACGGTCAGAAGCAATGCAACAACAATCAAAATCTTCCCGAGCTGCTCCAGTCTTCTTTGCAGCGGGGTTGACAATGTCCCTGCCGATTCAAGCATGTCGGCAATTTTCCCCATAGCCGTATTCATTCCTGTCCCGACGACAACCCCGACACCGCTGCCGCGGGTCACAATCGTACCCATAAATGCCATATTGGTAATATCGCCGAGTGAAACATCCGGTTTTTTCAATTTATCAGCATGCTTCACAACCGGGATTGATTCCCCGGTTAGCGCTGATTCTTCTATTTCAAGGCTTCTCGCTTCAACAATTCGAACGTCTGCGCCAATTCTGTCCCCGCTCGTAAATTTCACAATATCACCCGGCACCAGTTCCTTAGAAGGAATCTTTGTCCAGCTTCCTTCCCTGAGTGCCATGACGTGCGGTGTTGAAAGCTCTTTTAAAGCCTGAAGAGATTGCTCAGCACGCCTTTCTTGAAAGAAACCGAGTATGCCATTCACAAACACAATCGCAATAATCGCAACCGCATCTACATATTCACCAAGAAATCCTGAGATTAACGTTGCCGCCAGAAGCACAAGCACCATAAAATCTTTGAACTGCGCGAAAAACAAGAGAAGCGCTGAAGTTTTTTTCCCTTCTTGCAGCTCGTTTGGTCCATGCTTGTCAAGGCGTTTTTTTACCTCTTTTTCTGTTAATCCTTGTTTCATGGACGTATTGGTTGCCTCTAGTAAATCTGTTTGTCCCATTTCATGAAACTTCATTCCGCTCGTCCACTCCCCTGCTCTCTTATAGAGATATCACTCTATAAGCATGCTTATTCTGACTCGTCCCATTTCATGCTATAATTATCGAATGCAGGAAGAATGAGAGGGTGTATTGCATATGTCGTTTGATGGCATGTTTACATACGGAATGACACACGAACTTAACGAGAAAATAATGGGCGGACGAATTACAAAAATCCATCAGCCATATAAGCACGATGTGATTTTCCACATCCGTGCCAAGGGAAAAAACCAAAAACTATTATTATCGGCACATCCGAGCTATTCACGGGTGCATATCACGGCACAAGCTTATGAAAATCCAAGCGAACCGCCAATGTTTTGCATGTTGCTGAGAAAGCATATCGAAGGCGGATTCATTGAGAAAATTGAACAAGCGGGCTTAGACCGCATTATGATTTTTCATATCAAAAGCCGAAACGAAATTGGCGATGAAACCGTACGAAAGCTTTATGTAGAAATTATGGGCCGCCACAGCAATATCATTTTGACTGACGCAGCAGAAAATGTGATTATCGACGGACTTAAGCATTTATCACCGTCAATGAACAGCTACCGTACAGTACTGCCCGGCCAAGATTATAAGCTTCCGCCTGCTCAGGACAAAATATCGCCTCTTGAGGCGTCAGAAGATGATATTTTGCGTCACCTCAGCTTTCAAGAAGGAAGGCTTGATAAACAAATTGTCGACCACTTTTCAGGCGTGTCTCCGCTTTTCGCCAAAGAAGCGGTTCACAGAGCAGGCCTTGCCAACAAAGTCACACTGCCAAAAGCGTTGCTGGCACTGTTTGCCGAAGTGAAAGAGCACCGTTTCATTCCCAACATTACGACTGTAAACGGAAAGGAATATTTTTATCTGCTGGAGCTGACTCATCTAAAGGGCGAAGCGCGCCGTTTTGATTCATTAAGCGAACTGCTCGACCGTTTTTATTTCGGAAAAGCTGAACGAGACCGGGTTAAGCAACAGGCTCAGGATCTTGAGCGTTTTGTTGTGAACGAACGGAAGAAGAATGCCAACAAAATCAAAAAATTAGAGAAAACCCTGGAGTATTCGGAAAACGCGAAGGAATTTCAGCTTTACGGAGAGCTTTTAACCGCTAATTTATATATGCTGAAAAAAGGTGATAAACAGGCTGAGGTCATCAATTATTATGATGAAGAAAGCCCGACAATCACGATTCCTTTAAACCCGAACAAAACGCCTTCTGAAAACGCACAGGCCTATTTCACGAAGTATCAGAAAGCGAAAAATTCGGTCGCAGTTGTCGAGGAGCAAATCAGGCTGGCACAGGAAGAGATCGAATATTTTGATCAGCTGATTCAGCAGCTTTCGTCCGCTTCTCCCCGGGATATCAGCGAAATCAGGGAAGAGCTTGTTGAGGGCAAATATTTACGCCCTAAGCAGCAAAAAGGCCAGAAAAAGCAAAAACCGCACAATCCGGTGTTAGAAACATATGAATCCACCTCAGGGCTGACAATTTTAGTGGGTAAGAACAATCGTCAAAATGAATATTTAACGACAAGAGTGGCGGCCAGAGACGATATCTGGCTTCACACGAAGGACATTCCCGGCTCCCACGTTGTGATCAGAAGCAGCGAACCTGATGAGCAAACAATCATGGAAGCCGCGACAATTGCAGCTTATTTTTCAAAAGCTAAAGATTCAAGTTCAGTGCCTGTAGATTATACAAAAATCAGGCATGTCAAAAAACCAAACGGCGCGAAACCCGGTTTCGTCACTTATGACAGCCAGCATACCGTCTTTGTCACGCCTGATGCTGATACTGTCATCAAGCTCAAAAAAAGCTGAGCCGCATAAAGAAAAGCCAGAGCATTTGTATGCTCTGGCTTATTTCTTTCTTCTCATCTGATAAAGCCTGTTCACTTCAGCAACAAAATCGCCGTCAATCAGCTTATCCACGTTTTCAGCAAGCTCTTTCGTGTGCTTTGGACTGGCTCCGCTTGTAGAAACAGACACAGTGACATGCCCTCTTTTTACGATTTTCGGCATATATACATTGCCAAGCTCAGCGTCACTGACACAATTGACAAGCTGAAAAGGCGAAGCGGATTGGGCAATTTCTTTGTTCACTGCCGCATTATCCGTCGCAGCAATAATGAAGAAAGCATTGAGATAATCTTCTTTTTCAATTGTCCGTTTTTCCCATTTGATACGCCGCTCTTCTGCCATTTGCTTGATTTCCGGTTCCACATCCGGACTGACAAGCGTTATATCAGCTCCCTCAGAAATCACCGTTTTCAGCCTTCTGAGAGCGATGCTTCCGCCCCCCGCAATCACAACCTTCTTCTTTTCCAGGCTAATGTGCAGCGGAAGCATATGAACCTCCATCAAAATCAAATTGTCCCTCAGAATTTGCCGCAGTTTCTCTCACACGGTTCAAAAATGCGTTTTTCACATGAGGATGAAAACCGATATAGGAAGAGAGGTAGACGTTCGGATTATGGGCTTTTAATTTCTGAACCTCTCGTTCGATTTCATTCATCAGCATACCCGTAAAAAGCAAATATGGAACGATAAAGGTTGTTATGCCGTCATCTTTTTCAAGTTCTGAAAAAACCTCTTTGTAATTAGGGCCGCATGCTGTCAAAAAGCACGGAATGACTTCCTTCACTGGAACCATTTCCTGAAGAAGATTAGCAATTCCGGTTACGTCTCTTTTGACGTCTGGATCTGAACTTCCCCTTCCGATGAGCACCACTCTGGCATTTTCATACGGAACACCTATGTCTTTCATTCGGTGATATACAGCCTTGACTACTTCTTCGTCAATCCCGATCGGCTTTCCGTATGAAATACGGACTGATGGATATCGAGATGCAACACGGACAATTTCTTCCGGAATATCATGTTTTGCATGCGCAGCTGTTAAAAGAAGCAGAGGCACCACTGCGATATGAGTGGCACCTTGCTTCACACATGCTTCAAATCCTGTCTCAATTGTCGGCTCCTGAAGCTCTAAAAAGCTGATTTCTTGTACTGGCACAGAGATGTGGGCCTTGCATCCTTCCAAAAAGGCTGCGGCTTCTTGCTGCGCTTTTTTGACCCGGCTGCCGTGGCCGACATATAAAATTGCTTGTTTCATTTTTACAACGCCTCGCTTAAATCTTGTTTTTTTAGTTCAGATTCAAACCATTCCAGCTTATAGTGATAATTTACAACATTTCCAATGACAATTAAACTCGGATTTGTAATGTTTTCTTTTATCACCGTTTCTGAAAGGGTGTCAACTGTACAAAAAACAGATTTTTGCTTGTCCGTTGTCCCCCAATGAATAAAGGCTGCTGGCGTAGAACCGTCCCGGCCATTTTCAAGGAGTTTTCTTTCAATCTGCTGCACGTTTTTGATACCCATATAGATGACAAGTGTATCAATTCCTGTAGCCAGCGCTTTCCACTTTTCCTCAAAATCTTCTTCTTTTTTATAGTGACCCGTTACAAAAGCGACGTTAGAGCCCGCATCCCGATGGGTAACAGGAATCCCGGCATAAGCGGCTGCCGCGATTCCAGACGTAATGCCGGGAATGATTTCAAACGGAATTCCATTTTCAGAGAGGCATTCCGCTTCTTCCCCTCCTCTCCCGAACACAAAAGGGTCTCCGCCTTTCAGTCTGACAACCATTTTCCCTTTTTGCGCATACTTCACAAGAAATCGATTGATGGTTTCCTGCTTCATCGTATGAAAATCCGGAAGCTTCCCGCAGTAGATCAGGTCTGCTTGCTCTTTGGCATATTGTAAAATCTCTTTATTTACTAATCTGTCATATAAGATGACATCAGCTTTTTCAATGGCTTTCAGCGCTTTAATTGTCAGCAGATCAGGGTCACCGGGACCCGCTCCTACAATATATACTTTCCCCATCGTATTTCCCCCGATCTATTCGAGTTCTTCCAGAAGATTCGCTGTGATGATGTTCTCGCTTGCATTCCGGCATCTGAGAAGAACGCAGCAGATCATATTCAGCTCAATTTTTGTTTAACAAACTCGATCAGCTGATTTTTACACGCTTCACGGTCATGCTGTCCTGAATCAAGAACGAGCTCTGGAGCTTCCGGTTCTTCATAAGGAGAATCAATTCCTGTAAAGAACGGAATCTCGCCGTTTCTTGCTTTTTTGTAAAGCCCTTTCGGATCTCTTTGTTCACAAATATCAAGGTCGCATTTAATGTAGACTTCATTAAATTCGCCCGCTTCCACAAGCTCGCGAACCTGTTGTCTGTCCTCGCGGAAAGGAGAGATAAAAGCAGTAATCACAATGGTTCCCTGCTGAACAAAAAGCTTCGCCACCTCTCCGATCCGGCGGATGTTTTCTTTTCGGTCTTCATCAGAAAAACCAAGATCCCTATTTAGGCCGTGACGGATATTATCCCCGTCCAGCACAATGACTTGGTAGCCTTGCTCAAACAATTCTCTCGCAGCGGCGTTGGCAATGGTTGATTTGCCTGAGCCGCTTAACCCTGTCAGCCAGAGAATGGAGCTTTTATGCTTGTTTTTTTGCTGATACTCTTCTTTTGTGATAGAGGCTTCATGCCATACAATATCGCGATTTGTCACTGCCAGTCCTCCTTAAGATACGCCTACTTCTTCTTTTTTCTTCATCCCTTTGATTAACACTTCTACTACTTCTTTTCGACTGAATTCAGCAGGCGGCAGCACACCGTCTCTCAGCATACCTCTTACCTTAGTGCCTGATAAAATGACGTGATGCTCTCTGCCATGAGGGCAAGTTTTTGCTGTTCCCATATTTCCGCATTTTTTACAGAAGAAGCTGTGCTCAAATTTCAGCGGTGTAATTCCGAGTTCTTCAGGTTTAAATGTGTCAAACAGTTCCTGTGCTTCGTATGTTCCGTAATAGTCGCCTACACCTGCATGATCACGGCCGACGATGAAATGTGTGCAGCCGTAGTTCTTTCTGACAAGCGCGTGGAAAATTGCTTCTCTCGGGCCTGCATAACGCATCGCCGCTAAAAAGACACCAAGGAAAACACGATCTTTCGGGTAATAATGATCAAGAAGCACTTGGTAGCTTTCCATCCGTACATCAGCTGGAATGTCATCAGATTTTGTTTCACCTACTAACGGATTCAAGAACAAGCCGTCTACTGTTTCAAGAGCCGTTTTTTGAATGTATTCATGCGCTCTGTGAACAGGGTTTCTTGTTTGGAAACCGACAATGGTTTCCCAGCCTTTTTCCGCAAACTGGCGTCTCGTTTCTGACGGTTCAAATGTAAATTCAGGGAACTGTTTTGAAGCTTTTTTAATCAACGTAATCGGTCCGCCGACATATGTATTGCCGCGGCTGAACAGCTTTTTAACACCAGGATGCTCCTGTTCATCTGTTTTGTACACATTGACAGCTTCTTTTTGTTTGTCAGGCACGTACAGGTCTTCGATTTGGATAACGCCGTAAGTTTCTCCTTCATACGTTAACTTTACCGTTTCACCAAGTGACAGTTCCGCTGCTTTTTGCGCATCGACCGGAAGCGTGATTGGAAGAGACCAGACAACGCCGGAAGAAAGACGCATGTTTTCGACCACTGATACGTAATCTTTTTCATTAAAGAAACCTTCAATCGGGCTGTATGCACCGATACCGATCAATTCCAAATCCGCGAAAGAAATTAAATCAAGTTCAATTTCTTTTTGAATGCCGCTCACATCATATGATTCATCTACTCTGTTTACTAATGTTCCTCCGTGTGGTGCTAAGCTCATAATATCCATCTCCTCCTAGTTAACTTATAAAATTACTCAGATTAATGATCAGATTCCCCCGCCTTGTTCGTGGACTGAGCGTCTCTCTTTACGAATGGCCTTTGTCAGGCTGATGGCACCGCCCGCCGCTAAAAGCACACTTACCATGATAAAGATCGAATAATAATCTGCTTTTAAAAACAAGGATACAAGCAGATAAGAAATCGATAAAGATAAAAACGGCGATACGATCCATACCTTCAGCATCGTTTGAACAACTTGTTTATGGAACACGTTCGGACCGTTTTTCGCCATGCCTATTCCGATAATAGACGATGACGTGACTTGCGCCAAGGGCACCGGCATCCCAAATACAGAACTGATGATCACCAGTCCCGCTCCTGTACCGGATAAGAGAATGCCTTCCCCTTTGGAGAACCTCGTAATTTTCTTCCCGTTTGTTTCTAGCACTCGCCGGCCTAATAACAGTGCGCCAAGAGCAACAAAAGCTCCTCCATACAAGGTTCCTTTTCCGACATCAAGCACACCGGCAGCTACTAACGGGCCAACAGCATTCGCCACGTTATTCATGCCGGCAGAGAATGCTTCGAAAAATCCGGCAACTAACAAAACAATGCCGAGGATTTTTTGCTTTTTAGAAGATTTTACTTCAATCTTAAAATAACGAAACAGCTTAGATACGAAATAGGTGAAGCCGAAAGCGAACAGCGGGACAAAAACCCAAAATGACACAATGATCAGAAGATTGTTCACAAACAATACTTTATAAGCCACTCCCACGCCGACAACCGCGCCGACTGTTACTTCACTTGTCGACAAAGGAATGCCGAGCAGATTAGCAGTAAAGAGCGACAGGGCAGCAGCTCCAATAATGATGCAAACAATCGTCAGTGTAATCGTCTGCTCAGGAATAATGCCGGAGCTGATTGTTTTTACAACCTCGCCTCCGCCAATGACCGCCCCGGCAAAGACACCGACTGCGCATAGGATCAAAGCGTAAGTTTTCTTTTTGATGGCTCCGGAGCCGTAAGCAACCCCCATCGAAGCTGCAGCGCCGCTTGCACCAATATTCATCGCGAAAAACAAGCTAAATAAAATAGCGGCTAATTCCATTTTGCAGCTCCTTATTCATGCAGTCCGCATTCTGTTTTCGCCATACCATTCCATCTGCCTGAGCGCAAATCTTCTGCTGTAAAAGCGGGAGAAGTGCAAGGCGCACAGCCAATACTTGGATAGCCTTGGTCATGAAGCGGATTGTAGTCCAGTTCATTCCGGGATGTATATCTCCAAATGTCTTTCCAAGTCCAATGGATAAGCGGGCAAACTTTTACTGACTTGAATTTTTCATCTTTGTTTAAGAAATTCGTATTGGCACGGCTTGGCCCTTGATCACGGCGCAGGCCGGAAAGCCAGGCTGGATGTCCTGAAAGCGCCTCTCTTAAAGGAACGACCTTTCTAAGATAGCAGCACTGATTCGGCTCTCTTTCCCATAGTTTGTCACCATGTTCTTCGGCTTGTTCCTCAAGGGTGAGATCTGGTTTTTTCAGGATGATATTAAGACCCGGATAACGCTCTTTCACTCGTTCAATTGTTTCATAGGTTTCTTTAAAATGAAGTCCTGTATCAAGAAACACAATCTCTGCGTCTTTTTTCACTTTATAAATTAAGTCAATCAGAACGATTCCCTCAATTCCGAAACTGCAGGCATAAACAAGCTGATCGCCGTAATGGCCGTATGCCCATTTTAAAACTGACAGCGCTCCTTTATAAGGATCGTCTTCCGGAAATGTAATCGTTGGTTCTTCCCAATTATCATACGTTAACATTTCTTCTTTCCTCCTTTCGGAGACAAACAAACAGTAGCTTTCTGCCGGTTGTCTTTTCCCATGTAATGTGATTCGCGGCTGCTGATATACAGATAGCCTTTTTACCTCTTAAAATAAAAAACTTTCAATCCGGCGGAAAGAAAGACAGGAACAGCATGCAGCCCTTATCTTTCAAAATGGAATTCATTTTGCTGGAAGTAGCACCTTACAAACTATGCAGGTTGCCGGGCTTCATAGGTCCAGTCCCTCAGCCGCTCTTGATAAGTTTTTAGATTTGTAGTAAATTTTAGCACAATTCTAACATAAGTCAACCCGACTTTTTTTATAGGATTAATAAAAAAACAGGCCTCACAGCCTGTTTTCAAGTACAGCAAGGCTTTGAAGCCTCTTTACATCATTTGAATTTATTTTTTATTTTTTAAACCAATCTTTTGACTCGGGATTTCGTTTCCATGTTTGCAGCTTTTTTAGATCATCTGAATGAATATTTCCGTTTTCAAGCGCGACCTCTGTGAGCGTATCATAATCGGTTAATGAGTAGTATGGCAGTTCTGCCTTTGCGAAGGCTTCCTCCGCTTTAGGAAGTCCGTACGTAAAGATTGAGACGACACCAAGCACTTCACAGCCGGCCGCTTGTAAAGCTGCACAAGCTTCAAGCACGCTGCCTCCTGTGGAAATTAAGTCTTCAATGACGACTGTTTTTTGCCCTTCTTGCACAGCTCCCTCAATCTGATTGCCTTTTCCGTGCGCCTTCGGCTTGCTCCTCACATAACACATCGGAAGATTCAAATGGTCCGCCGCAAGAGCAGCATGAGGAATACCGGCAGTTGCTGTTCCCGCAATCATTTCAGCTTCAGGAAAATGCTCTTTAACAAGCTTGCTGATACCTGAAGCAACATCGTTTCTGACCTCTGGGAAAGATAGCGTAAGGCGGTTGTCACAGTAGATCGGTGATAAAATGCCGCTTGCCCATGTGAACGGCTCGTTCGGGCGTAAAAATACAGCTTGGATGTCTAATAGATGTTTTGCGATGATTTGTTTCAAGATTTGATTCCCTCCCATTCAAGTCTGACAGCCTTATAGGCTTTTACCGGGTCTTCCGCTTTTGTAATCGAGCGTCCTACTACAATCGCTGATGAACCTTTCTCTCTTGCAATGGCAGGCGTCGCTACGCGAACTTGGTCATTCGCAGCGTCCTCTGACATTCTGATCCCCGGAGTGACAGTCAGAAATGAAGGCGACACCGCTTGGTAAATGGCTTTTGCTTCATGAACAGAGCAGACCACTCCATCCAGTCCGCTTTCTTCCGCCTGTTTGCTGTAGTGCACAACCGTATCAATCAGAGACTTTTCGATCAGCAGTTCATCTTTCATGATTTGTTCAGATGTGCTTGTCAGCTGGGTTACCGCGATAAGTGACGGACGTTTTTTTCCAGCCGGCGTACCTTCTTCTAAGCCTTTGAGAGCTGCCTGCATCATTTTTTTGCCCCCGGCAGCATGAACATTGACGAGGTCTACTCCAAGACTGGCAAGGCGCTTCATCGCTTTGTTTACAGTAGTCGGGATGTCATGAAGCTTTAGATCTAAAAATAGCTCGCAGTTTCTTTCTTTTAGTTGTTTCACGATAGATGGCCCTTCTTGATAAAAAAGCTCCATCCCAACCTTTACAAATAACGGTTCTTGCTGAAAAGGCGCTAAGAACGCAAGTGTTTCTTCAGCTGACGCAAAATCAAGCGCGATGATGGGCAGGTTGTTTTTCATGATTCCAGCTCCTTCCGATGCATTCTTCAATTGATTGATAGCCGTATTGGAGCAAAACAGATGGGAGCTGTTCAATAATCTCTGGACATGCAAAAGGATTCACAAAGTTTGCTGTTCCGACAGCGACTGCGCTTGCTCCCGCGAGAAGAAATTCCAGGGCATCTTCAGCCGTTTGCACGCCTCCCATTCCGATAATCGGGATGTTGACCATCTGGCTGACTTCATACACCATGCGAATGGCAACCGGCTTCACAGCAGGGCCCGAAAGTCCCCCTGTTTTATTCGCTAATATCGGTTTGCCGGTTTTTAAATCGAGTCTCATGCCGATTAGTGTGTTGATCATCGTAAGACCGTCCGCTCCCGCTTCCTCGATCGCTAATGCAATTTCTGTGATATTAGCCACGTTCGGGGATAGCTTCACATAAACGGGTACATCCGAAACCTCTTTCACCGCTTTTGTCAAATCGGCAGCCATTTCAGGATTCGTGCCAAAAGCGATTCCGCCTGTTTTCACATTCGGGCAGGAAATATTCAATTCAAGAGCATGAACATTAGGCGCTTTGCTGATATGTTCTGCGACTTCAACATAATCATCGACTTGAGAACCTGCGACATTGGCAATGATCGGTGTATCAAACTGCTCAAGCCACGGCAGCTCATGATGCAACACACTATCCAGCCCCGGATTTTGGAGACCGATCGCATTGAGCATTCCAGCACCAGTCTCAGCTACCCGCGGCGTCGGATTCCCAAAGCGCGGCTCCTTTGTCGTAGCCTTAATCATGATAGCTCCAAGACAAGACAAATCATAAAAACGTGAAAATTCTTTTCCAAAACCGAAGCAGCCTGATGCAGGAATGATTGGGTTTTTCAAATCAAGTCCCGGCAATTTCACCTCTAGCATTACAGCGCCACCTCCTGAGCTTTAAATACAGGCCCGTCGAGACATACTTTTACATAGGATGTCTCACTTTCGTTTGTATGGCACACACACGCGAAGCATGCGCCGATTCCGCAGCCCATTCGTTCCTCCATGGACAGATATACTTCTTTATGGGCATATTCCTGTTTTAACGCCTTGAGCATCGGTGTCGGCCCGCAGCTGAGGAGGATATCAAACTCTAGCTTTTTCCGTTTAATCACATCTGTGACAAATCCGGTTTCCCCGTAGCTTCCGTCAGCTGTTGCCACATACGTGTCTCCGTACTGCCGGCATTCTTCCTCGTAAAAAACATCCTTTGCCGATTGGAATCCTAAAACGTGGATGACATTTACCCCTTTTTCAATCAAGCGTTTCGACAGCTCTTGGAGAGGCGGCACACCTACTCCGCCTCCTACCAGCAAAGCCGTCTTTCCGGGTTGAACTTCATTAACAGGAAAGCCATTTCCCAAAGGCCCGAGGACATCCACAAGTTCTCCCTGCTGCTTCAGTGACAAGAGTCTTGTCCCTTCCCCATCTACCCGATAAATGATGGTGACTTCATTTTTTTCAAAGTTGACGTCTGCGATGCTGATCGGCCTTCTCAAAAGAGGCGTAACCGCTTCGCTCACTTTAAGATGAAGGAACTGTCCAGGGGTTGTAAACCCTTGGACAAGCTCCCCTTTCAGAACCATTTGAAACACCCGGTCTGCAATTTGCTGGTTAGAACATACTGTCAAATACGCTTTTTTCATATAGTGACTGCCGCCTCCTGATTTGTGTTGACTGCCGGCATTTGATCAGCACGGAATGTCATGCTTTCCAGCACTCGCAATATCGCCTCTGCCGTATCTAAAGATGTTAGGCAGGCAACACCATTTTCTACTGATTCACGTCTGATTCTAAAACCGTCTCTTGCCGGCTGCTTTCCTTTTGTCAGCGTATTGATGACAAACTGCGCTTCTCCGTTTCTGATGACATCAAGCAAGTTCGGGCCATCCTGACCGATTTTTCCGACGACCTTCGCTGGAATGGAAGCTTCTTTCAGGTAGCCTGCCGTTCCTTCCGTCGCTAAAATGTTGTAGCCGATCGCGTGGAACCGCTTAGCAATGGCAAGCCCTTCTTCTTTGTCCTTATCAGCTACTGTTAAAAGCACGGAACCGTAGTTCGGGATTTGAATACCTGAAGCGATCAAGGCTTTGTAGAGCGCCTTTTCAAGTGTCGAATCTTTCCCCATGACTTCACCTGTTGATTTCATTTCAGGCCCTAACGTAATATCCACTCTTCTCAGCTTGGCAAAGGAGAAGACCGGCGCTTTTACAAATACACCTTGCTGTTCAGGCTGAAGGCCCTCTGTATAGCCAAACGCAGCCAGCTTTTGACCAAGAATGATTTTTGTTGCGAGATTCGCCATTGGGATACCCGTAATTTTGCTTAAAAACGGTACGGTTCTGCTTGATCTCGGATTCACTTCTAGCACGTACACCTCGCCTTGCGACAAGACGAATTGAATATTGAGCAAACCGACAATATTCAGCCCTTTAGCCAATGCGATCGTGTATTGTTCAATTTTTTTCTTAATGTCCTCTGTGAGAGACTGAGGCGGATAAACAGCGATTGAGTCTCCGGAGTGAACGCCCGCACGTTCAATGTGCTCCATAATTCCCGGAATGACGACTGTTTCACCGTCGGATACTGCATCGACTTCAATTTCTTTTCCGGTCAAGTATCTATCAATTAATACAGGGTGCTGTGGATTGATTTTGACTGCATTTTTCATGTAATGAAGCAGTTCCTCTTCATGGTAAACAATCTCCATCGCCCGGCCGCCAAGTACATAGGAAGGGCGTACCAGTACCGGATAACCGATATCACTTGCGATGCTTACCGCCTGATTAACTGATGTCGCTGTTTTGCCAAGCGGCTGAGGAACACCAAGTTCTCCAAGCGCTTGTTCAAATTTATCCCGGTCTTCGGCACGGTCTAAATCTTCTAATGAAGTTCCAAGGATTTTCACTCCGCGTGCAGAAAGCTCGTCAGCAAGGTTAATCGCAGTTTGTCCGCCAAATTGTACGACAACGCCCATTGGCTGTTCGAGGTCAATGATGTGCATGACATCTTCAATCGTAAGCGGTTCAAAATACAGCTTGTCTGAGATGCTGAAGTCTGTTGAAACGGTTTCCGGGTTGTTGTTGACAATAATGGCTTCATAGCCTGCTTGTTTAATTGCCCATACAGAGTGAACCGTCGCATAGTCGAACTCGACACCCTGACCGATTCGAATCGGACCCGAACCAAGCACCATCACACTTTTCTTATCTGTAACGACAGATTCATTTTCTTCTTCATATGTGCTATAGAAGTATGGCGTTTCTGACTCAAATTCCGCCGCGCATGTATCTACCATTTTGAATACCGGCGCAATCCCCGCTTGTTTTCTCAAGCTGTAAAGCTCAGATTCTTTCATTTTCCATTCACGGCTGATGTACTGATCAGAGAAGCCGAGTTCTTTTGCCCGTCTCAGCACATCTGTATCGCCCGCATTGGCCTTCAATTCTTTTTCAAACTGTACGATTCCGAACAGCTTATGCAAGAAGAAGACATCGATAGCGGAAAATTCATGGAGGTCTTCTACCGTGTAGCCTCTTCTGTACGCTTCAGCTAAGTAGAATAAGCGTTCATCACCGGCCTTTTTAATTCGCTTTTCAAGAAGCTCATCTGAAATGTCAGCGGCGTCCTTCAATTCAAGATGATACACATCCGCTTCCAGTGATCGCACTGCCTTCAGCAATGACTCTTCAAGCGTGCGGCCGATTGCCATGACCTCACCTGTCGCTTTCATTTGCGTGCCAAGCTTTCTGTTTGCTGATTCAAACTTATCAAACGGCCAGCGCGGAATTTTGGATACGACATAGTCAAGAGCAGGTTCAAATGCTGCATATGTTTTTCCTGTCACCGGGTTCATCATTTCATCTAATGAAAGTCCGACTGCAATTTTAGCAGCGAGCTTTGCAATCGGGTACCCCGTTGCTTTTGATGCAAGGGCAGATGAACGGCTGACACGCGGATTTACTTCAATAATGTAATATTGGAAGCTGTCTGGATCTAAGGCGAGCTGGACATTACATCCGCCTTCGATCCCAAGCGCGCGAATCAGTTTTAACGATACATTCCGCAAGAGCTGATATTCGCGATCGCTGAGCGTTTGGCTCGGCGCGACAACAATACTGTCTCCAGTATGGATTCCAACTGGATCAATGTTTTCCATGTTACAAACGACAATGGCGTGATCCTGGCTGTCTCTCATGACTTCATACTCGATTTCTTTATAGCCGGCGATGCTTTTTTCAAGCAGACATTGGTGTACCGGGCTTAATTTCAAGCCGTTCTCAACGATTTCTTTTAGCTCTGTTTCATTCGAGCAGATGCCTCCGCCTGTTCCGCCTAATGTATATGCCGGGCGGACAATGACAGGGAATCCAATTTGACTGACGAATTTTTCTGCTTCTTCAAGGGAGTGGATAATCTCACTTTCAGGCACCGGTTCATTCAGTTCATTCATTAATGTTCTGAACAAGTCACGGTCTTCAGCTTGCTGAATCGCAGACAGTTTCGTGCCAAGCACTTCGACGCCGCATTCTGCCAAAACGCCTCTTTCAGAAAGCTCAACCGCAAGATTCAAACCGGTTTGGCCTCCGAGTGTAGGAAGAATGGCATCCGGGCGCTCTTTTCTGATGATTCGTGTCAGGAATTCAGGTGTGAGCGGTTCGATGTAAACCCGGTCAGCCATTTCTGTATCTGTCATGATCGTTGCAGGGTTTGAGTTGACAAGGATGACTTCATAGCCTTCTTCTTTCAAAGCAAGACAGGCTTGTGTTCCCGCATAGTCAAATTCTGCTGCTTGGCCGATGATGATCGGTCCAGATCCGATTACTAAAATTTTGTTAATGTCTACGCGTTTTGGCATACCGCTTCCCCTTCTTTCTCTGTTGTTTCGATCATTTCGATGAATCTGTCAAATAGATGGTTGGCATCCTCAGGACCAGGTGAGGCTTCGGGATGATATTGAACCGTAAATGCCGGCAATGTTTTATGCTTCAGCCCTTCAATCGTATCGTCGTTAATTGCGATATGCGTCACTTCCAGTTCTGTTTTACTGATAGACGAAACTGTATATCCATGGTTTTGAGATGTTAAGGCAACTTTTCCTGTAGCCAGCTCTTTTACCGGGTGGTTTGAGCCCCTGTGGCCGAATTTCATTTTTTCAGTATTCGCCCCGCACGCCAGCGCGAATAATTGGTGGCCGAGACATATTCCGAATAATGGCACTTTTCCAAGAACACCTTTAATCATTTCAATCGCTTCAGGCACATCCTTCGGGTCTCCAGGTCCGTTAGAAAGCATGATACCGTCCGGTTTCAGCTGAAGCACCTCTTCCGCTGTAATGTTGTAAGGCACAACGATGACGTCACATTTCCGTTTGTTCAGCTCTCTTAGAATCCCGTGTTTCATGCCGAAGTCAACCAAGACAATGCGTTTGCCTCTTCCCGGGCTCGGATATGCTGTTTTTGCTGATACTTGGGATACTTGATTTCTTGGCAATTCCGTTTCGTTCAGTCTTTTCAGCACTGCTTCGATATCTTCATCAGATGAAGCGAATGTTCCTTTTAGCGCGCCTGCCGTGCGGATCATTCTTGTCAGCTTCCTTGTATCAATTCCCTGGAGTCCGGGAATGTTTTTCATTTTTAAATACTCGTCTAAGGTGTATGCTGAACGCCAGTTGGAAGGCAGCTCACATAATTCTTTGATGATCAGCCCTTTGACAAAAGGGGTAATGGATTCAAAATCATCACGGTTAATGCCGTAATTTCCGATAAGCGGGTATGTTAATGTTACGATCTGTCCGCAGTAAGAAGGATCAGATAAAATTTCCTGATAGCCTGTCATCCCAGTATTAAAAACGACTTCTCCCATGTTGTGTTCTAAGCTTCCGAAAGCTTCTCCCTCGAATACCGCTCCGTTTTCCAGTACTAATCGTCTCTTCATTTGACAAGTCTCCCCTCTTCATAAGCAAGCTTCCCTGCCGCAATTGTAGCGACCGGCCAGCCGGTGCAACTGATGCCGTTGAATGGTGTATTTTTTCCTTTTGATAAAAATGTCTCTTTGTCTATAACTGCTTCTTTTTCTAAATCGATTAACGTAATGTCCGCAGCTTGCCCCGTTTGTAATGTTCCATATGGGAGACCGAACGCTTCGCATGGCTTGATTGTCATGTAGTCAATCAGCTGCTTCAGTGACCAGCTGCCATTTTTGACAAAGTGTGTGTAAAGAAGCGGGAATGCTGTTTCTAAGCCGACAATTCCGAATGGCGCCAGCTTCATTTCTGTGTTCTTCTCTTCTTCCGTATGCGGTGCATGGTCTGTTGCGATAAAATCAATTGTTCCGTCTAAAAGACCTTCAATTAAAGCAGCTCTGTCTTCTGGGCTGCGGAGCGGAGGATTCATTTTATAGTTTGTGTCCAGCCCCGGGATGTCCTCATCACAAAGCAGCAAATGATGCGGCGATACTTCTGCTGTCACTCTGATTCCCGCTTTTTTCGCATCGCGTACAACTCTGACAGATTCTTTTGTGCTGATATGGCATACATGATAATGGCAGTTTGCCGCCTCAGCCAGCAGCACATCGCGAGCAATATGAACCGATTCACACACAGAAGGAATGCCGTTTAGCCCGTTCGCTTTGGAGAATGTCCCCTCATGTACGCTCCCTCCGTAAATTAAGGAGTTGTCCTCGCAATGTGCAACAATCGCTTTGTCAATTGCGGCTGCCCGTTTCATCGCTTCATACATCATTCCTGCTGTCTGTATACCAACGCCGTCATCTGTAAAAGCAAATGCCCCGGCTTCTTTTAACGCTTCAAAGTTTGTCATTTCATCGCCGATTTGTCTGATCGTAATGGATGCATATGGAAGAACTCTTACGCATGATGTTTCTTTAATTCTGTTTTGCACCCATTCCATCTGCTCCTTTGTATCAGGAACCGGCCGCGTATTCGGCATTGCTGCTACTGTAGTATAGCCGCCGCGCGCCGCTGCTTTTGCCCCGGTTTCAATAGTTTCTTTTTTCTCTCCGCCCGGCTCTCTGAAATGCACGTGGAGATCAACAAACCCAGGTGAAACGAGCAAACCTTTTGCATCAATTACCGTTTCATTATCCGTTGCATCAAGCTTGCCGATTGCGGTGATGGTTTCTCCAGTCACTCGGATATCCGCTTGTGTTTTTTCACCATTTTCGTTTAGTATCCAGCCGTTTTTAATGAGATATGACATACGCTGCTTCTCCTCTTTTCACATTGGTTTGTAAGGCACGCTGTATCACTGCCATTCTGATAAATACGCCATTTTTCATTTGCTTGAAGATTCTTGATTTTTCGCTTTCTACTAAGCTGTCATCAATCTCCACTCCTCTGTTTACCGGAGCAGGATGCATGATGATCGCATGCCGCTTCATACGCTCAGCCCGTTCTACGGTCAAGCCGTATTTGTTTAAATAGCCTTCCTGACTGACAGCGGACTGATGTCGTTCATTTTGAATGCGCAGCAGCATGACAACATCGGAAGACTCAACTGCTTCATCCATTGAGACATACGTGCCGAATGTATTTTCTTCATCCTGCCATTCCGAAGGGCCGGAAAATAGGACCCGGGCACCCAATCTTGTCAACACTTCCGCATTTGACCTTGCCACTCTGCTATGCTTGATGTCGCCGTGAATGGAGACGGTAAGCCCTTTAAACGTATTGAACTCTTCATAAATCGTCATTAAATCAAGCAGTGATTGTGTTGGATGCTGGCCGCACCCGTCTCCCGCATTCAGAATCGGAATGTTCACCTGGCTGACAAGCTCTTCATAATACTCATCCTCACTGTGCCTGATGACGCAGACGTCCACACCGATTGATTCAAGCGTCCGGATCGTGTCATATAAGGTTTCGCCTTTTTGCACGCTTGTGCTTGTTCCATCAAGGTTAAGCACATTCATGCCCAGCTTTTTTTCTGCGACCTCAAAGCTGAACCGCGTTCTCGTGCTCGGTTCGAAAAACAGGTTTGCTGCAAACTTTCCTGTAAGCTGATTGTCTGTTTTTCCGCTTTTGAGCTCTTGTGCTGTTTGAAGCAAATCTTTGATTTCCTCAGTGCTAAGTTCACTCATCGTCGTTAAATGCTTCATGTTCTTTCCCCTCTCTTTTCAACTTAAGGCTGAAAAAAAACCCCGGTCTAAGATAGACTCGGGGTATGGTTAAATAGAGGGCAGCATTGAAGCTTCCTTCTCTTCATAACCCTTCCAAGCCTCTCTGGACTTTCATTAAAAGGTTTTAAATATGATGTTGTTCAGATGTGTCTGCCTGCTCTTCCTTCGCCTGCGGAAGAATCAGGTTTAAGATGACACCGACAATTGCGGCAAGCGCCATTCCTGACACTTGGAATCCGCCCTGAGACACTTGGATAAAAGCGCCTCCTACACCGATGACAAGGATAACTGATGTAATAATGAGGTTTCTGTTGTTTTCATAATCAATTTTGTTGTCAATCAGCATTCTCAGGCCGCTTGAAGCAATGATTCCGAACAGCAGGAAGGAGACGCCTCCCATGACCGCTGACGGCACTGAACTGATCAGCGCTGAAATTTTGCCGATAAAGCCGAAGCAAAGGGCAATCACTGCCGCGCCCCCGATGACAAAGACGCTGAATACTCTTGTGATGGCCAGCACGCCAATGTTTTCTCCGTAAGTCGTTGTCGGAGGGCCGCCGATCAGGGAAGCGAGGATTGTCGCCACACTGTCACCCATAATAGAGCGATGAAGACCTGGCTTTTTAATGAAGTCTTGTCCGACAACCTTGCTCAGCACCATTTGGTGGCCGATATGCTCTGACATTGTGACAAATGCGACAGGAACCATTGCGGCTGCGATGCCGAGCGTAACTGACGGTGAATAATCTTTGAACGGAATGATAAATTCAGGCACTGCAAACCATTTCGCGTCAAGCACCGGCTGGAAGTTGACAATCCCTTGAGTAAGGGCAAACAGGTATCCGCCGATGATTCCGATCAGAACCGGAATCAGGCTTAAAAACCCTCGTAAGAAAATCGCACAAATAATCGTAATTGCCAGCGTAACTCCTGCGACACTAAAGTGCTTTAAGCTGTAGACCAACTCACTCGCGTTCGGATCAGCATACATCGCCATGTTTACTGCAGTGCTTGCCAGTCCCAGCCCGATGACGATAATAACAGGCCCTACGACTACAGGCGGGAGAATCTTCATCAGCCATCCTGTTCCAAGCTGCCTAATCAATAAGGCAATCAGCCCGTACACCAGCCCTGCAAGAAACGCTCCAACCATTGCCGCTCCCGGCCCGCCGGTCGCTTTTACCAGAATGATCGGAGAAATAAAGGCGAAGGATGAACCGAGATACGCCGGAATTTGTCCTTTGGTAATAAGAAGGTACGCCAGTGTTCCGATGCCGCTTGTCACCAACGCCACAGCAGGACTCATTCCGACGAGCTTCGGAACCAAAATGGTTGAGCCAAACATGGCAAACAAATGCTGAAGGCTGAATGAAACCCAAGAGAAAGGTGTCGGGACATCCCTGACCCCTAAATTTACTTTTTTCTTACTCATGATGATTTCCCCCTGATTGTTGACTTTCATTTTAGGATGACTCAATGACTGTATAAAAAAACCTCTTTGCTTTTTTACGCAAAGAGGCATACAAAGACCTGCCGAATACTTTTTGGGCCTTTGTTGTGCACCTCTTTGCAACCTCTCTGGATTGCCCTTAAAAAGGTGATCTATTATTCGTTTTCATAAATGGCGACGAGATCGTTTTGGTCTACCTCATCAAGCTGTACCATAACCTTTTCAGACTTTGATGTCGGGATGTTTTTCCCGATATAATCCGCTCGGATCGGCAGCTCCCGGTGTCCTCTGTCCACAAGCACTGCAAGCTGAATGGAGGAAGGTCTGCCTACATCAACAAGCGCATCCATTCCTGCTCTGACTGTTCTTCCGGTATACAGAACATCATCAACGAGAATGACTTTTTGATCTGTAATATCTACCGGAATATCTGCACCTTTTACAAGCGGTTCATCGTTGCTTGTTTTTTTAGAAAGATCATCTCTGTAAAGAGTAATATCAATTTCACCGACTGTAACAGGATTTCCCTCAATCTGTTCAATGCGTTCCGCAAGGCGTTTTGCCAGGTAAATCCCTCTTGTCTTAATGCCGACAAGAATGCAGTTATTCATTCCTTTATTGCGTTCGATCATTTCGTGAGCAATCCTGGTCAGCGCCCGTCTAATTGCCTGTTCGTCGAGAATGACAGCTTTTTGATTCAATGTGTGACACCTCACAGTTCATATAGAAGAAAAAACCCCTCCTGCCAGAGCATAGAGGGGTTTTAGGACAAGGTGCGCGCCTATACACGCATCCCGTCTATCCGTTATCCTTCTCAGCCTCTCTGGACTGTTTTAAAGAATCTATTCAGCTTCGTTTATTATTTCAGAAAAGAAACCCTCTGTCAACCGTTTTTTCTGAGGTTTTCGATTAATTCTGCCATATCCTCGGGAAGCGGCGCTTCAAATTCGACATATTCTCCTGTTCGTGGATGGTCAAAACCTAAAACTCCCGCGTGAAGCGCTTGGCCATTAAAGTCGATTGTTTTTCTTGGGCCGTATTTCGGATCGCCTGCTAATGGGAATCCGATATATTTCATATGAACACGAATTTGATGGGTTCTCCCTGTTTCAAGCTGGCACTCCACTAACGTAAAATCCTGAAAACGCTCAAGCACATGAAAATGAGTGACAGCGTTTTTGCCATCACGTGTCACAGTCATGCTTTGACGGTCTTTTTTATCCCGTCCGATCGGCGCGTCAATTGTGCCGTCATCATGAGAAATAAGCCCGTGGACAACCGCCGTATATTTCCGCGTGACCGTTTTGTTGACCAATTGGTTTACGAGTGACTCGTGCGCCATATCATTTTTCGCCACCATTAATAAACCGGACGTGTCCTTATCGATTCTGTGAACAATACCCGGGCGCATCACACCATTTATTCCGGAAAGGTCTGTGCAATGAGCCATAAGACCGTTTACAAGTGTGCCCGTAAGATGCCCGGGTGCTGGGTGAACAACCATTCCGCGAGGTTTGTTGACGACCAGCACATCCTGGTCCTCATAATAAATATCCAGATCCATAGGCTCTGCCAGGACGTCGAGCGCTTCCGGTTCAGGTACAGTGACGGTCACCTGATCACCCGGCTGAATTTTATAATTCGCTTTCACCGCGCTTCCGTTCACGACAACCTGTCCGTCTTTTACCCATTGCTGAACCTGGGTTCTTGACCAATCATTCTCAGTCGATGCCAAAAATTTATCAATCCGCTCACTTTTTTGTTCTTCTGAAGCGGTTATATCAATTTGATTCATGCTATTGCTCCTTTTTCTTTTTCCCGCTGTCCAACAGCATTTGTATAAATAAAAGCATTACGCCGACACATAGTGAAGAGTCCGCGATGTTAAATATCGGGTAATTGTAATTGACAATAATAACATGGATAAAATCCACAACTTCCTGTCTGACAGCCCGATCGATAAAGTTGCCGATGGCACCGCCAAGCATAAGTCCGAGGGCAACGCCAAGAAGCCTTTGTCCCTTTGTATAACGCTGTATGTAATAAACAATACCAATAATAACAGCGGTTGTTATGAGGTAGAAAAACCACATTTGACCCGCTAATATCCCCCATGCAGCACCCGTATTGCGATGGGAGGTGATATAGAATACCTGATCAATGATCGGAATGCTTTGGCCAAGTTCCATGTTCTTAACAACTAGCCATTTTGTCAATTGATCGGCTGCAATAATAAGTAGTGCAATCATATAATACAGCACAAACGTTCCTCCAGTTTACGGTTACTTTAATCCATTATGCATTTTATCAATAAAAAGCACTGGAGTAAAGAAATATCAGGCATATTAACCGGACAGACACTGTTATTCATACAGTGCCTGACCATATTCGATATCCGTTGATTTCCATATCGGAAGCGTTTTTTTCTCAAATTGGACAGAATAAAGAAAATCGTTTGCTGTTCGGGCCGTCGGCAGCACTGCCAGCTTTGCAAGAGGAATGGGGGCCCCAGTTTCTTCACAGTATCCGAATGTGCCGTTTTCGATTTTGGACAATGCAAGGAGAACGTCTTGAAGTTCTTCTTTAATATGATAGATCAGAGTTGCTTTTTGTTTTTGATTGATTGCTGCTTGCGGGCTTGTAGAAACCTGAAAGCAAGAATACTCAAATAATCTCGACTGTAATTCTTCTTTCATCAGAAGAAGTTCCGTATAAATTGCGGTCAGTTGATCATTCATTCTTCACAACTCCTGCTCTTAACGTAGTATCTTTATTGTTGCCTGTGAATGATGATCTAAAGCCCATAAGATTTTTCCTTTCGTTCTAAAGGATGTCACTCTTGGCACAAAAAAAGCCCGGCTTTTACGCCGGGCTCTTTTGCATTATTTTTGATAGTATTTTTCAACGATTTCAGCGTTGCGTAATGAAAGTGTAGGATATTTCGGATTTGCCCCTACATCTTTTGAAATCACACGAGATCTCTCACACATTTCGCCTTCCGCTTTCTCGACAGCGATTTTACCCGTCGCAAAGCTTTGCGCATCGTTCGGCGCTTCATTTTCTTCGCTGATTGTCAGTTCAGACACAATAAACAGCTGAGAAAGGTTTTCTTTTATGGAAGCCAAGAGCTCCTTGTTTTCTTTGTTTGGATACAATTTCAGGTTTGCTTCCAAAGATTTACCGATAATTTTTTCATTTCGCGCAGTTTCTAATGCTTTTAACACGTCATCACGAAGAGCCATAAAGCGGTCAAATTTTTCTTCAGTCGCTTCACTGTTTGGAACCGTGATTGTTTCCGGCATATCGGTCAACTGAACGCTCTGCTCTTCAACAAATGTTAAATGAGACCACAATTCGTCTGCCGTATGTGGAAGGATAGGCGCTGAAAGCTTCACTAATGCAAGAAGCGTTTCGTAGAATACTGTCTGCATGCTGCGTCTATCCGGATGATCCGCATGCTCGATGTAGACAATATCTTTTGCAAAATCAAGGTAGAATGAGCTCAATTCGATTGTGCAGAAATTATGAATGCTGTGATACACAACCGCAAATTCGTACTCATCATACGCTTTTTTCACTTTATCAATCAGCTTGTTCAGCTTAATCAGCATATACTGATCCACTTCGCGAAGATCTTCGACAGCCACCGCATTTGTTTTTGGATCAAAATCGAAAAGGTTGCCGTGAAGGAAACGGAACGTGTTGCGGATTTTACGATATACTTCCGCAACCTGCTTCAGAATGGCGTCAGACACGCGAACGTCCGCCTGATAATCCACTGAAGATACCCATAATCTTAAGATGTCGGCACCAAGCTGTTTCATGACTTTAGCCGGAACAACAACGTTACCGATTGATTTACTCATCTTACGTCCTTCTCCATCCAGTGCGAACCCATGGCTGAGCACACCTTTATACGGCGCTTTCCCTGTTACGGCTACTGCTGTAGAAAGAGAAGAGTTAAACCAGCCGCGATATTGGTCAGATCCCTCTAGGTATAGATCAGCCGGGCGAACGAGGTCATCACGTTCTTCAAGCACTGCTTGATGTGAAGAGCCTGAATCAAACCAAACATCCATGATATCCTGTTCTTTTGTAAATGTGCCGTTCGGGCTGCCAGGATGCGTAAAGCCTTCCGGAAGAAGATCCTTTGCTTCTTTTTCAAACCAAATGTTTGATCCATGCTGTCTGAACAATTCAGAAACATGTTCAATGGTTTCATCTGTAATAACCGGTTCTCCGTTTTCAGCGTAAAATACCGGAATCGGCACACCCCACGCACGCTGTCTGGAAATACACCAGTCTCCGCGGTCCCGAACCATGTTGTGCAAACGCTGCTCGCCCCATTCAGGAACCCATTTGGTTTCTTTAATGGCATCCAGCAGGTCTGATCTGAAATCTTTAATAGACGCAAACCATTGCGCTGTTGCTCTGAAAATGGTTGGTTTTTTTGTTCTCCAATCATGCGGATAAGAATGAGTAATGAATTCAAGCTTCACAAGTGCGCCTTTTTCATCAAGCTGCTGTGTGATCGCTTTGTTTGCATCATCATAGAACATGCCTTCAAAGCCAGGAGCTTCGCTTGTCATTACACCTTTTTCATCGACCGGGCAAAGCACATCTAAACCGTATTTTTGGCCGATGATAAAGTCATCTTCCCCATGTCCAGGCGCTGTATGAACACAGCCTGTTCCGGCATCAGTTGTTACGTGTTCACCAAGCATAACGAGAGAGTCTCTGCCATATAGCGGGTGTTCAGCGATAATGTTCTCAAGGTCTTTCCCTTTGACCGTTCTTGTCACTTCATACTGATCAAATCCGCATGCCGATGCAACATTTTCGACTAAGGCACTTGCTACAACAAAGCGGTCTTCACCTACTGCAATCACGCTGTACTCAAGATCAGGGTGCACTGAGATTCCGAGGTTCGCCGGAATTGTCCACGGCGTTGTTGTCCAAATGATGATGCGCTCGCCGTTTTCAAGAACGCCTTTTCCGTCTTTTACACCAAAAGCGACGTAAATAGATGCTGAACGTTTATCTTGATATTCGATCTCGGCTTCAGCCAGAGCAGACTCACTTGAAGGTGACCAGTTAACCGGTTTAAGGCCTTTGTAAATGTAGCCTCGTTTTGCCATTTCACCAAATACGCGGATTTGCTGCGCTTCGTATTCCGGTTTTAATGTCACATATGGGTTTTCCCAGTCACCGCGGACACCAAGACGTTTGAATTGCTCACGCTGTCCCTCGATTTGCTTCCAAGCGTACTCTTCGCATAGTTTGCGGAATTCCGCTACTGACATTTCTTTGCGGTTGACCTTTTTGTTTTTTGTCAGAGCTGTTTCAATTGGCAATCCGTGTGTATCCCAGCCCGGCACATACGGTGCGTTGTAGCCGCTCATTGATTTATAGCGGACAATGAAGTCTTTCAAAATCTTGTTAAGTGCATGGCCCATATGGATGTCGCCGTTTGCATACGGAGGTCCGTCATGTAAAACAAATTTCGGGCGGTCTTTCGTCCGTTCCTGAACAAGACGGTAGATATCTTCTTCCTCCCATTTTTTTTGAATGTCAGGCTCACGGTTTGGCAAATTTCCACGCATCGGGAAATCTGTTTTCGGCATTAAGAGCGTGTCTTTAAAATCCATTTTCATTCCTCCACTGCATTTTTTCAGAAAATAAAAAAAGCCCTCTCATCCCATAAGGGACGAGAAAGCTTATCTCGCGGTACCACCCTTTTAGAAAAAGCAAGCATACACTTTTTCCTCTTGAGCATCGTAACGTGATGAACGTCCTAACCTACTGTGAGTTCAGCAAGGAAACTAAAGGGCTGATCTACATGATTCCGGCCATCCCGGACTCTCACCATCTCCGGGTCGCTATGAAGGCCTGAAGGAAACATGACTGTCCCTTTCAACCGTTTTTTCATCTGAATTTATGAACGTATTATATTCGACAAGCTAAGAAAATGTCAAGATAATCAGAGAATTTATTCCTTTTCCTCAAATACAGCGTCGACTTCATACTCAAGGAGATGATCCCAATCGTCATTTTTCAGAAGATCAAGCTGAGCTTCAATCAGCATTTGGAAACGTGTTCTGAACACTTTAGACTGTTTTTTCAGCTCTTCAATTTCCATTGCAATTTTTCTTGATTTTGATAACGATTCGTTGATAATGCGATCAGCGTTTTTCTCCGCTTCCCGAACGATCAGCTTTGCTTCTTTTTGAGAATTGCGTTTTACGTCTTCAGCCGCTTCTTGAGCAACTAAAATTGATTTATTCAATGTCTCCTCAATATTGGCAAAGTGTCCGATTCTTTCATCAAGCTCATTGACTTTCGCTTCAAGCTCAGTTTTCTTGCGGAGAACAATTTCGTAATCTTTTCTGACTTGGGCTAGGAATTCATTTACTTCATCTTCATCATATCCGCGAAAACTTTTTGTAAACGTCTTGTTGTGAATATCATTTGGCGTTAATGGCATGATGCCACCTCCATTTTTACATTTCAGTACGGTTATCTAGTTCACATTATAAAACAAATTTCGCACAGATGGAGAAAAAAACTGAAAAACCGACTATTTTTGTCGTTCAAACGTAACTCTCCATTTGTCTTTTTTGGTTTTTCCTTCGATTTTTGTTAAGCTGCACCGGCCAAAACCTCTGATAGACAGCATGTCCCCTTCCGCGACTATGTATGAAGGATCTTCAACCACCTTCCAGTTCACTTTCACAAGGCCGTTTTTCACAAGCGTCTGTGATTTCTGGCGGGATTGCCTGCTCATAGAGGCGCAGACGGCGTCAAGCCTTAAAGAAGAAACCGTGTCATCTCTTATTTCGACATCAACTGCTGGAATGTTAAGGTCTGACAAGTCGATTTTCTCTAGGCTGACCGCCGCTTTGCCTGCTTGGGTCAGCTGTGCAGCCACAAAATCAGCGGTATCGGCTGAGACAATCAATTGCACTGCTGTCTCAGAAAACACGATGTCACCGAATTTTTGCCGCTTTAATCCTATGCCCATTAATGCACCAAGCAGAGAACGATGATCTACTGAGACAAACTTGTCAGCATAACGGACGTTAAACGCCTGCAGTTCAAAATCTGATTCTTCCGGAGTAATGTACTCTGGAAACAGAATCGCCCGTTTCCGCTCCGCTCTGTCATAGCCGCCGGAAAAGGCAAGCCCGACATCTGCCTGTCCCGTAACAGCAGAGAGGATGACCTGCTCTCGGGGATCTAAAAAGTCGGTCAGCTTCATCCGGTACTGCTCCTGGACAATTCTTTTCCATTCGAGCGCTTGATCAATAAAGGCCCGCTCGTCTTTTCTGAAGTGCTGATATATATCGCTCATCGTCTTTCCCTTCTATGTAAAGAGGCTTGGCTGCTGCCAAGCCCCTATCAAACTGTCACATTAAAACGCAATCATGCGATAAAGTCCCCACAAGCCGGTTGTCGCAAACCGAAGCACAAGTATTGCTACGATTGGTGAAATATCCAGCATTGCAATCGGAGGGATGATTTTTCTGAATGGTTCGAGATATGGTTCACAAATCGAAGCCAAAAAACGCCCGACTGCTGTTTCCCTCGTACTCGGCACCCATGACATAAAAATATATATGATCAGGGCAAATGAGTATATTGTGATTAATAAGCTTAAAACCGAAAAAACTTGATAAAGGATCATCTCGCTTTACCACCTCTGATGTTCGTCTTCAGATATGAGCTCAGAAATTGTGCCTGATACATCTACGTTGTCAGGCGTGCAGAGGAAAATATCTGAGCCGATTCTTTGAATATCGCCGCCAATGGCATAAACGGTTCCGCTTAAAAAGTCAACAATCCGCTTCGCCTGGTCATGCTGTATCCGCTGAAGATTGACGACAACTGCCCGCCGGTTCTTCAAATGGTCGGCTATTTCCTGCGCCTCCGCATAAACGCGCGGCTCACTCAACACCACTTTAGAGGATTTCTGAACACTTTGCAAGCTCACTACATTCTGTTTGCCCGCAGGTTTATTCCCGTTGTAAGCCGGCTTTTCTTTTTGCTCATGCTCCTCATGAGATTCCCGCTCTGTCTCAATATATTCATATTCGTATTCTTCATCTTCCATTGAGAAAAAGTTTTTCAGTTTATTTTTCATACTCATTGCTGTACACCCCCTGTTTCATTTCCGACTAACGATGAGCCGATTCTAATATAAGTAGCTCCTTCTTCAATTGCAATTTCAAAATCATTTGACATGCCCATCGACAGTTCAGTACACGGAGCGTTCGGCTGGTTCAGCTTCTGAACCTGGTCACGGAGTTCTCTCAGCGACCTGAAACAGCTTCTGATCTGATCTTGATCATCAGTCAGCGGAGCCATTGTCATCAGCCCGGCAACAAGGATATGTTCGAAACCGGAAAGCTCCTGTATGAATGGAATGACTTCTTCTTTTTTCATGCCATGTTTAGAAGGCTCAAGAGAGGTATTGACCTGCACAAAGCATCGTACAGTACCTTCAGCCCGTTTTTCAATTTCTTTCGCTAATGAGAGCCGGTCTAGGGAATGGATATAGGAAACCGAATTGACGACAGATTTTGCTTTTCTTGATTGCAGACTGCCGATAAAATGCCATTCCGGATTCCCTTTCATCAATTCCTGTTTGCGGAGCAGTTCCGCATCCCGATTCTCTCCGAGGCAGGTGATGCCAGCATCTACTGCCTCCTGTGCTCTTTCAGGTGATACATATTTTGTGACTGCAATAACCGTAACTTCATCGGAGCTGCGGCCCGATCTGTTACATGCTTCGTTTATTCGTTCGTTTATATGTCGTAAATTATCAACAACACGCAAGATCTTTTATGCCTCCTTCATTCCGATAAAGGACATCATCCGTCCAGTTTTCCCCTGATCGCGGCGATGAGAATAGAAAAGAGACGGCTCGCTTTCCGTGCATAAACCGCTGACAGAAATTTGTTCACTTGCCAAACCGCTGTCCATCAGTATAAGACGGTTCAGCTCTTTCAGATCAAGCTGATATTGTGCCTTTGCCGTCTGATTGGCGGCAAGGTCTGCTGAAACCGGCAATGCGCGGACAGCATCCATGACGCGGTCGTCTACCGTATAGCATGCTCCGCTGATAGACGGGCCAATAACAGCGTAAATATCTGAGGGATTTGAACCTTCCTTCTCAGTCCATTGCTTCACCATTTCTCTGCCAATCTGTTTGACGGTGCCTTTCCACCCGGCATGGGCGACTCCGACAAGCGACTTAACCGGATCATAAAAGAAAAGAGGCACACAATCAGCAAAGCATAATGCTAAAAATACATTTTTTTCATTTGTATAGATCCCGTCCGTTGCTTTTAGAGCCGTGTGATACTCACGGGCGCCTTTTCCCCTATCCCTCTGCGTCACTTTCTGAACGCGATTATCATGTGTCTGATCAGCGAATACCCAAGACTGCAAATCAGTATTAAACATATCGGCAATATATTCACGATTTTTAACTACATCTGCATCTTTGTCATGAACGTGCAATCCTGTATTTAACGATTCAAAAGGCTTTTGGCTGACACCGCCGTTTTTTGTCGTAAATCCGGCAATGACCTCTTTGTTGTTTTGATTCGTTTGAGCCCAGTCTTGTATCATGAGTGTCGAGGGTGTGGTAAGACTGAATGGGTGATATGTATTCATGATGATCCAACCTTTCGACAAACATTTAAAAAAGCGGAATTTCCCACTTATTTTACCACATCTTACTGCATTCGTTGAGCGCCGATTTGCATATTTCTAAATGAAATGTGCCGGAAGAATCGAGACTTCCGGCATTTGCCAATCTGCGGCAGACAAGCAGGTTTATGCATGTGGTTCACTTAATCGGACTAAGATTACATCTTCCCCGATTTTTACTATATTTCGCCATGGAATGACCAATTCCTCTTCTTTTCCAAAAAATCCGAGAACTTTCCCATTTCCTCCGAGTATGATCGCCTGAATTTTTCCAGTGGTCACATTGATATCAATATCACCAATACTCCCCAGCTTTTTTCCGTTTGAGACATTGACGACATCCTTTACCTGAAATTCTGAAATGCTGATCATTCCATCACGTCCTTTTTCCGTCCTTTTGTTCAAGTATATGAACGGGCAGGCTGAACCTTGTCAGCAAGAAGAAATTTTCATGTCATTGTTCTTTTTTCCGGCTGCACCAGCTGATGATAAAATCGAGTATAATTTTTGTATACTCTACTAGCTGCTCAATCGATACCTTCTCGTTCACAGAGTGTGCATTGTGCAGATCTCCAGGACCGTATATTACGCATGGAATACCGGCATCATACAGCCATCCGCCATCTGTAACTGATTGAGAAACGTCAATAATTGGACACTCCCGTTTCACTTTCTGATGAGAGGCAGTTAGCGCTAAGACGCCTGGGTGGCCAGGGTCAACTTCCAATGCCGGAAAAATTTCTCCCCTGTCTTCTATCATAGATGAGCCTCCCCACTTGAATACAGGGCGGTTTTCCCTAAGCCAAATATCACTGTCACTCAGCCGATTGACGTAATCTTCTATTTCCGCTGCCACTTGGTCATGGGTTTCATTCGGATAAAAATGGACTGTGATCCACAGCCGGCATTCGTCCGCTATAAAAGCCGCATGTCTGCCGCCTTCTATAACTGCCGGGTTAATCGTATTTGTGCCTGGTTTAAAACCGGGATAACTTTTCATAATAGACCAGTGGCGCTCAAGTTCACCGAGCCCCGCAATGATTTTTGCCATTTTTTCAATTGCGCTTGCTCCGAATGTTCCTCCGCCTGCATGAATCATATTCCGTCTCGTTCCATCATGAAATGTTTGACTGCTTTTGATTTCGATCCAGCCTGTAATGACACCGCCTTGGCCTTGAATATGCATATCGCTCGTATCCGCGACAATTGCAAAATCAGCGTGGTAGCCCCTCTTGCAGCATTCAAGTGTGCCGGCCTCTCCAACTTCCTCCCCAATAACCGATTGCAGAATCAGATCACCTGGAAGTTCAATGCTTGCTTCACGAATTAATTTGACAGCAAACAGCACACAAGCCATTCCGCCCTTCATATCGGAAGCGCCTCGCCCGATTAAGAGACCGTTTTTTTCAATGGGATGAAACGGATCGTGCTTCCATTCTTCATCCTCTTTTACCTCTGCCACATCTACATGGCCATTGATAATCAGGCTATAATAATCTGCTGAATCTGTTCCTTTTAGCTTCCCTACAACATTGGGATCTCCAGGGTACACATCCCATTTGTCGATCGAGAATCCCAATTCATTTAAATATCCCGCAATCCAAGACTGAATGCCCTCTGTATTTCTTGCAGGCGGAGCAGGTGTTTGATAAGAAATCAGCGTTTTCGCAAGCTGAATAAGCTCCTCCTTATGTTCTTCCACTTTTTTTTGCAAAGAGTATATTTGTTGATCCAATGTAAATCCGCTCCTATTCTTTAAAATCAAAAAAGCCGTTTCAAATGTGATGAAACGGCTTAATAAAAACAAACGGAGTCCGATGTACTCCGCTTTTCACCGCTTCCCTCCGCTGGCATGATCCAGATCAGGTCAAAAGGGTTGAGACAAAGTCTCTCTCAGCTTCGCAAAGCACCCCTAGGATGAATCTATATATATTTGTCAGGCATTCGTTATCGGCTCAGCTCTTGTTAAAAACGGCCGATCCTGATTCCATAATACATGGATTGGCGTATCAAAAAAAGCGGAAAGTATTTGATCAGTAAGCATTTCCTTTATTTCTCCGGATCCAAAAACCTCTCCCTGTTTTAATAAAAGGGCTTTATCAAAGACAGGCAAAATTTCTTCAGCATGATGAGTCACATAAAGGATAGATGGTGCATTTTCTTTGTTTGCAATGTATGTAATCGTATCTAACAGCTTTTCCCGGGCAATAAAATCCAGTCCTGTGACTGGTTCATCCAGTATCAGCAGCTCCGGATCGGCCATTAGTGCTCTAGCAATCAATGCTCTTTGTTTTTCCCCTTGAGAAAGGGTTTCATAGCGGCGATCGGCATATTCAATTGCTCCCAAGTCCTCTAACAAACCTATCGCTTTTTCCCTGGTTTCCTTACTTGGCGTTTCATATAACCCAATCGAAGCGTAAGCTCCGCTCAAAGCAATTTCAAAAGCTGAATCTGCCGGATACAATTTTTGCTGAAGAGCTGCTGAGACGAGGCCAATTTTACGTCTGAGCTTTTCCCCAAGCTCTGTTTTGCCAAATTCATGGCCGAGCACCTGCATCTCGCCTGATGTTGGAAAATAATATGAGCAAAGCATATTTAACAGCGCTGTCTTCCCGGCGCCATTTAGGCCGTAAAGCACCCAATTTTCCTTTTCTTCCACCTTCCAATGAATATCTTTCAGTATCCATTTCCCATTCCGTTTTAGTGAGACATTGTCAAGCTGCAAAATCATCGTGGTCCTCCTCTTTATTGCCTTTTATAATTGTTTTAATTTTCATAAAACTTTGTACGAACTAGGATACCTTACTTTTTCCAAAACGTAAACCATCCATAATCAATAGAAAAGCCTTTAAAACAACATCGTTTTAAAGGCTTTTCATTATTGATGAATATTTTTATTCATTTGTTTGATAGCCGCTTTTTCAAGTCTGGACACCTGCGCTTGAGAAATTCCGATTTCCTCGGCGACTTCCATTTGGGTTTTCCCTTGGAAGAATCGCTTTCTCAAAATCATTTTTTCCCTATCGTTCAGCCTTCTCATGCCCTCTTTTAAAGCCAGCTCTTCAATCCATTGTGAATCTGTATTACGCTCATCACTGATTTGGTCCATCACATAGATCGGGTCTCCGCCGTCGTTATAGATCGGTTCAAATAGAGAAACCGGATCCTGAATGGCATCAAGCGCAAATACAATTTCCTCATGCGGTACTTCAAGAACTTTTGCGATGTCTTCTGCAGTCGGCTCCTTGCTTGTCTCACTGATTAACCGCTCTCTTACCTGAAGCGCCTTGTAAGCGATGTCCCGGAGTGATCTTGAGACACGGATCGGGTTATTATCACGTAAATACCTGCGGATCTCTCCGATAATCATAGGTACAGCGTATGTTGAAAACTTAACATTGTGGCTTAGGTCAAAATTATCAATGGATTTCATTAGTCCGATGCAGCCGACTTGAAATAAGTCATCAACATACTCCCCTCTGTTATTAAATCGTTGAATGACACTTAAGACAAGACGCAAGTTCCCGTTTACAAGCTTTTCTCTTGCTGAATCATCGCCTTCATCCTGCAGCTGCCTAAACAGCTTTCTCATCTCTTCATTCTTGAGTACTGGTAATTTGGAGGTATCCACCCCGCAGATTTCGACTTTATTTCTCGACACTTTTTTCCCTCCCTACAGGAGCTGCTGTACAACGTTAAGTATCTCCTTGGGTGGGAAAAATATGCACTGCACTCAGACCGAAAAACTGTCGAAATCAGGAAATCCCTGTAAAATCAAGGGGTTCTAACCATAAAATTTTTTACACCATTTTGTTGAACTCTTTTCTCAACCTTTTTATAATTCTTTTCTCAAGCCGCGAAATATAAGACTGAGAAATCCCCATCATATCCGCTACATCCTTTTGGGTTTTTTCTTCTTCACCGACAAGCCCAAACCGCAGCTCCATGATTTGCTTTTCTCTCTCATTAAGCTGTTCAAGCGCTTTTTTCAAAAGCTTTTTATCGACGTTAGCTTCTATGTCTTTAGTGATGATGTCATCGTCAGTGCCGAGCACATCAGAAAGCAAAAGCTCATTGCCGTCCCAATCAATATTAAGCGGTTCATCAAAGGAAACCTCTGAACGGATTTTGTTATTTCTTCTTAAATACATCAGGATTTCATTTTCTATACACCGGGAGGCATAGGTAGCAAGCTTGATTTTCTTTTCTGGATTAAATGTATTAACAGCTTTGATTAGACCGATGGTACCGATGCTGATTAAATCCTCTATATTAATTCCCGTATTTTCAAATTTACGGGCGATATATACGACCAGACGCAAATTGCGTTCAATTAGAATGGCGCGCGCCGCCTGATCGCCGTTTGGGAGCTTCATTAACAAAACCTGCTCCTCATCTTTAGATAATGGAGGCGGCAGGGCTTCACTCCCGCCTATGTAATAGACTTCATCACTTTTCAGCCCAAGTTTCATCAGCAGCTTATACCAGAGGTGCGTCAACCGTAATTTCAGTTTTTTCATCTTCCTCTCCCTTCTAAATGTCACGCCGTTTGAGTATGATAAGTAACGGACATTTGCGAACATTATGAAACGTGTTTGACAGCCTTGCCCGAAAGCATTTTCGGATGAATAATCGCGTCAAACTCTCCATCTGCCGACAGCTTTGTTGTGCTGATACCGATTAAACATTTATCTGCAGAAATCATTTCTTCTTTTGTCATAATCGTTACGTGATCCGGTTTAACGCATAATAAAAATTGATTTTGCTGACCAACTCCCCTGTATGGAATCAACCTCATTTTATCTAAAAAGCGAAAGGAATCATCGAGCTGTTCGATGGCTTCCAATGGGTCTGTGTTTCGAATGATCATCGTTTCGGCTGTTCCGAAAATCGGCTCCAGTTTATCAATGTAAATGATCATTACCGGTGTTTTTGTAAGAGGATCGTACAGCTGGTTACCGGAATCAATCAGGCCTCTGACATGAAGTGTTTGGCTGCCCAAATCTGCCTGCACGCTGACTCGTTCCTCATATTGAATGTTTTTTGTTTCAATATCTTCAATTCTTCTTTTAGAAAAAAACCATAATGCTGGAAAGCCACCAACAATAAACAACCAGCTGATCGGGTCTCCAAACCCTGTTTGATTGGTAATCATGACACCGTTTTGAACAATAGAATTTGACTGCAGCAAAGAATGGGCTCCGATAATTCCTCCCCCCATTAAAAAAGTGGCAAAATAAAAGGAAAACAAATTTTGAAAGAAAAACCGAAATCTTTTAAAGCCAAATGTCACCACCACAATCACAACTGAAAAAGCTAGCTTCCCAGCCGGATGTTCAACAATCGGCGAAAAAGGAGTAAACATCAAAAGGACAATACTGGAACCGATGAACGCTCCGCCTACCAGTCTTCTTTTTTTTACATGCCGTTTTAAAATAAATGCCGTGAGCAAAAGCAAAAGTGCATCAAAACAAAAGTTTAACAGCCAAATGACATCTAAATAGATTTTCACATCTGACTCCTTTCTTTCTTGCCTCACGCTGTTCCCCTTCTTGCTTCATAAGTATAAAGCAAGCTCTGTGGGAAAGTCTGTCAATTAATGTTGAGAGGAAAATACAATTTTTCAGGGAAATCTGCTTAATTTGTCGAGGAAGTATAATGAGAGGATATAAAAAAAGCTGCCAATGACGGCAGCTTTTTTTCCACTTAATTTTCTGTGTTCATATTAAGTTTTCCATTCGCAGTTTTTCTTGTTTCATTTCCATAATCATCTCGGACGATCACTTCTACTTTTGCTCCTTTTGCTTTAATAGAAGAAGTGGCAGTCCAATAGCCTTCATATCTCCCCGGAGAGATTTCTCTTAACGGGAGTTCGGTGGCATTTTGCACACTCGCTCTTGCATTGGTCAGCGGCATACGAATGGTAAACGTTGCATCTAAATCCTCAGCGCTTGAGAAAGCGATTTTCACAGATTCACCGGCTTTTAAGTTTTTATCCTCTCCCGGAATTAAGCCGGAAATGACAGGCTTGTCAAAGTTCACATCAATGACTGTCTTTTTCGTCGTTTTGTTGCCTGCCAAGTCTGTAGCAATTACCTTGATTTCATTTCTTCCATTTTCCAAAAGAATACGGGCTGAGTATGAACCATCAGCTACTGTTGCTTTTTTGCCATTCACCTTGACGTCTTTCAGATTGTCATCGGATACAGCCCCTTTGACAGTCAGCGTTTCTTTATTTGTTTTCCCGCCATCCTTTGGATTGTCCAGTGTTAATTCAGGCTTTTCTTGATCAAGCGTGACCGTGATTGGGCTGGAGGCATCTGTTGTTCCGTTGTCAGTTGATGCAGTTGCCGTCAGCTCATTTTCACCCTTGTTGAGTATGATGCCTGCATGGAACGTGCCATCCGCAGCAGCTTTCGTTTCTCCTGCTTCTTTCTCTCCATTATAAATGTGTACCGTTGTGCCAGGAGAAGCGTTTCCTTTTACAGTGACGCTATCCTTATTTGTGTATGATTTGTCTGTCGGTGAAGTAATCTCAGGTACAGCAGCTTCATAATCAACTAATGCGCGAATCATATAGTTGCCATCCGCTTTGTCACCTGGCTGCCACTTTCCATCTATATACTGCCAGTTGCGGCCGGAATTCTGGCCGGTTTCATCCATTGCCAATCCAGGTGAATACGGATCAGGTTTCGACTGGATATATACGAGATAAAAATCTTTATCGACCATAATCCCTTTTGAACTGAGATCTACCTTAGTCCACTCGCCATTGCGAAGAGCTTCCGCGTTAAATGGCCCTGCAATTTTCTTGCCCGGTGCTCCGTCTTTTCCTGTGGCATCGTATACCTCAACCTTAAACTCTGTGCCGCCCGGATCAGGGAACTCTGTATCCCAGAATCTGAACAGCCCTCCTGTAAGCATGCCTTTGTCCTTGCCGTCAGCGAGCGTCATTTTTACCGCCCATCCGTTACCGGCAGCAAAATAGGAATTGGCATTCTCCGCTGTTCCGTCATCATATGCAATTTCACCCGGATAACCGACGAAAGGCTTCAATGCAGTTTCTTTTGTAACATCACCTTTTAACTCAACGGAAAATTCATCACTGTAATAACCCGGTGCAGCGACTTTAATCGTATAAGCGCCTTCATAGGCCTCCAGCATATATTCACCTTTGTCGTTTGTCATAGCCGGTTCCACCGCAGCATCCTCTACAACATAAACGGAAGCGCCTGTTACCGGCTCTCCTGTCGTTTTATTGATGACCGTGCCTTTTAATGTGCCCTTCTTCATCTCTTCTAACGTAAAATTAGCTTGTGTCGTCTGATCCGTCTTTAAAGATACTTTTTGTGTTTTCGACTGATAACCATATGCTTCTGCCATAAGCGTATAGTCTCCCGCTTTGTGCTTCAGCGTGTACTGCCCTGTGGATTGATCTGAATATGTTGATTTTCCTGTTTCCACTACACTGACTTGTGCCTTGAGCGGCAAAACTTGAGGCTGTATAGCCTTGTTCTGATGTTTTACCGCTGTGTTTGCAGATGGCTTAGCCTTTTTCGGATTTACTGGCTTTTTCTTTTGCTTTCCAGACGGCTTTTCGACGCCCAGCTTATTCTTTTTGACTGTTTTTCCGGCTGATTTGTCAGAAAGCACTACATCATCAATATACCAGCCCTCTTTTGCAATGCTTTCATCAGATTGAAGGTTAAACATCACTTGAATGTTTTGGCCTTTATAAGCCGATAAATCAATTTCTTCGTCCGTCCAGCTTGATGTCTTTCCGTTATAGACACCAGCCTGCTCCCAATTCTTTTCACCTTCCGGAAGAACAAAAACGTAGCCGTAATCAAAATCATCCTCTAAATTGTGCCAGCTTTTAAATTGAAGGAACAGACTTCCTGAATCAGGTGCTTTAATAGGAGGCATAACAAGGTTCATGTTTGCTGAGTTGGCATAATTTCCTGTCAAATTCGTTCCATATACTTTTTCTCCGGATGCTGCTGTATTTGGGCCAGTTGACGGAACTCCCCATTCCCAGTTATTATTTGTTCCGCTCGCAACCCAGCCGCCGGGTGCAGTTTCAAAGTCCTGCTTATATCCCGCCGTGATGCTTGGTTTCACTGTTACATCGTATACGTCAGACGAAACGACATGACCGCCAAAATCGTGAATCATCCACTTATAGCTTAGTTTAGTTCCTTTTATATCTGGGATCTCTGCCTGATACGTTCCTTTTAGATGATCACCGCTGATTCGTTTAGCCGTTATTTCTGTCCATTCACCTTGATCAAGCTTGTAGGACAGCTTTACAGATGTCACACTCACATTGTCTTCAGCTGTCAAAGTCAGTGGTAGGCTGCCACCTTCATAAGCTTCAGTTACTTTCTCATGCTGATAGACAGGAGGCTCTTGGTCATCCCCCTCTACAGAAACTTGTCCTTCCGCTTTCCCTAATCCATCTGTAACAGCGGATACAGCATCAAAAGCATTCACCAGACCATGGCCATATCCGTTATTCGGTGAATCAGGAAATGTTGAATCCGTGAGCGGTTCAGCCGTGCTGGTTAATATATCCTCCATCTCATCAACAGAAAGTGAGGCATTCGCCTGTTTCAGCAGTGCAGCAACAGCGGATACATGCGGCCCTGCCATTGATGTGCCGTCCCAACCATCCTCATATGTCTGACCGGGAACGGATGAACGAATATTAACGCCCGGTGCAGATATTTCCGGCTTTATTTCATCATATGGAGATGGCCCTTGAAGAGAAAAGTCAGCGAGCTTTTTATTGATATCAGTCGCTCCAGTTGCAAACGATTCTGGATAGTTTGCCGGATTTGCGATAGAACCAGGCCCGCCGGGAATAAAGAGATCCGTATTCCCCGCTGAAAACTCAGGGAAAATATCGGCCGCACGCCAGGCATTGACCATGTCTCTGTACCATTCATCAAGTCCAGAGCCCCCTCCCCATGAGTTATTGACAACATCAGGAGCCATTTCCGGGTGGGGATTTCCTTCCGCGTCCTTTGGTGCTAAAACCCATTCACCAGCTTCCAAAATGTCAGCATCAGTGCCGCCATCTTCAGAGAACGCTTTAACAGCAATCCATTTTGCGCCAGGTGCTACACCGATTTGATTTGTTCCATCAGGTTCAGAGCCCACCATCGTGCCTGTCACGTGGGTTCCATGAGCCAAATCATCATAAGGGCTTGCCTCGCCTGCTACGGCATCATACCAGTTCATTTCATTTTCAGGCTCATTAGGATTTTCCGGATTATATCCGCGATATTTCTCTTTTAATGCCGGATGATTCCATTCCACCCCGGTATCAATGGACGCAACAACCGTGCCAGTTCCATCATATCCAAGTGCCCAAGCTTTTGGGGCATCGATTTGGTCTACATTCCATTCCACACCGTCAGTTGCTTTAATAGCTTTCTGTGCTTTTTTCATATTAAATGGGGAGGATGACTTAAAAAGCTGCCGTTTCTCATTAGGAAGCACCTTTTCCACTTCGGGAAACTGCACCACTTTTTCCATAACCTCTTTTGAGGCATGAACAGCAATCCCGTTCACCACATAATAAGAATGAATTTGGTCTGCATTTCCTTTATCTTTCTGGGTGTTCAAGTATTTTAGGACATCTTGCTGGGATTCATCGGCTGTGACTTTTAAAGATGACACAACAGCAGAACGCTTTTGATATTCCGTCTTAGCGGCAGACAGCTTCTTCGATTTCGCTTTTTTAACAGCCGCTTTTGCCGCTTTTTCTGGGTTAGCCAGATCTTTAAATTTAATCAGAAAAGTCGTTTTTTCTTTCTTTTTAAAGCTTTTCTTTAATGAACTCGAAATCTTGTTTTGAATGGATTCCGCAGATTGAAGCTCCTTTTTAACAGAAGGTGAGGTGACTTTACTGCTTGCCCCGGCTGCTCCCGGAAACAGCAGTGAACTGATGACAACTGTACTTAAAACAGAGCTGATGAGTCTGTTTTTCGTTTTTTTCCTCATTTTCATCCCCCTTTTTCAACATGCTTTTTAAAAAAAGTGTCGTCCCTCCTTTTAATAATGAATGGTTTGTCAGAACATCGCTGTATATTAACTGTAGACAATCTGAATTACAGATATTGTCGTTTCATGTCATTCAATTTCCATATATATGAAAATGATAAAAATGTCACAAAAATAAATGGGTCTAATTATCTGTTTTGTTACTAAGCGAAGGAAGCAATAGGGAAAAAGACTTTATAAGAAGGAAAGTGTGAAGAGAAAAACAAAAAAGGACAAAATCGAAAACGATTTTGTCCTTTACATTAGCCGCGTTTATTACGGTTTCTTAAGAATGTCGGGATGTCAAGCGTATCATCAGCCGGCTGTGAAGTATGACGGCTTACTGTGTTCTGCTGCTGAGGTTCCTCACGTTTTGGCTCACGCTTCGGAACACTTTGATTGTGTGTTTTGATGCTTTGATTTAAGCTTGGACGCTGAGGCTTCGTCACGTCCTTCTCTTGTTCGATAAAGCCGGTTGCAATCACTGTCACCACAATCTCATCTTTTAGATTTTCATTAATAACAGAACCGAAAATCATGTTTACGTCTTGATCAGACGCCGAAGCGACAATGTCTGCTGCTTCCTGAACCTCATATAGGCTGAGGTTTGTTCCTCCAGTGATGTTCATGAGGACGCCTTGCGCACCGTCAATGGCCGCTTCAAGAAGCGGGCTGGAAATTGCTTTTTTTGCTGCCTCTGCCGCGCGATTTTCCCCAGTAGCAATACCGATACCCATCAAAGCAGATCCTTTGTTTGACATGATTGTTTTCACATCAGCAAAGTCAAGGTTGATAAGACCAGGTGTAGCAATCAAGTCAGAAATACCTTGAACCCCTTGGCGAAGTACGTTATCCGCTTCGCGGAATGCTTCAAGCATCGGTGTGTTTTTATCAACAATTTCAAGGATACGGTCGTTCGGGATCACGATCAGTGTATCCACCGCTTCTTTCATTGCCGAGATTCCGCCTGCAGCCTGAAGCTGTCTTTTGCGTCCTTCGAAGGTAAACGGTCTTGTCACAACGCCGACTGTTAATGCGCCTAAGTCTTTCGCGATTTGTGCGATAACCGGTGCGGCACCTGTTCCTGTTCCGCCGCCCATACCAGCTGTCACGAATACCATGTCAGCACCTTTAAGTGCTTCTTCAATCTGCTCTTTGCTTTCTTCAGCGGCTTTTTTCCCGACTTCCGGATTCGCACCTGCTCCCAATCCTCTAGTCAGCTTTGCGCCGATTTGCATTTTCACTTCTGCTTTTGACAGGTTAAGAGCTTGAGCGTCCGTGTTTACCGCGATATACTCTACTCCTTGCACTTCATTTTCAATCATTCGGTTAACGGCGTTGTTACCGCCGCCTCCTACTCCGATTACTTTAATTGATGCTAAGCCGTCTATGTTTGTTTCGAACTCCAACATGCTAAATCCTCCTAATCTGCCGAATGACTATCTATCTATTCCCAAAACATGCTTAATAGTTTTTTCATTTTGCTCTGTTTATTATGTTCGGCTTGTGTTTTTTGTTTTCCTTTTGGCCGCTGCTGCACCTCATTTTGGTGATGATGCTGCTCTTGTTCCTCAGATGATGAGACTGCGATTTCCTGTATCGCTTCTTCAGGCATCTTAAAGCCTATTTTTCTGCCTTGGATTCTTGCATTCCGGCAGGCGAATTGGATCAGGCCCACTCCCGTCATATATTGAGGATCTCTTACACCGATATAATTCGGGCTTGCCACTCTGACATTGTTTTGCAGCACATCCTGTGCCAAAGACATGACACCCGGCATAGCTGCTTGTCCTCCTGTCAGCACGAAGCCTCCCGGCAGATCGGTAATTCCCATACTGCGAAGCTCTTCTGAAACAATTTCAAGAATTTCCTCTACTCTCGCTTCAATGATATTCGCTGCTTCTTGCTGTGTAAATGTTTGTTTTTGATTGGTGCCTATAACGGTTACCTCAAATATTTCATCTTCCGAGGCTTCGTCATAGTAGGCATGTCCAAATTGCTTTTTCACGCGTTCTGCTTCTTCTGTTGACGTTCTCAATCCGATGGAGATATCTTTGGTGATATTTTCGCCTCCGAGAGGAATGACACGGGTAGAAGTGAGATGTCCGTTCTGGAATACGGCAATGGTTGTTGACCCTCCCCCTATATCAATGAGAGCCACACCAAGGTTTTTCTCGTCCTTTGATAATGCAGCAGAACCGGCTGCCAGCGGCTGAAGGCAAATATCAGTTATTTCAATACCAGCTCTTTCAACGCAGCGGAGTAAGTTATGTAAGATTGTTTTTGAACCGGTGATCAAGGTGCCCTCTACTTCTAAACGCACACCCAGCATTTTTTTCGGGTCGGTGATTTCATCTCTTCCATCTACGATAAACTGTTTAGGAATGACGTCAACAATCAGCTGTTCATGCGGTACGGAAACAACCTGTGCCGCCTCCATGACACGGCGTACATCTTCAACCTGAATTTCTTTATTTTCACTGGAAACTGCTACAACACCGTTTGTATCTTGAATATTGATATAATTTCCATTAACGCCGACAATAGCTTTTCTAAGCGGAAAACCTACCATTCTTTCAGCTTGGTCAAACGCTTTTCTTATAGAATGAACGGTCTCATCTATATCAACGATTGAGCCTTTTTTCAACCCTTCAGACGGTACATTTCCCACACCGATAATATTAAGGGAATCATCTGTCATTTCTCCGACGATCACTTTTGTATTGGACGTACCGATGTCAAGACTGACGTAAAGTTCATTGTTGTTCATTCTATGGCACCTCCTCACATTTCGATCATTTCTATTCTATTATTTGCGGAACAACAATACAATGAATGTGGCTTTACAAGTGTGTAACAAAAAATAACAACAGAATATTTTTATGTGCTTTTCACATTTTATGTTTATTGAAAATATTCGTTATATCCTATGTATATCCTCTTTTATATCACATTTTTTTTATTTTTTTTAGAAAGAGTCCACTTTGTTAGTAGATTTCTTCTGATAACGGCTATATTCTGAAATAATCTGACTCCAAATGCGAATATACCTGCTAAATACAAGTCTACACCAAGATGGACTCCCAGAAAAGCTAAACTTATTGCCAATATAATATTAAAAAAGAAACCGGAAACAAATACCATTTCATCATATGTACCTTGTAAATGCGCCCTGATTCCGCCGATTAATGTATCAAGTGCGGCAAGCACCGCAAGCGATAAATAGTTTGAGTATTCACTCGGTATCGTTAAGTTTGTCATTAGTCCAATCGCTATTCCGAGCACCAGTCCCAACACGGGCAGCCACATGACAATTCTCCTCCTTTTCAGTCTTTAAGCAGTTTCAGCTGTTGTACGTCCAGTGGTCTGTCATATGCTTTTAATGTTAGTTTGCTTTCAGATTTACCGGCTTTTAATGCTAAATTTTCAGATGCAAAAAGATCCTCAAGGCCTGACCCCTTCACTCTGCTGTGTAACATGTCCGGATCTTTGGCAAGCACTTTTACTGTTAAAGGATAATCGTCAAGGGCGTATCCGTCTATTTTTGTAGTGCCGTTTATATCTCTGATGACTGTATGATTCACAACTCTTCGCTCATTAATCGAGATATGCTCTGCACCGTAGGAGTTGAGTTCATTTATCAGCTTTTTCAGCAAATCCGGAGGCGGATTTTCGATCGGCTCTCCTGTTAAGCTTTCAGAAAAAAGCGGGGAAATCGTAATGACAATTCCGCTACCTGTTATATCGGTCATGCCGGCTGTTTTTTTTAAGGATTGCAAGGTATTATTTAGCGCGGTTTCTTTTGTCATTTCTTTCGTTTGCGAATAGCTATTCAGCAATTTGTCATATTTGTTTATTTCAGCCAGCAGCTTTTCCTGCTTCTTCTGCTCTGATGTCAGCTCTTCCCTAATATCCCACATATCTCTTGTATCCCGGACTTTGGGGTGCTTTAACGAATTAAACTGAACAGATATCATCAGGCCGAAGATGACCATAAGAACACTGATGCTTATGAAGGAACGCTTTATTTTCAATCTATTTCACCCGCTTTTTCAGTCATTCCTTCGTTTTCAGAATCGGTTTCATTTGTACGTTTTTCTCTTTTTCTGCCGACACAGAAATATGATCCATTGACAGCTGATCAATTAGGCCTCCAGCGATATTTAACGAGGGCAGCAGGACATCTGGATCTCCAATAGCGGATACCGTAAACGGAGCGGGATGCTGCACCCCGTCTACCGTTACCACAGGACCATTGCATTTGATATACGAATCATGCGTCAAACGCTGTCCATTAACGGCGACAGCTGCCGCTCCTGAGATATACAGTTCGTTTACTACTTGGAAGATATGGCTTTCGTGAACGATGTAACTATTCACATTCTCCCCTTCCGGTATGTATGACGCATCTTCCAATGTCACCTCAACGCCTTCTCCCTGCACACCGACTTCCCCAATATACATCCTGTATTTTTCTGTATCTTCGAGGACATTATAGTATTCCGACTTCTCTTTCTTCAGCTTATTTTCCGCCTGGCGGACTTTGTTTTGCTTTTGATATAATTCTTTTTCAAACTTCTTATTTTCTTTCTCTTGTTTCAGCAGTTCATCTCTCAGCGCATATTCTTTTTTCCACTCTTCCGTCTCAGCCGCGCTTTTGTTGTTTTCTTTTGTCATTTGAAAAGAAAATGAAATCAAAAAACCTGCGATAAGCATAATCAAGGAAAGAAGGACTGCTGATTTGCCCCTCAATTTTCATCTTCCTTTTTAGCAGCTTTATCGTTTTTCCCAAACTCTTCAAAATAGGTGGCAACTTCTAAATGAATGATTCCTTTTTTATTGCTGCTTAGCTGTGAGATGATAGAAGGATACGTCTTCATTCGGTCTGCAAACGTTTTAATAGATGCCGTAACAACATAACCGTCGTTCATGTACAACTTAATACGGTTTTCATCCATTTTTACAGGCGTATAATAAATTTCTGAAATCGACTGTTTTAACGAATTTGACAACGCATCGAGCTGCTTGGCCATTTGAGACCGCTTCTTCGCGTTTGTCCAATTCACTAAAATCGGTCCGGCATCATCCGGCGTTACTTCGTTTGGCAGAACTGAGCCGTTTTCAAGCACTTCATAGTACACATCGTCTTTTTCTAAATAAGCAATCGCTTTATATTCTTCGATTGCAATGTTGATTTTATTAGGAAGCGATTTGCTGATCTCCGCTTTTTTCACTAATTTATTTTGCTGAATCTTCTTTTCTGTTTTTTGCTTGTCCAAACTCCAAAACTCAGTATCTCCGCTGTTAATATCGGAAAGGTCGATAATTTCCTTTTTTGATACATTTTCATTCCCTGTAACAGAGATTGTTGATACTTTACTGATTGGTGTTTGCAGGTACACAATGATCAGCACCATAATAAAAAAGAGCATAATAAATGAAATGAGACGGCGGTTTGCCTTTTGTTTCCTCTGCTCTTTAATTTTAGGGATCCGCTCTTCAATGTTAACGATTTTTTCTCGGTCTTGACCCGGGTTCATTGCCTGTTCACCTCATTCAAATGAAACAGCTGTTAAAAGTCTGTCTATTCCAAAACAAACGGCATACTATGATGCCGTTTGTCGTTTGCTTACAGTATATCATATGAACAGCTTCAGTCAGAACTTGAATCAGCGATTTCCGCCGATGATTTCAACCTCTGTGTGCATATCAATCTCGTATTTTTCACGGATTGTCTTTTTCACATGGTCAATGAGATCAAGCACATCTTTTGCTGATGCTCCCCCCGCATTGACGATGAAGTTTCCGTGCATCTCCGATATCTTTGCACCGCCGATTTGATATCCTTTCAAGCCTGCTTTTTCTACAAGGTTCCCGGCATGATTCGGAAGCGGATTTCTGAATATGCTTCCCGCACAAGGGCTTGAATACGGCTGTGTATTTTTTCTATAGTCTTTATTGCTTTGCATTTGCTGAACGATTGATTCCTTATCCTTCTGCTCAAGCTGCAAAACAGCTTCAAGGCAAACGCCCGGGCGTTTCTTTTGCAGTACAGATGTCCTGTAGCTGAAATCCATCTGCTCATTTGTCAGCCACTCAATCGTTCCGTCTTCAAATAAAATATGCGCTTTGACGAGGATCTCGCTCATATCAGAACCGTGAGCGCCGGCATTCATATAAACCGCTCCGCCGACTGATCCTGGAATGCCGGCAGCAAATTCCAAACCGGACAGGCCTTTTTTGCTCAATGATGTAGCAAGGCGGACCACCGAATAACCGCCTCCGACTGTTACTTGTTCCCCTTCAAGCTCCAAATGGTCAAGACCCGCCCCCAGCTTGATCACTACGCCTCTAATTCCTTCATCTAAAACAAGAAGATTTGATCCGCGGCCGATGACTGTCCACTTCACATCATATTTTTTAATCACGTCCATGATGTCTTTAACAGCATCCACACTGCTTGGAATGACCAATACATCCGCAGGTCCGCCGATTTTCATCGTTGTATGATTCGCGAGCGGTTCATTTGCAAGAACCTTGCCGACTTCTCGTTCTTTTAATTCCTGTATCACTTTCTCCATCGTAAACCTCCGCATTCCATTTGCTTTTCTACTATTTTTTTAATTCCTCGAGTACGCTGTATAAACGGGCAGCCGCGTCAGGAACACCGAGTGACTTTGTTCGTTCGCTCATTTCCTTTAACGTTTGCTCATTCAGTACAATCCGGTCTAGCGCTTCAATCAGCTTCTCCCCGCTGAGCTCTGTTTCTTTCAGTACAATCGCCGCATCATGCTGGCCAAGAGACCTCGCATTGACCTCCTGGTGATTCGCTGTCACATATGGACTTGGGATCAGAACACTTGGGATTCCGAGAGCAGTAATTTCGGCAATCGTTGTCGCACCGGCTCTGGCCACAATGACATCAATGGCCTTTAAATACTCAGGCATTTGATGAAGAAACGGCTTTGTGACCATATTATCAGCGGCACCCTTGCTTTTCAGCTCATTCATTACTTTTTCATAGTGAACTTCACCGGTGATATACAGCACTTGATAGTCTCTTGTTTTCAGCACATCCTGCATGTCAATGACAGCGCGGTTAATCGGTGCAGCGCCTCGGCTTCCGCCGAAAATTAAGACCGTTTTTTTGTCTTCAGAAAGCCCAAATTCAGCCAATGATCGTCCCGTCTTTATTGAGACGACTTCAGAGGCTCTCGGGTTTCCCGTAAATACAACTTTCTCGCTAGGAAAATGTGATTTCGCTTCTTCAAAACAAATCGCTACTTTATTAACATATTTTGAAAGAAACTTATTCGTGATGCCCGGCAGGCTGTTTTGTTCGTGGACAATAGTCGGAATTCCCATTTTCGCAGCGGCATAGACAACCGGCCCACATACATAACCGCCCGTTCCAATTACGGCATCGGGCTTAAATTCCGCTAAATACGATTTACTCTTTTTGACGCCCTTCAGAAAACGCATCACAGTCTTGACATTTTCAAATGACAATTTTCTTTTAAATCCTGTAATTTCAATTGAACGAAACGGTATATTCTCCCGCTCAACAATTTTTTTCTCCAGCCCGTTTTCTGTTCCGATATATAAAAATTCCACATTAGGATGACGTCTTTGCACTTCTTTAATAAAAGCAAGAGCAGGATAAATATGTCCCCCTGTACCGCCTCCGCTTATTGCAATTCGCATTTCTTTTTTCCCCCAGTCTAAGTTTCTCTATAACATAACGATAACCCTGTTTTGTTGGACAGGGTTATCGCATCAATTGTTTCCAAGCTTCATGTTAGACAGGAGGCTTGGAAATACATTCGTTAATACCTCGAGTAGCGGCTTACATTCAGCAGCACACCAACTGCCATCAGCATTAGAGTCAATGAAGAGCCTCCGTAGCTCAGAAACGGGAGCGTGATGCCTGTTACAGGAATCAGGCCCGTGACTACGCCGATATTTATCATGACTTGAATGGCAATCATTGAAATAATGCCGACTGCGACAAAGCTTCCGTACAGATCAGGCGCACCAAGCGCAATTCTGATTCCTCTCCACAGCAGGACGCTGAAGAGGAGCAAAATAAGTGTTCCCCCGATAAAGCCCAGCTCCTCTGACAAGATGGCGAAAATAAAGTCTGTTTGCGGCTCAGGCAGATAAAAGAACTTCTGTCTGCTTTGTCCGAGCCCCATTCCGAACAACCCGCCGGGCCCCACTGCATAAAGCGATTGAATGATCTGAAATCCGCTTCCGAGCGGGTCTTCCCATGGATTTAAGTATGAGGTAATCCGCTTTATCCGATATGGAGCCGATAGTACGAGCCCGACAAATCCGCTGAGGCCGATCAGCCCGAGAAAGACGAAATGGGCGATCCGTGCGCCGGCTACAAAAATCATGACAATACAAGTTCCGACCATAACTGTCCCCGTTCCGAGGTCAGGCTGGCACATGATAATCAAAAATGCTGAAAACACGATGCCAAGTGCAGGGACGAACCCCCGTCTGAACGATGTGATGTTTTTTTGTTTTTCAGAGAGAAATTTAGCAAGGAATGCAATCATCGCAAGCTTCATAAACTCTGAAGGCTGTATGCTGAATGCTCCGACTCCGATCCAGCTTCTTGAACCGTTCCGCACCATTCCGACGCCCGGTATCAAAACAAGCACCAGAAGGAAAAAGCAGATAACCATCAGCAATTTGGACCATGTCCTCCAAGTCCAATAATCAACATTCATGATAAAAAACATAGCAATGACGCCGATTCCCGCAAACAAAAGCTGCCGTTTCGCGAAAAAGAATGAGTCGTCAAATTTATAATCCGCCCATACCGCACTCGCACTGTACACCATAATTAATCCGATTGTTAATAATAATAACGTAATGATGACCAATAACAAATCAGGCGATGTTTTTTTAGTAGTCAAAGCAATCGACACCCCAAGCTTAAAGTCATTAGGGCTGCCGATTTACTTCAAGACAAGCCCTTACTTAAGCATATGCACGGCATCTATAAACATGTCACCGCGTTCTTCAAATGTTTTGAATTGATCCCAGCTCGCACACGCGGGTGACAGCAGGATGACATCTCCTTCATTTGAGAGCGCAAACGCCGCAGATACTGCTTGTTCAACATTATCGACACGTTTGACATGTTGTATTCCCAGTTCATTGCCGAGTTTCTCGAGTTTTGGCGCCGTCTGGCCAAATGTAAGCACTGCTTTGACATGCTTCATATAAGGTTTCAAGTCATCAAAACCATTTCCGCGATCCAGTCCGCCCGCAAGCAGAATGACCGGCTTATCAAAAGCTGAAAGCGCCTTGCTTGTCGCCAGAATGTTTGTTGCTTTACTGTCGTTATAAAATTTGCGGCCATTCACAGTTGTGACATATTGGAGGCGGTGCTTCACACCAGTAAAGCTTGTCAGCACCTTTTTAACCGCCTCATTGGATGCTCCTGCCGTTTTCACAACTGCAATAGCTGCTAAAATGTTCTCCAGGTTATGAGCACCGGGCAGTACAACCTCTTCCAGAGGAAGAATGGCTTCGCCGTTAAACATAATCATACTGTCTTTTACATATGCGCCCTGTTCAAGCGTTTTGCTGACTGAAAATGGGACGATTTCGGCTTTTCCGGCTTCAGCAAGACGCACGACGGTTTCATCATCCTGGTTGACAATAGCTTTATCTGAAGCAGTCTGATGAAGGTACACTTTCTGTTTCGCTTTTTCATAGTTTTCGCGCGTATGGTGATAATCCAGATGGGCGTCAAATACATTTAAAATCAGGCTGATTTCCGGTCTGAAAGCGTGTGTTCCCATCAGCTGAAACGAAGACAGTTCGGTAACGATCCATTCATCTCCATCAGCATGATAGGCAACCTCACTTGCGACTGTGCCGATGTTTCCGGCAATCAGTGCTTTTTGCGAGTCAGCCTTGAGCATTTCGTAAATTAGCGTTGTCGTGGTCGTTTTACCGTTCGATCCGGTAATCCCGATAAACTTGGCGCTGGTCAGGTAGTAAGCGAGCTCAATTTCCGTCCAAACCGGAATACCTCGTTTCTCTGCTTCCTGAACCATGATATTTTCATAAGGAATTCCCGGGTTTTTGATCAGAATCGTGATTTGATGCTGATCGAACAGAGAAACTGGATGCTCTCCGCAAACAACTTCGATTCCTTTTTCAGAAAGCTTTTGTGCCGGTTCATTTTCTTCAAAAGGCTTTTGATCATTGACTGCAACATAAATGCCTTTTTCATGAAGAATGGAGGCCGCCGCATATCCGCTTTTCGCAAGCCCAAGGATTAAAAAATGCTGTTTCTGTAAAAATTGATCATTTTCCACTTATAACCACACCTCGATGTAAATTCCTAAAACGGCAAGCAAAAGTCCCGCAGCCCAAAACGTCACGACTACTCTCCATTCAGACCAGCCGACAAGCTCATAATGGTGATGAAGCGGACTCATTTTAAAGATTCGTTTACCTGTCGTTTTAAAGCTGATGACCTGCAAAATAACGGATAATGTCTCGATAACGAATACACCGCCGATGATAACCAGCAGGATCTCTAATTTCGTTAAAATGGCAATGGTAACGATGGCTCCTCCCAATGCAAGCGATCCCGTATCTCCCATAAAAACTTTGGCCGGATGAGCATTAAATACAAGGAAGCCCAGAACTGCACCGACAACGGCAACTGAGAAAATCGCTACGTCATATTGAGACTGATTCCATGCCAGAATGGCAAAGGCGCCAAAGGCAATCGCCGCAGTACCGGATAATAACCCGTCAAGGCCGTCAGTCAGGTTAACTGCGTTTGATCCGCCGACTAGCATAAAGAGCACAAGGATAAAGTAAGCCCAGCCAAGATCAAATGATAAGTCAGTTCCAGGAATGCGAATATCCGTCGCAAAATTGTAGTAATGATACACGGCGTAAAATACAACCGCAATAATAATTTGTCCGATCAGCTTTTGCTTTGATGTCAATCCAAGATTGCGCTTCATGACAACCTTGATGTAATCATCTAAAAAGCCAAGCAAACCGTAGCCTAGCGTAACAAACAGAAGCAGCACCATTTCGGGGCTTATTTCTGAAAACTTCTGTGTCATAACAATTGTTGTCACTATGATAGAAAGTATGATCATGACCCCGCCCATTGTCGGTGTCCCTGATTTTTTCTGATGTGATTTCGGTCCTTCTTCTCTAATACTCTGGCCGAATTTTAATCTTCTTAAAAACGGAATAAGAATCGGAGAGAGCAGAACACTAATTAAAAACCCCATTAAAATTGTAAACAGAATGACTTGCTCAAGCATTGTCCTTTTCTCCTCCTGTTTCTTTCAAACGACATACGTAGTTATCATATTCATGATTTTTTTCCATATGAAAAATCTTTTCAAGCTCCATTATTCAGTAACATCTCTTTCCTATGAATTCGTCTTATTCTTATTGAGTTCAACAATGGCTCTCGCCGCTACTTCAGCATCATCAAAATCGAAAGTTTCATTTCCGATCTGCTGATAGGTTTCATGTCCTTTTCCGGCAATGAGGACAACGTCGCCTTTTTTGGCATTGGCAATTGCGAAAAAGATCGCCTGCTCGCGGTTTGCAATACTGTGATAGTATGCGTTCTCTACTCCGGCTTCCATATCTCTTAAAATCGCGCGAGGATCTTCGCTTCTCGGGTTATCTGACGTGAAAATCGGCTCGTCAGCCAGCTCCACAGCAATTTTAGCCATTTTCGGGCGCTTCGTCTTATCTCTGTCTCCTCCGCAGCCGACAACGACAAATAGCTTTCCTTCCGTCATGTCTCTGCATGTCTCCAGCACATTTTCAAGGCTGTCCGGTGTGTGCGCGTAGTCTACAATGACAGGAAACTCCTGCTGCTGATTGACCAATTCAAAACGGCCTCTTACACCATGCAATTCTTCAACAGCCTCAGTGATGATTTCAAACGGTATGCCTGCTGCAATACATGTCGCAACAGCGGCCAGCACGTTATACACATTAAATTGTCCGACGAGAGACATCGTGATGTGCTTCGTGCCTTTGTTTGTCACGAGATCAAAGCTTGTGCCCTGTGCAGTGATACTGATGTTCTTCGCCATCACATCAGCATCGTTTTTAATTCCGTATGTAGAGATATGCGCAGCTGTTACCTTTTCAAAATAAGCGCTCGCCTCATCGTCAGCATTCAGGACGGCACGCTTTGGATGTTCATGGTTGAAAGCCCCGCCAAGTTGGGAAAAGAGCAAGCTTTTTGCATGCCGGTACTCATCCATCGTTTTATGATAGTCCAGATGGTCCTGTGTTAAATTCGTAAACACGGCAATATCATAATCACAGCCATGGACGCGTCCTAAAGACAAAGCGTGGGAAGAAACCTCCATGATTGCAGTGTCAACGTGCTTGTCATTCATTTTCTTAAACGTTTTCTGCAGCGTGACGCTTTCCGGAGTCGTGTTTTTAACAGGAAGTGTTTCGTCTCCGATTTTCATGTACATTGTACCGATCAAGCCTGTGCGTTTTCCCGCTTTTTTCAGAATCTCATCGACCATGTGGGTCGTTGATGTTTTGCCGTTTGTCCCTGTTATCCCAATCAGCTGAAGCTTCTTCGTCGGCTGTCCGTAAAACGCATCAGACAAAACGCTGAGCGCGCGAAGTGACTGCCGGACAATAATAACAGGAACATTCACATCGACCTCTCTTTCTGCCACAATAGCCGCTGCACCGTTTTCTACTGCTTTTTGCGCAAAATCGTGGCCATCCACCGTATACCCTTTTACACATACAAAAAGACTCCCTTTCTTTACTTCCCTGGAGTCCATCTCAATTGAAGTTATTTCAGGGTCTTGTGAGTCGTTTACAGAAGGTTCGGTTGTTAAGTATGTAAGCAGCTTTGTAAGTTTCATCGTATCAAACCTCTCAACATTCTAATTCGTTCTTTTTATCATTGAAGTCACATCAAATGATGTGGTAATGATTTTAAGCATACAGTTCATATTTTAGCGTAAATAAAAGGATACATCCAGCTAATCTTGAAAGATATCAGCATTTTTTCTGCAATAAAAGAATAGGCAGCCCGAATCAATCGGCTGCCTCCTTTTCATCTTCTTCAGTCAAATACACGCGTATCTTTGAGCCTTCTTTTACTTTCGTTCCGGCAGCTGGCGATTGTTTAACGATTTTGCTCCCTTTCCCGGAAGCATCCACATTGAGATTCACCAATAGTGACTCAAGATCTGAGACAGACATCCCTACAACATTCGGAACTTCTATTGTTTTTGTGTCGTTCCATTGGTATTTTTTCTCGATTTGATTTTTCCGGGGCTTCACACCAAGTTCCGGCAGACTGTCTCTCATAATATTTCCGACAATAGGCGCTGCCACCGTTCCGCCAAACTGAATCGTGCCTTTCGGGTTATCCACCGCAACGTAGACGACTAGACTCGGATCATCTGCTGGCGCGAAACCGATAAATGATACAATATGGTTGTTTTCAAGATATTTTCCATCTTTAACCTTTTGTGCAGTTCCCGTTTTTCCTCCGACACGATATCCTTCTACAAATGCATTGCGGCCGGTTCCTTCTGCGACGACGCTTTCTAGAGCATAGCGGATTTGTTTGGATGTTTCCTCAGAAATGACTTGTTTCTTTGCGATTGGTGATTGTTTTTTGACCGTTTTCTTCGTAACAGGATCGATCCATTCCTTTGCAATATAAGGTGTATAGAGCGTTCCTCCGTTTACAGCGGCGGATACTGCTGCAACCTGCTGAATCGGCGTGACGGATACTCCCTGTCCGAAAGCCGTAGTTGCTTGCTCCACCGGGCCCACTCTCTCAAGCGGGAATAAGATGCCTGTTCCCTCGCCTTGGAGATCAATCCCCGTTTTTTGTCCAAAACCAAAGTCTTTGATATATTTGAAAAGCTTTTCCTTTCCTAAGCGCTCGCCTAATTCAACAAACCCCGGGTTGCAGGAGTTCTGCACAACTTCCAGATACGTCTGCAGCCCGTGCCCGCCTCTTTTCCAGCACCGCAGTCTCGCTCCGTCCACTTCAGCATGCCCTTTATCATAAAATTGATCCCGTTTCAAATTTACTTTTTGCTCTTCAAGGGCTGCTGCAAGTGTAATAATTTTAAAGGTAGATCCCGGTTCATACGTGCTCCATACTGGCAGATTTCGATTGTAGACGGACGGATCAACAGATTGGTAATCAGCAGGGTCGAAGTCAGGCCTGCTAGACATCCCCAAAATTTCTCCGTTTTTCGGATTCATGGCTACGGCAATCATGCCGTCCGGATGATATTTGGCCTCAGCGTTATCAAGCTCTCTTTCCATTATCGTCTGAACCTTTGAATCAACTGTCAGCTTCATATCAAGCCCATCCTTAGGCGGCGTATAGTCATCCGCTTCATCAGGCATCTTCTTCCCCTTGGCATCTGTATAAAACTTAACAGAACCTTTTTCCCCTTTTAAATCATCGTCGTAATAGGCTTCAAGTCCAAGGAGCCCTTGGTTGTCAATTCCTGCAAATCCAAGCACATGAGATAAAAAGCTGCCGAACGGGTAATGACGGATACTGTCCTCCGCAACATACACACCTTTTAAATCAAGCGCTTTGATTTCTTTCGCCTTCTCATTTGAAATTTTTCTCCCTTCAGGAGTGATCTTTTCGATTGACGCTTTTTTTGTCACATGTTTATATACTTTTTCTTCTGACATATTGAGCACCGCCGCAAGCTGCTTGCTCGTTTTCATCGGATTCTGAACTTGGCGCGGCACGACGAATACGGTCGGCGCACTTTTATTTGTTGCGAGCTTCACACCATTCCGATCCAGAATCTCGCCTCTCTCCGGCTCAAACGGCAAGTTCCGGCTCCAGGAATCTTTCGCTAGCGAAGTCAGTTTTTCGCCCATCACAAACTGAACATACCCCAGCCTTGTATCAATGATCAGAAACACGATCACGCCAAAAAGCAAAACAAATAATAAACGTTTTCTAACCGTTACATTCGAGACGCGCAAGAGACCGTTCACTCCTTATTTAGGCTTGTTTCATTTTATGCCTGAATTTGGACAGGTAGAACGATGCTCCTCTGAAGGCATAAAAAAAGAAAGCCTGCATAACGACGGCTTTCTTTTTAATCAGGATTTTTAAACTTAACCTTGATTACGGTTTTGTCTTTGATTTCTTTGTCTTTCTTAACACTTTGGCTGACAGCGTAGCCTTGTCCGCTTACTTCAATATGAATTCCCGCGAGCTCGCCGTACTGCAGAACCTCTCTTCTCGACCAGCCTGTCATATCAGGCATTTTGATTTTGCCGCCCGTTTTCAGGAAGACCTTTTGATTGGTGAGAACTTCCTCATCCGCTTTCGGATACTGTTCTTTTACAGCGACATCACTGCCGATGACAATTGGTGTGAGATTCTCCTCTTTTGCTTTCTTTTGAGCAGCAGCTACCGTTTGATCTGTTAAATCAGGCATTGTCTGCGCTTTTGTTTCTTCCTTATCTGAGTCAGATTTTTCAGTTGGTTCGATGTTTAGGTAGTGCAGGCTATTTTTCATTGTTGGATTGAAGATTTCTGATACTGGATCTGAACTGCTTTGTCCTGCTTTTAGTTGCGGCTGCTGTACAGCAACATAAATTAAAAGCTCAGGATCATCTTTTGGCGCCATACCCATAAACGAAAAGATATAGTTATCTGTGCCGTCTAAATATCCGCCTTTACCGGCTATTTGCGCAGTACCTGTTTTCCCGGCAACATCAAAACCTTCGATTTTATAAGCTTGCCCTGTTCCGATCTTCGATGTAACGACTTCTCCTAATATATCCCGCACCTTTTTCGCAGTACTTGCAGAAATTGGAGTTCCGGCTGATTCCGGCTTATTTTGATAAATAGTTTTATCTTTATCAGGGTCAACGATATGGTCAATGACATAAGGTTTCATCATTTTACCGTCATTTGCAATTGCCGTTGCGGCCTGAATCTGCTGAATTGGTGTGACCGCAGACGCTTGGCCATATGCAGTTGACGCCTTATCAAATTCATATTTAAAGTTGATTTTGCTGGAGACTTCTCCTGGCAAATCAATACCTGTTTTCTGGTAAAAATTGAATTTGTGCAAATATTGATTGAGGCGGTCATATCCCAGCTTTTCTTTCGCCAGTTTCGCAAAAGCGACATTCGACGACCTTAGGACGCCGTCATGATATGTTGTCGGACCCCAGCCTACACCGTTATTGTGATCCTTAACAGGTGCTCCGCCAACTTCAAATGTCCCTGATTTATATTTTTCGTTCGCATTAAACACGTTTTCCTGCATCGCAGCAGCGAGTGTAAAGATCTTCATCGTGGACCCGGGTTCATACGCATATGAAATCAAATCATTATAGTAGTTTGTCACATCGCGCTTGTTCGGATCAAAGCTTGGGCGCTGTCCCATGGCAAGGACTTTGCCCGTTTTCGGATCAACGACTGCGGCCATGATTTTTTTCGGATTATACTTTTGCGCCACTTTTGTCATGCTGTCTTCCAAAAAGGTTTGAATTTTCTGGTCAATGGTTAAATATACATTGTCACCATTTTTTGGCGCTGTAATTTTATTTTTGCTGTTCGGGAGCTCCCAGCCGGATTTGTCGCTTTCATATGTCACATATCCGTCCCGCTCCTTCAAATACTTATCCAGCACTTTTTCTAATCCCATCGCGCCGGAAATTTCATTTGTTTCTTCATCAACCTCGGCATAGCCGATTAGATTAGATGCAAATACTCCGTTTGGATAGTAGCGTTTTGTATCCCGTAAAAATGAAATGCCCGGGAGTTTCATTTTTTCGATTTTTTGCTTTTGTGAATACGTAATATCCCGGCCAGCTGAGCCAAACTCGACTTGTTTTGCATCTTTATTTAAGATATCAAGGATGTCGGCCTTGTCCAAGTTTATCACTTTAGACAATGCTTCCGCCGTTTTTTCTTTGTTTACAACATGCTGAGGATGCTTGACATCAGTGGTCATTTTTTTATCGAGAATCGCAATCAGTTTATACGTCGCTGTGTCCTCTGCAATGACTTTTCCTTTTCGGTCTAAAATCGAGCCGCGGCTCGCTTCGATGGTCCGTTTCTTTTCATGCTGCTCTGTCGCTTTTGTCGCAAGCACTTCGCCGTTCGCTTTTCCGGTTATTTGAATATATGCCATTCTCCCCAGGATGACAAAGAAAAAGAGAGCGAAACAAATACTTAGAATCGCTGCTCCTCTATTCATAAATTTATTCTTTTTTGGCATTTGAATCATTCCTGTATGTTTTTCACTTTTTTATCTTTTAAATTCAAGCCGTTCTTTTTCGCAATGTCCATAATGCGCTGCGGTTTGCTTAAATCAGCAACGCTTTTTTCGAGGTCACCAATTTGCTTATTTTCGGATGAAATTTGCTCCTCAAGCTTTTGCACCTCAATATTGGTTTGATATGCCGCATACGCCTTCGATACGATCAAAAGCGATACGCTGAGCACCGCCGCAGCAAAGAGGACAAGAAGCACTTTTTCTCCGAGAGTAATGGAAGCCCTTTTCTTGACAATCACTTTTTTCTCAGGACTGATCGCATGCCGCTGCTGTTTCTCTGGTTGGTAAGCTAAATTGCTCATAGGCTGATGACCTCCTTTTAATTTTGCGTTCGCGTTTCGTTATTTTCTTTTTTCAGCAATCCGAAGCTTGGCAGAACGAGCCCGGTTGTTCTCTTCAAGCTCTTCTTGAGATGCCGTAATCGGTTTTCGTGTGATGAGCTTCAGCTCCGGTTCAAACTCTTCCGGTATAACAGGAAGTCCCGGAGGAAGTTCCGGAAGCGACGACTTTTCTTTAAAAGTGGTTTTGCAAATTCTGTCTTCTAGCGAGTGGAAGGTAATGACCGATACCCTGCCCCCTGGCTTCAGAACCTCAATTGCCTGCTCCAAAGCTTCTTCAAACACCCTAAGTTCATCGTTTACGGCAATTCTGATTGCCTGAAACACGCGTTTAGCGGGATGTCCCCCGCTCCTTCTCGCTGGAGCGGGAATCGCGTCTTTTATTAGATCGACCAGTTGGCCCGTAGTTTGAATAGGAGACTTCATTCTTGCCTCCTCAATTTTTCTGGCGATCTGTTTACTGAACTTCTCTTCTCCGTATTTAAAGAAAATACGGACGAGATCCTCATAGCGCCACTCATTAACGACTTCTTTCGCCGAAAGCGTAGCCGACTGGTCCATCCTCATGTCCAACGGTGCGTCATGATGGTAACTGAATCCGCGCTCCGGTGTATCCAGCTGCGGAGAGGACACCCCTAAATCAAATAAAATGCCGTCTACTTCTGTAACGCCTTGTTCATTCAAATATTCTTTTAAATACCTGAAATTGCTTTTAATCAGAATGAGCTGTCCTTTATAATCGGACAACACTTCTTTAGCATGCTGTAATGCCGTATCATCTTGGTCAAAAGCGATTAAACGCCCCTTCTCGGATAACTGCTGCAATAAGTATGTACTATGCCCAGCTCCGCCGAGTGTGCAGTCTACATATGTACCGTCTGGTTTAATATTAAGTCCGTCTACGGTTTCACGAAGAAGTACTGTCTTGTGTTGAAACATATTGTGTTGGTCCCACCTTTTATCAGGATGAATTGAAATTGTTTTTAGAGTGTTATACACGAAGAATCATTATATATCAAACCCAATCATGTTTTCAGCAATTTCAGCAAATGAATCTTCTTGCTCTTCTGTGTATTGTTCCCAAATTACTTTACTCCACAATTCAATTCGATTAGAAACCCCGATAACAACACATTCTTTTTCCAGTTTGGCGTAATTCAATAGAGATGATGCGATATTTACCCTGCCTTGCTTATCCAGTTCGCATTCAGTCGCCCCTGAAAAGAAGAAACGGGTAAACGCGCGGGCATCTTTCTTTGTGAGAGGAAGAGCTTTTAGTTTTTCTTCAATTTGTTTCCATTCGTGCATAGGGTAGCCGAAGAGACATTGGTCAAGTCCTCTAGTCAGCACAAATTGCTCACCTAGGCCTTCTCTGAATTTAGCGGGTACGATCATGCGGCCTTTCGCATCGATGGTATGCTGATATTCACCCATAAACATGATCTCTTGCCCCACTTTCTCTCCTTAACTCACCACTATTCACCACTTCGCTCCACAACTTCATTTTACACTGTTTACCCATAAAAAAAAACCCTGAACTAGTCAGGGTTCTTTAAAACTTTATTTCAAAGTTTGACAACTTGATGTTGATTTTGAAAAGAAAATGGCAGATTCTTGAATGTCGTGAAGAATTTTGGACCGTACCTGTTCAAATAATACATGATATTCCAAATCCGTTCTTGCGGCGCAAGAAGCGGCTTAATGCTATTTTGAATTCTTTCATAATCCTTCAAGACGTAGCCTTCTTTTTCTTCAATTCGCTTCATCACCGTGCGCTCTAAGAATTGAAGCTGATCCTGAATAAAAGCGGCATTTTTCAGAAGTAAAGGTTCCAAGCTTTGATCAACCTTTAACGCCTCCTGCCGGACCGTTTTGTGAATCGCTTCAATTTGGCTTTTCGCCTGATCCATCACCGCCGTAAACTCTTCCGGAATCTGGCGCTCGAAGTATGTCTCTCTTTGATTCTCCGTTCCGCGCTCAATCGCGTCTTGTAATGAGATATTCCGTTCAGCCAGTTTTTTCTCAATATGCCGCTCAAGTATCGTAATGTTCAGCCTTGGCATGACAGGAGGCATTTTGAAGCCCATCACCGCAAATGCCTGTTTGAGCTCGCCCCAATAATTGATTTCCCCAGGCCCTGCAATAAATGCTAAAGTCGGAATGAGAAATTCCTGCATTAACGGTCTCGTTACAACATTGTTGCTGAAACGCTCTGGATGTTCTTCCATATGTGTATGAAGTTCATCCCTCGTCCATCCTAGATCAAGCTCTTTGATGACAAATCGGCCGTTATCTTTTTCAATTAAAAAACGCTCATCTTCGTATTCATAAAACAGATTCGCCTGCTCTTTTCCGGACTCGATAATCGGTTTGTAGCCTGCTTGACGCATGAAGGCCTGCTGATCTGATACAGCCCGGGCGAGTTCATCATTTTCTCGAAGAATCTTTTGGAACATGGCCGTTTCCAGCTTTTTAATCCCCGGATCCCCAGAATTTAATAAAACTAAGCCCTCTTCTTGGAACAAATCCGCGATCAGCAGTTCAAAGAAGTCAGTAAACGTAACAGATTCCCTTAAACATCGTTTCACATTGTCGAGAAGTGTATTCGTATGGTCTGTTTCTTCAAAAGCGGCAAAAACATCATCTATCCACGCGGCACACTTTTCCTGATCAAGCGATGTACTCGCTGCTGATGATTTCTTCCAATAAGACTGAGGCAGCTTTTTTTTCACAGGCCCATTCTCTTCAGATGTGTGAACAAAATTAATCTCATCCAAATCGTGGTCTTCTCCAGCCACCCAGAAGATTGGTATGACAGGCACTTGCAGTTCCTTTTCTTGTTGCTTTGCTAAAACAATGATTGAAATGATTTTATGTATGGTGTAAAGCGGTCCTGTTAAAAGTCCTGCCTGCTGTCCGCCGACTACAGCGGCACTTGACGGGTCCTTCAGCTTCTCAATAGCAGACTGCATCGCACTTGAACCGAATTTATTATGGTAAGAGGTTAAGTACGCCGCCAATTCCTCTCTTGCGAAAAACCGGGAAGATAAGTCTTCCAGTCTTTCGCGCCACATGTCCTTATGATGAATACTGTAATCAAAAAAAGAAGACATTTCTTCTTTGCCATCTATATAGTGCTGTACAAACACATTCTGATTTTTGATGGAAAGTTCAGTTAGCTGCATCTTCTAGAACTTCCTTTCTCCAATAAATAGTTAGTGATCCGAAATGAGTATAGCATGTTACCGAAAAAGCTCAAAAGACTTTGTTTGTATTTCGCTCCAATGCTTTGATGCTGCCATATAAAAACTCTAGGTGGACGGCATCAAGACCTTGAAGACTTGCTTCCTTCAATAAGTATCCGATAATGGCGTCAGCTTCCGTCTGCCGGCCTCCAATGACGTCAACCAGCATTGATGAACGATTCTCTTTCGTTTGCCCACAAACGGCCTGAACCCGCTCCCAAGCCTTTTCTTCATTTTCAAGTTTTAAAATGCGGCATGCCTCCTGAAATACCAGCTTCATAAAAGCCAGATAAGCTGGCGTTGTCAGCAGTTCTCCATTTTTCACTTGCAATAACGCAGTTAAAGGATTAATACACGCATTTACAATCAGCTTGCCCGTCAGCAGACGGTACCAATCCGTCTCATAATAAATCGGAAAATCCGAATGGTTATGCTGAAACAAGATGTTCAGCCGGTCTGGTTCAGCATCGTCGAACGCGCTCCATTTTATCGCACCTAGGCCTGTATGATCAACAGCTGTATCCGATTTTCTTACAGCTCCGTGCTCAACGATTCCAACATAAATGGAATGGCCAACGTGCCAGTCTTTTAGGTCGTGGATATGCCCCATGCCGTTTTGCAAAAATAATATATTCGTCTTCCCGATTCGTTCAAGCGACGAAAAAACAGATTGAAGCTGATGCTGCTTCACTGTCACGACAAGCAGGTCAAAGTCCGAATTGATACTCGTGTCCGCACTGCAATCAGCCCTGAATTCCTCCCCGCCTTTATAAAGCCGGATTCCTTCAGACTGAATGGCCGCAGCCTGTTCTTGCCGCCTCGTCACAACAGTCACGTCGTGATAAAGTGACAAATAATAGGCGCATAAAAGACCAACGGAGCCTCCGCCGATAATTCCAATTTTCATGATGTCACACCCAATTTAGCATTTACGTATTATCATAGCAGAAGTAAGAAGAAATTACTTCTCAAAGATCCCATGTGCTTAAAATTAAAGTTTAAATATTTGGATTTTTTAAATAAAGCGTTTACAATATATGTAGAAACAACAAAGGGGGAGATTTGTTTGACAAAGGTAGAACGTCTGCTTATCAACTATAAAACGCTGGAAGAATTCAAGAAATTCAAAGAATACGGCATTCAGGAGCTTTCAATGCTTGAAGAACTTCAGGATAATATTATTGAAAATGACAGCACCTCGCCTTTTTACGGGATTTATTTTGGCGATAAACTTGTAGCACGAATGAGTCTGTATCAAGTTAACGGCAAATCGAATCCCTATTTTGACAACCGCCAGGATTATTTGGAGCTGTGGAAGCTTGAGGTTCTTCCGGGCTACCAGAACAGGGGATACGGGAGAGCCTTGGTTGAATTTGCAAAATCATTCAAAATGCCGATCCGGACAAATCCGAGAATGAAATCAGCGGAATTTTGGAACAAAATGAACTTTAAAACTGTTAAGTATGATATGGCGCGGGACAAAGGGGAAAACCCGCTCATCTGGCATCCTGATATGGATCGCGAAATGACACCGGGAGAGTCTGCATAGAAATCAAAACAACCGGCCTATTCTTACTATAGGGCCGGTTCATTTCAGGCGTTTCTTTACGTTTCTTGAGCCGCTTTTTTCATTCTTCCGTCTTCCTTCGAAACAACCATTTTTCTGGCCCGATCCATGATATCGATCAGTGCCTTGTAATCCTCTTCTGTCATCTCTAGCTGATTCCGCAATGTCTGATTTTCACTCCGCAAATCCTCAAGCTCTTTTTGCAGCGATTGGATTTGCTCCTTCAATTTTTCCCTTTCAAGCTGAAATTCTTGTGCAGACGGTGTTTCTTTGAATTGTTCGAGAAATTGAATGACATCCTGAATGGACAAATCTCGTTTTCCTTCTGACGATGCCGAGGCAGTCTGCTTCATGGAATTCGGCATATTGACCGAATGAACGCCGATTTGCTTTCTCAGTTCTTTCCTTTGCTTTTTTGCAAGCTCTATACCTGACTGGTATTGTTTTCTCACATACGAGTTCCACCTGAAACCACAGGCTGCCGCGGTTCTGGTCAGCGCCCTTCCAACCTCCTCAAAGGCTGAAAGCTGTGTTCCTCCCTCTCGAATATGACGAAGCACCACTTCTGCCAGCAGCAAATCCTCATCCTGAGTCCAAGCATCTTGTCTTGTAATGGTCAAATTCAATCTCCCTCCATGTCAGCTTATTTATCTCATACATATGCCGGTAATAGATTAGATAGACTATTTGCACTCACAAATTTTCCGCAAGCTGACAGGAAGAGAAAAAGAAAAAGCGCAGGGCTTTCACCCTGCGCTTTTCTCATTAGTTACTTTTTACATTTATGTCTTTGCCGTTGTATGATCCGCATGCTTTGCATACACGGTGAGACAACTTCATCTCTCCGCATGACGGACATTCTGTCATACCAGGTACATTAAGTTTGAAATGTGTACGGCGCAATCTTTTCTTCATTTTAGAAGTTCTTCTAAAAGGTACAGCCATTATTCCCACCTCCTTAAAGAGTTAAGATTCATCATCTTGTTTTAAGAGCTTTTCAAGGGCTGCAAGTCTCGGATCAACTTGATTCTTCTTGTCTTCTTCCGAAATGACTTGCCAATCCTTTCCTTCTTGAGGAGCAGCTCCTTTTTCTTGTTCAGATTCACAAAAGATTTGCATAGGGATTTCTAAAAGAATTTCTTCTTTCACGATCGGAGTTATGTCGATAGTATCGTCCTCAACAATGTGAACGTCATCATCTTCTATATCATCCGTGTGATGAAATATAAACAGTTCTTTTGTTGAAATTTCAAATGGATACGGAACATCAACGAGTGTTCTTGAGCATGGCAAAAGCATTTCGCCTGAAATTGTAAAATCAAACGAAACCTGTTTGGATTTGATATCCGCTCTGCCCTTCACCCGAACGGGAGAAATGCGGCGAATGTCAGAATTCAGCTTTGTCAGCTCATTTAACTCAACTGTTTCATCAAACTCAAAACTTTGTTTTGGCATTTGATGCAGCTGATAAATCGTCCATTTCATTTGTATCACCTCAGGAAAGCAACAAACATGATTATAGCTTTTAAGATTGTTTTTGTCAATATTTTTTCTTTACAGCATAATGCTGCCATTGAAGTATCGTTGACAGCGGAATATGCTATGCATACACTTAAAACAAAAATAAGGCGTAAGAGTTTTCATTTGCAAATGTACCATACGTTTTTAAACATAGCAAGAAAGGCGGAAAAAATATGAAAGCTGTCGGATTGGTGGTTGAATATAATCCCTTTCATAACGGTCACCTTTATCATGCCCAAACAGCAAAGCTGCAAACCGGATGTGACACGGCTGTCGCGGTCATGAGCGGACATTTTTTACAGCGCGGGGAACCCGCTGTTGTATCAAAATGGGCCCGAACAAAAATGGCGCTGCAAAGCGGAGTTGATCTTGTCATTGAGCTGCCTTATCTTTATGCCGTGCAAAAAGCAGACATTTTTGCACGCGGCAGTGTTTCCATCCTGAACGAACTTGAATGTGAGGCGCTGTTTTTCGGGAGTGAAAATGGGGATATCAAGCCTTTTTTAGAAACAGCACAGCTTATTGATGAGCATAAACATATATTGAATGACCGAATTAAAGAAGAACTTAAAAAGGGGGCCAGTTACCCAGCAGCGGCGGCTATCGCCTTCAGCTCCATTTTGCATACTGAAAGTGCACTTGACTTGTCAAAACCAAATAACATTTTGGGATACCAGTATGTGACCTCGATTCTAACCGGGGGATATCCTATGAAACCTTATACTACGGCACGAATCTCTTCGGACTATCATGATGCCGATCTCCCTGAAGGCGAAAACCATATAGCAAGTGCCACAAGCATTAGAAAAGCGATGATTGGCCAGAATCTCGAAGCCTGCCTTCGTTTTCTCCCTGCTGCATCTGCACGTGAATTAGCAGCTTACCGCAAATCTTTCGGATTGTGGCATACACCTGAAAGCTACTTTTCTTACTTAAAATACAGCCTTTCAACTGTAACGGCACGGGAATTACAGCAAGTATACGAGGTGGAGGAAGGTTTAGAGCACAGAATTATTCGTTCGATCAGAAAATCCAGCTCCTATCAGGAATTTATGGAACTGCTGAAAACAAAACGCTATACGTGGACAAGGCTCCAGCGGATGAATACACACATTTTAACCAGAACAAAAAAACAGGATATGCAAAAGCTGCTTGACAACGATAAGGCGCCGTATATCAGGCTTCTCGGCATGACGAAAAAAGGACAGGCTTATTTATCCGAAAAGAAAAAAGCACTGTCTGTTCCGCTTGTCAGCAAACTGTCCTCTTTCTCCCATCCAGCTCTCGATCTGGACGTAAAAGCAAGCAGGATTTACAGCCTGCCGATAGAAGAGCCGCTGAGAACTGAGTTTGACCTACAGGAATACGGACATGCACCGATTCGATATGACGAAGATGAACAACACTTTTTAAATGTATAGAAAAAGCACCTGAGAATCAGGTGCTTTTCGCTTTCAGCTTATTCAAATAATCAATCGCATCCTGCATGGTATCAACAGGCACAATCTTCATATTTGAATCAATATCTTTTGCTGTTTTTACTGCGTTCTTATAATCGGAATTGCTGGCGCCGTTTTGATTTGGCGCGAAGAAAATGTCTTTTCCGGCTTTGTCTGCGGCGACGACTTTTTGATCAATGCCGCCGATCGGGCCTACTTTTCCGTCAACATCAATCGTACCTGTTCCCGCAATATCGTAGCCTTTTGTTTCGTCTGGTTTTGTCAGCTGATTATAGATTTCAAGGGACATCATTAACCCTGCTGACGGGCCGCCAATATTTTCGATTTCAAAATCAATATCAGGCTCTACCTTCACGTTTCTGTCTGTATAAAGCGAAACTCCGATTCCTGCCCGATCCGGCTCATCAGGAAATTGTTTTAACGTAAGGGTGACACGCTTTTCTTTTTCTTCTCTTTCGATCTTTAACGTGACTTTATCTCCCGCTTTTTTGCTGCTGATATAATCAATCAGCTTTTCAGCAGACTGATAGTTTTTGCCGTCTGCGCTGATGATTTTATCACCGACTTCTATTTTCCCTTTTGCCGGCATGTTTTCTACAACTGAGCTTGCGTATATGCCGTTAAAGGAATAGCTGACTTTTTTTCCTGCCTTTTGATAGGCGGCTATAACCGCATTTTCTTGCGAGCTTTTCATCATTTGGAGCTGTCTTTTCATATACTCCTTATCTGATTCGCCTTCCTCCTTAATGCTCTCATCAGGAACAATTTCATAATAAGGGTGCATCTTTGCCCACACATATGTAAATGGATTAGCCGGTCCCACTTTAACAGTCATTAAGGACAGACTTCCTTTTTCCGGGTAGCCTCCCTCCACTTTTATCAATGAAGCAAGCTCTGTCGCTTCTCCCGGTTTTGTAATATAGTATGGAAGTTTTATAAATGATAAAACGGCGATCAGTATGAGGATGACGAGCATCCAGCTAAAATGTTTTTTACGTAGCAAATTATGAGCCCTCCCAATTCTCTATTTCTTTTCTTATCTTGCTGATCATTCGGTTTGTCGCCTCTTCGCCTGCCGATATCATTTCTTCAATATTGGCAAACGAGCTTGAGCTGTATGTTTCAAGGGAAGGGCGAATCATGATATCTGCGGCAATTGTTTGATGCCGCACTAATTCATTTTGCAGTATATCCATACTTTGCATAATCACATCAAAAATATGCACTGCTGTTTCAGTTTTTCGAACCCTGGAAACATCCGAAGCGATGATAATATCAGCTCCCATGTCTTTCACAACAGAAACCGGAATTCGATCGACGACCGCGCCGTCTACAAGAAGGCGTCCGTCCAGCCGCTGCGGAATAAAGATACCCGGGATGCTGATGCTGGCCCTCACTGCATCTGACACTGATCCTTTTCGGAACACAATCTTTTCTCCCGTCTGTAGATCACACGCAACAATGCCCAGCGGGATTTGGAGCTCTTCAATCGGTTTTCCGAATGTATAAGCATGCACAAGCTGTCTGACGCGGTCACCTTTTAAAAAACCGAGTTTCGGCACCGTATAATCAGCATAAAGCCTTCGTTTAAAGGCTTTGGCTACTTTTTTCATCGTTGCCACGTCATGTCCGGCGGCGTAAAAACTGCCCACCAAAGCGCCCATGCTGCTTCCTGCAATCATATCCACTTCAATTTGGTGCTTATGTAAACTGGAAAGCACACCGAGATGAGCAAGCCCTCTGGCCCCTCCCGATCCTAACGCTAACCCGATTTTAGGTTTGGCCAAAGCGTTAACCTCCTGCCTGAATTCCCTGTATACCGAATTCTATGGTCTAAACTGAACCCCTATGCTCGTATATTAGTACAAAGAATCAAGAGGACAGGTACTGCTTGGCCGTTTTACATCATACATTATTTTATCATGATATACATGTCATTGGGCATTTTTAGCATCGGGGAGGTAAGAATGAACTTGTCGAAGATTAATACACTTTTGATTGCCTCGTTTTTTCTTTTTTTAACAGCGACTGTCATCTCACATCCACAGGCCTCATTCGAAGCCTCTAAAACCGGGCTGTCTATGTGGTGGGAGGTTGTGTTTCCGTCATTGCTGCCATTTTTTATTCTGTCCGAACTCTTAATCGGCTTTGGCATTGTGCGGTTTGTCGGTGTTTTGCTTGAGCCTTTTATGCGGCCGATCTTTCGCGTGCCGGGTGTCGGCGGCTTCGTTCTTGCTATGGGAATGGCATCAGGAAACCCAGCGGGCGCAAAACTCACTGCCCGTCTGCGGCAGGAAAATCAGATTTCAAGAGTAGAGGCAGAACGGCTCGCGTCGTTTACCAATTCTTCAAACCCGCTCTTTATTTTCGGCGCTGTTGCCGTCGGTTTCTTTCAAAACGCATCACTAGGCATTTTATTAGCTTCTGCACACTATTTGGGGAATCTTGCCGTCGGTTTAACAATGCGCTCCTATGGCCGCAAGGAAGAGCAGCATCTCAGAAGAAAGAAAACGATACCTTTCCCTTCAGTCAAAGATGCTTTACACGCTCTTCATACCGCCAGACTTGCAGAAAAACGGCCCTTAGGTAAAATTTTAGGCGACGCCGTGACGTCTTCTGTTCAAACGCTTCTTATGGTAGGCGGCTTTATTATTTTATTTTCTGTCTTCAATCGGCTGTTGTCAGTGGTCCAGCTGACTGATGTTTTGTCTGTTTTCACAAAAGGAGCACTGACTTTGTTTCAGCTTCCGACTCAATTGGACATTCCGCTTTTATCAGGGATGTTTGAAATTACATTAGGCAGCAAGCTTGTCAGCGAGACAGATGTTTCTCTTCTGCAAAAAGCCATTATCGTCAGCTTTATTCTTGGGTTTAGCGGCTTTTCCGTACAAGCTCAGGTGGCAGGTATTTTATCGGAAACCGACATTAGATTTAAACCATTCTTTATCGCACGTTTGCTGCAGGGCGTTTATGCCGCTGTCTTCGTCATGCTTTTATGGAAACCTCTTTACACAGCATGGCATGATCCGTATCAGTATGTATTTAAATCTCTTAACAGCAGTGACATGTCAACTGCCTTTATAAACGGCTGGAATCTGCTTGTGCAGATCGGACCTGCTGTCACACTATGCGCGCTGTTTACGTACATTATCATTTTTTCTTACAGACTGACAAACGGAACAAAAAAAGGATGAGTCAAAACCCTCATCCTTGTCTGAATTTTTGCTGAAGCGCCAACTCTACTTCCGGCGGTACAAACTCTGATACCGAGCCGTTGTATCTTGCCACTTCTTTTACGATGCTTGAACTTAGAAACGAATATTGATTGTTTGTCATCATAAAAAACGTCTCAATAGATTCATCAAGCACCCGGTTTACTGATGTCCCCTGCATCTCGTATTCAAAATCAGATACAGCTCTCAAGCCTCTTAAAATCGCTTTCGCATTTTTTCTTTTTGCATAATCAATTAACAGGCCTTGCGATGTTTCAACTGTTATGTTCGGAATGTCTTTTGTGACTTCTCTCAGAAGCTCACACCGTTCTTCCACACTGAACAAAGGCTTTTTTGAAGAATTATTCAGCACACATACATACACTTGTTCAAAAATATGCGCCCCGCGTTTGATGATGTCCAGATGCCCGTAGGTCACAGGATCAAAACTGCCGGGACAGACAGCTATACTCGCCACCTCACTACCCCCTCTTTTTATAAATCGCTACACCTGTTAACCCATAGGTTTCTTTTCTTGTCATCACAAGATCTCCTACGGTTTCGGGAAGCTCGACCTCTCTGTCATGCTCAGCGACGATAAAGCCGTCTTCTTCCAGCATTTGATATTCGTCAATCAAAGTTAAAAGTGCTTTCAGCTTTTGTTCCTTATACGGCGGATCGAGAAAAATTCCGCGAAAGCCGGTTTCTCTTTTAGCAGCAGCGTGCAAAGCACGTTCCGCATCATTGCGGTATACCTGTGCATGTTTTGTAAGCTCCAGCGTTTTCAAATTAGATTTTACCGTTTGAATCGCTTTAAAATCACGGTCAACGAATATACAATGCTCAAACCCGCGTGAAAGCGCTTCGATTCCAAGACCTCCGCTCCCTGCGAATAAGTCAAGTCCCCTGCCCCCGTCAAAATAAGGGCCGATCATATTGAAAATGGATTCCTTCACTTTGTCGGTTGTCGGTCTTGTTGATGTTCCGGCTACAGCCTTTAGTGAACGGCCTTTTTTTGATCCAGAAATTACTCTCATGTTCCACACCACTTTTTCTAAAAGCTATTTTGTTTCTTTATTCGGCCGGACGCCGCTATGTACATAGAAAAAAATCAATCCTATCTTAACATAAAGCATTCTTCCAAACAATGAACGCTAATCTTGATAAACAGGTGTATAGGCAGCATGATCCTTGTCCATACTATAAGCAACAGCATCTAGAGGATGTTGTTGCCAACCGCGGAGAAGACTTACGTTTCCCCATAAGTTCTTCCTCCGGTTTCTCCTCTCCCTTTGCCTTCTCCTTAACATATTAAGGAATAGAAGGACCCCGCAGATGCCTGCGGGGATTTTTTTATAGCTATATGCCGATTTTATAATCGTATTCTTTTGCCTTATCAAGCTTTGACTCGAATTCCAATTTTAAAAACGGTTTATAAGAAGGCTCCACTTTTTTCACAAATGAGTAAGACGCAATCTTGTCCATTGTTTTTTCAATTTGGTCCATATCACAGTACAGTACGACATATTTTAATCGTTTTGATACATAGTGCACATTCCCGAACTTCCTCAGCATTTTGCTCTGCTTTAGGGAGTGCAGATACACAACCATGCCCTGGCGCCTATTCTCCAATACAATCACCTGCCTGTTTTCTCTTATATGTAAAAGACGAGACGGCCAGTCTCGTCAGGACACTTTACATCCGCAGCTTCCGCCTGAACCGCAGCCGCCTCCGCATGAAGACAAACCGTCAAAATAAGGGTTCCCAGTCGGAACTTTCACATGCTCCGAAACAGCTGTCCCAATCTCAACGCTGACCTCATCAAGAATGGACTGGAGCTCATTTTCAGCTCTCTTGAAGTCAGCCACCTTATCGTTCAGGTCCAGCTCACGTTTGATCTCCCTCATTTTCCGGGATATTTCTCTATAGTCAGGATGATATTTGCCAAAACGCTGTACATCCTCATACTGCTCTTTTATTTTGATAAAAGAACGAATAATCCGACCTGCCTCTTCATCTTCCTGGAGACGCTTGTAACAATTGCGGTAGTTCTCAGCCGTCTCCGACTGCAGAATCATCTCGGCAAGCTGCTGAGCTTCACTTTGAAGCCGCACGGATTCCATCGTCGCATACATAACATGCACCTCCAGTTGTTAGTTTACCATGAAACCAGCCAATTGGAAAATGCTTAACCGCAGCCGCCAACAAAACCTTATGACCGCATGAAAAAAGACCCTTCTTCGGGGCCTTTTAATCTTTTGTCCGCATCGCTTGAAACATTTGCATCATCATTTGCGCCATTTGAATCCCGTTCGTAAACTGATTCACCCGATGCGGAATGGTTTTTTCATAAAAATTCATCATTTCAAGCTGAAAGGAGGACAGATCATCCGGTTTTCTTGAAAGCCTGCGGTACCATATCGGCTGTTCTCTGATGAATCGTTTCCGTTCTTCGTTTGCTAAAATATATTCCTGAACCTCTTTGCGCATATGAGCTCCCCTTTTTTAATCCTTTCGAAAAGAAAAAGGATGCTGTCCAGAGCCTGGCTGAGAATGCTTCTGTCCGCTTCCGGAAAATGTATTAAGAAGGCTTTGCAACGATGAGATCGACTGGCTCATTTTATTGATTTGTTCGTTCATTTGATTGACATCCATCTTTTTCACCGCTGTCACCATTTTCGAGACAAAATCATTTTTTTGCGGTGTTTCAGGCACAGCTTCAGAAGCTTCTTCCGGTTCCCGATATGGATCCCAAATCGGGTCGCTCTCCCCGAAGAGGACCCAATTTTCATATACGTCCTGCCAGCTTCTTTGTTCTTTGCGCACTTCTTTTATCAGCTTGGGATGCTTTTTGACGAATTGTTTAAAGTCATTGATTGAATGATTGGCATGTTGATTCGCCACAATCCTCACCCCCTCCGAAAATCGTTACCTACTACAATGTATCGTTTTGTCGGGCATTGTGTTCGCCTATATTCATTCCCAAATGAATTTTTAGCGATATCCCTATACACTGGTGAAAAAGCCTGACTGAAGGGATGGGAAACGGCCTTATCTGTAAGCTATCAGCACATTCATTCAGACCAGCTTGTATGGAAATAGAAAAAGCCGGGAACCATTCGTCCGCGGCTTTCATTACCATCGCTTAATAAAGTTTTGGGTGTAATATTTCCGGTCTACTCCGACACCAAGATGCGTATAATCTGAATTCAGAAGCGCTTTTCGATGGCCTTCGCTATTCAGCCAGCCTTCTACAGCAGCCGGACCGTCCACATAATTGTATGCGATATTTTCTCCCGCTTGCTGAAAATCAACATGCCCTTCTTCTAAGCGGTCTTTCAGCGAGCCGTATTTTTTAGAGACATGGGAGAAATAATTATTTTCCTTCATATCCTCACTATGCCCAAATGCCACTTCCGCCGTTGGCTGATCCCACTCAAGCTTCGCAAGTCCATGTTTAACGCGTATGACATTCGTCAAATCAAGGATTTGCTTTTCGCTCGTTGTTTGGATCTTTTTCCATTTCTCATCTGAAACGGCTTTCGGTTTAATTAATTCCCCGCGGTACACTACCTCATAAGGTCTTTGCTTTACAAAGGTCTGCGCATCAAACGCCCTGATGCTGGATAGCTTCCCCTCAAATTTGTCCATATACAGCTGGACATACATCTTTCCTACCTTTACAGTCGGTCTTGTATTGATATCTTCTTCAGAAAATTCAAACCGATAGGAATTTCCTTTATACTCTACATTCACAAATGGTGCCACCTGGGTGGTCTTGAATACTTCGCCAGTTGATTCTCCAATTTTGAAAGGCTTGGCGTTAATATCATTACCCGACGCGAATAATGTGACCACTTTATTGTTTAATACCCCGATTTGGATATATTGATCCTTACCTTGATTGTATACCCACCAATCGTAATCATAAGCCGAAGGGTCAATACGTTCAGGTTCCCCAAGCTTTTTCGTTACTTCATCGGCGTGCTTGCCCATGAAGGACAATAACCCTGAAGTCGGCATATGTATTCGTTTGCCGCTTTGCGCTTCCTCATTCGACACCTGAGGCTCGCTGTCATTTGATTTCTTTTCAGGAACAGATCCATATTGAATAAACAGAACATAGGTTCCGCAGATAATCAAAAGGATAACCATTGCTCTCAATATATTTTTCAATCTATCACCCCCGTGGCGATTCACAATCTCTTGTTTACATCCCATTACAATACAGCCTATTTAACATGTCAAAGATTTATGTGTTAATGAAAAAAGCCTTCTTCTCTATTATCCCCTTCGGAAATATCCGATAAGGCGCTGCCGGCACGTTCATTCGTTTGCTCAGATAAAGAAAGATCACCAAGCGTGACAATTCCAGTCAGTTTTTTATTTTTTGTAACTGGTATCCTTCTGAGCTGATGCGATGCCATCAAATGAAGAACCTCATCGACTGAAGCATCTTCCTCCACACTGACAGGTTTTTCAGTCATCGCGTCAGTGATTTTTTGCGAGTTCGGTTTTTTGATGGCGATTCCTCTTAATACGAGATCGCGGTCGGTTACGATGCCGACCAATGTTTCCCCGTCCTCATCAACTACCGGTATCGCTCCTACATTTGCGTCCTTCATCTTTACTGCAGCTTCATATACATTATCTAATACCGTGCAATATTGCAAGTCGGCTGTCATCAGATCTTTTATTTTTGTCATCCGTTTAACCTCCTTTAGTCTAGTGCTATTGTCGTCAAAATTTAATTTTTGCATACTTTCAAAAGAAGAAGATTCATTGAAAGTTTAACGCTTTCATACTATGATTGTCAGGAAAGGTAATTTTTATAAGGAGGGGTCAGTGTTGAAGTTTACTGAAAGCGGACTTGAAGGGGTTAAGGCTGAGCTCAGCTGGCTAGACGACTTAATGGAAAGCAAAGGTCTTATCAGAGCGGGTCAATGGGATTACGAGAGAGTCACCTATGACAAGAAGTTTTCGACGATTGAGGGTACGTTTTACCTGCGGATACAAGGTATTGCGGCAGAAGGCGATGTCGGAAGCGGGCGCGCCGTGATTCAATTAATGTCCCCTCTCCTAGGAAAGCATTACTACCCTCATGGAGTAGAATATGGAGAAACGGAAGAGTTTCCCGTACAGGTTGTGACAAAAAGCAAGGCACTGATTCAGGACATAGCCAACATGTTAAAAACAGTTCAAATGTAACGAAAAGGTACAGCATATTTCGCTGTACCTTTTATGATATCGTCTGCTGAATATACGGCGGCTCCTCCTGCCCGTCCTTTTCCCTTTCTTTCTTCACCCATTGGAAAAAAATAACGGCCAAAAAAGTACCGTACACAATTTCCTGAATGATTTTCATCATGACTGCTCCGAGCTGCTGATCCTCTAACAAAGGCAGTGTATTCAACATCTCTGGCCCTGTTAATGGGACCTGCCCCATCATATCCGCTGGCACGCAAAGCCTCATTGCCTCAGCCCATAAAGCCGGATCTGTATAGGTGGCGTATAACGGTGCACCGCTGAACATGATCAAGGCGCAAGCAGGTGTGAGCAGCATACCGTCCGCCATAATATAACCCAGCTTCATCAAGCCGCTGAGCTGCCGTAGACGCTCAACCTTATGAACAAGCGGCCACCACATGAAGAACGCAAGCACAAAGATAAGCCAAGTGATTAATGTATGGTAAAACGGATCTGTTTTGACAGTATCAAATATAAGCGGTACATGATATAAAGAAAAAATGCCGTTAAACAAAAGCAAAGCAATTAAAGGCGTCGTAAAAAAGGAAAAAACCGGTTTGATTGAAGGCCTGAAAATGATTTTTTCCCAGAGCCATGCAGGAATCCCCGCGATTAACAGCGGCGGGACAACCAAATACAGGACGGCCATCTGCACCATATGCGCACTGAACATAATATGTCCGAGCAGATCAACCGGGCTTCCCTCGGCTGCATATAAAAACAGCATCGCCGACAGAAAGCACACCATCTCTTTACCAGTTATTCGATTCGGCTTTGAAGACATTCGCCTGTAAAAATAGAGATAAAGCGCCGTAATGCCTAACAGGATACAAAAAAGATAAGGGCTCCACATCGCGCGAAACCCAAATATCTCCAACTGATTCATTTCTTCACCTCCGGCGGCTGTTCAAATTACCACCATATAATTGTCACAAACGCAAGCACAGTGATAAACGCGACAAACACCCCTGAATACAAAAACAGTGCCGGCGCCTCATGCCCTTTCTGATTCATATGCATGAAATAATACAGCTGAAAAATGACTTGAATTGCAGCTAGCAAAATAATGAAAGGAATCGTAAACCAGCTGCCGACACCGTCCGTGGCCACAGTCAGAAATGCAACAATCGTAAGACCGATCATTAAACCAAAAGACAGGACTTGATATTTCATCTCCCGGGCATGCTTTTTTTTCTTAAATTCAAGGTCGCTATTGATATGCCCTCTGCTTTTTTTATCGACCATGTTTATCCCACCATCCCCATTAAATATACAACGGTAAAGATGAAGACCCACACGACATCAATAAAGTGCCAATAAAGGCTGGCAACGTAAAACTTAGGCGCCGTATACAGATTCAGCCCTCTCTTGGCATTGCGGATCATAAGCGTGCTGATCCACATAAGCCCAAATGCCACGTGGGCGCCGTGTGTACCGACAAGCGTGTAAAACGCAGAACCAAGGGCAGAGCTTGTGATGGTAAAGCCAAATTCATGGGTGTAATGCTTGAACTCATAGATTTCCAGTCCTAAAAAGCCCGCCCCCAATAAAATCGTAATTCCCAGCCAAAGCTGCATCTTGCCGAAGGAAAAGTTCTTCATGTGGTACATCGCGTACACACTCGTTAAACTGCTCGTTAATAGAAGCATTGTGGCAATGAATACAAGTGTCACATCGAACATTTCCGTCGTAGGCGGATCACCGGCATTTGAATTCCGAAGCGCAAGAAACGTGGCGAAGAGAGACGCAAACAGAACAGTCTCTCCGCCAAGAAAAAGCCAAAAGCCTAAAAATTTATTTTTCCCTTCCAGGGTTACTTTTTCAGGAGAAGCTGGAAAGGTTTCTGCGGTGAATTTTTCTTGAACTTGCATTATGCCTTCACCCCTTTATCATCGTTCGGCAGTTCCTCTTTATGAATATGATAGCCGTGATCATCAATTACTGAACGAAGCAGCATCGTAATAAATGTGATGCCGAGCCCGATAAAGATCACCGGCAGGCCCCAAGCGTAATCACTTCTGTACAGCAGCCCGAACGCTGCGACAAAAAGGCCGAAGGAAATGATGAGCGGCAGGATTGAGCCGTTTGGCATATGAATATCATCAACCGGTTCCGCCGGCGTCATTGATTTGTGCCCTGCCTGCTTCTCGATCCAAAGCGGATCAAGTCCTCTGACAAAAGGAAGCTGTTTAAAGTTATACTCCGGCGGCGGTGAAGAAACGGTCCATTCCAGCGTACGTCCGTCATGCCATGGATCAGCACCTACATATTCACCTTTTACCGATGTCCATATGACATTGACCAGCAGAAGAATAACAGCTGCCGCCATAAAAAACGCCCCGATTGTACTGATCAAGTTGCCGGTTTCCAGACCCTGTCCTGGCAAAAACGTATAAACCCGGCGCGGCATCCCCATTAAGCCGACAAAATGCTGAATGAAAAACGTGAGGTGAAAGCCGATAAAAAACAATACAAATGAAATTTTCCCCATCGTTTCATGCAGAATTTTACCGAACATTTTCGGCCACCAGAAATGAACACCGGCTAAAAGGCCGAATACAACGCCGCCAATAATGACGTAGTGGAAGTGCGCAACCACAAAATACGTATCATGAAACTGATAATCAGCCGCAGCAGCTGCCAGCATGACTCCCGTCACACCGCCGAGCACAAAGGATGGAATAAATGAGACAGCATACAGCATAGCGGTTGTATACTTCACATTTCCTCCCCAAATCGTCAACAGCCAGTTAAAAATCTTAATCCCGGTCGGAATCGCGATAGCCATTGTTGCAACCGCAAAAATCGCATTTGCAATCGGGCCGAGACCAGTCGTGAACATGTGGTGCACCCAAACCATAAAGCCCAGAAAGCCAATGAGCACGATTGCAAAAACCATTGAAGAATAGCCAAACAAACGCTTTCTGGCGAACACAGGGATGACCTCAGAAAAAATACCGAATGCAGGCAAAATTAGGATATAAACCTCCGGGTGGCCGAAGATCCAAAATAAATGTTCCCAAATGACCGTATTTCCGCCAAGCTCCGGATTAAAGAAATTGGTTCCGAACAGCCGATCCAGCATCATGAGAGCCAATCCAACCGTAAGCGGCGGAAACGCGAACAAAATCAATGCCGAGGCCACAAATGTCGTCCATGTAAACAAAGGCAGCCTCATATACGTCATGCCCGGAGCCCTCATGTTGATAATCGTGGCCAAAAAGTTAATCCCGGCTATCAGCGTCCCGAGCCCCGATATTTGGAGTCCGAGGACGAAAAAGTCTATGCCGTGCCCTTTAGAATGAAGCGAAAGTGAGGCATATGATGTCCAGCCCGCATCTGGCGCTCCGCCCAAAAACCAGCTTAGATTTAAGAAAATGCCCCCGAAAAAGAAGAGCCAAAAACCAAGCGCGTTTAAAAATGGAAACGAAACGTCCCGAGCCCCGATCTGCAAAGGCACAACCGCATTCATCAAGGCAAATAAGAGCGGCATCGCAGCCAGAAAGATCATCGTCGTTCCGTGCATAGTCATTACTTCATTGTACGCTTGAGCACTGAGAAACGCATTTTCCGGCTTTGCAAGCTGAATTCTGATAAACATCGCTTCAATTCCCCCGACAAGAAAGAAGAATCCCCCTGCCACTAAATAAAGAATTGCGATTTTTTTATGGTCCACCGTCGTCAAATAATCCCAAAGCATAGATCCGCGCGTCCGCTTTTCTGTAAGCGCATTCAACATATGTGACCTCCCCCAATATCTCCCTTTCTTCCCTACTTGCTTTCCGCTTTTAAGCCTTTTAAGTATTCATAAAGCGCATTTGTTTCGCTGTCTGAGAGCTTTGGATATGTGCCTGTCATTTTGTTCCCCGGCTTTATGCTGTCAGGGTCCTTCAGCCAAGCCTTCACATTTTCTTTGTTGGCCTCTTTCACCCCTGCCACTTTTGTCCTTTCACCGAAGGTCGCCAAGTTAGGTGCCGTTCTAGCGGCTTCTGCACGCTTATCATTCGGCTCTACCGCATGGCAGCTCAGGCAGTTTTTCTCTTTAAACAGTTCTTCACCCTGCTTAGCCAAATCGCTCTCTGCTGTAGACTTATAGTTCTTCATTTCTTTTGTCCAGCCCTGAAATTCTTTTGCAGACATCGTCTTCACCTTAAAATCCATCAGCGCATGTGAAGGGCCGCAAAGCTCTGCACACTTCCCAAAAAACATATCTCCTGCCTCTTTGCTTCGTTTTGAATCAAATGTCAGGAAGAACTTATTTTCATTATCCGTATTCGTATCAAGTTTTCCTCCAACTGAAGGAATCCAGAAGGAATGTTTTACATCAGAGGCTTTTAAATTAAAATATACACGCTGATCTGTCGGTACAATCAGCTCCTGGCTTGTGATAATGCCGTAATCAGGGTACTCAAACTCCCACCAGTATAAATTTGCCCTAACATTGACTACAAGAGCATCCTCAGCTTTGCGGCCTTTTTTATCCATTGGTGATGTGTCCGCTAGCTCCAGCGTATATAATACAACAGGAATCACAAGAATAATGAGCAGCAAAATCGGGATCACGGTCCATGTGATTTCTAAAAATTTATTCCCCTCTACCTGTTTCGGTATCGTGTTCTCACCGACCCGTGATCTTCTGAATCTCACAATCACATAAAAGAAGATAACAGATACTACTGCAACAACAACCACCATAATCAATGTGCTGAGCACTGTCAGGTCATACTGTTTATCAGCCACCTCGCCAGCAGGCTTGAGCGTGGATAAAAAAGGTTTTCCACATCCGCTTAATAGAAGCGGCACTAAGGCTAATAATAAAATAAGACGCCAATGCTTTACCATTTCACCCAACCCCTTTTCTGGTCAATACAAAGGCGGAAAGCGGATCGAAATCTATCGCCATCCAACCTATCACCAATAAAGCACTTACATTTCCTCTTCTCTTAAATTATGAGTTTTTTTACTCAAAATGCCATCTATGTATAAAAGTAAAGCCGCCTGATTAAACAAGAGGTCAAGGCGGCATTTACTAGTTGTCATCGTTTATTTTGAAGCGATAAAACAAGCATCATATCTATTTTTTAGAAAAGCGTCAAGACAACCATGGCAACGAAATAGATTGTCATGTAGTTAAGCGAGTAAACGAACATCTGCGTTGCCCACTTCATGATATTCTTGGAGCGGAATCCCATTAAGCCAAGAATCAGCCAGCCGATATTTAACAGCAAGCCGAGAATGACAATCGGAAGACCCAGGCTACCAAGGAAAAACGGAAGCGGCATCAGGCACGCAACCCACACAATAATTTGTCTTTTTGTCACTTCAAATCCGTATACGACAGGAAGCATCGGAATATTTGCAGCTCTGTAATCCTCAGTTTTCTTAATAGCCAATGCTAAGAAGTGAGGAATCTGCCAAATAAATAAAATCATGAATAACACCCATGCTACGACACCGATATTCCCTTCCACTGCCGTCCATCCAATAAGCGGCGGCACTGCACCGGAAACGCTTCCTACTACTGTGTTAATCGTATAGCGGCGTTTCGTCCACATTGTGTACAATACAACATACGTAAAGACTCCGATAAAACCGATAACAGCAGCCATGACAGTTGTCATCAGCAGCATGATCAATCCTAAAGCAACCAGCAAAATTCCAGACCATAACGCCTGACTCGGCTGAATTTTACCCGTAACCGTCGGTCTTACTTTCGTACGCTCCATAAGATGGTCAATGTCCCGGTCATACCAGTTATTGATCGCGCAGGAGCCCGCAATAATCAGTGAAGACCCGATTAACGTAAGAAGAACGGTGTTTATATTGCCTAAAAAACTTAAACCGGATATATGCAGTGCAAGCCACATTCCAGTGAAAGTCGTGATGAGGTTAGAATTGACGATCCCTATTTTAATAAGGGACAGAAAATCTTTCCATGCCGTTGTTTCTTCAATTTGTCCGTCTATAGCTGTATCATTTAAGATTCTGGAGTTAGCCATAACGTAAACCTCCCTTACAAACCTAACGCAGGAGAATAAAATAACCTGCAACTCTATCATACAAGATAACATCTTGTAAAAAAACATCCTATTAAATATTAAACGACAAACAGGAATTTATTTGTGAACTTTTTATGAATTTTACCAAAGATGAAGGCAATCTCCAAATCGGCATTGCGTTTACCTTATTTCTATCAGACCCGGCATGAATAATCAAGTGTACATTTTCCAGAAGCCGTCATTCTATTATATTTTTGTGAACAAAAGGCTCTGGGAATTGCCACAAAACACATATTCGCTTACACTTGGAACGTATATAAAATTGCAGCAGTATGTTAAGAAGGTGAATATTGTATGAATAAAGCATTAAAAGCTCTCGGTGTTCTGACGACATTTGTCATGCTAATTGTTTTAATCGGGGGTGCCCTCGTTACAAAAACAGGTTCCGGCCAAGGATGCGGCAGACAGTGGCCGCTGTGTCACGGCCGTTTTTTCCCTGAACTGAATCCGGCTTCAATTATTGAATGGAGCCACCGATTCGCAAGCGGAATCTCTATTATCCTTGTGCTAAGCCTTGCGTTTTGGTCATGGAGAAAAATCACGCCGATTTTTCGTGAAACAACGTTTCTCGCGATCATGTCAATTATCTTTTTATTTCTTCAGGCATTGCTTGGCGCATTGGCTGTCGTATTCGGTTCGAACGCGCTGATTATGGCGCTTCACTTCGGCATCTCATTAATTTCTTTTGCTTCAGTGCTTATTTTAACATTGCTCATATTTGAAGCTGATAAATCAGTCAGAACACTGGTTAAGCCGCTTCAAATCGGCAAAAAGATGCAATTTCACATGATAGGAATTTTAATATATTCCTATATCGTTGTGTATACAGGCGCATATGTAAGACACACTGAATCAAGTCTGGCATGTCCTAATGTGCCGCTGTGCAGCCCGCTGAACAATGGACTTCCGACCCAATTCCATGAATGGGTGCAAATGGGCCACAGAGCAGCAGCCTTACTTTTATTTGTATGGATTATTGTTGCCGCTGTTCATGCTATTACTTCCTATAAAGATCAAAAACAGATCTTTTGGGGATGGATCTCATGTCTTATTTTCATTACATTACAGGCACTGTCCGGTATTATGATCGTATACTCTGAACTGGCTCTGGGCTTTGCACTTGCCCACTCGTTCTTTATTGCCTGTCTGTTTGGCGTTCTATGCTACTTCTTATTATTGATTGCTCGTTTCCGTTATGAATCCAGGCAATCATAAGGACTCAAGACCAAAGCCTTAGGCGGCTTTGGTCTTTTTTATGTCTTGTTTTTTGGCGCTTTATGCGTTTCAATCGCCAGCCTTCGCCGAACTTGATGATCAGTGAGCGGCTCACTTCGGTCTGTCCCCTTTCTCATCGTGATTATAGAAATTTCATATGGATCTATAGCTCGCGAACATAAGTATTAAAGCCTTTTAAATCAGATAGTGCTTAAAGAAATATGCACGGCATACTACAAAGCATCTAAAATATTGGCTGTATAAGCCTCTTTTTATTTTGGGCTTGTGACAGTACTCTATAATCTCTGAAGTCCCCTTATATCTCTTCTAACCATCTGTTTCACTCCACATTTTCTATATAAAAAACAAGAGTGTATATCATTGATATACACTCTTTGTTTTTTATGCTTTTTCAATTTCAAGGAGCAGATCTCCCGTTTGGATCGGCTCACCATTTTTCACATGAACCTGCTTGATTGTTCCTGAGAAAGGCGCCTGAACCGTTGTTTCCATTTTCATCGCTTCATTAATCATCAAATGATCACCTTTATTGACTTTTGTGCCTGCTTCAGCCAATACCTTAATAACTGTTCCAGGCATGGAAGCTGCGATGTGGCTTGGATTTGTCCGGTCTGCTTTCAGCCTTTCCTGAACGGAAGACTTAATGCTTTCATCTTTAATGACTACTTCACGCGGCTGCCCGTTGAGTTCGAAATAAACGACGCGGGTGGCATCAGGCTGAGGCTCACCGATTGAAATCAGCTTAACGATCAGCGTTTTGCCGCGCTCAATTTCAACTTCTATCTCTTCACCTAATGTCATACCGTAGAAGAATGTCGGTGTATCTAATACCGAGATGTCTCCATAGCTTTCTGTCGTTTTCACATAATCAGTGAAGACTTTAGGATAAAGGGCATATGCCACAGCATCCTGATCTGAAATTTCCAAGTTATGCTGCTCTTTAAATTCCTGTTTGATCGCTTCAAATGACACCGGCTCAAGCAGTTCGCCCGGTCTGACTGTAATCGGCTCCTGCCCTTTTAAGATCAGCTTTTGCAGTTTTTCTGGGAATCCGCCATGAGGCTGGCCGATATTTCCTTTAAAAAGCTCCACGACAGAATCAGGGAAATCTAAAGATTCACCTTTTTCGTAAACGTCTTTTTCAGTCAGATTGTTTTGCACCATGTAGAGTGCCATATCTCCGACTACTTTTGAGGAAGGCGTTACCTTGACGATGTCACCGAACATATCGTTCACGCGTCTGTACATTTCCTTGACTTCGTTCCAGCGGTCGCCAAGGCCTACTCCCTTGGCTTGCTGCTGCAGGTTGCTGTATTGGCCCCCTGGCATTTCGTGTTCATAAATTTCAGTATGCGGAGACTTCATTCCGCTTTCAAATTCACTATAATATTTACGCACCGACTCCCAATATTGGGACAGCAATTCAACGCCTTGGACATTCATTTCCGGACGGCGGTCGTTGCCTTCCATCGCATGATAAAATCCGCTCGCGCTAGGCTGTGACGTTAATCCCGCCATTGAGCTGACCGCCACGTCTATGATATCAACGCCGGCTTCAACAGCTTTCGCATACATATAAATACCGTTTCCGCTCGTATCATGCGTATGAAGGTGAACCGGAATGTCGATCGTTTCTTTCAACGCAGAAACGAGCTCATATGCAGCCTGCGGTTTTAACAGCCCTGCCATATCTTTAATCCCGAGAATATGGGCTCCGGCCGCCTCAAGCTCCTTCGCCATCGATGTATAATATGCAAGGTCGTACTTCGTCCGGTTCTTGTCAAGGATATCTCCCGTATAACAAATCGCAGCTTCTGCCACTTTGCCGGTATCCCTAACAGCATCAATGGCTAACGTCATCCCTTTTACCCAGTTTAAGCTGTCGAAAATACGAAACACATCAATACCGGATTGAGCTGATTGCTTCACAAATTCTTTAATCACATTGTCCGGATAATTCGTATAGCCGACCGCATTTGATGAGCGAAGCAACATCTGGAATAAGGTATTCGGCACTTCTTTGCGAAGATCTTCCAAACGTTTCCACGGATCTTCTTTCAGGAATCGGTAGGCTACATCGAAGGTCGCGCCTCCCCACATTTCCATACTGAATAGTTCAGGCCATAACGCAGCCGTCGGATTTGCGATTTTTTTCAAATCATGCGATCTGATTCTAGTTGCCAATAACGATTGGTGGGCATCCCTGAATGTCGTATCAGTTAAAAGGACAGATTTCTGCTCCTTAACCCAATTTGCAAGCCCTTCTGCACCTTTTTCATCGAGAATTTGCTTTGTTCCTCTGGCAGGCTGCTGATCAACGTCTACCTTTACGCCTAACGGTTTGTCAAACGCCGGTTTTTCTTTTTTCCCGATTCCAGGGAAGCCGTTCACTGTCACATTGCCGATGTAAGTGAGCATTTTCGTTCCGCGGTCTTTTTGTTTAGGGAAATTAAATAATTCAGGCGTTGTATCAATGAAAGATGTATCATATTGCCCTGTCAGGAACTTCTCATGCTTTGCAACGTTCTCAAGGAACGGAATGTTCGTTTTTATGCCTCTGATTCTAAACTCCTGAAGGTTTCGCACCATTTTGGCAGCTGCCTGTTCAAACGTTAAAGCCCAAGTTGAAAGCTTAACGAGAAGTGAATCATAGTATGGTGTGATCACGGCGCCCTGGAAGCTGTTTCCGGTATCAAGACGGACACCAAAACCGCCGCCTGAGCGGTAAGCCATGATTTTTCCTGTATCAGGCATGAAATCATTTTGCGGATCCTCAGTCGTAACCCGTGACTGAATGGCATAGCCGATTGTAAAAATGTCCTTTTGCTCAGGAATATTTACTTTTTTGCTGTGAAGGCTGTGCCCTTGGGCAACAAGGATCTGAGTTTGAACAATATCGACACCAGTAATCATTTCTGTTATCGTGTGTTCAACTTGTACGCGAGGATTTACTTCAATAAAGTAGAACTCGTTGTTTGCAACAAGGAATTCGACCGTCCCCGCATTTATATAGTTTACATTTTTGGCAAGCGCAACTGCAGCCTCACAAATTTGGTCCCTTAATTCAGGTGACAGCGAGACACTCGGCGCCACTTCAATGACTTTTTGATGGCGTCTTTGAACGGAGCAATCCCTCTCAAAAAGATGGACGACATTGCCCTGCTTGTCTCCAATGACCTGAACCTCAATATGTTTCGGATTCTCAATTAATTTTTCTACATAAACTTCATCATTGCCAAAGGCTGCTTTCGCCTCTGATTTAGCACGCTCATATGCTTCTTTAACTTCACTTTCAGATCTGACAATCCGCATACCGCGGCCGCCGCCGCCAAGCGAGGCTTTAATGATGATCGGATAACCGTTAGCTTGTCCAAATTGTTCGACGGCTTCAAGCGTTTCGGCAGGACCGTCGCTTCCCGGAATCACGGGGATTCCCGCTTTTTCTGCCTGCTCACGCGCTTTTACCTTGTCACCAAACATATCGAGATGCTCGGATTTTGGCCCTATGAATACGATGCCTTCTTCTTCACATCGTCTCGCAAAATGAATATTTTCAGATAAGAAACCGTATCCCGGATGAATTGCATCGACTTTGTTTCTTTTCGCAATATCAATGATACCTTCAATATCCAGGTAAGCATCAATCGGTTTTTTCCCTTCACCGACCAAGTATGCTTCATCCGCTTTGTACCGATGGTAGGAACCGGAATCTTCTTTTGAATAGACCGCAACTGTACGAATATTCAACTCGGTACACGCCCGGAATATTCGGATTGCAATTTCTCCCCTGTTTGCTACTAATACTTTTTGTATCGATTGCTGAGACAAACTTTTCTCCCCCTTACCCGAATGGAATATAATCTATCATAGCGGAATATCCTTCCCCTGTACACACTTGTTTTTTACAGATAAACAGTTTTTTTGAGCTGTTTCTTTTTCATTCCCTTCGGCGCCAAGGGCTCTTTCTTTTTCTTATTCTCTGAATATTTCACAAACATGCTGATATTCGCTAATATCCCCATACTCCCCAGCAGCAGCACCAAAGAAGAGCCCCCGTAACTGATAAATGGCAGCGTAACCCCTGTAATCGGAATTAATCCGCTGACACCGCCAAGGTTAATAAACGACTGGATGGCAATCATGCTTGAAATGCCGATCGCCAGAAGACTTCCAAACGGGTCCTCGCATTTTCTGGCAATATAAAAACCTTTTATGACGACAAAACCCAATAAGAAAATCACAAACAATACCCCAAAAATGCCGAGCTCTTCAGCAATGACAGCCATAATAAAGTCAGTGTGTGATTCAGGCAGATATCCGTATTTTTGGATACTTTCACCGAGCCCCAGGCCGAAAATGCCGCCTGAGCTGATCGCATAATAAGAATTGATCACTTGCAAACCTGATGAATTTGCATACTTAAATGGGTCTTCAAGACTCTCAAAACGCGCTAAACGGCCTTCAGTTAAAATTTTGTCCTGATTCAAATAGATAATAGGGCTGACTAAAATGAAAACAATTCCGCCCAGTATCACAAGCCTCACCAGCGTCTTTCCGCTGAAGCCGGAGCACAAGATCATGCACGTCGCAATTAACCCTATAATCATGGCTGTACCGAAATCTGGCTGCATGGCAATTAACCCACAAATTATAAGCGTCATGACTACCGGAGGGGCTACTCCCGTTAACAGATGGTCGATATAACTTTGTTTTTTTGCATATACGGCTGCAAGGTATAAAATCACGACCAGTTTCACAAACTCCCCCGGCTGAATACTCATTCCGCCGATTTTAAACCAGCTCTGCGCGTTTCCGGCAACATGCCCGAAAACAAACAGTGAGATAAGCGCAAGAACAGATACAAGCAGTATCCCCTTCTGAAACTTTTGATGGGCCAGTGCTTTATAAGGAAACAACGCCATGAGAATAAATAGAGCGCCACCCGCAATTAAAGCAAACAGCTGCCGCATGAAGAAAAAATTACTGCTTACTCCATACCGGGAGACAGCCGTAATCATGCTTGAGCTGTATACCATCACTAAACCGAATCCGCATAATAAAACGATTGCGAATATCAGTGAGTAATCATAAGATTTTAGCATTTTTTTTAACATAACATCCTCTTCCCTGCTTCTAACTTCCATTATCTATGGTTTTTATGTATTTATCTTTTTTATTTTACTACAATTTATCAAACGAGACGAAGAATCTCTATACGATTCGGAAGGAATGTGTAAAAAAAGACCGTCTTTTATGAGATGAGAGAAAAATAGCGGTTATAAAAAAACCCAAACTGTTAATAAGTTTGAGTTTTATCATTTATTTAGCTGTAAACGCGTCATGCAAAGCAGACAATTCGCGCTCCAATGTGTATAAAAGGTCTTTACCGTCTTTTTCATCAACCAATCCCAGGCGGACAGCAAAATCGATTTCCCTCGAAAGCCCGAACATTTGAGTATCTAAAACCTCTTCATATAGAGGACATTGAGGCATCGTTAAGTTATCCATTTGTACTCGGATCAGCTTCAAAATCTTCTCAGCGTCCACTTTTAAGAGTTCAAAAGCTTTTTGCCGATGGTCAACTATCATCTCTGAAGCCAAAAGTATCCCTCCGTTCCCCAGGCGAGTACCTAATTCTTCTATTTATCATAAAGGGTATCAACAGAAAATGCAAGAGGATTTAAGCATATGACATAAATTAAAAAATACTCAGCCTGTACATCTCAGACATTATTTCCAAAAGCTTTACACCTGCAATGCTGTTCCCTTTTTCGTCTAATGCGGGGCCGAATATGCCGATCCCGAAATCGTAAGGCGAAATGCCCATTATCCCGCCGGATACGCCGCTTTTCGCAGGAATTCCGACCTTAATTGCGAATTCCCCGCTTGCATTGTACATTCCGCACGTCACCATAAACGTTTTGCAAATTCTAGCGACATCTTTTGAGATGACCTGCTCCCCAGTCTCTGGATGTCTGCCGTTCAATGCGAATACAGATCCGATTTTCGCTAAATCCAAGCTGTTCATCTCAATCGCGCATTGCTTCGTATATAAATCCATTACTGCCTCTACATCATCTTCAAAAATGCCGTACTGCTTCATATAATAACACATCGCCCGATTAATCATTGAAGTGCTGTATTCAGATTCAGCCACTTCCCGGCAGTATGTAATCTCTTGGTTGTTTGTCAGCCTTCTGATAAAAGAAAGCAAATAATCAAGTCTCTCTTTTACCGTTCTTCCCCTTATCAGACTTGTCACTACCAATGCCCCGGCATTAATCATAGGGTTTAACGGCTTGCTCGGATTCACTGTTTCGAGCTTGATAATTGAATTAAACGGATCACCGGTCGGCTCCTGTCCAACATAACTGAAGACCTTATCTTTGCCGTATTCCATTAACACCAAAGCAAGGGAAAGGACTTTCGATATACTTTGAAGCGTAAATGTTTTTTCTACGTCACCTGCTGACAGACAAACATTATTGGAATAATAAATCGCCACTGACAGGTCGTGTTTATCAGCTTTTGCCAAGGCGGGAATATAGCTGGCTACCTCCCCCTTGTCCGTTACTTTTTTCGCCTTTTTCACTAAGGCTTCAAGCTCATCATTATGCTGGCATACCATGCAAACACCCTCGTTCCCTCAGCATTTCAATACACATAATTTGTACACAAAGTGACAATTCATGCGAAAACTTTTATAATTTTGAGAGAAGGGGGTCATATCATGAGCGTTATCCAAGTAAAAGGCAATGTTACATATCCAATTACCATTGATCCAAGCGTATGGATTTTTGATGATCGCAAATTTTCGTTTGACCGCAAAGGGGACAGTCAAGACACATATTTACAATCAGCCGGGGATGAATCCGACCTTGATCCGGAACGCGTCATCAGAGAGGGGCGAATCGCGCCGCCTACATTAAAGACGGAAAAGCAATATGAGAAGCAAAAACTGATGAACGGCAGTTTCGCAATGAGACTTGGGACTGTCCTGAAAAATGCTGAGCCGAACAGCTCTGCGACACAATGTGTATTTGTCACAAGTTCGGGAAAGGCCGCCGTTTCTCTGGAAACCGCTCTGAACAGTATTGTCCATTTCAGTGAGGCAGGCAAGCCGATTCAAGAAGGCGGCCCCGTGCATATTTACTTTGAAGACCCGGTTCATCACAAACAGCCGATTACCGATGTAAAAGAGATCGAAATCATTTAAGTGTTACAGCAAATCAGCTGCAAGCTGGGCGAGACCTGATCTCTCACCTTTTAACAGCTTCACGCTGCCTGAGATGGGTTGTCCTTTAAACCGCTCAACCACATAGGCCAAACCATTGTTCAGACTGTCTAAATATGGGTGATCAATTTGTTCAGGGTCGCCCATTAAGACAATTTTACTGCCCTCACCGACTCTCGTCAGCAACGTTTTCACCTCATGCCTGGTCAAATTTTGCGCTTCATCAATGATAATAAATTGATCTGGAATGCTTCTCCCTCTGATATAAGTCAGCGCCTCTACCTGAATTGAGCCAATTCCCGCCAAAATAGCATCAAGCTCCCCTGGTTTTTTCGCATTAAACAGAAACTCTAAGTTGTCAAAAATCGGCTGCATCCAAGGCTTTAGCTTTTCCTCTTTTTCGCCTGGCAAATACCCGATGTCCTTGCCAACAGGAACAATCGGCCTTGCGACGACCAGCTTTTTATATATTCCCAAGTCTTCTGTCTGTAATAGCCCTGCCGCCAAAGCTAAGAGCGTTTTGCCGGTTCCCGCTTTGCCGATCAGGGTGACAAGCGGAATATCTTCCCGCAGCAAAAGCTCTAATGCCATTGTCTGCTGTACATTTTTCGGCCTGATTCCCCATATATGTTCATCATCAAATACGAGTCTTTTTAATACCGTTCCGGTTTTGTCTGCAATTCCGACTGCCGAGGAGGACCCTCCTAGCTCATCCTTCATTAAAGCAAACTGATTCGGATAAAACGCATGCTGTTTCACATCGTTTACTGAAATTTGATTTTTCCCGTAAAAAGAGCTGAACAGCTGCTGGCTGATATATAAATCTTTATAGCCGCTGTACATTTCATCATTGTCCACAACCCGGTCATTCAAGAAATCTTCAGCAAGCAGTCCGATTGCGTCGGCTTTAACCCTGACCAGTACATCCTTACTGACAAGGATAACCGGCCTGCCATTTTCCTTGGTTTCTTCCTCGAGGCTTAAGTTTTTCGCAACGGCTAATATGCGATTATCGTTCGTCTTTTCAATAAAGATCTCTTGCAGCTGGTGAAACGAACGATGATTCAGTTCAATTCTCAGTGTGCCGCCGGTGTCAAGCGGTACATGCTCATGCAGCCTGCCCTTTTGTCTTAGCGCATCGATTAGCTTAGATACGTGCCTTGCATTCCTCCCAACTTCGTCCATATACCGTTTTTTTGAATCAACCTCTTCTAAAACGACAGCAGGGATGACAACCTCATTTTCTTCAAAAGAAAATATCGCGTTAGGATCCTGTAATAACACATTCGTATCTAACACATAAATTTTACTCAAGTCTCAGCCTCCTGATATAAGGGTCAAAGTTCTTCCTGCTTCTCTTTTGATGAAAAAGGTGAATGCCTGCTAAAATATATGTTTTTGTGCATAAAGATAGAAGGTTAATTCAACAATAAAATTAATGAAAGCATTTTAAGGAGGGAACCCGCAAGTGCGAATTCTTTTCATTATCATACAGCTGACACTTATCCTGTCCGCTTGTGCCTATCAACAAGGAAAACAGGGCCAGAATGTTGAAAAAGAATCAACAAGACAGCAGGAGACTAAACCGATTCACGTAAAGGACACAACTCAAGAAACAAAAGACAATGGAACAAGAACGGATATTGCCAAGCATCTTGTCAGCGTTGCTGAAAAAAACCCCGACGTCAAGGATGCAACAGCCGTTGTGCTGGGAGGCTATGCTGTTGTTGGGATTGATGTCGATGATACTTTGGACAGAAGCAAAGTGGAAACCATTAAATATTCTGTAGCTCAGGCGCTAAAGAATGATCGATATGGCGCCAACGCAGTAGTCATTGCTGATCCCGATACGGTCAGCCGCCTTCGCGAAATGAGCAGAGAAATCAGCGAGGGCCATCCGGTAACAGGTATACTGGATGAATTAGCTGCAATTGTCGGCCGAGTGCTTCCCGAAGTGCCTAACGATGTGATTGACAATGAAGATGAACCGCAAACAAAGCAGCAAAATGACCAATTAAATAGAAAACAGCAACAGGAAATGGAGAAGGAACAAAACGATCAATCTGATCATCATATGAAAAAGAACAACAATGACTAAGCTATAGCCTTGCGCTTTAGCTTTTTCTTATTTTGGACAGCTTCTGATCCGTGGTATAATACATGTTAGTGAAAGAGGTGATATGATGAGGGTCAAATGTTCTATTTGCGATAAAATTGAAACAATTGATGATGATACCCTGATCGCGAAACGGCTTCGAAACCGCCCGATCCATACATATATGTGCCAGGAATGCCACGATCGGATTGCCAAAAAAACAGAGGAACGGCTGAAAACGGGAAAATTTACTTTTCACCCGGGACAGCAGAAAAAAGAAAAAGTCAAAAAATAAAGCGGCCGCTTAACCATACAGAACACAAAAAAGACTCAGCTTTCAGCTGAGTCTTTTATGATTTTGCAGACTGTCCTTTTTTCGACTGATACAGCCGGATTTTGTAAATGATTAAAATCAGCGCAGCGACGACCAATCCTTCTGCCACGGGCAAAAACACCCCTAAAAAAGTCAAAACAGTGCAGCCCAAAGCCAAAAATACATACACCACTGCAGATTTTAATACAGGAAGCCGTTTAGCAAATCCAAGCTTAAATACAATAACGGCCAACACAAAAATCGTGCCGTACAGCAGCCACATGCCTGCCGCAGGCTGCCGGTCTACTTGATATAGAGCGGCGAAGAACGACAGGCGTTCGCTTACGTCATTCAAAAAGATTCCCTCCCCTGTAAACGTACGGGTTCTATCTTTTCAAATTCTGCACGAGATTAAGACAATCCTGCTGTTTTTTTCTTTTTAGCTGCTTTTTCACGTTCGTTCTTATTGAGGATCTTCTTTCTTAAACGGATGGATTCAGGTGTTACTTCACAATATTCATCTTCGTTTAAGTACTCTAGAGACTCCTCAAGAGACATGATGCGCGCTTTTTTAATTGTAGTTGTCTGATCCTTTGTCGCAGAACGGACGTTTGTTTGCTGTTTCATTTTGCTGACGTTAACAACAAGGTCGTTGTCACGGTTATGCTCTCCAACGATCATTCCTTCGTATACTTCAGTACCCGGCTCAACGAAGATGACACCGCGGTCTTCAATTCCTTGAATACCGTATGATGTTGCTTTTCCGTTTTCCATTGACACAAGTACACCTTGACGGCGTCCGCCGACTTGGCCTGCCTGCATCGGCTGGTAGCTGTCAAACGTATGGTTCAAAATACCGAATCCGCGTGTTAATGATAGGAATTCTGTAGAGTAACCGATCAATCCGCGGGAAGGAACTGTAAAGATGAGACGGACTTGGCCGTTTCCGTTGTTGATCATATCAACCATTTCGCCTTTGCGGGCACCCATTGATTCCATTACAGAGCCAGTATGCTCTTCAGGAACATCAATTTGCACACGTTCAACAGGCTCACAGCGTACGCCGTCGATTTCTTTGATAATAACTTCAGGTTTTGACACTTGAAGCTCATAGCCCTCACGACGCATATTTTCAATTAAAATTGACAAGTGCAGCTCACCGCGTCCTGAAACAACCCAAGCATCAGGAGAAGCTGTTGGCTCAACACGCAAGCTCACATCCGTCTGAAGCTGTGATTGAAGACGCTCTTCGATTTTGCGGGCCGTTACATATTTGCCTTCACGGCCTGCAAACGGACTGTTATTCACGACAAATGTCATTTGAAGTGTCGGCTCATCAATGCGAAGGACCGGAAGCGGATCTTGATGGTCTACAGGACATACCGTTTCACCAACGTTGATATCTTCCATCCCGGAAACCGCAACGAGGTCTCCCGCTTTTGCTTCTTCAATTTCCACACGCTTTAAGCCTTGGAAACCAAAAATCTTTGTAACACGGAATGACTTTGCCGTTCCGTCAAGCTTCATAAGAGAAACCTGCTGTCCGACTTTCATTGTGCCGCGGAATACGCGTCCGATTCCGATACGGCCTACATAGTCGTTGTAGTCAAGAAGGGCAACTTGGAATTGAAGCGGCTCCTCTGCATTATCAACAGGTGCCGGAACATGCTTAATAATGGTTTCATATAAAGCTTCCATGTTTTCATCCTGTTGTTTCGGATCAAGACTCGCTGTTCCATTAATCGCGGAAGCATATACCACTGGGAACTCGAGCTGCTCTTCATTGGCATCAAGCTCAATGAACAGATCCAGAACTTCATCGATAACTTCCTCTGGACGAGCAAAGTCACGGTCAATTTTGTTTACAACAACAACAGGGTTCAGGTTTTGCTCAAGAGCTTTTTTCAGAACAAAACGAGTTTGAGGCATACAGCCTTCATATGCGTCAACGACAAGCACTACGCCGTCAACCATTTTCATAATCCGTTCTACTTCTCCCCCAAAGTCTGCATGTCCAGGGGTGTCCAAAATATTGATACGTGTATCTTTATAGTTAATCGCAGTATTTTTCGCCAATATTGTAATGCCGCGTTCGCGTTCAAGATCATTAGAGTCCATTGCGCGTTCAGCAACCTGTTCGTTGGCACGGAACGTACCAGCCTGATGTAAAAGCTGATCGACTAGAGTCGTTTTCCCATGGTCAACGTGGGCAATAATCGCGATGTTGCGAAGATCATTTCGAAGTTTCACTTTTTCATCTCCTAAAAAAATTAGATAACTTTCATATTATATCACACATCCTCTTTAAAAGCGTCACGTTTTTCTGTAAACTTAATATAAGACGTAAAAGGGGATGGAATTTATGAAAAAAATGAATTGGCTTTTACTATTATTTGCATTTGCAGCGGTTTTCAGCATTATGCTGATCGGCGTCTTTATCGCTGAAAAAAGCCCTGCAGGCATTATCGCCAGCATTGTACTTGTTTGCGCTGTCATGGGCGGCGGATTTACATTAAAAAAGAAAATGCGCGAACAAGGCTTGCTTGATTAAAAGCATTGCCCCGCCGGCGACATTGTAATCAAAAAACACCGCAAAGAAAGCGGTGTTTTTCATTTCTTTAAGCCTTATCTCCCCTGTTTCTTAGTCAGGAAGATGCAAAACAGCCTTCATACATAGACAATCGTTCTAACGATCACACGTGCAGCCTTCAAAAAGTAGTTCGGCAACGATACACATAAAATACCATAGCGCCTATTCCTCCACCGGAAACTACTCCCTATAATGGAATTTGTAGCACAATTCATAAAAGGGAGAGAAGAAACATGAAGAAAACATTTGTAAAAAAAGCTATGTTAACGACTGCCGCAATGACCTCAGCTGCTCTATTAACGTTCGGTCCTGATGCAGCCAGCGCAAAAACACCGGTTGATAACACTGCTGTTCAACTCCAGCATCAGGCGAGCACTAACGAAGATCTCAATACATTCATTGATATATTAAATCAATGTATATACGAACAAGACGGTGTATATTATTTTGACAGCGAAAAAGCTGTCGAGTTAGGAATGACAAAAGAAGAGGCTCAGGTAATTGCTACACTCTGGGAATCGACATCAGAATTTTTCAGCATTGTTTCACAATGTGTGTATCTCGAGGATGGAAATTACAAATTTGATACAGAAAAAGCAGTTGAACTTGGCTTCACAGAAAAAGAAGCACTTGCACTTGAACAATTTTTCTCCGCTGTTTCTCTCAAGATTCACATTCTTCAAGCAGCCATTGTGCTACAAGATGATGTGTACAGCTATGATAAAGACGCAGCGCTACAAGCAGGTGCAACGCCACTGCAAGCTGACGTTTATGAAAAACTCTTCAGTGCCCTGTCACAAGAACAGCTTGCCGCTATTTACGATATGATTCATCCCCAGGCTTAATGTAAAAAAGCGCTTGCCGGAATCGGACAAGCGCTTTTTTTATATCAGCAGTTTGATGATCAGCATCATGGCAACCGCCGCTCCAAACCAGCAGGCAGCTTTCATGATCAGTAATCCATAGTACCTCTGTTTAAAACGCAGTTCTTCTTCCGGCAGATAAGCCTCCTCAACGGCCTGTTCGCTTTCCAATTCAAATGGCTCAGCCATCGTGTCATACATGTCTCTGCAGCTGCTGCACATTTTTAAATGCTCTTCTATAACGTGTTCCGTTTCTCTTTTACAATCACCTTCAAGATACAGAGGAAGCAGGTCTCTTACTAGAAAGCAGGTCATATCCGCTCCTCCTCTCTACTTTTCGTCATGTTTTTCTTTAGCTCTAATCTAGCCCGGTGCAATGTGGTATTCACCTTAGAAAGACTCCATCCTAATATCTCAGCGATTTCTTCATAAGAAAGCTCTTGGAATTCTCTTAAAATCAAAACGGATTGATGCTGATCTTTTAACTTCAGGAGCTCCTGCCGCAGTGTTTCGCTTTTCACCGTCCGTGACAGATACTGTTCAGGCTGGTCATAAGTTGTTTGCGTTAACCCTTCATTTTTGCTGATTTCAGTAAATTGGTATTTGACATCCCTTCGGTACCAATTGATAAAGGTATGATGCGCAATGGTGTAGAGCCATGTTCTGATGGAAGAATGCCCCCTAAACGAAGCCAGACCGTTAAGAGCTTTTACAAACGTGTCCTGCGCTAAGTCCTTGGCTGTTTCAAGATGATGAGTCCTTCTGAATAAATAATTTAAAATTTCTTGATAATACTGCCGATACAAGTCCTCAATGGAATCCCTATGCTTCATTAAAAATAAAACCACACCGTCATCCAAATGGCCAATAAAATGAAACAGATATACATGGAAGACAGGTATACTTTCATATATCTGATTTGGCTTTCTTCTTCAGCACCGGGACTTCTCTTTAAACAAGTTTTACTCTTTAAGTCTTCCGCATTCTTTTGAAATAGGGATTCATGCTGTTTCATCCATTCCATTGATTCATCCTCTAGCTCTCCTTCTTTATACAGGTCGTATAAGTCTACAAAAACAGACTCTTTTTCTTTATGATTCATAAAGACTTTTCACCTCTTGTGTTTCTCCATCCACTACATAGGCATCATGGCGATTTGAACCAAACGGCTGAATAATGATCAGCCATGCATAATGCCGTTCATCCCCTCTTTGAACGATAATCGGACGCATACGCTTTTTGTAAATGACATCCTGATATAGAGAAGCTACTTTTTCGTAAGCCAATGTTCCATTACGATACGTATAGGGGAATGACTGATCAGGTGTATCGCTGTATACATAAACGTTTAGCTGACCTTGAGCTTCAACAAACTCATATGTTTTAGAAGAATCAGTATACATCACCATGTCACCCTGACTGCTTTTTTTCTTCTTTTCTGATCCACGAGCATCGAAGATCGATAATATCTGATGCTGCAGCCGGCTGTTAGCCATTGAGATATTCTTTTTCATCGGAAGCGAAAGACTATGTAAACAACCTGATTCGCCCTCAAATTCCAAAACAATTCCAACTTTTGTTTCAACTCTCACCATGCTTCCAAGCAGGCTGTCGCTTTCAATATCAGTGATCTGATAAGGCTGTTTTGATATGTTCAGCGCTGTAAACATTTGTTCCACTTTGTCGTGAATGTCTTGTTCCGTTATATGAACATGCAGAAGAGAGTCAAGCTGATAAATCGAAGGATCTTCACTAAACCCCATTAAGGTTTCCTTTTCCCAATAAAATACCGCGCCATCATCAGCATGATCTTTTTTATGAAGTTGATTTTTCAGGTAAATACGTACGACTGTCTGGCCGTCTTCTTGAGATACCTTTGTTTCGATATGATCCTTATGTAACACACGTCCGTGTCGCTCAAGGAAAGCGATGGACTTTCGCTTGTACTCCTGATTCGTTAGCTTTTTCCCATGTGCTTTTTGTAAGTATTCATAATTACGAATTAGCTGCGATACTTCATCTACCTCAGCTTTGTAACCTTTGCTTTCAAATGAGTAGAAATAATGCACATCCATGTTTGTATCGTGCAAATAAAGTGTTTCATCCGTAGGAAAAAATGACTTTAGTATCTGTTCCGCTTTTTCTGATGAAATGTGCTCCCCGACAAAATTGAATGAATCATGGACATTTGCTGGCTTTGATACAGCGAAAGCAGCCGTTCCTATGTTATATATCGGATTTAACAGCAGGACAAAAAACACCATGACAGCCATCGTCACCCACTTATTCACACGCACATAAACCTTTCCTGACTTTTGGAACAGATGATAGCTCATCAAAAATCCCGCCATTGCCAAATAAATCGTATATGGCATTACTGCACCATAATCTTTTGAGATTTGATTGGGATATGGCGCAAGCAGCAAGACAAGCAGTCCGATAATCAGCGTATAAAATAAGCCTAGTAAGATCTTATCCGTTCTCCAATACAGCTTGAAAAACACTACATTCAACGCAATGGGAAGAGTGATGATGAAAAACAGAAACACGAATGCAATCGGCTCCATCCCATCCGGGTATTCCTTCCAATACGAAAAGAAACTAAAAATCATTTGTACGATCGGCAAACTGACAACAGCAAGGTCGAACGTATAAAACTTACCCTTTCCGCCATGATCACGCGGCATCAGCATATAGTGAAAAGCCGTCAGCAGCACATATCCGTATAACAAAAAATGCAGCAGCGGCAGCAGTTCTTTTCCGTCCTCTCTTAAGTAAGCGCTGGTGAAGTTTGTTGATTGCACCTGGTGAATAAGTTCAACAGACACTCCCGCCAGCAGCACAATCCGCAATATAACACCCGCCAAGAACATTGTGCGCTGCCGGTTTATTTTGGGATGATGCACCAAAAGATATAAGCCCGCCAGAACAACAATTGACCATTGAATCAGCAGGGTGCTTTGTCTGCTTAATATAAAATAACGTTCGAAATGCAATACATAATGACTGAATAACTCCAACACGAACAACAATCCTTTACTTCTTATTAAGGCCTCATTCGGTTAGACAGCGGACTTTTCAAAAAGTTTCAAGATGAAACAAAAATATCTCATCTTCCCCTTGATATGTAAAAAACATAACTCTTGAATGAACCACCACATGACACTTGACTCATCTTGATATTATTCAACAAAAACAAACACAGGACAATACTATCAATTTTGTCTAGTTATGTTAGTTTTTGTTGAGTATTCCAGAATGCTAGTTTAATATAACAATATAAAGTTTTCAGTATTTTCAAAAAGGGGGATTTATTGTGGGTTTAGGTAAGAAATTGTCTGTTGCTGTCGCTGCTTCGTTTATGAGTTTATCAATCAGCCTGCCAGGTGTTCAGGCTGCTGAAGGTCATCAGCTTAAAGAGAATCAAACAAATTTCCTCTCCAAAAACGCGATTGCGCAATCAGAACTCTCTGCACCAAATGACAAGGCTGTCAAGCAGTTTTTGAAAAAGAACAGCAACATTTTTAAAGGTGACCCTTCCAAAAGGCTGAAGCTTGTTGAAAGCACGACTGATGCCCTTGGATACAAGCACTTTCGATATGCGCCTGTCGTTAACGGAGTGCCAATTAAAGATTCGCAAGTGATCGTTCACGTCGATAAATCCGATAATGTCTATGCGGTCAATGGTGAATTACACAATCAATCTGCTGCAAAAACAGATAACAGCCAAAAAGTCTCTTCTGAAAAAGCGCTGGCACTCGCTTTCAAAGCTATCGGCAAATCACCAGACGCTGTTTCTAACGGAGCGGCCAAAAACAGCAATAAAGCCGAATTAAAAGCGATAGAAACAAAAGACGGCAGCTATCGTCTTGCTTACGACGTGACGATTCGCTATGTCGAGCCTGAACCTGCAAACTGGGAAGTCTTAGTTGACGCCGAAACAGGCAGCATTTTAAAACAGCAAAATAAAGTAGAACATGCCGCCGCCACTGGAAGCGGAACAACGCTAAAGGGCGCAACTGTTCCTTTGAACATCTCTTATGAAGGCGGAAAATATGTTCTAAGAGATCTTTCAAAACCAACAGGCACCCAAATCATCACATATGATTTGCAAAACAGACAAAGCCGCCTTCCGGGCACGCTTGTCTCAAGCACAACGAAAACATTTACATCTTCATCACAGCGGGCAGCCGTTGACGCACACTATAACCTCGGTAAAGTGTACGATTATTTTTATTCAAACTTTAAACGAAACAGCTATGATAACAAAGGCAGTAAAATCGTTTCTTCCGTTCACTACGGCACTCAATACAATAACGCTGCATGGACAGGAGACCAGATGATTTACGGTGATGGCGACGGTTCATTCTTCTCTCCGCTTTCCGGCTCATTAGATGTGACAGCGCATGAAATGACACATGGCGTCACCCAAGAAACAGCCAACTTGATTTATGAAAATCAGCCAGGTGCATTAAACGAGTCTTTCTCTGACGTATTCGGGTATTTTAACGATACAGAAGACTGGGACATCGGTGAAGACATTACGGTCAGCCAGCCTGCTCTTCGCAGCCTGTCCAACCCTACAAAATACAACCAGCCTGACAATTACGCCAATTACCGAAACCTTCCAAACACAGATGAAGGCGATTATGGCGGTGTACACACAAACAGCGGAATTCCAAACAAAGCCGCTTACAACACCATCACAAAACTTGGTGTATCTAAATCACAGCAAATCTATTACCGTGCGTTAACAACGTACCTCACGCCTTCTTCCACGTTCAAAGATGCCAAGGCAGCTCTCATTCAGTCTGCCCGTGACCTCTACGGCTCAACTGATGCCGCTAAAGTTGAAGCAGCCTGGAATGCTGTTGGATTGTAATATTAGGAAAAGCCTGAGATCCCTCAGGCTTTTATTGTTACATATCTTGATTTCTCTCTCAGCTGAAACGACGAAAAGATGCTGCCATGAGACAGAAAACCGCTCCTGATTTGCATAAAGAGGGATGCAGCCGCAAGTGCGCATTTTATAAAAGCTAATGATTCAGTCCACATAATTGATAGACGAATTCTGCTACAGGTCACGTGGCTATGTGAAGGATCGCGCGTCCAGTTAAGAGCAAAAACATTGACAAAAAAATTTATTTATGCTAAAATTTACTATTAATATATTTGTATGTATAATAAGATTCTCCTGGCCAGGGGAATCTTATTTTTTGTGGAGGATCATTTCATGAGGAAAAATGAGTCCAGCTTAACGTCTCTAATTTCAGCTTTTGCCCGTGCATATCACAGCCGATATGACACACCTCTTATTTTTGATGATTTTATCGCAAAAGATCTCATTAACGAAAAAGAGTTTATCGACATCAGTAAAAATATGATTCAAGAAATATCGTTTTTCAACAAAGAGATCGCCGAACGTCTTCAAAATGATCCTGAAAAAATATTAAAATGGGTTGCACAAATCCAGCTGTCTCCAACGCCCCTAGCACGTGCTTCTTATTGTGAAAAAGTCTTGCACAACGAATTAATCCTGGGGGCAAAACAGTATGTCATTCTTGGAGCGGGACTGGATACTTTCTGCTTTCGGCATCCAGAATTAGAAAACAGCTTACAGGTTTTCGAGGTTGATCATCCGGCCACACAGCAATTGAAAAAAAATAAGCTGAAGGATGCAAATCTGACAATTCCGGGTCATCTTCATTTTGTTCCTATGGATTTCACCAAAACGTTTTCGTATGATCCTCTCTTAGATGAAGGATTTAAAAACACAAAAACATTCTTCAGCCTTCTCGGAGTGTCTTATTATGTAACACGGGAAGAAAATGCAAGCTTGATCAGCAATTTATTTTCTCATGTCCCGCCTGGAAGCTCTATTGTTTTTGATTATGCGGACGAAACACTTTTTACAGCAAAAGGGACGTCGAATCGAGTTGAACATATGGTGAAGATGGCTGCCGCAAGCGGGGAACCGATGAAATCATGTTTCACTTATCAAGAGATTGAACATCTGTTAGAGTCATCTGGTTTACTGATCTATGAACATCTATCACCAGACGACATCAATGACCTTTTCTTTAGTAATCGAAAAGACAATTTGTCAGCGTTTGAAACGATTCATTATATTCATGCGGTAAAAAAATAATTTTCAAATCATCAGAAGCCTCTCAATGTTTGAGAGGCTTTTTATTGAACCCGCATGCAGCAAATAAGCTGCCATTATCATACGGCAGCTTCTGCTAAAGGCTTCACCAAGATCATAAATGATTTGCCTTTCTCATCTTTTTCCGTTTTCAGCTGTTCAAAGCCGCATTGGCTTAAAAACAGTATCCATTCCCTGCGCTCAATGGGAACTCCCGCAAACATCGCTTTATGTTTCGCTCTAAGCAATTTGCTGATCTGTTCAATGATCATCTTCGCATGTCCCTTTTTTTCTTCAGCCGGGTCAATCAGGACCGTTCCGAGCCACGGCTTACCGTTTGAAGGAGACCACTCGAGATGGTAGCTGACGGCAACAGGCATACCGTCTTTTTCCCATACAAGCCATGAACCGTTGTACATGGAGTAGGAAATGATATAGTCTTCTGCATCTTTATCTCCAAACTCCTCCTCTTTCCATACAGGATGAGCCTCCGCGAGCTTTTCTAACAAGCTGAGATCATCCTGCTCAAATGGCCTACTTCCGAGCATGAAGATACTCTTCAAATATCGTTTTATGTATAGATGGGTTTCCGGCTAGCACACTGTGGTTTTCTAAAAAGGTAAACGGCTCTCCTTCAATGGTCGTATAGGTGCCTCCTACTTCATTTAACAGCACACAGCCGGCTGCGTAGTCCCATGGCGCAAGCCGCATCGTGATGTAAGCATCTATTCTTCCTGCCGCGACATTTGCCAGCTCTAAAGCGGCAGAACCGTAGGAGCGTGTGCCTCTGACTCTTTTCACAAGTGGCGCTAACACACTTTGATCAATTCTTCTGTTTTCCGTTACCCATGTTGCATTAATGGCAAGAATCGCTTCTTCAATGACGGTTTCTTTTAATGGAGCCAGCTTCGTTTCATTCATATAAGCTCCTCTGCCGCTAAATGCGTGATACAACTCATCGTGCACCACATCATAAATTAAACCGATTTTACCTTCACCGTTTTCAAAAATCCCAATGGAAATCGCAAAATTTCTTTGCTGGTGCACAAAATTCATCGTCCCATCAATCGGATCAATAATCCATACGACTCCCTCAAGTGAGTGGATTTTGTCTCCTTGCCCCTCTTCACCGAGTATCCGATGTCCCGGAAATGTTTCTTGAATTCGATCAATGAAAAACTTTTCGGTTTCTTTGTCAATATTGGTGACTAAATCATTCGGATTTGATTTCGTTTCAATTGTCAGGCTTTCATGCATGGATTGTGTAATTCTCGCGCCTGCTTCTCTTATCCATTTCTTTGCAATCTCATCGATTTCCGTCCAATTTGTCATTCGTTCGTACCTCTCTTCTATGTAGACCTTTTATTTTATAGGATACTGATAACGGCAATGAAAAAGCAAGGAAAATGAAAAATATCCCTTCTCACGTAAAAACGAACCATTCATGCGGTTCGTTTTCACTATCGCTTTTTTACCCGTTAAGACGAATCCATTCTTTTCTAAGTCGCTCAAGTTTGTTTTTGCTTTGTTCAATCTGCTCTTCATTTTCTTTCTGCATTGCTTCATATAGGGTTGCCAATTCATAATCAACCTCTAGTCTCCAGACAGCAACACGATTGTTTTTCTCTTCCTTAAATCCCTCTTTTACAACTTGCCTCATTGTCTTTCGCCCCTTCCAGAGATCATTTGTTTGTAAAAAAGCATCCCATTTTGCCATTCAACAATGATTACTTCTTATATCGTATGATTGTTCTATTTACGCGCAACATGATTCTGAAAATTGTGTGTTTACCTACTCGTTTATTACCACATTTCTCCTTACTTCAAACGCGCTCAATCTTTTTGAAGCTCGTATGAACTGTGATAAAATATGTATACTTAGCATGAAGGAGGAAAATCATGACACAAATGCGTTTCACTGAAGAAGACTTTAACACATTTACAATAGAAGGCTTAGACGCGCGCATGGAAGTATTAAAAGAGACGGTCCGTCCGAAGCTTACAGCTCTAGGCGAACATTTTGCCCCAACTTTATCAGCTTTAACCGGAGATGAAATGTTTCCGCATGTGGCAAAGCACGCAAGAAGATCCGTCAATCCCCCGGCTGACAGCTGGGTGGCGTTCGCAAACAGCAAAAGAGGCTATAAAAAACTGCCGCATTTCCAAATTGGTTTATGGGAAAGCCACGTCTTTGTATGGTTCGCGATTATTTATGAATCCCCTATCAAAGAAGAATACGGCAAATTGCTTGAAGTGAACCAAGAAACCATTACGAAAAATATCCCTGACAGCTTCGTTTGGTCTGCAGATCACACAAAACCGGGAGTACATAAACAGTCTGAAATGGACAAGGAACAGCTGAAGACACTGTTTGAGCGTTTGCAGACTGTAAAGAAAGCCGAGCTGTTATGCGGCATCCAGCTCCAAAAAGAAGAAGTGCTGAATATGAATAACCAGGAATTCCTTCAGCGTATCGACGATGCCTTTAAACAGCTTGCTTTTCTGTACCGTCTCACCCAAAAAGTAACACAAGCATAAAAAAGAGCCGGGATATCCCCCGGCTCTTTTTCTTACATCTTAATCTTCGCGTGATCAGATTCTCTCGCCTGTTTGACCGTGCGATAAGGAGAATATGTACTTTGTTCCTCAAACTCGCCGCATAGCTTTTTTTCTTCGGCCTTCCCCGGTACAATTTCCTTGAAACGGCGGTAAGCTTTAAGCAGTTCTTCACGATCCGCCCCTTTTTCATATGCAAGCTCAACCTGCTGGAAAAATGCAATCACATCCACTGCTTCTTCGGTTGTCCAATCTTCATTCATCGGATATTGATACTCCATTTTCTTCACTCCTTGTAGATTTACTTCCCTTAAGAGAAAGCATCTTCATTTGATCATAAATTGTTCTTTACATTCTTTCAAGTTCATAATATAATTCATTTGTTTTACGTCTAAAAAACGGTTGAGAAACTGATTTTAATACACACTATTATGCATAGGTATGATTACAAAGGTGGGAAAACAATTGTCGCAACATGAAACACCCTTATACACAGGACTGAAAAAGCATGCAAGCAGACAGCCTGTTCAATTCCACATTCCCGGCCATAAAAAAGGGGCAGGAATGGACCCAGAATTCAGACAATTTATCGGTGAAAACGCGTTAAGCATAGATTTGATTAATATTGAACCATTAGACGATCTGCACGCGCCAAAAGGCATTATTAAACAAGCACAAGATCTGGCTGCTGAAGCATTTGGAGCGGATCATACATTTTTTTCTGTTCAAGGAACAAGCGGCGCCATTATGACAATGGTAATGGCTGTTTGCGGACCTGGTGATAAAATTATTATTCCAAGAAATGTTCATAAATCAATTATGACAGCTATTGTATTTTCCGGAGCGGTTCCAATTTTTATTCATCCTGAAATTGACAATGAATTGGGCATCTCCCACGGAATTACACTTGAATCTGCTAAACGGGCGCTTACCGAGCATCCGGATGCAAAAGGGCTTCTCGTCATCAACCCGACATATTTCGGTGTTGCAGCCGACTTAAAAAGCATCGTAGAACTCGCTCATTCGTTTGATGTGCCAGTGCTTGTGGATGAAGCACACGGCGTTCACATTCATTTTCACGACGAATTGCCGCTATCGGCTATGCAGGCAGGAGCGGACATAGCAGCGACAAGTGTACACAAGCTGGGCGGATCACTGACACAAAGCTCTATTTTAAACATGAGAGAAGGCCTTGTATCTAAAGACAGAGTGCAATCCATCCTGAGCATGCTGACAACTACGTCAACTTCTTACTTGCTTCTCGCTTCTTTGGATGTTGCCAGAAAACGCCTTGCAACAGAAGGCCGCCAGCTTGCTGAGGAAACACTCAAGCTTGCCAATCAGACGAGAGATCGCCTCAATCAGATTGAAGGCATTTATTGTGTCGGTTCTGAGATTCTTGGGTCGAAAGCAGCTTACAGCTATGATCCGACAAAATTGATTATCTCTGTGAAAAGTCTTGGCCTGACAGGACATGACGTGGAAAAATGGCTTCGTGAATCCTTTAATATTGAGGTGGAGCTTTCTGATCTGTACAATATTTTGTGTATTTTCACTCCTGGTGACAGCCAAAATGATGCAGACCGGCTTGTAGAGGCTTTAACTGAGATCGCACAGCAAATGTCAGAACAAGATGTAACACATCAGCAAACTGAGGTTCTGCTTCCAGAAATACCTTTATTGGCAATGACTCCGCGTGATGCTTTCTATGCAAATACGGAAGTCATCCCATTAAAAGAAGCATCCGGACGGATTATTGCTGAATTTGTCATGGTATATCCGCCTGGTATTCCAATCTTCATCCCAGGAGAAATTATTACAGAAGAAAACATCAGCTACATTTTTAAAAACCTTGACGCAGGCCTCCCTGTTCAAGGACCTGAGGACTCGACTTTACATATGATCCGGGTCATCAAAGAACAAAAAGCAATTCAATAAAAAATAAAAAGCATGCGGCTTTAAGCCGCATGCTTTTTTTTACTCTTCATCAACAGGACATTGACATTGTCCGCAGCAAGTTCCATATAATGTTGTCACTTTCTCATCTTCAAAGTAATGAATGGCTTCGTTGCAATCTTGGCAAACAATCGTACCCATCTCTTATTCCCCATTTCTTTGAAATTTGAAAACGCTTAATTTCTTTTGTTGTTATTATATTAATATGTCACATTTAAAATGTCAACAACAAACTGTATAACACATTTTATTTCATATCATCATATTCACCTTGTTTTTCCATTTTCCATCATACAATATCTTCTTCATACAGAAGCTTTACTCGATATATATGCCACAGCACATAATGTAATTGCACGTTTTCTTGAACTTTCATCCAAGAATGCAGCAAAAAATTCAATATACCCCAGGTTGCTATTTTAAACGATTGATATAATATGTAATCTCACTTTAAAAACGGTTTCAATTATATAACAATTAGGTAACAAGAAGCAGATTAAGCCGTCTCTCGTGATAAACTAAAGCTAGTTAACTACTGTTTATACAGAGGAGAAGATAGATGCGATATCGCGCGGTATTCCCCATGCTGATAATAGTATTTGCTTTATCGGGCTGTACGCTTTCCACCATCAATCCGATGAAAAAAAGCCGGATTGACAACATTCATCATACACAAATCCTGTTTTTTTCTGATGAGAACCAAATAGACCAGGAAGCGCCTTATTACGATGCACTGCTTGATTTAGAAAAAGATTATCCCGAGCAAATAGATAAAATGAAGGTCTATGATAAAAAAGAAGGCTGGGAAGATGAGATTGAAACTGTCCCTACCCTTATGGTTGTTGATCAGCGCCATGTCGTGGTGAAAATCGAGGGATGTGTGAAAAAGAAAGAAGACATCATTAAACCATTACAGCATGTGCTGTCAAAATAAAAAAACAGCCCTCGCTCAAAGCGGGGCTGTTTTTGATATGAAAATTATTTTACGATGTGAATCGGACTTCCGATTGCCACTTCAGCAGCTTCCATTGTGATTTCGCCCAATGTTGGGTGAGCGTGAATTGTCATTGCGATATCTTCAGCAGTCATGCCGCCTTCAATCGCTAAGCTTAATTCAGAAATCATATCAGAAGCACTTGCTCCGGCGATTTGCGCACCGATCACAAGACCGTCCTCTTTACGAGTGATCAGCTTCATGAAGCCGTCTGTTTCGTTAAGAGAAAGCGCGCGGCCGTTTGCTGCAAATGGGAATTTAGCAGCAACAATGTCAAGACCTTCTTCTTTCGCCTGTGCTTCAGTGTAACCAACTGATGCAAGTTCAGGCTCAGAGAAAACAACCGCAGGAATACCAAGGTAATCGATTTCTGCAGGCTCTCCAGCGATAGCTTCTGCAGCGATTTTACCTTCGTAAGATGCTTTATGAGCAAGCGGCGGTCCTTCGATGATATCACCGATTGCATAAATGTTAGGTACGTTTGTGCGGCACTGTTTGTCAGTTTTCACGATACCGCGGTCCGTCATTTCGATACCGACTTGCTCAAGACCAAGCTCATCAGTGTTTGGACGGCGTCCTACTGTAATCAATACGTAATCAGCATCAACAGTTTTTTCTTCGCCTTTTACTTCGAAAGTAACTGTTACGCCGTCTGGTCTTTCTTCAACGCCTTTAGCCATCGCGTTTGTATGGATTTCAACGTTGCCTTTTTTCTTCAGTCTGCGTGTAACGAGAGAACTCATTTGTTTTTCGAAGCCAGGAAGAATTTCATCTCCGCCTTCAAGAATAACAAGTTCAGTACCGAAGTTAGCATACGCAGTTCCAAGTTCAGTTCCGATGTATCCGCCGCCGATAACAACGAGCTTTTTAGGAATTTCTTTAAGAGCCAAAGCGCCAGTTGAATTCAGGACACGCTCACTATATTTGAAGTTTGGCAATTCGATAGGACGAGAACCAGTAGCAATGATTGCGTTTTTAAACGTGTATGTTTGAGCAGAGTTCTCATCCATAACACGAACTGAATTGCTGTCTACAAAGTAAGCTTCACCTTTTACAACATCTACTTTGTTGCCTTTAAGAAGACCTGCTACACCGCCAGTAAGCTTGTTGACAACAGAAGCTTTCCATTCTTGAACTTTTGTGAAATCAACTGTTACATTCTCAGCAGTGATTCCCATGTCATCAGAATGTTTTGCATTCTCATAACGGTGACCTGCATTGATCAGCGCTTTTGAAGGGATACATCCAACGTTCAGACAAACGCCTCCAAGAGTTGCTTTTTCAACGACTGTTACTTTTTGTCCAAGCTGTGCAGCGCGGATGGCAGCTACATAGCCGCCAGGTCCCGCACCAATTACAAGAGTATCTGTTTCAATAGGGAAATCTCCTACTACCATAACATTACGCCTCCATTAAAATTAATTGTGGATCGTTCAGTAAACGCTTGATGTGATTTAATGCATTTTGCGCAGTTGCTCCGTCGATCATACGGTGGTCGAAGCTGAGAGAAAGAGCTAAGACTGGAGCTGCTACGATTTCGCCATCACGAACAATCGCTTTTTCTGCAATGCGTCCGATACCAAGAATCGCAACTTCTGGATGGTTGATAACCGGAGTGAACCATTGTCCGCCGGCAGAACCGATGTTTGTAATTGTGCAAGATGCGCCTTTCATTTCAGCTGGAGCAAGCTTGCCTTCACGAGCTTTTGTTGCAAGGCCATTGATTTCATCAGAAATTTCAAAGACAGATTTACGATCTGCATTTTTCACAACCGGTACAAGCAAGCCTTTTTCAGTGTCAGCAGCGATACCGATGTTGAAGTAATGTTTTTGGATGACTTCATCTGTTTTATCGTCAATTGACGTGTTTAAAACAGGGAATTTTTTCAGTGCAGATGTAAGAGCTTTTACAACGTAAGGCAAGTAAGTCAGCTTGATTCCTTGATCAGCAGCAACCTGTTTGAACTGTTTACGATGTGCAACAAGGTTTGTTACGTCCACTTCGTCCATTAACGTTACGTGAGGAGCAGTGTGTTTAGAGTTAACCATCGCTTTTGCAATTGCTTTACGGATACCGCTCATTTTTTCGCGTGTTTCTGGGAATTCGCCCTCTGGAGCTGGTGCAGCAGCCGGTTTAGCAGCTGTTTCTTGTGGTGCAGCTGTTTCTTGCGGTGCAGCTTCTTGCGCTCCTCCGTTTACAAAGCTGTCGATATCTTCTTTTACAACACGTCCGTTGTTGCCTGAACCAGTAACCTTACGGATGTCTACACCTTTTTCACGTGCATATTTACGTACGGAAGGCATAGCGATCACGCGTTTGTTCGGGTCAACTTCAGCTTGATCCTGCTGTCCTGCGCCAGTAGCTTTTGCAGGCTCTTGAGCTTGCTCTTCTTTCGCAACGTCTTGTCCAGCTTCTGCAGTTGACTGAACTTGTGCTTCAGTTTTCGCATCGTCAGACTCGTCGCTGCCTTTAAATTGAAGATCTTCGTAACCAGGTGCATCAAACGTAATAATCGTTTGTCCAACAGTTGCAACCGTTCCCTCTTCAACTTTTAATTCTAATACTTTTCCTTTAACAGGTGAAGGAATTTCTACTACTGCTTTATCATTTTGGACTTCAGCCAGTACATCATCTTCGTCTACCTCGTCGTTAGGCTTGACAAACCATTTTACGATTTCGCCTTCGTGGATACCTTCCCCGATATCTGGAAGTTTAAATTCAAATGCCACAGTTCTCGACCTCCTAGTTTGATTAAGCAATTTTAAAGTTTACATCGTAAGCATTGAAAACAGATATATAATAGAGGGAAAACGTTCATCTTCCCTCTCGATTATGCAGTTTGATTAAAATTCAAGCACTTTTCTTGCTGTTTCAAGAACGTCTTTATGGTTTGGAAGCCATACGCTCTCCGCTTGAGAGAAAGGAAATACTGTATCTGGCGCTGCAACGCGAAGTACAGGTGCTTCCAAGCTCAGGATCGCACGGTCATTAATTTCTGCTACTACGTTTGCAGCAATACCGGCTTGTTTTTGTGCCTCTTGAACGACAATCGCGCGTCCTGTTTTTTCTACAGAGGCGATAATTGTATCGATATCAAGTGGGCTTACTGTACGAAGGTCGACAACTTCAGCAGAAATGCCGTCTTTTTCAAGCTCATCAGCAGCTTTTAATGATTCATGAACCATTGCGCCGTAAGTGATGATTGAAAGATCAGTACCTTCACGTTTCACGTCAGCTTTTCCAAGCTCAATTGTGTATTCTTCTTCAGGAACTTCCTGACGGAAAGAACGGTAAAGCTTCATATGCTCTAAGAAGACAACAGGATCATTGTCTCTGATCGCAGAAATTAAAAGTCCTTTGGCATCGTAAGGAGTTGATGGAATAACAACTTTGATACCAGGCTGTTGTGCAACAAGACCTTCCAAGCTGTCAGCGTGAAGTTCAGGAGTATGAACACCGCCGCCGAATGGAGAACGAATTGTTACAGGTGAAGTCCAGCGTCCGCCAGAACGGTAGCGCATACGAGCCATTTGGCCAGAAACTGAATCCATTACTTCATAAACAAATCCGAAGAATTGGATTTCCATTACCGGACGGAAGCCGTTTAAGCCTAAACCAAGGGCAAGACCGCCGATACCAGATTCAGCAAGTGGCGTGTCAAACACACGGTCTTCACCGAATTCTTTTTGCAATCCTTCTGTCGCACGGAATACGCCGCCGTTTACACCAACGTCTTCTCCGAAAACTAAGACATTTTCGTCATTTTTCAGTTCTGTGCGTAACGCATCCGTGATTGCTTGAATCATTGTCATTTGCGCCATGGCTTACTTCGACTCCTTCTGTGTATAAATTTCAAATTGCTCCTCAAGGTTGTGAGGCATTTTTTCGTACATGATTTTCATTAAATCAGTTACTTTTTGCTTCGGTTCAGCATCAGCTTTTTTGATCGCTTGCTTAATTTCTTCTTTCGCATCCTCAATCACTTTTGCTTCTTCTTCTTCAGACCATAAGCCTTTGTTTTCAAGGAACGCACGGAAACGTACAAGCGGATCTTTTTGTTCCCACTCATTTTCGATTTCTTTTGTACGATATTTAGTAGGATCGTCACCAGCCATTGTGTGCGGGCCATAACGGAATGTAAGTGTTTCAATTAGTGTTGGACCTTCGCCGTTGATTGCGCGCTCGCGTGCTTCAGCAGTTGCTGCGTATACAGCAAGCGGATCCATTCCGTCTACTTGTACGCCGACAATACCGGCAGCTACAGCTTTTTGTGCAATTGTTTCAGCTGCAGATTGTTTTTCAACAGGAGTTGAAATCGCGTAACGGTTGTTTTGCACCACGAAGATTGCAGGTGCTTTATAAGCTCCGGCAAAGTTAATTCCTTCGTAGAAGTCCCCTTGAGAAGCTCCGCCGTCACCAGTGTAAGTGATTGCGACAGCTTTCTTACCGCGTTTTTTAAGACCTAGCGCAACACCGGCAGTTTGAATGTATTGAGCACCGATAATGATTTGTGGAGAAAGGGCATTCACATCATCAGGCATTTGGTTTCCTCTGAAATGTCCGCGAGAGAAAAGAAACGCTTGATATAATGGAAGGCCGTGCCAAATTAACTGAGGCACATCACGGTATCCAGGAAGAACAAAGTCTTCTTTTTCAAGCGCGAAATGCGTTGCAATCTGAGAAGCTTCTTGACCCGCAGTAGGAGCGTAAAATCCGAGACGTCCTTGACGGTTTAATGAGATAGAGCGTTGGTCAAGCACACGCGTAAATACCATGCGGCGCATTAGCTCTTTTAATTGATCATCAGTTAAATCAGGCATCGCCGCTTCATTCACGACTTCTCCCTTTTCATTTAAAATTTGGAACGTTTCGAACTGCTTTTTAATGGCATCAAATTGCTTCTTACTGTCAACGATAGCTTTTTTCGTTTTTGCAGCCATACTAAGTCACCTCTTCCTTTCTTTTAAACAGTCATTAGACGTGCATTCCTTTTATACATACAAACTTAGGGTACCCTAAAGTATCAGCAGTAAGTCGTATTATATTTTAGCCGATCCCCAGTTTGCCAAAACCTTTTATGTAGGATAGTTACACTCTGCTTTGAACTGTATTATTTCGAAGTTGTAAAAAACTAATACAACACCGCTTAACATGGATTAGTTTACACCAAATAAAGAAGAACCGTCAATCGTTTTCATCGCTGATTTTCAATAAATGTATTCGCTTTACATTTTCATCAAAAAAACAGATGCCAACCGCACCCAAAACTGTACTAGTATACCTTACTATGCTGTACTACAATAGAAATGAAAATTTTGAACGAAATCCGAATCGCATTTCATTCAAAAAAAGAGCTGATCGAGTCAGCTCTTTTTCACACGATAGCCTGCAGCATCATATAAATCTTCCCGGGCTTTATTATATTTTTCGGTTTGTTCATTAAATTCTCCGCTATATTTAAGGATCTTTTCATAAGAAGCATTGACTTTATCGATCTGCTGATCCAGATCATCTCTTGTCAAATCTTTGTCTTTCAGCTGCATATACAGTTTTTTATTAAGCTCAAGCGCTTTTTTATACTCTTTATACATAGTGCCATATGATGTATATCTTTTCTCCATATGGTTTGCTGCGGCATCGGCCTTTTCTTTTATGTCTTTTTCCTTAATATGTTCCGCTGACGTTTTTGCTTCCTCAAATTCTGTTTCCGATTTTTTCATGCTGTCATTTTCAAGCTTTAGGTGTTCTTCGCGCTTGCTGACATTTTCAAGCGCCTTATTAGATAAAGCAACAATTTTTTTATAATCATCCATATTGAGCTTCATAACACTATCGTAAAGCTGATTTTCTTTGGCCTCTAATTCTTTGAGTGTGTTTTGTTCTTCTTGAAACGGCTTTTCCGATTCCGCGGCTTTTTCTAATGAATGATGAAGTGAATCAACCGGGTCCTGTCCCATGCATCCTGTTAATATCAGTGCCATGGCACAAAAAGCTCCGATCTTGATTCCAGGCCGCCGTTTTATAGCGTCTTTCACGTTAAATCCCCCAATCTTGACAATTTCTACTATAGAATCCATGGGGACATTTGGCAATAGCCGTGCTGTATAAATGCAATACTGAAATTAAATCAAAAAAGTGAAAAATCAGGACAGATGACCATACAACTTTTTTGTTTTTACATAGGTTATATTAGACGCTATGCCTACTTATAAAGGCTCTGGCGTAATTAAAAGAGGAGGTTATGTAATATGTATGGATATGGTTACGGCGGAGGCTGCTGCAGTTATGGTGGTTACGGATATGGTGGCTGCGGATATGGCTACGGCCGCACCTTTGCGCTAATCGTTGTTTTATTCATTCTGTTAATCATTGTCGGAGCTGCTTATTTAGGTGGAGGCTGTTGCTAACCACACAGCATGAAATTGACCAGCCATATACGGCTGGTCATTCGTTTCGTTGCACCTTTGTGAAGAAATCCGATATAATTTACATATTAAGCTTTAGGAGTGAAGTTTCTTGATTACTATGGAAAACATCGTACGTGACGGCCATCCAGCCCTCAGAGAGACTGCCGAACCTGTTGAGCTGCCTCCAACTGATGCAGAAAAACAGCAGCTGGCCGACATGATCGAATTTGTTAAAAACAGCCAAAATCCAGAATTAGCCGAAAAATACAAGCTGCGCCCTGGCGTAGGACTCGCAGCTCCTCAAATTAATATCAAAAAACGAATGATCGCCGTTCATGCGGAAGATGCTTCCGGTAAATTATACAGCTATGCTCTGTTTAATCCTAAGATCGTCAGCCATTCAGTTGAAAAAAGCTACTTAACAAGCGGCGAGGGCTGCCTCTCTGTGGATGAAGCGATTCCCGGTTATGTTCCCCGCTATGCTCGCATCAGAGTAAAAGGAACAACACTAGAAGGCGAAAATATTGATATTCGTTTAAAAGGATTTCCGGCTATTGTGTTTCAGCATGAGATCGATCATTTGAACGGCGTTATGTTCTATGATCATATTGATAAGGAAAATCCTTTCAAAGAACCTGAAAATGCAATCGCAATTGAGCGCTAAAAGAGAAAACGGCTGGCACAATGCCAGCCGTTTCTTTATTTTAAAAGGCCCAATTCTTTGACAGCGTATGCAATTCCATCCTCGTCCACCGGTTTTGTTACAAAGTCCGCGATTTCTTTCAGTTCGGGAACAGCATTTCCCATAGCAACGCCTGTCCCAACGTATTCAATCATTTGCAAATCATTTAATCCGTCGCCGAAAGCATATGTATCGCCGATATCAAACGGAAGACGCTCAATCACTTTTTTGATTCCTTCTGCCTTCGAACCTCCGTGCGGCAGAACATCAGTCGATAGCTCATGCCAGCGAACTAGATCAAACTCAGGAAAAGCGGCATAAGCTTTTTCTTCTTCATCCTGACAAAATAAAAGAAGCTGAAAAATTTCTTTTCCTTCATAAAAAAGGTCATCGGTCTCTGGATAATCTGTTTTAAGGCTGCCGATTCCCTCGAGAACATGGGGGTGATCCGCAACAGTCGCTTTCATCGTGTCCTCAGCCATAAACACAACAGGATGCTTGCCTTCATCCGCCTGCTTTAATAATCGCCTGATTGCATTTTCAGGCAGCGGATTTTTATAAATCACTTGATTTTCAAAGACAACAAACTGTCCATTGTAGGAAATAAATGAGTGGATGCCCAGCTCCTCCAAAATCGGCTTAACCAAAAATGGAGACCGGCCGCTGGCAATAAACACATGATGCCCTTGGCGCTGAAGCTCCGCCACGGTTTTTCTCGTACTTTCCGGTATATTCTTATCATGATCATATATTGTGCCGTCAATATCAAAAAAGATTAATTTAGAATCCATCGCAACTTCCCCTTTATCGTCTTGGTCTGCAATTCCCACCCTCATCATACAAAAAGATTGTCATTCAGCAAACAATTTCGTTCAAAAATCATATTAAATTCCATTAATAACCACGAAAAGTCTTCCTCAATCTCCGTATACTATTTGTATAAAAGAACTCTGGGACAAATTTTTCATTAAAGGAGGGACTGGCTAATGCTGCGTAAATTAAGAAAGAAACTCAGAAGACAATGGAACGGAATGCTCCGTAAGAAAGCAATTGCCTGACAAGGGATCTTTCACTTTTTGAGAGATCCTTATTTTGCTCAAGGCTTTCCTTATATTCCGTTTTCGAATATAATAGAATGAGCGAGTCTAACATACGGCATTTAAGGAGAGATTTGGAATGATTTATAAGGTATTTTATCAAGAGAAGGCTGACGAAGTACCTGTTCGGGAAAAGACAGATTCACTTTATATTGAAGGCGTATCTGAGCGTGACGTCAGAACAAAGCTGAAAGAAAAGAAATTTAATATTGAGTTTATTACACCTGTTGATGGTGCATTCTTAGAATATGAACAACAGAGCGAAAATTTTAAAGTATTGGAGTTATGAGCGGTATGAAATTTGTAAAAAATGATCAGACTGCTGTTTTCGCCCTCGGAGGTTTGGGCGAAATCGGTAAAAATACGTACGCGGTGCAATTCCAGGATGAAATTGTACTGATTGATGCGGGGATCAAGTTTCCCGAGGACGAACTGCTCGGAATTGACTACGTCATCCCTGATTATACGTATTTAGTCAAAAACGAAGATAAAATTAAAGGGCTTTTTATCACCCACGGGCACGAAGACCACATCGGCGGTATTCCATACCTGCTCAGACAAGTGAATATTCCTGTATACGGCGGAAAACTCGCGATCGGCTTACTTCGGAATAAACTTGAAGAGCATGGATTATTGAGACAGACGAAACTGAACATTATCGGCGAGGATGATATTGTAAAGTTCCGCAAAACGGCTGTGTCATTCTTCAGAACAACACACAGTATTCCGGATTCCTACGGCATTGTTGTAAAAACGCCGCCCGGAAACATCGTACATACTGGGGATTTCAAATTCGACTTTACTCCAGTCGGCGAGCCGGCAAACTTAACGAAAATGGCCGAAATCGGTAAAGAAGGCGTTTTGTGCCTTCTTTCAGACAGCACAAACAGTGAAAATCCGGAGTTTACCATGTCTGAGCGCCGTGTAGGAGAAAGCATTCATGACATTTTCCGCAAGGTGGACGGCCGAATTATCTTCGCCACATTTGCGTCGAATATTCACCGCTTGCAGCAGGTAATTGAAGCTGCTGTACAAAATGGAAGAAAAGTTGCCGTATTTGGACGCAGTATGGAATCGGCTATCGAAATTGGACAGACACTCGGTTATATTAACTGTCCTAAAAATACGTTTATTGAGCATAACGAAATCAATCGTATGCCTGCTAATAAAGTAACAATTTTATGTACAGGAAGCCAAGGGGAACCAATGGCGGCGTTATCAAGAATTGCAAACGGCACACACCGCCAAATTTCAATCAATCCTGGGGATACAGTCGTATTTTCTTCATCCCCTATCCCAGGCAACACAATCAGCGTGAGTCGAACAATCAACCAGCTGTATCGTGCGGGTGCTGAGGTTATTCACGGCCCTCTTAACGATATCCATACATCCGGTCACGGCGGACAGGAAGAACAGAAGCTGATGCTTCGTTTAATCAAGCCTAAATTCTTCATGCCGATTCACGGTGAGTACAGAATGCAAAAGATGCATGTCAAACTTGCAACAGATTGTGGCATCCCAGAGGAAAACTGCTTTATCATGGATAATGGTGAAGTATTAGCACTTAAAGGCGATGAGGCTTCAGTTGCAGGAAAAATCCCGTCCGGTTCAGTGTACATTGACGGAAGCGGTATCGGTGATATTGGCAATATCGTACTTCGTGATCGCAGAATTCTCTCTGAAGAAGGACTTGTCATCGTTGTTGTCAGCATTGACATGGACGACTTCAAGATTTCAGCGGGTCCTGATTTGATTTCCAGAGGATTTGTGTACATGAGAGAATCTGGTGACTTGATCAACGACGCTCAAGAGCTCATTTCAAATCACTTACAAAAAGTAATGGAACGAAAAACGACTCAATGGTCTGAAATCAAAAACGAAATTACAGACACGCTTGCACCTTTCTTGTACGAAAAAACAAAGCGCCGTCCAATGATCCTGCCGATCATTATGGAGGTTTAAAAAAAGAGGCACTCCCTAAGGGAGTGCCTCTTTTTATTGCAGTGATATGTGTTGAAATGATTTTACATCGAATAATCCCGTAGTCGTCATTTTAATATCAGGAATGACAGGCAACGCTAAAAACGACAATGTCAAAAATGGATTAAATCCGCCTGTGAAACCGATTAACGACAATTTATCATGAAGCGTCAGCAAGCTTTGATTCACTTGCTCTGCAGATTGGTCGGATAATAACCCTGCAATCGGCAGCGGTACTGAATGGAGCTCTTCCCCATTTTTTATAATTGTTAATCCTCCGCCAATTTCCTGCAGCTTATTAACTGCCGCCGCGATATCCTCATCATTCGTTCCGACGGCAATAATATTATGGGAGTCGTGTGAAATGGTTGTGGCAATCGCTCCGCTCTTGAATCCAAAACCTTTCACAACACCAAGTCCGGTTTCTTTTAATCCTTTATGCCGCTCGACAACTGCAATCTTTAACAAATCAAGCTCAGTGTCAGGCTCAAATTCGCGGGCAACAGGAGCCGGAACTTGTACTAATCGTGTTTCAAGCTGATTTGGTATGATTTGAATGACATTGATCTGCTGCTCTGAATCGATTGGCATATGAAAATCCTGTTTGTTAAGAGGAGCAGCAAGCTTAACAGAATCAAGCAGTGCCTGATCTGGTGCTGCAGTTGAAGCATGATCCTGATAGACCGCTTTGCTGTCTTCAGCAACAGTCTGCCCTTTTACCATCGTCATTGTGACAGTGACATTTTCCAGATCAGATACAAAAAGCAAATCAGCGTCAAAACCCGGGGCAATCGCTCCCTTTGTATCTAATCCGTAGCATTCGGCTGCATTGAGGCTTCCTAGCTGATAGGCTAAAAACGGATTAAGTCCGGCTTGAATCGCCATTTTCACCTGATGGTTTACACTTCCCTCTGACAATAAATCATCCACATGCTTATCATCCGTACAGAAAAAGAACCGGCGTGCGTTCTTTTCATTCACCGCCGGCAGCACATTGAGCGTGTTTTTGGCGACTGATCCTTCACGCATCATGACATACATGCCCCTTCTGATACGATCAAGGGCTTCTTCCTTCGATGTTACTTCATGGTCGTTTAAGACAAATGCGGTTCTGTAAATGTTAATGAGGTCTGTTGATAAACCAGCTAAATGACCGTCTATCCTTTTTCCTGCCACACGGGCATCAAGCAGTTTCTGAACCATGTCTTTTTCAGCCTGCTGAACCGACACATAATCCATAACTTCAGCCAGCCCTAATACTTCTTCTTCTTCATAAAAAGGCTTGAGATCGGCAGCTTTGAGAATTGCGCCTGATCGCTCAAAACTTGCGGCAGGCACACTGGAAGGAAGCATAAAATGGATATTCAGCGGTGTATGCCGAGCTTGTTCAAGCATAAACTCAATCCCTTTTTCACCAGACACATTCGCGATCTCATGCGGATCTGTAACAACCGTCGTCACGCCATGAGGCAACACTGCTTTAGCGAACTCAATCGGTGTAACCATTGACGACTCAATATGTACATGTCCATCAATAAAACCCGGAACAATCATTTGTCCCTCTGCATCAATGATATTTTCGCCTTCATACTCACCGAGGCCTACAATAACTCCATCTGTAATCGCAATATCTTCATATATCCATTCTTGATTATATACGTCCATGATTTTTCCGTTTTTAATGACGATATCAGCTTTTTGTCTTTTGGCTGAAGCATTCAGCCTATTGACTAGCGCTTCTTTATTCAAATAGGCCCCTCCTTTTTTTATTATATGGTACAATATGCTATCGGAACGCCTGTGCTTAGTCAATGAAATTTTAAGAAATTGACGCTCAGTTCATTAAAGTTGTTATATTCTGATAATATGAAAAACCGCCCTTTGAGGACGGCTTATTTGGCTGCTATTTTGTATGAAGAACTCTTTTTTCGAAACGGGAGATGTCTGTAACTGATCCAATAACAATGAGTATATCTTCTTGGTGGATGACTTCGGTTGCAAGCGGTGATACGATGACTTCCTTGCCCCTTTTTATGGCTACGATGTTAATACCGTATTTTGCGCGAATATCTAAATCGAGAAGCGTATTTCCAGCCAGGCGGCTGTTAGCTACGATTTCAACAAGACTATGCTCTTCAGACAGCTCCAAATAGTCAAGTACATTGTTGGACACGATATTATGCGCAATTCGTTTTGCCATATCGCGTTCCGGGTGGACGATGTGATCCGCACCAATTTTAGACAGCACTTTTTCGTGATAATCGTTCTGCGCTTTAACTGTAATCGTATGGACGCCAAGTTCTTTCAGAATGAGTGTCGTTAAAATACTCGCTTGAATATTTTCCCCGATTGCTACAATAACGTGGTCAAAATTTCGCAGGCCTAAATTTTTCAGGACAGATTCGTCTGTCGAATCACCGATAACTGCGTGAGATGCAATCTTGGCATACTCGTTGACTTTATCTTCATCGATATCCATTGCCATAACCTCGACGCCTTCTTCGCTTAATGCTTTGCAAATACTGCCACCAAAACGGCCCAGCCCAATTACCGCAAATTCTTTTTTCATCGTGGTGCTCCTTTATATGACATGATATTGATCAAATTTTATCATATTCTTTTGTTACAGTGTTATCCTTTTGGCAGCGAATTCATATGCCGCTTGAGCTTTTCAGTAAACTCAGGCGACAAATACAGCTCCGCTCCGCGTTCGATTTCAATCTGATAGTGCTGAGGCGGGGCAATTTCCGCTTCTTTTTGGAGGACGAGAAAGGTTAAACAGTCTTTGTAGTGCCTTCCGCCAGCTTCAACGTCTACAAATGCCGGCCGATACGTAAGAGATTCGACGCCCTCCCTTTTATATAGATAGGAGAGAGCAGAATAAGGGATACGGTATAAAACGCCTTCTGTTGTTCCTCCGTCTTCCAACATGTCCGCTCTTGAACCGTCTTCCCTTTTTAGCGTGAAGCGGGTTGTGTATCCTTTTAAAACAGCTCTTCCTACTGGATCTTGAAAATAGTGATCGACTCCCGCTTTTTGAAAGCGGGCATTATCCATGCATGATCCATAGGCAAAATAATAAATGGGATTTTTCGATTTGCTGATCATCTGATGTTCTTTCCAGTCGCCGCTGCTTATTTTCGTAAAACCGGCACACCCGTCTTTGTTCATAAAATAAATAAGCGCAATTTTAATCCCGACATCCGTTTCTACAAACACCGTTTGTTTATGATATCCTTGAAAAAATTGATCGAGCTTATGTATACACAATTCATCTGCTTCATATACTTCGCCATATATATAGCCTTCATCTTCATCATTGAAAACAACTGTGGGCCCCTCTTTTGCAGCAAACAAACTTCCCTTTGTTCTCGCCTGCTCATTGATACATGCCGATTGTGCCAGCAAATGATGGTTTTTTTCATGCTTTCTTAATGTCCCGTATACAAACAGAAGCGAGTTCACTTTATTTTTCTCCTCTCAGCTGTCTGATTTTAAAGGCAAAACCACTTGAAAGACGCTGCCTTTTCCAGCTTCACTTTCGATTTTCAATTCCCCGTCATGTTCCTTCAGGATTCTCAAACAAATGGGAAGTCCCAGTCCAGTGCCCTTTTCTTTTGTTGAATAAAAAGGTTTGCCAATCTGCTTCAGCTTTTCCTGCGGCATGCCGTTTCCTTCATCCTTTACGCTTATCACTGCATGAGAGGCGGTTTTAGCAGTTGAAATGGTTACGACACCGCCCTTTGGCATTGCCTCAATTCCGTTTTTAATGATGTTGATAAAGACCTGCTTCAGCTGATTTTCGTCTCCATTAATCATACAGCCATCTGTCTCTTTGAAATTTTTCTCTATGACGATATTGGACAGAATTGCATTGGTATCAAGCAATGTCGTGACTTGTTTCAAGATCTCATTAAGCTGGTGTGTTTTAAATGTGATTGCCTGCGGTTTTGCAAGCAGCAGCAGCTCGCTGAGCACTAAATCGATTCTTTTAATCTCTGAAAAGATGATGTCAAAATAGTCTTTTCTGTCCGGATATTGTGTTTTCATAATCTGGAGGAAACCGCTGACAGATGTTAAAGGGTTTCTGACCTCATGAGCAATACCTGCGGCAAGTTCACTTGTGATTGATAGTTTCTGGGATTCCCTCGCCAGCCGTTCATTAATCTCAATGAGCTCATCTTCAGCCTCTTTCCGCTCAGTGATATCTGACATTGTACCCAGGCTGCCTGTAAATTGGTCATCCCGGTCATAGTAAAGTTTATAATGAACTTCTCCCCAAAAAATCGTGCCGTTTTTTGTCACGTATTTTGCCGTAAACATGCCAGAAGACGCTTTGTTTTGGATTTGGGTGTTAATGTGGTCGGCTACGTGCTTTTCTTTTATGAAGTAATCGTTATACATTGTTCCCATACATTCACTGATTGAAAACCCGGTTATAGATGCCCACGCTTGGTTTAAATATGTAATTTCACCTTTTGCATTCGTTTGAAATACGATTTCCTGCAAATTATCCATGATGCGGTTTTTTTCTTCAGAAAGCTGTTTATACTTCCATTCGTTATCCTTCATTTTCTTAACCAGCTGCTGTTTCTCATCAATATAATAAGCCAACATCCAGACACTTACCAGCGTGACTGCAGTATACACAATATCAACAGGCCAATTAATCGGGTTTTTGCCTATAAAATAAAATAAATAATCCCAAAACATTATAAAAATCATTGCCAAAATGATGGAAATGATACGAGCTTGATATTTTCTCATATGACCACCTGCCGCTTGTGTTTCTCTACTTATTGTACCATTCTTCGACAAATAATTGAGTAAAATATGTAAAGTATCCCAAATCATTCATTACCAAATATCTTGATGTCTTATCTTAGGCGGCGGTAATCAAAAATTGGCACGCAAAAAAGGCGGAGATGATATCACTCCGCCTTTTTTAGCATAATTTTATTCTTTTAAAGCGGCTTGAATTTCTTCGAGAAGCAGCTGTGCACCCTCAGGGCTTAGCGTAATTTTACCGTTGCCGTATTCTTTATTTTCTGAAGTGATTTCTCCAGTCATTAAACAAACGCCATGAGGTTTGTACTTTTTCAAGATAATTTTATCTCCGTCAACAAAAAACTCAATGCTGTCTTTTATGGCAATATCCAATGCCCGTCTCAACTCAATCGGCATGACAATGCGGCCTAATTCATCTACTTTTCTCACAACACCTATTGATTTCATAAAAACCCTTCTTCCTTTAAATGTTTCTTTTCTCATGTAATGTTTTAAGGATGTACCTCAATATATCGTAGACGAATGAAACTTTGAAAAAGTTTCCCGCTTTCTATAAGAATTACAAGATATTTTTTCCATAAAACCGAAAAATGTATTACTTCTGTTACACAGTTCCTTGATTTTTTACAAAAACATTTCTTTACCGACGCACACCCCCAAAAATCGCAGTATTTCTGAGAAACTTTAAATGTAGAATCATATTAAATTAGGATAGAGATTGGGTGAAAACATGTTTCAATCAACTGAAATCGGGATTGACTTAGGAACAGCTAATATACTTGTTTACAGCAAAAATAAAGGGATTATCCTAAATGAACCATCTGTTGTCGCAGTGGATACGACGACAAAAGCAGTGCTTGCAATCGGAGCTGACGCGAAAAACATGATCGGTAAAACACCGGGAAAAATTGTCGCTGTCAGACCGATGAAAGATGGCGTGATCGCAGACTATGATATGACAACTGACCTGCTAAAGCACATTATGAAAAAAGCCGCAAAAAGCATCGGCATGTCGTTCAGAAAACCGAACGTAGTCGTTTGCACACCATCAGGCTCAACAGCAGTAGAACGCCGCGCCATCAGTGATGCGGTGAAAAATTGCGGCGCGAAAAACGTTCATTTAATCGAAGAGCCAGTTGCAGCCGCCATCGGAGCGGATTTACCGGTTGATGAGCCGGTTGCCAATGTGGTAGTAGATATCGGCGGAGGGACGACAGAGGTCGCTATTATTTCCTTCGGTGGCGTTGTTTCCTGCCATTCTATCAGGATCGGCGGAGACCAGCTTGATGAGGATATCGTTTCTTTCGTCCGTAAAAAATACAATTTGCTGATCGGCGAACGCACAGCTGAGCAGGTAAAAATGGAAATTGGCCATGCTCTGATTGAACATATACCAGAGGCAATGGAAATTCGGGGACGTGACCTCGTGACAGGTCTTCCAAAAACCATTATGCTTCAATCCAACGAAATTCAAGATGCAATGCGTGAATCCCTCCTGCATATTCTTGAAGCCATCAGAGCGACACTTGAGGACTGTCCGCCTGAATTGAGCGGAGATATTGTTGATCGCGGCGTTATTTTAACAGGCGGCGGCGCGCTCCTTAATGGAATTAAAGAATGGCTCACAGAAGAGATTGTCGTGCCTGTACACGTGGCGCAAAACCCGCTTGAATCTGTAGCAATCGGCACAGGCCGTTCTTTAGAAGTGATTGATAAGCTGCAAAAGGCAATTAAATAGTCTTTACCCGCAAAATTCTCACACGCGGCAAATTTCTTGCTTCTTTTTTCCTCACTTCCTTCATATTGTGGGAAATGGAGAAACGTTAAGGAGGAAACAGATGCTAAGAGATTTAGGAAGAAGAGTAGCGATCGCAGCCATTTTAAGCGGAATTATTCTTGGAGGCATGAGCATTTCTTTGGCAAATATGCCCCATTCGCCTGCAGGCGGCACTGTAAAACTGAATCATCCATAATATTGAAAAAACCCAAGACGTGTCGTTTTGGGTTTTTCACTTTGGGCTCCTTCTTTCCTTTATAGGATCATATTTGATATGATGAGAAAAAAGCTTGGAGGAATGATTCATGGATTCATTTTCACAGAAATTAAATACATATGCACAGCTGGCGGTAGAAGTCGGCGTTAATGTCCAAAAAGGCCAGTATGTAGTCGTAAATGCTTCAACAGACGTTCGGGATTTTGTCCGTTTAATTGTAAAACACGCATATGAAAAGGGCGCAAAAAACGTCACCGTGAATTGGCAGGATGACGAAGTCGCCAAATTAAAATACGAACTTGCGCCGTTTGAAGCATTTGAAGAATATCCTGAATGGGAAGCAAAAGGCAGAGAAGAGCTTGCCAAAAATGGAGCTGCTTTCATTTCTGTTGTGTCGTCGAACCCAGACTTGCTAAAAGGTATAGATTCCAAACGGATTGCGGCATTCCAAAAAGCAGCAGGCAAAGCATTACATACATACAGACAATATATTCAATCAGACAAAGTCAGCTGGACTGTCGTAGGTGCGGCATCAGCAGGCTGGGCTCACAAGGTGTTTCCTGGCAAATCAGAGGAGGAAGCGATCCACCTTCTGTGGGAAGAAATTTTTAAAGCGACGCGCGTAAATGAAGACAACCCGGTTCAGGCGTGGATCAATCATGACCAAAATCTTCATGAAAAAGTTGACCATTTGAACGAGAGACATTACGCTGCCTTACATTATCAAGCAGAAGGAACTGATCTAACAATTAAGCTGCCTAGGAAGCATGTTTGGGCAGGTGCGGGAAGCGTGAATGAAAGTGGCCATGAGTTTATGGCCAATATGCCGACAGAAGAAGTGTTCACGCTGCCGCAAAAAGACGGGGTTGACGGAGTGGTATCAAGCACAAAACCATTAAGCTACGGCGGAAATATTATTGAAAATTTCACCCTGACGTTTGAAAATGGCCGTATAGTCGACATTAAAGCTGAAAAAGGTGAGGATATTTTAAAAGAACTGGTGGAAACAGATGAAGGTTCTCACTATTTAGGTGAAGTGGCACTTGTTCCTTACGATTCGCCTATATCACAATCAAACATTCTTTTCTATAACACGCTGTTTGATGAAAACGCGTCAAATCATTTGGCGATCGGAAGCGCCTATGCCTTTAATATTGAAGGCGGAAAGCAGATGTCTCGTGAAGAGCTTGTCAAAGAAGGCCTAAATGAAAGCATTACACACGTGGACTTTATGATCGGTTCTAAGGATATGAATATTGACGGAATTACGGCAGACGGGAAAAGAGAGCCTATCTTCAGAAACGGAAATTGGGCTTTTTAAGTAAATAAAAGGAGGCTTTTCCGCCTCCTTTTTTTATTTTTCTGCTTCATACATTTGCAGATTCGCATAAACGGTTTCTAATACTGGTGCAGCGAGAGATAAACGTTTTGCTTTTTCAATCAAAAATCCATGCAGGTGGTCGCCTTCTGTCGTTTGGCCGTTTTCCATATCCCGAAGCATGGAGGACTTCATATGGTAAGACATGCTGGTCATCGTACGAAAGCTCTCTTCCTCAAGAGCCGGATCAGCCGGAACACCTTCTTTTCGTAAAACAGTGCAAATTTCCCCAATAAGAGTTTGGGCCGTGTGACGTCCGGCTTCTGTGGCGAGGATTGGGCCAAGCGGTCGTTGAAATAACGTTGTGATCCCCGCTTGCGCTGCAATAAAGAGATACTTTTTCCAAATGTCCTTCTCGATATGCCCGCTAATGATGACTTCAGCCTTCACACCTGAAAATGCCTCTTCAAGCGCTCTTATCCGCTCCGTACGCTCGCCGTTCCATTCTCCAAATACAAAACGATGCGATGCGCTCGTATGATGAATTTCTCCTTTGTTGTCTAAAGCACTTTCTATAAAACACAGGCCGCCCAGCACCTGTTCTTTTGAAAATGCCGCAAATAGCTGCTCATAGTGGCGGTACCCATTTAAAAAAGGGATAATGACAGATTCTTGATGGATAAATGGTTTGACATCCTCTATCACTTGACCAAGCGAGTATGCTTTAGAAGCAATGATAACGACATCAAATTGCCCTGTTTCTCCGGCACTGATTAGTTCGGGCTGAAATGATACATTCCCTTTTTCACTATGGATGACAAGCCCGGTTTTTTTAAGCTGCTCAGCTCGTTTTTGGCGCACGAGAAATGTCACATCATTTCCTTTCTCCGAAAGCCGTCCGCCAATATACCCGCCTACTCCACCTGCTCCGACAACCAAAAATTTCATGTTGTGATCTCCTTTCACATTTAGGTATCAAAAAAAGCAGAGAAATCTCTGCTTTTTTATTCGGCGTATAGTTCAGTCAATTTTTTCTGCACATCAGCATTTTCAAGGAACTCGTCATAGCTCATTTGCTTATCGACGATGCCGTTAGGTGTAATTTCTATAATTCTGTTGGCAATGGTCTGCACAAACTGATGGTCATGGGAAGTAAACAGCATAGCGCCTTTAAAGCTGATTAAGCCGTTATTGAGCGCTGTAATGGACTCTAGGTCTAAATGGTTGGTCGGCTCATCCAAAATTAAAATATTGGCGCCAGAAAGCATCGCTTTCGACAGCATACAGCGGACCTTTTCTCCCCCGGAAAGTACATTTGCTTTTTTGTGGACTTCTTCTCCAGAGAACAGCATGCGTCCTAAGAAACCGCGTAAAAAGCTCTCACTTTGGTCGTGCGGAGAATATTGGCGAAGCCAGTCTACAAGGTTCAGATCACTGCCTTCGAAATATTCGCTGTTGTCTTTTGGAAAATACGCTTGAGATGTGGTAACACCCCATTTAAACGTTCCGCTGTCAGCTTCCATTTCCCCGGAAATGATTTTAAACAGCGTAGTAACAGCAAGTTCATTTCGGCCAGTGAAAGCAATTTTATCTTCTCGATTCATAATAAAGCTGACATTGTCAAGCACCTTTACGCCATCGATTGTTTTTGTTAAGCCTTCCACGCGAAGAACATCATTTCCGATTTCCCGTTCCGGCGTGAAGTTAACATAAGGATAGCGGCGGGAAGACGGTTTAATATCATCCAGCGTGATTTTTTCGAGAAGTTTCTTTCTTGATGTAGCCTGCTTAGATTTAGACGCATTGGCGCTGAATCTAGCGACAAACTCTTGAAGCTGTTTAATCTGCTCTTCTTTTTTCTTGTTCGCTTCTTGAGAAAGCTTTAACGCCAGCTGGCTTGACTCGTACCAGAAATCATAGTTTCCGACATAGATTTGAATTTTGTTAAAATCAAGGTCGGCAATGTGCGTACATACTTTATTTAAAAAGTGACGGTCATGGGATACGACAATAACTGTGTTTTCAAAGTTAATCAGAAACTCTTCAAGCCACTGAATTGCCTGAAGGTCCAGGTGGTTCGTCGGCTCATCGAGCAGCAGAACATCCGGCTTGCCGAATAATGCCTGTGCCAAGAGAACTTTTACCTTCTCCGAACCGCCGAGGTCTGCCATCTTTTTTGTGTGCAGATCTTCTGAGATACCAAGGCCTTTTAACAGGATCGCAGCTTCACTTTCCGCTTCCCAACCGTTCAGTTCCGCGAATTCACCTTCTAGCTCAGCAGCACGAATCCCATCCTCATCTGAGAAATCAGGCTTCATGTAAATAGCGTCTTTCTCCTGCATGACTTCATACAGGCGTTTGTGGCCCATAATGACCACTTTCAGCACTTCATACTCTTCGTACTCAAAATGGTTCTGCTTCAAGACGGCAAGACGCTCGCCAGGACTCATATGCACGTCGCCTGTCTGAGGCTCGATTTCGCCTGACAGCACCTTTAGAAACGTTGATTTACCGGCACCGTTTGCACCAATTAACCCATAGCAGTTGCCTGGGGTAAATTTAATATTAACATCTTCAAATAACTTGCGATCCGCAAACCGCAAGCTTACATTATTTACAGCAATCATTTATTATCCTCCATCATGTCTATCATCAATAAAAGTATACCATGAATGCAGGGCAAGAGAAATGATTCCCTGATAAAACAGAGAGAAAACACTTATACACCCAAACCAGCCAGCTGTGTTACAATTAAAGAGAGAGAATGCATCCGCCTGGAAAATTACACACTCTCATGGAGGAACACGTTGAGGCTTTTAACACTTACTGAATATTGCTTACTGATCTTTTTTACGGGCTTTTACCTTGCCGTAACAGGCTTTACCGCCAAAGATATCGGCTTATATATAGGCATAGCCCTTATTTACATATTTTCGCACATTTTTTCTAAACGGCTATTAGAAAAGCGCGGAAAAGAGAACAAACAGGTTCACCTTTTCTTCAGTGTGCTGGCTATTATCGGTTCAGTGTTCATCACGGTTTTATGCATTGCATTGGTCGCTTCTTTTTCAAAATAAAAACGCCTGCTGTCCTAGGCCAGCAAGGCGTTTTTATTTTGTTTGACGCATTTCGTTAAACGGGAAAAAGACAAACTTCGATGTGCCGACAATTCGATCTTCCGCGATCAGTCCCAGCCCGTTTCGGCTGTCCATAGAATTCAGCCGGTTATCTCCCATGACAAAGTATTTGCCTTTCGGAACCTTAACCGGTCCAAAGTCTCCTGTCAGACTGACACCAAGTTTTTCTGCTTCCTTCTTGTTTTTAGACAAGTAAGGCTCGGCTACTTTTTTACCGTTTATATAAAGCGTGTCATCCTTCATTTGAACGGTTTCTCCAGGCTTTCCGATCAATCTTTTTACATAATGGATTTTAGAAGTTTCACCGTTGATAATAACGATATCTCCGCGCTTCAGCTCGCCGATATAGTTGACTGTTTTATTCACAAACAGCCTTTCTCCGTCATGTAATGTGGGATACATAGATGAACCTTCAACTAAATACGGTTCAAACAAAAAGTGACGGATCAGGAGAGCCAGCAGAACAGCGATGACAATCGCTTTACCCCATTCCAGGTACGTATTGGTTTTTTTCTTCGCCGTTTTCTCAGTATTCGTATTTTTTTCCTCGGTCAAAGTGTTTCCTCCTAGACAATTGCTATGTCAGTTGTTTCTCTTCTTTTACTTTATCATAAAAAAGAATAAAATACATAACTTAACCGCGCTCCCTGCCGGCCGGATAAGAAAAAGCGTCCTTTCGAACCAAGGACGCTTTTTTTCTTATTTTTCTGTAACAGGTTTTTTGACGATACCGAGGATAATTGCCATCACGACAGCACCGATCACGATACTTAAAAGGTAAAGCATCGGATGGTTTGTAATGAAAGCTACGAATACTCCTCCATGAGGCGCCGGAAGCGTTACTCGGAAGAATTCAGTTAATCCGCCGGCAACAGCTGCACCGACTACAGCAGCTGGTATGACGCGAAGCGGATCAGCCGCAGCAAATGGGATCGCTCCCTCTGTTACGAAAGCAGCTCCCATGAAATAGCATGTAATACCAGCTTCACGGTCACGCTGAGTGAATTTGTTTCTGAAAATGGTTGTTGCAAGTGCGATACCAAGCGGAGGAACCATACCGCCGGCCATGATTGCTGCATGAGGCGCATAGTTGCCTGCATCGATCATGGCGATACCGAACGTAAAGGCTGCTTTATTAAGCGGACCGCCCATATCGATCGCCATCATGCCGCCCAAGATAATACCCATTAACACAAGGTTTCCAGTACCAAGGCTTTCAAGCCAGTTTGTTAAGAAATTCATAAATGCCGCTACAGGTGTATTGACGACAAATTGCATTAATACGCCAGTGATAAAAATACCGAACAGCGGGTAAATCAAAACAGGTTTTAATCCATCAAGTGACTGAGGGATAAACGTAAATACTTTTTTCAGTAAAATCACGACATAACCGGCAAGGAATCCGGCAATTAAGCCGCCTAAGAATCCAGCATTCGCTTGAGTTGCCATAAATCCGCCGACCATACCAGGCGCAAAACCAGGACGATCTGCAATACTCATCGCAATGAAACCGGCCAGAACTGCAACAATGAGTTTTAATGCATTGTCGCCGCCGATAAAGTTTAATGCTGCTGCAAACGTGTTGTAGCTAGGATCATTCGGATCAGCAGAGTGAATTCCCCAGAAGAATGAAATCGCAACGAGAATACCGCCGCCGACTACGAACGGAAGCATGTTGCTGACACCGCTCATCAGGTGCTTATAAAACGTGTTTCCGATACCGCTTCCAGACTTGCCTTTCGCTTCTTCATCATCATTTGAAGCTGCTGAACCGCCGCCGCTGCCTTGATAAATCGGCGCATCTTGATTCATCGCTTTTTCGATAAGCTCTTGCGGACGTCTGATACCCGCCGTTACAGGAACTTGAAGTACGCGCTTGCCTTTAAAACGTTCCATTTCAACCTGCTTGTCCGCTGCGACAATGATTGCAGGTGCATCTTCGATTTCTTGGGCAGTGAGCTTGTGCTTAATGCCGCTTGACCCATTTGTTTCGACCTTAATTTCCACACCAAGCTCTTTCGCTTTTTCTTTAAGGGCATCCGCAGCCATGAATGTATGGGCAATACCTGTCGGGCATGCAGTAACCGCTAAAATTTTCCCTTTTCCGGCAGGTGCTGGTGCCGCTTCTTCTTCCTCTTCCTCTTCGTCATCATCTTTATCGTGCTGATTAATAATGTCGATGATGGCATCTTCAGACTCAGCTTCAAGGAGCTGCTTACGGATTTCTTCACGCATTAACAGCGTTGAAAGTCTTGACAATGCTTCAAGGTGAGTGTTGTTTGCGCCTTCAGTCGCCGCGATCATGAACACTAAGTGAGCCGGCTGGCCGTCTAATGATTCATAATCGACGCCGTCTTTTGAACGTCCGAACGCGATCGCCGGGTTGATAACGCTTGCCGTTTTCGCATGGGGGATAGCGATTCCTTCACCGATACCCGTGGAGCTTTGGCTTTCGCGATTTAAAATGGCTTCTTTATAGGCTTGTCGGTCATTTAACTTTCCAGCCTTATCAAGAACAGTGACCATTTCGTCAATAACATTTTCTTTTTCTTTGCTCTCAATATTAAGCTTTATCGTATGCTTCGTTAAAAGCTCAGTTATTTTCACTTGTGTTTCCTCCTCTATAGACGTGTGACCTTAACTTCAGGAAGAAGCTGCTGGACAAATTCTTCTGTTCCAAGTTCTTCAGAGAACGCGGTAGCACTGCCTGAAGTAACTCCTAAGCGGAATGCTTCTTCAAGCGGCAGCTGTTTGGAAATTCCGGCAAGGAAACCTGCAACAACGGAATCCCCTGCTCCGACTGAGTTTACCAATTTCCCCTTTGGCACGTTAGCAAAATAAACAGCTTCGTTCGTAAACAGAAGCGCTCCGTCTCCGGCCATTGATACGATTACATGTTCAGCGCCTTGTTCTACAAGCTTTTTCCCATAAGGAACGGCTTCCTCAACAGATGTAATGGCCGTGCCGAACATTTCTCCAAGCTCATGATGATTTGGCTTCATCAAAAATGGTTTCATTTCTGTTGCTTTCAAAAGAGCCTCGCCTGAGATATCCAGAACAACTCGTGCGTTCTGCTGTTTGCAGGCCTCTGCGATTTTTTCATAAGTATCGTGAGGGAGTGAAGATGGAATGCTTCCTGCAAGAACAACGATATCTCCCTCTTGCAAAGATTGGAACTGTTCTAAAAAGGCTTTGAAATCTTCATCCGAAATTGTCGGTCCCTGCCCGTTAATTTCAGTTTCATCACCCGTTTTCAGCTTTACATTGATACGGGTATCCCCTTTTACTTCAGAAAAAGCTGTTTCCAGGTTTTCTTCCCGTAAAAATGTTTTGATATATTCTCCGGTAAATCCGCCGACGAATCCGAGCGCTTTAGACGCCACATGGTGTCTTTTCAGCAGTCTCGATACGTTGATGCCTTTGCCCCCTGGATACTTGGTATCATACGAAGAACGGTTCAGGCCTCCTACAGTAAAATCTTCAACGTGAACTATATAATCGACAGATGGATTAAGTGTTACAGTGTAAATCATGGTTTCACTACCTTTACGACAGTTTTTTCTTGGTAATTATCGAATGTAAGCTCTTCAGCGTCAGTCGTAATGATTGTTGCGTCGCCTATTCCGGCGAATGCCGAAAATGAAATTTCTCCGAACTTCGAAGGGTCTGCTAAGACGTAAGCGTGTTTTGCCTGTTTGATCGCTTTCTGTTTTAAAAGGGCCTCATCAGGGTCCGGCGTTGTAAATCCAGCCTCTGTATGGACACCGTTTGTCCCCAGAAAACTCTTGTCAAATCTGTACTGGTCCATGGCAACCAATGAAGCGCCTCCAATAATCGCGCCCGTTCTGTGCTTTACGTATCCTCCAAGCAGATAAAAAGAAATTTCTTTCCTTATTAATGCATCGATATGCATTACCCCGTTTGTGACAACGACAATATCTTTGGTTTTATCCATAAAATCAATCATGTGCAATGTCGTCGTGCCTGCATCAAGGTAAATGCAATCCCCTTCTTCTAAAAGAGAAGCAGCTTTTTCAGCAATCTTCAGTTTATCGTGAAGGTTTTTGGATGATTTTTCAAGCATATCGGGTTCAAGTCTGATATCGGAAAGCTTGGCCGCTCCACCATGAACGCGCTTTAAAAAACCGCGTTCTTCAAGGGTCGATAAATCTCTTCTGATTGTTGATTCAGAAGCATTAGTCAGATTTATAAGCTCTTGAATCTTTACCACATCATGCTTTTCTATTTGATCAATAATCAATTGATGCCGTTCAGGAGTTAGCATGCTTCACCTCCTAATGAAAACGTATTCATTTTGAATACAATTTCATTGTAAACGCTATTTTCGGTTTAGGCAACTAAAATCATTCAAATTCATTCAATAACTATCAAAATCTTTCACGTTTCTCCATATTAACGTATGTCTATAGGGTTTGTAAACTGTAAATTCGACAAAAATAAGGACAATTGTACGACATTTTCTTCTTATTTTAATGAAAAAAGTCTTTTATATTCATAGTAGAAATCACTAAACATAAAAAAACCTCATGCATGTTGCATGAGGCTACTCATAACGCAGCGCTTCAATGGGATCAAGCTTTGCGGCTTTATTTGCAGGAAGCATGCCGAAAATAACACCAATGAGCATACTGAACAGCACGCCCCCGCATACAACCTGCCAGGATATGAGTGACGGCCAGCCCGCAATGGCTGAAACAAGCGCGGCCCCTCCGTATCCAATACCAATCCCGACCAGACCGCCAATCAGCGTCAATACGACTGATTCAATTAAAAACTGAGTCAGAATCTGTCCCCTCGTCGCACCAAGTGATTTTCTGATTCCGATTTCCCGCGTCCGTTCTGTGACTGATACGAGCATAATATTCATGACACCGATTCCGCCGACCAAAAGGGAAATACCTGCAATTGAGCCGATAATCGTCGTCATAATTGCAGTTACTTTGCCAATTCCGGCCGCAATCTCTTCCATGTTCATCACTTGATACGAATCCTCTGTGCCATGATTGTCATTTACCAGCTGTGCCGCTTCTTTTCCAGCCGATTTTATGTCGTCTGCTGATTCGACCTGCAATGATACGTTACTGAAATCACTTGTGCCAAAAGAGGATTTCATCATATTAAATGGCACATACATTTCACTTAAATCGAAAGAAAGCAAGCCTGTTACTTTTTTCAGCACGCCGATAATTTCAACGGGCTGTCCGTTAATCCAGACAACTTCACCTAGAGGGGAGGTTTTATCAAACAGCTCTTTAGCCATTTTTTGAGAGATGATTCCGACTCTATTCCCCGCGAGAAAGTCATTGTCGGTAAAGGTTCTGCCGCTTTCGATTTTCAAAGAATTGACATTCATGTATCCATCATTTATTCCGTTAACCGTAGCATCGGTTTCTTCTTCGTGATAACGCGCTTTCATACTTTCAGAAGTCGAAGCAACGACTTGTTTAATGCCTTCTATTCCTTTTAAACCTTTAATATCGTTTTCTGTAAACGTAGATTCAGCTGCGGCATTCGGGTTGCTTGCAAGCTCCTCGTCGCTAGGCATATAGTACAGCTCCACAGTATTTCCCGGGCCGCTGATCGACTGCTTCAGCATTTGCTCGCCGCCCTGTCCTACCGCAACGACAACAATGACAGAGCCTACACCAATGATAATGCCGAGCATCGTTAAGATCGAACGCATTTTATGGGCAAGGACAGAGCTTAGAGCCATTCTGATGTTTTCCAACAGGCTCATTCTCCCACACTCCTTTGTCCGGAGCTGGCAGGAACAATGTTTCCGTCACGCACCATGACGATCCGATTCGTGCAATCTGCTACTTCAGGCTCGTGAGTAACCAGAACGATTGTCGTTCCCTCGGCATTTAATGCTGTAAACTGATCCATAATCGCCTCGCTTGTTTTCGTATCCAGCGCGCCGGTCGGTTCATCAGCTAAAATCAATTTCGGCTCATTCACGATCGCCCTCGCAATCGCCACCCGCTGCTTCTGCCCGCCCGACAGCTCGTTGGGCATGTGGAGCATTCGATCGGCTAACCCGACCTTTTCCAATGCTCTCTCAGCCCGCTCTTGACGTTCCTTTTTGCCTATCCCGGAATAAATCATCGGCAGCTCGACATTTTTTTTTGCGTTCAGCCGCGGAAGAAGCTGAAATTGCTGAAATACAAAACCGATGGACCGGTTACGGACTGCCGCCAGTTCTTTATCTTTATATGAAGAAATGTCTTCGCCGTCCAATTGATATGTACCGGAAGTCGGCCGATCAAGACAGCCGATAATATTCATGATCGTCGATTTTCCTGATCCTGACGGCCCCATAATCGAGACATATTCACCTTGATGAATGTCCAAATCAATAGAATGGAGAACATCAAACGTTTCCTTTCCGATCTGGTAGCTTTTTCGCACATTAGAAAGCTGAATCATTTAGGATTTCACTTCCATTCCGTCAGTCACCTGATCAGATGGATTCAAAATGACTTGATCATCTTGGGTAAGCCCCTCTTTAATTTCTGTCAGGTCATCTGTCACTTCGCCGATTTTGACATCAACTCGCTTTGCTTTTCCGTCTTTTACTGTATACACATAATATTGGTCATCTTCTTTTTTGACTGCCTTTGAAGGAAGCGTATTTGCTTTCCGTTTATCTGTTTCAATATTCATGATAAATTTAAAGCCTGGCTTTCCTTCTGGAAGATTTCCTTTTATTTTCACTTGAAGCGGGTATTGGACCGCCTGTTCTGTTCCTTGTGCCGCAGCGCTCTCCTGCTGATCCGGAACAAGCCCGACTGCGGAAACCGTGCCTTTCCATGTTTTACCCTGTATTACATCTGAAGTGAGTGTGACCTTCTGGCCTTTTTTGACTTTCAATGTATCGTATTCAGACAATTTCCCTGAGACGACAAGGTCTTTTGGGTTGCCGATATGTATGACAGGCTCTTGAATATCTGACTTTTTGGATGCCGCTTCTTGGTTGACAGAAATAACGGTGCCTTCAATTTCGCTTTTCACTTCTAAATCTGACACCCGGTTGGCAAGTGACTGCCGCTGAAGCTCGGTTTGTTTTAATTCGATCTCCGCTGTTTTTTTCTGCATTTGAAGCTCTGTCCGTTCAGATTCGATTTGTTTTTCTGCTTCTTTCTTTCCTACCTGTTTTTCCAGTTCTCTTTCTTTGCTGTCCAAGGCTTTTAACTTTTCTTGAATTTGGTCAATTTGAAGCCGGTTGGATTCAGACGTTAACTGGTTCTGTTCTTTTTCCAGGCTCAGCTGCTCATTTGTATAGGTGACTAAAGCCGTGCCCTTTTTAACTTTATCGCCTTCCTTTACTTTAATGTCTTCTAATGTCCCTTTATCCGCTTCATAAAAGACATACTGTTCATTTGAAAATTTTAGCGTGCCAGGAACCATAACCGTTGATGAGATTTCATTTTCTTCAACGCTCCCCGTCTGTACCTCCTTGCCGGCGCTGCCGCTTGTCGGAGCGGCAGACCGGTATATATTGATTCCAACAAAAAGAGCGACTATAACTGCGATTCCAATTCCGATCCAGACTTTTTTCATGAGCTTATGCACCCGCCACAGAATTGATTAAACCTGAAAAAAGCGAAAATACAACTAAAATTCCGAATAGAATGATTGCTGAAATCCACCCGGCTTTTTTTGAGATGCCTCCCGTTTTGTGAAGTCCGATTGCTAATAATACAAAGCTCCAGATGCTGAAAATTTCAAAGGTATTTAACACACTGGCGAGAGCCCCGTCAGATGGGATAATCCCTGCGAGTGACGTCGTGCTGTAAAGAGGATTCACGTCAGTCGTAAAAGCAACGATTCCATTAACCAATAATCCGAGACTGCTAATCAAAGAGACAAACAGACTGAGAGAAAGCATTTTTTTATATGTCGTAACACCGCCTGATACTTTTACACAGAGCCAATAAATAAGAGGGGCAATAAATAATGCTGCGATACCGCCGATAATAGCGCCTGCCATTCCGCCAAATTTGGTTATTGTTGCGACAGTTTCCATTTGTTCAGCAGATAGCCCTTGCGTATCCTGGCTTTTCAAAAGCTCACTATAATCCGTACCGAGTGATTGCAGCACGGCACCGACGATGATAATTGCTGCAACAATCAAAAGCGGTCCCCATACAGCCGGCCTTTCTCTTATTCTTTCAAATTGAACGGACGGACTTGTGATTACTCCGAAAAGTGAAGGCTTTTCAGTCGCCGTTCCGCTGTTTTTTTCTACATTCGTTTCCATTTCAAAACCTCCTTGAGAATATCTAACAAATAGTACGGGAAGGATATCAAAAAGTTTCATGTTTTTCTAATAAATTTCCAAAAACCTTCAATATTGAAGGCTTTTCATATTATTCTATCGCTGTGCTGTATTGCGCTTTCACAAGCCCGGCATAAATGCCTCCTTTAGCGAGCAGCTGATCATGGTTCCCTTCTTCTATTTTCCTGCCGTGATCAAGAACAATGATGCGGTCGGCGTCGCGGATCGTAGACAATCTGTGAGCGATCATCACTGCTGTACGCCCTTTCAGAAGCGTTTTTAACGCTTGCTGAATTTTTACTTCTGTCTCTGTATCAATGCTTGCCGTTGCTTCGTCAAGGATGATAATAGCCGGATCGGCGAGCAATGCTCTTGCAAATGAAATGAGCTGGCGCTGACCGGCAGACAGTACGCTGCCCCTTTCCTCTACCTCTGTTGCGTATCCTTCCGCTAAATCGGAAATAAACTCATCCGCTCCGACCGCTTGGGACGCTTTCATCACCTCTTCATCCGAAGCATTTGGCCTTCCAAAACGAATATTTTCCATGATGGTCCCGGAGAAAATAAATGTATCTTGCAGGACAATGCTGATTTGAGAGCGCAGACTGGCAAGGGAAAGATCCTTAATCGGTATACCGTCTATTTTAATGGTGCCTCCGGCCGCATCATAAAAACGGCTGATTAAATTGGCAATCGTCGTCTTCCCGCTCCCTGTATGCCCGACAAGCGCAAGCGTCGATCCCGCAGGAATAGAGAAAGAAACGGCGTGAAGGGCTTTTCGTTTTTCATCATACGAAAATTCAACCTCTTCAAAACTGATCTCCCCATTTATCTTTTCATTATGAATGGCATTCGGCTTCTCCTTGACATTTGGCTGTTCGTCCAGAAACTCAAAAATCCGTTCTGATGATGCCATCCCCATTAACAGCTGATTATAGACCTGACCCAGTCTCGAAATAGGTTCCCAAAACATTCCCAGATAGAAAGCAAAAGAAACGAAGACGCCAATCGTAATGGTTTCATTCATGATGAGTGTGGCTCCATACCAAATCAAGACAGCCGTCCCAATCGCATTCGTCATTTCTACAAGCGGACGGAACATGGCATTTTTTCTAGTTGCTTCCCGCCATGATTCGTAGTTCTCCTGATTGACACCGTCAAAATACGCCATGTTTTCTTCTTCCTGCGTAAATGCCTGCGTGACCCGGATGCCCTGAATGCTTTCGTTTAGATGAGAGTTGAGCTTCGATTGCTTCAGCCGTACCGTTTGCCAGGATCGGCGTATTTTTTTTCTGAGACTTGTTGAAATAAAAAACATAATCGGCAATGTCACCATGATGGCTATAGTCAGCTCAGGGCTCAGCGTAAACAAAATAATAATCACGCCGGCCAGAAGCAGCAAGTCGGTCAACAAATTGATGACTCCGCTTGTAAAGAGCTCCTGAAGAGAGTTAATATCATTCATGATCCTGACTAAGATCGATCCCGCCGACCGCTGATCAAAAAATCGATGGGATAAGCGCTGCACATGGGTAAATAAATGCTGTCGCAAATCGTAAATGACATGCTGGCCAAGCTGATTCATCCACCTGATTCTTAACACATTGGCGGCGTAATTGAGGACATATAAACCGCTAATAATAAAAATGAGCTGAATCAGCAGCTCCGAGTTTCTCCCTGTAATCGCTTGATCAAGAACATAAACGCCGATCAAAATGGGGATCACAAGCTTCACAGCAGTGCCAATCAATACAGTGAGAAAAGAAAGCGGCAAAATTGTTTTTCGATATGGTTTGACATAGCTCAGCAGCCGCCACATTTGAGCCCAGTTAAACGGCTTTTCAATGATTTCATCTGAAGAGTAATAGAAACGCTCTAAAACCCCCTGTTTTTTCGCTTGTTTCATTTGGCCCCTCCCTATCCGACCTCATGCGGCTCATTAATCATTTTGACATCACGGTATTGCAAATCGTAAATCTTTTTATAGTAGCCGCCTTTTTCAAGAAGCTCATGATGTGTTCCCCTTTCACGAATGCGTCCTTTATTAAAAACGAGAATTTCATCAGCGTGTTTCAGTGAAGAAATGCGGTGAGCGACGATAAAGGTTGTGCGGTTTTTCATGACTTCTTTTAAGGCAAGCTGTATGCTGTGCTCCGTTTGCATATCTACTGCGCTTGTGGCATCATCCAATATTAAAATGCTCGGGTTCAAGCAGATGGCTCTCGCAATGGCAATACGCTGTTTCTGCCCGCCGGAAAGCCCCATTCCCCTCTCTCCCAGCATGGTGTCATACCCATCAGGAAGCTCCATAATAAAGTTATGAGCCTGCGCCCTTTTTGCCGCTTCGATGACGTCTTCCATTGAGGCATCCGGCCGCCCATACGAAATATTTGATCTAATCGTAGATGAAAACAGGAAGGATTCTTGAAGTACGACCCCGATATTGGAGCGAAGGGTTTTTAACGAATAATCTGTGATGGGTTTGTGATCAATGGTAATCATTCCGCCAACAGGACTGTAAAATCTGGTGAGAAGCTGTGTCACTGAGCTTTTGCCTGAACCTGTCGGGCCCAACAGTCCGATTACCTTCCCGCTGTTTGCCTCAAAGCTTACATTGCACAGCGCGTTTGTTTGTTCTTTTCCGTATGCAAGAGAAACATTTTTGAAATGGACATCTCCGGTTAATTTTTGTTTATGCAAAGCATGAGGATGATCTGTAATGTCTTCTTCTTTTTCCAGAATGTCGAGCAGGCGTTCCCCTGACGCTTTTGCTTGAGAGAACATATTGATGACAAAACCTAAGTTCATAATGGGCCACATCATATAATTGACAAGGCTGAAGAAAGCAACAAGCTCGCCGGGATTGAGCTGATTTTGCATAACCAAGTAACCGCCGTATGAGAGAAGAGCTACAATACAAATGTTACCAATGAACTCCATTAAAGGGAAATACGCAGACCAAATGGATGATGTTTGTAAATACTGCGCCCTGTATTCTGCATTGGCTTTATTGAAAGTGCTGATCTGAAAATCTTCCCTGGAAAGAGATTTAACCGTATTAATGCCGCTGATATTTTCCTGAACTTTTGTATTGAGTTTCGCAAACGATTTGCGGATGCCTCTGAAGGCGGGATGGACTCTTTTGTCAAACCGGTATACCGCAACCGCGAGAAATGGCAGAACAGCTATTGTCACAAGCGTGAGAGGAACAGAATAGTAAAACATAACCGACAGGCTGATGGCTACCAGCAGGCCGAAGCGAATGAGCTCAGCGAGACCGTATGATAAGAAAAAACGAAGCCCTTCAACATCAGCAGTCAGCCTGGACATCAAATCTCCTGTTTTCGCGTTATCATAGTAAGAAAAAGAAAGCCGCTGCAGTTTTTCATACAGACCATTTCTCAGCCGATAAACGGATTTGATCCCGAACATATCACCTAAATACTGATGAAAAAAGGTAGCCATTCCTTTCAAAACCATCACCGCAATAAATCCTAAGCTGACCCACGCCGCAAGCTGATACTGCCGTCCCAGTACGATCTCATCAATCGTAATTTGCAGGATAATCGGATAAACGACAGTAATTGCAGTCATCAAAAGCATGGCTAGAAGCGACCACATAAACACTTTTCTGTACGGCCAATAATACATTTTTAATCTTTTAAATGTCTCCATATCCAGCACCTTTCCAACATTTATCATCTTCACTATATCGATACCCGAAATAAATTTCTATTATTTTTCAAAATTTCAGTCTAATTATGGAGTGAGTCTCTTACTTTATAGGGAGTAACATATGTAGAATAAACGCTTACAGAAAATCATTGTATGCTGAGGATACTTGGGGATATGCCAATGAAATACAGAAAAACCGGACGGCTGAAATGCCGTCCGGTTTTCATCCCCCGCTGACCGGCGGTATGATGGCTACCGTGTCACCCGAAGATACAGAGGTATTTTCTTTTACATAGCTTTCGTTAACGGCAATCATAGCCGTATCAATAGATTCAAGACCGTATTGTTCTTTTAGACTCGCTTTTATTTCATCTGTGGTTGCTTGTTCCATATCTATTTCTATTGCTTGTGTACCGGCCTGTTCAGCAAGCCCTGCAAATAAAAGAATTTTAATCATGCTGCTCTCCCTCGCTTAGGTCTGGTTTTCCGTTCGGATAAGCTGTCGTTTCTAGCTGGTCGCCGATCCATTGCTCACCGTCTTCCCAAATTTCTTTTTTCCAAATCGGCACAATCTGTTTAATGCGTTCAATCGCATACTCATTGGCTTCATATGCGGCTTTTCGATGGGGAGAAGATACAGCAATCACTACCGCTGCTTCACCGATATCGAGCACACCTATACGGTGCGTGATCGCAGCTGAGGCACCTTCCCATTTTTCTTCGATTTCAGCGCCGATTTGAGCAAGCATTTGCACGGCCATCGGTTCATATGCCTCATATTCAAGCCGAACCGTTCTTTTTCCGTTTGTCCATTCCCGAACCGTACCAATAAATGTTGTAATGGCTCCCGCTTCCCGTTTCTCCACTTTTTTGATGATGTTTTCAGTATTAATGGGTGTTTTCGTAATCTCAAACCGTTCCATTATGCAGATTCCCCCTTCAGCTGTGAAAGCACAAAATCCACGGCAACCGGATCATCCGCATGAAAAACGGGTAATCCCTGATGCTCTGTCATATGCTCTTTTTTTCTATAGATGATGGCGATTATATTTACTGCTTGCAGCGCTTCCAGATCTTCCTTTTCACTTAGGATAACCACTTTAGGATAAGGGGCTTTTTTAAAGCCTTCAATCAGAAGACAGTCTGTTTCGAGAAATTGGTATAACTCAATCAGCCGTGCCAAATCCCAATTGCGGCGGGCAGTCAGCTGTAACACACCAGCACCTTCTACCGCTGTTACATCAGCACCTGCCGCCTTGTAACGGTCCGTGTCTTTTCCTTCCGTGAGCGTTTGCGGTTCACCGCCGTGACCATGGTGCTTCAGGCAGCCCAAATGGACTCCCTGTTCAGAGGCTTTTTCAAGAATGCGCTCAATAAACGTTGTTTTCCCGCTGTTTTGAAATCCTACAACTTGGACGATCGGGAAAGGACGGACCAAGGCCATTCACTTCCATTCTCTTCTCTGATGAGCAGCACTTGAACCGTTCTGCCAGATTCGTAGCCTCGCGTACCGCCCGGCAGGATAATAAATGCATTGGCATCTGCAAGTGATGTGACAGAGCTCGACTTATCTAAGCCAACGGGTGTCGCCAACAGCTTCCCTTCCTGATGGTGCACGAGCGCACGAACAAATCGGGTAAATGGGTTCGGCTTCGGAAAATCCTTGGTCAAAACAGCTTCCGCACAAATTGAATGCGGTGTTTCATTGAGCAGCCATGTCTGGATTATCGGTTTGACAAACAGTTCAAAACCGACATAGCATGCCGACGGATTACCTGAAAGGCCAAACAGCAGCATATCGTTTGCATGCGCCACCGTTGTCACGCTGCCCGGGCGCATGGCAACTTTATTAAACAGCACGTCCGCTCCGAGTTTTTCATAGATCGCAGGCAAAAAGTCAAAGTCACCGACTGACACACCGCCAGTTGTGATCAGGAAGTCCACCTTTTTCATCGCTTCTTTAACTGCAGCAAAGCTTTTATCCAGTTCATCAGAGATTTTCCCTAAATAAAGCGGTGTTGCGCCTGCTTCTATCGCTTGCGCATATACCATACTCGCATTGCTGTTGCGGATTTTTCCCGGTTCCAGCGGATCACTGACATTCAGCAATTCGGTACCGGTTGCGATAATCCCGACTACAGGCTTTCTCACGACAGGCACAGATGCGTATCCGAATGTTGCCAAAAGAGCCGTCACTCCTGGTGTCACCCGGGTGCCCTTTGTCAGTAAAACACTCCCTTTTTGAGCGTCCTCACCTGTTTTTGAAATATTATCCCCCGTCTGAAAGCGGCGTTTTAAAGACATAAATGACTTCCCATTCTCCTCAAAGGCTTGAGTCAGTTCAATCATGACGACTGCATCTGCCCCTTCAGGGATTTGCGCGCCAGTCATAATCCGCACGGCCTGAAACGGGCCAAGTTCTTTTTCAGATACTGCTCCCGCTCCAATATGGTCAATAACTTCAAACCGAACTGGGTTTTCACGTGAAGCTTCTGCCGTATCGCACGCTCTGACAGCAAAACCATCGTATGGCGAACGGTCAAACGCAGGTACGTGGTGATCCGCAGTTATATCTTCGGCTAAAAACCGATGAAGGCTGTCTTCAAGCGCCACCCATTCTGTTTCACCTTGTTTTTGAAAATGGCAGACACGCCGAACTGCCTCGTCTACCGGTATCGGTGTTCTTTTCTCCAGCATTCTGACCCCTCCTGTTGTTACAGTCCAATCACTCTTGCCAACACGGAGTTGGCTTCTTTCACATCATTTGTTCCATGCACCAGTGCCCGTCCGTCATTGAAAATGACAATTCTGAAATCCTCGTAAAAAATATGCAGCAAAAACGCATTAGCCTCGACCTTGCCGATTGTTTTCAGCCGCTTAATGAGCTCCTGTTTCGGGATTCTTTTTAATGATTCTGACCTTACCTGCACTGTATCACGGCCGCATAGTACAGCAGCTTTTGGTGTGTTCCAATCCTGAAGATAAGGATATACCGCATTAGCTCCGCAAGATGGGCATTCCTCACGGCGTACATGATTAACGTTAATCTTCATATGCGAATTGTTCCAGACATCAAATGTCACAAACCCCCGCTGTATTGCTTCTTTTTGGCCGGTTAACAGCTTTAATGCCTCAGCCTGCTGATATGCTGAAACGATATGCACAGCAGGCGGAATAATGCCGGCAGTATCACACGTCGCCCCGCCGACAGGAATTTGCTCAAACAAACAAGACAGACAAGGGGTTTCTCCGGGAATGACAGTCATGAACATTCCCTGGCTGCTTACACAGGCGCCATAGACCCAAGGTGTCTTTGTTTTCTGGGCAAGATCGTTTATCAGCATGCGGGTTTCAAAATTATCTGTCGCGTCGATCACGACATCTGCTTTTTCAATCAGCGGCTCAAGCGTTTCGGCTGTTCCTTCGGTAACATACGCCTCAATATGTATCTCGCTGTTAATCGCTGATAGATGCTCTTTGGCAGCCATGGCTTTCGGCATGCGGAGTTTGGCATCGCTTTCTGTATAAAGCTGCTGCCTTTGAAGATTGCTCCACTCCACATAGTCACGGTCAATAATGGTAATCGTACCGACTCCCGCTCTCGAAAGCCCTTCAGCTCCTGCAGTGCCGAGCGCTCCCGCTCCGACAATCAGCACATGGCTGTCTGCCAGTCTTTTCTGGCCCTCTTCCCCAATTTGCTTAAATCTGATTTGCCGTGAATAACGTTCCTCCATCAAACCTGTTCTCCTTATCTTTTATGTCATCTTATCATGTTATTGCCCCGTCAGTCCCGCTTGAGGGAGTTCGATTTTTCTTCCAAACAGCTAAAATCATCACGTGTATTAATGTTGATAAACTCTGCCGGGTTTGCTCCGATATTTTCAGCCTGTACGTAACAAACCGAAATTCTGCCTAATAAATCTGATATTCTCAACCTCTTCTCAGAAAGCTGATCGTATAGAACTGGCATGATACGTTTGTGGTAAATCGCAATCAATGGCTGCACTTGTCCGTCTGAAATTGGGACTACCGCGTCCGCACCGGCAATCATCAGACGTTTGAGCTCCAGCATCGTCCTTCTTTGTATCAGCGGTGTGTCACAGGAAAGAACAGTATAAAGATCACCGTCTGTCTTTTTAAAAGCGGTATATATACCAGCCAATGGCCCCATGCCTTGAAATGGCTCAGCATCTTGATACACTTCATTTTCACCGTTTTCTTGAAATCTATCAATAAATTCGGGACGGCTGATGATAACCGTTTGTTCTCCAAGTGCCTCTTTAGCGCATTCGTAAAGCATCCTGCCCTTCCATTTGACAAACGCCTTCGGTTCTCCAAAGCGACGTGAGGCTCCCCCTGCCAGCAGTACGTTTACATGCTTCATATCATCTCACCTCTAGTTTCGTTAAAAGCATAGCAAAAGCAAAGGCTCAACGCTACTGCTTGTCTGTTTATTAAAGAGGAATAGCTGTTCAGTATTTGCATATTGTAGTGTTAACATCATGAGGGAGATGGTTCGAATGAAAAGATCAGGTCCTTTTTTCCACGACGTGTCTCAGGAGAACCTTTATTTAAAATCCGAGCTTTCAAGGTGCCATAAGCTGATTTCTGAACTTGAAGCAAGCTACTTTCATCAGAAAAATAACAAACTGCTCAAAGAAAATACCGATATGAAAGAAAAACTCCAGCAGCTGTCTGCCGAATTAACACATATGTCAACAAAAGAAAAACATGCCTCCCACACCAGCCAAACCCTGCACCAAATAAGAGCTGAACTGCTTGATAAAATCGTTGTTTTGCAGGAGCTTCTATCTGCTGAAACCTATAAACGCAGAGCCGAAATCGAAGAAAAACATAAACTTCATATTGCGAAAGTCAAAATCGAAGAAGAAAATAAAAATCTTCATAAACGGATCAGCGAACTTCAAGCCTCAATTGAGCAGGAACAAAATGCACTGCTTCAGGCAAAACAGCAAGCCGAATTGATAAAAGCCGAAAACGGGCGTCTAAAAGAGCAAATGGTAGAAAAAGAATATCAGCTAAAACATATTAAAATAGAAGTTGATCATATGAAAGATCGAATCATAGAAACGAAAGAAAGACTGCTAGACATAGAAAAAACGAAAGAAAAATTATTTCACGAAACTATTATATCGTATAAACGGCAACTTGATGAAAGCGATGCCTGGATTGCTTCTCATTTTGCCGATATTGATGGCGGCACGAAACAAAAAGAAAAAACGGAAGAAGAAGCTCCAGCGGCCTACGCGCAGCCAAATCATGTAGAGACTATCCTTGAAGATGTCACCAAACAGATACATGTGCTTCAAAAACAGCTTGCCCACGCCCAATCATCAGACCAGGCCAAGAGCCATACAATCGAAGAGCTGAAAAACAGAGCCGCTGAAGAAAAGCCTTATCAAAAGTGGGTGTATAAGCTTAATCTTGAAAAAGAAAACAAACCTTCACAGAAAAAACCTCAATAAAAAAACTGCTTGAGCGATGCCAAGCAGTTTTTCTTTATATTTATTCGTTTGCTGATTCTGCAGATTCGATTTCACCCTCTAAAATGTACTGCCCGCGATATGGCTTTTTCACTTCCGGGTACATTTTAATTAAGCTTTGCATAAACGTTGTCATATTAGGGATTTCAAGACCGCTTTCTTTTTCAATCTCTTTTTGAAGCTCCGAGCTCTTAATCGCCGCGTTGTGGCGTTTTAATGTTTTAATAGCAGCTTCACGCAGCTTAGCTGCTTTTGATCCCGGTCTTGCCGTTCCTCTTCTTCTTCGTGTTGTTCCGTCTGGTATACCGGCAGGAAGAGAGGAAATAGATTGAAGCTGAGGCTGAACAGACTGCTGCTGTGATTGCGGCTGATAGCTTCTGATTTCCTGAGCCGCAAGCTCAGCGAGAACCGGCAGAGAGTCAGGTTTTTTTTCAGAACGGAAATCCTTTTTGATTTCGGAAGGGCTTCCATTTCTGTCCAGCTCTCTTAATTTTGCGTATATTTTATCACGTTCAATTTGATATTCACGAATGACTTTCACTTCAGCTTCATTTAATTGTTCTAACCGCAAGCGCAAAGCTTCTCTTTCATTAAACATTCCTCAATGTACCCCCTATCAAAATTAACATCTTTAATTAAGATATTAGATTACAAAAGTAATTTTATCAACTATTATTTTAGCATTTTACTATTATATTTACTCTATGAAAAATTCCTTATTTTCTGAAAATGTTTTATTTTTCAAAAGAGTCCTTTATTCTCAAGGGATTAAGGGGCTTTCTAGTTTATTTGGTATAATGTTGAAAATATATATTTTACTTACTTCTTTAAAGAAATTTAGTGTAATATCTACAATTTTCGAGTTATGAGATATGAGATTTATCTAAAATTGAGGAAAAACATCAAAAATTAGCTGTGTTTTTTAGCGTATCAATCAAACAAATCATCAATTCCTATACCCAAATTTGGAAAAATAAGCTTCTTACTCTTCTTCCATTGCTTTTTGCACAAATAAAAAACCTGATGAGGTCAGGTTTTTAGGAAATACTATTTAGTCAGATACCTATTCCGTTTCAGCCAGAACGCGGTTCACACGTTTTTCAAGCATTTTCATACCGCTCCCGCCGGCTTGGAAGTGACGGAGCTGTCCTGTTTTATCAAACACATAATATGCAGGTACATATTCATTTTCAAATGCATCGGTTAAAGCATGGTCACTGTCAACAAAAATCGGCTGAGTGATATCGTGTTCAGCAGCTGTTTCTTTAATTTTACCAGGGTCAAGATCATCTTCGGAACGGGGCATGTGTACAGCTACAACATTCAGCTGATCTTGATATTTATCACGAAATTCATTCACTTGCGGCATCGCTTCTTTGCACAAGTGGCAGCTGATGGACCAGAAATGAATAAGCGTCGGCTTTTCCCCAATCAATTGCTCTCTCGTCACTTCACCATTTAACCAAGCTTTTTCTCCCGTCAATTCCGGCATGGGCTGACGTAATTTCATTGCTTTTTCCCTCCTATTTTAAAAGAGAGGCCTAACGAATATGCTAGACCGCTTTTCGTTCTTGGAAAGAATTAAAGTGTTTTTTGGCCTGGTTTCCAGTTAGCCGGACAGAGTCCGCCAGTTTGCAGCGCCTGGAGAACACGAAGCGTTTCATCAACATCACGCCCAATGTTGTTATGGAAAACAGTTTGATATTGAAGCTCCCCTTCAGGATTAATAATAAACAATCCGCGCAAAGCCACACCTTCTTCTTCGATTAAAACGCCATATTCCCGGGATACCTCATGGTTTGTATCAGCAGCAAGCGGGTATTTCAGCTGGCCAAGACCGTTTTCTTTGCGGTCTGTATTGATCCAAGCTAAATGAGTATGGATGGTATCAGTTGAAACCCCGATGACTTCTGCATCAAGATCTTCGAACTCGTCATAGCGGTCAGACATTGCTGTAATTTCTGTCGGACAAACAAAAGTGAAGTCCATTGGATAGAAGAACAGCACTGTCCATTTGTCGTTTTTCATGTTTTCCTCAAGACTTACTTTGCCGAATTCTTTGCTTGCAAGGACTGCTTCCATTTCAAAACGAGGAGCTTGTTTACCTACCATACGTTCTGCCATATGTATCCCTCCAATTTATTGTTTGGCTTAAAGGTCAAAATCGCATGAAAATAAAGGGTGATTAACCATTTTTAGTTATATTGCAATGCCATTATATAAAAGCAGATTTCCTGAGTCAATTTTTAACAAATCATGTATGTCTTTGGCTTCGACATTTTTGAATAAAACGTTTAACATGGTCATGTACAGGGTAACTAGTCTCAATGTGCAGCAATCAATTAGAAAAGGAGCTCAACATGGACTTTATTAAACAATATGATTGGGCGGGACTGATTACAAATGCCGGTGTTCTGCTCATTAAACTCGCCATTATGATATTGCTCTATTTTATCGTTCGATCATTAGGCATGAAAATCATTAAACATCTGTTTGCAAAATTCGAGGAGCAGAATAGCTTGTCTATCGGACGTGCACATACGCTCCGAAGCCTGACTCTTAACATATTTGCTTATACATTGATTTTCATATTTTTCGTCATGGTTCTAGATTTGTTTCATTATGATCCAAGCGCTCTTTTAGCGGGGGCAGGAATCGTCGGCCTGGCTGTCGGATTTGGCGCCCAAGGGCTTGTCAGTGATATCGTGACAGGTTTTTTTATTTTGCTTGAGAAACAATTGGATGTCGGAGATTATATTACCGTTTCCACCTTTGACGGAATTGTCGAGCAGGTTGGCTTAAGGACAACTCAAATCCGCAGCTTTGACGGAACACTGCATTACATCCCCAACAGAAACATCACAAACGTGAGCAATCATTCTCGTGGTACCATGCAGGCTCTTGTTGACATTAAAGTGCCGGCTGAAAGAAATATTGATGAAATGATTCATATTTTACAGCAGGTTTGTGATGAAACGGCAGCGGCTCTTCCACAAATAAAAGAAGGCCCAAATGTCATCGGGATTCAAGAACTGGGGACTTCTGAAATTGTAATCAGGGTCATTGCCAAAACAGAAAATATGGAACAGTGGCGAGTCGAACGAGTGTTGAGAAAAGAAATAAAGAACGCGTTCGACCGCGCTTTCCCTAAAGAAACAGAATAAATAAAAGAACCGAAGCTTTTTGCTTCGGTTTTTTTATTACTGAATTCTGCTCTCAACTTCGCTACAAATTTCTTCAGCCGTCATCCCGGAAGCTGTAATGACAGGTGCTTGTGTTACCGTATCGGCTATCCCTTGCACATTATTATCAAGACCTGTTACGACACAGCAGTCACAGCCTTGAGCATCAGCAGGGCTTTTCATCATTACAACGTCATATCCTTTTTCTTTTAAAGCAGCTTCTACATCTGATAACGATTGTTCAATTCCAATTTTTTTAGCCATTTTTGAACACCTCCGTTTACTAGAGTGCTCATTTTATGGAATTTTATTCTTTCATTTGTACTTAATTGGCATAAACAGAAAAATAACCTGTCATGACATGAACCGCTGTTTCTATCGCATTTTCATCGGGATTCAGCTTAGCATGATGAAGCCCATGTTCAGAATCAGCGCCGAGCCAGAACATGAATCCGGGATATTTTTTCAGCATATAGCCAAAATCCTCTCCAGTCATTGCTTCTTTTGCTTCAATTACTGTCGCCAGTTGATGTTCAGCAACAAAAGACATAAATTCTTCTGTTAATCCGCTCGTATTGTAAACTTGGTGATATACAGACGGATATGTCACTTTTCCTTTGCAGCGGAATCCGATTTCGATTCCTTTCACTACATCTTCAATCCGTTCCTTTACTTGTTTCATCGATTCTTCAGAAAGCGTGCGGATCGTGCCTTCCAGGTGGGCCGTTTCTGCAATGATATTTTGTGCCGAGCCTCCGGTAATGGTACCAACTGTAATAACAGCACTGTCTAGCGGATCTGTGTTTCTAGAGATAATCGTTTGCAGCTGGGTGACAAGTGTACTTGCTGCTACAACCATATCCTCAGCCAAATGCGGATATGCCGCATGTCCCCCTTTGCCTTCCAGATCGATGACTAGCTCTGATGTATTCGCAAATAGAAGGCCGCTTTTTGTCGCAATGGTGCCTACCGGAAGCTCTGGAGCAATATGAAGGGCAGTGATGAAATCAGGCTGCCATTTTTTTAATACATCGCTCTCAAGCATTGGTTCCGCACCGCCAGGCCCTTCCTCTGCCGGCTGAAACAGAAAAAGCAAATCATGTTTGACTGGGTGGTGAACAAAATGATCAATAATGCCGAGTGCAATTGTCATATGCAAATCGTGACCGCAGGCGTGCATGTTGCCGTGATGCTCTGATGCGAATGGAAGACCAGTTTGCTCTTCTATAGAAAGCGCATCGATATCCGCTCTGTATGCCAGCATTTTTTCCGGCGCCGTCCCGTTCACTTTTACAAAAAGCCCTGTTCGCCATTTCTCAATTTCAATTCTGTCTTGCGGATATTGTTCCAAGACATTTAATAAATACTGCTGGGTTTTGAACTCCTGAAATCCAAGCTCCGGTATACGATGCAGATCTCTGCGAATTGCGATGAGCTCCTCTATCTTCATTTCTATTCCTCCTGCCTATACGAATAAGGCGTGGATATATTATCCACGCCTTTTTTATCAAACTTTTCCTTACAGCTGGCGTAATTCCTGCTTGATTTCAGTTTTGCCTTTTGTTTTTTCATCAATGTCTTTGATTTTTTTAGCTGGTGTGCCTGCAACGACAGTGTATGGCTCAACGTCGTTTACCACGATCGCTCCCGCAGCAACAACAGCTCCTTTACCTACTGTTACACCTTCAAGCACAACAGCATTTGCGCCGATTACGACGTCGTCTTCAATCACAACCGGTTTAGCGGATGGCGGCTCAATAACGCCCGCAAGTACAGAACCCGCGCCGATATGGCAGTTTTTTCCAACAGTAGCTCGTCCGCCAAGCACAACGTTCATATCAATCATTGTGCCTTCGCCGATGACTGAACCGATATTAATAGAAGCACCCATCATGATGACTGCGTTATCACCGATTTCAACTTGGTCGCGGATGATCGCACCCGGCTCGATACGCGCTTTGATGTTTTTAAGATCAAGCATTGGGATCGCAGAATTGCGGCGGTCATTTTCAACCACATAGTCTTCGATTTTGCTTTGGTTTTCTTCGATTGCTGTTTGGATTTCGCTCCATTCACCGAAAACGACACCAGTGTTTCCATTGATAAAAGCTTTCGCAGATTCACCGAAATTGATTCCTTCCAGCTCACCTTTCACGTAAACCTTTACAGGTGTAGATTTTGTACTATTTTGAATAAATGAAATAATTTCATTTGCGTCCATCATTTTCATATGTATAGTCCTCCTCCTGATTTTCTACCTCATTACTGTATCAAAGGAAAGATACAAAGACAAGAAAAAAAGGAACAGCCGTTTTAGCAGTTCCCAGTGAGTGATCAGACAGCGCACCCGCTTTTCTTTGCGAATTGTCTCCCGAAGTTTATTAATTCTTCCTCTTCTTCACCTTCTGGATTATTTTCGATTTTTACCGAAGGCAGCACAATGTCTCCACCGCGTTCTTTTATTTTTGCCTCTAGCATATCAACCGCTCCGCAGAAAAATTCATATGCTGTATCACCGGAACCGAATACAGCGCATGTTTTGCCGGAAAAATCAATCTCCTCCATGTCTTCAACAAGATCTAAAAATTCATCAGGCAGATCTCCGTCTCCCCACGTGTAGGTTCCCATTATGACATGGTCATAATCGGTAAACAGCTGGGCATCATCAATATCCATTGCTTCGAAACGGTCTACTTCTGCTAACGCCTCCTGAAGCCCCTTTTCAATCAAATCTGCCATAGCTTCAGTGTTGCCTGACATTGTTGCATAAACGAGCAAAATCTTCGCCAATTCCTTGTTCCTCCTCTAATGAATCATTGCTGAAACTTCGTACGGCTGGACAAATTTACATTCATACAAGCCTGCGCAAAAGAAATTCTCTTTCTGATTGGCCACTCTCCATCCATGTCCCTTAATGGTATCGAACCATTTTAACGACCGGGCTTCGAGATCAACCTGGTAAATTCTCGAAAAACCATTTTCATCTTGTGTTGTAGTGACATATATAATGCCATCATCCTCTGAAAGATCAAGAAATGATTCTTCATTTCTGATCATACTGGATTGTATGGTGAATTCTTCACCATTCAAAAGATTCCTTACAGTGACAGCACCGTGCTTTCCTTTCACAGAACCCATCGCCGCCACCAGCCAATTTTCATTGAACACGAGCATGGATGCCGTCATCCGGTTTTTTTCTTTTTTGACAACTTGGACAGTGTCACGCTTAATGTCGTAAGCCCAAATGCCGCCAAAATATTCGTGTATTTGCGTGCCGATAAAGAGATTGCCCCCGTGAAGGCATAACGACCGGATAACAGGGGGATTATGAAATTCGGCAAAAGGTTTGGCTACGCGCCATGAGACACCAAAATCATCCGATACATAAATACAATGCTTACCGTGGGCGCAGACAAACCCGTTGTTTCTGCCGGTAATCGCCCACACTGTTGCATTTGTCGGAAAGCTCGACATCGTCCAGGTTTTCCCTTCATCAGCCGAACGAATGACTGTTCCCTTTTCACCAACGCCAAATAAGTAAGGCCCTATGTAGCTGATACAGTGTATCTTACTTTTCAAACGAAAAAGCTTTCTCCAGCCCTGCTCCAAAGAGTAATGAAAAATGCCTTCTCTTTGTACCGCCACAAAATATCCAGAAAACGCCGATGCCGTAACAGCGGTTGCCCCTTTATGAAACATGGATTTTTTCCTTGTTCATATAATCTGCCCATGCAAGAAAACCTCTCGCAAACGCTCGGCAGCTTTCCACATCTTCATCTGTTTCAGGCGCTAATTCAATTTTTAGTGTTTCCTGGTAAACAGCAGCTCCCGCCTCTTGCAGCATGACATTGAACAAATTCACCGCTTCGCAAAACTTTGGATAAGAATAATCGCCAGACCCGAAGCAGGCTGTTTTTAAACCATTAAGCTGAATCTGTTTGACCTCTTCGAAAAAATCCTCCGCTTCGTAGGGCAAATCGCCGTCCCCCCATGTATAGGTGCCAATCAGTACATAATCATAGGAGGTTAAACAAGACGCATCCATATCATTTATCTCGACACAATCGATATCCAACTCATATTCCTGAAGCGTATCTTTTATTATGAAGGCAATGTCTTCTGTATTTCCTGACATGCTGGCATATGTAATCAAGGCTTTAGCCATGTTATCACCCCATTAGTTGATAATGATTTTCAATATCATATGTATCACTTTAAATGATAATGATTTTCATTGTCAACAGATAAATAAAAAAAAGACAGCACCTCGCTGTCTTTAAAATGGATTTTCCTGATCCAGCATATCCTTTATCACTTGTACAAAAGCTTGAACTTGTTTCAGTTCAAAGGCAGGCTCATAACCTAATAACCATGTATCCCGACCGATCGGATGCCCTTTCATGTCTAAAAGAGGCATTTTATTCACTTTATCTTCATTTTGAAGGGTAACAGACGGCAAAATGGCATAACCGATTCCGTGCAGCGCCATCTGTTTGCACGTTTCAATCTGATCAACCAATATCGTCTGTTTCGGCGACGTTTTAAATTTTTGATGCCACCAGTGCTGAATTTCCTGAAAATAAGTGCTGTCACTTTTAAACTGGATAAACGGACGTTCTGTATGGGCAATATCTTCGATGCAGGAAATTTCAGTATCCACTAAATACAGATGATCTGTCATTAAGTAATCTTTGCGCCCCTTCCACTCAGGGTTGCCTCTTATAATGCCGATATGAACCTGATCCTCATACAAGCTTTTCAGCATTTCGCTGCTCCACCCGGTTATGAGCGAGATCTTTGCATTCGGATACTTTTCCACATACGTCTTCAGGACTTTAGGGAGCCAATGCTGACCGATTATGGAGGCGACGGCAAGCTTCAATGTGCCGTGAATTTCACCTTCAAGCTCGTCAATATTTTCTCTTATTCTTTCCTGCTCTAATGTCACATCATTCGCAAACTGAATGATTTTCTCACCGGCGGGCGTTACCGTTAATCCTTTTTGAGATCTTAAAAAGATTTTTGTTCCCCACGCCTTTTCAATGGTTTGTAAGCGCTGAGATAAAGCCGGCTGAGATACAAAAAGCCGTTCTGCCGCCTTTCTCATATTTAATTCCTCAGCTAAAACTACGAGCATATGAAGCTCTTGAAGCTGCATGTCGTCCTCCTTTTTGTTATCAATAAGTTTTTCTTATCTCCCATTCTAATAAAATCTTAGTTTCTTATTCAAGCCCTATTCTCGTTTAAATTATGTATGCGCTTTCTTTTTTCACTCTGCCTATATAATAAAAATAGGACCGTACAGCCTACTTATTCAATGAGCGTATATGCTTATTCAATTCCTTTAAAACGACTCTTCTCGTAAAAATCCCTTCAAATACCTGCTCGTCATTTTCAACACAGACAAATCCGTTATTAATGACCATGCCGAATCCCTTCATAATCGGATCATTGATATGAAGGCGCGGAATGTCGGTCAGCATGACTTCCTCAACAGTGATTTGGTCAAGCTTTTCAAACTCAATTCGCTCAAGTCCAAAAATACTGTTCATGATCATATTTGTCCCGATTAAGCCATGTAAACGGTAGGAAGGATCCAGAACCGGGATGGCTGTGTATCCGGTTTTTGTCAATACTAATAATGCATGCTCAAGGTTATTTCCGACTTGCACGTGCGCTACTTTGTCCGCCTCAATCATAAATTGTCCGACTGTTGCCTCAAGAAGTTGATCTGATTGTAAGCTTATCATGTTTTCGACCCCTTTTCATTTTCATCATCAATACATTCCCTATATTGCAATAATATAAACTTTATCAGTATTTGTCGAAAAGTTTCCTTTCAATAAAAAAGATACTCTTTGTGGAGTATCAATTATAGGGTGTCCCATTAATTTTCAAATCGAAATCGGTCGTATAGCGTTACAAGTTTTTTGTAGGTGGTTCCGTCAACGTTTTTGGTCCCTGTCTCTATATCGTTGATCTCACTGCTTAATAGCTCGATGGCATACTCATGGTTGATCAGGATATTCAGCAGAAGTTTTTGTTCTTCTTCTGTAAATCGTTCACCGATAAGACTCATTCGCAATCAGGCCCCCTGTTTTATACTGAATACCTCTGAAAGCAAGACAACTTACTTTCAGCTCTACCGCTAGAATAAGTAATCAGATAACAAACGTCAACCGCATAATTCGACATTTACCTTGGCTTTTTCAGCCAAATTATTTTGTGAAACGATTTGCATAGCTGAAGGCAGTGTATGAATCCGGCTTTATTTTGGCCTCAATCCCCATGGAGGTAATACGTCCAGTCATTTCTTGGATCAGATCTTTTGTAAGCCCTTTTTTCCCAATATCCAAGTGAACTTCAAAGGTAAGATCCGCCCCCTCACCGGTAAAGGGCAGGAGCAGATCGGTAATATCCATTAAGTGTCCATCAAGAATATGAGCGGCCGTTTCTTGGCTGTACGCCGTTTCTAACGAAATCTTCTCCCGAAGGCTATGTATGGGTCTGTCGACTGTATGATTTTTCAAGCAGCCCCAAGCTCCCTTGCCTGTACGATGCAAATGCAATGCGGTAATAAACTTTGTGTAATCGCGGTAAACCTGTGAATCGGTTCCGATCGATAACACATAAGAAGAACGGGGGTCCTTTTGAACAAAGGCTTTAAGCCGTTCCATCACATCTTGAAAGGTCATCTGTGCTTCTGAAAGATTATAAAACAGAAAAGAATCAGCCATCACGACACTCCTTTTCAAGGATTTACAACCATGAAACAAGTATGTTCCTTACCGTTTATTTCGATTACTTTTGCAAAGGCGGAAGCTTGTTCCCCCTATTTCAGGAATCTTACTGAAGAAGTTCAAAGATTTCGATGGAAACCATGTCGATATTATCAAACGGATATGTGTTAGGTTTTTCACCCTTTTGGAAAACCGTCAGTTCAAACGTTTGATTTTTTTCGAAATATTTAACACTGCATATTTTCTCACCATTCACTTCGAAATAACGCTGCATTGGCTCGTTAGCCGCTTCCGCTGTTTCTTGCAGACTTTGCAGCCGTGTGATGATACCCATTAATTGTGACATTCTAAAAAAAGACTCCTTTCAAAAAGCAACTTCAAATCAACAAGTATTTATTATAATACAAGTTCTATTGAGCATCATACCATAAAGTCGGACAGGATGGCATTTTCACTGCTGAATTTAAGCAAAGAAAAAAAGTGAAAAAAACTATTTTTCTTTAGTTTGAGGCTTTTTTTGAATGTCATGCACATAATTATAATTTTTTTCGAATCTTTGGCAGCATTAAGAATGCCTTTTTGCAACTTTGTCAAAACCTTCTTTTGAATTTTATGGTGAAGTCCCGCGTGGCCATAATCAATGGGAGTCATGCTGGATAGAGGTAAACAACGGAACTGAAATAATCATTTCAGAACGAATTTTCCTCCTCACCCGTGCAGCAGTGTCAGGGGTGTTCGGCACTCAATGTTTCTCCCCGTGTTAAACGTTTACCACTAGTTAGGTTTATTGTTTCATTGGATTGTCCTATGCTTTGACAAATAAAAAACTTGGCGGGGGTAGCGCCAAGTTTTTTCGGATCTTGATCTGATAGAGGGGTTGGGGAACAGAGAGTAGCTTCTCTCTATAATTAAATGATAATGATTCTCAGTATCAATGTCAATCGTTTTTTGATATTTTTTTCATTTCATAAAAAAAACGGCCTTTCAGCCGTTAAATCAGTCCGTCCTGCTCATATAAATAAGAATAAGGCAAGTCTATAAATAAATACATCTGATCATCCATCGGATATGAAAACGTTCTGATCATTTCACCTGTTTCCAAATCACTGTACAGATCACTGAAAAAACCTTTTCTGAGATTTCTCATTCTCATAATGTTCTCCAGAAAATAAGGGCGCCAGCTCCAGTTCTTTTCCGCATATTCCGGCTGATAAATCCATTCTCCATCTTGCTTAAACACATTTCCCGTCAGCTGATCGCCTTCTTCATCACACATGTAAATCCTGAAGCTGCAATCTGTCAGCTCTTCCGCCAGCTTTTTAATAAAGTCATCATCAGAAGACAGATTGTTTTTTCTCAAAGAGGTCACAGCCTGATGCACTCGTTTGTAAAACTGTTCAGAGTGCTCATAGACGGTCTCCAGTTTCTTTTTCTCATGTGTGATAAATTGGTGAAATTCAGTTTTAAGTCTTTGTTTCAATACATCTCTCTCTAGAAACGTTTCAGATGGAGACACTAAGTAATAGCCCTGAAAATAGCGGCCTCCGTTTCTCCAGGCGTACTGAAGCTGGAAGTTCGCCTCAATGTCTTCATACAGCAGCGCCGCACCGATTTTTCTTGCTAATAAAGATATGCTGTACAGCACATGCTCATATGACGGTGACGGCTGTGACACTTTCAGCGCCTGCAAATCGATTTTTAACAGATCTGGTGAGAGCAGCGCGATTCTGTCCAAGTTGCTGCTTTCTTTTCCGATGTTGTCAACTGCGATTTTAATTCCGTATGTACGATAGTATGCAAGCATATGGTAGAGCTGCTCAATATCCCCTTCAAAATTGTGCTCTGTAATTTCAAGCACAAAACGGTGGAGTTCGATTCCCTTCGCTTCATATTCTTTCAGAAGCTCCAGAAAGCTTTCACCATGATCCAGCATCAGCAGATTGGCATCCTGATTCATAAAAATCAGCAGATCAGAATCCGCCTCTAAAAAGCGGTCAAGAGCCTGGCGGATAATTCTGTTATCAACCTCTAATTTATATTCTTCGGGTATCCCCGCATCTAAAAAGAAGGGCCCGAGACTTTGGATTTCTGAATCTGCCAAAATTCGTCCAAGCACCTCATATCCGACAACCTTCTGCTCCTCGGCACTAAAAATCGCCTGGTAATATGGAAGGACATCATCAATGTTCGTTAAAATATCAAGTGGATCCAACATGTTATCACCTGCTTCTCTATCTTTGTCTGATTATACGCACAATTATAACTACACCACAAATTTCAAAAAAATCATAGTATGGAAAAGTAGGTCGTATGGAGTATGTTAAAAGAAGAGGAAAATTTTTTTGAGATTATCAATCTACATACTGGTTAATTAAGAATTTTATTCATTTGTTTCACAATAACCAAAACAAATACAAAAATAACAGCATTATAACTAGCAGCTGTCCAAAAGTAAAGATTCCAGTCAGTGCCTTTATACATCCAATCATCATCATGTTTCATATTATAGAAAGTTCCTTTTTTATCGTAAGTGCCAAATGTAAGAGTTGTTAAACCGGCGACACTCTTTGAAACGTCAACTCCATACATTGAACCGACATTGTCAGTATAGTTTATTTTCATATACGTGTAATCAGATAAAACTTTTTCTACCCGCTTGGTTGGCAGAGACACATATAATACAGCTGACGTATCTCCTCCGGGCCCAGCCAAATACTCTCTAGCTTTAATAAATTTTGTTTCATCAGGAAAATCTATGTGGTATAGTTTTTCAAATCTTATTATTTCATTAGAAGTAAGATTTGTATTTTGATAATACTCTGGGGAAAAAGCACAAATAATAAAGTACCAAACATTAAAGATGATAACTAAACTGCTTAAAAATAATACAACTAACTTTTTTAACAATTTCTTCAATGAATCACTCCTTAATCTTTAAAAATTATATCATAAATTTAAATAGAAAATAAAACAAGCGAACGACCAGTTTTAACGTTCGCTTGTTTTGCAGTTTATTCAGATATCATTTTTTTCTCGATAACATCTCTAAATGCTTGTGCTGTTATTTTTCCAATCTCTTCACTATAATCCTCAACATCAAAAGCACGTTTAAAGGCTAACCTAATTGGAACAACAACTGGGTCAAGGTTTGTATTTAAATAATACTCTGCTTCAGAGAAAATTTTGTCTAACGAACCATCAAATCTATTATTTACAAATTGAGTGAACCTATTCATACAGTCATTATTACTATAATAATCTCTAATTGCGATATTTAGAGGTTGTGCATTAGCACCAACTGATGTTTTATTCGCTAGATTAATTGCATCTACATCACTAAATAAATCATCTAGGCTAAATTGATACATATTACCTATTATTTTCATAGCCGCATCATAAGGCGAATTAAATTCTTGAGCGTGTAATTTCATGTCCTGTATTGTTGTTAATAGATCTCCAGTCCAACCAGCAAAATCTCGTAGTGTTTGAGAGTAACCACCACTATAAATAATGGCATTATAAGTTGCCATAAGATGCTGCGTTCCTATGACAGTTTTTGATATAGGATCAACAATTCCATTTACTAGGTCTTCCCCTAGCGCTTTACTGCCCATTCACGATAAATAGGATCAATCTGGCCTGCGGTAGGGACCCACTTCCACCCTTTGTAGTCATCCTTTCTTAAATACTGGGCAACCAACTCATTAGCTAATTGTGTTTTTTTTACCCCATTATTTAAGTCGCTTTGCATTTGAGCATATTTTTCAGCAGTTTCATATAAAACATCAATTTGATCAAAAAACTTCTTATTCTCTGAAGGCACTATATTTATGGTATTAACTCCATTATCCAAACCTGAACAAATATCATTATCAATTTCAATCATTCCAGAACCATTTCCAACAGTAATTGTTGAAATTTGGTCAAACGCCCAATTGTAAGGCAAAGGATATCCTAAGTTTCCGCTAAAGCCAGTAGACATACCACTTACAAAACTTGCAAATGCTAAACCTTTTTTAGAAACTATAGTACATACATTCCTAGGGGCATAAATACCAATTTTGTAAGTTGAACCTAAAAAACCGTTCATTATTTCATTTATACCTTCGAAGTGTGGAATAATATTGTTGTTTAAATCGTTACCATATGCATCATAATCTACTGCAAAGTATATTACAGTGTTATTTTTAAACCCGTATTCTTTTGCTGCTTTATAAGCAGCAAACGCATCTTTCTTTCCTTGTTCTTTATTAAAATAATTTGTTGCTCCCCCATAGGTTTGATAAATCGGAAAAACATTTAAACCTGATTTTAAGATAGTTTCTAATTCACCTGGTTGTATTTTTTTATTTAGTGTACTCCCCGGCGCATTTGTTAGATACCGCCCTACAATCTTATAACCTGCCCTCTTAAGGGACTCCGCCCTGTCCGATGTAATTTGAGTAATTGAGTCACAAGCAACTCCTTTTCGATTGGGGTCTCCAGTACTTACTAGAAGTGAAGCCCATGTTTGAAAGTCGGCAGTACCACTCTGTTGTAATTTTGCAAAAGACTGAAAAGCCTTTACTTTTGATCTTACAGATTCAGAGTATACTCCATCAAAAGGAACATTGTAGCCATTAAAGATTAGAGCAGCTTGAAATAAATGAATAAAACTGTTTTTTTCATCTGTTTCTCCAATTCTTAATACAGGAATCAATCTTTGAGTAGTTGGTCCAAAATTCCCATTAGCTATACTATCACTTAACCCTTCCTCGTACTGTATTGCATAAACAAGAGACTTTTGAGTATCCCTTGAATACAGGCCATCACAGGGCATAAAGTAGAAATTCTCTCTATTGTAATATTTATTATTTAGCCATTGCTGTATTGAACGAACTTTCTCTGACGCCCCATTTAAAAGGATATAAGAGTCCATGTTTAATAAAGCTTTAAACACCTTAGGCGTTACTACACCGTCTGTTTTAGAAAGCCCCATATGCAATTGCATTTCTGCTATCGCCTCTTTCGTTCCCTGACCAAATGTACCCGTTAATCCACCTGGACCATAACCTTTACAATAAAGAGCACCTTGAATAATTTTCACAATATTTTTTTTTGAATTAGTTGACGTAGAAATCGGGCCTAATTCTTTAAGCTTTCTTAAAGTTGTAGGACCAAAACTGTCGGAAGTCTGTGTAATTCCCAATTCTAGTTGTAATGCTCTAGTTAATGCATACATTGTTTTCCAGCCAGTTTTCCCATTTTCCTCAATGGAATTGTAGCCACTTTTTCCTTTGTACGTTTCATTGAGCCATTCCTGAGTTAATAATACCATCTCGTCCATTATATTACCTTCCTCCCAATCTGATGTAACCTTGAAACCTTTCATTCTTATAATTTCTCTTTTTAGTTAACGAAGTAATTATATGAATGTTTTATTTGAAATCTAAGTTCTTCATATTTCGTCTCCCCTTTTAAAATATACCTTTCATATATTAGGTGGCTTACGTATGACACAACACCTCATAAACAAATAAAGCTCTATGTGTTATCAAATTGGATAGGAAGAAGGTTAATTGTGGAGGTATTACATTCGAACATAAAAGTTCTTAATAACTTAAATATTCACTTATAAATATTCAGATTAAAACGGATAAGGATTCAGCCATTGCCCCCCGTCCATTGTGATACAATCCCCGTTTATATAGGATGCTTCATCAGAAAGCAAAAACGCTGCCAAAGCGGCGATTTCCTCCGGTGTGCCCAATCGGCCGAGCGGCACACTGTTCATCGTGCGGGCCATCGCTTTTTCCGATTCAAATAGCTTCTCCGCACCGCCTGTTCGTTCAATCGGTCCGGGGGCTATCGCGTTTGTACGAATGCCGTATTTGCTCCCCCATTCAACGGCCAGCGTTCTTGTCAATGACAATACCCCCGCTTTGGCTGCAGCGGAATGAACGACCCCCGCTCCCGCTCCCCAAGCGTACGTGGCTGCCATATTTAAAATGACACCCTGCTGCTTCTGGTCAATCCAATGCCTTGCCGCTGCTTGGCTGCAAAAAAATGTGCCGTTTAAAACAATCTCAATAACGGCTTTCCATCCATTGGGCGTCAGCTTTTCTGCCGGACAAATAAAGTTTCCGGCCGCGTTGTTAATCAGCGCGTCAAGCCGGCCAAAGGCTTTTACCGCTTCTTTAATCATGTCTGAAGCGGCGGAATCGGAACGGACATCCATTTGAAAACAAGCGACCTGTCCCTCAAAGGTCTGAATTTCTTTTTTTGTTTCCTCAAGTGCCTCATGGTTCCTCCCTGTCACCATAACGTGCCACCCTAATTCAGCCTGTTTTTTTGCCATCGCTTTTCCCATGCCGCTTGACCCGCCGGTAATAATTACCGCCTTTTTTTCCATGTTTATCCCTCCAATTGTGAATGATTATTCATTCAATAATATTCTATCATTATATCCCTGCCTCTGTCAGCACATGCTCATATGAGATTTTTATCAGATACAGATGATATAATAGAAAAACTCTATTAAAGGTTGGTTTGAAATGAAAAAGATGTCCAGAAGACAATTTCTAAAAGGAATGTTCGGCGCTCTTGCTGCCGGGGCTTTAACGGCCGGCGGGGGATATGGCTATGCCAGGTATCTCGAGCCGCATATGATCGAGACAACCGAACACACAATAAAAAGCTCTCTCATCCCGCACGGATTTGACGGTTTTAAAATCGTGCAGTTCAGCGATGCACACTTGAGTGATTACTTTACTCTCGAAGATTTAAAAACTGTCATTCTTACAATTAATGAATCTAAACCTGATCTCATTGTTTTTACAGGTGATATTATTGATAATCCTGATACGTACCAGCACCACCAGGCAGTCATTCCATTATTGAGAAAGCTTAATGCTCCCTTCGGCAAGCTTTGTATTTACGGCAATCATGATCACGGAGGCTATGGAACTGCCGTTTACAAAAGCCTGATGACGGCCGGAGGTTTCACGGTATATCGCAATGGCTATCAAACATTGTCACTCGCAGATGGCAGCAAAATCGAGATTGCTTCGCTTGATGACTTAATGCTGGGAAACCCAGATTATGAAGGCACCCTTTCAAGGCTGAGCGACAGACTTTTTTCCATTCTTCTCGTCCATGAACCTGATGCAGCCTTGAAAACAACAGATTATCCCGTGAACCTTCAGCTTTCCGGCCATACACACGGCGGCCAGATTCAGCTGCCTTTTTACGGACCGATTATTACGCCTCCATATGGAAAAGTCTACACAGAGGGAATGTATCAAACGGGCAGCACTCATATTTACGTAAACCGAGGCCTCGGGATGACCAGGCTGCCTTTGCGGTTTCTTGCCAAGCCTGAAATCACTGTCTTCACCTTAAAAAGCACAAATTAATGTAGCAGGATGGGCTCCTCATCAATACTTATAAGTAAAAAAGGAGGATGAGGAAACTGCTTACGTACCAGGTGAAGCAAGGTGATACACTGAACAGCATCGCGGCTGATTTCAGAATCAGCACGGCTGCATTACTCCAGGCTAATCCGTCACTGCAGGCAGGGCTCACCGCGGGACAGTCCATAGTCATCCCCGGACTGCCGGACCCTTATACAATTCCGTATCATATCGCAGTCTCAATCGGAGCGAAGACCCTTACGCTGTCCCTAAATAATCGGGTAATGAAAACCTATCCCATCGCCGTTGGTAAAATACTAACGCAAACGCCTACTGGCGAGTTTTACATTATTAACCGCCAGCGCAATCCCGGCGGCCCATTTGGCGCTTATTGGCTGAGCCTTTCAAAGCAGCACTACGGAATACATGGGACGAATAATCCCGCTTCGATTGGTAAGGCTGTTTCTAAAGGCTGCATTCGCATGCATAACAAAGACGTGATCGAACTTGCTTCAATTGTGCCAAACGGAACGAGAGTCACGATTAACCGGTAATGTTTTCTTATTTGTTTCAAAAACAGGCGGTTTATAATATGATAAAGTGGGACCTTTAGGGTAAGGAGCGTTTTTATGGATATATTTAAAAATCGTAATTTTGTTCGTCTATTTTTCGCAGCACTCGCTTCTCAAATGGGCACGACAGTAGGCAACATGGCCTTTGCTTTTTTTTTGCTGGACCGATTCAGCAGCCAGCCTTCATATACGACCTTGGCGGAGCTGATGTATTCTCTTCCGACCATATTTGTATTTCTGATCGTGGGAGTCGTCGCGGACCGGTTTGATAGAAAAAAGGTGGCAGAAAATTGTGATTGGATCAGAGCAGGCCTGACTGTCGTGCTTTTTTTCACTTTATTTACCGGCAATATTCCTCTTGTTTTTTGTATCTTATTTATCAGAAGCGCTGTAACAAAGTTTTTCTTTCCGGCAGAAAACAGTTTGGTACAAGCCATTCTGCCGAAGGAGCATTATGCGAAAGCGGCAGGGCTTAATCAGATGCTTTTTAGCATTTTTATGGTGTTTGGAGTCGGCATAGGCGCGTTTATGTACAACACAATCGGTATTGAAGGCGCCATTATTCTTGATTTTGTCAGCTTTATCATTTCCGGGCTGCTGATCCGCAGCTGCCGGATTCCAAAAGAAGCCCGACAGCCAAACGGTGCATTCAGCTGGAGAAAGACTTCTGTTAAGGATTCAATAAATGACTTTAGAGAAGGCATCCTCTATATTTTAAAAAACAAATTGCTGGCATCTCTTATTTTTGGCTTCTTCATTTTTGGATTTGTCAATGGAGGATTCGCCGTATTGCCGATGTTTACAATGAAATATGGATTGGCGCCTGACCGTTATGAGTGGCATACGTCTGTATTTACGATCGCACTCGGGTTTGGGCTTCTGGCAGGAAGCGTAATCGGCACGCTCATCTCTAAAAAAGTGAAGCCGCACTTTTTAATGTCGATACCGATTTTCATTGCAGGTTTGCTGATCTTCGTCCTCGGCTACACCAATATTTTATGGGTGTATTACGCGGCAGCTTTTGCACTGGGAATGTGTATCGGACCGATCAACATTGCAATCGGAGGGTGGATGCCAAAAATTGTTCATCCAAAACTGATGGGACGTGTAAGCGGCATGCAGGACCCTTTTATGATGTTTGCACAATCTTTGACACTCGGCTTAGTCGCGCTGTTATTCCCTAAGTTTGTTTCAAACATTGATTATCTTTATTACGGCATGGGTGTTATTATCCTGCTCGTTTTTATTTTTTATTTTATTGCACTGCCAAAATACAGTGCTCAGGCTGTGGAAGTGAATGTTCAGGAAGCATTTCAAGAACAGCCGAAAAAGAAGGCAAGATCTGTATAATGCAGGTTAAAAATGCGCTTTTTTTCTTAGAAAAAAGCGCATTTTTACATTCAATATTTGCATTTCAACTTTAAAAAAGTATAATCTAAACATATAGAAATTGATAAGAGCAAAGGAGAGAAATAATGGACGACCATGCATATACGAAAGATCTGCAGCCAACCGTAGAAAATCTTTCAAAAGCAGTTTACACTGTGAACCGCCATGCAAAAACCGCCCCCAACCCTAAATACCTATATCTGCTGAAAAAACGGGCTTTGCAAAAGCTTGTCAAAGAAGGTAAAGGAAAGAAAATAGGGCTTCATTTTTCAAAAAATCCAAGGTTCAGCCAACAGCAATCGGACGTGCTTATCTCAATCGGAGACTACTATTTTCACATGCCTCCAACTAAAGAAGACTTCGAACATCTTCCGCATTTAGGTACACTTAATCAATCGTATCGAAATCCTAAAGCTCAAATGTCTTTAACAAAAGCGAAACACCTATTGCAAGAATATGTCGGCATGAAAGAAAAGCCGCTAGTGCCAAATCGCCAGCAGCCAGCTTACCATAAACCGGTCTTTAAAAAACTTGGCGAGAGTTACTTTTAAAATAAAAACAGCCGTGCCTCTTTCTGGCAACGGCTGTTTTTATTTATTCAATAACATACGTATCCACTTTTTTAATCAAATCACTGATCTCAGGCTTGCTGATTTGCTCATCTGCGCCTACAACTTCGCCGCGGTGACGCAGATCATCCGTAATTAACGATGAGAAAATCATAACCGGCACATCTGAGCTTTTCGGATTTTCCTTCAGCAGCTTTGTGAGCCTGTGTCCGTCCATTTTTGGCATTTCAATATCAGTGATGATCATATCAATCTGTTTTGATAAATCAGTTTCGTTTTCAGCAAGGTTCATAATGTATTCATATGCCTCTTTTCCATTTTCAAACGAAGCGATATTGTTGTACCCTGCTTCTTTTAATTCATCCTGCAAGAGGCGCATCAAAAGCGGTGAGTCCTCTACAATGATAAGCTTTTTATCAGTTCTTCTTTCATCGAAGCCCTCGGTATGCATATTATACGTGTCAACACCTGAATCTGATTCAATGTCATAAATAATTTTTTCATAGTCAGGCAAAAAGATCATCAGGTCTTCGAGCTTAATAATACCGGTAAGGTGCCGCTCCATTCCTTGATTTAACGATGTCGGCTTTTCAATCGCTTCCCAGGATACTCTGTGAATTTGAGAAACAGAGCCGACATGAAAAACAATTTTCCGTTTATTAAATTCAGTCACGATATATTTCTCATCTTTTGATCCTTCAGGCTCTACTCCAAAAAATGAGAAGAGACTGATCACAGGGAGGATTTCTCCTCTGAGTTTAATCATTCCTTCTACATGCTGATGGGAGTGAGGCACTGATGTCACCTCGACAGGCTGAATAATTTCTCTTACCTTCATGACGTTAATTCCGAAAGCATTTTCACCCACGCCAAACTTCACAATTTCTAATTCATTTGTACCAGAATCCAATAAAATTTCGTATTGTTGTAACGACAATTCAATCCCTCGCTATTCGCATTCAGTATTGTACTGTATATATCGGCGTAATTTGTAAAAAGTGAATGGCAGCTCTTCAAAATCGAATTCCGAAGGCAACAAGCCGCGTTCCTCAAAAAAGAAACTTTTTTCCTAATAACCATTGACTTTCCAACTAACAGTGATAAAATAGTCAAGGATTTTTCCAAAGAAGGGTGTAAATAATGGGTACCTTAGTAATATTTAAAGAAAACGAAATGACTGTTTTAGAGGATATCAGTGAAGAAACTTACCTGAATATGAAGAAAGAATCAGCTGACCTTCAAGAAGAGCATCCTCCGTATCTGATTTGGCACGAAGACCTTCATTTTGATTATGGCTATTAATGAAATTGGCACATATAAACAATAATAGAACATGATACAATAAAGACAATCAAATCGCTGGTTGTCTTCTTTTTTTCTGAAAAGAAAGGTATGTTTAGAAAAAAGGCGCATACAATCGAAATATATCAGTTAAAAAGGTGACAAATGATCAGCTAGTGGTAAAATAGGATAAACTCATTATATTTGTTAAGGTGATGAATTATGGAACATTTGCTGAATCCGAAAGCAAGAGAGATCGAAATTTCAGGAATACGCAAATTCTCGAATCTTGTAGCCCAACACGAAGACGTCATTTCACTTACAATCGGCCAGCCTGATTTTTTCACACCGCATCATGTGAAAGCTGCCGCAAAAAAAGCCATTGATGAAAACGTGACGTCATATACTCCGAATGCCGGCTACCTGGAGCTGAGACAAGCTGTGCAGCTTTATATGAAGAAAAAAGCGGATTTCAACTATGATGCTGAATCTGAAATTATCATCACAACAGGCGCAAGCCAAGCCATTGATGCTGCATTCCGGACGATTTTATCTCCCGGTGATGAAGTCATTATGCCAGGGCCTATTTATCCGGGCTATGAACCTATTATCAATTTGTGCGGGGCCAAGCCTGTCATTGTTGATACTACGTCACACGGCTTTAAGCTTACCGCCCGGCTGATTGAAGATGCTCTGACACCCAACACCAAGTGTGTCGTGCTTCCTTATCCGTCAAACCCTACCGGCGTGACTTTATCTGAAGAAGAACTGAAAAGCATCGCAGCTCTCTTAAAAGGCAGAAATGTCTTCGTATTGTCTGATGAAATATACAGTGAATTAACATATGACAGACCGCATTACTCCATCGCAACCTATTTGCGGGATCAAACGATTGTCATTAACGGGTTGTCAAAATCACACAGCATGACCGGTTGGAGAATTGGATTTTTATTTGCACCGAAAGACATTGCAAAGCACATTTTAAAGGTTCATCAATACAATGTGTCGTGCGCCTCATCCATTTCTCAAAAAGCCGCGCTTGAAGCTGTCACAAACGGCTTTGACGATGCATTGATTATGAGAGAACAATACAAAAAACGTCTGGACTATGTTTATGACCGTCTTGTTTCCATGGGACTTGACGTAGTTAAACCGTCCGGTGCGTTTTATATCTTCCCTTCTATTAAATCATTTGGAATGACTTCATTTGATTTTAGTATGGCTCTTTTGGAAGACGCTGGCGTGGCACTCGTGCCGGGCAGCTCGTTCTCAACATATGGTGAAGGATATGTAAGGCTGTCTTTTGCATGCTCAATGGACACGCTGAGAGAAGGCCTAGACCGTTTAGAATTATTTGTATTAAAAAAACGTGAAGCAATGCAGACGATAAACAACGGCGTTTAAGCCGTTGTTTTTATTTTTTTGGAAATGAAATTTTAAACGCTGTGCCTTTTTCAGGATGGCTGTCCACATGTATAACTCCCTGATGGTTTTCAATGATATTAAATGTCACCATTAATCCAAGCCCCGTACCTTTTTCTTTTGTTGTTAAAAATGGCTCTCCAATCCGGTTTAGTACCTTTTCAGGTATACCTTCCCCTTCGTCTTTGACAGTAACATGAACAGAATGCTCATCTTCGGTTATGATAATGTCTACTGTTCCCCCATCAGGCATTGATTCAACTGCATTTTTGATTAAATTAATGAATACCTGCTTTAATTGGTTTTGATCCCCGTTTATATAAATGCTGTCTTTTTCATAACTTGTTCTGATAAAAATGCCATTTAAATTCGCCTGCGTTTCTAACAGGGCTGAAACCTCACCAATTAATTTTTTCAAGTTCAAATATTCTTTGACAGCATTTTGCTGAGGTTTCGCCAGCATGAGCAGTTCACTGAGTATTAATTCGATACGGCTGAGTTCAGAAAACACAATATCAAAGTAATGTTCGTTGCCTTCCATTGTCGGTTTCATCAGCTGTAAAAATCCTTTGATCGCTGTAAGAGGGTTGCGGATCTCATGGGCGATTCCCGCCGCGAGCTGCCCTGCGATTGATAATTTTTCCGATTTCAGCATCAATTCTTCTGTTTGTTTTCTCTCTGAGATGTCCCGAAGAATGACCTGGACGGCCGCTTCACCAAAAAAGGTCGTCGGAATGCAGACCATCTCCGTATAGATGACCCTGTTCTGAAAGGTGAACCAGGATTGCTTGACAATTTCAGATTCTGTTTTTTGCTCGGCAATGTTTTGGATTCTCTCTTTTACATCCTCGTGATCGCAAGGATGCAGCTGATCGTATATGTTTTTGCCAATTAAATCCTCATATGTAGCCGCTTCAAACAGGGAAATTCCCGATTCATTCATAAATACCCATTTTCCATTGTGAATCACCGCAATGGTATCAATGGAATTTTGAATCAGCAGCTGATATCGTTCACGGCTTTTTTGCAGGATGGTTTGGAATTTTTTCCTTGAAGAGATATCGATCAGCAGCAGCAGCTCAGCCTGCTGGTTTTTGTAGACGGTCGGGGATGCTTTCACTTCTAAATGAACAGGTGTGCCATCAAGCCTTTTCCACGTCTGTTCAATCATTCCGACTTCCATTCCTTTTTGCATTCGTATAATCCTGTTTTTCACGATATCATGATATTCTTCTTCAATAAATTCATAGGACGATTTACCAATAATAGCATCCTTGCTTTTGGCTCCCAGCATTGAAAGCATCGCGCTGTTTACATAGACGATCTTGCCTTTGACACTGATGCATAGCGGACTCGGGAGATTTTCAACCAACCGTTCATAATCATCCGTTATATATGTAGTCGATTCCGGGCTTGCAGGTTCGATTTCATGTTTTTCGCAGTTTAGGGATTGATGGCCTGTTTCTTCTTCAAGAACCTTCATTTTCAAAATGATTTCCCGTTCTGTCCGCTCAGCTCTTGTCGTAACAATTTCTACCGCAGCCTCCACCCACACAATCGTATGATCTTTTTTAATAAAACGAAAGGTGCACGGCATCAGATGATGTTCATTATAAAAATAGCTTTCAACCAAAAATTGGTCTTCCTCATGCAGAAACGTTTTGAGGAATGATCCGATCATCTCTCCTTGGAGATAGCCCAAATGCAGTTTGGAGTTGGCAGATATATAAATGATGCGTCCATTAGAGGCCAAGACTGCATGAATATCGGTTTTTGTTTGAAGTGGTTTAACATGCTGCGTATCCTGTTCCACAGAATCCCTCCTTTGCATGATCATCGTGTTTCGACATATACAGATTGACTTTTACCTAGTATGATTCGCTAGAAAATGAGTATTCTCCTTCTATTCTTATGGTGAACGTCAATTTTTGAATAAAAGAAAGGGCACACAATCTTTTAGTTGTGCACCCTGTTTTTTATTTTTTACTGTGTTTTTTTTCGAGCTCTGCGTAGGCGTGGATAGCTCTTTTGGCAATAATTTTATTGATCTTATCATCATCATCTACTGATGGAACAACAACACTAAAGGCCACTTTTGGTTTTTTCGACGGGTAATAGCCGACAAAAGTCAGATTGTATGTTTTTTTCCCCCACCAGTTGCGATTCGTGCCGTAGTAAAATGTTTCCGCTGTTCCCGTTTTCCCTGATACATCTTCTGTAAACGTATTTTTTGCTGTCCCTGAAGAAGTGACTAATTTCATGCCTGTTTGTACTTGTTTCAAATCGCTCTCTGAATTATTAATCTTATTGAGTACTTTAGGTTTCCTATGTTCAATCGCCTTACCCAGCTGGTCTTTTTTTCCTGGCTTATGAATACTTGTGACGATTCTAGGCTGAACACGATAGCCACCATTGGCGATTACTGAGATGTATTGAGCCATTTGAAGCGGTGTGTATGTATCGTATTGGCCAATTGCTAAGTCTAAAATTAATCCTCCTACAGTTTTAGGTGTGGTTTGCATTCCGGCTGATTCCTGCGGGAGATCAATACCTGTCTTTACTCCCAGACCAAACTGGCTGTAATAGTTTCTCATTTTCAGTAGATCGTTCTGATCAGCCGGGAGAGATCCATGCGGCTTGTATGTTACGCCTGCAATATGCATGGCAACATTGAACATATATACGTTTGAACTTTTTTGCAATGCGGTTAATTCATTGATGGTTCCCATATTAGTATAAGATTTTTTTATAAGATTCGTTCCTAAAAGCATTGGAGCATCGATATAATATTTATAATGCGGGATCCCGTCCTGATAGCCGGCTAGCACGGTGGCCCCCTTTACTGCTGATCCCATTTCATATTGGGTGGTAAATGCCCCTATCGCATAATCTTCAATTTTGTTGGTTTTTAAATCTATCTTTTTCCCTGCCATTGATAAAATATCGCCGTTATTCGGGTCCATCATTACGGCAAAGGCTCTGTCAAGCATGTAATTTCCGCGTGCACGGCTGTTTCTTACTTCTTCTTCAATGATCTTTTCTACCTTTGCCTGAAGCTCCATGTCAAAAGAAAGCTGAAGATCGTATCCCCTGCTGCCCTTATCAATGGTTTTTTGGCTGACGACATTTCCTTTATTATCTTCTACGTATTCCACTTTTTCTTTATGCGAATTTAAATATTCTTCATATTGATACTCTAAATAACTTTTTCCCACCCTGTCATTATTCGCATAGCCTCTTGTTAAGTAGAAATCTTTCCGGTCGCTCAGCAGGCCCTGATCAGGTGTCGTGACGCCCCCGAAAACAGAATAAAGGGTTTTGTCATAAGGATATTTTCGTGTCCAATCGTTTACGATATCGATTCCCGGAAGTTCTTCTAAATGCTCAGAAACAATGGAAATTTCATCATATGTTAAGTCATTTTTTGGTCTTTGCGAGGAGTTTTTCTTCTCATCAAGCAGCGCTCCGTTTTTTCCATTGCTATTGCTCTTATTTGGATTCATTGCCTTTACGATTTGAGGTTCGTAAGCATTTCCGCTTGAAAACCTTGTATATATCGCAGCAGTTTCCATTTCTTCGTCATCTTGCTGAATAGCCTTTAATTCTTGATCCGGAACACGCTCTATTTGAAGCTTGTAAGCCTGGTCTCCTTTCAGATTGCTTTCTGATTCCTTAAGCAGAGCGGCGGCTTTTTTCGGATGAGCTGCGATCCAGTAATCACGAAGATCCCTTTCCTTCAAAAATTCGGTATCAATATGAATGAAAGAAGCAAGCCGCTTCGCTGTTTTGATTTTATCTTCTGTTTTTGTGCTAGATGTTGATACATACACAATTTCTGGAACGCTCTGGTTGTCGACAGCAACTTTCTGGTTTCTGTCGTACATCTTCCCGCGAGGCGCAGGATAGTAAGCTGTTTTTGCATTTGATTTCTCAGCGTCTTCTTCATGCTGTTCGCCTTCAACAATTTGAACAACCCCGAGCTTAAAAATTAATGCAGTGAATAGAACAAAGACAGCTAGGAAAAAAAGGTTCATTCTGATTGCTCTGTTTCCTTTGCTCTTTTTCTTTGGTTCACGTCCTATTTCAGTCACTTCTGGTTACCCCTCTCAAATCATTCAATATATTTACATATACTGAGATTAATTGTAACACCTTTGTAATAGTTGTTACAGCGAAAAGGAGTAAAAAAAGCTGTCAATATAAAAACACATTAAAATATAACTAACGGTTCAAAAAAAAGGAAGCTATGTAACGGTACGATAAAATCATATATACCGCTGATTCCCTTATTCTTAGTGATTCAACGGATTTACTTTACGAAAATGACAATCTCTATTTGTCAAAGGAAAGTGCTGGAATCTTTATGACAAAAAAGCTATGTTATGATTTTTCTGTAGAAACAAACAACTCTAGGAGGTTACGAACTAATGAAGAAAGCATTTATTTTATCTGCTGCCGCTGCGGTTGGATTATTCACATTCGGGGGCGTACAGCAAGCATCAGCGAAAGAACTCTCCTGCCAGCCTGTGGTTACAGTAAAAACGGGGAACACAGTACAAAACATGTCACTTAACGATGCAGTGAAAAAACTGCATATTAACACAAATATCAAAACGTTAAACGCTGCAAACGAAAAAGAGATGAAGCAGCTTCTTCAAAAACATGCGAAGCAATCTAACGTGAAAGTTCAGGATGTTCAAAAGACAGAAACGGCAAAACCTGCACAAAAGACTACTGAAAAAGCAGCTGCTGATCAAAACACTGCTTCTAAAGCACCCGCAACTGCTGAAAAAACAAACACAACAACGTCTGCACCTTCATCTGTAAGTGCATATGAGAAAAAAGTTGTTGAACTTACAAATGCAGAAAGACAAAAACAAGGCTTAAAACCGCTTCAAATTGATGAAACGTTAAGCAAATCTGCACGCGCAAAATCTCAGGATATGAAAGACAAAAACTACTTTGATCACCAAAGCCCAACATACGGCTCACCGTTTGATATGATGAAATCTTTCGGAATCAGCTACAAAACAGCAGGTGAAAACATTGCGAAGGGCCAAAAGACACCAGAAGAAGTAGTAAAAGCTTGGATGAACAGTGAAGGACACAGAAAAAACATTCTAAACCCTAACTTTACTCACATCGGTGTTGGTTACGTTGAGTCTGGAAGCATCTGGACACAACAATTCATCGGAAAATAATAAAAAAAGATTGCCTGTTTCGTACAGGCAATCTTTTTTTATTTCACCCAAAGCTTATATATACTCTGTGTTCCGCTGTTTTCTTCACCTTGAGCAGCTAGCTTGTCATATAAAGATTTTGCGAGCGACAAGCCTGGCATTTCTTCCCCCATTAATTCTGCTTCCTCTAGTGCAATTCCCATATCCTTAATAAAATGCTTCACATAAAATCCCGGTTCAAAGTTGCCTTGCAGCATACGGGGAGCAAGATTTGACAATGACCAGCTTCCGGCTGCGCCCGTTGTGATGCTTTTCAGAACATTTTCCGGCTCTAGGCCTGATTTTTGGGCATAAGCCATCGCTTCAGCAACACCGATCATACCGGCTGCAATTGCAATCTGATTGCACATCTTGGTATGCTGTCCGCTTCCAGCCGGTCCTTGATACTGAATATTCTCTCCCATTAAAGAGAAAATCGGCATGCAGGCTTCAAAAGCTTCTTTTTCTCCACCGACCATAATCGCGAGTGTTCCGTTTTGTGCACCGATGTCTCCACCGGAAACAGGAGCGTCTAAAGCGAACAATGCTTTTTCTTTGGCCGCTTCAGCAATCTTCTTCGCAAGCGAAGGCTTAGATGTCGTCATATCAATAAGATATGCACCTTCTTTTGCGTTTTCAATAATTCCATTGCTTCCGAAATACACTTCTTCAACATCACTGGGATAGCCGACCATTGTGATGATAACATCCGCTTCTTTCGAAAGATCTTTGACCGTATCTTTCCAGATCGCGCCTTTTTGAAGTATGCTTTCTGCTTTTTCTTTTGTCCGGGTGTACACCAATACAGGATGGCCGTCATTGAGAATATGTGATGCCATGCTTTTTCCCATTACTCCAAGACCGATAAAACCAATTGTTTTTTTCAAGGTCATTCCTCCCAGATGTTTCGTTTAGATTTTAGTTAAAATTTATCATTTTTCCTTCATTTTCTAGACTACCATATCTATTCATCTTATAAAATAAAAAATCCCCAAAACAAATGATGTTTGGGGATGTAATTGGATTACAATGTGAATTTTGCAATTGTGTTCATAAGCTCTTGGCTTGCATGTTTTAGTGTTTCCGTTGAGTGTTTGACTTTATCAAGGGTGACAAGCTGTTCATCGGTTGATGCGTTCACTTCCTCTGCTGCGGCAGCTGATTCCTGTGATATGGCTGAAATGCTTTGAATGGCTTCAGAAATCGCAAGCTGTTCTTCACTCATTCTTTGAATTTCCGCGTAAATGTGATCAATACCTTGTACCAGTGACTGCATTTCTGCAGTTATCGTATTTAATACCTCTCCAGTTTCGTGAATTGCACTGTTTTGTTCATCATTCATTCTGCTTGCCTCAACCATCGCGTGAGAGGCCTCTTTTGTCTCAAGCTGGATAAGCTTCACAGTCTCGCTGATATGCTTTGTAGAAAGGGCTGATTGCTCAGCTAACTTCCGCACTTCATCGGCTACGACGGCAAAACCGCGCCCGCTTTCTCCGGCTCTGGCTGCCTCAATACTGGCATTTAAGGCAAGCAAGTTGGTTTGATCAGATATGTTTGAAATCGCTGTAACGACTTCTTCAATATTCTTAGTTTGATTTTCCAAATCCAGCAGCATCGTTTCAACCTTTTTCGTTTCCATATTGGCTTCGTTTGATTTCATCAGCAGCTGGCCGAGCGCGTCAAGTCCTTTATAGCTTGCATCCTCGGACGATTTTGAGCGTTCTTTAATTCCGCCTGCCTCCTCAGCGATTTGCCTGATTTTCGTTGACAGGCTTTCCGATTTTTCATTAATGGTTTCAACTTCAGAAGCCTGTTCCGATGCCCCTGCGGCTACTTCTTCAATCGCTTTTGCAATTTGTCCGCTTGTTTCATTAGTTTCGGCAGCCACAGCCGTTAGTTGTTCAGAGGTGTCAGATACTTTCCCTGAAGAGAGTCTCACTTGCTCAACCATTTCCTTCATATTTTCAACCATCAGATTGAAATCTCTTGTTAAAATACCGACTTCATCCTTAGATTTTGATTCCGCGCGCACTGTTAAATCGCCTGCGGAAACAGCTTTCGTTTTTACGATCAGCTGCTGTATCGGACCGGTTATCGTTTTGGCCAGGAAGTAGCTGAGAATAATTGTTATGATAAGCGCAATCAATGATATCCAAAGATTGGCCCGATTCATTTTATCTGAAATCCACATTAATTGATCGGTATCAAATTGCGTTCCGACCTTCCAGCCTGTCTCGCCAATCGTTTGGTACACAACCATTTTCCCATTCACATCTTGTATCCCTTTTTTCTCGGATGCGATGGTTTGCAGTGTTTGATCCTTTGATATATTTTTTCCTTGATTTGACGGATGGGCTAAAAGATTGCCGCTCGCATCAGCTAAAAAGGCAAATCCTTTGTAAGGCACCTTTTGTTTATTGACCATACTCTGGATAGCAGAGAGTTTCAAGTCATAGCTGGCAACCCCTATCACTTTTTGCCTGTCTAAGATCGCTTTCGATGCAGTAACAATCATGTCTCCTGTCACGACATCTTTATAAGGTTCCGTCCAAACAACTTGATCCGGGGTTTCAGCTGCAAGCTTATACCATGGTCTTGATGTTGGATCGTAATCCTCAGCGAAATCCGCTTTTGGATATGTAAACATTTCTTTTTTTGCGGTGCCTATGTAAGCCATCGCAACATAATCATCGTTGTCTTTGATTTGCTTAATGTCATCGTGAAACAGCCGAGAAGCTTCTTTACTTGGTTTCGTTACAAATGTATGCGTTAATTCCCCATTAGCCAATCTTGATAACGAAATGGCATAACTCTTTAATTGCAATTCAATATTTTGTTCAAGTGACTGCGTCACGTTTTGAGTTGTATTTTTCCCATCCTCTGTAATCATCGGTTTTAGCGTCAAATAAGAAGACAGCATTAAGAGAACAACTGTGATGATTAACATAATCGAAACAAAAACAGCAATCTTCATGTGAAGTTTTTTAAACAAACCAATCCCCTCCTAATTTCTATATCGGCCCTTTCGTTTGAAAAATGAATAATCAAAAAATAAATTATAAGAAAATCGGAATATATTTACTGAAAATTCAATCTTCGTTATAATGAAACAACATAAGGAGAGTGATGATCATACTAAAACAAATGTATGTGCATGACGGCAGAAAATTTGAGGCTCTGACCATTAGAAACTACACTGAGACTGACATCGAGAGGCTGATTTCTCTTCAAGAAGAATGTTTCCCTCCTCCGTTTCCCCAGGAATTGCTGTGGTCAGAGGACCAGCTTGCCAGCCATATCAAAACCTTTCCGGAAGGCGCTTTATGCGCGCTCATCAATGGCAGAATTATCGGTTCCATGACTGCTCTTATTGTACAATTTGAGCCTGATTCTCCTGATCATACATGGGCACAAGCAACTGACAACGGATCGATTAAAAATCATGAACCTCATGGAAATACTTTATATGTAGTGGATATTTCTGTTTCTCCTCATTATCGAAAGCTTGGAATCGGAAAATGGCTGATGAATACGATGTATGAGCTGACTGTTGATAAAAGACTGGAACGCCTTCTCGGCGGCGGCCGCATTCCTTTGTATTATAAATACGCACACGAGATCAGCGCTGTTCAGTACGTTGAAGATGTGATGGAAGGCAGGAAAAACGACCCTGTGCTGTCCTTTCTCCTCCGTTGCGGGCGTTCACCTATTCGTGTAGTCAGCAATTATTTGGAGGATAAAGAATCATTGAATTACGGCGTTTTGATGGAATGGAAAAATGTTTTTTATAAAAAAGCGAGCTGTTGATCACAACAGCCCGTTTAAGTGAAATATTCAATTTTTGCGTTAGGGAAAAAGGTATCAATATAGGATTCAAGTGCCTCTCGAAGTGCATGCTCTTCATCTTTCTGATAAATATATTTTCCGATCCCGTAACGGCCCCATTTATAACGGCGCTTTTCTTCATCTAATTCGAGCTTCGTCTTCGGATAATTTTTCTCTATCACTCGTTTGGCCGGTTTTGTAAAACGGTGTTGAATTAATTCAAACGTAATGTCATGTCTAACGTCCTGCGGCAAAGCAGCATCTAGCTTTTCAAACAGATGTCTGTATCCTTCTTCCCAGCCTTCATGAATATAAATCGGAGCAACAATAAAGCCTAGCGGGTAGCCTGCTTTTGCAACTTTTACTGCCGCTTCTATCCGCTTATCAAGAGGTGAAGTTCCCGGCTCAAAGTTTTTAATCACATAGTCGGCATTAATACTGAATCTGAATCTCGTTTTCCCGTTATGCTTTGCGTCTAATAGGTGATCGACATGATGAAATTTCGTTACAAATCGGAGCTTTCCGAGATCACTTTGGCCAAAATGTTCAATGGCGCGCTTCAGCGTGTGTGTCAGATGATCAATTCCTACAATGTCTGACGTACATGATGCTTCGAACCTTGTGAACTCTGGTGCGCGCTCCTTCATATACTTATCTGCCTGATCTAAAATCTCTTCGACGTTTACATAAGTTCTGATATACGGCTTTGATCCCATGGTTGTTTGCAGGTAGCAGTAATGACAATGCCCCATGCAGCCTGTTGCAAACGGAATGGCATATTCGGCCGAGGGTTTGGATGAATCAAACTTTAATGTTTTCCGGACACCGATAACTAAAGTTGATTTCGCATTGCGATATTGCTGAAGATGATTTTTCCCAGGGATATTACGCACCTGATTGTGGGATGTCGTTTCTCTGATTTCAATACCCATATTCTCAAATTTATCTTGTAATTCTTGGCCCAGCGGATATTCCAGCGCCCTCGGTTCTATATACACAAGCTGCGGAACAAATGGGTTCTGCATGATGCCACATCCTTTTCCTTTACTAACGTTACTTTTCTCACTAGGCGGAAAGGATATGAGTTGTAATGATTTCCTTGTTACTCATACGGATCAATATCAAACAGTTCTTTGTAAAGCGATTTAGCTTCTTCATAGCTTGCAAACACAGCATCGTCCTCTGCGAATGGATGATAGGTTTCATAAATAAACAGGGAAAGCTCGCCTTCATGGTATGGATGGTGCACAATTTCGGCTTCCTTTATGTGGGCTACATTGGCGGCGTGCGGATTTCTGTAGATCACATAAACAGTATCTCCTGCGTTAAATTGGTTTGACATACTATCCCTCCTAGCCATGTTATTGTGTCCTTCTATACCCTTACTTATGAAAAAAACCAGACAGGCCGGAGGCCGTCTGGTTTTTGTACATTACTTGAATGTTTCTTTTACGAACGCGACAACTTCTTCTGTCGTGCTCATAGATAAGATTTTCTCTTTGAATGACTCAGCTTCTTGTTTAGACAATTTGCTGATTTGTGTTCTTGCCGGAAGGATAGACGTTGCGCTCATTGAGAACTCATCTAAGCCTAAGCCGAGAAGGATCGGAATCGCAATCTCGTCTCCTGCCATTTCTCCGCACATGCCAACCCATTTTCCTTCTTTGTGTGCTGCTTCAATTACCAGTGTAATTAAGCGAAGGATTGCCGGGTTGTATGGCTGATACAGGTAAGATACACGTTCATTCATACGGTCAGCTGCCATTGTGTATTGAATCAAATCGTTTGTTCCGATACTGAAGAAATCAACCTCTTTAGCAAACTGATCAGCGATGACTGCAGTTGACGGAATCTCAACCATCATTCCGACTTCAATATCGTCAGATACAGCCTGTCCCGCTTTTACGAGCTTTTCTTTCTCTTCAAGAAGGATCGCTTTTGCTTCTTTGAATTCGTTAACTGTCGCAATCATAGGGAACATGATTTTCAAGTTTCCGTATGTACTTGCACGAAGCAGCGCGCGAAGCTGTGTTCTGAAGATTTCTTGCTCTTCAAGGCAAAGACGAATCGCTCTATATCCCAGGAACGGGTTCATTTCTTTAGGAAGCTGCAGGTAAGGAAGCTCTTTGTCTCCGCCGATATCAAGTGTCCGCACGACGACTGATTTTCCTTCCATACGCTCAAGAACCGTTTTGTAAGCATCAAACTGCTCATCTTCTGTAGGCAGCTGATCTCTTCCCATGTAAAGGAATTCTGTACGGTAAAGGCCAACTGCTTCTCCGCCGTTTTCAAGAACACCTTTTACATCATCAGGAGTACCGATGTTCGCTGCAAGCTCTACATGATGTCCGTCTTTTGAGACAGTCGGTTCATTGACAAGCTTCGCCCACTCAGCTTTTTGAGCCAAATAAGCATTATGTTTTTCTTCATACTCTTTTACAGTTTCCGCAGATGGGTCAATAATGACATCGCCATTGATACCGTCAACGATAACAGTCACGCCGTTTTGGATCGTGCCTGTAGCAGCTTTCGTTCCAACAACTGCTGGAATCTCAAGAGAACGTGCCATGATGGCAGAGTGAGATGTGCGTCCGCCGATATCAGTAGTGAATCCTTTTACGAACTCACGGTTTAATTGAGCTGTGTCAGACGGTGTTAAGTCTTCAGCTACAATAATAACCTCTTCTGAGATCATGCTTGGGTTTGGAATTTCGACGCCAAGCAGGTGGCCGGTTACGCGTTTTGTTACATCGCGGATATCTGCCGCACGCTCTTTCATATATTCGTTGTCCATAGATTCAAACATAGTAACGAACATAGAAGACGTTTCTTTTAAAGCGAATTCAGCGTTCACTGAATCAGTGCTGATTTTTTCTTTCACAGGGTTCAGAAGCTCAGGGTCACTGAGAACTAAAAGGTGAGCAGAAAAAATATCAGCTTTATCCTGACCCAGTTCTTTCAAAGCGTGCTCTTTGATTTTTTCGAGCTCTTCTTTTGAACGTGCAATCGCTTCATCAAAACGGCTTACTTCCGCTTCAGAATCAGAGATGTTTTTCTTTTCAACCGTTAAATCTGGCTCTTCAAGCCGGTACGCTTTTGCAATCGCGATGCCGGCTGAAGCACCAATCCCTTTTAATTCTTGCATTACTCGCCGAGTCCTTCGCTTTTCATTGTTTCTTCTAAAGCGTTAAGAGCATCGTTTTCGTCAGCTCCGGAAGCAGAGATTGTGATCTCAGCGCCTTTAGCGATACCTAAAGACATAACACCCATAATAGATTTAAGGTTAACTGTTTTGCCGTTATATTCTAAATTAACGTCAGCGTCGTATTTGCTAGCAGTTTGTACAAGAACTGTCGCAGGACGAGCATGGATTCCAGAATCTGCAGTTACTTTAAATGTTTTTTGTGCCATTTTTATCATTCTCCTTTTAACTTAAAGCTTTATTACTTCACAATATTATATCATACAACCGTACTTGTCATCTGACAAGCACGGCGTACTAACACCCTTATTTTTCAATCTTCACAATATCTTCTTGTTCTCTGTTGACTGAACCGCTTGCTTTAATGCTGACTGTTTCTCCTTCAGCAAGGTTTGTAAATACAATCGGTGTCATGAGAGATGGTACATTCGGTTTGACTGCATCCAGATCAACTTCAAGAAGTTTTTGTCCAGGCTCAACGCGGTCTCCTTCTGATACGAAAGACGTAAATCCTTCGCCCTTCAGGCTGACGGTATCAATACCAAAGTGGATTAAAATTTCTCTTCCGCCGTCGGATTGCAGGCCGATCGCATGTTTTGTCGGGAACACATTGAGAATTTTTCCGCGAACCGGTGATACGACAATTCCTTCAGAAGGGAGAATCGCAAAACCGTCACCCATCATTTTCCCTGAGAAGACTTGGTCAGGAACATCCGTAATTGGGTGAATTTCCCCGGTAATCGGAGAAACGAAAACTTCCTCGCCGATTTCATTTTGCAGCGGTTCTGCAATCACTTCCTCAACCTGCTGGCCTACTTCCTCTTGAGCAGATGTTTTCGGCTCAGGTCTAGGCTTGCGTCCCGCAATAATGTCTTGCATTTGTGTTTTTAACCCGTCAGAACGCGGTCCGAAAATAGCCTGAATGTTGTTGCCGACTTCCAGCACTCCGGAAGCGCCAAGCTGTTTCAGACGGTCTTTATCAACCTTTTTCTGATCGTTTACAGTCACACGCAGACGAGTGATACAAGCATCAAGGTGTTTGATGTTTTCCTGGTCACCCATTGCCTGCAGAATCTCATAAGGAAGATCTCCTGCTTCACCTGTTTTCCCAGGTGCTGCTGTTTCTTCCGCAGCATCCTCGCGTCCAGGTGTTTTCAGATTAAATTTGCGGATGGCAAATCGGAATCCAAAGTAGTAAATGACCGCTAACCCTAAGCCGACAGGGATGACAAGCCACCATGCCGTCCGGTTTGGTAAAATACCGAATAGGAAGTAGTCAATTAAACCGCCGGAGAATGTCATACCAATCTTAACATTCAACAGCTGCATGACCATGAATGAAAGTCCCGCAAACAAACAGTGAATCGCAAACAGGACTGGAGCAACGAATAAGAAAGAAAATTCCAATGGCTCTGTGATCCCCGTTAAGAAAGATGTCAAGGCCGCTGAACCCATAATACCTGCAACGAGTTTTTTGTTTTGCGGTTTTGCTTCATGATAAATGGCAAGCGCCGCAGCAGGCAGACCGAACATCATAAATGGATATTTACCTGTCATGAACGTACCTGCCGTTAACTGTACGCCGTCTTTAATCTGCGCCATAAAGATACGCTGATCCCCGCGGATGATTTCTCCTGCTGCACTCTTATAGCTGAAGAATTCATACCAGAACGGTGAATAGAAAATATGGTGCAATCCGAATGGGATAAGCGAACGTTCAATCACCCCGAAGATAAATGCAGCAAGGGTTGGATTCGCTTCCACTAATCCTGTTGAAAAGGCATTCAATCCATGCTGGATTGGAGGCCAGATCACTAACATAATAAGACCCAGAATCAGTGCAGAAATTGACGTAACAATTGGAACGAAACGTTTACCCGCAAAGAAACCAAGGTATTGCGGCAGTTCAATTGTGTAAAATCTGTTAAACAATAATGCAGCTAACACACCGACGATAATACCGCCGAACACCCCTGTCGCCAAGGTAGGTATACCAAGCATGTTTACATATGCAGGATGGTTTTCCGTAAAGAACTTGGCTCTTTCAACTGAATCCGAAGGAATGGTTCCGTTTGCAAGAAGAACCGCACTCATGGATACATTCATTACAAGATAACCGATAATTGCTGCAATCCCTGCAACTCCATCACCATTGGCAAGCCCGATGGCTACACCTACTGCGAAAAGAAGCGGAAGGTTATCGAAAACAATCTGCCCAGCACTTTCCATCACACCTGCTACAAGCTGAACATTGTCATTGCTCAAGAAATGCAGGACCTGAATCATGTCCTTATTTTGCATCGCATTCCCGATCGCAAGCAAAATACCCGCAGCCGGAAGGATCGCAACTGGAAGCATAAGCGCACGCCCAATTTTTTGAAGAACGCCGAATAATGCTTTAAACATAAGAATTGACCTCCTCTTTTTACTAGTCTGACCTTACAGCTAAAAATCATGACAACGAATTCACAGGCGTAAGTCTTCCAGTTTAACCGTTTACATTTGCCCTTTTACACAACAAAAAGGCATGAGCAAAATTGGGTGCGCAAAAGAACGAGAATGAACTTCCCGTTTTTTTCCCTCAATCACTCATGCCTGATCGAATCAGTAACACGTTATAAGGATAAACTGAATTTATGAAATTTTATTGGTTAATCGGTACAGATGAAGCGTCAGATAAACCGCTTCCGCCTCATGAACTGGTTTCTTCAATGTTTGCTGCAAGATTTTAATCAATTTCCAAGCTGTATTGTAGCATAGCGGATATTCATTTTTCAATAACAACATTAATTTTTCTGGTTCTTTAGTCGGTTCTTCTTTTTTAATTCTTTCTATTGTAAATCTGATATGCCTGATCAGCCGCAAATAGTTGACACTTTCCTTATTTACTTTCATTTGAAATGAGTCTTCAATCACCTCGACAAGCTGCGCCATGAGCTGAGAGTGCTGATTGACCTCGGACAGCGGACGGTTTGTCAACGCTGAATGGATATGCAGAGCGATAAAACCAATCTCCCCTTCCGGAAGGCAGAGTCCCGCTTTTTCATTGATCATATCTATGACTTCTTTGGCAATTTGGTACTCCTCAGGATATAGTGACTGAGTCTCCATTAGAAATGGATTTTTCATATCAAATCCCTGCTGCTGCCTTTTGATCGCAAATGCGATATGGTCTGTCAACGCAATGTGAATATGTTCATTTAATGAGTGATTCGTCCTATTGCTTATGTGATAGATGACATCGTTTGAAATATCAACGAGCTTTTCATCAACATAGTCAAGGAGCTTTTTAAACTGCTTTTGTTCCTTCTCGTCTTTTAAAATGAACATTTTATCGTAGCCTTTATCTTCAATGACATCATCTTGTTTTTTTCCGAAACCAATACCTTTTCCGATTAAAACGACTTCGCTGTATTTATGATGAGAAGCAATTAATACGTTATTATTCAGTACCTTTTTCACTGTGAAGGACCCATTCACGATCCTCAGCTCCTTTGTCATTCAATACCTCATATCGTACATAACGAACAGAATGCACGTCAAACCTTTTTTCAATGCATTCACTAAACAGTCGATCTTTCGATGAGACGGTAATCCAGAACTTTCCTTTCAATCGGCTGTCCTTGAATTCTTTTTTCCAATATGGCAAATGCCTGCTTTCCCATTTCCCTTGTCTGAATATCGATCGTTGTGATTCCAAGCGCTTGGCTGATTTCGTGGTTATCAACGCTTAAGATTGCAAGCTCATCCGGTACTGACACCCGCTGGTTCTTTGCTTCAAGAAAAAGCCCTGCTGAGACTTGGTCATTGGCAACAAAAATAGCCGTCGGCTTTTCCTTCCACGTATTCCATTTATGAAAAAGCGCCTTCCCATCATTGATTGTAATCGCTTTCTCAATTACCCAGTCTTCACGAAATGCCTCGCCGATCTCTTCCAATGCCTCTTTGTAGGCTTTGATTCGAAAATGGCTGTTCATGCCTTTTTTTCTTGCCAAACAGATGGCTATTTTTTTGTGCCCTTTGGCAATTAAATAGTCCAAGCCGTTCCGAAATGCTTCTTGGTGAGGAATGCTGATGGTTGGGAAGCGGGCATTATCTGAATTCTGGCAAAGCAAAATCGGGCCCTCCCATTCCATGAGTTTCTCATCAGCAAGCGCCTTTGAGCAAAAAATCAGGCCGTCAACCTGGCGCTGCTTTAATTGGGACAGCGCAAAGATTTCTTTTTGTACTTCATAGTTTGTTTGGAATAAAGAGAGGTGAACCCCGGATTCCGCGGCTGCGTCGGCTATTCCTGCAATCAGCTCTGCAAAATATGGCAGATTAACCGTCGGCAAGACAACACCAATCATGTTTGAAAATCCTTTCGACAAATGTACAGCGTGAATATTTCTCGTGTACTCCAATGATTCCATTGCCTCAAACACTCTTTTTCGTTTGTCTTCACTGACGTATGGATGATTGTTTATGACTCGGGAAACCGTTGTAACAGAGACACCGGCTTTCTCTGCAATGTCTTTAATATTAGCCATAGATTCCCTTCTTTCTAAATCCCCTTGATCTGGAATGCGTTTCATACAATATGATATGGACGTACCAGATATCTTTTTGTGTTTTTAGCTGAAAGGAGAAGATCACATGGGTTTCTTCATTTTAATTGGGTTATGTCTCACTGTTCTCGGTGGCAGCTGTCTTGCTGTAAAACCTCTCAACCAAAAACATGAAATTAAACCCTTTCGAACATTTGATGATTTTTTTATTTAATGCAGATAAAAAAGGACGATGTCGAGAACAAAGTCCTTTTTTATTTCTATTACAGTATGATCAAATCCTTTGGATATTGGGTCAGAGCAACTGCTCCGTCCTTTGTTACGTGAACGTCATCCTCAATGCGTACGCCGCCGATCTCTGGCACATAAATCCCCGGTTCGATCGTGTAGACCATGCCTTCCTGCAGCAGTGTATCGTTGGCCTGGCTCATTGATGGATACTCATGGACTGAAATTCCGAGTCCATGCCCAAGCCGGTGAGGAAAATAATCACCATATCCCGCTTTTTCAATGATTCCGCGGGCAGTTAAATCCAGATCTCCGATTCTCACACCGGGTTTGCTTGCCTCAATCGCGGCTTTTTCCGCTTGAAGCACAGTCTCGTAAATGGCCTCCTGCTTCGGATTGATGGTTTTGTATGCAAACGTTCTTGTAATATCAGAGCAATAGCCATCAAGAATAACACCGAGATCAAATAAAACAAAATCACCTTTCTTCAACGTGGCTGTACCAGGATTTCCATGAGGCTGGCCAGATTTTTCTCCGAATAAAACCATTGTAGAGAAAGACATGCCCTGAATTCCTTTTTTCTTCAGCTCATACTCAATTTGAGCGAGCACTTCCACTTCACTGATGCCTTCACGCAAAGCGGCTGTGCCGACTTCAACACCGTAATCTGCAAGCTTTGCCGCCTCTTTCAGCAAACGAATCTCATTGTCATCTTTAATCAGGCGAAATTGATTGAGTGTTTCTTCTGCTGAAACAAATTGAGCCCCGCCCGTCGCATGCTTCAGCTGTTCTGCACGTGACAGCGAGATTGAATCCTTTTCTACCGCAAGCATATGTATGCTGATATTTCGCTTTTTCAAAGCCTTCTCTATCAGCTCCCACGGATTTTCGTGATCCGCATAGCCAATGATTTCATGATTCCAGCCTGCGTTGCGGGCCTGTCCTGCTTCCATTCCTGGACAAACAAAGAAAGGCTCCTCTTCTTGAAAAATAAATAACCCCATTAATCTTTCATGCGGCTCTGTGTAAAAACCGGTTAAGTAAAAAACATTTTCTTTCGTATGAATAAATGCGGCAGTATGCCCCGCTTCCTTCAGCCATGAAGAGACGCGTTGTATTCTATTCACTTCTTGTTCCTCCCTGCCATTTGCAATGCATTGTTCTGTCTTCCATTGTAACAGGTTTTACCGGTGTTTGCCTTTCACGACGCCTTCATTTTCTAATGCATTTTATTTCCTGCTCCTCTTCCTGTATACTGACAGTAACGTTCAATCGCAGGGGGGTTGTTCCGTTTGCTGATGAATTTTTTCAGACGAAAAGCAGTTATGCTCTTAACGGTTTTGGGAATTTCCGCTCCTTTTATCGGGATGAAGATGGTGGGCTTTTATTATTACAGCTCTATCATAGGCTGTGCAGCGGGTTTCCTTTGCTGCACCCTCGCTCTCATCCTAGTTATGAAAAGATCTGATAAAGACAAAAATGAAGGGAAAGCTTGATACATAAAAAGCCAGCAGCCTGATTAGGCTGCTGGTTTTATTTTAGGAGTCTTAAACCGTTTAGTATGACTAAAATCGTGCTGCCCTCATGACCAATCACGCCAAATGGCAATTCCATCGCCTGCAAAAAGTTTGCACAAATCAGCAGGCAGATTACAGCTAGAGAAAACACGATATTTTGTTTGATGATCCTGTTCATTTTCCGAGACAAGCGGCACATGTTTACGAGCTTTTTCAAATCGTTTTTCATGAGGACCATATCAGCGGTCTCAAGTGCTACATCTGTTCCGCCGCCCATCGCAATGCCGACATCCGCTGCTTTGAGTGCCGGCGCATCATTGATTCCGTCACCCACCATTGCAATCGTTCCGAATTCTTCTTTTAACCGTTTGATTTCATTCACTTTTTGGTCAGGCAGGCATTCTGCCACGACAGTTGTCATGCCGGCTTCCTTGGCAATCGCTTGAGCCGTGTCTTCGTGATCTCCTGTCAGCATGGCCGTTTTAATCCCAAGTCGGTTCAGTTCTTCCATGACCTCTTTTGCTTCAGGCCTGATTTGGTCCTTCAGTGCGATACAGCCTGCTATTTGATCATCCTTTTTCACAAATACAATTGTATGACCGCTTTGAATGACATCTGATGCTGTTTGTTTCATAAATTGTGCTGCCATTTCCTCGCCGATAAAACCTGCTTTACCGACCTTCCATTTCGCACCCGACACTTCTGCCATAACGCCAAACCCTGAGGTTTCTTCTATAGATATGTAGCCGGACTGATTCACGCCGCGGCTTTCAGCGTACGCCGTTATGGCTTGGGCGAGCGGATGGCTTGATTGCGTTTCGATGGCATAGACAGCCTCAAGAACTTCCGCTTCACTGAATCCTTCTGCTATTCTGATCGTCTCTACGGCAGGCTGGCCTTTTGTTACAGTTCCGGTTTTATCAAAGGCGATCATTTGCACTGAGCCCAGCTGTTCAAGAAAGACGCTTCCTTTCACAAGCATACCGTTGCGGGCGCCATTTGAAATCAGGGACAGCGCCGCCGGCATAATAGAGGCGACAAGCGCACAAGGTGACGCGACAACCATAAACACCATTGCGCGGTAGAAGGTTTCACTCCAGCTCCAGCCCAGCGCAAAGTGCGGGACGAATAAAAGGAGCGCCACCGCAATTAGCACACCTTTCACATAAGCATTTTCAAATCGTTCGATGAAAGCCTGCGCGGGTGAAACACTATTTTGCGCTGATTCAACCAGTTTGATAATTTTTCTGAATAACGAATCTTCATTTGCTTTCGTGACACGGACTGTCAAGGAGCCATTGCGATTCACCGTTCCTGTGAATACAGTGTCGCCTGTGTTTTTTTCTACAGGCATTGATTCACCTGTTAAAGCCGACTCGTCAAGACTTGTCGAGCCCGATTCAATGATACCGTCTGCCGCTACGCGTTCTCCAGGTTTGATCACAATCATATCACCGGCCTGCAAGTCTGAAACCGGAACTCTTTTGGTTTCACCATTGACCATCAATGTCGCTTCTTCAGGCTCAAGCTGCATTAAAGACGTTAAATCTCTGCTGCTTTTATTCATCGTGTATGTTTCTAAAGCTCCGCTTAAGGAAAAAATAAATATTAAAATAGCACCCTCTGCCCAGTATCCGATCAAGGCGGAACCAATGGCAGCGAAAATCATTAAAAGTTCTACATTCAGCGTTTTGGATTCGAGTGTTTCTTCGATTCCTTCCTTCGCTTTAGCAAATCCGCCGATCACAAAAGCCAGCAAGAAAAGTATTATGGATAATACCTGATATCCGGATAAGAGCCAGCCTGCCAAAATAAGAGCGCCTGATACAAGTGCTGCAATAAGCTCCGCGTGCTGTGCCCAGTTTTTTTCCCTCTTGTCTGTTTTCAATGGCTCATGCGGGTCGCGTTGAACGATAACTTGTTCATTCATATCGAATTCTCCTCTCTAATTGAGAACGTAAATCATCTTCATTTCTCTTATAAAAACAAAATCGCTGCCCAAAAGGCAGCTTTATCGTCAGTTATTTCTTGATGTCTTCCTTTATTATAGCACGCACGAAGAGAATTTCAATTATAATTATTTTAATTTCTTTTTGATAATAATTATCATTAATGTTTATTCACTTCTTCTCTATATGAAAAAAGCTGAGAGTCTATGCTCTCAGCTATTCTTCCGTCCATTCCTTCAGTTGTTCCGCTGTCATCGGGCCAATTTTTGTTTTTTCAATTTCTCCCTTTTCATTCAGCAAAAATGATGTTGGGATCGTGATGATATGATACTCCTTCATCAATTCCCCTTTTGAGTCAAGGACAATCGGAAACGTCAGCTTGTTTGCTTTAATAAAGTCTTCAACGACTTGCTGATTTTGTTCCGAATTCACTAAATTCACCGTTACCAGCTTTACACTGTCGGATGGATGGGCATCATAAAACGATTGAAACTGTGGAAGCTCCTTTTTGCAGGGCGGGCACCATGACGTCCAAAAATGGAGAATTGTTTTTTGCCCTTTATTCGGAATCGAGATGTCCTCCCCTTCTATCGTTTTCATAAGAAAAACAGCGGGAACAGCAGGCTGTTTTTCCTCAGCTTGTGCCGCACCTGGAAACCATGCAATCAACCCTAATAACATAATGTATATAGTAAGCAAGCGCTTCGTCAACATGGAATCTTCCTTTCATGCTTTTCAATTAGCTTGCCCCTGCTGTTCCTTTATCATCCTTCAATTCGCGGCGTTCTGGTCCCTCCCGTAAGAAATACAGATACCTTCAATGCTTTGCAGATCGTGGCATAGTGCAGGCTCGTCAAAAGAATCATGCCAGTGTTCATTCCAAGGATAATCCCGAGCATTTGCAGATTCTCCATTGATCCCAGTACATACATCATACTTAGCGCAACGATATGGCTCCATACATTGTGATAAAAAGCCTCTTTCACAAAACCCATCCCGATTAAGCACGCCTGCAGCGGCATGACAAACAGATGAAAGAGAAAGTAAGGCCACAACAGCTGCAAGTAATACTGCGCTTCAGGAGAGTGAAAAAACAAATGCGTGAGAGGTCCCGCAAACTGGAACATGACCCAGACGGCAGGTATACCGTAACCTAATGTAATGAAAATCGACTGCTTCAGCCTTTTTAACACGATGTCATACTGAGAAAGTGCATAAGCTTCCGAAATACTCGGTATCATGACGACCATTAACGAATGGGCAATAAAAGCAGGGAACGACCCTATCGTCACAGCCACTCCTGCCAGCATTCCGTATTGATCGATCGCCGCTGTCCCGGCAACGCCCGCAGCCAAAAGAGCTCCTTTTACTAAAAAGGGTTCAATTGCATTGACAACCGCATGAAAAATACGCAGTCCTGTTGTAGGAATTGAAACAGCAAGCAGTCTTTTCCTTACATCCTTTCCGCGCAAATGAATGTGCTGCTGGCCGGATAACGCCCGCCTTGCCATGATAAATTGTGAATATAAATAAACAAGCACGACCACATCACTCACGACTAGAACAAACAAGGAAATCAGCACAGCCATGTCCAATTCAAATGAGTACCATTGAAAAAAGAGGAATAAGCACAAGAGCTGGATGATTTTTTTCAGCACATTGGCAATTGCGATCTTCCCCATTTTCTGCACACCCATAAAGTAGCCCCTGGCGATTGAAGTAAAGGCGACAACAGGAATTAAGCCGATGACAATCCCTTTAATAAACGGGTGGTATGTATCAAATACCGGAATAAACGGAAGCGCAATACTAGCGGCGGCAGTAGAAAAAGCAGTAAAAATGGCTGTCATTCTGAAAGCGTGCCTCAGCATGCTTTCATGAAGCTTAGGATTTGACTCGGCAATGAATTTAGAAATGGATATCGGCAGTTCCAGGCTCGCGATGACAATAATTAAAAAGATCGTGGGCAAAATACTCATGTAAAGCCCCATCCCATGCTCGCCAAGCTCCCGCGCCAAAATCATATTGACGACAAATTCAAGGCATTCAGCGAAAAAGGCGGCAATGGATAAAAGAATGATCCCTTTCACAAATCGATTCATGATGTCTCTCCTTGTCTCTTGTACTACCAACATCATATGAGACAAGTTCAAAAATTATTTTATTTTTACTCTTTATATGAAAAAAAGCACAGCTGAGACAAATTGTCTCTTCTATGCTTAGACGGCAAAAACGTGTCTGCCGATTTTTTCTACGATTTTTCTTGAACGAATCCAATTATCTGACGCTGTTTTCGGATTATAAAAGAATATGGCATCTGTTTCTCTATTTTTTGAGGACAGCGCTTCTTCGGCAGCTTCAATCGATTCTTTATCAGGCTTTTGGTTAATGCTCCCGTTTGCGACCGGTTCAAAGGCGTTTTTCTGATAAATAACTCCTCTTATCGTATCAGGAAAACCTTTTTTCTCCGTCCTGTTCAGTACAACGCTTGCTACAGCGACCTTGCCTTTATATGATTCTCCTTTGGCCTCTGCGTGAACGAGACGGGACAGCAACTCTTTTTCAGACTGTGTATATGTTTCTTTCTCATCATTTGTTTTGTCCGGTTTATCTTTCTCTTTCTTTTCAGTGTGTGCTGATAGCTTAATCGGTTTTATTTTCTTGTCTTTATCAGCAGACAGTGAAGGGAAAGATTCATTCGTATTTCGATCTATATGTGTAAGCCATTTCGCTTCTTCATGTTTTGTCTTCTTTGCGCTCAGTAGTGAAGCTTGTGTATGCTCAATTTTGGCTGCAGGCATGAAACAAAGAAGAAAAACAGCCAGAGCAGTGAATTTCGTTGTCATACAGTTTCCTCCTTAAAGTGCTCCAAAAAACACTTCATAACCTTAACAAGAGATCCATTCATTTTCACGGAAAAAGATTTTCCAACTCTCCCAAGGAGGTATCAGGATGGAATAAAGAGGATGACTCACTGCTTAATGGCAAAAAAACAGTCTGAAATTCTATAAATATTGTTAAATTAAAACATGTTTATCCATCTTTGGTACTTTACATTTTATTTACACCTGTTACAGACAGCTGTAATAAAAGGCTTGTGTTCTGTCATATATGATAAAAAGGCTTCTCACGTATGAGAAACCTTCAGCTTCTTGGCTGTTCTAAGTATTGAAAGATAACATCTCCGCCTTGCTGGGCAATTCCTCGGAAATGTTTAAAATCATCTTGTTTAGATAACACGGCCCTGAAATCAAGAAAATGCTCTTTCTGGACTCTCAGTTCGTTTATGGCGCCGGTGCGCAGCTGTTCAATCATTTCTGTTATTTCTTCGGGACGCAACAAAAATTCCCCCCTTTTCTTTCTATTGACGAAAATCAATATATCATCTTTATAGCGACAGAACAATTCATAAGGGAGATAAAACTCCTTATCGCTTTACTTCTCAATGAAAATACTGCAAAATACTTTCAAAAGGCATTATTATGTTTAAAGGAGAGGAAGCTTGTGAAAATCGCTAAGGTTGGGAATGTCATTGAATTTAAAAACGGATTAACCGGTGTTGTTGAAAAAGTAAATGAGAATTCTGTTATCGTTGATGTGACGATCATGGATAACTATCGGGATCTTGAGTTAGATTCATTGACAGTTGTTAATCATAAAAATTATAAGATCATCAGAGACTCCTATTAAAACCTCCTTATTTCCACATTTATTCAAAAAACTGCAAGACGGACAATTTAACACCTTACATATGAAATTCGCTTTCTCAAAAGCTGCCGGCCGGCAGCTTTTTTACATAAAAAACACCGATCATGAATCGGCGTTTTTGTCTATTTCCGTTATTTCTATATAGAACTCGCTGACGGCCCCTGGTTCGTACAGGTTGGTCAATGATGTTGAATAATTTGTCATTTCCCCCCGGAAGGCAAGATCGCGTTCCGGAACCTCGACATTAAACGTTTTTTCATACAACAGGACAGCGATATCATGGTAAGTCTCACTCGTAACGTTTAAGGTAAATGCAATTTTTCGCTTCGGCTCGCTCTCCTCTTGATATGCAGCCATTTCTAACGTTACATTGTTTAACCGCAATGTCTTCACTTCATATCACTCCTTTATAGTCCATGCATCTTAGCATACCTTAGCGAATGTTTACAATGAATCTGTTCTTAACGGTTATATGAACCAATTCATTCGAAAAGACACCTTTACAAACATACGTTCGTTAAATTATAATAAAACAGACGAGCTGCCATCCAGCATCCCGTCTTTTCATTAGAAAGCGGCGAGTGGAATTCCCCCCGGATTCGCTCGTCTTTTTTATGTAAAAACCCCCTCATTTCTAAGGAGAAACCATATGGTCGATTATCAACAAGTCATGCTTCACCATGCGTACAATCAATTCTCATCATGTTTTTTAGATAAACCAGCATCCATTCAGGAAGTATATGAGTGTATGCTTTTAAAGTTCTAGTTAGTCGTGCGCTTCCATATCGATCCTGAACAATTCTGAATGAAATGCGATAACCCTGCTATCAAGTAGCATGTGTATGATTAAATCATGGAAGCAGAATAAATTCAACACATCCGTAAAATGCGTACTATAACATAAGTTTGAATGTGTATTTCAAGCCCAATGTAATGCCTCGTGTAGAACATTTTGGGAGAAGGGCCTATGGAATGCCCTCACTGTTTTACCCGCACTCGTAATAAACTCCTTTCAGTATGTCCATTTAGAGATTCATTGCAATTATCTTCGAATTTTGTTCTGAACTATAAATCATTATATATTTTTAAACACTGTATTCCAGACTGACGCATCTTCTTGTCCAAGACTCCAGCTGCCAAGACCTTTCAGATTATATTTTTGAGCGAGTTTTATTTTTGCTCTGAGTGACTGTTCATTTTCAAACCATAATGTATATGTTCCCGAAGGCAACGGCCCCTTTTTATCGTGATTGACAGTAAAAATAGCTTTTGGAGATTGACTCTTGGTGTCAAAAATAATTGTCCCGCTATGCCTTTTTACTAACAACAAGGTAAAGGGGAATGGCTTGAGAGGCAGATTGGCCTTCCATCCAGCAGCGGCCATAGAATGGCAATCCTAAAACTAGTTTTTGAGGAGAGATTTTTTGGGTCAGAACATATTGAATGGACTTTTCCACCCATCCTACACTTGCAGTAGGCCCAGCAAGGCGGCTTTCATCATAGGCCATAACCATAAGATAATCTGCATATTTAGCTAAATACTCGTAATCATATGATCCGTGCCAGCCCTTCGTCCAGCCAAAAGGATTTGCCGCCACTGCAACTGATACTTCTTTATGTCTAGGAATACTTTTCCTTACTAATCTAATAAAATCTGTAAATAGATTCCGATCTTTTTCTGTAAGGTTTTCTATATCGATATTAACTCCATCCAAATCCAGTTCTTCTATTGCATGAGAAATTTGTTTAGCTAAAAGAACTCGGTTCATTAATGCAAATCGTCCCAAATCCTGATCCCAATGATTGCTTAGAAAAGGAACTACTTTTAATTTTCTTCTATGAAGAGCTTTAATCACATCGGGATTAGCTGAACGGAGAAGTAATGATCCATCTTTTCTGATATAGAAAAAATCAGGAGACACAACATTTAATACTCCGTTCGTTTGATCAACGTGTTGAATAAAGTCCCATCCTAATCCAGAATAGTAATAGCTCATTTGAAACATCTCATAACCCCTTCATCCCCAAAAATATCAAGTTCCCCACAAATAAAAAAATGAGGATTGTCATTTCAATTTGATTCGCTTCCGAAACCTCAAAGATTATCTTTCTCTTATCTTTATAATTTGTCCAGGATAAATTCTATCTGAAGAAAGCTTATTAAGATTCATAAGTTGTTGTACCGGAATTTCAAAGGATTTGGCAATCGTCCATAATGTATCGCCGGATTCCACATGATATACTTCGTATGTCACGGGAAATTCCATATAACGAGGCGTTCTTTTTACTTTATTCGCTTGATTTCTTATTTTAGGTATTTTCCCCTTCATTCATATTACTCTCCTTTAGAATAATTTGTTATTAATATTTCTAAACAGTTTCTCTCTAATCTTAATGATTTGTCCAGCATATATTTGATCTGATTTGAAATGATTAAGCTCCATGAGTTGCTGCAGGGAAACATTATACTTACTGGCAATTATTGATAATGTTTCACCGGGAGTAACATGATGGATCACGTATTTTTCTTTGAGAACATCTACATAATGAATGGTTTCCCCTAAGTTTCTTATGATTCCTCTGCTTTTTAGCACCTCAAGCATTCTCTCGGCTCTATGCCGATAGGAATCATTCTTTACAGCCTTTTTACCGTTTATCTGAATCTTTTTTCTCTCGCTATCATGATTTAAATAGTATTTAACCTTTTCCAATGTTTCTTTTGGGGAGGAAGAAACGATGAGATCGCGGCCAGGTTTGAATTTACCTCGAACTGCTGGTGTATCCGATGTCAATAAAAACCCCCCGGAACCAAGAATCTCATAGGTGCGTTGTGTAAGTTGGCTTTCACAGTTTTGCAAACCGATAATGATTTTTGCTGAACTGTAAACTTTATATGCTTCAGTATAATCAAGGTATCCATGGATCCAATTGCGGGGAATTTCTCTTCCTATATATTTACTCATTTTTTCCCAGTTTCTCCCCCAAAAATCAATGCGAATACCCTTCCGTATAAGAGGACGAATAAGCGTTTTTAAAGAGGACGAACGGAACACTTCCGGATGTTCTTCAAGAAAATTAGGGTAAGCATTAGCCACCACTGCTATATCACAACTGTATTTCGCTAATGGTTTAATCTGGTGATGTATACTTTCGTGAAATGCAAAGTCTAAGTGAGCTGCTTTAATCCCCATGCTTTCATAAGTTTTACACAGAGAAGGCGTGACCGTGAAAACAAAATCCGGTTTCATCTTTTTAATTAACGGGATAGTAAAGTTTTGAGTGTGCAGCGGGTCTTCAGTTGCCCAATAAACGAGAGGGATATTCACCTTTTTAGTAGCGTTGCGAATCCAGGCCTGCTTTTCCCTTGAATGCTCTGGTGTCCATCCCATAGATACTATTAAATCTGGTTTAAATTCGTCTATCATTTCAGTTATATTTTCCCGACTTACAGGACCGGAAATCATTACGGTATGTCCTGCTTCCCTAAACCCATTCGGTAAACCATAGAGCCACATGGGATGACTCTCAAGGAAAAGAATTTTCACACATTTCCATCCTCTCTTTCACTTTTTAATGTCTACTTTATTGGTATGTATATGTAATATAACTTGTCGCGGTACTAGTCTATAAAAAACGTTCAGGTGTGAGATCACGAGATAGCTTGTGTGGGATGCCCCACAAAAAAAGAAAGCAACCTACAACATATTTTCCTATGTGGTTATTCAGGACATAAGGATTCCTTTAAATATTTTTAAAAGTATTAGAATACAAGGACAGGGATATTATTTTTTATTAAAAGTCAAGAGCCCCCGTTACTTTAAGTACATTTATTCACAGTGTAATCTTTTTTACAGGTCATTTAGTAGTAGCCCCAGGAAAATGCGAATTTACAACGTTAATCAAATTCAAATATAAAAAAGTCGAATTCCCTGTCCTTTAAGGAAAACGACTTTTTTATACGACTTCTTCAAGTAAATCCCCATTAACCTTTTTTGGGGACTATTTGTAATCTCTGCGCAGTGAAATTATACCTGTGCTAGCCCGCCATCTACGAACAATTCAACACCCGTCAAGTAACTGCTTTCGTCTGAAGCAAGGAAAGATACAGCGTTTGCTACTTCTTCAGGTGTCCCAACTTTTCCAGCTGGAACAGTATTTCTGCTATTTTCCAGTACCTCTTCAAGTGCATCACCAAAAAGCTCATCGTAGGCAGGTGTAAGAATACCTCCTGGACTAACCACATTTACACGGATTTCAGTACCTTTTAGGTCAAGAATCCAGTTGCGAACTAGTGCTCTTAATGCTGCTTTAGATGCTCCATATACACTAAACGCTGGGTTGCCAATTGATCCAGCAGTAGAGCCCGTTACAATAATAGAACCTACTTTGTCCGGGAATAGTGATAACGCTTTTTGAACAGTAAAGATGGTTCCTTTAACGTTAATGTCGAACGTTCTATCAACCTGCTCTTCAGTAATTTCACCTAATGGAAGGAAGTTGCCGATGCCTGCATTAGCAAAAAGAATGTCCAACTTACCTTTTTCCTGCTTTATAATGTCATATAGTTTGTCTAAGTCTTCAAGCTTAGAAATATCACCTTGAACACCGGTTACGTTCTTGCCAATTTGGTTAACAGCTTTATCAAGTTCGTTTTGTCTACGTCCCGTAATATAAACATATGCACCTTCGTTTACAAATTTTTGTGCTGTAGCAAGACCAATCCCACTTGTTCCACCCGTTACAAGCGCTATTTTACCTTCAAATTTACCCATACTTAACACTCCTTTAGAATTAATTTTATTTTATGTCTAGTACCTTTAAGTACTTGAAGAACAACTTACAAGATATAGTATCCTTCAGTAAGCACATTATCGGAAGTACCCACTTTTTTGTGATATAGTAACTAAAAAGTAATAAATGTGGAATGGAGAGCTTTAGACATGAAAAAATTTAGCTGTGGGTTTGAAGTGACAAAGGAAGTTATTGGCGGAAAATGGAAAGGCCTTGTATTATACTTTTTAATGAATGGACCAAAGAGAACGAGTGAATTAAAGCGCATTATCCCAAATATAACTCAGAAAATGCTGATTCAAACACTTAGAGAGCTTGAAGCCAGTGGACTTGTGAGCAGAAAGATGTATAATCAAGTACCGCCGAAGGTTGAATATTCATCCACTGAACTTGGAGAATCTCTTAAACCTATCTTGCAGGAGCTCTGTCAATGGGGAGGCTATTATGCGGAGCAAGAGTATGCAGAAGGTGAATATGAAATTGTACAACCAGAACAACTAAGTTAGGATTGATGTAGCTGCTGAAGTAAATGCTAAACAACTTCAATACCATCACCTAACAGATGAAGAACAGTCAGAAATAAATGAGATATTCAATTTTGAAAGTGAAGTTCTAATAAGAAGTGTCATCGACTATATTCAGGAGAATTGATGAAATTCAAAAAAGAGCTGTTTCAAATGTTAAAGAGAAGGTTCAGAAACTTAGCCAAAAAATAAATGAAGATATTGATAATAATATTTAATGCCTATGATCTCTAGATAGGCATTTTTTCTTTCGGATAAAAAAGAAAAGACGTACAAATTGTACGCCTTAATCTGCTTCTGTACTATCAATTTTTCACTGCATAAAAGTCACAGTTCAGGTTGCACCTCAGGTCACACTTTTTAATACAATTCCCATGAGTAGAGCCATTTTCAGGTGTGACTTTTCCCACTTTTATTGAGCTTAGTGCGGGTCACACTTCGCTGTGACCAGGTCACATTTCCGCTGAAAATTAACGCTGAATGTTCGGATTTTACTGTGACTCCACTTCCTTTTACACTCCGTATCACACAACGGAATAATTAACGATTATCAATTGTCTCCGGATACAAATCATGGTTCATCATACGGTATTCGGCCATTTTCTCATACTTCGTGCCAGGCTTTCCGTAGTTTGTGTACGGATCAATGGAAATTCCGCCTCTTGGCGTGAATTTGCCCCATACTTCAATGTAGCGCGGGTCCATTAATTCAATCAAGTCGTTCATGATGATATTCATGCAGTCCTCGTGGAAGTCACCATGGTTTCTGAAGCTGAATAGATACAGCTTTAATGATTTGCTTTCAACCATTTTTTCATCAGGAATGTAGCTGATGTAGATTGTCGCAAAGTCAGGCTGGCCTGTTTTAGGACATAAAGATGTGAATTCCGGGCAATTGAATTTTACAAAGTAATCACGGTTTACATGTTTATTAGGGAAGGATTCCAGCACGTCCGGTGCATATTCGAACAAATAATTTGTACCTTGATTGCCTAGCAATGTTACACCTTCTAATTCTGATTCTTTTCTTGTCGTCATGTTCATCTTCCTTTCTATTATACTCCGCGTTTGTTGCCCCATAACAGGGTGTGCAGCTGCGGGAGCACTCTGACGAGATTCAGCTCCGCATCGACAGCTACCTTATCAACAAGCGCTTCATATTTTCCAAGCAAATGTGCAATCAGTGACTGATCATCTGTCGTATGCACGTCATCATTTCCGACTTGTAAATAAAACGGGATTCCCGGATACCGCTTGTGCACAGTTTTGGCAAATTCCAGATCTTCATCATTAAAGATGACAACCTTCAAGCTGACAGCATGCTGTCTATCATTCTCTTGAAGTGAAGTTAAAATGTGGTCAAGCTTTTGAAAGTTCGTTACCATTTTTGAGCTTGGCGGTTTTGGAGAAATTGTCAGGTCATCAATCAGCGTAAACCAATCCTGATAAACGGTCCCTTGAGTTTCAAGCGCTGCACGGATGTTATTTTCCTTCAGCAGTTCAATAAAAGCATCCAGCTGTTTTAACAGAGCCGGGTTGCCGCCTGAGATCGTCACATGAGAAAACGCATCTCCCCCAATGTCCTTAAGCTCCGCAAAAATCTCCTCCGCCGTCATCCAGCGAATATCTTTTTTAGCAGACCCGTCCCAAGTGAAAGCGGAGTCACACCAGCTGCAGGAATAATCGCAGCCGGCTGTCCGGACGAACATCGTTTTCTGTCCGATCACCATGCCTTCTCCTTGAATCGTCGGGCCGAAAATTTCTAATACAGGAATTCCTTTAGCCATTCAAACCACCCTTTTTCGGACGGTAGACACAGTAGCTTGTCGGTGTTTCACGGACAAACACCTGTACACAGGTCGGCTTATTCTCCAAAGTGTCTAAATAAGCCTGTACGTTGTCATAAATCGTTTTCGCCACGACTTCAGTTGTCGGCAGCGAATACCGGTCGTCCTGAGAAAAATCTTCATGATCATTTAATAGCGTGTGATCATAGTTTCCGTGCACCAGTTTTTTGAGTACGCTGAAATTGACAAGAAAGCCTGAATCGTCAAGTTCGTCGCCGGCAACGGTTATATTTACGGTATACGTATGCCCGTGAACCCTGCTGCACGCTCCCGCACTTTCCCGAGGGATAAAATGAGCGGCTGAGATATGCATGTCCTTATTCAGTTCAAACGAATAAGGATGCTGGGCCTGCGGATAAATTTGAGATAACAATTTATGCACGCTCTCCTTTCATCACCATATATTCTTCATAACCTTTTGAACGAAGGTGACATGCCGGACATTCGCCGCAGCCGTCTGCGATGATGCCGTTATAGCATGTCAGCGTGTTGTTTTTCACAAAATCCAGCGCGCCAAGCTCATCTGCAAGCTTCCACGTTTCCGCCTTATTGAGCCACATGAGAGGCGTGTGGATCACAAACGGCTTCTCCATTGCCAGATTTACCGTGACATTGCAAGATTTCACGAATTCGTCACGGCAGTCAGGATAACCACTGAAGTCTGTCTCGCAAACTCCTGTAATAATGTGGCGCGCGCCAATTTGGTAAGCCAGGATAGACGCAAAGGATAAGAATACCAAATTGCGGCCTGGAACGAATGTGGATGGCAGTTCGCCGTCTTTTACTTCTATCTCAATATCATTTCTAGTCAGGGCATTCGGTGCAAGCTGATTTAAAAGTGACATATCAAGCAAATGATTTTTCACACCAAGCTTTTCCGCAATGGATTTTGCCACTTCAACTTCCTGCGAATGTCGCTGATTATAATGAAAAGTCACCGTTTCGACTTCTTCGAATTCTTTTAAGGCCCACAGTAAGCATGTTGTGCTGTCTTGACCGCCGCTAAATACGACAATTGCTTTTTCTTTTTTCATGATTCCTCTCCTTCTCCGCAATAAAAACGCCGGCGAGAGACATCGCTACAGCTAATTCACGCAAAAAAACACCTTTTTTCGGAAGGTGCTCTAGAAAAACATAAAAAAGGCCGTATCCAAGGATACAGCTCGTCCTTAGTTTTTTATAGAGGGTGTAGCTAGAACCTCTCCCGCATATCGCACGGATTTTCTTCAATTTTTTCACTTCTGCTATCTTACCATAATGATGTTTTTCTTGACAATAAAAAAGTCAGTCCCCGGTTCCTAGATCAATTATCGCTCTATAGTGACGGTTCGTTTCATTATATATATTTATAAACTGCGCCGCCGAGGAGCTTTTTTGCAAAGCAAAGCGCCTATGAAGGCCAGGCTCACATAGCCAAACAAGGGATAAATCGTTGAAATAAGCCTGCCGTACCCTATTTGGCTCGTAATATAAGCCGTGATCATAATGGCTGCAAAGATATATTTGCTTTTCACTGGAAGAAAGCTTTGCACTTGTTTTTCTAATCCATATAGATTACCGATAACTGATGTGAACACTTCTCCGAAAATAATGAGTAAATAAATCAAATGGACAGATCGTGCAAAGAGATAAACCACTTGCGCCATCGGTATATCATACAAAAATACATCCGGAAGAGTCGACAAAGACAGAAAACTCGCGGACAGCACAATCGTCAGCATCGTGCCTCCGATTAAAGCGCCTTTTTTTATCACTTTCTCCGATGACATTTCATTCGCCAGCGGAACCAAAACAGCTTGGGCAAGCGATAAATTTAAAGCCCCGTAAGAAACTGCTGATAACAGCCAATCCCAGCGATGCGGCCAGACCCACTGAGCTGCGTTTCGTGATTCGCTGAATATAAAAGAGTCGGCCACCACAATCATTGAAAAGATGATTAAAAGAGGAACAACAAACACATTGACACCGAAAATGCCTTTTACTCCTCTAGTCATCACAATTAAACTCAGACCGATTGTAATGAGCATCCCAATCTGAGCGGACATCCCCAGCTGTTCCTCAAAAAGCGCCCCTGCCCCTGAAAGCATAACAGATGTAACTCCAAGGAGAACAAACAGCATAAATACATTGATAATCCGCCCAGCCGTCGCCCCGAACAAAAATATGTTCATTTCTTGATATGACTTGGCATTGATTCGCTTTGAAATGATCATCAGCTTGGCCCCCAGTAACGTAAACATTCCGCCGCTGACGAGAATGCCGAAAAAACCGAACCAGCCGAACTTCAGAAAAAACTCAACAATTTCCCTCCCAGTCGCAAATCCAGCTCCGACTACTGTGCCGACATACACAAAAGCAAGCTGACTTGCAGACCCTTTTGATTGTTCCATTTCTTCCCTCCGAACGAACCGCAGTTTTGTCCATATATGCCTTTTTATAACCTATGAGACAAGTTCCTTGAAAAGACGAAGAAAACATGTTTTACTTTGTAACAAATCAAAAATTTTTGTGCATAAGACTTGAAAGTCAAAGATAGTCAGAGTATACTATTAATCAAAGTTGGTCAAACAAACCGGCCTTTTTTAAAAATCAATTGGTCAAAGATAGTCAAATATTCAGTCTGCTTTGAGCATATTGGTTTGAATGCCGTTAAGTTTGCCGTATACTAATAGTCAAAGAAGGTCAAACCCAATAGACCTTTTTATTCACTTTCATTGGTCAAAGATGATCAAATTATTAAGGAGGTTTTGGCAAATGCGTTGTCAACATTGTCATCAAAACGAGGCGACGATTCGCCTTAACATGCAAATAAATTCCGTTCATAAACAGATGGTTCTTTGTGAAACTTGCTATAACGAACTGACCCGTAAACCTTCAATGAGTATGGGTCCTCAATCTTTCGGATTTCCGTTTGAACAGGCATTCCAGCCGAAAGAACAGAGCGCAGCAAAACAAAGCGAAAAAAAAGGGTTGCTTGATGAGCTGGCTCAAAATATTACAAACGGTGCAAAAGCCGGTCTCATTGATCCCGTCATCGGCCGTGATGATGAAGTGGCGCGAGTGATCGAAATTCTAAACCGCCGAAACAAAAACAATCCGGTTCTTATTGGTGAGCCGGGTGTAGGGAAAACTGCCATCGCTGAAGGGCTCGCTTTAAAAATTGCTGAAGGTGATGTTCCAAACAAACTAAAAAACAAAGAGCTATACTTGCTTGATGTTGCATCTCTTGTTGCAAACACAGGGATCAGAGGCCAATTTGAGGAGAGAATGAAACAGCTGATCACTGAGCTGAAGGAACGAAAAAATGTCATTCTGTTCATTGATGAAATTCACCTTCTCGTCGGCGCAGGCTCTGCAGAAGGATCAATGGACGCCGGCAACATTCTCAAACCGGCCCTAGCCAGAGGCGAACTGCAAGTCATTGGCGCGACAACACTGAAAGAATATCGTCAAATCGAAAAAGATGCCGCGCTGGAAAGACGTTTTCAGCCTGTCATGGTGCAGGAGCCTTCAATTGAACAGGCTATCCTCATTCTGCAAGGGATTAAAGACAAATACGAGGCGTACCATGGCGTAACATTCAGTGATGAAGCAATCAAAGCATGTGTCACTTTATCATCCCGCTACATTCAGGACAGACACCTGCCGGATAAAGCAATTGATTTATTAGATGAAGCAGGTTCAAAAGCCAACCTGTTAATTGATGAACTGAATGATGAGGATGCCGCTGAACGCTTAACTGCAATTGAAGCCGAAAAAACAAAAGCCCTGGAAGAAGAAAATTACGAACTGGCGGCAAAACTCCGTGATGAAGAACTCGCATTGGAGAAAAAACTGAACAGCTCCTCCGCTCATACCGCTGTCACTGTGGAAGCTGAGCACATTCAGGAAATTGTTGAACAAAAAACAGGCATCCCTGTCGGCAAACTGCAGGCAGACGAACAAACGAAAATGAAAGAACTCGAAGCAAAACTTCATGAACGCGTGATCGGACAAGAAGCCGCTGTTCAAAAAGTGGCAAAAGCGGTAAGACGAAGCCGCGCCGGATTAAAATCCAAAAACAGACCAGTCGGCTCCTTCCTCTTCGTCGGTCCTACCGGCGTAGGGAAAACAGAGCTTTCTAAAACACTGGCAGATGAATTATTCGGCACAAAAGACGCTATTATCCGACTCGATATGAGCGAATACATGGAGAAACACGCCGTATCTAAAATTATCGGTTCACCGCCTGGATATGTCGGCCATGAGGAAGCTGGACAATTAACTGAGAAGGTGCGCCGCAATCCTTACAGCATTGTGTTGCTGGATGAGATTGAAAAAGCACACCCAGACGTTCAGCATATGTTCCTGCAAATTATGGAAGATGGCCGTCTGACAGACAGCCAAGGCAGAACTGTAAGCTTCAAAGACACTGTGATCATCATGACAAGTAATGCGGGTGCTGGTGAGAAACAAACGAAAGTCGGTTTCCAATCAGATGACAGTGTCATCGAAGAACAAACATTAATTGATTCACTGAGCATGTTCTTTAAACCTGAGTTCCTCAACCGTTTTGACAGCATTATTGAGTTCCGCTCATTGGAAAAAGAACATCTTGTCAAAATCGTCAGCCTTCTTCTTGGAGAACTTGAAGAAACATTGGCGGAACGGGGCATTAGCTTGAATGTGACAGATGAAGCGAAAGAAAAAATCGCTGAGCTGGGCTACCACCCTTCATTCGGTGCACGTCCGCTTAGAAGAACCATCCAAGAATGGGTTGAGGATGAAATGACCGATCTGCTGCTTGATAATGGCGAGATCACAAGTTTTCACGTGATTTTAGAAGATGATAAAATCAAAGTGCGAGCAAAATAACAATCAGCGGTTTCCTTTTAGGAAGCCGCTTTTTTTTATACTTTCATACTCTTGACTTAGAAATTACCGTCCCTTCTCCTGAAGCGCTACTTCCCTTCATCCTTTACACTTTTTTAAGGAGGGATGGAACATGTTTATATACAGTGAATATGTATTTCTACTATTATATGAATACCATCTGAAGGACAGCTTGCAAGCAAGCTGCTAATTTCAGTAGACCCCCGGGCTTTTCAATTTTGGAGAGCCCGTTTTTGTTTATTTCTCCCTTCTATGCCTCTTCCTTGAATATTTCATGAACAAATTCACAATGTCCCTAAAGTTCCGGGCACCAAAACCGATATTAACCATAGACAAGCTAGTAAAAAAGGATTTGGTGAAAACTATGGATAAAACTTCGTTAATCGGTATTATTCTTGCTTTTGTGGCATTGAGCGTCGGGATGGTTCTGAAAGGCGTCAGTTTCAGCGCCCTTGCAAACCCCGCTGCCATTTTAATTATTATCGCCGGGACAATCTCAGCAGTCGTTATTGCGTTCCCAACAAAAGAAATTAAAAAAGTGCCTACGCTGTTTCGAGTGTTATTTAAGGAAAATAAACAGCTCACAATAGAGGAACTCATTCCTATGTTCTCTGAATGGGCTCAGCTTGCACGCCGCGAAGGTCTGCTTGCTTTAGAAGCAAGCATTGAGGATGTAGATGATGCTTTCTTGAAAAACGGGCTCAGCATGGCTGTTGACGGGCAAAGCGCGGAATTTATAAGAGATATTATGACAGAGGAAGTCGAAGCAATGGAGGACAGGCACCAAGCAGGAGCCGCTATTTTTACACAAGCAGGAACGTACGCTCCGACACTTGGAGTACTCGGCGCTGTAATCGGGCTGATTGCCGCTCTCTCTCATATGGATAACACAGATGAGCTTGGACACGCCATCAGTGCTGCCTTTGTTGCCACACTTCTCGGTATCTTTACAGGGTATGTGTTATGGCATCCTTTCGCAAATAAATTAAAACGAAAATCAAAACAGGAAGTAAAACTGCGTGAGGTCATGATTGAAGGTGTTTTATCCGTTTTAGAAGGACAAGCACCGAAAGTCATCGAACAAAAGCTTTTAATGTATCTTCCTGCGAAGGACCGCTTGAAATTTGCAGAACAAGGAGAGGCGCAAAATGGCGAGAAAAAAGAAGAAGAAGCATGAGGACGAGCACGTTGATGAATCATGGCTCGTTCCTTACGCCGACATCCTTACTCTTCTCCTGGCATTGTTTATTGTGCTGTACGCGAGCAGCTCGATTGACGCAGCTAAGTTTCAAATGCTCTCAAAATCATTTAATGAAGTTTTTACAGGCGGAACCGGTGTACTGGACTACTCCAGTGTCACTCCTCCTGAAAACGAGTCAGACGGCATCGATGAAGTGAAAAAGGAAAAAGAAGAGAAAGAGAAAAACAAGAAAGAAAAAGAAAAAGCAGCTGATCAAGAAGAACTTGAAAATGTGAAGAGCCAGGTGGAAAAGTTCATCAAAGATAAAAAGCTGGAACATCAGCTGGAGACGAAGATGACTAGTGAAGGCCTTCTGATTACGATTAAAGACAGCATCTTCTTCGATTCTGGAAAAGCGACCATCCGTAAGGAAGATGTGCCGCTTGCAAAAGAGATTTCAAATCTTCTTGTGATTAACCCGCCAAGAAATATCATTATCAGCGGACATACTGATAATATGCCAATTAAAAATTCTGAATTCCAATCAAACTGGCATTTAAGCGTCATGAGAGCGGTAAACTTTATGGGGCTCCTGATTGAAAACCCCAAGCTCGATGCAAAAGTGTTCAGCGCCAAGGGTTATGGCGAGTATAAACCGGTGGCTTCCAATAAAACTGCGGAAGGCCGAAGCAAAAACCGGCGGGTTGAAGTTCTCATTTTGCCGAGAGGCGCAGCGGAAACAAATGAAAAATAGCAAAAAAGGAAGCCTTGTGACATATCAGGCTTCCTTTTTTTACTTATTATGAAACTGTTTTGCGTTTAATCCTACTCTTTTTAACATTTCGGTGCACATCTCTACCTCTTCTTCGCTTAATACGCTGATCATTTCATCAATTTCAGCAGCGTGATCAGGGAAAATATCGTTCAAAAGACCGATGCCTTTTTCAGTAATTTGCGCAAATGTCACTCGTCTGTCTGTAGGAGACGCTTTCCGAATGAGAAGTTCTTTTTGCTCCAGCTTATCTACAACGTATGTGATGCTCCCGCTAGCCAAGAGAATTTTATCTCCTATCTGCTGCAGCGGCTGATCGCCTTTATGGTACAAAAGCTCTAGCACAGCAAATTCAGTCGGATTCAGCCCATGCTTATGAATATGCTTATTCATATGATCGTTAATAGACCGATACGCGCGCGACAGCACGATAAATAACTTCAGTGATTTTTCTGTCATGTCTCAATCATCCTTTTAGAAACCGTTACAGAGAAACATTAATAAACAAAGACCAAAATGTCAATAAAAATCTTTCCAATATTTCTCTTCTTTTTTAAAATGTAAGCTTGCCAACATCTTTTTCTAATTTTTTTGGTTATTTTTTCTTATTAAAGAAGAAGAAACAATGATATAATACCTCTAATCAGGTGTATGTTGGAGCGATGCAAATTGAAAATACTAAAAGGCGCCTGCGGGAGAGTCAAACTTTATATCATACTGGTCGTGATTCCGGCAATCGTCATCAGCTTTTTCGTATATGAAAAAGAAAAAGATACAATAGCTGCAGAACATAAACAAGAAGCAAGTGTCCTGCTAAACCTTCACCGCAACAAAATCAATTATTTAATCGGAGAAACAATGGCGAGAATGACCTCCTTGTCCATCGCCATCGACAGACCGGTTGATATAAAGAAAATGCAATCAATTTTGGAAAAGACCTTTGATTCAGAGCCGAGATTTTCCGGTCTCTATTTTCTCAATGCCAAAGGAGACGTCACCGCAAGCACAACCGAATTAAAAACGAAAGTAAACCTGGCCGACAGATCTTTTTTTATAAAAGCAAAGGAAACTAAAAAGACAGTCATTTCAGATAGTTATTCGAGCAGAATTACTGGTCAGCCAATTTTCACAATTTGTGTGCCTGTTTTGGACTCAAAACGTAATGTGACAGATTATCTTGTCGCAGCTATTCAAATTGATTATTTGAAAAATCTCATTAACTTACTAAGCCCTGATGTTTATATTGAAGTTGTGAACCAAGACGGGAAAATGATTTTTGCGAGCGGACAAGCCTCTCATGCAGAGGATCAGAAACCTGTCAGCGGATATCTGGATGATATCAGCTGGAATATGAAAGTCTATCCGAACCCGGTCACAATAGAAGAACTGTCGAAAAGCCTTGTGCTTCCGCTTTCATGTATTATTGTTCTGCTGAATATCCTTTTTATTCTCGTGCTGTATTATTTGCTGAAGCGGCAGACCCAGCTGGAGCGCTCAGAAAACGAGGCGCAAAAATTAGAGCTGATCGGGACGCTTGCTGCCAGCACAGCCCATGAAATCCGTAACCCCCTCACCGGGATAAGCGGCTTTATTCAGCTGTTGCAAAAGAAATATAAAGGTGAGGAAGATCAGCTTTACTTCTCCATTATCGAACAGGAGATAAAGCGCATCAATCAAATAGTGAGTGAGTTTCTCGTTCTCGGCAAGCCGACAGCTGAAAAATGGGAGCTGAACTCACTTCAGGACATTATCGGAGAAATTATGCCGATCATTTATTCTGAGGGCAATCTATACAATGTTGAAGTCGAATTACAGTATCTAACCGAGCAGCCCTTACTCGTAAAATGTACAAAAGATCATATTAAACAAGTGATTTTAAATGTAGCAAAAAATGGCCTCGAGTCAATGCCTGAAGGAGGCAAACTGACGATCTCCCTAGGAGCTTTAGATAAAAAAGCCATAATCAAAGTTGTGGATAACGGTGAAGGGATTTCTCAGGAAATGCTGGATCACATCTTCCTTCCCTTTGTTACTTCTAAAGAAAAAGGAACCGGTCTCGGCCTTGTTGTTTGTAAACGGATCGTGCTGATGTACGGAGGCTCTATTCATATTGAAAGTGAAGTGCGAAGAGGCACAGAGGTGACGATCACCCTCCCCGTATCCGCATCATAGCCCCCCTGACCATGTCAGGAGGGTTTTTTATCTTCGTGATCGGGCATTGCCATTCGATTTGCTTGCTGGTCTTCCAGAAAAAAGGATTTTGATGAAACGCAACAGCATTTTCAAAAGCAAAAAAAACATAAAAAATACTAAAAAACCCTTTATACCTTCCGTGGCATCTAAAAACTCCATATTCCCTCTCCCCGTCACCTTTTGCTGAATCTCAATCGCAAATACGATGACAATGATGACTGTAACGGTATAGATAAAGGACAAGGCTGTCATACTCCATTTAGAAAGCCATGTAAACACAGCGTGAGTGACGCCGAAAAAGAATATGCCAAAAATGCCGATCACCCAAAAATGCATTTCTTTGTCAGTTAAATGAATGCCAAATATTCCGCATAAGGAAATAAAAGCATCATGAAATTGATTGACCATTTCGGTAATGAGAATCGCCAGTTCCTTCATTAGTTCCCTCTTTCATATGAATTTTTTCCAGAAAAAAAGAGCGCTTCCGAAAAGCTCTCTCTTTATATATGCATCTGATAGGCCGCTATTTATTTGCATCATATGCTGGCATAACATCTCTGCGGGGCCACAAGCCTAATTTCTTTACAAGGCCTTGAATCCCTTGGGAATGTTCGTTTTCTTGCATAAGCTGATGATATTCATTTATTAAACAATCCAGCTCCTGACTGTGCCTGATCGTGTCATGCCCTGTAAATCCCTGCTTTCTAGCGGCATCTATCATTAACTTTCTTTTTTCATCAATAGACACCAACAATCTTTCTTGTTCAGAAGAACCGCCCATTCACTTCACCCCTCGCCGCTAAGAAATAGGAAACAAGTTTGATTGGGTTATTGTGCATTATTACAGATTATACTTTATTTGTAAACATATTTTCATTAAATAAGTTAATTTTTCAGGTATAATAGATATATTGATAGGATTAGAAGAACAATACCCAGGTGAAGAATATCTTAAACACGCCGCCAGGCAGGAGGTATGCCCAATGAAGAAAAAGAAAGCAATAATGCTCGGAGCGGCAGGCGGAAAAGCGATTTTAAAGAGGAAAAACCGAAAAAAATGTATCCAGCACATCACTACTTTTTTTCAGATGCTTCGCGATTGGCGAAATGGCGACTACCCTCGTTCACAGGTTAAAACACTTTTGCTGTTAACTGCCGCAATCCTGTATATCGTCATGCCGCTCGATATCATTCCAGACGTAATCCTCGGTCTTGGATTCATTGACGATGCAGCTGTTTTAGGTTTGATTTGGACACTGATTAAAAAAGAACTGTCACAATATGAAAAGTGGCGTTTGCAATAAATATAAAAAGCCCCGTTCGATGAACGGGGCTATCTCACGCTTATTGATTCACGCTGTCTTTTTCATAAATAGGAACCCAGCCTTCAGTTGTGACAAAAATTCTCACCGCGACAACTTTGCGGTCCTCCTGAAGCGTGAAGTAATGGCGGATATTCTCAGGCACGGAGATTAAATCTCCAGGGTTTAAACGGACATCAAAAAACGTGCCGTCCTGGCCTTGAATGACAAAAATACCGTGTCCGCTTACAATAAAACGAACCTCATCGTCTGTATGGTGATGCTCTCTTTTAAAGTTTTCAAGCAGTTCATCAAGTTTCGGATTGCTGTCTGACAATGAAATAACATCCTGTGCTTTATAGCCGCGGCGGGTTGAGATATCTTTAATTTCAGTTTCGAAGGTATCAAGAATTTGCTGTTTTTCTTCTTCTGTCAGGTCATATTTCTCTGAGAGATGTTCCGGAAGCCTCGTGATATCCCATTGCTCATAAATAACCTCTTGACTGTCCAGAAAGCTTGCCACTTCCTCTTGATTTTCAATCGTTGTATTTGCCTCATCATGAATTCGAATTGTAGCCATTTCAATTCCTCCTTTTATTTAACCAGCTGATGCTCGAGTGTTTTCAATTTCAAATGGTAGCTGAACAAAAATTCATACGCTTCAAGCACTCTTTTTGCCTCAAATGCTGTTTTCCCCCAAGCCGTAATACCATGATTTCGGATCAGAACAGCTCCTGAATCTTCTGAAATCTCTTCCGCAAACAGTGCCGCTAGCGTCGGGATATGTGCCGGATTTTCTATAATCGGAACGGTCACTTCTGCGTTCTCTTCCCACAAGCCGAGTGCTTTTATAATTTCCTGGCCTTTGAATGTGATTTTCTTTTGGTCTCCGTATAACTCTGAAATCACATTATTGTTTACCGTATGGACATGCAGGCAGCATCCGGCATTGGTTTTATTGTACAAATGTGTATGCAAAAGCGTTTCTGCTGACGGTTTCAGAGAATGCCCGCTTTCAGCAGGCTCTCCGTTTTGATCGACCAGCAGAAAATCTTCAACCGTCTCTTTGCGTTTATCTTTTCCGCTTGCAGTGACGAGAAATGTTAAAGGCTCATCTGTAACCTTAATTGACAGATTGCCGCTAGTCGCCGGAAACCAATCTCTCTCTGCCAATTCCCGTTTTACTTCAGCGAGCTCTCGCCAGCGTTCTTGTTTTGCAGCCATTCCTGTACCTCCTTTACATTCTCAATTTCCTTTCTGATCTCATAAAAATCTTGATACGGAAGATGATTGAGGTTTTGCTCCCGGCATTCGTTTAATAAATAATCCCTTGCAAAGCATAGGTCAGACAGCTTTGCTGCCTCCACATCTGTAACCGAATCACCGATCATGATGATATATTGGTTCGGTTCAGAAAGTTCATGGATGACCGACGGCTTACAGCACCCGCATTGATTGCTGCATGTGCCCTTGCAGGAATGAGGCCAGTCAATATGGATATAGTCATTGTCAAATGAAGCATGGTTGCAATAAATGCGGTCTTTCTCCACAATGCCTTCAAGCAAAGGATATACAAAAAAGTCCATTCCACCGCTTATGACATAAAACGGAATCTCGTGCTCATTGATAAATGCTACAAATTCCCGAAAGCCTTCCCTGATTTTTGCATCTTCCAATACAAAACTTGTAATCTCTTCTTTTAAACTGCTGGGCAGAAGGCCGAACATCCGCCCGACACCTTCCTTGATTGACAGCGTTTTGGAAAGTACGCCGTCTTTTAATGCCATCCACTCTGGGGGAGCAAATGTTTTCATGATATTTATAATGTTGTCGTTCATCGTGATTGTTCCGTCAAAATCACAAATAATAAAAGGTTTTCGAGTCGTCATACGGCTTCAGCCTTTCCCCATTTATCTAGCGCAAGCTTAAGATCCTTGCATTGTTCGGCTTTTTCATCAATCGGCTGGGCCTCTAGGACCGCATCAATAATAGCTCTGAACGCTCGCCCCCCGCCTTGGGCACCGTTCGGATGTCCATGTACGCCTCCTCCGGCGTTAATAATGTGGTCTATGCCGAAATCACGCATTAATAGCGGAACCATGCCGGGATGAATGCCTGCTGACGGAACAGCAAATGTTTGGTTAAAAGCATCCTCTCTCACACATTCTTCATGAATCGCCAGTGCATCTGCTCTTGGAAGCGCAACCGAACCATATGGAGACGGAAAGAGGCTGAAGTCAGCACCGCAATATCGGTTTAATTTTCCGAGTAAAAGAGCGTGAGAAAAACCGTAAAACGGAGAAGACGTAAACGCTCCGCTCACTGCTGGATGCGCCATAATCGGAACTGGGATTTCAGGATCTTCTGCAAGGCCTTGCATAACGTCCAAGCCGTAAGCGAAGACATTAAACAAAAGCGCATCCGCTCCCAATTCGGCGGCGCGTCTCGCTTTGTCTTTCAGATCAGCCGTACGTCCGGTCAAATTCACCGCATACAGCGTTTTATGTCCGGTTTGTTCATACGTTTCTTTCAATATTTGCTTTCCTTCTGCAATTCTTGTTTCAAAAGGCGCTAGACCAGTCTCAAAGAAAATTTCATCGTCTTTAATCAAGTCAACTCCGCCAAGCGCCTGCTGCCGGAGCTGTTCTTTAATATCACTCAGGTCCCTTCCGATTACGCCTTTAAATATGCTCATTAACAGCGGTCTCTCAAACTCTCCCAGCAGCTTCCGGATGCCGTATACGCCAAACTTCGGTCCCGGCAGTGCACGCTTAAATGCTTCAGAGAAGTGAAGATCGATTAATTTGATTTTTCCGTCCAGGGACAGCTTGCCAAACACTGTTGTCAGCAAAGCCGGAATATCCTGAGAGAAATTGATTTCAGGATAGGCAATTGTGATGACCGCTTGTTTTTCTGATGCAGCAGTTCCCTCTCTCTCCTCAACTTTTATCACCCGCCCCTTGTGCTTTTGCATTTGCTCCTGTTTTACAAGGGGCAGATCAGTCCAGGAGCCTACTGTCAATCCTGTTGCGATTTGTTCTGCTTTCTTCTCTGTATCGGCTCCCGGTTCGGTCAGGAGATATGTCGCTAATAACTCACTCATGCCAGAGCTCCTTTCATTTTCATCCATATCAAAAAACCTCTTCAAACTGCAATCGCGTCTAAAGAGGTTTCGTTTCTCGTCCGAATCTTATCTCTCAGCCGCTAGCTGCAAGAATTAGCACCGTGCTTTATAAGTCGGTTGCCGGGCTTCATCGGGCTCGTCCCTCTGCCTGCTCTTGATAAGAAAATATAGATTTTATAAATTATTTTGAATTATCCCATCGTTATAAGGTCTTGTCAATGCTTTTTTGGGTAAACAGGTTCAGTTTGCCAATTCGATAAGCGGCTTCCTTAAGTCTTTCTTCACTTGTTAAAAGTCCGACTCTGACGTAGCCCTCGCCATATTCACCGAAGCCGTTTCCAGCCGCAACTGCCACATTCGCTTTTTCCAGCAAAAGATCTGAGAACTGCTCAGAAGTATAGCCTTCAGGCACAGGCAGCCATGCAAAAAAAGAACCTGCGGGAGCTGTTACATCCCAGCCGATTTCCCGGCATGCCGTGATCCAAGCGTTTCTCCTGCTCTCATACCTGGCATTTTGCTCTGCCACACACGTCTGATCGGCTAACAGTGCCTCTGCTGCAGCCTCCTGAGTCGCTCTGAAAAGACTGACAAACATATGGTCTTGATAAAGATTGATCGCTTCAATGACCGAAGCGTTTCCGACGGCAAAGCCAACCCGCCATCCTGCCATATTATACGTTTTTGACAGCGTGTAAATTTCAATTCCGATATCCTTCGCACCTTCAGTCTGCAAAAAGCTTAAAGGCTTGCAGCCGTCAAATCCTACAGCGCCGTAAGCAAAATCGTGAACGACGCAGATTCCGTTTTCAGCCGCAAAACGCACGGTATCTTCAAAGAACTCGGAAGTAGCAACAGCTCCAGTCGGATTATTCGGATAATTCAAATACATCAATTTCGCCTGTTCCCTTATTTCAGCGGTTATGCTGCTGTAATCAGGGAGAAACGCTCTGTCCTTTACGAGCGGCATCATTTCCATCTTTGCTTTTGCAAGTGTGACACCCGACCAGTAATCAGGATAACCCGGATCGGGAACTAAAATCGTATCACCGGGATTCAACAAGCATTGCGGGAGCTCGACTAGACCGGCTTTTCCGCCGAATAATACAGCGACTTCGGTTTCCGGATCCAGATCAATGCCGTATTCTCTTTTGTAAAATGCAGCAGCCGCTGACTTCAGACGGTATGAGCCGCGAAAAGACGAATATTTATGATTCTCAGGATCAGCGACAGCTCGTTTCATCTCCTCAACAATATGCTCAGGAGTCGGCTGATCTGGATTTCCCTGTCCCAGATTGATAACGTCATGTCCTTCTGCAAGCTTTCGGTTCACTTTCTGCACCAGAGAAGCGAAGAATTGTTTAGGCAATTCCTTCAATACATGAGACTGTTCAAATTTCATCTATTCTCACCTTCTAAAAAAATCTTGAAATGATAGTCCATCATCATATATGGTTAAATGAAAAAAGTAAAGAAAAATTTGGGGTGTTAAAAAGATGAAATGGACGATATCTTGTCTTCAATTTGATATTTCATACGGAAAACCTTCGGAAAATATAAAAAAGGCTGAATTTTTCATCGAAAAAGAAAGCAAACATGCTGATGTTCTTGTTCTGCCTGAATTATGGACGACCGGATATGATCTGGCCAATCTTGATGAACTCGCTGACGAAGACGGCCGCTCCGCTCAGAGCTGGCTGAAGAAAACGGCAAAAAAACATGGTGTTCATATTGTCGCCGGATCGGTCGCTGTCAGGAAGAATTCTGATGTTTATAATACAATGTACATCGCGGATAAGGAAGGGCAAATCATTAAAGAGTACAGAAAAGCCCATCTTTTTCAGCTGATGGATGAGCATCTGTATTTATCAGCCGGTTCCGAAGACGGATACTTTGAGCTTGACGGCGTCAAAAGCTCTGGATTGATCTGTTACGATATCCGTTTTCCGGAATGGATCAGAAAACATACGACAAAAGGCGCCAACGTGCTGTTTATTTCTGCGGAATGGCCTCTTCCCCGCCTTGATCATTGGAAAAGCCTGCTTATTGCGCGGGCCATTGAAAACCAATGCTTTGTCGCAGCCTGCAATTGTACCGGTTCAAATCCGGATAATGAATTTGCAGGACATAGCCTGATTATTGATCCATGGGGACGTGTACTTGCTGAAGGCGGCCGGGAAGAAGGCATAGTCCGAGCGGAAATCGACCTTCAAGAAAGCGCAGAAGTTCGGGAGAGCATTCCTGTTTTCGATGATATCAGAAAAGATTTATATTAAAAAATATATTGACAACTAACTAAATTACCTGTTACCATGTTCATCAACTGATAAATTAGAATTGTCAAACAAGTGAATATATTCTCTTATCGAGAGTTGGGCGAGGGATTTGGCCTTTTGACCCCAACAGCAACCGACCGTAATTCCATTGTGAAATGGGGCGCATTTTTTTCGCGCCGAGACGCTGGTCTCTTAAGGCACGGTGCTAATTCCATTCAGATCTGATCTGAGAGATAAGAGAGGCGGACATAGATGTTAAGCCTCCTTCTCTCTGAGAAGGAGGCTTTTTTACGGCCACATATTAATTAATTACATAATTGGAGGTTATGATGATGGGAGTCACAAAAACACCTTTATACGAAACGTTAAATGAAAGCTCCGCTGTGGCGTTGGCGGTGAAGCTTGGCCTATTTCCAAGCAAAAGCACGCTGACATGCCAGGAGATCGGAGACGGCAACTTAAATTACGTTTTTCATATTTATGATCAAGAACATGACAGAGCATTGATCATTAAACAGGCGGTTCCGTATGCAAAAGTGGTGGGAGAAAGCTGGCCGCTGACAATCGACCGTGCAAGAATCGAAAGCAGCGCTCTCATCCGTCAGGGCGAGCATGTGCCTCACCTGGTTCCAAGAGTGTTTTATTCTGATACGGAAATGGCGGTTACCGTCATGGAGGATCTCTCTCACCTCAAGATCGCAAGAAAAGGACTCATTGAGGGTGAAAACTATCCTCATCTGTCGCAGCACATCGGTGAATTTTTAGGAAAAACACTTTTCTACTCATCAGATTACGCGCTTGAACCTAAGGTGAAAAAACAGCTTGTTAAACAGTTTACAAATCCAGAGCTATGCGACATTACGGAAAGACTTGTTTTTACAGATCCTTTCTTCGACCATGACACAAATGATTTTGAAGAAGAGCTTCGTCCTTTTGTCGAAAAGCTTTGGAATAATGACAGCGTTAAAATCGAAGCCGCTAAGCTGAAAAAGTCATTTTTAACGTCTGCAGAAACGTTGATTCATGGTGATTTGCATACAGGAAGCATTTTCGCAAGTGAGCACGAAACAAAGGTGATTGATCCTGAGTTTGCTTTTTACGGACCGATCGGCTTTGATGTAGGGCAATTTATCGCCAACTTATTTTTGAACGCACTCAGCCGTGACGGGGCTGACAGAGAGCCGTTATATGAACATGTCAACCAGGTCTGGGAAACGTTTGAAGAGACGTTTAGTGAAGCCTGGCAGAAGGACAGTCTGGATGTTTACGCCAACATCGACGGTTACCTCACTGATACGCTCAGCCATATTTTTGAAGAAGCAATCGGATTTGCGGGCTGTGAGCTGATACGACGCACGATCGGCCTTGCCCATGTAGCTGACCTGGATACGATCGTGCCGTTTGATAAACGAATCGGCAGAAAACGCTTGGCGCTCGAAACCGGCACAGCCTTTATCGAAAAACGTTCGGAATTCAAAACGATAACAGATGTTATTGAATTATTTAAGTTACTTGTAAAGGAATGATCTATTCATGACCCATTCATTTGCTGTTCCACGTTCTGTTGAATGGAAAGAAACAGCTATTACCATTTTAAATCAGCAAAAGCTTCCTGATGAGACGGAATATTTGGAGCTGACGACGAAAGAGGATGTATTTGATGCGATTGTCACGCTCAAAGTAAGGGGCGCTCCGGCGATCGGCATTACAGCTGCCTTCGGACTGGCGCTTGCTGCCAAAGACATTGAAACAGACAATGTCACGGAATTCCGCCGCAGACTGGAAGACATCAAACAATATTTAAACAGCTCACGGCCTACCGCCATTAATTTGTCATGGGCGCTTGAGAGACTGAGTCATTCGGTCGAAAACGCGATTTCCGTAAATGAAGCAAAAACAAACCTTGTCCATGAAGCCATTCAGATTCAGGTCGAGGATGAGGAAACGTGCCGGTTGATCGGCCAAAACGCCCTGCAGCTTTTCAAAAAAGGCGACAGGATCATGACGATCTGCAATGCCGGCTCAATCGCGACAAGCCGCTATGGAACGGCGCTAGCTCCGTTTTACTTGGCCAAACAAAAAGATTTGGGATTACACATTTATGCCTGTGAAACAAGGCCTGTCCTGCAAGGTTCACGCCTTACTGCTTGGGAGCTGATGCAGGGGGGCATTGATGTCACTCTGATCACAGACAGCATGGCCGCCCATACGATGAAGGAAAAACAAATTTCCGCTGTTATCGTCGGAGCCGACCGAATTGCAAAGAACGGTGATACGGCAAATAAAATCGGCACATACGGTCTTGCTATTTTAGCAAACGCCTTTGATATTCCGTTTTTTGTCGCCGCACCTTTATCTACATTTGATACAAAGGTCAAATGCGGCGCTGATATCCCGATAGAGGAACGAGATCCCGAGGAAGTCAGGCAGATTTCCGGAGTTCGGACCGCTCCATCCAATGTGCCTGTCTTTAATCCCGCTTTCGACATTACACCTCATGATCTCATTTCAGGAATCATCACAGAAAAAGGGATTATGACCGGAAACTATGAAGAAGAGATTGAACAGCTGTTTAAAGGAGAAAAGGTGCATTAAAAAACCGCTGGACTTTGCTCATTTGGAGCCGAGTCAGCGGTTTTTTTGTTTCTTTTTGTTAACATTGATGATTTCATCTTTTTGAGCGCTTGATAAGATATGCAGTTTCACAAACAGTTCGGCAAAAACGGCAAGTTTCTCAGAGCGGCTCGGCTTCAATTGCTTTGTCCTCCTTTTTCATCAGACCAACTTTTTTAACTTAATAAAATGATATGTCGGCCGTGAAAAAAGGGAACGTGCCATATGTTTTATTTTTCTTTATAGGAGATTCGCTCGATGTTTAGCAAAAATGCTTTGATCTCCGTTTTGCTTCCGGCGTATCCTGTTAACGCACTGTTTTTGCCGATCACTCTGTGGCACGGGACAAAAATCGGCAGGTCGTTACGTTTATTAGCCTGCCCGACAGCGCGCACCGCTTTCGGACTGCCGACAGCAGCGGCAATATCCGCATAGCTTCGGGATTCGCCATATGGAATCCTCTCCAGCGCTTGCCACACTTTTTGCTGAAAAGGAGTGCCCTTTTGGCTGAGCGGCAGGGAGAATGTCTTCCTTTCGCCTGCGAAATATTCTTGAAGCTGTTGTTTCGCTTCTGCAAGATTAGGTGTTTCCTTATGCTCAGTATTCTGAACCGTTTCTTTCCAATCCACCCAATCTTCCTGACTGAGAAATAGACGAGTGATCCGGTCCTCCTCTTCGGCAATGATAAGTTCACCGAGCGGCGTTTCGGCTGTCGTATAGTAGTTCATTCATCATTCCTTCTTTCTTCAGCATTCTGTCTGACAGGAAGCGTAATATGGAAAACGGTGCCCTTCCCTTCTTCACTTTCTACCATAATCTCGCCTTGATGTTCTTCAATAATTTTATAGCTTACCATAAGCCCAAGTCCAGTTCCCCGTTCCTTTGTCGTATAAAACGGTTCACCAAGTCGCTTTAATTTATCTTCTGTCATTCCGATTCCCTCGTCTTTTAAGGAGATTAGAACATGATCTTGATCCAATGCCTTTATCGTTACAAAAATATTTCCGCCGTCAGGCATCACTTCGATGGCGTTTTTTAATATATTGATAAAAACCTGTTTCAGCTGATTCGGTTCACAGTAAATCGGGGGAATGTCGTCAATTAAATCAAGTTGCATTTGTACATTGCTGAGATTGGCTTGCGCATTTAGAAGGTCTATCGTGTCCCTCATAATTTGGGTAACATGTTTTTCCTCATACATAATGGCCTGGGGCTTGGCTAAAATCAAGAATTCGGTGATGATGGATTCGATGCGCTTTAGTTCTGAGGTGATCACGTTGAAGTAAAGGGCGTAGTCTCCCTCGACACTCCCTTTCAGAAGCTGAATGAAGCCTTTAAGAGCAGTCATCGGATTTCTGATTTCATGAGCAATACCGGCTGCGAGTTCGCCGACAACATGAAGGGTATCTGATTTGCGCAGGCGCTCCTCCAATTCTTTTCGCTCTGTTACGTCTTTAAAGATAGCCAAGTTCATATTTTGAATAATATTCCGTTTAAATGAGAATTCGAGTTTTCTGTTATCACCGCTGCTCAGCAAAAATGGAATTTCGTTGTCCATTTCATCAAAATTAATCTGCCTTGCCGGTGATGCCAAATTTTCTATTTCATAAGCAGAAATAATATCTAACAGGCTGTGCTGTTTGATCTCTTCATGTGACAGGCCCAAAATATGGCTTGCTAACGGGTTGGCGTCGATGATCCTGTATTGATTGTCGAACAATACATTGCCGTCCATTGATCCGTTGAACACTTTTCTGAATTTCAGCTCGCTTTCCCGAAGCTCCTTTTCCATCCGCTTTCTGTCGCTTACATTTCTTAAGATCGTCAAATGCTGATTTTCAAGGATTGTCCGTTTTGAAGTAAATTCAAGCTCTTTGAATTGGCCGTTCCCCATTTGAAACAGCAGCTCTTCTCTGATCTCTCCGTATTTTGCGTATTTCCTCTTCGTTATGCTGTATTTCTGCTGCGAGTCAACGAGAAAATCACACAGCTTTCTTTTCAACAGCAAATTCATCGGCAGCTCAAAAATTTTACAGGCTGATTGATTCGCTTTTACGATTCTTCCGTCATTCGACCAGATGATGATGGCGTCCATTGCATTTTCAAAGATTTCTCTGAAGCGCTCCTCACTTTTAAAGAGCTGCAGCTCCATAGACCGCTTCTCTGTGATATCCCTCATAATGGACATATAAAAACCGCTGATGATGTTTGATGTAATCGTGAATTCAAATAGTTTTTGAACTCCTGAACGAAGCTTGACAGGCAGCTCCCCCTTCGCTTTTCCCTTGCGGTTGAGCGCCTTCCAGATATTGTCGAAATCTTTTCGTGAGCCGCTGTCTATGAACTCATACAAAGATAAATGAGACAGCTCATTATGATTGATTTCAAAGCTTTTACAAAAGGACAAATTTGCATCAATAAAACCGCCATCTTTATCAAACAGGACGATTCCGTCAACTGCTCTGTCAAACAAGTCCTTAAAAAGCTGTTCATTCATAGAGAATTCCCGCTCCAGAATCTTCTTAGAAGATATGTCCCTCATGACAACAAAAAAGAAATCCTCACCAATACCTCTTTTGGCCAGAAACTCTATGTATTTTGTTGCCCCGCAATCAAGCCTGATCGGAACCTCCTTCCACAGAAAGCCTTTTTTAAAAAACTTCTTTACGGAAAGATTCAGTTCATCCTTTGGGATTGAAAACAAAAAATCCAAAACAGAACGCTTTTTCAAATCTTCCGAGTCAACTTGAAGCATCCTTTCTGTTGCTTCATTTGCCTGAACAATCCGCATTTCGTTATCACAAATAAAAATAGCATCGAGCGTATTGTTGACAATCACTTGATGCTGATTCAATTCCTTTTTCAGTCGCGCGTTTTCTTCTTTGAGGCGATTCAGTTCCTCTCGCAGCTCCGAGTTTGTCTGGACACCAAGAGTTTCCATGCATGTACACTCCTTCTTCAAAACCTATCCCTCAATATTTCTACAAAATGCGGGAACTTCCTTCATTTGCCCTATAAATTTCAGAAAATTTCAGCGTCATTACATTACGAAGACATTTTCTACGATCCTTACCGTCACTTTACATCGACCTAACAATCAGCATTTTTTTAGATTCCTTTTTCATCTTTTATTTTAAAATATGTACCAGCAGGGAATAATCTCTTAGTGACTGATGAAAGAGAAGGTGATGCTATGAGTAAATCGCGGGACAGTTATTTCGATAACGCAAAATTTTTATTGATATTCCTTGTTGTATTCGGTCATATCCTTCGTTCCTTTATTAATGATAATCATTTTATGCTCTACCTCTACAAGTTCATTTACACATTCCATATGCCTGCATTTATTCTTGTATCCGGTTATTTCGCGAAAGGCTTTAAACGGGCGGGATATGTAAAAAAGCTGGCGGTCAAGCTGATTATTCCGTATTTGATTTTCCAAATTATTTATTCCGTCTTTTATTACATTATGCAAGATGAAAGCATGGCAAATGTGAACCCGATTGATCCGCAATGGTCGTTATGGTTTCTTGTAAGCTTATTCTTTTGGAACCTGCTCCTATATCCTTTTTCAAAGCTTTCAAAGCAGTGGGCGCTGTTTGTCAGCTGCGGAATCGCCGTGCTGATCGGTTATCTGGACTTTGTCAGCAGCACGCTGAGCTTGTCACGGACATTCGTATTCTTACCGATGTTCCTTGTCGGTTTTTATTTAAATAAACATCATTTTGATTTATTGAGATCAAAACGCGGCAAACAAATTGCGCTCGGAGTGCTTGCCGCAGTATTCGTCATCTGCTGGGGCATCGATTTTGACTATTCTTTTCTGTTTGGTTCAAAACCGTATTCTTCATTTGGAGACGTTACCCTGGTAAGCGGACTATCCCGAATCGGCTGGTATGTACTCGCCTTTGGGGCAACCTTCAGCTTTTTAGCGCTCGTTCCGCAAAAACGGTATTTCTTTACCAAATGGGGAACCCGGACATTTTACGTGTATCTGCTTCACGGGTTTATTATTAAGACATTACGGCAGGTCGGGCTTGAGGATTGGCTTACTGACTATCAAAGCTTAGTGATCCTCTTGCTTTTAACAGCAGCCCTGACATCAGTCCTCTCCAGCAACTTTGTTAAGACAGTCGCTCAGCCATTCATTGAGCTGAGGATGACAAGCTTATTGCAATTTGTCAGAGGAACGGGCAAAAATGCTTATTTAAAATAGAAAAAGCACCTCTTAAGCGGGACGCCGCCTAAGAGGTCTTTTTTATTGTTGTTTTTTGTTTTTTTCTTTTTTCTTTTCAGGCTTGGTGACTTCCAGCGTTTCGATGATCTTTCCGGCATTGTAATCCCCGAGTTCACTTGAGAATTCTTCCTCCAGCACCTTTTTATTCATAGGCTTTTTATGATTTTGCATGTCTCTGCTATGACGGTTTTTCTTCACAATTACATGCCTCCCTGCTGGCCCTGTTTGGAATTGCGGTTTGCCCCTCTAAAATTGGGGTCGTCATGATATTGTGTCTTATATGAATTGGGGTCCATGCTCTCGGTAGGTGTATTGTTATTTTTAATGGCTTCATTCACTTCAGCTTTACGCTTCATACGAATCCTCCTCGCCAATTTTCAGACATTTTAAGATGCAGGAGCGTAAATTGCACCTGTCGGAGTTAGGTTCTCCAACTGAACAGGAGGCACACATCTTTTTTTTGGTAATCAAAAAACACCGCAAAATATGCGGTGTTTTGCCTATCCGATAATCACTCTTTCCTTCGGATAGTGATAATTCGCTTCAATTTCCTTTCTTCCGATCAGATACAGGAAGGTCAAGATGCCGATTCGCCCGATAAACATGACAATCATAATGACGCATTTTCCAACACTGCTCAAATCTGCCGTAATTCCAAGCGATAGGCCGGTTGTACCGAATGCCGAGCACACTTCAAACAAAAGCTCCAGCAGGGAATGTTTTTCTGTAATGGTCAGAATGAGTGTCGCGCCAAAAACGAGCAGGATCGCCATCATCGTGACAACAAGCGACTTCATCAAGTCAGCAGGGTGAAGCTCCCGTTTGAATACCTTTACGGCCTTATTGCCGCGGGCAAAATGAAACAGCGCAAGAAGGTTCAAAGCAAAAGTCGTTGTCCTTATGCCTCCCCCGACTGAGCTTGGCGACGCTCCAATAAACATCAGCGCACAAATAAAAAAGAGTGTGGAATCTGATAATTGGCTGATATCGATTGTTGCCAGCCCCCCGCTTCGGGTTGCCGTTGATTGAAACAGGGACAAAAACAAAATATCATGCCATGATTTTCCTGCGAACGCATGGTTTGCTTCCAGGGCAAAGATGCCAATGGCTCCAAACAAGACAAGTGAGCCGAACGTAATCGTCGTGATCTTTGTAAAAAGCGTAAATGGATAACGCCGATGCTTTGAAAACAGGAAATCCTTTACTTCAACAAGCACGGGAAATCCAATCGCTCCAAATATAATTAAAAGCATTGTAATAAACTGCACAAAGTAATCGTGGCGAAATGGAATCATCGAATTACCGGTAATATCAAATCCGCCGTTTGTCGTTGCACTGATACTGGCAAAAAATCCGTGTAAATAGGCTTCCTGATAGGAGTCATAGTAGGTTAAGAAATATGTGCCGAGTATCAGCCCGCCAAAAAATTCAATCCACAAGATCAGAAACAGTACCTGCTTCATCAGATTGACAATTCCTGAAAACTGGGATTGGTTTTGATCAACCATAATCAGCTTCCGTTCTTTCAGCCCGATTCGTTTTCCCATGATCAGCCAAATGAACGTTCCGAGCGTCATAATTCCGATTCCGCCAAATTGCAGAACAAATGCTAATATAAAAATCCCTATTGTGCTGAATGTATCAGCTGTATCAACAACTGTCAGCCCCGTTACACTGACTGAACTGACAGCTGTAAAAAGCGCATCAATAAACGTCCAATCCGCCCCCGGTTTATGGGCCGCCGGCAAACTCAGCAATATAACGGCCACAGTAACTGCAAGAAAATAATATAATGCGATCAGCTGGGCCGGTGACAAGGCCTGTATCAATTTTCCAAACTTTAATCTCATGTAAAATCCTTCTGCCTCTCTTTTTAAGTACGGTAATTATTCTAAAGATATTAGGTCCATTTTTAAAGGCTTTTACGAAACATTTTCTTAACTTGCTTATTTTTTTATGATTTTAGTCAATGGATAAAATAAAAAACCTCTGAGAATTCTCTCAGAGGAACAATGTGTTTGTATTATTTAGCTTCCAGCCGTCTGATTCGCTCATCTAAATCAGGATGAGTAGAGAAAAGTGAAGAGCGCTTCTTGCCATTAATCTTTAACGTTTGGACAGCTGTCTGATCGTCTTCCAAAATCCGGGAAGAATAGCTTTTAAGCGTCCGCAGCGCATGAATCATCTTGTCCTTGCCGGCAAGATCCGCTCCTCCCCTGTCAGCATGGAATTCACGATGGCGTGAATACGCAAACACAACCAGGCTGCCAAGTATCGAAAAGACAATCTGAAAAATAATCATTGCAATAAAATGAACGATCGGCGCTAGATCTTCTTTGACAAAACGGCTTGCTATCCAAGCGGCGATACGCGATAAAAAGACGACAAAGGTATTAACGATACCTTGTAAAAGCGTCATTGTTACCATATCACCATTTGTGATATGCGCGACCTCGTGGGCAAGCACACCTTCAACTGCTGCGTCATCCATCTGCTCCAGCAGCCCTGACGATACTGCGACAAGTGAACGGCGTTTTGACGGTCCAGTCGCAAACGCGTTTACTTCAGGTGAACGGTAAATCCCGACTTCCGGCATTTTCGTTAAACCGGCAGAGCGGCTTAATCTGTGAACACGATCAACCAATTGCTGTTCCTCATAGCTGAGCGAGTGTTTTTTCGGATTCAGCACTCTGACGCCCATCATCGTCTTTGCCATCCATCTGGATATCGCAAGAGACGTAAAGGAACCGACAAATCCAACGACTAAACTGAACACAAGAAGCGCCATTGGATCGATACCGCCATCAGCTGTAAAGTACGTCCCGACTCCTGTAACAGAGCTTAAAACAGACAAAACGATCCCGATTGTTGTAAGCACCAAAATATTCGTTAGAATAAACAGAAAAATTCTTTTCGCCATAACAACCTCCGTTATTTTAAGTTCAAAAGAACCCGTATATTTAAATTATAAAACATCCATTTGAAAATGCAAGGAATTCGACGTATGATGTTAATGTAATTTGCTGACGCTTGAATTTTGAACTTATACATAGACCTATATCCGCGTCAAATTGTTTAAAGAGGTGAACAATGAACATTTTTAAACTCTCTCGAACCGATATGGTGCGGCTGCTCTATTCCCTAAAAGGACAAGGAGAACATAGCCCGCTCGACATTCTCGTCCAATCAGCGAACATGTCAGCAGAAAAAGCAGCCAATCATCTAGAAATTCCTGAATTTCTTACAAGATACGAACGAAAAAAACAGAAAAAAGAATACGGTCTGTCTACAAATGAAATCGTAGAGCTTGGCAACTTATGCGAGCTGACTTCGTTAAAGTCAACCGCGATTCAAAACTGGGTAAAGCGTGATATCAAAGATCTGATCGGACACCCTGAGCTGGGCAAAAAATACTCAATTGAACAGGCAGTTATTCTTTTAATTGTACGTGATTTAAAATCCATTTATGACTTTGAACACATACGGGCTATTTTAAAAGTGGCCTTTAACACAATCTCAGACAGATCTGATGATGTCATCAGCCCGATTGCTTATTATGAAAGCTGCGCATATGTGCTTGATGCCATCCATCACCAAGATACTCCTTCTATGAAAGAATCAAATCTGCAGGAGATCGCCGAACAGGAGACAGAGCGTCTCCGTCACCGTTTTGAAGAACTGAATGACAGCCAATGGCTTAAAATCAGACAGATTATCGCCATTACAGTCCTCTCCATTTTGACATTCCATATTCAGGCAACCGCACATAAAATGACAGCAGACATTCTATAGTCTGCGCCACCCCGGCTCAGAGGCCGGGGTTTTATTTTTCTCCACAACAATTGCCAGCATAAATAAACCCCGTATATTTCAAACTAAATACGCGTTAAGAATTTCTTTATCGAAAAAGGAGATGAAAAAGATGGCGAGCAGAAATAAACTCGTTGTTCCAGGGGTGGAGCAGGCACTAGACCAATTTAAACTCGAAGTGGCTCAAGAATTCGGTGTGAACCTTGGTTCTGATACAGTCGCACGCGCTAACGGCTCTGTAGGCGGAGAAATGACAAAGCGGCTGGTACAGCAAGCACAATCACAATTAAATGGCACAACTAAATAAATTCAGGTCTTTATTCGCCGGGGGCACTCGGCGAATCTTCATTTTTAGCTGAATGATTATCACTGCTGTAGCCGTTTGGATTACGTCGGTCTGAAGCGTTATCCCTTCTGGACGAAGAACGGTTCTTGCCTTGTTCACCATTGTTCCAGTCCCTGTGATATTGGCTTTGGCCCTTGTCAGCGCCGTTATTTTCATTTCCTTTATCTTGAGGATCTTGTATTGGGGTTTGCTCATGGTCCCCATCTTTTTCGGTATTTGTGTTTTCATCTGATTCCTTTATTTTTTTATCTTTGTCACTATCATCAATCTGGTCATCCGCTTTCTCTTCTTTCTGGTCTCCGGAATCCGCATCATTCAGCTGTTCATTATCTCCTTGCTTGCTGTCCTGGGTGTCAGTTTGATCGGTGTTTTCATCCTCATTTTCATCACTCTTTTGATCCTCTTCCCCGGATGGTTTGCTGGAGTCATCTTTTATATCTTTATTGTCATTCTTTTCATTTGATTTGATGTAGCTGCCTGTTGAGACGCCTTCTTTCTTCGCTTTTTCCCTCGTTTGCATATCTGACTCGAGAGATTCCATGCGGTATGTCGTTTTATATTTTTCAGTCACATCATTCAGCTGTTTTTTCACAGCCTTTTTATATGTATTGTCTTCTGTGTTTTCATAAACAGTGGAAATCAATATTTCTTTCGATTTTTTTACATACCCGTGTTCACTGCAGTCGGTTATAATATCGTCAATCACCTTTTTAAAATCAGTCTTCTCCCAATCATCTATATCATTCACGACTTTCTGTCCCTCATCGTTTAGAGGCGTCAGTTCAATCACTTCATAATCGCTGTTTAACGCCATTTCGACGCTTGGATTGATATCGATTGTCATATACGCATAGGCCTTATTATTAGAAAAAACGGGGAGAACTATAAAAATAAAGAGCATAATAGCAGTCATCGTAAAAATCCCCATTTTGAAAGGGCGCAGTTTAAAAAAATCAAAAAAGCTGGCCCTTCTGCCCATGCGTGTTTCACTCGGAAGCATGATTTCTTCTCCGATTTCATAGCTGTGTCGATCATTTTTGGCTTTTAAAAATTGTCCGTCAGGGGTCAGCAACGTGACGAATTTTTTATTTTTCTCTACTATAATCCCTCTTCTCATGAGTGCAGCACCCCTTTAAGATAATCTTTTAAATAAATATAATCACCCGTAATGATAATACACATCGCAATAATATATTTTCTGTTTCTCTCAATCGTTTTTCGGCTTACAGAGACAAGCTGTTCAAGCTGTTTGACCGGAAGCTGCTTCTTTGTATACAGGATAGCGGCCAATTCTTCATGTTCAACAAGCGTCATTGCCACCTTTATGGCGTTTTGCCTTGCATCCGTGTGTTTTGGAGAATTTTCAAGCAGTTCTTTAAACGATAAACCATAATCCTTGAGCTGCTTTTGAAAATAGAGGATTTCCTCCCGCCTCTGCTCCTGTTCAATCTGACGGCGGTATTCATCAATGGAAAGCTCGGCTTCAATCAGGCTTTGTGATGACTCCTGATCGTCTCCTTCCTGTAAATCGATATTTATATTTTGTGCGCTTCTGGCTTCTTTTCTAATGTAATCAATGACTTTTCTTTTTATAATAAGCTCAGCAAATGCGAGCAGAGAATTTCCTTTTTCAGGTGAATATTTTTCTATAGCTTCATTAAACGCGATCAGTCCAATACTGAACTCATCGTCTTTTTCATCTATATATCGTTTACAAACGGATGAAACCGTCTTTGCGATAAATGGCTTATATTGCTGTATTAATTCATTTTGCAGATCTTTATTGCCTTTTTGTATACTCTCAACAGCTTTTTCAAGTGTTTGCTTCTTTTTTCCCAATTTAAACAAAAGGCTAAGCACTGGTTTCACCTCAGTTCCTCCCTATAACTACTCATTAATGATAGCTAATTTGATAGGGATTCGCAAAGGAGAAAAAGAAATATTGATTTCCAATGTCTCAATTATGACAAACCATTCTGACGTTCTATACATGATTTCGTGCCTTTCTAAAGAATTAAGGGGGTTTTATGCGTGTTTTTTGTAACAAAGATGTTATAAAAATGTTATTTTATTTCGCTTATGAAAACGCTTCAAACACAAAAAGACTCTGCTTTTAAGCAGAGTCTTTCAGATTACGCCCGTTCACGGGTGCTGTTTTTTTGTTCGTTTTGTGCACCCTCCGGCTGTTTTTTCCCACCTGACATAAACCAGCCGCAAACCGCGATTGCTGCTAAGACACCCCAGAATATCAGCTTCCATGTTCCAGAATGGATAAAGTGCTCAGAAACAACCGCTATGTCGCGATGGGCAAGCGTATATAAAGCAAGCTTCACTCCGACCCAGCCGACAATCACAAAGGCTGCTGTTTCTAGGCTTGGACGTTCCTTTAATAACTTCACAAACATGGAAGCCGCAAACCGCATGATCACCAGTCCGATGATACCGCCGGCCAAAATGACGAGAAATTGTCCTCCGTCAAGTCCGCCGATCTTCGGGAGTGATGTCCCAGGAAGTGTAACCGCCAGCGCTACTGCTGCTAAGATGGAATCAACAGCAAACGCGATATCTGCCAGTTCAACTTTTAAAACAGTCGGCCAAAAACCGCTTTGCTTCGTCTCTTTATGTGTGTCTTCTTTCTTAAATACATATCTTTTCAATAAGTGGCTTGCTGAGATATACAGCAAATAGATCGCGCCAATCGCTTGAACCTGCCATACGTTGACCAAGAAAGAAATTGCAAATAAAGAGCCAAATCGCAGAACAAAAGCCCCTGCCAATCCATAAAATAACGCTTTTTTTCTTTTTTCCTCCGGCAAATGTTTTACCATTACCGCCATAACCAGCGCGTTATCGGCGGCTAAAATCCCTTCCAGCCCGATCAAGACGAGAAGAACCCAACCATACTCTAATAATAATGCTGCATCCATAAATGATACCCTCCCAAAAAAGTTGTTTTCTTTCTCTTCATCCGATCTTATGCCGGCCGGACCATGCAAAAAAGACCTTTGCCGACATAAGGCAAAGGTCTTGCTAGACATGAATTCAGGCATGCCAACAAAGCCGATGGATACAATCCATGAAATGACGACTTTGTTTCCGGAATACATTCCGGACGCTACTCCCCTTTGGGATTTCAAGAAATATGATTTTATACGTCAATAATATGCGCAGCGCAGTGATTTGTCAACGTTTATTTTTCAAAAATACAGATAATTGTTCGGAGTGCGTGCGTTTCTTCCTCTTTTTCATCAGTAAGTAGAGCAGGAACAGCGCCAAAATCGCTATCCCGATCGGAAGCATATATTGATCAAGAATAGAGCCGACTGCCTTCCAATTTTCACCGAGCTTCACACCGAGATAAACATATACAAATGTAATCGGAAGCATAGCAATGAATGTATAAAGCGAAAACACCCAAACATTCATTTTTGCAATTCCGCACGGTATGGAAATCAATGTCCTGATACCAGGCAAGAAACGGCCGCTGAAGGCGACAAAGCCCCCATGTTTTTTGAAAAAATTATCTGACTTATCAAGCGCTTCAGGTTTAATAAAGAGATACTTCCCAAAACGTTCAAGAAACGGCCTTCCTCCGTACCGGCCTATCCAATACAGCGTAAGCGGACCGGCCACTCCTCCAAGCGATCCTGCCAAAACAACGCCAGCAAGTGTCATATCGCCTTTAGATACCCAATAGCCCGCAAGCGGCAAGACGACTTCGGCCGGAATAAACTCAATGCTGAGCGCTAGAAATATTCCAAAATAAGATAAGCTTTTAAATGCTTCAATCCATGACATAACCAGCTCTTCGATAGCCACCAACTCCCTTGTTTCATGTTTATGTATCATACATTTTTCTCTTTTCGGAAAACATCAAGATGATTTTAACACATTTTTCACGGTCAGTTGAACTAAAAATAGATCTCCCTCGTATTTCTATCGTTTTGAAGGCTGAAACTCTGCGGTTAAGCAGCCGATAATAAAGAGAGTCAACAAGACTGGAACACACGATACGGGGGGAATCTCCATTTGGAAATACACGTTACATATAATACGACTCTCATATGTTTATCTATTCTAATTGCCTGTACCGCCTCGTATATTTCCCTTGAACTTTCAAGGAAAGTCACCATCAATACAGGCTTAAAAAGTAAAATTTGGCTGATCGGCGGCTCACTTATTATGGGATTCGGTATTTGGTCAATGCATTTTGTAGGGATGATGGCCGTCCATATGGAAATGCCGATGGAATATGAATTCATGCCTTTAATGGCAGCCATTGGCGCATCTGTTTCGGGATCATTTGTGTCATTATATTTTGTCAGCCGGCACATTCTTACATATTACAGACTGCTTACCGGATCAGTTGTGCTTGGCGCATCTATTGCTTCTATGCACTATATCGGAATGTCTGCCATTTCCCGGGTAATGATTATTTACGAACCTATTTTATTTACAGTTTCAATTATCATTGCGATTGCAGCCTCTTTCGTCTCGTTAAAAATATTCTTTGACTTGGCCGTAAAAAAACATTCTGAGCATCTTATATTCTATAAAGGCGTCAGTTCAATTGTAATGGGCATTGGGATTTCGGGCATGCACTACACAGGGATGCTTGCGGCAACTTTCCATAAGGACATGGCTCCGCCCGGAAGCCATATGGAGGTGCAAACGTTTCATTGGTCAATTTTTGTTACTTTAATTATTTTTTGTATCCAAACGTTATTGTTATTCAGTTCCCATGCAGATCGAAAGTTTATTAAACAGAGCGAACGCATAAAGGATAACGAACAGCGATTTCAGTCTTTAATCGTCCACAATATTGATGCAATTTTTATTTTATCATTAGAAGGAGACATAATATCTTCCAATCACGCTGGTGAGGAAATGATCAGCAAATTTGGCTTCAGCATGCATGACTGGAGGAATTACACATCACTGAAGGTTAAGCGCCTTTTTGAGCAAGTTAAAAAAGATAAACAAGCGATGAACAGCGATAGCGATCTTATCACTGAAAAAGGCCAGTTTCACTTAAATATTACGCTTATACCTGTTGAGGTCAATCAGGAACTAGACAGCATTTATGTCATTTGTAAAGACATGACGAAGCAGTACAAAGCAGAAAAAGAAATCCATAGAATGGCTCATTATGATTCGCTTACAGACTTACCTAACAGAAGGCATGCCATCTCTCATCTAACAAAGGTGCTGAATCGCGAGCATTCCTTGCATTATAACACTGTTGTATTCTTTCTTGACTTAAACCGGTTTAAAGTGATTAACGATGCATTAGGGCATAATGTCGGTGATCAATTGCTTCAGTTTGCAGCTAAACGCCTGTCATCTGTAGTCCCTGATAACGGATTTATCGCCCGTCTTGGCGGTGATGAATTTATTATTATATTAACAGACGCCAATACAGGAACAGGCGAAGCAGATGTTTTAGCAAGAAAAATTATCCAAAAATTCAAAAAACCTTTCAAAATTCAAGATCACACCCTTGTCACATCTGTCAGTATCGGGATTGCGATATCTCCAAAAGACGGGACGGATGGCCTTGAATTGATGAAAAAGGCTGATATGGCGATGTATGCGGCTAAAGAACGAAACAAAAGCAAATACAGATACTATTCTTTTTCAATCGGCAACAAAGAAACCGTTAAGCTTAACCAAGAGATGGTACTCAGAGAAGCAATCGAAAACGATAGATTTGTCTTGCATTATCAGCCGCAATTCAGTGTGAAAAAACAAAAAATGACAGGAGCAGAAGCACTGATACGCCTTGTGACACCAGACGGGCAACTGCGTCCGCCCGGAGAATTCATCGGTGTTGCAGAAGAAACGGGACTTATTATTGATATCGGAAAGTGGATTATAGATGAAGCATGCAAGCAGGCAAGGATTTGGCATGACAAAGGCTATGATCTTTCTGTCGCCATTAATATTTCCGCCAGACAGTTTCAATCTAAAGATCTGATTCCCCTCATCAAGGATACGCTTAATAAGTACCAGCTTCCTCCGCAGCTTCTTGAAGTGGAGGTGACGGAAAGCATGACAATGGACAATCTCAATCACTCCAAAAAGGTTTTGTCATCCCTAACAGAATTAGGAATCAGAATCAGTATTGACGATTTCGGTACTGGTCACAGCTCTCTTAGCTATTTGAAGGACTTCCCGATTCACAGGCTGAAGATTGACAAATCATTTATTGACGATATTCAGACCCATCCTAAATCAGAGCAAATTACCGGAGCTATTATTGCCATGGGGCATCAGCTGTCTTTGCAGGTGATTGCCGAAGGTGTGGAAAATGCAGCTCAAAAGCAGCTTCTTTTTGAAAAAGGCTGCGACCATTTGCAGGGCTTCTTTTTCAGCAGGCCAATACCTCCGGAACAATTCGAACAATTCATTATTGAACAGCCGTCGCAATAACAGCGCCGGCTTTTTTTCACCCATAAGTTACTACACATGAATCGTACTCCTTCTCTTCACACTAAAGAAAAAAAGGGGTTTATCGATATGCATACAATGTGGAAGGGATCGATCAGCTTCGGATTAGTAAACATCCCCATCAAGCTATATGCGGCCACAGAAGATAAAGATATTAAACTGCGCAGCCTCCATAAAGAGGATCACGCACCAATCAAATACGAGAAAGTTTGCACAAATTGCGAAAAAACTCTTAGTCCTGATGAAATTGTGAAGGGATATGAATATGTAAAAGGAAAATATGTAGTGCTGACAGACGAAGATTTAAAAAGCTTAAAACAGGAGCATGAGGAGAAAGCAGTTGAGATTGTTGACTTTGTTCAGCTTCAGGAAATTGATCCGATTTATTTTAACCGCTCCTACTTTGTCGGCCCCGGGGATAATGGGACGAAGGCCTATACCCTGCTGCGTGAGGCGCTGCGCTCAACCGGAAAGATCGGTATCGCCAATATGACAATCAGGTCAAAGCAGCAGCTGGCGATTCTCCGCGTTTATGAAAATTGTATCGTCATGGAGTCTATCCATTATCCCGATGAGGTCAGAAGCGCCGCTCAAGTCCCAGGTGTACCTGATCAATCGAATGTAAACGATAAGGAACTGCAAACTGCTATCACATTAATAGATGAACTGACTGCTAAGTTTGAGCCTGAGAAATATGAAGACACGTACCGACAGGCGCTGCTGCAAAGAGTCAACGACAAGCTAGAAAATAAAGAAACGGCTGTCACTCCTGATAAAGCGCCACCTCGTGAAGATGTCATTGACCTGGTAAGCGCTCTGCAAGCCAGCATCGACAGAACCAGAAGGCCGAACCGGGAGACACCGGCTGCCGCACCTGCACAAGCCGCTGAACCGAAAGGAGCCGGAGATAAAAAACAAAAAACAACTAGAAAAAAAGCCTCCGGCACATCATAGCGCATGGCGTTTACCATGCAGCCGGTCTTAACTTCGTCACCGCCAATCGGAGCAGAATGGCGTTACGAAGTAAAATATGATGGGTACCGCTGTATTCTCCGCATCCATTCTTCAGGTGTGACCTTAACCAGCAGAAATGGTGTGGAGCTCAGCAGCACCTTCCCTGAAATCACACAATTCGCCAAAACTGCCTTTCAGCACCTAGAAAAAGAGCTTCCGCTGACACTTGACGGTGAAATCGTATGTTTGGTGAATCCCTGTCGTGCAGATTTTGAACACCTTCAAGTGCGGGGGCGTTTGAAAAGGCCAGACAAGATTCAGGAATCGGCAAACGCGCGGCCGTGCTGCTTTCTCGCCTTTGATTTGTTAGAGCGAAGCGGAGAAGATGTAACGCTTCTTTCGTATTTGGACCGCAAAAAATCGCTGCGTGAACTCATATCCGCAGCAAAGCTTCCTGCATCTCCAGATCCTTACGCAAAAGAAACCATTCAATCCATTCCCTGTTATGATCATTTTGATCAACTCTGGGAGATGGTAATAAAATATGACGGAGAAGGAATTGTAGCGAAGAAAACAAACAGCAAATGGCTTGAAAAGAAGCGGTCGTCCGATTGGCTCAAATATAAAAACTTTAAACAAGCTTATGTTTGCATAACAGGGTTCAACCCTAACAACGGGTTTCTGACGGTATCGGTGTTAAAAAACGGAATAATGACACCGATTGCCTCTGTCTCGCACGGAATGCGTGATGAGGAAAAAAGCGCTATACGCGAGATTATGGAACAGCACGGACATCAAACACCCTCAGGCGAATTTACGCTTGAACCTTCGATTTGTGCAGCTGTTCAATACTTAACAATTCTCCAAGGCACATTAAGAGAGGTATCGTTTATCGGTTTCGAATTCCAAATGGACTGGACCGAATGCACGTATGCGCAAGTCATACGACACTCCAAACCGGTTCACCCAAAGCTCCAGTTCACAAGCCTGGATAAAATCATATTTGAAAAGAATAAAAAAACAAAAGAAGATTTTATTCAGTATATGATTGAAGTCAGTGACTACCTGCTCCCATTTCTGAAAAACCGGGCTGTCACCGTCATCCGCTATCCGCATGGATCTAGGAGCGAATCATTTTTCCAAAAAAACAAGCCGGACTATGCGCCGGATTTTGTTCAGTCTTTCTATGATGGAAGCCATGAACATATTGTCTGTGAGGATATGTCTACATTGCTATGGCTTTGCAACCAGCTTGCTTTGGAGTTTCACGTTCCTTTTCAAACCATTAAAAGCAGGCGTCCGGCTGAGATTGTCATTGATTTAGACCCGCCTTCGCGAGATGACTTTCTTATGGCCGTGCAGGCCGCAAATGAACTGAAGCGGCTGTTGGATTCCTTTGGCATCACATCGTACCCGAAGCTGTCCGGCAACAAAGGCATCCAGCTTTATATTCCCTTGTCTCCCGAGGCATTTACGTATGAAGAAACACGCCAATTTACGCAGCTGATCGCAGAGTACTGCACCAATGCATTTCCCGAGCTCTTTACCACTGAACGCTTGATTAAAAACAGACACTGCAAATTGTATCTTGATTATTTGCAGCATGCAGAAGGAAAAACGATTATCTGTCCCTATTCAACGAGAGGAAATGAGCTTGGGACTGTTGCAGCCCCGCTCTACTGGCATGAGGTGCAATCATCTTTAACACCCGCTCTGTTTACAATTGATACGGTCATCGATCGAATTAAGAAGCAGGGCTGCCCATTTTTTGATTTTTACCGCAACCCGCAAGACGAACCGCTTAGCGCTATATTGCATCAGTTGAAGAAAAAGAGCTGACTAATGAAGTCAGCTCTTTCCGTGTTTAACTGTACTTTTTTTCTAACCGCTCTTTTTCCTGGCGCTGAAGCGGGCTCAGCTGTTCATTATACAAATCAATATCAATCGCGTATTTCGGCCGTCTTTTCACTTCAGAAAAAATCGTTCCAATATACTCTCCGATGATTCCAATTCCCATCAATTGCAGCCCGCCCAAAAACCAAATGGATATGATAAGAGACGCCCAGCCTGCATTCGTATGGCCGAGCAGCTTTTGAATAAACGCGCCAATCCCTGCCACAGCGCTGAGGAAAAACAAAACAAACCCTAAAAGCGTAAAGAATCGAATTGGTGCGACACTGAATGAAGTAATCCCGTTAAAAGCGAAGGATAGCATCTTTTTCAGCGGATATTTCGTTTTGCCGGCAAAGCGTTCCTTGCGGTCATACAAAACTTCGGCCGATTTAAAGCCGATCATGGGGACAATACCTCTTAAAAACAGATTCGCTTCCGGATAACGCTCAAGCTCTTCAAGGGACCTTTTATTCATTAAACGAAAATCAGCATGATTATAAATTAATTTAATCCCAAGTTTATTCATGAGACGATAAAACCCTAACGCGGTCGTGCGCTTGAAAAAGGTATCGGTTTTTCTGCTCCGGCGTACACCGTAAACGATCTCGCAGCCCTCATGATATTTCAGCATAAAATCCCGGATCACAGAGATGTCGTCCTGAAGATCAGCATCGATCGAAATGACGCAGTCTGACCTATTCTTCGCTTTATGCAATCCGGCTAAAAGCGCTTTTTGGTGGCCGACATTGCAGGCTAATTTTAAGCCGGTAACCTTCTTGTTTCTTATGCTCTCCATAGCAATCAAAGCCCAAGTGCGGTCTTTGCTGCCATCATCGACAAACAGAATTTTACTGTCTTCAGCAATTAATTTTTCTTCAATTAAATCATCTACAACCTCTGTCAGCTGATGGCTTGTTTCTTGAAACACTTCCTCTTCATTGAAACACGGGACGACGATGGTTAATACTGGCTGTGACTGTTTCAATCGATATCCTCCTTATCTTGTTTCATATAAATAAATGCGCCAGGCGGAATCTTTATGGTCAAACGTCTTTACGAGCGCGAGATGGTTTTGTTCAGCATTCATGATCGGAACTGAAGAAAAAATGTACCGTCCACCCATTTTTTTAAATACATCTGTATTTAATTGAAGGTTGTTGATCGTTTTCTTCGAGTTCTTTTTGAAATCATATCGTTTACCGAGTTCATCGACAAAAAGGTAGCAGCGGCTGCCCCATTCATCAAAGTATTGTTTCAGCCGAGAATTTTTTTCCAGCTCTTTTTCGATGATTTTTCTAAATTCATATTTATATGAGAGCGGATACAGATTGTTATACGTATCTAACGTATAAAACCCGTTATATTGGGCGATAGACGGATGCAGTCCGATGCTCGCCACCCTATACGAATCTTGCGGACGTCCGATATATTCCTTAATCTCTTTGAATTGCTCTGATGCATAAAACTCCCTGAATGTCGGCGCGTTGTAATGAACACCATACGTATATTCTTCATTAAAAGGCGCCAACACCATCAGCTGTGCAGCGACTGCGGCGTACACAAGCCATTTCCATCCTTTCCCCATCCGCCAAATGAGATATAAAGCAAGCGCAAAGCTCACGTATATAACAAGCGGCCGAAGAAAATGAAAACGGGCAAAATTAAATTCTGCTAAAAAAGCAAATTTCTGCTTTGGAACAGCCCAAATTTTGTTGAACCAAAACGCATACCATAATGACAACCCGTAATTAAGCACACATAAAAACAGATAAACATTTTCTGGCTTTGTCCGATTTCGTTTGAACAGCAGAGCAGCAAATACGACCATCAGGATCGGAAGGATGACAACGGTATGAACGGTCATCACATGATTATGGCCATAGACAAAGTTTTTTATGGATAGTCGAAGAGAATGCCAAACGTCATGCCTAGATGAGATAAATTCGATACGATGCATCGGTGCGTGCTCAAACAGCATCGAATAGACAAGCCGATATTCAACGAAAAGATAGATACTCGTCATAAATGCAATACTGCCTAAGAACATCAAATTCCATCTTCTTTTTGTAATGGCATCATACAGCCAAAAACACGCCATCCCTGCCAGGAAAAAGAAGAAGCCTAGAACAAAGCTTGAGTATAGAGGGAGCAAGCCCAGCGTCAGCCACTCTCTCCATGAGATATCCCCTTTTCGGATATTTAAAAAAGCCCACAGTGCCAAAGGGTACCCAAGCGTACTCAGCATTCCCGAAGGCCAGAACGGTGTTAAGGCAAATGCAAGCGATACGCCAATTCGGATGAAAGCCGCTTTTGGTTCCGGGATTATATGTTTCTTCAGCAGCACATACATTCCAAAAAAAGCGACAACTCTTGTAACCGTCTGGCTTATTGCATAGGCGGTCATGGAAGAAAAGAAAGCATGGAGCCAAACAATTCCGCTCCACTCGGTGCCAAAGGCATCCCGGGGCAGCCCGTTAATGATTTGCGGAATGGCAGCGTCAACCTTGCCGACGATTTCTCCGCTATCGGCCAGAACCTTGTACCAAGCGATGTTGGAATCTAAATTATCGTGGACCCGGATATGGGCATCTTCCTTTAAAATAAAAAGCGGGGATACATACAATAAAAGAAGAAATAATGCGATCCAGAGATAATATGTTTCTTTTTTTTGTTGTCTCATCAATCGTAACATTGCTTACACATCCATTTGTTATTCTGACTCCGTCGGCATGTTCTGCCTCATGTGTCAAAATTTATTATCCCTTTTCCCTTCCAAATCATTCATCATATGACAATCCGTTTTTCAACCTGTCTCTACCCATTAATTCCCGCTATCCATAGGGCTTGATCACTTACTATACTGATAGAAGGGAGGGGATATATTTTGTTTACAATCTTACTTTCATTGGCCATACTCGTATTTGTGCCATTTCTATATAAAGCGAACCGCAATACAAAAGATGTGAAAGTCAACACCATTTCAATCGACCAAAAAGACGGCCTTCCAGCCAGAAAAAAATTAAATATCCTTCATTTATCTGATCTTCACTTGGAAAACATTTCAGTCTCACCTGAGGAGCTGTATCATTTAACAAAAGATCAGCCTGTGGACATCATTGCTCTTACCGGGGATTTTCTTGATCGGAAACGTAATATTCCGAAACTGGCAGGTTACTTGAACGCCTTGCAAAAGCTAAAGCCTGCATATGGAATGTACGCGGTGTTCGGTAACCACGATTATGTATTGAAAGAAGAGGACTTTCAGAGATTGAAGCGAGTTTTAGAGGAAAACGGCTGTATCACGCTGCAAAATGAACATGTTCGAATCGAGACGGCTGCAGGACCAGTCAATATTATCGGCATTGATGATTACAGTACGAATCGGAGTAATATCACCGGCTCTTATCAAAGTCTGGAAAATGGCTATCATCTTGTCTTAACACATGACCCAAATATTATTCTGGATATGAAAGATGTTCATTATGATTACCTGCTGTCAGGGCATTTTCACGGCGGGCAAATTCACTGGCCAAAACCGTATCATTTGGTGAAAATGGGAAAGCTCGTGCGAATGAACATGATTAAAGGCCTTCATTATCATCACGATAAACCATTTTATATCAGCGAGGGCTTGGGACAAACCGGCGTAAATATCCGTGTCGGAAGCCGCCCTGAAGTGACATTTCATCAGATTTAATCAAAAAAGACTGTGCTGACCGAGGCATCAGTCTTTTTTTTGATAGGTTTTCTGCAGCTTTTCTTTTGAGATAAACAAATAGGATGAATTCGGTAAATGCCGCAAGCTCACAGGCTTTGAAGTCAAATATAAAATCGGCACATGAGACACTTTTTTAAAGCATCTGTAAAAAGGGTTCACCGGGGTGATCACATCAAAGCCGAGCCTTTCCACACCTTTGTCAAGCATTGTAATCCCAATGATTCCTTTGATTTTCTCGCTTTTTTTATGATTGTTGATATAGTCAAGAAGAAGCGGCATCGATTGATATACTTTCTGATAAATAATGATTCCCTTTCTGACTGCGCTCTCAATGCTTTGCAGCTCCCTGATCAGCTTTATGTTATGCAGGTGGATTTTAACGAGCACATCATTTTTTCTTATATGCGTTCCGTCGCTAAGCACGACATGATGTCCTTTGTACTTCGTCAGCCTGACTCGAAAAACGCTTTTTTGATCGTTGTCAATCAAGCTTAGCCTTGAAAAAAAGAAATAAATCGGATCAACCACTCTCCATATGGAAAGGAAACAAGTTTTCATCTTTTCACCTTCCTTATGATCAAAAACACCCTTATATTTTGTGAACGTTCTCCTCAAAATATAGTTGCCATATTTTTTTAGGAGGACTGTCATGAAAAACATTCTCATTTTTCCTTTTTTAAGCATTTCCACCGGCCATCATCATGTGGCTGATGCATTGCAGGCTGAATTAGAGTCTCAAGGGCTGGCAGCTGAAAAGATTGATATCTTTTCACATTCGTATAGGCGGTTAGAAAAATTGTCCTCCGTGGCTTATTTAAAATGGATTCAATATTTCCCGAAAACGTACAGCGGCATTTACAGGCTCCTCGCCTGCGGAGAATTTCAGCATGACAAACGCTATTTCATGTACGAATGGCTGTTCACACAGCAAATGAGGCACATCCTCCAAGAAAAACAGCCTGATATCGCCTTCTGCACACATGCGCTGCCTTCTTATCTGCTGAACCGACTAAAGCCTGAATATCCGAATCTGACGGTTGTGAATGTATACACTGATTTTTTCGTGAATCAATTATGGGGACGGAAGAACATTGATTACCATTTTGTTCCGAGCACGGAAGTAAAGAAGCAGCTAATATCAGAGGGTATCGATCAGAACAACATATACTTGACCGGCATTCCAGTTCACCAAAATTTTGAAATGGAATCAGCAGATACCTTGCAGCACCACCCGCCATATACCATCATCATCACAGGGGGCAGTATGGGGGTCGGTGGGATTTTAAAATGGGTGCAGGAACTGTCGCCAGGCGGAAAGATCTTATACAAAATATTATGCGGCAGAAACGAAAAGCTCTACTCCTATGTCAAAAGTTTACACCACCCCTTGATTGAGGCGATTCCTTACCTTCACAGCAAAGCAGAGATGAACCGTTTGTACGAACAGGCGACAGGCATCATGACTAAACCCGGAGGCGTGACCATCAGTGAATGCTTACAGAAACGGCTTCCGGTATTTATTTATCATGCACTGCCGGGACAGGAGGAAATGAATTTAAACCTTCTACATGAAAGGAAACTCGTCACAGATATGAGAAACTGGGACATGCAGAAAGCAGAAGAGTATATCGCGGCATTTTTTCAATCGAACGAACAGATGAAGGAGTATAAAAAACACGTCAATGGATACCTTGGCGAAATGTCTGATAGGAAGATTAAAGATGTTTTAAAAAGAATCATATGGAAACAAAAAAACACTCTCCTGAAATAGAGAGTGTAGAATAGTTAACGAAACAGCAAATGCTGGCTGTGTATGCCTGCTTTCTTGAGCAGGACGATCAGCTGGTCCTGTTCATCAGGCGAAAGACCTGAAAACGCTCTCGCAATACGCAGTGCATGAATCGGATAAATTTTATCCAAATACTCATTTCCCTTGTCAGTTAAATGTGCGTAAACAGAGCGTTTATCTTTCGGGTCCTGCTCCCTTACTAAAAACCCGTTTCTTTCTAGTTTGTCAATAACATATGTGACGTTTCCGCTTACAAGCAGAAGTCTCGACCCAATTTGCTGTAATTTTTGCGGGCCTCTTGTGTACAGGAGTTCCAGTACAGCAAATTCAGTGGGATTAAAACCGTGCTCTTTGCTATCACGGATACTATGTTCGGACACACTTTTGAAAGCCCTTGCAAAAACTCTGTACAAATTCATCGCACGCTCAACTTCTTCTTCGTTAAACGATAATCTCATCATATCTACCTCGTATATAGGATTTTTATAAAAAAATAATGAAAACCCTTACATATAATAAGAGTTCAGTCCCTTACTATACGTATTCGCTATAATTCGAGAAATTCCTTCTAAAAGCAAAAAAATCCTTATACATTATCTTGTATAAGGATAATTTTTATGATTTGTAATGCTTCGAAAGAAATAAGCGTATTCTTTCCGAAGCTCAGAAATCGTCATTTTGTTCATGACCTCTTTATTATAAACCCCTATCTGATAGAGTTTTTCAGAATAATGGCGTCGTTCTTTTTCTAAAGCGGATTTCAATAAATTACTCATAGCGTCCTCCTTCATTTTGAGGTATCCTATACAAAAGATACTCTTTTTAAATGAACGTGGTATGAATCTAATGTAAAGAATTTATGTTTACGAAGATTTTCGGTATTGTCCGTTTTGAACCGATCTTAATAATTGAAAAGCCTGTTCTCCGGCAAGCTGCATAAACGTCTCCAGCATTTCATCACGCTTGATATCCAACTCTATAATTTCTTTTGCCAGTGAGACTGCTTTTTCTTCCTCCATGATTATCCTTCCTCCTCGTTTGATTCGTTACATAAAGGATAAAACGCGCTTGGGTGTTACGCATTATTCTTGTTAATTTTTCTTCCGTATTTTTTCAAAAATCTTCTATTTGATGTTAGAAAATATGACAAGCGTCAGGTTTTTTCTCTTTGTTTTTTATATACTATTATCAAAAGACATCCAGGGGTGGAAAAATGACCACAGAAGATCATTCTTATAAAGACAAAAAAGTGATTTCAATCGGAATTGTGAGTGAATTGACAGGATTGTCCGTAAGACAGATCAGGTATTATGAGGAACGAAAGCTCATTTACCCGCAGCGTTCTTCAAGGGGGACAAGAAAATACTCCTTTGCCGATGTGGAGCGGCTGATGGATATCGCCAATAAGCGTGAAGACGGCGTACAGACGGCAGAGATTTTAAAGGATATGCGCAAAAAAGAACAGATGTTAAAAAACGATCCGCAAGTGCGGAAAAAAATGCTGGAGGGGCAGCTTAATGCTCACTTTCGGTACAAAAACCGTTAAATAATAAAAGTCCGGCTCGCAGTTGAGACGGACTTTTTACGTTTATAATGAGTGAATGAATGCAGTGGCAATGCCAAAGTAGATTAATAAAGATAAAATATCGTTTAACGTTGTAATCAGCGGTCCAGAAGCAATCGCCGGGTCTACTTTCAGTTTGTGCAAAATAATAGGGATAATCGTTCCTGACATCGTGCCGATGATTAAGGTTAAGAACAGTGAAGAGGCGACAACAAATCCCAAAAGCGCATTCCCCTGCCATATGATAGAAACAATCGCAATCAGCACAGAACAAACCGCTCCGATAAAAATGCTTGTTCTGAACTCCCGGAAGATCAGGCGCACAATCGTTTTTTTGTTCATTTCTTCTTTAGACAAACCTCTGATGACAACCGCAAGAGATTGTGTTCCCGTATTTCCTGTCATCCCTGACACCATCGGCATGAAAAACGCAAGCGCGACAACCTGCTTCAGCGCGTCTTCAAAATAGCTGATAATGCTTCCTGAAATCAGTCCGATAAATAAGAGTAAAATCAGCCATGGCAGACGCCGGTATGCCGCCACGTAAGCTTTTGTGTCAAAGGTGATGTCTTTACCGGAAGCGGCAAATTTTTCGTAATCCTCATCAGCTTCCCGAATAACAACGTCGATAATATCATCAACCGTCACAATGCCGACAAGCACGTTGTTTTCTTCTACAACCGGTATTGCCAAAAAATCGTAACGTTCTATCAGGCGGGCAACTTCTTCCTGGTCCTGAAGAGCATCTGCTGATATGACGCGGGTAAACATTAAATCCTGCACCTTTTCTTCAGGTTCACCCAGAATCAAATCGCGGTAGGAAAGAACCCCAACCAGCTGTTTGCTTTCATTAATAACATATAAGTAGTTGATCGATTCAGCTATTTCAGCGAAGCTTTTCAGTTTGACGACCGCGTCTTTTACCGTGTAATGCTGAGGGATCCACACATACCGGTTTGTCATCATGCGTCCCGCTGAATCAGCCGGGTAATTCATCAAGAGCTGTACAGCTTTTGATTCTGACGCTTCCATGCTGGATAAAAGCTGTTCCTTCAGTTCTTCGTCCATTTCTTCAAGCAATTGAGCGAGGTCATCGTTGTCCATTTTGTTCATCGCCAGTGTTGCTTTTGTTTTTCCGACTTTATTTAAGACGACAAGCTGAAATTCGCGTTCCAGCTCCCCGATCATATCAGTGATATCGTCTACAGTTAAATAAGATAAATAGCGGGCGCGATGTTTTTCCGGCATTTCTTTAAAAATAAATGCCATGTCATAGGGCTGAAGCTCATCAATAACACTTCTAAAATCCCTGATTTTCCCGTCTCGCAGTAAAATAATGATGCGTAAAATGAGTTCGTCATAGGTCATGTTTTGAACCATCGGGACTCGTACCTCCTCTACGGAGACGTGCCGGCCTCGCCAGAAGGTGCGGCAGTTCGTCTCCTCATCGTGTAATCAATTGTCTTGCTGTCATAGTATATGGGTACTTCTTCAGATTGACTCGAATGGGGAGAATCCATACTCCGCACCTCCTTTGATTGGTTTCGTTTTAAAGGCATAAAAAAAGCCTTCGGGATTGAAGGTGAAAGAAGCACGGCAAAAAAAGCGTGCGGGCGCCTTCAATCGTAGAGCTTTAGCACTGTATGGCATAGGACAAGCATCCAGCTGCATTAAAAATCACCTTATGTCGATGATTTCTGTTGACCCATTGGCGTCTTTGGACATTTTTGGGCAGCAGCGTATCTCCATACAGGAGCCTCACCTAACGAAGTTCCTAATTGAATTGACACACTGAGATTACAGAAAAAAACAAGCTATGTCAACTCAAAAAAGTAATAAATGCGCTTACATCACAATTACGGAACAAAACAAGGGCCTAAGCCCTTATTCTGTTGTTTGTGTCTCGTCATCTTCAGAAAGCAAATGATACGTTTCATGAAGAAATAAGGCATACTCTCCTTCCTTCGTCGGATGAGGGACATATTCAGCCTGATTGATGTATTGCTCCTCTTTCTTTTCCATGCGTTTCGCCTCCTTTTCTACTTAGATTGTCCAAAAGAAGGTTTCTTATCATGAAAAACCCCCGCTGCAGCGGGGGTTTTGATTAGTCATCTATCTCCTGTTTGATAATGCGTCCATCTTTTGCGGAAATTTCAAATTCTGTCTCAGTTCCTTGCTTCGTTTGGATTTCCATTTCATAGATGTAAGCACCGTCATCTTCGTCAAGCTTACTTTCTGTTACGGTTCCACCTGTTTGCTTTAAAGCAATTTCTTCAGCTTCTTCTTTGGTTATGGCGACTTGTTCTGCTTTCTCCTTTAACGGGTCATTAAGCGCTTGTTTTGTATGAATATCTACATAAACGTCGTAGTCTTCACCTTCTTTTTCAATCTCCACTTCATAGACTTCTTTGCCGTTGTAAAGGTCTCTGTCAATGTCTTCTACTGTGCCGTCAACAACTGTTTTAGCAATTGCTTCTGCTTCTTGTTCAGTGAGTGCATCCGTCTTAGAAGAAGCCTGTCTGTTTTCATTGTTTTCTGTGGCAAACGCGTTGTAGCTGAATCCTCCGGCCGCTAGGCACCCTGCTAAAAGACCGACCATCCATTTTTTCTTGAGCATTTGTGAGCCCTCCTTTGTTTTGTATGAGTACAGTTTACATACTCAACATGAAAGGAAAACGAGAGCAAGATGAGAATTTGATGAGAAACCGTCAGTCTTCATACACAATGTTAGCTACCTTTCCTGTGTAGGCATTGATTTTCACTGTCGCTTCCTTATTATCAGGAAGATCAACGTCTACTTCAAAGATGAGAGTGCCCTCACTTTCTTCGAGATCTGCGTCATCCGCTGTTCCGCCCGTTTTTCGCTCTGCAATTGTTTTGGCTTCTTTTTTCGTAATCGGCGTTTTTTGTTGATCTTTGCTGCTGATTTGATCGGCAGACAAGACTGTTTTTGCCTGCATGTCTACCTTCACTTCGTATGTTTTCCCGTCTTCTTTTTGTATGGTATAAGTGGCAACTTGACTTTGCCGTGTTTGTTTTTTGACCGTTCCCGGCACCCGCTCAAGCGCGAGATGCTCGGCTTCTTTTTCTGTCATGGCAGATGGATTCACTGCTTTTACTCTATTCATTGAAAGAATGTCAGCCGATATTGCGTCTGCTTTTACAAAGTAAGTTCCCTTTGGATTTTCAAGGGTTATATCATATGTTTTTTTATCCTTTGATTGTGTTGCTTTCGTGACCTTGCCTTCATAAGAGGCTTCGACTTTTTTTACGACAGTCTCCTTTGACAATACGTTCTCATGGGTTTGCCGAATGATGAGAAACGTACAGATGATGACAACTAAAATGGCTGCTGCAGCAAAAGATACTGTTTTTATTGTTTTAGTCATCGGCCTCCCCCATTCTGTTCGCTGAATTGCATGGTGACAGCTGTTCCTTGTCCCGGCTTGCTTTTGACAGACAGCTCAATGCCATGCTCATCAGCGATTTGCTTGGCAATGGAAAGGCCTAAACCTGTTCCGCCTGTTTTTCTGTTTCGTGCCTCATCTGCCCGGTAGAACCGTTCGAACAAATGCGGGATATGCTCCTCAGGTATTCCGATGCCTTCATCCCTCACTGATAGAAATGGCCGTCCATTCCTCGTTCCGGCTGACATCTCAATAGGCTTTTCACTATACTTTATTGCATTATCAAGCAAAATGGTCAACAGCTGCTTGATGCGTTCTTCATCTGCCTTTACAAGCAGGCTCTCTTTATCTGTTTCAAGCAATATGTCACGCTGATAAACGGACTGGAGCGTTTGCATAACCGCGCGCGCCGCTTTAATCAGATCGATTGTTTTCAGATCAACCTCGAGTCCTTGATGGCTTTTGGCCAGCGCCAAAAGCTGATTGGTCAGTTTTTTCATATGCACCGCTTCTGAGTGAATGGCTTCTATCGACTCCTCAAGCACCTCCGGCTTTTTTGCACCCCACCGCTTCATCAGGCTGCTGTAGCTTTCTATAATAGTGAGCGGGGTTTTCAATTCGTGTGAAGCATCTTGAACAAATTGCTGCTGTTTATCATAGTGCTCCTTCAGCATCATTGCCATTTCATTAAATGTCAGCCCCATTTGATACAATTCATCGTTGGACTGTCCTTCTAAAGAAATCGTTTTAAATTCTTTGTCTCGCTGTATGTCTTTCATTGTGATCATTAATCGTCTGATCGGATTGATGATTCGGCGGGCTAGCAAGCTGCCTGCAAAAAAAGAAGCAATGCAGACAGCAGCACTTGCAGCGATTAAGATGATTTTCAGCAGAAACAGACTCTCTTCTGTGTTCTCCAGTCTTTCAACCAGCTGAAGAGACACGACTTGTCCATCGGTCCAAATCACCGGAACAGCAGCCTCGGCAAACAGCTTGCCGTCAGGTTTCCTCACATCTGCCGTTTCGCCGCTATGAAAAGAGAGAGGAAAATCTTTATAGGCTTTTTCTTTTGTGATCGTCATAACGGCTTTTTGATCACCATTCACTACACGCACCATGCCATTTGCCGGAAGATAGGCCTGCAGCATATCCTGCAAAGCCACTCCTTCTGTTTCAGCGGCACGCAGCGCTTCGGCAATGTTATCCGTCTCATCAGCAAGCCGGGCCGCATCCTTTGATGTCAGCGCAGACGAAAAAATGAGATATACTGCGGTATGAACCAAAATTAATAAAATCAACAGTGATATCGAAGTGTATAGATGAATCTTGGTCTTCAGCTTCATCGTTTACCCCTTAATGGCATAGCCGACCCCGCGAATCGTATGGATCAGCTGTTTTTCGTAAGGATAGTCCAGTTTTTTTCTGATGTATCTTATGTAGACGTCCACGACATTTGTATCACCGATATAATCAAATCCCCATACTGAGCTTAGAATTTGCTCCCGTGTCAGCACTTGCTGCGGATGCTTTAGCATATAGACGAGCAGATCAAATTCCCGCGGCGTTAATTCCACCTCTTTGTCTCCGCGTCTCACTTCACGGGTTTTTTCGTTCACCCGCAAATCGTCATATGTAAGAAAGGTGCCGATATCTTCAGTTTTTGTTCCATTTTGCCGCAGCGCCGCCCTGATTCTCGCAAGCAATTCCTCGATTTCAAACGGCTTGGTGACATAGTCATTTGCACCGATGTCCAGACCTGTTACCTTATCAGGAATACTGTCTCGCGCCGTTAATAATATGACCGGTGTCTGCGAATCCGTTTTTCTCAAGCGGCGCAGCACTTCCAGTCCGCTAAGCCCCGGAAGCATGACATCAAGAAGCACCAAGGAATACCCGCCTTCCGCTGCCGCATCAAGACCTTCTGTGCCATTGTGTTTGATCGTGACGCTGTATCCTTCATATTCCAATTCAAGCTGAAGAACCCTGGCGATTTTTTCTTCATCTTCCACAATTAATATGTGTCCTTTTTCCAAATTTGACCATCCTCTCCCGTCCCTATATGAAAAAAATGATTTCGTTGTTTACAAAATGATTCTTATCATCTATTATGATGTCAAAATAAAAAATTGTATACGGAAAGCACTAGGGGTGCTGTTTTGGCTGAGATAAAGCGCGGAAGAAACGCGCTTTGATCCCTTATGACCCGATCTGGATAATACCAGCGTGGGGAAGTGCAGGTTGACCGAATGGTGTATTTTTTTGTGCGCTTAATCGATCTATGACTGCATATTCCCTTAGGATATGCAGTTTTTTATTTTACCAAAAAAACAGGAGGTCGGAGAAATGGAGCATATTTGCGGTACAAGCAGAATCGCCGGTTTTCGCTTCTCTTTATATCCGATGACGGATGATTTTATCAGTGTGATCAAGTCTGCGCTGAAAAAAACAGATACATCCAAGGTTTGGACGAAAACCGACCATATCAGCACGGTGTTACGCGGATCGATTGATCATGTATTCGATGCTGCAAAAGCCATTTACCTTCATGCAGCAAACAGCGAACAACACATCGTCATGAACGGCACGTTTTCCATTGGATGCCCGGGTGACACACAGGGGGATACATATCTTTCCAAAGGTGATAAGCGTGTCAATGAAGATGCTGTCCGAGGCTTGAAGGCGGAAGCGCCGTGCCAATTTGCCCTTTATCCAATGAATGAGCCGGATTATATGGGATTGATTATGGAGGCTGTCGACATTGCAAAAGCCCAAGGCACTTTCGTACAGGGTGTCCATTACGCGAGCGAGCTTGACGGGGATGCGCATGACGTATTCAGCACATTGGAGGCCGTTTTCCGCATGGCTGAGCAGCAAACAAACCACATCACCATGACTGTGAATCTTTCGGCTAACAGTCCATCAAGAAAAAACAGAAAGCAGGGATAACATGAAAAGCTGGAAAGTAAAAGAAATTGTCATCATGTCCGTTATCAGTATCGTATTTGCCGTTGTTTATTTATTATTTACACATTTCGGAAACGTACTTGCAGGTATGTTTGGGCCAATCGCCTATGAACCAATTTACGGCATTTGGTTTATCGTTTCTGTGATCGCCGCGTACATGATTCGAAAACCGGGTGCGGCGCTCGTTTCTGAAATCATTGCCGCTCTCGTTGAGTGCCTGCTGGGAAATCCGTCTGGCCCGATGGTCATCGTCATTGGCATTGTTCAAGGGCTCGGGGCTGAGGCTGTATTTCTTGCAACACGCTGGAAAGCATACTCTCTCCCTGTCCTTATGCTGGCCGGTATGGGGTCTTCAGTAGCCAGCTTTATCTATGATCTCTTTGTTTCTGGCTATGCAGCCTATTCACCAGGTTATCTGCTCATTATGCTTGTGATCCGCCTCATTTCCGGCGCGCTTTTGGCGGGGCTTCTCGGAAAAGCTGTCAGCGACTCTCTCGCTTATACAGGTGTGTTAAACGGAATGGCACTCGGAAAGGAACTGAAAAAGAAACGGAAGCGGGCGTCAGAACATGCAAGCCTTTGATGAGCTTCTGACGGTTGAGCAGCTCAGCTTCTCTTATGAAGAAGACGAGAAACCGGTTTTTCAAGACATTTCGTTTGAGCTTCAAAAAGGAGAATGTGTTTTATTATTAGGACCGAGCGGATGCGGTAAAAGCTCGCTCGCCCTTTGTTTAAACGGTCTATATCCGGAGGCTTGCGACGGCATTCAGTCCGGACATGTATTTCTATTTCAAAAGCCGGTCACAGATGCTGAAACCTCCGAAACGATTACTCAGCATGCCGGGGTCGTTTTTCAGGATCCTGATCAGCAGTTCTGCATGCTGACGGTGGAGGACGAAATAGCGTTCGGGCTGGAAAATCTGCAAATTCCAAAAGAAGAAATGACAGAGAAAATCAACGCCGTATTAGAAAAATTACGCATTACCCATTTAAAAGAAAAAATGATCTCAACCCTTTCAGGAGGACAAAAGCAGAAAGTGGCTCTCGCCTGTATTTTGGCGATGGAGCCTGAGCTTATTATTTTAGATGAGCCGACCTCTCTTTTAGACCCTTTCTCAGCTCGGGAGTTCGTTCATCTGATGAAGGATCTTCAGCGGGAAAAAGGTTTCAGCCTCCTCGTCATTGAGCACCAGCTTGATGAATGGGCGCCTTGGATTGAGAGAACGATCGTACTCGACAAATCAGGCAAAAAGGCACTGGATGGCCTGACGAAAAATCTATTTCAGCATGAAGCGGAGACACTAAAGAAATTGGGCATCGCCATTCCAAAGGTCTGTCATCTGCAGGAAAAGCTGAGTATGCCGTTTACTTTATCAAAAGAGATGCTGTTCAAAGAGCCTATTCCTGCCGGGCATGTCAAAAAGAAGAAAGCCCCTTCTGGGGAGAGTGTGCTTGAAGTCAGCAGCCTTTCGTTCGCGAGAGGACAGCAGGCGATTTTCAAAGACATCAGCTTTTCGTTGCGCGAAGGCTCTTTAACGGCGCTTGTCGGTCCGAACGGAACTGGAAAATCGACGCTCCTATCAGTTCTGGCCAGTCTCATGAAACCGCAAAGCGGCAAAATCCTTCTCTATGATCAGCCGCTGCAGAAATATAAAGAAAAAGAATTGCGTAAACGGATGGGATTTGTTTTTCAAAACCCTGAGCATCAATTCGTCACCGATACGGTGTATGACGAGCTTCTGTTCGGCCAGAAAGCAAATGCTGAAACTGAGAAAAAAGCGCAACACCTGCTGCAGCGTTTTGGTCTTGCGCATTTGGCTGATCATCATCCGTTTGCGATCAGCCAAGGGCAAAAACGGCGACTGAGCGTAGCTACTATGCTCATGCATGACGTAAAGGTTTTATTATTAGACGAACCAACCTTTGGCCAGGATGCCCGCACGGCGGCTGAATGCATGGAAATGATTCAACGTATCAAGGCAGAGGGAACTGCTGTCCTTATGATTACACACGATATGGAGCTAGTCTCTTCGTATGCTGACAGCGTGCTTGTGCTTCACGATACAGGCCTGGCCTTTGACGGATCTCCAGCGCAGTTGTTTTCTCAAGAAACAGGGCTTGTTCAAAAAGCAAAGCTCACCCTTCCCCTTCTATATGAATGGATGGCATTTCAAGAGGAGGTGCGTGATGAAGCAACCGTTACATCTCATTAATCCGACTGTGAAAGCGGCGGCGGTTTTTTGTTGTGTCGTCATGCTGTCGTTTATTTACAACCCTTACACTCCGGCATGTTTTTATATCATCATCGTTGCGGGCGTTTTACTGGCGGCCGGAATCCCATTGAAAAAATGGTTGTTGTTTACGATTCCGTTTTTGATTTTAGCATTCGGATGCGTGTGGACAGCCGCAGTTTTTGGAAAAGTGCCGACAACACCGGATAATTTTTTGTTTCAAGCAGGCCCTATCTCCATTAACAGCGATAATGTGTCTGTCGGCATCTCTCTCGGGTTTCGTATTTTATGCTTTTCCGCCTTATCGATGATGTTTGTTTTTACAACCGATCCGATTCTATTTATGCTGAGCCTTGTCCAGCAGTGCAGGCTCTCACCAAAGCTCGCGTACGGTGTCATTGCAGGCTTTCGCTTTCTTCCGCTGTTAAAGGATGAGGTCCAGCTGATTCAGCAGGCTCATAAAATCAGAGGAGGAGCGGCGGAGAGCGGCATCATTAATAAAATCAGTGCGTTAAAACGATATACCATACCGCTATTGGCAAGCGCCATCAGAAAAGCGGAACGGACAGCGCTTGCGATGGAATCGAAAGGATTTACAGGAAGCAGAAACCGGACATACTACAGGACATTGAGCGTGAACCGGCGCGACTGGGTGTTCTTTTGCCTCGTCCTCTTATTATTCGCGGGATCCTTTCTCGTATCTTTATGTTTCGCATCATAAAAAATCCGCTATCACAGATAGCGGATTTTTTTATTGATGATAGTTTAATGCTTGGGCAAGGTTGGTTTTAATAGTAATATTCGAAAAGTCAATCCCCAGCTGTACAGCAGTTTGCGCAATTTCAGGCCTGATTCCTGACAGGGTTGACCGGACACCGATCAGATTAAGCGCCTCAATCAATTTAAAGATCTGGTGCGCCACCATCGTATCCACCACAACAACACCTGACAGATCGATTAACAGATGCTCCACACGTCTTTTCGCACAAGCTTGAAGCGTGTTTTCCAGAATAAACTTCGCCCGTTCGGTATCAATGTCACCGACAAGCGGCAGCAGAGCTGTTGATTTGCTCAGGGTAATGACAGGTGAGCTTAATTCCAATATCATTTCTCTTTGGGCGTTTAATTGCTGCTTGGCATTCATTTCAGCGTGATCAACGAATGTATAAATGGTGAAATCAAATACTTTTACAATCAAATCTGCCCATTTTTGCTTCTCTCCCGGTTCAAACGCTGATTCATTTTCTTCTGCGAACTTCTCAAAATACTTCGTATATAATCTCCTGTTTCTCATAAACTCCCGAATGACATACTGAACCGGTGTGTCGAGATGTTTTTGATCGTTGGTCAGCTCAATGACCCACTCTTGAAACTCTTCGAGAAATTGTTTTTCCGGTAAAACATACATGTAATTCAGATGCCGGTAAAATTCTCTGTCCTGCTCTTTCAATTCTTCCGTTACTGTTGCATTATGTAGGGCGTAAAGCGAATTCGGATCACTTTCCTCCATCGTTTCAATCCATTCCTCGGCCATTTGTTCCACATGCTCTGAAAAAAATGCATATAATTTTTCATTCAGTTTCATGACACTGCTCCTTTCCCCAACACTATTATAACTTGACTTACAGTTGAATCCCAGTCATACATGTTGAAGCCATCCAATATTTTGAAGATTACTAATTCTTTGGTGTGTATCCTATTTTTTCAAAATGCTTCAAATGGCTCTGTCCGAGCGCTTGCTTTTTTCATATAATATGAGGCAACACCCTTGAATCCACTTGCAAGCATAAAAAAGGAGGGCTTTTTTATGAATGGTGAAATCCGCTTGATCCCGTATGTGACGAATGAGCAGATCATGGATGTAAACGAGCTTCCTGAGGGCATTAAAGTGATTAAGGCGCCAGAAATGTGGGCAAAAGGGGTAAAAGGCAAAAATATTAAAGTTGCTGTATTAGACACAGGCTGCGACACAAGCCACCCTGATTTAAAAAATCAAATCATCGGCGGAAAGAACTTCACGGATGACGACGGCGGCAAGGAAGATGCGATTTCCGACTACAACGGACACGGCACACACGTCGCCGGAACAATTGCAGCTAATGATTCAAACGGAGGCATTGCCGGAGTCGCGCCTGAGGCAAGCCTATTGATTGTGAAGGTTCTTGGCGGCGAGAACGGCAGCGGACAATACGAATGGATAATTAACGGCATCAACTACGCGGTGGAACAGAAAGTCGACATCATCTCAATGTCCCTTGGAGGGCCAAGCGATGTGCCAGAGCTAAAAGAAGCAGTGAAAAACGCAGTGAAAAACGGAGTGCTTGTCGTTTGTGCAGCGGGAAATGAAGGTGACGGCGACGAACGCACAGAAGAGCTTTCCTACCCCGCAGCTTATAATGAAGTGATTGCAGTTGGATCTGTTTCTGTAGCGCGAGAATTATCAGAATTTTCTAACGCGAATAAAGAGATTGACCTTGTGGCACCAGGAGAAAACATCTTATCCACCCTTCCCAACAAGAAGTACGGTAAGCTGACCGGCACTTCAATGGCTGCCCCTCATGTCAGCGGTGCGCTTGCTTTAATCAAAAGCTATGAAGAAGAATCATTTCAAAGAAAGCTTTCTGAATCTGAGGTTTTCGCACAGCTAATCCGCAGGACACTTCCTCTTGATATTGCAAAAACGCTGGCAGGCAATGGATTCCTGTATTTAACAGCTCCTGATGAGCTCGCAGAAAAAGCAGAGCAATCACATTTGTTGACCCTATAAGATTATTTTTCTTATATAATATACACCACATCATGTAAATAAAAATTTCAAATTCTATGTTGACAATGAATTTGAATTACTGTTAAGATTACCAACAAATGATTCAACTTTTCAAAAAATTAATAACATTTTCTCTTATCGAGAGTTGGGCGAGGGATTGGCCTTTTGACCCCAACAGCAACCGACCGTAATACCATTGTGAAATGGGGCGCACTGCTTTTCGCGCCGAGACTGATGTCTCATAAGGCACGGTGCTAATTCCATCAGATTGTGTCTGAGAGATGAGAGAGGCAGTGTTTTACGTAGAAAAGCCTCTTTCTCTCATGGGAAAGAGGCTTTTTGTTGTGAGAAAACCTCTTAGCAGCCTGTATCCGCGGGTGAAAGAGAGTGTTTTACATATAAAGGAGGAGAAACAATGACAACCATCAAAACATCGAATTTAGGATTTCCGAGAATCGGACTGAACCGGGAATGGAAAAAAGCACTTGAAGCGTATTGGAAAGGCAGTACTGATAAAGATACGTTTTTGAAGCAAATCGACGAACTATTTTTATCCGCAGTAAAAACACAAATTGACCAGCAGATTGATGTTGTGCCTGTTTCTGATTTCACACAGTATGACCATGTACTCGACACAGCAGTCAGCTTCAACTGGATCCCGAAACGGTTCAGACATTTGACTGACGCTACCGATACATACTTCGCTATCGCCCGCGGAATCAAAGACGCTGTATCTAGTGAAATGACAAAATGGTTTAATACAAATTACCATTACATCGTTCCGGAATATGACGAGAGCATTGAGTTCCGTCTGACAAGAAACAAACAACTCGAAGATTATCGCCGGATCAAACAGGAATACGGTGTGGAAACAAAGCCTGTGATTGTCGGCCCTTATACGTTCGTTACGCTTGCTAAAGGCTATGAACCGTCTGAAGCAAAAGCGATCCAAAAACGCCTTGTGCCATTATATGTACAGCTTTTGAAAGAGCTTGAAGAAGAAGGCGTAAAATGGGTTCAAATCGATGAGCCGGCGCTCGTTACCGCCTCTAGTGAAGATGTACGCGGCGCAAAAGAATTATTTGAAAGCATTACAAGTGAGCTTTCATCCTTGAATGTGCTTTTGCAGACGTATTTTGATTCTGTTGATGCTTATGAAGAGCTGATCTCTTACCCGGTTCAGGGAATTGGCCTTGATTTCGTTCACGACAAAGGCAGAAACCTGGAACAGCTTAAAACACATGGCTTCCCGACAGATAAAGTGCTGGCAGCCGGCGTTATCGACGGACGCAACATTTGGAAAGCGGACCTTGAAGAGCGTCTCGATGCCGTTCTTGATATTCTCAGCATTGCAAAAGTTGATGAACTGTGGATTCAGCCTTCCAGCAGCCTGCTGCATGTTCCAGTAGCGAAACACCCTGATGAGCATTTGGAAAAAGACCTATTGAACGGATTATCCTACGCAAAAGAAAAGCTGGCCGAGCTGACAGCTTTGAAAGAAGGCTTAGTATCAGGAAAAGCGGCGATCAGCGAAGAGATTCAGCAGGCTAAGGCTGATATCCAGGCGCTTAAACAGTTTGCAACAGGCGCCAATTCTGAACAAAAGAAAGAGCTTGAGCAATTAACTGATAAAGACTTCAAGCGCCCGATTCCGTTTGAAGAACGTTTAGCCCTACAAAATGAATCTCTCGGCCTTCCGCTTTTGCCGACGACAACGATCGGCAGCTTCCCGCAGTCTGCTGAAGTGCGGAGCGCACGCCAAAAATGGCGGAAAGCTGAGTGGTCCGATGAACAGTATCAAAACTTTATCAATGCGGAAACAAAAAGATGGATTGATATTCAGGAAGAATTGGAGCTTGATGTCCTTGTTCACGGCGAATTTGAACGGACAGACATGGTCGAATACTTCGGTGAAAAGCTGGCCGGTTTCGCCTTCACTAAATATGCCTGGGTTCAATCATACGGCTCACGCTGTGTCCGCCCGCCAGTCATTTACGGAGATGTTGAATTTATTGAACCGATGACAGTGAAAGACACAGTCTACGCACAGTCATTGACTTCCAAGCATGTGAAAGGAATGCTGACGGGCCCGGTTACAATCTTAAACTGGTCTTTCCCTCGAAACGACATCTCGAGGAAAGAAATCGCCTTCCAAATCGGGCTTGCCCTTCGCAAAGAAGTTAAAGCGCTTGAAGACGCAGGCATTCAAATCATTCAAGTCGATGAACCAGCGCTGCGTGAAGGCCTTCCATTGAAAACCCGCGATTGGGATGAGTATTTGACTTGGGCGGCAGAAGCTTTCAGATTAACCACTTCTTCCGTGAAAAACGAGACACAAATTCATACACATATGTGCTACAGCAACTTCGAAGATATCGTTGATACAATCAATGATCTTGATGCCGATGTGATTACAATCGAACATAGCAGAAGCCACGGAGGATTTTTAGATTACTTAAAAAACCACCCGTATTTGAAAGGGCTTGGCCTTGGTGTATATGACATTCACAGCCCTCGTGTGCCGTCAACTGAAGAAATGTACAATATTATCGTTGATGCGCTTGCCGTCTGTCCGACTGACCGCTTCTGGGTAAATCCAGACTGCGGATTGAAAACAAGACAGCAGGAAGAAACGGTTGCAGCATTGAAAAATATGGTTGAAGCCGCAAAACAGGCAAGAGCACAGCAGACACAGCTAGTATAATTTGAAAAAACCATCTGCATTTGGCAGATGGTTTTTTTCTATAATACAGCCACAATCGGTTTCTTATTTAGCAAATCCCCCAAATACTTTGTTTATTTTGCACTTTTTTAAGAATGTTCTTTGCATTCTTTTCGGCTATACTAATAACACTCTATTGACAGGAGGGATTGGGATGAATCATGAAACGTTCTTAAAACGGGCTGTCACTCTCGCATGTGAAGGAGTGAATGCAGGAATCGGCGGGCCTTTTGGAGCCGTTATCGTGAAAGACGGAGCCATTATTGCAGAGGGACAGAACAACGTCACAACAAGCAATGATCCGACTGCCCACGCGGAAGTCACAGCTATTCGGAAAGCCTGTAAGGTGCTAGGAGCCTACCAGCTTGATGACTGCATTTTGTATACGAGCTGTGAACCATGCCCAATGTGCTTGGGCGCCATCTACTGGGCCCGGCCTAAAGCCGTTTTCTATGCAGCTGAGCACACAGACGCTGCCGAAGCCGGGTTTGATGATTCATTCATTTATAAAGAAATTGATAAACCTGCTGAAGAAAGAACGATCCCCTTTTATCAAGTGACACTAACAGAGCATTTATCCCCGTTTCAAGCATGGCGGAACTTCGCCAATAAGAAAGAATATTAAAAGGATCAGGCATGCGCGGCCTGGTCCTTGTTATTTCTCCAAGTAGCCGCTATGCCCTGTGCAAATACAAAACAGCATATACGCGCAATTCAGCACGGCAGACACCGTGCCAGCCACCCGCTTCATCTGTAACTTTTGGTTTAAAGGCATGCTTCAAACGCTTCTCTGAAGTTTTATCATAAATCTGTGCCCGCCCCGCATGTCCGACACCAAAAAACATCCTGAGAATCCTCAGGATGCCGGTCATTATTTTAATTCTAGTTTTACATCAACATTTCCTCTGGTTGCCTTTGAGTAAGGACAGAATTCATGAGCGGCGTTGACAAGCTCTTGTGCCTTTTCCCGATCTAAATCTTTCGTGTTCACAACAAGTGTGACACCGATTTTAAACCCGCCGTCGCTCTCATCCTTCATGAGGCTGACCTGCCCTTCAATCTCCGAATCAATTTCGATATTCTGCTCTTTGGCTACGTGTTCGAGCGCGCCGCCGAAGCATGCAGCATACCCTGCCGCAAAGAGCTGTTCCGGATTTGTGCCGGTTTGTCCTTCTTTTTTGGCATTTGGCATGACAATATCAAAATCAAGAACACCGTCATCTGATGTAATATGTCCTGCTCGTCCGCCTCGCGCGGTTACTTTTGCTGTAAATAGTGCCATATTTCCCAACCTCCTTATTTGTATCTAGTTGTTATATTTCCCTTTCTGATCTTTTTAAACATGCTATGTTTGCCGAGAATAGGAAAAGTGAGGTTTTTCAGATACAATAGAATCGAATGACAAAAAAGAGTTGGTGAACAAAATGGAAAATAAATTTGATCATATGAAATTGGAGAATCAGCTTTGTTTTTTGCTATATGCGAGTTCGCGGGAGATGACAAAGCAATACAAGCCGCTGCTTGATAAGCTGAATATAACATACCCTCAATATTTGGCTTTGCTTTTGTTATGGGAACATGAAACGCTTACTGTCAAAAAAATGGGCGAACAGCTGTATTTAGATTCAGGAACGCTCACTCCGATGCTTAAACGAATGGAACAACAGGGTTTGATTACGAGAAAAAGATCTGAAGAGGATGAGCGGTCCGTGTTGATCAGCCTGACAGAGGACGGAGCGTTATTAAAAGAAAAAGCGGTTGACATTCCAGGGACAATTCTGGGGCTCTCAAAGCAGTCTGGGGAGGATCTCAAACAGTTAAAGTCCGCTCTATATACATTACTGGAAACACTTCATCAAAAAAATTGAGGATGCCTTGTACAGGCATCCTCTTTTTATTTATTCAGCAACTTCAAGTGTCACATCAATATTTCCGGAGGTTGCTTTTGAGTACGGGCAGACGCCGTGCGCTTTTTTCACAAGCGCCTCCAATTCTGATGCACTGACTCCTTCTCCTTTTACTTGCAGCGTCACACCCAGCTTATAGCCCTGGTCCGCTTCATCCTTTAACAGGCTAACATTTGCTGTAACCTCTGTCTCTACTTTTACCCGTTCTGTTCTTGCGACAAGCTGCAGGGCGCTGTCAAAGCAAGCTGCATAACCTGCTGCAAACAGCTGCTCTGGATTTGTCGCTTTTTCTAATTTCTTGGCTCTCGGTGTCCCCGGCATTGCGACATCAAGCTCAAGAACGCGGTCTGATGAAATGACCTTTCCTTCTCTTCCTCCTACCGCTGAAACAGTTGCGGTAAATAATGGCTGACTCATTTTTCATTCCCCCAATATATTTTATACAATTAAATTGTACACAATTAAATTTGAAATGTCAATTTTTCGCGTATAAAAAAGCTTATCTCGTAATGAGATAAGCTTTTTCATTGAACATTACCCCGCTATTCACGGATTTGCCCAGTTCCTTTAATGATGTATTTTGTAGAAGTCAGTGCAGGAAGCCCCATCGGTCCTCTTGCATGAAGCTTTTGCGTGCTGATGCCGATTTCGGCTCCGTAGCCGAATTCAAAGCCGTCGGTAAAGCGGGTTGACGCGTTATGATAGACAGCGGCAGCATCGACAGCCGTTTGAAAATATACCGCATTTTTGTCATTTTCAGTTAAAATCGCTTCAGAATGATTGGTGCCGTATTGTTGGATATGCTTTACAGCTTCTTGGACGTTTTCAACCGTCTTTACGCTGAGGACAGGCGCTAAAAATTCGGTTTCCCAATCTTCTTTTGATGCTTGTTTGCTTGAAGGATGAAGTTCACATACCAATTCATCACCGCGAATTTCAACTCCCGCGTTTTCCAGCTGGTCCAGCAATTCTTTTCCGTGCTGTCTTGCCCAAGCCTTGTGAATCAGCAATGATTCAATCGCGTTGCATACAGAAGGGCGCTGCGTTTTGGCATTTACAACAACCTTTTCTGCCATTTGCGGTTTGGCTGTTTCGTCAATGAATATGTGGCAGTTTCCTGCTCCCGTTTCTAATACAGGAACTGTTGATTCTCTCACAACGAGATCAATCAGTTTCTTGCCTCCGCGCGGAATCAATACGTCTAAGCCATCATTTAACGTAAAGAGCTCTTTTGCTGTCTCTCTGCTCGTATCCTCAATCAGCTGCACAGCGTGAATCGGAAGCGCTGATTGCTCAAGTGCTCTGTAAATGACACTGACGAGCGCTTTGTTGCTGTGGATGGCTGAGGAGCTTCCCCGCAGCACAACCGCGTTCCCTGTCTTCAGGCAAAGGGTAGCCGCATCAACTGTGACGTTTGGCCTCGCCTCATAAATCATTCCTACGACACCGAGCGGCACACGGATTTTTTCAATAAACAGGCCGTTTTCTTTTTCAATCGTTTCAAGAGAGTCGCCGATTGGGTCCGCTAAGTCGATTAAGAGCTCCACCGCGTCCGCGATATCGCGTATCCGTTTCTCATCCAATGAGAGACGGTCAATGATGTCCGGTGTTAAACCATTCTCTTTTCCGTTCACAATGTCTTTTGCATTCTCCGCCAAGAGAAAATCCAGTTCTTTGCGGAGTCCGTTTGCAATGAGGCTGAGCGCCTCATCCTTCTCGGCTGTTGTTTTCATGATCATTTCGGCTGCTGCTTCTTTCGCCAGCTTCGCTTTTACAGAAACTTCACTCATTTTTCCGCCTCCTAGTCTTTTACATTGACCCAGTCATTCCTATGAATAACCTCAAACGTTTTCTCAAAATCAAGTTCGTCACTGCGTTTGCCTTTAGCCTCCATAATCTCCTCGGAGGAGTAATGAGTTTGGCCTTTGCCGATCACGCCGCCCGGTCCCCTGACTTCCACAACCGCCCCTTTCGGAAAGCTTCCGTTCACGCCCACAACTCCAGCGGGCAAAAGGCTGCTTCCATTATGGATCATCGCCTCTTCGGCACCCGCATCAATGATAATTTCTCCCGATATCGGCGAGTGGAACTGAATCCACTGCCTTGTGTTGTTAACCGAAGATAGTTCTTTGTCTCCGATATAAGTGCCGTCTCCCCTGCCGTCCAAAATGTCCGCAAGTTTTTGCTCTCCGCTGCCAGTTCCAATGAATACTTTCACTCCCAGAGACAGCGCGGTTTGTGTGGCTAACAGCTTTGATTTCATTCCGCCGGTGCCGACCTTTGATCCAGCTGAACCTGCATATCCAAGCAATTCAGGCGTGATCTCTGGCAAATAATCAAATCGTTTCGCCTCAGGATTTTCATTTGGATTGGCATCATACAGTCCGTTAATGTCAGTGAGAATCATGAGCTGGTCCGCGTGAATCAATCCGCTGACTAACGCAGAAAGCATATCATTATCTCCGAATGTCAATTCTTCAACAGATGTAGAATCGTTCTCGTTGATAATCGGAATGACGCCCCGCTCTAATAATTCCATTATCGTAGCATACGCGTTTCGATACCGTTCTCTTTTCGAAAAATCATTTCTCGTTAAAAGGATTTGTCCCGGAGTCAGTGAGTATTGTTTAAATTGATTCATATATTGCTGCATTAACAGTGTTTGTCCGACCGCGGCCGCCGCCTGTTTTCCTTTGATGGTAACGGGACGGGATGGATAACCGAGGCTGGAAAACCCCGCCGCTACGGCACCCGAGGTAATCAGAATCATTTCATGCCCCGCTTTTTTTAACACGGAAATCGCCTGAACATGCTCTCTGATTTTTGCCTCATCAATGCTTCCTTTGCTATTCGTGAGCGAACTGCTTCCTATTTTCACTACTATTCTTTGTTTTTTCATTTATTCTCCTCCGCGGCTCTTCTACAATAAAAAAACCCATTTCATCCTGATTCATAAGGACGAAATGGGTTTCCGTGGTACCACCTTGATTGAACGCGCTTGTGCACGCTCCGCTCTCCTGTAACGCCAGGTTATGCGCCTAGGTTTTCCCCCTAGGACTCCAAGGCAGGTTCGGCAGGTTTCATGCGGCAAAATGTTTCAGCGATTCATTTTGCTCTCTGTCACAGAAAGGTCTGCTTACTAATCCTCTTCAACGCTCAATGATTTTTTTATATTATGCAAAGAAAAAAGACACTTGTCAAGGTTTTTTGTCATCAAAAATAGCCCGCATTGCGCGGGCCTCTTGCAGTCTAGTTAAAGACGATTGTTTTATTTTCATGAACGATGACACGGTCTTCCAAATGCCATTTCACAGCACGGGCAAGCACGCTGCGCTCAATTGTTCTTCCGATGTTTTTCAGCGCTTCCGCATTATCGCGGTGGTCCACACGCTCAATATCCTGTTCAATGATCGGCCCTTCATCAAGATCGTTTGTCACATAATGAGATGTCGCACCGATCAGTTTCACGCCGCGCTCGTAGGCCCGTTTGTACGGATTCGCACCGATAAAAGCTGGCAGGAATGAATGGTGGATATTGATGATGCGATTCGGATGAGCCGAAACAAAATCAGGAGTTAGAATCTGCATATAGCGTGCGAGCACGATCACATCAACATCGTACTGCTCCAGCAGTTCAAGCTGCTTCTTTTCGACTTCCGCTCTGATGTCTTTGTTCGCTTTCATATAGTGGAATGGAATGTTCAGGCGCTCAACCAGCTCTCTCGCTTCCTCATGGTTACTGATGACAACAGCGATCTCCGCCATCAGGTTGCCGGTTTGCCATTCCCAAATCAGCTCATGCAGGCAGTGGAGCTCCTTTGAAACGAAAATGGCGACACGCTTCAGTTCGCTCGCCAAAGTTAAGCTCCATGTCATGTCGAATTTTTCCGCAACAGAGGCAAACGCTGCCTGAAGTGATGATTTTTTTTCACGAATGCCTGCGCAGTCGAATTCGATTCTCAGGAAGAACCGGCCGCCTTCAGGGTCTGTCGTATATTGATTTGATTCTATAATATTGGCACCGTGTTCAAATAAAAACGCGGAAACTGCAGAGACGATACCCGGCTGATCGGGGCAGCTGACCAAGAGCCGACCTTTATCCTCATTTCCGTCACGGTATTCGTCCAACCGCTGAGTCATATATGATTTCATGAATAATCCCTCTTATCTTTGTAAGTCTAAACTATTTATCCATTATACTGAAGATTTGATAAAAATCAATTTATGACAGAATTTTTAAACCAACTGCTGAGCATAAAATCAACGCGATAAAGAAGATCCGTTTGGCGTCTTTCTGCTCCTTGTAAAAGAGGATGCCGATAAGCGCCCCGCCGGCGGTGCCAATTCCTGTCCAGACCGCGTAAGCCGTTCCCATCGGAGTGGTTTCCATTGCGTACGACAGCAAGGAAAATGAAGCGGCAAAACCAACAATGATCAACAGCACCCATTTCACGCTTTTTTCTTTCGCATATTGATTCATAAGGGCCACGCCGGCCATTTCTAAACAGCCCGCGCACAATAAACTGATCCAGTGCAGCATTATGCCTCGCCTCCTTTTTCCTCTGTCTCATCCTGTGTCACAAGCTTCAACCCGATTACACCGATTAAGAGCACGCCAATTAACAATAGCTTCGGCCATCCAACCGGTTCATGAAAAAGAACGATTTCACTAAGTACTGTTCCCGCTGTGCCGAGCCCGGTAAAGACGGCATACACGGTACCAACAGGCAGACTGTGAGTCGCCTTCATTAGAAGGTAAAAGCTGAATATGATGCCGATGGCAGTGCCGCTCCATGTTAAGGCTGAGTCAGCGTGCTTTAAGCCTATCACCCAAACAACCTCGAAAACAGCGGCAAGCACGACCAATCCCCATTTCATTTTGAGTCATTCCTTTCTATCTATTAAGATTCTCCGAAAACAAAAAAACCCCGGACAGTCGTCTCACATGAGATTGACTCTCCCGGGCTTTTTTCCCTCCGTGTGCATACGCGCTTCTATTTACGCGTATGTGTTTTCTCTCGGACCAGTCCATGTCAATTGACATGCGGAACCCTAGAAAACTTTACATGATATCATGATACTAAACTCAGCTCTATCTTTCAATTGTAAGATTTTCTTTCATATACCGCGATCGGTTTATTCCATTTTCTGATCGTTTTGCTGTAATGCATGCCGATTTTCTCCGCTACCCGTATGGACGCTTTGTTACCCGGATCAATCAAAGCCGCCATTTTGCCGAACTGCCGCTCGTTAAAGCCATAGTCCAGACAGGCCCGAGCCGCTTCTTGCGCATAGCCGTTCCCCCAGTGGCGGCGGGCAAACATATAGCCAATTTCCATTACGGTTTGATTTTCGATCTGCTGGGGAACGATGCCGCATTGCCCCAAAAACTCCCCTGTCCGCTTATCTTCGGCGATCCACAGACTAACGCCGTACCCTTTTTCATTTCGTTGGTTCCAATTGACCCACTCGCGGGTTTGCCTCTTATCTTTTAAACCGGAATAATATGTCATGACGTCAGGATCATTAAAAAGCAGCCCAAACAAAGTGGCTTGATCCCGATCTTCCATACAGCGCAAACGAATTCGATCAGTCACAAGCTTCGTTTTAGCGTTCATACTTCGCCACATCCTGCTTCCATTCTTTTTTGAGAGCTTCAATATGTGCCTGATGATAGCGGTTATGATCTGCCATATGCCAAATTCCCCATCGTATCGTCGCGGTGTCACCTTCGAAGGAAAGCGGCTGGTTCAAAGCATTTTCAGTTAAAGTGAAGCATACCGATTTCAGCTTCTCTACTACATGCTGATGTCTTTTCAGGAGTTCATCTAAGTCTGGCTGATTCACCGGTTCAGGCAGCCGTCCGCTTTCATCTGTCATCGGGCCGTATGCCTGTTCAATATGGTCCGGGATCCGATTTTCCTTGATACGCCAGACCCATCTGATATCAACATTTGTGATATGGTGCAAAAGCTGAGCCGTGCTGTTTTTTGTTTGGCAGCGCCCCTTATAGTAAAGTTCACTGTGTGTCATATGGCTTACGATGGAAGCCAGACGGAGACTGTTTTCTTCCACTGCGGAATACAGCAAACTGACCGTTGGCGCCATGTCGTTTCTTATGGATAAGTCCTTCATGTTCAGTTCCCCTCCTAACTAGGTACATTTGACACCAAACAAAAATTCCCTTTAAAAAAGAAAAAAGCTCTCATTACAAGAGAGAGCCATCTTAATTGTTATTTCCCGGTTTATATAAGTAAGGATCATGCTGCGGTTCATTAGCGGTATTTAAATCAAGGGATATATCACCGCGTGCATTCATCGTGCCAAGGATAATCGAAGACAGCAGTTTGGGGCTGTACCCTTTTTCCTCAAGCTTCTCAAACAGCCAGGATCGGTTTTTTTGGAGATATTTCAAATTATGATCAAGGATTTCGCCATCCAGTATGAGCGGAATCGGGATAAAATTCCGTTCAGCTTCCATATTCAAATCCCGCACCTGCACCGCTCTCGCTTCCTCTTTCGGGATGACGCTTACTTCTCCCGTTTCTTCAATGATAGCAAGATCAATGTCAGCCGGGTCGGCATAGCCCTTTTCCCTCAGCTTTCCGAGCAGCTCATTAACAGTCAGCCTTTCTTTACGAAGGCCGCGTTCATCAATATCCCCGTTTCGGATTAGGACAGTCGGGCTCACGACTAGGAGCCATCGCCATTTATTAGATAAAGAGAGCTTGCTCATGATAAGATAAAGCACCAAAAAAGCACCCGCATAATAAATTGACATCGGCAGCTTGGATGTAAGGATCGGCTCACTGATAATGGTTCCGATTGCGAAGGTCAAAAGCAGGTCAAAATTGTTCATTTGTGACACAGCTTTTTTACCGGCAAGCCGAAACAAAATATATGCAATCGAAAATACGATAACTGGCTTCAGTAAAAATACCCATACCATCCATAACACCGATCTTTACCTCCATCCGCTGGTCATATTGAGCCTATTGTGCCCCGTGGCAGGCCCTCTATGCATCAGTGTCTAGGCGAACGTGCATATCGCCTGAACATAACATAATAGAAAGTGACACCGATTGGAGGCGCAATACGCAATATGAAAAATCAGAAGTCGAATACCCTTTGGCCCTTTGATCTGCCATTGGCTCCCCAACCCGAGGGCTACCAGCAGCAAACAATCGACAGGCTGGCCGGTTTGGAGCTAAGAATGAAGCAACTAATTAGAGCGATTGAGGTAAACAATGAATTGCTGAGAACAATGCAAGAACAGCAAAACCGTGTATGCACAAATGGCAGCGGGTCTGTGATTGTCCGGATGTAGAAACCGGCGCTTGTCTGCCTTCTTATATCTCAATAAAAAACTCTTCTCTGAAAGGAGAAGAGTTTCATGTATGTGTTCAAACGGACTGCGCCAAACTTAATTGCGGGCCGAATAGCTCGTAATGGATAGACTCCGGCGCTGATCCGAGCTCTGATACAAGCTTATGCATTGCCGTAATAAACGACGGTGAACCGCAAATATAGTAATCCGCATCTGTGTTGGCAATCAGTTCTTTGAGGAATTGCTGATCAATCTGTCCTTCATGAAAATGCAGATCACCTGCACGGTCTTCCTCTGTCGGCTCGCGATACACAAATGCTGTTTTAACAGCAGAATGTTTTGCTGCTTCTTCTACTTCATGGCGCAATGCATGATATTCACTGTTTTTCGCCGCATGAATGAACAGAATTTGCCGTTCAGGCTGTTTGGAAACAGATGTTTTCAGCATGCTGATCATTGGTGTAATGCCAACTCCGGCACTGATCAAAACGAGATCTTTTTGTGATGCATGATCTAAAACAAAGTCCCCTGCCGGTGCGCTGATCTCTATTGAATCTCCCTCCTGCAGCCCATCGTGTAAGTAGGAAGACACGACACCATCTTTCTTCACTGAAATTCGATAATAGTCTTTTCCCGGCATATCAGACAGGCTGTACTGGCGGATATGCGTATATTCAGAATCAGGAATCCGCACTTTGATGCTGATATATTGCCCTGCTTGGAATTCAGGTAACGGCTTGCTGTCTTCCGGTTTCAAATAGAAGGATGTAATTTCTTTGCTTTCCCGCTCTTTTTTTGCGATAACGAATGGCTTATACTCCTTCCAGCCGCCGGCTTGCTCTTCAGCCTGTTCATACATGTCTTTTTCAATTCCGATGAACGCGTCAGCAATGACTCCGTACGCTTTTTCCCATGCCTGCATAATGTCAGGAGTTGCAGCGTCTCCCAATACATCTTTAATCGCAATCAGCAAATATTTACCGACGATTGGGTAGTGCTCAGGCTTAATTCCGATACTGCGGTGCTTGTGGCCGATTTGTTTGACAACCGGAATGATGTTTCCTAATTGGTCAATGTTTGCCGCAGCTGCAATAACGGCATTTGCCAGTGCAGTTCGCTGTGTTTTTTTCTTTTGGTTTGTTTGATTAAAAATGTTCAAAAGCTCTGGATGGTCTTGAAACATCCGATCGTAAAAACGGCCAGTGATTGTTTCTCCATGCTGTTGCAATACGGGTACAGTGCTTTTAATAATTTCGATTGTTTTGTTATCTAACATTTTATAAACAATCCTTTCGAAAAGATGTATTTAAAATATATCTTTAAAATACATGATCTTACGAATAAAAGATATATCTAAAATGAATCTTTAATAAAGTTGTCACAAAATTATCAATTTAACATGACATTTGTTGCTTTTTTATAGAATCCCCTAGCAAAAACGGACTAACCATTGTAATAATCACCATTGAAAAGTACAAAAAAACCCAAAACAACTTATGTTTTGGGTTTAACGTTCACCAAGGCTTATCAGTTCCGAGCGCATTTGCAAGCGCCTGGCTGTGTCTCTTGCGGTTCTTACGTTCATTAGCACGCTGTACAGCTGTATTATGCAGCATGATTTCTTCTTCTGTTTCCGGTACAACCCTCGGTACAGGCACCGGCTTGCCATTTGAATCTAATGCGACAAATGTCAAAAAGGATGTGGCAGCGAGTTCCCGTTCGCCAGTCATCAAATGCTCCTTAATAACTTTCACAAATACTTCCATGGAAGATGTGCCGACCCATGTCACATATGACTCTAGGCAGACAGAATCCTTTTGCCCGATCGGCTTTAAAAAATCTACAGAATCCATTGAAGCTGTTACCGTTTCACGTCTGCAATGGCGCGCCGCTGAAATAGAGGCAATGTCGTCTATGTAGCTCATTAATTTTCCGCCAAACAGCGTATTATGGTTGTTCGTGTCAAGCGGGAACACCCTGCTGGTTTTCACAACCTTTGACTCTTTACAAAATCTTGTTTCCGGTGTTTCCATACCTTTCTCCCCTTTGATGTCTGATCTTTTAGCTAAATGCACTTATATTCTCCTATTAAACAATATTCTCTTCCATTTGTCTAAAATTTAAAATGGTTTAATGATTTTCATGATGAGGGAATAATAAATGTATTCTTCACACTTTAGGAGGAAAAACAAATGGACGTATCCATCCCGAAATCTCAGCACAAAACGGTATGCCGAACGGAATACGGCACACTTCAAAAAGTGATCTTATGCAAACCTGAGCACATGACCATAAAAGATGTTATAAACGAAACACAAAAACATTTTGAAGATGACAATATTCATGTAAAAACCGCTAACGACCAGCACAGCCGCTTAGTGGAGGCACTTAGGTCACACAACGTTGAGGTCGTCCTTTTGCCCGTTCGCGACGGACTCCCAGAACAGGTTTTTACTAGGGACATAGGATTTGTCATCGGAGAAAAAGCCTTTCTGTCAAGCATGACTGAACCGATTCGCCAAGGAGAAGAAGCCGTTATAAAAGATTTTTTTCACAGCCAAGGTATCTCTTACACCCGCATGCTTGATACGAGTATTGAAGGCGGAGACGTCATTATCGATGATGACATTGTCTATGTCGGAATCAGCCAGCGCACCGACATTTCAGCTATCGGCCAGCTAGAAGAGGCACTTCCTGAATATACGATCGTTCCAGTGAAGCTTCATGAAAAATTTTTGCATTTGGACTGCGTATTTAACATTATATCTGAAAGCGAAGCGTTAATTTATTCACAGGCCATTGAGCCAGATGCAGCCGATATGCTGGCAAAACGTTATGATCTTATTGAGGTGCCCGAGGACGAACAATTTACGCTTGGCACCAACGTCCTTTCAATCGGAAAAAAAACGATCATCAGTCTCCCTGGCAACCGCCATGTCAATCAACAGCTATCGAAAAGAGGCTATCACATTATCGAAATTGACCTGTCAGAAATTATTAAATCAGGCGGCTCCTTCAGGTGCTGCACAATGCCGCTGATTCGAGGCGAATGAAGAATCTTCCCCTTTTTCATGTTTTGAACAGCTTATTTTATCAAGATACGTTAATATAGAGGTGACATCATTTTTAAGGGGGAAATCGCATGACAAAATACATAGGATATGTGGGAACATATACAAAAGGCGGAAGCGAAGGAATTTATTCATTTGAGCTTGATACTGAGAAAAAAGCACTCAGCGAGCCAAAGCTGGCCGCTAAGCTGGGCAACCCGACATATGTGGCGACGAATAAAAACAACACCATCCTTTATTCCATCGAAAAAGCAGACGGCCAAGGCGGAGTTGCTGCCTATCAAATCGATAAAAACAGCGGCGAATTGACATTTCTGAATCATCAGTTAATTGATGGCCCTTCGCCATGCCACGTAAGCGTTGATGATCAAAATCAATTCGTACTGACTGCCAATTATCACAGCGGGAAGGTACACGTTTTTCCGGTTCAGGAAGACGGCAGCTTGCAATCACCTGTTTCAGAGGCCGCTCACACAGGAAAAGGGCCGCACGAAAGACAAGAAAAACCGCATACACACTACGCGGGGTTCACACCTGAACACAATTATGTGGTAGCGGTTGATTTAGGTATAGATAAGCTCTACACCTATAAGCTTAAAGACGGTGTGTTGACTGAATCCGGAAGCCATTCCTTCGCTCCCGGTGCAGGACCTCGCCATATCGCTTTTCATCCGAAAGAAAAATACGCTTATGTCATGACAGAATTAAGCAATGAAGTGATTGCGCTTGAATACAACCCGACAGCCGGCGAATTTAGAGAAATCCAAGTCGTTTCTGCCATCCCTGATGATTTTACAGATAACAGCCAGGGAAGCGCAATACATGTCACGCAGGACGGACGTTTTGTTTATGTCGCAAACCGCGGCCATGACAGTATCGCCGTATTTGAAGTGAATCAATATTCAGGAGAGCTGGCTTTCGTAGAAAGAGTGTCGACAGAAGGAAACTGGCCTCGTGACTTTGTATTTGACCCAACGGAAGGGTTCCTCGTTGCTTCAAATGAAGAAACAGGCAACCTTGTCTTGTTTGAAAGAGACAAAGAAACCGGCCGATTGACACTCCTCCCATCAACGGTTTCTGTCCCTTACCCGGTTTGTGTAAAGTTTTTACATCAAGTATAAACAAATGGAGTGGCTCTAGTAAAAAGGAGCCACTCTTTTTATTTATCTTACTTTTTCCTTCGTTTCAGCATTTCGATACAAATGGCAAGCGACAAAACGGCCGGGTTCGATTTCTTGAAGCTGGGGACGAGATTCTCCACATTCAGGCATCGCCTCCGGACAGCGGGTACGAAACACGCAGCCGCTTGGCGGATTGACCGGGCTCGGCAGCTCCCCTTTCAAGAGAATACGCTCACGCTTGTCCTCCAATTCAGGATCTGGAATCGGAATCGAGGACAAAAGCGCCTTTGTATAGGGATGGAGCGGTTCACGATACAAGGTGCCGCTCTCTGTAATTTCCATCATGTGTCCTAAGTACATAACACCGATCCTGTCACTGATATGCTTCACCATCGAAAGATCATGGGCAATGAATAAAAACGTAAGCCCTTTCTCTTTTTGAAGCCGCTTCAGCAGGTTGACCACCTGCGCTTGAACAGAGACATCAAGTGCAGAAATCGGTTCGTCCGCCACGATAAATTCAGGATTCAGCGACAGTGCTCTCGCAATCCCGATTCTCTGCCTTTGCCCGCCGCTGAATTCATGCGGATAACGGCTGCCAAAATCGGGGTGAAGCCCAACTGCCTCAAGCAGCTCGTCCACGACGAGAAGCCGTGCTTTATGGGTATTGTAGAGATTATGAATCTCCATCGGCTCCAAAATAATTTCTCGAACGGTCATGCGCGGGTTAAGTGAAGCATAAGGGTCCTGAAAAATCATCTGCAGTTTGCGGTTGAAGGCAAACTGCTCTTTTTCACTTAGTGCATGAAGATTTGTGCCGCGGTATGTCACGCTTCCTTCTGTCGGCTGATAAAGGCGCATCAGCACTCTCCCCAAGGTTGATTTCCCGCACCCTGATTCCCCGACTAGCCCGAACGTTTCTCCTTCACGAATCTGAAAGGTGACCCCGTCGACAGCTTTGACTGTCCGCTTTTTCCCTGCGTCAAAATGCATTTTCAGCTGGCTGACCTCTAACAAAGGCAGTCGCCTCATTTGTCTCCCTCCTTATTCTGAAAAACAGCGGCGCACCGCACATAATTCTTTTTCATAGATTGTCTCTGTTAATGTGAGGATTTCGATTGACTTCCCTGTCTTTGGAGAATGAAGCATTTTCCCGCCGCCTACATACAGACCGACGTGATGAATCGCTCCTTTTCCTTCCTCATAAGCAAAAAACAGCAGATCACCGGCTTTCATATCATCAAGCGGGACACCCTTCCCTGCCTTAGCCTGATCTCCCGCATCACGGGGGATGCTGTATCCATTCGCCTTAAATATACTGTACATAAATCCGGAGCAATCAAACCCAAACCCGCTGATCCCTCCCCACAGGTAGGGAAGGCCAAGAAAAAACGCACCCGTTTGAATGATGTCTTCAGCAGTCCCTTTCTGTTGGCTGACAGGCACTGCATCACTTTGCCTCACAAACCTTTCCCCAAAAACGGTCGAAACCTTAAAATATCCGTTTTCTTTTGCAATAAGGGGCAGAACTGTCAAAAAGCTTAATTCGATCTCCTTTTCCCCATTGCTTCTGTACAAAAAGGCAGCAGGTTTGCTGATCATCACATCGTGTTGTGTATGGATGGGCTTTGTTTTTTCCAGCTGGTACTTTTTCATCCAGCCCGGGTATCCGCGCGGATCCTTTCGGGATGGCTGGCTAGGCACGATCACAGAAACCCATTCCCCCTGTTCCGCCGTCACAAGTACCTTTTCGCCAAAGAGAACCTGAGTTTGGATTACATTGTCTGTACATAATCCAAGCCGTTCATCATACGTCATGCGCTCCAGCCAGTCTCTGATCATTACAGTCGGTTGAAGCATGAATTGATCAGACGGACGAGGTGAATCAGGCGCTGTCCAGATGTTGGCCACTGCTGATATGACAGTGTGCATCATTGCTCTTTTTCCCCTTTCAAAAGCGCAGCCCCGATGATTCCGAGGCCCGGTTTGCCAGGCATCGAAATCGTGCTGCCGCTATATGTTATGCCGCCATTGAATACATCTGTTTTCAGCATCAGCGGCGCGTCAAAATCAAAGCGTGTGATGTTTCTCTTGCTTGCCGCAAAATGCGCCGCGGCCGTAATGCCCAGCTTCGTTTCGATCATGCTGCCGACCATACACTCCACCCCGCAGGCCTCCGCCATGGCATTAATTTTCTCTGCTCCGCTGATGCCGCCCGCTTTCATCAATTTAATATTGATCAAGTCTGCGCTCCGGGTTTGCAGAACTTCGAACGCCTGGCGCGGTGTAAAAACACTTTCATCAGCCATAATCGGCGTATCTGTTGCATCTGTCACCTTTTTAAGCCCAGCGAGATCATCTTTATGGACAGGCTGCTCGACAAGCTCAATGCCTAGGCCCGCATCCTCCATTTTCCGAATGGCAGTTACCGCTTCCTTCGGCCTCCACCCCTGATTAGCGTCTAAACGCAGTTTCACAGCTGATCCGACACGTTTTCTGATTTCCTGGATACGGGCGATATCTGTTGCAATATCATCTTTTCCGACCTTTATTTTCAGCGTTTGAAAGCCTTGTTTGAGATAATTCTCGGCATCAGCTGCCATCTCTTCAGGTGAGTTGACACTGACAGTATAATCTGTTTCCAGCGTATCTCGATATCCGCCAAGCATTTGATAAAGCGGCAGCCCGCACATCTGCGCCCAGCCGTCGTATAGAGCCATTTCTACAGCAGCCTTCGCGCTCATATTTCCTGTAAGAAGATGCTGGATGTCGTGCAGAATGGCCTCATAGCCCGCCAGGCTTTTTCCAAGCAATGCCGGCTTCAACACATGGTGGATGGCACTTTCAATGCTATCCATGCTGTCTCCTGTAATCACTAACGTCGGGGGTGCTTCTCCCCATCCGACTGCACCGCTGTCATAAGTAATCCTTACTATGACTGATTCAGCCGTATACACAGTGCGAAGTGCGGTTTTAAACGGCTTTGTCAGCGGGACAGCGATTCGGCTTGTTTCGATTCGAATGATTTTCATGTCTTCAGCGCCCCTTCTGAAACGCCCGCCTCTATTACGGCTGTTTTTTCTGCTGTATTCATAGCAGCTTTCGCACCGATCGGAACGGCAATACTTGGCGAGCAGTGGCCGATTTTAAATCCTCTCAGAGCAGGCCTGCCCGCAGAAATAATATAGTCTTCCAGCACCTGCTCAAGCGAGAGAGACTTCTCTCGCTTCACCGGGACACAATTGTGAAAATCACAAACTAGAATTCCCGCCGCGTCCGTCAGCTTCCCCCCCATTTTCAGCTGATTCAGCATCCGGTCGATTTGATAAGGCTCCTCGTCAATATCTTCAATAAACAGAAGCTTTCCTCTCGTATCAATTTCAAATGGCGTGCCCAGTGTAGACGTCAGCAAAGACAGATTTCCCCCGACAAGCTCGCCTTCCGCTTTTCCAGGAACAAGCTCGGTCAGCGGAGAAAGCTCTTCTGTATAGGTGAATTCCGTCTCCTGGAAGAGCTGCTTATATGACGCTTTTGTCAGCGGGTGAACGTCGTCAAGGCCAATATCCGTGCTGAGCATCGGGCCATGGAAAGTGACAAGACCTGTGTTTTGATGAATGGCAGTATGTAAAAACGTAATATCGCTGTATCCCCAAAAGATTTTAGGGTGTTTGCGGATCAAGCTGAAATCAATGCCCGCGGCGATACGTCCTGTCCCAAAACCCCCGCATGCGCACAACACTGCTTTTACCTCATCGTCTCTGAACATCTCATGGAGATCCGCCAGCCGCTCATCATCCTGTCCCGCTAAATAGCCGTGCTGGTTTTTCAGCGCCTTGCCCAACTTCACCTGAAGACCGAGCTCTTCTAAAAATAAAAGCGCGGTGTCAAGCTTTTTTGGATCCGGCGGACTTGCGGGCGCGATCACTCCGACTGTATCACCCTTGTTCAACGCTTTCGGCTTGTAATTCAACGAAAACACTCCTTTCATTTGCTCTGCACCCTACGTATACGTGCAAGAAAGAGAAAAAATACCGCTCCTTCGCATAAAGAAGCAGTATTTCCTCAATCGCCTCCATCAGTTTTTATCTGCCCATTTTAAATCGATATAGCCGACAGGGTGACGGACAATTCCTTTTACTTGTTCATTTTGCAGGTGAACCTGATTATAAAAATAAACCGGAATGATCGGCGCTTCATTGATGAGCAGCTCTTCAGCTTGATGCATAAGAGAGAACCGTGTTTTTTCATCGGCTTCGTTTTTCGCCTGTTTGATCAGCTGATCGTATTCTTTATTGGCCCAGCCTGTGCGGTTCATCGAATTTCCCGTTTGAAAGGCTTCCAGAAAACTGATAGGGTCTGCATAATCAGGCAAAAATGAGCTTTGAGAGAATTGGAATTTCAGCGCTTTTTGATCCTCTAAAAATACGTTCCATTCCATATTGGCCAGCTTCACATCGACTCCAAGGCTATTTTTCAATTTTTGCTGAATAGCTTCGGCAATCTTTTTATGCTCCGGCTTTGTGCTGTAAGTAAGCGTGATCGCAGGAAGCTTATTATAGTTTTCTTCCTTCATGCCCTTTTCGAGCAGCTGCTTCGCTTTGCTTTCGTTAGGCTTGATCAGGTCTCCGCCTGCTTCACGGAAATCTTTGCCGTCAGGCTGCGTAAACCCAGGCGATACAAAGGCGTGCGCCGGTTTTTCATTATTTTTCGTGACGTACTTTACAATTTCCTCTTGATCCACAGCCATCGCAAAGGCTTTTCTGATGTTTTCATTTTGGAACGGCTCCATGTTGACATTAAATCGATAGAAATAGAGACCCGCCTGGTCAACAATATTGACGTTATCCTGATCAAGCAGCTGATCACTCAGCTCAGCAGGGACATAAGCGGTATCAAGTTCCCCTGATTGAAACATCTGGTAATCTGTATTTCTGTCACTGACCATCGCCCATTTCACCTTATCAAGCTTCACTGTATCCTTATCCCAATACGTGTCGCTTTTCTCCATTGTGATGCTGTCATCATGCTTCCATTCCGTCAGCTTAAACGGGCCGTTTCCGACAAATGTATCCGACTCAGCAAACCACTTTGGATTGTCTTTATCGACCTTTTCATTTACCGGGAAATACGCGGGATTGGACACAACGCTCAGGAAATATTTTTGCGGTGCTTCCAGTGTAACTTCAAGGGTTCGATCATCCTTTGCCGTCACCTTCACATCGTCTTTTTTCCCTTTCCCGCTGTTATATGCTTCGCCGCCTTCAATAAAATAACCTAGGAATGCCGATGAAGCGCCTTTTTTCGGATCAAGCATCCGCTTCCACGCGTATTCGAAGTCTCCGGCTGTTACAGGATCTCCGTTTGTCCATTTCGCATTTTCCCGAATCGTAAATGTGTAAGTTTTATTATCTTTCGAAACAGACCATTTCTCCGCCATTGCCGGCTCGGGCTCATGATCTTTGCCAAGACGCGTCAGCCCCTCCATGATGTTATTTAACGGCTGCCATGACACATTATTAAAGCCGATCGGCGGATCGAATGAAGTCGGTTCATTTTCATTATTTACATACAGCACCTTTTCTCCGCTGGTTTTTGCCTTATCATGACTGCCTTCTTTTCCGGCCTGTTCATTTGCTGTGCACCCCATCAGCGCAAACGAAAGTCCTAATGCAAGACCCATGCCCCATAGCTTTTTCACTCGTTTCATCCTCTTCCCCCTTTTCATGTTCAATCCTTCGCATCTCCTGACAGCACCGCATGCTCTGCTCGTTGATCCTGCAGCCAGCAGTTGACGGTGTGCGAGTCAGATCTGATCGTCTGGCCCGGGTACACCCTGTCACACACAACCATCCTGTTCGGACAGCGGGCGGCAAACGGGCAGCCCGGCGGAGGCGAAAATAAATCCGGCGGCGTTCCGTCAATCGGGGTCAGCTCAGCGCCATTTAAATCCAGCCGCGGGACAGAGCCCAGCAGGCCTTTTGTATATGGGTGCTGCGGCTGATAAAAAATATCTTTTCTTGTGCCGATTTCCGCCATTTTCCCGGCATACATGACTGCGACTCTGTCAGCTACCTGGGCAACAACCCCTAAATCGTGCGTAATCAGAATGACAGACACATCCGTTTTTCTCTGAATCTCTTTAAACAGCTCTAAAATCTGTGCCTGAATGGTTACATCCAGGGCGGTGGTCGGTTCATCCGCAATTAAGATATCAGGCTCGCAAATCAGCGCCATCGCAATGACAATCCGCTGTCTCATACCGCCGCTGAATTGGTGGGGATATTGCTTTAGGCGCTCTCCGGGATCTGGAATACCAACCAATGACAGCATGGAAAGCACCTCTTTCCGTGCCGCTTTTTTGCTCATTTTTTTGTGGCGCAATAGCGCTTCCCCCAGCTGGTCGCCGACAGTCAGCGTAGGGTTTAACGCCGTCATCGGGTCTTGAAAAATCATAGAAATGTCGGCTCCCCTTATACCTCTCATTTCTTTGTCAGAGAGACGGCAAAGGTCTTTGTTTTTAAATAGAATCCTGCCGTCTGTCACCTTCGCCGAATAAGGCGGAAGCAGGCCCATGATGCTTTGGGAGGTAACGCTTTTGCCGCAGCCGGATTCGCCGACGATCGCAAAGGTTTCTCCTTTATACAAATCAAAGCTCACCCCTCTGACCGCCTGAACCGTCCCGCCGTAAGTCGTAAAAGACACGTGCAGATTTTGGACTGACAGAACTTTTTCCATACAGCTACCTCCTCAGCTTAGGGTCAAGCGCATCCTGCAATCCGTCCCCCAGCACATTAAACGCGTACATCGTCAGAGATATGAAAAAGGCCGGAAAAAACAGGCGCCACCAATGCCCAGATAAAATCGTAGGCAGGCCGTCATTCGCCATCACGCCCCAACTTGCAAACGGAGCCTGTATGCCCAGGCCGAGAAAGCTTAAAAATGATTCTGCGAATATGGCGGCAGGTACGGTTAATGTCATTTGTACGATGATCGCTCCCATAGTATTCGGCAGCAAATTCTTCCGGATGATGCGAAAGGTTTTCGCGCCAAAGGTTTTCGAGGCGAGTACATATTCATAATTTTTAATCTGAAGCACCTGGCCTCTTACAATTCTCGCCATGCCGACCCACCCGGTCACAGTCAGCGCCACAATAATCGTGCCCAGTCCCGGTCCCATGAGCACCATCAGCAAAATGACAACAAGCAGATACGGCAGTCCGTACAGCACTTCGATAATCCGCATCATAATGCTGTCAATCCTGCCGCCTTTATAGCCGGCAACGCCTCCGTAAATGACACCGATCAAAAAATCAATCAGTGCTGCCATCACGCCGACAAACAACGAGATTCTCGCGCCATACCATGTTCGGGTAAACACATCCCGGCCGAGTTCATCGGTGCCGAACCAATGATCGGCTGAGGGCGGAAGATTTTGTTCTGTCAGCGATTGGCGTACGACACTATGGGGCGATAAAAAGGGCCCGATAACTGCCATGACAAAAAGAAATAAAAGAATAAAGAGTCCGGCCATCGCTAATTTATTTTTTTTCAGCCTCCTCCAGGCATCCTGCGTGTATGACAAACTCGGCCGCTTGACCGAATCGGCTTCCCGATTTTTTTCCTGATTCAAGACAAACCACTCATCAGGCACCTGATTGTGCTGTTCTGGCTGGCGTTCATCCGTTTGTACAGGGAGATTCACACGCTTCACCCTTTCTTATGCAGTTTAATGCGCGGGTCTAAGAGACCGTAGGCCAAATCGACCAAAAACAGCATGATAATCAGAATGACGCTGTAAAAAACGGTCGTTCCCATAATCACGGGGTAGTCCCGCTGATTAATGCTTTCAACAAAATATTTTCCCATTCCCGGAATGGCAAAGATTTTTTCAATGACAAAGCTTCCTGTTAAGATGCTGGCGACGAGTGTGCCCAGGACGGTAATGACGGGCATGAGTGCATTTCTGAGTGCGTGTTTTACGATAATTTTGAACGGAGAAAGCCCTTTTGCTTTTGCTGTGCGGATATAATCCTGTGTCAGAACTTCGACCATGCTCGACCGTGTCAGCCTGGCAATGATCGCCATTGGCCCTACAGCAAGCGCTGCGGTCGGAAGCACCATATGAATCGGGCTCGTCCATGTCGCAGCGGGAAATAGTTTGAGATTGACAGCAAATTGCTGAATGAGCAATGTTGCCAGAATAAAATTCGGGATGGAGATGCCGAGTACTGCAAGACTCATCGCGGCGTAGTCCAAAAAGCCATTGCGGCGGAGTGCAGCGATTACGCCCAGCACCAGCCCAGAAATCACAGCAATGACAATCGCTGTCATCCCAAGCTCAAAGGAAACGGGAAATCCGCGTTCCAGCATATCATTTACGCTGTCCGACGGTTTTTTAATTGAAGGTCCGAAATCGAATGTAATGATGGATTTTAAGTAGAAAATGTATTGGAAAATGAGAGGATCGTCTAAGTGATAGTAGGCTTCGAGATTTTTTTGAACGGCTTCATTTGTGCCTCTCTCCTCGTTAAAAGGAGATCCGGGAATGACCTTCATGAGAACAAAAGTCAGGGTGGTAATCACCAAAATCGTAGCTGCCATTGCCCAAAAACGCTTTATCATGTATCGCGCCAAAGCCTAAAACACCCCTTTAGCAGAATGATGTCCGCATCGCAAGCTCAGTCATGACAAGCATCGCCTGATAGGCTTCAAGCATGTCCTTCGCCTGAAATTGAACGGTTGTAGTTCCCGTCTTGATTTCCGTTCCCGGCATCAGATTCGCCCATTCTGCTTGGCCATAATTGGCGAATTCAATGCTCAGAACTGGCCTGTCAGGCGGTGTGAGCGGCTTGACTTTGTCCTTGTTTTGCAGGGCAAATGCGGTTTTTTCTGTCAACAGCCGTCCGGCTTTCGCAGGCGACAAGCACTTCACTGCGGATCTTGAAATGGTTTGTTTGACTGCGGCTGTCGTCACGTTCGGGATAAGCTCTTCTGCTTCCTTCGCCGCCCGGTCATCCCCGGCTACCATTAATACCGGGACATCATAATAACCGGCAACGTATGCATTTAATCCAAGCTCACCGACAGGCCGATCGTTTATGTAAAAATGACGGACGCCGAAAATCATGCTGTGTGACATGACACCAGGAGTCGAGGCTCTCGCATGATAACCGAGAAACAAAGCGCCTCTAAACGTATCATCCAGTCCCTCCACCATTGAAAATGGTTTGACGTCACCAGAAATCAAGTCTGCTTCAGGGTGAAGCTTTTCAACCATCAGATTATTCATCTTCGAATGACTGTCATTGACCAGCACCTCGGTACACCCGCTGTTAAACGCTTCAGCAATACAGTAGTTTGCTTCTTCAGTCATGATAAGCCGTCCGCGTTCATAATTCCGCTTGCCGGAATCCACAAAGGTATCGTCCGGAAGACCCGAAATACCTTCCATATCTACTGACATGTACAATTTCATAACGCTCCTCCTTTTTTACTAAATTATGAATATTCTAACAAATTATATTAAAAAAAGAGGAAAAATGCAATATAACTGGGAAAAATCTCAATCATTCAGTGATAAAAAAAGAATCCTCTTTCAAGGATTCATGTTTGTTTACCAACCTGTTCTGTAAGCAGTTCATATTTTCTCAGGGTTCTTTCAAATACCTCATCAAAAACGTCCGGCACAGAGGCGTGTATCACCTCAGCTCCCTCTCCCGTTATTCCGCCTTTGGTTGCAACACGTTCCAGCGTCTCCTCGAAAGACATATTTTTTTCGATCAGCATCTTGCCAGTTCCGTATAGCGAATGAATCAGAAAATCAAAGGCTTCTTCTTTGGACAGGCTGCTGTTTCTGACGGCAGACAGTGCCAGTTCTTCAAAGATTGCAGCTATGAATCCCGGTGCCGAGCTCGTTAAATTGCTGGCCACATCTAAATTCGATTCTTTGATTTCCCGTACACGGCTGAAAACCGATAACAATTCATTCAGACGTTCTTTTTTCTCTGCAGCCAGTGCTTCACTGTGAACGACAAGTGAGATGCCGGCTTCTGCTTCGGACGTAATGGCAGGAATAACACGTGAGATACCGGCTTCTGTTTCTGCCTCCAAAAGACGCAGCGGCACACCGGCAGCTATGGATACGATGTGAGTATTTCTGTTCACATACGGGTACAGACGGCGCATTGTTTCGATGACATGGAGTGGCGGGACGCATATCAAAATCAATTGGCACGTATTTGCCCAATTCTCCAACGGATCAGCCGATACGTTTGGATAATCTGACATGAGTGCCCGCAGCCGCTCCCCCTTCGTTCTCGTCTCAATAAATAGCTCATTCTCTTTTATTTGTTCATGTTTCAACAGCTGTCTAGCGATCATATCCGCCATGCTGCCATATCCAATCAATCCAATCTGTTCCATCGACTCAGTCCTTTCATATACAATATGAAGTGTACCGTTTTCCGCACTTTTTCACAATTTCCCATAATCTTTTCATTTTTATCCCACAGTTTTTGTTTATGATAAACTCAAGTCATAAACCTATCAATATAAATAGACATGTGAAAATAGAGAAACGGAGTGAACATGATGGATAACTATCGTGATGAAAACAGAACGAAAGGTAATGAGAATGAGGTCTTTTTAACGAAAGAGAACGATCAGAGCGCCTCCTACTCGGCCCGCAATGTCATTCATGATCAGGAGAAGAAAAAACGAGGATTCGGATGGTTCAGACCGTTGCTTGGCGGAGTGATCGGCGGCAGTCTTGCTCTTGGCATTTACACGTTTACACCGCTTGGTGACCATGATTCTCAGGACACTGCAAAACAATCATCCAGCCAGCAGCAAACGCAATCTGTTACAGCAACAAGCACCTCCTCTGAATCTAAAAAAAGCTCAAGCAGCTCATCTGCATTCAAGAGCGAGGACTCTTCTAAAATCTCAGATATGGTAGAAGACCTTTCACCAGCGATTGTCGGTATTACAAATCTTCAGGCACAATCAAACAGCTCTTTGTTCGGCTCTAGTTCTTCTGATTCCAGCGAAGATACAGAAAGCGGTTCAGGGTCAGGTGTCATTTTCAAAAAAGAGAATGGCAAGGCTTATATCATTACAAATAACCACGTCGTAGAAGGGGCATCATCACTGAAGGTATCTTTATATGACGGCACTGAGGTTACTGCAAAGCTGGTAGGCAGTGACTCGTTAACTGATTTAGCCGTCCTCCAAATCAGTGATGACCACGTCACAAAAGTGGCAAACTTCGGTGATTCATCTGATCTTAGAACAGGCGAGACCGTTATTGCGATTGGGGATCCGCTTGGAAAAGACCTGTCCCGCACAGTAACACAAGGAATTGTAAGCGGCGTGGACAGAACGGTTTCAATGTCTACATCAGCCGGCGAAACGAGCATTAACGTCATTCAGACAGACGCAGCAATTAATCCAGGTAACAGCGGCGGTCCTTTGTTAAATACAGACGGCAAAATTGTCGGCATTAACAGTATGAAAATCAGTGAGGATGATGTTGAGGGTATCGGATTCGCCATTCCAAGCAATGACGTAAAACCGATTGCTGAAGAATTGCTGTCTAAAGGACAAATTGAACGTCCATATATCGGTGTCAGCATGCTTGATCTAGAGCAAGTGCCGCAAAATTACCAAGAAGGCACACTCGGCCTGTTCGGCAGCCAGCTGAATAAAGGCGTTTACATCCGTGAGGTCGCTTCAGGCTCTCCTGCTGAAAAGGCCGGATTAAAAGCGGAGGATATTATCATCGGCCTAAAAGGTAAAGAAATTGATACAGGCAGTGAATTGCGCAATATCTTATATAAAGACGCAAAGATCGGTGATACCGTTGAAGTGAAAATTCTCCGAAACGGCAAAGAAATGACGAAAAAAATTAAACTGGATCAAAAAGAAGAGAAAACTTCGTAAGACATAATGCCTCAGGCCGTAAAAGCGGTCTGAGGCTTTTTATTAGATAAAAGACCTAATTGTTCTATGAAACTTTCTGACGAGATATCCGTATATCATACAGATTGACATCATTCACATCAGATGCTAGAAACATCGTTTGCTAGGAGGCATGAACATGAAAACCGTGGGACTGGGTATGATCTGCGCAGGATTGGCTTTTCTTTTGCTGAGCTTTCTTCTCTCTGAATCGACGTTGACGTGGGGAATTGTATTGGGTACGAGTATTCTATTAAACATAACTGGTACGGCTCTAATCATGCGTTTCTTAAAAGCCCCCCAATATAACAGCTGACATGCAGCAAAGCCGAGGACGAAATCTTTAAGTTTTGCTGTTTTTATTTCAGCATGACTGAACCGCAGTACAAGCTCACAATCTCTTCTTTACCCAATTTCCATATATCTATCAGCATCTTTTGCTTTAGATCGTGCTCAGAGCATAAAAACCCCCTGTCCATTACGGACAGGGGGTTTGAGGTTATGACATATGCTGGTCTCTATAGAGTCTTTTATTTTCAATTCCATACGATTTTTGGACGATGTAAAGCGGCCTGTCTTTGGCTTCATCGTAGATTCTGCCGATATATTCGCCAATCACGCCCAAAATCAGAAGGACAATGCCGCTGAACAGGAGCTGGATCACAATAAGTGATGACCAGCCGGTAATCGTGCTGTCTGTGAATAGCTTCAGATACAGCACGATAAACATATACAGAAATCCAGTACCTGACATTAAAATCCCCGCATAGCTTGCCAGCTTCAGCGGTTTATGTGAAAATGTCGTGATGCCGTCCATTGACAGCTTCAGCATTTTCTTGAGCGGGTACTTTGTTTCTCCGGCGAGCCTTTCATCACGTACATACTCGACCGCTGTCTGTTTGAAACCCACCCAGCTGACTAGCCCTCTTACAAATGGATTTTTTTCTTTTAATCTCTTCATTTCATCACAGACTTTTCTGTCCATGAGGCGAAAATCCCCCGTATCAATCGGGATATCAATATCTGTCATACCGCTGAGAAGCCGGTAAAACATAGCCGCGGTTTGTTTTTTGAAAAAGGTTTCCCCTTTTCGTTTAGTCCGTACGGCGTACACGACTTCATAGCCTTCCTTCCACTTTTCAATCATTTCTAAAATCAGTTCAGGAGGGTCCTGCAAATCGGCGTCAATGACGACGATTGCATTCCCCTGTGCATAATCCATACCTGCCGTAATGGCGATCTGATGTCCAAAATTCCTTGAAAAATCAATAATTTTCACTCTCGGATCGATCAGGCTGTGCTCTCTTAAAATCTCAATACTGCGGTCTTTGCTGCCATCGTTGACAAAAAGCAGCTCGTAGTTTTCCTTCGTTTGATCCATGACCTCTTTTAAGCGCTGATAGGTTTCATGAATGACAAGCTCTTCATTATACACAGGTACAACAATTGAATATTGAATATGTCTGCTCATGTTTTTGCCTCCTATTCATCAGCATGTAGTTCGTATAATGTTGCTGACTGATTCATTCCGCCAGGTCCGCCCATTTTGCCGTTTTCACCTGAAGCCTTGCTGCTTGATGTATCAGCTGAATCAGTATTTTCTGTTTTTTGATCAGAACTTGATTGCCATTTTTCTGATGCTACTTCTTTTCCATTTTTCTCAACCCATTCAACAATGTCATTGTTTCCGCCTCTTCCCATTCCAGAAGCCAAGAAGTATTTCACTTTTCCTTCTTTTACAAGTTTTTTGAATTGAGTCAGTGTGATTGCCGGGTCAGAACCGCTGTATCCACCAATAGCCATGACAGCTTTTTTCGTTTTAATGATATATGGTGCCGCTGTGTTCGAATCGGTTGTGGCGAATAGGTATTCAGCTCCGGAGTTATTCTCCTCTAGATATTTGATCAGTTTTTCATTTACAGTCGCATCAGACATTCCCATGCCTTTTCCGCTCATTGATGCGAGTTGAGGGCCTGTTTCAGGCAGTGAGCTGTTGCCTCCGTACAGAAGCGGTGTACTTGCCCAATACATCGGCATCACCAGCAATGCGAGGAGAGCTGCAAGTGAAACATAATAACTGAACGGTTTTTGGCGCTGTTTAAACAGCAGCAAAGCAATCGCTGACAACACGCCGATAACACCTACCCCGATACTCCATCCAACACCGATTTGATCGTTGTAGTTTCTGAGAATAAACAATTCAAATCCAGTTGTCGCAATAATTGCTCCCGGCAAAAGCCATGCTTTCCAGCCTGTCTGATTGCGGTACAGATGAACAAGAGCGACCCACCCCGCACCGACAAGAGCCGCAATCGGCGGTGCCAGCATGATGAGATAATAATGATGGAAAAATTCTGCGACACTGAAGAATCCGGCAATCGGTACAAGCCACGCAACCCAGAACACCGTTTCCTTCTGCTCTACAGATAATCTTCTTCTTTCTCTTGCGCCAGCGATCAGTAAGCCTGCGATTCCAAATATCGCAAATGGCAGAAGCCAGCTGATTTGATCAGATAACTCTTGTTGGAAAAGCCGCAGTGGACCAGGTGTTCCCGTTCCAAACATCCCTGAACCTGATTGCATTTTCGAACCGGTTCCTGTACCGCCTTTCCCTCCGTCTCCGCCGGGTCCGCCTTGGCCGCCATCTCCGCCGCTTGGAGGGCCTCCTTGACCGCCGCTTGGCATTTGGCCATTGGATGGAGGCGCCGCCATATTGCCATTTGAGGATTTACCATCGCTTGATGAGCTGTTGCTTGATGACTGATTAGGCGGTGCTTGAGTGTTATCAGAAGAAGACATTTCTTTTGAAGCGTCTTTGTTTGGCGCACCCTGGCCGCCGCCTGAATTTTGGCCTGTCAGCCGCTGGATTCCGTTATAGCCGAAAGCCAATTCCAAAACAGAGTTGGTTTGGCTGCTTCCGATATAAGGCCGCTTGCTTGCAGGGATATTGTCAACAATGAGCGGCCACGATAACGAAACGGCTGCTAATACGGCTAACGCACTTACCAATGAAACGATTTTTTTCTTGATTGTGGCGTTTGCCGCAATCAGATAGAACAATAAGAAAGCCGGTAAAATCATGTAAGCCTGCAGCATTTTTGTATTAAAACCTACTCCAACAACGAAAAATGCTGCTAACAGCCAGATCAGCTTTCCTTTTCTGATCGCTTTAAAGAGAAGCCATGTAGCAAGCAATAAGAAAAATACCAGTAATGCATCAACATTGTTTGTACGTGCTACAGCTACAGCTATCGGCGTACATGCCATAACAAATGAGGCAATACGCGCCGCCGTTTTTCCAAATGTCGGCTTTATCAGCAAGTACATAAGAAGGACAGAACCTACACCAGCAAGTGCCTGAGGCAGGATGACGCTCCAGCCGTGCATACCGAATATCAGTGCGCTGATCGTTTGGATTTGGTATGTAACAGGCGGTTTATCTACTGTTATAAAGCCGGCAGCATCGAACGAAGCATAAAAGAAATTATGAAAGCTTTGCATCATACTTGTAACTGCCGCGGTGTAATAAGGATTCACCGTGTCGTCCTTCCAAATGTTATAGATATTTAAGAATGCAGATGCGAGCAAAATGAGGAGGAGGACGATATCCAGCTCGCGTTTTTTCTTTTCCACTTATTTTTCACTCCTTTTTGTCTAACTTTGAAATAGTGTAACAAGCAAATATGAATAAACTATTAATAAACAAAGACAATATTTTTGCCGAGGCCATTCCATACCAATCACCCATATTTGCAAAGGGTTTTAAGCCATTTCTCCCAATCAGCATCTGATATTTCCTCCCTAATAAGGCATGCTGTTTAGGTCAAAATTAATTATGGTAATAAAAAAAGCCCTCCGGCGGCGCCGGAAGGCAAAAGAATCACAATTTATTGGATCGGTTTCAATTTTGCTTCAATTTCTGCTCTTCGATGCTCTAGATATGGCGGAAGAGCAATCGTTTGGCCAAGCTCATCAAGATTTTCATCTACCATAAAGCCCGGTCCGTCTGTTGATAACTCGAACAAAATGCCGTTCGGTTCTCTGAAATACAGCGCCTTGAAATAGTAGCGCTCAACTATGCCTGAATTGCTAAAGCCTTCGCGGCTGATGATCCGGTGCCACCCGGCAAGTTCTTCTTCATCTCTTACCCGAAATGCGACGTGGTGAACACTCCCTTTGCCTTGACGCTCTCGCGGAAGATCGTTTCTTTCTATTAAATGGATTTCCGTTGCAGCACCGCCTTCTCCTGATTCCAGAATAACGGCGGTTCCTTGCCCTTCGACTGGTTCACGGCTGATTTCTGTAAATCCAAGAATATTCGTCAATACGTGTAAAGTTGGTTCAGCATATGGCACAGTCAGTTCAACCGGCCCTAACCCGCGAAACGAAAATTCTTCCGGAATGCCGCTCTGTTTAACAGGCAGGCCATATCCTTTTCCTTCCTCATCAGCAGTCAGCACAAGTCGCTGCCCCTCATGATCTTGAAATGCCAATATGTCACGTCCGGCTCTTTTGGAGATGCCGCTGTGCGTTACTTGCTGCTCTTCAAAACGTTCTTTCCAGTAATGCAGGGCTTCTGTGCCTGGAACGCGCAATCCAATAGAAGAAATACTGTTTGTTCCCGCATGAAACGGTGCAATGCGGGGAATCTCGAAAAACGTCAGCTCAGTTCCCGGGTTTGCCACTTCATCTCCGTAGAACAGATGGTACATTGTCGGTTCATCCTGATTGACGGATTTTTTGACGAGCTTTAATCCTAATACTTTCTTATAGAAATCCAAGTTTTTTTGTGCGTCGGCCGTTAATGCCGATACGTGGTGAATGCCGTTAACTTTCATATGCTGTCCCTCCAGGTTATTTTATCTCGATTTCGAGATATCATATCATAATTGTATATTTATTGTTCTAATAACAAAGTATTTTATTCGCATGAGAAAGTCAACATATCAGCTTCACCGAAGGTTCGTTCATTTTCTGAATTCTCATCTCCCCTCTGTACCGGCTAAAATCCTAATACATAAAACACGAACTTTGTAAATAAAAATTATGAATTTTATTCGTTTATAGACCATTAAAACAGGTATTTCTACAGTTTTATCTGCTGTACACAAAGCAAATTTCGAAAATCAGAAAATTTATTTTATTTCACTTTTCTAAAATAGGGTTTACAATATGAAAAAATAGATTCTTCAACATGAAGCTTCAACATCATAGGAGGTTAAGGACATGCATACTGAAGACAACGGTTTGAAAAAAGAGATAGGCCTCTTGTTTGCCCTTACTCTTGTCATCGGAACCATTATCGGTTCTGGTGTTTTTATGAAGCCCGGCGCTGTGCTTGCTTATTCAGGTGATTCAAAAATGGCGCTTTTCGCCTGGCTGTTAGGCGGTATTTTAACACTGGCGGGCGGTTTGACAATCGCGGAAATCGGAACGCAGATTCCAAAAACCGGCGGGCTTTATACGTACCTTGAAGAAGTGTACGGCGAGTTTTGGGGATTTTTGTGCGGCTGGGTGCAGATTATCATTTACGGCCCGGCGATTATTGGCGCGCTGGGTTTATATTTTGGATCTTTAATGGCGAATCTTTTCGGCTGGGGATCTGGACTATCAAAAGTCATTGGAATTATAGCAGTTCTCTTTTTATGCGTCATTAATATTATCGGTACAAAATACGGCGGTTTTGTCCAAACGCTGACAACGATCGGAAAACTGATTCCGATTGCCTGCATCATCGTCTTTGGCCTTTGGAAAGGCGATCAGCACATCTTCACAGCAGTAAACGAAAGCATTTCTGATATGAACTTCGGGGCGGCTATTTTAGCTACGTTGTTTGCTTATGACGGATGGATTCTCCTTGCCGCTCTCGGCGGAGAAATGAAAAATCCCGAAAAGCTGCTGCCACGCGCTATGACGGGCGGATTATTAATTGTAACGGCGATCTATATTTTCATTAATTTTGCATTGCTTCACATCCTGTCAGCGAACGAAATTGTCACGCTTGGTGAAAATGCGACAAGCACCGCTGCAACCATGCTGTTCGGTTCAATTGGCGGAAAGCTGATCAGTGTAGGGATTATCGTCAGCATCTTTGGGTGCTTAAATGGAAAGGTGCTTTCTTTCCCGCGTGTTTCATTTGCAATGGCGGAACGCAAACAGCTTCCATTTGCTGAAAAACTGTCACATGTACACCCGTCGTTCCGCACACCATGGATTGCGATTTCTTTTCAAATTGCTTTGGCTTTGATTATGATGCTGATCAGCAACCCTGATAAGCTCTCAGAAATCTCCATTTTCATGATCTACATTTTTTATGTGATGGCCTTTTTTGCAGTGTTTATTCTCCGCAAGCGAGCAAAGGGAGAAAAGCGCGCCTACAGTGTTCCGCTTTATCCATTTATGCCAATTCTGGCAATCGCGGGCTCCTTCTTTGTGTTAGGCAGCACACTCATTACAGATACAATGAGCTGCGGATTATCCATCCTCATCGGCCTTGCCGGACTGCCTGTTTATTACGGGATGAAAAAACGAAAAGCAAGCTGATAAAACGGTTCCCTTGTTTAGGGAACCGTTTTTTGGTGAAACAGAAGATAAAAGTTGACAGGAAAAACACAACTTTTGATATACTTTTTACGTTAAGCAGAAAGTTTTTGCAAACTTGGGTCGTTTTTTTAAAGCGAAGTAGGTCAAAATAAGGAGACACGATTTATCAAAAAAGTCAAGATACGTTTTTTTCGACTTTACCTGTTTTTTTTCGACAAAAGGCTATATAATAATTTGATGTGTGCATTGTTCATTCAAACTATGGAGGGTTTTTAATGATAAGAAGAAAAAAAGATAAGTTCTCACTCCTTTTAACAGAAATTGCAAAGAACATAGACGAAACTGCAGAATATTTTGTGAATTTTAAGGTCACTAACCAAACGACTCTTAAAGAATTTGCAGATACGTTAAAGGAATATGAAACAAAAGGTGACAATCATGTTCATGTCATGATTAAAGAGCTTAACAAAGCGTTCATCACTCCTATTGAGCGCGAAGATATCCTTCAGCTGACAAACAGCTTGGATGATGTGCTTGACGGAATCGAACATTTCTCTGCCATGATGGAGATTTTCTCAATTACTTCATCAGACGAGCATATTGATAAATTCAGCGGATATATCAGAGAATGTGCGAAAGAGATTTTGATTACGATCGAGCTGCTGGCAGAAAATCGCTTAAAGGATATTCAGCCTCACGCAATCAAAATTAAAGAGTATGAGCACAGTTGTGACAACTTGCACAGAAAATCATTAAAGAATCTTTTCGGAAATGAAACAGATCCAATCAAAGTCATTCAATATCGTGAAATATACGAAACGCTTGAAGAAATCGCCGACTCTTGTCAAAGTGTTGCCAATAATCTTGAAACCATCATTATGAAAAACGCGTAACGAGGGGTAAAAATGGATATTCTATTAATATTAACGATACTAATAGTCATTTGTGCTCTGGCGTTTGATTTCATCAACGGGTTTCATGATACGGCAAACGCAATTGCGACTTCGGTATCAACAAAAGCGTTAAAACCGCGCCATGCCATTATATTGGCTGCTGTGATGAACTTTGTCGGAGCAATGACGTTTACAGGTGTTGCCAAAACCATTACGAAAGACATCGTAGATCCTTATACGCTGGAAAATGGCTCTGTTGTCATTTTGGCTGCGCTACTCGCTGCAATTGCCTGGAACCTTATCACATGGTACTACGGTATCCCAAGCAGCTCATCCCATGCCATCATCGGCGCTATTGCCGGTGCAGCCATTGCGGCAGCCGGATTTGCAGCGTTAAACTATAAGGGCTTCATTAAAATCATTGAAGCACTGATTCTATCACCAATTATTGCCTTTGTCCTTGGTTTTATTCTTTATAGCATCGTTAAGCTGATTTTCAAAGACAGCAACTTGGCGAAAACGAATAAGCAATTCCGCAGAGTGCAGATTGTAACAGCTGCCCTGCAATCGTATACACACGGAACAAACGATGCGCAAAAAGCAATGGGAATTATCACAATGGCTCTCATCACAGCGAATTTACATACTTCTGCTAATGATATTCCTACCTGGGTGCAATTCGCCTGCGCGACAGCCATGGGTCTCGGAACATCAATCGGCGGCTGGAAAATCATCAAAACCGTTGGCGGAAAGATCATGAAAATCCGTCCGGTAAACGGTGTTTCCGCTGACTTAACCGGAGCAGCCATTATTTTCGGCGCCACGTTTATTCATTTGCCGGTCAGTACAACCCACGTCATTTCTTCATCAATTCTTGGCGTCGGTGCGTCCCACCGCGTAAAAGGCGTAAACTGGGGTACGGCCAAGCGAATGCTCATTACATGGGTCATCACGCTTCCGATTTCAGCGACACTTGGTGCCATCGCCTACTTTATTTTAAATATGATATTTTAATGTCACACCGCTTCTGTCAAAGGAGCGGTTTTTTTGATGGAACAGGAAAACCATCCGGATCTCTCGAATACAATAAGCAGAACCTATTTCAGATGTGAGGGATTCGAATATGGTTTTATTCTTTCAGATCATGGTCTGGTGCATCGTGGCCGGACTGGGGTTATACGTGTATGCCACGTGGCGTTTCGAAGCGAAGGTCAAAGAAAAAATGTCCGCCATTCGGAAAACTTGGTATTTGCTGTTTGTTCTGGGCGCTATGGTATACTGGACATATGAGCCCACTTCCCTATTTACCCACTGGGAACGGTATCTCATTGTCGCAGTCAGTTTTGCTTTGATTGATGCTTTTATCTTCTTAAGTGCATATGTCAAAAAACTGGCCGGCAGCGAGCTTGAAACAGACACAAGAGAAATTCTTGAAGAAAACAACGAAATGCTCCACATGTATCTCAATCGGCTGAAAACATACCAATACCTATTGAAAAACGAACCGATCCATGTTTATTATGGAAGTATAGATGCTTATGCTGAAGGTATTGATAAGCTGCTGAAAACCTATGCTGATAAAATGAACTTAACGGCTTCTCTTTGCCACTATTCGACACAGGCTGATAAAGACCGGTTAACCGAGCATATGGATGATCCGGCAGATGTACAAACACGGCTCGATCGAAAGGATGTTTATTACGACCAATACGGAAAAGTGGTTCTCATCCCTTTTACCATCGAGACACAGAACTATGTCATCAAGCTGACGTCTGACAGCATTGTCACGGAATTTGATTATTTGCTATTTACGTCATTAACGAGCATATATGATTTGGTGCTGCCAATTGAGGAGGAAGGTGAAGGATAATGGAACGTGCGTTTCAAAACAGATGCGAGCCCAGAGCGGCGAAGCCGTTTAAAATCCTGAAAAAACGTTCAACCACCAGTGTCGCAAGCTATCAAGTCAGTCCGCATACAGCAAGAATCTTCAAAGAAAACGAACGGCTGATTGACGAGTATAAACGAAAAAAAGCATGATCACACTAAAAGGACAAGGGAAAACAGCTCTTGTCCTTATTCCTTTTCTTAAAGGGTGACATATAATAAATACAAACAGAGGATAATGTCAGGTGATACAGTGAAAAAATTGGTGAGGCGTGTGAAGTTTGTTGATTACGGAAGGTTTGGGCTTTCCGGGTACTCGCTTCGGGTGAGGGAGCGCAGTGCTGGAATTATAAAAAAGTTGAAGAAGAAAAAATAAATCCCGGAGCGGCTCCGGGATTTTTATGGTCTTTGATCAGCTTAATTGCGCTGCGATCTTCTCTTTCGTCGCAGGCCCGTAGATACCGTCAGCAGTTAGACCGTTAACAGACTGAAAACGGGCAACTGCGTCAGCTGTTTTCGGTCCGTAAACGCCGTCAATTCCGTTGTTAACAGCGCCTTTATCAGGGTAAAAATACAGAGCCGCAAGTGCTCGTTGCACCTGAAAGACGTGTTCTCCTGATGTATAAGGTGTTGTCAATTGAATGATACCATCAGGGAGCGGATAGAGCTCGGGTTTTTCAGCAGCCGATGGAGCACTTACAATTAATACTTGACCAACGCGAATAAGATTCGGGTCTTCGATATTGTTCCACTCTTGCAGCTGAGCAACCGTAACACCAAATGCTCTCGCTATAGATGTAAGTGTGTCGCCCTGTTTCACGACGTAAGTTTGGCTGCCGCCTCCCCCAATTCCTGCTTTGAACGAATCCCACGTATCTAACAATTTTCGCGGACATTCCTTCCCTGACCAATACTTATGAGGGACGACATTGGCGAGACTGATATTATGTTCAGCCATTAATGTTTTGATGAGCCACTGGGCATTTGCTGTTGCTTTTGCAAAATCGCCATCGGCATTTTCGCAAATTTCAATTCCAATAGAAGCCCGGTTGCCGCTGCCATTTCCGTCTCCCGCATGCCAGCCGTTTTCATTTAAAGGCAGATGCTGATAAATTTCTGTATCATCAACTGTAAAATGCCAGCTTGTCGTCGTATCAGGATTTTTCAAATAGCGGGCATGCGCTGCAGCATCTGCTCCTACTGCGGTATTCGCTGTGTTGTGCACCGTAATGTAAAGCGGCGTCATTGCGTAGCCTGGACGGTTATTTGCGCCAACCGGAATAAAGTCTTGAATAATGTTAACCATTTTCATCTCTCCTTATTTCGTCAGATTATTGTCCCTTAACAAGTCGCGCTGTTTTTTCCCTTTTTCTGTTACATAGTTGTTTTTAAACCAAGCGGCAAGTGTCGTTCCAATTGTAAATGCGATGGAACCGGCTGAATAAAGAGCGTCAGCGAGCTGATTGACCTGCTCCTCCTGAATGTCCAATGGTGATTTGCCGAGCATCAGCATGGTCTGGTTGATTAAAGCAATTAAAAGAAGCACCGTCCTGATGACCGTGCCCTTGTCAAACGTGTTCATAAAAATCCCCCTTTAATGCTGCAGCAGGCTGTACATAATGGCGATGGCTCCGCCAATGATGCCTGTAGACACTGCTGTAATGATGGCACCTGTGATGGTGCGTTTAATCCACGTGGTGTTTTCTTCAATTTTGTTTAATTTTTCGTTCAGCGTCATGATTTGCTGGTCTTGCCGGTCAGACACGCGTTCTAATGCGGAAACCCTCTGCTCAAGTGCTTTGTGCTCGCCTTTCATGTCTGCTAAATCCTGCTGAAACACATTCACGTCTGCCTCTTGCTGCATCTCTCACTCCTCCTTCACATGCAGATCACCTCCCTTCCGAGGGCCGAGACTATTATGAAACCGCGGTCCCTTTTACCGAAAGAGTACCGCCGGTGATACTGATAATCTCCATGATGATCTCCTTAAACCCTTTAATATCAAAGGCCCATGCCTCAGCTTTTCCTAATGTACTGGAGGCAGTGGTAGCATCATCAGTTTTCACGCCTCTGATCGGCAGTTTCTGTCCTGACACCGATTTGCCCCAAAATTTGACTTCGCTCATTTCTGCTGTGCCGTAGACTTCAACGAGTAAATGCGCGGCACCGTCAACAGGTAAAGCAGCCCCCTCGCTGGCGGACTCTGCATTTTCATGAAAGACAAAGTCAAATGTTTTGCGAGCCTCGACTTTCAGCCGTCCATCGTGTGTTTGATTCTCCGCAAAGTCAATCTGTAAAGGCGTTTTTTCATTGACACGCACATCCATCTCACCCGCACCGACTGATTGGTATAATACAAACTCAGATTGCTGAAGATTCCCGTTCACATAGCGGAAACGGTAATAGCGTTTAGAAAGATATACCCAGTCCGTCGCTGTCAGGACGCCTGCTGCGACATTAACTGCTGCTGTCGTTGTCCAAACATTGTTGTTGTCGCTTTCTTCTATAAAGAGCGTACCTTCACGATCTGCATACGCCCAGCCCTTCACTTTCGAAATCAGAACTGCGCCAAGCCTGTCCTGCCCGAGCTGACTGTATGCCTCAGTCGCCTTTAAAGCAGCATTTGTTAAAATCTCCGCTACGCCTGACAAATTCGAAACAGGTGTCACAAAATCATTTTTTCCTCCTCGATAGGGCTTTACAGCGCCGGCTTTTCCAGCCTTATCGAGAGGAAATTCATATTGATACTTCACCATCTTCATCCTCCTTTGATCTAAAAACAGGCAAAATAAAAAAGCCTTACATGGCTTTACCGGTAATTTCTTTATACTGGTCAGCTGTGATCAGCTTTTTGTTCACACCCTCTGCCAGATCCTGAATTGAACAGTCTTCATATGCTAAAGCCTGTTTCACCATATCCGTTGTCGCCCACTCATAATAGAGGGCAAGCACCCAATAATTCATTCAGCATAATCTCCTTTCAAGGAAAGTAATGATAGCTTTATATCTGACAACTCGTTCCCTAATGTTTTGTTCAGCTCTTCAAGCTGCTTGCGTGCCAGCTTTTCCTGTGACAATTCTTGAGCGAGAAGCTCCACCTGATCAGGCGGCTCGTACGGCGGATTTTTTTGCAGCTCTTCCCACCAGGTTTCGAGTTCTGCCTGAGTCGGCAACGGCGCCCGGAGATTCCATTTCTCAATGTATGAACCGTTCCCGTCATTACGCAATTCAAAATCCTTTCTCGATACTGCGTTTGGATACTTGTACATAATGGCATCATATAAGATCATAAAGGTACCTCCTAAACTCTCGGGTAATTTCTTCCGCCAAGCTCCAGAACATCAAAATAATTGAGAGCTCCATTCGAATCTGTAACATATCGTGTTACATCCCCGGAATAACCAACATAAACATAAATTTCAACATAATCTCCTGCATCAAGCGGAACTGTAACAGATCCAGTAACAGTTGCATTAAACTCATTATCACTGTTATTGGAAGGGGTAGGCATTCTAAATTGATTCATTAATTTATACTTTGTGCCGTTTACATAAACATATAATTCAAAATTGGAGTATCGCTCAGTATTTTCTATATATAAACTAGCACTGACTAAATGCATTCCTGCATGACTGGCTACAAACCTATTGTTTTTTGTATCAAACAATTTATGGCTATCTTTTATAATACGGTTATATTTAATTTTGTTATTTTCTCCTTTAATAAGGGCTTGACGCCCAGTAGTCCCAATATTAGCGTGAGCAAACCCTGATATCTTTTGCCACGCAGTCCAGCCTGAATCTGCCCACCAATGGCGGATCCAAGTCCCTACATGATCATAACTTCCACTAGTTGTGTCTGCATTTCCATAGAAATACTGAGTAAAGCGATAATTACTATGCTTTTCATTTTTTACAAATCCATAAGTGAGCGGGTATCCTGTAGTGTTATTGGCCCCTATGTCCATAAAAGTGATTCCGTATTTGTAATCATTTCCGCTTATTCTCGCATCTTGGATTGCATTTGATCCTGTTAGAACAGTTAACTTTTGATTTGTATAATTTGTTTCAACATAGTTTTTAGCATCAGCTAAAGCTTTATCCGCTTTATTTTGTGAACCTTCCGAATTCTCTAATATATACCACCCTGAATAATCAGTACCATTAACTGCTACCCTTGTATAAAGTGTTTTCGTAGAGATGCTAAACCAATCTTGACGTGTAGCCCATTTATTTGCAGAGGGGTAGATAATTAATAAACCTGTTCTGTTATCATTTAATGGAAATTGATTTTGCAAAACTGGATTTGCATTCATGTAATTAGTGTCTAAACGATAAGTGCCAGGCGGAAGATTTAAATCATTTGCATCGGTTATTGAATTTAATGGTCTAGTAATAAAGGCCGTGCTGTTAGTATAATCTTTTGATTGGTTTAAAGCAGTATCAGCTTTTTTTTGCGCACCATCAGGTGTCTCCTGCTTAACATTCTCAACATTTCCGAGACCCACTTGTTGTTTAGTAACTGAATGAGGATTAGTTTTATCATTTTCATGAAGATCTAATTCTGTTTGAACTCTATCTATAAAATCTGTTGTTGCAATTTGTTTCCATCCTCTAAATTCTCCATCAGTGTGAACCATTCCAATCCACATCATACTTCCCCAACTTTGGTAAGCTACTATTGTTTTCCTTCCTGAACCGCCTTCTACAATATCGTAGTTATACCAAGCTGCATCGCCTTCCACCGGGTTGTTTACAACTGACTGACCAACTGCACAATAAAATCCAGAAGATAATGTAAGAATATCTGTACCGTCTTGGAGTTGTATTCTTTTACCGTCGTCTCCAGTAAGTTTAATTAGTTGGGCAGCATTCCATTTGTTTCTTTCCCCTTCAGATACATGAACTTTAGAATTGCTTAAATGAGCATCAAAATCTGCTAGTGAGGCTTGTTTCACATTTTCGACATTCCCAAGTCCAACCTGTGCTTTTGTTACTTGGTTAGGATTATCTCTTCGTGCAGCAAAATTGTCTGTATATGCTTTGGCGTTTGCTTCAGCTTGATCTGCCTTATACTGGGCTCCGGCAGGTGTTTCCTTCGCATTCCATTCATCACGTTCTACTGATGTAATATGCCGGGTTGAATCATGATTATGTTCATTAAATTCCGTCTTTGAAGCCTGCTGCACATTATCCACATTCCCCAGCCCGATTTGCGCCTTTGTTGTGTTGTGGGGGTTGTTCATGTCGTTTTTGTGGGCAGCCAGGTCGGTGTGGGCGTCTTTTATTCCTTTTTCCCAGCGGTTGACGTCATCTTCGTTGATTGGGTCGTCCGGAAGCCAGTCTGTTTTTTCTTCGTATGCCATGTTTACACCACCTCAAAAGTAAATCTGAAATCGAGTGTTCTGTTTTCGCTGACGTCCAGGTCAGTCTTTCTCTCTGTGATCACATTGCCCAGCTCGTCAAAAATTTGTACCGTTTCAATATGCTTGATGTCTTCCTCACGTTTTGTCAGAACGGTGACTGTCGCACCGTCAATGGCGAGCTCTACTATTTCTGTTTTTTGGCCGTTGAGCAGCACGTGATCGATTCTGCTTTTTAGATCAGCCGCTGTGCGTTCTCTGTATATGGTTGAAATCAAGTTAAAACCACCTCATTGTTGTTAAGAGTGACAGAATAACCGACCTTGAGCTCACTGGCTGTTCGGTATCTGCGGTGATTCAGGATGACTGTATCTTTGATTCGCAGCGTCTCATTCAATCCGCCTCTGAGCGTATACGCCAAATGAGCGGGTTTCATGTTTTCTATCGCTTCGATCAGCTCATTCATGTGCTGGAGGTCATCAACATTGATATCGACGTTAAATCGGTATTCGCCGGGAAGCAGGCGGACCTGTGCAGACGGGTTTTTCAAGAAACGGTTTACCGCCTGCTCAATGGCCCTGTATGTGATTGGCGGGATGTTCGACATTTTGGAAATGAGCCGCAATCGTCTGATCTCATCAGTGTCGCCTGATTCCCGCGGGACGTTTAAAATTTTTTCCCAGCGGCTGAGCCCCCAAGTCGCCGTCGGTACGAATAACTGATCCGTCAGATCAAATATGCTGTCATTTTGTTTATCAAACTCAGGCGCTTCCGCTTTCAGCAGCTCGGCCATTTCTTTAAGGCTGGTGAGAAACGGCGGCAGATAAGCTCGCATGTCATCTTGTTTGCTCAATGATCTTCACCTGCCCAAGCTTAGGAATTTCCACGTCGCTCAGCACCAGATTTTCAGACGTGCCGTTGATTTGAATATTGGAGTAGTCACTGACTGATGGTGAATTATAGACGATATTGTTAATTTGAGAAAGGCGGATAACGTTGTCTTCAAACGCCATTTTTTTAAAGAGGTTTAAAACGCCTTCCTCAATTTCCGACTTCACTTCATCAATTGAGTGATTGATCTCAGGCAGCACTTCGGCAGAAATCTCAACTTCCTTCCAGACCGCGCTTTCCACCGTGACAACGGCTCCGATTGGCGCCTGTCCCTCTCCCTGTCCTGGTTCAGGGTCGATATAATCTTTCACTTTTTGAATTAAAATAGGAGAAGCGGGCTCAAGATTCGCATTGGTGACGACAATTTTGACCGTGCCTTCACCGTTCCAAAGCGGGAAGATCTTTGCCTTTCCCACACCGTCCACTTCCTCAGCCCACTCTTTATAATGCATTTTATTGGCACTGACGGCCTCACGCCGAACCCTTGTAAAATACCGTTCTCGCAAGCTGTCATCTCCCTCTTCCTCGCGCCCCGGAATCAGGATTTCTTTGACAATGGCCGTTTCTAAACCGGGAATGGTATCCAATGACAGTAAATTGCGTCCGGTCAGATTGGCGTTTCCCGCTTCACCAGGTGTTTCACAGATGAGCGTCCCGTCTGCCGTATATTGAAAATAAAGATTATCCACGTAAAAGCGGGAGCCGACAGGAATAGTAACTCCAGATGTAAACTCTCCCGCTCTGACCGCCTTTGTCGCGGCTGTCCGTTCAATTCCCGCTTCCGCTGCACGCCTGTCTAAAAATTCGCCTTGTGCGGTATCAGAAAAAACTAGCTCAAGCACAGTATCCAGCCATATATAAGACTTCGCAAGCTCGGCCGCCGCCGGGGCTAACGCATTATAAATGACGCTGCCTTCTCTTGTGTCAATATCTGCGGAAATGCTGTTCAGCATACGCTCCATAATCGCTTCAAAAGTCTGATCTTCAAACATCTTCGCCAATCACCTCCTCAATCTCAAGCGTTCCTTCATCCGTCTCCACCACGAAGGACACATGAAACGCGTCGCCTTGTTTTTCAATCTCAAAATCTGTTACAGCAGATATCCGGTCATCATAAACCAGCGCCTCTTCTATCAGTCTCGGAATCTCCATCTTTTTATACGCATCAGTCGTCTCATGATCTGTCAGCACGTCCTGAAGCTCGTTTCCGACATTATGGCTGTATATGGAATATGCATAGCGTTCTGTCTGTAAGGCGATATACACGAACTGCCTGATCGCTTCAAGCCCGGTAATCAGCTCATTCGTAATTCTTCCGTTTTCAAAATCTATTTTGTACGTTTGCGAGGTTTCAATGACTTCGCTCTCAACTTCAATATCTTCAAACTCCACTTCTGGTGTCAGGGCCATGTTGCCCACTCCTTTTACATGCTAAATAAAAACCCCTTCGTACTGAAGCGGTTTGTCTATACCTTATCTAAAATAAAAAACGATTGCCCGCCAGTCAGAGCCGCGGTCATGAGGCGATCCCCCGGCTCGAGTGCATCGTCTCCTCCGGACTGCATTCGTTTTGGGATAATGATGGCGTCTTCCGGTATGATCAGTTTGCTGTTTTCTTTTAATTTGATTTCCACAGGAGAAACCGAAACGACTTCAGCCGGGAGCAGTTCTACCGGAGACTCAGCGTCAACTGCGCCGACTGCCAAATGTTTTATAGCCTCACTTAATCTCATCAGGAAACTCCTTCCGGCATCGTATTCTTTTCGACAACATCGATCGTCATCGTATGTTTCGTTCCTTTAAATTCATGCCGGTCCGTATCTACCCAATAGGTTTTCTTGATGCCGGCCTCCGGAATCGAAATATAGACAGGCAAGCCGCTCTGCACTTCTGGGATGCCCACTGCCTGAATATTTTTCAGTTCTTTTTTCACGCCCTTTTTTTCAGCAAGGCGTACATCTGCCCGCTGCTGAAGCTGTGCCTGGTTGATGTCATCTGTGACCGTTTCCGTATATTGAAGCACACCGTATTTATTTAAGCCTGAACTGTCCTTGGCAGAGGCTTTATATGTCTTATTGTCCTTCTGCCGGCGAAGCACCACCCGAGTAGCAGTGTCGTTTATAGAAGTGCTGTATTGGTAGCCCGTGATATTGACGCCCGTTTCAAGCACCCATACCTCTGACGGATCTGGCCAAGCGCGCAGGCCGAGCTTTCCTTTTTCCGAATACAGCTGGTAATGTCGTCCTGTCTGGCTTTTCGTCTGTTTCAGCGCTTTTAATATGATGTCATACAATGTCGTATCATTTTTAATGACAAGACTTTTGATCGTATGGCCTGTGTTTGCGATCGAGGTTGTCGGTATCTGGAAGTCACTCGCAATCCTTCTGATGATCTGGTCGGCCCGCTGATTGGAAAACACGTACATATCCTGGTTTTTGACCAGGTACTGCAGCATGTCATAAGCGCTGAAGGCAAGCGTATGCTCGTCCGGGGTTCTTGCAAAAACAATGCCCCGAAACAGCTCTTTTCCCTTCCATTTAAACAAGACCGTATCTCCTTCTGAGACACTGTAATACGTCTGGTCGCCCTGCTTGGTGACGATGGTTGCTTCAATGGAACGCGGCGCCTGATAACGATGGCCTTCAAGCGATACGCTTTCTGCAACCAGCTCAAGCCACTCTGTGTCTTTAATGACGAACAGTTCTATCATCATACATCACCTGTTTCATTGCGGTATCTTTAATTTTTGGCCGGGAAAAATCCAGTGGCCCGGCTGCCTGATGTTCCGTTTGCTTCGTTTGATCATTGCTGTTTTATTGGCATTCCAAATTTTGCGCCATTGGGTGCTGTTCCCGTAAAATCTGCCTGCAATGTCCCATAGCGTGTCTCCCTTTTTCACTGTGTACGTCTTCGGCGCAGCCTTCGACGGACGTTTTGCCTTTGTTTTTTTCTTCTGCTTGATTTTCCGCGGGGAAGCGGTTTTGTATTCTTTTAATTGAATATCAAAGGAACGATCACCTATATCCTGCTGGCCTTCGCTATAGGAAAAACCTTCAATACTGCATGTTAAATTCACTTTAGTTCCCGTAATCAAAAACTGAACCGGTTTTTTGGCCTTCATCCATTTTTCAATTTTTGTTATCGCATTTTCCGGCGACGGGAAGTTTTGATATTCTGCTATCGGACTGTATTTCTTCGGAAAAAAAGAAGAGAACGAAATTTCTTTCGCTCCCTGCTCGTCAATAAATGTAAGGTCACCGAACTTGGCTACTTTAACCGTCTCATTCTGAACTGTATTTGAAATACTCAGCTGGTCGGGAAGAACGGGGAGCCGCAGCTTGTCCTTCCCTTGTGAAATCCAAAATTCATATACGGATTTAGTCAAATGCAACGACTCCCTTCGTTCCAATATTGATATCCTTTTGCAGTTCATCTATAAGCGCCTGCTTGATCTTCGCCGCTAGGCTTTCGGCGTCTTGTCCATTATGGAAGTGCTGGTCACCGTTAAATTGAATATAAATCTCTTTTGATCCAGAAACCGCTGCAGTCGGCCGGCTAGCCGAGGTAACAGCTGAAACTTGTCCTGAAGAAAGCTCAGACTGCTGGGATTGAGACGGATCTGTCACTTCCATACCAAGAGCCTGTGCCGCTCTCTGAAGAAGGTAGCGACCGCGGATGCCCCGTTCCTCTGGGATGATCCATTCCCGCTTGTTTCCTTCACCGACACGGGCAATTTGTTCTTTCGTGATCAGCCCGCCGTTTGCATAACCGACATAAGGACCGCCACGTTTCAGGCTTTTAATGCCAGGTACATTATCAATTGAGCCGTATCTGCTTTTGATATAGCCGATCGCGGCAGCAGCGTTGTGAATCGGATTTCTAATGTTACCCATGCCCGGTGCTTTATGAGCATTAAATGTGGTTGGAACTGTCTGCATGAGTCCTTGTGATGGATTTCCCGCCTTCGCGTTGCTATCCCACAGGTTAATAGAGTTCGGGTTGCCCCCTGATTCATACTGTGCAATCGTCATTAATCCCGAGAGCCAGCTCAATGGTGTCTTTGTGGCCATTATTGCTGCCATAAGCCACTGTTTCACATTTCCCCCTACTGCACCCATTCCGGAATAAGCAGCTGCCAATGAACCGGCTTGTTTTTCTGCGTATTTTTTCACATCGACAGAATCCAGTCCTTTTACAACACCGACAGAGGCAAAACGCCCCAAGCTCATCATGACTCGAGAAGGTGAATGGATATCTAATTCTTCACGGAAAGCCTGCTCCACTCTCTTGGCCATATCCTTTGCTGCTTGTTTTACTTCACTGGATTTAGAATTCATGCCTGTCACAAAGTTTCCAATCAAACCGGAGCCCCAGCTGTTCGATGTGTCTTTTGAACGCAGGAACGGTTTGTCAACATGTGTACTCACATACTGTGCAGTCCCTGTTTGGGTTGAATTTTGTCCTTGCGCAAAGCCTTTGACCGTTCCTGTGCCCCATGAAGACGATTTGCTCACAGTGGCTTGGAACGGCGTTTTAACTTTTGATTGCAAAAAGCCGTCTGTTCCGGTTGCAGTGCCGCTTTGGCCCTTGGCATACCCACTTACCATTTGTTTACCGTAATTTGGTGAAGCAGAAATCATTTGTGTAAATGGTGTATTGATGTTTTTCTTTTTCCAGTCTTCCATTTTGACCGGCTGATCGCTGATGCCTTTACCAAAGCCTTCTGAAAATTGCTGTCCGAGTGTGGACGCTTGGCCTGTAAGATTTGCAGTGTTCATTACTGGGGAGGCTGTGCCTGATAGAGGACTGACAGCTGCTCCTCCTGAAACAGATGCTGGACTTCCGCCAGAAGACGAAGCTGCGCCCATGTCGTCTACAACTTGCATACCCAGCTTAGACGCCGCTTGTGAAAGAAGCATCTTCCCCCGGCCTCGGTTGTTATCAACCGGGATAACGAATTCCTTGCCGGCTTCACCGATCCACGAGATGGTTGGTTTGGTGATGTAGCCGCCTGTGGCGTTCTGATCTAGTGCTTGTTGAAAAACAGTCATATTATTATTTGATGGAGATTGAGCAAAAATGTTATTAGTAGTTGGTTTGGAACTAGTTTTTTTCTCTTTCGAATCCTTTTTGATTGGTTTTTTCTTGAGGTGAGTAACTTCTTCCCCCCTGTGTATTACTTTTGCAACGAAACCACCAACTGAATCTTTTAAATCGAATAGCCATTGAAATTTCTCAGCAATTTTCTCTGATACTTTAACCAATGGATCTTTCACATGTTCATTAAACCAAGTTTCAATTCCATCCCATGCATCCTCAAAAAATTTCCTTGCATCATCGAATTTTTCTTTTATTGAAGTTTTAATATCTTCTACTTTTTTGACGATCGGGTTCCATACATTATCATAAAACCAATTCGATACTCCTGTCCAAATATTGGAAATTATTGTCCATGCATCATTGATCTTACTCCAAATCCATGTTGCCGCAGTGGTTACGGCTTCACTTACAGGATTCCACACATTGTCCATAAACCATGTTGAAACAGTAGACCATATGCCTGAAATAACCGTCCAGGCGTTGCACAATCCAGTCCATATCGTTGTAGCAACATTAGTAACTGCTCCGCTTATTGGATCCCACACGTTATCCTTAAACCACGGGTAGACAATGTTCCATACTGCCAATATGCCATCCCAGGCATAGGCAAACAATCCTACTATAAAATTAATTACAGGTACAGCAACATTATATATAGGTGTAAACACATACTGGTCAAACCAAGTTGAAACTTTACTCCATGTATCTTCAATCCAAGTAATAGCCCCATTGGCAGTATCAGAAATGGAGTTCCATTTTCCACTCCACCACTCTTTGTTAAATAGTGAATTGCTTATGCTCTCCTTTAACTTAGAAGTATCAAACATCTTACCAATGTTCTTACCTGCTTCTTCGCCGCCGATTCCGCCTACTAACCCGCCGCCAATTCCGCCGATTGCGCCGCCGATTGCTGTACCTTCCGGACCAACGAAAGATCCAATCGTTGCACCAGCTTCCGCTCCGGCTGTTGCACCAGCTTCCGCTCCGGCAATACGTCCTCCAATTGAACCAACCTTTTCGCCAGCATTATCTTTATTGATTCCAGCTAAATCAAACACTGCTAAAGCAGATCCTACGTATGGAACAGCCTTTCCCATTCCTCTGAACGCTTTACCTAGTTTAGATGAATCCTTCCCTAGCGATTTTAAGCCTCCAAGCCAGTTCTTTAACTTGGAACCCGAGGTCCTAGGTGCACTTTCAGCAGGTGTGCCGCTCTGGCGTCTTCTTATCACCTCTCCAGGAACCTTGAGTGTTCTGTTTGGAGCCTTTGTGGGACTTTTCTTTTTTCTATAGGTTTTTTTATTTTTAGTGCCCGGGCTGATACCGCCTTCACAGCAGTCACAGCAACAATTTCCTCCTGTATTACGGTTAAGGACTTTTTTATCTGTGTCAGAATTTTCACCAGAATCGTCCTTTTTTTGTGGTCCTAGAATTTTATCAATGATCTTATCAAACACATCATTTTTCAGCTTTTCTATCAATCTCTCTTTGAAACGATCCAAAAAAGCTTTGCCTATTTCATTGAGCGTATCTTTGATCCAAGGCCAAGCTGATTTTGTCCACCAATCCTTCAGCCAGCCTTTTATTTTTCCGACCCATCCAGGTTTTTGATCTGAGTTTTTATCAGAGCCTTTATCTGAGGATTTGTCTGATTCTTTCTTAGAAGTTTCTTTGTTAATCAGGCTTTCTTTTTTATTGATTTTGTCTGATATTTTTGTCTTAACAACCACTTTTACATAATAGGTTTTTTCAAATTTCCTTAGAAGGGCTGTTAATCGATTAACTGTTTTGGTGATTTCATCGATGACCTTTAGTTTTACTGTGTATCCGTTTTTCAAATTTTTCTTAATATAACCGATAATCCTTTTAACTGTAGAAGTAACCTTGTCATCTGGAATCAAAAGGAATGATAGCTTTTGATTAGAAAGCATCTTCTTTATTTTTTTATACGCAGCTGCTGTCCGATCTACCAAAGAGACAGTCAGCTTCGTTTCTTTCGGCAGCCGTTTAAGTTTTCTTTCAATTGCATCAAGCTTTGAAGTGACTTGGTCATCAAGTACAACTTTAATTTCAAGCGATTTCGCGAATTTCAAAATGATATAGTCGTTTATTTTTCTCAGCCGGTAAAATGCCTGATCTTCCGCTCTGATACTGATTTTGATTTGCCGATTAATGGTTTTGACTTTTTTTTCGACCTCTTGGAATCCTTTATGTATCCGTTTTAGTTTTTTAGATACCTTGTCTTCGAGATCAAAACGGGCTGTTAATTTTGCGATATTAGTTCCCTCCTCTCCTTGATTCTTTTTCTAATAGATCTAGCTTATAACCTATCAACCCAAATAAAAGAGCTTTAAAATGTTTTGGTGCTTCATATAATTCAAGAAGTTGGGATGGCGAGTAATGAAGCTCATGCATTGCATAGTACAAATACACAGCTTCCTTATCGCCATCCTTTACTAGTTTTTTGCTTCTTCTTCTAGATCTTCAAGATCATCTTCAAAACCATTGATTTCAATTGCTTTATTCAGCCAGTTCGCATACTCTCCCCCAACAGATAATACACGTTTGGCAACTTCTACCGGATCCGCAGTTTTGTATGCTTCCCTTAAATCTTTTGAACGAAAATCAGGATAAATAGTAGATTCGATGGCAATTCTCGCATAAAAGCGCTGGGAGTCTAAATCTTTGACACGGCCGCGGCCTTTCACATTTTTAAATGTGGTGTTTTCTTTCTCTAATTCATCAATCCGTTCAGTAGTAATTGGTTTTAAAATAAACGGAATGACATTCCCTTTTTTATCAACAAAACGCTTTGAGATCGGCACTTTGATTTCCTCAGCTTCAATTGTTTTTCCCGGCATAAAAAAGGAAAGATCATATACGTTTTCGTTCTTCTCGCTCATGTAAAAAAACTCCCTTGTCTATTGTTTGGTTTCATCTTTAAAAAACAGACCTTTCTGAGAAAGGTCTGCGTATGGGCTGATTCAGCTTTGATTAAAACGTGTCAGATAGCTTTTCAGGGACGTCGAAGTCTTCGAATGTAAATGGAACTTCTTCCTCTAACGCTTCTGAATCGACATCAAGGCTTGCGATTTTGGCAGAGTCAAAGTTGACGTCGTACAGCGTGACTCGCTCTGTGCCCCGGCCGGAGGATTGATCATCCAGCACAGCTTGGAGCGTGAAATAAGGGTCGCTGCCTTTTTTGACATAGTCCATCATCAATAGCACGAATTTTGATGTGACTTTGTAGAACGTCGCGGTCCCTGTTCCATTTGCCCCTGTTGTTTTATGGCCTGTCATGCGGCGGCCCATAATGTTGACTTCAGACTTGTTTTTCTCGACGTTTGCTTCAAAAGTTTTGATGTGTGCCATTTCCTCACCATCGAGGAATAAACGGCCTTCTTTTCCTGAGATTGTGTTTTGTGCTTTTAATGCCATATTAGTTTACCTCCACATTAAAGTAGAATTTTTCTGCTGCGTCGACAGGCTGTACAGCCAGGTCAATCAAGAAGCCGTCACGATCTTCATTCATTGAAATTGTGATATCTTCATCGGAATCAAAGCCAGTGATGCCGCCTGCGTCCTGAAGCGTTGTCATGTATTGTGTGATCATCGTTTTTACATACTGCAGTCCGTCTTCAGATGCCGGGATATCGCTTCCGCTGCCTTTTCTTGATTTAATTAAGGCTTTCAGCTCGCGTGTTAAATCATTATTCACAGCATCCAGGACACGAACGATTTTGTTCTTCGCAAATTTCTTGTTTTTCTCAGCTGTGAACGTCACGAGTGAGTTAATATCCTTTTCTACGCTGACGGATTTATCACGGGCGTCGAATGTGAATAAAAATTCACCTTTACCCAGACGTTCAACAATCGTATCGTGGTCAAGGCGGTGTAACACATCAACTGCGCCTTCGTACTCTACAAATGTAAGTGATTGGTTAAAGGTTGCTCCTGCACTCGCTCCAGCTACCCAAGCTGTTGCTTTGTCCGGTGTAACTTCCGTGCCATCTTCAAGCAGCACACCCTCGGTTACGTTGATGATGCCTTCATAATCACCGGCATAATTGGCTGTGACGCCTTGCACTTTTTGTCCTTGGCCGTCGCGCAGGCGTTTAATGAAAGCAGCAAACGTCGCTTTCAACTGGTCACCTTCTGCAACAGGCAGCGCAATCACATCAAAGCTCTCCGTTTCAGCCGCGGCTAAGAAATCTGTATAGTCGGAGTTGACAGGGGCTTTATCCGTACCGCCGGATAAACGGATGCCCGCGGATGCATTCAGCGTCTCAGCTGCAGTGTCTCCTTCTGATCCAGTGAGAGGAATCGTTGAAGAAAGATCGCCTGTTCCGGTAAAAGTGACATAGCCGTTAGCTGTTAATTCTTCAGCCTTTTTGACAGTCTGTTTATCAACCTCTGATTCGTCCATATATGTTGTCACATCGAAAGAATTAGCATCCAGCACATTTTGATTGATGCGGATGATAATGTCATTTCCTTTTGTTCCGCCATATACTGCAGTTGCTTTGACGCCTTCAGCAATATCAGCAGACGCTCGGACACCTTCGGTTAGACGGTACATCAATACCGTTTTCGCATTTTTCTTCGCTTCACGCAGCAGCAATAAAGACGGGTCATCAATGCTGAGGCCCACTTTTTTGTTTAGGTCTTCAACGCTGGAAATGGAGACGAACGTTTTCGCTTCGCCCCAGCTTGAGGCGACCGGAAGTGCGACTGTTCCCCGTTCACTGAGTGATACCCGCTCCTGTGCCGTCGTTTTAAAGTTAAAATAAATGCCTGCACGTTCTTTTTCTTTGCCTGTTGTAAATGTTCCGCCATTCATGATGACATGACCTCCTTGGTTAGAAATGTTTGAATCAATTGGTTGGCTTCTGATTTCGTCATACGTGGTTGATCCACGCCAAATAAAGCCCCCTGAAGAATATCCGGCTTAACGCCGAACAGTTCCTTCGCGTGCTTAATCAAATCCGCTGTATCAAATAGAGCTTCCCGGCTCTTTGTATGTACAGCCTTCTTCTGTTGTTTGTCCTTTGACACCGTTTATTTCACCCCGCTGTTCATGTCGATATCCTGTAAGACAGGCTGTTCTGTTTTGTGATAATAATATCTGCTGCTCCACCTGATCACCATGGCCGCCTCGCCCCTGTCCCCTACCCTTGTCTCGATTTGGGAGATGCGAACCATATCCCCCGTCTTCTCGCCGGATTCACTCAGCAGCGGAATCATATTTCTCGCTTCTCTGATGGCATCCGCGAGCCTGTCCGCTTCATCCAGCGCCTGAACGGAGTCCAGATGAAACAGTTTCACATTGAGACTGTAGGTTTTTTTAAATGTGGAGACCGTATCTGTTTCCTCGAAAACAGATGGTGGCGGGACATATAACGACGGCACCTGAAAGTGATCAGGAAGCTCGCGTTCATAAATGGGAACAGACCACCGGCTGTACAAAAACGCCATGATCGATCCTGTTTCACTGTTCATCCTGCTCCTCCTTTACAGCTTCTTCAGCCACTGGCGCAGTTTGCTTTCCAGCGATTTTTCAAACAGCTGTTCATATAAAAGCAGTGCATGATCCCAGTAGCCCGTGCCCGGTATCCATTTTCTCTTGAGCGCCATTCCCGTTGAAGCCGCTGGATCATAAATAAACCGTGAGCCTTGAAAACGCCCCGGCACCCATCTCACATCTTGTTTTGACGTCCAATGGCCGTCATTAAGAAATGAGGCGTAATCAAGCTGTGTCCCCACCTCAAGCGAAAGCCCGCCGCTTTGCACAATCCAGAGATTGTCCTCTGCGCCTTTCTCAAAGGAACTGAGCAGTTTTTCTGTATCAATCGTTTGTGTGCTGATGAGTTCAGATTGGACGATCTCTAGAAAATCTTGCCCGCACTCCTCAAGCCACCGGGACGCCTGTCTGGAAAAACCGCCTGAAGCCGCTTCTTTTAATGCCGTGTTCAGCTGTTTCAATCCCGCTATTTTCATAGGCTTTCATCCCTGACTGCGACGACCTCCCAATGATGATGTCTGATCCTTTTCGGCAGCTTTAGTATATATTTATGATTCTCCCAAATGATTTTATCGTTCACGCGGATGTCCGCTGACAACGGAAAATGGACGAGAAAGCTATGATATACAGTTTGATCCGGCTCCTCCTGAATCAGCTGCTGTGTTTTTTCGGTAAAATAACAAGGGACATCTTGTTCATCGGGTGTATCCGGATATGAAATCACCGGCTGCAGCCTGTCTGCCGGAATCCCAAATCGGCCTGCAGACGGCGCTTGCGCTGCTTCATGATAAATATCGCAGCGGTGAATGAGCATCTGCCTGTAGCTCATAAAGATCTCACCTTCAGTCTGGAGGATTCAGGGACGTAGCCCGGCTTAATAAACTCTTCGAGCAAATGATACACCTCAGGCCGCTGAATCCTGCCTTCTCCGGAAACCGTGTAGGAATAATCCCCCATTTTCTCATACTGATAGCTTGATGAGGCAGATTCATCGCTGTTGACAAGCGCAAAATACTGGGCAAGCTTTACTAAAGCCAACTTCACCTTGCCGGGCAGCGGATCATACAAGCTGTCTTCAAAGCGGTGGCCCGTGATGAGAGCCGCTTCTGCTTCCGCCTCGATGATATCCTGCGCCAGCAGCTCTTCCGGCCTGTTTTTCACCCGATCATAGACCGAATAGGAAGCTACGTCAGTCGGTTCAATGAGCATGAGCTGACCACCTCGTTTCTATTATTCTTTTACGTTAATTAATTTCGCGCAGGCATCCTCTTCCTCGAACTTGCTGTCCAGCTTGGCCGTTAAGACAATAATGAATTTACGGGAGCGGATGTCTTTGTCGACTTCAATTCGGATATTGCGGGAGAAGCCGAGAATGATATTTTTCGGATGTGTGAGAATGATATCAGAAGCGTCATATTGCGCGTCTCCCTCACCGACTGTGTACGGCTGAATATTGGATACCCCTTTGACCGGTACGCCGAATGCTGTTGACAAGCCGCCCTGAACAGCTTGGTCCCCAAGGTTTGTCTGGCGGTCTGCCACGCGGTCCTTCCATTCAACTTCTAAGCCGTGAGACGTATAGAATCTGAATTCCTGAGGGATGCGCAAATATTTCGGCGGAACTGCCTTTAAGCCCTTCTTGAATGTCGCTCTGGACAGTTCTTCACCGTTCATGTCAACGATATGGGAAACCGCCTGTTTACGGATGCCGTCCAGCTGTGCCAGATACGGATCAGCTGATGCTGTATCGCCGTTAACGATCAGCTCTTCAATATCAACTGCTGCGCGCTCTGCTAAAATTTGCATGATTGTCTGCTGCAGGCCGTCTTTTTCAATATTGTTTTCAAGTGTGTCATACGTAATGTTGATTTCCGCAATGACTTCCTTCGTGTTCAGCTGGACAGTGCTTGTCGTTGGAACTGTCAGCTCGTCGTTTGACAGTGCTTTTCCTTCTTGCGCAGCCCGCAGAATACGCTGGCCGAAGCCGATTTTTTCAAATTTTTGCGAATCGTTTTCCATTTGAATCACGCGGGATTCACTGAAAATGGTCGGCGTGTTTTGCACCATGCGGATAAAAGCCGATGCTTGCGCAGGGTTCATAAGCCCGCCGCTTTTTAAAGCAGAAAGCGACATTTCCGCTTTCCGAATGATCTCTTGATTTCTCAATTGATTTCCTCCTCCTTGACTGGTTTTACAGCAGTCCGCTCCAGATTGATTTTTTGACTTGCTCTGTATTGCCGCCCGTATCGTCCGCTGTCTGCTTAGACGCGCCTCGCGCTTTTTCCAAAGCCTCGATGCGTTCGATCAGCGGGGCAAGCATGTCTTCAACGAGCTTTTTCAGACGCTCGTCATCACCCGTCTGCTCCGGCTTTTCCTCCGTGTCTGTGTTTTTTTCAATCCGCTCAAGCCGTTTGAGCAGAGGGTAAAGCGCATGCTCGAATGATTCTTTCATGTCTTCTTTTCTCATTTCTTCAGTCTCCTTCCCTGTTTTGTCAGCAAGCATTTGCTTGAATACACTAAAGAACCCTGCTTTTTCGACCGGTTCTTCTTCATACACATCTGCAGTGCCAGCCATGCTGTAGCCGGTGATAATTCCAGCCTTAATCTGTTCCCACACCTCGTCAGACGCTCTTGTCACGAGTACCCATGAGCCCTTTGTAATCCGCTTTGATCCGATCATAAAATCATCGGGCGCCACATAGGACTCGACCACGACGCCGGTTCCGCCCTCAAAGCTGTGATTGATATCAATCTCCCGTGCCTCCGCGAGAAAACCGTGCGCCGCTTTTTCAATTTCCTCGGCGGTCATAAAATCGCCGTGGGCATCAGGAACATCAGGCTCATACACGATTCCGTACACGAGCTTTTGTTCATCCTGCTCACTTTTTGTAAACAGCCGAACCTTTTTTTCAAATGACGGAGGTTCGGCTGACTTCGTAAAGAAAAATTCTGTCTGGTTAGCCGCCTTGTCCACATAACTGACAAAGCTGATTTTGGCATTTCTTAATTCTCGCGCCACCTGCTTGATTCACCTCCCTTCAGGACGTTTTGATATCTTCGATGCTTTCTTTCAGCTCCTGCATGAGCGCAGCCAGGTTTGTCTTTTCCGCATCCTGTCCTGCAGGCCGTTTATAAATGTCCTCCGGCCACTCCTCAAGTGTTTTGCCAAGCACCCGTCCGGCAAGGTCGCGTAAATCATTCGGCGAGACTGCTCCGGCTGTAATAAAAGGACCGAGCACCTTCGCAATCTCAAGCGGATCACGAAAGTCCGGTCCTTTTAATGTCAGCCTGACGTCATGGATATTCAGCTCCGGCAAAAGCAGCGTGTTCAGTTTATTCACGAGAGTTTTTCGCTCCGGCTGAAAAACCTGCTCCTCCGTAATTTTTCTAGCAGTATCCGCTGTCGCCCGGTTGTATTCCTGGGCCTCGCCTGTATACAGCGGGGGGAGACGGAACGCGGAACGCAGCTTATTTCTGCTTTTTTCATCGTATTCAAGAAACAAGGCGTCGTTTTGGAGAATTTCAGCCAAAGATTTGATTTCCACGGAAACCGGCGTAATATCCTCGCCTCCGTGGAGATCCTTTTCTTTTGCGATTCCTTCCGCTTCGATCAGGAGAAATTTATGGGCGTTCTCCACGCCTTCAAGATCATTCATGTATTCCTGCAGCTCCCGGTAAGAAGCTTCAGACAGCATCCCGTTTTCCACTGTAATCGCAGCGGGGACGTGACGCCCCTGCTTAAAATACATAAAATTGAGCTCTTCTGCTTTTCGGGCCCCGTATAAATTGACAATATTGCCGATCCAGCGGGGTACACCGTATACGCCGCTTCCGATTTTGAGGTGAATGGCTTCATTTGCTTGATACTTCTCTGCCAATGTGTTTACATATTCACCTGTGCGAATATCCATTTTTCGCGGATCGCCGTATTCTTTAAAAAATACTTTCTTTCCATTGATCATCTGCACATATTTTCGGAAGCGTTTTTGCCTTTTGATCCTTTTCATTTTCCCGTTTTCTTCATATACAAATGAAACCTCTACAGGCTCGCCTGCTCCGCATACACGCATATATTTCACATCTAAATATTCGATGCCGGCAGGTTTTCCCGCCCCGTCGCGAAGCACTTCCATAAATCCGTTGCCTGTTTTTTCTCTGTCTTCGATGGCATAGCCTAAAATCATTTCAGCTGATTCATCAAAGTGAAGACATTTATAAAAGGCTTCGAGTCTGGCCCAGTCTTTTTCCGCTCTTTTCTTTTTTGCCTGATCGACATCACTTGCGTTGACATCAAATGTGTACTCAACATCGAATCCAAAGCCTGTAATATTCACTCTGTACGCATCAATGCATTGCTGAAGAATGGTCGAGTATTCGGCAATGGTTTTGAGCTCGATGATATTATAGGGCGGAGCAATAATGTCCTCTCCGTACAGCTCAGAAAAGTCATCTTCATAGATTTGCTTTGTCTGAGGAGCCGCGGCATTGGCTTTAAATACAGTTGCTCTGACTGTTTGGTTGTGCATGATTTATGACCTCCTCCTTTCTCGGTTCGGCCGCATTCGTTTGTGTGCTGTCTCTTTCATATCAGCAACCTCATAATCATCAAGCGCATACCAAATGGCAGAAAGCGTATGCGGGTCAATCGTGAATTCATCCTCAATCAGAGCTCCGTTTTTATCTTTGGCATACGTAAGTGTCTCGAGCTCATAGATGACATTTTCACAGCGGTCCGAACAGAAGATTTTTTTGAACCGTTTTACCTTTTTGGTATATTGAAGCCTGGAGCCGGGAAACTTTCTGGCTCCAACCATCCGAAAGCCCTGCTGGCGGAAATATTGAATGCTTTTCGGCTCAGCCGAGTCGGCTTTGATCAATTCCTGTGTCTCAATAAACTCACGCAGCTCCTCAGCCGTCCTATCATCTGTCATTTTATTTTGATAATACTCCCAATAAATGTAGAGGTATTTTTTTTCAGGATCTACAGCAAGCCGGACGACGGCATTATAGGATTCCTCGAATCCAAAATCCATACCTGTACGAAAGATTGGTTTGCTGATGGCTGCGATACATTTTTTCACTTGATCATGCGGGAGTACCTCGAACTGCGGCAGCACCCTGATCCCGTTGACGCCGAATCGTCCTTTTCGGGCAATCCGGTACAGGTCGGGATCATACTCTTTGAGTCCGTCAAGCTGTTTCACATAGCTTTCCGGGAGAAAAAGATTGTCGTTAGCGGTGGAATGATGGTAATACGTATCTCCCTTTACAATCGTCCGCTTTTCGTAAAGTTCGCTGTCATCCAGCACAAACCGTTTCTTGCGTTCATCCCGAAAAAAATGCCTATACGTCCAATTGGAGGTGCCGACGGGATTGGTGGTACAGATCATATGAAGCTTTAGCTCAGGATGGCGAAGACGTCCGATTAACTCCTTGAACCCCTCATACTTCACCTCTGAGCACTCTTCAATCCATATTAATGAAATGTTATGAACCGATTTTAATTTTGCCGGATTGTCCATTCCTTTGAACATGATCCGGCTGCCATTGTGAAATCGCAGCTGCAGCGGGGAAGAAAGAGATGCCACGGCCTTTGTGAGACCGAGCTCTTCGATCACCTCTTGAAACAAGGCGAAGGTCGAATCCCGATGGGTATCGAACACCTCCCGGATCACAAGGGCCGTCCGTTTTTCCTTCAGCAGCTTTAGCACGATTTTCAATGCGGTATGATAGCTTTTGGATGAGCCGTAGCCGCCGACAAGAAACTGGTACGTCTGCTCCCAATTGAACACGTAATCTTCGAAATGAGGGTTGATTTCTTTTACAATCATGACTTGCGCTCTTTTCGTTTGATCATAATTTCAATCGGCTCCTGGCTGTCATCTGTTTTCTCCGCTTTTTGTTTGGCAAGCTTCAATTTCTCATTTTCAATTTTTTGTTTAAATTGATCTGGAAACAAATCAAAATATAAGGATAGCTTCTCAAGCGCCTTCATTTTATCTGCAAGCTTGATGGCAATGCCTTCTTTCCCAAGCTTTGCTTCCGTTACAATGGTGCCATCAACGAGCCCGGAGTCTTTGACATCGACAAAGCTGATTTCCTTCATAATCGGATTATCATCTTCATCAAACAGCGGACCCGATTTCCCGACAGCCTGGACCTCTTTTTTTCCAAAGGTCACATAGTCCGTAATATCCGCAAACGCGATCTTGATATAAACCTGCAGCACATCCATCGCTTCAATAAACATTTCATTGACCATTTCTTTTTTAATGCGTCTAATTTCAGCAGCGACCTTTTCGTTTTTTAAGAGTCGGCTGCCCGTCACATGAGCGCTGTCCGGAGAATAGCCCGCTTTGATTGCTGACTGTGTGGCATTGAAGCTTTTGACGTAATACAGGCAAAACAGCCGCTGGCGTTCATTTAATTCATCGTTGTTTATAGGGCGCTGTTTTTGTTCGTTTTTGGACGCAGAAAACAGCGCCTCTTTCCATTTGTCTTGTTTTTTCCAGATGCCGATTGTTTTCGCGGAAACACCGATTGTGTCCGCAATCGCCCGATTTGTGATCTTTCCTTGATGTTGTTGATAGATTGCTAATGCTTGTTCGCGCTGTTGTGTTTTCATGCTACTGCATCACCGCCACCTCCAGCATGGTTGTTTATTCATAAAAGCGGCTGATCAGCCAGCCGCTTAGTGTCATGCTCTATTCACTTATAGGTGGCAAACGTATGACAAGCTTTCAGGCAAGTGATCGATTCATTTCTTCCTGCTGTCTTTGCATCTTTAAACTCGCCCGTTTAATCGTCGTTTGCACTGTCGATTTTTTTACGCCGAGAAGATCGGCGATCCGTTCATAAGAAAAACATTCTACCTTATGCAGCAAAAACATTTCCTTTTCTCTGTCCGTTAACAGGGCTAATGCTTCTCGAATTCTATCTCTGTCTTCTTCTGATACCTGTCCGTCCGGCTCAAACATCATAGCGCTGGAAAATGATTCGATGATTCTCGGGTCCTTGATCATCAGCCGCTGGTAAACATCACGCCGGTCAATCGCCCGTCTGATGCCGGGCTGCCTTCCTTTTTCAAGCCATTCTGTTACATATTCAAGATCAGTAATCATATTTCTGATGATTTTTTTATCCTTCAGCTCTTCAGCTGAGAGCACGGATTCATCTGCCTCAGCGAGCGGTTTATATTGTATTCTTGTTTGTTTGAGCGTGCGTTTATATTCAAATAGTAAGTCTTGCATTCTATGATCCTCCTCATTTTTGGCAAATAAAAAACGGACACCAATCAACGCACAAATGCTGTGCAGTTGATCAGTGTCCGCAGGCTTTCCGTCTTGGACGTATTCTGTTTTCGCTTTAATTTAATTTGTAGCCGATTTCAAATTCCACACGAGCAAGATCGCCCTTTCTTGTTTCGACGAGCGTTTTTCCATGCTCTGGCGCTTCTGTGATCCATGCTTCTTGCTTGATGCCGTCCACAATAATGACACGGATTTTCCCGTCCTCCAGCTGGCTCTTAAGCGTGACGGAATCGATATGCAGCAGTTTTTTCGGATGAATCATGTTTTATTTCCTCCCCTTTTCGGTGCAGCGCTTGCTTCAGCTTTTTCTAATAGCTGAATGATACGCTCCTTTGAATGAATAGAATTCCCTTTCAGAAAATCAAGTGCTGCTTTAGACGCTTCCAGCAATTCAGGCGCAGCGGCCATCAAAGAGGCATTGCTTTTTTGCGAATAAGAGCTGAGGTCAAATACAGCTGCAATCAGCCGCCCGTTTGAGTACGGAAATCTTTCTTTTTCTTCTTCACTGTAAGCTGAATAAATATAGATCGGTTTCGTATCCCCGCACGGGACAGCACGCCACGGCGCAGGGCTTTTCTCTGCCTGTTTTGTCTTTGCCAACACTTTCACTTCCCGTCGTCCTTATACCATTGTTCAATGTTTTTTTCTGTTCGCTTTGCCCGAAACAGCAAAGCGATTAGAGCAGTCAGCTGTTTAATCATAGATATTCAGCCTCGCTTTTCCCGCTGTCAGCATTTGCTCCAGCTTTTGAATGACAGGCGTTAAGTCAGTGCCGGACCGGCAGTTCGGACATGGATGAAAAACAACTCCAATACCGGTATGTTCCACAATGACTTTCTTTGTTTGACAAAGCTTACACATTATCTGACGCCCTCCAATCTATGGTTAAGCTCGTAGGCTGCTCCTTTGATAATCACTAAATAGTCACTGCACATCTCATAGATTCTCGTGCCGAGCGCTTCATCGACCCGTACAAGTCCTTCAATTGTCAGCTCGCTCGAAAGCAAAATCGGTTTATGATTTAAGTAGCGATAGTTGAGTACCGAATACATTTGCTCTAATTGCCAATCTGTAGCGCGGGGTTTGCCGTTAACCGGTTTAAACAGATCATCAATGAACAGCACATCCGCCTGCTTCATCCGGTTCAGCTTCGCTTCTAATAGGGCAAAATCATTTTTCAGATCAGTAAAGCCTTCCACGAACGGAAAATAAATGACAGGCACATAGCATGTTCTCATTAATTCGTTGGCTGCGGCGGTCAAAAGGTGTGTTTTCCCTGATCCGGGCTGTCCTAAAAGGGCAATGCTGTTTTTTCGGCAATCCTTGATTTGTTCATAATCGGCAACATACTCTTTTGTACACTCAAATGCGTCTTTTATGGCCTGCGGCTTTCCCTCCGTGCGGAATTCCTTGAAGCCGAGCTGTCTGAAAGCGTGGGTAATCTCACTTGCACCCAGCAGCCGCTTCACTTTTCGTTCTGCCATGCAGCTGCACATCGTCCAGACTTCCAGGCCATTCTGCCTGACGAGATAACCTCCCTGATCCTTGCAGCGCAGGCAATCATACCTGCTTGCGTCTGATTCGGCCGGTTTGTCCGCCAGTAATGGACGTCTCCCTCTTCTCAGCTCGTCCAAAATCTGTTCGATTGTTCGTTTTGTCATGTTTTTTCATCCTCTCATGCTGAATTGCGGCATTCTTTTTGGCTTGCTGCGCGAAAAATCGATCTTCAATGAATTTCGAGCAGTAGCGAAAAGCCTTGATTGTTTCAGAAGCGGCGGTCCGCCGGTTTTCAAAAGCCTGAAAGCATTCTTCAAGCCATTTGATTGTTTGCGTGACAGGAACGCCGATGGCAACAATGCGGGCGATGGCTTGATAATCTCTTGAGGAAGGATACACGGTGCGTCCTTCTTGAGCCGACCGTAATTGTGTAAACCGCTTCGCAATGTGATCCACTGCATCATCAGCAGCAGTATATTTGTTTGTTTTATCTATATCTGTACGGTCGTTTGTGTCCGGTGTCTGCGGCGAAAATGGCCGTTCTTTTAGACTCCCGTGTACAGTATTGTCCGATCTGAAGCTGAATTTTTTTGAATGCTTGACCGAAATCATCAGTCCGTATGGCGCACGGACGGCCTTTATGTAATCATGGTTTTCGAGAAGCTCCAGCCATCTTCTGACGGTTTTTTCACTTACGCCGAAGACTGCCGCCATTTCTCTCGCTTTTAACGGCTTATGGCCGAGTACGATGCCCCAGCTTACGCCGTCTTTTTCGATTTCTTTTGTTGTTGAGCTGATAAACCAGAGAAACAGCCATAACGCCGGGCCAATTTTGTCATAATGTTCTGAATTCAACAACCCTGAATACGTCGGAAAAGGATAGCTTTTATCGTTTTTCATTGTACGCCGCTTCTCCTTTTAACATCATGTATGCTTGAAACTGTTCCTGCGTTTCAAAGTGAAACACCGGAAGGCCGCATGCGGTAAACGAAATGGTGCCGCCGGATTGTCCGAGATGGCGCTGATCTATGGGATTTTCACTAAAAACGATTTGGATCGGATACATGTGATCACTCTCCTGATCTTTTTTGATACATTTTGTATCGGATGTTACCAAGTATAAACGATACATTCTGTATCATCAAGTTATTTTTGATACTTTTTTTATCATAACTTTATTTTGATACATTTTGTATCTATAATCATAAGTAACGTAGGGAGTTTAAAAAAGAGAGGTCATAGTATGATAGGCGGCAGATTGAAGAGTCTCAGAGGGAAAAGGACACAGGAAGAAATCGCATCACACATCGGTGTGTCACGGGCACGATATTCCCACTATGAAAACGGGCGAAGCGAACCCGATTACGACACACTCCAAAAGCTGGCTGATTACTTTCAAGTAACGACTGATTACTTATTAACGGGGAAAGACAAAAAATCCGATGACGATATGTTCTCAGATCCGGACCTGCAGCTTGCATACCGCGATATGCAGGATTTTTCCCCAGAAAGCAAACAGCAGGCCATCGAATTTATCAACTATTTAAAAGAAAAAGAGAAAAACCGCAAACCGAAAAATAAATAAATCGTTCTCTGTTCTCTAAAACATATAAAAAGTAGACCGATATAAAGAAAAAAGTGTTTATTTTTTAAAGAAAAGGGAAAGATTTCTACACTACCTTCCAGTCCTATACGGGCTTTTCTTTCTCGCTAAAAACAGAACAAACGTTCGAAAGGGAGTATTCAATTGGGCGATTACTTATCACATCTGGAGGAATACGTTAAAAATTTATACGGCCGGCTGGGCATCACATCCCCTCATCACATTGACATGCTGAAAATCGCAAAGGATCTGGATATTTGGGTGCATTTTGAGGATATGGGGAGCATGATGGTGAAATACGACGGCATGTACAGTATCGTATTGAACCAAAAAAAGTCACGGGAAGAGCAATGGGAGGATTTTGGCCATGAGCTGTGCCACGTGTTAAAGCATGCAGGCAATCATTTTCAGATGAACAAGCTCTTCAGAGAGCTTCAGGAATTCCAGGCAAATCAATTTATGTACCACTTCTGTGTGCCAACCTTTATGCTGTTGCAGATGGAACTGCCGCAATGGAGAAGCCAGGCACTCGCCACAATTGCGGCGGTATTCCGGGTAACAAAGGAATTTGCTGATAAAAGGCTTGACATGTTTGAACGGCGTAAAGCAGGTATTCAATTTCAGAAGCGGCTCGCTTATTTATTATCTCACAAGCGGCCAAATGCGTACGAGGAAGGCGATCAGCAGCACTTGCAGGTCGCTGAGGAAAAAGCGTTATATCATATTGGTAAAAACATCTGATCAAATACGGGCTGAGGATATATTCCTCAGCCCAGAAGAGAACCTAACATTTCGACATTGGGGGAACTGTATTATGCAGCCACATGGGCGCCGGTTTAAGATGAGGCGCAGATGCGAACGCAATCGGAGCCGGGATATACCTGAATTCACCCCGGCCGTCAAAGGCTTCCCCATGTGCCCATCTTCCTTGTGAGCTTTCATCTCCCCTGGAAAAGTTAAACAGGTCATAGGAGACTTCCTGCTTTTCGAGCTCACGCGGAAACGTCGTCGGGACGACAATATCCCGTTCTCTTTCCTCCAGCTCTTTAATGGCCGCGTACCACATATTTTGATGATAGGTATCCCTTGCAATCAAAAATGACAGCATATCTCTTACCCCTGGATCATCGGTCATGGCATAAAGCCGTGTCACCTGAAGGCGTCCTTGGGCCTCCGCATTTAAGTTAGCGCGAAAATCGGCCAGCAGGTTTCCGCTTGAGATAATGTATTTTGCATTCCACGGATAGCCCTCACTATCTGATGCCATCGCCCCCAATCCGGACACAATCGCGTGCTGAGGGTTCATCCCTGACATGACTGCTGCAATAGCGGGATTGCTTTTATAAGCATCCTCCTGTACATCCGCGGGTGCATTGTCCAGAAGCCTGGAAATCATCGTTGCCAGCATTTCTACGTGCCCAATCTCTTCGGTCCCCACATCATATAACAAATCTTTATACTTAGCATCCGCCCTGCAGTTAAACCCTTGAAACAAATACTGCATCATGACGCTAATTTCACCGAATTGGCCGCCGAGCACCTCTTGAAGTTTTTTCGCATAAACCGGATCGGGATGAGCTGGCTTTGCTTGATATTGAAGCTCTTTTATATGATAAAACATGAATCATTCCTCCCCACACTTTCGCACAACCCCAGCGTATGAAGGAATAGGCCAACCGTGCAGGTCCCGTCTAGTTTTATGTATAAAAGCCAAGCTTGACGGCTTCCACATATCGATCAAACAAATCGTTTTGTATGTAGCTTTTATCACGGCACCCAAAATTGCGGAATAGCGCATTTCGCTGTGCCGTGCTTACCTCCAATTGCAGTCCCATTTCTCTTTTCGTCCGATTGACAATATTGTTTGGGTGTACACCTGCCAGGCGGTCTTTCTCATTAGTGAGCTCGGCGCTAAAACCCGCTTCATTCAGACGCTCACAAATGAGCTTGGCTTTTTTACGATCCGCCCCGCCGACCAATGTATGCGGGATTTTCGGATCATAATACCCGTGAAACGCTAATGCGTAATGGTGGTCATTCACTTTTTCTAAAGCCAGCGGCTCATCAAAACGAATGCTAGTGAGATGCAAGGAACGGTTGTTTCGCTGCTTTAGACCCTCAAACAAATAGATGGAACATCGATCCGAAAATGCCCGCACCAGTTCACTGACGCCAGGCTCAATTCTGCCGCCGTGAGGACCGAGGACGATAAGCTCACTTCCGTTTTTCTCCTCATAAATAATCCGGTACTCCGACTCAGAAGCAGAAAGGGCCGCAAAGCTGTCATACATATCTTCCATCTTGAACGCCCCCCTTTACCAGTCAGCACCAGTTTACTCTACTCATCTATGAATGAAAACCTTTTTTATAGTATGATTTGATAGAATACGCAGAGGAGGTATATGATGGGGTTTATTGATGGATTACTCGGCAATGCATCAACACTGTCAACGGCAGCTGTGCAAGAAGAGCTTGCCCATATTTTACTTGAGGGTGAGAAGGTTGAAGCCGCGTTTAAGCTGGTTCGCGATTTGATTGTCTTTACTGACAAGCGGCTTATCCTTGTAGATAAACAGGGAATTACAGGCAAGAAAACGGAATTTCAATCGATTCCGTACAAAAGCATTTCCAGATTCAGCGTGGAAACTGCCGGCCGCTTTGACCTTGATTCAGAGCTGAAAATTTGGATCTCCGGCGCGGAACTTCCCGCTGTCTCAAAGCAGTTTAAAAAAGATGAAAGCATTTATGATATTCAAAAGGTGCTTGCCGCAGTTTGTATGTAAGGCGAAAAGACGGAAGCTTCACAGCTTCCGTCTTTTCATTTACAGCTTTTCCTCCATCTTCGCTTTCGTTTTCGGACCGTAAATCCCATCAGCCGTTAAACCGCTGACAGACTGAAAACGTTTCACTGCATTAGCTGTTTTCGGGCCATAAACGCCGTCAACGCCGTGATTTTTCGCTCCTTTATCAGGATAAAAATAAAGAGCGGCTAAAGCAGTCTGCACCTGCTTTACTTTTGTCCCTTGCGTCAGCGGGCTTGTCACTTTGATCACGCCGGATGGGAGCGGATATGAGGATGCGGCATGGCTTTTAGAAGCAGATGCCGTCTGAGGCAGTTTGATCACCTGTCCGATTTTGATGTGGTTCGGGTCAGTGATATGATTTATGCTTTGCAGCGTTTTCACACTGGCCCCGTGTGATGCGGCAATCCCTGACAGTGTGTCACCTTTTTTTACATGATATTCAGACGCCGAAGAAGAGACTGCAGCTTTTTTCGCTGATACGCCCCCGTTTAATTCCTTTTCAATCGCCGCCTTCACTTGATCCCAGCGCCCCTCTGATAAAATGCGGTGCGGGCAATACTTTCCGCTCCAGTCCTGATGCTTTCTCACCCGATCGATGCCCCAGCCGCGCTCCTTCAACAGCTGTGCAACAAATGAAATCGCCAAGGCTTCAGCTGCCTCATACTTCGGGCCTCCCGATTTGCTGTAGCAAATCTCAACACCGATTGATTTGCGGTTTCCCGGACCGTTTGTGCCGTCACCAGTGTGCCAAGCGTTTCGGTTAAGCGGCAGACCTTGAATCACCTCTTGATCATCGACCGCAAAATGAAAGCTTGTCGAGCTTGTGTTCCCGATCATATAGCTGATTTCATTGGCCGCTGATGCATCGTTTGCCGTGTTGTGAATGGTAATGTATTCAGCGGACATTGCATTAGGACACTTCAACGCGTATTTCGCCTCAGAAACCAAATTTTTCTTTACTGGAATGCTCACCTATCATCTCTCCTTTTCTTTTTTCATAAATAGGTGGCATTCGTAGGACGAAAAGCTCATATCATCTATCACCGTAATATGGATAAATGTGTTAAACTGAAGTTCACGGAGGGTCTGAATATGTATACATATTTAATGCTGACAATGAGAACGGAGAAATTTAATCAGGAGCATGTGGCTGGGCACTATGAATTTCTGGATCGTTTACAGGCAGAAAAACGTTTAAAAATGTTTGGGCCATTCAGCGACGCCACAGGCGGAGCGTATGTCATCGAAGCAGATTCACTGGAAGAGGCAGCGGAAATCGGCCATGCGGATCCGCTGGTGGCAAGTGGATCTTCTGAGCTGACGATAAAAGAATGGAAGCTGAAGAAATAAAAAAGACCCCTAAGGGTCTTTTTTTATGCATCATGTTTGATTGCGTGCCGCAATATGAAATGTTTTCCCTTCTGTGTTTGCTGTTTCACCTGCATGAACCATCACCTGAGTAAAGCTGAACCCGACCGCAACGAGCAACAAACCTGACATCCATTTAGATTTCATATAAACAATCTCCTCTCTGGATTTGTTTTTGTGCGTGCACCATTTTCTCATAAAATGAAAGTGCTTTTTCGGGCTGTCCGTTTTCTATATAGAATTGGGCAGCATCATGCGCCAGCTCTTCAATATAAGGATACAGCATATGTTCTTCAAGAAATTGAAAGGTGTGTGAGACTGATTCTGTGTCAATGTTTTTTCCGTATAACGCATGTAAAAATTGAAAAAGCTCCACAAATAATTCATCACTGTATTGACGGGCGATTTCCAATCCTTCACGATACTTTTTTTGCGCTTCGGCGTCATTTTTTTGTTTATACAGAACTTGTGTTAAAGAGTAGATAGAATGCGGAAGATTATCGAACTTTTCCGACTTGCAAATAGAAACAGATTTCCCAAAGTATTCGGCTGCCTTTTGCAGTTCACCCATTTTCTCATAGCAGTTTCCGAGATTATATAGGGCAGAACTGATCAGGCGGGGATTGCCTTCTTTCTTTGCAAGATCTAAAGCCAGTTCTAAGTGGGGCAATGCTCTTTCTGGATACTGCATATCATCATAATTACCTGCAATAACGAATTCACATTGGATTCTGCGGACGGTGTACGTTTCATACATTTGGTATGTTTCTAATGCCTGAACGGCGTAGCTCATCGAAACATAGGTTTGTTTTAAATTGTAAAAAATCTCAGCCATTTTAAAAGCAAACTCTGCTTTCTCAATATCATCCGAGACGAGGGCAAGATTCTTTTCTGCCCGTTTATAATACATCATGGCACTGACAAACATCTTCTGCTTAAATTCATACATTCCTCGAAAAAAATTAAAGTAATATTCGAGAAGCCCTGTCAGCTTGTACTGATTCCCTTCGATGTCTTCTAACAATTCTGAAAACTCTAGCTGCGACGTGTCCTCTCCAAAAGGCTTAATGTAATCCAGCATGACACGGTGCCTGAACTCCATTAAAGAATAATACAGCAGCAAATCTTGGTCTTCTTCCATATCCTCAATTTCTCTTTCTACTTCGAGCTTGACCCGTTCGGCTTCAGCGACGTGGAACTGCCGGATATGAGTATACCATTCATTAATTTTAAGCCCGACATAAGAGGACGGAATCGTCTGCTTCATCCTCAATTAATCCCCCCTTTTGAATTACCCGAGATATGTCATATTTTATCATATTTACAAGAAAAAGAAGAACGCAAAATAACCGCAATTGTCGAATTTCGGCTAACCGCAACAAAAAAGCACGGGTTTTTCAAACACCCGTGCTTTCTTTTAGTGAAAACCGACTTTGTTTCTTTCCATCCAGCTTCCCCGCTGGCTTTTTCTTTGCTCTCCTGTCATGTCTTTCACCATGGTTTCAATATGGTGATTCCCTTCTTGGTGCCATTGAAGGGCTGAAGATACATATAATTCTCCCAGCTGTGCAAAGGAAAAGCCTTCTGTAAGTTTTGCGGCGTTTTTTATTTCTCCTTCACTCAAAAAGATGCCAAAGCCTCTCATTTTCATATATTCCAGCCGCAGCTCTTCATCCGGAAGCCCGATTTCATAGGCACGGTCAAATCGTCCTGCACGATTCATCAAACCTGGATCGATCTCTTCGGGATAGTTTGTCGTACCGATGAGAAATAGCCCCTCTTTTGATGTCGCGCCGTCCAGCGTATTGAGAAAAAAGGACCGCACATCTTCCGGCATCGAATCTATATCCTCGATGACCAGAACTGCAGGAGCGAGGCGTCTCGCTGCCTGAAAGACTTCTTCTATTGTCTCGCTCGACGTAAATTCAGTAATTTGCCAATAAGCAACAGGTGCATCGATACTGCCTGCGATCGACTTCACTAACGTCGTCTTTCCGTTTCCAGGAGGTCCATATAACAGAATGCCGCGCTTGTAAGGGATGTCATATGTTTGATAAAACGATTTATCACTATGAAAAAACTGATCAATTGATCTGTATATCTCTTTTTTCAATAGCGGATTCATGATGACTTGACTCCGCTGAACCTCTCTGACAATGGCTTCCTGCTCTCTTGAAGTCCCTCCATCTCCATCCGTAAACACGGTCACTTTCCGCTTGCTTTTTTCCCAAAGACGCGGTCTGACTCCCTCCAGAAATGCACGCATCTTTTCATCGTTAACCGCAAACAGACAATCAAAACTCATAATGCTCCCATCTTGAAAATATGGAATTCTGGCAAAAGCAACTCCCTTTTCAGGATACGCGTATACACTGTTTCTTATAGACTTATGGACGGTATAATCCGGTTCTTTCTCATCTTCATCGTAAGCAAAGGTTTTCTTTTCAAGCTTTTCAAATATATATGCCACATGCTCAGGCTCCAATGAACCGCTGCGGACATCTTCTACAAGAAGCTCCCAGTATTCCGTATTTGGATCATCACTGGCATAGAGCTCATAGAATACACCGTATTGATCATAAAGCGTTTCTTCAATCCGTGTGATAAGGTAACCGAAAGTGCCGTAGCCCGCCGCAGCTCTTTCATTCTCTTTTTCTTCGTACTGATAAATGAAAGGTATGTTAGTCATGTTTATACTCCATTTCATGTTTTGTGAACGTTATATATACGATTGACATAGCATTTTGTTTCATCCCACAGCATATTACTTGTGAATTCATAACCGTTGATATAGGATTTCATTGCACCATTTATTTTTACATATGGAGGAGATCATAATGTGCCAATCCAATCAAATTGTCAGCCATTTTTTATCCCATCGAAACGTGACCAATGAGCTTGCCGAAAAAATCAGCAAAGACCATTACAGCTACAAACCGGCAGAAACATCAATGTCAGCAGAAGAGCTGGTCAAACACATTCTTACGTCTTTCCACTTGTTCGCAAATGTCATTAAGGAAGGCAATGCCTCACCATTTCAAAACAAGCAGGAAGAAACAGAAACAGATCTCAATGTTCTGGCAAAAACATATACAGAAAAAACGGTCGCTATCCTTGAACAGCTGACTGAAGAGCAGCTGGACAGAGAAATTGATCTGACATCCGCTTTCGGCAGAAAAGTCACAGGCCGCGCGCTGCTTCAGCTTGCAATGGAGCATGAAATTCACCATAAAGGCAACCTGTTCGTGTATGTGCGGGAAATGGGCCACACTGAGCTTCCTTTCTATCAGCAGCGCATGTAGCGTAAACAAGAAAAAAGATACCTGTTAAGAGGTATCTTTTTTTTGCGCCTTTAGTACTTCTCGATTTCGTCCAGACACTCATTATAGGGCAAATGAATAGAGATATTGAGCATACCAAAATTTCAAGCAACTAACGTGCAAAAATTCAAAAAATTTAATTGATTAACGCGTCCTAATCATATATAATCTGATAAAAATAGTCGGGTTTTCAGGAGGCCTTTATCATGAGTGTAAGCATCATATTGATGGGTTTGTTTGTCGGAGCCTTAGTCGGATTGACGGGAGTGGGTGGAGCGGCCTTATTAACTCCCCTTTTAATTGTGCTTGGAATTAATCCTTCCATCGCGGTCGGTACGGATCTTGTATATAACTCGATCACAAAGCTGTTTGGCGTTGCCTCCCATTGGCGGCAGAAAACGATTAACTTTAAATTGGTAAAATACTTAGCCATCGGCAGTATTCCGAGTGCTTCGCTAGCCATTGGCATATTGCATTTGTTCCCCGCCTTTCACCAGCATCAGGAAGAAATTATTAAGCACGCTCTAGGATATGTGTTAACGCTGGTTGCCATTTCAATCATCGTTCGTTTGTTTTTGGATAGAAAACTTCGCCCCAACCGCTGGCAGCTGATGCCGCTTGAAAATAAGAGGGCGCTGACAATTCTTATTGGTGTTGTGTTTGGGTTTATCGTCGGATTAACATCAATCGGGTCCGGCTCATTATTTGCAATCGCCATGATTTACTTATTTAACATGAAAGCGTCACAGATTGTCGGAACCGATATCGCGCATGCTTTTCTTCTTGTTACGGCAGCAGGCATTTTGAACGCAAGCTTCGGAAGCGTGGATTACATGCTGGCAGCTAATCTGCTCCTCGGTTCAATTCCCGGCGTACTGATCGGGAGCCATCTTTCGCCTCGATTCTCCCCGCGTCCACTGCAATTTATTATGGCTTCCATTATTTTAGTCAGCGGTTTAAAATTGATTTAATGAAGAAGGCTATCCGCTTGAAGGATAGCCTTTTCTTATTATAACGTCACACCCGATTTAAAAATGGCGAGTTCTTTGAAATCATTTTTTTCATGGTTCACAAGCTGGCCGCTTGCCACCTCAATCATATAGTGGATAAACTCACGCAGCACATATTCCTCATGAACATCATCCTCTGCTAAAAGGCCTGCGTTAAAATCAATCCAATGCGGCTTCGCCTCATACAGCTCGGTGTTTGTCGCTACTTTCACCGTCGGGACAAAGGTGCCAAACGGCGTGCCTCTTCCCGTTGTAAAGAGGACAATTTGGCAGCCGGCAGCCGCCAATGCGGAGGAGGCGATCAAATCATTGCCCGGTGCGCTCAAAAGAGTCAGCCCTTTTGTCTTGAGTACTTCACCGTATTTCAAGACATCCGTGACAGGAGAAATCCCCGCTTTTTGCGTACAGCCCAGCGATTTATCCTCAAGTGTAGAAATGCCGCCCGCTTTGTTGCCCGGTGAAGGATTTTCGTACACCGGCTGATCATGTTTAATAAAGTATTGTTTGAAATCATTGATTAAATCGACTATCTTATGAAACACTTCTTCATTGGCAGCCCGCTGCATCAGGATGGTTTCTGCGCCGAACATTTCCGGTACTTCCGTCAGCACAGTACTCCCTCCCTGTGCAATGAGATAATCTGAAAAACGTCCAAGCAGCGGGTTTGCGGTTATGCCGGAAAAACCGTCCGAACCTCCGCATTTCAGCCCGATCTTCAGTTCAGACAGCGGAATGTCTTCTCTCTTATCTCCTTTGGCCGCTTCATGAATTTCCTTCAGCAAAGCAACGCCTGCCTCCATTTCGTCGGTCACCGACTGGGATTCCAGAAACTTCACCCGCTTCAAGTTCACATCTTGCAGTGCTTCCTTCATTCTTGCCAGCTCATTGTTTTCACAGCCAAGCCCTAACACCAAGACGCCGCCGGCATTTGGATGGCGAATGGCATTCAGCAGGATCTGCTTCGTATTTTCATGATCGTCGCCAAGCTGCGAGCATCCGTATTGATGCTTTAACACCAGTACGTTATCAAATGGAGCGATATCCCCTGTTTCTCTGACAAAACGCTGCAGCATTTTTTCTGCTATTCCATTGACACAGCCGACAGTTGGGACAATCCACAATTCATTCCGTACACCCGCATCTCCGTTTTCTCTTCTAAAACCTTTAAACGTCCGGTTCTCATTAGAATACGGATTTTCATCAAATCTCGGTGTATAGCTGTATAATTGGATATCAGACAGGTTTGTTTTCGTATTATGGACATGAATATGCTCTCCGATCGAGATATCTTGTGATGCATGACCGATTGGAAACCCGTACTTGACGATGCTGTCGTTTTCTTTGATAGACTGCAATGCAATCTTATGGCCTCTTTTTATATCATCCTTTACTTCAATCGACACGCCGTAAGCATGCAGCCTCTCTCCCTTTTGAATATCCCGCAGAGCAAGAAGGACATTATCTTGCTTATGAATCTTTATAAACGACTTCAACGTACCTCTCCCCCTTGTATGCAGTATTGTTCAAGAGCCCTCTGCATGCCCAGCTCATGAATATGATTCAAGTAAACAGCGACTCTATCAGTCAGCTTCGGTATCTCATTGAGATCTGCCCCCCACAGCCGCTGTTCGCCTAACACTCTTGATGCAATCCGAAGCATGTCGCCATCCTCCTGACACCAAACCTCTTTGAAAAATTGAAGAACTGCCGGATCATCCTGCAATGTCTCGTTATCATGATAAAAATACAGAAGAGCGCTGAAAGAAAACACCAAGCGTTCAGGAAGCTGTCCCTTTTGTTCAGCATATTCCTTAAGAGTCGGCAGGTTTCTCGTTTTGAATTTGGAAATGGCGTTCAATGCAATGCTTTCCAGGTAATGCTTAATATACGGGTTTTTAAAACGGTTCAGCACATCGTCAGCATACTGAGAAAGACCTTCCATTTTTAAAACAGGAAGAATTTCGTCATCAATCAGCTCTCTTATAAATCGCCCCACTTCCGGATGCTCGACTGCATCCCTAACAGTCTTCAAGCCGTATAATAAAGCCACTGGCGTCATTGCTGTATGAGCGCCATTTAAAATTCTTACTTTTTTAGTCCGGTATGGGGTGAGGTCGCTGACGATCTTTGTATGCAGCCCTGCAGCCGCAAAGGGAAGTTCTTTTCCAATCCAATCAGGCCCCTCGATAACCCACAAATAATATTGCTCTCCCACAACTATCAAATCATCCTGATAGCCAAGATCTGCCGTGATCTCATCAATGCTGTCGACGGGAAAACCCGGAACAATCCGGTCTACTAAACTATTACAAAATGTATTGGCCTCATGAATCCACTGTGTAAATCCTTCCTCCAGCTTCCACAGATGTGCATAATGAAGAACCGTTTCCCTCAGCTTTTCACCGTTATTCTCGATCAGTTCACATGGGATCAGGACACACCCTTTTGTCTGATCTCCTTTAAAAGCCTGATAGCGAAAGTAAAGAAATGCAGTTAATTTCCCAGGGAATGTTTTTTGCGGCCTATCCTCTAAACGATCTTTTTCATCACATACAATCCCAGCCTCAGTGGTGTTGGAGATAATAAACCGAAGCCTTTCGCTTGATGCCAATTCTTTGTATGCTTCATAATCAGAAAACAGGTCAATTCCCCGGCTGATTGAGTTGATAATCATATGCTCGTTTACCGCTTCTCCGTCTTTCATTCCTTGTAAAAAAAGTGTATATAATCCATCTTGCTCATTTAATCGTTTGATTTTTTCTGAGCCTCTTGGCTGGACAACTGCCACGCTCCCATTAAAATCAGTGTGTTGATTCAATTGATCAATCTGCCAATCGATAAATCCCCGAAGAAAGTTTCCTTCTCCGAATTGGAGAATTTTTTCTGGATACTGAGTATAGTGATCGTACACATTTTTATTCAGCTTCTGCACCCTTATTGCCTCCCTCTCACTTTATGCACACGTTAACATTTTTCTGTATAAAGAATGCCCGCTGAAAAACGGGACATCACGTCGTCAATCGTCTGACTGAATCACGCACCATAAATTCTGTGTTTTCCAAGATTTTTTCTGCTTTTGTTTCGGGCTCGCTGATCAGCGACAAGAGTTTTTGCGCACCGAGCACGCTTATTTTCTCCACTGGGCGCTTTACTGTTGAAAGCCTTGGCGTGATGTACTGTGAAAACCCAATATCATCAAACCCGATCACCGAAATATCATCAGGAACGCGCAGGCCCTTTGCGAATATCGCATTCATCGCTCCGATTGCCATGTCATCATTCGAACAAAAAACAGCGGTTGGAGGATTCGGCAGTGCCAGCAGCCGCTCCATCGCTTGAAAGCCGCTTTCCATATCGTACTGTCCTTTGACACTGTATTCATGCTTGATCGGAATATGATGTTGAATCAGTGCGGATAAGTACCCTTCCTTTCGCTGCTGGGAGGATTTAAAGCCTTCGATCCCCTCGATGATGGCGATGTCTTGATGTCCGGACTGAATGAAGTATTCTACAGCTTCTTGAGAGCCTTCCTTGTCATTGGACAAAATATTCGTGATGGTACGATCATCAATATCACGATTCAGCACGACAAGCGGAATGTTTTTTTCGCGAATATGGTAAATAAAAGAATTATCAATGTCACTTTGGCTCATTAAAATGATGCCGTCATATCTCATCGGTGTAACGGAGTCATAGTTTTTCAGATCATCAATGCCGCGCACATACAGATTGTAATCCTCACTTATGGCTTGATTGACGCCTTTGATAGTGTCTGCAAAGAAGCTGTGTGAGGTTCCGTTTGTAATGCTTGTAAAGAATAGCCCGATCGTATGCGACTTTTGCATCGCCAGACTTTTCGCATTTACATTTGGTGTATAGTTGAGCTGCTCTGCTAGCTCTAATATTTTTTTCTTCGTATGTTCTTTGATGTAAGGGCTGTTGTTGAGTGCTCTGGAAACAGTAGTGTGGGATACGTTTGCGAGTTTTGCGATATCTTTTATGGTTACCATCTAATTCCCTTCCTTATCATACCGGCTGCGATTATTTACTGTATATTGTATCATCAAACATACCGCCTCTCCCACTATATTTCCAGATTAATAAGACACAGGATTCTCAGCTTCTGTTCCCGCTGGCTTACCAATGATTGGACGGACAAAACGAATCACAGCAAGTGAAGCGAAGACAGCCAGCCCACCGGCAAGCAAAAATGCTCCAGAAAACGTGCCTGTTTGGTCAACAATAAATCCGGTTAAAGCCGGGCCGATAATTCCTGCCGTGTTGGCGAGGAAATGCATGAAGCCGCCAACAGAACCGACATTGTTTTGATCAACCACATCTTGAATGACAGCCCAATAGATAGCACCGGTCAAATAAAGAAAGAACACTGACAGAGCGACAAGAGTGACAGCCCCCGCAGTCGTTGCCACAAGCCCGGCAAAACCAATCAGGACAGCTGATGAAAACAAACACGTGACAAGCACAACCTTGCGCGAGAACAGCACACCTTTTCGGGCCGTTTTTTTGTACACATAGTCAGAAACAAATCCCCCCGCAGCCAGCCCGATAAATCCTAAAATCCACGGTATGACCGTGATGACACTCATCGATTCAACACTTAATCCCCGCTCGTCGACAAGATAGCTCGGAAACCATGTCAAAAAGAAGAAGAGGATGTAGTTGTAAGCGAAAAAAGCGAACGCCGTGAACAGGACTGTTTTTTGCTTCAGGTAAAAGGTGAGCGGAATTTTTTCTCCGGGAGACGTTTCTGCTTTTATTGCCGGTGCTTCCTTGATCGTCTCTTGCGGCTTTTCTTTGACAAACTTGAACCAGAGCACTGCCCATATCAATCCAATAATCATAATGAGAACGAAGGATACCTTCCAGCTGAACGCCACTGCGATCATGCCGACTATCGGGCCGGAAATGGCTCCCCCGAGGGGCGTGCCGCTGTTGGTTACACCGATAACGGACGCCCGCTGGGTCGGCGGGAACCAGTTGTTCACCATCTTGTTGATGGTCGCCGAAAGCGGGCCTTCTCCCATTCCGAAGAGAATGCGTATAATCAGCAGGCTGACAAAGCCAAAAGCGAGGGCGACTGCTCCGCTAAACAGCGACCAAACAACCATCGCGACAAACAAGGTCAGCTTTGCCCCATAGCGGTCGGATGCCACGCCCCCAAGAAAATTAAAAATGGCATAACCTATCGAAAAACTGCTGAAAATCAAGCCCATTTGTGTGGCAGACAATGTGAGATCATCCTGAATAAAAGGAGCTGCAATGGAAAGCGCCGAGCGATCCAGGTAATTAATCACCCCTGCCAGGAACAAAAAAAGGATAACGGGAAGCTTATCTTTTGAAAACATCTCAACCTCACCCCTATGTTGGTTCAGTTTCTGTTGCACCGCTTTCGTTACACACCTGAATAAGCCATAAATCCTCCATCGACAGGAACGGTGATCCCAGTGACAAAACCGGAATAGGATTCATCCGCCAGCCAAAGGAGCGTACCGAGCAAATCCTCCGGTTTTCCGAAGCGCTTCATCGGTGTTCCCGCAATAATTTTGTGAGATCGGCTGGTGAACGTTCCGTCTTGGTTGATCAGCAGATCATGATTTTGTTTTGTCAGAAAGAAGCCTGGGGCAATCGCATTGACCCGCAGCCCGGTTTCGGCAAAATGAACAGCCATCCACATCGTAAAATTATTGATGGATGCTTTCGCAGCACTGTATGCCGGAACCTTCGTCATAGGTGAATAAGCACTCATGGAAGAAAGGTTGATGATCGCGGGTGAATCCGCCTTCAGCAGTTCTTTACCAAACACTTGCGAGGCCAGAAACGCACCGGTGAAGTTGGTGGAGAATACAGTTAGAAAGCCCCTCTCATCCATATCAAAAAAGGATTGGCCTTCTCCCGCTTCTTCATATGTCTCCACATCGGTTATCGCGTCAGGATGATTGCCGCCAGCCCCGTTAATTAACAGATCAACAGCGCCAAATTGGCCAAGGATGTCTTCCTTTGCCCGCTCCAGTGACATCCTGTCCAGCACATCCGCAGCAACAGCGCACGCTGTGCCGCCAGCCGCCGTTATCTCCTTCACGACCGCTTGGCCTTTTTCAGCCGTCCGATTCAAAATCGCCACCTTCATGCCATGACGGGCTAGCTCCCGGGCCATCGCAGAGCAAAGCACGCCGCTGCCGCCAGTGATGACAGCCGTTTTACCAGCCAGGTTCTCATGCAGCGGGATCATATGCCCACCTCTTTTTTTGCCATTGCTTCATAAGCGTCCCACAGCCCGTTCAAATACATGATGCCAAGTGCCCGATCGTATAAGCCATATCCCGGGCGGCATTGCTCGCCCCAAAGATGGCGCCCATGATCCGGTCTGACATATCCTTCGTAATCCTGCTTATGCAGTTCTTCCATCACGCCTTGAATGTTGATCGAACCATCCTTTGTTAAATGAGATGTTTCAATAAAATCGCCATTCTCATAAATTTTCACATTGCGAATATGTGAAAATGGAGCGATGCCGGCATACGTTTTAGCGATCTCCACCATGTCGTTAGCGGGATTGGCTCCCATTGAACCTGTACAAAGGGTGATACAATTAGACGGTGAATCTGATATCGCCCGCAGTTTCTTATAGCTTGCCTCTCCTGTGATAATGCGCGGCAGTCCGAAAATCGGCCACGGCGGGTCATCCGGATGAATGGCCATTTGAACACCATAGGCCTCAGCAACAGGAAGAATTTCCTGCAAAAAGAATGATAAATTGTCCCATAGCTTTTCTTCATCGACCGTTCTGTAGGCAGCAAAAAGCTCTTTGATCCGAGCCAATTTTTCGGGCTCCCACCCCGGCAGTGTCATGTCGGATGCTTCCTCCACCGTCCGAATCAGCTCTTGAGGATCAAGGCTTTCCACCTTGGCCTTTTCAAAAAACAGAGCGGTCGATCCATCTTCTAGCGGCCGGAACATGTCCGTGCGTGTCCAATCAAAAACCGGCATAAAATTATAGCAGATCACTTTCACGCCAAATCCGGCAAGGTTGCGGATCGTTTGCTTGTAGTTTTCAATATACCGGCCGCGTTCTTCGTTCCCAAGTTTAATCGCTTCGTGAACATTCACGCTTTCTACAACTTCAGCATGAAAACCATAGGATTGAATATATTCAGTTTCGGCTCTGATTTCTTCTTTTTCCCACACGTCGCCGACGGGCTTTTGATGGAGAGCCCAAACGATGCCTTTGACACCGGGAATTTGCTTCACGTATTCAAGTGTGACTGTATCGTTGCCTCGTCCATACCATCGGAATGTCATATTCATGCTCGCACCTCCGGATTCAGTCATTTAATCAAACGTGATGACGGCTTTCCGCACCTGATCTGGATGCTCCTTAATAAACTGAAATGCATGATGAACGTCATCAACTGAAAATGTATGGGTCACCAGCCCGTTATGCATTAACCGGCCTCCATTCAAAAGCTCTACCACTTTTGGAAACTGATTGGTCTGCAATCGGGATCCGGTTATCGTGACTTCTTTTTTTGTAATTGGCAGCTGAGAAATCTGAGCCGCTCTTTCATCAAATCCAAGCACAACCACATGTCCCGCCGGTGACACAGCCTCAATTGAAAGTGCAAAAGTCTCCGGCAGGCAAACAGCATCAATGACCACGTTTGCTCCTTCATTCCCAGTCCATTCAAGGACCCGCTCGGCAACATGTTCTGCTTGGACATTTACAACAGCATCGGCGCCGTTTTCTTTCGCAAATGCCAGCCGCTCGTTGTTCAAGTCAGTCATCATGACAGCAGCGCCCGCCAGTTTTGCCATTTTTAACACACAGATCCCGATGGGCCCCGCTCCCTGGATCAGGACGGTATCACCTTTTTCCACCTGGCCTCTCCACACTGCCTGGGCGCCTATCGTATAAGGCTCGGCCATGACTGCTTCCTCCCAAGGCAAGTCCTTTGAGACCGCGTGAAGCTGTCTTTCCGGAAGCACAATATATTCCCGCATGCCTCCGTCCTCATGTACGCCAAATACAGAAAGCTTGGCGCAAACATTCGGCCGCCCTTTGCGGCAGGCATAGCACGATCCGCAATAAGAAATCGGCTCAATCACCACATGATCACCGGGTTTTAGGCTCTGTACATTCGCACCAACTGCCTCCACTTGTCCCGTTACCTCGTGTCCGATGACTCTCGGGAGGGTAGCGAGCGGATTCGTTCCATGATAAATGTGCATGTCTGAACCGCAAATGCCGACTCGCTTGACTTTCACGAGCACTTCATCATCCTTTGAAAGAACTGGCTTCTTCACCTCCGCTGTCACCAGATCATACGCTTTTCGCACTTGAACCGCTTTCATTTTACTCACCTGCTTTTTAAGAATTCATACACGCTCCGGGCGATAGAAATTCCGTTTTTCTTATTTCTTTCTTCATGCAGCTGCTCGATCTCGCCGGGCACATACACTCTTTCGAATCCAACAGCCGGCGGTGATTGCTGCAGTTCATCAATCATGGCATCCATCTGCTCTAAAAACGTATCCCAGTCAGTAAAAAAGGATGGATTGATCGCGCAAACGTAATGCCCCAGCTTTCTTTTTTGATCAAGGCCGTTGTACATTTTGGCAATATGAGGGCCAAAAGCCGCGCCCGCCAGCAATCCGGAAAACACATCCACTACAATCGATAGTCCATAGCCTTTCGGGCCCCCGAATGTTGAAAGTGAGACGACCTTGTCAGGATCAGTTACTGCTTCTCCGTTTTCATCGACTCCCCATCCTTCAGGAATTTCTTTGCCCTCTTCACGGGCCTGCAGAATCTTCCCAAAAGCCACTTTGGATGTCGCCATATCTAGGATAAACGGTTTTTTATGCTTAGCCGGAACTCCGTAAGCAATCGGATTTGTCCCTAAAATAGGAGTCCTCCCCCCAAATGGGACAACGATACTGTCTGTATGCGTCATTGCCATTCCGATCAGCTTTTCGTCAGCCGCTTTTTGCACAAAATAGCTTAGCGCTCCGCAATGGCTGCTGTTTACGGCCGTGACCATGCCGACTCCTTTTTTCTTCGCCATGTCAATTGCATGGTCCATCGCCATGTCGCAATTCACATGACCGAAACCATCGTCTCCGTCAAGCACCCCGGTCACAGGCCCCGTCTCTTTAAAAACAGGCTGTGCCCCAGGATTGATCCCTCCCGCTAAAAGCCTGTTCACATAGTGTTCTGTGTGCAGCACGCCATGCGAATGTACATTGCGCAAATCAGCGTGCACGAGAACATCTGCCACTTTTTCAGCATCTCGTTCATTCAAACCGGCACCGTCCAGCTTTTGCCAAACGAGTTCCTTTGCTTCTTCAGCTGCAATTGTTATCGTTTTCAAGCAAGTGCCTCCTTCCTTTTCAGTTTTTTGGGCACTCTCCAAGCGAAACCCCTACAAACACATTTTATTTACAAATTATTTTAAATATTCTTTATATTATATTGTCAGCTCTTTTGATGAAGATCCTGAACGATCTGAGCATGCTGCTGGTCTGTGAGTTTATAAAGAAAGCCGATAATGAACATCGCTAATGCCAAAGCAATGGCCGGATACAGAAGAAGCAGCGCTTTGATGCCAATCAGCGCCTGTGCTGTCTGGACTGCATTCGGCACATAGCCGATAATCCCCAAACCGATCCCCGAGAGAAAGCCAGACAAAGATTGAGCAAGCTTTCTTGAGAAATTGAAAAGTGAATATGTCGTTGCTTCCTTCCGTTCACCGGATTTCCATTCGCCATAGTCGATAATATCGGAGACAAGAGCCCACGTGATGCCATTTGGGATACTGATTCCGATAAAGGCGATACTGGCGAGAATTGTAAACACATAAACGTTAGATGGAAGCATAAAGTTGATCAGATCCGCGGCCACACTGATGCCAAAGCCGATCATTGCCGTTCGTTTCTTTCCAAACATCTTGACGAGCTTTGGAAGGAATACGACGCCCAAAAAGGAAGAACCAATAATGATGAAGTTCATATAAGCCATTAATTCAACATTGCCCAAGTTATATTGTGCGAAATAGACGAGCATGGCGGATTTAATGTTGTATGCGGAAATTGAAAAAATCGTCATCAGGACAAGGGTTAACAGCGGTTTATTTGTAATAAATGTTTTGACGACAGATGAGAGTGTTAATTTTTCTTTGGGTGCTTCCGATATGATAATGCGCTCTTTGCAGTTGCGGTAGCAAATATAAAACCAAAACACACCGAGCGCGGCGAACAAGCCCATGACCACCGGGTAGCCGACCTTCGGATTATCAAACTTGACGAGCAGCGGCATCACGGCCACACTTGTGATAAACAAGGCGCCAAGTGATCCGATTTGGCGGAACGTCGAAATGGAGGTCCGGTCCTCAGAATTTTGAGTCATCGCTGCCCCTAATGAGCCGTACGGAATATTCACAAACGAATAGCCGATGCCCCAAATCATATAGGATGCATATGCATATATCAGTTTTCCGGTCGTTGATACATTGGGAGACAGAAAAATAAGAACAGTAAGCACCGCAAGCACGATGCTGCCGATTAATAGATAAGGCCTGAATTTCCCCCGTTTGCCGATGTTTTTGCGATAATCGATTGATGAGCCGACAATTGGATCTGTTATCGCTGCAAACAGCTTACTGACTAAAAAAATGCCGCCGGCCATCGCAGCGGGGATTCCCGCTACATCAGTGAAATACTTCAATAAATAAATCTGGCCGAGATCAAACATAAAACCGTTGCCAAAATCACCAAAGCCATAGGACATTTTCTCTTTCAATGAAAGCCTTTTTTCCGTTTCGACCGACACAACCTTATTTGCCAGTTCAGTTCGCATGTTCCACCTCTGTGTCTTAAGAATTTTCGGATAGTGATCCGCTCAGCGATACTGAGCGGACACTTTGTTACACGTTTGCTTTCTCTTCTTGAAATTGAAAGTAGTGTTTCGCATTGTCATAGCAAATCCCCTGAACGATGCTTCCCAGAAGCTCCATATCGCGCGGCACTTCGCCGTTTTCCACCCATTCTCCAATCAAATTGCAGACGATCCGCCTGAAATATTCGTGGCGCGTATACGAAAGAAAGCTTCTGGAATCGGTGAGCATGCCGATAAAACGGCTGAAAAGGCCAACATTTGATAACGCTTTCATTTGGTCGAGCATTCCGTCTTTAGTATCGTTAAACCACCAGGCTGTGCCGAATTGTATTTTTCCCGGGGTAATACCGTCCTGAAAACTGTTGATCATGCTGGCGATGACATAGTTATCATTTGGATTCAGTGAATATAAAATCGTTTTCGGCAGCTGGTTCTTCATCTCAACTGAGTTCAGCAGCTTGTATAAAGGCTTAGCAATTTCTTCATCGTTCATTGAATCATACCCTGTATCAGGTCCGAGCCTTTTCATCATTTTTGTATTCGTGTTTCTTAAAGCGTTGATATGAAACTGCATCGCCCAATCGAGCTCCGCATACAAACCGCAAAGAAACTGAAGCGTATATGTCTTAAATTTCTTCTCATCTTCACAAGAAACCTCTGTTCCTTGTAATCTGTCAGAAAAAATCCGTCCAGCTTCTTCTTTTGTTGTTTCGGCAAATACCATTGTATCTATCGCGTGATCAGAAACTCTGCCGCCGGCTGAGTGGAAGAATCGCACTCGTTTTTCCAACGCCTTTAAAAACTCATCATAGGTTGTAATCGATATGGCAGCGGCATCTTCAAGCGCCTGCACCCACTCAGGAAAGCCTTCACGATTGATCTCAAGTCCTTTATCCGGCCGAAATCCAGGCAGCACACTGACAGGAAAGTCTTTGTCTTCTTTTAACAATAAATGGTATTCAAGAGAATCAACAGGGTCATCTGTGGTGCACACGACCTTTACATTTGATTTCACGATTAAATCCCTTGCCCCGAAGCCTTCCCCTTTGAGCAGTTTATTTGTCTGTTTCCATATAGCCGACCCGGACTTCTCGTTTAAAATCTCGTAAATGCCAAAAAAACGCTGCAATTCTAAGTGAGTCCAGTTGTAGAGCGGGTTGCCAATCGCCATCGGCACGGTTTTCGCCCAAGCCATAAATTTCTCCTCATCAGGCGCATCTCCGGTAATGTATGTCTCCTCAATTCCATTGGCTCTCATGATGCGCCATTTATAATGGTCACCATACAGCCAGGCTTCCGTGATGTTTTGAAATGTCTTATTTTCATAGATTTCTTTCGGACTTAAGTGGCAGTGGTAATCAATAATTGGCATGTCTTTCGCATAATTGTGATAGAGGCTGACAGCGGTTTCATTTTTCAATAAAAAGTTTTTGCCCATGAAGGGTTCCATGTCCTCACCGTCTTTCATTCTATTTCAAAATGTTAACGTTAACATTTTGATTTGTTTTTATTTTACCTTTATATTCCTTTGGGATCAATCTCTTTTTTGAAAATGAAATGTTAACGCTGTCATAAACATAAAAAAAGACATTGCCAGAAAGCACTCGGAAAGGAATGCTTTTGGCAATGCCAGATTCATTAAAAGGATTAGTAAGCCAGGCTGAAAAGTCCTTTAATATGTGTCAAATATCGTACATTACTTGCTTCTTTCATCAAGGAAGCAGGAAGACCTTTAAGCGGTGTAGAATTAGCACCAATGATGGCAACCGCGTCTTTGCGTCCAAGGCTTGCAAGTGTACCAGAGTTTACTGGCTTGAATGTTTCAAGCGTTTTGCCTTCTAGGTAAGCGAATAGGTTGTAACCGATCAGCTCACCCATTTGCCATGCGATTTGTGCAGTTGGCGGGTATGGACGGCCGTCTGGACCGAAGTAAACTGCGCTGTCTCCAGCAACGAATACATCTTCATGAGATGTAGATTGCAGGAAGTCATTTACAGTCGCGCGTCCGCGGTTCACTTCTAGGCCTGATTCACCGACTAATGGGTTACCTTGTACGCCGCCAGTCCAAACAAATGTGTTGGCAACAACTTTAGATCCGTCTTTCAGATCGATTACGTTTCCTTCTACATTTGTAACAGGAAGACCTGTTAAGAACTCAACGCCGCGTTTTTCAAGGCTTGCAGTCGCACGCTCGATAAGATCATCCGGAAGAACAGGAAGGATCTTCGGACCTGCTTCAACAAGTTTCAATTTGATTTCTTTATGGTCTACGCCGTATTTTTTCGCAAGGTTCGGCATGATGTCAGCAAGCTCACCAACAAGCTCAACACCTGTTAAGCCGCCTCCGCCGATAAGGATTGTTGCATCTGCTTCGTTTTTCGTTTTAGAGTACTCGCGCACACGATCTTCAACATGTTGGAAGACTTTGTTCGCATCGGCAGCAGATTTCAATACCATGCTGTTTTCTTCAAGACCTGGGATGCCGAAGTAAGCCGTTACAGAACCAAGACCTACAACAAGCGCATCGTAAGTTAATGTAGAACCGTCAGCAAGCGCAACTTCTTTTTTATCAACAGAGAAAGAGCTTACTTCCGCAATTTTAAGATCAATGTCTTTGCCTTTGAAAAGTTTTTCTAATGGCATTGCAACCGCTTTTTCAGACACGTTGCCTGCAGCAAGGCGGTGTAATTCCGTAATGATTTGGTGAGTTGGGTATTTGTTTACCACTGTCACGCGTGCTTGTTCTTTTGTGTAATGTTTGCGAACTGTTAGAGCAGAAAGAACTCCGCCATAACCAGCGCCTAGAATGACAATATGTTTTGACATCGTATATCCTCCGTCCTTTATATCAATTTGAATCTGAGATTATTTTTGGTTTTCGCGTTCGTTCATGACTTCAAGGTAGCTGTTAGCAAAACGGAACAGCTTTTGAGCTTGAGGATCTTTCAGCATGCGAAGAAGGCCGAAAAGTCCAATTGTTTCGTTGCTTGCTTCCGCGCGGTCTTTTGCTTCGATCGCAGTCGCAGCTACTTCTTTCGCTGTTTCTTTTACAGGCTCGAGAATTTCAGTGATCGCACCGACTGTGTCGCTCTTTAACACTTCGTCAGTCGCTACAGACTGAGCGAAATCATAAGACTTCGTTAAAATATTCACTAACTCAGTCAGCTTCGGAAGCTGGTCAACTAAAACAGTCAATGATTCTTGAACTTCTGGCTTTAATAGCTGATCAATAAGATCTTGCTGGCTTTGGCTGACAGACGCATTTGTTTGATCGATTGTTTCTGGCATATCCAATTCTCCTTTACTATAAGCAGTTTGCTGATTTTTTTGGAAAGGGTAGTGCCTCTCCCTGTCTCACGCTTTTAAGGCATAAGAATAAGGATTGTGAATTCATGCACAATCATTTACAAAAATAAATGTTTACTACCCAGTTTTTCATCTTGCCATATTCAGTATTATTTTTATCTAAAAATAAACAATTGAATAAGTCAAAATCCTTTACTCTCTCTGAAAATAGCAAACACAAAAAACTCCAATTCGATTACCTTCTATATGATAACACTTTTTGAACAAAATTTGAACGTGAATTGCTTCGATTATGAAATTAATTTATATGGAGCTCATGTCATATCGTTTCTGCGGCACTAGTTATTGACAATCCAGCAATTTCTCCCCTTCACTTTACCCATATTTCCAATAGAGGCTCTCTTTTTCCTGTGATCGGATCATTCGCCGGCAACGCCGCCTGCTTAATCTGTTTGACCGCTTCCTCCCGCTCATTCGGCTTCCCCGTCTTCATATCGTACTGAACGCCACCGGGATAGGCGCCAAGGACAGTAAAATCGGGGCTTGAGCTGAGCTTTTTATGTCCGACTCCGGCTGGAATCACGACTGCGTCGCCTGATTTGAAAGGGATGGCAGCCCCTTTTTCTCCCCCAAACTGAATCACAGCCTCTCTCCTAAGGGCAATCAGGACTTCATGCGTATTGCTGTGATAATGATGGTATGGAAAAACACTCCCTGACCAGCTGTTTGACCAGCCATGCCGGGTGACGATCCGCTCTGCCAGTCCGGTGTCCTTAAGCGCGTTTTGATACACCACGAGCGGAAAATCAGGGTGATTCGGAATCCTGCCGTCATCCGGAAAGAAGTATGTCTGTGTCTCTCTTTCCATCAATTTCACCTCCCTTTTTTGTCTTCCACATATAGCGGTTCGCCAAACATGATGTTTTTCTCATGATTCCATTGATCTGCATGATACCGAATAGTATAGTATAAAAAAATAATGCCAGAATGAGGGATATCATGAAAGCTATCGTTATCGGAATATTGGCTTCACTCTTTTTCGCCGTTACCTTTATATTAAACAGAGCGATGGAGTTATCAGGAGGCAGCTGGCTTTGGAGCTCTTCGCTGCGCTTTATTTTTATGGTGCCATTTTTATGTTTGATTGTCATCATGAGAGGGACATTCACGCCTCTCTTACTAGAAATGAGGAAAAAGCCGTTTTATTGGATCAAATGGAGCTTCGTCGGTTTCGTGCTTTTTTACGCACCGATTACATTTGCGGCTGCATACGGTCCGGGGTGGCTCATAGCTGGAACCTGGCAAATTACAATTGTAGCCGGGGTGCTCTTATCTCCTTTGTTTTATGTCAAACAAGATATGCCGGGCGGTCCGCAGCTCATTCGCCAAAAGATTCCCCTGGTTTCACTTGGCACTTCTGTGATCATCCTGATTGGAGCGGCTCTGATTCAGCTTCAGCATGCAGAATCGCTTTCTGGGAGGATGCTGCTTTTCAGTGTGCTGCCGGTTGTCATTGCGGCTTTTGCCTATCCGTTAGGAAACCGAAGAATGCTCGAAGAATACGGAGGCCGGCTTGATACATTTCAGCGCGTGCTTGGAATGACATTGGCAAGCCTTCCATTCTGGCTTATATTAGCAGCTTACGGCTGGTGGTCAGATGGCCTTCCAACAGCAAGTCAAACCGTTCAATCCTTTATCGTTGCCGTCAGCTCAGGCATCATTGCGACGGTTTTATTTTTCTGGGCCACTGATATGGTAAGAGACAATCCGCAAAAACTCGCAGCTGTTGAAGCCACTCAATCCGGTGAAGTGATTTTCGCGCTGCTTGGTGAAATTGTTCTGCTGTCAGGCGTTTTCCCATCTCTATTATCATTTGCCGGTTTGTTCATTATAATAGCGGGGATGATGTTACATACCTTCGCTTCACAGCCGAGAAAACCGAAAAAGAAAGCACAGTCAAATCTGACTGCGTAGCATCTGCAGGAGAATGGGTGAAAGCCTGTTCTCCTTTATTTGTGCTACCAAAAGGAATCTGTTTCACGTTATAGTTAAATATAATGTCAGCCTACTTATATTGAAAGGTGATTATTGTAATGGAAGCAAACGATCAAACACAAAACATACCAGCCATCTCCTTCAGATCAGTCAGAAAAAGCTATAAACAAGATGGACAAACCTATGATGTGCTGCAGGATGTCACCGGAGACATTCAACAGGGTGCAATCGTAGCCGTTTTAGGCCCTTCCGGCTCAGGCAAAAGCACCCTCCTTTCTATGTGTAATTTAATGAGAACGCCTGACAGCGGCGAAGTCAACATATACGGAAAGGAAGTCAGAGAATGGAATGTCAATGAGCTGAGGCGAACGGCAGCCCTCGCGTTTCAATCGGCTCCCGTGCTCGACGGGACAGTGCGTGACAATTTAAGTCTTGTACAAAGGCTGCATCAATCCCAGCTGTACTCTCCTGAAAAGCTGGCTTCGCTTGCAGGGCTGCCGCCAGAGTTGTTAGACAGAAGCGCCAGAGACTTATCGGGCGGGCAGCGGCAAAGACTGTCACTGGCCAGAACGCTCTCAAATCCTTCCTCCATTCTATTGTTGGACGAAATCACATCGGCCTTGGACCCGGTCTCTGCTCTTGAGATTGAAGAACTGATCAAACGTCAGCATCAAGAGAAAAAATGGACAGTCATGTGGGTCACTCATAATATGGAGCAGGCAAAACGAATAGCCGATACCATTTGGTTTATGGCAGATGGCCGGCTGCTTGAAATCGCTGAAACCGACACATTTTTCTCCGCTCCGCAGCATGAAGCAGCGAAAGAATTTTTGAAGGGAGGCACTCGGTAATGGATTACCTTTCTCTCTCTTTAACGATGATCTTTGTTTTGATCGCCTTGTTTTTATCAAAATCCTTTAAAGCCGGTGTAGAAAAAGACATGATCATCGCCACCATCCGGGCCGCGGTGCAGCTGCTTATCATCGGTTATGTTTTGTCGCTGATTTTTCGCGGAGACCACCCTGTTTTTATCCTGCTGATGGTGCTGTTAATGCTCGCGGTGGCGGCGCAAAATGTCATCAAGCGAAAGAAAAATACTATCGGTTCGTTTTGGAGGGTGTTTGCCGCGTTAGCAATCGTAGAAATTGTGACGCAGGGAATTCTGCTGTCTCTTCATATCATTCCGCTTACGGCACGATATGTCATTCCGATCAGCGGGATGGTCATCGGAAATTCGATGGTGCTCTCAAGTTTGTTTCTAAACCGGCTTAACTCAGAAGTCGGCGTTCGCAAAGAAGAAATTCAATTAATATTGTCACTTGGCGGCACACCGAAGCAATCCATACAGCGCATTCTTACCTCAGCGATGAAAATGAGTATGATCCCGACGCTCGAAAGCCAGAAAACACTGGGTCTTGTCCAGCTTCCCGGCATGATGACTGGCCAGATTCTAGCCGGCGCGGACCCGATTCAGGCAGTACGCTTTCAACTCTTAATCGTGTTTACAACGATGGCCTCAGCCGCGCTGACTTGTGTAATCTTAAGCGTGCTGACATACCCATCATTATTCACCGTTCATCAGCAGCTGAAGCAAAATGAATGACAGACAAAAGCCGCTTTCCGAGGGAAAAGCGGCTTTTTGTACTTGTTATTCCTTTTCTTCATAATACTTGGCCAGCTCAACAATCATCGCACCCATCCGCTCAATCTCTGGCGCAAGCAGTCTCGTAATGCCCTCTTCCCGCAGTGCTTCAGCAGTCACTTTTCCGACAGCAGCTGCGATGGCGCGTTCTTCGAATACCTTCTTCACTTCATTGATATAACCTCGCCCCTTGGCAAAATCAAACAGGGAACGAACCTGAATGGCCGTTGTAAAACAAACGGCATCGACCTCATCGTTCATCAGCTCTCGGCATAACCGCTCCACCGTTTCCTCCTCCGGCGGGATGTGCTGATAAGGCAGAATCGGCAGGACAGACGCGCCTTTTTCTTCAAGAAATGCCATGAGAGCCGGCGCTTTTTCGCCATGAAGCTGCACCATGACTGTTTTTCCTGAAAAGTCGTGAGGCTCCAAGGAACGGATTAAGCCTCTTGTTGTCCCGTCTTCATCCGAAGCTTCCGGTGTGATTCCAAGCTTTTTCAGCGCAGACAGCGTTTTGTATCCCCGGCATGCCGCTTTCGCTTGGCGAATGGCCTGCAGAAACTCATCTTTCAGTCCAATTTTCTCTGCCATATCGACAAGAGTCTCCAACCCGATGCCTGTCGTGAAAATGACCCAGTCAGCTTTTTCTTCCGCAAACGTCCGCAAATCCGGCTCCACCTGCTTCTCTGCTAAGTAAACTGTACCTTGGAGAGGCCGGATGACAGGTATTCCGCCCTGTTTTTCAATGATTGTACTAATTTCTTCCGTTTTTCGTGAGCCACCGATTGCCACGCGTTTTCCAAGTAACCCTTTTCCCATACCCGTTTCCTCTCCTCTTTGCATAGGCTTTTTATGTATATAAGCTTAATAAAGCTATTTTGGCGCAAACCAAGGGAGAAATCAAGATAAACCCAACCTCCTAAAATCCATTGAATACGCCGGAAGCTTGCTGTAAGATAAACAGCAGACACGTCTTGTAACGGAGGATCGACATGGAAACCAAAAAAGAAGAATATGAAACAAAAGGCTACGATACATCGATTGTTTACGAATTCAATGAATATCCGGATGCCCGCAGCGGGCGCTGCGACAACTGTGATTACACACTGTTCAAAAGCTCTGTAAAAGGCGGAAAATTTCTTAGAGAATGCCGGAGATGCGGGATGAAAAAAAATATTTAAACAGAAAACCGAAATCAAATTGATTTCGGTTTTTATGTTTTTACTGCGGGACAGCGGATTTTTTCATAAACGCTTCAATCTCAGCTGCCGCACGCTCCGCTCCGCCAGCTTCTTTTACATCCTTTTGCATATTCTTGACGCGGCTGAGCAGCTCTTGATCACTGGATACAGCCTGAACCGCTTCCTGCAGGCTGGAAACAGTCACTTCCTCTTTCGGCAAATAAACGCCAAGGCCTAATTCATCAACCCGATTTGCAGTGAGCTCCTGCTCATACATTTGCGGAATGACGACAAGCGGCACACCTGCGTTCATCGCTTCCATCGTACTGTTCATCCCGCCATGAGAGATGAACAAATCAGCTTTCTCTAACACCTCAAGCTGCGGCACACTTTGGCGAATGGTAAAGTTAGCAGGAATATCCTCCAAGCTTTCTGGATCAATCGTTTTCCCAACCGACATGATCACTTGCCATGAAGAATCCCGAAATGCCTTGATGCACATCTTGTAAAATTCCGGCCATGCGTTAAACGCCGTACCCAAAGAAATCAGCATAAGCGGGCGATCATCCTTGTCAATCAACAGGCTTTCTTTTTCCTTCCGTTCTCCGAGAGAGGGGCCGACAAAACAGAAACGGTCATCGAACGTCTCATGCTGAATCTGAAAAGACTTCGGCATAAAGACAATATTTAATGCTTCCGGCACAGCTAACTGTTCAAATGAAACAGCCGGCAACTTCTCTTGCTCCAAGTAGGCTTTAAATTCAGCCTCTGCTTCTCTTATTTTTTTCAGCATGTCTTCATTTCCTAACTGAAAGGATTCATTTTGGGCATATGACGAACAGAGCTTAATGACCGGAACATTAAGCTTTTCAGCAAACAATTTACCAGCCAGCGCAACAAAGTCATAGATGATCAGATCAGGCTGATCATCCTTATATAACTCCTCAAGCTGCGGCAGAATGCTGAGTGATTCTTTCAAAAGGCTGAGGGGCGCGTCATTCTTTTCCATCATCTCCCTGATTTGCTTAGGATCAATATTCAAGGATGTATGATAGATCAATGCTTCTCCACCGGCTTGCTGAACAGCGGGCGCAAACTCCTCAGTCGTCGCGTACGTGACACGGTGCCCTTTCTCACAAAGCTTCTCTACTAAAGCAAGCGTAGGATTGACATGTCCGTACGCCGGGATATTGATCATCGAAATATGGTACTTTTTCATGAATCTCCAGTCTCCTTATCTATTACATTTTCACACGGAAGCTCTTTAATCCGTATATCACACTGTTTTCAATCGGAGTGATACTGACGCACTCCATATGAGGAAAAGCAGAAATCAAAGACGTTAACGCGATATTTGCTTCAAGACGGGCAAGCGGGGCCCCAAGGCAAAAATGGATGCCGTGGCCAAACGCAATATGCGGATTGGGATGGCGGCGGATATCAAACATGTGCGGTCTGTCAAACTTTGCTTCATCACGATTTGCCGATGCCACAAACGCCAAAACCATATCACCTTCTTTAATCAGGTGCCCCCCGATCTCCGTATCCCGCTTGGCAATGCGCCTCAAAACCGGGGCCGGCGCTCTGAAACGCAAGGCTTCCTCCACTGCCTGAGGCATCAGTTCAGGATGGCTGCGCAGTTCCTCGTAAACGCCTGGCGTTTCTAATATGCTGTACATCGCATTTGAAATCAGGTTTGTAGTGGTTTCATTTCCGGCCACCAGCAGCAGCGTGCAAAACGGAATCAGCTCTTCACCGGACAGCTTCTCGCCTGTTTCTTCCGCTTCCACTAAAATAGAAATAATATCCTGTTCCGGTTTGTTTCGCTTTTCTTCTATGATGCCGGCAAAAAACGCGGCCAGTTCTTCCTCACACTTATCTCGTTCTTCCAAAAAGGCTTTTTCAGCTTCTTCACTTTTATCCTTCGGTGTACTGACCAGAAGATCAGACCATGCTTTAAACTGTTCCATATGCGCTGAAGGCACTCCCAGCAGCTCAGATATCACAATAACCGGAAGCGGGTATGAAAAATCGTGAACAAGGTCAAACTCACTGCGCCCCTGAAATTTTTGAATCAGTTCATCTGTGATTTCTTGAATTCTCGGTTCCCATTGCTTCATCACGCGCGGAGTAAAGGCTTTGTTCACGACTGAACGGATTTTTGTATGCTTCGGCGGGTCCATGTTAATGATGGAATTTCCAATAGAGCTTGTCTGCTGCGGCATGCAACTGGAAAACAACTCTTTATCCCCAACAACTTTTTTGACATCATCATAAAGAAAAACGCTCCACACTTGGTTTTCTTCATCAAAGGAAACAGGCGCATCCTTTCTCATCGATTCATACCATGGAAACGGATGATACGCATCCTGTTTGTTTTTCCCATTGAGCAGCGCTCGCTGCAAGGCTTGCCGGCGGTTTAACACATTCATGTACGGTCACTCCCCTTGAAAGAATTCAGCAATTAATGTTCCACTTCACCTCCCGCTTTCGAAAAAGAGAGGGACTACCACAAATAATTAAATTGATAACAGCAGGCAGGCGATCACGATGTTCGATGCAGGCATCATATATTCCCCCTCGAATTTCGTTCATCTTACCATAATCTTTCAATTTTTTTCTATTCTGCACTGCTGTTTTGGCTCACAACGTGACCTTAGGCATAAGCACGCAAATCCAATATGGATTCAATTGCACCGCTCCGCTCAAAAAACGTCTCTGTTTTCAACCAAATGCACTAACTCCAAAAATGACTTTCCCATTATGTAAAATAATTTGGTTCTATGATTAAATAGAAGGTAAAAGGTGAAGGAGAGAACAACGTGGCAGCACAGACTGATTACAAAAAACAAGTTGTCGGAATCCTACTTTCACTTGCATTCGTACTCTTTGTGTTCTCTTTTTCTGAGAGACATGAAAAACCGCTTGTTGAGGGAAAAAAACAGGAAAACTGGCATACTGTCGTCGACAAAGCCTCCGTCAAAATTTATGGCAGCCGATTAGTTGAAGAAAACAAATTAAAGCAAAAACTCGGCCATAAACAAGCCGATTCTATTTTGACCCTTCTGAAACTCGCCAACGAAAAACACATTACATTATAAAAAAGAAAGAGCCCACAGGCTCTTTCTTTTTTAGTCAAATATCGTTTTCTTGTCCGGATGGCGCAAAAAGTCAAACAGCATGCTAAGCTGTGAGGGTGTGTTTCGTTTAGGAGAAAGCGGCGGGAGTCTGTCTTCCGGAAAAAAAGCGGCATGATTCGTCTCGATCCCTGTTTCCCCCTGCCCGTCCGTCATGCTGCATGCGATGAAGATTTTATAATAGTGATAAGGCTGAGGGGGATGAGAGTGTTTATGGCTGTCTAGCACGGCCAGCAATCGAGACGGCTCTGTATCGTACCCCGACTCTTCTTTGATTTCCTTGACAACGTTTTCAGCCGGCGATAAACCAATCTCGCAAAATCCGCCCGGCAGCGACCACAGCTCATCATGCTTCTCCCGGACAAGCAAAATCTGATTCTCTCTGAATACAGCGCCGCGAACATCCGCTTTCGGTGTTGGATAGCCCTTCTCGCCTTGCCATAAATCAGTGATAACTTCAATGTCCTTCTCCGAGTAATCCGCCATCATTTCCGCGCTAAGCTTCATTAGCTCTTCGTACCTCTCCCTGTCGTACACATCCTTGGAAAAAGCAAGCCCCGCTTGGGCGATCGCCCGAATCCGCTGTGCCCGTTCCAGCCATTTGGTTTGCACTTTTATCACTCATCCTTTCAAGTCAAGTTTCGCTATAAAAAATGCACGTTTTCCACAGATGAAAAACGTGCAACTGTAAATTAGCATCTAATCTAACTTCACCAAGTAATCAATATCGTCCTTTACTCTCTCTTCTGTATTACTGCTATTTGTATCAGCTAAAAACGGATTATATACCAGTGTGTAATGTTTCTGTTCTCCTTTAGGGATGACATAACTGAGTACACCTGTAACCTTTTTCCCCGATACTAGTGTTCCTCCCATAAGGATTCTGCCCTTCTCTTCTATAGAAAAAACAGGCCGCACTGATTGATCATTCTTATCTCTTAAATCAAACCCGATAAAATTGTAGCTTATTGAATCTTCCCCTATATTTTCCATCGTAACTTCTATAATAAGCCGTTCCTCATCATCTTTTATTGTTTTTGTCTCCTCATTTACAGCTCCGCCAACATTCATATATTCACCTTTTTGCACTCTATCAACTTTATTCACTGTAAAATTCGTATGTCCTGCTTTAAATGTTTCTCCTATTTTATGTATTTGATCATCTTTTTTGGTCTTCGGCTCACCGCCTTTTTTCAATTCCTTATCAAGTTCCTTTTCAAGCTCTTCTTGCGATTTTTTCTCTTTCGGTTTTTCCTTCTCTGACGCATCGCTCGATTGGCTGCACGCAGAAAGCGCTAACCCGATCGTCAAGACAAATAATAGTAATAAGACTTTTTTCATGATTGTTCCCCCATCTAAAGTAATCGATTTCTATTATAATCAGATTTTCCCTTTTCTTAACAGGTAAGAAAGTAACGATTATTTCTATCTCATTCATCACAATCTTACTTCTTCCTAGTATTTGAATATTTTTTACTAGTCCATTAGACCTTTTCATCAAAAAACCCGAGCTGGCTGAAGCCGCTCGGGTGGGAGGTCAATCTCGCTTATTCATTCCTCTTTTCTCTCGGGGTTCCTGATGATGTTTTTGGTGTTCCGGAGGCTGCGTCGTGCGTTCCAGCTCCTTTGTATCTTGTCCCATTCCTTTTAAAAAGGAAAAGAGCAGTGTAATTGATTTGTTGATTTCCGGGTCTTTTAGCGAGCGGATAATATCAAAATAACCTGTCTTTTCTTCACTGTTTTTCTGCTCTACAGCGCTTGCCACACCCGCATTCACTTTCAAAATGAGAGGCTCCAGCTGCTTCACGTCCAGCATGCCGAGTGTTCCAAACAGAAGAAGCAGATTTTTCAGCGTATTGGCTGTTTCCTCTGTATCTGCCTTTTTCACCAGGATATCAAGAACTTTATCCCCTTGACCAAAAAGGCCGCGGAGCAACGGCAGGACCCCGCGCTCGTTCATATGGCCCAGCATATGCAATGTTTCGAGAATCGCTTCTTTGTGGTCAATTAGAGCATCTTCAATTTCCCGCAAATCACGCTTTCGCTGATCCTCTTCTGTTACCTCGATTTTTTGGATTCGTTTAATCGCTTTAGCCATTATGGCCCATCCCCCTTTTCACAGCGTCACCAGGGAAAATATAATCCTTCCGCGCCCATTTCTTATGAACCTGCACACCGATTTGCGGCTGCGGATTGCCGTTGCGGTGGTTGATCTTAGGCAGCGGGCTGATTCCGTCGTGCTTCAAAATTTCCATCTTGGCCGATGTTTCTTTGTAAGCAGGCGTATCGGTATCCTTATCGGCATGGCTGCCTGTTAACAGGTTGATCGCCGCTTCCCCTGAATCGTTCATTGGCAGATATACTTCCTTCCCTTTGACTCGATCAGTAATCAGGCACTTCACTTTGACATTTCCGAAAGGCGATGTGAGTCTGACGAGGGTTCCGTCCTGAATCCCTCGTTCTGCCGCAAGCTCAGGAGAAATTTCTAAGAACACTTCCGGTGTTTTCTCCGAAATCCCTTTTGATTTGTAAGTCAGGTTCCCTTCGTGGAAGTGCTCCAAGAGCCGCCCATTGTTGACATGGATATCATATTCCTCACCGAATTCCTTAGGCTCTGTCCACTGGACAGGGTAGAGAATGGCCTTGCCGTCTGGGAAAGGGAAGCGCTCTGTAAAGAGTAAAGGCGAATCCTTTCCATCAGCGTTTACAGGCCATTGCAGGGAATTATAGCCCTCAAGACGTTCATAGGTGACACCGGCATAAATCGGCGACAGCTTGGCTGCTTCCTCCATAATGTCTGCAGGATGCTCATAGAGCCAGCCGGCGCCAAGCTTATTGGCAACCTCCATAATAATCTGCCAATCCGGCTTTGATTCACCCAGCGGTTCAAATACCTGATACAAACGCTGAATCCGGCGTTCTGTGTTTGTAAACGTTCCTTCTTTTTCAAGGCTCGGGCTCGCAGGAAGAACCACATCAGCAAACTCCGCTGTACGTGAAAGGAAAATGTCCTGCACCACAAAGAAATCAAGCTTTTCATATGCAGCGTGTACATGATTGATATTGGAGTCGACAAGGCCCATTTCTTCACCTTTTACATACATCGCTTTCAACTGTCCGGAATGGATTTTTTCAATCATTTCGTGGTTGGTCATACCCGGCTCCTTCGGCAGCGGCACACCCCACACACGCTCGTATTTTTGGCGGACTTGTTCGTCCGTCACTTTTTCATAGCCCGGTAGTCTGTCAGGCATACTCCCAAAGTCACTTGCTCCCTGCACGTTGTTATGGCCGCGCAATGGGTAAGAACCTGCTCCCGGTTTTCCGTAGTTTCCTGTCACAAGCAGCAGATTAGAGATCGCCGTGCTCGTGTCGCTTCCTCCAATATGCTGTGTCACGCCCATCGCCCACAATGCGCACACACTGTCAGCTTGCCCGATCATCTCTGCCATTTGGATAAGGGTTTCTTGATCAATCCCGGTTTTCTCCTCAGCATATTCAAGTGTGTACGGCGCGAGGCTTTTTACATATTCATCCCGTCCGTTCACTCTTTCTCTCAAAAATCGTTCATCGGCCTTGCCGTTTTCTATTAAATATTTGGCGATCGCATTCAGCCAGACGATATCCGATCCGGCACGCGGCTGGACAAATAAATCTGAGCGCTCTGCCATTTCGTGCTTTCTGATATCCGCGACGATCACTTTCTGCCCTCTCAGCTTATGAGCCCGTTTAATCCGAGTGGATAAGACTGGATGCGACTCAGACGTGTTCGAACCGATAATCAAAACAAGGTCCGCTTGCGCGATATCTGTAATTGATCCTGAATCACCGCCATAGCCGACTGTCCGGAACAGGCCGGCAGTCGCAGGAGATTGGCAATAGCGAGAGCAGTTGTCCACATTATTTGTGCCAATGACCCCTCTGGCCAGCTTTTGCATAAGATAGGATTCTTCATTTGTACATTTAGAAGATGTAATAAAAGCGAGAGAATCCGGGCCAAACGCCTCTTTTAATTCAGTGAACTTGCTGGCGATCAGCAATAACGCCTCCTCCCACTCTGCTTCACGGAAATGATCGCCTTCACGGATCAGCGGCTTTGTCAGGCGTTCTTCGCTGTTAACGAAATCCCAGCCGAACTTGCCTTTCACACAAGTAGAAATGCCGTTGGCAGGCGCTTCCTCCTGCGGCTCTACTTTCAGAATGTCTCTGCCCTTTGTCCAGACATCAAAGCTGCAGCCGACGCCGCAATACGTGCAGACGGTTTTCGTTTTTTTGATTCGTTCATCACGCATGGCCGATTCCATATCAGAAATCGCGAGAATCGAGCCGTAGCCTGTCTCTACGCCTTTCGTGATCTCGATCATCGGTCGCAGCGTTTCGTTATTGATGCCTGTTAAATATCCGGCTTCCCCTTCCATTCCTTTTTCCATCATCGCGTTGCACGGACAGACCGTTGAACAATGGCCGCATGACACACATGACGACTCATTGATCGGCACGTCGTTATCCCAAATGACGCGCGGGCGTTTCCGCTCCCAGTCAATGGTCAGCGTTTCAGTTACCTGAACGTCTTGGCATGCCTCAACACAGCGTCCGCACAATATACATTGATCTGGATCATACCGATAAAACGGATGGGATTCATCCTTATGGTATGGCTTGTGATCAAACGGAATGCTTTGGTGATTGATTTTCATTTCCTTCACCGTATTATGTATTTCGCATCCCCCATTGTTGTAATCGCAAACTGTACAATAAAGCTCATGATTATATAAAATCTTGTCCATCCCGATGACCTGCGCTTTTTTCACGTCAGGTGAGAGCGTATCAATGACATCCCCATCCTTTAATTCAGCGGAGCACGACCTCTTCAGCTCACCATTGATGCTGACGATGCACGTATCACATGTCTCAATCGGCCCTAAGCTTGGATGATAGCAAACTTGCGGCACTTCAATCGAGCTGTTATTCAAAAGCTGCAGCACCGTCTGTTCCTCGGACGCTTCCATTTCAACGCCGTTTATTGTGATTGTTTTCTTGCCAGCCATCTCCATTCCCCTTTCTTGCTTTATATACCGAATTACCTATTTCAGTTCCCTTACAACAACTCAATAAAACATACAAAGCGCACTCACATGTTTCGTTGCAAAAACACGGGGAAACGGAATGGTAGATCAATTAGGAGGGATTAACATGAAAAAGACAATGTCTGCTATAACCGCGGCAGCAGCAGTAACAAGCTGTTTTACCGGCTTTGGGGCTGCGTCCTTTTCAGCACCGGCAAAGGCCGCAGCTCAAACAAACACACTCTCAGAAAACACGAATCAATCAGCCGCTGAGCTTGTCAAAAACCTCTATAACACCGCCTATAAAGGGGAAATGCCTCAGCAGGCGCAAGGCCTTACCATTAACAAAAGCACAAAAGGGGATGTCCACGCTGCGTTTGGGGAACCGGAAAGACCAGTCGGGGGAGACAATCGATTTGATTTATATCACTGGAATATGGGACAGCCGGGCTACGGATTTTCCTATCATAAAGACATGACAATTTCAGAAATCCGCTACTTTGGAACCGGTGTGGAACGGCAGCTGAATTTAGGCGGAGTTACGCCGGAAGTGCTGCAGAAGCAATTAGGACCAGTAAATCGGGTGTTAACCGTCCCGTTTACCGATGAAATCGATTATGTATATGATACAGGCCGCTATGAACTCCATTTTGTAATAGGCACGGATCAGACAGCCGACCATGTAAACCTAAAAGCAAAATAAACACCCTACGCGGCTATTCAGCCGCTTTTTTAGTGGACAAATAAAAGCTATATTCCTTACAATACAGGGAGATGAAGCAGAGACGGGGTATCAATTCGCAATGAAGCGAAATCGTTGGATATATGCAGTTTTCACCATACTGATCATTGGGCTGGGGCTTGGATCCAGAGCATTCTCCAGTGTTCTTCCTGATACCCTCAATACTTATCTGGGAGACTCGTTGTGGGCCGCCATGATCTTCACGGGATGCGGATTTCTATTTCGGAAGCTGAAGACAATGATAACGGGCATTATCAGTCTTTCTTTCTGTTTTGTCATTGAATTCAGCCAGCTCTATCATGCCGAATGGATCGACCAGATTAGAGATACTTCTCTTGGCGGGCTTGTACTAGGGTACGGTTTTTTATGGAGCGATATCGAAGCATATACAATCGGAATTGCCGCCTGTGCCGCCATAGAACTGCTGGTTTTGGGAATCAAAAAGCGCCGCTGTATGTGACGCTTTTTTCATGTAGAAAACAGACCGCATTGAGAAATAATGGTCTTCGCATCCAAACGTGTGGCCTCGCTTATCGTGATATGATGTTGATTCATAAATGACTGAACGGCATGATAGCCAACTGCATAACCCGCAAAAGCCGATAAACCTGCAGGCTTAAAGCCTTGGTCGTTAGCAATTGGATCACCAAACATATAACGGCTGACTTCCGAAAATCCTTTCACATCCAGCACCTCATTAATCACATCAATGGAATATTGCAAGTCTTCATGATCAAAACGAGTTACCCAAGGGCCCAATCGTTCCGTACCAAACAGCTCTCTGGCGAATGATTCCGCCAATCCTTCAATCACAAGATAATCCCCGACACTTACAGAGCCATGATGAAAATCTATATACGAAAACCGCACATTATGATGAAACTCATGAGCAATAATGGAAGGAATCCTTGGCAGGTTATAACTGTTCGGATTAATCCATACATGAATAAAGCCCGGTATCCCGCCAAACCCGCAGTAGCCTTTTTGCAGCTGAAGCTTATTTGGATCAGCGATATAAAGGCCGAATTTGATCTCCTTTGCATTCACCCGCAGCTGTTCGCGCTCAGCAAAAAATATGCATTGCCGAAGTGCAGATTCAGCTGTCTCTGAAACATGTGATTCTTTCAGTATTTGTAGTGCTTTCTGGCCGCTTTCAGCATCACGGACATCCAAATAGCCCAGCATTTTCGCAGCCATGATCACATCATAGCCGTTTGGCTCCTTCGCTTTCAGCGGAACTTGGATGGCGGTCCACATCTTTTCAAACGGCCTCATCATCGTATACCGAAATACATCTTCTCTTTTCTGTTCTTCCATTGAAAACAGCTTTTCGTATTGCTCAAAGGTCTTTTCCATTACTAGATTCATCCTGATTCCCTCCTTGTCAAAAACATACGATATGCCGCAGCGTAAGGGTCAACAAGAGAAATTAAGCCATTTTTCACTGTAAAATCATACAAACCCGCCGATAGGTAAGGCATAGGAGGTGGAACCATGGATATTCCTGCTTTATCGGTTGCGATGCATCAAGCATCCCTTGCCCAGAATGTAAATATTGCTTTAACGAAAAAAAGGCTGGACACCGCCCAGCAAAATGCCGATCAAACCTTAAAGATGATTCAACATCCAACTCTCGGACAAACCATTGATGTAAAAGCATAACCTCATACCAGAGGCGGCCAAGAACTCCATCCTCCCGGCCGCCTTTATTGTTCACAAAAAAGCATGCATGTTTTGATTGTTCCTCCATATGATTTATTGTTTGCCATATTAAGGAGGTCATAAATTGAAAAGACTGTTTATGAAGGCTTCATTGGTGTTATTCGCAGTAGTATTTGTTTTTGCCGTCAAAGGTGCACCCGCCAAGGCGGAAACCCATGCCTACGATGGAAAAAGCCCTTATTACAATGATTGTGCGTCCAGCGGCTCTACAAAAAAATCCTCAAACTTAGTGAATGCCAGCAATCAAGTCATCGGAGTAGTCGAGCTTAAATTCAGCAGTACATGTAAAACGGCTTGGGCAAAAATCACGATGAATAATACATTGACGTCTGGCTATGAAGCAAATGCGGAGATTACCCGGAACACAGACGGAAAAAGATATAATTGTGATTCTGCAGGCGGCAATGGAAAAGCGGTGGCCGGCCAAAAGTCTTGCTATACACCGATGGTATATGATTTAGATCCAAGGACTTCTTACGCTTTCGGCAAGTATTCAGGACCAAACTTAAATGTTTGGGCCACCACAGGCTCTTATTAAATAGAAAAAAGGCTGTCCGTACGGACAGCCTTTTCTAATTTATTTCGCTTCTCTTTGTTTTTTAACCTCTTCAAGCTGAGAAACTGTCACCAATTGATAGCCTTGATCGGTGAGCTTTTTTATAATTTCATCGGCCGCATCAGCAGAGGTGCGGTAAATATCGTGAATCAAAATGGTTCTTCCATCTCCCGCCTGATTCATGACACGGTCAACAATTGTTTTTTTGTTACGGTCTTTCCAATCTTCCGGGTCAACATCCCATAACGCAACATCCATTTTCATTTGACTCCGCAGTTCATCATTAATGCCGCCGTATGGGGGTCTTACAAGCGTCGGACGATATCCGCTTATTTTTTCAATGATGTCTTGCGTATCATTGATCTGCTTTAACGCTTCTTTCACTGAAAGCCTTGTGAGAAGCGGATGGCTCCATGAATGGTTCCCAACCTCATTTCCTTCTTTCAGCATTCTTATTAGCGTTTCCGGATAATATTGAACTCTGCTCCCCAAAACAAAAAACGTGGCATGACCCTTATATTTCTTCAAGGAGTCTAGAATCTGATTTGTTGTCGCAGGATTCGGGCCGTCGTCGAAAGTAAGCGCAATGACTTTTTGATTTGGATCAACTGTTTCCTCTTTGGGTAAAGAAATCACTTCATGCTTCGGCTTTTGTTCTTTGATTTTATTTTTATTTTTTGCTTTATCAATATATTGTTCTTTCAGAATGTCTTTCAAAAGACTTTTCTTAATGGCAATCGATTGCTCTCCAAGATAGCCTGCTGCAACCTGATATGTGTCAAAGTAAAGTTCGATATAATCCTCCTTGATGGCAAAGCGGCTGAAATTTTCTTTTTTCGGAGCCGTCCCTTCCTTTAACAGTGCATCGTCCGCGGCAATGTCCTTATTCTTTTTCAGCTCGTGATAAGCGATTAACGAAAGCTTATGTAAGTAGTCAGCGTCCTCTTTGAAAATATCATCAATGGAAAGAAACGCTTGTTTACTAAAATCATAGTTAAACGTTTTTTTCACGGTTTGCCCGTGTGCCCCGCCGATGTATTTATATTCATTAAATACAATCGCCACTGTCTGTTTGGCATAATGGACAATTTTATAATCAACATTTAATTCGTTGCGTTTTGTCGTATGCTCTTGGTCAACGTCCTTTGTTTCCTTTTGAAATTGACGAACCTCTTTTTCTGCGAATCTTTTTAATGCCGAATCCATTTTTTCATTTTTGAAAACAGGATAGTTTACCGCGTAATTAAAAGTTTTCCCGTCATTCACAAGCGTTGCGATCTCAACATTCCCATATTGAGAATCAGTTCTTACTTTATTCATGACCGTTTCTTTTTTCAATGAATGATTATGGAAAAAGCCGATAAGGCCCACCACACATACAACTGCTATTAATACATGAAACCATTTGATTCTTTTTGCCAACAACAAAAACTCCTTCTTTCGTAGCCATTTCGATTTACTCTTCATCAGTTGGAACTGTATCTATTTAGAAATGTTTTTGTAACATTGTAGTAACATTTATTTCACATTTGTAATACTATGAGATTTAGAAGTTCATGTCAATCCTTTTTAAGGAATTTCATCATAAAAAAAACCGAATTTCATGAATGTACATACACCCAACTTAAGCATCAGGAATATGGTAAAAGGAATAAAAAAAGCTAGGGAGGTTTTCCTCTTGGATTACCCTTTGAATGAACAGTCATTTGAACAAATTACCCCTTATGATGAAAGACAGCCTTATTATTATCCGCGTCCGAGACCGCCATTTTATCCGCCTTATTATTATCCAAGACCGTATTATCCGTTCTACCCGTTTTATCCGCGCCCGCCTTATTACTACCCGCGCCCGCGACCGCCTTACTACCCTTGGTACGGTTACGGCGGAGGTTATGGCGGAGGATATGGGGGAGGTTACGGTTACTAGTCGCCACATATCAAAATGGGGGCAGTCCAGCTCCCCATTTTTTTGTTTTAAAAATGACAATATCATGACAAATATGGGAAATAATTGTGATTCTGTCCCCCTCTTGTTACGATAACAAAAGCATGCAGTTTTGGGGGAGGCGTCTATTTTTGGAGAATACAAGAGATTCTGCAGCCATATCTGAAACAAAATACATAAAAGCTTCGAACCGGGTAACCATTTACGATTTTATCAAACTTGCAAAGCCGGGCATTATCATATCAAACTCGATAGCAGCCTTCGGCGGGTTTTGGATCGCGTTTGCAAGCGCAGAAAAAACGTTAACCGGCTTGGCTTTTTTGATGACAATGGTAACAGCAATGTTGGGAACCGCGTTTGTGATGGCTTCCGGCACTGTCTATAACAACTATTTTGATCGGCATATGGACGCAAAAATGGCACGAACTCGCAGCAGGGCCTCGGTCACAGGGAAAATGCCGCCAGCCATGATCTTAACATATGGCTCTGTTTTAGGAATCGCAGGTCTTGCCATGCTTTATTCCCTCAATCCATTAACGGCCTTTCTCGGACTGGCCGCCTTTATTTTTTATGCGATCATCTATACGGTATGGGTGAAACGAACGTCTGTGTGGAGCACATTTGTCGGGAGCTTCCCAGGAGCTGCGCCGCCATTGATGGGGTATTGTGCCGTAACCGGTGACTTCAGTATGACAGCAGTGCTGTTGTACACGATTATGTTTCTGTGGCAGCCGCCGCATTTTTGGGCGATTGGGATAAGACGCAAAGAGGAATATCGCGCTGCTGGCGTTCCGCTCTTGCCAGTAGTCAAAGGCAATCATGTAACAAAAATAAAAATGATGCAATATATTGCCGTCCTGGTGCCGGTCACGCTATTATTTCCTTTCTCTCTCGGCACCGGCCATATAAGCCCATTTTATTTCTTAGCCGCCTTGGTTCTCGGAGGCATATGGATCAAAAAAAGCATCAAAGGATTCAAAACAGACGATGACGTGAAGTGGGCAAAGGATATGTTTGTCTACTCGCTTATTTATTTTTGCTTGCTGTTCTTCATCATGATGATCGATTCATTTATGATGTTTCTGATCAGATGATGCAAAAAGAGCCACACATTAATGTGACTCTTTTTTGTTTGGAAAAACAGCATCTAATAGAAATGTCATGGCAAAAAACACAACCATGCAAATCAAAAATCGTATAATCTCACTCAAAATCCAGCTATCAGCTATGCGCATACCATCGGTTTCTCGGAGTGTTGCGCATATTGAAAAAATCATGAGTATGTTTTTTAGGGTTTCTTTGTTCATAAAATACCATCGCTTTCTCGATAGGATGACTTAAAGGCAATGAAATAAGTCATCAAGATATAAAATGTGTCGCATCGTTGCATGTTTTGATTGAAAGAAATCATTGTTTTTTTGCCAGCCAATTGTAAAGCTCAGGCAAACAGATGAAAACCGTTTCTGTGAAAAAGCAGATCTAATCGAATGCTTCTATACTCTCTCCACAAATAAAAAATGCTAAGAAATACATTTGTTTCTCTAATCTATAAACCCGCACTCTTTTTCCATCATCAGGTATTATAAGCCAAAAACAAACAAAAAAATAGACTTGCGTTTGAGTTGTATGGAAGTGAAATTGCAAGAATAACCCATACGGTGGTAATATATTGTTTGATTTTCCCATATTCATAGATTTGGAGGTCATACAAAAGTGAAGGGAATATTTTTAGTTGTTCAGCTTGGATTTTCTATTATGGTATTTCTGTTTTTAGCTGCTGTTAATTGGTATCAAGGAAGCGAGCTTGTTTCAGATCGATTTGATTGGAACTATACTGCTAAACTCTCAAAACTGCTTAATGGAATTGATGCCGTCAGCAGCCCCAAACAAATTTCACAGCTTGATTTTTTCATCTACTCCGCTAAACACTACCCTGTTATGAGTGCGTTAATGATCATCTCCTTCTTATATGTTCTGGCCGCTCTTTTTTTACTTATATACTCAGTCAAATGCAATAAGCAAGAGATTCATTTGGACTGCTGACCCGGTAAAATTCGTTTTTATAGCCCCTTAACTCTTCCCAGATGCATGCAGGCATCAGGCATAAATGGATTTGTTTAGTGAGTGAAATATACTTTCCGACCTTAACCTAGGTTTTCGGAACTTCTCGCTCCATTTTACGTATACCTTAATAGGAGGGATCAAACGATGAAAGAATATGAATTCGTAAGAGTTGAGCTGAGTACGATGAGAAGAAGGCCTAAAGAAGACTACCAGCAAATCATCCATGATTATGCGAAAAGAGGCTGGAGATTCGTTCAGATTTTCGCTCCCAGTATAGATGGGTATGGGGCAGCTGCTTATTTTGAAATCATATTTGAAAGGGATGCGGAAAAAGCTTAATCGATATGACTAAGCTTTTTCGTTCCCCTATATCTGCATCTATACAATTTCTGCAAATGCGGCATCACATGATCTGGCTAAATCTTGTGGCGCCAACTTTAGCTGCATACCGATTTTCCCTGCACTGACAATAATAAAATCAAGCGTTTCTGCAGATGCATCAATATAGGTCGGGAACAATTTTTTCATGCCAATTGGCGAGCAGCCGCCGCGAAGATAGCCAGTTACCGCTAACAGCTCCTTCATTGCAATCATTTCTATTTTCTTTTCCCCTGTCACCTTTGCTGCCTTTTTTACATCTAACTCTTCTGCAACGGGTACAACAAAGACATAATAATGATTTGTTCCTGCTGCTGCAACCAACGTTTTATATACATATTTCAAAGAATAACCGATTTTTTCCGCAACAGAGATGCCATCTACCGGCTGGCCGTCTGTTTTATACCCTAATACCTCATAAGAGATGTTCTGCTGTTCTATCAGACGAACCGCATTTGTTTTTGCCATTTTTTTCGCCATTGTTTTCACCCACTATCAAAATGATGTATGTCTAACTTCTTGCAGTAATATGTAAATTCTATCATCCTAACCTGCATTTTCAAGGTTACTAGCATTGAATCAACGGAAGGACAAATTGATTTCCTTGGACGCCTATAGCCCATTATTAGTCTACATGGAACAAAACAGGAATGAACAAATAACTCCCACATACAATTTGTATGAATGGAAAATAAAGGAGTGGTTGCTTTGTATCATTACTTTTATGGCCCTGCGTTAATTCCTTACTTTTCACATACTCATAACCCTCAAAGAAGTCCAGACTTTTCAGAAAGACAGCGAAGAAGAGAAATCACATTGACTGTAGATGGCTTTGTCCCCCCATCTTCCACCGAAGATCTTGGAGACGGCTTTTATTCTTACGCATGGACGAACCAACAGGTCATCAATCCAGGTGAATACTTAGTTTGTCATCTTGAAGGAAGAGATATCAACGTGATAAATGGTGGGTTCACTCCGCGCGATACTGCTCCATTGTATGCGGTAGCAAGCTTTCCAAGACGAAGAAACCAATGGGTCATTATCATTCATAATCCTGTGCAAACCCAAAGAGCCATATCGCTTTATTTGATTGCGAAAAGGTAGCACAACATGTTATCAGAAACCCTGCATTCAGGAACAGAAAAACGGGTAGGGACACATTAACATCAGCATTTTCCTACCCGTTTTTGGTCTGGGCAAACTCTCACCTGTCACTCTTTCAATCCCCCTCAATTTTTTCATCTTTCTCTACTGCCAAGGTACCAGAGAAAATTGTTATATGTTATCATTATTCCCAGTAAAAAGAAAAGAGGATTAAATATATGGTTCTCCTTGAAACGAATCGATTACGATTACAAACGATTGATATTCCCCTTCTTGACGCCGCGTCTAAACAAGATCATCAGGCTATCAAAGAATTAGGCTATGAAACAAATGGTGAATGGCCAAATTCTGATTTTTTTGAAGCGATACCTTATTTCCGCGAGATTTTAGTCAAAAACAATGGAACAAAAGGATTTGATTCATGGATTATTGTAAAGAAGGACAATTATGAAATTGTTGGGGGAACTGGATTTTTAGGTGACCCAGACGAAAATGGCATGATTGAAATCGGTTTTGCAACAAATAAAAGTCATCGCCGCAAAGGTTATTGTGTGGAAGCCGCCCAAAAACTAATAAACTGGGCATTAAGCCGAGAAACAGTATCCCGGATCACCGCAAGATGCGAACATGATAATCTAGGCTCACAAAAAACCTTGGAGAAGTTAGGGTTTATATTGAATCATAAATCAGCGGAGTATAAACATTGGATATATGTTACAAAGTAGAGTCCTTAATTACAAAAGCAGGCACTGCGCCTGCTTTTGTTTGGATTATTTACCTCTGTGCTTCTTTTTCGCTTTTTGCTTTTTGAGCATATACCTTTGCTCTTTTACATGTTCTCGTTGTTCTTTCATTATTTGTTTTTTCTTTTGCTTTCTTGCTTCAAGCTCTAGCTTTATCGCCTCTTGAGCTTTAGAAGTTACTCCGGCGTTTTTCAACTCTTTTGAAACCTGGCGCTGCAATCTTTTTGGATTGATCTTTTTTTGACGCCTGCCTTGTAAACGCACTCCTTCCTGCTCAGCTTGGGCCATCATATTCAAAAGTTGGTTATGAACAAACTCTAATACTTCAGAATCCCTCGGCTCTTTGCCAAAAAGATGACGAAAGGCTCTTAGCTTTCCATTGTCCACAACTTCAACAACGCCTACCCAAAACTGACCATCGTAGTAAATCGTTAATTTCATAACGATTCCCTCCTCATAAAAGATATTAAAGAATGATGGACATCCCGAGGAGGGGAAGGTTACTGACATTCTCAATCATGCATCCGGACTACCAACCGAATCGTGTTTTTTCATTCTTTACCATATACAGAAAAGAGTGTAACATTTCTTCTCCAACTATTAAACTCTTATTTTATTTAGATCATTGCTGGAGAATAGGCGTCTTCACTCGCAAATTTATTTCTCAAGCCCTGCCATGTTACAGATGGGAGACGATACATTCTGCATATCCTTCGAGTTTAAATTCTCCAAGACCGTAAGGCAGCAACATATGATCTCCTTTTTTGAAAGGATAGACATACTCACCAGAGATCATACGGCCCTCCCCTTCAATCACACTGATAAGAAGGAATGGTTTTTGCTGCTTTAAGCTTGCTGATCCTGATAAGTTCCATTTCCCCACCGAAAAGTAAGCGCATTCAATCAATGTCGTTGTAAGCAAATCCTCAATTTGTTCATGGTGAACTGTATGCCGTTCTGGAATAGACGGGACCTCTATCACTTCAATGCTCTTTTTCAGATGAAGCTCGCGCAGCTTGCCTTCTGCATCTTTTCGGTCATAATCATATAATCTGTAGGTTGTGTCTGAGTTCTGCTGCGTCTCCAAAGCAAGAATTCCTTTTCCAATCGCATGAACAGTACCGCTTGGCACATAGAAAAAATCCCCCGGCTTTACCTTTACACGGCGCAAGAGCTCATCCCATTCTCCACGCTCTATCATGGTAGTTAGTTCTTCCTTTGTTGTTGCATTGTGGCCATAAATAATCTCGGCATCTTTTTGGCAATCAATAATGTACCAGCATTCTGTTTTTCCAAGCTCACCGTTTTCATGTATGTTGGCATATTCATCATTCGGATGCACCTGAACAGATAAGTCCTGGTCAGCATCTAATATTTTTGTAAGCAGAGGGAAACGGTCCCCTTCAAGCTGTCCGAATAAATGTCTGTGATGTTCCCATAATTCGCTGAGCGTGAACCCCTTATACATTCCGTTTTGAACAACGCTTTGACCATTTTGATGCGCGGCAAAAGCCCAGCACTCCCCTGTTCGTTGTGACGGAATGGTATAGCCAAAATCAGCTAAAGCGGTCCCGCCCCAAATTCTTTCTTTGAAAACAGGCTTGAAAAATAACGGTTCAGTCGTCATGAAAATCCCCCGCTTTATTCGATTTCTTCTAGCAGCTTGTATGCTTCTTCTGTTGTTTGCACGGAGAGCAGCCGCTCCCTATAATTGTCATCCATTAGCTTTCGAGATAGCATCTGCAGTATTTTGAGATGCTGGTTTCCCCCGCTCTCTTTCGGTACAGCAATCATAAAGATTAATTTAGCTTCTGATCCATCCAGGCTATTCCAATCAACGCCTGATCGTTTGATCCCAAAGGCAACACTCGGCTCCCTGACCGCCTCAGACTTTCCGTGCGGAATCGCGATATTCATGCCAATCGCCGTTGTTCCCTGTTGTTCACGATTCAAAATGGCTTGTTTAAACCCGCTCTCTGAAAGCAGCGCACCTCTTCGTGACAATTTCTGAATCAATTCATCTATGATGTCATCACTCGTTTCCCCCGATAAATTTGGTTCAATTAATTCCGGGCTGATAATGTCTGTCAGTTTTTTAAATTCCGACATCTCAGCTTTTTGGCTTTGAATTGGCTGCTTTATTTCATTTGCTGCCGCAGCTTCACTTGGCGCGGAGGTCGGTGCAGTTTCACTGAGCACAGGAGACGCCGTAATATCCTTTTTTAGTACATTGACGAACAGAGCAGTGACAAGAGATCCTGCAATCACAGCAATAAAAAACATCAAGACATGATCAACTGCGCCAAGCACTGCAACGATAGGTCCGCCGTGCGCCACTCTGTCTCCCACATTGCCAATCATGGCTATCACAGAACCTGTCATTGAGCCTGCCATAATACTTGGAATAACGCGCAGAGGGTCCTGCGCCGCAAATGGAATCGCTCCTTCAGTAATGCCGAAGAGCCCCATCGTAAATGCCGCTTTCCCCATTTCTCTTTGAGATGCCTCGAATTTTCTTTTTCCTAAAAACGTCGCAATGCCAAGGCCAATCGGGGGGATACAAATGGCGACAGCAATTGGTCCCATAATTTCATAATTTCCTTCTCCAATCATTGCCGATCCAAACAGAAACGCCACCTTATTTACGGGACCGCCCATATCAAATGAGATCATCGCCCCTAAAATCAATGCCAGAAGGATCGAGCTCGACCCTTTCATCCCCGCCAGCCAAACTGTTAAAGAGGCGAAAATTTGAGCTACAGGCGCGCCGATCAAAAACACAAACGCTAAACCTACAATCAGTGATGCAAACACCGGAATAATAATAATCGGCATAATCGGCTGGATGGCTTTTGGAACTTTTAATTTTTTGATCCAAAGTGCCGCGTATCCGGCCAAAAACCCGGCAATAATCCCCCCGAGGAATCCGGCGCCGCTTGCGCTGTCATAAAAACTTCCAGTCGCCGCAATATAACCGCCGATCATACCTGGCACAAGCCCCGGTTTATCAGCGATGCTATAGGCGATATAGCCGGCTAAAATCGGAATCATAAATGAAAATGAAGCACTGCCGATCTGTTCAATCGTTTTCCAGAAGGAATCATCCGGAATAACTAAGCCTTTAGGTGTTTTCTCCCCTCCAAGCGTTAATGCAACCGCTATCAATAATCCGCCGACAACAATGAAAGGAACCATAAATGAAACGCCGTTCATTAAATGACGGTAAATTGGATTTTGTTTCTTCTCCTGATGATTACCGGATTCCGATTTTGTAGCGGAACGATAGACCGGTATATCCCCGTTAAGAGCTTTTTGAATCAATTCTTCCGGTTTGCGGATACCGTCCTGTACCCCCACAGACAGCAGTTTTTTGCCTATAAACCGGTCTTTGTTTACCGAACGGTCTGCAGCAATAATGATTGCGTCCGCTTCGCGAATTTCCTCTTCGGTTAGCTTATTTTCAACACCAATCCCTCCCTGGGTCTCAACTTTGATGCTAACGCCCAGTCTGTCAGCAGCTTTTTGCAGATTTTCTGCTGCCATATACGTATGGGCGATTCCATTCGGACAAGATGTAATCGCTAACAGTTTCATAGGAAACCTCCTTTAAAGTGTGAATAATAAGATCTTGTCTCAACTGTATACCGAAATCAGCTCATTAAAATCGCTTTTTTTACCATAGGTTCCGGTAATAAAGGCATTTTTCCCTATAACAAAAAAAGCAAGGAATAATCCCTGCTTTTAATAATCCAAATGAGATAAAAATGTCATGACATTGGTTTCTTTCGTCAGCTTCTGGACGAAGGCCGGCTGCTCGCTAAGATATGAAAGCTCGCTAAACAGCTGCTTTGTCATAGTTTGATCCTCGTGTTTGACAGCCAGCATAAAAACGAGCGAAACTTTTTCATTTCCCCATTCAAGCGGCTCCTTTAATGTGGCAATCGCGATTGCTGATTGTTTAATAAATTTAGCGTTTGCATGAGGAATGGCAATGCCTGACCCAATATTTGTAGCCGACATTTTTTCCCTCATCACCGCATGAACCGCATAGTCCTTATCAACATAGCCTTTCTCAAACAAAGCTGTCGCCAGCTGTTCGATTAACTTGTAGCGATGCTCCGCCTCCTGCTGCAAAAAAACCAAAAAAGGAGTCGTATTGTTCAGCATCTGAAACGTTTTTTGTTTTTGGCGGTGTGATTCGCCCAGCTGACGTATAAACGCACTTAATTTCTTCTCTTCGCCAGGCTCTAAAAGCGGAGACACAACAATATGGGGAACCGTTATATTCTCCAGCGCAATGGTGGATATGACAAGATCAATATCCTCATGCTTTTTGATATAATCCTTTAAATCGGCCTTTGCAATACAAGCCATTACAGCGATTTGGTGATATTTCCGTTCAATTTTTGTCCGCAGCAATTGTGACATCCCAATCCCCATGTGGCAGACGATAACCGCCTTTTTATGTGTCTCGCTGCTGCCCTGCATCCGTTCGATCGCTGCCTGAAAATGCAATGTCAAATATGCTGCCTCTTCCTCAGGAATATGAAGATCAAAAGTTTGATTGATGTCTTCCAAAACATCAATGATGAGGTGGAACAAATAAGGGTACATCTTTTTGATGTCATTGAGCATAGGATTTGCTACAGAAAGATCGTAGCTCAGCCGTTGTAGCACAGTATTGAGATGAATGTTCAAACCATTGATCAAATCCTGATCCTTGTGAAAATCCATCATTTTCAGCTCTGAAACACGATTGATTAAATGCCCTACAACCTTAGGAAGCACAGCATTTTCAAGGTTCTCTTCTGTCTGCAATGGATAACGAACCTTACCGCCCAATATATGTAATGTTAAGTACACGGCTTCTTCTTCAGGGAAGCGAATTGCAAAAACCGGTTCAAGCCGCTGTAAACAAGCAAATGTCCATTGATATTCTTTCTTCTTTTTTACTGCCGCCATTTCTTTTGGGGACAATGAAATCGGCTGCTTCATTTTGATGCGGCGGACCATTAACAATGTATGCAGCAACAAACTTTCAAACGTTTCGTCTGTGAAATAGAGGGAATGCTTTTTTTGTAGTGATTTGATTTCTTTCGTCACAAAGTCTACTTCATAATGTAAAAACTTACTTTTAATAAATTGGCTGGTAAACGCTGTATTGTGAATCAAATCAGATATTCTTGCCAATGCCTTTCTTTTATTTCTTTCGTTCCCTTCAACCTTTAATCCAAGCCGCTGCCTAGAAACCAGTGTGAGATCAAAACGCTTCAGCCACTCTTCTACTGCGTATAAATCCTTTTTAATGGAAGATCGATTGACAAAATGCCGAGCGGCAATGTCTTTTGCGGAAACAGGCTTCGGATTCATTAATAAGTCATAAGCAATGTGCAGCATTCTTTCCTTATCGCTCCGCTGCCTAGAAGAAAAATGTTCAGTATGTAATTGTTGGCTTAGCCAGGTCCTTTCCTGTTCTTCTATATGTAAATAAACGCCCAACCCTGGTTTTCGAATAAGCTGTGCATGAGAATGCTCATTGAGATAATCCTCGATCACTTTCAAATCATTCCGGATTGTTTTTTCAGAACACTGTACCCTATCTGCGAAATCTTGCACAACTAAATAGTCATCAGGTTCAGATAACAACAGATACAAAATCTCTTTTTGTCTTGTATTTATGTATTCCATCTGTTTTTCTATCCTTCCTGTCAGTATCTACTTGAGCAAATTGATAGTATAAGTATACTATATAAGAAACCGTTTACATTATAAAACAAAATCATAGAGACAAAAGTTTCGTTTTTTACCGAAGCTTCCGGAAAAAAGCGATTTTTATACTCTTTGAGTTTGCTATGTAATGTATATTCAGCAGAAATTCATAAAAATACTCCAATTCTTCACCTATTTAGAACGAAGATTTTCTAATGTATGAGTACGAAAGTAAGAACATGATGAAGAAAAGTGATTTGGTATCTTCGGGGATAAAGTGCAGGTAACAAAATTTCCACACGCTCAACAAACTAATACCCATCAAATGTGTGCTATTAACATTTTAAGGATGGCCATTCTCTCTCAGCAATTTTCCATCATAAATACAAACTCTGTGCAGGGCACACAATATTCTTAGCTCAAATCAATTGATCGTTCACATATTATTAACATTTATTTACAAGGAAAATAATTACTTTTATTGAATTGTTATAGTGCAAGACAAAAAACTTTAAAGGAGTGTTTCAAAATGAATTTCAAAAAAACGGTTGTTTCTGCTTTATCGATTTCTGCGTTAGCTCTGTCGGTCAGCGGGGTAGCTTCAGCTCATGAAATAAACTCCACACCTACTGAAGTAAAGAACATTTCTATTTCACCTACACATGTTATCAAGATTCAAGACTATAATTTACCTCTAAAAGTTGGAGAAACCTATTCTGTTAAAAATAATTCAGCTACTCGTTATTGGACTGATAACCAAAAAGTTGCTGAAGTCGATCAAAATGGTTTAGTGACGGCTAAATCAAAAGGGAAAGCCACGATTACTTTGTTTAAAGGTACTGCAGTATTCGGAAAAGTATATGTAACGGTTTATTAATCTTTATCCGCCAGATTTTCTGGATGCAAAACATGCATGAATAAAATAAGGTCCCCCTCTAAAAAGAGAAGGGACCTTATTTTCGCTTCAAGTTTAGATTTAGTTTTGGGAATACATCATACATTGGTGTATACCGTGTTTCATTAGCTTAGCCCCGAATAAATCCACCTTCTGAATGAATAATTTGTCCAGTTATCCATTCAGCCTCATCACTTGCAAGAAAGGCAATCATTCGTGCTGCATCATCTGGTGTGCCAATACGCCCCATTGGAAATTTAGGTGAAAGAAAATTTCTTATTTCATCTGTCATCCATGTAGAATCTGTTGGACCTGGGTTTACGGCGTTAACAGTGATGCCCAATGGTGCAAGTTCTTGTGATAACGACCTAGTAAATGCAGAAATAGCTCCTTTAGTTGCTGCATACGCTAACTCCCCAGGCAAAGGACCTAAATCCTGCCCTGATGTCATATTGATGATTCTTCCTGATATTAAATTAGATTTTTTAAACCGACGGGCGAATTCAACACAAAGAAGAAAATTCGATCTCATATTAACCGCATAATGCTCATCAAGTGATTTAGCATCTAACGATACATAATTATCACTTGCGGAATGAGCTGCATTATTAATAAGGATGGAAGGATATCCTAATTTATCTGAAATTTTTTCATGTATTGTGAATGCAGCATGTGCATCTGATAAATCAATTTTCATTGCCTCACAGCGGACACCCATACGTAAAATTTCTTGTTGAAATTCTTCTATCCAGGCCGTATCAGAATTCCAGTGAGTAAAGAAGATATGTATACCCTGTGAGGCTAACTTACGACAAATAGCCGTACCAATATCCCCTTGACTGCTTGCTCCTGTAATTAGTGCAATTTTTTCTTGAGAATGACTCATTATTTTAACCTCCAATTTATAAGGAGTATCTCCATTATGATGGTAACAAGCTATCCAAATAATATAATCCATTAAATCAAACAGAGCTGACTTTGAATACATTTTAAAATCAGCTTAAAAAAACATTTTCGTCTCAAAAAATATTAAATAGAAAAAATAAGAGTTGGACAACAATTTACTACTTAGTCACAAGTGGCTGATACTAAGTCATTGAATGTCTCTTTTTAAAGAGCCTTTCAATCATTCACATTGCTTTTCATTAACCATTCTACTTCCGTTAATTCTTGTTTTTGAACGTCTATTGTGTGTTTTTTTGTGAAATGGATTTTCACAGCTTCTTCGTTTTCCCAAATCTCCCAAAGCATTATTTTACGTTCTGATGGCTCAAGCGGATAAGCATGGAATGTAATACAACCCTCTTCTTTGTTCGTTTCTTCCTCAAGTTTTTTGAATTCCTTCATTATCTCATTAAGGTCTTTATCACTGATGATTTTTAAACATGCCGTTATGTAATGCATCGAAATTCCCCCTCCCATCATTTTATGGCTTTTCATTATAACATTTTCTTGAAAAATAAATATAACTGCGACATTGATTGCTCGAGTTAATCAATCGCTGTATGTAAAGGATTTAAAAATTGAAATCAAATAAAAAACCTTCATTTTATAGGAAGGTTTAGAAGTTATATTATCAAGTTTGAAGGCAATCTGAAGCAATGTGAAATGTGTTAGGTGTTTGTTTCACTGTAAAGTCTGTAGCGAAACCACGTACTAAAACTAATGACAAGCCCATCTTCAATTTCGCTGACCTCAGATATGAGGGACCTTTTCTTTTTCAGCTCTTTGATCATTTCTTCCTTATCAGAAACGAACATGATCTTTTGCGCCCGAAGAATGGCCGCATATTGAATCTGTATCTGATCCCATATCATATCAGCTGGCGAACGCTCCTGAATCTCTTCCATGATTTCAAGCGTCTCTTCTGGCAAGAATTTAGAGAAAAAGCCGTGAGTCACAGCATTTTGATTCTTCTGTGGTGCGCCGCCATTGTTCCCTAATGCATTTTTGTTGCCCGGTTGCCCGCCTTTTTTTGTGTGCACACTTTTTTCAATGGGTGCACCCTTTTTCCTTTCCCAACCATGCCGCTGCTTCCACGATTTAATGGTGTTCACTGACACCCCGTATTTCTCGGCAAGGTCCTTGTATTTCATGCCTTTGACGTAATCCTTATACGCCTGAATGTGCTTTTCGGCCATCTACATTCACCGCCGCCCCCTTCTGATTCGTGTTGTTTTGGAAAAGATATTCCCTCTAAACCACCACCGTGCTCAAGCCGTTAACCGCCAATTGTCTATCCTGAGACTTACCGGAAGCAGTTTACAGGGAACAAAAAAAGCACCCCGCAGGATGCTCTTATTATTTAATCCAATCTTTAATCTCTTTAATGGTCTTATAGGCCTTAGACCATGTTCCATTCTCTTTCAAGTAGTTTTCACCTTTCTCTGTCAGTTCAGGTCCTAATTTGTATAAATGAGGTCTATCATCTGAATAATGGACCCCAATGATATACCCTTCGCGTTTTAAAAAGTTCACAGCATCATCAAATTGATCTTCAGTAACTCCAATATCGTTTTCTGACAAAGGGGTATTACCTTCAAAAATTTCTTTTAAGATTGCATACCTTAATTTATCCTTATTCATATTTTCTCCTTTCAGTCTTTAGATCTGTCTTTCACTTTTCTCTCTTTGACTTGTTCAAATATTTTCATAATAGAAATTGCTTGATTTCTATGTTTTCTTTCTACTGCAATTATCCAAACAATAGCAGCAATTGTACCAGCAGCAAAAGATAAAGCTCCCCAATGTTTTTCATAAAAATTAAAGAACATGGTGAGATATGCTGCAAATAAAGGGATAAAGGCTGGAACATATTTTGAATGATCATGGATAATATCTATATGAGAAAATCTCGATATAGCAAATTCTAAACATTCAATATCCAACTTATAAAGAAGAGATTGGAACCTTTTGTATTCTTCCTTATCATGACCAATTCGAGTTTTTTCAAGAAAGAAAGCAAGTAGCTCCTTTTTGTGATAAGTATAAATCGCATTTTCCAGTTCTTCTAAGTCCTCATTATTCTTCTCTTCAATATTTCGCTTTTCAATATTTCGCTTTTCAATATTCTTCTTTTTATTATTTTTCTGTTTTTTCATTTTACAATTCACTCCCATTTTTAATATCGGGAATGAAAAGTTATCGATTAACAATTTGCAAAATTTGTCGAACGAATCTGTTGAAAAAAACATATTTTGTCGGGGATATTAACATGTACGCAATACTGCTGCTGTTTTATCACCGATTCACTATGTAAGACCTCCCAGTTGAGTTGATCCTCGCTTACCACTGGGAGGTTTTACTCATTGTATGAAATTGGTGGTGACGCAGGAATAATCCGCCGCGCCGATCCTGCCCCCCATTTTACACCGCCGATTTAAACGAATTCAAATATTGCAGAAAGTTGGCTTCTTTGACTTTATTGACGATGTTGCCGATTATGGCTGTTTTGATCTTTCTGATGGTATCCCGGGAGCAATCAAGGTGGTTTGCAATAGCAGTGTAGCTCATGCCTTCCATCATGCAATCGTAAACGATTCGGTGCTTTTCTTCTTCAATGTGTTCCATTGCATTGTCCAGGTAATGCACAATAGATTCATATTTGTGAAGCCGCCTTTCTCTTCGGTCCATCTGCCGCAATTCTGCCTGACTGACGCCTGCTGATCCCCTTGGCATGCCCGCTTCCTCCCCGTATGTTGCAGTGAGCTTTGTGCTAATAAAATCCACTTTGTTTAATACACGGTTGAGCCTTTTGATCTCCCGCAGCATGAATTTATAATCACGAATCCATTCCTCAATCTCCCATGCAATCATTTGATCTGTCATAGTGCTTTCCCTCCTGATAGTTAAATAGAGTAAGTGTCATTCCAGTTGTTTGCTTTTTGTTCTGCGATATATTGAGGGCCTCGATACCTCTTTCACGTTGATACTGAAGGTTTTGACCAAGAAGGCTTTCAACTCGTTATAGAGCTCTTCTTTGCCGCAAAAGATATTCACAAGCTTTCCGTTTTTATAAGCGAATCCGTTTTTCATCATCCTCAAACTCCCTTTTTACTTTCTGCGTTTATAAGCGCCGCCTTTGCCACGTCTGAGTGTTTGCATGTTAGTGTTCATCATTTGTTGCCAGAAACGATCTAAGCGCTCATGTTGCTTCTGTGATGGTTTCTTTTTGGACTGTTTCATGTCTAATTACTCCTTTCATAGCTAGTAATCGCGATAGACATCTGGTTAGTTGCGAAAAAAAACGGACACCGATCGAAGCACAAATTTCTCTGTAAAACGATCAGTGTCCGCAGGCTTTCCGTCTTGGACTTATTCAATTTTAAAATTTATTTTTACGGCCCTGTGCCACAACTTACTTCGTATTCACCATCTGATGATTTTTTCGAATAGCATAAGTGAGGAGTTTGCCCTGTTTCATCTTTCCAATCTAGCCAATTTACATAATAAAGATTCCCAGATTCATTGTCTCCTTCTCTTTTCTGGAGAACTGCAAAGTAGCTTTGGTAGGGATATCCTCTTTTATAAATTTCGTGTCTGATTGCTCCTTTTTCCGAAGAAGCTGTAAAGACAACAGGAGATAGAACTGGAAGTACTATCAATATAACAATAAGTGCTGCCAAGAGAGAAAGTATAATTTTAGTTTTCTTTTTCATTTTTTCCTCCGATACCTTTTTATGTATTTATTTTTATGTTATATTATTACATGTATTTTATGCCATATTTCAATTGGTGTAAATGATAAATATTACTTATATTTAGATTTTATTGGAGGTTTCGTATGAAAAAAGAATTACTTGCTTCACTAGTTTTATGTCTATCATTGTCACCATTAGTGTCAACAAATGAAGTTTTTGCAGCCACTACTAATAAAGAGACTAAAGAAAATGTTTCAATTACCAACGAGATTGGTTACGAAAAAGTTAAGGATATGTTAGAACAACAAAAATATGATTTTGAACACAACACTCCTTTAGCGCATCCTAAAGAGTCTAAATTGACTGATTCCGACGAAGGAGTCTTACTGTATTCTGCGTTAAGTAAAGTGGACAAACAAAAATTCCACGAGTTTACATACGATATAGACGATGTTAAGACTTCTGAAAAAAACAATAAGCTAATTGTTGAAGCTTATATTACTCGAAACTTTGTTTTTGGTGTTGAAAAAGTAACAACATCTCTGGGCGATAATATTAAACTTGAAATTCCCAAAACAACTTCTAATAAACAAAGTTCTCAATCAACAAATACTTCTAATCTAAGTTTCTCTCAAGTTAAAAATTCTTCTAATCAACTAAATGTAATACCATTGAGTAATTCTTCTAAGCAACTAAATGTAACACAATTAAATAATTCTTCTTCAACTCTACAATATGAAAATGATGAAGAATATTCTTCGGATGTTAAATTAGATGAATTTTTAAAAAATTATAAGCAAGAAGTGAAAAATGATGATAAAGAAGAAGTGAAAAGTGAAGATAAACCAGTAAGTATGAACTTCAATGCTGCTAACTCTAATCAACTAACTGTGACTGCAACATCTGTTAAAGGATATAGTGGTTACGCTGCAATGAAATATGCAGAAAAATATGCCTTAAAACCAAATAAAAACTATAAATATTATAAAGACAAAGATTGTACTAACTTTGTTTCCCAAGCATTAAGAGCTGGAAGAATGCCGTACTTTAAAGAATGGAAACCCTATACAGATGCTTGGGTTAATGCAGGAGCCTTTAGATCATACATTTTAAAAGCTGGCGGAATAAAAATGAAGACTGTTTCTGATACATATTCAAATGTAAAGCTTGGAGATGTATATCACTATGATTACCATAATAAAATAGGTCTTCGCTATGCTGATGGTTGGATGGATCATACGGCTATCGTAACGAGCCGAGCAAATATGAAACTTTATGTAAGTTATCATTCTACCAATAGACTTAATGTTCCTCGAGAATATGTTACTTCTAAGGAAGGCGGAAAACGGTATGTTTCTAGTATTCGCAATTAATAAATTGATACTAAATCGTTGATCATGCCTTCCGCTACTTAATAAGCTGTTGGGAAAGCAATCCCCTGATCTAGAGTGGTTCAGGGGATTTTTGTAATTTAAACGTGTTCCAACGCTCAGAAATTCCGTTCATTTGTTTTCCCTCTTCTCTCAATACATCAATATCTTTAAAGTAAACCGCAGCCGTAAATGAAATGATTGCCCCGATCAAAGCAAGGTTCGCTTTCATGTCCGGCCTGTAATCGTGTTGGAAATATATCCAGAATCAACATCCCATCAGCAGAAACAATATTCTAAGTGCCATCCAATCCCCCTAACTCAACTTACTAACAAAAAAACACCTTGGATGTTTTTGTATTCCATTTAATAATAAAGTTGTATTTTAAAAAAAGAAGTGCTTAAAATGAAATTGAAAAAGCTTTAACTGGTTTTGCATTATCCCTTGCTTTACTCGTTACTGTTGCTCCTGCTTTTGCTACAAGCCTTGCAAACCATAGCACAAATCACGAATCAGTATCACCCCAAGCAATTTATCAAGATTATTATAAAGGGGCTGATTCTAGAGCAGAATTTAAAAATACAATTGATGTTTTCAGTACAAAATTTCATTTAAAAGATGCATGGCTGAAGTGACGGTCTTGGACTGGCTATTCTCAATGAAGATTTAACAGAAATCCGATCTTCCGTTTGTTACTATTGAACTAATCAAGTAAGTTTGGAGGTAGTTTTTGGACTGCGGTCAATGAATTTCGCCAACAGTTCGCCAACAACTCACGAATTTGACGAACCGGCTTTATTAACGCAAAGTAAAAAACCCTTGCTGCGCAAGGGTTTAAGCTATGATTCCGACTGGGCTCGAACCAGCGACCTCTACCCTGTCAAGGTAGCGCTCTCCCAGCTGAGCTACGGAATCATGATATGTATGTGTTGCTGGGTATGTTGTTATCTTTCTGACAAGTTCTATTATATAACCTTACCTTCTATTCGTCAACTGCTTTTTTAGAAAAACTTTTTTTGGACTTGCTGTTCCGTTCCCCGGCTATTATAATATGTCTTAATTTTCTAACAATAGAGGTGATGGGGTTTTGCATTCTTTGATTTCTTCTGATGATGTATGGGTATTATGGGGGTTTATTGCGGTGTGGGCGGCAGTGAGCATCGGGCTGGAGCAGCGCTTTAAGTGGGCGTCTGCTGTGTCGGGCGCTATTATCGCCCTTGCAGGTGCTATGGTGTTTACAAATGTAGGAGTGCTTCCTGTTGAGTCGCCCGTGTATGACACTGTGTGGTCTTATGTGGTACCGCTGGCGATACCACTTTTATTGTTTCAGATCAATGTTAGGCAAATTTTTAAGGAAAGCAGGCGTTTGCTGTTTATTTTTCTGATTAGCTCCGTTGGAACAGTGCTTGGCAGTATCCTGGCTTTTTTTCTACTCAAACAGCATATTCCTTACTTAGATAAAATCGGTGGGATGATCAGCGCCTCTTATATCGGCGGCGGGGTCAACTTTGCGGCGATGGCGGCAAAATTTGAGACGCCTGGTGAATATGTGTCGGCTACCGTTGTGGCTGATAATTTTATGATGGCGCTTTTGTTTTTTATTTTAATCAGCATTCCTGCACTCAAATGGTTTCAGCGGCATTATGCCATGCCGTTTGAAGAGAAGGTAAAAGCCGATGGAAACAGCGGAAACAGTGCTGAAAGCTATTGGAAACGGAAGGATATTTCCTTAAAGGATATCGCTTTTAATGCCGGTGCCGCTTTCGCGCTTGTTGCGGTTAGTATGAAGGTTTCCGGTTATTTTAAAAGCATTTTTTCTCATCCCCTGCTGACCGGTACGCTTGGCGATCAGTACCTGGTTCTTACGTCTTTAACTGTTCTTATCATTTTTCTTTTCCCGCGTTTTTTTGAAAGGCTCAATGGATCTCAGGAGCTTGGAACCTTTTTGATTTATTTGTTTTTTGTGGTGATCGGCATTCCTGCAGATCTCCGCTTAATCGTCACGAATGCGCCTCTTATTCTATTATTCGTGTTTATCATTGCGATTAGCAATTTAGCGGTTTCCTTAGCTGCCGGAAAATTGTTCCGTGTGCGGCTTGAAGAAATTCTGCTCGCCGTCAACGCTACTGTCGGGGGACCGACGACTGCGGCTGCGATGGCAATTGCCAAGGGATGGCGGGAGCTTGTCGCCCCGATCATGCTTGTCGGTACGCTCGGCTACTTAATCGGCAACTATGTTGGCACTTTTATGGGAAATTGGTTTTCTTCCTTCTTATAAAAAGGATATTTGCATTTCCCTGAGAATAATGTAAGAGGAATGCTGACATGAGAACGGAGAGATCACTATATGTTAAAAGGAAAAACCATTTATGTTAGACCTTTAGAAGTAACGGATGCCGAAGAAAATCTGGGGCTGCAAAGCGAAAATCGAGATTTTTTCGAACAGTTTTCTATGATACGCGCAGACGATTACTATACGGTTGAGGGGCAAAGAAAACGAATAACCGAGTATCAGGAAAGACTTGAGAAAGATGAAGAATATCATTTTGGCATCTTTACAGCGTCAGACGATAGATTAATCGGGACGGTTTCGCTCTTTCAAATCATCCGTGGCGCGCTGCAAACTGCGTTCATCGGGTATTTTTTAGACAAAGCCCATAATGGAAAGGGCATTATGACAGAGGCAGTCAGATTGGTTGTTGATTATGCGTTCCACGAATTGAAACTGCATCGGATTGAAGCCGGTGTGATGCCCCGTAATCTCGGGTCCATGCGTGTTTTAGAAAAAGCGGGATTTCATAAAGAAGGCATCGCCCGAAAAAATGTAAAAATTAATGGCGTTTGGGAGGATCATCAAGTCCTCGCGATTCTGAATCCTGATGACGAACAATAATAAAAGAAGCCGGACTATCCCCGGCTTCTTTTTTAACGAACCGAAACTGGAGCAATTTCTTTCAGCGCTTGTTCGAAATCGTGTTCTAAATCGTCTGCATGTTCGACGCCGACACTCAGACGGAGCAGGCCATCAGTGATACCGCGTTTTTCACGCTCTTCCTTAGGCATTGCCGCATGAGACATCGTTGCCGGATAGGACAAAATCGATTCCACGGCGCCAAGGCTGACAGCGAAGACTGGGAGTGACACATTCTCGACTAACTTCTTAACGGCCTCTTTGCTTTCAAGCTCAAAAGATAGCACGGCGCCCGCTCCCGTTGACTGGCTTTTATGGGTTTCAGCGCCGGGATGATCAGCCAGTCCCGGATAATACACGCGCTTGACCGCCGGGTGCTTCTGGAAAAATTCCGCAAGCCGCTGAGCTGTTTGACTCGCTTTCTCTAAACGGACCTGCAATGTTTTTAATCCGCGCAGGACAAGCCAGCAATCTTGCACGCCAAGGACGGCGCCGAACGCGTTTTGTAGCTTATACAGCTGCTTCCCAAGCTCTTCATCTTTGACAGCAGCCAAACCTGAGAGCACATCGCTGTGTCCGCTTAAGAATTTTGTCGCGCTGTGAAGTACAATATCCACGCCGAGATCAAGCGGACGCTGCAGTGCCGGCGTCATGAATGTATTGTCCAGAAAGGTCAGGCAGCCGTTTTCTTTTGCAAGCTGAACAACTGCTTTAATATCCGTAATCCCAAGTGTCGGATTTGATGGCGTCTCCATATAAATGACCTTTGTGTTCGGCTTGATGCTCCGCGCCACTTCATTACGATCCGTCATGTCGACAAACGTATGCTCAATGCCAAACCGGGTCAGCACCTCTGTCACCATACGGAAGGTTCCGCCGTATACATCTTCTGTCACAAGAACGTGATCACCCTGTGACAGCAGTAAAAATGCTGTTGAGATGGCAGCCATGCCTGAACTGAAAGCAAATCCTCTTGTTCCGCCTTCCAGTGCGGCAATTGTTTCTTCGAGAGCTGTTCTTGTCGGCGTGCCAGAGCGGCTGTAATCATATGCCCCGAACTCTTCAAATGAAGATTGGTGAAAAGTCGAGGCGTGCTGAATCGGTACACTGACTGCCCCGGTTCCGCCGTCTGTTTTAAATGGATTGTGCACGAGCTGGGTTTCCAGCGTCCAATTGTGTTTACTCAAATGAAACAGCTCCCTCTTTGACCTGACATAATGCCTGTTTTAGATCCTCTTTTAAATCTTCCGCATGTTCAATACCGACAGAAAAGCGCAGCAACCGATTGCACACCCCGTTTGCGATGCGGATCTCTTCAGGAATATCCATGTGCGTCTGGGTCGCAGGGTATGTAATAAAGCTTTCCACCCCGCCGAGGCTTTCTGCAAAACAAATGGTCTTCAGTGCTTTTAAAAACGGATTGACCCATTCTTCTTTTTGCAGACGGAAGGACAGCATGCCGCCTTTTCCGGGATACAGCACATCCGAAATTTCTTCCTGCTCTTCTAAAAACGCCGCAAGCTCCTGCGCGTTTGCCTGATGCTGGCGCATTCTGAGGCTCAGCGTCTTCATTCCTCTCATCAGAAGCCACGAATCAAATGGCGGCAGGACGGCGCCGATTGCATTTTGATGCTGAAACATTTCCTCTCCGAGCCGCTCATCCTTCACCACGACAAGTCCAGCAAGCAGATCGTTATGCCCGCCTAAATACTTGGTTGCGCTGTGAATGACAATGTCAGCTCCCAGCTCAAGCGGCCGCTGCAAGACCGGTGTATAAAATGTATTATCTACGATCAGCAGAAGACCGTGCTCCTTTGTAATCCGGGCAATATGTTCAATGTCCGCCTCCTGCATGAGGGGGTTTGTCGGCGTTTCCACAAACACCGCTTTTGTATTCGGCGTAATCTTAGAGCGTAAACAGTCCTCATCGCTGAAATCATCATAATGAAAAGTCAATCCGTATTTTTTCCATTCATTTTCAAATAAACGGTACGTGCCGCCATATAGGTCCGATGAAACGATCAGTTCATCTCCGCTTTTAAACAGCGCCATAATCGTTTGGATAGCAGCCATTCCCGAACTAAAGGCAAGCCCTCTCGCGCCGTTTTCTAAGTTAGCGATCGCGTCCTCAACAAGCTGGCGTGTCGGATTTTTTGTGCGGACATAATCAAATCCGGTAGATTCTCCGATCCCTCTGTGGCGGTATGCTGTTGATAAATAGATAGGAGCACTCACTGTTCCCGTGACTTCATCGCTACGGTTCCCAATTTGAGCTAATTTCGTTTCAACGTGCTGTGACATATAGCTGACACCTTCCCTTTTCAAAATAAAAACCCCTTCTTCATAAGAAGAAGGGGTTTAACGCTTCTTCTTATCTTCCAAGCATAAAAAACGCTTGCTGGATTTAGCACCTTGGCGCTTTGCAAATGCAAAACAAGCCGGTTGCTGAGGTTTCTAAGGGCCAGTCCCTCCACCTCTCACGATAAGAAATATCGATTTCAATTTTCTGATTGTTTTATATTAGCGCAATTCACAGTTTATTTCAACACTTTTTTCTTCGTGTGCCGAACCGTTTAAAGAGAGAAATTTCTAATAATTCATGGTACAATAATTGAAAATGCAAGAAAGTATAGTGATGTCCTGGAGGAATGTTTTTATGGCACCGAAAAACGGCACAGTGCAAGAAAAGAAATTCTTTTCAAAAGAGCTTAACGAGGAAATGACCTTGCTTGTTTATCTGCCGTCCAACTACTCCCCGCTTTATAAATACCATGTCATTATCGCGCAGGACGGCCACGATTATTTCAGGCTGGGGAGAATCGGCAGACAGGTTGAGGAATTGCTGTCGAAACGCGAAATAGACCGGAGCATTATTATCGGTGTTCCCTATAAGGATGTAAAAGAGCGCAGAAACACTTATCATCCGGAGGGTTCAAAATTTTCGGCTTATAAACGGTTCATCGCCCATGAGCTCGTTCCTTTTGCAGATGATGAGTATCCAACCTATCAGATCGGTTACGGCCGAACGCTGATCGGTGATTCGCTCGGAGCAACCGTGTCACTTATGACAGCGCTTGATTATCCGAATATGTTTGGCAACATCATCATGCAGTCTCCCTATGTTGACAAACACGTACTAGAAGCCGTAAAACAGTCAGACGATATCAAACACCTCTCTATTTATCACCAAATCGGAACAAAAGAAACTGACGTCCACACGACAGACGGGAACATTCTGGACTTTACAGAACCGAACCGGGAGCTGAAACAGCTGCTGGAGAAAAAGCTTTCCGATTATGATTTCGAGCCATTTGACGGAGACCACAAATGGACATACTGGCAGCCGCTCATCACCCCGGCGCTGAAAAAAATGCTTTAACACTCTATCATACTTTATTTCCAGGAGGGACATAATATGAAATACGGAATCGTTTTATTTCCATCAAAAAAGCTCCAAGACCTTGCAAACTCTTACAGAAAGCGCTATGACCCAAGCTACTCTCTAATCCCGCCTCATTTGACGCTGAGAGCATCCTTTGAATGCGCGGAGGAGAAAGCGGATCAGCTCGTATCACATTTAAGAAACATCGCAAAAGAGTCCCACCCACTCGTTCTCAAAATGACAAAATACAGCTCATTTGCGCCTGTCAATAATGTCATTTACATCAAAGCAGAACCGACGGAAGAGTTAAAAACACTCAATGAAAAGCTATACACCGGTGTGTTGGCAGGAGAACAGGAATATAATTTCGTTCCGCATGTGACGGTCGGCCAAAATCTTTCCGACGATGAGCATTCAGATGTGCTGGGACAATTAAAAATGCAGGAAGTGTCGCATGAAGAAATCGTTGACCGTTTCCACTTGCTCTACCAGTTGGAAAACGGATCGTGGACAGTATATGAAACCTTCTTGCTAGGCAGAGGAGAATAATGTTTGAAAGCAGTTATCGCAAAAAATGAAGAACAACTGAAAGATGCATTCTATGTAAGAGAAGAAGTCTTTGTCAAAGAACAAAACGTGCCTGCTGAAGAAGAAATTGACGAACTTGAAAATGAGTCAGAGCATATCGTCGTGTATGACGGTGAAAAGCCTGTCGGTGCCGGAAGATGGCGCATGAAGGACGGCTACGGCAAGTTAGAGCGGATTTGCGTACTGAAAAGCCACCGCTCAGCCGGTGTCGGCGGCATCATTATGAAAGCGCTCGAAAAAGCCGCGGCAGACGGAGGCGCTTCCGGTTTCATTTTAAACGCGCAAACACAGGCTGTGCCGTTTTACAAGAAACACGGGTATCGCGTGCTTTCTGAAAAAGAATTCCTCGATGCCGGCATTCCGCACTTACAAATGATGAAGGACTGAACGCATCCGGATCTTTTGAGATCCGGATTTTTACTGCATATAAAAAAACCGTTCTCTGGTATGAACGGTTTTTTATACATATCGATTAATATATGTCCCCATTCCTTTTTCTCGCAATCTCTTATAAAGAGAGCGCTTACGTTTCATCTCGTTTACTTTTCTTTCAGCTGCCGTTTGATTCTCCTGCTGCTTTTCCAGTTCTTTGTATACCCGCTGAAACGGGACATAGCTGATTTTTTCGGTTCCGGCATAATCCTGCTTATGTCCAATCGTTCTATTAGCATATTGAGCGTATTGCTGGTTCTGAATTTGACCTGCATATATCATACAATACCCACCCCTCTGCTGTCTCTTTTCCCTTAAACTTACTTTTTGAAACACATTTCTTTTGATATGATAGTCATTGTCTGTAATGAACACCTTTTGATTGGGAGGACCCCTTTTTGAAATGCGCCCGACTGAATGATAGAATCATACATTTACATACATATTCGAGAGAACATTATCAATTCCTCTTTGAAGAGGGAATAAAAGGACATTTATTTTGTTCTCATTGCGGAAAGCCCGTTTTGTTACGGCTTAACATCGCCGATCCGCCAGAGTTTATCCATCGCCAGCCAGGCGATTTTCCGGCATGTGAGGAGGCGTGCGAACCGAAGCCCTCTAAAGAGGGGAAAAAAGAAGATGATCAGGAATCTGGTGTCATTCGTTTACCCAAGGGAAAAGCGATCGCCGCTGACCCGTCCCCAGCTGTTACAGAATGGCACCGTCCTAGAAGCATTAAACCAGGAACACCATTTGTGCCAAAAACAATAGAACCCGATACGAGCCTTTTTCCGTCTGTCGGTTTAAACACGGATCAGCTGAAAGCTGTCACGGAAACAGAGGGCCCGCTCCTCGTGCTTGCAGGTGCGGGGAGCGGAAAAACACGGGTACTGACAGCCCGTGCCGCCCACATGATCGAACACTTAGGCATACCGCCTGAAAATATGCTGCTTGTCACCTTTACAACAAAAGCTGTCGCTGAAATGAAAGAGCGTATGGCGAACCAGTACGGATTACAGCCGGCAAAAGTCAGAAGAATTGTGACAGGAACATTCCACAGTCTGTTTTATAAGATCTTGTATCACTCTAATTCTGCTAAATGGAACGGTGAGCATCTGCTGAAAATGGAGTGGCAGCGGGAACAATATATCAAAAAAGCACTCTATGAAGAAGGCATCGATGAGAAAGAATCCCCAGTTGACCAAGCCCTGCAGCAGATCGGTTTTTGGAAAAACACTTATGTCCCAAATGAACGCATCCCTCTAAAAGATGAGTGGGAAAAACAAGTTTATCGTTTATATGAACATTATGAACGCCAGAAAAAAGAACACAGCCAATTTGATTTTGATGACATGGCTTCAGCCTGCTATGAATTGTTTATCGAGCGGCCTGACCTTCTGGAACAATATCAATCTCGGTTTACGTATATCTTAATTGATGAGTTTCAGGACATTAATCCGGTTCAATACAAAATCATGCAAATGCTCGCCAGCCCGGAGCAAAACCTGTGCTGTGTCGGAGACGATGACCAGTCCATCTACGCGTTTCGCGGAAGCAATCCGTCTTTCATTCTTGATTTTCAAAAGGATTATCCGGGAGCGAAGACGATCTATTTAACTGCGAACTACAGGTCTACGCACCCGATCGTCTCTAGTGCTGATATCGTTGTGAAAAAGAACAAAAACAGATATGCCAAAACGCTTGAAGCGGCCCGCGATGACATTCAGGTCCCTGTGCTGTTTTATCCTTATGATGAAGAGGAAGAAGCCACAATGGTCGTTTCCGATATCAAAGAAAAAATTCAAAATGGAGCCAGTCCAGAAGACTTTGCGGTTCTTTACCGCACAAACAGCGGAGGCCGTGCTATATATGAAAGGCTTCATCAATCGTCAATTCCGTATACAGCTGACCGCGGCGTCCAATCGTTTTACAGCAGACGGATCGTCCGCCAGATTCTCGCCTACTTGTACGCCAGCCAAAATGAGGATGACACCGAGGCGATTAAACACTTGCTTCCCGCCTTGTTTTTAAAACAGTCCGCTTTGAATACGCTGAAGGCGCTCTCGATTACAGAGGACTGTACCATGATCAAAGCGCTGGCCAAATTGCCTGATCTGAAGCCATTCCAGCTGGACAAAATCAAGAAAATCGTACCGTTTTTTGCAAGCCTCCGCACAATGAAACCCGTAGAAGCCATCACCTTTGCAGAAGGAAAAATGGGCTTCTCCGAGTATTTAAAAAAGCGGGGCAATGAGGGCAACAAGCTGGAAAAAGGCTCTGATGACCTGCGCGACATCAAGGTTGTCGCCAAGAAGTTCAAAACGATTCCTGACTTTCTTGCCCACGTAGACCATATGAGGGCCGCTGAGAAAAACAGAACGGATGAACATGGCGTTCAGCTGATGACCATTCACCGGTCAAAAGGCCTTGAATTCAAAACAGTCTACGTGTTAGGCACTGTAGATGGCTCGATTCCGCACGATTTCTCATTAGAAACGGCAAGAAAAGGAGACGAGGCCGCTCTTGAGGAGGAAAGACGCCTTTTATATGTAGCCATGACCCGGGCGAAACAGCATTTATATTTGTCTTGCCCTGCTAACAGGCGCGGCAAAACAGCCAACCGCTCAAGATTTTTGTATCCCCTGCTACAGAAAGCAAGACAGCCCTTGCATCATTAACAGCCCGGCAGATTACTGCCGGGTTTTTACTGTAAAAAAAGGCCCGCTGCAGTGAGTCAGCCAGGCCATCCACTTATTTATTATCCATCATTTTAGAAATCGTGCCAAAATCAAGCTTTTCTTTTCCGCTTGTAATAGATTCCACAATTTTATCTTCTAATTCTTTTGGCACGCGTCTGTTTGCCATCTGCGCTACGCGGTTAATCACACTGCGCACTGTATTTTCATCTTTAAAATTAGCGTTTTGGAGTGATCCGGCAAGATTCATTACATCCTGCATCTTCACACCTGTTTTCTTTTCGATGTTCTTAAAAAATTGATTATCCATAATGCGCCTCCTTTTGGCGGAGTAATACGGTATTGTATGAATGCACATAATACAATGTGCTTTTCCAACATTTTTAAAAATAAACACAAGGCAAGGAAGTACGGGTTATAACCCGTACTTCCTCAATACATCTTAAAAGAAAGATGCACCTACGATGATGAGGAGAATGAATAATACGACCAACAAAACAAATGTTGAACCATAGCCGCCGCCGTAACCGCCAGCATAACCGCCATAACAGCCGCCGCCGTAGCCGCCGCCGAATCCGTATCCAAAGCCCATAGATAAGCACCTCCTTTACTCTCTATACACTATGTGAGCTGCTGGGATCGGCTTGGATATTCGCATAGGGCGTTTGCGGATTTACGATTGATCATATTGAGCTTGATGTTTTTTAAGTAAGGCCTCCGTTTTTTCAGCCAGCTCTTCAATCTCATCTTCAAATTCCAGACCGGCTTTATCAAATGCATCCAAGTCTTTTCTGATACTGCCCATCGTGTCTTCATGCTCTTTTTGCTTTTGTTCATGTGGTTCATATCTTCCTTCTATCCATTTTTCAAACTCATTCACTTTTATCCCCCCGCTTATGATATATGCTGAGCGAGACCGCCTCGTTAAAAAAACAAAAAACCGGAGTTCTCCGGTTTCTTTGCCAGGCTATTGAGGCTTTTTCTTTTTATTTCCGCACCCGCAGCCTTTCTTTTTTATCTTTTTTGATTGATACGATGAATCTGTATATGGAGATTTTTGGGAAGGTTTATGATGCTGATTCATTTTTGTCCCCTTCCTTTCCTTATGTCATATATGCTACTTTATGCGTATTCTGACAGAAAGTTGCTGGTGGTAACGCCTTATTCTTGCAGCCATTTTGATACGAGCGTTTCTATAATGCCGGCAAGGCCGGCGATCGCCAAAAGTAAAATCAGCCACTGCGCCGCTTGCGGGATCACCGCCTGGCATAAAATCAAAAAGCCGGCACACCACACGCCTGTGCACCAATAGCAGCTCAGCAATTCACCAATAAACGCCCTGACACCGGTTCCCTTAATCACGATATAGGTTTCAATGTTCCCGTCCGCATCCTTTTCTTCCTTCTCTTCATGAAACAGACTGCGAAGCGGCGCCATAATCGTGTCAAACACCAGCAGGCGGGCGAGCCGAAAGACCGCAAGCGATAGAAGAACAATTGTCAGCCCATTTATAACCACTCGTTCACTCCTTTGCCAATCATGATCCCTTCACATATATGCCAAAACCCTATTCTTCATGAATTGTATCTTGTCCGGCAGAAAATTGGTTATTTTTATTATTCCGCTCTGCACCCCATTTGCATTATATAGAGTATGGATAAGAAAGGAGTGAAGGTTATGTCATTTGAAGAAAAAGTCGAATCCCTGCACCCTGCAATATTTGAGCAATTATCAAGCGAATTCGAACAGCAGATCGAAGTGATTGATTGCGAAAATATCACAATTGACACGTCACATATAACAGCTGCCCTTTCTATACAAGCCTTTGTGACAACCATGATTATCGTGGCGACTCAGCTCGTCATCGCCGACGAGGATTTGGCTGACGCAGTGGCAAGTGAAATTCTTATTCTCGATAGCTCCCAAATCAAAAAAAGAACCATCATTAAAATTATCAACAGCCGCAACATCAAAATTACTTTGTCTGCCGACGAGATAATAACCTTTGTACAAATCTTGCTTCAGGTGTTAAACAGCATTCTTAGTGAACTTGACGTCCTTTAACCCTTTCTTTTCACAAACTTAAAAGACGAGGTGAAAACAAATGTCAGATAACGATAAATTCAAAGAAGAGCTTGCAAAGCTTCCAGAAGTTGATCCAATGACGAAAATGCTGGTCCAAAATATATTTTCTAAACATGGGGTCACAAAAGACAAAATGAAAAAAGTATCAGACGAAGAAAAAGAAATGCTCTTAAATCTTGTAAAAGACTTACAAGCTAAATCACAAGCGCTAATAGAAAACCAAAAGAAGAAAAAAGAAGAAGCAGCCGCACAAGAGCAAAAGAACACAAAACCGTTAAGCCGCAGAGAGCAGCTCATTGAACAGATCAGACAAAGACGGAAAAACGATAACAATTAGCCAATCATAAAAAATAGGGTTCTTCATCAGGATATATGACTCAGTCAAAATAAGAGGCTCGCTCATTTAATAACAGTAAAAGAAAAGGAGGAATAGATATGGAAAGCAGACCATATTCTTGGGTTGCACTTGATCCTGACTGTGACCATCCGTTAGATGACAAAGAGAAAGATAAAGAAAAACACGAAAGAAAATGTCATTGCGACGTTTGCTGTAATGGCAATGGTTTTTTTGGCAACGACAACGCCTTCATCGACCAAGATCTAGCTCAAGCAAATCTCAACAAACAAGTTTCAGATGAAACGATTATTATTAGAGATTCTTGTGACATCAATGTTACATCTACAGACGTTCAAGCCGTAACATCAGTTGTAACAGCACTTAATGCCGCTGTCGTAACGGCAACTCTGACATCAATTGCAGACGGCGTAATTGCCGAATTAGTCGCACAAGATTTGTTACAGCTTACAGCTAACAAACAAGTAAACCGCCAAAAACTTCTCATCGAATGTTCCCGCGGCGTAAACGTCACAACAGTAGATGCCGATATCGCAACCCTTATTTCTACAGCAACAAATACACTCGTAGCCATCCTAGTTATCACTCTTGTCCTCTAGGACCTAAAAGCAGAGCTAAAAACGCTCTGCTTTTTCTTATTTTCCAAGCATATGATGAATATATAGACGTTCACCCACACCAAGTGGGGCACGGGTACATATGTTGTTAAGGACTAAAGTCAAATACCCTATAAAGAAGGAGCTGAAATCAATGAGCTGCGGAAAAACCCATGGCCGGCATGAGAACTGTGTATGCGATGCAGTGGAAAAGATTTTAGCAGAGCAGGAGGCAGTTGAAGAACAGTGTCCGACTGGCTGCTATACCAACCTTTTAAACCCTACGATTGCTGGAAAAGACACAATTCCGTTTCTCGTTTTTGATAAAAAAGGCGGATTGTTCTCCACATTCGGAAACGTAGGGGGATTTGTGGATGATATGCAATGCTTTGAATCCATTTTCTTCCGCGTCGAAAAATTATGCGATTGCTGTGCAACACTGTCTATTTTACGCCCGGTCGATGTCAAAGGCGATACCTTAAGTGTTTGCCACCCTTGCGACCCGGATTTCTTCGGGCTAGAAAAAACAGATTTCTGCATTGAAGTGGATCTCGGATGCTTCTGCGCGATTCAGTGCCTGTCACCAGAGCTAGTTGACAGAACATCGCCTCACAAAGATAAAAAGCATCATCACAATGGATAAACACTTGTAAAGAGGAATCCCCTTCCAAACTCTATTACAGGTGCAAATCATTCAGCTGCTTCCAGCGTGAGGCAGCTGACTCTCCATCATTTCGCCAGTCTCAAATTTATAAGGCAGGAGGGATAATATGAGCCAGAAAACATCAAGCTGCGTGCGTGAAGCTGTAGAAAATATTGAAGATCTGCAAAACGCTGTTGAAGAAGACTGCCCGACCGGCTGCCACTCTAAGCTTTTATCTGTAAGCCATTCGTTAGGCGACACAGTGCCTTTTGCAATATTTACATCAAAATCAACGCCATTAGTCGCCTTCGGAAATGTCGGCGAACTCGATAACGGCCCTTGCTTTAATACAGTATTTTTCAGGGTCGAAAGAGTGCATGGAAGCTGTGCAACACTGTCATTATTAATCGCATTTGACGAACACAAACACATTTTGGACTTCACCGATAAAGATACGGTGTGTGAAGTGTTCCGACTCGAAAAAACGAACTACTGTATTGAAGTTGACTTAGACTGCTTCTGCGCAATCAACTGCTTAAATCCTCGATTAATCAATCGTACACATCATCATTAATCATAAGCTGGAAAAGCTTGCAGGCCTGCAGGCTTTTCTCTATGTAAAAAAAGCTGTCCGGCAACATCAGCCGGGCAGCTTTTTTCTTTTTCGTTAAAAACCGAGCGGGTGCAAAGAGGTAATATCATCGATTGCCAGTTCGGTTGGGGCTCCGTTTCCGGTTGTTCGAAGCAGGACGGAATCATTTCTTCTTCCGACAATCACGCCCCTGTACGTTCTTCCATTGGCTTCAATCAAACAAAGCGCTCTCGGCATGTTATGAGGCAGCTTTGTTAAAAAATCAATTTTTTCGTGGATCGTCATCTTGCTCATCGGTTTTTTCACTTTTCGTGCCGGCGGTGCTTTTTCCTCCGCTTTATCAGCACTATGGACAGCTTCCGGTTCTTTCTCAGGCTTCCGGGCCTCAAGTGCAGGCTCTTCCTTTTTTTCTGCTTTCGGGGGCTCGTGTTCAACGGTTTCTTCTACGGCCTGCGGCTCTGCCTTCTGTTCCTCTTGGCTTTTTATGTTCTCTGGCTCTCTCGCCTCTTGTGTTTGCTGACTCACTGGTTCGGCTGCAGGCTTTTGGTCTTCTTGCAGGACATCCTGTGCCACGGCTTCCTCCTGCTGCTTCTCATGGTAAGCCGGCTTTTCCTCAGCTTTTGGCGGAGCGGGTTTGTCGGCCTTTCTTTTGATGACAATCTCCTGCATGGATGACCTTGTAGTTTCTGCATAATCCGGCTGAACAATATACATGAGCGGTTTTTTATCCGCGTTTCTTTTCTTATTAGACATCTTCATCCCTCCGATTGTGTCATATTCTATCTATATGACAGAAAGCTGAAAATCAGAAGAAATAAAAAAGCAATCCCTATTCGGGATTGCTTGATATAGATCCTGCTTAGCGGGCAGTGATATGGAAACCAGAATCAACGTGAAGATTTTCACCTGTAATCCCGCGGGACATATCGCTGAACAAGAACGCAGCTGTATCGCCCACTTCTTCAGGTGTTGTCGTGCGGCGAAGCGGTGCACGCTCTTCGATGTCTTTTAAGATAGAGTTGAAATCGCTGATGCCTTTAGCAGATAATGTTCTGATCGGGCCGGCAGAAATGCTGTTGACGCGGATATTTTCTTTTCCTAAGTCAGCAGCTAAATATTTCACACTTGCATCAAGAGAAGCTTTTGCTACACCCATGACGTTGTAGTTTGGCATCACAAGCTCTCCGCCAAGGTACGTCAAAGTGACAATGCTTCCGCCTTCAGTCATCATCGGACGTGCCGCTTTGACAACAGCAGTCAGAGAATATGAGCTGATGTTATGAGCCAAAAGGAAGCCGTCACGATTTGTGTTTAAGTACTCGCCGACAAGCTCTTCTTTGTTGGCAAACGCGATACAATGCGCGATACCGTGGATTACACCGACCTGCTCCTTAATGCTTGCGAAGCAAGTTTCGATTTCTGCGTCGTTTGTAACATCGCAAGGGAGGATGATGGAATCGTTGCGGTCTAATGTTCCGGCAAGCTCGTGAACGGATTTCTCCAGGCGTTCACCAGCGTATGTGAAAATCAAACGTGCACCCGCTTCATGTAAAGAACGCGCAATGCCCCAGGCGATGCTGCGTTTGTTGGCTACCCCCATCACAACAATGTTACGGCCTTCAAGTGAAAAATTCATATGTATAAAGCCTCCTATATTTAATAAAGACATAGTATTAGTACCTGATCTTAATTCCTATCATATCATAACCTTGTCCAGATGAAAAGCGCATACCGTAGCAAACGCAAAAGAGATCACCATCAGCTGGTGATCTCATCGGCTTGTATTTAAGCTGTTTCGTTTAAAAGCGAAATGGTTTGTCGGCCCGTGTCCCGATCCGATGCCGAGCGTATTTTCCACCGCTTCACGGACAAAGTTGGCCGCAACCTCAAATGCCTGATGGATGCTGTCTCCTTTAGCCGTTTGGGCCGTTAAAGCCGCAGCAAAGGTGCAGCCTGTGCCATGCGTATGCTTCGTATTGATATAAGGATGGGTGATTTGCATAAACATGCTGCCATCAAAAAGAAGGTCAGTAATGTGATTGTCCTCAGGCTGGTGCCCGCCTTTGATAATGACATGCTGCGCACCCATCTTGACGAGCTGCTCCGCTGCTTTTTTCCGGTCATCCAGCGAGCTGATTGTCATTCCTGTCAGCGTTTCTGCTTCCGGGACATTCGGCGTAATCGCGTAGCTTCTTGGAATGAGCAACTCCTTTAAGGTGGCAACTGACTCATCACGCAGCAAGGATGCCCCGCCCTTTGCGATCATAACCGGATCAACAATTACACGATTGAATCCGTACTCGTCAATTTTTCTTGCCACTTCTTCAATCATGTCGGCATTCCAGAGCATTCCCGTCTTAACTGCATCCGGTCTCAAATCCTCAGCAACAGCGTCAATTTGCTGTCTCAACGTCTCTACAGTCAGCGGATGCACCCCGTGAACGCCAAGCGTATTTTGAGCGGTTACCGCCGTAATCGCAGACATTCCGAATACATCAAGCTCTTGAAAGGTTTTAATATCAGCCTGTATCCCTGCGCCGCCGCCTGAATCTGATCCGGCGATTGTCAATGCTTTATATATACTCATTACACTACACTCCTTTTATTACCCAATCCATTTATGATAAATGGATTTTGCCCGGGCAATATCATTTGTTCCATGGATCAAAGCTCTGCCGTCCCGGAACAGCACCATTTTCATATCATCCGAGCGGCAGGAAATTAAATACGGGTTCGCAGCTACTTCAAGCCCGGCCTGCCTCAGCTGACCGGCAAGCGCTTCAAGATCCGCTTCTTTCGTAATAGATGATCTGATCTGCACCGTGTTCCTGCCGCACAATACAGCCGCTTTTGTTTGATTTTCATAAGACAAAAACGGAAAATCCTTTGTGCCGCAGCTTGGGCATGCGTCATGTTTGAGACTGGCCGCTCTCACTTCTGACCGCTCGTTTTTCCACAAATCAAAGGAGCGCAGCACCGGCTCGCACTCCTCTCCCGTCAGCAGTTTCAGTGCATCTGTTACCTGAAAGACTGCTACCTGCAAAACAGCCGGACTGATGATGCCAGCTGTGTCACATGTTGCTCCGCCAATCGGAAGTGCATCGAGCAAGCAATGCAGGCAAGGAGTAGAACCCGGCACCACGGTAAAGGTAAGACCGTAGCTCCCTACACAGGCACCGTAAAGAAAAGGAATCCCTTCCTTTACCGCAGCATCATTTACGATCAGGCGGGTTTCAAAATTATCAGCCGCATCCACAATAATCGATGCATCCCTAATCAGCTCGAAGATATTTTCTGCTGTCACATCCATGACAAGGCCGGTCACATCAACATCGCTGTTAATCGAACGGAGACGGCGCTCCGCAGCGGCTGCTTTCGGCATTTCTTTTTTGACATCATCTTCTGTATAAAGCTGCTGGCGCTGGAGGTTGCTCCATTCAACATAATCTCTGTCGGCAATTTTCACAGAGCCGACTCCCGCTCTCACCAGCATTTCTGCACTGGCTGTTCCGAGCGCGCCGGCGCCGATAATCACGGCGCGCGCTTCTTTCAATTTTTTCTGGCCGGATGGGCCGATCGGAGCAAACAGCTCCTGCCTTGAATACCTGCCTGTCATACAGGAAGACCTTCTCCCGGACTGCTTGCCGTTCCGTATTGCTTAAGCGGGATTCGGCCCGCCTCATAAGAAAGGCGCCCTGCTTCCACTGCGAGCTTCATGGCACGAGCCATTTTCACGGGATCGTCAGCGCCAGATACAGCCGTATTGAGCAGTACGCCATCCGCTCCAAGCTCCATTGCGTATGCCGCATCTTTAGGCGAGCCGATTCCCGCATCCACGATGACCGGTACTTTCGCCTGTTCAATAATAAACGACAGATTCAAAGGATTTAAGATTCCTTGTCCTGATCCAATCGGAGATGCACCCGGCATGATGGCATGAACGCCGAGCTCTTCCAGCTTTCTCGCCAGCACAACGTCATCCGACGTGTACGGGAGCACAATAAAGCCTTCTTCAAGAAGCTGTTCAGACGCTTTTAATGTCTCAACAGGGTCAGGCAGCAAGGAACGGCTGCATCCGATGACTTCAACTTTAATCATGTCACAAAGGCCTGAAGCTTTCGCCAGCCTTGCAATCCGAACCGCTTCTTCAGCAGTACTGGCGCCCGCTGTATTCGGCAAAAGCGTATATTTGGATAAATCAAGCTGTTCCAGAAAATTCGGCTGAGATGCTTCAAAAATGTTCATTCTCCTTACAGCAAATGTTAAAATATCAGACTCAGAAACAGCTACTGCTTCCTTTTGAATGTCAAACGATGGGTATTTCCCCGTGCCCAGCAGCAATCTTGATTGAAATGATTTTCCGCCAATTGTTAACATGCTCATCCGCCTCCTACAAAATGGACAATTTCAATGACATCACGATCACAAAGCTCAACCTCGTGATAGCGTTCTTTCCCGATTATTTCTTTATTTCTTTCCACGATAACGATTTTATTTTCAAGCTGATACGACGCCAGCAGGTCTTGAATTGTACCTGTGTCTTTTTTCCACTTCACGTCTTTACCGTTCAGCTGTAGCATCATATCTGAACCGCCTCCTTGCGATCAATTCGGAATGCGTGCAGCCAGTCTTGGTTGACCTCTTTATTCATGATGAGATCACTGATCAAAGCGCCCGTTGCGGGAGCAAGCAGGATCCCGTTTCTGAAATGGCCAGCCGCAAATAAAATACGGCTGTCCTCAGGATGTCTGCCGATGTACGGTTTTCCATCCTTTGTTCCCGGACGGAGTCCCGCCCAAAAACGATCCACCTTCATATTCTGTATAGCCGGCAGCATCGTTTTTGCTTTTTTCATAACAGATTCCAATCCGCCAAGATCCGGTGTTTCACTCCAGTCCCCCGGCTTCATTGTCGCGCCGACAACCAGTCTTCCGCTTTTTCTCGGTACGATATAGCAGTGATCATGGTAAAGCGTTTTTGTCAGCGGGATATCATCATTCCAAACGGACAGGCACTCCCCTTTTACAGGGAGAAAAGCATTGTTCAGTCCAAGCTGTTTAAAAAACATTCCGCTCCACACCCCGCTGGCAACGACAACATGATTAGCCCATACGTCTCCGCTAGGGGTCTTGATGAACAGGGCTTCACCGTCACGTTCGACATGCAGGACGGGCGTATGCTCAAAAATCTCCGCCCCAAGCATTTTTGCTGCTTTCACATATGCCTTGCAAACAAAATAAGGCTCCACATGCACATCATCCTGAATAAAAGATGCACCAAAGATGTCACCAGACGCATACGGCTCTTTTTCTAACACCTCTTCTTTTGAATACCAGCTGACAGAGTCCAAATCGTCCATCTGTCTCAGCTGCAGCACATCTTCTTCAGAAAATGCAAGCTTAAACATACCGCCGTTATGCTGCCTGATATCCACACCGGATAATGCATAAAGCTCTTCTCCAAGACCTTTGTACAGACGCTGACTGTGCATAGCGAAATCAAAAAACGCGTCACGTTCCTCGCATTCGGCATGGGCGCCCAGCATTCCGGCAGCGGCACTTGTCGTTCTGCCGCCCATTGTTCCGCTTTCAAACAATGCGGTGTTTTTGTTTTCCTTTGCCAAATAATAAGCAATTGCGGAACCGATAATTCCGCCTCCAATCACCACTGCTTCATAATGCCTTTTCATAGCGCATCTCCTTTAGCTTGCGGGAATATCGTCTGGCTGCTTCCAAAGGTTCAGCGGAAGAGAAAATTCCTGACATAACAGCAATGCCGTCTGCCCCTGCTTGTTTTACGTCTCTTAACCTGTCCGGCGTCATCCCCCCGATGGCTATAACCGGGATGGAAATCCGCTGTTTGATATCTGACAGCAAAGATACTCCTCTGCCTTCAAGACCCTTTTTGCAATCCGTTTCAAACACATGGCCGAACAGCACGTAGTCCGCGTCTTCCTTTTCTGCTTGAACCGCTTCCTCCAGTGAATGCACCGACCTCCCGATATGAAGGTGTGGAAATCTGGCTCTGATCTGCTTCGGTGAAAAGCTGCCGCTTGGCAGCTGCACGCGGTGAATAGTAGAGAAAAGTGCAATATCCACGCGCCCGTTCATCACCAATTTTCGTTTATCTATACCGCCTTCAAAAATAAGATCGAGCAGTTTCAAAATATCCGCCGCCGATTTTGAGCGTTCCCGAATGTGAATAAAATCAACTTCATTCTGAATCGTAATGATGATTCTCGCTAGCTCTTCTACCGGCTTGCTGTCATCCGTTATGGCGTGAAGCTCCACATTCCTCCACCTCTTTTATGGCGCTGTCAGACCAGCCTTCTTTTCGATAGGCCATTCCCCAAAATTGATATTCATAGTAGCTGGAGATGACAAAATTCTCTTTCATCTTGGCACGCACTTCCTCCGTGCTGTTTTCCGCCAGCTCATCAAAGCGGTTGATTTGCTCCTCGACCTGTTGTCTAAACCAATCACCGCCATATGTGCCAATCCACTTCTGATAAATTGGATGCCCCGGATCACAATGCAGCAATTTCTCACCAACCTCGTAATAGAGCCAATAGCATGGCAGCAGGGCCGCTAAGATTTCTGCGAAATTCCCGCTCAAAACCGAACGGTACATATGGGATGTATAAGAGTACGCCGTAGGAGACGGCTTAAACGCCTTACGCTCTTCCTCGCTGATTTCCAACAGCTCGGCAAACTCGCGATGAAGCGCCATTTCCGCCTCATATGTACCTTGGGCATGGCTTGCCATCCGCCCCGTTGTATAAAGATCCTTCGCATAAGCGGCACCAAATGACTGCACCTTTGCAAAATGCGTTAAATAATAGGAATCCTGAAGTACGTAGTATTTAAAACGGTCAATCGGAAGCGTTCCGTCACCGATTCCTTGAACGAACGGATGGACAAAGCTCCCCTCCCACCATTCTGCGGCTGCACTGCGGCATTCTTCTGAAAACTTCACAAATCATTCCCCCTCTGAAAATAAAAAAACCACTTTCCCGCAAGGAAAAGTGGTTTGGAATTGGCATAGTAAAATAACACAAATACCGCTCCACTTCCCTACGCAGGTCTGAACCTGTTCAAGTTATGAGGGTCTAAAAGTCACACTTTTATCTCAGCCCTTATGAAGGACACCCCTAGTGGTTAAACGAATACATATTGAATTGTTCTGCACCTCTATATTAACACGAATCCTTATTTGGTCAAGATTTATCCTTCCAATGTTTTCTTAAGATCCGTTACGTACCCCCGAGATCCGGTGACAATTAAACGGTCTCCAAGTTTCAGCCTCGTATCCCCATGAGGAACGATGCTGTCCACACCTCTGAAGATCCTGACAAAGATGACGTCACCTGTTAAAGGGAATTCCCGTAAAATGACACCATCATATTTACTGTTCTCCATATTAATTTGATACAGCGAAGACTCTTGGTTCGTGAGCAGCTTCATGACGCCAGGCGCTTCAATCAGTGCGCGAAGCAGCGTTTTTGTCGACAGCAGAATAGAAAAGATGCTGATTCCCTGCTCCTTCAGAGCTGCTTCATGCTCCGGTGATCCTACGCTTGCAATGACTCTTTCTGTGCCTTTATCTTTTGCAAGTAATGCAATGTCTGCATTCATATCTTCATTTCCTGTCGCCACAACGAGGATATCCGTTTCAAAAATGCCGAGTGATTCAAGCGTCTCGTGTTCATAGTCAGAAATTGTTTCAACAGCAAACACTGATTCTGACAGCTTTTCCTCCGCATTCTCTTGGTAGACGTGTACAACACGCACGTCATACTCTTCCTCTGGCAATTCGAGTGTGACAGGCAAAGTCATTTGATTGGCGCCAATGAACGTAATCGTCTTTTTCTCCTCCGGCTGCTCTTCCCGTTTGTATAATTTTTTAAAACAGATCGGCGTAAAAATACTTGCAATGACGGCTACTAAAATTAGCGCTCCTGACATATTTGTACTGATCACGTGAAGCTGCTGGCCGATTGTTGCAGCAGCAATCACGAGCGAAAGCGTTGATGTCAGCAGGAAACCAGACGCGAAAATGGTTCGGTTATCATACCACTTCTTTAAGTACATGACAGGAATGATTTTGCTGACTAACAGCGCAAGCAGCAGGAGCGGAATCATGATTAAAATTGTTTTATCCTGGAAAAGAGTCCAAATATCAAGCTTCACACCGACCATCACGAAGAAAATCGGTATTAAGAACCCATAACCGAATGAGTCCAGCTGCTGAACAAGTTCTTTGTTTGGCGAAAGCAGGGAAACAAGAACCCCCGCTAAGAAAGCGCCGAGAATATTTTCCGCCCCAAGTGATTCAGACAGGGCAACGAGTACAATGATTAACGTAAAAATGGCACGCGTCCCGATCTGGATCGTCCCTTTTGACATGGATTGAACAAAAGAGCGATGTTTGAAGACCCGGCCGAAAAAGTAAAGCACCACTCCGGCCGCAAACAGAATCATCAGGAGCCACATGTTTCCGCTGTCCTCTCCGTATAAAGAAGAAAAAACAGCAAGAAGAATCATCGTGGCCAAATCAGCAATAACAGCAACAAGCAAAATAATCTGCCCGATATTCGAATTCATGATCCGTTCTTCTTTTAATGTTGGAACGACAACGCCTAATGAAATCGTTGAAATAATCAGGGTCATCAAAAATGCATTTTGGATAAATCCGGCCAAGACGAACCCATAGGACAAGAGCAATGATAAAATAAAAATACCGACGAAAATAACAGATGCCGCAGCAAACGTATTCGGCGCTTCCTTGCCATTCGGCAGGAACTGCTTTTTCTTTCCTTTCTCAAACGACGAAAAATCAATTTCAAGCCCGCTTAAAAACATTAAAAAGATAAATCCGAGCATAGAGAGTGTCTGGAGCCAGGTGTCACCCTCCACAACTAAATTAAGGCCGCTTTTCCCAATTATCAGCCCCATAATGATTTCAGCAACAACAACCGGGATGCTGAGTTTAAACCGATGCAAAAGGATGGGTGTCAAAAATGCAACGATAAGTACAACAACTAAAGATGCGACAGATGTATGCGCCATAATCAGAACCTCCTTTTTAAGTCAGGGTTATGCTAGTTCTCACTCAGAGAACAAAACCTCATTTTTAAAAAACATAACGCGATTTTAACAAGGGTGATGATGAAAAATAAAGTGATAAGGTCTTAATCCTGTTTAGAAAATGATTCTTCTTCTATAATTTGCACATAAAAGCTTGTGATGACTCACAACACTTTGCTTCATAATAAATAAAACAATCGGTAAGGAGGAGACCGCATGGCTTACGATATCATCAGCGATATTCATGGCTGCTATGACGAAATGACTGCATTAATCCAAAAGCTTGGCTATACAATCAAAAATGGAGTACCTGTCCATGAAGAAGGCAGGGTGCTTGTTTTTGCCGGAGATTTAACTGACAGAGGGCCCAAATCGATAGAGGTCATCCGATTTGTAGCCGGCGCTTACGAAAAAGGCGCTGTGCGTTATGTCCCGGGAAACCATTGCAATAAATTATATCGTTACTTAAAAGGAAATCCGGTAAAAGTGATGCATGGTCTCGAAACAACAGCGGCAGAGCTTGAGGAACTTTCCAAAGATGAGAAAAAATCAGTCAGCGAACAGTTTATGAAGCTGTACGAAACAGCGCCGCTTTACGACATCTTACATAATGGAGAATTAGTTGTCGCCCATGCTGGCATAAGAGCTGACGATATCGGCAAATATACCCGCAGAGTGAAGGACTTTGTGCTTTACGGTGACGTGACGGGTGAAACATATCCGGACGGCAGACCCATCAGGCGTGATTGGGCGGCAGCCTATAACGGAAAGGCTTGGGTGGTATACGGTCATACACCTGTGAAAGAGCCTCGGAAGGTCAATCGCACCATCAACATTGATACAGGCTGCGTGTTCGGAAATCAACTGACAGGCTTTCGCTTTCCAGAAATAGAAACCGTCTCTGTTCCAAGCTCCCTGCCTTACGACGAATCAAGATTTCGCCCCATATAAAAAAGGAGAGAATCAATGATTCTCTCCTTTTATCAGTTTGCTCATGTCCTGAGGCAGTGGAGCATGAAACCTCATGTTCTCCTGTGTCAGCGGATGGATAAACGAAAGATGCTCGCTGTGCAGAGCCTGCCGGCCAATTTCCTGTCTCGTTCCGCCGTACAGTGTATCGCCGCACAACGGGTGCCCGAGATAGCTCATATGAACACGAATTTGATGGGTTCGTCCAGTCTCAAGCTGCAATGCCACCGAGGTCATGTCATCATTTGCACATGTGACGTAAAAATGAGTAACAGCCTTCTGGCCGTCTGGCGTTACCGTCCGTTCAATAATACTGTCAGGATGTCTGCCAATCGGAGCATCGACTGTTCCCTCCATCTGTGCCATCCGCCCGTGAACCACTGCCGCATACCGGCGTTTCACAAGGCCGTTTTTTTGCGCAGACGATAAAATGGAGTGGGCAAATCGATGCTTGGCAACAAGCATGATACCTGATGTATCCCGGTCTAACCGGGTGACAAGATGAACTGTCGCCCTCACTCCGGTTGTTTGATAATGATCAATAATTCCATTGGCAATGCTGCCGGAGGGGTGCTCTCTCGAAGGGATTGATGACACATACGGCTGCTTGTTTATCACAAGCACATGTTCATCCTCATAAAGGATATCGAGCGGAACAGGCTCTGCCAACAGCGTCTCGCTCACCTGCTCCTCAGGAAACTTCACGATAAGAAGATCTCCCTCTTTCAAAACGTATTTGACCGTCACATGCTCACCGTTAATCTGCAGGTCTCCCCCGCCAAACTTAATATCGGTCAGCAGACGTTTCGAAATTCCCAGTTCACCGGCATATTCTTTTACAGTCATCCCGTCCTCAGCGGAAGTAATGTTCTTTCTGATAAAAAAATGCTCCACGATATGTCCTCTTTCTATTCACCTTTTCCAATAAACGAATCCTGGACTCTTTTCCAAAATGGAAACGGACGGAATCTCGCAAACCGCACTTTTTCGGATGCAACTTGGCAGCGGATCGACTTTACATCCTTATGGAGAAGGGTTAAATGGTCAATCGTCACTTGAAAGTCAACTTCGTTTCTCGGCTTAATCATGCAATCATGATGGGATGGGAGAAGCAGAGGTGACCCGACCGTACGGAACACGCGGTTATTAATTGAAGCCATTTCCGCAAGCTGGATCGCCCTGATAGACGGATGGATAATCGCTCCGCCCAGCGCCTTATTGTAGGCTGTGCTGCCTGATGGAGTTGACAGGCAGAGGCCGTCGCCCCGGAAGGTTTCAAAGAGCTGCCCTTTGATTTCCACATCAGCAACAAGGCTTCCTTCGATGCTTTTAATCGTACATTCATTCAAAGCTAAGTATCTTTCTTCCCGCTCGTTTTCGTGATAGGTCACAATGACTTCGAGAAGCGGATATTCGACTGTATGATACGGCGTTTTCGCGATGGCAAGAACAAGTTTTTCAATTTCATGAGGAACCCAGTCGGCATAAAAACCCAGATGACCTGTGTGAACGCCGACAAATGCTGTTTTGTCCAAACGGTCGCTGTATCTGTGAAAAGCATACAAAAGCGTTCCGTCGCCTCCGACTGAAATAACGATTTCCGGTTCATTTTCATCCAGTTCCATATCAAAATCCAATAAATACGCCTGTATTTTGCTTTTCAGCGTATCAGAAACTTGATCTCCTTTTGATGATACGGCAAATTTCATGCTCTTCTTCCCCTTTACCTATTGTTGCTCGCTTCCTTTTTTCTTTCTTGAAAAGGCAGCTTGAGCTTCCTGTACTTCACCCCTGATCTCCGACATCTCTTCATCAAGCCGGGAAGCCGCTTCAGAAGCGCGCTGAAGCCTTAGTTTTACTTTTTCAGGAATGTTTCCGCTGTATTTATAATTCAATGAATGTTCAATGGTCGCCCAAAAATTCATCGCCAGTGTACGGATCTGTATTTCTACGAGAACATGCTTTTCTCCGGATACCGTCTGCAAAGGGTACAGCACAACAAGATGGTATGATCGGTATCCGCTCTCTTTATGTTCCGCAATATAATCCCTCTGATCCACAACGGTGAAATCTTTTCTGGCAAAAAGCATCTCTTTTACGATTTGGATGTCATCGACAAATTGGCACATGATTCTAAGGCCAGCAATGTCCTGCATGGTTTCAATTTCATGCAGCGGTATGCTTTTCCGTCTCGCTTTTTCAAGTATGCTCGCCACAGGCTTGACGCGTCCGGTCACAAATTCGATCGGTGAATGGTCGTCCTCGTATTCATATAGTGTGCGGATCCCCTTGAGCTTCACTTTCAACTCTTCGACAGCCTGGCGGTACGGCACTAAAAAACGCTCCCATTGTTTGTCATCCATCATACATCCCCCAATTCCGAACCAGTTTCTATAAAAACACGCGTTTCACTTTTTCTTCCATTTCTTCTCCATAGTTTGCATTATCTTTTATATTTTCTAAAAGATATTCCAGCTCCTCATGCAGGCCTGCCAGTTCAATTGTTTGGTCTCCTGCCTCTAAAACAACCGGTATTTTTTGTGCATGGGCCTGCTTCAGTTCCGGCCATACATGTTCCTTTATAATGACATATTCAAAAGAATCAGCTAATTCAAGTATGTATACAAAAGCAAAGTGGTCAGAATCAACAAGCATTTGACCTGACGGCTTGCGTTCCGCTTCGTTTCCTTCTGTCTGACAGGCAAGGCGAAGCTGATCATCCGATAATGTTGCATTCAAAATTTCGATTCTGTTTTGCATAATGCTCTCCTTTTTTAAACAAAGTACAGATTCATTTTATCATATCGAGCTCGATATTGATAAACCTAACATCTAAAGAGATAATAGTAAAAATAAGATTTACAGGGCGGAAAGGAAGAGCATCATGAGCCAAGAGATTGAAATCGAATTTAAAAACATGCTGACCAAACAAGAATTCAAAAACATAGCATCGGCACTCCAGCTGACAGAAAAAGATTTTACAGATCAAAAGAATCATTATTTTGATACAGACAGCTTCGCGCTGAAACAAAAACATGCTGCGCTTCGTATCCGCAGAAAAAACGGAAAGTATGTCCTTACATTAAAGGAGCCGGCTGATGTGGGGCTTCTGGAAACGCACCAGCAGCTTTCAGAGGTATCAGATCTCGCTGGATTTTCAGTTCCCGAGGGCCCTGTGAAGGACCAGCTGCACAAGCTTCAGATCGATACGGATGCCATACAATACTTTGGATCTTTAGCAACAAACCGTGCGGAAAAAGAAACAGAAAAAGGCTTAATAGTTTTAGACCACAGCCGATATTTAAATAAAGAGGACTATGAAATTGAATTTGAGGCGGCGGATTGGCATGAGGGCAGACAAGCCTTCGAAAAGCTGCTTCAGCAATTCAGCATTCCTCAGCGCGAAACCAAAAATAAAATTCTGCGTTTTTATGAAGAAAAACGAAAGTCTATATAAGGTGGAATGACATCGTGAATGTAACGAATTGGGCAGCATTACTTCAGCTTCAGGCATTACAGTCCATATCTAATGCACGCAGCAGCTCGGACACTCAGAATACGGAAAGCCCGCTTTCAAGTTTCAGTTCTTTGCTCAGCCAATATACAAACGGTCTGACATCTCAGCAATCAGCACCTTCTTCATCGCCAAGCCCGCTCAGCATGCTGAACAGCGCGAATACAACAGCGCCGTCACTGCTTTCAGCGTATGGGCTTAACTCATATACGAGCAGCAATTCAGGTTCAGTCACAAAAGCGGCAGAAAGCACTGAAACAGCTGTTGCAGATTCAGCTTCAAACAAACATGAAGCAAATCAGATCCGTTCGGGAGACTTCTCTATTGACAGTGCGATTAAAAAAGCCGCTGATAAATATGGCGTTGATGAAAAACTGATCCGCGCCGTCATCAAACAGGAATCAGGCTTTAATGCAAAAGCGGTCAGCGGAGCAGGTGCGATGGGCCTCATGCAGCTGATGCCGTCAACAGCAAGCTCACTTGGCGTTTCCAATCCGCTTGATCCGCAGCAAAATGTGGAGGGCGGAACGAAATATTTAAAACAAATGCTGGATAAATACGACGGCAATGTGTCTATGGCATTAGCGGCTTACAACGCCGGACCGGGGAATGTTGACCGATACGGAGGCATTCCTCCTTTCCAAGAAACGCAAAACTATGTAAAAAAAATAACTTCAGTTTATTACGCGTAACCAGAGGTGCTCTTTCCCTCTGGTTTTTTTGCGAAGTGAAATCTTACGCATTCCTGATTTTTATGTGATATGATATGAAATACAAACCCCGGCTGTCAGCCGAAATGAGTCATCAAACGCATAAAAGGCAGTTTGTTTGTAGAAATGATGCCTTGTTGCTAAAATAAATCTAGATGAAACAATGAAATACAGAAAATTACTTTTTGCAATAGGATTTATGATTCCTATTAGCCATATTTAAAGGAGTAGTCAACATGGGACAATCGTTTAACGCACCTTATGAAGCGATTGGAGAGGAACTTCTATCGCAACTTGTTGATACTTTTTATGAGCGTGTCGCGTCTCATCCTTTGCTGAAGCCGATTTTTCCAAGCGATTTGACAGAAACCGCCAGGAAACAGAAGCAATTCTTAACTCAGTATTTAGGCGGGCCTCCTCTTTATACTGAGGAACACGGCCATCCTATGCTCAGAGCAAGGCATCTTCCCTTTCCAATTACAAACGAGAGAGCTGATGCGTGGCTCAGCTGTATGAAGGACGCAATGGACCATGTAGGGCTGGAGGGCGAAATTCGTGAGTTTTTGTTTGGCCGGCTGGAGTTGACAGCAAGGCATATGGTGAATCAAACGGAAGCGGAGGATCGATCATCTTGACAAACTATCAGCATGAGCTATACTTCGCCCATTGCCACGGTCATCCAAAAAAACCGCTTGAAATTTATATGTTTGTAGACCCTTTATGTCCTGAATGCTGGTCCTTAGAGCCCGTCATCAAAAAGCTGAAAATCAGATACGGACGTTTTTTCACCTTACGCATTATCGCTTCCGCAAGCCTTACCGCTTTAAATAAAAAGCGAAAAAAGCATCTTCTCGCAGAAGCATGGGAAAAGATCGCGAGCCGCTCTGGCATGTCATGTGACGGCAATGTCTGGTTCGAACAGGATCAGCCGCTTTCATCGCCTTATATGGCTGCTCTCGCTTTTAAAGCAGCCGAACTGCAAGGACGAAAAGCCGGCATGCAATTTCTCAGAAATATGCAGGAGAGCCTATTTGTTTCAAAGAAAAATATTACGGATGAAAACGTGCTTTTGGAGATTGCTGAAAATACAAGTCTCGATCTTGAAGAATTCAAAAAAGATCTGCATTCTCAAAGCGCGGTCAAGGCGCTTCAATGTGACATGAAAATTGCTGCCGAGATGGATGTTTCTGTTAATCCGACACTGACGTTTTTTAATACGCAGCATGAGGATGAAGGGCTTAAAGTTCCTGGCAGCTACTCATATGATGTATATGAAGAAATTTTATTTGAGATGCTTGGCGACGAGCCGAAGCCGTCGGAAACACCGCCTTTAGAATGTTTTATTGAATATTTCCGCTTCGTTGCCTCGAAGGAAATTGCTCTTGTATATGACCTGAGCCTTGAAGAGGTAGAAAAAGAAATGAAAAAACTGGCGTTTGCTAAAAAGGTTGCCAAAGTGGAAGCCAAACACGGAATGTTTTGGAAGTCTCTCAGCACTTATTCTGATGAATATCAATCATGTGAAAAATAGCCGCAGGCGTGCATATGCTTGAGGCTGTTTTTTTATGCCATAACCAAACGTACGTTCCATTTTTAGCACTAAAGAAACCGCGCCGGGATAAGCGCGGTTTCATATGTCTTAACGACAACAAAGGGGATGGGAGAAATTTTTCACGGTCAAACAAAGGGGTAATGTTTGTTTGTGATCAATTTCACATCCTTATGATAACAAAAGATGTCGACTTTTGACAACCTCTATGCTTAATGTTCATATTTTTGTCACAAAACATAACGAAGTGCATTCACTCATATCCTTATAAGGAAAAAGGACGAGGAGGACCGCCATGATGTCTACTTTGATCTCAATTGTGTGCATTGCTGTTTTTTTCTGCTTGAATATCTTAGGCATGATGCATATGCTGCCGCTTTATATTACCTCTCCTCTGCTGTTTCTGTCTATTTTGTTTACCCTCTACCGCTTGAATCACCGGAAAACCTTTAAAGGGTTTTAAAAAAGCCTGTGCGTCATTTCCGCACAGGCTTACTTTTTTAAGACTGCTTGACTTTCATCAGCAGCTCTTCCATTTCATCAAGTTTTTCTTCAAACATTTTGCACGCGGCTTCGATTGGCTCTGGAGACGTCATATCAACACCCGCTTTTTTCAGGACATCAATCGGGTATTGTGAGCTTCCCGCTTTCAGGAAGTCAATATAACGGTCAACCGCCGGCTTTCCTTCCTTCAAAATCTGGCTGCTTAATGCTTGGGCAGCGCTGTAACCTGTCGCATACTGATACACATAGTAATTGTAATAGAAGTGCGGAATACGCGACCATTCAAGGCCGATTTCCTTATCAATCACCATGCCGTCTCCAAAATACTTTTTATTCAGGTCGTAATAGACATTTGTCAGAAGCTCAGGTGTAAGCGGCTCGCCTTCTTGCGCCTTTGTATGAATCAGATGTTCAAATTCAGCGAACATCGTTTGTCTGAAGACCGTTCCCCTGAAGCCCTCAAGCATATGGTTGAGAATATATAAGCGCTGTTTTTCATCCTCTAAATTGTTCAGCAAATATTCGCCAAGGAGCGCTTCATTTGTCGTAGAGGCAACTTCCGCGACAAAGATGCTGTAATTGCCGTATGGATAAGGCTGGTGCTTTCTCGTATAGTAGCTGTGTACGGAATGTCCAAACTCGTGCACGAGCGTAAAGAGATTATTGACGTTATTATGCCAGTTCATCAAAATATACGGATTCGTGCCGTAAGCTCCTGATGAATAAGCCCCATTGCGTTTGCCTTTATTTTCGTAAACGTCCACCCAGCGGTTTTCCAGTCCTTCTTTTAGGATAGAGGCATATTCTTCCCCTAAAGGTGCGAGGCCTTTCAGCATGTAATCTTTGGCTTCCTCGTATGTCACCTTCATCCCAGCATCTTTCACAAGCGGTGTATACAGGTCATAGATATGCACTTCATCAAGCTCAAGCACTTTCTTTCTTAGCGCAATATAGCGGTGCAGGAGCGGCAAATGCTTATTAATCGTCTTAACAAGGTTATCGTATACTTCCTCAGGAATACTGTTGTTAGAAAGCGCAGCCTCACGCGCGGACTTGTACTTTTTCACTCTCGCGTAGAAGTTGTCCTTTTTCACAGTGCCGCTTAGCGTCGTGGCCATTGTGTTTTTATATTGTCCGTACGTTTTATACACTGCGTCAAACGCATTTTTGCGGACTTCACGGTTTTCACTTTCCAAGAAATTAATAAAGTTGCCGTGAGTGATCTGTTTTTCATTCCCATCTTCGTCTTTAATGGATGGAAACGTTATATCTGCGTTATTTAACACGCTGAATGTATTTGAAGATGACCCCAGTACCTCGGAGGCTTCAGCAAGCAGCGCCTCTTCCTTCTCGCTCAGCACATGCGGACGTTCCTTTGTAATCTCCTCAATCGCATGAGAGTACAGCTTCAATTCTTCTTTTTCAAGAATGAACTGCTGCAGTTTGTCTTCTTCTATGGATAAAATCTCCGGAACCAAATAAGCTGTCGCGCTTGCGGCCTGTGTATACAGGTTTCCCGCCTTGTCATTCAGCCCCTGGTAAAAGGAGTTCCCAGTATCCTGGTCAGAGCGCATATGCGCATATGTGTACAGCCTACCTAGCCGCTCCATCACTTTATCTTGATACGTAAGAGCCTCGTATAAATGATCAGCTGAATCTGCCAGCTTTCCTTTATACTTAGATAAATTCGGAATTAATTCTTTTACAGCTTGAAATTCTTTATTCCAGGCCTCATCACTAGGAAAAATATCCTCAAGTCTCCATGTGTCTTCTGCCTTTACCTCACTTCTGTCAGGCAGTTGGTTTGCTTTTTTTTCCTCAGCCATGGTGATCCCCCTCGTCTTCTTTGATTCAAGCCAATTGAAAAAACAGCTGTTTCTCAATAAACTTGTGTTGTGAATATCTTCCGGTTTTTCACTGCCTTTTGTCAAATCATATGCAGTAATGAAGAGAACGAATGCCAAAAAAGCAGTAAAAACACGAAAAACCTTTCCTTTTGTGCCTTTCACAGCCTGCCCACCACCTTTGTCTTAGGGTGAGCCAAATAAGACAAACTCATTCTATAAAACAGCTGCGGTCTCTTTCTATGAGATCCTGCATGGAGTGTATGCCTCCTGCAGGCTGATTCAGCACATATACTTCTTTCTGAGTCTCCCTTAAAAATCCCTTCTTGCACAAAAAATCAATATACTGTTTAACCGCTTCTGAAAGACACTCTTCGCTGCATTCGGACCTGAGTGCAATGTTCTTATTATGAATGTGCAGTTTGCACTGCTGCAAAACGGCTGAAAAACGAATTGGCGCACGTTTACCTCCAAGATCCGTCATAAACAAATAAAGAAACCCCTGCCACACAAAAACCGGACTCTTAAAAACTGCCCCTTTTCTAACAGGAACAAACACTTCAGTCGGCAGAAAAGAAAAAGGCGTCTGTCGTTTCTCATAAAACAGCAGCCTAAGGCGATTTGTTTCCTTTGAGTTAAACCGATGGGGTTTATGGCGAAAACGGTGAATCGCTTTCGTCCAGCCTGAATATTGAATTGAGGGTTTCGGTTCAGTGAAAAAAAGATCGCCTGCACCTGCCCGATGGATAGGGATCGTTTGGACTGAGGAATAAGAATGGTTTGTGTAGAATGGAATGATGTGGCTGAGCCGGAGAAAAGAACGCCTTTCAGGACAATAACATATCAGTTCTCTGTATGGACTTGCATTGATAAACTGCCAATGAAAAGTTGAAAGCTGATAAAAGGACGAAGCAGTCCGTTTTAAGCGGCTGTATCCCATAATCCACTGCGGGATGATTCCTTCTTGTTTGAAGCCCTCTGTCCGCTTTTGAAAGACATCTGGAGCGATAGTGGCGCATTGATATTCAACAGCAAGCATATGCTCCTTGATTCTTGCCATGACGTCCGGTCTTTGGTTGATTGTCCTTATATACGGCTCCAATATTGGTGAAGCCCGTTGCGTTTTCAGCCATACATACAGCTGTCTTTTTCCTTCTAAGTGGTAGGCGCTTTCCGGCTCGATGTCTATGGCGCAGGACTTGTTCTGTTTATGGGCAAAATGCGGCGCTTTTTGAAGTCCGAGCTTCACAGCTAGCTCTCCCCCGCATACCGGACAGAAGAACCGTCTCCGCTTTAATTTCTGGTTTTGCTGAGCGCCTAGAAGGTGAAACATTTGGCCGTCTTCAGTCACAGCACTAAACAATTGTCATCTCTCCTTTCCAGATGAAGTATACTTTCTGGAAAAGATGATCAACTCCTGTTCGCTGTATTTTCTGCTTGTCTATATGTTTTTGATTTTTCACATCTCTAAAATGGCATTTTCGTGCATAAAAAAAACCGATTTCCGGAAGGAAATCGGTTTGCTATGATGCAAAGTGTTTTTTTATCGTTTCTAGAGCATGCTCTGAAATAATCAGCTTGCCGTACTCTTCAAGACGGTGTATGCTGATTGAGGATTCAGTTGCGTACTCCAGCAGGATGCTTAGCTGATTTTCAACCTCTTCATCAGTCATATTGCAAAAATCTACATATAAATAATATCGGTTCTCAAACGAATATAAAGTCGTTTTGCTTCCGTTAACGTTCAATTTAGATAGAGAAATAACATCCTCAAAATCGCCAAATCGCAAGACAAATTGAAGCTTTTGCTCCTTCTCTTCCTGATTGACGGCTTGCTCTTCTTTCTGGAAATCATCCAGCAAGGCGTCAAGATCCTCAGATGCTGGTTCTTGCTTTTTATCCTCAGGAATCGGCAGTTCGAGCTTTTGTCCGTCTTTGGAAAGCTGGGCTTTTGTGACGATGATTTCTAATCCTTTGTCCAGTGCCTGAACTTGAATCCAAAGTGGGCCTTCCACAGCGAATTCCTCTTCTTCATGAACTTCATCCATGACTTCCCAGAAAAGTTCTTCACTGCGCTCACGGTTATACCAAATTTCTTCTCTGTCAAAACCGCGATCTTCAATATCTCCGTAAGACATATAAAATTTTACTGTATGCTCGTTAATTCTTTCAATTTCCATTTGCCAACCTTCCCTTCTATATAAGATGTTGAAGGGACATCTAAGCTCCCGATTAATTGTACTTTACTACACTTTACCCATTCCGTCCACATCTTAACCTTAACCAAGGCCAGTGTGAATTCCTTTGTATTTCTATTTTATGATAAAACAGTCACAAAAGAAATAAAAATGCACCTTTGCCTAAAAAACGGCAGATCAGGCGGCTGATATCATAAAATATGACCTGTCTCATATAGTAGTAGTACAAGCGAAGGACTGAAAGCGAGGTGCCGCTTCATGGAGCATGACTATCTGATTTCTCTGCTCGTCATTGTTGGGATTGACCTGATCCTCGGCGGAGATAACGCGGTTGTTATTGCCATGGCCAGCAGACATTTGCCGGACAAGCAAAGACAGCAAGCCATTATTCTCGGAACATTTATTGCCGTTGCCATGAGAATCGGATTAACAAGTGCAGCAGTATATCTTTTGAACATTCCGTTCTTGCAGTGCGCCGGCGGAATTTTCCTGCTGTATTTAGGATATCAGCTGCTGATTGAAAAAAAAGACACGAAACACATTAAAAGCAGCACCTCCCTGTGGAGAGCGATACGAACGATTGTGCTTGCAGATCTCTTTATGTCGCTGGACAACGTCATCGCAGTTGCGGGAGCTTCACACGGTGAGTTTTCTCTCGTTGTTATAGGATTGTGTGTATCGGTTCCGGTTATTATTTGGGGCAGCAAACTCATCCATATTGCACTAGAGAAAATACCGCTTCTGATTTACGCGGGAAGCGGGCTGCTTGCTTATACTGGCGGAGAAATGATTGTCAGAGACAAAAAGCTGTCGCTTTTTATGGCGCAGCACGGCACAGTCGAAACGCTCCTCCCCATTTTGACGGTTGCGTTTGTCATCCTTGCGAGCATTTATTACCAGCAGGTTGAAAAATAAAAGAAGGCTGATGACTCAGCCTTCTTTTGATGATACGATCTATTAGTTTGCCAAACGCTGTGCTTCTCTTAATTGGAAAGAGCGAACTTTTCTTGGCAGGAAACGTCTGATTTCGTCTTCGTTATATCCGACCTGCAAACGTTTTTCGTCAATGATGATCGGACGGCGAAGCAAACCTGGATGCTCGTTGATCAAGCGGTACAAATCTTGCAGCGGCATAGATTCAACGTTCACATTCAGTTTTTGGAATACTTTTGAACGGGTTGAGATGATTTCATCTGTTCCGTCCTCAGTCATTCGAAGAATTTGTTTTATTTCATCAATTGATAAAGGTTCAGAGAAAATGTTTCTTTCTACAAATGGAATCTCGTGCTCCTCGAGCCACGCTCTCGCCTTTCTGCATGAAGTACAGCTTGGTGATGTGTATAGTGTAACCATTCATCTTCACTCCTCTAATTAGTAGGATGAACATCTATTTTATTCTTAAATTGAAATTACTCTAAAAAAGGAATCTTTACAGGTATTATACTATAAAAAAGTAAGTGTGAACAGTATCCTAAGAAAAAAATGTGTCAATCCAGCAAATTTTTAATGTTCATGATATGTTCTTATTCTCAATTAGCTTAACTGATCGAAAATATTTTTTTGTTTTTCTTCATCGATGATTTCCAAGACCTCATCCGTTTTTTCGTACGATTCTCCGTACCATTTCTCATCTTTATAAGTATGAATGTTTTCATATGTCTGTTTCATGGCTTCAAGAATTTCTTCTTCTGATTCTGTTTTTGGTGACCAGTACAGAATCTCCATCTTGTTTACTTCATTCGTAGCCAATGACCGGCGCCGGTACCCAATTGACTGAGCATGCTTGAAATGCTCTCTTTGATAAAACCTCAGGCGTTTTTCTGTATCAGTATCATCTTCATCCACAGGTTCCACCTCGAGCAATATGGGCTTATTTTTCTTTTTCAGCTTCGCGATCAATTTGCCGCCAAGCCCCTGCCCTCTTGCATCCTTAGACACATACAGATAATCAACGAAGATAAAAGAATCGAATTCCGCAAACATTAAAATATGATGTTTGCCTTCATCTTTATGATAAATATCGCTTCGCTCTTTCAGAAGAGCTTCCATATGCGCTTTTGATTTCATTTCTTCAATTGGAAAGTACTCGCTAAGCTTTTCATACCAGTTCATTGATTTGCTCCTTATGAGTTCGTTGTCTTCATACTTTTAGATATACCCCATTTCTTCTTGTTTAAACAGCCTTACATCTATAAAGACGTGCGAACTTCCGCCATGGTTTCATTTTTTTTTCAGCAAAACGGAGCCAGCTGCTCCGTTCATTTTGAAGTGTTTCTCATTGAACTCGATTTTCTCGCCTGTAATGAACCAGACGGGGCTGCGCCAGTGCAATCAGAAATGTCATGATATATAATGCAGCAGCCGCGATAAAAGCTATTTTCGCACCAGCAGCATCAGCCACTAGCCCCATAATGGAGTAGGTGACGCCTGACCAAGGAGTCAAAATCGCATTTTTTGCAGCCATGATTCCGATTCGTTTCTGCTCGGGAATAACTTCCTGCAGCATGGTTTCCTGGCAAATATCACGCACCTGATAAAAAGGCCCCATTGCAGCACAAGCCAGAGCGCATAAAAATGGGACTGGAGAAAATGAAAACAAAAGGGTCAGCGCCGACATTACAAGCGAGCTGAACATAATGGCATAGCCCATATTCCGCTCAAAAAAAGAAGAAAAACGAATAGCAATCACACTGCCGACAATTGCGCCTATAAAATAGGAAGCGTTAAACATCCCCCACCACACCTCTGTTTCATGCAAAACAGCCGCAGTAAATGCGAGGAGAATAGCAGATGACCATACGGAACCCGCCAAAGCTTCTAACATGTCCATTACAGTAATGTCTCTTACAATAGGGATGATCATTAAATCCTTCCATATACTTCTGACAGATGCTGTTTCAGCAGTTCCTGCAGCCTCTTCTTCATTTACATGCAGCACACTGATGGAAGCTCCCGATAGAACAAACAGGCAAATGGCAGCGCCGACAACGAGTTCAAAAGGGACGGCGTACGTCAGAAGGCCTCCAAGGCCCCAGCCTGCTGTTAAGAACAATTGATTCGAGAGGGAGATCACACCATTCGCTTTTACATATTGCTTCTTTGGAACAATAATCGGCAGCAGCGCAAATCTTGCCGGCTGAAAAAAAGCGCCCGCGAAGGAAAAACAAAACACAAACAGCAGCGTAATCCAAAAGAATGCCTGTCCGTGATGAGTGACGCTGTATGCCATCAGTATAATAAAGACCGCTCTCAGCAGATTCGCTCCCGCAAGCACCTTTTTAAAACCGAGAATGCGAAGCACCGGAGAGACGCAAAAGCTTGCTGCTATACTCGCAAACGACATGAACGATAAAATAAGGCCCGCCAAAAAAACGGAGTCAGTCATTTGATAGATCCGGACCATTAAAACGATTGTGACGAGGACTCCTGCTAAAGATTGAAAAGATTGAGACAGCAATAGCGCAAAAACATTTTTGTTATGCAGAAATTGAATCGTATTTCGCCTCCGCTTTTTCCTCTAATTGTAAATGTTATCATTCTCACTTTCTATGAAGACGCAAAAAAATCCTTCAAGAGAAATCTCTTGAAGGATTGATGAATCATGAAAAAGCTTTAAATTCGGCTTCCGTGCACATCACAAAATGTCCCGGTTTGACTTCACGGAATTCCATCGTTTCCCCATCCTTTAATTGATGGACAGACGGATCATATTTCTGGCGAACGCGATTTCTCTCATAGTCCGGATCAGGAAGCGGAATCGCAGAAAGCAATGATTTTGTATATGGGTGAAGCGGATTTTCATAAAGCTCATCTGCCGGCGCAAGCTCAACCAGTTTCCCGAAATACATGACGCCAATGCGGTCACTGATGTATTTGACCATCGATAAATCGTGGGCAATAAACAGGTATGTGAGCCCTTTTTCTTTTTGCAGTTCTTTCATTAAATTCACGACCTGCGCTTGAATGGATACATCCAAAGCGGAAATCGGCTCATCCGCGATAATGAATTCCGGATCAACAGCAAGCGCTCTGGCAATCCCGATTCTTTGGCGCTGGCCGCCGGAAAATTCATGAGGATAGCGGTTCGCGTGTTCCTTGTTCAATCCCACTGTTTCCAATAGTTCATGAACTCGCTGCATCCGCTCTTTTTTCGTTTTTGCCAGCTTATGAATATCAAGGCCTTCAGCAATAATATCAGCAACTGTCATTCTCGGATTCAGGGATGCATAGGGGTCTTGGAAAATCATCTGCATTTTGCGGTTGAATTCCAGCAGCTTTTTCCGCGATTTTCTCCCGTGCACATTTTCGCCGTTGAACAGCACCTCACCATCGGTTGCTTCGTACAGCCTGATAATGCTTCGGCCTGTTGTCGATTTACCGCAGCCAGATTCACCAACCAGCCCTAATGTTTCACCTTTATAGATATCAAATGATAAATCATCTACAGCCTTAACCGTTCCCCTCGGCGTGACAAAGTGCTGTTTTAAATGTTTGATTTCTAATAGTTTTTCAGTCAATTCATTCACCTTCTCTCACTAAGACAGGTTTTTCAAACGTGTTTGCCAGTTTACGCATTTTCGCTTTTACCGCTTCAGGCGGCTCTACCTTTGGCGCGTCAGGATGAAGCAGCCACGATTTTACATAATGAGTATCGGATACCTTAAACATTGGCGGCTCCTGTTCAAAATCGATTTTCATCGCGTAAGAGCTCCGCAGGGCAAAAGCATCTCCTTTTGGCGGGTTTGTCAAATCAGGCGGCGTGCCCGGAATTGCAGTCAGCTCTTCCTCTCCTGAACTTTCCAGTGTCGGCATGGATGCAAGAAGCCCCCAAGTGTACGGATGTCTCGGGTCGTAGAAGATTTCGTCTACCGTACCAGTTTCTACAATCTGTCCCGCGTACATGACAGCGACCCGGTCAGCAACGTTAGCCACAACACCAAGATCGTGTGTGATAAAGATGATGGACGTGTCAATTTTCTTTTGCAAATCCTTCATTAATTCCAAAATTTGCGCTTGAATCGTTACATCAAGAGCAGTTGTCGGCTCATCGGCGATCAGAAGTTTCGGATTCGCTGCAAGCGCCATGGCAATGACAACCCTCTGTCTCATCCCGCCTGAAAATTCATGCGGAAATTGGTTCACCCGCTTTTCCGGCATTGGGATACCGACTAATTCCAGCAGTTCAACCGCGCGTTTTTTAGCCGCTTCCTTCGAGATCTTTTCGTGTTTAAAAAGCACTTCCGTAATTTGTTTACCGACCTTCATCGTTGGATTTAAAGAGGTCATCGGATCTTGGAATATCATGCCGATCTCTTTTCCCCGGACATTTTGCATTTCTTTTTCGGACAGCGGCACCAGATCCTTTCCTTCAAACAGGATCTCACCGCGTTTGAAATAACCCGGAGGCATTGGAATCAGCTTCATAATCGCTTGAGAGGTTACACTTTTTCCGGAACCTGATTCTCCAACAATGGCCAGCGTCTCCCCTTTATCCAGATGGAAATTCACTCCGCGGATCGCCTGGACCTCTCCGCCATATGTTTTAAATGAAATTGCTAAATCTTTTACTTCTAATAGGCGTGTCACCCGTATCACTCCCTTATTTACGTAACTTAGGATCCAATGCGTCTCTTAATCCGTCGCCGACAACGTTAAAACCAAACATTGTAATGCAGATAAATCCGGCAGGGAAGAATAAACGCCACGGATAATAGGTCAATGCAGGCAATCCGTCAGAAGCCATCGTTCCCCAGCTTGCCAGCGGAGCCGGAACACCAAGTCCCAAATAGCTTAAAAAGGCTTCTGTAAAAATCGCAGTAGGAACTGTCAGTGTCATCGTGACCAAAATAGAACCCATTGCGTTTGGCACGATATGTTTAAATAGAAGACGGGATGTTTTTGCACCCAGTGTCTGTGAAGCAAGCACATACTCCTGATTCTTCAGCTGCAGCACTTGTCCGCGCACGATTCTGGCCATATTAATCCAGCCTGTAATCGTCATGGCAATAATAATCGTAAATAGACCTTTCGGAAGAACAACCATCAGTAAGATAACCATTAATAATGAAGGAACTGCCCAAAGGATATCAGCGATACGCATCATGATTTCATCTGTTCTTCCTCCGCGGAAGCCTGAAATGCTCCCCCAAATGACGCCGATCAGCAAATCGAGAACAGCAGCTGCAACACCGATAAAGATTGAGATTCGCGCCCCTACCCATGTACGGACGAAAATGTCCCGTCCAAGATCATCTGTTCCGAACCAGTGATCTTTTGAAGGCGGCTTATCCGCATTTAAGAGATTAGTAGTTGAATAATCATACCTTGAGAACATCGGCGCAAAAATTGCCATAAGGATAATAAGTACGATAATGATAAGCCCGACCATTGCAAGCTTATTGCTGCGGAAGCGAAGCATCGCATCTTTCCAGAGGGAAAGGCTCTTTTTACTTATTTTTTCTGCATCGCCGGCATTCGCTGCGGCTGGTTCAAACATGTTTTTTGGAATGTTCTGCATGGCCTAGGCTCCTTTCTTTGCTTTGGAAAGCTTGATTCTTGGATCAATAATGCCGTATAACACATCTACGATTAATACACACAATAGCAAGATGACACTGAAGAACACCGTTACACCCATAATGACCGTATAATCACGGTTTGTAATACTGTTGACGAAGTGTGCACCAAGCCCCGGAATCCCAAAAATGGTTTCAATAATGAAGCTCCCCGTTAAGACCTGTGCGGCCATCGGGCCCATATATGTAACAACCGGCAAAAGTGCGTTTCGAATGGCGTGCCGCACTGTAACCGCTGGGCGGGAAAGCCCTTTCGCTTTCGCTGTGCGGATATAATCACTGTTTAACACTTCGATCATGCTTGAACGGGAAAGTCTGGCAATAAACGCCATCGGCATGGAAGCAAGTGCGATGGAAGGCAAAAAGGTGTATGCCCAGGAATCCCACCCCGCGACCGGAAACAGCCCAAGCTTCATGGAGAACACATATTGCAGAACAGCCGCCATGATAAAGCTCGGAACCGAAATACCAAATATCGTTAAAATCGCGACGGTATAATCCTGCCACTTATTATGGTAAAGGGCTGCAATGACCCCAAACAATACACCTAACGCTAAAGCGAGGAGAATAGCTTCTGCTCCAAGAGTAAATGAAACGGGGAAACCTGAACTGATCAGGTCGTTAACACTCTGACCTTTATATTTAAATGACGGTCCGAAATCCCACATTGCAACTGATTTCAAATAACTGACATATTGTACAAACAGCGGCTTGTCCAAGCCATAATGCGCATTTAAATTTGCTTCAATTTCAGGCGGAAGCTTTTTCTCACCTGAAAATGGCCCGCCCGGTGCTGCTTGCATTAAGAAGAATGTCACAGTTACAATCACAAATAGTGTGATAATCATATAGACTAAGCGTCTTCCGATATATTTTAGCAAGGGGGAACACCTCCATGGTTTTTACATTTTTATACTCCATCAGTAAGAAAGGTATATGGGGCTTTTCTCCCCATATACCTTGAGGTCTTTTATTTTCAGACGTAGCCTTATTTAAAATATGCGTTTCTGAAATAAACCTCACCAGTACCTGGCATGATAACACCTTTTAGGTTTTCATCCTGTACCCAAGTATCAGTATAGAAATAGATTGGGGCAACCGGCATTTCATCAATGAAAATACCTTCTGCTTTTTTCAGCAGCTCTGCACGTTTTGTTTTATCTGTTTCAGTTTGTGACTGATTCAGAAGCTTTTTGAATTCTGGATTTTCCCAGCCTGTATCGTTATTTCCTCCGTTTTTGTCGCGGAACAATTCAAGGAAGTTGATAGGATCATTGAAGTCGCCGAGCCAGCCCATACGGCCGATTTGATAATCTTGGCTGTGGAGCTTATCAATATAGACATTCCACTCTGAGTTATCAAGCTCAACATCAACGCCTAAATTTTTCTTCCACATTTCTTGTACTGCTTGAGCGATTTTCGCGTGTGCGTCATCAGTGTTGTAAGACAATTTGATTTTTGGCAAATCAGATGCCTTGCTTAAGCCCATTTCTTTTAGGCCTTTTTCAAGGTATTCTTTTGCTGTTTTGACATCATTGTCTTTGAAGTATCCTTCTTTGTTATCCTCAAATCCCTTCATTGTAGGCGGCACTGCAGCCATTGCCGGGATTTGCTCTCCTTGCGTAACGTTTTTAACAATCGACTGACGGTCAAGCGAATATGTTAAAGCTTTACGGATATTGACGTTGTCTAATGGCTTAGCTTCAGTGTTGAATTTGTACCAATACACTCCTGCAATCGGCTCAACATGTAAAGAACCGTCTTTTTTCAGGGTCGGCAGGGATTCTGTCGGAAGCTGTCCGAGCGGCATACCGGCCCAATCAAGTTCGCCAGCTTGGAATTTTTTTAGTTCCGTATTGTTATTGTTGATCATAACCATATCGATTTTCTTCAGTTTGACTTTGTCTTTATCCCAATACTGGTCATTTTTTTCGAGAGTAATAGAGCCGCTGTGTTTCCATGCCGTCATTTTGAACGGCCCGTTTGATACATAATCATCTCCGGCATTTGTATTCCACTTTTTATTTTTCTCTGCAATTTTCTTATTGATCGGCATATACGTATAGAACGCAGTTAATTCAGTGAAATATGGAGTCGGGTTATTTAATTCAACCTTCAGCGTTTTGTCATTCACAGCTTTTACTGCCACATCGTCTAGGCTGCCTTTTCCGGTATTCGCCGCTTCAGCACCTTTTATGTAGTAGAGCTGGTAAGCGTATTGTGATTCATTATTAGGGTCAAGCGCCCATTTCCAAGCATATTCAAAATCTTGTGCAGTTACAGGGTCTCCATTAGACCATTTCACACCATCACGAATGGTAAATGTATATGTCTTTCCGTCCTTGCTCGTTTCAATTTTAGAAGCCATGCCTTCTTCAGGCTCACCATCTGCATTGATACGTGTCAATCCTTCAAAAGTCTGACGGATAACACCGCCTGATACTGAATCATTTGCCAATCCCGGATGTAAGGAGAACGGCTCAGTTTTAATATTAATGTTAAGTGTCGTCTTTCCTTTACTGTCCTTTTTCCCTTCACCGTTTGATCCGCTGCCGCCAAAGCCGCACGCGCTCAGCACGAGAGTGAAAATGAGCATCAACGTGACAATCGACCAACGTTTTTTCATATTCGCAAACCCCCTAATAATAATTTTCAGCTCCTTACGGCTAAATCCTCAGAAATATCAGACAAATGAACCTGAGTTTCCACAACTTTTATTCTGTTCCGTCTTTTCTGATTATTTTTGTAAAAAAGCTGTAACAATAGAGTGAACAAGTTCATTATAATGAAACAAATAATTTATTGCAATATTATTTTATCAATTTAAAATATTTAAACTTCGTTAGTTTTTCTTCCATGAACATAATATCCTTCTACCATTTAAAGCATAAATTGATTAAAAACTTTTTCATGTGTTTTCTGCCCATATTGCTTTTTACATATAATATCTGCCTGTTTTTACGCTGATAGCAGTTATCATTTAAGGATTTTACAGCACTCGTGTTATTTATATTATTACAATTTTACTGGAAAAAAGAATGTTTTTTCATGATGACAATTGGTTATAATTGATTTATAATGAAGCAATCAAAAGAAAAGCTTGCTATGAAAAAGAGTAGTACACGTTTCACCTGTTTGAAGAGAGTCTGCGGTGCTGGGAGCAGATAACGGGCAATGTGGAATGGACTTTGGAGCAGCTGACCGAACTGGAAAAAAGTAGGCTCAGCCGGAGCAGTCTCCGTTACAAACGTCAGAGTGATTCCATTTTAATGGAATAATCAGGGTGGTACCACGGTTCATTCGTCCCTTTTTTACAGGGGAAGAATGAGCCTTTTTTATTATGTTTTAAGAAATGAGGTTGATGTTTTCATGAAACAAACGATTTTTTCAGGCATTCAGCCAAGCGGCTCAGTGACGCTCGGCAACTATATCGGTGCAATGAAGCAGTTTGTCGAACTGCAGCATGATTATAACAGCTATTTTTGCATCGTCGATCAGCATGCGATAACTGTTCCTCAAGACCGGCTTGAGCTTAGAAAGAATATCCGCAATCTCGCGGCGCTTTACTTAGCTGTCGGACTTGATCCAGAAAAAGCAACATTGTTTATTCAGTCAGAGGTCCCCGCACATGCGCAGGCCGGATGGATGATGCAGTGTGTCGCCTATATCGGCGAGCTTGAGCGGATGACTCAATTTAAGGACAAATCCAAAGGCAATGAAGCTGTCGTCTCCGGCCTGTTAACATATCCGCCGCTGATGGCCGCTGATATTCTGCTGTACGGAACGGATCTTGTACCTGTCGGCGAGGATCAAAAGCAGCACCTTGAGCTGACGCGGAATCTTGCAGAACGCTTCAACAAAAAATACAACGACATCTTTACGATTCCGGAAGTGAAAATTCCAAAAGTCGGTGCACGTATCATGTCTCTGAATGATCCGCTGAAGAAAATGAGCAAATCTGATCCGAATCAGAAAGCTTATATTACATTGCTGGATGAGCCGAAGCAGCTTGAAAAGAAAATCAAAAGCGCAGTAACGGATTCTGAAGGCATTGTCAAATTTGATAAGGAAAACAAACCGGGCGTTTCCAACCTTCTTACAATTTATTCAATCCTCGGCAATACGACAATTGAAGAGCTTGAAGCAAAGTACGAAGGAAAAGGCTACGGCGAGTTTAAAGGTGATTTGGCAGAAGTCGTAGTGAACGCATTAAAACCGATCCAGGACCGCTATTACGAGCTGATAGAATCTGAAGAATTAGACCGGATTCTTGATGAAGGCGCGGAACGAGCGAATCGGACAGCAAACAAAATGCTGAAAAAAATGGAGAATGCCATGGGTCTTGGAAGAAAAAGACGCTAATCAAAAAACCGCTCTTTGCAAAGAGCGGTTTTTTTCAGTTGACCTTTGATTCGTTTTCCATTTCCCAAAGCTTTTCGAAAAAAGGCTGTCCTTTTATTAGGTTTTCGCAAAAAGCTAGGTGTTTGTCCGACCAGCCTTCAATTGTTTCGTTATACAGCATGTCCCAAATCTCTTCAAAGCTCATCCTTTTGATTTGTTCATACATATGCGGATTCCACTCTGTGTACCAGTAGCCAATTTCCGCTCGGTTTTTCAGCCCTTTTAATTGGTCAAGCGCCATAAACATCAGCTGCTTAATTTGCCGTTCTTTTCTTGTCAGTCCTCTGACATGTTCTGGTGCTAATGATAAGATGTGATATTCCTTGGAGGATTCCAGCTTCTTTGGCTCAAATTCATATGTTTCAGGCTCTACATCTTTTACCATTTCATAAACGAGCTGCTCCTGTCTTGGGATTAGACGGCTTTTTCTGACAGGGATCGTGTAGCCGATCGTGTCAACAGCTAAAATGCCGATTCCGTCTGTTACGACAAAACAATACTCAAGCTTTGTCCGCTCATGATTTTTTCGAATGTACGATTTCTGATGTACGTCTTCAAGCAAACCTTTCGGAAGCTCTGACAAATCGTTTTCTATGTAATGAAACAGTACTGACGGCACCCTTAACAGCGGCACCTGATCCAAAAGCTCAACCGTATCTTCCTTGCGCCATTCGTGAAAGTGGCATACATTGTAGCCATTTTCTTCCCCTTCAAACCAATTGACCCACACATCATGAAGAAATAACATCTCTAACCCCTCACTTTTATAAAAACTGTTGTCCACAGTATAGGCAAGGGATAGAGAAATTATTCCAAAGAGATTGAGGAAATCTGGAATCACTGGGTTTATGTAAGAATCATAAAAAGCAGATCTCTTTGTATATTTTCTGACTAAAGGAGACCTGCTTTTTTCTGATTTGGTGATATTTTATAACAGATATGATATTCATTTTTATTTAATATTTTTCGGGTCAAGCGCATCCCGCAGGCCATCACCGACAAAGTTGAAGCATAAAACGGTCATTAAAATAAATAGCCCGGGAAATAACGGGTACCACCATGCTTGAATCATTACTGTGAAATTCTGTGCGTCTTGAAGCATGTTCCCCCAGCTAGCGATTGGCGGCTGGATTCCAAAGCCCAAGTAGCTTAGCGCCGATTCAGCTAGAATAACAGACCCAACTTTCAGCGTAGCTGACACGATAATCGGCCCTAACGCATTGGGCAGGATATGAGAAAAAATAATTTTGTGCGTTTTTGTTCCAATTGTTTTAGCAGCAAGAACATATTCCCTTGAACGGAGCGACAAGAATTCTCCCCTTACTAATCGTGCTGTTGTGGTCCATCCTGTGAGACAGAAAATTAAAATCAATTTGTCCACACCCGGCTTGAAGATGGTGACCAGCGTGATCAACAAGAAAATATCAGGAATGGATAACACAATGTCAACTACACGCATAATGACAGCATCCACTATTCCTCTGAAATATCCGGCTAATGCTCCTAAAACCGTTCCGATCAAAATCGAACCGACTACGGACGCAAATCCAACCAATAAAGAGACACGCGCTCCATATAGGATCCGGCTGAAAATATCACGTCCAAATTTATCCGTTCCCATCAGATGTTCAAGGCCCGGCGCCTTATATTTATCAAGCAGGCTTTGCTGCTCTTGGGGATAAGGTGCAATTAAAGGGGCGAAAACAGCAGACATAATAATGATAAAAAGAATAACGGCACCTAAAATGGCCAGTTTGTTTTTCGAGAATTTTTCCCAGAAAATCTTTGTCATTGTTTCTGGCTTTTTCGAAATATTTTCTTTCAGCCTGATCTCCGGCGAGGGAGTTGTTTGCAGCTCTGACATCTCTGTTTCCCTCCTTTTAATATTCGATCCGCGGATCAACAATCGCGTAAAGGATGTCTGCAATGAGGTTTCCGACAACGACAAGAACCGCCGAGATCACAGTCATTGCCATGATAACCGGATAATCGCGCTGGAATGCTGAATCGACAAACAGCTTTCCTAATCCCGGCCAAGTGAAAATTTGTTCGACAACGACAGATCCGCCGATAAATGAAGGAATCATCAAACCGAAAATTGTAATGACGGGTAATAATGCATTCCTCAATCCATGTTTAAATAGCACTCTGTTCTCTTTAAATCCTTTTGCTCTCGCTGTGCGAATATAATCTTGATTTAATACATCAAGCATATTGGATCTCGTGTATCTCGTCAGTCCGGCCATGTCAGCTGTAGCTAGAACGAATGCAGGCAGAATTAAATGATGAATCCGGTCAAATATATTGAATTCGGTATTCAGTGTCTCGACACCCCCAGTTGGAAACCAGCCGAGATTTACCGATAACACCATAATCAAAATTAATCCAAACCAAAAGTTTGGAATAGCCAGGCCTATAAACGAGGTAAATGTAATGCCATAGTCGATTTTTGAATACGGCCGCTTTGCCGACAGGACACCGAACGGAATAGAAATCATAAGAGCCAAAATCGTTGAAACCAGCATCAGCAGGAGCGTATTGGGTAGTCTTGCCATAATCAATTCTGAAACAGGCGTTCCTTTTCTGACAATAGACGTTCCGAAATCACCCTGCACCATGTTGCCTAGCCACTTTAAATATTGAACGTACTGAGGATCATTCAGACCGTATTTTTCAATAAACTGCTCTCTGTCAGCCTGGCTGATTTTCGGGTCCATCATTAATGTCATCGGATCTCCGGGCGCGGCTTTCATGATAACAAATGATAAAATCGTAATTCCCAATAAAATCGGGATAGACATTAAGGTTCTTCTGATAATATATGCAGCCATATACTTGTCCCCCTTTACTTTCCTTATTAAAAACAGAAGAGGGAGAAAACGCTCTCCCTCCCCTTTAAGGGAAATTTATTTTGCAAGCCACCATTTTTCAATATTATACAAATCACGTTTCGGATGATATTTGTATCCTTCAAGATTTTCCGGCATTGCCATATGGTTGTTAGGATAATACAAGAACGTATACGGCTGATCTTCCGCAATTTTTTGATAGATTTGCTCATATTCTTTTGAATACTGCTTTCTGTCACTGATTGATTTTGCATCTTTCATGAGTTTATCCGCTTCGGCATTTTTATACCAAACGTAGTTCAAACCCTTTTTAATCTGGCTTGAATGGAAAATATCATATTGATCCGGGAATGTGGATAAACTCCATCCCATGACCATTGCATCAAAATCCCAATTCGGAGGATTCATTTGTTCAACGAGAGCGCTCCATTCAACGATCTGGGTTTTCACTTCAATGCCGATTTTTTTCAGCTGTTCCTGAACGACGACAGCGATGTCTTCACGGACTTTGTTTCCTTGGTTCGTTTTAAGGGTAAACGAGAATTTCTTTCCGTCTTTATCCAGAATGCCGTCACCGTTCGTATCTTTCCAGCCGGCTTCTGCAAGCATCTGTTTCGCTTTTTTCTCGTTGTACTCAAATTTCGGAACATCTATATCTTTAGGATAGTTCCAAGATAAAGGGCTTTCCGGAATGTAAGCTACCTCGCCGTCTCCATCTAATACTTGGCTGACGATTGACTCGCGGTCAAGAGCGGTTGTTAGCGCTTGACGAACCTTTTTATCCTTGAATAATTCATTTTTTTCATTCCACCCGATGTACACATAACTTAATGCCAAATCAGTAACGATTTTTAGGTTGTTGAATTTTTCAGCCGTTTTGTAGTCAGTGGCGGGCACATTAAAGAAATTAATATCGCCTGCCTGCAGCTGAGCAACGGCAGCATTTGCGTCAGGAATGACTTTATACGTCACAGTATCTAAATACGGTCTTCCTTCAAAGTAATCATCATTCGCTTCGAGCTTAATATATTGGCCCTGCTTCCATTCCTTAAACTTAAATGGTCCTGAACCGATTGGTTTCTTTCTGTTAAACTCATTTTCTTCTAAATCAGCAATCGGAACATTACCGAGAATATGTTTCGGCAGAATAGCTGTGCTGTCTAACGCATTGTTGTAGAAATTACCGTCTTTATATTTCAGCTTAAACAAGACTTCGTAATCGCCTTTTTTTTCTACGGATTTCAGCATTTCATATGTTGAACCGCGTTCTCCCTTGTAATCTTTGCTTAAAGGGACACTGTACGTAAATACGACGTCGTCTGCAGTCAGTTCTTTTCCGTCATGAAACTTAACGCCTTTTTTAATTTTCACATCATATGCAAGGCCGCCGTCTAATTCTTTAATGCTTTCAGCGAGTGACAATTTCACATTTAGTTTTTCATCCGTTTTCGTTAAAAAGCTGTACAGCATATTTTCAATATCCGTACTTGCGTCATCGGTAGAATACAGAGAGTTAAAAAGTGTGGGTTCTCCGATTGAACCAACAACCAAATCCCCGCCTTGCTGCGGTTTGCCTGCTGATTTTTTCGCGCTGCTGTTGCTTGATTTTGATCCCGAGCAGGCTGATAAAAAGATGGCCAGAACCATCAATACACTTAGCATCATCAGTGCGGTTTTCCGTCTTTTCATTAGATATTCCCCCTCTTGAAATGTTCGTTCTTCTAGGCTGTTGTTTATGTAGTGTGCATACCCCCTCTCAAAGCTGTGCGGGCAACATTAGCTATAAAGGTGACAAGCCACAAAGTGGCTGGGAGCAGCTTCTTTAAATTCTGGTATTTGTTCCTTGCATATCGGTTTTGCAACAGGACATCTTGTGTGGAATACGCAGCCTTTTGGCGGGTTGGCCGGACTAGGCAGTTCTCCCTTCAGGACAATGCGTTCACGTTTGACAGAACCTCTTTTTCTTGTAACCGGAACGGAGGATAAAAGCGCTTGGGTATATGGGTGAAGCGGGTTGTCATAAAGCTCATGCTTGCCGGTCAGTTCCATCATTTTGCCAAGATACATTACTCCGACTCTGTCGCTGATATGGCGGACGACACTCAGATCATGAGAGATAAATAGATACGTAAGATTAAATTCTTCCTGTAATTCCTCCATCAAGTTAATCACTTGGGCCTGAATGGATACATCAAGTGCGGAAACCGGCTCATCTGCAATGATCAGCTCTGGATTCAAAGTGAGTGCTCTGGCAATGCCGATCCGCTGACGCTGGCCGCCTGAAAACTCATGGGGATAACGGCCGGCAAACGACGGGTGAAGCCCTACTCTTGCAAGCAGCTCTTCAACTTTTTCGTTTCGTTCACGCATGGTATACATGTTGTGCGTATTAAACGGCTCCTTTATGATGGAACGCAGGGTCTTTCTCGGGTTTAACGAAGCAAATGGATCTTGGAAAACCATTTGAATATTTTTGCGGACACTCTTCCGCAGCTTCTCCTCTGACAGATTGGAAATATCCTGCCCTTTAAAAAGAATTTGGCCCTCTGTCGGTTTGTACAGTCTGATCATCGTTCTGCCGGCAGTCGATTTTCCGCAGCCCGACTCTCCAACGATTCCGAGTGTTTCTCCTTTTTTTAACGAAAATGAAACACCATCCACCGCTTTTACATCACCGACTTTTCTTTGAAAAAGGCCTGACCGGATCGGAAAGTATTTTTTTACGTCACGAAGCTCTAAGATTGTTTCTTGATTAGCTGCTGTCATGATTGTTCGGCACCCTCTTCCTCATATAAAAAGCATCTCACCGTTCTTCCGCTTTTGTGTGTCAAAAGCGAAGGCTGATTTGTCCAGCACTTATCCATAGCTTTCGGGCACCTTGGGGCAAAACGGCACCCCGGCGGCAGATTATCCGGTGTAGGCACACTGCCTTTAATCGCATTTAATTTATCAATCTCTCCATCTATAACAGGAATTGACGTAAGCAGGCCTTCTGTATACGGATGAAGCGGTTCTAAAAATAAGTCATCAACAGTGGCGTTTTCTACGACTTGTCCGCAGTACATGACAATCACTCTATCGGCAGCTTCAGACACGACACCTAAGTCGTGTGTGATGAGAAGAATCGATGTATTGAACTTCTGACAGAGATCTTTCATGAGCTCCAGCACCTGGGCTTGTATTGTCACGTCCAGCGCTGTCGTTGGTTCATCAGCAATGAGCAGTTTAGGATTACAGCTCAGTGCGATGGCAATCATCACCCTCTGTCTCATACCGCCGGACAGCCGATGCGGGTACTCCTTCATAATTTGCTCCGCCCGGGAGAAACCGACCATCTGCAAGAGTTCAACAGCTCGTTGACGGGCTTCTTTTTTCTTCATGTTTTTATGGTAAATCAGCACTTCGGTAATTTGTTCTCCGATTGTTAACACCGGATTAAGGGAGGTCATTGGTTCCTGAAAGATCATGGATACTTCGTTACCGCGGATTTTGCAATAATCGTTTTCAGTGAATGAGGTGAGGTCTTTGTCTTCGAGTTTAATAGAGCCGTCCATGATTTTTCCGCCTGAGCTTTGGACGAGGCCCATAATTGATAAAGAAGTAATGCTTTTTCCGGAGCCCGATTCACCTACAAGCGCGACGGTTTCGCCTTTGCTGATGTGAAAATCGACTCCGTCAACCGCAGGGATCGGCTCCTTTTTCCTGAAAAAATAAGTCTTTAAATTATTCACTTCTAAAAGTGTGCTCATGCTAGCTCCCCTTTCCCCCCTCTTGTTGTCAAACGTTTTCAAGAGAAAGCAATCCCTTTATTCAGAAATAATAAATAATATTGAATTATCGAAAAATTTTATAGTTGTATATTATTACAATCATTTTGCAAAATCAAGAATTTTTTAGGATAAATGTAATATTATTAATGAAATTCCATTATTTTATCCTTTTAAAGCATTGCATCCAAAAAGGTCTCAGCAGGAATGGACAGCCCGTCTGCGGTGCTTGCCTTGCTGGCGGTTAAATATTTTTTTACAATATTGAATCCAACTGCGTATCCAAGCATTTTTGGCTGATATCCTTTGCCGAATAACAGCTGGGGAAATAATCGATTATCCCGTTTGATATCCCGATGGGGCGCAATCTTTTTTTCATATAAAGCCTGAAGCTGTTCCGGTGTATACCAAGTCGTCCATTCAGCCGTTTGACTTCGGCCGAACCTCTCATAAACAGCATATTCCGCCAGCCCTTCCATGATGATTGTATCAAGTAATGTGACATCCTTTTCCTCTTTTGTCAGATGACCTAACCGGCAAACGTGATGATACTCATGCGTCATAAGGGCAGATACCGACCCAAAATCTAAATCTGACGAAAGAAAAAGGAACATTTTGTCTTGAAAGGCGAGTCCTGATTTTGATCCGAATTCTAAACGGATTCTCCTGTTTCGTTCATCAACCGGCAGCGTAACAATTGGTACATCAGGACCTTGCCATTTGTTTTTGAGGTACTGTTCTTCCTTTTGGATATGTCCGTAAAAACCTTTTTCCTTCAGCTTGGAAACCGTCTGAATACCCTCTTTTATGTTTTTAAACATCCCATGATGCTGAAGATGCCCCAGAATGCCCTTCCAGTTCTTTTTCTCCGCACCTGAAAAAAGCGGGATAATGTAATGCGCCAAATCATCTATTGAACCGGCCTTCCTGAGCCAGCTATATGTTTGTTCTACACTCATGTGATCGCCTCCTCTTTTAATCCTATGCACACAAAAAAAACCGGCTACCCTTTAAGGGCAGCCGGTTTGGCTTGATTATGATTGATATTTTTTAAAGATTAATGTTGCGTTGTGTCCGCCGAATCCTAATGAGTTGCTGAGAACATAATTAAGTTCCTGTCTGCGGGCTTCATCAGGCACATAATCCAAATCACATTCTTCGTCAGGTGTTTGAATATTGATTGTCGGCGGAATCACGCCTTCTTTAATGGCCAGGATAGAGAAAATGGCTTCAATACCGCCGGCTGCTCCTAAGAGGTGGCCTGTCATCGATTTTGTAGAGCTTACCGCAAGTTTATGCGCATGCTCGCCAAAAACGGTCTTAATCGCCATTGTTTCGTATTTGTCGTTGTAATACGTGCTTGTCCCGTGAGCATTGATGTAATCAATTTCTTCAGGTGCAATGCCTGCATCTTTAATGGCTTCTTGCATCGCTCTCGCTCCGCCTTCACCGTCTTGGGCCGGCGCTGTGATATGATAAGCGTCTCCGGTTGAGCCGTAGCCGACAATTTCTCCGTAAATTTTAGCGCCGCGGGCCAGGGCATGCTCAAGTTCTTCAAGAACGATAATCCCTGCACCTTCCCCCATGACAAAGCCATCACGGTTTTTATCAAACGGGCGGCTCGCTGTTTTCGGATCTGGATTAGTAGACAGCGCTTTGTTGGCACTAAAGCCGGCGAATGACATTCTTGTCAGCGGCGCTTCTGTTCCGCCTGTGACCATCACGTCTGCATCACCGCGCTGAATAACCTTAAACGCGTCACCGATGGAGTTCGTTCCTGTAGCACATGCTGTAACCGTACAAGAGTTCACCCCTTTTGCTCCTAATGCAATAGAAATCTGGCCTGTCGCCATGTCAGGAATCATCATTGGCACGAAAAACGGGCTTACCCGTCTTGGGCCTTTTGTTAAGAAGATTTCAAATTGAGACTCTAGTGTTTCAAGTCCTCCGATACCGGAGCCTACCCAAACACCGACTCTCGGCGCGATCTCATCGGTAATGTTAAGATCTGCATCTTCAACCGCCATTTTCGCAGCCACAACCGCATATTGTGTAAAGCGGTCCATTTTTCTGGCTTCTTTTTTATCCATATAATCTTCAACATTAAAATCTTTTAATTCAGCGGCAACTTTTGCCGGATATTCTTCAGCGTCAACACGAGTGATCGGACCGATTCCGGACACACCGTTGATTGCGTTATTCCAACTTGTATCGACGTCGTTGCCAAGTGGAGATAATGCTCCAAGTCCTGTAACAACTACTCTTTTTTTAGTCATCTTGTGTGCACCTCACCTTTTTTTATCGGCCCCAGCGGATTGCAATGGCGCCCCATGTTAGTCCTCCGCCGAACCCTACCATAACGACCACATCGCCGTCTTTGATTTTACCGGCTTCCAATTCTTCTACAAGAGAGATCGGAATGGATGCGGCAGAAGTATTTCCATATTTATGAACAGTTTTAGACATCTTTTCGACAGGAAGCTCTAAACGCTCGCGAGCAGCTTCCATGATACGGATGTTCGCCTGATGCGGAATCAAAAAGTCGACATCCTCTTTTGAAAGTCCGGCTTTTTCAATGACATTTACGCATGATTCTCCCATTTGGCGGACTGCAAATTTGAAAACTTCTCGTCCATTCATGATTGTATGTCGTTTTTCATTCAGATACAAGTGCTGACCGCCTGTGCCGTCGGCTCCTAGTTCAAATGAAAGGATTCCTCTGTCATCACTGACTGGCCCGACTACCGCAGCGCCTGCTCCGTCTCCAAACAGAACGGCTGTATTGCGGTCTTCCCAGTCGGTAATGCTTGAGAGCTTCTCTACACCAACAACTAGAACATGCTTGTAGGTTCCGGATTCAATAAATTGTTTACCGGTTACAACCCCGTACATGAAGCCCGCACAAGCCGCGCTGATATCCATAGCACACGCTTTCTTCGCGCCGAGTTGTTCTTGAATCATACAAGAGACCGTAGGGAATGACTGATCAGGTGTAACAGTTGCAACCAAGATCATATCCAGATCCTCAGCAGCCACTTCAGCTTGTTCCAGCGCATTTTTCGCTGCTGCAACAGCCATATGTGATGAAAACACATCATCTGCTGCGATTCTTCTTTCTTCTATTCCTGTTCTTGTACGAATCCACTCGTCAGAAGTTTCAACCATTTTTTCAAGATCATGATTTGTTAAAACCTTCTCAGGAATGTAACGTCCAACACCAAGTATTCCAGCTTTCATTAGGGAAGACTCCTTTATATCTTAAATTTAGAAGATCAATCAGGTTGTGATCAATTATTAGTATCAGGTACTAATTCTATCCTATTTTTTTTCACATGGCAATATATTCGTCTAAACTATCAGTTCATCTTACTCATAGAGTATGGTATATGGAAAGGAGGCGTATGCAGTTGGATGTGTTTTCAAGAATGATGTTCGGCGATGCAGCAAAACCAACAGAAGAGAAGGAGGAGGAACAGCAAGAGGAAGTTTCTCAGGTTTCTCAGACAAACGACGAAGAGACGATTAATTACATGCATATTATGGACCAAATCGGTTCAATTATGAACTCTCTTGATCAAATCAAGCCCGCTTTAAAGGAGCTTGCGCCCATGCTCTCCGCTATTAAAAAGAAAATCATGTGAAAAGCCACTTTCAAAAAAGTGGCTTCTTCTTATTCTGTTTCAGATTTAGCGTCAGACTTGCCAAGCTCATAAGCTTCCGCCATTACCGTTGTAAATAGATTCATAAACGGCTGGATGGCCTCCATTGAGAGCTCAATGCCTGATTTCTCAAGCTGTTCTTTCGCTTCAGGGAGATATTTCATGGCAATTTGCAAGAATTCAAGTGATTTTTCGTGCTGCATGTGACGTCACTCCATTACTCGTTTTTTGGCAGCTCGCCTGTTTTGTTGTATGTTTTGATCAGCTTGGCGATTCTTTGCTGAAAGTCTTGATCGACGAGCGGGCTGAATGTTCCCATCTCAACGACTCCCGTGTTCAGGTCGTAGTAATGATCGCCGCCCTCAAGGGTGCCTTTATTAAATTGTTCAGCAATGATTTCATAGGCCTTGTCCACATTTTGCACCGTGCTGGTTAATACGGTATTCTCGCCCAGATCCGATTGATCTGTGACGTAGCCTATGGCATAAAGACCGTCTTTTTTGATTTGCTGAATAACAGGAACATTATACCCGTCTCCGGCGGGATACACAACATCCGCGCCTTCGTTCTTCATTTTCTGATAAAGCTTTACTGCTGTTGTATCATCATCCCAATGATCCGTATATTTCGTATTTACCTCTATATCCGGATTTTCATACTTGGCCCCTTTGATAAAACCGTCAACCTCAGGCTGCCACGTAAAGGAAGCAATTACACCGACCTGATTCGTTTTCGACATATGGGCAGCAGTCATTCCTCCAAAAAAGCCCATTGCTTCCCCGCTAAAATGGACACTTGTTACATTATCAGCTTTCGCTTTCGCATTGGAAATGACGAATTCCATATCTGGATAATCTTCGCCGACCAAGTTAAACACCTCAGCATATTCACTCCCATGGCCGTAGAGCAGATTGACGCCCCTCTTATGAAAATCCTCAATCGCATTTATGATATCTTCTTCTGTTTTAACGCCTTCTTTATAATAGACGTCCACATTGTATTTGGATTGTATATTCAGTAATCCTTTATACCCTTTTGTGCCCCATACGAGGTCATTAATCGTATCAGGAAAGAGCATGCCGACCTTCTCAATTTTTCCTTTGAACGGAGTTTGTCCACATCCACTCAATAAAAGGAGGACAGAAAAGATCATGACAAGCCTTGTGATCAAGTCATGTTCAACTCCTTTTGACAAGCTATAACATGTATTATTTTTATACGTTTATTGTATCTAGAAAACTCGAAACATGGAAGGTTTTTCTTAATATTTGTCGAAAATTGATGAAAATTGTCTTTTCCACTCGATAATTTTTGTTTTTGCTTCTTCTTTTGAGGTTTTCTCTGTGACTTGCAATTCAAAAAGCTGATCTTTGCTATGACGGCTTGGTTCTAACAGGAATCTCAGCAACTCGTCAGCCACGTCGTTTGTGTAATAGCCGTCTTCCTCTGTTTCTTCTTTCCATGGCCCGTACATTTTCGGCAGGATCACGGTTTTTTCCGAGCCTGTTTTTTCACGTTTATCCCATTCTTTTCGGTCTTCTTCATATACTAAAATATAAGGAGAATCATATTGGTCTAAAGGCAAAAAACTTCCGAACTGGATACAAATTGTATCATAATTTTGGTCTCCAATGTGTTCAAGCTGGCGAAAGAGTTCATTTCTCCCAAGCCACATGAGTCTTTCTTCTAAGTACATTTGTCTCATTTTATCTTCTGTTTCCGCCAGAACAACGTCAACATGTATGCCTTCATCCATCATTCGCTCACATAATGAAAGGCCGAAAAATTCGTCCGCACCTACAATCAGCGTTGATTCCATTGCATCTGCCGCCCTTCCGGTTTTTCATTTCCCAAAACAAAACAGCCTCCGCAAAAGAGAAGGCTGTTGTCATTATATTCTCTATAATTCTTTTTCATGACTATGAAAGAATTTGCAAATTGATGCATAAATTCTGCTTGGATGCTCAAATAAATGAAATGTCATGTCGACCGGTGAGCCTTGCTTTTGCTGTTTTTCCTTGAAAACTTCCGCATGTACGCTGTAGGGATATGGAGCTCCGGTCATACGCTGCCATATATGAACCGGTACGCCGCTCGGGTAGCTTTGAATTGTTTTATAACGAATCGCTTCCGCTTCTTTTTCAGAAATTCCGTAGCTTTTCGATACTTCTTTCAAAAATTGCTTATAGAAAAATTTATTTTCTTTTTCCGATTCATAATGTGCCTGAAGATCGAGACAAGGATTCAACATTGCGGCTGAGCGGATATGATCCGGGGAAAAACGAAGCAGTTCATCGGCCACGAGAGCACCCATGCCTTCTGCTAAAATATGAATCTTCGGATTGAGGATTTCCTGCTTCAGCACAGAATGTATCAGCTGTTTGGCATAGGTGACTGCTTTTTCCGCCCCCCAATGCCTTCCGAACAGATTGCTGTTAAAAAGAGTGTATCCTTCATTCATCAACATGCTCAGAAGCTGATTTCTGCCATAATGCTGCTGCCAAAAGCTTGAATCATGTCCGACAAAGTGGGTTCTGTCCCCCAAGATAAAGATGCCGAAGCCGTTCGGGCGATAGGGCAGATGAATGACATTATGCTCCGTTCCCAGTTGAAAGTATCTTTCCGTTATTCCCATCGCTTGCCCGCCTCCTTTCACACTTCATCTCACGCTATCTTATGTAAATAGAAAAGAAACGAATAAGGTAAAGTCCTAGCCTTTTACATTTTTGGCTATTATACTGATTGACGTTTTATATTTTACCATTAAAGTGTGACGAATCAGACTCTTTTGTCACCTCACTTTCTGCTAAAATTGGATTCCCCCTTCGCTTTTTGTATGGTATGATAACTTTTAGAATAGAATGAGAAGGACGAGGTGGAAACGTGCGATATATTATTGCCTTTATTTGGACGTTCCTTTTATCACATATGGCATGCTACTTGGTTGCAAGCATGAACAGCGTTACGTATAATTTCAAAACATCATCTGTCATTGCTGTTGTACTGTATGTCTTAATCATGGTTTTAGCAGAAATCATGCCTATGAACAAAAATGCAAGCCAGCATTAAAAAGCCAAAAACCCAAAACATTTATTGTTTTGGGTTTTTTAGTGGTCACGGCTTTCTTTTGTAGGTCCACAGCCGGTTGTGGTTTGATGTTTCGGGGAACATTTCCCCTGCTGACAGATGGACCTTTTGAGGGTTTTTAACCATGCTCCCTGTCTCGCCGATTTCTACGTAGACACCGTTATTAGGCGCTTTCTGTCCGGGCCGGAATTGGTGCTGCTGTCCCACTGTTTTTCCTCCTTTTCCTTTTTGCTGTAGTATGCGCCTAAGCGGCTGTGAATATGTTGCCATCAAAAAAACTGCTGAGTTTGGCTCAGCAGTTTTTTGATGATTCCCCTTTATATAAAATGGCCTTCAGCAGTGCTTTTTGCACATGAAGACGGTTTTCCGCCTGCTGGAACACTGCAGAGTTCGGCCCGTCAATAATCTCCGCAGTCACTTCTTCCTCGCGATGCGCAGGGAGACAATGTAAAAATGTATAGTCAGGCTTGGCATGGCTGACCAGCGCCGCATTCACCTGATAAGGCGCAAAGACAGCAAGACGTTCTTGCTCTTCCGCTTCCTGCCCCATGCTTGTAAACACATCAGAATAAATCACGTCCGCGTCTTTTACAGCTTCAATCGGATCATCTGTCAGCGTGACAGAAGAGCCGGATTGAAGTGCATATGTCTTTGCCGCTTCAGCTGCTTCATCTAACACTTCATATCCCTTTGGTGAAGCGATCGAGATATCACAGCCCATTTTCGCGCAGCCGATCATCAAGGAGTGCGCCACGTTATTTCCGTCACCGATGTACGCGACTTTTACGCCTTTAAGCTTCCCTTTTATCTCCTTAATCGTCAAGAGATCCGCCAGCGCCTGGCATGGGTGGTATTTATCGGTAAGTCCATTGATCACCGGAATGTCAGCTTCTTTGGCAAGTTCCTCCACCTTTTCATGTTCAAAGGTCCGGATCATGATGGCATCCACATAGCCTGACAGCACTTTTGCCGTATCAGCGACAGTCTCACCGCGCCCCAGCTGCAGATCTTTCTGGCTTAGAAAGAGGGCGCTCCCGCCCAGCTGCGCCATGCCCGCTTCAAATGAAACACGGGTCCGCGTTGATGATTTTTCAAAAATCATCGCCAAGGTTTTGCCATGGAATATAGGCTGAATTTTGTTTTGTTTCAGCTCACCGGCTTCTGCGAGCAAGGCGTTTATATCTTCTTCACTAAGGTCCTTTAACGTTAATAAATCTTTTCCGTATAAACTGGTTTGCGTCACTGTGTGCATGATGCCACTTCCTTTTTATAGAGGTCTTTGAGAGATACAGGCTGCGGATGGCCTGAACCGCTTTGTAAAAACGCCCGCACAGTTTCTTCTTCTGTAAAGACGGGGATGCCGTGCGTCATGGCTTCCAAACGTTCTTTGCGTGCTTCTTCAGAACCGCTCAGATTAATGTGGAGCGAGTTTCCTTCCTGTTCCATCCATGAGGCAAATGTTCCTTCATGTATTGTAAAACCTGCGTTTTCTGCTAACTCCTTCACATCTTCCGGAACGTTTTGCAAATAAATGCTTCCTTTTTGACTCCAGACTCTTGTATAGATTTTTTTCAAGGCGCTGTTAGAATCATATGCGACACACATGCCTTCTCCCGTTGATTTCATTTCCGGTCCAAGCTTGACATCCACATCCTGGATCGCATGAGAAGAAAAAACAGGGAACTTCACGGCAACTCCATGATGATTTTGAACTGCCGGATTTAGATCTTTTAAGGACGCTCCCGCCAGCAGACGTGTGGCGAGCGGAATCATCGGAACGCCCATTACTTTGCTGACGACAGGAACCGTGCGGCTCGCTCTCGGATTCACTTCAAGAACGAGTATGTTTCCATTGTCGATCACAAATTGAATGTTCATGATGCCTTTAAATGAAAGTTTTCGGGCAATTTTTTGTGCCGCATCTTTCATGCCCTGCTGCAGCCCGCTCGTGATGGACGGTCCGGGAAGAATGGCAAAACTGTCCCCTGAATGGACACCTGCCCGTTCAATATGCTCGGTATATGTCGGGATAAAGACTTCCTCGCCGTCGGAAATCAAATCAATTTCGACTTCCTTTCCAGACACATACTGATCAATTAAAATCGGGTATGGCATGCTGTCCTCATCATTCAGCAGCTGAGAAAGCTGGGCTTGCGAGTCAACAATGATCATGCCCATTCCGCCGATAACGTAAGATGGGCGGATTAACACCGGATAGCCGATCTCACTCGCTTTTGAAGCGGCTTCTTCTTTTGTATAAGCAATTTCTCCTTTTGCGTGCTTCAATCCCAGCTCGTCAAGAAGCTGATAAAATTGATCCCGATCCTCTAACACGTCGAGCGTTTGAAATGATGTGCCAAGAAGAGTAATGCCGGCTTTTTCGAGCGCTTCAGCAGCATTGATTGCAGTTTGACCGCCAAATTGCACAATTGCAAAATCAATATTTTCCTGCTCCGCCACGTTTACAATATGCTCCGTTGTCATCGGTTCAAAATACAGGCGGTCCGCAATTTCATAATCGGTGCTGACAGTTTCCGGGTTATTGTTAATCATGATGGTTTCGAACCCAAGCTCTTGCAGTGTCAGCACACCGTGAACAGCACTGTAATCAAATTCAACGCCTTGGCCGATCCGAATCGGGCCTGATCCGATAATGAGCGCGCGTTTTTTCTCTTTGCGGCTGATGTCTCCATCGGTCTCTCCGAAATATGTGGAGTAAAAATAGTTTGTTTTCGCATCAAACTCTGCCGCGCATGTATCTACGATTTTAAAGGAAGGCGTAATGCCCATCTCCTTGCGAAGCGCGCGCACCTCTTCTTCTGTTTTGCTGATCAGCGAGGCAATCGTTGCGTCTGAGAATCCCTTTTCCTTTGCTTTCTTCAATAATTCAAAAGAGAGATCGCTCCCTGCTTCCATCAGGCGGTTTTCCAATTTGATGATGTTGTCAAAGGTATGAAGGAAAAACGGATCAATTTTTGTTTTTTCATGGATGTCATCAATCGAGACGCTGCGGCTCAACAGCTCCATGACAACGAAAAATCTGCGGTCATCCGGAGTGATTGCCAAATCCCATAGCGTATCAATTGACAACCCGCTGAGCTCTGGAAGGTGTGTCCCGATATTTTTTAATTCAAGCGACGCGGCTGCCTTTTGTATCGCCGCTTCTAAATTCCGTTCAATCGCCATCACTTCACCGGTGGCTTTCATTTTTGTGCCAAGCTTGCGGTCTGCGTTTTTGAATTTATCAAACGGCCAGCGCGGAAATTTGACGATCACATAATCCAGTGCCGGTTCAAAGCTTGCGTAAGTCGAGCCTGTGAGCGGATTTTTCAGCTCGTCAAGAGTGTATCCGACTGCCAGTTTCGCGGCCATCTTCGCAATCGGATAACCGGTCGCTTTAGATGCGAGAGCCGATGACCGGCTTACACGCGGATTCACTTCAATGACGTAATATTGCTTGCTGAATGGATCAAGCGCGAATTGAATGTTGCAGCCGCCTACAACATCAAGTGCTGAGATGATCGTCAGACTTGCTGTCCGCAGCATTTGATAGTCTTCGTCTGTCAATGTTTGTGACGGCGCCACAACGATAGAGTCACCTGTATGCACGCCGACCGGATCGATATTTTCCATATTGCAGACGGTAATGCATGTGTTATTGCTGTCACGCATGACTTCATATTCAATTTCTTTAAAGCCGGCAATGCTTTTTTCGACAAGGCATTGATTGATCGGGCTTGCTAATAGCGCCTGCTTAATCATAGCTGTAAAGGCTTCTTTATCAGGGGCGATTCCTCCGCCCTTTCCGCCTAATGTGTAAGCTGGTCTGATAATAACAGGAAAACCGATGGATTCCGCAAAATGGAGGGCATCGGCCTCGTTATCAACAATTTCACTCTCCGGCACAGGCTGTTTTAATTCATTCATTAACGAACGGAATTTTTCCCGGTCCTCTCCTTTTTGTATCGTTTCAACGGATGTGCCGAGGAGTTTGACGCCGTGCTCTTTTAAAACACCCGTTTCTTCAAGCTCCACCGCTAAATTCAACGCGGTCTGACCGCCTAAATTGGCAAGAAGCCCATCAGGCCGTTCTTTCTTAATGATGGCTGTCAGGCTTTCTGCTGTCAGAGGCTCAAAATAAATTTCATCAGCGAAGGCTTCATCAGTCATAATTGTCGCCGGATTGCTGTTGACGAGAATTACCCGGTAGCCCTCCTCCTTCAGCGCGATGCACCCTTGAGTGCCTGAATAATCAAATTCTGCCGCCTGCCCGATGATGATCGGGCCTGAGCCAATTACTAATATGCTTGAAATACTGGTGTCTTTAGGCATGCGCGATTTCTCTCCTTGCTGGTATCACATTCTTTAGATAATCATCAAAAATCCATTCGCTTTCCGCAGGTCCGGGATGGGCTTCCGGGTGGAATTGAACACTCATGACAGGCAGTTTTTTATGGGCAAGCCCTTCAACTGACGTATCATTGACATGATGAAACCTGATGGTGAGCTCTTCTTCATTAATCGACTGTTCATCAACCACATAGCTGTGGTTTTGGCTTGTCATAAAGACCCGTTTCGTCTTACGGTCGATGACCGGATGATTAGCTCCCCTGTGCCCGAATGGCAGCTTAAAAGTATTCCCTCCAAACGCGAGCGCGATCAGCTGATGTCCGAGACAAATGCCTAGAGTCGGAAAGCGGCTGATGATGCTTTTGATCTTTCCTAAATATGGCTGAATGGCTTTCGGATCTCCAGGTCCGTTCGATAGCACAATTCCATCGGGTTTGATGTTGTATACGGCCTCCATTTGCTGGTATGGCACCACGGTAACCTTGCAGCCTCGTTTGACAAGTGATGATGCGATTGACTTTTTATAGCCAAAATCAATGAGAGCGATATGTTTATTCCCGTCGCCGAATGTGCTGATTTCCTGGGCGGAAGCCTGCTCTGCCACATTCTCTGGTTGAAGGGCAATCTCAGCTCCTTCTTTAGAGGCTGTGACTGTCGCACCCATCGTCCCGTTTGCCCGGATTTTCTTCACGACAGCCCTCGTATCAACATGGGTTAACAGCGGAATATTCCATTTCTGTAGATACTCCTTGAGGCTGTATACCGCTTCATAATGAGAAAAGTGATCACACGCCTCATAGACAACCGCGGCTTTTACTTGCGGTTTCTTGCTTTCAAAATCCTTTTCATTTATGCCGTAGTTGCCAATCAGCGGGTAGGTAAATACAATAATCTGTCCCTTATATGATGGATCTGTCAGCACTTCCTGGTAGCCTGTCATTCCTGTGAAAAAAACAGCTTCTCCCGTGCAGTTTTCATGACCGTCCAGCTCGCCGCTGAACGATGTCCCATCTTCTAACACTAAATAACCTTCCATCTAACAGCCCACCTCTTGATGAATAATTAATTATAAAAATGAATTTTTATGCCTTTATATCGAAAAAAAATCACTGGTTTACAGCGGAATGATGAGCGATTGCCTGTTTCAGCTTGCTGACGGCTTCTGCTATTTCATCCTTAGTCACGGTGAGCGGCGGCAGCAGCCGAATCACGTTCGGGCCGGCCGGCAATACAAGCAAGCCTAATGTCTGCAATTCAGCAATAATGTCAGCAACCGGGCCATCACACTCAATTCCAAGCATTAATCCTTTACCTCGGATTTGTTTAACAAAAGGGCTCTTTAGCTCTGCCTCAAGCTGTTCTTTTAAAAACGCCCCTTTGTCAGCAGCCTCTTGCAAAAAGTCAGGCTGGAATACAATTTGCAATGTGGCATTCACAGCAGCCATCGCCAGCATGTTTCCTCCGAAAGTCGTTCCGTGAGAACCAGGGGTAAACGCTTCTCCAAGCTGTTTCTTTCCGATGACAGCGCCGACCGGAAAGCCGTTTCCCAATCCTTTGGCGACTGTGATGATATCCGGTGAGAGTCCGAAGTGCTCATATGCGAAGCCTTTTCCCGTCCGTCCGATGCCGGTCTGGATTTCATCAATAATGAGAAGGGCTTGCTTTTCCTTGCAAAACGACTGTACGGCTGATAAAAATTCAGCACTCGCCGGATTGACTCCTCCTTCTCCCTGCACTGTTTCAAGCATCACCGCGGCAATATCGCCTTCCTCCCCAAGAGCTTTAAAAGCAGAAGGATCATTGTATGGCAGGTAGTGAAAGCCTCCAAGCATCGGGCCGAAGCCTGTTTTGATTTTATCCTGTCCGGTCGCAGCCATCCCTGCATACGTGCGGCCATGGAACGACTGAAGAAAAGTGATGATTTTTGTTTTTCCAGTTGCTTTTCTGGCAAGCTTTATCGCACCTTCATTCGCCTCCGCGCCGCTGTTGCAGAAAAAGACAAGATCTCCCGCACTATGCGCTGCCAGCTTCTGCGCCGCTTGCTCTTGGAGACTGTTTTGAAACAGGTTGGATACGTGCCATACGCTGTCAAGCTGTTTTTTGACTGCCTCTGTCACCGCTTCATGGCAGTGTCCTAGATTTGATACCGCAATCCCCTGAATGAAATCAAGGTACGTTTTGCCGTTTTGATCCTCAACGTACGTTCCCTTTGCTTTTTTGATGTCAATATCCCAACGGCCGTAGGTTTGAAACAAGCTGCTCATGAAACAGCCTCCTTTGCTTTGACAATTTTTGTCCCTTGAAAGGTTTGTTCTGCGAAGAATGATCCTTTACCGTTTACGATCATGACTTCAGACACCTGATCTGATAAAGCTGACAAGGCTGAATTGACCTTCGGGATCATCCCTCCTGTGATCACTTCCTGCTTGATCAGCATCTGAATCTCCTTAGGGGTCAGGACGTCCAGACGCTGCTTTTCCTTCATGATTCCATCGACATCCGTGACGAACATCAGCTTATCGGCTTCAAGCGCTCCGGCGACTGCTGAAGCAGCCAGATCAGCATTTACATTCAGCGTTTTGCAGTCGCTTGTCATAGACAGCGGCGCAATAACGGGGATGATGCCATTTTCCATCAGCGCGTTCACCATGGACGCATCGACTTTTTTGATTTCTCCCACTTCTCCGTATGTTTCCGGATCTAGATAATCAGCCTCCAAAAGACCGCCATCCTTACCAGAAATGCCCGCGGCTCGCAGTCCGTGTTTGGCAAGCTCAGCAACGAAAAATTTATTGACAGAACCGGATAAAACCATTTCCGCCACTTCCAGCACCGGCTTCGTTGTTTTCCTCTGTCCGCCCGAAAACTCTGTCTTGATATTTAACCGTTTCAGCATATTTGTGATTTCCGGTCCCCCGCCATGTACGATTGCCAGCTTCCAGCCTGACGCCCTCAGCTCTTTCAGATTTTGATAAAATTCCTCCGACAGCTCACGGATGACGCTTCCCCCGCATTTAAAAACGATTGTTTTCTTCATTTCGCTCCCCTTTATTACGTGCGATAGCTCGCGTTAATTTTGATATAGTCATAGGTCAGGTCACAGCCCCACGCTCTCCCGTTTCCGTCCCCTTCAGCCATCTTGATGACAATGGTGATTTCATCTCCTTCAAGGTATTCCTTGGCGATAGATTCAGAGAATGGCTGAGGTTCGTTATTCTTAAACAGGCATTGGCCGCCAAGATAAACCTCTACTTCTTCTGCCGTCACCTGTGCTGCGGAGTGTCCGATGGCTCCGATGATCCGCCCCCAGTTGGCATCTGTTCCGTATACTGCCGTTTTTACAAGATTTGAGCCGACAATCTTTTTGGCAATGACGTTTGCATCAAGATTGTTTTTCGCTCCCTGTACTTGGGCTTCAATTAGTTTTGTCGCGCCTTCTCCGTCTCTGGCAATCTCTTTAGCTAGATCCTCACAAGTGAGCAAGAGCGCTTTTTTAAAGACCGGCCAGTCTGGATGGTCTTCTGTCAGGCACTCGTTTTCGGCGCAGCCATTCGCCATAACTAATACCATGTCGTTCGTGGATGTTTCTCCGTCAACTGTGATTTGGTTAAATGAAACGTCAGTGATTTCCCGAAGCGCCTTTTGCAGCGCTTTTTCTTCGATTGCCGCGTCAGTTGTCACAAATCCCAGCATCGTGGCCATGTTCGGGTGTATCATCCCAGAGCCTTTGGCCGCTCCGCCGATCGTGACTGTTTTGCCGCCGATTGCCAGTTCATAGCACGTCTGCTTGATCACCGTATCAGTTGTTAAAATCGCTTCCTCAAAATCGCCTGATCCCGCAGGTGTTTCTTTCAGCAGTTCGATCCCCGCGTGGATTTTTTCCATGTCTAAATGCTCGCCGATGACACCCGTTGATGAAACAGCGACAAGCTCCGGCTCAATGCCAAGCTGTGAAGCAAAGCTCTCCCGCATTGTGTATGCGTCCTTTAAGCCCTGTTCTCCCGTGCAGGCGTTGGCAATGGCGCTGTTGACGATGACGGCTTTCAGTGTCGGTCCGTGCTTTAAGCTGTCTTGTGTCACTTTGATCGGAGCAGCCTGAAAGTGGCTTTGGGTATAAACTGCTGCACTCACGGCCGGTGTCTCGCTGATAATGACGCCGAGGTCTTTTTTCGAGTAGCGCAGTCCGCAATGCACACCCTTTGCCTGAAACCCTTTTGGCGAGGATACATCACCTGTTACTTTTACAATTTGATCTTCACTTAACTGAATCATGGTTCGATTCTCTCCCGTTCTATGGATAAATTGGCGTGATGGTGAGTCCAGTTTCTTCATTCCAGCCATTCATCAAATTAAAGTTTTGCACTGCCTGACCGGCGGCACCCTTCATTAAATTATCGATTACCGAGACGATCGTGACTCTGTTCGTTCTCTCATCGAGGGTCACGGCGATATCACAGAAATTGCTGCCGTACACTTCTTTCGTTTGCGGGTACTGACCTTTTGGCCTCACTCTCACAAAATATGAATCTTGGTAAAATTCCGAATATAAATCATGCAGGTCATCTGCGGTTAGGTCACAGGTTAATCTGGTATACATCGTCGCCATGATGCCCCTTGTCATCGGAACCAAGTGAGCCGAAAATGTAATGGGCCCGAGACCTGGCTGCCATTCATTCAGCGCCTGCTCAATTTCCGGCGTGTGCTGATGTTCATTGACTTTATAAATTTTAAAATTGTCGTTCAGCTCAGAAAAATGAGTTCCCATGGATGCTTTTCTTCCCGCTCCGGAAACACCGGTCTTCGCGTCAACGATAACGAAAGATTCATCGAGCAGTTTCTTTTGAGCCAATGGCGCGAGGCCAAGCAAAACAGCTGTTGGAAAACAGCCTGGATTGGCAATGAGTTTCGCCTGTTGAATTTGCAGTTGATTCAGTTCTGCCAGACCGTATACCGCCTCTTGAATCACCGCCTTCGGTGCCGCTGTCCGTTTATACCATTTTTCATATTCAGCCGGTTCTTTTATCCTCAGATCACCTGACAGATCAATAACCGTAATTCCCGCGTCTGCCAGCTTTGGAGTCAATTCACTTGATACTCCGGGCGGCGCAGCGAGAAACATGATATCTATTTCGTGTTTGATCGTATTCATATCAATCGGCTTCAGCTGCTGATCCGCTAAGCCGGTAAGATGAGGATAACCCTCGCTATAGACATTCCCTTCTCCGCTGGATGAATAAAGTATGCATTCCTCTGCATGAGGATGATGCGAAAGAATCCTGACAAGTTCGGTGCCTCCATATCCTGTAGCACCTACAATTCCTATTTTCAAAACAAGTTCACCCTCTTGGTCTTTGTGAAATTATTTAACATTATAACATGAATAAAAATTAATTCAATCGTATATTTAATATTTTTATTCATTTATAAATTTTCTGTTCAATGGGAATTCCGCTCAAAAAAAATCAGCACGACTCCAGCACAAAAACGTTGATGCGGTGCCGCATTTCAGCCGCATAAAAAAACAGGCTGACCGCGTCAGCCTGTTTTCATCATCATCAATCCACTCAAAAAATATAGAATAGAGCTTGCATAAAAAATCATTTGCACTGTGAAAAAGTCAGCGAGAAAGCCCCCGAGCATAATGGCTGCTGCTGAAAAGACAGCTGTCCAAAAATGGTAATTCCCGATCTTCTTTCCACGCTCTCCACTGTCTGTAAAATTAGCGATCAGCACTTTTTCTCCATGCTTTTGCATCGCTCCAAAGAGCCCTAACAGCACTTGGACGATATACACTTGAACGACGCTTCCGATATGCGGGACATATAAAAGCAGAACAGCCATCCCCCACGAGTTCAGAAGCAGAAAATAACGGCTGTCAAACCTTTCAGACAGCCGTCCGAGGAGCGGGTAAATAAGCGCTCCGCTCAACCCGAACAATCCGTAGGAAAAACCGAACTGTGTGTAGCTTGAGCCGATATTTTTCACAAACAGAATATAAAACGGAAAGATTAAGCTGCTTGCGAAAAACACGCTGCTTTGTGATAATGTCAGCCATTTTAATTTGTTTTTCCCCATTATTTATACCTCTGATAAAAGTAATTCATAAAGCGCTCATCCGGGTCATAGGTTCGTTTTTTCTGAAAAAACGCTTCACTTTTCGGATATGCCTGTCTCATTTGCGCTTTTGTCTGGTAGGTCATATAAGGCAGATAATAGCTGCCGCCGTGCTTGATGGCAACGTCTGTCATGCGCCTGATGATTCGGGCGGTATCTGCCTGGTCTTCTTTTGAAAAGCCCTCGTTTATTAATAGTACGAGCGAAAACATATCGTCCTTCGCATAGGAAAGGTCGGCCTTTTCATTTTTCTGCACGTAGCGGATCGTAATGTTCAGCAGGTTCAGATCTTCGTCCGACAGCGTTTGTCTCAGGTCATCAATATAGGACCCATACTCCTTCACGGGCACAAAGTATTCTTGCAAAACATCTGTGTTGTCATTGTTTTCATACTCAAGAAACTTTGATTCGGACCGCATGACGTTATTGCGTGAAATCTCTGTGCCGTTCTGGCTCAGGAAATAGGATTGCTGTGTGTCCCACAGCCAATTCCTCCCCCATTCATACCGTCTTGACAAGCCGAGTGCAAACTTTGTGGCTCCCGTATACTCGTCTTCTTTAAGTTCGCTGTATGAGGACAGCTGATCCTGATGATTAGCCAATACGTAATTCGTGACATACATGTCTTTCAGAAATCCTTTTTTCGCTGTTGAAATTCGCGCCAGATGCATTCGGACATCTGGATTTCCTTTTACATGCTTTGAAAAATAGTCTGAGTATGTGCTGTAATTCATTTTTTCTGTCTTCATGACATACAGCTCATCATCTGTCAGCTCAAGCGTTACATCAAGAATCACGCCAAAAAGGCCGTACCCTCCGATGACCGCCGTAAACAAATCATCTTTTGGAGTGACAGTGATAATCATCCCGTCAGCTTTTAAAAGCCGGAATGATTTGACTGTATCAATTAGCGAGCCGTAGCGAATATCACGTCCGTGTGCATTTGCGCTGAGAGATCCGCCGATTGTAAAAATGTTTTGTGACTGCATGACTTTTACCGCGAGTCCGTATGGATTCACGTATTTCTGGATATCATTCCACGTTGCACCGCTTTGCACCCTGATGGTTTTCTTCTCTTGATCGAGTGACAGGATTTTGTTGTAGCCCGTCATGTCGAGAACGATGCCGTCCTCATAATATGTATGGCCGCCCATGGAGTGCTGGGCCCCGGCGATTGAAATTTTTATGTTTTTTCGATTTGCCTCTTTGACTGTGTCAATGAGCATTTCCTCTTCCTGCCCTTTCACTGTCTGCTTTATTTTTACAGGCATCAGGCGGCTGACATCCGTCATCTCGCTTGTGGCTGTTTTTTGCTCTGAGTTCACAGAGTACGCAAACAGGGCCGCATACGCGCCAGTACAAAGCGCGAATGCAAGCAATTTCTTTTTCATAGTGCTCTCCCTGCTGTTTTTATGACCATTATACCATGACTGCGTCCTCATTTTTCCAAATTATCTTCTTGCCCGTTTTTCGGCACGGCGGTCGGCGACGATAAAGCAGGCGTGAATCGCGCCCGGCAGCCAAAAGATACAGGTCAATATGAGATTCAGCAAGGCCTGAAACGGTTTTCCCGAAAACAAAACAGCAAGCGGCGGGCATAAAACTGCCAGCAGGTACATCATTTCCTTTCACTCCTTTCAGCTGTAAAAAAGGACAGCCTCACATGTCAGGCTGTCCTTTTTTGTTTTATTGAATGCCAAGCGCAATTTTTGCGTATCTGGACATTTTATCCCTAGTCCAAGGCGGATTCCATACAATGTGAACCTCTGTGTCTTTCACTTCAGGAAGGTCCGCTAATGCTTTTTTCACCTCATCCACGATAATCGGCGCTAAAGGGCATCCCATTGATGTTAGCGTCATGGTGATGTGCGTCAAGCCATCTTCATCCATATCAACGTCATATACCAAGCCGAGGTTCACGATATCAACGCCAAGCTCAGGATCGACAACCTGTTCCAGGGCGCCCATGATGTTTTCTTTTAATGCTTCTTCCACGTTCCCTCACTCCTTTTTTCTACAGTATAACGTAAATTCAGCTCTTGTTAATAACTTAGTGCTTTATAAGTACGTTTCAAACCATTCAATCGTTTTTAACACAGCTGCCCGCGGGACTTTATGGTCAGCGTTTTCATCTCCGATAAATTGCAGGCGTTCCGGCTGCTCGCTGTAATGGGATTTAATCGTGTCATAAAATTTCCGGGTCGGCGCGTAAGGCACAACTTTATCTTTTGCGCCGTGCCAAAATAAAAGCGGGCGCTGTTGCAGTTTCTCCGGCTGAAGGCTGAGATCCCGCAACTCGAGACGTTTCATCAGCTGCTGTACCTTCTCTTCCGGCACATCGATTTCAATGCCCTGAGATTGAATATGGTCAATCTGCTGCTGAAACAGCTCCACGTAATTCGGGCTTCCCATCAGGCTGACGCCGGCTTTTATCCAATCATATGCAGTCAAAGCGCCAAGCGTTGTGATGCCGCCCATTGACGTGCCTGCGAGACCGATGCGGCCGCCGTCTATCAGGCCCTCTTTTTCAAAATGGTTTTTAAGTACGCCGATCTCTTCAATCTCGTTGAGGACGATATCCCAAAAATGCCCCGCCAGCTCTTCAACAGCCATTTCTTCTCCCCGTTCCCCATGGTGCAAAGCCTCCGGCAGAACGGCTCTAAAACCCTTCTCCGCAAGCAGATAAGCAATATGAAGGTTGTGTTCCTTCGCGCTTGTAAAACCATGTATAAAGATCACGAGAGGAACAGCGCGGTGCCTGTTCTCTTCCTTTACAATATGTAAAAACGGAATACCGGAAACGGTTTGATTCTCAATTTGTATCACAATGTGCCCCTCCTTAGGATAACCATAATCATAAGTGTAACATGTAGACAATAAAGATGGTAAAAAGCTACACTGTAAGTAAGGCAAAACAAGCAAAATCTAAGGTTAAAGGAGCTTTTCATGGAGACAAAACCCTATTTAATCGCATTAGATTTAGATGGAACATTATTAAAGGATGATAAAACCATATCTGAAAACACCCTTCATACGATACAGCGCCTAAAAGATGACGGGCATTATGTCTGCATCTCAACAGGCCGTCCGTATCGTTCAAGTTCCATGTACTACCAGCAGATGGAGCTGACAACGCCAATTGTCAATTTTAACGGAGCATTTGTCCATCATCCGCAAGACGACAGCTGGGGACGGTATCATACGTCACTGCCGCTTGATGTTGTCAAACAGCTCGTGGATATCAGCGAGAGCTACAACGTACATAACGTGCTTGCTGAAGTGATTGACGACGTATACTTTCATTACCATGATGAGCACCTGATAGATGCCTTTAACATGAACACAACAAATGTAACGGTCGGAGACTTGCGGGAAAATCTCGGTGAAGATGTGACGTCCGTACTCATACATGCAAAGGAAGAGGATGTGCCGGCAATACGCTCATATTTATCGGATGTGCATGCCGAGGTGATCGACCATAGAAGATGGGCCGCTCCTTGGCATGTCATTGAAATTATCAAAAGCGGCATGAATAAAGCGGTCGGCCTGCAGAAAATCAGCGATTATTACGGCGTGCCGAGGGAGCGGATCATTGCTTTTGGAGATGAGGATAACGATTTGGAAATGCTTGAATTTGCAGGCTGCGGCGTTGCAATGGGAAATGGAATTGACGCGGTCAAGCAGATTGCCAACCGAACTACGGCCACAAATGAAGAGGACGGCGTGGCAAGGTTTTTGAAAGAATATTTCTCACTTTAAAGAAGGTCCGTATTAATTTTTCCCACTCATAAACCTTACTTTACCCCACCATACTATTGAAGACGACTCATCTCGTCAAAGTATGGAAGGGGGCAGTCTCAAAATGGGTAAACGAAGCAAATCCAGAAGGTTTATTCAGCAGGGTAAAGACTCCATCGGGCTACACGCCGCAAGATTTCCATATCGGTCTACTTTAGAAGAAGCTCACCAGCATGCCGCGGCACGAGACTCGGCTGAAAGGCAGTATGAATATTAAATGAGAAATGAACTGTTTCAGCAGGCAAAATCATTTGTTCAACAGGCGGTCATGGTGACAAACGGCTTTGAGGAAGGCGATCAGGAGCAAGCGATTCTGAGAGCCAAAAATGCTGTATCTTCTGCGTATGCCAATTCGACAGATGCGGAACGTCAACAGTTGCATCAATTTCAAAATCAGCTGGACAAACTGCAATAAAAAAAGGCTATGGCGACTCGCCATAGCCTCTTATTTGACTTCAAACTGCTGAACAGCCTGAACCTGCTTGAGATTTTCCGCCCTGCCCTTAAATGTCACCTTTACCTCATAGGTTCCGGGCTCAGGGACTTCCTTCCACACATCAGAGAAATCATATGTTTCTCCAGATTCAAGCGTCAGGTTTTGAAAAGCCTGCGTAAACATTTTTTCTTTCGAATAACGGTATCTTTCTTTGTGCTCAGAATCATACACGACAAGTTCAAATTTTTGCCCTGTGCTGAATTGAAACTCAATAGCACGTTCGCTTTGGTTCTTCAGCGACATGTTAAACTTGATTTGTTCAGGCTCCTGAATTGCGTCAATAGATAAAACAACCTCTTGATTCTCCATTCCGCCTGATACCTCCTTATCGGGTTCTGTCTGCTCATCTTTCCCGCAGCCTATCAAAAGCAGCACGGGGAGGAGCATCACAAGCAGCCGTTTCACGACTTCCACCTGCTTTCGTCAGTCTTTTCTAAAGAAACCAAAAATCCCTGTCGTTTGAACGATGTTCGTAAATGCTTTTGGATCAACTTCTTTGACGATCTTTTCTAAATCGTACAGTTCATACCTCGTGATGACGATAATCATCATTTCTTTCTGTTCGTTCGTAAATGCTCCTTTTGCCGGAACAGTTGTGATGCCGCGCACCATTTTTCCGTAAATGGCTTCCTTGATTTCGTCCGCTTTTTTCGTCACAATCATTGCCGTAAGCTTCATGTGGCGAGTGTGAATGGCGTCGATCACCCTCGTTGTCACATATAGTGTAACCAGGGTATATAATGCTTTCTCCCAACCTTGCAATAATCCTGCCGTCAAGATGATAATCCCGTTCAGAATGAAGAAATACGTGCCGACGGGTTTATCCTTCCACTTTGCAAGTACCATGGCGACGATATCAAGCCCGCCTGTCGAAGCTCCGTATTTTAATGTTAAGCCGATACCGACTGCGGAAATGACGCCGCCGAACACCGCGTTCAGCAAAATGTCATGTGACAGGCTTGTTTCCGGCAGGATCCCCATAAACAGAGTAGTGAGTGCGACACTTAAAATGCTGTACACTGTAAACGATTTGCCGACCTTCAGCCATCCTAAAATACCGACCGGAATGTTTAAGAGGAACAAGAGCGTTCCCGTCGATATGTAAAAGGGGGCATATTGATCAACGACGCTTGATAAAAGCTGGGCAACACCTGTAAATCCGCTGGCATATACATCTGCAGGTATCAAAAATAAGTTCAGCCCGGCAGCATTGAGTAAAGCGCCGATGATGACGATGAGTAATTTTTTTGTTTGATCTAGTACCATGGCATGTTCCTCCGCTCTTTCTTCTTTATTATGTTTTCCCTTAAAACAAATATTTGAACACGATTTTGGCAAATTAATATGATATAGTTGGCTTAACTCTCATGATAACGAGCGATAACGGAAAGAAGGGAAGCAATATGACAGTTCATCTCATCGCTGACAGCGCCACTGATTTGCCTCGTTCTTATTTTGAAGAAAAAGGCATTGGCTTTATTCCGCTCAGGGTTTCTCTCGGCGATAAAGAATTCGAAGATGCAGTCACAATTCATGCGGATCAAATATTTGAAGCGATGCAAAATGGAGAAACGCCTAAGACGTCCCAAGCCTCACCGCAAACGATTAAAAATGTGTTTTTGCAATATGCCGAAACAGGTGATCCCGCTCTTTACATTGCCTTTTCCTCAGGTCTCTCCGGCACGTATCAGACAGCTGTAATGATCGCCAATGAAGTGAAGGAGGAATTCCCCGATTTCGATTTGCGGGTCATTGATTCCAAATGCGCTTCATTAGGATACGGTCTGGCTGTCCGGCATGCTGCCGATCTCTGTATCAACGGGAATACAATACAAGAAATTGAAACGTCTGTAAAGAACTTTTGCAGCCAGCTTGAACACATTTTTACCGTTGATGATTTAACATATCTCGCGAGGGGCGGCCGGATATCCAAAACGTCCGCTTTTGTCGGCGGCCTGTTGAATATTAAACCGCTGCTTCAGATGGAGGACGGCAAGCTTGTGCCTCTGGAAAAAATTCGCGGACAGAAGAAACTTTTCAAACGGATCATCGAGCTTATGAAAGAGCGCGGGGATGATTGGAGCAATCAAACCGTCGGGATTAGCTACGCCGCGAACAAAGAAAAAGCCACGGATATGAAACACCTGATTGAGGAAGCGTTCAAGCCGAAAGAAATCATTATGCATCCAATCAGTTCAGCCATCGGCTCGCATGCCGGTCCAGGTACATTGGCGATATTCTTTTTAAGAAAATGAGCAAACAAAAACAGTCAGACTCTGTGTCCTGACTGTTTTTGTTTGCTCATAGAATGCCGACAGCCTCATACGCCTTTTCGACTGAAGCTGATTGCTTCGAGCCTTCACCGTATAAATCATTGGCAGCTTCAATCGCCGCTTGCTTCATCATGCTGAAATCTGTAGATGCCGTTACATAATATGTTAAAGCCCGATAGTAAATTTGTTCACTTGCTTCACGCCCAATCCCTTCAACCTGTACACCGTGGTGCACGCCTCCTTCTGCAAGAAGATAAGCTGCTTTATTGTGAATGGACGAATTGATATGGACTCCGCCATAATCCTCTGTTCCTGTGTAGCGGTTCGAGTAATGATCTGGATTTCCCTGCTTAGATGGGTCCTCCAATGACCGCAATGAATCTCCTGCAATACCAGGAGTATAGACATCTTCGCCGATCTCCCAATCATCACGGTCAGCCATCGCGCCCATAATGTCAGAAATGGACTCATTTAATGCACCGGGTTCTCCTTGATATAAAAGACCGGCGGAATACTGTGTGACTGCGTGTGTGATTTCATGCGCGACAATGTCGAGCGATCCAGACAGCGGCTTAAATTTCGAACCGTCTCCATCCCCGTATACCATCTGGACACCGTTCCACGCAGCATTGTTCCATTGTTTGCCGACATGCACGGTAGACGTAATCCTTGCTCCGTTTTGATCAAAAGAATCACGGCCAAATGTCTTGCTGTAATAATCGTAAACGGCTTGCGCATTTGCGTGTGCGTCTACAGCCGCAGGTTCATTAAATACGGACGTGCCGCTGACTATTTCTTTGCCCGTATACCCGATCAGTTGAGACAAAAGCGTAAACAAGGTTTCGTTCAGGTTCTTCGCGTCAAATGTATTGATCCCTTTTCCCCTTGTTTCGTCAGCCAAATAAAAGCGCCCATTTTGTTCTGTGACGTCAAAGCTTTTTTCATCACCTGACACGCCGATTCCTGTACCTGCCGCTTCATGAATGGCATTAAAGGACTCGATGACCTTTCCGTTTTTGGCATCGATGAAATAATGCCAATAGCCAGGCTCAGGTTCAGATGTCGAGAGTCTCACAAGGTAGGCGAGATCATATTCACCGTCGTGTGGATAGATATATAATTCGCCTTTTGGTTCCCCATCAAGATATTCGATTTTTCCAATGGAAGCCTCGAGCTCACGCCTTGCTGTATGTATTGCTTTTTTCTCAGAAATAGACGGTGTGACGGAGACGTCCTTGATTTGCGGATGCACCTTTCCAAAGAAACTTTTCACTTGTTTGTTTTCCTTCATCGCGACCGCTTGTTCAAAGCCGTAAATCGGAATTCCTTTGTAAACCTCCGTTAATTTAAAAAACGTTTGTTTTGTCTTTGGATCCTTTATGGTTTTCGAAACGCGAAAATGGCTGTTCGCATTCCCTTTGAGCTTAAACTGCGTTTGATGCTTGTCAAGATAGGAAAATAGCGATTCTTTCTGGGTTGTGTTTTGTACCGGCTTCTGCGGTGACTTTTCGATGATGTATGAAGGGGTTTGATACGTATGGTCGTATTCGATGCTTTCTTCAGCTGAGGCATGTGTTACAAAAACCATTTGGGCCGCTGTGCATAAGCCGGCCAGTAATAGAGATGTCTTGGTCAAGTTGCGCAAAACACCACATCCTTCCTATTTTGGAATCTACCATTTTTCTTCATCCTATCAAAAATACAAAAACTTGTATGTGGTGCTTCGTTCTTATTTTCCCAAAAAAGAAGGGCAGAGATATTTCGCTCTGCCCTTCTTTTTCTACTCTACTAATTTTTTATTGACATAAATAATAACCCCTGCTCCATATGCCAGTATAAGCGGAGGTATGAGCTGCTCCTGACCTTGAAATGAGATAAAACTATTCAGCAAAATGAACAAACCGGAATTCAAGAAAAAGTAGCCTGCTATTCTGGCCAGCCGATCTTTATCCCGTATACGCGCCTCGTTAAACCCAGCCAACATCCAGGTTTGTTTTTTGATTCCGACAAAATAGGCAACCACAAAGAATAAAAGCGCGATGACAATTAATAGATAATTGATGCTGATTTCCATCTTACAGCCTCCTACAAGATTACTTGATGTTAAGAAAAAGAAAAAAAGCGGCGCAGCTTACTGCAATCAGCAGCAGGACGACAAGCGCATTGAGGAACGGGCTCAAAAGGAGCACCACTGCTAAAAACAGCAGATAAACCGCACCGACTCGCGAAATCTTGACAATCTCCTTTTGAGAGCGCATTTTGTTTTTTCTGACACCTGCAAACATCACCAATTTTTTCCGCTTCCATACATATCCGGCGAGCACCATTAAATAAACAGCCAGCGGCAGATGTCTGAAGTCGGACGGCAGCAGCGGCAGGGCGATAATCGTGACAATGAGAAGGACCGAAATCCAGCTTTTGCCCAATAAAGACCTCCTCCTTTTCGTCTCTCCCCCATCACCCATCATCAATTCGGCAAGCTCCTTCGGATGAGAAAATTCAGATTCAACAGCTTCCTGCAGTTCCTCTTCACTAAGGCCGGCTTTGATTCTGTCTTGAACGAAAGCGGTGATATGCCCCTTTAATTCGTCGATAGCGTTTTCTCTCTCTACATCAGGCATATTCGCCAGCTCTGCATTTAGTTCCTCCATGTATCGGTCAATGATAAGCTGTCCATTCATAGCAAATCCCCCGATAAAGACAGTAAGGCTTGATGGGTTTCCAGGTATTTCTCCAGCCGTTCTTTTAACATTTCTTCTCCTTTTTGCGTCATTTTGTAATACTTTCTTTTCGGGCCGTCCAGTGAATCTTCCCAAAAAAATTCGATCCATCCCTTCTCGGTCATACGTTTCAAAATCGGATAAATCGCTCCCTCTGAAATAGCCAGCGCCGAGGTGGTTTTTAAGGATGACGTCAGCTCATAACCGTACATCGGTTTAGAACGCAGAAGGGATAGGATGGCCAGCTCGAAAATCCCTTTTCGAAATTGAACAATCCAGCGGTCATTAACTTGATTCGTTTTCATGGTTTAAATATATCGAAAAAAACACTATATATCAATCACATATAGCAGTGTAAAATGTCCTGTTTTTCCTTTTAACAAAAATGGAATTTCTCATACTTTTTAACCTTTTTATTACATAAATGTTTTTATATTATGAAAAGTGTAAAAACGATTCTTCAGGTTAAAAGGAGCAGTCGAATGCAGAAATCGATATCATTTTTTGTCATTTTTTCAATCCTTTGGGGTTCGCTATTTCTGTTTTCTATTATTGGCAGCTTAGGGACAACCCCGATTCCGCTGACAAAGGACTCCAAATTTCTCATGTCCAGCATCCTCCCTCAGGGCTGGGGCTTTTTTAGCAAAAATCCGCGTGATACTGCAATCGGCTTATATGAGGCTGAAAATGCCAGCGCCAAGGTCAGATGGCCCAATATGAGGGCTGACAACCTATTCGGCCTGTATCGGTATGGGCGGTCACAAGGCGTTGAAATGGGCGTGATCTACAGCCAAGTCGGCAAGGAACAGTGGACAGCATGTAAAGAAAAGGACCTCGGCGCATGCAAAAGCAAAGCCAAAACCGTGCAATTAAAAACACCCGCTCCCCGCCCGCTGCTTTGTGGCAGCTACTATTTGACGAAAGAGGATATTGTTCCTTGGAGCTATTCTAAATATACCCCTTCGTCTTATCAGGTAAAAAGCATAGTCAAGGTTGTGATCTCATGCTCGAAAACATAAAACAGACCATCACCAGATGGGACGAAAGAAACCCGTGGACAAATGTATATGGCCTCGCGCGAAGCATCATTGCGCTATCCAGCCTGCTGACGCTGCTCATCAATCACCCGAGCCTCATTATGAAGCCAGCCAGCGGGATCAGCAGCTATCCAGCTTGTAAAATGAATCTCAGTCTCTTTTGTCTCGGCGAAAATAACTATATGATGTTAAATCTTTTCAGATGGGTCTGCATTGCCATTCTGGTGCTTGTTGTCATTGGCTGGCGCCCCAGAATCACCGGGGTTCTGCATTGGTATGTCAGTTACAGCCTGCAGTCATCGCTGATCGTCATCGACGGAGGCGAGCAGGCAGCAGCAGTCATGACCTTTTTATTGCTTCCCATCACGCTGACCGATCCGAGAAAATGGCATTGGAGTACGAGACCTATAGAGGGCAAAAGAACACTTGGAAAAATAACAGCTTTTATTTCTTATTTTGTGATCAGAATCCAAGTGGCGGTGCTTTATTTTCACTCTACCGTCGCTAAGCTATCTCAGCAGGAATGGGTGGACGGAACGGCCGTCTATTATTTCGCCCAGGAAAAAACCATTGGCTTCAACGGCTTTTTTCAGGCGTTAACGAAGCCAATTGTAACAAGTCCGTTCGTGGTGATTCCGACATGGGGGACGCTGCTGGTTCAAATTGTCATCTTCGCGGCACTGTTTGCGCCGAAGAAGCATTGGAGATTGATTTTGATCATCGCTGTTTTTATGCATGAGATTTTTGCAGTCATGCTGGGCCTCATCAGTTTTTCGATTATCATGGCCGGCATTTTGATATTGTATCTCACTCCTATCGATTCCACGATTCAATTTACATATATTCGCAGACTGTTGTGGAATAAAAAACACAAGAAGGGAGAGGTTTCAGTTTGAAGAAGGCGTTTCTAGTATTTTTGTCGGTTGTATTGGTGACGACTGTGTTTTTGGTGAAGCAGCAAGAAAGTGTGGCACAGGCAAAGCAGCTTGAGTATTCAGGTGAGGAAATTTTTAAAGGCTTTGTGTTTGCCCAAGGGGAAGTTGGCAAACAGCTTCCAGAGGTCTTTAATAAAGCGATGACAGACAAACTCAACACAAAACAGGCAAAGGCTTTTGCCAATCAGGTTGTCGCTGATATTAAAAAAGAGGATGCTGACTTTTTTGATAACCTGAAGAAAGCTGTTTACAGCAAAGATGCATTGAAAGTGGATGAACTGCTGAAAAAAGCAGGTCAAATCGTTGAAGAAAAAGTAGAAGCTGCAAAGGAAATCGCCGCTTCTAAGGATGATACATCCAGAGTTCAGGCCGAGCTTGTCAACACTGTTGATACCGCTAACTATTTCTATTATGTTTCTTATGTTGCTGCAGCAGGTGCCCTGATTCTGATCATTCTCGCCATTGATATTACGCCGATTGCGATTTCAGACAATGTGGATCGCGAAATGGCAATCAGAACGCTGGTTGATGAATTAAACTAGACATAAAAAAACGGCTCGCTCCGCAGTCTGCTGCAGGCGAGCCGTTTTCATGCTATTTTTTCTCGTATGTCCATCCATTTTCCTGATACACTTTTCCGTTTTTCATCAAATGGCCCAGCGCGCGTTTAAAGGCGGCTTTGCTCATATTAAAACGTTCTCTGATATCGTCAGGCTGGCTTTTGTCACTGTACGGCATGGCACCGTTTCTCATTCTCATATACGTTAGAATGCACTCAGCATCAACTGACATTGCATCCTGTTTTCTCGGAAGCAGCGACAAGTTGACTGAACCGTCTTCTTTCACTTGAATCACCCGGCCTGTGACTCTTGAACCCAGTCTTGGCTCCTCTTTTCTTTCTGACGGGTGAATAAAACAGCGGATACCGTCATCCGTGATCACGAATGAACCCGATGCGATCAGCCTGTACACCGTACCTGTCAGCTCTTTATTCATCAGATCTTCTGAAGCGTCGGTAAACAGTTCGCTGATGATATCTTCCGGCGCTGGTTTCGCAAACATGCGCCCCCGGTTCGTCACCTTCAGCATACAGTAAAGTTTGTCCCCTTTTTGCGGCCAGACATCTTCGTACGGCGGCAAATGCTCAGTTGCGACTAGTGCGTCCTTCGATAAACCGACATCAACGAAAACGCCCATATCTTCCACTTTATCCACCACTTCAACCCAGCCATATTCATCCGCGCTGATGATCGGAATTTTCATCGTGGCCGCAAGCCTTTCCTGCTGGTCTACGTATATAAAGACTTCTACTTCGTCTCTGTCCTCGATATCCTCAGTCATTTCACTGTTATGTAAGAGAATCGTATCTTCCCCATCGGTTAAAAAGTAACCGAAGTCGGTTTGGTGATCTATACTCAAGGTTAATTGCTGCCCTGGTCTCATGCTATCGTCCTTCCTGTTCCGCTTATTCTCTGCGGATTTTGTTAACATTTTTTCCAATCATCACAAATTGATTCTTTGTTCTGTTGGAAGTTTCTCTTTATTCTACTATAATCAACACATAAGTTAAATGTTATGGAGGTTTTCATATGGCAAAAGAAAGTTCATTTGATATTGTATCCAAGGTGGAATTGCCTGAAGTGCAAAACGCAATCCAAATCGCACTGAAGGAAATCAGTACCCGATATGACTTTAAAGGCAGCAAAAGCGACATTTCTTTAGATAAAGAGGAGCTGGTCCTCGTTTCCGATGACGAATTCAAATTAAGCCAGCTGAAAGATGTGCTGGTCAGCAAATTGATTAAACGAAACGTACCGACAAAAAACATTGATTACGGCAAGGTTGAAAACGCGTCAGGCGGAACGGTGCGCCAGCGTGCAAAGCTTGTTCAAGGCATTGACAAGGACAACGCAAAAAAAATCAATACGATCATCAAAAACTCCGGACTGAAAGTAAAGTCTCAGGTGCAGGATGATCAAGTGCGTGTCACCGGAAAAAACAAAGATGACCTGCAGCAGATTATCTCAGCTGTACGGGGAGCAGATCTGCCAATTGACGTTCAATTTATAAATTTCAGATAAATTTTCTGATTCCTATTGATTATTGTCTTTATTTTCGGTAAATTTGGAGAAAGGGAAAAACGCCAGATATCTTTTGGCACTTCCTGACACGAAAATTTCATATCCGTTCTTATCAAGAGAAGCAGAGGGACTGGCCCGACGAAGCTTCAGCAACCGGTGTAATGGCGATCAGCCATGACCAAGGTGCTAAATCCAGCAAGCTCGAACAGCTTGGAAGATAAGAAGAGACAAAATCACTGACAAAGTCTTCTTCTTAAGAGGACTTTTTTTATTTCTCTTTTTTCCTTGCTGATGTGAATAAAGGAGGCAGACAATGGGACTTTTAGAAGATTTGCAAAGACAGGTGTTAATCGGTGACGGCGCCATGGGGACGCTCCTCTACTCCTATGGCATTGACAGGTGTTTTGAGGAGCTCAATATTTCAAAGCCGGAGGAAATTCAGCGCATACATAAAGCGTACGTTGAAGCGGGAGCCAACATTATTCAAACGAATACGTACGGAGCCAACTATATTAAATTATCCAGACACGGGCTTGAGGATGACATCAAAAAAATGAATCAGGAGGCCGTAAAGATCGCGCGGGCTTCAGCAGGCGATGCATACGTGCTTGGAACGATGGGCGGCATACGCACATTTAATAAAAACGCATACAGTCTTGACGAAATTAAGCGCAGCTTCCGCGAGCAGCTGTATCTGCTGCTGCATGAAGAGCCGGATGGCTTGCTGTTAGAAACATATTATGATTTGGAAGAAGCCCGTGAAGTGCTGAAAATCGCGCGCAAAGAGACTGATCTTCCGATTATGCTCAATGTCTCCATGCACGAGCAAGGCGTATTGCAGGACGGAACGCCGCTTTCTGACGCATTGCGCTCGATTGCGGATCTCGGAGCTGATATTGTCGGCATTAACTGCCGCCTCGGCCCTTATCACATGATTGAAGCGCTAAGCGAAGTGCCGATTTTTGATGACGTATTCTTATCCGTTTATCCGAACAGCAGTCTTCCTTCGCTTGAAGAGGGACGGCTCGTCTATGAAACAGACGACACGTATTTTCAAAACAGCGCGTCAGAATTCCGTAAGCAAGGTGCGCGGATTATCGGCGGCTGCTGCGGCACAACGCCGAATCACATCAGGGCGATGGCGGAAGCGGTTGGCGGGCTGGCTCCGATTACGGAAAAAGAAGTCAAAACCCGGGCGAAAGAATTCATTTCTGTTCATCACGAGCGAACCGAGCCCGGCCTGGATGAGATCGCAGCGAAAAAACGCTCTATTATCGTAGAGCTGGACCCGCCGAAAAAACTAAGCTTTGACAAATTTCTGTCCGCTGCTGCTGAATTAAAAGAAGCGGGAATCGATGCCCTGACACTCGCCGACAATTCTTTGGCGACCCCGCGGATCAGCAATGTTGCCTGCGGCGCCCTTGTCAAGCAGCAGCTCGATATGCGTTCCCTTGTCCATATTACGTGCCGTGACCGTAACATTATCGGCTTACAGTCACATTTAATGGGCCTTGATACGTTAGGGCTGAATGACGTGCTTGCTATTACAGGTGACCCTTCTAAAATCGGGGATTTTCCTGGGGCGACGTCTGTATATGATTTAACATCTTTTGATTTAATCAGGCTGATCAAACAATTCAATGAAGGTCTGTCTCTGTCTGGAAAACCGCTCGGCAAGAAAACGAATTTCTCAGTTGCCGCCGCATTTAATCCTAACGTCCGCCATCTGGATAAAGCGGTAAAACGGCTTGAGAAAAAAATAGATTGCGGCGCAGATTATTTTGTTTCTCAGCCTGTCTATTCCGAGCAGCAGCTTGTCGATATCCATAACGAAACAAAACATCTGAAGACGCCGATCTATATCGGCATCATGCCGCTGACAAGCAGCCGGAATGCCGAATTCATCCATAATGAAATTCCCGGCATTAAGCTGTCTGATACGATTCGCGAAAAAATGGCCCATGCCGGTGAAGATAAAGAAAAGCAAAAGGCGGAAGGCCTTGCAATTGCACGCTCCCTGCTGGATACGGCATGCGAGCTGTTTAACGGCATCTACTTGATAACGCCTTTCCTCAGATCTGACTTAACCGCTGAGCTCACATCATATATTCAGCAAAAAGATGAGCAGCGCCAAAATATCTTTTTGCATTAATTTCCAAAAGACTGCCTGATCGAATCGGGCAGTCTTTTTCAACGAGATTCGTGTTACGATATAGAAAAACAATCATGAGGAGGAACATTATGCTCGAAGTCAAAACCATTTCCGCGGAAGATACATATGAAATCCGGCATCGCATTCTGCGTCCCCATCAATCCATCGAACAATGCAAATATAAAGAGGATCACGCAGAAGGCTCCTTTCATCTCGGCGTGTTTTATGATGGAACGCTGATCAGCATCGCTTCTTTTTCCCCGCAAAGTCAGCCTTTATTAACGGAAGCCTCTGCGTATCGGCTGAGAGGCATGGCAACGCTCGAGGGATATCGCGATCAAAAAGCTGGAAGCACGCTGATCAAACACGCGGAGCACAAACTGGCGGAGAGCGGCGTTCAGGCGGTATGGTGCAACGCAAGACACCATGTCAAGGGCTACTATGCCAAGCTTGGCTGGAAGGAACTTGGCGAACCATTTGACATTCCCGGCATTGGCAATCATATTGTCATGTACAAAACACTTAGAACAAGCAGGTGATCTTATGGACGTAGTAGATGAACTGATTAAGCTTCATGAAGAACACGTTTCCGGCTTATTGCGGCTTTGCGGGCAAGCCGGGTGGCCGGATTATGGCGAACAAGAGCTGAAACTGCTTGTTCAGCAGGGACGCTTTTTCGGTTATCAAAATGTCAGCGGTGATATTATTTCCTGCATCGGCTTGTTTTTGTTTGGCCGTCTTACTTCTATCGGCCTTGTTATCGTTGACAAGGAATATCAACGGCTCGGTCTTGGCCGGCGTATGGTAAACGCCTGTATTACCCAAACGGATGAAAACACCGCCATCAGGCTTTGCGCCACAAAAGAAGGTTTGCCGCTTTATGAAAAAGCAGGTTTTCATACGGCAGGTTCAGTGCGAAAGTACAGCTGTCACAGTTTTCAACCTTATACAAAAAAGCTTGATGCTGAACTGACATCCTTTAGAGAACAAGACTTTCACGACTTAACCGCGGCGGATCTGGCTGCCTTTGGCGGAGATCGATCAAACCTTTTGCAGCAGCTTATTTCTGCTTCATGCGAATGTATCATCGCCAGAAATCAGGACGGACAGCTCATTGGCTACGGACTTTCTGTACAGACACCGGCCAATTTGAAATTCGGCCCTATCATCGCTCCATCATCAGATGTTGCAGCACAGATAATTACAAGGCTGGCGGCCGGCAAACAAGGGCCGATGCGAATCGATATACCGAGTGAACACACGTCTCTGCATGACAGCCTGATAGAAATGGGATTTCATAAAGATGATGAACCTCCGATTTTGTTCTATCAGAAAAAAGCGCCTATTCAAAATGGACACTTATATGCTTTGATTTCACAGGCTCTCGGTTAACCCTCTTTTTTCCCGAACAGGTATCTTCTGTTCGGTTTTTTGCTGTCTGATCGCTGAATAAACGAAGCCATCAGGGACATTCTAAGCAGAAGAAAAGGAGTGTGCTCTGAGATGGAATCATCAAAACAAAATAACGGAATGACGATTGTGGCAATCGGTTCAATCCCTTTAATATTAACCCTAGGAAACTCGATGCTTATTCCGATTTTGCCAAAAATGAAATCTGAACTTCATTTATCACAATTTCAAGTCAGTCTCGTGATCACAGTATTTTCCTTGATTGCAGCATTTGCGATTCCGATTGTCGGTTATCTCGCAGACCGATTCTCAAGGAAAGTCATCATTATTCCCTGCTTAATTTTGTATGGTGCCGGCGGTTTGTTAGCCGGGTTTGCGGCAGGTTTTTTTGACAATGCCTATCCTTGGGTCATGGCAGGACGAGCGTTACAGGGAATCGGGGCAGCCGGAACCGGCCCAATTGCCATGGCACTGACGGGAGATCTGTTTAAAGGCGCCCAGGAGAGCAAGGTGCTCGGCCTTGTTGAAGCTTCAAACGGCATGGGGAAAGTGCTATCGCCGATCATTGGCTCGCTGATCGCCCTGCTTGTCTGGTATGGCGCGTTTTTTGCCTTTCCTGTGTTTTGTATCATTTCGATCGTACTGACTTGGATTTTTATTAAAGAAAAGAAAAAGGAAAAAGAACCGCCACCAATCGGACAATATGCAAAAGGGCTGTTAAGTGTCTTTAAACATGAAGGCAGATGGCTGTTTACCGCTTATTTAGCCGGTGCGACCTGTTTGTTTACTTTATTCGGCATCCTGTTTTATCTCTCAGATGTTCTTGAAAAAACATACGACACCGACGGCGTGAAAAAAGGCTTAATTTTAGCGATCCCGCTTTTGGTTATGTGTGTGACGTCCTATACAACAGGAAGCAAAATCGGGCAAAAGCAATCGTTAATGAAAAAGCTGATCGTACTTGGATTGGCGTTCATGACCGTATCCTACGCGGCACTGTCATTCATTGAAAATCTTGTCCTTTTTATCAGTGTTCTTGTACTGAGCAGTATAGGCTCAGGTCTTGTCCTTCCTTGTGTGAACAGTTTCATTACCGGGGCTGTCGGCAAAGAAAGACGGGGATTTGTCACCTCGCTGTACGGCTCTGTACGTTTCTTAGGGGTAGCGATCGGTCCTCCGATTTTCGGCCGCCTGATGCAATGGTCCAGACCCGGCATGTTTTTAAGCATCGCGGGATTGACTCTCGTTGTCGGGATTCTTGTGATGATGCTCATCCATGTGAAGCAAAACAATGAAGAAACAAAAGAAAAAGAAGACCCTAAAATGGCTGGCAATCGGCTCCAGCCCGCTGAGGAAAGGTAGCACCCAGTGTGAAAATTGTACGGATTGAAACCTTTCCGCTATTTCATCGATTAGAAAAGCCATACGGAGATGCCAATGGGTTTAAACGATATCGGACTTGTTATCTCATCAGGATTATCACCGAAAGCGGGATAGACGGCTGGGGAGAATGCGTTGATTGGCTCCCTGCTCTCCATGTCGGTTTTACGAAGCGGATCATCCCATTTCTATTAGGAAAACAGGCTGGCAGCCGCCTGTCATTAGTGCGCACGATTCAAAAATGGCACCAGCGGGCGGCCTCCGCTGTAAGCATGGCGCTGACAGAGATTGCAGCCAAAGCTGCGGATTGTTCGGTTTGCGAATTATGGGGCGGGCGATACAGAGAGGAGATTCCTGTGTACGCGTCTTTTCAATCGTACTCAGACTCCCCGCAATGGATCAGCCGCTCAGTCTCCAATGTTGAAGCCCAGTTGAAAAAAGGTTTTGAGCAAATCAAAGTCAAAATTGGCGGGACTTCATTCAAGGAGGATGTCCGGCACATCAATGCGCTGCAGCATACAGCAGGCAGCTCCATTACGATGATTCTGGACGCAAACCAAAGCTACGATGCCGCTGCGGCTTTTAAATGGGAGCGCTATTTCTCCGAATGGACGAACATTGGCTGGCTTGAGGAGCCTTTGCCCTTTGATCAGCCGCAGGATTACGCTATGCTTCGAAGCCGTTTGTCTGTTCCTGTTGCCGGCGGAGAAAACATGAAAGGCCCGGCGCAATATGTGCCTCTCCTTTCACAGCGCTGTTTGGATATCATTCAGCCCGATGTCATGCATGTCAACGGAATTGATGAGTTTCGGGACTGCCTCCAGCTCGCGCGTTATTTCGGCGTCAGAGCATCCGCCCATGCATATGACGGATCGCTCTCACGGCTCTATGCTTTATTTGCACAAGCCTGTCTGCCCCCATGGTCTAAAATGAAGAACGATCACATTGAACCGATCGAGTGGGACGTCATGGAGAATCCTTTTACAGATCTCGTCAGCCTGCAGCCTTCAAAAGGAATGGTCCACATCCCGAAAGGAAAAGGCATTGGCACAGAGATCAATATGGAGATCGTCAATCGCTACAAGTGGGATGGCTCAGCCTATTAAGCTGGGCCATTTCTTTATTTTGAGACATAAATAATGGACAGCCTCATAAAATGAAAACAGCGGACAAGTCTTTTCATAAAGGAGCAAATGACTTAATGGCTGAACTGCTGATGAAAGCAAAACTTACGTTTATGATTGTCGTAGGCGGCGTACTACAAGGACTCGGCATGTCCTTGTTTTTATTTCCGCATGATATTCCGACAGGCGGTGCAGCAGGTATTGCGGTGCTATTGCATTATCTGTTTCAAATCCCCCACGGATTTTCAGTGTGGGCTGTGAATGTATCAATGCTTTTTACCGCTTTAAAATGGCTGGAGATGAGAACATTCACCGGCACCCTCGCTTCTATCACCGTCACCTCTGTCTCGGTATTGATCTTTGATGCAGTTTTTCCTGATATCACATCTAACCTGTGGCTTGATCTGGCAAGCGGCGCAGTGTTATTGGGACTCGGAATCGGACTTTTATACAAATATAAAATTTCGAACGGAGGATTCGGAGCCCTTGCTCTGATGATTTCTATCTACCGCGGCGGGAATCCTGGAACGATCCTGCTCATCATGAATTGCATCATTTTTATGGTCACCGCGTCTATTATTGACTGGGGCATCGTCATTCAAGCCCTCATATGCCAGGTGATATCGACAAGAGTCATCGACTTCATCTACAACATCCGCCTGACCTCACTTCCCTATCTCACGCCTATGTACCGCCATAAAAAATAATAGGCAGAGGCTCTCTTCACGACGAGAGCCCCGCAGCCGCTATTTTACAGAAAAAAGGTATCGGATCTTAGCCCTAAACGCAGCGTTTCCAACGCGATGGCATCATGAAATGGAATATTGGCAAGATTCACATTCGGCCCGATTTTTTGAATAAACCCTTGCTGAAGCGTTTTGTTAGGCGCTTCAAAAATCAGCCTGTTGATATCAATATCCGAGGAAATGATGTCGTCAACAATTTGAAACCTGACATCGCCGCTGCTGGAACAGATCCCTCCCGTTCCGCTTTCTCTGGCTTCTGTAATCACTTTTTCCGCGCCCGCTTCCATATCCTCAACGATATATTCAAGCCATTCCTCAGAGCTTTGCCGGCTTGCTAATTCCGCATCCTTGCTGCCCACCTCACTGAGCACAAGAAATTCATCAGAAAAATCGGCAATGTAAGCCGCTTTCTCTTTATTTGTCATCGGGAGCGTACCGTTTGAAATCTCAATATATTCACAGCCGAAATAGGTGCAGTACCGATGAAATTCATTCACTTTTTTCTGGCTTACGTACTTTTCAAACAGTGTGCCGCCAAAGAAAAATGTAATGTCATGTTCTTTCAGTGTGCTGATTTTTTCTTCAAGATCTTTCGTAAGTAATGATGTGCCCCAGCCGAATTTCACAAAATCAATATAGTCGGACGCTCCGGCTATCGCATCTTTGAAAAATTGCAAGGGATAGCCGTTATCAATTAAAATGGACTGCCCGGTTTCTCTCGGCTTGTTTGTTCTCACTGGCAATTCTAGTGAAAAATCATTCATATTATGACCCTCTCTATCGTTGGAACTTCTCCATCTTGTTTCACTTTCATCACGAAATCGCCCGTCAGTTCTTTTGTACAGTAAACGATGTCTTCCGAATCAAACAATGGCTGGCGGCAGTCAAAAAACTTCTCCGCAACAGAAGAGCCTTTTATTCTTTCAATCGCCTCCGCAGCCGTTACCACATTTGTCCCTTCAATGATGCCTTTGATATACTCCGCACATGCCATATCGTCATCACCGGATGGATGGGAAGCCACTATGTTTATGACACAATCGTTTGCGACGAGCTTTTTCACATGCTGTGCCGTTGTTTTGGCATTGGAAAATCCAGTTACGAACAGATGCTTTGCGTTCAGCGCCCCCAATGCTGCTGTGACGCCGTTTGTTGTTTTCTGGATCAGGCTTTTATCCGTCATATTCTGCCCAGCCATACGTTTTGGAGAATTATCTAAATCAAATCCGCTGATACCGACCCCCTTTTCCTCTCCCGTCAAAACATAATCCGGATAGGTGTCTTTCAGCGCAAAGGCTTCATCAGCTGTCCGGACCAACAAAATCTCTTTCGCCCCGCCGATAAACGCATAATGGGCGACCGTAAAGGCTCTGATGACATCAATGACGATGTTAATGTCCGCCGGGGCAAGCGAATGATGATGCCCCTGATAAATGGCAATCGGCATACTACCTCTCCTTGGGCATAAAACCATTTTGCTAAAAAGCATATTCAGCCGGGCTCTTAATGGTTCCGCACCTCATTTTAGGCGGGCGCGGCACCTAAAACCTGAACCTTTATGCAAAAAATGAATAGTCTGCCTATAACTCGATCAATAGATAAAAAAAGCAGATGCAAACGGGGGGAAAACATTGAACGAAACCATCACATATGACACTTGGAACGACATGCTGTCCAAACAGATAACGGATCAATTGATCGATGAGCTCGATGTGTTGAAATGGGCTTACCGAACGTACGGAGAAAAGATTGTGTACGCCTGCAGCTTTGGCGCAGAAGGAATGGTGCTTCTCGACTTAATATCAAAAATCAACAAAAACGCACACATCATCTTTTTGGATACCGGGCTTCATTTTCAGGAAACATATGAGCTGATCGAGACCGTCAAAGAACGATATCCGGGATTTGCAATCCAGATGCTCGAACCCGAGCTGAGCTTAACAGAACAGGGGACGAAGTACGGCGGAGAGCTGTGGAAGCATAACCCGAACCTCTGCTGCCAATTGCGGAAAATCGAACCGCTCAAAAAGCACCTGTCCGGCATGACAGCTTGGATTTCAGGACTGCGCCGGGATCAGTCACCAACGAGAAAGCATATTCAATACGTAAACCTGGACCAGAAGTTTGAGCTCATCAAAATTTGCCCGCTTATCCACTGGACATGGGATGACGTTTGGACGTACATCCGCCTGCACAATTTGCCTTATAACAAACTGCACGATCAACATTATCCGAGCATAGGCTGTGAAATGTGTACACTGCCTTCCCCGGACCCGAACGATGAGAGGGCTGGAAGATGGGCCGGACGGGAGAAAACAGAATGCGGCCTGCATCAAGAATAGCGGATGGCAGGTTCTTGATGTGAGAATCGAAATGATGTTAAGGCGCTGATGTCAAACTTTCATTAAGTGCAGAAAAGAAAACAAGGAAACGTATAAATGGAGGTTGAACACGTTGAATGGAAACGAACCCCACGGAGGGGTATTAATCAACCGCTGTGATCCCGCATGCCATTTTGAAGGGTGCGCGTGCCAAGCAGAGCTGGATCAGCTTGCACTGAGTGATCTGGAGCTTATTGCGATCGGCGGCTACAGCCCGTTAACAGGTTTTTTGGGAGAAAAAGATTATCATTCCGTTGTGAAAGAGATGAGGCTGGCAAACGGCTTGCCGTGGAGCCTGCCGATTACGCTGCCTGTCGGAGAAAAAACAGCAAGACAGCTGTCTGCCGGAGATCACGTCAAGCTTGTGAAAGACGGTGTTACCTACGGCATGATCACAGTCACCGATATATACCAGCCTGATAAAACACAAGAAGCACTGTCTGTTTTTAAAACAAACGATCCTGCCCACCCAGGCGTAAAAAAATTGCTGGCGCGCCCGGATTACTATATCGGAGGGCCTATCACGGTCAGCAGCCTGCCTGACAAATCTTTCGAACAGTTTTATGCAACGCCCGCTGAAACAAGAGCGGCCTTTCAAAAACTCGGCTGGAAGACGATTGTCGGCTTTCAAACCAGGAACCCTGTTCACAGAGCGCATGAATACATTCAAAAAACAGCGTTAGAAACGGTCGACGGTCTGCTGCTTCACCCACTTGTCGGAGAAACAAAGTCAGACGATATCCCCAGCGATATCAGAATGGAGAGCTACCAGGCTTTGCTTAATCACTATTATCCAAAGGATCGTGTCATGTTATCGGTTTTCCCTGCCGCCATGCGTTATGCAGGTCCGCGGGAAGCGATTTTCCATGCGCTCGTCCGAAAAAATTACGGCTGTACCCATTTTATTGTAGGCCGTGATCACGCGGGTGTCGGCAGCTACTATGGAACATACGACGCCCAAAATATTTTTCAATCATTCACAGAGGAAGAGCTGGGCATCAAGCCGCTGTTTTTTGAGCACAGCTTTTATTGCCGAAAATGCGGAAACATGGGCACCTCCAAAACATGTCCGCACAGCCCGAGAGACCACATCCACTTATCAGGCACAAAAGTGAGAGAGCTTCTCCGCCAAGGCAAAAAGCCGCCTAAAGAATTCAGCCGGCCTGAGGTCGCAGCCGTGCTGATCAAGGGACTTCACCAACAGCCTGTTGCCATCAAGCAAAACAGCGGGGAATTGCAATGACACACAATCCGAACATCATTTGGCATCCCGCTGCCATCTCAAAGTCTGACAGACAGTCCTTAAACGGACACAAAAGCTGCGTCCTTTGGTTTACAGGTTTGTCCGGCTCCGGAAAATCGGTGCTGGCCAATGCTGTCGATGAAAAGCTTTACCGCAAGGGCATTCAGAGCTACGTGCTTGACGGTGATAATATCCGCCACGGCTTAAACAAAGATCTTGGATTTCAGACTGGTGACAGGATTGAAAACATCCGCCGGATCGGAGAAGTGGCGAAGCTGTTTGTCGACAGCGGGCAAATGATTTTAACGGCTTTTATTTCTCCATTCAGAGAGGATCGGGACATGGTTAGAGCGCTCTTTCCTAAAGGTGAGTTCTTCGAAATTTATGTGAAGTGCCCGCTGCATGTTTGTGAACAGCGCGATCCAAAAGGGCTTTATAAAAAAGCGCGAAACGGAGAGATCAAACATTTCACCGGGATCGATTCTCCGTATGAAGCGCCGCTTTCACCCGATTTCATCATTGAGTCTGACCAGACCTCTATTTCCGATGGAGCTGATCTCATCATTAACGCACTGCAAAACAGAGGAATTATATAAAAAACCCGATCAATGTCGGGTTTTTTCTTATGAGTTGGAGAACTGCGCAATCAAACTGTTGATCTTCTCTTTTTCCTCATAAAATGCTCCGTGCCCGCTGTTTGCAAACGGAACCAATTCCGACTGTTTGATGCCGCGCTTCAATTCTTTCGCAAAATCAAACGGCGCAATTCTATCCTTTCTCCCGTGCAGGATCAGCGTCGGCACCTTGATTGCAGCAAGTTCCTTTCTGAGATCTTCGTCTCTTAATGCGATGCCCGAGTGGATCGTCCCGTAGGAGGAAGCCTCCAGCATCAGATTGAGAAACCACTGCCTAAGCTCTGGAGACACTTTTTTCTCAAAAAACTGTTTCCCTAAATCAGCCAGTGTTTTGGGCCGATCAGCTTTGAACAATTCAATCATATCGTCAATATCCTGCTTCCTCATCCCGTACGGATAACCCGGGCGTTTTGTAAACGCGGGGGCCGCCGCAGACAGTAAAATCAGCTTATCAACATCGGCTCCTTCATGCCTTGCCATATAACGGATTGCAATTGCGCCGCCCATTGAAAAACCGGCAAGAATCGCATTCTCAAGCTGCAGCGTATAAATGACTGCTTTCACATCATCGGCCATCGTGTCATAATCGTAGCCTTCCCAAGGGCGGTCAGATTGCCCATATCCCCGCAAATCAACGCCGATAAAACGAAATCCCCTTTTCGGAAGCTCATTCATTTGATATTCAAACATCTTATGATTCAACGGCCACCCGTGCAAAAAGATGATCGGCCTTCCATGTCCGATATCCTCTACAAACAGTGTCACATGCTCCTCGGTTTTGATGTAATGCCCCATTCCGCATTCCTCCTGTTCCCTTTGGCTTTTTCGGCCTGTAAACGCCTTGACGTATAGGAAGCTTTCCATTTATGCTTACAAAACAAGCGGGCTGCTGTACCAAGAAAAGGCTCTTCACGATTTACTATATGTATCAATTTCCTTAACGATCTATTAAATTGAACCCGGAAGCCTCTGTTTTTCGGGCAGCAAAGGATGTCATCACATGAATAAAATCGCAATTCAAAAACCGAACATACCGGAAAACCTGCAAACCGCAGATTTTCATGATGCCGTGACACAGGATGATGTAATCAGCATGCATTTGTTTGAAGATTGCACCATCTGCGGCGAAGATATCGAAAGACTATGTGTTGAAAAAACGGTATTCAGAAATGTCGTCTTTATCGATGTGTCTTTTCGGCATATTGAACTGACCGATGTGATCTTTGAAAAATGCGATTTATCAAACGCCGATTTCAGCGGGGCTGTCATTCACAGAACTTCAGTTAAGCAGTCAAAAATGGTTGGAATGAATGTGGCGGAAGCAACGCTGCGGAATGTTTCATTCGAGGAATGCCACGGACATTTCAGCTCATTTTCGTACTCAAATATGAAACAAGTTCGATTTGATCACTGTGCTCTTATGCAAAGTGAATGCAGCGATACGGTGCTCCAGCAGACACACTTTGACGGATGCGAATTGGAAGGCGCCAGCTTTACCGGCACGTCCCTTCAAAACATGGACATCAGCACGTGCCGTTTTGAACAGCTTCATGTCTCCCTCGACAAATTGAAAGGCTGCAAAATCGCACCTGAGCACGCGATTGCCTTCGCCAGGGCACTGGGAGCTGTCATCGTATAACCAAAGCCTAGGACATCATCAGGCGGCGTGCTGTTTCAGCTGCCGCTTTAATGCCAGTTTCCAAATCTCCAAGAGATGCATAGGAATATGACAGCCTGATGCTGTTTCGGTCTTCACCGTCATAAATATAGCCGGGATTCACAAGCACCTGCCGTTTCAGCAATTCATAAAAGAAACGGCTGACAGGCAGGTTTTTGTGAAATGTCACCCAAATATAAAAGCCGCCTGCGGGAATCCGCCACGTGGCAATGTCCCCGGCATACCGCTCGAGAAAATGAACGGCGGCGTCTCTCCTTTCTTTAAGCTTCCTGCGTACCCAAGTCAGATGCTCTTCATAATATCCCTGTGACAGCCACTCGGCAGCCGCCCACTGGGACAGGCCGCTTGATCCGTAGTCTGTCTGCATTTTAATGTCCGCCAGCCTTTCAATAACCGGCTCCGGACCGGCAAGCCAGCCGATTCGCAGACCGGGGCTAACCGTTTTTGAAAACGCGCCCAGATACAGAATATTGCCCTCATGATCCATTGCTTTCAACGGCTGCGGCGGTTTTTCTTCAAACCATAAATCACCGTACGCATCATCCTCAATGATGGGCATCTGCTCTTTTTTTGACAGGCTGATGATCTCTTTCCTTCGCTGCTCTGACATGACTGTGCCTGTCGGATTATGAAACGACGGAATCGTGTAAAGCAGCTGTCCTCCATATTGTTTTCGATTAGAAGAAACAAGCCCCGCTTTGACCCCTTCATCATCCATCGGCAAGCCGCGAAGCCGCATCCCAGCTGATTGAAATACATGCAAGGATTGAAGGTAGGACGGCTTCTCCGTCAAAATGACAGAATCTCGTTTTAAAAGTCCAATTGAGATGAGCTGAAGTGCCTGAAGTGCACCGGACACAATTAAAATTGCAGACGGTGACACATGGATCTTCTTTCCTTTTAAATGGTCGGCCACTGCCTCCCGCAGCTGACGGTTTCCTTTCGGCTGCTCATATCCTAAAGACAGGACGCCCGGATTGATTTGCTGAAACATCCGTCCAATTGTGTCAGCAGGCACAAGATCCGGTGAAAGTTCTCCAGTTCCTAATCTGATGATATCCGCTCTTGGTTCGTTCTGATTAATAGCTTGAATGATGGAAGAATTGGCGCGATGAATGCCCGAACGGACGTAATCGCTCCAATCAAGCGGAGGCTCAGCCGTCAGCACGCTCCAAGTACTGTTTACAACCTTCGTACCGCCGCCTTTTCTTCCCTCTAACAAGCCTTGAGACGTGAGTTCATCTATGGCTGCTGTGACTGTGCTGCGGTTGACTTGAAACATGTCGGCCAGCGTTCTCTGTGAGGGGATTTTCGTCCCTACAGCCCACTCTCCGTGAAGAATCTTGTCTTTCATATATTGTTCGATCTGCCGATGCAGCGGAACATCCGACTTTCGGCTTGGCTGCCATTGCGACAAGGTCATGCCCCCCTTTTTTACACATTATACATTTGGCTGGTTCCTAACCCAACCAAATGGCTGGAGACTTTAGTGACAATCTCTCTTATGATTGAAAAAAAATGTGAAAGGAGCTTTTTCAGCATGAATGCAATCATTCACGGAATTGTGCTCGCGTTTGGCTTAATTTTGCCGCTGGGAGTGCAGAATGTGTTTATTTTTCAGCAAGGCGCGTTGCAAAAGCATATTTGGCGGGCTCTCCCAGCTGTCATCAGTGCTTCAGTCTGCGATACCTTGTTAATTGTATTAGCCGTTGCGGGCGTGTCTGTCATTGTGCAGGAGCTGCCTGTGTTTGAGACAGTCATGATGGCCGGCGGATTTTTATTTTTGCTTTATATGGGCTGGGTGACTTGGAACATCCGTCCGAACACAAGCCAAAATGAGAAACATACGTTCACACCAAAAAAGCAAGCTGCGTTTGCGGCCGCTGTTTCTCTTTTAAACCCGCATGCCATTCTGGACACGATCGGCGTCATCGGCACGAGCTCTCTTCAATATTCGGGGCTTGAGAAATGGCTCTTTATGGCCGCCTGCATCGCTGTGTCTTGGATTTGGTTCATCAGCCTTGCAATAGCGGGCCGGTTGTTTCAGACGATAGATACGAGCGGCAGGCTTATGCTGATCGTAAACAAATGCTCTGCAGCGGTAATGTGGGCAGCGGCAGGATATTTTGGGGTGTCACTCTTTTGCAATTGAAGGAGAAACAGATGAAAAAAACGAATTTCTTAGAAAAGGGGGCATGCTGATGACTGATGCAAAACAGTTTTATGACTATCATTCTTGGGCAAACAAGAAAATATTTACCCATATCGAAAACCTGCCGGAGGAAACTGCCTATCAAGAAGTAAAGAGCGTATTTCCTTCTGTCAGCGACGTGCTGCTTCATATGTGCAGGGCTGACTACATTTGGCTGAATGTTCTTTCGGGAGTGGCCTACCAAGAGATTATAGACAGCGCAGGCAAATTACAGTCCGCGCAAGGTAATATGGCAGCGATTAAACAGCACGCTGCCGAGCTGGAGTCACAGTATCATGATTTCTTCAGCCGCCAGACGGACTTAGAACAGACCTTCACAATGCAGCATCCGAAACTAGGTACACTGGAATCAACCTATGCAGACACCATCCTGCATGTCGTCAATCACGGCACTTACCACAGAGGGAACGTAACCGCCATGCTGAGACAGCTGGACCATTCAGGCGTACCTACTGATTATATGTACTATTTATATGAGAAAAGAGAAAGCAAGGGCTAAAATGCCCTTGCTTTTTTTGCGGAAAGCCTCAAATGCAACATACTTAGCTTTTACATACCTGTATAAGCGCGCTTCACATCTAGCTGTACCGGCATGCCGTTTCGAAAGGAATTGGTTGCGGCGATACCCACTTCTAAATTGATCGTCGCATCAATATCAGTCACAATCGGTGTTTTTCCATTCCGGACACACTCGGCGAAATGCTGAAGCTCCAAGCAGTAGGCTTCATGAAAACGAGTTTGAAAGTCTGGAATGATATCAAAACTGCTCCCTTTAGCCGATAGGATGGTCACATGTTGATGTCTCAATGTCCCTATGAAAATACTGCCCTCTGTCCCGATCACCTCCGCCCGGATGTCATGTCCGTATGGAGAGGTTCTGCTTGCCTCGACGTCCCCCGCTGCGCCCGAGTCAAATTCAATATACGTCAGCGCCTGATCCACATCGCCATACTGCTCCATAAACGGATTGTTCAGAATCCTGCCGTGTCCTGAAACAGAAGTGATTTCCGCCCCTAGCAAATAACGGGCAATATCATAGTCATGGATGGAACAGTCGATAAAAATTCCACCGCTGTGTTTGATAAATTCTGCGGGAGGCGCGCCTTGGTCGCGCGTAAAGCCTTTATAATAGATAGGTTTGCCGATTTCTCCAGCGTCGATCCGCCGTTTGGCATCTGCGTATGCGGGATCGAACCGTCTCATAAAGCCGACTTGGCAGATGACACCTGTCTCCTTAACTTTTTCAGAAGCTGCTTTTGATTCCTCAAGGCTTAATGTCAGCGGTTTTTCAACAAAGATCTGTTTGCCGTTCTCGGCTGCTTTGATGATCATATCACCATGTGTGCTTGTCGGCGTTACGATAATGACAGCATCAATGCCGGGATCTTCTAACACTTCATACGGGTCCTCTGACCATTTTTCGATACCGAGTTCTCTGGCAACCTGCTCCGCTCTCCCTTTTAACGGATCACCGACACAAACCAGCTTTGCCCCCGGCACACTGGTGACGAGATTTTTCGCATGATAATAACCGAGCCTTCCTAATCCCAATACTGCACATCTTACTTGATGTTCCACGTCCCATCCTCTCCTTTATCTCATTTCGGGCTCGCTTTGAGAAAGCGTTTTCTCTTAACAGCTAAAAAAACAGCGGTTCTATCCGCTCTGCCATTTTGCGCAAGCGCTTTCTCAAAAGATGGTTATATTTTACACCGCCTTTGGTTTACACGCAATATGTTTTTTTGGCTTCAACTGTCATAATGAAAAAACCCGCTCATTAGCGGGCTCATGTGTTGAGCGGTGATGTAGAATGTCTGACTACAAGCTCAGGCGGGAGCACTATTTTTTGTTTCGCCTTTCGTTTTCCCTCTATTGCTTCTGCCAGCAGTTCGATGACGCTCCGCCCCATCTCTTTTATCGGCTGGGCTACGGTTGTCAGGGGCGGAGCCGCCATTTCTGCGAGTATCGTATTATCAAAACCAATGATAGAAAGATCATCCGGCACTTTTATGCCTCTTATTCTCGCAGCTTGTATGGCGGCACAAGCCAATACGTCGTTGAAGGCAAAAATAGCAGTCGGAGCATTTCTGTCGAGCAATTTTCCCGCTTCTTCCTTGCCGCTTTCCAAGGAAAACCGCGTCTGGATGATAAGTGATTCATCAATGGGCACGCCCGCTTCCTCCATCGCCTGACGGAAGCCTTTGATTCTATTTTTTTCGCCTGTCGTTGACCCGTCTCCGATAATGCAGGCGATGTTCGTGTGGCCGAGTGACAGAAGATGCTTGGCAGCCTCATATCCGCCACGAACGTCGTCTATCACAACAATATCCATCGGAAGAAGCGGCTTATCCTGAGAAATCATGGCAATCGGAATTTGTTCACTGGCGATTTCCTCCAAAGCAGACATACTGTCATGGCTTTCAATCCCTGTTGCAAAAATAATGCCATCCACCTTTTTCTGTTTCAGCACAGAAAAATACTTTGTTTCTTTTTTCGGATCGTAATCGGTGCTGCAAATCAACATTTGAAAACCGAGCTCATCCGCTCTTTCCTCAATGCTTTTGGCCAGTTCGCCGTAAAACGGATTTGAAATATCAGGCGCCACGAGAGCGATCATATTCGTTCGTTTTCCCGTTAACGCCGCGGCGTGGACATTGGGCGTGTATGCCATTTCATTCATGACATTCATGACCTTCTGCCGTGTTTTATCGCTGATTCTCCCCGTATTGTTTATCACACGGGACACAGTTGTGATCGAAACACCCGCCGCCTTTGCCACATCGTAAATTGTTGTTTTCATGTTCATCCCTCGTCTGGTTATTGAACTTTCCGGCTGACAATTTTCCGGTATTCAATTGGTGAAATGCCTTCTATCTGCTTAAAGAGTTTTGAAAAGTATGTCGGATCTTCCATTCCGACCGTTTCCGCAATAACGCCCATTTTATCATTTGTAGAGGATAAAAGACGCTTCGCTTCCGTCATTCTCACCCGGTTCGTGTATTGTGCCGGAGTTACGCCGAGCACCTGCTGCATGCAGCGGCTCACATAATCCTGATGATAGTGAAGGGCGAGCGACAGATCCTTGATTGTCGTCTTTTCCTTATAGTGCTCCTGTAAATACCGGGCCGCCTCCCAGGCTACCCGCTCTTTCGCAGACGGTATTTGGAACGCTTCTTTTTGAAGATGCAGCATCAGCTCCTCAAATAAAATTTGCTTTCTGAGCGGCAAATCAGAGTTTTCCGCGGAGTAATCGATCAGCTTTTCAAACTGCTGCGCCATAAACTGCGGGCGCTGCACCTTGCCTTTTCTCGGCAAGGCCAATCCGTAGCGGGCCGGCTCTTCGAAGCTCCCTTTTTCCTGCTGAAGCTCAGACCAGTTGCTGCCTCCCTTTGCCGTAAATTCATATCGATGTTCATCGAAGTGAAGCCAATAGTAGGAGGTTGCTTCATCACTGCCCTTCGTCCCGTAGTGTTCAAGACCGGGAGAAAGCAAGATGTACTCGCCGCCTTCAACAGAAAACGATGTTTCATTTTCCGTTATATATAACGTTCCCTGTTTGACATATATCAGATCAAACACGGAGAATACACGTTTCACATGGGTTTCTCCTTTTTTAAAAACCCCTTCCCCAGCTGCGATAAATACCGGAAAAGGCGGGACTGTAAACAGGATGCGAGGCATTTGAATCATCCTCCTTTTTAAGTCGGATTTTTACAAGAAGTATCGTTTCTATCCCTTTTTATTATAAGGAAATGGAGGTACACTTTAAAACGTTGATTTTATTTACGAAAGGGGTTAGACACGATGAAACAAGCTGTCTTCAAATCAACTGCTTTGAAAAAACCCGCTGACAAAACGTTCTCATTATTTTCGCTTACTTGGCCGATCTTTATTGAGGTCTCATTATATATGTTTATGGGTAATGCCGATACACTGATGCTCAGCCAATACTCGGATAACAGCGTGGCAGCAGTCGGCGTCAGCAACCAGATTTTAAATTTAATTATCGTGATGTTCAGCTTTATCGCAACAGGAACGACCGTTATCATTTCACAATTTCTAGGCTCACGGCAAAAGAAAGAAGCCATGGAAGTCGCTTATGTGTCAATCGGCGCCAACTTCTTCATCAGCCTGGCCATCAGCGCCGTCGTCTTTTTCGCGGCTGTCCCTCTGCTTCATATGATGGGATTATCAGACGCACTGATGCCTGATGCGAAAGTCTTTTTACAAGTTGTCGGAGGTCTGTCCTTTATTCAGGCTTTAATCATGACATTCAGCGCGATCTTAAAAAGCTACGGCTACACAAAAGATACAATGTTTGTCACTATCGGCATGAACATTTTAAACATTGCCGGAAACTTTGTTGTGATTTTCGGTTTGTTCGGCTTTCCTGTTCTCGGTGTTGCCGGTGTGGCCATGTCCACATCTATCGCCCGCGTCATCGGATTAATCGCGATGATTGTGATTGTCAACAAACGCATCCAGCTGAAGATGTCGCTGAAAAAAGTCTTTCATATGCATAAAGAGCATTTGCGCAAGCTGCTGAAAATCGGCATTCCTTCTGCGGGAGAGCAGCTTTCATACAACCTGTCGCAAATGATAGTCACGTATTTTATCGCCATCATGGGCGCGCAGGCGTTGACAACAAAAGTGTATACGCAAAATATTACGATGTTTATTTTGCTGTTCGGCACTGCGATCAGCCAGGGTACACAAATCTTAATCGGCCGTTATATCGGCGGCAAACAATTTGATGCCGCTTATGAGCGCTGCATGAAGAGCTTATATTGGGCACTCGGAATTGCTGCGGCTACCTCTGTTTTGATGACGATCTTTTCAAAAGACCTGATCGGACTCTTCACACAAAGCCCTGACATTATAGCAACTGCAAGCCTATTGATTGCCATGACCATTATCCTTGAACCAGGCCGCTCGTTTAATGTCATTATCATTAACTCTCTGCGGGCCGCGGGGGATGCGAAATTCCCGGTTTACATGGCAATGATTTCAATGTGGGGCATTGGCCTCCCGCTTGCTTATCTTTTCGGCATCCACCTCGGTTTCGGTCTTGCCGGCATTTGGATTTCTTTTATCGCGGATGAATGGGTCCGGGGAATCTTAATGTACAGAAGATGGCGCTCACGTATCTGGATTCAAAAAGGTATGGCGTAACACCCGGCTCAATCAAGGCCGGGTGTTTTTTAGATATCAGACAGAATCTGCTTCACTTCGGTCTCTGTGAGAGCGAAGTGATATTGAAATACATCGTGCTGCTTCGCCCGGATTTTTTCTAAAACAGCCCGGTGCAAATGAAGAGCGGCTTTCACCGTTTTTTGAGAATACTGCGGAAATAGCGGCAAGGCATCCTGACACTCTTCAAGGTAGGCTTCTGCTTCAAAAGCGATATACTCCCACGTCATTGTGAACGCTTTATTTACGGTGCCTTTTTGGAGATCAGCCTCTGTATAGCCGAATTGCTGCATTACCTGACGGGGAATGCGGTTTTTTTGCTGATCTGTGCCAAGATCACTTAAGAAGCGAACCAGCTGTATGGCCAAGCCGAGAGAGACGGCTGCTTGTTTGAGCTGATCTTGTTTTCGGCGTGTCAGTATCGGCAGCAGCATCAATCCGGCAGCACCGCCCGTCCGATATGCGTACATGAGCAGTTCATCAAGGTCATCATACGGCTTGGCGTCTTCTTTTTGTGCGGCAATAAACTCCCGAAAAGGTTCGCTTTCCAATGTAAAGGTCCGATACGCATGATCAAAAGCCTTCCATAGATGTTGTTTACCGTTATTTGTCCTTTGGTAAACATGATCAGCTTTAGCTTCAAATGCGGGCAATACCTTTTCGTCTGCACTGGCCGCCGTGTGGCAAAACGACAATACTGCCCAAGAGGCTTGTCTTTGCTTTAGCGGGAGATATGATAATGCTTTGAAACAGGCTGGCGCGTATTCGCCAACAATCTGTCCGCATTGCTGGTAAGCTTCTTTTATCTCTTTCATTTTCTCACTCCTATGTATCACTGCTTCTTCAAGTCTAGTATGTTTTTTCCTAATTGTATATGAAGAAAATGCCGATTCTTACTTTGTAAAAGTAACAAGACGCACAGCATCATCGACGAGATATGCATTATTATTTTTAATGCCATACAACAGGTAGAATGTAAACATTTCTCAATCATCACTTCATTAATAGAGGAATCACGGAAAAAAGGGCTAATTGTTATGATACATGATAGTATTGGAGTGAGTTTAGTGATGAAATTTTTTGAATATAACTGGCAGGTTAGAGATCAATGGTTTACTTGGTGTCATCAACTAACCACTGAAGAATTACTTAAAAATCGTCTTGGCGGAGTAGAGAATATTTTATATACCCTTTTTCATATTATTGATGTGGAATATAGTTGGATTCGTGCTATCCAAGGAAAAGAAGATATCGCTGTTCAGTTCGCTGATTATCAAACACTCAATAAAGTGAAATCTCTCTCAAATACATTCCGAACTGAAATAATTGATGTTTTACAAACACATTCAGATCAAATAAAAGATGAACTTGTAAGCGTTCCTTGGGAGACAGGTGTTTTATATACGCGAGATGAAATATTACACCATATCATCGCTCACGAAATTCACCATATTGGTCAACTTTCTGTATGGGCTAGGGAATTAAAGTTAAGCCCGGTATCAGCTAGTTTTATCGGCAGAACATTAAAACCTATTCATTCTTATTGAAGGAATGCGGGGGCAATTCGATAGTGCTGTTGTACAAAAAAGGATAGATAGAGCATATATTTCCCTGCTCATCTATCCTTCTTATTTAAATCTATACATCTCTGGCTTTTAATCACATTTGTATTGAACCTACCTCTCGTCAATATCAATGCGATACGCTTCAAACCATGTATGAATTTGAGCAAGATGGGCGATCAGCTGAGGCCCCTTCATGAGCTGCCCGAACCACGGGACCTTGAAGGAGGAGCCTTCCGTTTCTAAAAGCTGATCTAATTGTTTTCTGTCCAGTAAGGTATGGAGCACGGAGTCCTTTTGGCTTCTGATCGTTTTCAGCCACTCGCTGACGCCTTTTGTATATTCCGGATGATGTGTTTTCGGATATGGGCTTTTTTTGCGATACAAAATGTCATCAGGCAAAATGCCCTCAAGCGCTTTGCGCAAAATGCCTTTTTCCCGATTATCATGCATTTTCATTTCCCACGGAATATTCCAAACATATTCCACAAGCCGGTGATCGGCGAACGGCACCCGCACTTCCAGGCTCGCCCCCATGCTCATGCGATCCTTCCGATCCAAAAGGTTCGTCATAAACCAAAGCATATTTAAATAGAACAGCTGTCTTCTTGCTTTATCCACACCCGTTTCTCCGTCTAATAATGGCGTTTCTGCCAAGGTTTCTTCATATTTGGCATTTACGTATTCTTTCAGATTCAATTTTTTCTGCCATGAGTCAGAAAGCAGCTTGATCCGCTCCTCCGTTGATCTCATCCATGGAAAGCCAGACTCAACATCTGCCGTATGGAACCACGGGTACCCGCCGAAAATCTCATCCGCGCATTCTCCCGATAGGCTGACGACAAAGTCCTTTTTGATTTCCCGGCAAAACCACAGCAGGGATGAGTCGACATCTGCCATTCCCGGCAAGTCTTTGACCAGTACAGCTTCCTCCAAATGATCAACGAGGTCTTTTTGGCTGATGACGCATTTGTGGTGCGTTGTGCCGAAAGCCTCTGTCATTTTTTCAATCCATGGTCCGTCATCATTCGGCTGAAAAGCGCTTGCTTGAAAATATTTATCGTTCTCTTCGTAATCAATCGAATAAGTATGAAGCGGTGCTTTTCCTTCCTTTTCAAAATGGCCCGCCGCAATCGCTGTAATCGCGCTTGAGTCCAGACCGCCTGATAGGAATGTGCAAACAGGCACATCCGACACAAGCTGCCGCGTCACCGCGTCCTGAAATAACGATCTGACATTGGCAACCGTGTCATCAAAACTGTCCGTATGTTTTTCGCTTTCAACATTCCAATAACGCCAAATATTAAGTCCGTCTTTGGAAAATGTCAGCGCGTGAGCCGGGCGGATTTCTTTTATGCCTTTAAATATGCCAGTGCCCGGGGTTCTGGACGGTCCAAGACCGAAAATTTCAGAAAGTCCCGTTCTGTCCACTCGCGCTTTTATATCAGGGTGCGCGAGGATTGCTTTGATTTCCGACCCGAAGAGAAATGAAGAGCCTTCCTTCGTGTAAAAAAACGGCTTTACACCGAGACGGTCTCTCGCGGCAAACAACAGATTACGCTTTTCATCCCACACAGCGAAAGCGAATATGCCATTGAGATGGTCGACACAGTCTTCCTGCCACTCGATGTAGCTGTGCAGAAGCACCTCGGTATCTGACGTACGCTCGAATTGATGGCCCCGCGCCCGCAATTCTTTGCGCAAATCTTCCGTGTTATAAAGCTCGCCATTGTAAATAATGGTGTACGTATCGCCTTTATAGGTACACGCCATCGGCTGGCGTCCGCCTTCAATATCAACAACCGCAAGTCTTTTATGTCCGAATAAAACATGGTGCTCCCCCCAAACGTTTGAATCATCAGGCCCTCGTTTGGAAAGAGTGTCTGTCATTCTGTCCATCGTTTGTTTTTCCTGGACGAGCTGCTTTTTAAAATCGACCCAACCCGTAATTCCACACATGTGACATCAGCTCCAATCCCGTTTCTTTCGTAACAATTTCGTTTCTTTCAGCACCTTAGTAAGTTTATGCATCTATAGGCAGATAGTTGATTTGTCCATAAAAGAGTTGTATGGGACAGGCTTGAATTGGAAAGAAAAGAGAGGAATGAAGAAAAAGGAGACAGCATGGATGAAACGGAAACAATTGTTATATACAGAGGAACGAAAGTGGGAATACGGCACCATCCTCATTGAAGACGGCATCTGCTTAATCGAAAACGGTGAAGGCGATATACTGCTGGCGGACAGTCTCCAACACAGCCCAATCTGGATCCATCATAAAGGAAAGTGGGAGCAAGCCGGCTTTCAGGACAAGTTGGTTTTGGCATGCGGTGCAGAAAACATCTCCCTTTCCGGCGGAGAACGCATCCGCTATGAGAAATCAGTCAAGCGGCCGCTCATGGCGCTTTTGGATTCGCTTGACGACGAAACCTTTCTCGCATTTCTGCAGCACTTGCACAGCTTCGGCTTATCGGTATTCGATTGCGTCTTTTCTTATAATAAAGGAGTCTTTTCGAATACTTCGGCGGGGCAGGGTGTGTCCTTTTATCACTTTTCAAATGACACCGCACAATGCGCGATGCAGCATCACTACAACTACAGCAGCGAAGGGACAGGAGACCGTTTTGAATGGACGGCTTCAAACGGAAAGCGATCCATTATGTACACAGCAGTCCAACGGGGGCGCAAATAAAAAAGCGGTGCATCGAGCACCGCTTTTTGGTTACTTTTCAACAACAACTTTTGCTTCCTTGCTTTCTTTTTTATCTGTATCCACAGCCGTGACGTACAGCACCGTTCCGGCTTTTTGTTTTTTGATTTTCACCGAAAACGTTCCTTTTGCGTCAGCTTTGGCAGAAGCAATGACTTTCTTTGATTTGTTTTTCACTCTGATCATCGCTTTGCTGTTTGCCTTCCCTTTTACTGCCGTATCCTTCGTTTTCACCGCGTTTACTTTCGGTGTGCCGGAAGGTTTTCCTTTGACGACAACAACTTTATACGATGTTTTCGCATCGCCTTTTGTTGCTTTCAGATACAGTACTTGATCCTGTTTTTGAGTCGCGATATTCACCTTGAACGCATTGTCTTTTCCGGCTTTGGCGCTGCCGAGTTTCTTTTTGCCGTTCATCACCTCGATAAGGGTGCCTTCCTTCGCGCTTCCTCTGACAGCTGTTTGAGTGCTTTCCAGCTTGTTGACCTTAAGCTGTAAATCAGCTGCGCTGACAGCCTTCATGACATTCAGCCGCCCGTAGCCTGAATGCCAGTCTACACCAGGTGTCTTCGGAATTTCAATCGGATCGCCATAATCGTCATACAACTCTTCTTCTCCGCCATCGACACTTTCAAAGGAAATATCATCTGCCGTCTTTTTCAACATATCCTCAACTTCTGTTCTTTTTAGCTTAGGATTTTGAGCAAACAGCAGTCCCGCAGCGGCGGCAGCATATGGCGTCGCCATAGACGTTCCGCTCATGTACGTGACATTTCCGTTCGGCACTAAGCTCGGGATATCAGACCCTGGAGCAGAGATGTCCAGACCTTTTCCATAGTTAGAGAAATCAGCGGTCATATCCATGCGATTCGTTGCGCCGACTGACATCACATATTTAGAAGATGCAGGATAAGATAAGGCATTTTCTCCATCATTCCCGCTGGCTGCGGCAATCAAGACATTTTTGTCAGCTGCGTACTTCAAAGCAAATTCAAGCACGCGGCTGTAGCCTCCGCCTAAACTTAAATTAATCACCTTTGCTCCTTTGTCAGCAGCATATTTGATGCCGAGAGCAATTTGTTCAGTATCTCCGGAACCTGCGGAATCAAGCACTTTTACAGGGATGATTTTTGCTTTGGCATTCAATCCAGTCATTGAATAGCCGTTATCGCTTTGGGCTGCAATAATGCCTGCGACATGCGTCCCATGCCCCTGATCATCCATTGCATTGTTATTTCGTCCGACAAAATTGTGTCCGAGATCTGTTCTTACTTTTCCTTTTAAATCGGCAAGCGTGCTGTCTACGCCTGTGTCTACTACTGCAATGAGTGTATCGTTAAGCTTGCGTTTGGACAGCAATGTGTTGGCAGGCTCATATTTCACATCCGCATTTTTGACACCGCCGTTTTCACCGTTGTTTTTAAGCGGCCATTGATAAGGGTACTGAATATCGTTTGCCAAGCTTTTGTATTCCTGTACGGGTTCCGCAAACTCTACATTGGACATCTTGGATAGTGTCGCAGCAGCGCTTTTGACCCTTTTGGCGCTTGCCGTATATGCGCCGTTCTGTTTCTCGTCTTTCGGAAGTTCAAATGAATACAGATTGTCAAACAGTTTCTTTGCCTTTTTCACATTAGATATGTCTTTTTTCGATTGCGCGCTTGCAGAAAAGCCCTTCATTTCATTATGTACGGATGAGAGGCTTTTATTGTCCTTCACCTTGAAAATAACCTTTGTTGTCTGAACTTCACTTTTTGCTGCAATATTGTTTTCTGTTAAAATGGCTCCTGCTGTTTTGCCTTGCAGCTGCTTCATATTTAGTCGGTCCGCTTGTTTCTTTATCTCCTCTTTAAGGAATGACGGGACTGATTGTAAAGCTTTATCATATAGCCGGTTGATCGCTTTTTGATCCTTTTCAGTGACCTTATACGAAGATGATGCTCCGTTTTCTGACACATCGTCAAATAACGGCTTTAATGTCACAAGATCCTGATAGATTTCATTTCTTGCTGTTTTATTGAGTGCGAGCTTTGCAACGATAAACGGTGCTGCTTTGTAATAAAGGCTTGTCAGTTCTTTGCCTTCTGCTGTTTGGCTCAGCTGCTCATCACGAATCGATCTCAACTTATCCAGGATGCCTTTTCCTGATTTCTTCTGATCGACACTCATTTCAACCGGACAAGCTTCTTCCTCTTCTAAATCTGACGGCTGTTTTTTGGTGCCTTTATACCCAATCGTATACTTGGCTTCTGCAGCTGCTTCTGCCGTTCCGCCGTCCTCTGGTTCTTCTTCTCCGAGGTATTCAACTTTTACATAGTAAGGGCCGCTCCACGCGTATGGAAAAATGACTTCGCTTTTTCCATCCTCCGCTGTGAAAGAACGGTACATCTCAAACGTCTCATCTTTAAGCGCTTTTTCCTTACTTGGATATACAGATACATTCAGTACTGAATCACTCTTTACGGTCAGTGCCATATGTGAGTTTTTCTGAATATCCGTTGCTCCCGGGGTCACTTTGTACCATTTCACCTGTTCCGGCTCCTTCATGGCGCCTGTCTGCTCTTTGCCGTTTTCCAGAGCAGCCGCCTGATCGATCGCGCCGGCCGCTGCAGCTTTGGTTCCCGGAGAAAAAAGGCTGAAAATCAGTGCAAAAATAAGCACTGCCGCCACAACCGAGCTGAATTTTCTGCGTTTCATGTTATCCCTCCTGCAAAATAATGAATCTCCTTGAAGGTATCATAATTTCATAGGACGAGATACCGCTTACAGGGAATTTTAAGGTTATTTTAAATGATTTGGAATATGAGGGGATAAATATAAAAAAAACCAGCTCTATCAAAGAGCCGGGTTCATAGGTTTTTCTATTAAAACAATTGAAAACCAATTGGCAAATGCAGACCGAGCAGCACTGTCAGCAAAAGGACAATGACGAAGCCGACCCACAGGCCTCCTGTTGATTTTTCTTTTTTCTTGCGGATGAGGAGCATTTCCATCAGGCCGATGGTGATAATGCCCAGAATCATTTTGCCGGCGTATTCTCCGTTCCAGTTGGCGAAACGGACAAACAGCTCAGCTCCTGTCAAAATAATAAGGATATAGAATAACCGCAGAATCATATGAGTGATTTTTGCGCCCTTTGCACTTCCTGACGAATACAGCGAGTAGCTGACGAAAAGCAGAATCAGCGCTACCACCCATGTCGTAATATGTAGGTGTGTCATATATGTTCCCCCTATCAGATAAATTACCCCACTTATAGTACCATGAACTTGTCCTCTGTCACAAAGATGATTATCAGAAAAAACGGGCGGGTCCGGGTCCGCCCTCCAGTTTTATTCAGCCAATTTGGTTTGACAGCGTTCCGATCGGATCAATTGTAATATCAATTTTGTCACCTGACCGCAAGAATTTTGGAGGCGTAAACCCCTTGCCGACACCAGACGGCGTACCGGTGGCAATAATGTCGCCCGCTTCAAGCGTCATCCCCTTTGAGAGGGTTTCAATTAATTCCGGAATGGAAAAGATCATATCGCTTGCCGAACCGGATTGGCGCAGCTCGCCGTTGACTCTTGTTTCAACCTTGAGGCGCTCTGGCTCCTGAATAGATGATTTATGTACAAGCACGGGCCCCATCGGACATGTCGTATCCAAGCTTTTTCCGATAAAAAACTGCTTATGCCTTTTTTGCAGATCACGCGCCGTGATATCATTCACAATCGTATATCCGAAAACATGGTCATATGCATCTTCTTTTGAAATGCGAGTCCCGCTTTTTCCGATCACGACAGCAAGTTCTCCCTCATAATCAAGCTGAGAGGTAACCTCTTCATGGCTCTTTACGATATCACCATGCCCCGTAACCGTTACCGGCGATTTTGTAAATACCATCGGATGCTCCGGAATATCAGCCTCGCTCCCCATTTCAATCGCGTGATCCCGGTAGTTTTTGCCGATGCAGATGATATTTTTTGATGGCTTCGGAATGGGTGCATGGAGCTTCACCTCAGATAATGAATACATAAATGATCCCAGCTCATCATTCGGTTTCTTTGCCCACTCGGCCAGCTGCCTTGCATGCGCAACGAATTTATCCCCTTCTGCGATACATTCAATCAGCGATCCCGGAATCGTCTCAAGTTCAAACAGTTTTTTTTCAGCCTTCTGCAAATCCATAATTTTCTCATCGTCAATGATCAGGCCGACAAACATTCGGTTGTAAAGTTCCCCTGTCGCAAATTTCATGTTATTCCTCCATCATCTTTTAAATCAGAATGCTCCTTCATGTATTCTCTGTCGAATGCTGAAATCCCTTTTTCTCAATTCCGTTTTCATTTCGTTTCAGGACGGGCTTGCTCTACATATCATACAAATGTCGTTTTGAGAAGGAGGAAAGAATATGGAGCGCGTGCATTTATTTTTTCATCGGGAGCAGCTGAAAAGGAAAGGTACAGCCAAGGGGCTTTTCGTAACAGATCGATCTGTTTCTCCCATTCTTCTCACACAGCGTGACAGAGCGGAAAAGGCATCCTATGAAATCAGCTGGGAAAAGTCTCTGCTTGGTGAAAGGACACTTTTTTTGAATGCAGAACAGGATGATCCGTCCCTGATGCGGCGCAGACTCGCCTATTGTTTTTTTGACCAGATCGGCGTACCTGCTCCCGTTGCCTCGTACAGCTTTCTGACCATCAATGGCCAGCCTGAAGGCATTTATTTGAACATCAAGAACCATCAGCCAGCCGGTAAAAGGAGTTACGGAGTGAAGACGGCCGATCCAAGGGTTCCATTGTCCCTTTTTAACAATGATTCCTCGGCATTCTTACATGAATTTTTCATACTGATCCGCACAGCCGGAGATGACGAATTGGCTGAAAGGATTAAATTGTATCTGGATGTCAAGCTGTTTTTTTTGTGGCTGATCGGCAACACCTGCACCAATCAAGGCTTTTACTACACATTTTGTTTAAACGAATCCGGTCGGCTTTACGTTTCCCCGATGGAGACAAGATCGCTTGCCGTACAAGAATGGTATGAAGAAGACCCGCTTCTGACAAAAGGAAAGACGCTTTCGTCAAGGCTTCTATCCATTCCCGCCTTCAGGTCGCAATATCACACCTTAATGAAAAACGTGCTGAAGCGGTCGTTTACTATTGAACGATTATCTCCTCTCATCAACGAATGGCACCTTGACATTTGTCAAAGTGCTGCTGATGATCCTTTTATCAAAAAAAGCCCCTTTCAAATCGAAAAGGAGCAGACCAACATACTTAGAGAAATTGAGGAACGGCAGGACTTTTTGCAAGCACACTTAGCAAGACTTTAGTCCTTTCTCCATTAAAAAAGGCCGCAGCAAAAATTGTCGCTTTTTTAGTCAAATTGACGAAAGGCAACCTTTTGAGCCAAAATAGGTTATACTAACGATATCCTGTATTTATATCAAAATAAAATCTAGAATTGGAGATAGCGTAATGAACAGTAAAATTGAAGAAATGAGGATCACACTAATTGAAACCGCACAAAAATACGGCATGAATTCAAAAGAAACGATTCAATGCAGCCAAGAGCTGGATATCCTGCTGAATACCCGGATTAAAGAAGAAATGATTTTTGGGAGATATCTTGAAAACTCCCGTATGTAAATCATTTTCTATAACAATTAGAATACACCACATTTAACTCCGATTTTTGCTCAGCACTTCTGAGATATACCTCAGGGCGAGAATGTGCCCGCCCAAAAATCGAATACCGCAGCACGACATACTCCAAAAAGCATTCTACACGCAAAAACACCAAAGAAATAAACAAAAATCACCATAGGCGGATAGCGGCATCCTTCGCCGCATTTCCGCTCAATTTATACCCAACATCCTCTTTTGCCATGTTTAAACATAACGGCCCGAAAAAATAAAACGCTTTCACAAAGAGCCGATATGTCCCCTTAAAATTTCTCTCACACATATGTGCGTTTGTCATAAGCTATCGTGAATAGCCCAATTGAAATCGGAATTGTCATTTCACTTTACCTGTCTTTTTTTAATTTTTCAACAAAGGATGTGCTCGTATGCCGGCCATTGTCGGAGCGTTTAAAATTAATGCGATTGGTACGAGCGGAGTCGTTCACATCGGGGACTGCATTACGATTTCTCCTCAGGCTCAGGTCAGAACGTTTGCCGGTGCTGGCAGCTTTAATACCGGCGACAGCCTCAAGGTGATGAATTATCAAAACGCGACGAATGTGTATGACAATGATGCGGTTGATCAGCCGATCGTGGCCAATGCGTAAAAGGAGTGAGGCTCATGAACTTCTATATTAATCAAACCATTCAAATCAACTATCTCCGGCTGGAATCAATCAGCAACTCCTCCATTCTGCAAATCGGGAGCGCCGGATCAATCAAGTCACTGTCAAATTTGTATAATACAGGAAGCTATGTAGAGCCGGCACCAGAAGTTTCTGGCTCAGGGCAACCGCTCCAGCTGCAGGAGCCCGACACAGGTTCATTGGTCCCGCTCCAGCCTCCTGGCCGTTAATCATATGAAAGAGGTGAAGAACATGTATGATCAATCTGTTTCCTCTTACCTGCAAAACTTGAATTCCTTCGTTCAGCAGCAGGCGATTCACATTCAGCAGCTCGAACGTCAGCTGAAAGAGATTCAAACTGAAATGAATACGATGAAACAGCGGCCGGCCACTACCATTGAGCGTGTGGAGTATAAATTTGATCAGCTGAAAATCGAAAGGCTCGACGGGACTTTGAATATCGGTTTAAATCCGACTGACCCGAACAGCGTCCAAAACTTTGACGTCAGCCAGTCGACACCGCAAATCGGGATGATGCAGCAGGAAGAGAGCGCTCAGCTCATGCAGCAGATCCGCCAGAATGTCGACATGTACTTAACCGAGGAAATCCCAGATATTTTGGAACAGCTTGAAAATCAATATGACAGCAGACTTGACGATACAAACAGACATCATGTTATTGAAGACATCAGAAAACAAATGGACAGCAGGATTCACTATTATATGTCCCATATCAAAAAAGAAGAAAATACACCGCCTGCACAATATGCAGAACATATCGCTGAGCATGTGAAGCGTGATGTCATCCGCGCTGTAGAACACTTTCTGGAGCATATTCCATCAGAAATGAAAGGAGATGAGCAAGCATGATCTTTACAGTCATCAACCGCAGCTTGGAAGTCGGGGATATTCGGATGAACGGTGTGTCCAGTTCCTCCGTTTTCCACATCGGAGACACTGAATCCATCTACCTGTCTTCTATTTTTGATACACCGCCTGAATCTCTTATTATTGGGCCGTTTGCTCCGCTTGCGCCAGAATAATGCTTAAACGCATATCGCGCATCAGACTAGTTAAGTTTAATTCTCTCGGGATCGCAAGTGTGTTTCAAGTTGGCGACACAAATGAAATCGATATGAGTGTAAAAGTATTTGCTGTGCAGCGTTCTCTGTCCACGTTTTACCATAATGAAGGCTCATTTAACAAAAAGGAGTATCAGATCTTTCAGCAGCAGGCCGTGAAGCCGCTCCCCGAAACAGGTGTACAAAGCGCGTTTTGCCACGAGGTGCCGGCTATTTATGTTCGCAGCATCAAAATTCAAGGGGTCTCAGCCTCTTCTGTTTTACATGCCGGATCAGCTTCGCTTATTCGCGGTGATGCGAGACTCAAACATATCAGACAGATTCAGTCTCCGCGCTCACAATCGCCCGCCAAGAACATATAATAAACAGAGACTTCGATAAAGGGTGTCGTTTATGCCAGCAATTGTCGGGCCTATAGCTATCAATTCCATATCGGGCGGAGTCGTAAACTTTGGTGATTCCTTTTACCTTTCTCCGAAAAGCTCTTCAAAATCTGCGCTCGGTTCGGGAGCAGGAAACACGGGAGATTTCCTTCTATTAAATAATGCAGTCAACGCGACAAATTATATAGACCCCGATGTCAACGATCAGGATATGGTTGGAAACGGATAAAAGCAGCCGCTCTGCAAAGAGAGGGCTGCTTTTTAGTCATTTTTTCTTTTTTCGTTCATTTGATTTCTTAGTTTTGATCAGCTTCTCAGGCGGCTGTTTTCTGATCCATTTGACAAACCGGGCAAGCTCTGGATCGCTTCTGAGTTCAGCCATTCCATTTAAACGTACAGCGAGCTCTTGATTGGTATATAAGGCATGAATCTGTTTATGACAAGGAATACAGAGCATCGCTGTCGGCAAAAACGTTCCGCCTTCCTCTTTCGGTGTAAGATGATGCTCTGTCAGCTGGACATCGCTCCGGCCGCACAGCTCACATATTCCGGCAATCTGCTTTGCCATATCCGCTCCTCCCTTACATCAACTCAAGTGATACCCGCGTACCGCGGCCGCTCGGTTCAGCCGGATGGACGATCAGCTTTTTCGGAAGCCGTGCACGCAGTTCCTGCACATGGCTGATGACACCGACAGCCAGGTTGTCTGACTGAAGTTTTTCCAAGGCCGTTACAACCGTATCAAGCAGATCTTGATCCAGTGTGCCGAAGCCTTCATCTAAGAAAAAGAACTGCAGCGGGTATTCCCCCCGAAGCTGAATCTGCGCAGACAGCGCAAGAGCAAGTGAAAGCGAGGTGAGGAAGGTCTCTCCTCCAGACAAACTGGAAACCGGGCGTCGTACGCCTCCATTCGCGTCATCCCGCATCACGAAGCCGCCCTCAGAATCTACTTCGATGGCATAGCGCTGTCTTGTCAGCATACTGAGTCTTGCTGAGGCGTCCCTCGCAACGCTTTCAAGCTGCTCCTCAGCTAAAAATTCGACGAAGGTATTGCCTTTAAACACAGCTTGCAGCTTGTCCAGCCTGTCGATATGCATCTGCCATTTTTTCAGTTCAGCTTCAATTTCATTAAACCGTTTATGATGGTCGCGAATGACAGCCAGTGCTTTTGCGGCCGCGCCTTTTTCCTCTATAGCAGCGCCAAATGCGTCCTCAGCTTCTTGTAATGCTGCAACGGTTTCGTTCCATTCGCTCTCTGATAATGCTCTGCCGGCAAGTATCTCTGCTACTCGTTTTAAGTTTGCAGCATTTTGCTTCAGTTTATCCATAAACTGGTCTATGCCGGTTTTCATCTTTTCAAGTTCATCAGCTGGGATGAGACTTTGTTCAACCTCCTCAGTCCGGGTAATGGAGGTGTTTTTTGTATGCTCAAGCCAAGCAGCTTTTGCTTTTTCCAATCTGCCCTTCGCCTCTTGAAGAGTGAGCTCGCTTGCAGAAGCGCGGCTTTTCGCTTGGTTGAGCTTCATTTGGGCGCTTTGCAGTTCTTCATATAAAGATTGTTCTTTTTCCTTTAACAGCTTTAGATCCTGCTGGACAGAGCGGAGTTTGATTTGAATCGAATCTCCTTTTGCATAATCTCCGAGTTCGTGCTCATAATCAGCTATCACGCTCTTGATGCGTTCAGCCGCATAATGAAGCTCCAGCTTTTCCCGCTCAAGCCGGTGTCCCGATTCCCGCAGTTTTTCCTTTTGTGCTTCATGCTCAGCAAGAAACGCGATACTCTTCTCAATTCGTTTTTCACATTCTTCTGCAGCCCGGTCCTTTTCTTCAATGGCTTGCTGCCATTTTTCTGCTTCGTCCACAGATTGATTCTGAAATGCTTCTTTAAACATGTTCAGACTGCTGTCCATTGAGGATTGAAGCTCACTGATGATGCTTTCAATACGGTCGGCTTCTCTTTTTTCAAAACCGATTTTTTCATTAAGCTGCTCGGCCTTTTTTAAAGACTCCTGATAGGCGCCAATCATTTGTGCCATTCGTGTCTTAACAGAAAGAATGTCCTGCTTGATTCGTTTCCATTCAAATTTGGCAGTTTCAAATGCTTCATACACCGGCTGATGTTCGAAGGAAGCTGCCGCTTCAAGGTTCTGTGCTTGAATTGTCTGCAAAAACGGACACTGTTCAATAAAGCGCGCGGACTGTTCTTCAAGCATAATTTTGGCTGAAAGAATCTCCTGGCTGAGAGCTGCAGCTTCCGTCAATAACACATCTGTCCGTTTGATGTCCTCTTCAAGATGGCTGTCGGCTTCATACGTTTCATGTACCGAGGCAGATGGATCATGATCGGTTGAACCGCATACCGGGCAAGGCTTTCCGGCAGTCAGCTTTTGGGCTAACTCTTTTGTCAGCAGTGCCACCCTTGCTTTTTCACGCTGTAAGTGAAGCGTGTGTTGACTCTTTCTAGCCTCTTCCGTCATACGTGTTAATGAGCGTTCCGTTTCGCACACCAAATGGTACACAGTTTGAACTGCCTCATATGCCTGAATGATGTTGTTTTCTTCCGCTTCCGTCTTTTGAACGAGTGTATTCTTCTCTTCATTCATCTTCTGCAGCACGAGGTTCAATTCTTCACTTCGTTTTTTCTCTTTTTTGATTTGTTCCTCGGTTTGTCTGATGCGCAATGCCATCTCTGCGGCCTGCTGGCAGCTTTTTCGCTCATCGGATGTCACCTGCAGGGATTTGAGCTGCTGCTTCAATTCTGTCTGTCTGTTTTGCCCTCGTGTCAGGCGGTCTGTTACGGTCTCTAATTCATTCATGACAGATTGAAGAGCCTCTTCTTTCTGCCGGAGGTCAGCCTTTTTGCGCTCTTCCTCTTGCTTGGCCTCACTCAGTTTGATTTCGATTTCCTGCAAGCGTGAAAGCTGTTCCTGTTTGGCTAAAAGCTCAGGCTCTTTCTCGCTTTTATGCTGGCGCCACGCTTCATACTCTTCATGTTTTTGCTGAAAGAAAGCTGTCCGGTCTGCTAAATCCTTTTGGGCTAGCGTTTGTTCCTTTTCAGCTTGCTCCTCATGCTGGATCGCTTCTGCGTACCGGTCCGCATAGGGCTTAAGGGCTGCTGCTGTTTCTGCTTCCAGCAGGCGTTTTTGCATGCTGTCTATATGCGGCTGTTCTTCTGCGAGACGTTTTTCCTCTTCTTCATAAGTGGATTTTTCCTTTTGGACATTCCATATCTCCTGATGCTCTGTAAACCGCTCCTTCGCCTGATCACGGTTCTTCCTCATCGCTTCCAGCCGGGCTTCAGCTTGTTCGAGAACCTTTTCAGCCTGCTCCACTGCCTCTGAGCTCGCCTCACCGAGACCGGACTGTTCAGCAAGCATTTCATTTTTTCTCGCATTGGCTTCCTGCGCCTGCCGTCTCAGCTTTTTCACAAGCCTGTCTCCATATTGCTCCAAATTAAATAAACGCTGAAGCATATGCCTGCGCTCTGCCCCTTTTAAAGACAGAAATTCAGCAAATTTCCCTTGGGGCAGCACCACCGCTCTCGTAAAATCGTCGATCGTCAGCCCTAAGAGCTCCTCCACTCTTTTATTCACTTCGCTGGCTTTATCAGCCAGCACCGTATGCTCGTCCTTGATTTCGATGAAGCGGCAAAGTGCCGTTTTTACCTTCATTTCATCCGTTCTCTTAAACACACGCTCGACTTTGTATGAGATTTGGTGATTCGTCTGAAGCGCAAAGGTAAAGGACACAGACAGCGTATCTTCGGCGTGATTTAAGATTCCGTGCGTATTATTCGCCGCCCGTTCCACCTTTCCGTATAAAGCAAGCGTCATTGCGTCGAGTATAGAGGATTTACCGCTTCCTGTCGGGCCGAAAATGCCGAAAACACCGGCACCGGAAAGGCCTTCAAAATCTATCGTCTGCTCCTCTCTAAAGCTGTGGAGCCCCTTAATGCTTAAGGCGATCGGCTTCATTTCGCATCCTCCTCTTCAACGCCTGATGCAAGCTCTAAAAACAGCTTCACCATTTCTTCATCCGGCACCGCACCGCCAGTTTGTTTTTCATAAAATTTCTTAAAGCGGTCCTCGATTGAGACATGTTTAACCTCGATCCGTTCCCGGTCTTTGTTCTGTTCTTCAAAAACCGGCCTGATATGGATAAAGCCCGGGTGCGCCTTCCGCAGCCTGTGAATCTCTTCAAGTGACAGCTGGTCCGCGACACGGATTTCCAAGTCAATCCAAGCATTCTGATCTCTGCCTTCATCCAGCCAGCTGTACACCTCACTTAATCCATTTGCCGCTTTCCACTTCACAAGTGGCTTGCCGCTTGATAATAACACCTCTTGCCAAGTGGCCTCTTCCCCAGGCTTTGCGTCCACAATCGTCACTGATTTAGCGTAGCCCGCTTCAGAAAAGCTGTAGGCGAGCGGAGATCCTGAATAACGCGCAAGCGTCCGCGCCCGCTTGATCGTTTGCGGGCGATGCAAATGGCCGAGCGCAACGTAAGCGGCATCTGCCGGCAGGCTTTCAGCAGCCACCGTGTATGCACCGCCGACTTCAATCGGCCGCTCTGAATCGGTTTGGTTTCCGCCTGCCACATAAATATGGCTGGCGGCAATCTTCACTGCATCGGTCCGGAACCGGCTTGTCATATGCTCAAACGCCTGCCTGATTTTCACATCATAGTGATCACGGAGCAGCTTTTCATCAAACGTATCGGATAGCACTTCATTTAACCGCGCTTCAGATGGGTACGCCAGCGCTCCAACCGCCAAAAGCTCTCCTGCTGAAGGCACTTCAATATGAATCGGCTCTGTTGTCGGATAACCGATTAAATGAATGCCGTTTTCATGTGTCAGCGGTGAAGCGGCGGACAAACGGTCAGGATTATCGTGATTTCCGGCAATGACGACGATGGGGCGCTTTCCTCTGTCGCTAAGCGCAGACAGGCTTTCATAAAACAGCTGCTCGGCTAAAGCTGGCGGGTTTACGGTGTCAAATGCATCCCCCGCCATTACAATGGCATCGATCTGCTCATCCTTTACAATCGTATTCAGTTCATCCAGCACATCGGCCTGTTCACTCAGCCTGCTTCTTCCTTCAAGCGTTTTTCCAAGATGCCAGTCAGCCGTATGTAAAATCCGCAAATGCTTTCACCTCTCTTTTATATAGAAAACGAGACCCGCTCCGCCTGAAATTCCGGAGCTTATGGATCTCGCTATAATGTCAGAATGTGCCCTCCGTCAAAGAAATAAAGCGCACATCCCTTTACCTTTGTTTTTGCAATTTGCTCCACTGCCTTCGTGTACAGCTGAATTTGCGTTTCATATCGTTTCTTCAAGATCGGGGCCGCTCCTTCAAATCCATGCTGGAATTTGCCCTCAATCCGGTCCGACTTATAATCCAATAGATATAATCCGTCCTCAGTTTCATAGAGACAGTCAATAATACCCTGCACTAAAAGCGGCTCATCTGCCTCGTGTGCATCAGGATAGATCTCCTTGGCCGGAAGCGCTAAGCTGAATGGTATTTCCCGGTCCTTCCACTTAGCACCGATCAGCTGTCCGCCGATTTCTGTATGGAAAAATTGCACGATTTCTTCTATATCAATAGCGTCTTTTTGTTCTTCAGTGAGAAGCTCTTTTTCATAAAGCCTGTGAACCGTCTGCTCAGCTTCTTCTATCGACGGCACATGTGACAGCGGGATATGCTGCATAACCGTATGCATGGCAGTCCCTTTCTCTGCCGCTGTCAGGCCTTTTTTCATCATAAAAGCGGGACGTCTGTACAGAATGCTTCCATCAGCCGGTTTTACAGGGGCCCTGCCGCTGTATTCATCCTCGTACTCTCTTTTTCTCTTGATCTCAGAAACTGATTGCTTTGTCCGAATTTGCGTCACTTCTTGATGCGGGTAGGTCCAGCTCAGCTGCTCGCGGGCTTTTTCATCAAACGCAAACGAGCCGGGAACTGGTTCACCTCGGCGGATCGCTTCTAGGCGCTCGCTTTTTTCTTCCATTCTTTCTTCCAGATCATCATCAAGCAAATCATAGGAATGGATCATTTGAACGGCAAAACGAGCCGGGTGACCTGAGATGTCAGCGTGTGCTGGCACACCAGCCAAATCCCCCAAGTCTCTGTGCCTGGCAAGAGCCGGCCCAATGAAATCTAGATACGTTCTCGCCTGATAGCGGTCAAATTCCGGCAGAAGCCAATCAGTTTGGGACGCGGATGCCTGCCATTTTGCAAGCTGTTTCTGATGATCCTTACATGAGCCAATCAGAAACAGCTTTTCCTTCGCTCTCGTTAATGCAACATAGAGCACACGCAATTCCTCTGACAGCAGCTCCCTGCGCATTTTTTTCTTCATCGCAATGAGCGGAAGTGTCGGATAGCTGATGCGTAATTGCGGATGAATATACTTCGTGCCAAATCCGAGCTCCTTATCCAGCAGGTACGATTTGTTCAAATCCATCATGTTGAAATTCCGGCCGAGACCTGCTACAAACACGACTGGAAATTCGAGCCCTTTGCTGCTGTGGATCGTCATTAAGCGGACAACATCCTCCTGCTCGCTGAGCGCTCTCGCCGTACCAAGATCATCGCCCCGCTCCTGCATGCGTTCGATAAACCGCAGGAAACGGAACAAGCCGCGAAATGCCGTTGATTCATATTGACGCGCCCTGTCATAAAGAACACGCAAATTGGCCTGGCGCTGTTTTCCGCCCGGCATGCCGCCGACATAATCCATATATTTGGTGTCGCGGTACACTTCCCAAATCAGCTCAGATACTGAGTGGTTTTTCGAAAACGCGCGCCATTTTTGCAGATGTCCGTAAAACGTATTTAACTTTTGATAAAGCTCATCGCTCCGGTCACCAGCAGCCAGGTAGTCTTTCATCGCCTCATAGTACGGCGCTTTTTTATTTTCAAGCCGGATCAAAGACAGCTCGTTTTCATCTGCTCCGACAATCGGTGAGCGCAGCACAGAGGCAAGCGGTATATCCTGATACGGATTATCAATCACCTTCAGCACAGAAAGCGCGACGGCGACTTCGACCGCTTCAAAATAGCCTGACGTTAAATTGGCGTAAACCGGTATGCCCTGTGCTCTCAGCTCCTCCATGATTTGCGGAGCCCACGGCATCGAACGGAGCAAAATCACGATATCTCGGTATTGAATATTGCGATGTGTTTTCTTTTTTCCGTCATACACCTTAAACGGCGATGAAATCAGCTTACGAATTTCCTTAGCGATGGCTTTTGCCTCAAACTGCACCGTTTCAAGCTCTTCTGCTTCCTCGCTTGCATCCGTATCTTCTGCGTTGTCGATCAGCAGCAGCTCTGTTTCCGTCTCGTCATTGTCCGGATACGCTGCACCAAGCTTCAGCTCAGCCTGCTCGTCATAATCGACCTCACCGATTTTGCCGCCCATCAGCTGTTTAAATAAAAAGTTTGTGCTGTCTAAAATATCAGCCCGGCTTCGGAAATTTTTATTTAAATCGATTTTCCGCCCCGTGCCTTCTCCGCTCTCTGTAAACCGTTTGTATTTAGAGAGGAAAAGAAGCGGCTCCGCAAGCCTGAATCGATAAATCGACTGTTTGACATCTCCTACCATAAACAGGTTACCAGTCTCCTCCGGACCGCTTGTGACGAGCTGCAGAATCGATTCCTGCACGAGGTTGGTATCCTGATATTCGTCAACGAGCACCTCATGAAACTGTTCCTGATAAAACCTTGCAGCCTCGCTCGGCTCACGTTCACCTTTGTCATTCTCAGCTGTCAAAATCGCTAAACAGTAATGCTCCAAATCCGAAAAATCGATGATTGATTTTTCCTGTTTCGCAGCTTCGAATCGTTTTCCATAGCTGATGACAAGCTGTACGAGCGTTTCAATGACAGGCTTCATCTCGGCTAGGCTTTTCAAGTGCTGTTCAGGACTTCGCGTGAAGTAGTCGGTTTTGAGCTTTTCAAGCAGTTTTTTTGCGCCGTTCCTCAAATCTGTCGCCTCATCAAGGAGCGCTGGATCGAACTCATCCCCTTTTACTGCTTTGGCACGCTTAAAAGAGACGGCGGGCACCCGCTTATATAGTTCACTGAAATCGTCCTGATGCTGAATCAGTTCATCAATCTGAGCAAGATCATCAAGAAAATTGTCAGCACGCGGCGCCGGGCCGCCCGGCGCTTTCGTCAGCTCAAGCGCGCGCAAGAGCTTTTCCTTCGCCCCGTTAAGCACCATTGCAATATCTTCTTTGACATATTGATAAAACGGCAGCTCCTCGATGGCGCTCTTTTCTGATACATCATACAAATGAACAAAGCTTTCCAGCCACGCCTCCGGGTTGGGATGGGATCGGGAATACTCGTACACCTGTTTAACGAGAAATTGCAGATCCAGATCATGCCGGTCTGTCGTATAGCGGTCAACAAGCTCAAAAAACGCCTTTTCGCCCTTTGCGTATTCGTCTTCAAACAGCTCGTCAAGCACTTCATCCCCGATCAGCTCGCCTTCCGTCTGATCAGCTATCCGAAAGCCCGGATCAAGATCGATCAAGTAGTAATATTTCTTCAGCACTTGCAGGCAAAAGGAATGGAGCGTCGAAATGCTGGCCCGGTTTAAAAGAGACAGCTGGCGTCTAATATGCAGCGAGCCGGGGCGCTGTACAAGCTCTTTTTCCAAGGCTTCTGCGATTCGGTGCTTCATCTCTGCCGCTGAGGCGTTTGTAAATGTCACAACGAGAAGACGGTCTACATCTATTGGGTTTTCCTCCGCGGTGATTTTCCGAATCATTCGTTCAACGAGCACAGCGGTTTTACCAGAGCCCGCAGCCGCTGCCACAAGAATATCCTGGCCGGTTGAAACAATGGCATTCCATTGGTCATCTGTCCATGTGCTGTCTGCCGGTTTAGGAATGTTCATTGCCATCCGCCTCCTTTTTTATCCACTCAAGTATTGTCTTGTCCTTTTCAGCCTTTAATGGGCGATACTCGTTTTCTTCCAGTGATTCATCAAATTGGCATACTGATTTGAACGCACAGTATGTGCACGGCGTCTTGTTCTTCATTTTGTACGGCTCAATGGATACGCGCCCGTCGGTGATTTGTTCGCCCGCTTCTTGGAAGGTGCGGCGCACATGCTTTGTCAAAAGATCAAATTCCTTTTCACCGACTGCTGCTGAGTCTGATCTGAGAGAGCCGTCTTTTTTCAAGCCGGCGTTTATGATATTTGAACGTCCCTCTTGAAGGGTTGTATCCATGAGGCGAACCACTTCCTGATCACCGAGGAGCAAGCCCTTCATTTTAAATTTCTTAAAGATCTCCTGTTCAATCTCGTCAAGCCCAAGCGGGAGATTAGATTGAATCATCGGGTCATGAATATGGAAATACAGCACTCCGGCAGGCGTCGCCCTCATCCCGAGCCAGTCAGCTGAATGTGTAATCGATAAATCAAGGTACGTCAGCATTTGCAGTGCCAATCCGTAATATACTTCCGCTAAGTCAAGGCCTTTGTCGCTTGATTTATAATCGACAATCCTGAGGAGCAGGCCTTTTGAGCTTTCAGCCTTATCAACACGGTCAATTCGCCCGACGAGTTCCATCGTACAGCCGTTTTTCAGTTGAAAGGTCAGCGGCGGAAGCGGCCCTTTTCCTCCAAAGCCCAGTTCAAGCCCGATCGGTACGAATCCGCTCGCTTTCGCATGCTCGCTTAAAATGCCGGACACACGTGTCACAATTTTTTGCAGTTTTTCCTTCACATAATAATGCCGGTTTGAGCTGAGCAGAATTTCCTTTTGCAGTTTCGGTGCCAGCCGCTCTACCGCATCATAGGAAAACAGCTCGCACTGCTCCTTCGTTAAATCGCGCCAATCCAGCTTTTGCTCACGCAGCCTGTCCGAAATCAGCTTTAAGCTGGAATGAAACAGCTGGCCGATATCCGGTGCTTCAAGCTTGAAGAATTGCCGTTCCTTCAAATGCAGCCCGTGTGACGCAAAATGGGAAAACGGGCATGCGTTAAAGGTTTCCATTCTCGATACACTGCCCTGAATACGTTCACCATAGAGCTGTCTCGACACGCTGCGTTCAAGCTGCTTCACTTCATTCCGGAAAAACAGGCTTGAGAACAGCTTTTTCGATTGCAGCCTGTCCTGCTCACTCATCAGCACATTGTACGTGCTCCACCAGACGTCGCTGATGTCGTATTCCCGAGTCCATAACCTGAGCTGGCTCGCGGTAAAGGACTGTGCCACGCTTTTATTCACAACATACATCAGCTGTTCCTCATCGCTGACCTGTTCAGGTTCATTTGTTAACAGGCGCTCCTTATGATGCGGAAACAGTTCTTCCAGCCGCTTAACGATCATCGACGGCAAAAGCGTTTTTCCTTCCGCATCAGCAATCGGATACGATACGTAAAGCCGGTCAGACGGACTTGAAAACGCCATGTAGATGAGGAAGTGCTCATCAAGCAAACGCTCTCGTCCGCCTGAGGATAGCTCAACCCCAATCGTTTTCAGCCATTCCCGGTCATCATCCGACAGGACCCCGTTTTCATCAGGGCGTGCCGGCAGAACGCCGTCGTTTGCCCCGAGCACAAAGGTGCAGGAGGTGCCATACATTCTGGACAAATCCATATTGCCGACAAACACCTGGTCAAGCGCAGGCGGAATTAGAGAAAATGTAAGCGACTCCGCGCCGGCTTCTATCATTTGCTGAAACAAATCAAGAGAAATCTCATCATCTCCCATCATTTCAACAAACTCCTCAAGCAGCTGAATGACTGCGTCCCACGCCTGCTGATGCTGCTGCGCTTCAATGATTCTGCCGTCATCCTCAGCACGCTGCCTTTCCTGATCCAGCTTCAGCGGCACATCCGTCTCTTCTAAATAACGATAGAGCGCCTCCGCCTTCTCTTGAACCGTCTTCGCTTTTTTCATGCGTTTTTGAAGCTGAAAAAGCGGCGGAACAATCCAATCGCGGGTGTCATTCAACATGTTTTCCATTTCGATTTCCTGATCAGTCTGCGCAAAATCATCATCCAATGACACAAAACGCCTGTATTGGAACCGATCGCCCTTTGTCCAGCGGTCGCCTTTAATACCATAGGCGATACAGTAATTTTCGAGCTGATCGACCTGTTCTCTCACTTTGGCCTTCGGTTCATTGAGCGGGAATAGCAGTTCGGTTTTCACGCAGCGAAACACCGCTTCATAACGCCAATTCCCTTTCAGAACATCAAGGCTCGACCGGATAAATTCAATTAACGGATGGTTCAGCATAGATGCTTTTCCGTCAATGAAATAAGGAATCTCGTAATCTGCGAAAACTTCCTTCACCATATCCTTGTAGTCTTCCGGCTGGCGCGCAAGAATTGCTACATCCTTATAGCGATATCCCTTCTCTCTGACTAGGGCGTGAATTTCCCGAGCAATGCCTTCCAGCTCAGCTCGTCTGTTTGCGGCCTGCATCACAGTAAGGGCTTCTTGTTTTTCTGCGTATGGAATGGCCGGACGCGCTTCATACTGTGCCTCTAGATGCGCCAATTCCGGCGTCTTTGTATGCCGCTCAGTCCCGCTCAGCTCTTTATACGTAATGTCCAAATTCAGTTCCTTCGCCTTCTGATGCAGGCGGTAATAGGTTTTCCCCGTCATTCTGAACAATTCCAGTTCATGCGGCTCCCGCTCATATGACGGCTTGTCCGCTGTGAGCGAAAACGTGATATGCTCCGCATGAACCATAAGCTGCTCCAACACCCTGAATTCCTGCGGGGTAAACTGATAAAAGCCATCCACATAGATATGGGCGCCTTTTATATCTTCCGCAAGCGGGATATGCTCTGCCAGCAATGTCAAATAATCCTCAGAGTGAAGATATTGATCTGCGAGGCTTTTTTCCATTTGCTGATACAGAATTGATAAGTCATGGAGCTTTTCAGATAAAACACGTTCTCCGCGATACTCGGAAGCCGTTCCGCTTTCCGCCATCCGGCGGATATCCTCCGGTTCCAGACAATAGCGCTTAAACTCTGTCAGCATCCGCTCAACCTGTGCGGTAAACCCGCTTTTGTCACTCGCTTTTTGATAGACTTTGAACTCCTGTTTATGCTCCTCAATGAGCTTCCGCAGGAGCATTTGTACGCCGGTGCTCGTCAGAAACGGCCTGCTCATTCCTCCCGTATGCTGGAGGACGCGCCAGGCCAATCGTGAAAAACTGAACACTTGAGCGCGTATCATCCCGCCCATATCTGGCGTTTTAGCAAGCTCGTATTCCATTAAAAACGTCATTTGATCCGGGACTAGAAAAATGATCGGCTTCCCGAATGGAGCCCGGCGCAATTCATCCTGAATGCTGTTGATGATCAGCTTCGTTTTTCCACTCCCGGACCTGCCTACTAAAAACTCTGCTCCCAAATTAGAAGACCCCTCTCTTTTTATCTCTCTATATTTTATCGAATGTTGACGAAAATGACCAATCTGATCTATTGGTAAAAACGGCCTTTTCACATATAAAAAGCTGATTATCTCCGCACATCTCTCCCTGCCCAACATATACTTTTACAGAAGCCCAATTCCTAAGAATGGAGTTGAATCCCCTTGCATTACAGCTACTATCCCTATCCGGTGCCATACCGGGAAGATCCTGTTTTGATTCGGAATTTGCAGAAGGCCATCAACGGAGAATTCAGTGCTATTCAATGCTACCGCAAGCTTGCCGAACTCGCCCACAGCGATGAGGTCAGAAAACAGATTGAAGAAATCAGGCGTGACGAGATTCGCCACCTCCGTGAATTTTCCACACTGTATGGTTCAATTACCGGCAAACACATCATGCCGAAACAAACGGAAGAATGCCCGGACAATTTCACAAGAGGACTGGACGCCGCTTTTAAAGATGAACAAGAAACCGTCGACTTTTACTTGCGTGCGGCCGAGGAAACGTCAAACTTAAAAGCGAAAGGCGTCTTTACGCGCGCAGCACGTGATGAACAAAATCACGCTGTCTGGTTCCTATACTATCTGATGGAACGTTAGATATACCCATTCAGGGTATATGTACATATCCCCTTAGCTAAAAACACACTCCCCTGTTTTTTTCAAATGCAGCCGTGAAACATAAAACCATATACTGTCATACAGGGGGAATCAACCATGGAGCAATATTCTGAGGCTTGTATTGAGGCTTGCATCGATTGCATGAAGGCTTGCAATCATTGTTTCACTAAATGCTTGGAAGAAAGCGTGCAGCATCATCTCAGCGGATGCATCCGGCTTGACAGGGAATGCGCGGATATTTGCGCGCTGGCGGTCAAAGCCATGCAAACGGACAGCCCGTTTATGAAAGAAATTTGTGCACTTTGCGCCGATATTTGTGAAGCATGCGGCACTGAATGCGGAAAGCACGATCATGATCATTGCCAAGCATGTGCGAAAGCCTGCTTCACCTGTGCTGAACAATGCCGCAGCATGGCAGCGTAAAAAAGAGGGTTCAAAAAAGAACCCTCTTTTTATTTGGACAGCCATACGGAGTACAAATCAATCCATCCCTCTTCATCAAGCACCAGGCCTTTTACATTTTTACTTGATGTCACCTGGAGCACATTTTGATACAGCGGGATCGCGTTCAGCTCCTGTATCATCTGCCGGTCAATGTCACGCAGGATGTTGATTCTCGAACAGCGGTCAGGCATGGAAAACATCCGCTCTGTCATTCCTGAGCAAATCTGTGTCAGCTTTTCAGATAGATGCTGATACAAGAAACTGTTCTCCGACAGCAGCAAATGCAGAAAACCAAACTCGCTGTCTTGATAAAACGTCGCACTGTCATGAATGATATCCGCCATCTGCACGATTTCCGGCCGTCGCAGATCAGCAGCATCACAGAATTGAAGTGTAAGCCTGATACCGTGCTGGGCGCAAATATTTTGAATCCATTCGGCGTCCTCACGATGATCCGTTTCCGAAAAGGTATAAAGCACGATTGTTTCGCCCTCGTATCCGCTTTTTTTCAACAATTCAGATGGCGAAACGCCCTCCCACTCAAAAGGACTCGGATGCAAAAAGGACGTAACCGGAATTCTTCGGTGCCCTCCCGCTTCACGAACGAGCCGTTCAGAGGAAATCAGCAGCCGGAGCGCTTTTCTAAAGCTTCGGTGCTGAAGAGGCCCCTTCTTTTTCAGATTAAGCGACAAATACTGAACATGCCGCTCATCAAAGACAGTTTGCTGCTCAGGACATGTTTGTTTTTCTTGAATGGTAAAACCGTTCATCTCTCCGGCTTGCTCAGAAAACACAAACTCAACGCGATCCAAATAGGGGCGTCCCTTGAAGTAGCGCTCATTGGCTTCAAGCACAAGCATCCCGCTATGTTGCTGATTCATCTGAAAAGGCCCTGTTCCATTTTTCCCGCCGCCCTGTTCTGCCGGCAGTATGGACAGCCGTTCATCACAAAGAGCATACGGCAAAAGCGCATTCGGCTTATCGAGTATGAGCTCCACACAATAAGGGCCCTTTTCTAAGACTTGTTTCACTCCGTGCAGAAGCCATTTATACGGGTTGTCAGCCAGTTCCAAAAAGCGCTGAAATGTAAACGCAACGTCCCGCGATGTCAGCGGCTGTCCATTATGAAATAACACACCTTTTCGAAGAAAAAATCTCCATTGTTTTTTTCCGACCTCTTCCCATCCATGAACCAAATGAGGCTTCGGCTCCTGCATATCCGAATCAAACGTGAAGAGTGTATCAAATATCTGTTTGACGAAATGGCCCTCAGACCGCAAAAATATTTGGCATGGATCCAAACTGCTGACAGATTCAGGCGTGATGAACAGCCGCAGGACATCCTTCGCCCCATTCTCGCCTGTCTCCGTCACAAATCCGAATACCTCTGATAGCCACATGTTATATTCGTTTTGAAGCCCTGGAAACGCGGACTGATACTGCTGAAGCAGCTCCTTTGCCTTTTTAAGCTTTCCTGACATGGTATATTCCTTTGCAGTTTGAAGAAGCAGTTCCTCAGGCCTCCGAAGAAACGCGATTTTAGATTTGCGGCCGCGCCCCGCCCCGCTTTCCCGGATAATCCAATTGCTGTTCTCCAGCTTATGTAAAATGAGCTTTGCATTTCTTTCTGTACAAAATAAACAGTCGGCAATCTCAGTGAGCGTCATTTCGTTCATTTGCCCATACTCGGCGCAGCCTGTTTTTACAAGCGCCACGTAGTGCTCTATCAGCTTCAATCCCCGCACCTCCCGACAAAAGGGGAACTTTTATCTCTTCTTTTCTTCACTTTTTGGGCCGCCGCCCCTTCTATACACTACTACTATATCAAACAGCGAAAGGCGGCGATCACATGTTGACCAGTTTTCACTCTATAAAATCGAGATATACCGCTCCCGTTCGGCTCCGCTTTTTCGGCGAATTGCTGACAAGCCTGACAGGTGCAATGATGGGACCTTTTATGGTGCTGTATCTGCATGAACAATTAAACGGCAGTATCATGATGCCAATGCTGATCATCAGCCTTCAGCCATTTGCTGATATTTTCCTGACGCTCGCTGCAGGACGGGTGACGGATCGGCTTGGGCGGCGCACAGCGATTTTGACCGCATTGCTTCTTCAATCAGCGGCAATGACAGGGTTTGTATTTGCTGAGCATGCGTATGTTTTCGCTATTCTCTATGTCATGAATGGCATCGGAAGATCGTTGTACATTCCCGCTTCCCGCGCCCAAATCGCTGAAAGCACGCCGGAAAGCAGACGTTCGGAAGTGTTTGCGGTCATCAATGCGATCTATTCGACGGGTCTGACGGCAGGACCGCTAGTGGGGATGCTGCTGTACAATCATAACCCCGTGTGGATATTCGCATTAGATGCTGCAGCATTGTTTATCTACTTTCTGATCGCTGCACTGAAACTGCCTGAGACAAAGCCGCTACACCCAGCTGTTACCCCGAAAATGTCCGCGAGCTTTACAATATACAGGCCTGTCCTGCTTCTTTTGCTGCTTTCTCTCCCCATCAGCATGTTATATGCACAAACAGAAACAACATACAGGCTGTTCAGCAAAAACATGTTTTCTGATTATCTGTCCATGCTGACCATCTATTCAGCAGCAAAAGCTTTATTCAGCTGTGTTCTCCAAGTACCTCTTGTCAAAGGGACCGAAAAGCTTTCAATGAAAACGATCCTCTTCATTACTTATATTTGCTACTCCCTTGCGGCAGCCGGCTTTGCATGCTCAACCTCTCTGACAATGCTTTTAGTGACGGCAGCGGTGATGACGGTTGGTGAAAGCATCGGGCTAACCCACATCCAGACCTTCATATCGAAATTGGCGCCGCCTCATTTGCTGGGCCGGTTTTATGCTGTCTATGGTCTGCATTGGGATATATCCCGCTCAATCGGACCGCTGGCAGGCGGGCTGATCCTGACATCATTTGGCGGAGAAGTGATTTTTTACGCTCTTGCCGTGTGTCTGCTGACAGCGGGTTTATCTCTGACTTACACAATAGAAAAGCTCGAACACAAGGTCATAAGAAAAGTGAATCGCTTATAGAAAATAATTCATAATTTCTTTATCAACAAAAATATACTATAGTAATAAATACATTCACTACGTGAACAATTGGAGTGTTACGTGAAAAAGGAAGAAGGGTTTTACATTGAAGAAAGACGAAAATCTCCTCAAAGATCTATGGTTTATCGCAATCAGTGCAGCCGGGGGGTTTATTCTTTCATTAACCGGAATATCAATTGGATGGATGATCGGAACACTGATTGTCGCCTGCTGCCTCGCCATGATACGGCCGGCATGGCTGATGATGGCACCAGACCAAAAAGGAATTAACCGACGATGGCTCGCCCTCGGGCAGATGATCCTCGGCATCGAATTGGGCCAAAAGCTGAATTTATCCGTTCTCTCTGTTCTCAAAGACCATTGGTTTTCAGTCGGCGTTATGCTGATATTGTCTATCCTGCTGGCCATGCTGTCAGGATATGTGCTTTGGCGTTTCAGCAAAACGGATATGATGACTAGCTTTGTCGGCACCGCTCCCGGCGGACTTTCCGCCATGCCGAGCATCGCACAGGAAGTAGGCGCCAATACCGCTATAGTCAGCCTCGTTCAAATGATGCGTGTGCTGCTCGTGGTGCTTTCCATTCCGTTTTTAGTCATTCTGATCTATACAAAACAAGATCGTACCGCAAGTGCCGCAGCAGAGACGATTTCTTCTGCAACGACAGATTTTAGGCTCGCTCCCGTTTTGTGGACCGTCATTCTTATTCTCGCTGCCTGGGGAGCTTGCAAAGCTGCGAAATTTTTAAAATTTCCAGCTCCATGGCTGCTCGGCAGCATGCTCGGTGTAGCAATTGTACATGTTGGCGGAGCTGCGGTGACAGGGCACGACATGACGGCATGGTGGTTGTCACAAGCTAACCATGTATCACAAGTATTTCTCGGGGCAACGATCGGCTCTAAGATGTACAAAAGCATGTTTGCCGGCGTCACCCGTATTATCATCGTCGGGTTTGTCTCGTCCGTCGGTTTAATCGCAGCAATGTTTTTGAGCGCCGTGATCGTTTCCGAGCTGACAGGAATTTCGCTCATCACTTCTGTTCTGGCATTTGCGCCCGGCGGGATTGCAGAGATGGCGACGACGTCAGTTACCTTACATGCTGATTCCACCTTTGTCGTTGCGGTTCAGGTCATTCGCGTCATTCTGGTTATTGCCCTGCTGCCGCCGTTTTATCGCCTGCTTCACCATCTTCATGGTGAAAAAAAAGACAAAAAGAGCTCAATCAGCGGCAGTAGTGCCTAGTTGAAAAAAGGGTTCAAGAACTTTTAATTCGCAAACCATCGAGATGAGGAAATATAAGCGGATATTTCGTTGTTAATGGATCAGATTTGAAGTGAGTGCTGCCAGAGGGTGAAATGAAAGAAATAATTGACGACTTACGATTGAAAAAGAGGTTAAAATGAATAACCTCTTTTTCTTATATAAAGATATAAAATGTTAAAGGGAAATCTATCGTTACGTTGATTCTCTTATAATAAGCTTTGTTGGCAGTTTAATAATTCTTCTGTTTAAAGAGGCATTACCCGAAATGGACTCGATGATTTTCAACACAGCCTGTTGGCCTAATTCTATTACGGGGATATCAATTGTTGTTATGGTCGGAGTAACGACTTGGCAAATCAATTGGTTGTCAAAACCAATTACAGCTAAGTCTTCTGGAACTTTAAAGCCATTTTTCATCGCCTGTTTAATAATCCCTGCGGCGACTTGATCATTTCCTGTAAATATTGCTGAGGGTCTGTCCTTTAGATCCTTTATCTTATGAAAAACACGAAAGCCATCCTCGATATTAAACATTTCGCCGAATATCCATTCGCTTCTATGATGTAAATTGTAATCTTGTAAAGCTTTCAAATAACCCTCTTTCCTCTGACATTGAGCTTCGCTATATGGAGTATCAAAACAAAACCCAATTTTTTTATGCCCTCTTTCAATTAAATGTACTACCCCCATGTATGCGGCTTCAAATTCATCATACCCAATTATCGTGATGTCCGCTGAGTGATGATATTCATTACATAATAAGATAGGACCATACTTTAAGAAAGGGGATATCTGATCCCATTCATTTTCTAAAGTCCCAAGAATAATGCCATCCACTTCTTTATGCTTCAATAACTCTAGTAATTCTAGCTCCGTCTGTTTGTCATAAAAGGTCTGAAATACAATTACCTTGTAATTCTTAAACAGTGCTTCATGAGAGACCCCTTTTATTAATTGAGCAAAAAATGGATGGTCGATACTCGGAACCGATAAAGCTATCGTTTGTGTCTTATTTCTCCTAAAATTCCGAGCTAAATAATTGGGAGTGTAGTCAAGTTCGTTAATAGCCTTTAAGATCATATCTCTTTTTTCTTTCGACACATAAGGATGATTATTCAATACTCTTGACACTGTGGTTTTAGACACATTGCATAATTTTGCTATTTCATCAATTGTAGGCATATTTTCCCTTCCTTAAAAAAGTTGTTGACATGTTACCGATTTCAGAAACTAGGATAAATTTGTAATAAATTTTTAGATTATAAAATCATTGGAGGTACTGTTCATGCAAAAACAGGTTAAGATTTCAGGTAAAAGCAAAGAAAACATGTCACTATTAAAACACTTAAAAGGTGACGTACAAGGAAAAGAACTTGTTATTGAAGACAGTATTGTAAACGAGCGGTGGAAACAAGTATTAAAAGAAAAGATAGATATTGAACATGACCTTTTCAACTATCAAAAAAATCGTGAAATCAGTAAAGTCCCTTTTTTGCCTGTAGACAGATTAATAACCAATGATGAAGTGGAAGATATCTTAAATACATTAACTGAAGTTTTGCCAACTGGAAAATTTACGAGTGGTCCCTATTTAGAGCAATTCGAAAAAGTTTTATCTACATATTTACATAAAAGGTATGTAATTGCAACCAGCAGTGGAACCGATGCTATTATGATAGGTTTATTGGCTTTAGGGTTAAACCCAGGGGATGAAGTTATCATGCCGGCTAATAGCTTTTCAGCTACTGAAAATGCTGTGTTAGCTTCGGGAGGCGTTCCTATCTATGTAGATATTAACCCACAAACATTCTGCATCGATCCTGACAAAATTGAAGAAGCAATAACTCCTTATACAAAGTTTATTCTACCTGTGCATTTATACGGAAAACATTCAGACATGCAGCATATCCGTCAAATCGCAAATCGTTATAAATTAAAAGTAATTGAAGATGCCTGCCAAGGAATTGGACTGACAGACTTAGGAAAGTATGCAGACATCACTACATTAAGTTTTAATCCCTATAAGAATTTTGGTGTATGTGGCAAGGCTGGGGCAATAGCAACTGATAATGAAGAACTCGCTAAAAAATGCATTCAATTTAGTTATCACGGTTTTGAAGTAAATGTAAAAAATAAGAAAGTCATCAATTTTGGATTTAATTCAAAAATGGACAATTTACAGGCAGCAATTGGTTTAGAGAGAATGAAGTACCTTTCATTAAACAACTTCAAAAGATTGTTCTTGGCGGATAGATACATTACCCAATTAGCAGAGTTGCAGAATAAAGGCTATATTGAATTACCAGAATTAAGTGAAGATCATGTATGGCATCTGTTTCCTATTAAGGTAAGAACAGAAGATAGGGCAGATATCATGACTAAATTAAATGAAGATTTTGGTGTTCAAACAGATGTATATTATCCAATACTTTCTCATATGCAAAAAACTCCTTTAGTACAGGACAAGTATGCAGGACTCCAATTGGTTCATACGGAAAAGGCTCATAGTCAGGTACTGCATTTGCCTTTATATCCGTCATTTACTTTAGAAGAACAAGACAGAGTAATGGAGGGACTGTTTCATGTTATTAAGCAAGAAATCGGAGTATAAAACGTTATCCACGGTTGAACATCCTCAATATATTGTTTTTTGTGATTTTGATGAAACGTATTTTCCGCATACAATCGACGAACAAAAGCAACAAGACATCTATGAACTCGAAGACTATCTAGAACAAAAAAGTAAAGATGGGGAGCTAATAATCGGATGGGTTACTGGGAGCAGTATAGAATCTATTCTCGATAAAATGGGACGAGGAAAATTTAGATATTTTCCGCATTTTATAGCTAGTGATCTTGGAACTGAAATTACGTACTTTTCAGAGCATAACTTCGGTCAGCAAGATAACAAGTGGAACAGTCGCATAAATGAAGGGTTTAGTAAAGAAAAGGTTGAAAAACTTGTGAAACAGCTGCATGAAAATCATAACATTCTTTTGAATCCTCAAACCCAATTAGGAAAGTCACGGTATAAGCATAACTTCTACTATCAGGAACAAGATGAAATAAACGACAAGAAAAACCTATTAGCTATTGAAAAAATCTGCGAAGAATACGGCGTTTCAGTAAATATAAATCGGTGTAATCCCTTAGCAGGCGATCCAGAAGACAGCTATGATGTAGATTTTATCCCCATAGGGACAGGAAAGAATGAAATTGTAACGTTTATGTTAGAGAAATACAACCTAAATACCGAAAGAGCTATCGCATTTGGGGATAGTGGAAATGATGTTCGTATGTTACAGACAGTAGGGAATGGATATCTGCTAAAAAATGCAACACAGGAAGCCAAAAACTTGCACAACCTTATAACTGATAGTGAGTACTCAAAAGGAATTACTAATACCTTAAAAAAATTAATTGGATCATGAGGAGGAAATAAAAATGAAGAAGATAGGCATCATAGGTGCAGGTGGTATTGCAAGAGCGCATGCAACTGCTTTATCTACAATAAAAAATGCAGAGTTAGTAGGGGTATATGACATAAATCAACAAAATGCGGAAAGCTTTGTGAAAACTTTCGGCGGGAAGTCATTTGAAAACGTAGATGAACTAATTGATGCCTCAGAAGGTTTAATTGTAGCATCACCAAACTTTTGCCATAAAGAACATGCTTTGCAAGCATTAGGAAAACATAAGCATGTATTATGTGAAAAGCCTATGGCTATTTCTCTTGAAGAAGCAAGCATAATGAAAGATACTGCTGAAAGGTTGAGCGTAAGAGCCAGTATGGGATTTAATTATAGATATTTATCTTACGTAAATATCTTAAAAAGCTTAATTATCAATAATGAACTAGGTAACATACTGTCCATAAAAGTACACTTCAAGAAAAATAGTGCACTTAGACGTAAGAAGTTTACTTGGAGAGATGACGCTAATAGTAAGAAGACGAGTGGATCATTGGGGGATCTGGGTATTCACCTTATTGACATGGTATGGTATTTGTTCGAGAGTGATTTCATCACAGAATCAGTAAGGGCAAAGATGAACACAAATGTAAAAACAAAAGAGGATAAACAGGTACTTGTAGATGACTATGCAGAAATTTATGGCCAGCTGAAGAACAAGGTATTTGTAAATATCATCACATCAAAGTGTTCTGTACCTGAAGACTGTGGTTTTAGCATTGAGGTAGTTGGACACAAAAAAGAGTTTAAATACCACACAGGTAATCCTCACGTTTACAAGCTCATAGATGGCTTGAACGTGGTAGACTGCCCAGTACCGCAAAGCCTATTAAACGATCCGCCAAACGAGTTTTATGGATGGGCTGATTCTTTTAGAAGCGAGTTAATCAATTGGATTGCATCAACTCAGAATGATTGGGTTGAGATCCCTTCTTTTAGTGATGGTTTTAGATCTCAGGAAGTATTAGAAATGTTCTTTGAGAAAGACAGCAACTCTCAACCCATGTCTGTTTCAGCAGTCAACTAGTATTTCAAAGAGAGAAGTTACTAAAAAAGCAGGAATTTACTTTCCTGCTTTTTCATATAGGGGTGTAATGAATGTTAAGAGGGACATATTTATTTGGATATGCTTTCTTTTTTACAGTAGGTATTATCCATATATCAACAGGGAGTTTGACACCATTTTTATTAGAGGCTTTTAACAAGACAACAGATGATATTTCGGTCATAATCTTCTTCCAGTTTACCGGATTTCTAAGCGGAGTATTAATCGCACCTTTAATGATTAAGAAATACAGTCATTTTAGGACACTTACTTTAGCTTTGACAATAATGCTTGTAGCGTTAAGTATCTTTTTTCTAACCAAGGATTGGTATTATATTATTGTAATGGCTTTTCTCTTAGGATATGGAGCAGGCACATTAGAAACGACAGTTGGTTCATTTGTTATTGCTAATTTCGAAAGTAATGCAGAAAAAATGAGTAAGCTGGAAGTTCTCTTTGGATTAGGCGCTTTATCTTTCCCATTATTAATTAATTCCTTCATAGATATCAATAACTGGTTTTTACCATATTACTGTATATTCACCTTTTTATTCGTCCTATTCGTAGGGTGGTTAATTTTCTTGTCTAAGAACCGAGAGTACGCTAAGAATGCTAACCAACAAGTGACCTTTCCAGATGGAGGAGCATTTCAATACTTTATAGGAGATAGAAAAAAATCAAAGCAATTAGGCTTTTTTGTATTTTTCGCTTTCCTATATGCTGGAATTGAAACAAATTTTGCCAACTTTTTACCTTCAATCATGATAAACCAAGACAATGAACAAATTAGTCTTATAAGTGTCTCCTTTTTCTGGGTAGGGATCATCATAGGAAGAATATTGATTGGTTTCGTAAGTAGAAGGCTTGATTTTTCCAAATACCTTCTTTTTAGCTGTAGTTGTTTAATTGTTTTGTTGATTGCCTTCTCTTATATAAGTAACCCAATACTTCAATTGAGTGGTACATTTTTGATTGGCCTAAGTATAGCGGGGATATTTCCCATTGCTTTAACACTAGCATCAATCATTATTCAGAAGTACGTTGACGAAGTTACAAGTTTATTTATTGCCTCGGCAAGTTTCGGAGGAGCGATCATCTCTTTCTTAATTGGATGGAGTTTAAACCAGGATACGATCTTATTAACCATGGGAATATTTACAACTATGGCGGTCATTCTAGTAGGTATTTCTGTAAAGATTAGGAGAACTAAAACAGAAGACCCTATTTCACTTGAAAACAAAGCATCAAAAACACAGTAGAAAACGTATAAAATAAAGATACTAATAGACATATCGTATAAGCAGTGCAAATTCCTGAACATCTTGAATTTCATTCTTCAAGAGGAAATCTGATTTACGTTACAGCCTTGAAAAAGATAGAAACAAAGCGAAAAACACGCACCGCAGTGCGTGTTTTTTATTTAAAAATGCTAGGAAGCCCCCCTTCAATTTCTTCTGACGACGGATACCATTTTGTCACCAGATCCCGAAACAGCCGTTCCGCAAAAAGAATCTCTTCCTCGGTATAGCGGTCAAAAAATGACAGAAAACGCTGTTCAGCCTTCTGATGATAATATTTGTGCAAACTGTGCAGCTTTTTTCCAGCAGGCGTCAATCGGAAGTAGACCTCCTTTTTATTATCGCTGAGCTGTGTTCTGTGAAGGAAGCCTGCGCCGAGCAATTTTGTGCTGATGCGTGATACAGTCGCTTTTGTCGTATTCATTTTTTCTGCTATCGACGTGACATTAATTGGTTCATTGTCCCCGACACAGGATAGAACATGAATTTCTGTCATCGTCAATTGAGATTTACTCCCGTGCTCTACATCCAGCTTCCTCAATTCGTCAGATAAAAAGGCTTTAATAAGCCCCTCCCATTTCTCCTGCTGATGAATGAGCTCCGCATACAATTCAAAAAGATTGCGTTTCGTATGATCTGTGTTCATCGGGTTTTCCATCCTTTTTCATTCGATTGTTTCTTCTATCATACCGTTTTGTTACAGATGAAACAATCGAATTGAATTATACTCGGCTGGTGACGGAAAACCAGCGGCTGATCCCTTTTTGAATCACCTCGGAACAATCGGGCGCTGATGCATCCACCGCCCAGGCTACATGTCCATCGGGACGAATCAATATGGTATGCACATTCCGCAACTTTTCATTCGGTTCTGCAAGCGAGGCGGTTACCGTACGTAAGCCTTTTACTTCGATATGATCATCAGCTTCCTGCCTCAATGACAGCAAAACGAATGTCCCGTTTTGGAGAAAGCTGTACAGCCGTTCCGAATTGCCGTCGGAAAGAATCAGCTTCATGTCAGGGAGCCTTGCCCCGTTCAAACGATTCGGCGGCATGGTACGATCAGCTTCATATCTGACATCGAGCGCAGAAATTTGCCCCGCTACATATCGATTCACATCAGGGAAGGCCAGCAGCTCCGACATCATGCTTCGCAAATGGAGGCCTGCTTGAGTGAAATCGATCAGCTTTGTCTGTGCCTCCGTGTTTCTGAGGAGCCCTTCCGCTGCCGGATGCCGCTCATCATGGTAGCTGTCCAAAAGCCAAGAAGGCGCAGAGCCTTTGATGGCCGCCGCCAGTTTCCACCCGAGGTTCATTGCATCCTGAAGGCCGACATTCAGTCCTTGCCCGCCCGCCGGAAAATGAATATGCGCGGCATCACCCGCAAGAAAGATTCTGCCGTCCCGATACCGTTTCGCTTGGCGCGCGGCGTTCCCAAACCGCGACATCCACGAAGGGTCGGTTAAACCGAAGTCAGTTCCGCAAATTCGCAGGAGGTCAGCTTTCAGCTCTTCCTCAGTCACAGGCACATCTTTCGGCGTTTGTGTGCGATAAGGGCTGATCACAACGACACGGTATCGGTCTGGAGATAACGGAACAATCATAACACCGCCCTCTTTTGTGCAAAGGGACAGCACACCTGACGGCGGCGGAGAAAGGAGCACCACATCCCCAAGCGCAGCGGTGACAGTGCTGTCTGTTCCCGGAAACTCAATTTTCGCCTGTTTCCGGACGGTACTCCCGGCGCCATCTGCCCCAACGGCAAACTTGCTTGTGATCGTCCGTACACTGCCGTCCCGATCCTTAAAAATTGTTTGGACCGCTTCCCCGTTTTGCGTAACCGCCAGCGCCTCGGCACCCCGAAACACCTCTGTTCCCAGGCTTCGTGCATGATCTTCAAGAAGCTTTTCTGTTTTGGACTGCGGGAGCAAAAGCGTGTAAGGACAGCTCGTATCCAAGCCTGAAAAATCCAGACGGGTATCCAGCATTGAAAAATGTCCGGTAGGTATCTTGCTTCCCTTGGATACGAACCGCTCTAAAATCCCTCTCATCTCAAGAAGCTCCAGCGTTCGGGGGTGCAGCGTCAACGCCTTGGAATGCGGAACAGGTTTTTCAAGCCGTTCAATCACACATGTTCCCACTCCGGCTATTGCAAGCTCAGAAGCCAGCATAAATCCAACCGGCCCTCCTCCTATAATCACTGCTTCATATTTCATCATCATTCACCACTCCTTTTGTTTCATGAAAAACGAACAAAAACCAATAAAAACGGCCCTCCAGTCAAAAAAATATATAAATTTTGTTACACAGGTAACAATTTTGATTATAGCTCCTTACAAATTTTTCTTCAACACATTTTTCCAAACGGCATACAAAAAGACGCCTCTTCAATTAGCGTCTTTTTATTCGGCATCAGAAATCACACCGACAATATTTTTTTCTCTTATCGGACCAAAATGCCGGCTGTCGAAGCTGTATATGCGATTATCTCCAACGACAAAATATTTTCCTTTCGGCACCTTGCTTGTTCCCGTCACATCTTTCAAAGAAAAATCACCCGTTACATGGCTGCCGGCAGAAACAGATTTCAAATGCTTCAAAAATGGCTCAGCAACCTGCTTTCCGTTCACATACAGCTGATCATCTTTATATTTGATCGTTTCACCGGGCAAGCCGATTACCCGTTTAATCAGCACTTTATGATCAGGGCCTTTAAAAAGGACGATGTCAAAACGATGGATGGTTTTAAATCGATGCGAAAATTTATTGACCAACAATTCGTTTCCTTCCTGGAAGGTCGGGTTCATACTGACGCCTTCTACCTTGTAATCAATAAAGACAGCATTTTTAACCTGAATGGCGAGAACAACGGACACTACACCGGCAAGAAACCAAAACCGTTTTTTCATGTTACTGTCTCCCTCCATCATGCTCACGCTGACTGGCTCTTACATGCAGATACCGCTCCACCTTTTTGCCGACATACCATAAGACAGTGATCACCAATACGGCGATGACCGTTCGAATCGGCTGTGTAATCAGCGCGTGCAGATCATATCCGATGAAGCTGATCATAAAAATCATGACAAGCTTCCCCGAGGCTGCCGCCAAAATAAACGGCCGCGTTCCGATCCTTGACAAACCGGCAACAACATTCACCGCGGCTGACGGTGTAAATGGAAAACAAAGCAGAAGAAACATGGGACCGAAGCCGTGTCTTTCCACCCATAACATCAGCTTTCTGACAGACGGATGACTGCGGATAAATCCAAGCAATTTTCTCTGTCCGTATTGACGGACAATCAAAAAGACGAGAATGGAACCAGCAGTTGATCCCGCCCAGGATAGGATGAATCCTTCCCACAAGCCAAACGAGTTCGTATTCGCCACCACAAACACGATCAGCGGCAAAAACGGGAGAAATGCTTCAATTAAAGGCAGCAGCACAGCAATGAGCGGACCGAAAGCCCTATAGCTTTGAAATAATTCAGTTAAATGTTCTTGTGTCAAATAGGATAAAAAATGCTCCAACATTTATACTCCTTACCGGGTTTGTCTATCCTTATTCTACACATTATCAGCAGAAAACTAAAAAGTTTTGGTGATTTTTTCTGTCTTGAAACATTTCACCAGCCGATATAGAATACAAATAGAACAAACGTTCCCTTAGAAAGAAGGAGTCAATATGCCAAATCTGCAGGAGGAAATATACGATTTAATTGAACGGGCTCTCTTTTTGCCCATGGCCATTACGATTTTTAACCGTGATCTCGCCGGAATTGAAGAAAGCACATTAAAATTGAAGCATCCTTATAAACAGCTTATCAGCGAATCATTAAAAATAGCACAAAAGGATTTGATGGAGGTCAGAAAAGAACTGAGGAAAAGAAAAATTGCAATCCGCGAGACGGAACGCGATGAGGCCTTTACACTCTATACATTTGTCATCGACGGTTATGAAGAAAACCATCGCTATTTTAATCCGCGAATCCGTGAGCAGGTCAGCGAATTATTAACATACTATCTATTTGCCCCAGACAGACTCTGAGCCTTTTGAATCATACTGCCCGTTCCCTCTTCGGGCGATTCAGAGCATTAATTTCAGACAATTCACACTATACAAACAAAATAAATTTATTTATAATTCGAACCACAGCCTTTCACTCCAAAAAATGACATGTGCTGCGATATCTGCGACATCATTTTCAGTACGCTTAGGCTTGTACACCTCAATCCTAAATAGAAGGAGGATTCTATGAAACTGATTCACGTTCTTGCCGCTTTACCCTTTATCGGAATCTTACTCGGCATCCCTTTTGCAAATAAGGTGACCCCCTATGTGTTCGGCATGCCGTTTATTCTTGCCTATATTGTGATGTGGGCTCTTTTGACCTCTGCGCTGATGGCGATTGTGTATGTCCTCGACAAGGAAAATAAAAAGGAGGAAGCAGAATGAATGCAGCTCTCATCATCATCTTCGGTGTCCTGCTCTTGAGTATTTTTCTCGGTATACGCGCCCAAAAAGGAAAAGACATGAACCTGGAGCAGTGGACGGTCGGAGGGCGCGGCTTCGGAACTGTTTTCGTCTTCCTTTTGATGGCAGGCGAAATTTATACTACTTTTACGTTTCTCGGCGGCAGCGGCTGGGCCTACGGAAAAGGCGGTCCAGCCTTTTATATCATCGCCTACGGATGTCTGGCCTACATCCTTTCTTACTGGCTTCTTCCAGCAGTTTGGACGTACGCGAAACAGCATAAACTGATGTCGCAGTCTGATTTTTTCACAAAAAAATACAACAGTCCGCTGCTTGGCATTCTCGTTTCACTGGTCGGCATCGCCGCACTCATTCCCTATCTTGTACTGCAGCTGAAAGGCCTCGGGCTGATTGTATCGGAAACCTCGTACGGCAAAATCACCCCGACCGCTGCCATCTGGATCGGCGCTGTTTCCATCACGGTTTATGTTATGGTTTCAGGCATTCACGGGTCTGCCTGGATATCGGTTGTGAAGGACATCATGATTCTGGTTGTCGTTCTGTTTTTAGGTGTGTATTTGCCAATTCATTACTACGGCGGATTTCAAGACATGTTTCAGCAGATTGAAACGGCAAAGCCTGGCTTTCTTACGCTCCCCGAATCGGGACAAAGTGTGGCCTGGTTCAGTTCAACCGTACTCTTGACAGCGCTTGGTTTTTACATGTGGCCTCACACGTTTTCCGCTTCGTATTCAGCCGAAAACCCAAAAGTGTTTCGTAAAAACGCCATCATCATGCCTTTGTACCAGCTGGTCCTGCTCTTCGTCCTTTTCGTCGGCTTTGCGGCTATCCTGCAAGTTCCAGATCTGAATGGCGCAGACGGGGATTTGTCGCTTTTGAGACTGTCTCTGCAAGCATTTGACCCTTGGTTTGTCGGAATTATCGGTGCTGCCGGACTGCTGACAGCACTTGTGCCAGGGTCTATGATCTTAATGTCCGCCTCCACACTGTTTGCAAAAAATGTGTACAAGGTAATCGCGCCCCGCACGACAGAACAGCAAGTATCGGCGCTTGCTAAGTTTTTAGTGCCGGTGATTGCGCTGATTTCGGTGTATTTTACCTTCAAAGGCGGGAATACCATCGTTACGCTGCTTTTGATGGGCTACAGCCTTGTCACACAGCTATTCCCCGCCCTTTTGTTCAGCCTGCTCAAGCATAATATGGTGACAAAGCAAGGAGCTTTCGCCGGCATTATTGCAGGTGTCGGAGCAGTTACTTATATTACAATGACGGAAACGACGATCGGCACTTTATTTCCGGCTCTGCCGCAAGCCGCAAAAGACTTGAATGTCGGCATCGTCGCCCTGCTTTTGAATATCACGGTCATGATGGCAGTCAGCCTTATGACAAGGAAGGCGAAAAGCGCTGCGGCCGATCAGGCGGCCTAAGCATAAAAAAAGCAATCTGGACACCAGATTGCTTTTTCTTATTTACCGTTCACAGGCGATAAGATCTTTATCGCGGTCTTTGTTTTTATTGGCATCGTAAAGTGCCTTAGAAACGTAAGGCTTGTACTTCGTTTTTCCGCCTTTGTTTTTCACCTTCGATGTGCGGGCCACTCCGCCTTTGTATACTTTGTTTAGCTCCTTGCAGTTCTTATAGACCTTCACCTTTGTTTTGGCTTCCGCCACATGGCCAGCTCCGTATGAAAAACCGAAAACGAGACCGAGTGACAGCAAAACCGCCGCCGCTTTTTTCATGACGATTCACTCTCCCAACACCCAATATTTAGTTGATTTATAGCTCGAATTTATCATAATTCATATAGTCTTATTTGACAAGATAAATATGGAAGAAGGCTTTGTTTTTTCTTGTTTTCTTTTTCCTTCACTATTCAAACTGCCAAAACATGTTTTTCTGCTTATGCTCAGGGGTACACATACGAATGTACACCAAACAGAAAAGGAGCGTTGCTGATGTCTGATTCAAATCTTACGAATCCTATAAAAGCATTTTTTCATGATGAATTTCCCGAACAATATCAAGAACCGCCAGGCCTGCAAAAGAACATGAAGCCTGTCCCTGATTGCGGAGAAAAAAGCTACAAAGGATCAGGTAAACTAACGGGTCGAAAAGCGCTTGTCACGGGCGGCGATTCCGGTATCGGCCGCGCTGCCGCAATTGCTTACGCCAGAGAAGGTGCCGATGTGGCTATTAACTACTTGCCCGAGGAACAGCCAGATGCTGAAGAGGTAAAAGAGCTGATTGAAGCAGAAGGCCGAAAAGCAGTGCTGATCCCCGGAGACTTGAGCGACGAATCCTTTTGCCAAGATCTAGTCAAACAGTCGCATCACGAACTCGGCGGACTTGATGTGCTAGCGCTCGTTGCAGGCAAACAGCAAGCGGTCGAAAACATCGAAGATCTGCCTACTGAACAAATCTATAAAACATTTGAAGTGAACGTCTTTTCCCTTTACTGGGTTGTAAAAGCGGCGCTTCCGTATTTGCCGGAGGGAGCTTCAATTATCACAACTACCTCAGTTGAAGGCTATAATCCAAGCCCGATGCTGTTAGATTACGCAGCAACGAAAAACGCCATTATCGGCTTTACCGTCGGACTGGGAAAACAGCTTGCTTCCAAAGGCATCAGAGTAAATTCAGTTGCGCCCGGACCAATTTGGACACCGCTGCAAATTTCCGGCGGACAGCCGACGGAAAACATCCCGAAATTCGGACAAGGCACGCCGCCAGCTCCATTAAATCGCGCTGGGCAGCCAGTGGAATTGGCCGATGTTTATGTATTTCTAGCTTCAGAGAATTCAAGCTATGTGACATCTCAGGTATATGGCATCACCGGAGGAATTCCGACGGCATAGCTTTATGAAAGGAGCTGCCCTGTTCGGTCAGCTCCTTCCTATTTTTCTAATACCGTTCCCCGAGCTCACGCAAAATAAAATCATAAATCATCTTCGTCCGCTCTTCTTTCGGGTACAGCATAAATTCCTGTCTTTTCGGCACGCGGTGGTCGATTCTGTCTTGGAATTTGGTTCTGAGCCACGCTGTTCGGTATACCTGGTTCTCGAACGAATTATAAGAGATCGGCAGCTCCATCGTTTTCCCATTGGAAAACGTCACTTCCGTATCGTCGAATTCAGTCGCTTTGAATTCTTTTACATGCACATGGGAAATCCAGCCGCATTGGGGTCTTGTCGAAGAAAGTGTAGGGAATAAAAAGATTTGGTTCGAAGGGTCCACCATGATCGGCGGCTTGTGTGAAATTTTTGTCACTTCATAAGTTCCTGCTTTTCTTCCCGCATAGCTTGATCCAAAAAATCGGCAGCTTCTGTCGACAATTTGCAGCGGCTTCATGTTTACATAAAACACGCAATCTTTTTCAATAATTTTGGAACAGATTTTGCCGTCTATTTCTTCTGGCAGCACGGCAATTGTTGCGCCGTTCACTTCATACGATTCTAAAGGTGCGTCTGTTTTCTGACTCATATTATGGCCTCCATCCTTTTTCTGCAAAATTTATACTAATAATCTATCATCTGTTTTTGTAAAACGACAGGTTTTTTTAACATTTAAGATAAAATCATCTTTTAATGATATTTAATGGTACTAAATGACTAGTAATAAACCGATTTTACTTTCATAAGACTTGCCGGTTTACGGCATTTTGCAGGATATGTCGATAGATTGCCAAGTATTAGTTGTCTAAAAATTATAAAAATTTATTGATTTTTTCGACCGTTATCCATATACTATAAAAAAGGCATTGGGGGGATTCTTTATGAAAGAGAAAAAATCGTACACTGAGCTCATGAAGTCCCGCAACACGCAAAAAACAAAAGAATTCGATGTCACAATGACGGATATTTACATTCAAATGGTGCTCGATGAATCCTTGTATAACCGTCGGCTTGCCATGCTGACGGACCAAATTAACAAAGCCTTGGACGAAAAAGATAAAGATGCGTTTCTTACGCTCTCTAAAGAATATGCAGCGCTCAAGCAGAGCGAATAAGCCAATCCTTCAAGGATTGGCTTTTTATTATCCGTTCACAATTGTTCCGCCATTGACGTGAATCGTCTGCCCTGTGACGTATGTGGAATCGTCGCTGGCAAGGTATAGATAGCTTGGCGCCACTTCGACCGGCTGCCCCGGGCGTTCCATCGGCACGTCTGAACCAAACACTTCCACGTCTTTTGCGGCAAAGCTGGCCGGGATAAGCGGTGTCCAAATGGGACCCGGTGCCACTGCATTGACCCGTATGCCCTGCTGAACAAGCGACTGGGAAAGGGACCTTGTAAACGTAACGATCGCGCCTTTTGTCGCTGAATAATCGATCAGCGTTTTATTGCCTTTATAGGCGGTAATTGAAGCGGTATTAATAATAGAGCTCCCTTTTTTTAAATGAGGCAGCACTGCCTTTGTTAAGTAAAACATGGAAAAAATGTTTGTTTGGAAGGTTCTGATCAGCTGGTGGCTGGTGATTTTTTCAATGCTGGGCTGGACATGCTGCTCAGCTGCATTGTTAACCAATATATCAATGGATGGAAACACTTGGCTTGCCTGCCCGACCACATCATTGCAAAACGCTTCATCCCCGACATCTCCTGCAATCAGCAGGCATTTTACCCCTTCCTTTTCTACATACTGCTTTGTTTCCTCGGCGTCCTGATGTTCATTCAAATACACAATGACCACATTAGCCCCTTCTTTTGCGAATAACACCGAGACAGCGCGTCCAATCCCGCTGTCTCCTCCAGTAATAATAGCGGTTTTGCCCTCTAATTTTTTCGCTTTCTTCGGCTTATCAAAAACCGGACGCGGGTCCATCAGATATTCAAAACCAGGCTGCTGGTTCTGGTGCTGAGGCGGTAATGTTTTCTTTTTTTGATTCGCCAATGAAATCACTCCTTTTCAACCTTATTATGTTATGAACAATGCCTGCTTCCTATGTATGAAAAGATAGAATATGGAAAAATTAAGAATAAATCTGATTGGAGGTATAACGGCTTGGCTAATCAACATTTTGCAAAGGAAGCACCTGAAACATACTGGAAAACATCAACTGACCTGCCTTCTTTTCCTGCGCTTCAAGAGGACACTGAATGTGACGTCACCATTATCGGAGGCGGGATTACGGGAATCACAACGGCATATGAACTTACGAAGAGAGGCTTCCGTGTCGTTTTGATTGAAGCAAATCAGGTTCTTAACGGAACCACTGCGCATACAACTGCTAAAGTTACCGCACAGCATGACATGATATACGACGAATTTATCCGCCATTTCGGATTAAACCATGCGAGGCTTTATTATGAAGCAAACCAAAACGCAATTGATTACATAAAAGGCATTGTGGATGAACATCAAATTGATTGTGAATGGATCGAGCAAGACGCATATCTTTATACGGCAAATGAAAACGCTGTTCAAAAAATCCACACCGAGCATGAGGCATACACAAAGCTCGGAATTGAAAGAGACCTTATCAAGGATCTTCCAATTCCCTTAGGTTCTAAGCTGGCGCTTGTCATGAAGAATCAAGCTCAATTTCATCCGCTTCAATACTTAAAAGCGCTTCTGGAGCAAATTGTTCAAAAAGGCGGCCGAATTTATGAAGAGACCGTTGCGCTTGATATCAAAAAAGGCGAAAGGCCCGAAGTGGTAACAAAAAGCCGGCACGCCATTAAGAGCCGCTTTATCATATGCTGTTCCCACTTCCCTTTTTATGACGGAGGCGGATTATATGCTGCGAGAATGTACTCCGACAGATCTTATGTCCTTGCCATCAAGCCGAAGATCGAGTATCCCGAGGGCATGTATTTGAGTATCGATCAGCCGTCAGTGGCGCTCCGCTATACGGTTGTAAACGGTGAAAAGCTGATTCTCTTCAGCGGAGTAAGCCATAAAACAGGCCAGGGAAAAGCCATGTCTACACATTATGAAACACTGAGACAACTGGCCGAAAGCACCATCGGCATCGAAAGCATTCCATATTATTGGTCCACCCAAGATCTAGTGACGATCGACAAAATCCCGTTTATCGGGCCGATGTCGGAAAATGAGGACAATATTCTAGTAGCGACCGGGTTCAAAAAATGGGGCATGACGTCCTCAGCAGTCGCAGCCACTTTATTGTCAGACCTTGTGGAGAAAAAAGAAAACCCATACGAAAGCATTTTCACGCCGTCCCGTTTCCATCTGAATCCCGGGTTGCAGAAAGTGATTTCCTACAATGCAGATGTCGCCAAGCATTTGATAAAAGGAAAGCTTGAAAAGCCTGATGTCCAATTTGAAGACATTTCGCCAGGAGAAGGGAAAGCCGTCACCATAAACGGCAGGCGAGCGGGAGCATTTCGTGATGAGACAGGCTGCCTCCATCTCGTTGATACGACTTGTACCCATTTAGGCTGCGAGGTCGAGTGGAACGACAGTGAGCATACGTGGGATTGTCCGTGCCACGGATCACGCTTTAAGCCATCTGGCGAAGTTGTAGAGGGTCCGGCCATTAAACCATTAAAACAAATAGATCTCGATTAAACCGTTCATTTTAATGAACGTTTTTTCAAATATTTTTCATCTGCAGCTTCATTCATGTTTCCCTTGGCCGATAAAAAAGAAAAAGGCTTAAAAAGCCAAAAAGTAAAAATTATATTTTTCCCAAGGGGGATCATTGTATTGTTATTTAAAAAAGACAGAAAACAAGAAACAGCTTACTTTTCAGATTCAAACGGACAACAAAAAAACCGCATTCAGCTCACAAACAAACATGCAGATGTCAAAAAACAGCTCAAAATGGTCAGGTTGGGAGATGCTGAGCTTTATGTGTTAGAGCAGCTTCAGCCACTCATTCAAGAAAATATCGTAAATATCGTCGATGCGTTTTATAAAAACCTTGACCATGAAAGCTCATTGATGGATATCATTAATGATCACAGCTCAGTTGACCGCTTAAAACAAACGTTAAAACGGCATATTCAGGAAATGTTTGCAGGCGTTATCGATGATGAATTTATTGAAAAGCGTAACCGAATCGCCTCCATCCATTTAAGAATCGGCCTTTTGCCAAAATGGTATATGGGTGCGTTTCAAGAGCTCCTTTTGTCAATGATTGACATTTATGAAGCGTCCATTACAAATCAGCAAGAACTGCTAAAAGCCATTAAAGCAACAACAAAAATCTTGAACTTAGAACAGCAGCTTGTCCTTGAAGCGTTTCAAAGCGAGTACAACCAGACCCGTGATGAACAAGAAGAAAAGAAAAACCTTCTTCATCAGAAAATTCAAGAAACCTCTGGATCGATTGCCAATCTGTTTTCAGAAACAAGCAGATCAGTTCAAGAGCTTGTGGACAAATCTGAAGGCATTTCTCAAGCATCCAAAGCCGGCACTGTAACATCCAGCACTGTTGAAGAAAAGTCGATCGGCGGAAAAAAAGAGCTAGAAGTCCAGCAAAAACAGATGAACAAAATTGACACAAGCCTTGTCCAAATCGAAAAAGAAATGGTCAAGCTGGATGAAATCGCGCAGCAAATTGAAAAAATCTTCGGCATCGTCACAGGCATAGCTGAACAAACAAACCTTCTCTCGCTCAATGCATCTATTGAATCCGCCCGCGCCGGAGAACACGGCAAAGGCTTTGCTGTCGTGGCAAATGAAGTGCGGAAGCTTTCTGAGGATACGAAAAAAACCGTCTCTACTGTTTCTGAGCTTGTGAACAATACGAATACACAAATCAACATTGTATCCAAGCATATCAAAGACGTGAATGAGCTAGTCAGCGAAAGTAAAGAAAAAATGACGCAAATTAACCGCTTATTCGATGAAATCGTCCACAGCATGAAAATCAGCAAAGAGCAATCAGGCAAAATCGACGTCGATCTGCAAGCCTTTCTTGGAGGGCTTCAGGAAGTCAGCCGCGCCGTTTCCCATGTGGCCGCTTCCGTTGATTCGCTTGTCATCCTGACAGAAGAATAACCATCAAAAACCGGTCTGCCATACGGCCGGTTTTTTTGCGTTCATTATGTAAACTTAAATTAAAAATCAGTTGACATAATAATTACCTGCATTTATTGTATAACCATATTTGATTACTTTTTGGAGGATTTCACATGCTGAAATTAATCGACATGATGCATATTGCGATTTTCACCGCGCTGATGGCAGTGCTCGGCTTTATGCCCCCTCTCTTCTTATCCTTTACACCCGTTCCGATTACATTGCAAACGCTTGGTGTCATGTTGGCAGGCAGCATTCTCAGGCCAAAGTCTGCTTTCTTAAGCCAGCTTGTCTTTTTGCTGCTCGTCGCCTTCGGAGCGCCGCTGTTGCCCGGCGGACGAGGCGGTTTTGGTGTGTTTTTCGGACCGAGCGCAGGCTTTTTGATTGCTTATCCCCTCGCTTCATGGCTGATCAGTTTAGCCGCTAACAGGCTGCGGAAGGTGACAGTATTGCGTCTCTTTTTCACTCATATCGTATTCGGCATCATCTTTATTTATCTGCTTGGTATACCGGTACAAGCTTTTATCATGCATATTGATTTGTCACAGGCCGCCTTCATGAGCCTTGCATATGTGCCTGGTGATTTGATAAAAGCGGCTGTATCTGCATTTCTAGCGATAAAAATCACTCAAGCCTTGTCTCTTTCTGATACGATGTTTACAAAAGGAGGATGACAATACATGACAATTACTCATACCTATTCATCTACTGCCGAAACATCGCCCGGCCGTGTAGCGATCCAGACTGAATCGGAGCAAATCACGTACCATGATTGGGATCGGCTTGTCTCTCAAACCGCAAATTGGCTGCGGTCACAGCCGAGCATGCCGAATCGTGTGGCGATCCTGCTCCCAAATAGTCTCGCGTTTTTACAGCTGTTTGCCGGAGCCGCAGCGGCTGGATGTACGGCCATTCCCATCGACACACGCTGGAGCCCGGCTGAATGTAAGGAGCGGCTGTCCATAAGCAATGCGGATCTTGTGGTTACTTTAGCCTTTTTCAAAAACAAACTGACAGATAGCCAGACACCTGTTGTATTGCTGGATAACTGTATGGCAGATATTTCTGAGGCAGCCGCTGATCCCTTGCCTACCATTGATCCGGAGCACCCTTTTTATATGGGATTTACGTCGGGCTCGACAGGAAAACCGAAGGCCTTTACGCGATCTCACCGCTCATGGATGGAGAGCTTTACCTGTACAGAAACAGATTTTTCGATTTCATCAGATGATAAGGTTCTGATTCCCGGAGCGTTAATGTCCTCTCACTTCCTATATGGGGCTGTCAGCACTTTGTTTCTCGGAGGAACCGTTTGTTTGCTGAAAAAGTTTTCTCCTGCCAAAGCGAAGGAATGGCTGTGCCGTGAATCCATCAGTGTTCTCTATACCGTACCGACGATGACAGACGCCCTCGCAAGGATTGAGGGTTTTCCCGACAGTCCCGTCAAAATCATTTCATCCGGCGCAGACTGGCCGGCAGAATCCAAGAAGAAGCTTGCCGCTGCATGGCCTCATCTCAAGCTGTACGATTTTTACGGCACATCAGAGCTTAGTTTTGTGACGTTTTCTTCACCGGAAGACAGCAAACGGAAGCCGCATTCAGCGGGCCGCCCTTTTCATAATGTCCGGATCGAAATCCGCAACGCTGGAGGAGAACGCTGCCAGCCAGGAGAAATCGGAAAAATATTTGTCAAAAGCCCGATGAGGTTTTCCGGCTATGTGAACGGCAGCACACCAGATGAATGGATGACAGTAGATGATATGGGCTACGTTGATGAAGAGGGCTTTCTATACATATCAGGAAGAGAAAACGGGATGATCGTGTACGGAGGATTAAATATTTTCCCAGAAGAAATTGAACGTGTGCTTCTCGCCTGCCCAGAGGTTGAAAGCGCGGCTGTCGTTGGCATTCCCGACGAGTATTGGGGAGAAATCGCTGTAGCTGTCATTCTTGGAAACGCTAATGCCAGAACACTGAAAGCCTGGTGTAAACAGAAATTAGCCTCCTATAAAATTCCGAAAAAATGGGTGTTTGCAGACAGCTTGCCGGAAACGAGCAGCGGAAAAATTGCCCGTTCCAGAGTGAAAAAATGGCTGGAAGAGAGTGTACAGTATAAATGAATGCGGTTATTGTTGATGCAAAACGAACGATCTTTGGAAATCAAAACGGACTGCTGAAGCCCTTCCTGCCGGAGGATTTGGCGGCTCCCATCATCCGCTGTCTCAGCCGAAAGCTAGAGGATCAAGTTGACGAGGTCATTCTCGGAAACGCTACTGGCAGAGGCGGCAACCTGGCCAGACTGTCAGCCCTTCAAGCCGGACTGCCTTTATCGGTTCCCGGAATGACAATTGACAGACAGTGCGGCTCCGGCCTTGAAGCTGTGCGCTATGCCTGCAGCCTTATTCAAGCGGGAGCCGGCACGATGTATATCGCGGGCGGCTCAGAAAGCAGCAGCCAATCCCCTTTTTCAGAACGGGCTCGCTTTTCTCCAGATGCGATCGGCGATCCAGACATGGGCATTGCGGCAGAATATACGGCTGCACGCTATTCCATCAGCAGAAGCATGCAGGATGAGTACGCGCTTCTCAGCCATCAACGCAGCAGGAACGCGCATGATGAAGGATTTTACCGTGAAGAAGTTGTTGCTCTCGGGGAATTGGAGACGGACGAAGCATTTTTGAAAACGCGGCCAATAGAAGCGATTATTCCCCGTGCAAAGCCGGTTTTCGACACCAGCTCCGGAACAGTCACAGCAGCCAACAGCAGTGGCATAGCAGACGGAGCAGCCGCTCTTTTGGTAATGGAAGAAGAAAAAGCAGCAGCCCTGGGACTTAAGCCTGTGCTTCGGTTTATCGGCAGCGCTGTCAGCGGCATTCACCCCAACTTTCCGCCCGCGGCACCGGTTGTCGCGATTCGTCAGCTCTTACATACACACGATGTAACACCTGATGATATCGATTTATTTGAAATCAATGAAGCCTTTGCCGTCAAAATTTGTGTCTGCTCGCAAGAACTCGGCATTCCCTTTTCAAAAATCAATGTGCGCGGCGGCGCCTTAGCTCTTGGCCATCCGTACGGTGCATCAGGTGCAGCTCTGGTAACCAGATTGTTTTATGAAGCGAAAAGACGGCCAGACTGTCAATATGCTGTTGCAGCCATCGGAAGCGGCGGCGGAATCGGACTGGCTTTATTATTTGAAGTTCTTGCATAGGCTTTTTCATAGGACACACGCTTTCGATTTAGTATAATAGCGATATGAATAAAGTCAGGAAGGGGATTTTATGACAGCCGTTTGTTTAGTAAGACATGGAGAAACCGATTGGAACCTGCAGCAAAAATGCCAAGGCAAAACCGATATCCCGCTAAACGCAACAGGTGAACGCCAAGCAAGAGAAACCGGAGAATATGTAAAGGACTTTTCTTGGGATATTATTGTGACGAGCCCGCTGAAAAGAGCGAAAAGAACCGCGGAAATTATTAATGAATATCTGCATCTTCCGATAGTCGAGATGGATGATTTTAAGGAACGCGATTACGGCGACGCGGAGGGCATGCCGCTGGAGGAACGGACAAAGCGCTATCCAGATAACATCTATCCGAATATGGAAACCTTAGAAGAACTCACTGACAGGCTGATGGGCGGTTTGGCAAAAGTGAATCAGGCGTATCCAAACAAGAAGGTGCTGATCGTGGCGCACGGTGCGGCAATTCACGCCCTGCTGACAGAAATATCCGGCGGTGACCCGGAGCTTCAAAGCACCCGTCTCGTCAACGCCTGCCTCAGCAACATTGAATTTGCAGAAGAAAAATGGCGGATAAAAGACTATAATATCAACAGCCACTTATCCGGCTTTATCAAATAAGAAAAAGACAGGCGTTTGCCTGTCTTTTCTTTTATTTCTTAGCAGCCGGCATCTCTTTTTGAAGCTCGTCCAAAATGGCATTCGCCCCGTCTACACTGCGGCGCAGAGACCACACCGCACGATCCACGTGGTATACATGCCCGTTTTTCACTGCCTTCAGTTTTTTCCAAAGGACATTCTTTTCGATCGGGCGTTTACCGTCGGCGTCGAGGTCATCTGTTTTTCCTGTCATCAGGATGATCACATCCGGATCTGTTTTCAGCAGCTGCTCCAGTGTCATTTTCATATTCACAGAGTCGCCGCCATTGCTTGAATCGCTATTGCCTGACGTACTGATTGCATATCGGTAGCCGACCTGTGTTAAAAGTCTCGATGTAAAGAAGTTTTCATCCCTGGCCATAATGGTATCATTTGTATTTCCGATCAAAAGCACGGACTGGCTGTTCGCGCTGATTTTCTGCTTTGTCTCGCTAAGCTTTTCTTCATGCGCCGTCAGCTTTTTCTCCATTTCCTTCTCCTTGCCGACTGCTTTTGCAATCGTAAGCGAAGCGTCAATTGTATCCTGATAATCAGCATTTAAATTATTAAGTGCAATCGTCGGCGCTATTTTTTTCAGCTGATCGTACACCTTCTTATGCCGGGTCGTGTCAGCAATAATTAAATCGGGTTTTAATGAAGCGATTTTTTCCATGCTTGGCTGTGAGCGAGTGCCGACAGATGTGTAGCCGTCAATTTTCTTCAGCACATCCTTGTTGATCAGCTGCTTCGCTTTGTTGTCATCGGCAACCCCGACAGGCGTAATGCCGAGATCAAGCAGTGTATCAATAAAACCTAGCTCAAGAACAACAACCCGCTTCGGATGCTCAGGCACATTTGTCTTCCCTAAATCATGTGTTACCGCCACTTTATGTTCTTTACTGTTTTGATTGCCGCTTGAAGACGAGCAAGCAGCCGTTAAGACAGAAAGAAGTAAAACTGTAAGAATAATCAGTGTTTTTTTCATATGTTCCAGTCTCTCCTGTTGGTAGTTTCTATGGTTAAGATGTCCAAGAGTAGTATAACACGGAATGAGAATCATTATCACCAATTATTTTTAAAATGAGAAGAGAAAGTTCGGCTTACAGGAAAATCTTGTTTCGCGACACAGCAGTTCAGCAGCTGATCATCCTGTCCACAAAAAAGCTTGCAGAAAAATAACATTCTCTGCAAGCTGATCCTGTTAAAGCTTCACAATCACTCTTCCTTGAATGCGATTTTGCAAAATATCTTTTAACGCACCCGGCGTTTCTTCCAATGATACTTCCCTGTCCACGATGGTCAGCAGCTGATCAGGCTTGAGATCAGAAGACATGCGCTCCCAAACAGCGGCTCTGACGTCCATCGGACAATATACTGAATCGATTCCGAGCAGGCTTACTCCGCGAAGAATAAAAGGATACACGGTTGCCGGAACTTCTCCTCCGCCGGTTAAGCCGCTCACTGCGACAGATCCGCCGTATTGAATTTTGCTTAAAAGCGAGGCAAGCTGTTTTCCGCCGACTGGATCAACCGCTCCCTGCCATTGCTGCTTGGACAGCGCCTTAAGCGTTCCGTCATAGACATCTTCCCTGCTGATTACTTCGCTTGCACCAAGCTGTTTCAAATAATCAGCCGCCTCCCGGTTTCCGGTACTTGCCACCACATCATAACCCCGCTTGTTCAGCATCGATACCGCAATTCCGCCGACACCGCCGGTTGCTCCTGTGACTAGCACGCTGCCTTTTTCCGGAGACAGACCGTTCTGTTCAAGCCGATGCACTGATAACGCCGCAGTAAATCCCGCCGTTCCGTACACCATCGCTTCTTTTAACGAAAGATTCTGTGGCAAAGGCACCAGCCAGTCACCAGGCACCGAAGCGTATTCACTTAATCCGCCATCACGTGAGACACCGAGCTCATAGCTTGTCGCGATCACCTCATCCCCCTCCGCAAAACGCGGATCATTGGAAGAGACGACCGTACCCGCAGCATCAATGCCTAAAATAAGCGGATACTCTCTGACGATATTGCCTCCTGCTTTTCCGGCCAGACCATCTTTGTAATTAATGCCGGAATAAGCAACTTTAATCAGGACACCATCCTTCGGCAAATCCTCTGTTGATATGGTTTTCACATGGACTGAAACATCATCGGCATTTTTTTCTGCCTGCAAGGCTTGAAATAACGTTGACATTCGGCACACTCCTTTTCATTTATATCGTAACCGAAGAACGTTCAAAAAACCAAATCATCAAGCCGCCATTTTCACTTCGCCGGCACATTGAGACAATAATGGACAAATCCGGTATCCTCTTCATAGCCGTTTTGCTCATACAAGCTTCTTGCCTTCCGGTTGTGGTGCTCAGTCTGAAGTGTTAAACATTTTGCCCCGTTTTGCCCTGCATAATCCTTTGCGGCAGAAAGCAGCCGGCCGCCGGCTCCCTTTGTACGCGCATGAGGAACGACAAATAAGTCATTTAATATGTATATCCTTTTCATTGACACAGAAGAAAACGTTGGATAGAGCTGGGTAAAGCCTATGAATTCTCCATTTTCTTCTGCTATCAAAATAACAGACTCGTGATTTTCCAAACGAGCTTTCAAAAAAGCCTCTGCCCCTTGCAAATCGGATGCCTGTCTATAAAATTCCCGATATTGGTTAAACAGCGGCGCAATGGCGGCCGCATCTGATGTCTTTGCTTGGCGAATGTTCATCTTATTTCTTCCTCCCTCTCAATAATTTTTTCATTCTATCCCTTTTCTGTAAAGTTTATTTTTCAGAATACTTTTATCATCATGCTTTGAAAAAATATCACGATAATATCCATTGTTCTCACGGAAGCACACGCAGGTCATTTGAACGAATTTTTTCGACAGGAATTTGCCGGGACTCAGGAGCATTTAACCTAAAAAAGCATGACATTTCAGCATAATGAACATTTACTCATGTCTATTTTCGTTCTTTTCTGTATGAAAATAGTTATTTCGAGTCTCTACGGAAATAGCGAGAGATGATATACCTAAATAGAGATAAAATCATCTCAAAAAAATGGGTCTACTAAAATATTATTCCATCTATTACAATAAATTCACAGAATAGTCTTTTAAGTAAGTCTACTCTGAATTTTTTTAAAAGGAGAGGGTAAAGAGTGAGAAGCAAAAAATTGTGGATCAGCTTGTTGTTTGCGTTAACGTTAATCTTTACGATGGCGTTCAGCAACATGTCTGCGCAGGCTGCCGGAAAAAGCAGTACAGAAAAGAAATACATTGTCGGATTTAAACAGACAATGAGTGCCATGAGTTCCGCCAAGAAAAAGGATGTTATTTCTGAAAAAGGCGGAAAGGTTCAAAAGCAATTTAAGTATGTTAACGCGGCCGCAGCAACATTGGATGAAAAAGCTGTAAAAGAATTGAAAAAAGATCCGAGCGTTGCATATGTGGAAGAAGATCATATTGCACATGAATATGCGCAATCTGTTCCTTATGGCATTTCTCAAATTAAAGCGCCGGCTCTTCACTCTCAAGGCTACACAGGCTCTAACGTAAAAGTAGCTGTTATCGACAGCGGAATTGACTCTTCTCATCCTGACTTAAACGTCAGAGGCGGAGCAAGCTTCGTACCTTCTGAAACAAACCCATACCAGGACGGCAGTTCTCACGGTACGCATGTAGCCGGTACGATTGCCGCTCTTAATAACTCAATCGGTGTTCTGGGCGTAGCGCCAAGCGCATCATTATATGCAGTAAAAGTGCTTGATTCAACAGGAAGCGGCCAATATAGCTGGATTATTAACGGCATTGAGTGGGCCATTTCCAACAATATGGATGTTATCAACATGAGCCTTGGCGGACCTACTGGTTCTACAGCGCTGAAAACAGTCGTTGACAAAGCCGTTTCCAGCGGTATCGTCGTTGCTGCCGCAGCCGGAAACGAAGGTTCATCCGGAAGCACAAGCACAGTCGGCTACCCTGCAAAATATCCTTCTACTATTGCAGTAGGTGCGGTAAACAGCAGCAACCAAAGAGCTTCATTCTCCAGCGCAGGTTCTGAGCTTGATGTGATGGCTCCTGGCGTGTCCATCCAAAGCACACTTCCTGGAGGCACTTACGGCGCTTATAACGGAACGTCCATGGCGACTCCTCACGTTGCCGGAGCAGCAGCGTTAATTCTTTCTAAGCACCCGACTTGGACAAACGCGCAAGTCCGTGATCGTTTAGAAAGCACTGCAACATATCTTGGAAACTCTTTCTACTATGGAAAAGGGTTAATCAACGTACAAGCAGCTGCACAATAATAGTAAAAAGAAGCAGGTTCCTCCATACCTGCTTCTTTTTATTTGTCAGCATCCTGATGTTCCGGCGCATTCTCTTCTTTCTCCGCATGTTGAATCCGTTCCATGATCGACGGATGGCTGCCTCTGAAAATCTTCACAAGCACCGGAGGATCAACCTGGCTCAGCCCCGTCACGGCCAAATCCTGAAACGTTTTAACAGCGGCTTCTCTGTTCTCTGTCAACTCGATCCCATACTGGTCAGCCTTATTCTCCTGATAACGCGAGACAGCATTAGAAAAAGGCGTAACCGCAAAGCTCAAAACAGAAAACAAAAGCAATAACAGCGGAAGTGCCGCAAGATCATGCCGCCCTTCTAAATGAAACATGCTGCGGGTTAGGCGAACCGTCCGCTTGTAAAGCTTATCAATGACATAAAATCCGGCGAGCGACACGAGCAAATAGCCAGCCAGACCGATGTAAACGTGCTTCATGACATAATGGCCCATTTCGTGGCCCATAATAAACAGAATTTCTGAATCGTCAAGTTTGTTCAGCGTCGTATCCCACAATACAATCCGTTTATTGGCCCCAATTCCTGTAACATAGGCATTCAGCGCATTTGTTTTTTCTGACATGTTCACTTCATATACATGGTCAGCCGGAATATTGGCTTCATCTGCCAGCTCTAAAATTTTGCTTTCAAGCTCTTTGTTTTTCAGCGGATAAAAATCATTGTATAAAGGATCGATAATGACCGGCTGAATAAAAAACAGAAACAGCGAAAACGGCACTGTTAACAGCCAGGCGTATAACCACCATTTTTTTTCATGCCTTTTGATCAGCCAATAAAAAACGAGAACGCAAAGCGTAAAGATTGGAAAGCTGATCCAAAAGCTGATAACCTGATCCTTAGCCCAGCTGGCCGTTGTCTGTGTGGAAATGTTATAGTCAAGCGATACTTGATAGCCTATCCAATCTAAAGGCAGCGTCACCAATGTTGTAATCAGCGAAAGCACAAACACAAAACCAACGGTCTGCAAAAACCGAAAAGGCACGGCCGCTTCGATCCATTTCTTGATTTTCTTTGAAACACCGCTGACAAGCAGAACAAAAAACAGAAACCAATCAAGTGGTACCCCGATAAAAAATAAAAAATTCTTGACATTCGAATACTGCTCGGCCACTGCCAACTCAGACGGCTTCATGAAAGAAGCCGGATCAGCCTGCGTCCCTTTCACGGCTTCCGGTATTGCGGAATCACCCGACAGGAAAAAATACCAATAAAAAAACAGCCCGTACAGCACGTAAGCAAGTCCTGCTGCCGCAATCCACTTGCGCATAACGCCTCACTCCTCACATCAACCCGTTACTTCTATTGTAATCATAAATTCAAATTCTTAGAACCAAGCTGTGTTCCGCACTTTTCCACCCTTTTAAGCATGGAAACCCCGATCGCTGGGAAAACTAACAATGTTTGGAGTGATGCAAATGAAAAAAATAGTGGCAGCCATCGTGGTAATCGGTCTTGTGTTTATCGCATTTTTTTATCTTTACAGCCGATCAGGCGATGTGTATCAATCGGTAGACGCGGATTTGATCACACTGTCTTCAAGCGGCCAGGAAGATATCGAGATTGAAAAAAGACAGCACGTCAAAGATATGCTGGATATTATGAATCAGGGAAAACAGGTGAAGACAGAAAAAACATCAGCCCCTGATTACGAAGGGACAATCAAGTTTCATAAAGACCGGTATGACTCATTCAGACTATGGATTGACGGCAGCCAGCAAGCCGTTTTTTTGAAGGATGGCACATACTACAAATTAAGCAAAAATGATACAAAGGCGCTGCTAAATATTATTAAAAAAGAAGCAAAGGATTGAAAATGAAAAAGCGAAGCTAACCGCTTCGCTTTTTCATTTTATTGGGGCAAAATATCTCTCAGTGCCCGTCTGAGCATTTTCCCCGTCGCATTTTTCGGAATATCGTCAAGAAACGTAATGGCGGCAGGCCGCTTGTATTTTGCCAGATGCTTTTCGCAGTGCTGCATGATGTCCTCCTCTGTTACCCCAGAGCGTTTCGGCACCACATATCCCTTTACCGCTTCCCCGCTTTGGGGGTCCGGCACGCCGATGACAACCGCCTCCTTGACGTCCGGATGGCTGTACAGCACCTCCTCCACCTCCCGCGGATACACATTGTATCCTCCTACAATGATCATGTCTTTTTTCCGGTCAACAATGTAAAAATAGCCGTCCTCATCCCGTCTTGCCAAGTCCCCCGTATAAAGCCACCCGTCTTTTAATGCATGCTCTGTTTCCATCGGCATTTTATAATAGCCCTTCATCACATTGGGGCCTTTCACGATCAATTCGCCGACCTGGTGAGCGGGCAGCTCGCGTCCGAGCGGATCTACGACCTTGTTTTCGACATGTAAGATACTTGTCCCGATGGAGCCCGGCTTTCTGCCCCTGTCAAACGGGTTAAAGCACGTGACGGGTGATGCTTCCGAGAGCCCGTAGCCTTCCAAAATGGTAACACCGAATTTTTCTTCAAACGCCGTCAGCAACGCGACTGGCATGGACGCGCCTCCCGAAATGCACAGCCGGATCGAAGAAAAATCATCTTTCTTTCCGTTTTCATGCTGAAACAAGTAGTTATACATTGTAGGCACACCGGCAAAAATGGTCGCCTGCTGCTGCTTAACAAGCTTAAAAACAGATGCCGGACTGAATTGAGGCTCAATCAATACAGTTGCGCCGCTCATCAGCGGTGCATTCATACAGACGGTTAAACAAAACACGTGAAACATGGGAAGAGCGCAGACCACATTGTCCCTCTCATCCATTCCCAAATAGCCTGCGACATCGTTGGCATTGCTGTACAAATTCTGATGTGTCAGCATCGCGCCTTTCGGTTTTCCAGTCGTTCCTGACGTATATAAAATAACCGCGGTATCATCAGGTACAGGTTCTTGGTTTTGTTTAGCGGCAGATGTCGGCCGCAATATTTTTGCAAACGTTGTCATTTTCATCCTGACCTCTGGGTCCGCAGCTTCCGGCTCGGCCTCCCCCGTCTGGCATAAAATGACGAGCTCAACCTTTGGCAGCGATTCATGCATGCTCTCATAAAGCGGCAAAAGCTGGCTAACGCCCACGATTGCCTTTACATCGCCATTTGTCAGCATATAACCAATTTCTGTCGGCGTGTACAACGGATTGATGGGAACAACTACGATCCCAGCTTTTAAAGCGCCAAAAAACGCGATGATAAAATCAGGCGAATTGCCAAGCAGCAAAGCTAAATGGTCCCCTTTCTCCATACCGGCTTCCTGAAGGCCGTCCGCAAATCGCTGAATATATTCATTCAGCTCTTGATACGTCATCATGTGATCTTTAAACCTGCATGCGATGCTGTCGGGCTTCTCAGATGCTGTTTCTTCCAATTTTGAAACAAGATTCATTCTCCCACCCCTTAAGTGAATGAATAGTCATTCATTATTGAAGCCAAGCTTTCTTCTCCATTATAGAGAAACAGAAAAAAACACTCAAGAGCAAAAAGCCCTGAGTGTCAGTACTGTCATAGTTTCTTCAATGCTTCGGCAATCGGCGTATCTCCTTCTGTCAGATCAAAGGCCCGATTTTCCGTATTCTTCTCATCTAAAGAGGCAATGACCGTTTTTGCAACGTCATCACGGGAAATAAATCCCCGCTCCAGATCCTTCGCTGCTGAAACAGTTCCCGTTCCAGGCTCATTGCGAAGGCCTCCCGGACGGATAATCGTATAGGTTAAACCGCTCGCTTCCAGAATTTTATCAGCATAATGCTTGGCCACATAATAAGGCTTGAGTGCCTCATTCCAATTTTCACGGTTATGGGCTTGCAGGGCGCTGACCATAATAAACCGTTTGATTCCGGCAATGGCCGCAGCTTCAATGGCTTTTGCCGCTCCATCAAGATCCACCAGCAGCGTTTTATCATAGCCTGTGCTGCCGCCGGAACCGGCTGTGAAAATGATCGCGTCACAACCTTTTGCCGCAGCGGCGATTTCTTCCGGGCTGCCCTCCAGATTCGCAAGCACAGCTTCTGCACCGGCAGCTTCAAGAGACGCTTTCTGTTCTTCTTTTCTGACCATCGCTCTGATGGAATGATCAGGATTATCTTGGAATAAAGAGACGAGTCTTTGCCCGATTTGTCCGTTCGCTCCGATTAAAAACACTTTCATGTGAATCCCTCCTGCCTCCATTATTTCAAAAACACAACCGCTCTTTCAAACGATGTGTTTTGCCTTAGTAAATCAGATCAAGGAAATCCTCTTTCGTAATGTTCCCAAAGTAATGCTTGAGATTCACACCTTCGAGCACATCAGCGATGACGCTGCGTTCGTATTGTTTTCCGACCAGCAGGTTTTCAATTTCAGATACATCACCGACACCGAAGAAATCTCCGAAGATTTTGCAGTCCTCGATTTTGCCTTTCTTGACTTCCAGGTGCAAATCGATCGATCCAACCGGATAACGCTTCGAATGATTAAGGTTAAATTTTGGTGAGCGGCCGTAGTTCCAATCCCAATTCTGATAGCGCTCTTTCGAAATTTGATGAATGGTCTCCCAATCTTTTTCCGTCAGCTTATACTCCGGCACGTTTCCAACGTCGTTTGTGTTAAAAATATGGCGAAGCAAATGGCTGCGGAATTCTTCGGTGGTCATTTTATCATCGAGAAACTCACTGATGTTTGCCACTCGGCTTCTGATCGATTTGATGCCTTTTGATTCAATTTTATCCTTTTTCACCTTTAATGCTGATACAACATGATCAATGGCTGAATCAAACATGAGGGTGCCGTGGCTGAAAATACGGCCTTTCGTTGCAAACTGAGCGTTTCCGGATATTTTCCGGCCATCTACTACAATGTCGTTCCGGCCGCTTAATTCGGCTTCAACCCCAAGCTGATGTAACGCCTGAATCACTGGCTCAGTGAATTTTTTAAAGTTATGAAAGCTGTCCCCGTCATCCTTGGTAATAAAGCTGAAGTTCAAGTTCCCCAGATCATGGTACACAGCGCCCCCGCCTGATAAACGGCGGACGACGATAATCCCGTTTTCCTCAACATATTTTGTATTGATTTCTTCTATTGTATTTTGGTTTTTCCCAATGATAATAGACGGTTGATTCACATAAAAGAGCAAATATTGCTGTTCAGGGTCTAAATGCTTTACACAGTACTCCTCGATAGCAAGATTGATCCGCGGATCATTGATATTTTGATTGTCTATAAATAACATGGTGCTCCTCCTTTATCCTTCCCACACAAAACCTGATTTCGCAATATTCACTTCTCCGTTAAAAACGGTTTTCGCTTCTTTGCGAAGGTTGTCATGCACGCCAAAATGCGGCAAATGTGTCAGCAGCAGTTCTCCCGCTCCGGCTTCTTTTGCAATGCGCCCAGCTTCCAGGCTGTTCATATGGCCTGCACTTGTTCCGTCTTGATCGGCATAAAAATTGCATTCTGAGATCAATAAATCAGCATCTTTCGAAAACGGTATAAATGAATCCTGATAGCTGGAATCAGCAGTATAAACGACAGTGTGGCTGCCGTCAGTAATCCGCATGGCATAGCACGTCACCGGGTGAATCGTTTTTAAAAAGGTGATCGTAAACGGACCGGCAGTCAGCGGCTGATCCGGCTGATAGGCGATCCCTTTTGTATGTGTTTTATATGTAAGCTTTTGAAACTGTTCTATATCAGCATCATGTCCGTAAATCGGAAGCGTATGCTCTCCTTTGCCGAGAAACGAACCGACTTGCTTGGCAAATTGCAGCGGTCCGATATCAGCGATATGGTCATGGTGATAATGAGACAGAACGACCGCATCCAGCTTTTCCGCCGGCACATATCCGAACAGCTTAGACAATACGGCACTGCCGCAATCAACAAGCAGAGAGTAATCACCTGACTGAAACAAATAGCCTGACGTCGCTTCATTTGCGGCCGGAAAACCGCCATAGCATCCGATAACTGTAACTTTCATAATGTCCTCCTATCTTTTCAAAAAAATTGGTCCTCCTTCAATATACCCATTTTTCTTGAAAAAAGCATGTTTTAAACATTGTATCAAAACAGTTATTGATTTTTGTAATCTGTTATATTACAATGAAATCACTACAAAGGGGAAAGAGGGATTGGTTATGCTGGGGAAAATCACAGAATTTTTTAGAAACCTGCCTTCGAAAAAGTGTGCGGAATGCGGAAAAAAGATAGAAGAGCAGCATGAGTGTTATGGTAATATCTGCAATGACTGTATAAAAGTAAACGATTTGTAATGAGCGAAAATCCCGCGCCTTACGCGTGGGATTTTCTTATTTTTTCACATATCTCTTAATTTTGAAATAATAGTCAGGTTAGGTCAAAGCTCACCTGTTTTTAGATAATTCTGGTGATTATCATAATGTCATTGAATATTCTTTATTTTCGAAATATAATTTACTATAGACGAATTGATTTCTTATCTATTATAATTTGATCTAATAGTGAGATTAAATATATGTCTATTCATGATATATGTTGATACTTTGTTTTTTGGGAGGTAATCTATGAAAAGAATTAAGTTTGGATTAGCCACACAAATATTCGTTGGACTTATTCTAGGTGTCATTGTTGGCGTCATTTGGTATGGCAACCCAGCATTGCCTACTTACCTGCAGCCAATCGGGGATCTCTTTTTACGCTTAATCAAAATGATAGTGATTCCTATTGTTGTCTCCAGCTTAATCATCGGTGTAGCCGGTGCAGGAAATGGAAAGCAAGTCGGTAAATTAGGCTTCAGAACGATTCTGTACTTCGAGATCATCACGACTTTTGCCATTATTCTCGGACTAGCCCTTGCAAACATCTTCCATCCGGGTACAGGAGTTAATATACACGAAGCTCAAAAATCGGACATCAGTCAATATGTTGAAACTGAAAAAGAACAAAGTAATAAATCAGTGGCGGAAACGTTCCTCCATATTGTGCCGACAAACTTCTTCCAGTCATTGGTCGAAGGGGATCTTCTAGCCATCATCTGCTTTACAGTACTATTTGCATTGGGTATTTCCGCGATCGGTGAAAGAGGCAAGCCTGTATTAGCCTTTTTTGAAGGTGTATCCCATGCCATGTTCCACGTTGTAAACCTTGTGATGAAAGTGGCGCCATTCGGCGTTTTCGCTCTTATCGGAGTGACTGTGTCTAAATTCGGACTCGGTTCTCTTATCTCTCTCGGAAAGCTCGTCGGATTGGTTTATGTCGCGCTTGCTTTCTTCTTAATTGTTATTTTCGGGATTGTCGCAAAAATTGCCGGCATCAGCATCTTCAAGTTCCTTGCTTACATGAAGGACGAAATCTTACTGGCGTTCAGTACGTCCAGCTCTGAAACGGTTCTTCCGCGTATCATGGAAAAAATGGAGAAAATCGGATGTCCAAAAGGCATTGTTTCATTTGTCATTCCGATCGGTTACACGTTTAACTTAGACGGTTCCGTTCTCTATCAATCTATTGCCGCACTCTTTTTAGCACAGGTATATGGCATTGATTTGACGATTTGGCACCAAATTACGCTTGTGCTCGTCTTAATGGTGACATCCAAAGGGATGGCTGCCGTACCTGGTACTTCTTTTGTTGTCTTGCTTGCAACGCTTGGCACCATCGGCGTTCCGGCTGAAGGACTTGCCTTTATTGCCGGCGTAGACCGCATCATGGATATGGCACGTACAGTTGTCAACCTGACTGGTAACGCGCTTGCTGCCGTTGTGATGTCTAAATGGGAAGGCATGTTTAATCCTGCGAAAGCAGAAACTGTTATGTCCCAATCGAAAACAGAACAAAACGCAACCATTTCTGGTTAATGAAAAGCCTGCGGGGTTCTTGCCCCGCAGGCTTTTTTAATCTTTAACAAGCACAAACAACTCTGTAATCAAAACAGTATCCTCATTCAGCTCCAGTTCACCGCTTTTGATCAGTTCCGCCCATGCCATCCGATGATCCTCTTGAAACTCCTCAATTCGGTCTCCATTGCCCTCTCCTTTGACTAACCTCATATCAGGCGCACCAAAGGTGGTTTCAAAGACATCTGTTACTTTTATATTGCATCTTGGATTGTCATGTTTATCATAAACGGTAACAAGCTGACCCGCTGTTTGATAAACGTCCCTCAATTCATCTTTTGAATACAATGATTTCGGCGCGCACGTGGCGCTTTTTTCTCCGGCAAGGATCTGCTGAATCAGCTGTTCTCCCAACCCGTCATCACCTTCCCAACCGAATGTGCTTTTCAGCTTATAAATCTTCATTGGTCCTCCCCCTTATACCATTGGTGACTGTACATAGTAATACAGAAGCTTAGCGGTATGGCGAAGAGATGATTTATGGGTGCGTTCAAATGCATGGGAAGCGTCAATTCCCGGCCCTATGAGGCCATGCACAATATCATGCCCGGATTTGATCGCTGCTGACGCATCAGACCCGTAGTACGGATATATATCAAGCTTATAGTCAATATGATGCTTCTCGGCTAATTGAACTAAATGCTTTCTGAGCTGATAATGATACGGCCCGCTCGCATCCTTCACACAGATTGATACTGAATATTCATCCGTCGCCTGCCCGTCACCGATAGCGCCCATATCAACCGCCAAATATTCAACTGTTTCAGGAGGAATATTCGAATTCCCGCCGTAACCGATTTCTTCATTATTGGAAATAAGAAAATGGGTTGTATACGGCAGCTCAATGTCTTCTGTTTGAATTTCATGAATTAAGCGGAGCAATAAGGCGACGCTTGCTTTGTCATCCAAATGGCGCGATTTAATAAATCCGCTTGATGTGATCTCGACACGTGGATCAAACGACACAAAGTCTCCGACGCCAATGCCAAGCTCCTCCGTATCTTTCCGGCAGTGAACAGGTTCATCTAGGCGGATCTCCATATTCTCTTGATTCCGCTCAGCCTTTCCCGCGTCTTTGTATACGTGCACAGACGTTTGATGCATTAAGATTGTGCCTGTGTACATTTTTCCCGAGGCGGTTTCAATTTGGCAATACTCCCCCTCAATCGAGTTGTAGCGGAACCCGCCGATTAAGTCGATTTTCAGCCGGCCGTCCGCTTTAATTTCCTTCACCATAGCGCCGAGGGTGTCAACGTGCGCTGTCAGCATGCGATGCCGGGATGTGTCGCGTCCTGGAAGCGTTGCAATTAAGCCGCCCTTGTGGTTCCGAACCGTTTCTACCTTCCATTCTTTTAAAAGGCTTTCAATATAATTGATCACCTCATATGTATTTCCTGTCGGGCTTGGGATCGATACAAGTTCTTTAATGAGCTCCATCGTTTTACGTACGGACGTCATAGGGCATTCCTCCTTTTATTTTCTACTTAAAATATACTCTTTTCCCGAGGGACCCGTCCAATCTTTTCCTATCAATCTCTCATATGCTGTAGAGAGCATGGGAAGAGGAGGGATTTCTATGTGCTGTCGTCATTCACATGAACAGAAATGTCGTTGTCACGATTGGTTCGATGATTTTTGGTTCTTTGACGAGTGGTTCGATAAAGATTTCCACGACCATTGCAAGAAAAAGAAAGAATGCCATGACCCTTGCGAGAAGAAGAAAAAGAAACACCATTGTTTCTCTTGTAAAAAACACAGACATTCTTGCTGTCATTGCTAAAGACTGAATCAGAAATATTCTGATGACCCATGCTTAATGAATATTTCCATTCACATTTTTCCAAGCGGGCATTGCTGCTGCTTGGACCTTTTATTGAAACACCCTTTTTGCTTTTACAATCCAATAAACTGATAAAGCCGCTATAAGAGCAACAATGATTTCAACAGCTGCAGCATGCTCTATGATTCCTCTTTGATATAAAACCGCCGGGACATTAAACAGTGCATGTAAAAGAATAGAATACAGCAAAAACAGCGGCCGGCGGTTTTTAACCGCGTACAAAACAAGCAGAGACAGACCAATCTGGACGGCAATGGCACTGATTCTTTCTATTCCGCCCAGCATCCATTCATACGAAGGAGTATGCAGCAGCTGCTCCTGTATCGGCAAAAGCGCCTGTTTGACGTCGCCATTGACCAAAAGCTGTTCAAACGTCCCGCTATTGATTGCAAATGCGTATACAATAAGTGAGATAGAGGACAAGCCTGTAATCAGGATGGCTTCAAGCCCGCCATGGCCTGCCCCGAAAGCCAGACCATCTGCCCAAGTATGATGGCGCTTCATAAAAAATCGCATCATCAAATACCTTCCGCACTCCTCAAAAATGCCGGCCATCAAGCAGCCGTAAATGCCATACCATAATGGATGCTGCATCGCTTCTTTCGTCATTTCATTCACTTGCAGTACATAAACATGAACGCCGCCTTCCAGCAGCTGAGCGAAGACAAAAAACGTGAGAGCGCCAATAAAAAACACTTTAAGCGAGGCACCATACTTTCGCTTAAACCATACAATCAGCCCGATTGGCAACAGAAACGCAATAGCCCCGGATAATGCCAAAAAGACTACTGCTTCTTGACTGACCATTTTTCAGCCTCCTTTTTCTTTTTCATAGATTCCTATCTACACTTCTCTTTTTTTGTAAAAAAACCTTCTTTTTAGTACCAGATACTAATATCTAGTGTTATAATCTGACCATAAGGAGTGATTCATATGTCAAAAGCAAAAATTACAGCTATCGGCACCTATGCGCCGAGCAGACGTTTAACCAATGCAGATTTAGAAAAGATCGTTGATACCTCTGATGAATGGATCGTTCAGCGCACAGGAATGAGAGAACGCCGGATTGCGGATGAACATCAATTTACCTCTGATTTATGCATAGAAGCGGTGAAGAATCTCAAGAGCCGTTATAAAGGAACGCTTGATGATGTCGATATGATCCTCGTTGCCACAACCACATCCGATTACGCCTTTCCGAGTACGGCATGCCGCGTACAGGAATATTTCGGCTGGGAAAGCACCGGCGCGCTGGATATTAATGCGACATGCGCCGGGCTGACATACGGCCTCCATTTGGCAAATGGATTGATCACATCTGGCCTTCATCAAAAAATTCTCGTCATCGCCGGAGAGACGTTATCAAAGGTAACCGATTATACCGATCGAACGACATGCGTACTGTTCGGCGATGCCGCGGGTGCGCTGTTAGTAGAACGAGATGAAGAGACGCCGGGATTTCTTGCGTCTGTACAAGGAACAAGCGGGAACGGCGGCGATATTTTGTATCGTGCCGGACTGCGAAATGAAATAAACGGTGTGCAGCTTGTCGGTTCCGGAAAAATGGTGCAAAACGGACGCGAGGTATATAAATGGGCCGCAAGAACCGTCCCTGGCGAATTTGAACGGCTTTTACATAAAGCAGGACTCAGCTCCGATGATCTCGATTGGTTTGTTCCTCACAGCGCCAACTTGCGCATGATCGAGTCAATTTGTGAAAAAACACCGTTCCCGATTGAAAAAACGCTCACTAGTGTTGAGCACTACGGAAACACGTCTTCGGTTTCAATTGTTTTGGCGCTCGATCTCGCAGTGAAAGCCGGGAAGCTGAAAAAAGATCAAATCGTTTTGCTTTTCGGGTTTGGCGGCGGATTAACCTATACAGGATTGCTTATTAAATGGGGGATGTAACAAAAAAAGAACTTGTTTCCAAGGAAACAAGTTCTTTTTCTTTATGAAGCCGGCTGTTCTTCTGATGTTTCTTCCTTCCGGCTTAACATTGTAAAGTAAGTAATGCTTAGTGCAATCATGACGAGGGCAATGCCGATTAAGACGCCGGCCATCTGCCACATGTAGCCAAAGTCACCGTTTGAAATGACTGCTCTGAATCCGTTAATGCTGTAGGTCATCGGCAATGCGCCGTGGATGACCTGATAGAAATTCGGAAGCAATTCCAGCGGGAAGGTTCCTCCGCTCGCTCCCAGCTGCAGCACTAAAATAATGACTGCGATAAATCGCCCCGGGTTGCCCATCGTTGTAGCCAAAAATTGAATTATCGCCAGGAAAGCGAGACTCGTAATGATCGTAAACACGTAAAATCTCCACGTGCTCTCTACCTCAAGACCAATTCCCAATAGAAGAACCGTCGCCACAATCAATGATTGAATGATTCCTACAAGCATCATGACATTGAATTTGCTGAAGAACCACTCAAAACCGTTTCTCGGACGTCCTGACGCTTCCTTCAGCGGGAAGACAACCGTCAGCATGATGCCGCCGACATACAAGCCCATTGACAGGATATAAGGTGTCAGCCCTGTTCCATAGTTAGGAACGGAATGAATGGCATCATCTTTGGTTTTAACCGGATCCGCAAACATGCCGTATGTTTGATCATCAGCATCGATATCTCCTGTTTGGTCAGCCGCATCCTTCAGCTTACTAGACAGCTCTCCTGTGCCGTCCAATAGCTTGCCTAAACCTGTATCAAGTGATGCAGATCCGTCTGCAAGTTTTGATGATCCGCTTTGGACCTGTTTAGACCCGTCTAACAGCTTAAACAATCCGCCGGATACTTGGCTGCTTCCTGTCACCAATTGCTCTGAGCCCGCTTTTGCTTTTGCGAACTGCTTATTATATTCACCGATGCCCGCTGTCAGTTTAGTTTGGCCATCTGTCAGCTTCTGAGAACCGTTGTATATCTTATCAGCTCCCTCAGTTAATCTGTCAATCGCATCTTGGATTGTTTTTGCGCCGTTATAAAGCTTAGATGTAGCTTCCGGCATGGCTTTCACCTGCGCCACCTGCGCTTTCACGTCTTCAAGAGAGCTTTTTATCGTTGCGATGTCAGGCAGCTGATCAGCTGTAGGTAGCTGGCTTAATATTTGATCAAAATCAGGCGCATCAACTTGCGGAAGCTTTTTCTCAACAGAATTAATCAGCTGGCTTTTTTGCTCCGCTGTTAAGAAGTCACTCGAATTGATGACATTTTTAAATGCCTGATCACGGTTTTTCAAACTGTTTTCAAAGTCAGTCAGCTGTTTTTTGAATTCCTTCATCGCAGTTTCTGACTTTTCCAGATTGTTTACAGCAGTTTCAAGCTTCGTTAAATCGAGCGCATTAATGATCTTTTCCGCTTTTGCCGCTTTCTCAGAACCTTCTTGGACTTTACTGTTGAGCTGATCCAACCCGTTAGTAAGATTAGGCGTACCCTTCTGCACATTTTGAAGTCCGGCAAGAAGTTCATTCATCTTGCTTGTCAGCTCGCCTGATCCTGCTGCAAGCTGACTAGATTTATCATAAATCTGGTTGCTGCTGTCCTGGAATTTACCGAGCGAGCTGTCAAGTGATTGGATGCCGCTCGTCACCTGAGCCGCTCCATCTGCAAGCTGCGCTGTTTTGTCACTGATGGTAGCGGTGCTTTCCTTCAGCTTCGCCAGATTTTCTTTCAGCTGGGCGCTTCCGTTTTTCGCATCCTTTGTGCCGTCATCAATTTTTTTCGCGCCGCTGCTCGCGTCGCTCAAACCTTTTGCGATATCTTTAAAGTTATCAAAAATAACTTTCGTATATTGCTCGGTCACTTCTTTTGAAACAGAGGCTTTCAGTTTATCAATCGCTTTTTCGCCGATCGTTGCCCCTACATAGTTAGAACCTGCATTTGTATGGTATTTCAGATCCAATTTTTTCGGATTTTTGTCTAATACAGTGCTGGCATTCTTAGAAAAATCCTCAGGAATCTCGACAACTAAATAATATTTTTGATTCAATAAGTCCTTTAACGATTGGTCGAGATCATTGGAAAAATGCCAATCAAAGTTGTTATTATCCTTTAATTCTTTGACCAGATCATCACCGATTTGAAGTTTTTCTCCTTCATACGTTGCTCCCTTGTCTTGGTTGACGACAACGACAGGCAGCTGGTCAACTGTGCCGTACGGGTCCCAATAAGCCTTTAAGAATACGCCGCTGTAAATAAGCGGGACAAACAAAATGGCGATGATGGGAATCAATAATTTTTTACTTGTTACGATGTCTTTCCACTGACTTCGTATTGTGTTCATCCTGATGCCTCCATTCTAAAACTGACTCATCATAAAAAATGGTCATTTTCTTGCAAAGAGAAAGGATTATCTAGTTCGCTGACAATCCTTTGACAACATACAATTCAAGCAGTCCCGCAATTGTCTCTTTATCAAGCGGGGGGTGTTGTTTTTCCCAGTCAAAAATGAGCGCGATATAAAGCTTCAGCATCACAAAGGCTGTCAGCTCAGGGTCGCACGGCTTGATTGCGCCGCTTTTGATCCCGTCTTCAATCTTGCTTTTGATATAAGACAGGATGGATCGCTCCATTTTCTGGATCACTTCCTGAACTGCCATTGTACCAATCTCGGCATTCTCTTGGAAAATTTTAATCGTCAGCTGATGTGTTTTCCTGAACTCCAGAATGGCAAACAGCGCTCTGTGCACATTTTCATGGAACGGAAGGCTCGGCTCCATCGCTTCATCCGCTTTTTGCTTCATTTCCTTTAATAAAGTAGTGAAAATCTCGTCAAACAGCTCTTCTTTGTTTTTGAAAAAAGTATAAATGGTTCCCTTCCCCACGTTCGCAAGTTTTGCGACAAGATCCATTGTCGTCGCTTTATACCCGAACTGCGTGAAAGACTTTGTAGCCGCCTCCAAAATGAGCTTTTTTCGATCTATTGACATTGTATTCACCTCGAAACTGACCGTTTGAACATTTTAGTCATTAAGTACATATGCAAATGTATCATAACCTGCTGTTCAATTCAATCATTTTTTACACAATATTGCCATTGCACATCAAAAAAACCTCCGCGATAAAGCGGAGGTTTTAGCTGAATAAATAGGTAAGCGCGTCAGACACGGCAGCTTTTCCTTGATCAATGCAGTCGGGAATGCCGACACCTTCGAAAGAAGCGCCTGTCATATAAACACCCGGATACGCAGATGCAAGTGCTTCACGCAGCTCCTTGATACGCTGCTTATGGCCGACATGGTACTGCGGCATGCTTTCATGCCATCGGGTTACACATGTCATTTCCGCCTCGCCGTTTATGTTCATGACTTTCTTTAAGTCTTCTAACACAATGTTGATAATGTCATTATCTGATAGATCGACAATGGATTCGTCTCCGGCTTTTCCGACATATGCCCGAAGCAGCGTTTTGCCTTCCGGCGCTGCGTGCGGCCATTTTTTATTCGTCCACGTACAGGCTGTGATCGCAAAGTCACTGTTTCTTGAAATGACAAAACCCGTGCCCTCATGCTCCATTTGGACGGAGCCTTCAGGGAAACCTAAAGCGACGTTTGCCACGGATGTGGAGTGCATATTTTTCAAATGAGAAATGGCAGGAAGCTCAGAAAGCATTCCCGCAGCCGCTTTATGCGGAGCAGTCACAATTACTGAATCAGCATCAAGTGTGACGCCGTTATCCAGTTCGAGCGAATAGCAAGAGCCGCTATGGCTAAGTTTGGTCACTTTTGTGCCTTTATACACCTTCGTCAGCTTTAACTGCTTTTCGATCTCTTCTACAAGGGTCTGCAAACCGGTTGACAGAGTTTGGAACTGCCCTTGTTTTTTTGCCGTCAGCTGCTGGCCTGAGCCTTGAGGCCTTGTTTTTTTCATGCCGAGAATCAGGCTTCTATGCTTTTGTTCCGTCTGATAAAATTGCGGAAATGTCGACATCAGGCTGAGCTTGTCAATGTCGCCTGCGTAGATCCCTGATAGTAGCGGCTCGATTAAGTTCTCGACCACTTCATCTCCGACACGTCTGCGGAAGAATTCTCCCAATGACTGATCATCCTTTGTTTTGCTTGCAGGCAGGATGAAATCCATAGCAGCTCTCGCCTTCCCGGACAAGGAAAACAGACCCGTAGAAACAAACGGCGCAATTTTTGTCGGTATCCCCATTACAGCGCCCTTCGGCATTGGATGCAGGGTGCGGTTTACAAGCACATAGGATTGCCCGGTCGCATTGTTGACAAGCAAATGCTCAAGACCTAAGTCTTTAACAAGCTGCGGGGCGCTTTTCTTTCGTTCCAGAAATGAGTCTGGCCCTCTTTCGATGATATAGCCGTCTTTCTTGACAGTCTGGATTTTCCCGCCGACTCTCGGACTTGCCTCAACAAGTGTCAGCTCAAGCGGCAGATTCTTTTCTTTGATTTCTTTTTCCATATAGAAGGCGGCGGCTAAACCGGTAATGCCGCCGCCGATGATGACTACATGTTTTTTGCCGTCACTCATGTTCATCGCCTTCTTTAACGTCCTAATTTTTTTAATACGACTGTTGCCAAAGCATCAATAAATTCAGGCTTGGCATTTGGCATTTCCGGCCGGTAATAGCTTGCGCCGATATCGTCAGTAACCACTTTGCATTCATAATCATTATCATAAAGCACTTCTAAGTGATCCGCGACAAACCCAACAGGAACATATACAAATGCTTGATAGCCTTTTTGTTCGAATAAATCACGTGTTAAATCCTGAACATCGGGTCCGAGCCAAGGATCAGGCGTGTTCCCTTCACTTTGCCAGCCGACAGCATATTCGGAAACGCCTGCGCCTTCAGCAATTAATTTCGCCGATTCATGAAGCTGGTCCGGGTACGGGTCTCCAAATTCTTTGATTTTTTCCGGCAGGCTGTGTGCGGATACGATGAGCATTGCGTTTTCTCTTTCATCCTCAGGCATTGACGCATATGTTTCCTTCACTCGGTCAACCCAATATGTCACGAACTTCGGTTCATCGTACCAGCTTTCAACTGACGTAATCGTTAAGCCGCCGAGTTTTTCAGCCTCTTCTTTGGCGCGTTTGTTGTAGGACTGAACGCTGAACGTGGAGAAATGCGGCGCCAGCACGATGCTGACTGCTTCTGTAATGCCATCCTTATGCATCTCTGCTACGGCGTCTTCAATAAACGGCTCGATATGCTTCAGTCCGATATACGCTTTAAACGTAATCTCATCCTGAATTTCATTCAAGTGCTGTTCCAGATTATGCGCCTGCTGTTCTGTGATTTGGGCAAGCGGTGAAATGCCGCCAATCGCTTCGTATCTGTCTTTCAAATCTTGAAGCATTTCAGGTTCAGGCTTTCTGCCTCTTCTGATATGTGTATAATAACGTTCAATATCTTCTTCCTTATAAGGCGTGCCGTACGCCATCACGAGAAGCCCCATTTTCTTTCTACTCACTGTTTACACCCTCTTTAATGATCTGATACAAACATTTTGACAGGATATCATTAAGATACCAAAAGATATGCTTAGGAATATTGACCCATTTTTTTGTTTTGTGAATATTCATGGACAAATGCTGTCAGTTTTTTCAAAACCTCGGGACTGACATCAGGAAATACCCCATGGCCAAGATTGAAAATGAAGCCGTCTGACTCCATACCCTGATCAAGTATTTCCTTCGTTTTCTGCTCAATGACTTCCCATGGCGCAAGCAAAATGGACGGGTCCAGGTTGCCCTGCACTGTTTTAGTAATTCCTTTTGATCTGGCTTCATCAATGCCGAGTCTCCAGTCAAGCCCGACAACATCGAGAGGAAGGTCATGCCAATCACCTGCAAGATGGCTTGCGCCAACGCCAAACATGATCAGCGGCACATTCTCCTTTGCGAGCTCTGAAAAGATCCGGTTCATCACGGGTTTGATGTATGTTCTGTAATCTGCCTGATTCAATGCGCCGACCCACGAATCAAAGATTTGAATCGCTTTTGCGCCTGCCTCAATCTGCGCTTTCACGTACACGATGATCATGTCGGCAAGCTTGGACATCAGCAGATTCCATGCATCTGGCATGCTGTACATGAAGGCTTTTGTTTTATTGTAGTTTTTCGACGGGCCGCCTTCGATCATATAGCTTGCAAGCGTAAAAGGCGCACCTGAGAAACCGATGAGCGGGACGTTCAGCTGCTCATTGACAAGCAGTTTAATCGTCTCAAGCACGTACGGCACGTCCTGTTCCGGATCAATCTGGCCGAGTTTTTCAATGTCCGCCAGAGACCGGATTGGCTGATCAATCACAGGACCGATCCCGTTTTTGATTTCAACATCCACACCGATTGACGGCAGCGGCGTCATGATATCTTTATAAAGGATTGCAGCATCGACTCCGTATTGCTCAACCGGCAGTCTTGTGACATACGCACAAAGTTCGGGCTGATGTGTGATCTCAAACAATCCGTACTTTTCCTTCAGCTTGCGGTATTCCGGCTGTGAGCGCCCTGCTTGCCTCATATACCACACAGGCGTGTGATCCGCTTTTTCTCCCCGCGCAGCTTTTAAAAACGTCTCGTTAAACGTTTCTCGTTTACTCATCTGATTTCCACCTTTCATACGGCAACCATACGTTCGTATTTCTTGACTTATTACACTATACCTTGTTTTAGGCAAATGGTATAGAAATGTAGCTCAAAGTTCAAAAAATCGCCGAATTCCATTAAGAGGAAAACAATTTTGGCTGAACGTAATCGGTTCCTTCCCCTTCTCTTTTTGTCTGTGTATTATAAGGCACAATTTTATAAGACGCGCCCGAAAATAAGTTGGCATAAGGAATTTCATAGCTTCCCTTCCCTTCAACCGAATCAAGAAGCGTCTCCTCGCCGTCCTTGTTTACATAAATTCTGTATACGGCCCGATCATCCTCTTGAGCGTCCCACTTTAATTCAATAGTAAAGAGCCCCGCTGCTTTAAATGTGTAATCGGCTGTGAGTGTTTTGACCGGCTTCAGCTCAATCGGGCTTTCCAGTTCTTTAACGTTTTTAGGCTTTGTGAACACATGACCGGTTTCTCCTGCCTGTGTCAAAATATCCTTAAACAGCCGCGTCGGGTATGAGCTCCCGGCTTTCAAATAATGGTTTTGATCCGTTTTGTCATAGCCCATCCAGACTGCCCCGGTTATTTTCGGCGTATAGCCTGCAAACCAGGCGTCCTTTGTCGCGCCGGAGACGCCTGTATAAGATGTTGAACCTGTTTTTCCCGCCAGGTCGCCGTGATAGGTGCCGGACGTGGCCGTTCCCTTTTTGACTACCTGCTGCAGCATTCTCGTCATATTCCAAGACGTCTGCTTGCTGAATACCCGCTTTCCTTCTTCTTTATGATCGGCTATTGTTTCTCCGTCTTCATCTATTATGCTCGAGATAAAGAAGGGTTCAGTATACGTTCCATTCGCGGCAAATGTATGAAACGCGCCGGCAAGCTGGAGCGGTGAAACGCCTTTTTCCAAGCCGCCTAGAGCAAGAGCAAGGCCTTCATCAGGGATATCAATGCCGTTTGCTTTCAAATAAGATTTCCCTGTTTCGACGCCGATCTCATTCAGCGTCCAGACAGCCGGCGCGTTTTTGCTGTACGTAATGGCGTCAGACATAGTGACTTCGCCCTCATACCGGCTGTCGTAGTTTTTCGGCGTATAATCTCCGTAGGACTGCAACTCATCCTTCAATAGAGAATATGGCTTAAATTTCTTTTCCTGCATCGCCGGTCCGTATACAGCAAGCGGCTTAAATGTGGAACCCGGCTGGCGGACAGCTGTGACACGGTTATATCCTTTGGATGTGTAATCCCTTCCGCCGATGGCCGCTTCTACACCGCCTGTCTTGTTATTAATAAAGACCGCGCTTCCCTCGGCATTCTGATCTGTTCCGGGATAATAGCTTCCCTCTTTCATCACCTGGTAAGCCGTCTTCTGCAGCTTCGAATCGAGCGGCACCTTGATCGTGTATCCGCCTTGAAGAAGCTGCTCTCCGGAAATGGAATACTTGTCTTCCGCCTCTTTGATCACAAGGTCAATGTAGCTGTCAAACCAAGGTGTTTCCGACTGTTTCTTCACATGCAGTCCAAGCGTCCGGCCCTGTGCGGTGACAGCCTCTTTCGCACTGATATAGCCTTGGTCATTCATCATACCTAGAATTGTATCACGCCGCTCCTTATTTTTATCAGGGTGCAAAATTGGAGAGTACGTAGAAGGCGCCTTCGGAATAGCGGCCAAAACAGCGCCTTCAGATACAGTCAAATCTTTTACTTCTTTATTAAAATAATAGTGGGACGCCGCTTGTATGCCGTAAACCCCGTGTCCGAAGTAAAGCTGGTTTAAATACATTTCAAGCAGCTTGTCCTTGCTGTAATCCCGTTCAAGATTAATCGCAATGATCACTTCTTTTGTTTTTCTTAGAAATGTTTTGTCATGTGTCAGAAAAATATTTTTGGCAAGCTGCTGGGTGATCGTGCTTCCGCCTTCCACCTTTCCGCCTGCTAATATATCGCGGTACACTGCCCTTCCGACGGATTTTGCATCAATGCCGTGATGCTCATAGAACCTTTTATCCTCAACAGCGATAAACGCTTCTCTGACCTGCTTAGGAATCTCATTGATCGAGACCGGCTCGCGATTTTCTGTATACAGGCTTGCAACCTCATCTCCGTTTTGATCAACAATTTTTGAAGAAGCATGAAGAATAAGCTTTTTTTCATCTATGACATAATGGCCGAGAAAAATAATTGAAATATATCCTATTAAAGCGAGAAAAGCAGTTAACACTAAAATAATGATAGGTATAAAAAGTTTCTTTTTCTTTATCTTAAACATGAACTCACCTCGCCTTTCTAAAGGTAGTATGGGAAAAATTGTTTGGAATTATGTTCGAAGCACTCGCCAATAGAAACTTATACCATTGTTTTGATATACTAGCAAGCAGGAGGTGGCTGATATGAAGGTTTATATTACATATGGGACAGCCGATTTTTTAAAAACGATCGTACAGAAGCATCCCTCAGAAAATATCCTTTTGATGCAGGGGCAGGAAAACGCCATTTTAATTCATGAAACAAACGGAGATACCGTTTTCCAGGCACCACACGCTTATGAAGTCATTGACCAAGTCGGAGAGATCAAACATCCCGGTTTTGCAGTATTGAACAATATTGCCGTTACTCAGGAAGGGCGTCCGCTGTTTGAAAACAGATTTAAAAACAGAGCGGGAAAAGTCGAAAACGAGCCTGGCTTTGAAGCAATTCGAGTGCTCCGTCCGCTTGACAGTGACACCTATGTCATTCTGACCTTGTGGGAAACGGAAAGCGCCTTTCAAGACTGGCAGCAGTCCGGTTCTTACAAAGAAGCCCACAAAAAACGCGATACATCTGCCGGAATTGACACAACGTCGATCTTCTCCCGGCCTTCCTATGTCACCACATATTTCGCTGTCGAATAGCTGCCGGCATGTCCGGCAGCTTATTTTATTGGGAGGAAAGCAAAATGAAGCATACTTGCCCAGTCTGCGGGTTTAAGGGATTGGCTGAACCGCCATATGATCATGAAGGCAATCATTCTCATGAAATCTGCCCGTGCTGCGGTTTTCAGTTCGGATTTGATGAGTACGAGATGCAGCACGAGGATAACTCATATAGAGCCATCGGAAAGCATCATCGCCTATAGAAAAAACTGGCTTGCTGAAGGGTGCGTCATTTTTTCTCCTGAATGCTTCCCAAAACATCTGCAAAAAGCGAATAGAGGATTAAGGCATCATCTGATTGAGCAGCTGAAACAGATCAATGTTCATCTTCCATCATAACCCTCCCCTCTGTCCCGGCACCTTCCGCCCGCCTATGAATAATCTGTAAGCGGAAGGAGTGATCGATGATGGAAGTCGGGATTTTGCCTGTCCATGTTCTGTATGTGTTTTTTATCGGTGCAATTATCCTATTTATGCTGCTGAGAAAAGACACGACATTTATTTCTCTATTCGGCATTTTTATCATATCGCTATGGGCCAGCCATTCACTTTCAGCTTCTGTCAGCAGTTTATTCCACAGCTTTATCTATGCGGCCGGCGAACTGCTGCCCACGATTTTCATCATTTGCTTTATCGTTTCAATGAGTGATTTGTTAACAAAAACAGGGATAAATGAAGCGATGATTTCTCCCTTTGCAAGCCTTGTGAGAGGGCCTGTGACTGCCTATTGGCTGATTGGAGGCCTGATGTTCGCCATTTCTCTATTCTTCTGGCCTTCTCCGGGTGTCGCTTTGATCGGCGCCGTCCTGCTCCCCGCAGCCGCACGTGCCGGTTTGACGCCTCTTGCCGCGGCCATGGCCATGAACTTATTCGGACACGGTTTTGCCCTGTCAGGAGACTTTGTCATTCAGGCGGCGCCAAAGCTGACTGCGGATGCAGCAGGCATTCCAGTCGGTGATGTCGTCTCGGCCAGTATTCCGCTTGTGCTGATTATGGGTGTGACAACAACAACTGCTGCCTTTATCATGATTCAGCGCGAACGCAAAAAACAGGAGCATCCCACTTCTTTTTCCCCCGTTCTTTCCGGCGAACAAGACAACTCGCTGTACTTGCCAAAACGCCTGCGGTCCATACTGGCTTTTTTGATTCCGCTTGCCTTTCTTGCAGATATCGCCTGCATGCTCTTGTTTAACCTACAAGGAAATGATGCAACCGCGTTAATTGGCGGGTCTGCAATTTGTATCCTCTTTACCGTTCATTTTTTCGTGTATAAGCATAAAGGGCTTGAAAAAATCACCGGCTATTTTATTGACGGATTTAAGTTCGGTTTTAAGGTTTTCGGCCCCGTCATCCCGATTGCCGCTTTCTTTTATCTTGGCGACTCAGGCTATGAAAGCATACTGGGCACTTCACTCCCTAAAGGTTCCCACGGCATTGTCAACGATCTTGGCATTGCTTTATCCCATATGATGCCTATGTCAAAGGAGCTTGCCGCCACTGCATTAACTGCCGCTGGAGCCATAACAGGCCTTGACGGCTCAGGATTTTCTGGCATTTCTCTCGCCGGCTCCATCGCAAAGCTCTTTTCGTCCGCTCTCCATGCCGATCCCGCTATTCTGACCGCGCTCGGACAAATCTCTGCCATCTGGGTGGGCGGAGGAACACTGGTCCCATGGGCTTTGATTCCCGCCGCGGCCATTTGCAAAGTTGATCCTTTTGAGCTTGCCAGAAAAAACTTCATTCCCGTCGCGATTGGCCTTTTGGTGACAACCCTCGCAGCTGTGATGATGCTTTAAAACAGCATGAGTTGAAATATTCAGACTTTTTCTATACAATCATGGAAAAGCATAGAAAAGGGGGAAGCGGCTTTGTCCATATCCACACTGCAGAAAGAGATAAACAAACAGCTCGACGGCTGTTTTGAAGAAATGGTTGAGATCAGGCGCCATTTTCATATGTATCCTGAGCTCTCATTTCAAGAAGAAAAAACCGCCGCATTTATTGCTTCCTATTATGAATCGTTAGGAGTCCCAATCCGCACAAACGTTGGCGGTAGAGGGGTTTTAGCAAATATAGAAGGAAGCGAACCCGGCCCTACAGTCGCTTTGAGGGCCGACTTTGACGCTCTCCCCATTCAAGATGAAAAAGATGTCCCTTACGCCTCCAAAGTGCCTGGTGTCATGCATGCATGCGGCCACGACGGCCACACCGCAGCTCTTCTCGCAGTGGCCAAGGTCCTTCACCAAAACAGACATGAACTGAAGGGAACATTTGTGATGATCCACCAGCATGCAGAAGAATATTATCCTGGAGGCGCAAAGCCAATGATTGATGACGGATGTCTCGAAAACACGGATGTGATATTCGGCACTCATCTTTGGGCAACTGAGCCGCTCGGAACTATTCTCTGCCGCCCCGGCGCCGTAATGGCGGCGGCAGACCGATTTACGATTAAAGTCTTCGGAAAGGGCGGCCACGGCGCTCATCCGCATGATACTAAAGACGCCGTCCTAATCGGTTCGCAAATCGTTTCCTCTTTGCAGCACATTGTCAGCCGCAAAGTCAATCCGATTCAATCCGCCGTCATTTCGACAGGCTCCTTCATCGCCGACAATCCGTTTAATGTCATCGCAGACCAAGCAGTACTCATCGGCACAGCGCGTTCTTTTGATGAAAATGTCCGGGACATTCTGGAGAAAGAAATTGAAGCGGTTGTAAAAGGAATATGCAGCATGCACGGCGCGTCCTATGAGTACACCTATGAACAGGGTTATCCAGCGGTTGTGAACCATCCTGCAGAAACGAACCACTTGGTGAGCACCGCAAAGAATACCGAGGGCGTTCAGCAGGTCATTGACGGTGAACCACAAATGGGCGGCGAGGATTTTGCTTATTACTTACAAAACGTGAAGGGCACTTTTTTCTTTACAGGCGCCGCTCCCGAACAGCCAGAGCGAGTCTATTCCCACCACCATCCGAAATTTGATATCAACGAAAAAGCCATGCTGACAGCGGCCAAGGTCCTTGCCGGCGCTGCGATCACCTATCATCAGCTATAAAAAAACAGCCGGAGTGTTTATTCTCCGGCTGTTTCCTTTAATATCCTCAGATGAAAAACATGTCTTGCCGTTTCTCCAAGCTGAGCAAGCAGCTTATAATTGGCAATTCCGCCGACTGCCGCTCCTACGCCCGGCAAAAGCTGAAAAAGCTTCACGACGTCGATATAATCGCGATATTCCTGCTGGAACACTCTCCAGTCGATGCTCTTTTTCTCCGTCTCCCAATTTTCGATGACAGAAAAAAGCGACTTACGGCCATCATCACTCGAAAACGCAAGCTGAAACACGAGCAGCAAAAATATCCTTTCTTGTGCATCCTTGACATCAAAGCCGTAAATGGAAGACAAGGTAAATAAACACTTCATCTTAATTGAAAGCAGCAGCGGAAAATCAGCAATGCTTAAAAAAATGCCGCCCGCTCCGGTGCCGACTCCCTCAGCAGCTGCCACTTTTTGATAAGAAACAATCGTTTTTTTCGCCAATTCGTTTTTTTCACTGAGCGACAGTGCACTTGTATCCTTTTTATAGGTGATGATATTAGAGCCGGCCATTGTCGCTTCTACCATTTTTTTCACACTCTCGGTGACGACCGTATGGATTTTTTCAGGAATCCGTTCATTCACCTTCGTCTGGACACGCTTCGAAAAGCGTTCAAACATGGAATCCTTTCGCAAAAAATGCATTTTCCATTCCAAAGCTTCCTGCATCAGCAGCTGATTATCTGTCATTTGATTACCTCTTTTCAGTTCACAGCTTTCCGTGCTTTTTCAGCCTGGTCGTCATATAAGCAGGCAAAACAACAAAAATCAGAACGGCAGAACCGATCAGCGCGTACAGAAAACCGGTCAAGCCGGCTGCATAGGCAGATGCAACAGACATCAGCAGCGCTTGAATACTAAGTGCAGTTTTTAATAGAGAGAAATAGCTTTTCAGCTTTGTTTCTTTTTGCACAGGGTACAGCTCTTGAAGCGCCAGATGGTCAAAGTGACCGAAGAGCGGCAGAAGCTGAATGCCCGTAATGAAAATGGCAAACACAGTCAAAACCGCGGCAATCAGCGGGCTGGCTGAGACATACATAATGATCAGCGCGAAAACGATCGTTAATCTGACAAGAATGCCCAAATAATCGCTCGAACGCAAAAAGGCGCGGGTGAACATATAGGCAAATGTTTTGCGCTGTTCAAACGGCACAAGCCGCAGCAAAAAGTCGAGATAAGCTCTGCGTTTGGCTTGCTTTCGCAAATGCGGCACATCAGTAAACAGGTTGGCAATCCGATAGAAACGCTGCTTTCGTCTCAATTCGGACTCAATATGGCTCTCCCATTTAAATGTTTTCCGTTTTGCTGCGGAAGACATATACAGATAAAGAACAGCCATAATGACATAGACGAGAAGCGCATACATATAAACAGATTGGAAAACAAAATAAAGAACGAGTGTATTCGCCGCAAAGCGAATGATGACGTCCATCCGTTTCATGCTGCGGTCGTTTTGGAAAGTCGTTCGCCATTCCATTACCTGATTCCACGCTTTCAGCAGCAACAGTTGGACAAAGACCGCGGCATACGATACGAGCGAAGCTCCCGGAGTGACTGCGAAATAAAGCGGCATCGCAACGATGCTCAGCGCAATCAGCGGAAACAGCTGAGACACATAGCTGTAGACAAACGCCTGCTTCAAGTAAGGCTCCATTTTTGCTTCAAGAGGCAATAAGAAAACAAGGTCAGCCTCCTTCAAAAGCGTTCGCACATAAGAGCTTGTCAATACGAGCGAAAACAGCACGGCCATCACCCAAAAGGACGGAAAGTGAGCGGGAATGTCCCGTATCCATTTGCTGTACCAGCTTGCAGCGCCCGCTAGAAAAAAAATCAAAACAATGACGAGGTGATCGTTGAGCATATATTTCATGTATGTTCTTGTTTCTTTGATATGCTCCTGCAGCCGCGACTGCCAAATATCAAGCATATTATTCATGGCCAGCGTCTTCCTTTGTAAGCTCAAGATACAAATCGTCCAGCGCCGCGTCCTTCATTCCAAACTGCTCTCTGAGCTCTGACAGCGTGCCGCGCGCCCGCACCTCGCCGTTATGTAAAATAATAAACGAATCGCAATAGCGTTCTGCCGTTGCCAAAATGTGTGTTGACATCAGCACGCTCGCCCCGCCTTTTTTCGCTTCATTCATCCGTTCAAGCAGCGCGTTAATGGCAAGCGGATCAAGCCCTAGAAAAGGCTCATCAATAATGTAGAGCGCAGGCTCTGCCAAAAATGCGCACATAATCATAACCTTCTGCTTCATTCCTTTAGAAAAATGGGCCGGGAACCACTTCAGCCTCTTTTCCATTCGGAATTCCTTTAGTAGCGGAGGCAGCCTTTTCTCCATCGTTTCTTTTGACAGTCCATATGCCATGGCTGTTAGTTCAAGATGCTCCATCAGCGTCAATTCTTCGTATAAAACAGGTGTTTCAGGTATATAGGTAAATTGTGAACGGTAGCCTTCCGGATCCTCAGCAAACGTTTTACCGTTTAATTCGATTGAACCTTTATGCGGGTCCATCAGCCCGATGATGTGTCTGATTGTTGTACTTTTACCAGCACCATTCAGCCCGATTAAGCCGACAATTTGATTCGGTTCAAGGGTGAATGATACGTTTTTTAAAACCGGATTCCTTGTATATCCGCCGGTCAAGTCTTTTACCGATAGCAGAGACATAGTTTCTCCCCTTATAGTGTTTTTCTTCATAGTACCAAAAACAAGGCCTGATTTGAAACAATTCCCTTTTAACAAATGATGAATTTGCTGTCATAAAGAGACAGGGTTCTGGACATCATAAAAGTTGTAGAGGAAAAGCATATCAACTGAAAAATGAGGTGTTTGTCAAAGACGTCTTAGAAACAGTTGGATAGAAAATAAACATGTCCAATGCTCAAACCATTTCTCTTCACTGAATTGATGAATTCTTCATGTATGAAGCAAATTGTCAAATGAGGTGTTTATCGCAGGAATCGTTAGGCATTAAACAAGTCTTCATTTTATTGACAAATGAGGTGCTTACCAAAGGCATAACACATTTTCTTCATATAAGCTCTTCCTCTGCATTCAGGGTGAACGCTCGCCGTTCATCCTGTTTTCTATTTTCTGCATTTCTGTGGTACGATGAATGTATACATACTAAACAATTTCATAAGGAGGAACCCTCATGCATTGTGCAGAGAATTGTATCTTTTGTAAAATTATTGCCGGCGACATTCCATCAGCGAAGGTGTATGAAGATGAACATGTACTTGCCTTTCTTGATATCAGCCAAGTGACAAAAGGCCATACGCTTGTCATTCCGAAAACACATATTGAGAATGTATATGAATTTACAGATGAATTAGCAAAACAATATTTCCATGCTGTTCCAAAAATCGCCCGCGCTATCCGGGATGAATTTGAACCGATCGGCTTAAATACGCTGAACAATAACGGCGAAAAAGCTGGACAATCTGTGTTCCACTACCATATGCATATTATCCCTCGCTACGGAAAAGGAGATGGATTCGGAGCGGTTTGGAAAACGCATGCTGATGATTATAAACCGGAGGATCTGCAGAACATCTCTTCCTCTATCGCAAAACGCCTGGCCTCATCATAAGATGAGGTTATTTTATTTTGTGAACATTTCGCAAACATCCGTCAATTTCTTTTGATAATTCTAATTTTTTATCAAAAAACTGAATTTTTGTGATAGGATAATTGTATTATTTTATACATTAACGTGGAAAACAGGGAGAGATCATAATGGAACGTACAACGAATTTTAACGCAGGTCCTGCAGCGCTGCCACTGGAAGTTCTGCAAAAAGCACAGAAAGAATTTATTGATTTTAACGAATCCGGCATGTCTGTTATGGAGCTTTCCCACCGCAGCAAAGAGTATGAAGCGGTGCACCAAAAAGCGAAAAGCCTCTTAATCGAACTGATGGGCATTCCGGAAGATTACGATATCTTGTTTCTTCAAGGCGGGGCAAGCCTTCAATTCTCAATGCTTCCGATGAACTTTTTAACACCTGAAAAAACCGCACATTTTGTGATGACCGGCGCTTGGTCTGAAAAAGCACTGGCAGAAACGAAACTGTTCGGGAACACGTCTATCACCGCTACAAGTGAAACAGACAATTACAGTTATATTCCAGAGGTTGACCTTACGGATGTAAAAGACGGCGCATATTTACATATCACATCCAACAATACAATTTTCGGCACTCAGTGGCAGGAGTTTCCGAATTCTCCAATTCCGCTCGTAGCCGACATGTCCAGCGATATTTTAAGCAGAAAAATCGATGTGTCCAAATTTGATGTGATCTACGGAGGCGCCCAAAAGAACCTCGGCCCTTCCGGCGTGACTGTAGTCATCATGAAAAAAAGCTGGCTGCAAAATGAAAATGCGAACGTCCCAAAAATCTTGAAATATTCCACGCATGTCAAAGCGGATTCACTCTACAACACTCCGCCGACATTTGCGATTTATATGCTGAGCCTCGTTCTGGAATGGCTCAAGGAAAACGGCGGTGTGGAAGCTGTTGAACAGCGCAATGAACAAAAAGCGCAGGTTCTCTACAGCTGTATTGATGAAAGCAACGGCTTCTATAAAGGACATGCCAGAAAAGACAGCCGCTCACGCATGAATGTCACATTCACGCTTCGGGATGACGAATTAACGAAAACATTCGTTCAGAAAGCAAAAGATGCGAAGATGATCGGCCTTGGCGGACACCGTTCGGTGGGAGGCTGCCGCGCTTCTATTTATAACGCGGTCTCTCTCGAAGACTGTGAAAAATTAGCTGCGTTCATGAAGAAATTCCAGCAGGAAAATGAGTAAAAAGTCTGGCTATGCAAACCGTCCGTTTGGTATACTGTTTGCATAACACATTCTGTAAAGCCTTCGCAATAAATGATGAGCATATTATTGGAGGGCAAAAAGCTTAGCAGAGGAGAGCATAGTTATGAAAACAAAAGAGTTAGTCATTATGGCTCTGTTTGCCGCAATCGGCGCAGCGCTTCATTCCATTATTCCGCCCTTTTTAGGCGGCATGAAACCAGATATGATGCTGATCATGATGTTCATGGGCATTCTGCTGTTCCCGCGGGTGCAAAATGTACTCGTCATCGGGATCGTGACCGGAATCATTTCCGCGCTTACAACCGCGTTTCCAGCCGGACAGATCCCTAACATCATTGATAAACCCGTATCAGCGTTTCTGTTCTTCTCCCTGTTTCTCTTGTTCAGAAAGAGCCGGAAAACAGGTGCAGCCGCTGTGCTGACAGTGATCGGGACCATCTTATCAGGAATTGTGTTTCTATCGTCAGCTTTATTGATCGTCGGTTTACCGGGCGGTTTCGCCGCATTGTTCGCGGCTGTTGTTCTGCCGGCCGCTGTGCTGAATACAATCTCAATGATCATTATTTATCCGATTGTGCAAACCATTTTAAGGCGTTCAAGCTTTATGGAAGCTGCTAAATAATTGTCACACAAAACCTCTTCCGCTTCCGGGAGAGGTTTTTTTGAACAGAGCGCCCGCAGCATGTCAGCATGTTTTAAGCGAGGAGTTTTGTGAAAAAGATAAGACATAGTGTAAAGGCGGTTCCGGTTGAACAAACAAGCGCTTTCTGCCGGATAACCCTCTTGGGCGGATAAGAAGCAGCCTGGCTGAGAAGTTTGATATAGTAAACAGCGCCTGAAGCGAAGGCAAGGGTGATGCAGGATAATACAATCAAAAAGACAGACAACCTTCTCCCTCCTTTTCACTTAAAAAATATGCTAAAATAAAGCAAGCTATGTATAGAAGTTCAGGCTTTCAACAAAAATGAAAAATGCTGAATGAATCCTATTTTGAAGAAAAAGACGGGGTGATTGTAATGGCGAGCGGACGTTCTCTATTAACAGGACTATTCGTAGGCGGCATCATCGGAGGAGCAGCGGTTCTTCTTACTGCACCTTCCTCAGGAAAGCAGCTGCGTGAAAAAATGAAAACCAATTATGATTCTTTTGAAGAAACAATCAAACGCTTAAAGTCAGACGGGCTTGCATTAAAAGACCAGCTGATCAAAGCGGCAAAAGAAAGCACGGATGTTATTAAAGACGTGGGCGGCGAGCTCCAAACATCAATTAAAAAATGGCAGGAAGAGATCAAGCCTCACCAGCAGGATCTGCAAAAAGAAATTGCCGATATCGAAGAGAAAATCAGACAGCTGGAGAAAACCTTACAAAACTAATATCCTATTCAAAAGAAAAAAATGCGGGCCAAAATTGGACCCGTATTTTTTTTGGCCGAAAAACCCTTTCGTCGCAATGGTTTGTGAATTTATTAAAAAATTCTTACATTTTCATCTTTATTAATCTTTATTTTATTGGCATAATAGAGAAAAAGAAAAAGAGAAGCAGGTGACGTAATGAATCGAGTGGAACCGCCCTATGATGTGAAAGAAGCTCTGGTTTTCACCCAGAAAATGGCTCAGCTTAGCAAGGCTCTTTGGAAATCGATCGAGAAGGATTGGCAGCAATGGCTCAAACCGTATGACCTGAATATTAATGAGCATCATATTTTATGGATTGCGTATCAATTGAATGGAGCTTCCATTTCTGAAATCGCGAAATTCGGGGTCATGCACGTATCAACCGCATTCAACTTTTCAAAAAAGCTGGAAGAACGGGGATATTTAAGGTTCTCCAAACGGCTGAATGATAAACGGAACACATATGTCCAATTGACTGAGGAAGGTACCGAGGTATTCTGGAGCTTGCTTGAGGAATTTGATCCGACACGCAACGCTGTTTTTAAAGGGTCACAGCCTTTATATCATTTATTCGGAAAATTTCCTGAAGTGGCAGAAATGATGTGTATGATACGCCATATCTACGGCGATGATTTTATGGAAATTTTCGAAACGTCACTCACCAATATTGACAATGACTTTGAAAGCGTAAACGGAAAATTGAAGAAAAAAGCAAAGGACAGTGCGGCGGATGAACCGGCTGAAGAGCTCGAACCTGTAAACAGTTAATCAAAATGCTTCATGATGTCGATAAAGACTTCCATCAGCTCTTGATAAAGCCCCTGCTCATACAGGGCAAAAATTGTTTCATGAACATCTAATTTTTCATTCAGCTGTCCGGCAAAAAGCGCAAGGAGCTTATCAAAGGTTACAAATCCTTGCGCTTTTTGTGTTGCCAGCTCTTCCGACAATTCGTCGCATATCCTCATAACCGCTTCCCCTTCTTCCTTGCTCAGCCCTTTATCAATGAGAAGCGCATAGAAGGGGTACCTGTCCATATCTACTGTTTTCACTAATAATTGTATGTAATATTCTAATCGCTCAATGCGATGATCCATCGAATCCATCCACACCACTTCTTTCTATCTTTAATCTTATTTTAGCTGATAATTCACTGAGAAGAAAGTTCTAACCCCATATTTCGCAGTTTGTTTGCTTGTTTCAAAAAAATACCTGCCGGATGATATTTTTTCTTAAAAAAGCATTGATTTTTTCTCTTGGGAGGAGTAAATTATTTTGAGATTCTATTCAAGATGTATGGAAGGATGACTTTGATGAATTGCTGGAAGACCATAAATCTCATGAAGGATTATGGCGCCGTTCGCATAATATTAACTGCTGTATGTTTTATGATTTTGGTTTTTATATCTACCTTTTTAGCTTTTGAGCTGCTGCGGCCTGGCACAAGCTTAAGCGATGAATATGTATCTTTATTCGGCGGTTTGCTCGTCGTTATTTTATTTGTACATAAAGTCATCCATGTCCTGCCAATCATCTGCAAAAAAAGAAAAATAGAAAAAAAGTTTTACATATTGCGCATGCGCACATGGAAACGTATACCAAAAACAACAATGCTGATTTCACTCGTCAGCCCGTTCTTGCTGATTACACCGGTATTGTTTTACGCAGCACTGGCATTTCCGAATCACGCTCATTATTTTTGCATGATCTCGGGCATTCACGCCGGCTACTGTCTGCCTGATTTCCTGCTGGCTCTCAAGCTGATAAAAGCACCGAAAACCGCTTTTATTGATCAGGAAGCTGACGGCTTGGATATTCTTGTTGAAAAGTAGTCAAACCCTGGTGCTGGTGGCGATTTTTCAATTTGCATTCTATCTTTTTTAATAAATATTTGGTAATGTAATATGGGACAGTTCAGAGAGAGGGGGAATCTCCCATCATTTTATTCTATTTTATCGTGGCTGCCGTGTTTATTTTATATTTCATAAACAGGCTCACCAATACATTATGCCTTGTCAGAGAGATTCCTGAAGAGCGGCAAGATAAGGTATTCCGATTTATTAATGTATCTATATTAATTTTACTGATCTCTTCGTTTGTGGAGATCTCCTTTACAGTGTAAATACGAAAGAAAGCATAGCTGCTGATTAAGCAGCTATGCTTTTTTATGTTGATTAGTACAGCCAAGAAGCGCCGATGATAATCAATAAAATAAATAACACAACCAATAAAGCGAATCCGCCTGCAAATACTTCACCCATCTTAAATAGCACCTCCTGTAATAAGCTTTATTTACCAATTACATGTTATGCAATTCATGTTTGAAACGATTAGGCGCTAGTGAAAATAAAGGATCGCTTATGTTGCAAGCGATCCTCGGGCTGCTTAGTAGATGTAAGCTGCACCTACGATGATAAGCAAAATGAACAGTACTACGAGCAACGCGAATCCGTTAGAGTATCCTCCGCTCATGTTACATACCTCCTTTTCTTGATCAATATATAAGTATGTCATCAGCAAAAGTTTGACTAGACGAATGCCCTTTATTTAAAATCTTTTTACAGAAAGCCACAATATGTTATGATACGCATAGGTAATTTAATTTGGAATGATTAGGAGTGTTTGAAAACAATGAAGAAAATCGCAATAGCAGCTATCACTGCTACAAGCATCCTCGCTCTCAGTGCTTGCAGCAGCGGCGACAAAGAAGTTATCGCAAAAACAGACGCAGGCGATGTCACAAAAGGCGAGCTTTACACAAACATGAAGAAAACAGCTGGCGCAAGCGTACTGACACAGCTAGTGCAAGAAAAAGTATTGGACAAGAAGTATAAAGTTTCGGATAAAGAAATTGACAACAAGCTGAAAGAATACAAAACGCAGCTTGGCGATCAATATACTGCCCTCGAAAAGCAATATGGCAAAGATTACCTGAAAGAACAAGTAAAATATGAATTGCTGACACAAAAAGCGGCTAAAGATAACATCAAAGTAACAGACGCCGATATCAAAGAGTACTGGGAAGGCTTAAAAGGCAAAATCCGTGCAAGCCACATCCTTGTTGCTGATAAAAAGACAGCTGAAGAAGTAGAGAAAAAGCTGAAAAAAGGCGAGAAGTTTGAAGACCTTGCGAAAGAATACTCAACAGACAGCTCTGCTTCAAAAGGCGGGGATCTTGGCTGGTTCGCAAAAGAAGGCCAAATGGACGAAACATTCAGCAAAGCTGCATTCAAATTAAAAACAGGTGAAGTCAGTGATCCTGTCAAAACGCAATACGGCTACCATATCATTAAAAAGACAGAAGAACGCGGCAAATATGATGATATGAAAAAAGAACTGAAATCTGAAGTGCTTGAACAAAAATTAAATGACAACGCAGCTGTTCAGGAAGCTGTTCAAAAAGTCATGAAGAAGGCTGACATCGAAGTAAAAGATAAAGATCTGAAAGACACATTTAATACATCTTCAACAAGCAACAGCACTTCTTCATCTTCAAGCAATTCTAAATAATAAAAAAAGCTGTGCGGCTCATTGAGCCGCACAGCTTTTTTTATGCGATGGAATGGTTTTGATTTTCTTCTTCATGCTGCTGAGAACTGCGGCGTTCTCGCTCCTTTTCCATCCTCTCCATATAAATCTGTCCTTCTTTTTCAATAAAAGCCTGGTCTACTTTTTCTTCCTCTTTGGCTGCCGCCACAAGTTTATATGCGCTGAAAATGATGCCTACAATACAAAGATACACCCACCACGGAAAAAATAACACGGGCTCCTCCCCCTTTGCATAGATTCTTTATTCTTAACCATATGCGGGAATGAGACGAGTTATGTGCGGGAAAGACGCATCAAAAAGGACTGAGCTGAATATGTCAGCATCAGTCCTTTTTAAGTTATTTATGAAATGTCGGTTTATAAAAGGAACGGTTTTCCAGTGCAAATACACGTTCAGTATACTCGCCCGGCTTCACGCGCTCAAGCGCTCTGTCCATCATATTCATTTTTGCATCCAGATTGTCTATATAGTGAAGAATTTCCGCTTCTTTCACCATAGGCGGTTTCGGGCTGCCCCATTCTGCTTTGCCGTGGTGACTCAAAATCAAATGCTGAAGAATTAACACCTCTTCAGAATCGATTTGAAGCTCCTCAGCCGCTTTTGAAAGCTCTGTCACCATGATGGAAATATGGCCGAGCAAATTGCCTTCAACCGTATATGAAGTGGAAACAGGGCCGGACAGCTCCTTCACTTTTCCAAGATCATGCAGGATAACACCGGCGTAAAGCAGATCACGATCAAGAGAAGGATATAAATCTGCTATTGCTTTCGCCAGGTTCAGCATAGAGACAACATGATACGCCAAACCTGAGACAAACTCATGGTGGTTTTTCGTAGCCGCCGGATAATCCATAAACTCAGCTTCGTGTTTTTTAACCAAAAACCTTGTGATTCGCTGGATATTCGGATTTTTCATTTCAAATATATATTGAGTGATGGTATCCATCATTTCATTTTTCGGAATCGGCGCGGTTTCTAAAAAATCATCAATATTGACGTTTTCTTGCTCGCTTACCGGTCTGATATTTCTTAGCTTCAGCTGGGTGCGTCCGCGATAATGGTGAACATCGCCGACGACCTTGACAATCGTCTGCGGCGCATAGGTCACTTCATCACTTTGCTTGGCATCCCACAGCTTCGCTTCAATATCGCCTGACTGGTCTTGCAGCATCAGCGTCAGAAACGGTTTTCCATTGCTTGCAATCCCTTTCGTCGAGGATTTAATCAATAGATACTGGTCCACCTGTTCGCCAACCTCATGTAGCATAATCCCTTTAGCCATTCTATTAAAGCTCCCTCCGTATCTTACATAATACCAGTATATCACATACCGATTTTCAGCTATAGAACCTCTTTTATGACACCAAATGGATGATTTGGCTGCTATGAAATGCATCTTTTACGTGCTCATGGCATGTAAAATACAAAATCTGCCTACCGCCTTCAGATAAATCATACAGAACATGTAATACACGTTTCAGCCTTTCCTGATCAAAATGAACAAAACTGTCGTCAAGCTGGAACGGAAGCTTTGACTCACCCTGGCGCGTAACGGCCAAAGCAAAGCGGATCGCTGTATACAGCTGTTCACACGTCCCTTGTGACAGCTCTTCCGCATGATAGACAGTGCCATCGCGATGCATAACCATGATCGAATCATCCGTTTCGGAAAAATAAATGGTTTGGTAGTTTCCGTCAGTCAGAGGACGGAAAAATTCTCCTGCCGTCTCCAGAAGGCGCGGAAGCTCGATTTTTTTATGCCGCTCCAATTTGTTTCTGATCACCTGTTTGACCATTTGTATGGAGGCCCATTTTTTAGCCGTTTCTTTCACACGTTCTTTTTGCATTTCGGTTTGAAGCTTGAGGTCTGAGACCATTCCCGAAGCCTCTAATTGTTCCTGTTTGACTGAGAGCAGTGCGATTTGGCTGCGGAGCTGCTCGATCTCCTCAGTCAGCCGCTCTTTTCTTTCATTCTCAACAAATTGCTTATCTTTCAATTCAGAAAGCGTATTGGAATCCGCCAGTTCAAGTTCCTCCGGGTACCCGCCTTGAAGCTGTGCGTTTACGTGATGAAGCTTGTTCTCCGTATCCTTCAATTGCCTGCTGATGGCGGCTATGGCAAAAAACGCATCTCTGTCTTTTGCAGCAGCCGCGGCAAATAACTGTTCAATCTGTGCGTGGAAATACTGTATTTCTTGCTCAAGTTCAAGCATCTGTTCCTTTGTATAATGAATATCTGTTTCAATTTCCTTTTTTTGCTTCTCAATTTCTTTTTCACGTTCAATGTTTTTCCGCAATGTGTGAAGGGCGTCCGAAATGGAGATATCCTGACTCTGATTCACGGGAAGAAGCATACTGACGCGTTCTTCGAATGTTCTCCGGTGCTTTTTCAGCCTGCCTGCTTCTATGGTCAGCTCATGCTTTTTCTTCACTTCTTTTTTAACATCCTTCATTAAGCTGTATGCATCAAGCAAAAATGATGGATCTTCCTTAAATCCGAGCTCATTCATAAAACGCTCAACCTGTGTAAAGGACGGCGCCATTTCGGCTTCCCACTGTTCAAACTGCTGGATGACCCTTTCATACGCCGCCTCTTTTTGCTGGAGCGCTGCACGCTGTGTGAGAAGGTGCTGCTTATTGCGGTCATCCTCCCATAACGCTTCTCTAAGCATTTCAGCTTCTGCTGGTGAAATATCCGTCATGGGCTGTCTTGTCTCTCGGCTGTTTCGAGAAGACGACTTTCCTGAAACAAGCCAATACACAATAAGTGCAGCGCCGAAACTTATGGCGGGAATCCATTGCTGCAGCAGAGAAAAGAGAACGATGAACAACATACCAGCTGCAATGACAGTCTTTTTCTGTTTAGCCTGCTGTCTTTCAAAAAACGTTAGCTGTTCTCTGAGCTTCGCTTGCTCTTGGTGCTGCCCCTGTGTTTCATCATATGCTCTAAGAGCTGCTTCTTTATCTTTTCTTTGGCTGTTTTCAAGAATCGCGGACGAAGCGGCACGAACGGCCTTTTCCGCGTCTTCCAGCTCTTGCCGGGCAAGTTCAAACGTCTCGTCAAGCTGCCGTTTTCTGTCTCTTGCCTGTACATATTGCTGCACCGCTTGCTGAAGCTGCCATTCATAATCATATGAGGTGTTCATATTCAGGAGCTCATTTTCATCCGTTTTATTGAGCTGTTCCAGCCCTGCCGCTGTCTGCGCAGACGTCTGGCGCAGCTGTGCCTGAATGGCTGCCAGCTGTTCTCCCCAGGATTGGTACATATGAAACGCTGCCGAAAGCTCTTGTATCAGCGTTTCTTTCGCCAATAGTTCTTTATCGGGGATAAGCTTTTGCCTCTGTTTGTCCAACTCCGCCATCTTCACCCGAAGCGCCTCAAGCTGTGCTGATTTCGGGTGAAGATGGGATTCATATTTTTCCAGCTGATGCAGTCCGTCAGCAGGAAATTGTCCTGCGTGTTCCGGAAATTCTGCAATCACCTGTTCGAGTGTCGCTTTTTCATTTAGCAGCGGCTTTCGCTCAATCGCTCCCTCAATCATTCGGATATGTCCCGCCGTCTCTTTCAATTCGGTTTCCGCGGCTGCAAGGCGGGCTTCAAGCGTTCGTTTTTCCTCGAGAAGCTGATGATAGCCCGCTTCCTCTGCTTCAGCCTGTTTTAGCTTAACTGCCAGCTGCTTAAGCGTTTCCAGCTCCTGATTCAATTGAGGGTTTCGCCCATTTGGTTTATAGAGCCTTTCGCTTTCCTTCGTCAGCCTTGAATCAAGCTTTGATACGGCTTCAGCACCAAACAAGCTGGAAAAGAGCAAAAATTCCCCTATCTTGTCCCGATTAAAGGCGTGAATTTCCTGCAGCCCGAATACGTCGAACGAATATATGGCTTTGTACAACGACCTGTCTGTGCCCTGGAACAGCTGCTTTAAAACATCTCCCTGCTTTACTTCGCCCTTTTCTGTGTACACGCTTAGTTTTTCGGCAGTCCCTTTCGTCCGTTCGATCTTCAGCACCCCATACTCAGGATGTTCAGCTTCAAGAACACCGCCGTAGACACCGCCTGTTTTCGGTTCATACTTTTTCGTTTTCGGAAAACCGAACAGCATGCTTTCAATGAATGACATCATCGTCGTTTTTCCTGCCTCATTTAATCCGTAGATGACTTGGACAGGAGAGGCGGAAAAGTCAAAGGTCCGATTGGAAAATTTTCCGTATTGGTAGATATGTAAAGATATAATTCGCAAAGCTGTCACCGCCTCATGTATCAAGCACCTTAAGCTGTCTTTTCAATATTATCTGTGCCTGCTCTTTTATTTCCTTTACCTCCTCTTGGCTAAACCGGTCCGCGTGCCTTCTATACACTGGATGCCGCTCAAGCCCTTCCAGCACGTCTGACAGATCGCTGCGATCAATGTCTTCAAATAAACCGCCAAAAAAAGGATCAAGGTTTGTTAGGTTTGCTTCGTTTTCTGTCTCATCGTCCAATCTAAGAGGCCAAACGAAACGTTCCTCTTCCGCTTCTTGTTCCTGAAGAGCTTCAAGAAACTCATCCAAGGTGCCTTTTGGCGCCTCCAGCAGCCATTCCGGCGCCGTCCCTTGTAAAACAAGCCTTACACAAACAGGGCTCCCCTTTTTCCGCAGCTTCGAAAACGTGTCCTCCACCATTTGGAAGAGGGCTGTCATATTCTTTGCCTCCGTCACATCAACCGCCGCTTTTTCCCACAGGACATCATGCGCTCTCTGAAATTCATAAGATATATCTCCGTTTGTCACATGAACGAGATAATAGCCTTTATCTCCCGTCTCCTTTATATGGCGTGCTTGCGTGTTTCCCGGGTAAATGACTGCCGGATGCTCGGCAGATAGAACCTGGCGTTTATGTATATGGCCAAGCGCCCAATAATCCATCCCGCTTTTCACGAGGTCGTCATGTGTAAACGGGCAATACGGATCGTGTCCTTCAGATCCTGACAGCGTGCCGTGGAGCATGCCGATATGAAACGGTGCGTCAGTTGATCTCCGATAGCGGGCGGCTTGGTTTTCCATCAATGCTCTGGCTTGATAGCTGAAGCCGTAAATGCTTGCTATGCGCCTGCCTTCTTTAAAAAACGATTTTTCTTCTGGAACAGCGGACGAAAAAATATGGACATTCTCAGGCCATTCAATCGGCGTCCACTCCCCGCCAAGATGATCGTGATTCCCAAAGATGACGTATACCGAAATTCCGCACTCTCTGAGTCTTTCAAACTGTTTTTTCAAAAAGAGCTGAGCCTTTAAGCTTCGATTGGCTTCATCAAACAGATCTCCCGCAAGCAAAATGAAATCAACGTGCTCTCTCACTGCGGCGTCTATCATATGTCTCACGCTTGCAAACGTGCTTTCTTTAATCCGGGCAAAAATCGGCTCCGGCAGATGCGATATCCCGTAAAACGGGCTGTCAAGATGAAGATCTGCCGCATGAATAAAGGTTAGATCAGTCAACATTCTGCTCCTTTCCAGGATGAAGTACCCTTATTTTAGCACCGAATTCTTGCGAATGCACGTTCTGTCAATAAAGAAACAGCCTGAGAATCCCCAGGCTGTTTTCCAATCAGTTTTTCGCTAAACGTAGCGCTTGTTTGATCGCTTTGAACGCGCTTGAATTGCCGTAAATTAATACACCGCCTTTATAAATTCTGGCGCCGATAACGGCCAGTATGACAATGGTGAGCAGTGTGATTCCGATTCCGACAGCCGCCTGCCAGAACGGAATATCAAGCATGCCGACGCGCAGGAACATAATCATTGGCGTAAAGAACGGAATAAACGAAGTTACCGTAATAAATCCTGCGTCAGGCGCATTCAAACCGAACATCGCGATCATAAAACCGGCGACAACCAAAAGCGTCATCGGCGTGATCGTTTGCTGCACGTCCTCTATTCTGCTGACGACACTGCCGAGAAACGCGGCAAGTGTCGCGTACAAAAAGTATCCGAGCAAAAAGAAAATGACAGCATAGATGACAGTGGTTGCAGATACGTCGGTCAAATTAAGGAATCCGCCGACAGATGAAGCCGTTTCGCTCTTTTGGTTCAGCTTAAGCGACAGAGAGCCGGCTCCTATAATAATAGCAAGCTGTGTGATCCCGACAAGCCCGATACCAAGCAGCTTTGCAAACATTTGCTGGATCGGCGGCATACTTGAGATCAGGATTTCCATAACTCGCGAAGATTTTTCGGTTGCGACCTCCATCGCTATCATGCTGGCATACATAATCACCGAGAAATAAATGACGAACAGCATAATGTAAACAAGCCCTACCGTCTGGCCAAGCTCTTCCTCAGACTTTGCCCCTTCTTTCAGCGCCTTCTGCCCCACAGTAACAGGCGCATAAAGGCTGCTAATCGTTTCCTGCGACACGCCGAGCTCCGCTGTTCCGACAGCTGTTTTGGTTTGCGTCAGCGCCTGCTGCAGTGTTTGATACGTGCTTTCATCAGAAATCGTTAACGCTTTATATGTTCCTGAAATGGTCCCTTTTTCATCTCGTTTGATGATGAGCATGCCATCGAGTGATTCATCTTTGACTTGCTTTGTGACCTCATCCTCCGATTGCTTCGACAGCTTCACATCAAGATCGCCGTCTGTATCCACCGCTTTCAGCTGCTTAGAAAAAACCGGATATAATTCGTTTGTTTCATCAACAACGGCGATTTTTTCTTTCGCATCGTCACCTTGAAACAAAGAAATGATCGACTCCAGATTCGTTACAACTAAAACAAGCAGCACCGTGATGACAGTCGAAATAATAAAGGATTTTGCCATAATCTTATTTTTGTATGTATGAGAAAGCATGATCCAAAATTTATTCATAGACGGCCCCCACCTTTTCTATAAAAATATCATGCAGTGACGGCTCTTCAAGCTCAAACTTTCTGATAAACCCTTTTCCTTGGAGCATCGCAAAAATCTCTTGAGAAATGTCTTCATTGGCAATCTGCAGCTTGACGCCGTCTGCCGTTTCCTTCCATTGAAGAATGCCTTCATGGGACTGCAAAAAGCGCAGATCGTCATCGGAGTGAATGGTAACATTCTTTTTACCGAAAGAACGCTTGATCTCCTTCAGCTTGCCTTGTACAACCGGTTTTCCTTTCTGCAATATGCAAAGGTTCTCACAAAGCTCCTCCACATGTTCCATCCGATGGCTTGAAAATAAAATAGAAACACCGCTGTTTTTCAGCGAGATCACGGCCTCTTTTAGCAGCTCAACATTGACAGGGTCCAAGCCGCTGAATGGTTCATCAAGAATCAGGAGCTCCGGCTTATGCAAAACTGCCGAAATGAATTGGATTTTCTGCTGATTCCCCTTCGAAAGCTCTTCCACCTTCTTATTCTCGTAATCTGTAATATTGAAGCGTTCAAGCCATGTCCCGAGCTCTTTTACAGCCTCTCGCTTCTCCATCCCTTTTAATCTGGCAAGATAGACGAGCTGATCCCTTACCTTCATTTTCGGATAAAGGCCCCGCTCTTCCGGCAAATAACCGATTTTGTTGCTGATATGATAATTCACAGGACGGCCCTTCCAGCTGATTGAGCCCTCCGTAATGCTTAATAATCCTAGGATCATGCGAAACGTTGTTGTTTTTCCCGCTCCGTTTGCGCCTAATAGACCGAACATTTGCTGTTCCGGAATATCTAAGTCCAATCCGTCAACGGCTTTATAATCTCCAAATGTCTTCGTTACGTGATCAATTGTAAGCACTGAATCTCCTCCTTCCCTGACCCATTATATACTAATTTTGGATAAAGCATAATAAAGGATTTTGATTTCCTTTTTAGAATATAAATGAAGAAAGACTGATAAACCTTAAAATGGAGGAGAAACCTGATGGCTGATTATTTCCTTACCGTATTTGATCCTTCGGGGAACACGCTGGTAAACGAGCAATTCGAGGCAGAACATGAAGAAGCGGCAAAAACGCATGGTGAAGCCCTCTTAAAAGAAAAAGAGCTTCATAGTCATACTCATCGTTTAGTCAATGCAGCCGGAAAGCTGATTTTGTTTCACAGATGATCAGCTTTCCGGCTGATCTGTTACGCTTGAAACTTCGGCTCCCGTTTTTCTAAAAAGGCACGGATTCCTTCTTGGTGATCCTTGGTCCTTCTCATTCTCTCTTGGGCGCTGCGCTCAAGGGATAGCACTTTTTTCAGTTCTTCAATTTGGAGGCTTTGAAAAATACCTTTCGTTTCGATCATCGCCAAAAGAGGGGAGGCCAACAGGGTTTCGATAATGGGTCTTGCGCCTTCGGCAGGGTCTCCGGCAAATGTCCCATCAAGAAGCCCCATATCGGCAGCTTCCGAGGCAGATAGTTTTTTTCCGCTCCAAATCAGTTTTTTCGCTTTTGCTTCACCGATTCTTTTCTTCAGCAAATAATGTCCTCCGCCGTCCGGAACAAGCCCAATGCCGATAAAATTCATCGCGAGAACGGCGTTTTTTTCAGCGAGCACAATGTCCGCACAAAGCGCCAAACTCAGGCCCAGTCCCGCAGCAGCACCATGAATGGCTGCAATTGTCACTTTCTTCATCTGATATAAATTCAGGGTGACAGCCTCAATCGTATCCATCAGCCGTTTAAATTGGTCAGGGTCATGCTCTGACGTCATCATCCTGATATCACCGCCGGCCGAAAAGCCTTTCCCGCTTCCTCTCAGGAGAACGATGAGCGCCTCGCTTGCAGCCGCCATTTCGACTGCCTCCTTCAATTCAGACAGCATCTGTTCATTCAGGGCGTGATGGGCATCAGGCCGATTCAGGATAATCTCTGCAACGGCCCCATTACATGCATATTGAACAAACTCCATTAAAAGCACCTCCATGTATGCGCTTACTTTTTTCTTTCTCCTATACATTCCCCGCCATCCCCAAATAAACCTTTTTATTTTTCAAGGTCAATAGATACTGAAAAATGCATATTGTTTGAATGGAAACATAAAGTTTTATATAGTGAAAAAGAAGGGATATCTTGATGAGAAGGGAGGAAAGGAACATGGATAAATTGCTGATCAGTTTTCTGTTAAGTTTATTTATGGTGTACTTTCCCCCTTCGGACGTGGTTCTGCCTTCCCAGTTTGAAGCAAGCACTGACAGCTATGTGCCTATGTCTTCATATCCGCAGGAAACACAATCGGCAAAAACGCCATCGCCGGGCAGCATGCACCCGGCTGAGCTGATCAAAGAGTACAGCCCGCTGGCGCAGTCTGTCAGGCAGCTCTCTGTCAAACCACTTGACGAACCGCTGATAAACAGGCTGGAAAAGGCTTTGGCCGTCCCTGTCAAATACCAGTCTAATTACCTCCGAATATAATTTGCTCAAGTTTTATTTGTAACTCACCCCATACTGCCAACACTACATTCGGAGGGATTTTCATTGAATATTAAAGAAAACGATCTGCCGGGCATCGGCAAAAAGTTTGAAATCGAAACAAGAAGCCACGAAAAAATGACGATTATCATTCATGATGACGGAAGAAGGGAAATTTACCGGTTTAATGACCGGGACCCGGATGAGCTTCTTTCAAATATTTCATTGGATGATTCTGAAGCAAGGCAAATTGCAGCTATTCTCGGGGGCATGGTCTATAAACCGCAAGCTCTGGAGTCCATCGAAATGGCCTTCAGCGATCTTATTATTGAATGGTTTAAGGTCGAAAAAGGCGCCAAATCGATCGGACGCACACTCGGTGAGCTTGATGTTCGCCAGAATTACGATGTCACTGTTATTGCGATTATCAAACACAACCAGGAAAAGCTCCTAAATCCCGGAGCGGATTCGATTATTGAAGAAAATGACACCCTTGTCCTCTCAGGTGAGAGAAAGCATCTGAAGAAACTGATTCACGATTTTCTTTCTGGAGAGGGCGTGTGAGCCCCGATGGACCATCTTGTATTTGAAGTCGGAACTGCACTTGTGCTTGTGGCAATCGCCAGTGTGATCGCCAATAAAATTAAATTTTCGATTATTCCGTTTCTGATTGTGCTGGGAATGCTTGTTGGACCGCACGCGCCGAAAATGGGGATTATTGATCTAACATTTATTCAAAGCAGTGAAATCATCGAGTTTTTCGGGCGAATGGGCGTACTGTTCCTCCTCTTCTATCTCGGACTCGAATTCTCTGTCGGGAAGTTAATCAAATCAGGAAAATCAATCGCGGTCGGCGGGACGATTTATATTTTGATTAACTTCAGCCTCGGACTGCTTTACGGGTTTATCACCGGATTTTCCTTTCTGGAAGTCCTCATCCTCGCAGGCGTCATCACAATCTCGTCAAGTGCGATTGTCGCAAAAGTGCTCGTTGATTTAAAAAGAACCGCCAACCCGGAAACCGAATTGATTCTCGGCATCATCATGTTTGAAGATATTTTCCTTGCCGTATATCTGTCCGTTGTTTCCGGCCTTATACTAGGTGATGCGACATCCGTAGGGAGTGCACTCTTGTCCATTTTGATCGCCTTCGGTTATATGCTGCTGTTTTTTATCGCAGCAAGAAAACTCCCGCCGCTGTTGAACAAACTGTTGGACATTCGCTCAAACGAAGTGTTTATTATCGTCATTTTCGCAGCACTCTTTTTTATCGCCGGTTTTTCAGAGACGATTCATGTAGCAGAAGCAATCGGCGCGCTGCTGCTCGGTTTGGTCTTTTCAGAAACAGAGCATTCCGATAGGATTGAACACCTCGTTGTTCCGTTTCGCGACTTCTTCGGTGCGATGTTCTTTTTCAGCTTCGGCCTCAGCATCGATCCGTTTTCGCTTGGTGAAGCGGTTTGGCTTGCGTTGGGTGCAGTGATTTTGACCATTCTGGGAAATTTTATCGCCGGAATGGTGGCAGGACGACGCGCAGGGCTTTCTCATAAGGCTTCATCGAATATCGGGCTGACGATCGTATCGCGGGGAGAATTTTCGATTATCGTTGCGAATCTCGGGATAGCCGGCGGACTGTCGGCCACATTAAAGCCGTTTGCCGCATTATATGTCCTCATTCTGGCGATTTTGGGACCGCTTGTCACAAAGGAATCAAAACGAATTTACCGCTTGCTGAACAAGGTATTTAAATGGAAGCCTGAGGTTCAGCCCGCAAAAAAACAGGGATAAAAAAAGCAGCACTGTAATCAGTGCTGCTTTGTCGTTTTTTCAAAAATCTGCTCTAAATATTTGATTTTTTCGTCCGTGTAGTGCTCGAAGCGCTCATTGTACGATTTCGGATCTTTCGGATTCGCAAAATGCGTAATTTTCCCTGTATCCCGATCAATAAATTTACTAGCAGCGCCGCAGCCGATGCCAATAATCGTCTGCACCTCTTCCATAATCATAATGTTGTAGATGCTTTCTTGTCCCGGCAAAGAGTATCCGACGTTTTCAAGGTTTCCAAGAATGTTTTTCTGGCGGTATAAATAATAAGGCACGTACCCATGCTCTTTCGTCCAGGCTACCGCGTCTTCCATCATTTGAGAAACCTCTTCCCTGCCGGCAACTTTGTACTTATGCTTGTTTCTCGTCATTTCTGACGCCCGTTTAAATGAAAGAGTATGAACGGTAAGGGATTCCGGCATCAGTTTTTCTGTTTCTGAAAGACTGTGCCTGAACTCCTTCACGCCTTCCCCAGGCAAACCAATAATCAAGTCCATGTTAATATTATTCATGCCGTGCTGGCGTGACAGATGATATTTCTCAATGGTCTCTTCAACCGTATGGTGCCGCCCGATCGCCTTTAGCGTTTCGTTTTCGTAGGATTGCGGATTGATGCTGATCCGATCAATGTCATATTTGTTTAAAACGGCGAGTTTTTCTTCTGTAATCGTGTCAGGACGACCGGCCTCCACCGTAATCTCACGAATGTTTTTCACATCCGGGAAGGAGCGGACCATTTCTTCATACAGCAGATCCATCTCCTCCGCTGTAATGCTTGTCGGCGTCCCGCCGCCAAAGTAAATGGTTGTAACCTTAACATCATGCTCCTTCAGCCATTCACCGATTTTCTGCATTTCGTAATGCAGTCCCCATAGGAATGAGCCGACTCTGCCCGCCTGTCCTTGGATAGCGTACGCAGGGAATGTGCAATACGCGCATTTTGTCGGGCAGAACGGAATGCCGATATAAATGCTGACTTCATCCTTTACTCGGTACAAATCCGGCACTGCCGCCAGCTGACGGTCAACAATTTCCTGCATTAGCATGATTTTTTCATCATGAATTAAATAGTCTTTTTTCAACTCAGCATGCGCTTGCTCCTTGGACATTCCGCTTTGCAGTTTTTTATGAAGCAGCTTTGTGGGCCGGATTCCTGTGAGGATTCCCCACTTCTGCGTAATGCCCGTATGCGCCTGAAGAAGATTGAGATACACATAAGAAATTGTGTTTTTCACTTGCTTAAAAGCTTCTTTTTCAGTCATGTCTGGAGAAAAGAATTTTGTATGCTGTTCCTTTATGCCAGTACCCTTCACTTCTCCAGAAACCGTCACATGCTCATCCGTTTGTGACAACGCTAAAGAAATGACAAAATCTGCGGGCTCCTCTCCGCCATACGCAAGCTCGCACTCTTCATAAAACAAATTTGCAATATTTTGCAGAGGCCGATGCAGGCGGTCATCATGTATGCCTTCTATTTTAATTTGCAACTTCATCACCTAATTTATCAGATTCAAAACTTTCTTTAGTGTACAGAAATAAACTGCTAAAATCAATCCGGCAAAAAAGCCGCCGCACCTGTCAGGGCGCGAGCGGCTTTTTTACACACGTTTCATGTGGAACTTATCAAGAAATCCTTTTCGCTGCTGCATTCGGAAATATTCCTTCATCATATAAGCGACACCTTGCTCGTCATTGGACCTTGTAACCCAATCTGCCTTTCTCTTAATTTCCGGAACGGCATTCCCCATCGCTACCCCAAGACCGGCAAGTTCGATCATCGGCAGATCGTCATACTGATGCCCAATGGCCACGACATCATCCATACTCAGGCCCAGCTCTGAAGCGACGAGGGCCAAACCCGCTTCCTTCGAGACACCCTTCGGGACGATATTCAGTTTCTCATCGTTTACGCGAATCACGTCCACCGCAGGGAAGGCTTTTGTAATCGTTTCTGTAATGTCATGCTGAATGTCGTGCTCCGTGTACACCTCGATGACGGGTGCACTCACCGGCTCATCCATGAGGAGATCGCTTAATGATTCAACGAACTGGACTGGATAAAAGATCGGGTCAGACGGATGAATGAGTGCTTTCCCTAATAAATTCGAATTCACCTTTTTCTTGTTTCCGATGGAATACTTTTCGTGAAGAAGCCGAATATTGCATTGATAGCTCTCCAGCACTTGAACAATGTTAAAGGTATGATCATCAGAAATTCTTTTTTCAAAAAACGGGGCGTCAATTTTCTCAGCGATATATGCCCCGCTATGGGTGATCAGCTTGGCATCAAGCTTTAGCGATTTCGCTATTTTCTGTGCTGAGCGAAAATGACGGTTGGTCACAAGTGTGACGTAAATCCCTTTTTTCTTTACATATTCAATCGCGTCTTTCGTTGCCTGATGAATCTTCCCGTTCGACCGAAGCAGCGCTCCATCTATATTTAAGGCAAGCAATTGTTTTGACACAGAGATGTCCCCCTCCTTGATGACTGTACTTGTGTATAGGATATGACCCTGTCTCTGTGTTTAGAACAACCTTTTCTTAAAGCAAAAAAAGCCTGGCTCAGCAGACTTTATGTATGGCTTGTTGATAGGATACGATCGAAGCAGCCATTCTCCCTAATATCGTTATTTCGATTTACGAAAAATCATGTATCAGGAACCCCTTGTTTGACCAATGATGCGCTCCGAACACTTACTCTCTGTTGCTTATCCCCTCTATATAACGGCATGATATGCGACCGTATCCATTTGAAATAGGTAAGTGTAGGCGCTTTCAATGTTATTATCTCAGTTTTCCTTTCCGATGACAAGGGTTTTTTTAACTAAAAAAAGTAACCAACTTTTGTATATCCGTGGTAGGATCAGTTGTTAATTTTTAGGACTATACACTTGATCCAGAACGTACATTCCCATACAATATAAATAATAAACGAAAAAGCGGTGTTTATATGGCTGATTTAAAAGAAATATATAATGAAGAACTGATATCTCAGTTGATCCATCATGTAAGGTCATCCTATCCTGATTTTAACAAAAACAGATTCTTGGATACATTACGGCTGGAGGACTGGCCTGAACTCACTTTAAAAGAGCGGATGCGCCGCGTGACAGTTTCTTTATACGAAACTTTGCCAAAACAATACGTTGAAGCGCTCACAATTTTACGGGATACAGCCCCTCATTTTAAAGGACTCAGCGGAATTTTATTTCCAGATTATGTGGAACAGTACGGGTTAGCGCATTGGGAAGAATCAATAAAGGCATTGGAATCCTTTACGCAATATTCGACCTCAGAATTTGCTGTAAGGCCTTTTTTGCTGTTAGATCAAGAAAAGATGATTGCACAATTGCTTGCATGGTCTGAGCATAAAAATGAACACGTGAGAAGACTTGCGAGCGAAGGCAGCAGGCCCCGCCTGCCATGGGGAAAATCGATACCGGCTTTGAAATCGGACCCTTCCCCCGTATTGCCGATCCTTGAGAAGCTGATGCAGGACGAGTCTTTATATGTAAGAAAAAGCGTGGCCAACAACCTTAATGATATATCAAAAACGCATCCTCATTTACTGAGAAAAGTCGCAGATCAATGGTACGGAACACATCCCCATACAGACTGGATTATCAAACACGCCTATCGGACCTTATTAAAAAAGGGTGATAAACAGGCCTTAGCGCTTTTTGGTTATGAAAATGCTGATTCGATACAACTACATGATTTAACATGCCAGCCCAAACGTATAGTTATTGGCGAAAGCCTTGAATTTTCTTTCTATATTCATTCAGACAGGGATCAAAAAGTAAGAATTGAGTACGCAATTGATTTTGTAAAAGCAAGAGGCCAGCGTCATCAGAAAGTATTTAAAATAACAGAAACAAATATACGAAAAAACGAAACGAAGTCATACACAAGAATCCAATCCTTTAAGGATTTAACCACCAGAAAGCATTACAAAGGAATTCATACATTATCAGTCATCATCAATGGAGAGGTAAAAGATTCATTGGATTTCCAAGTTTGCTGAGTGAATAAAAAATCCCTTCTTATCCAAGAAGGGATTTTGCTTATTAGCCTTCAACACTGCCGTAAAGCTCTTCTAAAGGCTTCATAATGATTTTGTTCAATTCACCAATCAGCATGCTCATGCGCTGCTCCGCTTCCATCAGCTGAGAAATTTTTTCGTGCTGCTGTACAAGCGCAACTGTTTTTTGAGCCTGCGTCACTTCTTCTTGTGTAATCTCTTCTCCTGCCATTTGTTTTTGCTGGAGTCTAAGCTGTACATCACGGAAGTTTTCGAACATGCGCTTCGCTGATTCATCTGCGTTAACTTCGTCGTAAAGGTTTTTTAAACGGGTGAATTCTTCGCTCCCGCGTAATGCATTTTCCAGATCATACGCTACATCATAAAAATTAACAGCCATTGTAAATAGCTCCTTTCATCATTGCCGTTTGACATACCACTCCACTATAACAGACTATGGAGCTCCTTTCATTAATCAAAAACCATTTCTTCTTAAAAAAGGATGACAAACAATGCTTGAATCGCGCCTATAATTCCGCCGAGAAGGCCCCCCAAATAGGTAATCATTTTAAATTCTTTTTTTGAAATGGACAGCACCATTTCTTCAAGACGCTCCACCGGGAACTGATCCACCTGCTCCTTGACGATTTCCTCAAGACGCAACCGTTTTAAGACACTTTCAAGGTTGGACGAAATACCTTCAAGCAATTTGTCTAATAGTGCCGGCAGCATTTGCTGGGTCAGCTCAGATTCATAGCGGACGGTAAGCGTGCCAATCGTATTGTTGAAGAAAGGGGCAGTCGAAAATGCTTGCAGCACTCTTCGTTTCAAACTGAAAATGAGCGCCTTTGCATTCCATTTTTCATCTGCTTCATTAAACGTATACTCCCTCAGCTTGCCCCATTCGTTTTTTAAGAGATCAGAAAGCAATTTATTTGTTTCCTCATTGCGCAAGAATTTCAGCAGCTCCGGCAGCACGCGATCCGCAAGGCTTGAATTGCCAAGAAACAATTGCACCATGCTTCCAAGCATGCCGCGCTCTTTTAAAAAGTCATCAATCATATTGCCAAGACGGATTTTTCCTTCATCACTTTCAAAATAACGGACACTCCGTGACAATATATATCCTGAAATCATCGGAATTTTTTCCTCAAGCTTTTCCTGCACCTCTATAGGCACCAGCTCTTTTAACGATTGGTCCCCGTATTGGCGGAAAAGCTCATGCAGCTTATCATCGGTCCAGCTGCTGATCCATGCATCAGCAGCTTTTTCGGGGCGCTTCATCCCGGCTTTTTCAAGCGCTTCTTTTACTGTCACTTCAGAAAGTGACAGCTTTTGAATCAGCTGTTCCCCCACTCGAAGAGCCTGCGTTTTGGCTGCATCAGAGACGAGCCGCTTTTTAATGCCTTCAGGGGTTAAGAGATGATTGACTACCATCAGTCCCATTTGTTTTGCAAGTTCATCTCGCCGTCTTGGAATCAGCCCGGGCGTAAAAGGAACTCGTTTCCCAAACAAATAGTACGCTTTATACGGCCTAAACAGCATTTGAATTGCTAAATGATTGGTCACCGCTCCAATGGCAGCGCCGATCACGATCATAAAAATAAAGGTTCCTGCAATACCCATTCCTATTCATCTTCCTCCATCTGTGCTTCAGCTTTTTTCATATAGATTATGTACCTATACGTATTATAGAGGCTCATGCAATCACTTAGCAAACGAGGAGACAAATTCCTGTTCTTAGAAAATCAGCTTGTTCTTTTGGAATAGGGCAAGGTGGAGAATCGTATTCTGTAAAGTAGAATACCGTCAGCTGCGTTCGTCTTACATGTATTTAGTGTAAAGCTGCGGACACCCGCCGGCAGCTTTTGAATAAAAGGGGGAGTCTCACCATGATAACACTCGGTTTTATGTCCTTATCCCGCCAGCATGAAGCGGATTATTCCGCAGAACTGGCCAAAAGAGCACCCGAATTCGGCATACGTTTCATCCGGTTTACACCATTTGATATTTCACCTGACACTTTGCGTGTCAAAGCATCGGTCTATCATTCGGCCAGCAGCACATGGAACGAAACTGAAATGGCGATTCCAGATTATATTTATGATCGCTGTTTTTACGGCAAGGATTCACATTCCCAAAAAGCAAAACCAATCGTTGAGTGGCTCAAAAAATATCCGAAAACGGAATTTATCGGGCGGGGTCTTCCCGATAAGTGGACCGTCCTTCACGATTTGCAGCAGCACTCTGTAATCAATCCCTATATTCCCGAAACGATAAAGGTGAGCCGCTACGAACAAATTCACTCCTTTTTATCCAAAGAAAAAGCCTGCATCCTTAAACCGGCATTCGGCGCGGGAGGCAGAGGCGTGATTCTTTTGAAGCTGGGCAAGAAAAACATCACTGCTACTTATCACATCGGAAAGGATAAGCAGACAAAAACGTTTTCCAACCAGACTTCTTTTAAAACATGGTGCAAAAAAGTGCTTCAGCATCAATATTTGCTTCAGCCTTACTTAAACATTCAAGATAAGGAACAATACCCTTGTGATATTCGTCTGTTTATGGAAAAAAACGAAGCAGGTGAATGGAATACAGTCGGAAAGGCAGTAAGACGCGGATACAAACACGGGCTGCTGGCCAATTTGTCAGGCGGATCTGATGCGCTGACATTTGACTCCTGGTTTGAAGATATACCGAAAAAACAGCAAGTGGTTTTACTAGATGATGTGTTTTCAATTACCCAATCGGTTCCGTATTATCTTGACGAGCGCTATGGGCCGTTGTTTGAACTCGGTCTTGATATATGTCTTGCAAAGGACGGGAGAATTTGGATTTTAGATATCAATTCCAAACCAGGCAGGAAGTCAATCCTGCGTGTCTCTCCCGAGCAAAAAGAACAGCTGTACACTTGTCCCCTAAAACGCTGCCAATATCTGTTTTCTGAGCAAAGCCAGAAAGGAGTTCTTCCGCGTGAATCCTAAACGGTTTTTGATCGGCATAGACAAAACCAGTGAAAACACCCTGTTTCTGCCCTCTTCGCTGAAGCAAGACGGACTTTTGCATGCCGCATTCGGAACGAAGGTTGTCAGATGCCACGTTGCTTACAGACGGCATCTGGAACAAACCGTGCTTCTCTCTGAAAATCTGTTTCATGAGCTTTTGCTTCCCCACCGAAGCAGGGCAGATATACTGATTCATGATCATACAGTGCATATCGGGCCGTTAGTCGGCATCTTTACGGCAGGGTTTACTGTATCTCTTGAACGCCCATTTAAGGATCGTTCCCTCTTTTTTTCTAAACTTGTCACGTTACACGAGCAAGCCGGGGGCTACTGCTTCGTTTTTGGCGCGCACCAAATCAATTGGGAGGAAGGCACGATTGAAGGCCTCCTTTACAGGGAAAACGGCTGGGAGAAAAAAATCGTTCCATTGCCGAACGTCGTTTATGACCGTTTGCCGAACCGAAAAATTGAAGATTCACTTCTCTTGCAACATACAAAAAAGAGGCTGATCGATGAATATCAGATCCCATGGTTTAATAAAACGTTTTTCAATAAATGGAACGTTCATCAATTGCTCGAAAAAGATCCAAGAACGGCACCCTTTTTGCCTAGATCCGAGCTGACACCGTCTGTGGAGCTGATAGATGAGCTCTGTGGCGCATACAAAAAAGTCTATATCAAACCGGCAAATGGAGCACTCGGCACCGGCATTTATCAGCTGACAAGAACAGATGGCGGCCTGACGGTAAAGCATACGAATGACGCCAAAACTTTTACATCAATTGATTATTCCGATGCCGCCTCATTCCTTGCAGAATTTCAAAAACATCACAACCCGTCCGACTTTCTCATTCAGCAAGGTGTTGATCTCATCGAATTTCAAGGCAAACCAGCGGATTTCCGTGTCCATACCAATAAAAACAGAAAAGGAAAATGGACAGTGACAGCAATCGCCGTAAAAATTTCCGGAAAGAACAGCATTACAACACATCTTTCTAACGGCGGCACTGTAAAGACACTTGCGGAAGTATACGATGATCCCGCTGAAAGAGTTGAGGTCATTAAAAAGCTTTCTGCAGCGGCACTGACTGCAAGCCATGTCCTTCATGATCATATCGAGGGATTTATCGGGGAGATTGGTTTCGATTTTGGCATTGATCAGAACGGTAAAGTATGGATGTTTGAAGCGAATTCGCGCCCGGGCCGAAGCATTTTTTCTCATCCAAATTTGCATCATGTTGATTCTCTTACAAAACGAAGAAGTTTTGAATACGCGTCATATTTATCTGAGAAGGCAATCACATCTCCGGAAGCATTGTGGCCTTCGTAACCTGTCCGCTTTTTTAATAAAGCGGGCTTATCTTTATCCAAAGCTGGGACAAACTGCATATTTAGGCCTCTTCAATGATGTTCTGAAACAATGATACAATGAACATAAGCCGTTTTTATTTAGGTCAATTGATACCAAATGTAAGGAGCGTGGCCGTAATGATTTCTCATTTCAGCTGGAAACCTTTGTTCCCAAAAGAAAAGCTGCCCGGATGGAAAATTTCATTTTATTATAAAGGGACCCATTATGAAGGCATCTATCATAAGAGCGGTGAGATTGAATGGGGAGACTTGTTTCCCGCCCGCGCTGACGAGCCTGCTCTTACAAACGAGATACATGAACTGATGCTTTTTCATATTTATGACTAGCTTAGCCTAAACGGCTAAGCTTTTTTTATTTCTCAAGATTTACCACACAATTCTCCGCATGATTTTCCGGCCATTTTAACATAATACGTAGTAACAAGCCGGCAAAGCATTGGGTTACGCCGAGGCGGCAGTGACACCCGAGAAGGGTTCACAGATTGGTGCAACTCCAGTTAACCCAACCATACTAAATAAAAAGGAGATTTTACACATGGCTAACCAAAACTCTTCAAATGACTTACTAGTTCCTGGCGCAGCTCAGGCTATCGATCAAATGAAACTTGAAATCGCTTCTGAATTCGGCGTTAACCTTGGAGCGGACACAACTTCTCGCGCTAACGGTTCTGTCGGAGGAGAAATCACAAAACGTTTAGTATCTTTCGCTCAGCAGCAAATGGGCGGCAGAGTTCAATAACAATTCAATATATGGCTATAGAGGGCGCGGTTTCCGCGCTCTCTTTATTTTGTCACCCTTTTTTCCTGCTCCACATATCCTAGAAAAAAAGGGAGGGAATCGGGGTGTCATTCATCACCATTGTGAATTGGGAGCTGGTTCAATTCGTAAGTGTATCCATGATTCATGAATATGTTTCCCATCGTTCTGTTTATTTGTACAGGTATTCTTTCCCGCGCTGTTCAAACTGAGAACATCCTTTTATAATGAAAGGCGAGGAGGTTTTTTAATGAAAATCGCTTTATTAGGAGCCAGCGGCCGCGTCGGACAAGCCTTTTTAACACAAGCTGCAGCAGATGAAAGATTTGATATTTTCGCTCTGATCAGATCTCAACATGCTGATCTTCCCCTTTCAAAAGACAGAACTGTCATGGGGAACGCCCGCCGCTTAGAAGATGTGAAAAAAATAATGGAGAATGCTGAAATCGTGATCAGCTGTCTAGGCACAGATGGTGATGATACCTTGTCAACTGCTATGGCACACATTCTCTCCGTTATGGAGGAACAGCATATCAAACGGCTTATTACGATCGGCACCGCAGGGATCCTAGATTCCCGATATGAACCGGGAAAATACCGGTTTGAAACAAATGAATCGAAACGAAAGCAGACCCGCGCAGCCAAGGAGCATGCAAAAGTATACGAAATGCTTAAAGAATCATCATTAGACTGGACAATCATCTGCCCCACTTACCTCCCGGACGGAACAGCAACCGGCGTTTATCGTACGGAGCGTAACGTTTTGCCTGAGGGCGGCACAAGCATTTCGGTCGGCGATACTGCGGACTTTTTATATCGTGAGCTCGTTACAGGTGAGTATGTCGGAAACCGTGTCGGACTGGCTTATTGACTACATAAACCAAAAACCCAAAACACGATTGTTTTGGGTTTTTGAGCGTTATGCAATGGAATGTTTCTGTCCCTTTTGCAGTTCATACATTTGATAATATTGGCCTTCTAATGCCATCAGTTCCTCGTGGTTCCCTCTCTCAACAATTTCTCCTTTATCAAGAACCAAAATCTGATCAGCATTTCTGATTGTTGAAAGCCGGTGAGCGATGACGAAGGTGGTGCGTCCTTGTTTGACGACATCAAGCGCCTTCTGGATCACGGCCTCTGTCTCTGTATCAATATGCGCCGTTGCCTCATCTAAAATCAAGATCGCGGGATCAAACGCCAAAGCTCTAGCGAAAGAAATTAACTGCCGCTCTCCAGAGGATAGCGTGCTGCCTTTTTCAATCACGGGCTCATTAATGCCCTTCGGAAGCTTCTTAAGAAGAGGCTCAGCACCGACTTGCCGCAGTGCATTTTTTATTTCTTCTTCAGTCATTCTTTCGTCATCCAGACTTACGTTAGATCCGATTGTGCCCGAGAATAAGTACGGGTCCTGAAGCACAATACCCATATGGGATCTGAGTTCCTGTCTTGACATGTTGTAAATGCTTTTTCCATCAATTAAGACATCACCTTTTTGCGCATCATAAAAACGAAACAGAAGATTCAAAATCGAGCTTTTTCCTGATCCGGTATGGCCGACGAGCGCTACGGTTTCGCCTTTTTGCGCAGTAAAGGAAATATGCTTTAATACCTCTTCACCTTCTTGATACGCAAATGACACATCACGAAATTCAACCCGCCCCAGCGCGCGCTCCTTCGCCGGTTCACCCGCTTCTTCCGTATTCTTTTCTTCAAGCAGTTCAAAAACACGCCCGGCGGAGACCCTTGCAAGCTCCAGCTTTGAAAACTGATTGACGATGCCTGTGATCGGCTGAAATAACCGGTTCAAATAATCGACAAACGCGTACAGCACACCGATAGAAACAATCCCCGCCGCATTCAGGCTCGCACCGCCAAAATGCCAGATCAGACAGACGAACGCAAGATTGCGGATGACATTGACCAGATTATGGGACATTAAGGAGTTTAAATTCAGCATCCTGTTTTGGAAATAAAAATGTGATTCATTTAATTCCTCAAATTCTCTCATTGTTTCCTTTTGATGGCGGAAAGCCTGAATAATGGTCATGCCTTGAATTGACTCATTCATTTTTGCGTTAATGTCACTGTTGATCGAGCGGATTTTTTGGTTGTAATATGACGCATATCTCCGGTATATGACCGACCACAGCCAGATAATCGGCACAATTGCCAGACATACAAACGCAAGCTTCACATCAAGCAGAAACAAAGCCGTGAATATCCCGAACATATAGATTCCGCTTGTCACAAATGTTGAAAGCACTGTGACATATAAATCCCTAATAGCCTCCGTATCATTGGTAATCCGCGCAACGACTTTTCCGGCCGGAAGGTTGTCAAAATAGCGAATCGGCATTTTCTGTATGTGCGAAAACACGTCCTGCCTCATCTTTTGAATAATCCGATTGGCGCTCATCTGCAGCAGATAATGCTGTCCGTATTGAAAGAATACCGAAAACACAAGCAAGCCCCCATACAGGCAGATCAGTAACACCATTCCCTTTATTTCCGGCTGATAGAACTGGAAAAGTTCCTGCTTAGTCAGCTTTTCGGCAGCATATGCCCGGCTCTTGTCTCCGTTTGTGATCGTCAGCTTCCCGTCAGAAACCGTTCTATTCCCGTCGAAGCTGACAGCCTGATCAACAAAATAGAACGCCATTCCCACTTGATAAATATGCGCTTCTTTTGCTTTTGAAACAGGCTCCTGCAATCGGTCCTCTCTGACATATGAGACGCCGTGAAACTGAACGGCATTTTTATCTTTTTCCGCAGCTTCATACCATGTTTTCTCAATGCCGAGGATATGGTCGTCTATCATTTTTTTGCCAATAAAGGGCCCAGTCAGTTCTGCACCGACGGCAACAGTTAGCAAAAGGACGGCTGTGATCAGCAATTTTCGATAAAGAAGTGCGTATCTCCATAACGTTTTTCCTATTTTCATGCCCCTGCTCCCCCTTCTTCCGCAGTGAACAGCTGCTGTCTTTCATATTGTTCCCGGTACCACCCATTATTGGCCAGCAGTTCTTGATGCGTGCCTCTCTCAGCAATGACGCCGCCGTCCATCACAAGGATCAGGTCAGCGTGCTCTACCGCGGATAATCGGTGTGTCAAAATAAATGTCGTTTTTCCTTTGCGGTTTTCTCTGATGTTCTTGATAATTGCAGCCTCTGTTTTGGCATCTACAGCGGAAAGTGAATCATCCAGAATCAAGATTTCCGGATTCGCCATGAGTGCTCTCGCGATCGAAATTCTTTGTTTCTGCCCGCCTGACAGTGCCACGCCTTTTTCACCGACCATTGTCTCCAGACCGGACGGAAGCATGTGCAAATCTTTTTCAAAATGTGCTTCGGCAATGGCTTGCTGAACCTCTTTATCAGTTGCATCCTGTTTTCCGTATAAAATATTTTCTTTTACAGTCCGTGAAAACAGTAAATGATCCTGAGGCACATATCCGATCCATCCGCGGAGACGGTCAAGAGGGATTTGCTGAATCGGTACACCTGAAAATGTAATGCTCCCTTCACCTGGAGGATACTGGCGCAAAAGCTGCTTAATAATTGTCGTTTTTCCGCTCCCGGTTTTACCTGCAATCCCGACAGTCTGCCCTTTTCGCACCGTAAATGAAATATCCTGAAGATTGTCACTTGTTGAGCTTGGATATGTAAAGCTGACATGACTGAAAACGATATCTCCAGGCTCTTTAAGATCAGCGGGCTGTTTTGGATCTGTCACATCCGTTTCATAAGAAAGAGTTTCATTTACCCGATCTAATGACGCATTGCCGCGCTGCATCACATTAATGAGTTCACCGATTGCAAACATCGGCCAAATCATCATGCCGAGATAAACGTTAAAGGACACTAACTCTCCAAGCGTCAGCTCGTTCCGGAATACAAGAAACGCTCCGTAGCCGAGCCCAATCAGATAGCTTGCGCCGACAAGCAGTTTTACCGTCGGCTCAAACAGTGAATCAATAAAAGCCACTTTCATATTTTTCTGATAAACATCAGCGGTCATTTCATTAAACCGGCGAACATCGTTTGTTTCCTGAACATACGCGCGAATCACCCGCACGCCTGAAACAGATTCCAGCACTCTGTCATTCAGCGCCCCGAACGCGTTTTGGGCCTCAGTAAACCGCTCATGAATTTTACTTCCATATAGACTGATTGCAATCGCCATGACTGGAAGCGGGATAATGGCGGCAAAGGTCAGCTTCCAGCTGATCAAAAACCCCATTGTCAAAAAGATCGTCATCATAAACATCGTAGAATCAACTAACGTCAAGATGCCAAACCCTGTGGTTAAACTGACGGCCTGAAGATCATTTGTCCCTCGTGCCATTAAATCGCCTGTTCGGTTTTTTTCATAAAACGGCGGCGACATAGTCAGCAAATGCCCCATCAGCTTCGTACGAAGAATTTTCTCCATCAGATTCGCTCCGCCAAACAGCTGATGCATCCAAAAATAAGACATGATATACACGGCCGCCGTCAGCACAAAAAAGATACCGATATAAAACAGCAGCCCTTCCGCAGTAAATGCCCCTGCTTTCATATCATCTATGGCGTTCCCCAAGAGCTTAGGCGGAAACATTTCAATGACATTGACTGCTAATAAAAGGACAATCGCAATCGTATAGCGCAGCCAGTACGCCTTAAAAAACCAGCCAAGCTTTTTCAAAACTGAAAACATCTATCCCCATCTCCTCATCAGCCGCCTTCTATTTTTTCCTTGCAGCTTTTTTCATCCAGTTTGGCACGAACTGCCCTCGCCTCTGTATTTGTCTTCACATCCCATACACCTGTCTTTCCTTAGATTTTGTATATAAAAAAGGCATGAAGCGTCAGCTCCATGCCTTTTTTAACCGATATGTTACGCACAGCGCTTTTCAGCGCGCGGTCCGACCTAAAAAACCGTTCACGAAAACAGAACAAAAGGTTTGCCGCGCCAATATGAAACTGTTTGATAAACACGCAAATTCCTTGGCATAGCAAACCCTCCTTCCATTCTGATTTCATCTTTTTATCATCATATAAACAAAACCTTTTATTGTCAATCATTACTTGAATAGGAAAAGGTTAATTGTGCTCAAATTCGGGTAGTAGTGTTGTAAGACGCTTTGAAAGGGTGAGAAGGATGTTCCATGCTGACCGTATCATTGTTGCGTTTGACGGAAGTGAAAATAGTAAGAAAGCGCTTCTGACAGCCATTGATCTTGCTAAAACCGTAAATGCCGCTATTACCGTCGCCCATTCACATGATATGAAAGACAATCAGACCGTCATCGACCCGCCCAGACCCGCAGCTGAGGCAAGCTATATCAGCGGAGGCATGACAAGTGTTCCTGATCCGCTGATATCGGATGTAACATCACCTGAGCCAATGATCTATGAAGACCGTACGGAAGAAGTCATCGCCGAAGCCAGAATGATGCTGAATGAACAGCAGGCAGATGGAGATATCGATATATTAGAAGGCGATCCGGCTGAATCAATTATCGAGCATGCAAACCGCATTTCTGCCGATATGATCGTAACCGGAAGCAGAGACCAAAACAGGCTGAAAAAGCTAATATTCGGAAGTGTAAGTGAAAAGCTTTCAGCGAAATCGGATATACCCGTCCTGATTGTAAAGTGAGCACGCCCTGTGCTCACTTCTTTTATATTCATAATTGTGAAAAAACATAGATTTTCGTTTTTTTCTGTTATAATGCTTTCGTGCCCAAAAGCACAAAAGCATTAAAGATAAATATGGGGTGTTATTTTGGATTCTCAAAAAAAGCTGACGTTTCCGTTAGCCGTCGGTTTATTTATATTCATGTTGTGCATTATTATTTCTTGCTTATTCTTGCTTCATGTAGAACCTCATATCCCGCTGTTTTTAAGTGTTGTCATGCTTTCAGCAGCAGCTTTATGGTTTGGATTTCCCTGGAAGAGCATTGAAAAAGGGATTGTAGACGGGATCAAAAACGGCGTACAGCCGATTATTGTTCTAGCGCTGATCGGCATCTTAATCGGCGCCTGGATGTACAGCGGCGCAATACCGACTATGACAGTTTATGCCCTATCCTTTATTGAACCAAGCCACCTTCTGTTGACTGCTTTGTTTTCATGTATGATCATCAGCACACTTGTTGGCTCAAGTCTGACAACTGTAAGCACAATCGGAGTAGCGCTGATCGGCGTGGCGAGCGCGGCTGGCGTTCCGCTTGAATGGACAGCAGGCGCAGTCATATGCGGCGCTTGTTTTGGGGATAAAATGTCGCCGATGTCGGACACAACCAACTTTGCAGCCGGAATAGGCGAAATACCAATCTTTGAACACATTCGCCATATGATGGGCACAACCATTCCAGCTTTGCTCATCACTGTCGTTCTGTTTTACTTTCTCGGTTCATCAGTGTCAGCGGACGCTGCTTCAACCGATAATATTCAGCAGGTCATAACCGGAATAAAAGATGCTGCAAACGTGACACCGTGGGCCCTTCTTTCTCCGCTCTTAGTCGTTTTGCTGGCAATGAAACGGGTATCAGTAATCCCCGTTCTGACTGCCGGAATTATTTCCTCGGGAATTTTGACTGCTATTTTTGTACCCTACAGCAGCCTGCAGGCGTTTATGACAGCTTTACAAAATGGCACAACTTTCGAAACTGACAATGAGGCAGCCGCTAAAATTATTAACAGAGGCGGACTGCAATCCATGATGGGCTCTGTCTCTCTCATTATGATTGCTTTTGCACTCGGCGGATTGATGGAGAAAATCGGATTGATTTCTGCACTATTGGAAGGCGTCATGAAAGGCATCCGCTCAAAAGGCCGTCTTGTTGCAGCAACTGTCTGCTCAAGCATCGGCGTCAACTTGGCAACGGGCGAACAGTATTTATCGATATTAATACCGGGACAATCATTTAAATCTTTATATGACAAACGAAACATCCAGCGAAAATTTCTGACAAGATCATTAGAGGACGGCGGAACATTAATTAACCCATTGATTCCTTGGGGCGTCAGCGGCGCATTTATGGCGAGCGCACTTGGTGTTCCAGTCATAGACTACATCCCATTTACGTTCTTCCTCTATATATCGCCAATGATCTCCATTTTGATTGGATTTGTTAAAAAATAAAAAGAGCCCCGCTGTAAAAAGCGGGCTCTTTTCTTCGTTCATTTATGAAATGCTAGCAGCCTGTTGAATGCTTTCTTGAAAAGCAGCCTGAAGCTGTTTGGTCACCGGTCCGGGTTTCCCGCTTCCGATCGATTGTCCATCGAGCGTCACGACCGGAATAATTTCTGCCGTCGTTGACGAAATAAAGATCTCTTCCGCCTGTTTCAACTCTTCTTCACTGACAGGAGTCTCATCCAGTTTGATCCCATTCTTCTCAATCAGTCCTAAAATATTCATCCGTGTAATTCCATTGAGAATGAGCCGATTAGCCGGATGTGTTCGCACTGTGCCGTTGATAACGGCATAAACGTTAGAGGATGTACCCTCCGTAACAACGCCGTCCCTAAGTAAAATGGCTTCAAATGCTCCGGCTTCATAGGCCCTTTGCTTCGTCATGACATTATACAGTAAATTCAGACTTTTGATATCACATCTTAACCAGCGAAGATCCTCATCTGTAATGGCCGCCACTCCGTATGCCTGCTCTTGCTCCGGTTTTTTCACCGTAAACGTATAGGCAGTAGTCTGCGGCTCGAGGCCGGCTTCATACTGGTGTTTTCGCGGGGCCACACCTCTTGTTGTCTGAATGTATACCGCTCCCTCACTGACCGCATTTTCCTGTACAAGCTTTTGCAGGTCCCACTCGAGATCTTCTATACTGAATGGCAGTGAAATTCCGATTTCAGCAGCACTTCTGAAAAAACGCTCTGCATGCTCACGTAAGCCGAACAATACTCCTTTGTACACCCTGATCACTTCATAGATGCCGTCACCAAACTGATAACCGCGATCTTCCAAATCGATTGATGCTTCACTGCGCCCAATCAGCCGGCCATTGACTAAAACCTTCATAAAAGCCCTCCCTTTTCGAGATGTCCCTGATGTCATTCAAGCTGTCATTATCACTAATTCTACCATATTGGACAAGCTGAAAAACAGAAAGATCAAGAGATCTATAGCGGAAAGGAGTTTATTTTTTCCTTAAAATCTGACATTTCGACAAATTTTCTATGTGCTTTCCAGTTTTATTCCTGTATACTTGACTGGTAATACATAGGTTGTAAACATAAGGCATCTTCATAAGCTGCCTGCTGTACAGCATTATGTAGAGATTTTATGCCAATGGAGAGATTGTTATGCGACAAACGAGAGGAGAGGCTTCTCCTTCTGCAGTTTCGCTTGCTTTTAAATTTGCAAGTTTAGCAGTTTTATGTGTGCTGCTTTTGCTTATGGTGATTTTGGGTTATTCCAACAGTTCAACGAAAGCAAAGGAAGTCACTGTCACAACAAACGGCCAGCTTCGAGATGAGAAGGAAAGCCTTAAGCTGAAAAACGACTCCCCCGATCTCCTGATAAAACATCTGCAGACAAAGCAGAACATGGGAGATAAAACGGTTTACTTAACCTTCGACGACGGCCCTTCAGCCGTTACAACCCGCTTGCTCGACGTACTGAAAAGCGCTGATGTAAAAGCGACGTTTTTTATGCTGTCACCGCGGATGAACGAATTCAAGCAGGCTGTGAAAAGAGCAGAAAAGGAAGGCCACGCACTCGGTTTACATGGCGTTACCCACAATAACAGATTGTTCTATCAAACACCGACATCTCCGCTAAAAGAAATGCAGGAGGCGCGTGACACGCTGCAGGACATTACAGGATATAAAACCGATCTTGTCAGAACGCCATACGGAAGCAAGCCGTCACTAACCGCCTCACAAATTCGCAATCTGGAGAAAGATGGGTTTGTGTACTGGGATTGGACGATCGACAGCATGGACTGGAAATACCGGAATTCACAGTATGTGACCGCCGTATTACAGCAGCTTGAGAATATGGAACACAGCTCTTCAAGCCGCCCAAATGTAATTCTCATGCATGATCTTCCTGCTACTGTAAATGCGCTGCCGGTACTAATCAATAAATTAAAAGAAAAAGGCTATTCCTTCGGAGTGTTAGAGGACACAATGGTTCCTGTTCATGAATAAAAAAGTGAGGCGCATAAAGCGGCTCACTTTTTCATGCCCAAACTTCGGGCAAACTCGCCGATTTTTTGATGGATGACCATGTCAAACAAGCTGTCGCAATACGTTGGTTCAAGGTTTATGATGACTTTCTTCATGCCGGGAATCAGGCTTGCATCCTCAGGCACAAATCTAGCCGGAGCCACTTCGAGAGACGTGCCGATAACCAATAAAAGATCTGCTTGATCCAGCTTTTCATAAAGGGTGTCAAAGTGCATGACGGCATCGCCAAAGAGAACAACATCGGTTTTTAATACCGTTCCGCAAATGTCCCCATTGTTTCCGGCCGCCGTGCACTCCGGCACCTCCCGCTCCAGCAAATGGGGAAGATCATATCGGGCGCCGCATGCCGGACAAGCTGCTGTCTGGATAGAACCATGCAGTTCGTACACATGCCTGCTCCCCGCTTTTTTATGAAGACCGTCAATGTTTTGCGTGAAAATATCGACCTGCTTCCCTTGCTTCTCCAGCTCAGCTAAAAGCAAATGGCCTTCATTCGGTTCAAAGCTGCCGCTCATTTTCATCTGGAACAATTCTTTGAATTTGGGCCAAAACAGACGCGGATAACTTAAAAAATAATCAAGGCTCATCGCTTCCATTCTTGAGGCATCCTCCGTCCAAATGCCCCCTGCTGAACGAAAGTCGGGGATCCCTGATTCTGTGCTCATTCCCGCTCCGGTCAGCACAACAATTCTCTGTGCTTCATGTAGAATACTTTTGAATGTTTCCAACTCAACACCGCCTTTTTCTCTTATTTTACCATGAAAAAGACTCCGCCTCTGTCAGACGAAGTCTCTCTTTTAAGCCCGTTCCTTTTCCTCTTTATTTAGATTCACCTGGAATTGGTCGCTTTCGTGCTTTTGCTTGACAACAACCATTTGGCCGGGATATGCAAACTGAACGCCTTCTGCACCTAAAATCTCAATAATTTTATAGTTGATATCCTCTCTAATATTAAGGTTTTCAGCCCAAACCGTCGTTTTTGTATAGAAGTTAAAAAATAAATTGTAGTAGCTGTCGGCAAACGTATCAAAGTTGACCATGATTATTTCATTATCAACGCCCTCATGCTCTAAGAGCATTGTTCTGAGAGAATGAATGGAGCGTTCAAGGTTCTCAATCGGCGTAGCGTAGGACACATGGATGGAAAACGTAATCTGGCGTTTGGTCATTCTTGTCCAGTTCGTGATCGCTTCCATCGACAGCGTAGAGTTCGGCACCGTTACAAGCGCCCCCTGTGCTGTTCTGAATCTCGTGCTCCTAAAGGTAATATCCTCGACTGATCCTGTTACTGTCGACGTCTCCACCCAGTCACCAATTGTAAACGGCTTTTCAGTAATAATGATAATACCGCCGAAGAAGTTGCTGATGGTATCCTTCGCGGCAAGCGCAAAAGCCAGTCCGCCAAGACCAAGGCCCGCTACAAATCCGTTGACATCATAATTGAATTCCTGAGCGATCACACTGACACTGAGCGCAATGATCACAAAACGGAGCAATTTGGATAAAAACGGGGCCAGAATGTCATCCATGTCAAGCTCGAAGCGCTGGTTCACCTTATGGAAGATAAACGACGATGTTGCGGTCAAATTACAAAGACCCCAACACAAGAGCGCCACAATCAGTGAGCGGTATATTTTGCTGATGACCGGCATTTGCTCATCTAAAAACGGTGAATACCGGATCGCTAAAAACAGCCCAAGGGCAACAAAAAACCATCTGGCCGGCTTATCAAACGCCAGAACCACCTGTTTAAAAATTTCTGTTTTCGGCCGGTTTGTCAAATTAAAAAGCAGGTTAAAAAAATATCTTGTGAATAATTTTCTAAGTATAAGAAACACCAGCAAAATCGCCAAGCTGATGCCGATTTGTATGATGTTATCAAGCGTAAAATACTGCTGCAGATAATCCGGCATGACTGTCTCCCCTCTATCCCAATCAATTGTTTATTATACTAAAATATTCGTAAGGATGTTCATTTAAATGTCTTATGCAGCACAAAACCCCGGCGAAACGCCGGGGTCATTTCTCAATTCATCTATCAGCCAGATTCAATAGGGACAGTCACTTACCTTTTTTCGTTTGTGTCTGATCAAGGAGAGTTGCTTTTTGCATTTCAGCATCCGTTTCGGCTTTAATTCTTTCCTCCACTCTGATTCTCCCTTTTCCCATGATCTCGCCTCCTTTTTTGCTATTATAAAGGATCATATTTTGTTGTGAACATGTCGAAAGACCTAATTTTCTGACGAAATGTGTTCTGATACGCTGAGTGTCTTTTTTTAGTTATACGCATTCCTCAGCCCGGACCATTCCGATATGGCAGAAAAAATTCACCAGTTTGTATCGCGGTGCATATATGGATTTGATACAATAACAGAAATGCCCATACGAGGAGCTGACTTAGCTTGTACATCATTGCCCATCGCGGAGCATCCGGCTACGCTCCGGAAAATACGATTGCCGCATTTGACCTTGCGGTGAAAATGAATGCAGATATGATCGAACTGGATGTCCAGCTTACAAAAGACAGGCAGATTGTTGTGATACACGATGACAGGGTTGACCGAACAACAAACGGATCGGGCTTTGTTAAGGATTTTACCTTGGAGGAATTGCAAAAACTCGATGCAGGAAGCTGGTACGGTCCCGCTTTTCAAGGAGAGCGTATTCCAACCCTGGAAGCGGTGCTCAAGCGCTACCACAAAAAAATCGGCCTTTTAATTGAACTAAAAGGCCATCCGTCTCAAGTCGGAATTGAAGAAGAGGTGGGACAGCTATTAGGGCAATTTTCTTTTTCTATCAATAATATTGTTCAATCCTTTCAGTTCCGCTCCGTCCAAAGGTTCCGCGAGCTTTATCCTTCGATTCCGACAGCGGTCATTACAAGGCCCAACTTTGGCATGCTGTCCAGAAATCAGATGAAGGCCTTCCGCTCTTTTGCAAACTATGTCAATATAAAACACACACGGCTTAACCGTCTGATGATCGGCTCCATCAATAAAAATGGCTTAAACATATTTGCATGGACTGTCAACAATCAAAAGACAGCGGCAAAATTACAAGCCATGGGCGTGGACGGCATCGTTACAGATTACCCGGATTTCATCATAAAGGATGGCAAACATGAAAATATATAGCGCGGTTTTTATCGGAGGCGCGCTTGGCGCCTGCCTCCGATACGGATTAAACTTATGGATACACACCGGTCAGTTCCCGGCGGCAACCTGGCTGGAAAATGCGGCAGGCAGCCTTCTATTAGGCATTTTGACCGGATTTTTTATGATCGGGGCAAAACGGCCTCTGCTGTCGGCTTTTTTAGGCACCGGCTTTTGCGGAGGCTTCACAACAATGTCCACGTTTTCTAAGGAAACAGTGATGCTTTTGCAAGGACAACCCTCATTGGCTCTTTTATATGTGGCAGCCTCATTGATATCAGGGATCATATTTGCACTGATTGGTGTTTTTGTGGGACGGCGCATAGCAGGCATTCAGCAAAGAAAGGGGCTGCAGGAAAAATGACACTAGCGGGTATTTTCATAGGGGGCGGACTTGGCGCAATGCTTCGCTTCTGGCTTGGCAATGTCATAACCGCCAAAACCAAAGGTCTCAGCCTGCCCATTGGCATACTGACAGTCAATATTCTCGGAGCTCTCGGGCTCGGAATATTTACAGGACTTCACGTTGCAAATGCTTCGGTCTCGCTTATCATTGGCACGGGGTTTTTTGGCGCCTTTACGACCTTTTCCACATTCAGCGTTGAAACTATTCAACTCCTTATGGCCAAACGTGTAAAAGAAAGCATCTTGTACATCGTCCTGACACTTTGCGGGTCGCTTTTTGCATTTTGGTGCGGCTGGACAATCACAATATAAAAAAACCTTGAGCTTATTTCTCGCTCAAGGTTGCACTGTTCAGCATCACAGGCTCGGGCAGCGGCAGCTTGTGGTGCGCCGTAATCCCGGTTGTGTTGCCGGCTTCTTCTTTTATATCGATTTGCTTGATTAATCGGCCGTCCATCTTCAGCACCTTTATCGTATATGAACCGATGCGAATGGATTCACCAGCCTCAATATCGATGTTTTCTTTTAATATCAGCCCGCCGATCGTATCGACGTCTTCTTGAATCGATGCGCCAAGAAGGCTGTTCACCTGATCGATCCGAACCTTTCCATCCATCACATAATGGCCGTCGCCAAGCTTTTGGATCAGCGGCTGTTCATCTTCATCAAATTCATCTCGGATCTCTCCGACAATTTCCTCAAGAATATCCTCTGTCGTCACAAGTCCCGAGGTTCCTCCGTATTCATCCGACAATATAGCCATATGAATGCGCTCGCGCTGCATTTTAATCAGCAAGTCATGAACCGGGATCGTTTCAATCACTTCGATGACCGGCCTCACATACGGATGGATCGTCATCTTCATTCGTTCTTCTTCTGTCATAAACAGCAAATCAGAAAACAAATGCTTCGTATTGACCAAACCGAGCACACTGTCTTTGTCTCCATCTGTGACTGGCCAGCGCGTGTATTTTTCCTTCAGCATGACTTCAAGCATCTCGGCCATCGTCATCTCAGTTGACACAGCAGCCATTTCCTTCCGCGGTATCATAATTTCTTTGGCGATCCGATTATCAAATTCAAAAATCTTATTCACATATTTATATTCAGACGGATTAATCTCTCCGTTTTTTAAACTCTCAGATAACAGCATCCTGAGTTCTTCCTCAGAATGGGAACCATCATGTTCTGACGCAGGCTTCAAACCGAACATCCCGCATAAAAGCCGCGCCGATCCATTGAGGATCCAAATAAACGGAAACAGGAGCAAATAGAATAAACGCAAAGGGCCCGCTATCAGTAAAGTCAGCTGTTCTGCCTTTTGAATCGCGACCGTTTTCGGGGCCAGTTCACCTACAACAACGTGCAGGAACGTGATCAAGCCGTACGCGACTGCAAAAGAGACTGCATGTGAAACCGAGTCCGGCAAGCCGAGCGGTTCAAACAGTGGATGCAGCAGCCGTTCAAAGGCCGGCTCACCCAGTACGCCAAGCCCGATTGATGTCAATGTAATGCCTAGCTGGGATGCGGATAAATATTCATCCAAATCTGTAATGACACGCCTTGCGAGTATCGCCCGTTTGTTTCCTTCTGTGATAAGCTGATCTATTCTGGATCTCCTCACTCTAACAATCGCAAACTCGCTTGCAACGAAAAACGCGGTTAAAGCAATGAGCACGCCAATTAAAATCAGACTGTCAATATCGTCCATTTAACCCTATCCTCTCAACAAAGGATAAGGAGTCACCTCCTGATATAATCATTTTTCCTTAACATTGAGGTACGCGGTGTATTGTTGCCTAAGCAGAGGGCCCCATCATACCACCTCCAAAAGTCAAAGTTTGATTATAAATTGTATATTTTATTGTAACACAACTCATTCCAAAAATGATTTTTAATTTTTAGACTTTTATCATGAAGAAAGCCTTAACTGCATGCCTGCTTGTCAATTCTGCGCCTGTCTGGATTGGAAGAGGAAGGATTTTGCGGATATAAAAAGAAAACAGCCTTGAAAACTGTTTTCTTTTCTTTGCCTTCTTAAGCAAAATCTTTATATAAAGAAATGAAAATGTCCCGTGAGTTTTTAATCTGCTCGATCGGCACACTGAAGGATAATCGGAAATGCCCGCTCATTCCAAAACCGCTGCTCGGCACAATTAATAATTTGTATTTTTGGGCGGCATGCACGCAAAATGCAACTTCATCTTCAATCGGCGATTTCGGAAAAACAAAGAAACCTCCCTTTGGCATTTCAAATTCAAAACCGGCTTCTTTTAAAATGTCTACCATTAAATCCCGGCGCTCTTTATAAGCGCTCGCGTCTACTCTTAAATCATCCATTCGTGCCACAGCCCGCTGCATCATGACAGGGGCATTCACAAATCCAAGCGTTCGATTACAATACACAAAAGCGTTGATCAAAAGGTCCGCATCCGGCATTCGGCTGTCCAATCCGATATACCCGAGCCGCTCTCCGGCTATGCCGAGATCTTTACTGAATGAGCTGGCCAATATCACACGATGGTACGATTGAAACGGATTTGCCAGCTCTTCATCATAGATTAATTGACTGTACGGTTCATCAAACAGCACATAAATCGTCTGGCCGCTCTTCTCTTCTATTTCTTTTAATAAAGCGCCTAAATCGTCTATATTTTTCTGGCTGAGAACAGTGCCTGTGGGGTTATGCGGTGTATTGAGAATCAGCCCTTTCGTCTGTGGAGTGATCGATTGCCTTACCGCTTCAATGTCGATCTCAAACCGGCTTGTCAACGGGCAGCTGACGGCTTTTCCCCCGTAGTTCTCAATATACAACTTATATTCGGCAAAATAAGGTGCAAGAATAATGACCTCTTCCCCAGGGTTTACGATGCTTTTTAACGCAACATTCAAAGCGCCTCCCGCGCCCACCGTCATGACGATGCGCTCCGCTGAGAAATCAGCTTCAAAACGCGAGCCCAGAAATTGCGCGACTTTTTCTCTCGCTGCAAGAAGCCCTTGGTTTTGTATGTATCCGTGGCTGCCTTTTTCAGCTTCCTCTATTAACGCTCTCTTAAAAGCTTCAGGCGGTTCAACAATCGGGTTGCCGAGTGAAAAATCAAATACCTGGTCTTCCCCGAACTCCTTCTTCAGCCTTGCACCTTCATCAAACAGCTTGCGAATCCATGATCCTTTATTTAAGTTTTCTTCAACTTCCCGGGATAACCCAGCCAATTTCATCTGTCCCTTCCGCATATAAAAATTTGAAAATTCTATCTTCCTATGTTACTTCAATCAGATGATGAATTCCACAACTTCCAATTCCGGTCTAAAAAAAACAATAAACTTGTGCAAGACACCGTTCATATATTAAACTATTCTCATAACTATAACGTGATGGTTGGGAGGGATATAGATGGGGCTGAGACTTATCGCATCAGTGAACTAGCGGCACTCGCCGGAGTAACGAAACGGACAGTTGATTATTATACGAATCTCGGTCTGCTTACGCCGGCCAGATCCTGTTCAAATTACCGTTACTACGACGAAAATGCACTCAAACGACTTATATTTATTGTAGATTGCAAGAAGCAGCGATTGGCCCTGTCCGATATTAAAGATCGACTGGAGAACCAGTTTCCCTCTTCAGCTAAACTTGATGATGAAATTGGAAATCTGGCATTAGAAATTGATCATATGAATCAAAACATCTCCGGAATCTTGCATCGGTTTGAACGGCTGAAGCCCGAGGATCGTGACAAGCTGAAAAGCAAACTCCCGCCTGAAAAGCTCGCCGTGTTCCAATCATTTATGCTGCTGTTAAGTTAAAACCATTTTATCTAACAGGAGGTGTTACCTTCATTCTCATTGCTAGAGTGAAGGTTCTAATTGGACATAGTGAATTTGATTTTAGTTGCTGTTTTAATCGCCCTGACGGCATTTTTCGTGGCATCTGAGTTTGCCATTATCAGAATCAGAGGCTCACGGATCGATCAGCTGATCGCGGAAGGAAATAAAGCAGCAATAGCCGTAAAAAAAGTGACCACGCATCTTGATGAATATTTATCTGCGTGTCAGCTCGGAATTACATTGACTTCCATCGGATTAGGGGTTTTAGGTGAATCAACGATCGAAAGGCTGCTTCACCCGCTTTTCGTCCAAATGAACGTTCCAGGTTCCCTTTCACATGTCATATCGTTTATTTTTGCGTATGCCATTATCACGTTCTTACACGTTGTTGTCGGAGAACTTGCACCTAAAACAGTCGCTATCCAAAAGGCGGAAGCAGTGTCTATGCTGTTTGCGAAACCGCTGATTTGGTTTTACCGCATCGCGTTCCCATTCATTTGGCTTTTGAACAATTCCGCACGGTTATTGACCAAAGCATTTGGCCTGGAGACCGTTTCAGAAAACGAACTGGCTCACTCAGAAGAAGAGCTGCGAATCATTTTGTCTGAAAGCTATAAAAGCGGTGAAATCAACCAATCAGAGTTTAAATATGTGAATAAAATCTTTGAATTTGACGACAGGCTCGCGAAAGAAATTATGATTCCGCGGACCGAAATTGTCAGCCTTCCGCATGATATCAAGATTTCTGAAATGATGGACATCATTCAGATTGAAAAATATACCCGCTACCCTGTGGAAGAGGGCGATAAAGATAACATTATCGGGGTTATTAACATTAAAGAAGTGCTGACCGCCTGCATCAGCGGTGAGGTATCTGTTGATTCCACCATTTCTCAATTCGTCAACCCTATCATTCATGTCATTGAATCTGCGCCGATCCAAGACCTGCTTGTCAAAATGCAAAAAGAGAGGGTCCACATGGCCATTTTGTCTGATGAATACGGCGGTACTGCCGGGCTTGTGACGGTTGAGGACATCATTGAGGAAATTGTCGGTGAAATCCGCGACGAATTTGATATTGATGAAATTAGCGAAATCCGCAAAATCGGCGAAGGCCATTATATTCTTGACGGAAAAGTGTTAATTGACCAAGTAAACGACCTGCTAGGCATCCATTTAGAGAACGAAGAAGTCGATACAATCGGCGGCTGGTTCCTTACTCAAAAATACGATGTTGAAAAAGATGATTCCATCATCGAAGAGGGCTGCGAATTCATCATTAATGAAATTGACGGCCACCACGTCGCATATATTGAAGTGAAAAAGCTTCAAGAAGAAGAACTTCTGGAGACAGCTAACCAGCAGGAAGCATAATAAGAAAAGCACCTTGTATAGGGTGCTTTTCTTATTTTCACAGTTTCAGGACAATCTCTCAGAACGCCTTATAGCTGATCAAGTTTATTCTCTAGTTCTTTAATCCGCTGATTCAAAGCCTCTGTCATTGCTGCAAGTCTTTCCTTTGAAGGCAGGTGGGCAAAATCAGCCTGGTGAAGAGGCTCACCGATAATCAGCTTCATTTTTCCTTTTTTGAATAATTCTTTTCCGCTTGAAGGGCCCTGATATGCAGCGGGGACAAGCGGCGCTTTCCCCATTTGCGCAATCGTCACCGCACCTCTTTTCAAAGGCACATCCTCAGAGGTTCTTGTTCCGCTTGGGAAGATACCGACGATCTCTCCTTCTTTCAGCAGCTTAATCGGCGTTTTAATACTGCTTGGCCCGGGATTTTCCCGATCTACCGGAAAGGCATGAATTTTCTTCAGAAACGAACCGATCCATTTATTTTGAAAAAGCTCTTTTTTCGCCATGTAGTGTATTTGATAAGGAAGAATCCCGACTCCGAGTGTAATCACATCAACCCAGCCGGAATGTGTACACGCGATGACAAAACCTGAATCGGCCGGAAGGTTTTCTTTGTTATACACCTTCACTCCTCCGCGAAGAGAAAGAATAACTTTTAAAGCATTTGCACAAAACTTATACATATCGCACTTCCTTTGTCGTAATCAATGATTCTTTCTGTCATCTATTATAACAATATTTTTTATTACCTGGTACTAATTTTTAAGATTTCTCTCGTTTAAACGCCAAAAAGCTGAGGATTCGCCCTCAGCTTTTGTTATATTTCCTCTCTGGTCGGCGGGGCCATAAACTCCGGTCCGACAGGGTCTGATATCGTATTTTCCAATATAGTATTGATATCTTTCTGATCTTCACTGTTCAGCGTCCAGCCTGTAATCTCAGATAGGGCCTCAAGCTGCCCAGGCTTTCTTGCTCCCCAAAGAGCGATATCCGCTCCCGGCTGATCTAAGATCCATCTGACAGCCAAGTGAATCACTGATTTTCCATAACGTGTCTTCGCCAGCTTATCCAATTGATTCACAGCAGAAAGATACTCTTTAAAGCGGGGCTTCTGGAATTTTGGATCGTGATTACGCAGATCATCGCCCTCAAATGTATATTCTTCAGTCATTTTGCCTGTTAACAGCCCTCTGCATAAACTGCCGTATAATAATGTTGTTATCTTGTTATCTTTCGCATAAGGAAGGACACTCTCTTCCATCTCTCTTTCAAACAGATTATATGGAGGCTGAATCGTATGGAGAGGTGCGACGGCGCGAAATGTATCCATTTGCTCAATTGAAAAATTGCTGACGCCAATCGCCCGGATTTTTCCCGCATCATATAATTCCTTCATGACTTCAGCCGTTTCTTCAATTGGCACAAGCGGATCGGGCCAATGCACCTGATAAAGATCAATATAGTCTGTTTGAAGCCGCTTCAAAGAATTCTCAACTTCCTCTACAATTCTCGCTCTGTTCGCATGGCGGAACAGCTGGTTGTTCTTCCAGTCCAGAGCCGTTTTCGTTGCGAGAATCACCTGGTCTCTTTTGCCGTACTCTTTGATTGCCTTTCCGACAATTTCCTCGGACTGCCCGAAGCCGTAAGCCGGTGCGGTGTCAATCAGTGTAATCCCCTGATCAAGAGCGGCGCGGATTGTTTCAATCGATGTTTTTTCGTCAGTGCCTCCCCACATCGTTCCGCCAATGGCCCATGTGCCGAGGCCGATTCTGGAGGCTTCTATTCCTGTATCTGCTATACTGGTATATTCCATTGTGCCACTCCTTCACTTTTTCACTATCTTTTCCCCTCTGGAAAAAATGTTAAACCTTTCTCCGCACTATCTTTTGCGGCCATTTTTGGGTACTATATAGTAATGGTGTTTGATTAGGTATAAAAAAGCCGTTTGCATGTAATGTGCAACTTTAAACCTTTCTTATGCGTGTATAACATAGAGGGGAGAAAAGGCAGTGACGATCGATGAAATTTACCAAATGTACATGAATGATGTTTACAGGTTCCTGCTCTCCATGACAAAAGACAAGCATCTTGCTGAAGACTTACTGCAGGAAACCTTTATGCGGGCATACATACACATTCACTCCTATGATCACAGCAAAGTAAAGCCCTGGCTTTTTCAAGTGGCGCGAAACGCCTTCATTGATTACGTCAGAAAGCATAAGAAAGAAGTAACCATTTCTGATGACTTAATCGGAAGCCTCTTTCAAAATGCTGTTCAAAGTCCTGCCCATCAGGTAGAGATAAAGGAAGTGCTGACTGGTTATATGTCCGAGCTCCCCGATAATTATCGGGAGGCCTTAACGCTATATTATTTAAAAGAGTTAAACTACAAAGAAGCATCCCATATTATGAATATTTCAGAGGCGAATTTTAAAAGTGTTTTATTTCGTGCCAGACAGCGGCTGAAAGCACTTTATAATAGAGGTGTTAATGATGAATGAAGAATTTAAAAAGCGTTTTGATCAATATAAAAATGGGGAAATGAGCGACCAGGAAATGACTGCATTTGAGGAAGAACTCGAGAAGCTTGAAGTATATCAGGAACTGATTGACAGCGAACTAGAGGACGATAACGATTGGGATCTCAGCATCAGTCCTGAAAAACAAAAAGCGATTTTAGCCTACGGCAAACGCAAGTCTTATTTGCGAATTTCTGTGCTTGCCGTCATTTCGACATTGATGATTTTGCCGCTTTGTACGCTGGGAAGCTACCTCTATTACGGAATGGGTGGAAAACACAGCACCGGCAATGAGTTTATGGAAACTGCCGCAGTCACTGTAGCCCTGACCATGCCGAATGTTCTTGTTGATACTTCCGGACTGAAAAGCCAAGTGAAGCTATTTGGAATGAATACGGAATTCCCGCTGCAAAAGCAGATTGGCACGAAGACGGCTGCCGTAGGGAATGAACGGGTTGAAATGTTTTATAACAAAGTAAAAGCGCCGGCAGTAAACTACTATGACTTAGAAGTGAATAAAACCGGCCATTACTTTACACATCCTTCAAACAAGTCTGAACAAACGACCGCAAAAGCAGAAAAAACGTTAAGCACATTGCCTGAAGGAACGGTATCAGAGGTCTACCTTTCATATGACCGTGCATATCCGACAAAAGACGTGTATAACAAATTCAAAGGCTATGATGTGAGCTTTTTGTGGAACGCAATCGAAACAGAGAAAAACACAAATAAGACAGCTTCCACAGAACCTCTTGGCTATCCTGGAAAGGATTCAAAGTTCTTGGCCGCCCTTAATACAAAAGGCAAGTCGAATGGCGATCAGTTTATCAACGCCCTGAAATTCATGTCCAAACACGAAAAATGGGCTCAGGTCATTTCAAAACGGAAAGACCTGAATGTAGATAACCGATTAGATTATGTAGAGAAAAACGGTGTCAATGTATACGGTTCGGTCGTTACAGGGCCAACCAAGGAAATCCAGCGCATGCTGAAAAATAAATCTGTAAAATCAGCGAATGTCGGCGAGGTGGAATTATGGAACTGGTAAGAATTTTTAAAGAACACAATGTATTCGGCTGGATCTCTGTCGGGACAGCGGTTCTGTCCCTGCTGTTGCTGAATTTGGCCATTATCAGCAACGTCACGTTTTATTCCTATCAAATGCTTCCGTTCGCCATGGCTGCCGTTCCGTTCGGCGTTGTTGAACTCTTCATCAAGAGAGGGCGCACAGGTCCAGGCCTGCTCGGCGTCATCCTTAATCTCTTTGTGATTATTTGTGTGTATACCATTGTATCTGTAGATACGAATTTACAGTTTGGCTTTTAAAAAAGACGCCTTTTCAGGCGTCTTTTTTCGTTATACCGGTTTTCGGAACAAATAACTTTCTATAGTAAAACCCATTTTATCTGTATAAAATCGATGTGCGTCTTTACGCTGAAGGCCAGATGAAAGACTGACAAAACCGAGTCCGGCTTTTCTCGCCCAGTCTGAGGCATAATCCAAAAGCATTTTGCCGTATCCCTTTGATCGGCAAGGTGCCGTTGTAACAAGATCCGCAATCCACAAGTGCTCTCCTTTATGAATGGAAACTCTCGGCAGAGCCCCGCACAGCGCTCTGATTGCTGTATTTTCATATAAGGCAAACAGCATATACGATTCTTTCTGCACACAGGCTTCAAGCCTTTGTAAATACGTCTCTATATCCAGTTCTGTTCTCAATTCACTCATAATCGGATACGACTCAGCCCATTCTTCTTTCGAGGTTAATTGTTTCATATGGATCATCTTCTCAATCCCCTTTCCTTTCGTTACAATGATCATAGCTAATAAATGGCATTTGCCAAATAGCCAATATCAGAAAAAATGACCATGCCAGCTACAAAGGAGACATGAGATGGATATTACGCCGTTTCTTGATAAAAAGAGCAAAACACCGCTGTATGAACAGCTTTATACCTTTTTTAAACAAGAAATTTCACATGCGCGAATCACAAAGGGAACAAGACTTCCGTCAAAACGCAGGCTCTCCAGCTTGCTCGATGTCAGCACGGCAACTATAGAACGAGCTTATGAGCAATTAACTGCTGAGGGCTATGTCAAAAGCAAGCCGAAAATCGGCTGGTTCGCGGCGGAAGTAGAACCAGGATTCCCGACAGCTCCTGACCATTTTCAGCAGTCTGTACAGCCGGGATTACATCAAAAAAACGCACCTGCTATTGACTTCCATCAGGGCAGCGTTGATCCGACCCTCTTTCCCTTTAACGCATGGAGAAAAAGCATAGTAAAAAGTCTTGATCGCTATTCCGGATCGTTTCACACCTCTGGCGACCCTCAAGGAGAATACGAACTCAGGCACATGATTGCCCGATTCGTCAGGCTGTCTCGGGGAGTAAATTGTGAACCCGGCCAGATTATCATCGGCGCAGGAACCACCGTGCTTCTGCAAAATCTTTGCCTTTCGCTAAAGCCAGGTACAAAAATCGGCTTTGAAGAACCGGGCTTTCACCGTTCAAGAAGGATGTTTGAAGCAAATCACATGGATGTCACTCCGATTTGTTCTGATGCAGAAGGCGTCCTGCCGGATGAGCTCTACCGTCAGAATCCTTATCTCATGTATACGACTCCTTCGCATCAGTTTCCGATTGGGACCATTATGACGATTACCCGCAGACAGGAGCTGCTGGCATGGGCGGCAGAAACAAATTCATTCATTATAGAAGATGATTACGATGGAGAATTTCGCTACAGCGGCCATCCCATTCCGTCTTTACAGGGTCTTGATCCGAATGGCAGAGTCATATATCTGGGCACTTTTTCAAAGTCACTTCTGCCTTCCTTGCGGCTCAGCTTCATGATTGTGCCCCCTGAACTCATGGAACCGATCCAAAACAATGTTCAGTTAATGAAGCAGACCGTTTCTGCCCACTCGCAATTGGCACTGGCAGACTTCATCGAAACCGGAGAGTGGCAAAAACACATAAATAGAATGAGAAGCTTATACCGAAAAAAACACGCTGTCCTGTTAGAAGCCATTCGCTCTGAACTGGGAAACACCGTTGAGATTCTCGGTAAGAACTCGGGGCTTCACATTCTGCTGCGCCTTTTGTTTCCAGCAAGTGAGGAAGAAGCAATACAAGCAGCCGCTGACCACGGTGTAACCCTCTATCCCGTGTCTCCCTCATATATAGAACAGACGCCTTTTACTTCTGTCTTAATCGGTTATGGCGGTTTGTCAGAAGAGGACATCAGGCTCGGCATCCAAAAACTGAAAACGGCATGGGCACCGTTGATATCATCTTATTAAATAAAAAACAGGCCCCGGAAACGGAGCCTGTTTTTTAAAATGATAAAATTCCGATTAAATTTAAGAACACGATAATAATGGCAAGCGGCACGATAAAACGAAGCAAATAAAACCATGTGTAAAAGAATGCTTTACCTGCATTTGATCCATTTCGCATTTCAGCCAAGAGTTCGCTTTTCGAAATTTTCAGCGGGATAAATAGAGAAATTAACAGAGCGCCTGAAGGCATCAAAACATTGCTGACGGTAAAATCGGCAATATCAAAAAACGTTTTGCCAAATAGGTGCACATCACTCAAAACGCCATAAGACAAGCAGCATGGGATTCCGACCAAAAAGATCAAAAGCCCGCTCGTCCATGACAGTTTTTTTCTCTTCTTTTCGTCCCCTTTTCCGATTGTGGCAACGATAATTTCAACCATCGAAAATGCTGAGGTTAAGGCTGCAAATAAAAATGCAACGAGAAAGCCGATAAAAAACAATGTGCCGAACGGAAGCTGTTCAAAAACGGCCGGAAGCACTGTAAACAGCAATGTCGGTCCTTCATTTGGCTGAAAACCGAATGAGAAAACCGCCGGAAAAATAGCCAAACCTGCCAAGAGTGTCACAATGATATTCATCAAGACAATGGAGGCTGCCGAACGAGGGATATTTTGTGTTTTCGGCAAATAGGAGCTGTAGGTCACCATCACCGAAACCCCCAGTGTTAACGTAAAGAAGGCCTGTCCCAGCGCGAATAATATGGATTCCGGAGTCAGATCGCCGAAATGAGGCACAAGCAGAAACTTTACGCCTTCCATTGCACCATTAAGCGTAAGAGACCGAAGAACGAGCAGAATAAACAATAAAAACAAAATCGGCATCATCACCGCGCTTACCCGTTCAATCCCTTTTTGAACCCCTCTTGCGACAACGAGTACAGTCAGTGCCATAAAGACAAGCTGAGCCGCGAGCGTCTGCACCGGATTTTGGATAATAGAAGCAAAAAGAGCGCCATACTGTGCTTGAGAAAGCCCGGACAGTGATCCTGACGCTGTTTTCACGATATACAGCAAAATCCATCCCCCGATTACACTGTAAAACGACAGCACTAAGAAACACGCCGCTACGCCGATCCACCCCGTAAGAAACCAAGCTGATCGCGGCGCTTCTTTTTTATATGCATCAATGGCATTCGTCTGGTTCCGTCTTCCAAAAATAAATTCCCCCACCAAAAGCGGATAGCCTAAGAGGATGGTAAATAACACGAAGATAAGAAAAAAGGCTCCTCCCCCATTGGTCCCCGCTACGTAAGGGAACTTCCAAATCGCGCCCAAGCCGATAGCCGAGCCGGCCGCTGCCATGACGAAACCAATTTTCGAAGCCCATTGGACTGGTTTTTGCTCAGACAATAAACGTCACTTCCTTTCCAGCCTATATTATCTCTTATTTTTGTCTTCATTTCTATAGATTCATTTGCCAAGAACAGAAAAGAGGCGGCCTGTATGGCCGCTCTCTTTATCAAAAGGTTATTGATTTAATTTTGAATGCTTTCTTGAATACAGGAAATAGATTACCAAGCCGATTAACAGCCACACTAGGAAGCGGACAATCGTCACCCATCCCAGATTTAAAATCAAGAACAGGCAGAACAGAATCGCCAGGCCTGGGATCACGGGAACTCCCGGGCATTTAAAAGCTCTCGGAAGATCAGGCTGTTTCTTTCTCAAAACGATAACTGCCACAGAAATCAGGACAAATGCCGACAACGTCCCGATGTTCACCAGCTTTGCAAGTTCATCCAGCGGAACAAGTGAGCCGAGAAGCGCCGACATCGTTCCGAAAAACCAAGTGGCTACATAAGGTGTTTTGTGCTTTGGATGCACTTTAGAAAGTGAACCCGGCACAAGTCCGTCACGCGACATGGCAAACATGACGCGGGTCTGCCCGTAAAGCATCACGAGCATAACTGTTGTCATTCCCAACACGGCGCCAATATCAATGATGCCTGCCACCCAATTTTGCCCTGCGCTTTGAAGAACAAGAGAAACCGGATGATCCACACCCGCAAATTGAGCAAACGGGATAACCCCAGTCATGATGGCTGATACGGTGACATATAAAATCGTGCAGACCAGTAAAGAGAAAATAATGCCTTTAGGCAGATCCTTCGCGGGATTTTTCGTTTCTTCCGCAGCAGAGGATACAGCGTCAAATCCGATAAAAGCAAAGAATACGAGCGCCGCTGCACTGAACACGCCGCCAAAGCCCATTGGCATAAACGGCTGCCAGTTGTGCGGCTTCACGTAAACGGCTGCCACCGCGATAAACAGCAGAACAACCAGTATCTTCAAGATAACCATGATATTGTTGACTCTTTTTGATTCTTTGATGCCTAAATAAAGCAAATATGTGATCGCCATTACAATGACGAATGCAGGAAGATTAAACAGGGTAAAGGTGCCTTTCACTGCGCCCGGTGCCGCTGTTAAAGCAACCGGAAGATGAATGCCAAGCCCTGATAAAAACGATTGGAAATAACCAGACCAGCCGACCGACACTGCACTTACCGCCAGCATGTATTCTAAAATTAAATCCCACCCGATAATAAAGGCCATAAGCTCTCCCAATGTCGCATAAGTGAATGTATACACCGAACCTGAAACAGGCACACTTGACGCAAATTCCGCGTAAGACAGGGCGGCGAATAAACAAGCCAACGCCGCCACAACAAATGAAATCGTCAGCCCGGGACCGGCCGTGACTGCGCCTGTTCCCGTCAGAACAAAAATCCCTGTGCCAATAATGGCGCCGATTCCAAGCAACGTTAAATCAAATGCCCCTAATTCTCTTTTTAAAGACTTTTCCCCGCTCGTCGCAGCGATTAAATCCTGAATGCTTTTCTTCCTAAAAACGCTCCCTTTCATTCCCCTTCAACTCCCGATCATCTATTTTTATATATTTTATTTGAATTTTCTGAATTCATGAGTAACAATGGTCATTATTCTTTTTTTTCTACTATATTTGTACTGGTCGCGAATCATTCCTTTCTCCTACTCAATATTATATATAAAATTGCAAAAATGAAAACAAAATTGTTAGAAAAATCGACAAATTTTTTATTTTGAAATTTTTCACCACACAAAAAACCAGCTCTTGAGCTGGTTTTTCGTTGATTACGTTGAAATAAAACGGCCGCCATTCACATGAATGGTCTGCCCTGTCATATAGGAAGATTCGTCAGACGCCAGCAGAACATAGGCGCCTGCATGCTCAACCGGCTGTCCCGGTCTTCCCATTGGGGTATCCAAGCCGTGCTGTTTCACTTTTTCCTCAGGGAATGTCGCCGGAATAAGCGGTGTCCAAATCGGACCGGGCGCCACCGCATTCACTCTGATGCCTTTATCTGCAAGCGACTTCGCCATGGAACGCGTAAAGGAAACAATCGCACCCTTTGTGCTGGAATAATCAATTAACGCCGTATCCCCTTCATAAGCGGTAATCGATGTCGTATTAATAATGGCACACCCCTCTTGCAGGTGAGGCAAAGCTTTCTTCGTCATATGAAACATGGAAAAAATATTTGTGCGAAAGGTTTTTTCCAGCTGTTCTGTTGAAATATTGAGAATGCTGTCCTGGGGATGCTGTTCAGCGGCGTTGTTCACTAAGATATCGAGTTTACCAAAATGGTCCACTGTTTGCTGCACAGCTTGTTCACAATGGTTCTCGTCCCCAACATCTCCCGGGATAAGCAGGCAGCGGACATTCTCCTTTTCGATCCGTTTGCGTGTTTCCTCTGCGTCCGAATGCTCGTCTAAGTATAGAATGGAGATATCAGCCCCCTCTTTAGCAAAGGCAATAGCTGCTGCTCTCCCTATTCCGCTGTCGCCTCCAGTAATGATCGCAACTTTTCCTTTCAGTTTTCCGCTTCCTCGATAATCCTCGTCCTCTGACAGCGGCAGCGGATTCATTTTTGACTCAATGCCCGGCTGTCTGTCCTGATGCTGCGGTTCTTGTCCTTCTGTTTGTCTGTCCATTGGGTTCACATTCATCACTCCTAGACATGTGGTTGATACTGAACGTTACCACACGACAGAAATGAATAAACGCCAAAATATGTTATGAAAGAACTTCCTCGGGAATGGCACCGGTATATTGCGCTGACGGGCGGAAAATCATGTTGTTTTCTGCCTGTTCCAGTACATGGGCGCACCACCCTACCATTCGGCTTGCTGAAAAGGTCGGAGTAAACAATTCATCGTCAAAATCGATGGCCCTCATCACTGCAGCTGCGTAAAATTCAACATTTGTGTACAGCTTTCGTCCCGGTTTGTAGATTTCTAGCAAACGAATCGCTTCTGCTTCTACATGCAGCGCAAGATCAAGATCACGGTCATTGCCGGCCACCTCTTCTGCTTTCTGTCTCAAAGCTTCTGCCCGCGGGTCTTTTGTTTTGTACACCCTGTGGCCGAATCCCATCAAGCGCTCTCCTTTTTCGAGTTTTTCTTTCAGATATGCTTCAGCATGTTCCTTTTCTCCAATGTCTTCAAGCATTTTTGTCACCGCAGAAGGAGCACCTCCGTGCAGCGGACCTTTCATCGTACCGAGAGCAGCCGTGACGGCTGACACTAAATCACTCTCTGTAGATAACGTGACTCGTGCCGAAAAAGTCGATGCGTTCATGCCGTGCTCCGTGGCCAGAATCATATAGGTTTCAAGCGCTTTCTTTTTTGCCTCTGAAGGCTGTTCACCTGTGAGCATATAATAGTAGTTTTCGACATGTCCGTACTGGGAAGAAGGTGCAATTGCTTGTTCACCGCGCGTCCATCTTTTTCTGTATGCAATGATAGAAGGCGTGATTGCAATCAGCCGGATTGCTTCCTCTGTTTTCGGATGGAATGTGTACGTATTTTCCCCCAATGCTGAAACAACCGTTCTCAGCACCGACATATCGTCCATGTTGTTTGGCAGTGATTGAATCAAGCGCTCAATATGTTCCGGAAGATTCCGTTCCGCAGCCAGCTTATCTTTAAATACCTGCAATTCTTCAGTTGAAGGCAGTTTTCCAAATAAAATCAAATAAGCCGCTTCTTCAAAGCTGTGATTCAGTGCGATGTCTTTTGCATGATGTCCTCTGTAAATCAGACGCCCTTTTTCACCATCAATATGGCTGATGGATGTTTCTACACATGTAATTCCCTTTAATCCGTAATGTACCATTTGTATTCCCCCTATCCTTTTCTGTTATTATAGTAAATATAATATTTAAAAAATAATCAATATTTTAAAGGGAATTAATTAAAAATATTAATCAGAGGGAGAATAGAAATGGATTTCAAATGGCTTCACACCTTTGTGACCGCTGCAAAATATGAGAACTTCCGAAAAACGGCGGAAACGCTTTTCTTATCTCAGCCTACTGTGACCGTACATATCAAGCAATTAGAAAAAGAAATCAGCTGCAAGCTGTTCGAGCGTAAAGGCAGGCAAATCCAGCTGACTGATGAAGGCAGGGCGTATTTGCCGTATGCGCTCAGGCTTCTTGATGATTATGAAAACAGCATGGCAGAGCTTCACAGAGTGAGACAAGGCTACTCTCAAACCTTACAGCTCGCGGTTTCTCCGCTTATTGCAGATACAGTGCTTCCTTCTGTCATGAAGCGGTACACAGCAATGAATACGGAAACAGAAATGGCGGTTACGATTTTCGAATCAGCGGAAATCGCGTCACTGATTAAAGCCGGGGAAGCAGATATCGGACTAAGCTGTTTAAAGGTACAGTCTTCTTCTTTAAGCTGCCACTGCTTATACAAAGACCCTGTCGTCCTTGTTGCCCCGCCCGATAAGCGTTTCATAGAAGACAACGAAATTGATGCCAAAGAGGTGCTCGAACAATACCTGCTTTTGACCCACAATCATCCTGATTACTGGGACGACTTGCTCCGTCAAGTCAGAATGACATTTCCATTTGTGAGAACAATGAAGGTCACTCAAACACATATAACGAAACGGTTTATCAAGGAAGGACTCGGAGTTTCATTTCTGCCTTTATCTACAGTAAAGCGTGAGTTAGCAGAGAAACAGATGATCAGAATTCCTTATCAGTCTGTACAGCTGCCCTATGCCGGCGCTTACGCGATTGCCCTTTATGAAAATAAGAAAGAAAAAAAGTTCTTGGATTTTTTATCACATTTTCATTTTTAGGAGCAACCAAAACGCCTGTGCTCCGTCTAATGAAAAAAACCCGTTCCAATGAACGGGTTTTCTCTAAAAATTAGAATCTTTTCGCACCGAGGTAACGAGGCTTCCAGTAGCTGTTGTTCAGGCTGCTGATTTGTACGCCGTCAGATCCTGCATGAATGAAACTGTTGTTTCCAATGTAAATCCCCATGTGAGAAGGGCCGGATTTATATGTTGTGAAGAAGACGAAATCACCAACAGACGGGCTGGCAATGCTCTTCATAGAACTCCAGTATCCTGCAGTGCTTGTTCTGCCCACACTTGTTTGTTTATTCAGTACGTACCAAATGAATCCGCTGCAGTCAAAGCCTGAAGTTGTCGTTCCGCCCCATTTATATGGCGTTCCGACTAACGCTTTTGCATCAGAAACCAGCTTGCTCACATTAAGTGATGTAGATGACGTTTTGCTGCTTGAAGACGATGAAGATGAAGCAGGTTTTGAGCTGCTTGTGCTTGTTCCTTTCACCTTCAATACTTGGTTGACATAGATTACATCTGATTTTAAGCCGTTTAAGCTTTTTAATTTGCTAACCGTAGTGCCGTATTTGCTCGCAATTTTAGAAAGGCTGTCTCCGCTCTTCACTTTATAAGTAGAAGTTGAAGACGATGACACTTTTGATGAGCTGGAGCTGCTTGAACTAGTTGAACCTTTCAGTTTCAGGACTTGTCCAACACGAAGCAAATCTGATTTTAAGCCATTCAGCTTCTTCAGTTCATTGATTGTCATGCCGTATTTTTTTGAAATTTTCCAAAGGCTGTCCCCGCTCTTTACTTTGTATGTAGAAGAAGAGGAAGAAGAACTGCTGCTTTTTGAACTTGTAGATTTGCCGTTAATCGATAAAGTTTGTCCCACATAAATAATGTCTGAACGAAGGTGGTTCTCTGATTTAATTTTACTGATCGTTGTGTCGTATTTTCTTGAAAGATCCCATAACGTGTCGCCTTTTTTCACCTTAATGCTTTGTGCAGATGCCGCTCCTGCAAATAACGTCGATCCTAAAACAACTGCTGTCGTAGCTGTAATGATTTGCTTTTTCATATTTTCCTCCCCAAATGTTAACTCTATATATATGTATCTCTTTTTTTAAATTAATCTTATTGATTTCTATTATAAGGATAGATTCCCATCAGAAATAGTCTTGACTTCATGTGACAAATTTCTTAATTATTCGTTCTAAAAAAAAGTTTTTAAGGGTATTAAATATTTCATTTTCATTGCAAAGGTGACAAAAAACGAGTGCTTTTGTCATGTTTTATGGGATGTTTTTCAACATAAAGGAAATAAATGAAAAACTTTCGGGGTCGGCTCATATATCGGAAAAATGAGTGATAAAGTATATTCGAGGAGAGCTGTGGTTATCCGCAGTTTTTTTATTTAAACAAACATATCATGCAAAGACAGAGAGGTAAAGATTTTTCTGAAAAATGAATGCTTTACATCAAATAAGGCAAGATAACGAAAAGCGTTTTTTCATTTCCTTACAAGGCTTTACTTATTGTTTACATGATCAACAGCCGCATTTAACAAAGTTTCCCTAACATGATAAACGGAATACATTAAAGGAGGCATGAAAAAAATGAGTTTGTTTCAAAATATGAAATCAAAACTTCTGCCAATCGCCGCTGTTTCTGTCCTTACAGCTGGAATCTTTGCCGGAGCTGAGCTTCAGCAAACAGAAAAGGCCAGCGCCAAAAAACAAGACAAAGCTGAGATCAGAAATGTCATTGTGATGATAGGCGACGGCATGGGGACGCCTTACATAAGAGCCTACCGTTCCATGAAAAATAACGGTGACACACCGAATAACCCGAAGTTAACAGAATTTGACCGGAACCTGACAGGCATGATGATGACGCATCCGGATGACCCTGACTATAATATTACAGATTCAGCAGCAGCCGGAACAGCATTAGCGACAGGCGTTAAGACATATAACAATGCAATTGGCGTCGATAAAAACGGAAAAAAAGTGAAATCTGTACTTGAAGAGGCCAAACAGCAAGGCAAGTCAACAGGGCTTGTCGCCACGTCTGAAATTAACCACGCCACTCCAGCCGCATATGGCGCCCACAATGAATCACGGAAAAACATGGACCAAATCGCCAACAGCTATATGGATGACAAGATAAAAGGCAAACATAAAATAGACGTGCTGCTCGGCGGCGGAAAATCTTATTTTAACCGCAAGGACAGAAACTTGACAAAGGAATTCAAACAAGCCGGCTACAGCTATGTGACAACTAAACAAGCATTGAAAAAAAATAAAGATCAGCAGGTGCTCGGGCTTTTCGCAGATGGAGGGCTTGCTAAAGCGCTCGACCGTGACAGTAAAACACCGTCTCTCAAAGACATGACGGTTTCAGCAATTGATCGCCTGAACCAAAATAAAAAAGGATTTTTCTTGATGGTCGAAGGGAGCCAGATTGACTGGGCGGCCCATGACAATGATACAGTAGGAGCCATGAGCGAGGTTAAAGATTTTGAACAGGCCTATAAAGCCGCGATTGAATTTGCGAAAAAAGACAAACATACACTTGTGATTGCAACTGCTGACCATACAACCGGCGGCTTTACCATTGGCGCAAACGGGGAAAAGAATTGGCACGCAGAACCGATTCTCTCCGCTAAGAAAACACCTGAATTCATGGCCAAAAAAATCAGTGAAGGCAAGCCGGTTAAAGATGTGCTCGCCCGCTATGCCAATCTGAAAGTCACATCTGAAGAAATCAAAAGCGTTGAAGCAGCTGCACAGGCTGACAAAAGCAAAGGGGCCTCCAAAGCCATCATCAAGATTTTTAATACCCGCTCCAACAGCGGATGGACGAGTACCGATCATACCGGCGAAGAAGTACCGGTATACGCGTACGGCCCCGGAAAAGAAAAATTCCGCGGATTGATTAACAATACGGACCAGGCAAACATCATATTTAAGATTTTAAAAACTGGAAAATAAAAAGGATGCAGAACGCTGCATCCTCTTTTTTATAAATATCTGCGGTGAACACCTTTTCCGTCGTACGAAAACATGACTTCCTTATCCTCAAGCACAGACTCAATGTGCACGCTTCTTCCCCAAAGCTGGAATAAATAAGGAAGCACTTTCTCCAAATATTTCAAATCCAACTCTATGCCCTCATACCAATGCTTAATATAGAGTTCGTTATTTTTCATATAATCGCCGTCGTTTACTGTCAAATATGGAAAACCGCCATTTACCCGCATGCTTACGAGCTGGTCGCGCACCGACTTCCACTGTTTATCGATGATTTTATAATCTCGGCCCTGTTTTTGAAACAAATAAAGATCCTCGCGCATGACTAATTCTTTGGTTAAATAATTGCGGATGAAAGAGATATCGGATTCAATCTCCCTGACCTCAAACATTTTCTCCCGGCCGGAGTCAGGCTGCACGCCCATTTTCTTCATTTCCTCCGTCGGGTTGTTGTACCTCTTTTCAATGTCTTCAAATATTTTCAGCCCTAAATAATAAGGATTAATGCCTGTTTTGGACGGCTGAACGACACCTGCATTCAGCTTGGCGAACTCGATCGCTTCATCAGAGGTTAAATCAAGCTCACGTATAATTCTCTGGTGCCAATAGGAAGCCCAGCCCTCATTCATAATCTTGGTTTCCAGCTGAGGCCAGAAATAAAGCATTTCCTCTCTCATCATCGTTAATATATCACGCTGCCATGGCTCCAGCTCCCGGGAATGCTCCTCGATAAAAAGCAGGATATCTTTTTCAGGCCGCGGCGGGAACGGTTTTTTCGATTTTTTCACTTGTTTTTTCGGTTTCTTTTCATCTAAAGACCATAGATCATCGTAAGGCGTGGCTGCCTCTTCAATCTCCTCTTCCTCATCATCCACACTCCATTGGAGCTTTGGTCGGACCAACGACGGATCGATATGCTCCTGAATCGAAAGGATTGCATCTAAAAAAGATTCGACTTCTTTTATCCCGTGAACCTGTTCATAGTGTTTTATCCGTTCAGCTGTTGCCGCCATGCTTTCCACCATATCGCGCTTCGTGTTTTGGAAACGGCAGTTGTTTTTGAAGAAATCGCAATGAGCAAGAACGTGTGCGACAATCAATTTATTTTGGATCAGTGAGTTGCTGTCCAGCAAAAAAGCGTAGCATGGATCTGAGTTAATGACCAGCTCATAGATCTTACTTAACCCTAGATCATAGTGCAGCTTCATCTTGTGAAACTGCTTGCCGAAGCTCCAGTGGCTGAATCTTGTCGGCATCCCGTACGCGCCAAATGTATAAATAATTTCAGCCGGGCAGATTTCATATCTCATCGGGTAGAAATCAAGGCCGAATCCTTTTGCAATTTCGGTAATTTCCTCAATTGCCCGCTGTAATCCCTTCTTCTCCTCCGCGTTCAACCGAATCCCCCCTACTTGGACTTATCTATAATGTATGAGCCCGCCAGACAAAAGATGATAGTCTCACTCGGGCAAGAAAAAATTCCCCCGGCACATTCATCTGTTTGCTTATTGGATAAGTGGGTAAACACACACCATACTACGAAAAAGGAGCGATACCAATTGAATGTAGCAGACGTGTTTTCTTCTTATCTCAGTAAGCTGCCAAACGTAATCATTGCTTTACTCGTCTTATTAATCGGCTGGGCTATTGCTAAAATCATTGAAAAAGCGGTATACAAAGGACTCAGCAAAACAAAAATCGACGACAAGCTCTTTGCTGGGAAAAAGCCTTCACGCTATTCCTCGGAAAAAGTCATAAGCAAGGTCGTTTATTTTATCGCACTGATCATCGTCTTTATTTTATTCTTTAACATTTTGCACCTGACAACAGTGGCATCGCCGTTTGTCAGTATGCTTTCGGCGATTGCAGCTGCGATCCCAAGCGTGCTGAAAGCCGGACTCATTCTGCTGTTAGGATGGGCTGCAGCTTCTGTTTTGAGCTTCCTTGTCAAAAAAATCGGGATGAAGCTGAACACGAGTGACAAACTGCGCAAGTGGAATTTGGTGTCTGAAGGAAAAGATATTCACCAGGCTGTCAATACCGCTTCACAAATTGTCTTTTATCTCGTGCTGCTTGTTTTTCTGCCAGGGGTCTTATCTTCTTTGAAAATCAGCGGCATTTCAGGTCCTTTTACAAATATGATGGAAAGCGTGCTCGCTTTTCTGCCGAAATTATTTGCAGCGGCGCTTATCGTATTAATCGGATGGCTTGTTGCCCGCCTTGTCCGTGATATCATTACGAATTTCCTTGCAAGCATCGGCACCGAAAGATTCGCGGCACGTATGGGTTTATCAATTTACTTAAAAGACACAAGCCTTTCAGCAGTCATCGGAACAATCGCTTATGTGCTCATTATGATTCCGGTGGTCATTTCAGCGCTTGATCAGCTGGATGTCGCCGGCATTTCAAAACCAGCTGTCTCTATGCTGAATACGATTTTAAACATGCTTCCGAACATCATGATTGCCATCGTGCTTGTATTAGCGGGTATCTGGGCAGGAAAATGGGTGAAATCCATGGTGTCCGGACTGCTCCATCGCGCAGGCTTTGATTCTGTCTTAGGGAAAATGGGCATGGAAGCCGGAACGCCTGCAAAGCTGTCCTTGTCTCAAGTTGTCGGTATGATTGCGCAAATCATTGTCATTCTGCTCTTTACAGCTGAGGCGCTTCAAATTGTTCGGCTGCACTTCCTCGTAGAAATTGCCACCGGCATCATCGCGTATCTGCCGAATGTCCTTGTCGCAGTATTCATTCTCGGACTCGGCCTTTACGCAGGAGAATTGGTGAGAAAAGTGCTCGCAAGCATGATAAAAGGTCAGGAATTCAAGTCTTTAGCGCCTATTGCTAAATATACGATTATCGCACTTGCTTTCTTTATGGCCCTGGATCAGCTGGGTGTCGCTGCGACAATCGTCAATTCCGCGTTCATCATCGTTCTTAGCGGCTTCGCACTTGCTTTTGGTTTATCCTTCGGCCTTGGCGGTAAGGATTTTGCATCACGTTATCTGTCTACATTTGAACGCAAAATGCAAAACACAGAAATCGAAAAAAACCGTAAAAACCAAAATCCGCCGAATGACATGTAAGCAAAAAACATGCACCCAGCTGGGTGCATGTTTTTTAATTCCTTTTTTTTCATTTTTCAATCGATTATGATAAGATATAGAAAATGTCTTATTCTGAGGTCTTATTATGAAGTTAACCAATTATACAGATTATTCATTAAGAGTGTTGATTTTTCTGGCTGCAGAGCGTCCCGGAGAACTTTCAAATATAAAACAGATTGCCGAAACGTATTCTATTTCAAAAAATCATCTCATGAAAGTCATATACAGGCTCGGCCAGCTCGGCTACGTAGAAACGATACGCGGACGGGGCGGCGGCATACGATTAGGCATGGACCCTGAAGACATCAACATCGGTGAGGTTGTCAGAAAAACGGAGGACGATTTTAATATTGTTGAATGTTTTGATGCGAACAAGAATCTCTGTGTTATTTCCCCGGTTTGCGGCTTAAAACATGTGCTGAATGAAGCGCTTTTAGCCTACCTCGCAGTTTTAGACAAATACACACTGCGCGACCTCGTCAAAAACAAAGAAGATATCATGAAGCTTTTAAAAATGAAGGAATAGATTAAGATTCCTTCTTTTTTTATGCCCTTTTTCCCCCTTATTGTTAAGATAATTTGGCTATTTTTATAAAAAGGCAAAACGATGAGACAAATGTGCCGATATAAAAAAGAAACAGCAAATGCAAAATCATTGGGGGAAAAAGGAGAGCTAAGATGAAAAAGAAATTAGCAGCAGGGCTGACAGCATCTGCGATTGTCGGCACAACTTTAGTAGTGACACCAGCTGAAGCAGCAACGATTAAGGTCAAAAGCGGAGATTCTTTATGGAAACTGGCCCAAACCTATAACACAAGTGTGGCGGCCCTCACATCCGCCAATCATCTTTCGACTACTGTTCTGTCGATCGGCCAGACGCTTACTATTCCAGGCAGCAAATCCAGCACTTCTTCATCTACTTCAAGCTCAACAACCAAGAAGAGCGGAAGTTCTGTTTACACAGTGAAAAGCGGAGATTCACTTTGGCTGATCGCAAATGAGTTTAAAATGACGGTGCAGGAACTGAAAAAATTAAACGGACTAAGCAGCGATTTAATTCGTGCTGGGCAGAAATTAAAGGTGTCCGGTACTGTTTCTTCAAGCTCTAGTTCCAGTAAAAAAAGCAACTCTAATAAGAGTTCAAGCTCCAGTTCAAAAAGCAGTTCTAATAAGAGTTCAAGTTCTTCATCTTCTACGGGAACATATAAGGTGCAGCTTGGAGATTCACTTTGGAAAATTGCAAACAAAGTCAATATGTCCATCGCTGAATTGAAGGTCTTGAACAACTTAAAATCAGACACCATTTACGTGAATCAGGTGTTGAAAACAAAATCAAGCGGCTCTGATACGTCTTCTAAAGACAATTCATCCAAATCGAACCAAACTTCAGCAACAACTAAATATACCGTTAAAAGCGGTGATTCACTTTGGAAAATCGCAAACAACTATAACCTGACTGTACAGCAAATCCGAAATATCAACAATCTGAAATCAGATGTGCTTTACGTTGGACAAGTATTGAAGCTGACAGGTAAAGCATCTTCAGGCTCTTCATCATCGTCGTCTTCTTCGTCAAATGCAAGCTCCGGCACGACGACTACATACACGGTGAAAAGCGGTGATTCCTTATGGGTGATTGCTCAAAAATTTAATGTAACAGCTCAGCAGATTCGTGAGAAAAACAATTTAAAAACGGATGTCTTGCAGGTTGGCCAAAAGCTGGTCATTTCCGGAAAAGCTTCATCATCGTCTTCATCCGGTTCTTCAAACACCACCAGCTCAACGAGTGCGAAGATTAACACAATGATTTCGGCCGCTAAAGCGCAGCTTGGGGTTCCGTATCGCTGGGGAGGCACGACACCGTCCGGGTTTGACTGCAGCGGATTCATTTACTATGTACTGAACAAAGTCACATCCGTATCTAGATTAACGGCAGCGGGATATTGGAACACAATGAAATCAGTTAGCCAGCCTGCTGTCGGAGATTTCGTTTTCTTTTCAACATATAAAGCCGGCCCTTCCCACGTCGGAATTTACCTAGGCAACGGGGAATTCATAAATGCCAACGATTCCGGAGTTGTCATTTCCAATATGAACAACTCTTACTGGAAACAGCGCTATCTCGGTGCAAAACGATATTTCTAAAAACAGAAACTGTGCGGCCTTAACGGCTGTACAGTTTTTTATTAGAGCCTAAAGACGTTGATGCTGATCATATGATTTGTCACCGGATGAAAATAGACTTCGGCCCGAACAGAAAAAGTGTCATCTTTCTGTCTGACTGTCACCCGAAAGACATCTTTAGTCTGCTGATCATTCACCTCTGTACGCCCCATATAAGCATAATCAGAAAATGAAGCGCCCTTATATTCATCCTGAATTTTGCTCCAGGCAAGCTGTTCCCACTTTTGAACGGACTCGTCTGTGTCCGTTGAATGACCTTTTGCAGCCATTGACACGATAATCAATCCGCAAAAAAGAAGTGCGATGGTATACGGCAGGGATTTCATTTTTTCAGTCTCCTGTACCCAGAATATATTCCCTCATAGGTTTACCAAAAGCGATATCTTCATTCAGGCATTTTGATTTTATGTCTCCCTCATATTGCTACCCCTTTACTGACGCAGACGGCAAGTTTTGCCCCGTCAATAACAGAGGATGCGGCATAAACTAATCATGAACTTCTCACCCAAGAAAGGAGAAGCGATTCATGGATTATGCCGATTACGATAAAGCGCTTTATTACACCCATCGTTCTCAATGGGATAATTTATTAATTTTAATGGTGCGTACAGAGGACGATTTGTTATCAAAACGAATTGAGCATTTTCTGCATGCGTATCATTTTGAACAGGATTACGCCGTTTTAGAAAAGATGCTGTATTCCCTTCTCCGATATATTGATCATGCCACAGAGCTGACTTATGAAGATCAAATAGCCCTTCTCACATAAACAAATCCCGGCGTTTAGACGCCGGGATTTCCTGCTTTTGCGAACATGCTGAGTTCTTCGACAAGCTCTTTTATGCTTTCCTTAATGTTTTCAGCCACTGTAGCATTTTCAACATCAATATGCACCGGATCAAGCACCAGCTGCTTCGGAATGACATTGGCGTAGACACCCCGCATCACAGTTCTCATATTGTTCAGCGCATTGATGCCGCCTTTTCCGCCTCCCGCTACTGCCAATAATGCAACGGGCTTATATTTGAATTGTTCGCTGCTTAGAAAATCCAAGGCATTTTTTAAAGCGCCGCTCATGCCGCTGTGATATTCAGGCGATAATAATACAATCGCATCCGCTTTCGTAACGCGTTGCTTAAGCTCCTGTACTTTCAACAGTTCAGATTGTTCCGCTTCACCGTTAAAAACGGGCAATACAAACTCGCTTAGATCAATCAAATCCGTGTGATACAGAGCTGCAATATAGGATGCTGCAATTCTTGTTCTGCCATGTTTTCTTGGCGTGCCATTTATGACTAACATGTTCATTTTGAGATCTCTCCATTCAGGTTATATTTCACTGCGAAAAGCGCTGCTTGCGTGCGATCGGCCACTTCAAGTTTTGCTAAAAGATTCGATACATGGGTTTTTACTGTTTTTTCTGAAATAAACAAGGCTGCTGCGATTTCTTTATTGCTTTTCCCGTTCGCTATTTCAGTCAGAACGTCTTTTTCCCTTCTAGTTAATTGATAGTATTTTTCTTTTTCCGGGTCGTGCTGATTTTTCATATGTGTCAGCACATGGGGCATAATAGCTGTAGAAAGCTTGTATTCGCCACCATGCACTTGTCGTGTTTTCACCAATTCCTCGGGCTCCGTATCCTTTAATTGATACGCCTTCGCGCCTGCCTGAAGCGCGGGGATGACGTGCTCCTGATCAGAGTAGCTCGTCAGCACAATGATATTCGTATCCGGAAATTGCTGTATTGCTTTTTTAATGGCTTGAATGCCGTCCATCTCGGGCATAGACAAATCCATTAGCACAAGATCCGGCTTTGTCTCTTCGATGACACGGAGGGCTTCTAATCCAGTTGCAGCTTCTCCGACGACTTCAATATCATCCTGGGTGGCAAAGAAAAAACGCAGACCCTTTCTGACAACATGATGATCATCAGCAATGACAATTTTCATACCGCCCCTCCTTTTCGGCTTTTTAGCGGAAGCCTGATGGACAGCTTTGTTCCAGTTCCAAGCGCTGACTCAATCCAAAACTTAGCTCCGGCTTTTTCCGCTCGCTCTTTCATACCTTTTATGCCAAGTGAAGGCAGACCGGCATGCGCTTCATAGCGAAATCCTGCCCCATGATCGATGATATCCAGCTCCGCATGGCACAAAGAAGCAGTCAGACTAACATACGCCGTATCCGTTCCGGCATGCTTTTTGCAGTTATTTAAAGCTTCCTGTACGACACGCCATAGCATATGCTCCTGCTCATCAGTCAGAACAGGACAGCCTTTTTGTGTAAAAATGATCTTCAATCCAATGAGCGCACCATAGCTTTTAATGGCTTCAGCCAGCCCTTTTTCCAATCCTCCGGGGCGAAGCTGCCAAATTAACGCTTTCATTTCTGCGAGCGCGTCCTGTGATAGGTTTTGGATGAAATCAATCATCTGCTGTAAATTTTCATCTTTTGTTAGTGTCTTCGCAGCTTTGGCAGTTAAACTGACGGAAAACAGCATTTGATTGACTGAATCGTGAAGCTCCTGAGCGAGGCGGTTACGCTCCATTAAAAGAGCATTTTTTTGTTGATATTCAGAAAGCCTCATACGCTGGATTGCCGTTCCGATCTGAAAGGCGACAGACTCGAGTAAATGCAGCTCTTCCTCATCAAACATGGTTTTTCCGGCCGCCGCTACATTTAACAATCCGAATCTTCTGTCCCCGTCTTCTAAAGGCACAGTTGCATGATGCGTAATCCCTTCTGTGTCAAAACAATGCAGGTTTTCTGCTGATTCGATGCGTTTGCAGTTCATGATATTTGCAGCTTTTCTAAGCCCTCCGTTATTGAATTTCGTCAGGCAGTAACACTCCCCTTCGCACATCAGCACTTTTTCCTTGCGGCTTAAAGCCGGGGGCAGATAAGCGTCGGCCGCTAACGTATAAGACCCATCTTCTTCGATCAGAAAAATCCATCCGGATTGAAGGTTTGTCAGACTCAGCAACTCTTTTAAAACCTCATCCAGTGTTGCTTTGATATCGTGCCCTTGATTTAAGGTTTCCGCAATCGTTTTCAGCGTTTTTAATTTTTCCATCCTCGTTTTGCTCACGTTTCTCACTCCGGCATTGATCTTGTATTTAAGATTATACCAGTTTTTTGTATTTCATTGCTTCACTTGTAGGATGATTTTCTTTCAGACTTTTGGATGAGAAAAAGAAAAAGCCGGATCATTTACAATGACCCAGCTCATACTTGAATTATTTTGCTGTTGACTCAACAATTTCATCCACCGTCTTCATTACATCTTCAGAAAGGACGGCAAGTCGCTTTTCACTGTCTTCCAAAGATGACCCTTTTACGGCGAAATAAAATTTAACCTTCGGCTCAGTTCCAGAAGGACGGAGACAGAACCAAGACCCGTCTTCCAGGAAGTATTTCAATACATTTGATTTTGGCAAGTCGATGGCTTCTTCTTTGCTTTCAGTCAGAAGCGTCCGTTTGCTTACAGCGTAATCTTCTGCTGTGACAACCTGTTTGCCCGCCATTTTCTGCGGCGGATTTTGTCTGAAGGAAGCAAGAATCGCTTCAATTTGCTCTGCTCCTTGTTTGCCTTTCAGCGTCAGGGATTTCAGCCCTTCACGATAAAAACCATATTCGTTAAAGAGATTGATGAGCGCCTCATACAATGACATTCCCTGTTTTTTATAGAACGCGCAAACTTCAACTGCCAAAAGCGCAGCCTGAATGGCGTCCTTATCGCGGGCAAAATCCCCGATTAAATAACCGTAGCTCTCTTCATAACCGAATTGGAAGGTATACTGGCCTGATGCTTCGTATTCCTTAATCTTTTCACCGATAAACTTAAAGCCTGTCAGCGTATCAATCGTATCAAGGCCGAATGAAGAAGCTACAGCACGGCCGATTTCGCTTGTGACGATCGTTTTGAGAACAACACCGTTATCAGGCAGGATGCCTTGTTTTTTCTTTTCAGAAAGCAGGTAATGAAGCAGCAACGCTCCGGTTTGGTTTCCTGTCAGCACTGTATATTTGCCTTGATCGTTTTTCACCGCGATGCCGAGGCGGTCAGCATCAGGATCTGTCGCGATGAGAATATCTGCATTCTGCTCCTCCCCAAGCTTAATGGCATATTCGAATGCCGCATGCTCTTCCGGGTTCGGCGATGTAACAGTGGAGAAGTTTGAATCCGGCAGTTCCTGTTCTTTGACAACCGTTACATTTTTGTAGCCGAGTGCTTCAAGACCGCGTCTGACCGGTTTATTTGCAGTTCCATGCAGCGGTGTGAAAACAACCTTTACATCTACTTCTTCCGATAATTCAGGATGTACAGAAATGGACGTCAGTTTTTCTGTATAAACTTTATCAATATCTTCACCGATGATTTTGATTAAGCCTTTTTCTTTTAACTTATTTTCTTCGTCCACTGTGATCGTCAGCTCATTTTCAATCGCGTTTACCTGCTCAATGACGATGTCCGCTTCCTTTGGAGGCAGCTGGCCGCCATCATCCCCGTATACTTTGTAGCCGTTATATTCAGGCGGGTTATGGCTTGCCGTTACCACAATTCCACCATAAGCGTTCAGCTGTCTAACAGCGAATGACAGCTCTGGCGTCGGGCGAAGCTCATCAAACACGTATGTTTGGATGCCTTGTGTCGCAAGTGTTTTTGCCGCTTCCATCGCGAACTCCGGAGACTTATGGCGGGAATCATAAGCAATGACAACGCCCCGTTTTTTCGCTTCCTCACCTTGCTTCGAGATGTATGCCGCAAACCCGGCCGATGCTTTGCGCACAGTGTAAATATTCATCCGATTTGTCCCGGCGCCGATTTCCCCGCGCATTCCGCCGGTACCGAATTCAAGGTCTTTATAGAAACAGTCCTCAAGGGCCTGTTCATCTCCCTCTAATTCAATAAGGCGCTCTTTTAATTCCAGATCTAAATGTTCTGTCTGTTTCCAGCGTTCATAGCTCTTTCTCCAAGTCATATTCGTCCTCCTATGTATCAGCTTATGCCATTATTTTATATGAAGCGGGTGCCTCTGTCACTTGATAACCTGAGATCTCCCCCTTTCGGCACGTAAAAAGAAATAACGGGCTGCAGACAGCCCGTTATGATTTATTGCTCAAGCGGTACGACCGCATCGTGTAAAAGCTTGTTGAGGTTTTCTGTATGTTTGTTTTTCGCCTGCTCATCCCATTGGAATCGCTCGCTCATAAAATCAATAACGGCATCTTTATATGTTCTTACCCAATTGATATCAAAAAATAAACGTCCCGTTCTGCGGACAAAGAAGTCAGCAGGGGTTGCAGTCATCTCTTCTTCTATACTGTATTCTGCCTCAGCAAGAATATGAACCGGAATGTTGCGTTTCGCGGCCTCATCTTTCAGCGCTTCTACCCGGTCAAAGACGCGATCTACGTTAGAGCCGTATCTGATCGCAAGCTGTTTTGCGTCTTTTTCTGATAAACCGGCTGCAATTCCTTCTTTTGTTTTCGCGGTAACGAAGGACATAAGATTTTTCGAACCGCCGACGTGCCCGCCAGAGATTGGCATGTTTTTCGTTTTACATGGTCCAAAATCCTTTTCGCCCTCTTCTTTTAAGCGATCACGGACAAGATCAACGATGTGCTCCGCCATTTTTCTGTATCCAGTCAGTTTTCCGCCGGCAATGGTGATCAGGCCTGAGTCAGATGTCCAAATCTCGTCTTTCCGTGAAATTTCAGAAGGATCTTTGCCTTCTTCATGAATCAGCGGACGCAGCCCCGCCCAGCTGGATTCGATGTCATTCGCAGTGATATTCAGTTCCGGGAACATGTAATTGATTGATTTGATGACATAATCACGATCCTCCGTTGTCATCCGCGGATGCTCCAGCGCCTCTTTGTAAACAGTGTCTGTTGTTCCCACGTATGTTTTGCCTTCACGAGGAATCGCAAATACCATCCGGCCATCAGGTGTATCGAAATATACAGCCTGTTTCAGCGGAAAGACAGACTGGTCAAATACAAGGTGAATGCCTTTTGTATGCTGCAAATGCTTTCCGTTTTTCGAATGGTCTTTTTCTCTGAGCTGATCGACCCAAGGGCCTGTAGCATTGACAATTTTTTTCGCATACACTTTATATTCTTTCTTTGTCAGCACATCTTCAATTAATACGCCGACGGCTTTGCCTTTTTCGTAAAGAAGCTCCTTCACTTTGGAGTAATTCACAGGCTCTGCCCCGAATTTAACCGCTTCCTTCATGACTTCGATGGTCAGTCTCGCATCGTCAGTGCGGTATTCCACATAGTACCCGCCGCCTTTTAAGCCGTCTTTTTTCACCAAAGGCTCTTTTTGCAGCGTTTCTTTTGCTGAAAGCATGCTTCTTCGTTCTGACTTTTTCACACCTGCAAGGAAGTCATAAACCCTTAACCCAATAGATGTTGTAAATGAACCGAATGTGCCGCCTTTATGAAACGGAAGCAGCATCCATTCCGGTGTAGTGACATGCGGGCCGTTTTCATACACAATCGCCCGCTCTTTTCCTACCTCAGCGACCATTTTCACTTCAAATTGTTTTAAATAGCGCAAGCCGCCATGTACCAGCTTCGTTGATCGGCTTGATGTTCCCGCCGCAAAGTCCTGCATTTCGCTTAGTGCGACCTTCATTCCCCTTGATGCCGCGTCAAGAGCTGTTCCGGCTCCTGTAATTCCTCCTCCGATAATAAATAGGTCATATGTTTTTTTCGTCATGTCTGTCAGCATGCGATCTCTTTCAAGACTTGAAAATTGATGATTCATCATTACGTTTCCTCCTTGTTGTCACGGTAAATAGAAAAAGAGACCACAACAGCCAAAGTGCATGCTTACACTTTGGTGCTGTGGTCTCTCCTCATCTCAGGACCGTTCTTATTAACTTGTAACCATTATACCATAGTATTACTTTATTTAAAAGCCATAGCTGCTTTCACGGCTTTTTGCCAGCCTTTATACAGCTCATTTCGTTTTTCTTCTTCCAATTCAGGCTCAAACCGTTTATCCAGATTCCACTGGTTCGCGATTTCAGAACGGTCCTTCCAGAATCCCACAGCGATACCCGCCAAATAAGCCGCGCCAAGTGCAGTCGTTTCATTAATTTCCGGGCGCTCCACAGGAACATTCAACAGGTCTCCTTGGAACTGCATTAGGAAATTGTTTTTTACAGCTCCTCCGTCTACACGGAGCGTCTTTAATGAAATGTTTGAATCTGCTTCCATTGCGTCAAGCACATCTTTGGTCTGATAAGCCAATGACTCCAGTGTCGCACGGATAAAGTGCTCTTTTGTTGTCCCTCTTGTCAGGCCGAAAACCGAACCGCGCACATCGCTGTCCCAGTAAGGCGTTCCCAGTCCGACAAATGCTGGAACAACATACACGCCGTCAGTTGAATCCACTTTTTCTGCATAAGATTCGCTTAGCGATGAATCCTGGAACATTCTCAAACCGTCTCTAAGCCACTGGATGGCAGAGCCTGCGACAAAAATGCTCCCTTCTAACGCATAGTTCACTTTTCCGTCAATGCCCCAAGCGATTGTTGTCAAAAGCCCATGTTCGGACTTAATTGCTTTTTCCCCGGTATTCATCAGCATGAAACATCCTGTGCCGTAAGTGTTTTTCCCCATGCCTTCTTCAAAGCATGCCTGGCCGAACAATGCGGACTGCTGGTCGCCTGCCGCTCCAGCAATCGGGATATTTTTTCCGAAGAAGTGATAATCAACAGTCTCCGCATACACATGAGAGGACGGCTTCACTTCAGGGAGCATGGATTTCGGTACGCCTAGAATGTCGAGCAGTTCATCGTCCCATTTTAAATCGTAAATATTAAACATCAGTGTTCTTGAGGCATTGGAGTAATCGGTCACATGCGCTTTTCCGCCTGACATTTTCCAAATGAGCCACGTATCAATCGTTCCAAACAGCAGCTCGCCTTTTTCCGCTTTTTCTCTTGCGCCTTCCACATTGTCTAAAATCCACTTCACCTTCGTGCCGGAGAAGTAAGGATCGATTAAAAGCCCTGTTTTTTCTCTGAATTTATCATTATATCCTTTTTCACGAAGTTCCTCACAAATGCCGGACGTCTGTCTGGACTGCCAAACGATTGCATTATAGACAGGACTTCCTGTATCTTTATCCCACACAACCGTCGTCTCGCGCTGGTTCGTGATGCCGATGCCGGCAATTTGAGAAGCGCTGATTCCTGATTCAGAGATGACTGAGGCGATAACCGCGAGGACAGAGCCCCAAATTTCATTGGCATTATGCTCAACCCAGCCAGGATGCGGGAAGTATTGTGTAAATTCCTTTTGAGCAGAGTGGACAATTTTGCCTTCTTTATTAAACAGAATCGCTCTTGAACTTGTCGTCCCCTGATCTAAGGATAAAATGTACGTTTCCATAAGATGTCTCCCCTTTGATTAAATATATTTAGAATTTGATAATGTTTTAGCAGAATGTGATTTCGTATAAACATAGAGTCCTAACAATACCACAACCAATATAACGCTTACAATCCAGAAGCTGCTTGTGATGTGCCCTTTAAATGCAGCGTTGTAAAATACACCGCCGAATGATCCGCCTAAAATCGGGCCGACTACCGGAACCCATGCGTATTTCCAGTTTGATGAGCCCTTCCCCGGAATCGGAAGAAAAGCGTGGGCGATCCGCGGACCTAAGTCACGTGCAGGATTGATAGCATAGCCGGTGGTGCCTCCCAGAGAAATACCGATTGCTACAATGAGGAAACCGACGATTAAAGGATTAAGTCCTTCTGTAAATTGATTTGCACCTATGGCCAAGATTCCAAGTACAAGGACAAATGTCCCAATCACTTCGCTTAAAACGTTTGCAAATGTATGCGGAATGCTGGGCCCTGTTGAGAAAACACCCAGCTTGGCAGCGGGATCATCCGTTGACTTCCAGTGCGGGAGGTAATGCAGATAAATAATCACCGCACCGATGATCGCTCCGATCATTTGCGCCGCAATATAAACCGGAACCTCTTTCCAAGGAAAATCTCCTACAAATGCAAGCGCTATCGTTAGCGCCGGATTCAAATGGGCACCGCTGATGCCGCCAACCGCGTATGCCGCCATGGCAACACCCAATCCCCATCCAAATACAACAACAATCCAGCCAGACTGGAATGAAAGCGATTTCTTTAAATTGACACCTGCACAAACACCTGCACCAAAAATGATAAGCAGCATCGTACCGATGACTTCTCCCCAAAATGCTGTCATAGCACATTCCTCCTAAAGTCACGATTAAAAAGCATGATAGAGAAGAAGAGAATAAAAAAACCACAACAAACCGCTTTACGGGTGCATAAACATTTGCCGTAAAGAGCTGCTGTGGTCTCCGAGTTCTCCATCACAATGTATTAACCTAGTGCAATTGTATCAGTGCATGAAAGCGGTGTCAATCACTTTCCGTCAAAAAGTTTTCATATTTTTTCCACAATTTGGTATTAGATGTTGTGACAGCTACAGCCCCCGCTTTCAATGCCTGCTCTACATCCTCTTCCGTACGGATGAAACCCCCGGCAAAGATGGGAATCCCTGTTTTCTCTTTTATTTCCTGAATGAGTGACGGAACGATGCCGGGAAGCACTTCGATGAAGTCAGGCTTATGCTTGCCGATAAACTCCATGCTTTTCTCCATCGCGCTTGTATCAAGCAAAAACAGGCGCTGAATGGCATAAATTTTCTTCTGCTTCGCTTTGGCAATCACATTCGATCTTGTGGAAATAATCCCAGCGGGCTTGATATCCTGACATATAAATTCCGCACCGTATTCGTCATGCTTAATCCCTTGAATGAGATCGACGTGCACCATCATGTTCTTTCCGTGCTTTTGCGCTTCTTTGATCACGCCCTTCAGCTGGCCGAGATGAATATCAAGAATAACACCGTAAGAGAATGAACTGTTCAAAAACTCATCAAATTGCTTCATATTGCGAATAGCCGGTAAGATCGGCTGGTTGTGAAAACTCATCATGTGCTCCTTTAATAATTCACTTTTATATTATATCGTTTGAAAGCTTTCTTTCACCGTTTTCACGATAAAGGAAAGGTCCTCTTCTGTCAGGCAAAATGGCGGCGCAAGCTGGATGACATTGTTGTAGCCGGCGACTGTATCGCCGTTTTTGCCGATGATCAGCCCTTTTTCTTTGCACGCCGCAACCACTTGGTTTACTTTGGCGGCATCAGCCGGCTCTTTAGTCAATTTGTCTTTGACGAGTTCGATTCCGATCAGCAGCCCTTTTCCTCTAACATCCCCGACTGCCGGGTGTTCTCTCAGAGCTTGAAGCTCACCTAAAAGCTTTGCTCCAAGATCACGGGATCGCTGAATCAGCTGTTCGTCCTCCATAATTTGCAGGTTTTTCAACGCCAAAGCACAGGCAGCCGGGCTTCCGCCGAACGTGTTCACGTGGCGGAAACGGTCATAAGGAGCTTCCCCCTGATACGCTTCGAAAATGTCCCGTTTCACAGCAGTCGCTGACAATGGCAGATACGCGCTTGTGATTCCCTTTGCCATCGTAATGATATCAGGCTTCACACCGTAGTGCATAAACCCGAACGGCTCACCTGTCCGTCCAAACCCGCAGATCACTTCATCGCAAATCAAAAGGGCTCCGTGGCGCCGGCAAATGTCCTCCACCTTCTTCATATATCCGTCCGGCGGCATTAGGATGCCTCCGCCTGTAATGATGGGCTCCATAATGACCCCGGCAATCGTTTCGCTTAATTCCCATGTCATGATGCGGTCGATTTCATTTGCGCTTTCAAGCGTGTCTGCATCATCAGGATTCCGGTATATATCTGGCGGAGCTGCATGCAGGAACCCTTGGCTCAAAGGCTCGTATTTATATTTCCGCTGCGCCTGTCCGGTAGCTGAGAGCGCTCCCAATGTATTGCCGTGGTATGCCCGATATCTTGAGATGAATTTATAACGGCTGTGGTCGCCGTTTTGCAGATGGTACTGGCGGGCAATTTTAAAAGCAGTTTCGTTTGCTTCCGATCCGCTGTTGGAAAAAAAAATAACATAATCGCCGCCAAGCCATTCATTCAGCTTTTCCGCCAGTTGAATTGCGGGTGCGTGACTTTGCGTTAACGGGTAGTAAGGCAGCTCCTTTAGTTGCTCATAGGCAGCCTCCGCAAGCTCCTTTCTGCCGTAACCAATGTTGACGCACCACAAACCGGACATCGCATCCAAATAGCGGCGTCCGTCTGTGTCGGTTACCCAGGCCCCTTCGGCCTTCTGGGCTATCAGGCTGTCCGCTTGATGCGCTCCCTTCATGGCATGCCACACAAATTGCTCATCTTTTTGCTTTAATCCCTGATTTTGCTGAATGTTTTCCATCCCCATCATCTCCATTTCATTAGCGTTCCCTATAATGCCAATTCAATTGAAACAGACCTTCTCTTTATGTGATGTCTTGGTGATGATTTCCCTGCCTTCAATATAAAGCCAGACCGGGTCAGAGTCAATAAACCGCGTAAATAATAAAACATCCCCTTTCTCAAGAAGAAAGAGGATGCAGCTTCCAAAGCAAAACAGGCAAAGTGACAATGCTCAGCATCGTACTGATAAAGGTCGCACTCGAAACAACTTGGACAGCCATTGCAATAGCAATGTGAAGCCTAGCCGTTTTCTGTATGATATAGGAAATGGCGAAAATACAGAAACTCCATAAGGCACATCCACTATACAATTTACTTTTATTTTAAAGAAAGCACCTAAACAATTCCGCTTTTGTTTAAAAAAACCCGCCAATTCAGGCGGGTTTTTTGGGAATTATTTTTTATATTGAATATGATAAATATCACGTCGTCTGTCTTTTAGCTGGCGCACTGTACCGTTTTGGCGCTGTCTTCTGAGAATTTCCAGGTCAACATCGCCGATGACGACCATTTCAATATTCGGGTTTGTTTCGCCGACAATGCCGTCTCGGGCGAATTCAAAATCAGACGGGGCAAAGATGCCTGACTGGGCGTATTGGATATCCATGTTTTCCGTTTGCGGAAGGTTTCCGACCGTTCCAGAGATAACCGTATAAATTTGATTTTCAACCGCTCTAGCCTGCGAACAGTATCTGACACGCAGATAGCCTTGACGGTCTTCTGTACAAAATGGCGTAAAGATGATTTTGGCTCCTTTATCAGCCGCAATCCGGGCAAGCTCAGGAAATTCAATGTCATAACAGATCTGGATCGCGATTTTCCCGCAGTCCGTATCAAACACGCGAACTTGGTCTCCTGCGCTGATCCCCCACCATTTGCGTTCATTCGGCGTAATATGGAGTTTGTATTGCTTCTCGATCGTTCCGTCCCGTCTGAACAGGTAAGCGATATTATAGATCTTGCCTTCCTCTTCGACGAAATGAGATCCGCCGATAATGTTGACGTTATACTTCACAGCCAAGTCAGTAAACAGGCTGATGTAATCTTCTGTATACTCGGTAATTCTCTGCACCGCCAAGCTCGGTGACCGTTCCTCAAGGAAGGACATCAGCTGGGTTGTGAAAATTTCCGGGAACACCGCAAAATCAGATCTTGCGTCGGAAGCAACATCGACATAGTATTCTACTTGATTCGCAAATTCCTCAAAGGAATAAATTTTCTTCATTTCGTATTGGATCACACAAATTCTAACAGGGAACGCCGATTTATAATAGCGTTTTGTCTGCTGCGGTAGATAATCGACATTATTCCATTCCATCAGCGTCGCATACTTGATCGAAGCTGTATCATCCGGGAGATAGTTCGGGTTAATTCGCATAAGGGTAAAGCCGTTCATCAGCTGAAAAGAAAGAACCGGATCGTAAATTTGGTGGCGTGTCACCTGTTCAACATACTCTCTCGCTGTCATTTCCTCTGCATATTTGTGATAGTTTGGAATCCGTCCGCCTATGATGATGCTTTTCAGGTTTAAGCGTCTGGCTAAGTCCTTTCTCGCCTCGTACAAACGGTGGCCGATCTTCATTCGTCTGTATTTCGGGTGCACCATGACTTCAATTCCGTACATATTCAAGCCGTCAGGATTATGGTTGGTGATATAACCGTCATCTGTAATGTCCTGCCACGTATGGCGGTCATCATATTCATCAAAGTTAATCAGGAGACTTGAGCACGAACCGATAATTTCACCTTCGAATTCTGCACAAAACTGTCCTTCCGGAAAATGCTCCAAATGGCTGATTAAATGCTCCCGCTTCCAAGGCTCCATTCCTGGAAAGCAGTCCTTTTGAAGATCGATAATCTTGTCGATGTCTTTCTCTTCGATATTGCGGATAACCATTTTCTTTTCAAACCGGGTCAAATCTAATTTCTCAGACAACCTACTCGCTCCTTTCTAGTTTTGTGAGTTCAGATGATCAAGCAATAGGGCGAGCTCCATCTCCGCCATTGATTCAAGCCTGTGATCATAGTCTTCAAACATCAAGGTACCCGTTACTTTATTCGGGACAATGACACACTTCATGCCTGCACGTTTCGCAGCAATCGAACCATTGACAGAATCCTCAAACGCGAGACATTCCGCTGGCGATACCCCCAGGTTCTTTGCCGCCAATAAATAGAGTTCAGGATTCGGCTTCACCTCTTCCACATCATCCGCCGTTTGAATAACTTCAAAATCATCAAACAGGCCGATTTGCTTCAAATGGCCGGACACCCATTTATAATCAGAGCTGGAGGCAAGGCCTATTTTTAAGCCTAAATCCTTTGCCGCATTCAAATACGCTTCGACACCAGGTCTCGCTTTTTCTGATTCCATGCGTTTGGCAAACCGCTCTCTTCTCAATTGTGTGAGCTCTTCATGGTTCAGCTTTTTCCCGATCTGCTCTTCTAAATATTCAAAAGGCCGGAAACCCGCAGCAGTTCCGATGACCTTTCCCCAGACAGATAGCGGCAGCACTGAGCCGTGCTCTTCAAATATTTCCTGAAGAACCTCATATTCGTGTGTTTCTGTATCTAGAATAAGCCCGTCAAAATCAAAAATTAACGCTTTAATCACTGGGTACAACTCCTTTAGTACGAATTGAGACATATGTATACACTCACTATACCCCGAAACAAGTCTGCTTTCAAAAAGTAAGGTTTTATGTGAAGAAAGAGCCTGCACACTGCAAGCTCTTTCTTATTAATGAATGTTTTGGTGAGAAATGTTTGTCAGCGCTGATCCCGCAGACTCGTTCGACATCTGATTGACTGCCAGGTCTCCAAGCGCAACGATCCCGACTAGATTGTTTTGATCTACAATAGGAAGGCGGCGGATTTGGTGCTGGGCCATCAGCTGCGACGCGTCTTCCAGACTCATATTAGGGTTTCCTGATACGAGTTCTGTTGACATCACTTCTGAAACGGGTGTCTGGCCATCACGGCCCTGAGCTGTAGTTCTTAATGCAATGTCACGGTCAGTCAGCATTCCTTTTAAAACACCTTGCTCTACAACGGGGATCGCCCCGACGTTATGCTGTTTCATTAGAGAAGCCGCTTCCTGAATCGTTTGATTCGGAGAAACGGTTGCCACCTGCGTTGTCATTGTATCTTTAACTGAACTCATTGTCAGCACCCCTTTCAATCATTAGTATGTTCAGACACGAGCCGTTTAAAAAGGGAGTTAGAGGAAAGGTTTTATGATATGATTTCTCTGATACAAAAAGAGCTTTTCTAAAAATAGAAAAGCCCTTGCCGCATGATTATATCAGCCTTCTTTGACCGAAAAAGGCTTTGTTAGTCTTCTTTTGAAAGTCAGAAAAAGCAAACGGAAAATAAATCCCAAAATCATTCAGCATCTTGCTGTTTTTTTCAAAAATCGCCTGATCACTCAAATCAGAGTGCGGCGAAGGCTTGGTCAGGATAATATGTATCATTTGCAGACAAGCCATAATTTGAAATGCTTCTTTTAATGTTCCTTGGTAATAATGGTTATTTAAAGACAGAACGCCTTTCTTTTTAAAGCGCTGAATGTCCAGTTCGGAGAAATAAAGAGGAAATACATCATGGATCAGCTCCATAGACAGCTCCTTGATAAAGCTCTCCTGTTCTGCAGTTGCTGCGTTCACAATTCTCACGTCAATCACCTTTCTTGCCATCGAATATCCTAAGTCTTACTCAAGAATAGCACAGAAAAAAACGCGAAAGCTAAGGTAAGTGTTTCCTATGAGAAACAGCAGCCTTCCGCTTCGAAAAGGAGCCATTTAACATGAACCAAAAAGGCAGAGGGCTTGAGATCCTCATCAATGAAAAACAGGACGGCCAATGGCTGTTTTCCGTACTCAAAACAGCGCTCAAAGCTTCTAAACCAGTGATACAAGACTGGATGTCCCATCAACAGATAAAGGTCAATCACGAATCCGTCTTAAACAATATGATTGTAAAAAAGGGAGACCGCGTGTTCATTGATCTTCAGGAAAGTGAAGCATCTTCGGTCATTCCGGAGTATGGCGAGCTTGATATTTTATTTGAGGACAATCATATGCTCATCATCAATAAACCCGCTGGCATCGCGACGCATCCGAATGAGGATGGGCAAACCGGCACACTGGCTAATTTGATCGCGTATCATTATCAGATAAATGGCGAAACATGTAAGGTGCGCCACGTCCATCGTCTTGATCAGGATACATCTGGCGCTATCGTTTTTGCCAAGCATCGTTTGGCACACGCCATCTTAGACCAGCAGTTAGAGAAAAAGACGCTGAAGCGTACGTATACCGCTATCGCTGAAGGTAAGCTACGGACGAAAAAAGGGACAATTAATTCACCGATCGGCAGAGACCGCTCACACCCGACAAGACGCCGGGTTTCACCAGGCGGGCAAACAGCCGTCACTCATTTCAAGGTAATGGCCAGCAATGCGAAAGAACGGCTGTCGCTCGTTGAATTAGAGCTGGAAACAGGCAGAACACACCAAATCCGTGTTCATCTGGCGAGCCTCGGCCATCCGTTGACAGGAGACTCGCTTTACGGAGGCGGGAGCAAGCTGCTAAACAGGCAGGCACTGCACGCCAATAAAGTACAAGCGGTTCACCCGATAACAGACGAGCTCATAGTTGCTGAAGCCCCTTTCCCTGCTGATATGAAAAACCTTTGCCGCACATATTTTTCATGAAGAAAAGCCGCAGGCACTGCCTCGGCTTTTTAAGTCACTCGTTTTCCATATATAATATAGCGCTTCGGGGCATTTCCGACGTATGAAAACGGATAGCAGGTCGTCAGAATCAGCTCTTCCTTTTCATGCTGGAGCGTGATAATAGATGTGTCATCCTTATCGACAATTTTTGTTTTTACAATTTCATATGTGAATTCTCCATATGACAGGAGAAGACGGAGCTGATCCCCCTTTTCCAGCTCTCCCGTCCGGCGAAACACGGTATCCCGATGCCCTGACAGCACAATTTGTCCGTTTTCATCAGGATAATAGCTGTCCTTGTAATGCCCGACACCTTTTTCTAAATCATCAGCATCGGTGCCCTCCACGATCGGAAGCTCTGCATTGATTTTCGGTATTTCTAAAATGCCGCTCGCTTGGCCGGTCTCAGGCTTAAATGATGCTTTGTTCTTTGCTTGATCTGTGCTATTTTTCGTCCCCGAAGCTTCCTGCGGCTTTTTAGCCGCCAGCTTTGCTTCTTTTAATGTCTGTTCCGTTTTCGTATTCGTATCGATCAATTTAAAGCCTCCATAGCCTGCGATCACTAGGCCGGCAGCAATGATGAATAGTGGAATAACTTTTTTCACGTTCTGGAGGCGCTCCTTTTTCTTCTGACATATAGATAAGTTCCTGACAATGTCACCGCCGCACCGATTACCATAAAGTTATAGTAGCCCGCTGACGTATCCGGAAGCTGATGATCAGACCCGCTTTCCGCAGTCTCGGTTTGTAACGGCAATGTGCTGATGCTATTAGCAGTATCAGCGGTTTTTGTGTTGTTGATTGGTATTTCATTGAATCTCGAAATGGCTGAAGGCGGAAGCTGATGAACCGGTGCTGTTCCCGGAGTTTCTTTTATATCAGGCAAATCTTCACCTGGCCTTGGATCCTCTTTAATCGGATCCTCCGTCCCCGGATCATCTCCAGGCTCTTCCGTTATCGGGTCTTCTGTTACAGGGTCTTCAATATCACTGGCTTCAGCAAGCTTAATTCTTCCCTCTTTTGTATACGCAATTGGCTCATCAAAACTCTTCACGTACTCAACTGTCGCTTCCAAATCCTCAGGCCCTGTCACCGGATTTTTTCCCAGCAGTCCGATTGGCTGATATTTGGCTCCTGTCGCCGTCGCCATAAAGTTGTTGACGGTCAATGTATATGTGGCATCGGGCTGGATCTCGGTGCCATCTGCCATTTTCATATCAACTGCTTTTCCGGTTTCTTTATCCCACGTATACGTAAACCCGCTGATGCTGTAGTCAGGCCCAAAAACCGGCGAGATTTGCGCATTGATAATCTCTCTTAAATCTTTTCCTTTAATCTCAAGCTTCGTTAACACATTTCCAAACGGCTGAATATTGTAAAGATCTCCCCACGTAATTGGACCCTTCTTCAGCGCTTCACGTATGCCGCCGCCATTCATAAGGGCAAAATCCGTTTTCATGGCAGCTCTCATACCATCCGCAATCAGGTTTCCAAGAGGTGTATCGCCGTCATTTGAATACCCCCCTTCCATATCAACAGCGGCTTCGCCGACTACCTCGCTGATAATCGGTTCCGCAATTGTTTCGTATTTCTTTAAAATGGCTGACGCGCTGACATCCGGTTCGATTTTACTTTGATCAACATATACGATTTCCGCGGACTTTTTGACAATGTCTTTTGTCGTTTTATCGATCTCTACATCAACGACACCTATCGCTTTTCCATATTCAAACGCTTGAACAATCAGTTTTCCATTCACTTCACCGTTAACAACCTGATGATTATGCGCGGCAAAAATCACGTCAATTTCAGAATCTGTTTTGTTTGCAAGATCAGCAGACTCACCGGTAATGGCGTTGCCGTTTTGTTCAGCTGACATATGTGCGAGAACCGCGATGGCCTTCACGCCTTTTTTCTTGAGCTCTTCGGCCGCCTTATTCACCGCTGTTGCTTCATCTGTAAACTCGATATTTTTTATTCCTTCAGGCATAACCATGCCAGCTGCCGACTGTGTGACAACTCCGATAAAAGCAACGGGTACGCCCTCCACATTAATGATGTCGTAAGCCGGCAAAAAGGGCTCTCCAGTTGATTTCATTTTACAATTGGCACATACAAGGGGAAAGTTCTGTCCATCATATCCGCTTGTGCCTTTCGGATGATCACCGCCATTTAAGATCCTCAGAAGTTCATCCGTGCCTTCATCAAATTCGTGGTTTCCCACGGTTCCGACATCAAATCCGATGTCCTCCATCAGTTCTACAGTCGGTTCATCCTGAAGAAGAGAGGAAACTGGAGAGCTTCCGCCGATCATATCTCCCGCGTGCACAATCAGCGAGTTTTTCTTTTCAGCCTTTTTTTCTTTTAAATATGCGGCGGCATAATCCATGCGTCCAAACGTGCCGTCTACAGTTCCATTTCCATCAAGATCAAGCTCATATTGCTGATCGATTTTGCCATGCAAATCATTCATGCTGAGAATTCTAAGCGGCACATGTTCTTGAGGTGCCGTTTGCCTTTTTTTATATCCCGCGCTCTCCGCTTCACTTGCTGAGGCGAAGAAAATTCTGTTTTCCACAGCTATCTTCTTCCAGTCAGCTGGCTGCACATATGTTTTATTCGACGAGTCCCCCACATATCTTGTCAGGCCTTTCCCTTGCTCTCTGGCTCTGAATTCAAACGGCATTTCCATGAGGGGATCGTTTTCATTCCAAATTCCTTTTTGATCTTTTTTTGCAGCGGCTACTGCGGCCTGAAATTGCTGATAATCCTCTTCATTGTCAACCGGCCAAATAAAATACGTCGGAGCATAGCCGTTTTTTACAAGCTCTAAGTTCACGTTTGAACCTGATTCGGTTATGACTTGTCCGAGCAATCTGCCATAGCTGTCCTTGGCTTCACTCCCGACCTTGACAGTAATTTTATCACCCGGGGACAGAACCGTTTTTAGATAGTCAGATGCTTTTTTGCCAAATCTTAATTGATTTTCATCTGCGTCATTTTTTGGTGTGTGATATGTTTCGGGTGCATCTACATTTACAAACCGGATTTTTGTCGTTCCAAGCACCGGAGATTTAAGATGAATGGTATCGCCGTCAACTACCCGGTCAACAATCCCTTCATATTCTCCCTCTGCAGACGGAGGTGCGGGCTGCTCTTCAAGCAGCTTCAGGTCAGCCGATTTTCGCGGAAGCAGCTGAAAGGTTTGGTATCTGCTTAACACACCGGTAAATTCATACCATTTGCCCTCATCAAGCTCGTTTATCACCCCTGTTTCATTCATAACCCGGAGCGTCATTGCATGATGGTCGTCATCAATCATTGTTACATTGTAACCGCCGCCGGCAGGAGAACTTGGAATTGAGGAAACAAAAGCGGTTAGTTTCACAAGGCGTCCTTCATACTGATCACCTAGGCTGCCGTTAATAAGTTCATTGATTGTTAAGTGTTTGGGGGCGGGGAGGGATTGATTTGACTGGTTGATTTTGATGCCTGATGAGTTTGGAACGATTTCTTTCAGCCCCTGGTAAGACGTGATTTTCCCTGTCACCGTGACATCCATACCCTCTTTTAATTCGGGAAATTGTTCAGGGGATGGCGAATAAATGTTAATGCCTCCGGTTTCATCTTGCAAAAAGGTCGACAGCTTCCCGCCTCCGATTGCGTTTTGATCAGCTGTAATGATCCCTTTTATCGTTACTTCTTCATTCAGCCTTCCCCGTGCTTCATTTATGGTCACTTGCTGTTCAGCCGGCGGAGTTTTTGTGTCATCGGTTACGTTCATCGACTGAACGTTTTTAAGTCCTGTCGTGTTAAAGTAATTTTCAAGCTTTCCTTGAACCGTTATCTTTTTCCCAAGAAGAAGCGGATTGGTTTGCAGCCCAAATTGGCTTCTGAAGGCGGAGGGGATTTGCACAGGAAGGATGTGTTCGGGCGATGTTTTGTTTTTACGGTCTGCCAGCGCAACATTATAATCATTTGAAAAAGGGCTTGTCAGTTTATAATGCTGCGGGGAAACAGCCTGGCCGACTGCATATCCTTCGACAAGTGCCTGTCCTTCTTTTTGCTGTATTGCCTTCTCAATCGATATAGGCTGTTGCGGTTCAGCTGCCTTTACAGCTTCGAACGTGTACATTACATTTAAGAACATTAATGCCGTGATCAACACAATATGCAGAATACGCCTCATCATATTTCCTCCCTTATACACATAATGACAACGATTTTGTCTGCTTATCATTTCGACAGACAGCATATAATTCCTTTCAGGCTTCTGCATAATACACGGCAGACTGACACAAAATACAGCTGATCTGAAAAAAAAGGAGGAATTCGGTTTGGATCAGTTCAATCAGCAGCAGCAATCCCAAATGAACAAAGGTATTCCTGGCAAACCGCATAAAAACCACGGCGGACATGAAATGTTTGATATGCATGAGGTGCTTTCCGGAACACTTACTGTGCTTGATCAGTTTATGATGCTGAGACAATTCTGTAAGGATCAAGAATTACTAAACATCCTTGATCGTCAACATCAATTCATCACATCTCAATACAATATAACTGCAGAATGCTTCAAAACAGGAAGCGAACCTTCACAAAAAACAGCAACTTATATGATGAAGGAAGACAACCAGACTGTTTACGGCATGCAGCCGTCACAGCCTAAAAAACCTGTTCAATCCATGAATGATATTGATGACAGCATCATCAGCCGACAAATGCTTTGCGCGATTAAAGCACAAGCTTCTATGCTGACGATGGCTTCTCTGGAAATGACAAATCCGGCCGTAAGACGCGTACTGTCTGCGCAAATTCAGGAGTATGTTGAAATGGCATTTGAAATTTTCCTATACCAAAACAAACACGGCTATTACCAGGTTCCTCAGCTTGATGCGCAGGATATGGAACAGCTGCGAAATTCATTCGCCCCTGCCCAAGGACAAATGCCTCCGACACAAGGCGGAATGGGTCAGCAAGGACTTCACTAATAACAAAGGCATTGGATAGATACTATCCAATGCCGCACTGTTTTTTTCAAATTTTTTCTTAAAATCTTTTTCAAATTGATCAAGACTTTCCTTTGTTGCTGATTTAAACCCTTTTTCAAAGTCCCCTTTTTTTGCCGTTTCCTTAATCATTTCTGAAATAATGTCTTTCCCGTATTTGTCCGTCAGCTCATCGATCATATAAAAGCTTTGCAAATAGACATCAGTGTCATATTCGGCTCTAGCTTCCTGCCAGTCTCGATCAGTCTGCAAACGGTCAAAGGGCACGACAGAAAACGTGATCGGATCTATGAGCAATTCATAGTTCGCAATCCACTCGCTTAACCCTTCATGAAACCATAACGGAAACTCATCGGGATCCGTCTCAAGCTCCTTCAATTTCTGGTGAAACGCATGGTGCGAGTATTCATGAATCAACAATCTCTGGTACAAATAAACCGCTACCTCGTCCCCTTCTAACAGTTTCTTTTTCTCTTCAGGCAACAATCCGATCAGCTGCTCCCGTTCAGAATAAAAACCAACTACATCCAATAAACCGGAGTAAGCCTCCATCTGTTTTACATTAGGAAAAAAAATAATGTCAATAGGCTTTTGATTCGAATATCCAATCATAATCTGATTAATACTGACCGCATATTCAAGCGTTTCTTTCGTCAATGGCAGTAAGGACTTTTCCTTAGAAGTGTAATAAATATCGGCCTGTTTGAATGACTCTTTCTTCATGTGCTTCGTCACTTGTTCTTTTGTTATTCCAGATGCCTGACCTGGAAAAGACAGGATATACATCGCGCTTGATACGATGGCTGAGCTTACAGCCAGCATCACAAGGACTCCGCACAGGAATAGAGCGGATGCCGCACGCTTTCCTATGCCATCCCGCAAACGTCTCCCTCCCTGAGCCGGTCCGTCTTGTACCTTTTTATTTTTACTCTATGCAGCCTGAGTTCGCAGTGTGTCATTAACGCAAAGAAAAAGCCGCACAAATTGTGCGGCTTCTTTCATTTATTCAGCGTTAGGGAATACACGCTGTACAGTTTGTGTAAATTCATCAAATAATCCGGCGATTGGGTCACCATTTTGAATACGCTTTCCATATCCTTGCATACGCTCTACAAAATCAGGGTTAGCTGAAACGTAAACATTATCAATGTTTTTGTCAGTAGATCTTACCTTTTTGGCTATTTTTTTCTTCAGATTGTTTTCTACTGCACCTTTATTTCCATTGGTTAAAACGACTGCAACGTAGGCTTGATTTCCAGCCACAATGATATCGGCATGCTTTACTTCTTTTAGGTCTGTTACTTTATCAGCTGCTTCATCAGCAACCTCAAGTTTTCGGTCGTTGTTATTATCGTCATTTACACGATTGTTATTGACATTATCATTAACATTGTTGTCAACGTTATCCCGATTGTTTACATTCCGCATATCGTCATTGGCCGGATTTCGATAATTTACGTTTCTTACATCATTATTATCACGTCTGCCCTCACCTTGGTCGGCTACACCGCAGCCAGTCATAAGCAAAGGGATAAGAAGCACAGACGCAAGGACTTGTTTTTTTCCAAACATGTGAATTCCTCCTTTATCACTTTACTTATAGGTTTTTCTAACTGGCTTTAATTATGCATGCAAATCTGGAGGAAATGCTTTCCCGGGAAATATAACGGTTAATTTGTCTAACGAGGGGGAAAATATGAATACACTGCAAAGGAGGGATCATGTTGTTCAACCAGCGAAGAGGAATCAGCCCCGCAGCATTGATCATAGGATCAACTATGCTTATTACTGCATTATCACCTCAGATCCGCCAAAGAATCAGCGGGTTTATCACAGGACAAATGAACAGACGAAATTCAGAAAATAACACGTTTGATGCTTCTAATGTAGGAAACATGGTCAAACAAGCATTTAGCGGAAGCAGCGGAAGCAGCGGTGATAACCAGGACCGTTCGCAGCATCAAAGCCAGCGGCAAAATGGCCGTCAGCACCAGCACGCTGGACAGCAGCAACCACAGCATCAGCATACACAGTCTCAAACTAGGCAAACTGAGACAGCCGCGAAAAAAAGACAGCCGCATTATGCTGAACCCATTCATTTTGAACAAAACGCAATGAATGTCATGGACGACAACACGATGATGGAAATGCTGGAGGACTTAGAGCCTGGCCGTTAAAAAAACGTGTAATCCTCTTGGATTACACGTTTTCATATGTTACGCTTCTTCAGCTTCAATCACTCTGGATTGATCATGAAATGCCCCTTGATCAATTTCTTTTGTGACCTTACTTGTAATAAGACCGGATGTCATGCTTCCGCTGACATTCAAAGCAGTACGCCCCATGTCGATTAACGGTTCAATTGAGATTAACAAACCGGCGAGCGCGACAGGCATGTTTAATGATGATAAAACAAGAAGCGCCGCGAATGTCGCTCCGCCGCCGACTCCGGCAACCCCGAAGGAGCTGATGGCAACGACTGCGATAACAGTGATAATAAACACCGGGTCAAATGGATTTTGGCCGACAGTCGGAGCAATCATCATCGCCAGCATCGCAGGATAAATGCCGGCACATCCATTTTGGCCGATCGAAAGACCGAACGAACCGGCAAAGTTTGCGATTCCCTCCGGTACACCCATGCTTCTCTGTGTTTTAATATTCAGCGGTAAAGCACCTGCGCTAGACCTTGACGTAAATGCAAATACAAGTACAGGCACCGCTTTTTTCAAATAAATCACCGGATTCAAGCCGCTGAACGTCAGCAGCAGCAAATGAATGATAAACATAGTGATTAACGCGGCATATGATGCAATCACGAACATGCCCAGTTTTAGAATGCTGTCAAGATCACTCGTTGCAATTGTTTTTGTCATGATGGCCAGCACCCCATAAGGCGTCAGTCTCAAAATGAGTGTGACAACACGCATGACAATGGCATAAACGGCATCAACCAGTTTTTTAAATGTTTCTGCCTGTTCCGGCTGTTTGTGTTTTACGCCGAGGAATGCCACTCCAAGGAAAGCGGCAAAAATAACGACAGCGATCGTTGAAGTCGGTCTAGCTCCCGTAAAATCTAAAAACGGGTTTCCAGGCAGCAGTTCAACAATCTGCTGCGGCAGCGTTTTCGCTGTCATATCCTCTGATTTCTGCTGAAGCTCCTGTCCCCGTGAAAGCTCTGTACTTCCTTGGTCAACCTGAATCGCCTGCAGATCAAATGAAAGCGCGGACGCGATACCGACAGCTGCAGCAACTGCTGTTGTTGCTACTAAAATCCCGATAATCAAACCGCTGATTTTCCCAAGATTTTTTGTCAGCTTCAGCTTTGTAAAGGCGCCGAGAATCGAAATAAAGACGAGCGGCATGACAACCATCTGAAGCAATTTGACATATCCGCCCCCGGCAATATTAAACCAGTCGGCTGTTTGAATGACTATATTTGAAGTCGGGCCGTAAATCAGCTGAAGCGCAAATCCGAATACAATCCCCAGCCCCAGCGCAGTAAATACACGTTTAGAGAAGGAAACATGTTTTTTCTGCATAACAAAGAGCCCTAAGATAAGTAAAAATAAAATAAATACATGTAATACAACCAGTAAAGTCTCCAAAGCAGGTAAACTCTCCCTTCAAATTTTCTCATTTACTATATTACACTAATTCCGATGGGTCAAGTGCGAATTATTTTAACTTATCAATTCAAGTAAAAAAACCTTATATAATGCCTTTTTTGTTCTTTTCTTTCCCTTCCATCTTTAGTACCTTATATAAGGGTGATAATATTTGCTGAAAGAACTGTTTGTAAATTTGACCATTTTAATCACATTTAATTATCTCTTCACCCACCTGTTTAAAGAAAGGCTAGTACATAAAAAAGACAGCATATCCTTTCAAGCTGTTAAAGGACTGGCCTGCGGTTTGCTCGGGGTTATTCTGATGGTTTTTGGATTTACCTATCAGCATTCAATTATTGATCTTCGAAATATCCCTATTATGATTGCCGCTCTTTATGGAGGCTGGGTTTCAACGGCAACGGCCCTGGCCATGATCACTGCAGGCCGCTTGCTGATTACGATGAACACATCTGCACTATACTCGGTTATTATCATTTGTATCGCTGCCATTCCGTCACTCATTGTTTCTAGAAGAAAAAAAGTTCAACTAAAACATGCTTTCTATCTTTTAATAATCACAAATAGCTTGATCTCCTTTTCCTTTTATTTTCTTATAGATTTACATTCATACGAACTTCATTTGTATTTTTGGATCATATCAATAGCGGGCGGCATGCTCAGTTTATATATTATTGATCATGAAACAAATGCACATCTTCTTTTTAAACAATATAAGTTTCAGGCGCACTTTGACTTTTTAACAGGCGTGTATAACCGAAGAAAATTTGAAGAAACCACAAAAGCTCTGTATCAGCAGGCGGCCGATACCCCGCATTTTCAATTTGCACTGATTTATATGGATATCGATCATTTTAAGACCATCAATGACCAATATGGCCATCATGAAGGAGATCAGGTGCTCAAAGAGCTAGGGTTACGTCTGAAGCAGACCATCCGAAATACTGATCCTGCCGCTCGGATCGGCGGTGAAGAATTTGCCGTGCTCCTGCCGAACTGTTCTCTTGATAAAGCAGCCCGGATCGCTGAACGGATCAGGAGCACTGTAAGTGATGCACCGATTGTATTAACAAACGGCGACGAGCTTTCAGTTACGATATCACTAGGGGCCGCTCATTACCCCAATAATACGGAACAGCCAGGATCCTTGCCCATTCTTGCCGATCAAATGCTTTACAAAGCGAAAGAAACGGGACGGAACAGAGTGTGTTTTTCAGAAAAAAAAGAATGAATTCAATGTTCGAATTCATTCTTCCAATCTGAAAGACGTTTCAAAGGCAGAAAAGCCGGGACAAGATCTCCCTGATATTCTTTTTCTATAAATGCCGCTGTATCATCAGCTTGATAAAGCTCAAGAATGGTTTGCAGCGCTTCCCGATCTTGATCCTCCGCTCTGACAACAATCAAATTCATCTCTTCCTCAGACATGAGTCCGCCGCTCTTTAGCGTATGCTTTTTCGGGTTCAAGCCCGCTTTTTTTGCTTCTGATGGTTTCATGACAAACACGTCGGCACCGCTCACTGCATCCTGTTGCCGGACAGCTTTTAATTTCAGGTGTCTCGGATTATCTTTAATCATATCAACTGAACCTGTTCCGTTAAATCCGTTTTTCAGCGTTAGCAAACCCGCTTCCTGGAGCACCGTAAGCGCCCTGCCAAAATCGAACGCTTTATCCGGAACAGAAACGACAGCTCCCCGCGATATATCTCGGATTCGTTCATATCGTTTTGAATAAATGCCCATGGGCGTTATGTATGTCGTCCCGAGCGGTGCCAAATTAAGTTTGTATTTTTCAGTGAACGACTGAAAATATGAAATGGTTTGAAAGGCGTTGGCATCAATTTCTTTGTTAGCAAGTGCGATATCAGACTCCGCATAATCAGAAAAAGGGATCAGCTGAATATCCAGCCCTGCCTCTTCAGCCTTTTGAGCAATATAGTTCCATATTGCCCCGTCAGACTCAGCAATCCCGATTTTTATCGATTCATGTTCTGCAGACGGTGAACATGCAGTAAATGAAACGAGAAGAACAAGGACGAAACTGCATATAAGCCACTTTTTCATTGTGACCATACTCCTATCTATGTATTAGAGCATGCAAGCAATATCAGACATAAAAATCATACGCTCTCTTAGTTGATAAACGTTGTCATTTGTAATATTGATTAACTTTTACCTTACTCATATCCAATAAGGTTGTCAATTCCTATTACTTATCTTCCCAAAATGAAGGAATACTAAGGCAAACGTATGATCACATATCGAGAAAACAGATGAATTTCCGTAAATAAATATCAAATTGAAAAATAAATATGGTATTTTCCGAAAAAAATTTCAATAAGCAGTTGTTTTTTCTGAAGATTACTGGTAGAGTAAAGGTAATTATTTTTGTTCGAACTATCTTTAAGAAGAAAGTTTTGTAAGAGTTTTCGTCTTGAAAGTTTGTTAAGAGCAAGAATAGTGAATTTAAGCGTTATGATCGCTTTAGGAGGAAATTTCATGTTAGAAGGTAAAGTAAAATGGTTCAACTCTGAAAAAGGTTTCGGATTCATCGAAGTAGAAGGTCAAGACGATGTATTCGTTCATTTCTCTGCTATTCAAGGCGAAGGCTTCAAAACTTTAGAAGAAGGCCAAGCTGTTTCTTTTGAAATCGTTGAAGGAAACCGCGGACCACAAGCTGCTAACGTTACTAAAGAAGCGTAAGCATAAATTGATATGAAAAACTGCAGGTGCAAACCTGCAGTTTTTATTTTGACAAAAAAGCTGTTTTGCATAAGCAAAACAGCTTTTTTTATTAGTTTGCAATATCCCGCTTCATGAAGATTCCGAAAGCAAGCAACAGGAAGATGATAAAGTAGATCGCCAGCATGACGAGAGAAAACGTCATAGTCATCCCTTTTATTAACGGTGTGCCATCCACATACTGAGTCAAGTCGACATTAGCAAACAATATATACTTTGCCCAGTCAAATTTCGCTGCAATAAATGCAGTTGCAGTCGTACCGGCAACCAACAAGAAGATGGAAAAACCAACCGCAAGAGAGCTGTTTCTGAATACCGCAGACAGCATAAACGCCATCGTCGCCACCATTAAAGCCGAGACGGATTCAGAAAGATACGTTGTAGCCAAATGCCCCATCATGTTTTGCTCAATGACATGGCCATCCTTATAGATTAAATGAATATTCGCGGCGGTTTCACCACCCGTTCCGAAGAAGATCAACCCTAATAAAGTAGAACCGATAAATAAAATCAACAGCAACAGGAGCCCAAACAGGAGAACTGTAATATATTTGGACATCAAAATTTGAAAACGACTGAGCGGCCGAATCATTAATAGCTTAATCGTTCCCCAATTAAATTCGTTCGCGACAATTCCGGCCGCGATGATAATAGTAAACAGACCGGTAAGGATGGTAAAGTTTGCTGAATCCGTTACATAAGACCATACCGTATAGCCCGTGTCACTAGGGATATTATGCTCGATGCGATAGTCATTGAGTGTGATTGTTTCTTTATACCCATCTTTCAGTGAAGGATCTTCTTTGATTTCTTTCTTTAATTCGGCGTTTTGTGCTTGAAGCTCTTGTTTCCAATGGGAATTTGATTCACCGGCAGAAAAATGATTCGCCAAAAATGCAAATCCAACCATTGTCAGCCCCAGAATTCCGATCATCACCCATGTTCCGGCACGGCTGAAAATTTTGAGCCACTCATTATAAATCAAATTAAGCATGCTGAACCTCCTCTTTTGTTTCACCTGTCATTTCTAAGAAACGGTCCTCTAATGATTTTGTTATGACCTTGACCTCATAAATACGGATTTGCTGCATCACCAGCAATTCAATAACCGCAGGGACTTCCTCTTTAGCCAGTTTGATTTCTACACCATTTGTCTTACTCAGCAAATCGTACTGATTTAAAACAGTAGCGGCTTCACTCGGCTGCTCAACCTGGAAGAAATATGTATCATTCTCATCAATGTTTTCATCTTTTACATTTTGAATATCGATCAGCTTTCCTTTTTGCAGAATCGCAATTCGATCACACATCAGTTCCATTTCTGACAGCAGGTGGCTTGAAACGATGACAGCCATTCCTCTTTCTCGGGTCAGCTTCTTTAAATGATCTCTGATTTCTCTGATCCCCGCCGGATCAAGGCCGTTTGTCGGTTCATCCAAAATCAGCACTTTCGGATCGTGCAGAAGGCATTGTGCCAAGCCAAGACGCTGTCTCATCCCCAGAGAATATGTTTTCACCTTGTCGTGGATTCTGTCTGTTAAACCGACCAGTTCAACAACTTCATCAATTTTTTCCTTCGTGACACCCTTGACCATCCTTGCGAATTGCTGGAGATTTTTATATCCGCTCAAAAATTTATACAGCTCGGGATTCTCAACGATCGCTCCGATATGCTTAATCGCCTTGGCATATTCTTTCGTAATTGATTGGCCGCAAATGAGGACATCACCTTTCGACAGCTTCATTAACCCCACCATCATCCGGATGGTTGTCGTTTTCCCCGCTCCGTTTGGTCCTAAAAAACCGAATACCTCGCCTTCACGAATCGTAAAACTGAGATCATCAATGATCGTTCGGCCTCTGATGTTTTTAGTCACGTTTTTCAATTCCAACACTGTTTTCATCATATTCCTCCTCTTTCTAGCAAACTTCCATTTTTGATTTAAACCATTGCAAAACAGACATGCCTTCCTGTTCACGAATATCTTCTACTTCACGCTGCGCAACTTTTTCTCCATTGGCGAGGATGATTACTTCATCTAACAAAGTCTCAATTTCATCAATTTCATGTGTCGCGATCACGACAATCTGCTGCTCAAAATCAATGTACGACACAAGGCTGTTTACGATGGAATCCCTGACCATCGGATCAAGCCCGGAAAAAGGTTCATCAAGCAAGATGACGTCTGCCCGTCTCGCTAAAGCAAGAACGATTTTCAGCCTGCCCCGATTTCCTTTTGATAGCTTTTTGATCTTTTTTTCCGGATTCAGCTGCATCTCATTCAATAGCTTATAAACCTGTTCTGTATGAAAATCAGGAAACTGCGACTGATAAAAATTCACCATATCTTTAACAGTGAAATGCGGATAAAACATATCAAGCTCAGTAAGATAAGCCGTTTGACGCACCATTTCTCTCGTAACCTGCTCTTCATCAACTTTTACAAATCCTGAAGTCGGAAACAGAAGGCCAGCCATCATTTTCAGGGTCGTTGACTTGCCGCTGCCGTTCGGTCCAATCAGGCCATAAATCCGTCCGGATGATAGGGTGATTGACACATCATTGACGGCCGTATGGCGGCCGTATTTTTTTGATACATGTTCTAGCTTGATTTCCATTTTAGCCTCCCTCTGTGAATGTTTTAATCCCTTCTAACATTTCTTCTTTCGTTAGCCCCAGCTCTTTCATTTGCTTGACAAAGCCTTCCAGCACCTCTCGTGTCAGCTTGTCTTTCAGCTCGTCTACGATTTCTGCTTTTTCCGCAATAAACGTCCCTTGACCTCTTCTTGTCTCCACAATACCCAGCCTTTCCATCTCACTGTAAGTTCTTTGAATTGTATTGGGATTTACTTTAGTTTGAATCGCCATTTCTCTTACTGAAGGAAGCTTGTCTCCTGGGAGCAGCTCCTTCCTGACCAGCCTATAAAAGATCTGATCAGCGATCTGCAGATAAATCGGTTTCGAGGATTGGAATTGATTGTCCATATTTACACCTCTACTTTACGATCAAGCAGTTTTGAAGCCATGATGAGCAGCAAGAATGTGATGACTATAGCAATAGGAAACCCTAGCACAGACAGATGGATAGGTTTTAGTTCCAATCTCCAAACATTGTGGAAGTGGAAATCAAAATTGCAATAGACTGTTACAGGCCAGAAATGCTTTTGAGATTCAACCAAAGGGCTTATGATGTATTCATCGAAGAATAACCACATTGCGACCAACAGAACCATCGCAGCCCACCGCATTCCGCGCCAATTTCTGAGAGAGTGAAAAACAGTCCAAAACACAATGACTGTTACTGACATATCTAACGAAGAAATAAGCCCATACATATTCAGCAAAGCCACTGTACTCGTTATATCAACTTGATGCTCCAGCAGATTTTTTACAGAGAGCATATGATACATCCATATGCCATAGGCTGTTAATGCCAACTGAATCACAAATTGATAGAGCAAAGATGCTGCCAATTTAGAAGAAAACAGCCATAAGCCGCCATTTGGATTGTACAGCCAAAGCTGTGATTTCCCTTCCTTGCGAAGGTGATAAAAAACAAAAACAGGAGATAAGAAAAGCAGAAAAAAAGCAACTGCAACAAAAAAACCAAAAATGACTAGAGGTTCTTTCGTGCGAGAAGCTATAATATGGCCTGTTCCCAATAAGAAAATGATTCCGCATATCCATACTAGCAGCCACATTCTTGAAAGCTTGATATCTTTCTTTAATAAACCTAAAAAAGAATTCATGTCTTTACCTCCCGGAAAAAATCCTCGGTGTATGAGTAACATAGTACACTAGATCAAGGTGGAATACAACATATTCCATGGATTTATTTGATAAAAACATAATTGATGGAAACAGCAAAAAAGGCAAACCCGCATGAGTAAACGGATTTGCCTTTTTCATTACTTTTTCTTATTTTTCATAGAGAGCAGCGCATCACGATAGCTGCGGTCCTGCATTTTGTCACTTTCCTCAGTGACCTCTTCTTCTGCATGAACTTCATCAGAATGCTTAAACTTTTGCAGCGCCTGCCTGTAAATATCATCACCCATTGTGTCACGCTTCTCTTTTGGAGAATCGTTTTTGACAACGGATGGCGTATGCTCGGCAGCCCTTGCTTCAGCAGGGTAATGCGCTTCGTTTTTTTCCTCTTCTGGAGGTGCGATTCTATCGGTTGCTTCTTGCTTCTCAGGTCCAGGTGAGGCGTTGCGGACGTTAAATGTAATAAGGGCCGCAATGACAATGACAGCAGCAATTATTGCTATAATAATGGCCATTTCAACCTCTCCTTACTGTCCTGCTGTTAGGTTTCCTGTGACTTGGCTGACACGTCTTCCCAACGCGCGTCCAAGCTGAATACCTTCCTCAGACATTAACTCATCACTGTCTACCGGACAAGTGACACCTGCTCCGTAATAAGAGCCATAAAGTGCGTTTTCAGGCACGTTGCCAGGCAGTCCGACAACAATCATGCCTTGGTGGAACATCGGCGTGATTAAATTGTGCATTGTCATTTCCAAGCCGCCGTGTGTTGTTGCCGTTGTGCAGAAGACAGCACCGACTTTGTTGATCAGCTCGCCTTCAGCCCACAAGTAGCCAAGTCTGTCGATCCAAGTTTTAAGACCGGAGCTGATTGTTCCGAAATGCCCTGGGCATCCCCAAATAATCGCATCCATATCTTTAAGCTTGCGGATATCAGCCTGATCTACATGGTCGATGAACACTTCAGCCGCGTCGTTTTCTCTCGCGCCTTCAGCAATCGCTTCTGCAAGCACTTTAGTATGTTCGCCTTCACTATCATACACTACATAAATTTTCATTCAGGAAACCTCCCTGTACAGATTAAGATTCCTTAGCTTCTTTTGGAGCAGGAAGTAATGAAAGCTCCTCTTTTTTCTTCTTACGCAATTTATCTTTTCTGACGTCACGCAGGAAGATACTTAAAATCAAACCTGCTACACAGAATAAGGTTGCCCACATAAAGGCATCATTTATCCCCATGACATTGGAATCGAGTGATGCGTGTTTATAAATATGTGAGTACACATATGTTTTCGCCGTATCATAAGACACATTCATATTCACCATTAAATTCGAAACTGCATTTTGGAACGCATGGAGGAAGTTCGGGTCCGCCGTGCTTGTTTTATCTGCAATTTGTGAATAATGGAATGTCGTCCGGTTTGTATAAATCGTCGTAATTAAACTTGTTCCGATTGATCCGCTGATTTGGCGAAGCGTGTTACTCATCGCCGTTCCGTGGCTGTTCAGACGGGCAGGAAGCTGGTTCATCCCGGCTGTCATGACTGGCATCATTAAGAGAGACATACCAAATGCACGAATTGAATAGATCAGCATGATGTGTGTATATGGTGTATCAATTGTCAATTGCGTGTATTGATACGTTGTTACCACTGTCACGAGAAGCCCGATAATCGCAAGCGGTCTCGGTCCGAATTTATCGAACAAAATACCTGAGATCGGTGACATAATCAGCATAACGATCGCACCCGGAAGCAGAAGCAGACCGGATTGAAGCGCCGTAAAGCCGACCAGGTTTTGCAGATAAATCGGTAAAAGGAACATACCAGTGTAAAGTGCCACTGTAATAATGATATTAATGACACTCGAGAGTGAGAAAATGTCATATTTAAACACTCTGAAATCAAGCATCGGATCATCATGACGCAATTGCTGAACAACAAAAGCAACAATTGCAATGGCTCCGATAATAACTGTAGACAATACAATCGGGTCGGTCCAGCCGTCAGATCCGGCTTCACTGACTCCGTATAATAAGGAGGCGAATCCGACAATCGAGAGGATTGCGCCAAGAGTATCGAGTTTGATTTTTTGCGGCTCCACCATATTTTTAAAGATGAAGAAAGCCACAATGATAACAATTGCGCCGATCGGCACAAGTCCGTAAAACATAATGCGCCATGTATAATGCTCAATAATCCACCCGGAAAGAGTCGGGCCGACCGCTGGAGCAAACATCATCGCTAGCCCGAAAATCCCCATTCCTTTCCCCCTGCTTTCAGGCGGGAAAATTAACAGAATGGTTGTCATAACGAGCGGCTGCAAGATACCTCCGCCCACGGCCTGAATCAAACGGCCGATCAGCATTGTAGAGAAGTTAGGTGCGATACCGCAGACTAACGTACCGAGCGTAAAACAAAACATCGCGACGAGAAAGAGACTCCGCTGGCCAAATCGTGTAATCAGGAAAGCAGATAACGGAATCAATACACCGTTAACAAGCATGTAACCTGTTGTCAGCCACTGAATCGTCGTTGCACTTACGCCAAATTCAGTCATTAAGTGCGGCATTGCAACATTAAGCAGTGTTTGGTTTAGAATTGCCAAAAATAAACCCGCCATTAGCACAATCAGCAATGACATAGGGTTTTTTGCATTTTTTTCTTTGCCTGTAGCCATCTAAGACAACCTCCTTTCATGGTTTGATGACTGATCTGTTTTACTCAGAAATTTTAACAGATGCATTCATTCCAGGAAGCACCTTATCAGATGGGTTTTTGATTGAAATTTTCACAGGAACTTTTTGTGTTACTTTTGTGTAGTTTCCGCTTGAATTTGTAGAAGGAAGCATATCAAAAGTTGAGTTAGTCGCATAACCAATTTCTTCTACAGTACCGTCAAATGTAGTATCAGGGTCTCCGTCAACTACTACGTCTACACTATTTCCTACTTCAATATCCGCAATATCTGTTTCTTTAATATTTGCTGTGATGTATAGGTTGTCCATGTCAATCGTTTGTGCAATTGTTGTACCAGCTTGTACGGTTTGTCCGTTTTTCACTTCGTTTTTCACAATTGTGCCATCCATAATGGATTTTACGTCAACAGTTTGTTCACCTTTGATTTTTGCAACTGTGTCGCCTTTTTTCACTGTTTTTCCTTCGTCCAGATCCCAGTCAGATACTTTACCTGCTGCTGGAGCAGTAATAGCAGCCATATCGCCCGCTACTTTTGCTTCATCTGTTTTTACGTAGTTTGTGCTTTGATAATAGTAGTAAGCACCTCCAGCTATAATTGCAAGAACAACAATCAAACCGATAATGTTGGTCAGAATTAAACGTCCTCTGTTCATTTTGTTTTCTCCTTTCGTTTCATCCTCTATCATTTTGCGGAAAGCTGGTGAAAATATGTGAGAAGTTTTTAATTACCGCTTTTTTCTGAACAGCCTTCAGCAAGCTTCGTTAAACTTCCGGCTAGTTTGCGCAAATACTGCAGCTGGGAGGTATCAAGCTTTTGGTACAAGCCAGCACCCATTTTTGCATATTGCACAGCGGCTTTTTCTATCAGTTCTTCCCCCTCTTCGGTTAACTGAATCATGACGATACGGCGGTCATCCGGACTGTCATATCGATTCATCAATTGGCGCTTATACAGAATATCTGTCATCCGCGTCACAGAAGCAGGCTTAAGATCAAGCGACATTGCCAGCTTGCTTAGCGGGGTGCTTCCGCTTTGATGAATTTTAAACATCAGCAAATATTGAAGGACTGTAATATCAAAAGGCTCAAGCACAATCTCCAATATCTTCTTCTGTTTTTTATATATCGCCCGAGACGTATCGAAGAGCTGTTCAAAAGTGAGCAAAGCACGTTCTGATTCAGTCAACTCCTTTTCACCTCATTCCTCAATAATAGTTCACAAGATAAAATATTAATAAATGAAAGAAGATTTGTCAAAGGAAAAATTTCTTTTTCTCCCGTATTTTTTTCGCAAGCGTTTTCTTGCTTTTATTAAATAAAAAAAAGCCCTGAAATGGGCTTTTCATTACGAAAATTGATGGCTTACACCAGACTCTTCATTTCTGAAAAAGTTCTTTAGAGCCTGAAAAACATCAGATTTCTGTTTTAAAATATAGTACTTAAATTTCTCATCTTTTACATTTTTATATGCAGACATTAACGTTGAATGCCTGTTGTACTGATTGACCTCGCCGTAGCAAAACAGATTGGCCTTCTTCATAATATCATTGACCAGCTTCACACAGCGCGCGTTATCAGATGTCAGGTTGTCACCGTCAGAAAAATGAAACGGGTAAATGTTATAGCGGGCGGGATTGTACTTTTCATCAATAAGCTCAAGCGACTTCCGATATACGGAAGAACAAATTGTTCCGCCGCTTTCTCCCTTTGAGAAAAAATCCTCCTCCGAGACCACTCTTGCTTCTGTATGATGGGCAATAAATTCAATTTCCACAGTCTCGTATTTTGTCCGCAAAAAACGGGTCATCCAGAAAAAGAAGCTTCTGGCCATGTATTTTTCCCAAACCCCCATACTGCCGCTTGTATCCATCATGGCTAAAACGACGGCTTTTGATTCGGGCTTTGTGATGTCATTCCACGTCTTATATTTCAGGTCCTCCGGATAAATTGGGTAGAACGACGGTTTTCCTGACATTGCGTTTCGTTTAAAGGCTGACATCATCGTTCTTTTCTTATCAATATTACCGGTTAACCCTGTTTTACGGATATCATTAAACTCGATATCTGTATGAATGATATTGTCCCGCTCTTTTTGCTGGAGATTCGGAAGCTCTAATTCTTTAAAAAGCGCTTCTTCTAAATCCATTAATGAAACTTCCGCTTCATAATAATCCTCGCCTGCCTGATCACCGGCACCCTGCCCTTTTCCAGGCCCTTGTTTTTTGTCTGATCCATCCCGGGCCACAACATCTCCAACCTGGCTCTCGCCGTCTCCTTGCCCTACATGTTTATTTTTATCATAGTTATAACGGATTTTATACTCATCAAGTGAACGGATTGGGATCTTCACTACATCTTTTCCATTAGACATAATAATGCTTTCCTCAGTTACGAGGTCCGGAAGATTGTTTTTGATCGCTTCCTGCACTTTTTTCTGGTGGCGCTGCTGGTCATCGAAGCCTTTGCGATGGAGGGACCAGTTTTCCTCAGAAATCAAAAAATGGCCGCTGTCATTTTGGGACATGAATTCCCCTCCTTAACCATTTGTGGTCGTGATACATACGTATTCCGGCTTGTGCCAGATTATGAAACAAGTCTTTTGAAAAGATTTATATTCATCATATGCACATATGCACGTTTAATTGACAAACTATTTAGAAAATGGGACAAAATAACCCGCCCTATTCGGACGGGTCACGTTGCTTATCGGTTCAGCAGGCTGCCGACATATTTCAGCAGCTCATTGGCGCTCGTCGAGTTGTAGCCGTGCTCATCAATTAAACGGGCCACGACTTCATTTACCTTTTTCAGCTGCTGCTCATCCGGCGTTTTTGTTGAGGTCGTAATTTTAACGACATCCTTCAGATCAGCAAACAGCTTTTTCTGAATAGCTTCACGCAGTCTTTCATGGGAATTGTAATCAAACCGCTTGCCTTTTCTCGCATAGGCCGAGATGCGGATTAAAATTTCTTCGCGGAACGCTTTTTTGGCGTTTTCCGAAATGCCGATCTGCTCTTCGATGGATCTCATCAGCTTTTCGTCAGGGTTCATTTCCTCTCCTGTCAAAGGATCACGAAGCTTGTTTTTATTGCAATAGGCCTCTACGTTATCGAGGTAATTGTCCATAAGTGTTTTTGCTGATTCTTCATATGAATAAACAAACGCTTTTTGAACTTCCTTTTTCGCAATATCGTCATATTCCTTGCGGGCGGCAGAGATAAAATTCAAATACCGCTCCCTGTCCTCGCTTGAAATTGATGGGTGCTGATCAAGACCTTCTTTTAAGGAGCGAAGGACATCGAGAGAATTAATCGATTCCATATTTTTTCTGATAATCGTTGAAGAAATCCGGTTGATCACGTACCGCGGATCAATTCCGCTCATGCCTTCATCATTATATTCTTTTTTCATATCCTCAACGTCGACAGAGTTATATCCTTCCACACTTTCCCCATCATACAGTCTCATTTTCTTGACCAGATCAATATCCGACCGCTTCGGCTCTTTTAACCGGGTAAGGATTGAGAACATCGCGGCGACCTTCAACGTATGCGGGGCAATATGAACATCCGCCACATCGCTTTCTGCAATCATTTTTTCATAAATTCTCTCTTCCTCAGACACTTTTAAATTATAAGGAACCGGCATCACGATGATTCTTGAGTGCAGGGCTTCATTCTTCTTATTAGAAATAAATGAGCGATACTCCGTTTCATTCGTGTGAGCCACGATCAGCTCATCAGCAGAAATTAACGCAAACCGCCCAGCTTTAAAATTCCCTTCCTGTGTCAAGGAAAGCAAATGCCAGAGAAATTTCTCATCACATTTCAGCATCTCCTGAAACTCCATCATCCCGCGGTTCGCTTTATTCAGCTCTCCGTCAAATCGATAAGCGCGCGGATCTGATTCTGAACCGTACTCGGCGATTGTTGAGAAATCAATACTCCCCGTCAAATCGGCAATATCCTGAGATTTCGGATCAGAGGGACTGAATGTTCCAATTCCCGTACGCTTATCTTCTGAAAAGAAGATGCGCTCCACCTTCACATCCTCAATTCTTCCTCCGTACTCTTCCTCCAGCCTCATGACATTTAAAGGAGAAAGACTTCCTTCTATTCTAATGCCGTATTCTCTGTAAAAGTCATCGCGTAAATGATGGGGGATTAAATGTAGAGGGTCCTCGTGCATCGGGCAGCCTTTAATCGCATATACAGCGCCATTATCTGTCAGCGTGTACGCTTCGAGACCTTTTTTAAGCATTGTGACCAGCGTGGATTTACCGCCGCTCACAGGCCCCATCAGCAATAGAATCCGCTTTCTGACATCTAGACGTTTGGCAGCCGGATGAAAATACTCTTCCACAAGACGCTCCAGAGATTCTTCAAGCCCGAACAGCTCGCGGTCAAAAAAACTGTACTTCTTGCGTCCGTCAATCTCCTCTATCCCGCTGTCTTTTATCATATTAAAAACTCGAGAATGAGCAGATTGCGCGACCATCGGATTTTCTTTAATAATCTCCAAATAATCGGCGAAAGTTCCTTCCCATTTCAGCCGCTGCTCTTCCTCTCTGTACTTTTCAATTTTCTTTAATATATCCATAAGGACCTCCTCTATCATGTTTGATACACTATGCAAATAAGGTACTTTGATACAATCTATGCCGCCATCTCGTGATACATGCTTTGGTTTCTTAAAAATAAAGATACTCATACATCGTTGACAAGGTAGACTGCGACCGTTCATAATAAAGAAAAATACAGAATCATCCAGACTCGGACAGCACGGAAAAATTGAAGAGGGGGAGAGACGGTGAAAACAATCATCATGATGGGTGTCATTGTCACTTTTTTAGTATCAATTTTTACCGCAGGATACGAAAGCAAGCCTGGAAAAGAATAAAAAAGGGTGCTCCTGAAAGAGCACCCTTTTTGTATAACAGAACAATGTTTTACAGTTTTGTTTTTTCTTTAATCTGTGAATGCGGATCGCATTCACATTTGTATTCGTACTCAATCGTTCCGATGCTGCATCCCGGCCCGATGATCACTTCTTTTCCCCTGACAACTGCCGCTTCGGTATTCTCCAAATAAACCCGATCTCCTTCTATGACATCGGCGATCAGCTTCCCTTTCTTCCGGCTAAAAAAACTCGCGCGTCTTTTCACTGTAATTGTTGTTCCGCCGATTTCCTGCACATGGCTTATATCATGGCTCAATCCCAGCTTGATCTCACCCGAATTTAATAACCCCGATACATCAACACAGCCTGTGACATGGAACATTTCTGTTTCACAATCACCTATTACGCTAAGCTTCCCTTTCACATCGCAGGATTCTCCAGTCATATTCCCGCCAATTTCAGTCTGGCCTTTCAGATTGAATCGATCAAATTGAAGTGAGCCGCTGACTTTCATTGTCCCATATATATTGATTTTGCCGGCTGTCAGATCGCCTTTACATTCACTTTCTCCGAGCACACGCAGCCGCTCAGTCTCTGCTTTTCCGAGAAAAAGGCCCGTTCCGTATATGCGGCAGCCTACAGCAGACAGCCCTTCTCCAACTATACCTTCTCCTTTGATGCTGACATTGTGATACGCGCCTCCTGCGGCATGCCCAGCGCCATATAATTTTAAATTTCCCAGTTTTGTTGTCTCCATTACGATCCTCCTTACAACTTTGTGGATGTTTCAACCGACGCGCTTGGATCACAGGTATAGTCCCCGCTGTATTCGACGGTTTCAATCTGGCAATCCGGGCCGATGATCACTTTATTACCGCGCACGGTTTTCGCCTTTGTATTTGTCAATTCAATCACGTCACCTTCGATCAGCTCTGCTGTTAGAACAGGCTGCGGCATCAATCTGAGCAATGTCAGCATTCCTTTTCTGCAGGTCACTTGAAGATGGCGGCAGCCGATCTCCCGCGCATAGCTTTCCCCTGCAGAAAGCTTAATGATCACCTGGTCTGCATTTAAAAGCCCGCTGATTTTGCATTTCCCTTCTGATTGAAAGGTTTCTGTTTCACAATCTGCTTCCATGACAGCTTTTCCGCTAATGTCAATTCCATCAGCCTTGACAGTGCCGCCAAATGTTGATGATCCAGCGATTTTCAATTGTTTTGCAGATACCTCTCCTTGAATAAAACCAGTGCCATTCATCCGGATAGATTCTGCTTCAACGTCTCCATGTATCTTTCCTGAACCGCTGATAGTTACCGCTTTCGCTTTGACGCTGCCGTCCGCTTTTCCGTTTCCATTAAAAGAAAAAGTGTCACACTCCACGTCCCCGGCCACTGTCCCGCTGCCATTAATCTCAACTGATTGAAATGTTCCTCCCTTAGAACTTCCTGATCCATTTATCACCAGCTTTTCCACTACATCCATTGATGGCCCTCCTGCATAAATGTTGTTTTTAATTCCTCTGAAGCTTTTAATAAATCTACCCGTTCCACAACCTTTACGGATGATTCAAACAAAATGCTGTCCGCCGCAGCCGCTATAAAACAAGTTGTGACACCGAGCTTGCGGAGCACAATCAGCTCCGTCTGTTTTTCAATCTCTTCAGTATCATGCTTCTTTAATACCTCTGCAGCCATTTTTGCTTCTGCAAGGCTGACATTTCCAGACTGCAGCAGGCCCTCAAGCACAAACAGCGAAAGCAAATCGCTGGATGAAAAAACCGGACTTCCTCCGTCTTCTGAATAGGCTTCAAGAGCAGGCCTTGAAACCAAACCTTTATGAAGCAATTCATCAGCGGTCATGCTGACATCCTTCATTTTCGGCGACAGCATTTCCCTCATTTCATCCAAAGACAAATTTTCTTTCATCTTTTGAATCATTGATATACGTTTTAAAATCTCCTCTCTCGGAAAAAACGTCTCTTGCCCTGTAAATGTGGATTTACGAATAAACCATTCCTCAGGTATTAAGTTTTTCCGCTTCCATCGATACAGCTGACCGTATGAAATCGATGTTCTTTCAAGTAATTCTTTTTTAGAGATTAATTGTTCTTCCATAAGTCCAGCTCCTTTGATGGGTACATTGTAACATAACACTGTTACGTTGTTAAGCCCAAAAACGAAACAAAGCATTTCAACATCCGCAAAAAAACCCGCCCATCATCGATGAGCGGGTTTTTCACTATTTTAAATCACGGTAATTTTGCTGGCGCAGCGCTTCATAAACAAGAATCGCGGCAGTATTGGACAGATTTAACGATCTGACATGCTCTGTCATCGGAAGACGCAGGCAGCGGTCCATATTATTTTGAATTAAATCCTTTGGCAAACCGCTTGTTTCTCTTCCGAACACGAAGAAATAATCCTCGTCAAGATCAGTGTAATCAAATGATGTATGAGGCTGCTGGCCAAATTTTGTAATAAAGAAAAACTTGCCTTTTTTATATGCCTCAAACAATTCTTCTAACGAATCATGATACACAACGTTAACAAACTCCCAATAATCGAGTCCGGCACGCTTCAGCATTTTATCATCCGTTGAAAAGCCGAGCGGACGAATCAGGTGTAGCGTTGTATTGGTTGCTGCACAAGTACGTGCAATATTCCCTGTGTTAGCGGGAATTTCTGGTTGATATAAAACGACATGTAATGCCACAATGTTCACCTCTGTTTTTCTTATCCGCCCATCATTATAACATTAATTACTCTTTTGTCGTATCATCAACGATATGAAAAAAGGCATATCGTATTGACGGCGTGTATGCCGTAGAATCCTCATATGACCAATACCTCATCCTGCTGTCATAAGTCTGGGCGTTGACAAGCGGCATATTGCCTTTGTCCTTTGCCACGACAATCGTTGTATGATTAAACCGGCCGTCTCCTTCGAAGTCATAGCAAATCACATCGCCCGGCATCAGTTCTTCCGCTGATTTCACCCGCACCGCACGCAGTCCGGCCTTTGAATTCGACAAATACATTTTCATAGAGTGAGCCACCGTCCAGCTGTAGCTCCATGAGCTTTGTTTCATCCACCAGCCTGATCCCCTGTTCGGATGACCGCGCATCGGCGCGCCTCCTGCATGAAGACACTGAGAAATAAAATTTGTACAGTTATCGCTGAAATTTTTATAAGCAGGATTGCGCTTGTTCCAAAATTTCTCGGCATATTGGACAGCGCCGAGACGATCGTATTGAAAAGCCCTGCCAAACGCTTCTCTTTCCTCTTCAGCTTCAGAATAGTCAATAATACTGGTCCCTTCATGAAATCCAGCCGGCTTTTTCGCAATTTCCTGATCACTAATCAAAATGTGATCATACAGGAAAGCCATTCGCTCCTCTATGTGCTCTTCTATATACAAGCTGTCATCTTGTTCCTTACACACGTATTCGTAATGGATGGTATACGAAAGGCAGGTCGTTCCGTCATCCTCAACCCGCACATGATTAATCACGGCCTTTGCTTTCGCTTTTATGATGTCAACTTTACGTTTTTCCAGAAGCTTTTTCTTACGCTCCATGACTTTAAGGTCTCCGACTTGAGACTCCTGTCTCATAGCATGCCCGTTAACCAGAAAGCCCAGCCGCTCCTCCGCTAATTGTTCTAAAATGTACTTCAAGCTCACCCCACCCGCCATACTTTTTTATAGAGAAAAAACACTTGGATGATCTCAAGTGTTTTTTCCTTCTGCTCTATACGTATGTCAGGACAGGCCTTGTTTAGTCATGCCTGAAGCTTTTAGCAACTCAATTCCTTTTTCAATTTCCAGCTTTGCCTCTTCATCCTTCTCTTTTTCCAGCGCTTTTTCAAGCTCTTCCGCGTAGGCGGGGTCTCCGATTTTTCCGATTGCCCATGCGGCTGTCCCCCTGATGACAGGACGCGGATCCTTGTGCATCAGTTCCGTCAATTCAGGCAGTGCGGAAGCATCCTTAAAATGGGCAAGCGCGAGAATGGCGTTTCGCTGAATCGGTTTTTTTCCGCGCCAAGAACCTGAGACATGCCCGAATTTCTCCTTAAATTCCCGATTGCTGATGGCCAAAAGCGGCTTCAATAACGGTTTGGCAATCTCAGGATCAGGCTCCATTTCCGGATGAAGATGAAAATCCTTCCCTTTATTGAGAGGGCATACCGTTTGGCACGTATCGCACCCGTACAGGCGGTTTCCGATTTTTGTCCGGAATTCATCAGGCAAAAATCCTTTTGTCTGGGTCAGAAAAGAGATGCAGCGCTGCGCATTAAGCTGCCCGGGATTAACCAGTGCTCCCGTTGGGCAGGCGTCCAAGCATTTCGTGCAGGACCCGCACATATCTTCAATCGGCACATCAGGCTCAAAAGGGATATTTGTGATCATTTCCGCCAAATACACATAAGAGCCATACTCGGGTGTTGTGATCATACAGTTTTTCGCACTGAATCCGATTCCGGCACGTTCCGCAACGGCGCGATCAGACAATTCACCTGTATCAACCATTGACTTCGTTCTGATATCCTCATGCTTGCTTTTTAGAAAATCCTCCAGCAGATCAAGCTTTTCCCTCAGCACATCATGATAGTCTTTTCCCCAGGAAGCTCTGCAAAAAATGCCCCTGCGCTCAGTTCTCGTGCTTCTCGGCGCATCCTTCATTCTGGAAGGATATGCGAGAGCAATTGCCACTATTGATTTCGCTTTCGGCAAAAGAAGCTTCGGCGTCACCCTTTTTTCGATATCTGGCTCTTCAAAGCCGGAGAGATAGCCGAGTGATTCTTGAAGAATCAAACGGTCTTTTAAACTGTCAAAAGTATCAGCGGTCGTAAAACCAATCTTGTCTACGCCAATGCTTTTCGCGTATTCAATTAATTCTTCTTTGAGCTGATAAACGTTCATGTTTTGCACAGCCTCCTTTCTTTGTGATAAAACGACACAGCGTTTATAATAGGTTGATATCACGTAACTGGAGTGAATGCTAGTGAATATCAAACTTGATTCTGTTATTACTGAACGTGCGGCCGGCTTACATGCAGCTGCTGTCATTTATGAGAATATCGAAGTCGGCTCCTCACCGCAAATGCTGAAAGGCAGACTCCGCCTGTTTCAAGAATCCTTGTTTTTCGACTATGCGGACGGCGGTATATCCGATGAATCCTTCGTCAAGGAATGGCAGAAACTCTTTAAACAGCTTAACCCTTCATTTGAGGGAGAAACAACCCCAATGGAGGACATGCTGGTCCCGATATCCAAGGAACAATTCATGGAAAGTAAAGACTCGGCCCATGACACAATCGATTTTTTCGCATTAAAATATTCTCTGCCTATTATGATTTATGATGCCGGAAAGCTTCATGAGCCGGTCCGGATCTCATTGGGAGAAAAAGAAAACATACTGCTTTTCTCTGATGAAAACGGCATTTTTGGCGATTTCAAAAACAGCGTCAACCACTATCCCGTTTCAAACGAGACTAAGAATATGCTGCAAATCATTTTTTTCCCGCCATCGATTGAGAAAAGCAGCGCTGTTAACCTCTTATCATCATTAACGAAAATGTTTGAACAAATTCACGGCGGCACCCATACAGTACATTGGCTTACGTAAAAGAACACGAATACCGTGTTCTTTTTCACATAAAAAAACGCAATACTTCGTTTATCTGAGAAACGAAACACTGCGTTAATAACGTATGTATGGAGCGGGTGATGAGAATCGAACTCACGACATCAGCTTGGAAGGCTGAGGTTTTACCACTAAACTACACCCGCATTTGTGATTGTCAGCAACAGTACCGCTCTGACTTTTTTTATATTACATGTTTATTTATTTTTCGTCAAGGGAATATAAAAATTTTGTCGAAAAAAAGTTATCTTTTTGTAAAGTTGTTAAGTTCCATTTACATAATGTTAAGTATACTATACAATATAATCAATCGAGATTGTGAAGGGGACAGACGTCATGATGAAAAATAAAGTAAAAGAGCTGAGGGCACGCTTCGGCTATTCTCAGGAAAAACTCGGAGAAACGGTCGGCGTCACAAGACAGACTGTGGCAGCGATTGAAAAAGGCGATTATGTTCCCTCACTGCTGTTAGCACTGAAAATCTGCAAAGCCTTCTCCATGAAAATGGAGGATGTCTTTTGGTTAGAGGAGGAAAACTAAGATGAGCATGAAAACAAAAGCAGCTTTTCACCTTGTTTTATTTGGCCTTGCATGCTGGGCGCTGATTTCATACTTTGAAGCCTCAGAAGGCATAGCATCTTTTTTCGGCACAAAGAGCGGCGGGATGGTATTTGATTTAAACCTCACTCCCTTTATTCTGTTTGTTGCGGCGTCTGCGGTTTATTTGTACTTACAGAAAAAAAGCCGCCCTGCCAGAAAGCAGCTACTTCTGCCTGATGAGTTTGAAGAGCAGGATGAAAGAGAGCAGATGATGACGGCAAAAGCATGTCGCGCGTCATATATCGCTGTCTACTTCTCGCTGCCTGCCGCAGCGGTTCTTCTCATTTTTTATCCGCTATTTCAATCGCGCATTCCGTTTTTCCCTATTATTATTGTGTTTATCATCATGATCATCCAGCACCTTTCCTACGTCATCTCTTTCAAGAAAAACGAAAAAAACTCCGGCGCGCTGTAATCGGCCGGAGTTTTTTCTTACCAGCTTGCTTTTTTCACACCGGGAATCTGGCCTTTATGGGCCAGCTCCCTGAAAGCGATTCTGGACATTTTAAACTTCCTCATATATGCTCTCGGGCGCCCCGTTACCATGCAGCGGTTGTGAAGCCTTCCCGGTGCTGAATCTCTTGGCAGCTTGCTGAGTGCCTCGTAATCTCCTTTTTCCTTCAACTCGCGTCTAATACCAGCGTATTGCTCAACAAGCTGTTGGCGTTTTAACTCTTTTGCCACTTTTGATTTTTTAGCCAAGTCACATAGCCTCCCTTTAAATCGAAATTGTTACGATTTAAAATGTATCATTCACCATTCAAAAAAGCAAGCATACCGCTTTGTAAAACAGACGGCCTGAAGCCGCCCATTCTAATGATGCAATTCCACATAATACAGTAACGCATCTTGATGCTTAATGAGCTCTTTTTTATGTTCAGAGGTGTGCATTGTCTCGTCAGTCCCTCTAATACTGCTGCCGATCAAAGCAGGCTTCTCGAAAGTAATCGGTTCCGGCGATGAAATATTCTGAGTCATTTCCTGTGTTGTGCTATCGTCGCGTTTCACCGATGAATCAGCCGCTATAGTTCCCTGTTTATCCACAATGCCAAAATGAATGGTGGTATGTTTATTCTTTCCTTCCCCCTCTTCATTCTCAAAATAAACAAATTGTATGGTATCAGTTTTTTCCTCTGAATAATCTGCACGAACCGGTCCAAACCTCTCAACAAGCTTTCCCTTTTGATAATGTTCGATGTACATGTCAGCTGAAGAAATACCTTCACCGATATTGACGGCTTCGGCAGTGAATGCCTGTGAAGCTGCGACATCCATTCTGTTTTTTTCAAGATCTGATATGTCCGCCGCTTTGATTTCCATCTGTTTTGAATGTCCGCATGCTGACAGCATAGCTATGAGGCAAATGACTGCCGCGCTTCTCAATGTTTTCAGAAAAAAAGCCCCCTTTTTTTGAATATCATACCATGTTCGGGGGGCTGTATTTTAGTTAAACTCATGCATTTTTCTCTTTGACAAAATAAGTGTTTCCTACCGCTTCTCCCCTTTTGTTCTGAAGCTTTCTCGTCCGATCATTTTCAAACGGCAAAAGCGGAAATACAAGCTCTGCAAAATAATACGCTTCTTCTAAATGCGGATAGCCGGAGAATATAAACGATTCTATGCCGAGTGCCTGGTACTCCGCTATCCGGTCGGCAATCGTCTGCGGATCACCGACAAGAGCTGTTCCTGCCCCTCCTCTGACCAGGCCGATCCCCGCCCACAGATTCGGGCTGATTTCAAGCTTCGTCCGATCGCCTTGATGAAGGACGGCCATCCGCTGCTGGCCTGAAGAGTCGTAACGGCTCAAAGCTGCCTGCGCTTTGGCAATGGTGTCATCATCCAAGTGGCTGATCAAGCGCTCTGCCGCTTCCCATGCCTCTTGTTCAGTTTCACGGGCAATGACATGCAGCCTAATGCCAAATCGAACGGATCTCCCTTCTTTTGCCGCTTGCTTTTTGACTCTTTCTATCTTTTCTTTTACTTGTTCAGGCGGCTCACCCCATGTCAAGTACACGTCTGTATGCTTTGCGGCAGCTTCAATTCCAGCCTGTGACGAACCACCGAAATAGATGGGCGGATGCGGCTCTTGCTGCGGCGGGAAAAGCAGATTGCTGTTTTCCACTTTTATATGCTTTCCTTCATAGGAAACCGTTTCTCCCTGCAAAAGTCTCCGCCAAACGGTTAAAAATTCGTCTGTTGCCTCGTAGCGCTCATCATGGCTGATAAACAGGCCATCGCCTGCCAGCTCATACGGATCGCCCCCTGCCACAACGTTGATCAGCAGCCGGCCGTCTGAAATGCGGTCTAGGGTGGATGTCATTCTGGCTGCCAGAGAAGGCTGCATTAAACCAGGTCTTACCGCGACTAAAAACTTTAAGTCCTTTGTTTCTCCTGCCAGTGCCGACGCTGTAAGCCACGGGTCCTCGCACGATCTTCCCGTTGGCAGAAGAACTCCTGTATATCCCAGCCTGTCTGCCGCCTGCGCGACTTGTTTAAAGTAAAGATGATCCGCAGTCCGTCCATCACTTTCAGATCCTAAATATCTCGCGTCTCCATGAGTCGGTATAAACCAAAGAATTTCCATATTCATCTCCCCTTTATATCTTTTATCCTTCGTAGCTGTTTCTCCACTTTAACAGCTTTCGTTCAAGCAGCCTGACGAAGGAATCCGTCAGCTTTCCAACCACTGCAAAAATGATAATCCCTGCAAAGACTTTATTCGTTTGTGAAAACTGTCTCGCATCCATGATCATATAGCCGACTCCCGAGCTTGAGCCCATCAGCTCTGCCACAACGAGCCCGAGCCATGCAATGCCGAGCGATAAGCGAATGCCTAGCAATATATTGGGCAGGGCTGCCGGCAATATCACTTTGGATATCTGCTGATGCCATTTAAATTCAAGCACCCGGGCGACTTCAAACAGCTTCGCGTCAACCCCGCGGATGCCGTTAAACGTATTGATATAGACAGGAAAGAAGGCACCGAGCGCAATCAGCAAAATTTTAGATACTTCGTCAAATCCGAACCATAAAATAAACAGCGGCGTGACGGCCAGATGAGGTACGGTTCTAAGCATTTGCAACGACGGATCAAGATACAGCTCCGTCCGTTTGGAAAATCCGGCCAAAATCCCGATCATCAATCCAAGCCCCGCGCCAAGCAAAAAACCAAGTGCCGCCCGATAAATGCTGATTTGCAGATGGCCGAACAGTTCGCCGGACAAAATAAGCTCCTTAAAGGTCAGAACAATCGTAACAGGTGTAGGCAGCACTGTAGCGGACACAACCCCCAGCCCGCCGATGACCTGCCAGATGGCAATGATGACAGCGGGCAGTAAAAGCCCCTTCATCCAGCCGTATCTCTTCCTTCCGGGCTTTTTTCGCACCGCTTCCGCATTCGTTTTGGGCAGCGAGCCCGCAGCCTCTGCTTTCATCATTGATCACCTCCTGAGGAATGCTCCTCTAATGCTTTTTTGATAAAAGTGTTATCGACAACATCCTTCACATCAATCTTCTTATCTATCGCCTTTGTTCGAAATTGAAAATCTGCTGTTTCCTGCTGTGCTTTCACAATGTCGTCACTGATGATCTCATTAAGTGGCTCAGTATTTTTCAGCACATTTTCGACGACCTTTTTATCGAGATCTTTAATGTCAGAATATAAGTCCGCTGCTTCATCCAGATGTTCCTTTTGCCATACAACGGCTTTATTAAACACCTTCAGAAAACGGACCACTTCGTCTGGATGCTCTTCTGAAAACTTTGTTCTTACTAAAGTAAAACCCGGTGAATATAAATCTGTGCTTTCTCCGTTCACAAGGATTTTTGCTCCGTGTTTCATTGTTTCTAAGGACAAGTACGGCTCCCAAATGGACCAGGCATCAACAGATCCGTTTTCAAATGCGGAAGCTGCTTCATCAGGCTGAAGCTGAATAATTGTCACATCGTTAGCTGACAACCCCACTTGATCAAGCGCTTTATACAAAAAATCAAACCCGCTGCTGCCTTTGGCGACTGCAATTTTCTTCCCCTTTAAGCCCTTAACGTCTTGAATGCCGCTGTTTTGATTGACAAGGATGCCGTTTGCTTTCAAGCCGTCCTGAGACAAACCGATTTCTTTAAAGTCAATGCCTGCCGCCTGTCCAGCGATCACAGGCGAATTACCGACTTGAGAAAAATCAAGTTTGTCTGCCGCAAGGCCTTCAAATTGGGGCGGACCGCTTTGAAACTCCACCCATTTCACTTTGATGCCTTCTTTTTCAAATGCATCTTCGAACCAGCCTTTTTCTTTTGCAATCAAAAGGGGGCTTAAGCTTTGCTGAATACCAATACGAATTTCCTTCAATTGTTTGTGGTCACCGCTGGCTCCATTTGCTCCACAGCCTGCGAGCAGAAAAATAACGGCAACCAATACAATGAGTCCTTTTTTCATTTCCGCTTCCGCCCTTTCTATATCCCTGATCCTTCTGCGTACTCCAAATCTTCTGTTTTCTCGAATTCCGACAGCACTCTCTGTCTGATCGCTTGGAAATCCGGAGTCGTCCGGTTTCGCGGATACGCCAGGTGAATGGGCATCAGCTTATGGATTTTCCCCGGTTTGGCCTTAAGGATCGCAAGCTCATTTCCTAAATAAACAGATTCATCTATATCATGAGTCACGAGAATCATCGTTGTTTTTTTCTTCCTCCATATATCCAGCAGCACGTCCTGCAGGTGTTTTCTTGTAAAAGCGTCGAGTGCACCAAACGGTTCATCTAAAAGCAGCACCTCAGGCTCCCGCAGCAGGGCCCGGGCGATGGCTACTCTTTGTGACATGCCGCCTGACAGCTCGCGCGGATATGCTTTTTCCGATCCTTTCAATCTGACAATCTCGATCAGTTCATCCACCTTTTGTTTGACTTTTGGGTCCTTCAAATTCAAGTCGGCTGCAATATTCTGCTCAACAGTCAGCCAAGGAAAGAGGCGGTGTTCCTGAAAAATAAATCCTTGCTGAATACCCGGAGCTGTTACGCTGCGGCCGTTAATTTCCACACTCCCGTCATATTCAGAATCAAGCCCTGCAATAATCTTTAACAGGGTGCTTTTTCCGCACCCGCTCGGTCCGATAAGCGTTAGAAATTCGCCTGGTGCGATTGATAATTCTATGTTTTCTAAGACCGTGTTTTTGCGGCCTTCTTGAACAAATGCCTTTTCTTTGATGCTGATGGTCACAGCCACTTTTATCCCTCTCTTTCTGCCAACCCCGCCTTCAAAAAAAACAAAAAGGCCCCCATCTCTGTTCTTGTAGAGATGAGAGCCTTCGGCGGTCCGATCAGCTGCCCAATTGTTTTTTTGTTTGAATAACATGTTAATTCAAATTATTCCGATATGTCAACTCTTTTTTAAATACGATTTTTGATATCCTTGTTTATCACTTACTCTGCTTGTTTCGCAAATAGAGAAGGAAAAATTATTTCTCCAAAAATTATTAAGTGTCATAAAAAGCTGTTACAACAAGGTTTTTCAACAATTTCGATACTATATATCGATTAATAGAGATAACTATTTTATAATAATTATAAAATAATATTGACTTTTTACTTAGAGATGATATTATGTTCTTATAAATTCCAAGAGGTGATAACATGAGTTCAAATAAACTGACAACTAGCTGGGGCGCTCCGGTTGGAGATAATCAAAACTCAATGACTGCCGGTTCTCGCGGACCAACTTTAATTCAAGATGTACATTTACTCGAAAAATTGGCCCATTTCAACCGAGAACGTGTTCCTGAACGTGTTGTTCACGCCAAAGGAGCAGGCGCACACGGATATTTTGAAGTGACAAACGACGTAACAAAATACACGAAAGCCGCTTTCCTTTCTGAAGTCGGCAAACGCACACCGTTGTTCATCCGTTTCTCAACAGTTGCCGGTGAACTTGGCTCTGCTGACACAGTTCGCGACCCGCGCGGATTTGCTGTTAAATTTTATACTGAAGAAGGAAACTACGACATCGTCGGCAACAATACGCCTGTATTCTTTATCCGCGATGCGATTAAGTTCCCTGATTTCATCCATACACAAAAAAGAGATCCAAAAACACACCTGAAAAACCCTACGGCTGTATGGGATTTCTGGTCACTTTCACCAGAGTCACTGCACCAAGTGACAATCCTGATGTCTGACCGCGGAATTCCTGCGACACTTCGCCACATGCACGGCTTCGGAAGCCATACATTCAAATGGACAAATGCCGAAGGCGAAGGCGTATGGATTAAATATCACTTTAAAACAGAACAAGGCGTGAAAAACCTTGATGTCAATACGGCAGCAAAAATTGCCGGTGAAAACCCTGATTACCATACAGAAGACCTTTTCAACGCAATCGAAAACGGTGATTATCCTGCATGGAAACTATATGTGCAAATCATGCCTTTAGAAGATGCAAATACGTACCGTTTCGATCCGTTTGATGTCACAAAAGTTTGGTCTCAAAAAGACTACCCGTTAATCGAGGTCGGACGCATGGTTCTAGACAGAAATCCGGAAAACTACTTTGCAGAGGTAGAACAAGCGACATTTTCACCTGGAACCCTCGTGCCTGGTATTGATGTTTCACCGGATAAAATGCTTCAAGGTCGACTTTTTGCTTATCATGATGCACACCGCTACCGTGTCGGTGCAAACCATCAAGCGCTGCCAATCAACCGCGCACGCAACAAAGTAAACAATTATCAGCGTGATGGGCAAATGCGTTTTGATGATAACGGCGGCGGATCTGTGTATTACGAGCCTAACAGCTTCGGCGGTCCAAAAGAGTCACCTGAGGATAAGCAAGCAGCATATCCGGTACAAGGTATCGCTGACAGCGTAAGCTACGATCACTACGATCACTACACTCAAGCCGGCGATCTGTATCGTTTAATGAGTGAAGATGAACGTACCCGCCTTGTTGAAAATATCGTTAATGCCATGAAGCCGGTAGAAAAAGAAGAAATCAAGCTGCGCCAAATCGAGCACTTCTACAAAGCGGATCCTGAATACGGAAAACGCGTGGCAGAAGGCCTTGGATTGCCGATTAAAAAAGATTCTTAATGGAGAAATGCAAAAACCCGTTGTAGTCAGCGGGTTTTTTTATATTTAGTTACACATTGCGTATGCTTCTCATCAATCTTCATATAAATTTCTTCCATGAGTTCCGCGCTGTTTATAATCTCTCGTTTGTTTTTTTCAATCAGCAGCTCAAGCGGCAAAATCTGATTCCCGTAGGTTTTTCGCTTCCTGAATCGTTTTCTCCCCTTTTCTTTTTTGACTCCCATCAATAATCCCCCCTTTTTCATACAAAAAAGGCCCTTATCTAAACGATAAGAGCCTTCGGTGTTCCGATCAGCGCGATAAATTTGAAAAATTTGTACTGACCATGTTAATTCATACAATACCGACCTGTCAACTATTTTTTGAGGGTGTTGACACTGTATCAGATTGCATCCCCGCTTTTTCCTTATACACTCTTTTCCCCTGACGCATAAGCTAGAGAAACTAGAATACGAGAGAAAGAGATGTGGGAGTGTGGAAAAGACAAAATTGACCGGACGTATCGTGACACGGGATGATCCGGACTATAACGAAGCAAGAACCAATATTAACCTAAGCTTAGAAAGGTATCCTGACATCATTGTGTTTTGCCAAAACAAACAGGATGCACTCAATGCGCTGAAATGGGCGCGTGAAAACCGTGTGCCTTTCCGTATTAGAGGCGGCAGACACAGCTATGAGAACTTTTCCCTTTTAAATAACGGTCTTGTTATTGATTTAAGCGAGATGAAAAAAATAACTGTGAATCAGGATAAAAAGCTGGCCTATATTGAAGCGGGGGCTGAATTGGGAGAAGTCTATCGGACACTCTGGCAATACGGCCTGACGCTTCCCGCAGGCACCATTGCTAATGTAGGGCTCACAGGTTTAACTCTCGGAGGGGGAATTGGACTTTTAACAAGGGCTGCCGGTCTTACTTGCGACAGCCTCGTGCAGCTTGAGATGATCGTAGCAGACGAAAAAGAGGGCGCTGATCTGATTACAGTCAGCTGTTCAAATCATCCAGACTTATTTTGGGCGTCTCAGGGAGGCGGAGGAGGCAATTTCGGCATAGTCACCTCCATGACATTTAAAGCAGTGCCCATCTCTCAAGTGTCGATTTTTTCTATTACATGGGGATGGGATGATTTTGAGGAAGTATATAACACGTGGCAGAACTGGGCCCCGTATACAGATGACCGGCTTACATCATCAATAGAGTTTTGGCCTAAAGAAGTAAACCGCATAGAAGCCCTCGGCCAATTTGTCGGGCCAAAAACAGAGTTAAAAAAACTGTTAAAGCCTTTATTGAAAGCAGGAAGTCCGACAAGCGGAATGGTAAAAACAACGCCATTCATTGAAGCGGTAACCTTTTTTAACAGCCCGGGAGGCAATCAGCCTCAAAAAATGAAACGCTCCGGCTCTTTCATTGAAAAGCCATTATCAGAACGTGCGATCTCAACAATAAAACACTTTTTAGAGCACGCTCCGAATCAAAACGCCAGTGTCTGGCAGCAAGCACTCGGCGGGGCAGCCGGACGGGTCGCTCCCGACCAAACGGCATTTTATTATCGTGACGCAATCATCGCCCAGGAATACTTAACAAACTGGACATCCCCTGGAGAAAAAAGACAAAATGTCCGCTGGATTGAGGGGCTGAGAACGTCCCTTTCGAAAGAAACGATGGGAGACTACGTAAATTGGCCAGATATCGAAATCAGAAACTGGCCAAGAACATATTACGGCGAAAACGTTGAACGACTCCGCCGTGTCAAAACGACATATGATCCAGAAAATGTTTTCCGCTTTGAACAGAGTATTCCTCCGCTTCGACGCTCTCTGTTTTTCTAAAAAAATGAAGATGGAGCATTCTCCATCTTCATTTTTTTTATTGATATAAATTGCTTCCCGTATCGACAAACTCTTTTGCTTTTTCTTTTAATCCTTTATTTATGGCTTCTGCTTCACTGAGATCGTTTTTCTTCGCATAATCCCGAATATCCTGTGAAATTCTCATGCTGCAAAATTTCGGACCGCACATGGAACAAAAGTGAGCGGTTTTTGCTCCTTCAGCAGGCAGGGTTTCATCATGGTATTCAAGGGCTCTCTCCGGATCAAGAGATAAATTAAACTGATCCCGCCAGCGGAATTCAAAACGGGCTTTCGATAACGCATCATCCCGGATTTGCGCTCCGGGATGCCCTTTTGCAAGGTCCGCAGCGTGCGCAGCGATCTTATATGTAATGACTCCTTCACGAACATCATCACGGTTTGGCAGCCCCAAATGCTCCTTCGGCGTTACATAACAAAGCATTGCTGTCCCGTACCAACCGATCATCGCCGCTCCGATCGCTGAAGTAATATGGTCATATCCCGGAGCAATATCCGTTGTCAACGGCCCCAATGTGTAAAAAGGCGCTTCTTTACAAATGTCCATTTGTTTATCGACGTTCTCTTTGATTTTATGCATCGGAACATGTCCAGGACCCTCAATCATCACCTGAACATCATGCTTCCAGGCAATTTGCGTCAGCTCTCCAAGCGTCTCTAATTCAGCAAACTGCGCTTCGTCATTGGCATCAGCAATTGATCCGGGACGCAAACCATCCCCAAGAGAGAAAGCAATATCATACATTTTCATAATCTCACATATTTCTTCAAAATGTGTGTATAAAAAGCTTTCTTGATGATGAGCCAGACACCACTGCGCCATAATCGCTCCCCCGCGTGACACGATACCAGTTGTCCGTTTGGCAGTCAGCGGTACATACCTAAGCAAAACACCCGCGTGAATCGTAAAATAATCCACTCCCTGCTCTGCCTGCTCGATTAGCGTATCACGATAAATCTCCCACGTTAAATCCTCAGCTACGCCGTTTACTTTTTCAAGCGCCTGATAAATCGGAACAGTTCCCACAGGCACGGGGCAATTGCGGATAATCCATTCACGCGTCGTATGAATATCTTTTCCGGTAGAGAGATCCATCATCGTATCCGCTCCCCAGCGGATGGCCCACGTCATTTTTTCCACTTCTTCTTCAATGGATGACGTAACCGCTGAATTCCCGATATTTGCATTAATCTTCACATGAAAATTCCGGCCGATAATCATTGGCTCACTTTCAGGGTGATTAATGTTTGAAGGAATAATCGCCCGGCCGCTGGCTACCTCGTCTCTGACGAATTCAGGAGACACATGCTCACGAATGGCGATAAATTCCATCTCAGGTGTAATGATCCCCTTTTTTGCATAGTGCATTTGTGTGACATTTTGACCTGCCTTCGCCCTCAGCGGTTTCCGCTTTAATCCTGGATAGCTTACGTTTGGTTTTGCTTTTTTATAACCGTTATCTTCTGGTTTTATAGCCCGACCTTCATACTCTTCCACGTCACCGCGCTCTGTGATCCATTTTTGGCGGAGCGGCTTTAATCCTTCTTGAATATTAATGGTTACTTCAGGGTCCGTATACGGTCCGCTTGTATCATAGACACGCACAGGCGCGTTTTCCTCTTCGCCGAACGATCCCGTCGTCGGACTCAATGCAATCTCCCTCATCGGCACTTGGATGTCCGAAGAAGAACCCTCCACGTATACCTTCTTGCTGCCTGAAAAACTTGACATAATGGAAATGTTGGCTTGCTGCACTGAATTGTTTTGCATTACTTTTCCTTCCCCTTTCTACGTTTGAAAGGACAAAATCAAGCCCATAACCAGCACAAAAAACCGGATTCATATAAATGAACCCGGTTACAGTCAGAAAGAAACATATTATTGCCCAGCAAGACAATAACAAAAACAATTCCTCTACTTCCCCACGCTGGTACGAACCAGATCAGGTCCAAAGGGTTAAGAAGCTTGCCTTCTCTCTCAGCCCGAAAGCGGGCACCCCCAGTAACTATTGATTTCGCACTCATCTTATCATAAAATCAATCTGAAAAAAAGAGGAATATAGATAATATTCAGCCAATTTCACCCTAAATATTTGACCGGCAACGGGATTTCAGCTATTTCATGTTCAGCCATCATCACCCGATATGCCTTTGCACCCGACCTTGAACTCACAGTCTGAAACAGCTGATCATTTATGAAATGGAGAGCAGCCCCATCATCCGCTGCATAGCCACTGCATAAGAACTTGTTAGATATCAGCTGGTGGTATGCCGGTCTCCGATCCTTTTCCCCGTCATAATGGGGACAAAAGCTCCCTTGCAAAAAACCTAAACTTTTCAAACTTGTCAGCGGTCCGGCTGAATCTGTCACCCCTTCTTCAAACCAGCAGATCGCACCGGCACTTATTCCAGCTACAACCACACCGTTCTTCCATGCTTCCCTGAGAATATGGTCCAGCCCCCACTCTTTCCATAACACAAGTAAATTCCGCGTATTTCCCCCGCCAACATAAATCACGTCCATTTCCATAACAAAAGAAACTAAATCTGATGATGGTGGCTTAAACAAAGATAAATGAGACGGCACGCAATCCAATGTTTGAAATGCATGATAAAACCGCTGAATATAGTTTTGGGAATCTCCGCTCGCCGTCGGCAAAAAACAAATACGAGGCTGCTCTCGTTTTGATTGATTGAGGATATATTGATCGAGGGACAAATTATCCGGCTCCATCGAAAAACCCCCGCCCCCCATCGCAATAATCTGCTTCATCATCACACCCCCCAACAAAATTTGTTGCTTATTATAGCATTTTGTATAGAAGCAAGAAACAAAGTCAAATACTTTCTTATCAGGAGCTGCTAAAAAAACAAAGGAGGTGGTTTCCCATTGAACAAAGTCTTTGTCCCAAAGATATTCTTGATTTGTTAACAACAATAAAAACCAGCATTAACAAATACACTGTCGCAACAACAGCAACCGAAAATCCCCACATCAGAAGAGCATTGCATGATCAATTAGATACAGCTGTTTATCTCCATGATGAACTGTCAGATCTTCTGTTAGAAAAGGGGTGGCTCGGGTGAGCAATTCCAAATCGATTCGCTTTTATCTTACAGCAAAGACCACAAAAAGAGACGGGATCTCAAAGATGAGATGCCGTCTCTTTTTTATTGCTCCACTCTTCTTAAAGCCTCATTTACCGTTTCTTTTATAAACACGTCTTCACCGCTTAATCGGTCTAAACTGAGATCGCCGTTTCTCAGCCTTTCGGAAATATTGTTTATATCCTCCTCTACTGTGATTTGCAGCTCACCAGCCAAAAACATTCTGTGTAATTCATCTGCAACCAAACTTTCTTTATTCACTTCCATCGACTCCTTTATTTTCAATATTATTCTTAGTCTGTCCCTAGGCCGAGACGAATAATAGGAAAAAAGTATGAATCAAACGAATCTTTTTTCCTCCTTCTTACGTATATCTGTTGAGAAAAAAGAAAAAGGGGAAGATCTAACATGTCATTTTTTAAGAAGCTTGCGGCAAGTGCCGGAATTGGAGCTGCAAAAGTAGATACAATTTTAGAAAAAGACGCATATTTTCCAGGAGAAGAAGTACAGGGAACGGTACATGTCAAAGGCGGAAAAATCGCTCAGGACATCCGTTATATCGATTTACAGCTTAGCACACGGTATGTCATTGTAAAAGACGATGAAGAGCACCGGAAATACGCTACAATTCATTCTTTCCGGGTCACTGGTTCATTTACCATACAGCCTGGTGAAGAGCATCAATTTCCGTTCACATTCACTCTGCCTCTAGATACGCCGATCACTGTAGGGAAAGTAGAGGTTGCCGTGGTGACAGACCTTGACATTCAAGGCGGTATCGATAAATCCGATCATGACCGCATTTTCGTTGAAGCGCACCCTTGGATTGAAAATGTGCTTGAAGCAATCGAAAACCTGGGCTTCCGTCTTAACGAAGCAGACTGCGAACAAGCGCCCTACTTCCAGCGTCGTCTTCCGTTCGTTCAAGAATTCGAATTCGTTCCGACTTCCGGATATTATCGTCAGATGCTTGATGAATTAGAGCTCATTTTCCTTTTAGACGAAGACGGTTTGGAAATCATTTTCGAAGTCGACCGCAGAGCAAGAGGACTCCGAGGGTGGTTGGAAGAGATGTATAATGACGGAGAACAGCTTGTACGCGTCCGTTTCAGCCAATCAGAGCTTGAAGATACAGAAGAGCTAGAAGAGGTGCTAGAAGAGATCCTAGACCAATACGCTGAGTAAGTATAAAAAGGAGCCGAGGCTCCTTTTCTTTAATAAAAAATAAAAACCCGTTTCTGTTAAGAAACGGGTTTTTCAGTATACCGGTGGTCGGGGTCGAACCGACACTCCAGAAGGAACACGATTTTGAGTCGTGCGCGTCTGCCAATTCCGCCACACCGGCAAGTTTTACGTCGTATCTAACCGACGAATATAAATATATCATGGATCTCATAAAGTGTCAACGTATTTCAAAAAAGTTTTTATGGAAATATAAAATAAAAGTGTTGAAAGACTAGCTATACAGCCGCTTTATAATAGGCCTCGGAACTTAACTTGTTATGATAAATCAAAGCATTAAAAAAATGATCTACTTATGTAGATCATTAATATGATTAGTTATAATGATAAAACACAAACACCAATTCAACTTACCATGTAAGTAAAATTGGTGCCGAGGGCCGGACTTGAACCGGCACGGTAGTCACCTACCGCAGGATTTTAAGTCCTGTGTGTCTGCCAATTCCACCACCCCGGCAATAAGAAGGCGACACCCGGATTCGAACCGGGGATAAAGGTTTTGCAGACCTCTGCCTTACCACTTGGCTATGCCGCCGTAATTGGAGCGGAAGACGGGATTCGAACCCGCGACCCCCACCTTGGCAAGGTGGTGTTCTACCACTGAACTACTTCCGCATTTTTAATGGACTTAATACATTATATGCAGTTGATATAAAAAGTGAGACTGGGCTAGCTGGATTCGAACCAACGCATGACGGAGTCAAAGTCCGTTGCCTTACCGCTTGGCTATAGCCCAATGATAATATGGGGCGATTGATGGGAATCGAACCCACGAGTGCCAGAGCCACAATCTGGTGCGTTAACCACTTCGCCACAACCGCCATAATCTCAAGATGTCATAAATTTGGCAGGGGCAGTAGGAATCGAACCCACACCGGAGGTTTTGGAGACCTCTGTTCTACCGTTAAACTATGCCCCTATAAATGGTGGAGGGGGGCAGATTCGAACTGCCGAACCCTGAGGGAGCGGATTTACAGTCCGCCGCGTTTAGCCACTTCGCTACCCCTCCACATTAAATTTTGAAAAAACAGTGCCGGCAAGAGGACTTGAACCCCCAACCTACTGATTACAAGTCAGTTGCTCTACCAATTGAGCTACACCGGCATAGGTGGTGGCTCGGGACGGAATCGAACCGCCGACACACGGATTTTCAGTCCGTTGCTCTACCAACTGAGCTACCGAGCCTAAGTATTCAAATGGCGGTCCGGACGGGACTCGAACCCGCGACCTCCTGCGTGACAGGCAGGCATTCTAACCAACTGAACTACCGGACCATTTTAAAATTTGGTTGCGGGGGCAGGATTTGAACCTGCGACCTTCGGGTTATGAGCCCGACGAGCTACCGAACTGCTCCACCCCGCGATGATATAATGGTGGAGGATGACGGGCTCGAACCGCCGACCCTCTGCTTGTAAGGCAGATGCTCTCCCAGCTGAGCTAATCCTCCATCATATAATGACCCGTACGGGATTCGAACCCGTGTTACCGCCGTGAAAGGGCGGTGTCTTAACCGCTTGACCAACGGGCCCAGACTTTCAATTGTAATTATGTATAAGTATCAGTGGCGGAGAGCAAGGGATTCGAACCCTTGAGACGGAGTTGACCGCCTACACGATTTCCAATCGTGCTCCTTCGACCACTCGGACAGCTCTCCAATAATGGCTCCGCAGGTAGGATTCGAACCTACGACCGATCGGTTAACAGCCGATAGCTCTACCACTGAGCTACTGCGGAATGAAGTCTGCCTGGCGATGTCCTACTCTCACAGGGGGAAACCCCCGACTACCATCGGCGCTGAAGAGCTTAACTTCCGTGTTCGGCATGGGAACGGGTGTGACCTCTTCGCCATCATCACCAGACAATTTCAGTGACATTTAACATTATACTATGTATTCTTGAGAAAATCAAGTGTTTTTTTGAAAAACTTATTCTCTCAAAACTAGATAACAGGTGTGACATCATTCAAAAATATGGTTAAGCCCTCGATCGAT